>NZ_JAHLOF010000001.1 GCF_018917235.1 Metaclostridioides mangenotii
ACGCTAAAATGGGCAAAATCTTTTTGAACTTTAGTTGGATAATTTTCTTTTTCTATACCCCAATGGAAATATACTGTTACTAAGTCGGTCTCTTTTTTAAGTTCTTTTATATCATTTTTAATGCCTTCTAAATATTTATCATTGTAGTTAGAATCCCAGCCATTATAGGCAAGTAACCCAACTTTAATACCCTTTGATTCAATTATAGCCTTTTCTCCCATTCCTGCATATTTTATACCGTTACTATCTAGTACATTTTTAGTATCTTCTAACCCTTTTTCAAAATAATCTAAGGAATGGTTATTTGCAATACCTACAGCTTCTATATTCCCTTCTTTTAAAATATTTACATAAGTAGGATCTCCTTTAAATGCAAATTGTTTTTCGGTGTTACCAGATGTAGAAGTTGTCAATGGACCCTCTAAATTAACTATACTAATATCGTCGTTTTCAAATATTGATTTAACATTTTTAAAGAAATAAGAGTAGTCTTTATTTTGATTTATAAATTCTCTGTCAAATGTATATCCACCAGTGGAGCCCATATCATTACCCATTGTAACATCACCTACAAAACTCAAAGTAATGCTTGTTTGCTTCTTTTCCTGAACAACATCTTTTTCAATATTATCTTTTGAATTTTTGTTACAACCAACGAGTATCAATGAAAATATTGTAGCTAATAATAATAGTTTAATTCTTTTTTTAAACATCTCAAAATTCTCCTTATTTTTGTATGTATACAAAGTCATGATTATTATATACAAAAATATAAATTGTGTCGAATAAATAATTTTTTACTTGACATTGTAAAAAAATTATAAGTAAAATTAAAATAATTAGTGGATAACTGCCATAGTAGGATTATAACTAAAATTAGGATTACCATTTTTGATATTTTTATAGAGCTTCTTGAGAATGTTTGATTATAAAAAATAGAGTATTAGTAGATAGGAAAAATACTATTATACAAGATAATTTTAAAATAAAAAATAGTCCTTTAACTAATACTAATTTGAAGTTATAGGACTATTTTTTATATTAGTCAATAAGGTATATCCAATGAACGACACAAATACCTTCTGTGGCTTTTTGAAATTTGTGTGTCTCATGTGCTTTTATAAAAAACACATCTCCAGCAAAGAGTTGATATGTTTCATCTGAAACAGTAACAAATATAGAACCTTCAATTACAATTCCAACCTCATCGTAATGATGACCCCACGATAATTCTTCAGTATAATTATCTTCATTCATCGTCATACTTACAATTTTAACTTTTTGAGCAAGATTGAACAGTTGATGATAATTGAGGCCGGAATTTGTTTCATAAATTTTTGGACACTCATCTTTTCGTATAAGTCTAGTAGTTTTATCTGTTTTAATTTCTAACATCTCAGCCATTGAAATCTCTAACGCATTACAAATTCTTTGCAGATTTATTAAAGTAGGGCTGCTTAAATTATTCTCAAGTTTACTTAAATAAGAAATCGATAAATCTGTTTCTTCTGATAGCGTTTGCAGCGTAAGTTGTTTTTTCTTTCGAAGATTTTTCAAAATTGATCCAAAATCCAAGTCCTCATTCACCCTTTCAAAATAACATGTTTTTATAAAAATAGTCTATCATGAGTAAAAGATATTGTCTACAATTCTATTTTTGAAGGATTCAAGGCTATGGATTATATTTCCATTTATAAAAATAATTTTATAATTAGAAAAAAATCGTTGACTCGGAAATTTTCGTATGATAATATTTAAATGCGAAATGAAAACGTTGTTAAGAAATATCTGAAGCATGAAAAGGAGGAGCACGATAGAGTTAAGTAAGCAGAGTATATGCGGAAAGCTTCTATGTACTATTGCTATTGTAGAGGCAATCGACAGTAAATAAGTAGTTAATATCTAAACTATTAACATCAAAATAGCAATTATATTAATTTTATGGAGGACATCTTAATGTTAAAAATCTTAATGGGTACAGGTTTATTATTAGTGGTCTTATCACTTTTTACATTATTTAGTTATAAAGCACCTAAAGGAATGAAGGCTATGGGTGCATTGGCAAACGCTGCCTGTGCTAGTTTCTTAGTTGAAGCTTTTCATGCTTCGGTATTTGGTAACTTGATGAATATAAAGTTCTTAGGTGAGGTTGGAGCGGCAAACGGTTCATTAGGGGGAGTTGCAGCAGGGATATTGGTTCCTCTTGCACTAGGAGTATCTCCGGTATATGCAGTATTAACTGGTTTAGCTTGTTCTGGGTTTGGAATATTACCAGGTTTTATAGCTGGTTATTTAACATCATTTGTTGTTAAATTTTTAGAAAAGAAAGTTCCAGCTGGTCTTGATCTAATAGTAATAATACTAGTTGGTGCTCCTTTAGCAAGATTTATAGCTCAGTTTATGGATCCAGTAGTATCTG
The DNA here is from genome assembly GCF_018917235.1 of Metaclostridioides mangenotii. Lineage (GTDB taxonomy): Bacteria > Bacillota > Clostridia > Peptostreptococcales > Peptostreptococcaceae > Metaclostridioides. The sequence continues at coordinate 2,420 of NZ_JAHLOF010000001.1, forward strand.
GCACTTTACTTCAAATAGGTCAAATATTAATAGAGGCAGCTACAACTTCACCCGTTATAATGGGGCTTATACTTGGTGGTGTTATAACTGTTGTAGCAACAGCTCCACTTAGTTCAATGGCATTGACTTCTATTATTGGATTAACTGGAACACCTATGGCAATCGGTGCTTTAGCTGTTTTTGGTTCATCATTCATGAACTATGTATTTTTCTCTAAGATGAAATTTGGATCTAAGAAAGATACTATATCTGTTGCTATAGAACCTTTAACACAATCAGATATAATTTCAGCTAATCCAATTCCAGTTTATATAACAAACTTTATTGGTGGGGCTATGTCTGGAGTAATTATAGCAATGATGGGCCTTACTGTCGATACACCTGGTATGGCAACTCCAATAGCAGGATTTGCTATAGCCTTAGCACAAAACGGTAAAAGTGCATTAATAGCCAGCGCAGGATGTATAGTAGTTAGTGTATTAGCTGCATATATAGGATATAGTATATTTAAAAATAAAAAGATAGTAACAGCTGATGAAATACGTGGAAATACAACAGAAGAATATTTAAATGAAGGTTTAGAACTTCAATTATAAAATATAATAATAGTAATATAGTAGCGTTATTAACTACTCGCTTAAAAGACCGTCAACTTATTAATAGTTGACGGCCTTTTTTATGTAATCTAATGTTAGATTTAAGAAAAGCTATGGGTTAACATATTTATTTATATCTCACAATAAATATAATAAGATATTTCTGTGATGAAATAGTGGTTATGAATAAAAAGTAGAAGTTGGTAAATCTGAAGATTTATATAATAATCCTAAAGATGTATATACAATACCTAGAAATAATCCTAGAGTATAGTATAGGGAATATGTTATATTTATATTGATGAATAAATTACAACAAAGAATTTAAAAAAGGAGATTAATATGGTTAGAACACGTAAATAAGCCTTCTGAAATTAACTATTTTATAGAAAATTATTATTAAATATTTAAAAAGATTTTAGGAGGCAAAAATGAAATTTAATTTAATTGATATTGAAAACTGGAAAAGAAAAGAACATTATAATCACATTTTAAACGCTTCTAATTGTACATTTAGTATTACATGCAATTTAGATATAACAGACATTTTAAAGTACACAAAATTTAATAATATAAAACTTTATCCAACAATTATTTATTCAATAACAGAAGCAGTTAACAAGTTTAGTGAATTTAGAACTTGTTTCGATAACGAAGGTAGGTTAGGTTACTGGGATGTAATAAACCCAAGCTTTACAATTTTTAATAAAGAAAATGAGACGTTTTCTAATATATGGATTAAATACGAGGATGATTTTAGTAAGTTTTATAACAATTATAAGACAGAAGTAGAGTTATATACAAATTCTAAAAAATTAAATCCTCAAACAAATATCCCAGATAATATTTTTCCTATTTCAAGTATACCATGGGTTAGTTTTACAGGGTTTAATCTAAATATTATATCAGATGGTACATATTTGTTACCAATATTTACACTAAGTAAGTATTTTGAACAAGATAATAGAGTATTATTACCTATATCAATACAAGTTCATCATGCTATTTGTGATGGATTTCATGTTAGTAGGTTTATAAATGAGTTACAAAATATTATTAAAAATAATCATTTATACATATTTAAACTTAATTAATTAGTAATGAGAAATGTTAAATATGTTTTAGAGATATGATAAAGTTAGACCTTCAACTTCAATATAGTTGAAGGTCTAACGTTTTTTATACTCTAATAAATACTAGTCTAATCAATTTCTACATATAGTATCATTTTTGTTAATTGAAGAAGACTCTTTATATAATGCCATTAATAATATCATAATTATGATACAAATAGTACCTAACCATTGAAATCTACCGAAAGATTCTTTGAGCCAAAAAACTGTGGTCAAAACAGCGGCTAAAGGTTCCAAAGTTCCTAGACAACTAGTTTCTTTAGGCGTTAGGTACTGCAAACTTTCAATATAAAACCAGAATGCAATCATAGTTCCAAATATAATAACAAATAATAAATATAGACTTGATTCAAAAGTAAAGTTGCTAGTATTAATTACCCAAGGTGGATTTATAAAGCTAAATAAAAAACCACCAATAATCATAGCCCACCCAACTACTACAAGAGAATCATATTTTTCTAATAATGAAACCGCATATAAAGTGTAAAAAGCTAATGAAATACCTGCTAGAACTCCCCAAAATATTGCTGGTTTTGGGACTGAAAGTTTAGAAATAGAACCATTAGTAAGTAATAAAAAACAACCTATTATAGCAAGTGTGACAGTCATAACATCTTTTCGTGTTAAAGCTGATTTCTTAAGTAATAATGAATAAAAAATTATAAAAACTGGTGCTAAATATTGTAATAATGTAGCAACTGCAGCGTTACCATGTTTGATAGATGCCATGTATGTATATTGTACAGCTAGCATTCCTAAAAGACCAAATACTACTAATTTGATTGACATATTTTTATTTTTCCAAATATCTAGTATTTGTCGCCTATCTCTAGTAAAAAATTGCACTGTTAAAAGTAGAATCCCAGATATAAGTAATCGTACAGTCACAAGCCATCCAACTTCAATAAAGTATTGCTGGAATAGTTTTTGTGAAACAGTTCCTCCTACACCCCAAAATATTGCTCCTATTATTACATAAAATAAACCTCTTGTCTTTTTGATGTATCCATATTGATTACTCCTTTTAAATATAATAATATTATTATAATAGCTTATAAAAACATTTAAATATACTAAATTTGAACTAATAAATATAAATCTAGATCAGGACAATTAAGTAGATCAGAATGTTGCAGATATTTTAAAAGGTTTTTAAGTATATCTCCATTAAACTATGTTATAAATTACAGGATTGAAAAGAGTCTATTCTTTCTCCAACAATCAGATACTAATATAACTGAAGTCGCTTATATGGTTGGATTTAACAGTACAAGTTACTATAAATAAATTTCGTAAATCAATGGGTATGACTCCGTTAGAGTATAAAAAACAGAAAGCGGAGAATCACTTCTTTTAATAAGATAACGAAAATTGAGTGTATCAAAATCTTCCTATACTTAATAGACAAACTATATTAATTAAAAGACCTTTAGGCGAATCGCATAAAGGTCTTTGATAAACTTAAGTTTAATTTAATTTTATATATTCATTTCAATTTTATTCAAAATAAAGTTCAACATCTTGAAGTATATTGTAAAATTCCTTATAATATGATTCCCAATACTTATCAGGTGGAACTGTTATCCAATAATAATCTTCATATGGCAACCTGTAAAGAGTGATAGATTTTTCTCCATTTGATACGGCGTTATTTATAGTTTCTATCCTAGTATTTTCTGCAATACCTACATCTATAAATATACTTGAATAAAAAATACATATCATAGTTAAAATTCCCATCATAGTAAAACTAAACGATTGCAGTTTAATATCTGAGTTATTAAGTAAATACACAAGTAATTGTAGAGTAGATATAATGAAAAATATGTACGATGCAAATATACAACGAGCCCCTATTGGATTTGCAATAATTAAAGGCATTGCAACTGCAAAACCGGATCCATAGATCATAAATATTTTCATTTTAAGACCTTTATAATCAATATACATAAGTATAACTGTTATTACGCATACAAAGAATAGTAATGAATACAGTGAATTGAAATATGAAGTCTTATCAGCATTAGTAAATATATTCCACGCTGGGTATACCTTATGGCAAATACTATATGCTATGTAAGTAGATAAAATAAATACTTGAAATTTCCCAATTATAGACTTTACTATACTTTTTTTGTTAGAATCTATACTTTTTTGAATTATAATTATACATATTATAGCAAGTACACTGTTTAACAACCAGTTATTTAAAAATAAGTAATTAGATATCTGCTTGACGTATAAATCAACGATACTTATTACAGAGTAGGAAATTTGTTTATACCCATCAGTATTATTAGCTGCATTAGTATAAGAACTATTTGAAAACATTATAAAGGCACCTACTATTGTAGAGATTAAATATACTATATGAAGACTTGAAAATTTCTTATATTTAATAAATGTATAAAAAACTACAAACGCTGCTAAAAAGACAGTATATACTGTTGTATGTTCACTGAAAAGTTGTGTTGATATACCTAACGGCACCATTAAAATAGTTGCCCATAATGGATATTTTATAGTATGAAGTGTATTAACTTTGTTGTCGAAAACATCGTTTATAATAATCAAGTAAAATATTATTAGTATAACTGGCGGTATAAAATTAATAAACGCTGCGATCCAAGAGTATGTTTCCCTAAATATTTCTCTTGGCATAGCTAAACACAAAATAGAAGCCAATAAAAATAATGCGGTTTTATCTTTAGGTTTAGCTTCGTGGACTACAAGCTTATAGATTGATAATATAATCAATATCATACCTAAAGTAAGAGCAATATTTTTTGCTAAGACATTTCTTGTTATAAGTATTTCTAATAAATTTCCAAGATATCTTCCATTGTAATTCTTAAAACCATCAAGCATTAAAGACCATTTCACTTGACTACCCCATTGCCAATCGTCATGACTATATGGAACTTGAATAGCAAAGAACAAGAAAAATAAAATCAATACTATTGAAAAATAGAATCTCGGATTTTTTAATAACTTACTTTTCATTTTGTTTCCTCCTGATTAAAATGAATAAAGTTAAATTTAATCTTTATTTTCTTTAAAAATTATTAGCTTACTAAATACATAATTTAATATAACTACTATAATCTGAGTAAAAATCTTTGCATACATACTACCGACTATAAAGATATCTACAAGTATAAACAATGTTATCATTTCTATAGCTCCTGATAATAGTCTACAGTTCACAAATGTTAGCATCTCTTTTAATATAGATTTTATCCCTTTAGTCTTGCTTTCAAATACCCATATACGATTAGTTACGTATGCAAAACCTACAGCAAATATCCAAGATATCACATTGCTAATAAGATAGTGTATTTTAAATATCTCGCTAGAAAAATAAAAACTAACAAAACTTACTATGGTTGTTAGAACTCCGAAAAATAAATATAATAGAACTTCTTTATATTTATAAAATAGATGTAATAATTTATTCATATATAATTCCTTTTTATTGAAAAATTTTATTTACCTACTTGGTATATGTAAAAAATGAATAGCTAAATGTAATTTGATTTAATGTTTATAGTTTTTATTTTCAGAAACAATATATCTTGGACGATTTTTAGTTTCTTCATATATTTTTGCTATATAATATCCTACAATCCCTAAACTTAGCATAATAACACTTCCTATAATTAATAATAGGAGTATAACTGTTGTAAATCCTTCTAGGGATTGTCCTGTAAAATTTTTATATAGCGATTGAATACCCAAAATAATTGAGAATAATAAAAATAATATTCCTGTAAAAGTAACTAACTGCATAGGTGCAGTAGAGAATGATGTAATATTTGTTATAGCATATTTTACGAGAGACGAAGTAGTCCATTTTGAATCTCCAGCATTTCTTTCTTGTACGTCAAATTCAACTGAAGTAGTTTTAAACCCAACCCAAGATGATAAAGCTCTGAAAAATATGTGCTTTTCAGGCATAGATCTAAGTATATTTACTGCTTTTCTATCTAACAATTTGAAATCAGAAGCTCTGGACATATCAATTTTAGTTGCTGAGCTAATAAAAGAATAAAAACGTTTTGCCGCGATTTTATGTAAAAAGGATTCTTTACCTCTTGAGGCCTTCACACCCTCTACAACTTCATATCCTTCTTGCCATTTCTTATACATCTCCAATAATATTTCAGGTGGATGCTGAAGATCACAGTCTATTACAGCACAACAATCTCCATTTGCATACGAAAGACCAGCGAATATAGCCGATTCTTTACCAAAGTTTCGAGAAAAGTTAAAGCCCTTAATATTTTGATTTTCATTGCATACATGTAGAATTTTTTCCCAGGTGTCATCCTTTGACCCGTCATTTACAAAAATTAATTCATAAGGAATATTTTTGCTTTCTAAAAGAGATGATATTATCTTTGAGATATTAAATATCATCTTCTCTTCATTATACGCAGGTATAATTACTGATAATTTTCCCATACAATTTCTCCTTTTATTTTTGAGCAGAATAAATTTCGAATATTTTATACTAAATGTATCAAGAAAATACTTGAATTTATTTTGTTAATAAAATATCCCCAATATTTTACAGTATATCATAAATAAAAATAAATTAATACTGATCTGAACACTGAAGAATAGAGTATATTTAAAACTACGTGGAGAAATAGTATGATAATATCATAGATTATCTAAAGACATAAAATAAGCTTTGCACAATGCTGCAAAGCTTATTTTTATATTATTTCGTAAGAGTCTTTACATCTTCATAGCATTTTAAATCTATATAAAGCTCTGACTTATATGGATTACGTTTTGTTTTTTTAACTTTATATACCATATAGATAAATACTGCAATATTTGCAAGTAATGCAATTAAACTTACAATAAATAACGCAGTTGGATCTTGTGTTGATTTAACAGCAAATTGTGACTCATCAATAAATGCAGGGAATGTCATTGCAAACATACACCAAAGTGCAAGTGTCTGAGCTCGATGTTGTAGCCATGCGCCTTTTTTTAGTACAAAAGCTGTCACTGTTGGAGCAACAAGTAATGCTATACCGCAGTACCAAGCATGATTACCAAGACAGTTATAAGTATATGCAAAGTTCCATAAATCGTAAGCTATAATCCAGAACCAGCACATATCTGGCCATAACATATCTTTACTTTTATCTTTGCTAATACAGATTCCCATCCAACCTGTTATAGTAATAATATTTAAAATACCAGCAATACCATTTAAATAGTTCCAAGATCCACTATAAACCATCATTCCTTCAAATACTTCTCTTGTAAGTCCTAATGAACCAATTTGGAAATCACGTGCTACTGCTTCAATAATATTAATTGCCAAAATTAATGGTGGAAAACATAAGACCCATTTGTGATTAGCCACACCCTTTACGTGGCGTATAATCCAAAAGCCTATACATCCAGCCAAAGCTGAATAAACTTTAGCATAGTGGAACCAATCATTTACACTTGTGCCTGCAGTAGTTTTAGGCCATACAAATATAGTGAGGACAACTGGTAGTATCATTAGTAATGTGATACCCCCCCATTTATAACGACGTCCAATTTCATTTAGAACAATTAAAACAATAAATACTAAGAGCAGCATTAGCCAATTGGCTATTGGTTGGGCTTCAAATAAGAACATAATTTTACCTCCGTAATTTAAATTATAATATTGAATCACGAATATTGTTGAACTCCATTTCGTATGATTCAACAAGAAGGCCAAATAACAAGAGGAATTAGTGCGGTCTTAATTTAATATATTAGTATAGATTTAATGTTAGAACAATAACGATACAGCTTTTTACATTAACATTAAATTTAAATTTTTTATTCTAAAATTATAAACATGGTAGGAGTGATTAAATGGATACGTATAAGATACTTGAGATTAAGCAAAGTGTATTTGCAGATAATGACAAACAAGCAGATTTGTTAAGAGAAGAATTAAAGAGAGATAAGACCTTCTTATTAAATCTTATGTCGTCACCTGGTTCTGGAAAGACAACGACAGTATTAAGAACTATTGAAGCTCTTAAAGATGAAATGAAAATAGGGGTTCTAGAAGCGGATATTGATTCAGATGTAGATGCAAATACGGTTTCTAAAACAGGTGCAAAAGTAATACAACTTCATACAGGTGGAATGTGTCATCTAGACTCTGATATGACGAGACAGGGCTTACAAGGATTAGGTACCAATAATATTGATTTTGCAATATTAGAAAACGTAGGTAATTTGGTATGCCCTGCAGAATTTGATACTGGATCATCTAAAAATGCAATGATATTAAGTATACCTGAGGGAGATGATAAACCATTAAAATATCCATTAATGTTTTCAATAGTTGATGTTTTATTGATAAATAAAATAGACGTGATAGATTGCTTTGATTTTAATTTGGAATCTGTTAAACAGCATGTTAAGAAATTAAATCCTAAAATCAAAATCATTCCTATATCAGCAAGAACTGGAGAGGGAATTGATGAATGGGCAGATTGGATACGTACAGAGGTAAGGGACTGGAATACAAATTAAAAAATAATTATAGGAGAGTTCAAATATGTCGAGAAAGGACAAGGTTTTAGAATTTGCTAATAAGGTAAGTGGAAAAAAGGTGGGTTCAAAATCTGGTATTAAAACAACTGATCCAGAATATATGATTTTGGAACCAGTAGTTACAGATGAAATGGCAGAAGTAGCTCTTTGTTTAAAGATGCGTAAACCTATGAGTGCAAAAGAAGTAGCATCTCAATGTGGTAAATCTATAGAAGAAACAACTAATTTGTTATGGGATTTAGCTGTTGCGGGTGTATGTTTTGTCAATGAAATCGATGGAGTTGATAAATATTGGTATGAGACTTGGGTTCCAGGAATTATGGAAATGATGGTAAACAACAAAGAAAATGTAAAAAAATACCCTCAAATTGCTGAATCCTTTGAAGCTTACGGAAGAGTTAGAGGGCCAAAGACAGCAGGCAATTTTCCTGTAGGTATAGGTTTAATGCGTGTTATTCCAATAGAACAAGCAATCGAAGGTGAAACAAGAAGAGCCTCATATGAGGAAGTATCTAAATATCTAAACGATAATGATATTTTTACAGTATCTGATTGTTCTTGCCGTACTGCTAGAGAAGTAATGGGAGAAGGATGTGGCCATTTGAAAGAGGACATGTGTATTCAAATGGGCCATGCAGCAGAATATTATATACGTACAGGAAGGGGTAGGAAGATAACTCGTGAAGAAGCATTTGAAATTATAAAAAGAGCAGAAGAGAATGGTCTTGTTCATCAGATACCGAATCTAGATGGTTCTGGAAAAACTCACGCAATATGTAACTGTTGTGGATGCTCTTGCTTATCCTTAAGGACAGCTGAAATGTTTTTGAATCCCGATATGGTACGTTCAAACTATGTTTCACACATAGATAAAGAAAAATGCGTTGCATGCGGTGAATGTGTTGAAAATTGTCAAGTTAATGCATTAAAGTTAGGACAGAAGTTATGTTCAAAAACACCTGCATCTGAAAACAAAAGAGACCTACCACACAATACTGAGTGGGGACCAGATAAATGGAATCCTGAATATCGTTATAATAGACAAGATGTAGTTGATAGCGGAACAAGTCCTTGTAAAACAGAATGTCCAGCTCATATAGGAATTCAAGGATATATAAAATTAGCATCTCAGGGAAGATATAGAGAAGCTCTTGAGCTTATAAAATATGAGAACCCTTTTCCAGCTGTATGTGGACGCATTTGCCCAAGAAAATGCGAATCCGCTTGTACTAGAGGAGATATAGATGATCCAATTGCTATAGACGAAATAAAAAAATTCATTGCTGATCAAGATTTAAACTTAAAATATAGATATATTCCAAAAACAAAAAACCAATATAAAAACAAAATTGCAGTTATTGGTGCAGGGCCGGGTGGACTATCTTGTGCTTATTATCTAGCTGTAGACGGATATAAAGTAACTGTTTTTGAAAAACAAAATGCTCTTGGTGGCATGCTAACTTTAGGTATACCTTCATTTAGATTAGATAAAGAAGTAGTCAAAGCTGAAATTGATATTTTGAAGGAAATAGGAGTTGAATTTAAAACAGGTGTTGAAGTTGGTAAGGATATAAGCATAAATGATTTACGAAACCAAGGGTTTGAAGCTTTCTATATTGCAATTGGCGCTGCTGCTGGTAGAGGATTAGGTATAGAAGGTGAAGAAACAAATGGCGTAATGTCAGGTGTGGATTTTGTTAAAAATGTAAATCTAAAAGAAAATATAGAACTAGGTAAAGATATAGTTGTAATTGGTGGTGGAAATGTTGCAATAGATGTTGCACGAAATGCCACAAGGGTTGGTACTTCAGAAATTAATATGTTTTGTCTTGAAAGTCGTAAAGAAATGCCAGCACTTGATGAAGAAGTGGAAGAAGCAATATTAGAAGGTATAAAAATAAATAATTCGTGGGGTCCTAAGCGTATAGTAAGTGAAGATAACAAAGTTATAGGTGTAGAATTTAAAAAATGTATATCTGTATTTGATAAAAATGGAAAATTTAATCCTGAGTATGATGAAAATGATGTAATGTTTATTAAAGCGGATAATGTATTGGTATCGGTTGGTCAAGTAATTGAATGGGGGAATTTAATTAAGAACAGTAATGTAGTGTTAAATCCAAATAATACTATAAAAGCTGATCCACTTACGTATCAAACTGGAGAACCAGATATATTTGCTGGTGGTGATGTATTTACGGGTCCTAAATTTGCGATAGATGCAATAGCTGCAGGAAAGCAAGGTGCAATTTCAATTCATAGATACGTACAGCCAGGGCAAAGCTTAACTATAGGGAGAAGTAAAAGAGAATACCATTCTTTAGATAAAACAGAACTTGATCTTGATAGTTATGATCGTCTTCCTAGACAAGAAATTAGCCATGTCGACCCTAATAAATCAAAAGATACTTTTGAGGATTTAAGAGAGACTTTTTCAGAGGAACAAGTTAAGAAAGAAACCGAACGATGCTTAAGCTGTGGTGCTACAGAAGTTGATGAGTTTTTATGTGTTGGTTGTGGTGTTTGTGCAACAAAATGCAAATTTGATGCTATCACACTTGTAAGGAAATATGATGGAGAGGGTGCTGCATACGAAGACCTTAAGCCAATAGTATTAAAACACATGGTTAAACGTAAAGGCAAAATAGCAGTTAAGAAAGTTAAAAATCTCCTTACATCACAAGATTAGTTCAAAAAAGTTAAGAATAAATAAGGAGGAGATGTTATTTGCATGAACTTGGTGTTGTAATAGAGGTTGTAAAAACTGTAGAAAAAATTGCTAAAGATCATGAATTATCAAAGGTCGATACGTTAGTTTTACAAATTGGAGAACTTTCATCAATGATACCAAAATATATAGAATTGTGCTATCCAGCTGCAGTATTTAATACAATTTTAGAAGATACTAAATTAAAAATAGAAATACTACCGGGTAATGGTATATGTAAAAAATGTAACAAGGTCTTTAATCTACTTGAAAATAAGCGTGAATGTCCGAATTGTCGAAGTGCTGAATGGGAGCTACTATGTGGAAATGAATTTATGATCAAAGAAATAATAGCATGCTAAATTTAATTTAGATTTTTAATAGATATCTTGATACTGTTAACTTACACATTGCTATTGAATTGCATGTTACACTTTAGATGTTCAGAAATGAACATCTATTTTTTATTATATTTAGTATATCCAAAATTGTGCTATACTTTATCTAATAAATTAAATATAAAAATAAAACCTATTGAAATTAAATTTTAAATAATGTATCAGTAAAGGAGTGTTGATAAAGTTGATAAAAAATAATGATTTTGATGAATCTTTGATTAAGCAAATTAAAAGTATTAGTTCAGAGATTGAAACAGATATTATCAATATCAGAAGAATAATTCATAAATTTCCAGAACTTGGTAATAAAGAATTCAATACTAGCAAGGTAATTGTTGATAAACTTAAAAAAATAGGATATACAGATATAGAAGTAATTGATAATACGGGAGTATTAGCAATTTTACACGGTGAGTCTAAAACCAATGAAATACATAAAACCGTAATGTTTAGGTCAGATATAGATGCATTACCTATTAAAGAAGAAACAAATTGTGAATTTAGTTCTTTAAATGAGAATATGCATGCTTGTGGTCATGATGCTCACATAGCGTGGGGGTTAGGTATAGCAGAAGTTTTGTTTAGACTTAAGCATTTGGTAAATGGTCAAGTAAAGTTCGTTTTTCAACCAGCCGAGGAAACAGGTGGGGCTAAGAAACTTATTGATTTAGGAGTACTAGAAAATCCTAATGCAGATATTGTAGTTGGAGGTCATGTTTGGCCTGAAATTGAGGTTGGAAATATAGGTATAGCAAGAAATGTAGCTATGTCATCAGGATCATCTTTTAAACTTACAGTAATTGGTAAGGGAGGTCATGGGGCAGAACCTTTTAACTGTATTGATCCAATTGCAATAGGTTCTGAGATTTATTCATCTATTCAAAAACTACAATATAAAATAAATAATCCAAAAGAGCCTGCGATTATATCAATTTGCTCGTTTCATTCGGGGTTTTCAAGAAATATAATTCCAGATATATGTAAAATAGAAGGAACTGTAAGAGCTGTAAATAGAGATTTAGTTGTCGATATTCTAGATAAAATTGAGGATATTGCACATAATTTCACTAAATCTTATAAAGCTAGCTATAAATTTGATAGAAGCAGTATTTGTTCTCCTGTTGTAAATGATATAAATTTGGTCAATATTATGTATAATTCTGCAAATAAATTTATTGAAACAGACTCAGAACATATTAAAATAATCGATTATCCAGCGATGACATCAGATGATTTTTCAGCCTATACAGATAAAATACCAGGACTTTATGTATATATTGGATCATCTTCGAAGGATAGTGGTTTAAGTGAAAAATTGCACAGTAATAAATTTGATTTAGACGAAAAATTATTGAGAAAGGCAGTAAATGTATTTTCTGGATTTATAATAGATTATTTAAATAATAGTAATATATAATATAAAAAGGTGCATAATCTAATGCACCTTTTTATATTATCTTCTATTAAGATATAATTTTTCAATAATACTAACTGCAGCATACATCGCCCATGCACATATGGCTAATACAATAACGCCCATCATAACAAGATCAAGTTTAAATACCTGACTTCCGTATACAATCAAATATCCAATACCGTATCTAGAAACTAAGAATTCACCGACAATAACTCCGACCCATGCCATACCAATATTTATCTTAGTTAAATTAATTAGATTTGCTGTGTTAGCTGGCAAAATTAATTTAAATAGAATTTGCATTTTAGTTGCACCGAAACTTCTTAGCATCTTAACTTTTTCCTCTTCTACATTTATAAAGTAGTTGTAAGCTGAAAGAATTGTTACAACTATAGATATTGCAACTGCTGTTACAATAATTCCTTCGACACCTGCACCTACCCACACTATAATTATCGGCGCTAATGCCGTTTTAGGTAGAGCATTTAATACAACTAAAAAAGGATCTAGTATCTTAGATAATTTTTTAGACCACCATAGCATAATGGCTATAATTATACCAAAAAAAGTACCTATTGCTAATCCAACTATAGTTTCGTATACAGACACTCCGATATGTTTGAACAACTGACCATTAGTAGCGTATTGTAAAAATAAGTTATAAATATCGCTTGGTTTACTAAATAGAAAAGTATCTATTATTTTCATATTCGCTAAGAATTCCCATAACAATGTAAAAACGACTAAAATTAATATTTGATAAAACAGTATCTTTTTCTTTTCCAGTTTTTCTTTTTTTAAATAACTTATATATCCATCAGATTCTTTACTAAATCTCATAAGTGTCAAGCTCCTTCCATAATAAATCAAAATATGTCTGGAATTCTGGAACTTTACGTGTTTTGATTGGAACTTTTTCACCTTCTACTTTTATATCTATATCATAGATATTTTTTATAGTAGCTGGTCTTCTAGATAAAACAGCTACCTTATCTGATATACTGATAGCTTCTCCTATGTCGTGTGTAACTAAAATAGTTGATTTATTTTCATTTTTAATAATCTTATATACATCATCACAAACTATTAGTCTAGTCTGATAATCAAGAGCAGAAAATGGTTCATCTAAAAGCAATATATCTGGATCTACTGACAAAGTCCTAATTAAAGCAACCCTTTGTTTCATACCTCCAGATAGTTGTTTGGGATACATATTTCTAAAATCCCATAAATCGTATGTTTTAAGAAGTTTTTCAATTCTTTCAAGAGATTCTTTATCATTTTTCTTACCTTGAATTTCTAGACCGATAGTTATATTGTCCATTATATTACGCCACTCAAGTAAATTATCTCTTTGAAACATATATCCGATATTCCCATTTATATTTATATCACCACTTGTTGGTTTTAATAGTTTGGTCAATATGTTTAATAAAGTAGACTTCCCACTTCCAGATGGTCCAACTAGTGTCAAGACATCACCTTCTTTAAGACTAAAGTTAATATCATCAAGAACTTTTAGTTCGCCTTCTTTATTGTAGAAGCTCTTGCATAAATTTCGTACTTCTACTATGTTGTTATCCATTGTGACACCTCCTGTAGCATTTAGCTCGTATACTAGTATGGTATTAAAATTAGGGTAAATTCGTACCTATTTTTATGAATATATGAAAATAATAGGAAAATTACAGATATTTATACTATAATATACAGTGTTATACAATCATTGACATGATGAATAACAAAACCTACATATCTATTAAATAAACATATAATAGTATATAATAAAATAAACTGGTTTAGTAGAGGAGGAGAGCATATGGAAAAAAAGAAGTATGAGTGCCCAAAATGTGGATCACATTCATATGATCACGATCAATTTCAAGCAACAGGTGGAAATTTTTCAAAAGTATTTAATGTGCAAAATAAGAAATTTATTACTATAAGTTGTAAAAAATGTGGTTACACTGAACTTTATAAGTCCGACACATCTACAGGATGGAATATCTTAGATTTTTTAATGAATTAACATTTCAATATAATGAAATAATATTAATTCTATAATTTAATAAGAATAAAAGGGTATACAAACTTTTTAATAGTTTGTATACCCTTTTAATTTAAAAGTTCATTTGATTTAATTATTGTAGAGAGTTTTGCTACCAAAATATAAAGAACAAAATACTACAAAACAAGTAACCGAACATTGAGCAATTATTATTGCTATTTGATACATTATAGCTGTAGTTGGTAATGTTCCTGATAAAATTTGACCTGTCATCATCCCAGGTAAAGAGATTATTCCCATTCCTATCATTGAATTTAAAGTAGGTAAAATAGCTGTTTCAAGTGCTTGATTTGCAAAAGGGGAGAGTATTCTATCAGGAGTAACCCCTATGTTTATCAGTGTATCGATTTTATTTTTCTGGATTTTTATATTCTCATTAAACGTTTTAAGTCCTAGACTTACACCGGTCATTGCATTACCAAAGATCATTCCACTTATTGGTATTATGTACTGTTGATTGAAAATATTTACGCCTATAATAACGGTGATAAAGAAAAATATGACTGATAAACCAATAATAGAAAGAGATAAGCCCACAACTATTTTAAATTTCTTGTTAATATCATGGTTTCTAGATAATACTGTATATATTGAAAATACAGTCATAGAGGCTATGTACAATATTGTAAATACTGGATGAGGATTCTTAAAAATATATGTAAGTATAAATCCGGACAAAGCCAATTGGATACTCATTCTCATACTTGCAACAATTAGTAGTCTGCTTTTATCTATGTTACACCTTTTCATTATAAAAAGTATTATTAATAACAAAAAATATATAAGAGAAAATTGCAGTATATTAAGTTCTACAATTGAGTTCATTATATTTCCTCCCTAGATAAATTTATTAAACGATCTGCATATTTATTTGCTAAGGCTTTATTGTGAGAAATTACAATCAAGGAAAGATCATTTACTTTACAAAATTCGATAATATTACTCATTATTTGATTTGAATTATGCTCATCTAATGCACTTGTAGGTTCATCAAGCATTATCGTTTTTGGAAGAAGTGATAAGCAAATTGCTATATAAACTCTTTGTCTTTCTCCTCCAGACATTGTGGTACATAAGGTTTCTAAATCTATATCAATACAGCAAACTGTTAGATATTTTATTATATCACTGTCTGCAGGTTTTGGTAGAGATCTATATTCATAGTATGTATAAAAGTTTTGCTTTATAGTTGAATCAAATAAAAATACTGTCTGTCCAACAAGTATTACTTCTTTTCTAAATTCTATGGAATTAGAATATTCTAAAGGTTTATTTAAGTATCTAATCATCCCACTATCGGGACTTATTACACCATTTAATAGCCTTAGCATCGTACTTTTTCCTGTACCGCTTTCACCACAAATAAATGTTACTTCTTTCGATTCAATTTTAATATGGGGATATTTTATATTTTTATAGCTTATATTTTCTAGTAAGAATAATGACATACAACCTCCTAAATAAATTCTCATTTCTAAATTACATATCTTATTATATAGAGCTTTTGTATAAATATCAATGTAAATGATTTTTAAAACCAAATGTTAATAATTTTCATACTTTGTATTTAAGTTATTTATGTGATAATAAATAATAAAAGTAAAGCAAAATAGATATAGAATGAACACATATCATTCTATATCTATCTATATCATTTATTTTTTTATTTATAAAATAATACTAAACGAACATGTACTTTCTAAATAATAAATTCCCCAGCTTTTTCAAAAATTTTATTTATATCCTCATGATTATTTATGTACTCACTTCTAGATTTTTCATCAACAAAATACATGCAAGACTTATATATCTTTTTTTTACCTGAATTTAAACATTCAAGTTTATATTTAATACCCTCATTTGTTTTTACATGAGTTTCACTAGTTATTATTAAGTTATACATTGTTAGTATACTATATAAAGGTATTTTAGTCTTAAGAATTTCAACTTCGGTATCTTCAAAAGTTTTAAAAATAAATTTATCATTATTAAAAATTTCGTCAATGTCCAATTCCTTACTTACCGTCATACTTAGTTTATTTATTTCTATATATTCTTTAAACGGTTTTTTTTCAATTAAACATTTATATAGGATTTCGGTATTATAGATATCATCTGGTAATACTTCTTCCTTAGGTTTAATTTTTGTATTTATTAATTTAGATACTTTATTTAATTTTTCATAAAAATTAATTACATAATCTAATGAATCAATGTCTATAGGGAACTGAAAATCATCCAGAACTTCATCAATAGGTTTACCATTTACGTTTAAAGTTTTATCTGCAAAGGCTCTTAATAATTTTAAATTATTTAAAGCGTTATTTACAGATTTGCATTGTTCAAAATTAACTTTTACCTTAAAGCTGGATTTTGAGTTTTCTCGATTTATTTTAAATGCAATCTCTAAATCTTGATAGTTAATCCTTTTAAATATAATTATATTTAAGTCTTTTGAAGGCTGTCTTTTAATGGTAACTGTCTTATGAACTCCATTACCTTCAATTTCAACATCAAATTCTTTAAATTTAGGGGGTGATATAGTAAATTTAATCTCAGGTTCTTCATCGTTTAAAGTATGCCTTAATATATTTTTAGTTTCGAAAGGTCGAATATTGACTTCTACTTTTTCTTTGATTTTTAATTTCTCTTGTGAATTATAAGAGTATGCTAAAATCTGATTAATACTTTTTCCAACTAAATTTTTGGGAAGTTCAAAAGAATTTTCGTTAATAAAGTTTTTTATACTTTCCAAAGATAATACAAATGCATCTTCATAACTAATATATTCGAATTCATTTGGTAACAATTCATTATCAAGTTGATCAATTATTGTTTTGGCAATAATAGCATTATCTTTCTTGAAAGCATTATTAAATCTAGCGCACATAATTTATATGTCCCTCCTTATAATATCCAATGTTATTATTTTTGAAATTAAAATATATTTTTCCATATCATTTATATCAAGATCTATTATAAAAATTATAAGCTCATTTCGATCATTATTATCTTTCACAAAAATATACTTTATATCATCATATGTAAATTTAAGCCATAGATCTTGATATTCATAAATAGCATCAGAATACCTCTTATATGCATTAACATTCATAAAAGATTTATAAGACAAAACTTCAGGCAGATCACATTCAGTTTCAATATTTGGAACATACCTCCATTCTCTCTCATCATGAAAGTTTTTATCCTTGTATTCTCCTTCTACTAACATTTTTCCTTCAATTGGTTTTATAAATAAAACATGTTCTAATAGATAATCTTTATATGGTTCTAATATGCATTCATTTTCAACATCATCATCAACTACAAATAATTTTTCAAGTTCTTTAACAAGTCTTGAATTTTCATTTATGTAATGAATAGGCTGTATACCATTTTTAATTCCCCAATTTTTATCCATTCCCAAACCCATAAAACCATAGAAATCACAGTGATAATGTATTTTTTGAATATTTATATCACAAAAACATGTCATAGGAAAGGCAATTTTTTCAAAATTATCTAAATTTAAATAAGGTATTAACTCTTCATAATATCTAGGTATAAAGGCCTTGTCTTTTATGATTTGTTTTAAATAATCTAATTTCGTCATAAATTTAAATAAGGAGTTTGCACTTTGTATAAATTCTTTTGTAATTTTAAACTCAATGTACTTTGCATCAATATTACAACTCATAATTCCCTCCATAAACTTCATTTATACTATTATATTAATTAAGTAAAAAAAACAATTACAAAATAGTTTATTATCAAATTTATTTTTTATAATATAATAAATATATAAATTTAATAAGGAGAGTATAGATGGGATGGATTTTATAATAGCTAAAACTATTGTTAATAAAGTTAAAAATTCAGGTTGGTTCGGAATTGACTATAACATGAACATATATAAAGGATGTTGCCATGGCTGCATATACTGTGATAGTAGAAGTAGGTGCTATCAAATTGAAAATTTCGATACTGTAAGAGCAAAAATAGACTCAGCAGAGATAATTAATAGAGAGTTAAAAGGTAAAATAAAAAAGGGGGTAGTAGGAACAGGCGCTATGTCTGATCCGTATAATCCGTACGAAAAAAAATACGAATTGACGAGAGAGGCTTTAAAACTTGTAGATAAATATGGATATGGAATAGCTATAGATACAAAAAGTAACCTTATAACTAGAGATATAGATATACTAAAATCTATAAAAGTACATTCTCCTATAATTACTAAAATAACTATTACAACTTGTAATGATAAACTTAGTAAAATTGTTGAGCCAAATGTATCAAGCTCTTCTGAAAGATTCGATAGCATTAGAAGGTTATCTGAATCAGGAATATATGCAGGTATATTAATGGGGCCAATTCTTCCATTTATTGAAGATAATGAAGAGAATATAAGAGGGATTATTGATTTGGCACACGATAGCGGGGCAAAGTTTATCAATTTTCACCCAGGAGTTACACTTAGAGACAATCAAAGAGAATGGTACTACGATAAACTAGACGAAAGTTTTCCAAATCTGAAATATAAATATATGCAAACCTATGGATATAAATATAATTGCCTATCTCCTAAATATAAAAATTTATTGCATATATTCAAAGAAGAGTGCGATAAAAAAAATATAATATACAACATGGAAGATATAATTGAAGACTATAAAAATAAATATAAGACTACACAAATATCTTTATTCGATTAATAGACAATATTTTATAAAAATCCATAAATTTTCATTTATCTATCATTTTTTAGAAACTAGCTACGTATAGATTATATATAAATAATTTATAAGGTGGGGATAAATATGAGTAATATTATTGTCAACTTCGTAGGCTCGATACTTACTAATCCTATAACTATAGCATTTTTAATATTCATAACGATATTTGCTGTTACCAAAATATTGGACAACAGTAGGCTGTATTCATATATTGAAATAAAGCTTAACGAAGTAAATACTAACTATGAGACTAGCGCATTCTACAACGAGGTAAAGATAAAATTTGAAGAATACAGTAAGAACCACAAGTATTCGGATGTAAATATAACTTCCTTTATAGAAGAGGTTATATCTGGGCTTAATTACAATAACAGATTGCTTTTAGATAAGATTAACAGTATCAAAAACGCATCTTCAATATGTATATTATTCGGAGTACTAGGGACATTTGTAGGGCTTTCTACAATGCTGTTATCTGTAAATACAAATGATATTGTAAATTCATTGCCAGCTACTATTAGTAGTATGCAAACAGCCTTTTTAACAAGTATTTTTGGTATTGTTTTTTCTATAGTCATAACATCAATTATTAGGACTAAAGATTGCGAACATTTATTAGTTAGATTAATGTTGAAAACAGAAAACATACTTACTTCGCAAGTAACTCATAAAAAATCAGAGTATACGGACAGTAAAATCGAGGAAGTAAAAAATACAATAAAACATATAAGTAAGTCTATTGAGTCAATCGAGAAATTCGATAAAATATCACAAGATCTAACCGAGTTCAATGAAGAGTTTATTAACGGAATCAAAAACCTAAAAACACTACTTGAAGGTTCTGAAAGCTCAATTAAAACATTTGATCAGAGTATTAGAAAGCTAGATAAACAGTTCAGTATACTGAATGTAAAATTTAATAAGTTATTTGATAAATATGATAGACAAGACGACATTAGTAGAGAAATGCTATTCGACCTAAAGGAATCATCAAAGAATATTACAAATGCTACTGAGAGTCAGTATAAAATTAAAGATTACATAAAAAATATCAACGCTGGATTTGCAATATATGAAAAAAGTGCCCAAGATATGTTGTCTAAACTTATTAAACATGAGAATCAGATGAATGAAACGCAAAGAAATTTACTAGAAGAAAAAGTTACACTGGATTATACAGTCAACTCTTTAGCAGATGTAATCGCAGATTTCTCAGAAGATATACAAGACAAACTTGATAAAGTATTTGATAAATCTTTGGATATACAAGATAAACTTAATATGACTTTTGATACTGCTGTTATGGAAGAATATAATCTGATTGATTATAAAGACTTTGTAGACAGATTAGTTGATAAAATTGATATAAATGAGGAAAGTTTAAAAGATAAATACAGCCTAAAACTAGCAGATTTTAATGATGCTTTAAATATTGAATCAGCTACAGAAATAATAGATAAATCAAATAAGCTAAAAAATATCGATGTAAAAGATATAATAGGTGAGGATGAGATAAATGATAAATAAATACAGAAGAACTGTTAACAGAGAATTTGAAAAGAGTAGTTTTTGGCCTACTTTTACAGATCTACTTTCAACTGTTCTTATGGTTGTCATTCTAACTCTATTTAGCACTCAAAGCATATCTGGATCTGTTAAACAAGATTTGGCGCAGAATATAAATGCTTCAGTAGAAGAAACATTGAATAATGATAACATTCCAGTTAAAGTAGATAAAGATAGTGGTCAAGTAACATTTGGCGAGAGTACGATGTTTGATATCGATAGTGATGAGCTTAAGCCAGAAGCAAAAGAAATGCTGAAAAAATTCGTTCCTAAGTATGTAGGAACAGTATATAAAGACTATGGCAACAATATATCAAAAATAGTAGTTGAGGGTCATACAGATGATATTGGGAGCTATTTGTACAATTTAGATTTATCACAAAGGAGAGCTTATAGTGTAACAAAATTTATGGTAAGTGACGAAATAGGAAATTATAAATATAAAAATGAATTTACAAAAGATATAATAGCTGTTGGAAGATCAAAGGCTGATTTAATAAAATTCAATAATGGAACAGTAAACAGAGATGCTTCTAGAAGAGTAGAGTTAAAATATGAAATAAATATAGAATAATTATTTATCTTATTTTAATAAGACAATTTAAATAAATTCTTCTAATAATAGCAAATTTCACTAAAAAACGATAAAATGGTATAATAGTTGTAATTGTTATTATTATGGAGGACATAAAATGAAGTATATTGACAAAAATAATATTAAGAAAAATACTATTAAAATTAAATCTTTGCTGATACTTTTAGTATTTTCAGTATCGGTTTTTTTAACAGCATGTGATCAATTAGATATTATAAAAGAAGTAGTAAATGATACTACAACTGATCAGAGTACTGAGGCTATTAATACTAGTGATAATAAAGTAAAAATTCACTTTATAGATACCGGAAATAGTGATGCCATTCTTATACAAGATAATGGTGTTTTCACATTGATCGATGGCGGAGATAACGATGATGAAAAACTAATGGTTGACTATCTTAATAAATGTGGTGTAAAATCTATTAAATACTTAATATCGACACATGCCCACGCTGATCATTTGGGCGGTTTAGATGCTGTGGTTAAAAATTTCGAAGTAGAGAATGCTCTTGTTTCTAATGGATCAGCAAATACTAAAAGCTACAGAGATTTTATTAATGCTATGGCAGATAAAGGTTTGTCACCAGGAGTTCCACTTGAAAACAACAAATTCTACTTAAATAATTCCTACTTTGAAGTCTTAAACACTAATGGTGGAAATACAACTAACGACCAATCACTAGTTTTAGTTTACACAAACGGAAATGATAAAGTTCTATTTACAGGCGATATAGAAAAAGAAACAGAAAAAGAGATTTTAGGTAAGTTAAATAACGTTGATTTGTTAAAAGTAGCACATCATGGTTCTAGAAGTAGCTCTACACAAGCATTTTTAGATATAGTAAATCCAGAGTATGCTGTTATACTTGCAGCTAAAGATAATTCATATGGCCATCCACATAAGGAGACAATGAAGAGACTTGAAAAAAAGAATATAAAAATACATAGAAGTGATGAATGTGGTGATATAATTTTTGAATCTACAGGAGATGGACTTATTTCGGATTGCAAGATAGAGGGGAGTTATGTTGACGGTAGAAGCAAAGCCAATTAGATGTTAAGTGTTAATATTAACGCAAGAGGTGGTACTATGGTTAGACATGTTGTATTTTGGAATTTCGACGAAAAAGCTTCAACAGAAGAAAAATTTATTAGTTCTAAAAAGATAAAAGTGGATCTTGAAAATCTTGGCAAAATTGTGAATGGTGTAATAGAAATTAAAGTTAGTATAAATCCTTTGAGTTCTAGCAATGTAGATATTATGCTTGATAGCTTATTTGAAAGTGAAGAAGATCTTATCAACTACCAAAATCATCCTGAGCACAAAAAGATCGGTGAATACGTTAAAAGTTTGATGTGTAGTAGAAAATGCTTTGATAGTAAAGAATAAAGAAAAATGATTATAGTATAATAACAATAGACATAAAAATTAATAGTAATATAAAAAAGATATCTTAATAAACCAAGATATCTTTTTTATATAAAACTTTGTATTTAAGTTAATTAATTATTTAAGTACTCTGAATACTCCAGTTACAATACCTATTATTTCAACTTCAAAGTCATTTAATATGATTGCCTCCATAAATTCATTTTCAGGTTGAAGTCTAATGAAATTTTCCTCTTTGAAAAATCTCTTTACTGTAGCAGATTCTCCGTTTACAAGTGCTACAACAATCTGTGAATTTTCTGCAGAGCTATTTTTATCTACAATTACATAGTCTCCGTCTAAAATACCTGCATTTATCATACTTTCGCCCTTTACTTTAAGGACAAAGTTATCTTTTCCCTTTATTAGGTTAGTAGGAAGTGGTATGTACTCTTGGATATTTTGATGAGCAAGTATTGGTTCACCAGCAGTAATTTCTCCAACTAATGGTAAATTGATTATCTCTTGGTTAAAACCAGTAACATCGCCGTCCTTGTTTCTGTCCAATACTTCTATTGCTCTAGGTTTGGTAGGATCTTTTCTTATATATCCAAGCTTTTCAAGTTTGTTTAAATGCGAATGTACTGTAGAAGTAGATCTAAGTCCAACTGCATTACATATTTCTCTAACTGCAGGCGGGTATCCCTTAGCAACAAGCTCTGATTTTATAAATTCTAAAATTAAAGCTTGTTTTTCTGTTAAATCTAAATACATAATTATCTCACTCATTTCTGGGTTATTTTTTAAAATTTATCTATATTATACATTGTAGCATAATAATATCTTCAACTCAAACATTTGTTCCGTAATTTGTTTATTTTTCGTCATCAATCCATTCAAAGTTATTTACAATGTCACGCTTTACATTCTTTTTGTGAGCTGCATAAAGTTGAGTTGTTGTTACGTTATCATGATCTAGTAAGTTTTGAACATCGTAAATAGAAAAACCATTTTGAATAAGGGAAGTAGCCGCTGTAGCTCTCAATTTATGTGGACTATAGCCTTTGTCCCTTGAAGTATCCATCGAAATAGAAGTATATTTCTTTACTAAAGATCTTATTGCTTTCGCAGTAATTCTCTTATTTTGTAGAGATAAAAACAGAGCATCTCTATATTCTTCTGATAGTAACTCACTGTTTGGTCTCTCATTTTCTATATATTCTTTTACAACAGTTTCACATGTATTGTTTATAGGCATTAAGACCTCTTTCCCTCTTTTCCTATAAATCATAAATTCACCTCTAGAAAAATTAAAGGATGAAATATTTAATTCCCTTAACTCATTAAGTCTTAGGCCATATGTAACGAATAAAGCTAGTATTGCTTTGTCTCTTAATCTTGTTTTTTCCCAATAAACCTTTTCTTTATCTGTAAGGCCTTGTCCAGTATCAACAGCATCTAACATTTTTGCTACTTCATCTATCTCTAGACGTTTTATAGCATCTGGCTGGGGCTTAGGAAGCTTTATTGGATTTAATCCATCTGTAATATTACTGTCTATTTGTTCATTTCTATACAAAAATTTAAATAAAGTAGATATAGATGATTTCTTTCTAGCTAGAGCCCTATTATTGTTTTCATATAAGATAGTATTTTTTCCGTTTTCTTTATAATACCTTCCACAATAATCTCCTAAAAACAAATTAAGATCCCTAGCCTTAATATCGTTAAAATCTTCTAGAGTTATATCAGCTACATCAGTGGCATCTGTAAGGTCGTTTGTTTCTACTAAATATTCACAAAAGAAATGTATATCTTCTAAATAGGCTAGTCTAGTAGTGACAGCCACTGAACCTTTTAAATAAATAAAGTAATCTTTCATAAAGTTAGGCAACTTATTTTGAACACTTATACATCTATCTATAAGTTTATTATCTCTAATCACAATATTGTCGGGTTTATCCGATTTATTATTTATTCTAACTGCTTTAGTTTCAGACATATTTATAACCTCCTAAAACGATGAAACATTAAATATACTATTACATTAATAAGATAAATTATATATTAAAAATGATTATGATTCAAATCTAGTATGAATTCTTAAGAATACTTAATTTTTATTAAATAAATAGAAATATGTGTAAATGTGGAGATATAATAGAAATATTATTAATAATTTAAAGATATATAGAGGTGAGATGATACTATGAAAGTGAAACTAAATACAAACATTTTTATAATTGCACTATTATTAATCCCTTTTATGTTTCATTTAAATGTATATAGCTATACTAAAAAGGAAAAAAGTAAAGTAAGTGTTAATTATAGTATTAAAAAGTTTAATAATACAAATAAAATTTCTATAAATCATTTAAAAGAGAGTGTTGTATTTTACCCTCAACACCAAGACGATGAAGTGTTATGGGCGGGAAGTGCCATTGTCAATGCTATAGATAAATGTGGTGCAGATCACGTTTATATAGTTTTGGTTTCAGATGGATCTGGCGCTAACATTTTAAAATTAAATCCAGCATTTCTTGGTTTAAACAGAAGACAAAAACAATATTTGCGAGACAATGAGTTTAAGAGTGCATTAAAATCTTTAGGTGTAAAAACTGAAAATATTATAATACTTCCTAACGAAGCTAGTAAAGAGGGGACCCATTATGAACTAATGAAAAAGACTATTTTAGATTTTGAACATAAGTTTAAAGGTAATGTCACTCATATTGCTCATCACTACAGGTATGACGATCACATAATGCATAGAATGAATGGTCAGGTATTAAAGGGGCTTGCGGACAAAAAACAAGTTAAACATGCAATGTATTTTATAAAACCTTGGTATTCAGAAAAAATACTTGAGAAAGATAAAATTAACTTTGTAGTAAATAATGATAAAGAGTATAATATTCTAAAAAATTCTTGTATGCAGTATAAACGAGTAGATAAAAAACATAATAGATATGGAATTGGCTATAAATCAGCTCCAAACTATTTTAAAAATCTTTTAAAAGATCCAAAATTTAAATCAATAATCATTATCAACTAGATTATTGATTTATAAAAATAAAAAAATTTATGTAAATAAAATTTATAAAAATAACTTTAGTATAAATTATTAGGATTTCTCCTTTTTCTTTTAATTTAATATATTTAAAACTTTATAAAATAAATTATTTTTAATTTTCACAATTTGTGATAATATAGATATATGTTAAATATAAGTTAAAAATTCATCTATTTGTTACTAATATTTAACATATTATTGTTCTTAGTTTTAAAAAAAGTAAGAATATATAATAATTTTAAAGGGGGTTTCCTATTAAATTAGCATATCATTTAGACGATGAAGTAACTGGTATAAAAGTCGACATTTCATCAAACACTTTAAGTCCAGAGGTTAAAGAGTTATTGACTTATATTGAAAAATTTAATGGAACTGAAAATGTAGTTCCTGTAAAATCAGGGGATTCAATATATATATTGCCAGTAAAAGACATCGAATTAATAGAAGTAATGTGTGGAGAAATTACCGTAACCTCTAATTCAAAACAATACATTACAAAAGGCAGGTTATATAAATTTTTAGAAAAAAATAATCATGAAAATTTTATTCAAGTTTCTAAATCATGTGTTATAAATATAAAACATCTTGTCAAATTAGAAACATCTTTTTCTGGTAACATGATAGCATTTATGAAAAGCGGAAAAACTGTTATTGTATCTAGAGGATTTTTATCTAAATTAAAACAAAAAGTAAATATCTGAATAAATAAATATATCTATATATTTATTTTTTAAAAATACATTTCTTAAAAAACATGAACTAATAGAAATACTTATGACATTTTAAAGGTATAAATACTTGCATAAAAAAATAAAAGCGCTTAGAGTGGCATTTAAGAGGTCGGATATTAGAGTATAAAATTCATTAATTAAATATTAGAAGAAAGTTATGTAATCGTAAATATCTATATTAAGATCCAAAAGCTTATAAAGGATGTAAAAGTAAATATAAAGTCATAAAAATAGTTAATCTAAAAATTGTTTAACGATTTATTAAATAAGTTGTTTGCAACTATAATTTTAATTAAGTTTTTCAAGTAAAAGTACTTATATTATAATTTAAATCTATAAGAATATGAGTAGAAGAATTAAGAATTTAAAAACTAAAAGATTTTATTAGTTATAAATAAATTGTATATTTGACTTATTTTAGTATAAAATTACTCTTTTGATTATTTATATATATAACTATTCCCTAAATATACATTTAAAGACTAGTTATATAAAACCTCTATTTTAAGAGAGGTATATATAACTAGTCTTAAATTTAAATTATTTTATTTTTTATAGTATAACATTTAAATAAATTTTAAATTTACATAGACTTAATTTTAAGTTCAAAAAATAAACATTATATCTAATATATTAAATAAATAAAATTGTACCCAATAAACTATATAGTTATATTGTCATTTGATGATTGATCTTAACTAAACTTCCTTATAATTTATAAGAATAGTCATCATTAAACTATCCTTATTTGTAGTAATAATTTTAACTCCATGATATTTATCCACCGATTTTTTATACCTTAATTTCAAATCCATATAAAAAATTATGTTAATCAGTAACTATTTTGTATCCTTTTCATTTATCTTAATTACTATATAGTATTTTAAACTATATTTTGAATATCATCTACCTACTATTACGCTTAAAATAAAGGATATAAACAAAGTTATCATAGAAAAGAATAAACCAAGCATCATTAGCAAAATAACTATTATATTATATTCAACAATCATATCTACTACCCTGCTCTCTCCAGCTCCTATTAAAAACGAAAAAATAGAACCTATAAATACTATCCCAATAAGTACTCCTAGGCCTGAGATACTGTTTTTAAAGTCGGAATAACTCAAAGACATATGGCTAGATATCGAATACATCAAGAACACAAAGATTACAAACCTCAAAGATATAATATTATTACCTTGAAATACATATGTAAAGAACAAATAAATATCCTTCAATATTGAATTTATAAATCCTACAAAGTCAAGATCTTCTAAACTGATAATATAGGTTTTTATACTAACTATATTGGTAATAGCGTCAAAACTATCTGGAAGAAAAAGTCTAAATATAAGTATTATTGATAAAGTCCCTCCTATTAAAGGTGCTATTCCAATAAAAAAATTGCCTAAATTTTGATATATACTGCTTTTCTTATATGTATGGCTAACATAGCCCAATACACCATTGTATTCACTTTCAATTGGTCTAAAAAGCCTAACATCCTTTATTTTGTGCCTAAATATTAGACACATTATTAAATGACTTAATTCATGAACGATAGTTCCAATTGCACCAGTGATTATAATCCCACTTCTTCCAAATGAAGAATATATAAGCTTGTTATTATTTTTTTCAACTATACTAAATACAAATCCAAATAGTAAAAAAGTCATTATTAAAAATACTACATTTACTATGCTTGATTTTAACATATATACAAGAGCCATAGATATAAGCTCCTTTCGATTTAGTCTAAATTTATATTTTAATTTTAATATAATCTAAATTATAACATAATTATTTAAAGATATAATAATACATGCATCTTTAATATATATTCTTTTTGTTAAGTGAATAAATTCTTATCTCATTAATTAAGTAATTAAACTATATTAAAAATTAAAAAGTGCAAAGAGTAAATCTTTACACAAATATAAATAAACAACTAAATAATTATCAAAATAAAAAATATTAATTCTATCTAGGTTCGATAGATAGTTTTATTGCAGTCTTCTTAACCCCTTCGATTTCTATTTCTGTAAAAGCTGGTATACATACTAAATCTATACCACTTGGAGCTAGGAATCCTCTTGCAATTGCTATTGCTTTTATTGCTTGATTTAGAGCTCCTGCTCCTATTGATTGTACTTCCGCCCCTCCGTCTTTTCTTAGTACACTTGCCAAGGCCCCTGCAAGAGAATTAGGATTTGATTTTGTTGAAACTTTTAGTATTTCCACTTTAATACAACCCCTTTTCAGAAAATTTCATTAATTATTACGTATTATATATATTCGATTTTCAAAATCCAATTCCTTGAAGAACACTCTCATTTTCGATAGACATATTATGATATTATTGAATAAATTTTTTTATTTTCAATAATATCTCTTTCTAATTGTTTAAATATAAAGTGTAAGTATAATATTTAATAGAGAAAATATTATAAATAAAAAACAAGAAGCTCACCCAAAATATTTAATGAGTTAGCTCCTATATTATTTATATACATTTACCAATATTCCTAAATTTATTGTACCTAATAGATGCTATTTGTTCTTTAGGTATTTCTTTATAATAATCTAGTCTATCTAATATATACTTCTTGATTTCTTTTGAAACAGCTTTGACATCTTTTTGAGCACCGCCAAGAGGTTCTTTAATAATTTTATCAATTATATTTAAATCATATAAATCTTTACTTGTAAGTTTCATAACGTCACATGCTTCTTTTGCTCTTGAAGAATCTTTAAACAATATACTAGATAATCCTTCAGGAGATATTACAGAATAGACAGCATGTTCAAGCATACAGATATCATTTCCAACGCCTATACCTAATGCCCCTCCGCTACCCCCTTCTCCAATTACAAATGTTATTACTGGTACAGATAGTTTACTCATCTCAAGCAAGTTTCTCGCTATAGCTTCACCTTGCCCTCTCTCTTCTGCTTCTAATCCACAGAATGCTCCGGATGTATCGACAAATGTTATTATAGGTCTATTAAACTTTTCTGCTTGTTTCATTAATCTAAGTGCTTTTCTATAACCTTCAGGATGTGGCATGCCGAAGTTTCTTCTTATTTTTTCTTTAGTATCATGTCCTTTTTGATGTCCTATTATAGTAACATTATAATTTCCTACTTTACCTATTCCACCAACAATCGATGGATCATCCTTATATAATCGATCTCCATGAAATTCAATAAAATTTGAACAGATATTGTCTACATAATCTTGTGTAGTGGGTCTATTTTTGTCTCTACTTAGAACCACTTTATCATGAGGTGTCAAAGATGTAAAAGCCTCATATTTTAATTTATTAAGCTTGTCTTTTAATGCATTTATTTTATCACTTAAGTCTATGCTACTTGATTTAGAAATTGTCTCCAATTGTTTAATATCATTTTCAATCGTAATCATTTTCTCTTTTATGTTATCAGTCAAAATATACCTCCCTTATGCAATTGTTATCTATGCATATTAAGAATTTCGTATAACACTTCCTTCATTTTTCTTCTGTCTACAATCATGTCGATAAAACCATGTTCTAGTAAAAATTCAGAAGTTTGGAATCCTTCAGGAAGTTTTTGTTTTATAGTCTGCTCTATTACTCTTGGACCAGCAAATCCGATTAGTGTGTTGGGTTCAGAAATTATTATATCTCCAAGCATCGCAAAGCTTGCTGTGACACCACCGGTTGTTGGATCTGTTAATATTGATATATATGGTAGAGCCTTTTCTTCAAGTTTAGCAAGTGCTTGAGAGGTTTTTGCCATCTGCATTAATGATAGCATTCCTTCTTGCATTCTAGCACCACCTGAAGCAGAGCATATTATCACTGGTAGATTATTTTCAACAGCATACTCTATCGCATAAGTAATTTTATCACCTACAACAGATCCCATGCTGCCCATCATAAATTCTGGATTCATTACACAAAGCACAGTTTTTATTCCGTTTAATCTACCGTAACCAGTTATAACTCCCTCTGATTCTCCTGTTTTCTCTTTATACGTATCGAATTTTGATTTATAATTAGGAAATTTTAGAGGATCTTGAAATCCAACATCTTCATTTAACTCTACAAATGTTCCCCTATCTATAAGGAGTTTCACCCTATTTCTAGCTTTTAAACTATAGTGTCTGCCACAATTAGGACATACATATAAATTTTCCTCAATATCTTTTCTAAATACTCGCTCATTGCAACCCTTACAGTACAACCAAAATTTTTCATTTATACTATTTTCTTTAAAATTTTTATCCAAAGAGATTGTTACATACTTGGATCCCTTTGATGGTAAGAATTTCTTTATCATTTTTTATTACTCCCTTACATTGAAGTACACTCTATCATAAAATCATTTTCTATGAATTTAGTGTGGTGTGTATCATTTCTAAATGCATCGCAAGTTATGAGTGTTTTTTGGAATTCTATATTAGTATAAATTCCTTCTATAATAATTTCATCTAGAGCTCTATACATTCTTTCAATACACTCTTCTCTTGTATCAGCCCAACAGATAAGTTTACCTATCATTGAATCGTACAATGGTGGTATAGAGTATCCTGGATACACAAATGTATCAAATCTGACTCCAAAACCGCCTGGCAAGTTAAGCGACTCTATTTTACCAGGTGATGGAGCAAAGTTCATCATTGCGTTTTCAGCATTGATTCTACATTCGATAGCATGTCCTCTAAAAACAATATCTTCTTGTTTATATGGAATTTCTTTTCCAGAAGCTACTAATATTTGAAGTCTTATTAGGTCTATATTAGTAATCATTTCAGTTACAGGATGTTCGACTTGTATTCTAGTATTCATTTCGATAAAGTAGAAGTTTTTATCTTTATCAAATATAAATTCTATTGTTCCTGCTCCTATATAGCCTATTCCTTTAATGATATCTACAGCTGTTTCGAAAAGTTTTGCTCTTTCATCATCTGATATATATGGACTAAGAGACTCTTCTATAACTTTTTGATTTCTTCTCTGCATAGAACAGTCTCTATCTCCAAAGTGAACAGCATTTGAATGCTTATCTCCAAATACTTGTACCTCTATATGTCTCGGGTTTTCAATAAATTTTTCCATGTATAAATCGCTGCTTCCAAATGATGATAAGGCTTCTGAACTTGCGATATCAAATAAAGAAGGTAACTCATTCTCTTCAAATACTATCCTCATTCCCTTTCCTCCGCCTCCATTTGAAGCTTTGATCATAACTGGGTAACCAATTTCGGAAGCTACTTTAAGGGCATCCTCTTTTGATTTAAGAACAGTTTTTGAACCTGGTACTATTGGTACACCTAACTTCATCATAGTTTCTCTGGCTCTTGATTTATCACCCATAAGTTCCATTTGTTCTTTTGTAGGACCTATAAATATAATTCCGTTTTCTTCACATCTGCTTACAAATTCAGTATTCTCAGATAAAAATCCAAAACCAGGATGTATAGCATCACATTTTAATTTATTTGCTAAATATATTATGTTTTCAATATTATTGTAGCTTTTGCTTACATTATTAGGGCCTATACAGATAGACTCATCTGCTAAGTATCTATGTAGGCAATCTTTATCTGCTTCTGAGTAAATCGCTACAGTTTCTATTCCAAGTTCTTTACAAGTTCTTAATATTCTTACTGCAATATCTCCTCTATTTGCAACTAGTATTTTATTAATTGACATCAGCTACCTCCTATTTACATTGGTTTAATCTTAAATAAAGGTTGATTGTACTCTACTAGTTCTTCATTTTTAACCAATATTTCAATTATTTCACCATTAACTTCGCTATTTATTTCATTCATAAGTTTCATAGCTTCAAGAATGCAAAGAGTTTGTCCCTCTTCTACTATGTCCCCTACATTAACAAAACTCTCTAAATCAGGATTTGGAGATCCATAGAAAGTTCCCATAAGTGGTGCCGTTATTATATATAAATTATCATCATTTACTGTATTAATTTCTTCATTGTCTCTGATATCATCTTTTTCAACAGTTACTTCTTGAAAATCTGAAACTAATGTATTTTTTTGTACTTGGTTACTATGATTACTTCTATGTGAACTATTATTTCTGCATACTTCTAATTTCAAAGAACCATCTTCAAGCTTTACATAGTCTAAATCTGTTGAATCTATCAGCTTTATTAATTCTTTTATCTCATTGATATTCATTTTTTACCCCCTTGTATTATTACCTGGTGCTAATATTATATCATAAAAGCTAAAATTGTAAAAGAAAAAGTGTCGACGTTAAATCGACACTATTATATATGTATATTAATTTATATATGATTAGTAATTTTAAAATTTCAAACAATTTGCAAAGAGTCTTTCATATCCATCTTCAGTTGATAACTCACAGTAATTTATGTCCCTTGCTATTCTCTCCATATCTTTTCGAATATCTTTAGAAAGAAGAGTCATTATTGCACCTGTTTTAGATGAATTACCTATATATCTGACATTTTCTTTTAATTCTTTAGGTATAATGCCAACACCTACTAAACTATCTACACTTAGATGCTTTCCAAATTGTCCAGCAATTATAACTTCATCTAACTCTTTTATATCTATATTCATAGTATTAAGCAGAGCATAAAAACCTGATAATATAGCTCCTTTTGCCAACTGCACTTGTCTTATATCTTCTTGTGTTATTGATATATTAGGGTTTTGAGGATCTAACATAAATCTTCTTTTCTTATTTTCATCTACTATATGTTCACTTAAATGCTTTAATTTATCATCAGTTTCTACTTCCGATTTCTTAACTATCCTACCAGTTTTACCTATAAGTTTTAATCTCGCCATCTCGCTTATTGCATCTATAATTCCGCTGCCACATAAGCCTTTACCCTCTTTATTTCCTATAACTTTTGTTTCTATTGTTTTACCAATTTTTATATTCTCAATTGCACCATCTCCTGCCCTCATTCCGCAACTTATATTCATACCTTCTAAAGCTGGTCCAGCTGCACAAGAGCAAGAAGATAACTTTGACCTTTTTGACAAGACAATTTCTCCATTTGTACCTATATCTATAAATAAAATATTCTTATTAGTTCCTGATAAATCGCTTACACAAACTCCAGCAACAATATCTGCGCCTATGTAGCTTGATACTCCTGGTAATAAATAAACTCGACCAAACATAGCAATTTCTATACCTAAATCTAAAGCCTTTATACTCTTCCCACTAGTAAATACTGGTGAGTAGGGGGACTTTCCTATCGAATTAGGGCTAACTTTAAGCAAAGTATGCATCATTGTGGTATTTGCAGCAATTGCTATTTCATATATCTCATCTTTATTTATCTTATTATTTTTGCATAACTCAATAATTAAGTTGTTTATGCAATCTATAATACTTCTATTTAAATTTTCTAAACCTTCTTTATTAGACTTGGAATAGTGTATTCTAGATAAAACATCTAATCCATATTCCTTTTGAGGATTAATATCGCTTTCACAGTCGATCTCGCATTGTTTGTTTATATCTATAAGAGATGCAACTACAGTAGTTGTTCCTATATCTAAAGCTATTCCATATAATTTTTCGCTAGTATCTTCACTTTCCAAACCTATAACTTCATCACCTAAATATACAACTGTACAGTAATCTTTCTCAAAAATACTAGGAATAGATTTTAAAATATTAAAATCATCATTTAATATTATACCCTCTTGTTTCAAATTATCTTCTAATGATAAATTGTGCTGTAGTGTAGGTTTATTTATTTTATGTACCTTTTTCGAAATCATCGGAGATTTGTTAAAATTAGGTATATATCCTTCTGTTAATATCTTATGTACATTGTTATCATTATTAATGAATTCTACACTTAAATCTCCTTTAGGATAAACTAAGCAACTTAGTCTTACATTATTTTTTATTTCTTCATCTGTCAAAAACTTTAATTCATCATCAGTTAGATCATTTACATTTCCATTAATTATTTTTAATTTACATTTACCACAAGTTCCATTTCCACCACAAGGACTTTCCAGTCCTAATTTATTTTTTTGTATTAAATCTAAAAGGTTTATTCCGATGTTAAATTCGTATTTGTCATTATTTATATATAAGTAGTTCATATAATACCTCTTTTATTAGCTGTTATATTGTTTTGCACATTCTACCAAAATTTTTATATTATCAAGTTTACTTTTTACACCTATTCCACATGCGGGAGATAATATATCTACGCCACTCTTTAAACATGCATTAGAAATATTCTTTAAACTTTCTTTAGTTCCATTTTCGATAGCAAAAGTACTAACATTTCCCATAATAATCTTTCCTTGAACATTCTCAACAACTTGTTTAACATTAGTTATAGAATCAAAACTAACTGCATCACTATGTAAATTATTTAATTCATTATATATTGTTTTTAATTTACCGCATATATGTATAATAGTTCCTCCAGGAGCATATTCTTTTAATTGATCTATTATCTTATTTAGATATGGTGTTGCAAATTCACTAAAAATTTTAGCACCTAGTATTTCTCCTGTACCGCTTGGATCAGATATAGTTAAAACATCTGCTCCGGCCTCTAATTGAGCTTTTCCAAAAATCACAAGATTCTCAGTTACAAATTCCATAAATTCAGAAGCTTTTTCTTTATTTCTTCTTAATTCCTTATAGTATGTTGTTGGCTCCATAAGTGAAGATGCTAAACTGACAGGCCCTATTAAATTTGCTACTATTGGAACATCATTATTTTTTTCTTTTAATATCTTAATGGCATCAATAACAACTTTTGCTCTACCTTTAGACACATCTATTTTTTTTAATTGATTCCACTGAGAAACCGATTCAATAGGATATTTTACAACTCTTGGCTCTGTAGTCTTTGTCCCCATATATACTTCTGCTCCCATGCATTCCGCTTCGACCGTCATACAATATGGTACTCCAAAGTTTTCAAATCCATTATTTTTATACATACCTTGTGTTAAATCAGCCATCATATTAGAATCACTATGAGCCATTGGCCAAAAAACACCTTCAATATCCATTATATCTTCTACTATCATGTTCATCATCCCGCCAGGGCAAATACAAGGTTTTCTATCTACAACTTCCCCATTTAATACTTTATATAACCTTTCTTTTGGAGTCATTATACCACCTCTTTGTATTTTTTCTTGTTTATTAGCTCTTTAGCTAGTTTGGCAGCTTTTGATGCTTCATGTGCGTATCCATCTGCACCGATTTCATTTGCGAAGCTTTGTGATATAGGGCCACCACCTACCATAACAACAAATTTTTCACGAATGTCTTCTTTATTTAATAGATTAATTACTAGTTCCATATTTTCCATAGTAGTTGTCATAAGAGTAGATAATCCTATTAAGTCAGCATCTATCTCTTTTGCTTTGTTTATAAAATCTATACAAGGGACATCTCTGCCTAAATCGTACACTTCAAATCCAGAAGTTTCTAACATAATTTTAAATAAGTTTTTCCCTATATCATGTGTATCTCCCTCTACAACTCCTACAACTGCTTTATAGCTTTCTTTAGTTGAATCTTTTATTATGTGCGGTTTTAATATATCAATACCTTCATACATAGCATCTGAACATAATAAAAGATCAGGTATAAAATACTCTTCTTCTTCGTATAATCTCCCTGCATCTTCCATTCCGAACGCTAGACCTTTAGCTATTCCTTCATAAGCTTCAAATCCATTATCTATATATTCATTAGCTATATCTCTTACAGTTTCATCTTCCATTTCTACAACACAATCTGCTAACTTTTTTAATAAATCTTCTTTTAAGTTTGACATAATAATCTCCTTTTTATAATTCATTAATATTTATATTTCTAGATCCGAATATTCTTGCAGCATCCATTAAAGCTACTATTTTTTCAGGATCTGTTCCAATAGGAACATCACAACCAGTACTTAATACAAACCCTTTCTTGCTATCTTGACCTTTAACTATACATTCCTTTGCTTCCATATATATGTCTTCTATAGTCCCTCTCATAATTATTTCAACAGGGTCTACATTTCCGATTAGACATACTTTATCTCCGTATGCCTCTTTTAATTCACCTAAATCTTCTATATTATCTAAACTTAAGTTTGCTATTCCTATATCAACCATATGACCCCATACTTTTTTAGTTTTTCCACATATATGAAGTGTTGATCCTCCACCAGTCCTTTCAATAATCCTATCCATACATTTTTTTAAGTATGGCTTTGCAAATTCTTCGAAGTTTTTTCCACTTATCATAGTACAAGATGCAATTGGTTCAGCTAGACTAGGAGTTAATCCAATATCACAAGCTGCATCAATATAATTTATAACACTTTGAGTTGTTATTTCTAAAAGATCATGTGCCTTTTCTTTATTTTTTGTTAAATCTCTTAAAAAATTATCTGTACCTCTTATAAAGGCTGCTGCTGTAAAAGGACCACCTACAGAAGTGCCAACCCCTACTTCTTTGCTTAATTTATCATTAGTAATTTTAAGAGCTTCTAAAAAGTAACGTATTCTTCCATCTTTATATGGATCTATAGGTCTTAATTTCCCTATTTCACTATAATCATTTATAGCGGGTTTGTTAATAAAAGGCGTATTGTTTAATGGGAATGAAACTTCACTACCCATAGCCTCTGGTATTCCTTGAAGCCCAGGACCAAATCCAATGCTATCTGGACGAAACTTTTCAAAACTTTTAACTGCTACATCTACAAGGACATCTATAGAATGATTATAATCAAATATTGTATATCCAAAAGATGGTGCAACACTTTCTCCTAAAAATGGTGAACATGGTATTCTATCAATTTCTTTACCTGCTCCAAAAGCCTGCATTCTTTCTTTTGGAGTCATTTGATCTTTATTAATTTTATAATTCATAATTCGTCCTCCTTTTTAAGTTATAAATTTATCAATTCTGAGATTACTTTACAACATTAATCATAAATAAACAAATTGTTAAAATCTATTTATTTCTTTATTGACATAACTATTATCTATAGTTTTAAATTTTCTATCTTTACAGTATTATTTGAGTAATCAGATTTTATAATATAAATACTTTTACTTAACTAAATTAGTAAAAGAAAAAAGTGTCGATGTAAAATCGACACTTTAGTTTAAGTAAATTCTTTACTGTTTTCATGTGGTTTTATTTCTATTGTTTGATCTAATTCCAAATTCTCATCTATAATTTCTGATATATCCTCAGAGACATTTGTAAAATTTTCTTCCGTATTATCAATGGAAGTATCTATTTCTTCATTATTTTCATCACTTTTAATAAATTTATGGCTGTACTGATTAAACAGTATTAGTAAAGCTGGTAATATAAAGAAGTGTCTACTTCCAATAATACCAAGTAAAACTGTAAGTATTGATATTTTATTATTTAGATATAAAAATGAAAAACCAAATAATTCCTTTTTACATATCTCTGCTGTATAAGATCGAATAAGAGCAAGAATTAAAGTAAGTATACAAAAAGGCAATAGTGTGTAACTAGATATGACTCCAAGTATACCTATAGATTCTATATATTTACTAGGATCATTTATAAAAACAAACATATAACCGTGTAAATACCCAAACATACAAGAAAGTATCCCTATTGATGATCCAATGGCTTGCGTATACCAGTTTAAATATCTAAATTGCATATTATCTCCTCCCTATAAACTGCATACTTATTAATATGAATTAAACGAAAGAAATATTTCTAAGTACACGTTTATAGGCTTAAATATATAATAAAAAAAACTAGCCGTGTTAAATAGCCAGTTTTTTATAAGATACATTAATTATTTAAAATTTTATTTTACATTAACATTTACTATTGCATCTTCAGAGTTTTGCTCTTTATTTATCTCTACTTTAATTTGAGATTTGCCAACTTTATTACCTGTTATTATCATATTATCTATCTTAAGAACATCATTATTTACAGTTGTTATTAGATTTAGATCTTTTGGAAGTTCATCAGTTACCTCCCAATGTTTATAATAATTATCAATATTTTTAGATAAAACATTTCTTAAATCAAATCTTTCTCCTACCTTTATTACTATAGATGGGTGTTTTGTATCCAATTTATATTGATTTTCCACATCATTTATAAAATTTAAATCGCTATTTACATCGACCCCATTTGATTTTAACTCATTTATAACTTTATTTTCTGTTATATAATTATTTGCTAAATTTATATAATCTAGATCATTTAGATTATTAATTTCGTTTGGTAATTCTTTAATATTATTATTCCAAAAAATAAATTCATCAATATTTTCTAAATAAGATATTCCTTCTAAATTAGTTATTTTTTCTCCCGAAGCATAAAACTCCCCATCTAAAGATTTTATCCTGCTTATAGTAAGTTCATCTGGATGTATATATCTCTTTATTACAGTTCTAAGATTTGCATCTGGAAAAATTTCTTTTAATTGTGATTCTGTCAAAACATTATCTGTACTATTTAATGGAGATAACGCTGTAACCGAAATAAACAATGGTAAAAAAGTATTTAAAATCATAAATAATCCTCCTGTAAAGTTACATTTTATTTTTATAAATTTCTTCTAGATAATGATTTCTATGTGAATGATTAGTATCCTTGCGATATATGAAGACTTTCGTTCACTTTATTATTGGAAATAAATATAAAATTCTACGATTATGGATATTATATTTTAAATAAGTTATATAATAATTATCACTTCTAATCAATTTAACAAATTATGACACTTAATTTTGATTTAAATAAAAAAAACCCCTACTCTTGAAGTATTCTAACAAAAGTATGGGTTATATTTGTATAAACATATCTAAAAACATTATAAAATAAAACTATATATATTAAATAAAATTTATTTAGGTCTGACAACCTAATGCTATTATAAAAAGCAATAAATAAACATCCGTCAAAATCGAAAATATAATAAGCATAAAAAAATCCTATTCTAATAAAAATTAGAATAGGATTAACTATATTAATGTATATTAATTTCCACAACCTGAACAACCTGAGCATCCGCCCGTTCCATCAAAATTTTCAGGTATTACTCTAAATCCGTATCCACTATCTTCTATAACAATATCGCCGTATTCTTGGTAATCGGCCATATTCATAATAAAGTTTAGTCCACCGGTTTCGTAAGCAAAATCATCTTTCTTTTGTTCATCTAGAGCAAGTCCAAAAGACGGTCCACTACATCCTACACCTTCAAAATAAACTCTTATATTATTTGGTTTATCTTTATTATCAGCTAAAATATTTTTTAGAGTTTCTGCTGCAGTTTCTGGTAATGTTACCTTCATATAATCAATTCCTTTCAGATTTATTTATTGATTTTTTTATCTCTTTCACATAATATTATACCATATTTAACATAATAAGATGTAAAATGATATATTAATTAAGAATTATTTTTATTCTGTAAATTATTGTTAAAATAGCTTTTAAAAATATGCTTTTACTGTTATAATATCATATTGGAGCCAATGAGGAGGTGATACTATGGAAAAGCGTAAATTGCCTATTTTAGTAGAGATGACAGGTTTAGTTTTGGGGTGCATTTCAATGAGTATTGGTATAAATGCATTTTTAAAACCCCATACAATAGCTCCTGGTGGTCTTAGTGGTCTTTCTTTATTATTAAACAAAATTACAGGTCTTCCTGTATCTGTTGTAATGATGCTTATAGGAGTTCCACTAGTAATGCTTGCTTTTAGAATACTCGGTCTTAAGAATTCATTAAAAACATTATTTGGTACGGTATTATTTTCTGCAATAGTACAATTAACAGATCCGCTTTCAAGAATGAATTTTACTGAAGATTTTCTTCTTTCAGCGATTTCTGGTGGATTGCTAGTTGGTATAGGCCTAGGGATTATGTTTAAATCTGATGCTTCTACTGGGGGTACTGACTTAATCGCTTTAATACTTAGCAAAAAGTTCCCAGGTATTAAAGTCACAAATTTTATGAGTTGTCTAGATGGTATGATTGTTATAGCATCAGGTGTTGTAAATAGAAGCATTGAAACGGCATTGTATTCTGGTATGGCATTGCTTGTTATAGTAAAGGTAGCTGATATCATAGTAGAAGGAGTCAATTCTTCCAGAGCATTTTATATTATATCAGAAGAGCCTGAAAAAGTTAGAAAAGCTATAACTGGAGTGTTAAACAGAGGTCTAACTATACTGGATGGTAAAGGCGGATATACAAAGAACAGCAAAGAAATCTTATTTGTAGTTGTATCGAAAAAACAAGAGTTGTTCTTAAATAGATTAGTTAAAGATGTAGACCCTGAGGCCTTTGTGATAGTTTCTGATGTCAAGGAGGTCTATGGTAAAGGATTTAAAGTTTTAGGATAAATATAAATAGTAAATAGGTCTTACAACGAATTTAGATGTTTATTAAAAAAGATCAGTTAAATTCATTAAGACCTATTTTTATTTGAATATTTATTTAAATCAAACTTACTTTTGATAAAAAGTATATTATTTATCCTATATATTAAGGTAGAAAATTTTAAAAATTGTAATCGTGTCTAATGTTATTTTATTAGTTCATACCTATAACACAAAGTCTCATTCTTTACATTGTAATTTGACTT
The DNA here is from genome assembly GCF_018917235.1 of Metaclostridioides mangenotii. Taxonomy (GTDB): domain Bacteria; phylum Bacillota; class Clostridia; order Peptostreptococcales; family Peptostreptococcaceae; genus Metaclostridioides. The sequence continues at coordinate 44,023 of NZ_JAHLOF010000001.1, forward strand.
CAAGTGCTTTTTAATCATATTTTGTTTTGAAAAATCTTTGCTTACAGTCTCAAAATATTTAAATCCTAATTTTATAAGTGGTTTTTTAGAGTTTACATTATCTTTATATGTCTCAGCAACAATTCTTTTTAAACTTAACTCGTAGAATCCATATTTTATCATAATATATGCAATTTCAGTTGCATAACCATACCCCCAATATGCAGGATTAATACAAATACCGATCTCGGCTTCTTCAGCATCTACTTCTATATTATTAAATCCCATATTGCCTATAACTTTATTATCTTTTTTAGAAATAATAGCATAGTGACCAACTCTTCCTTTTTCATAATTATCTATAAAAAAAGATTTAATAAATTTTCTAGTCTTGCTTACACTAGTATGTCTGTCTATAGGTAGATATTTAACTACTATATCATGCTTATAGTAATCATACATGGCTTTTGCATCTTCCATTCTAACTTCACGTAGTATACAATTTTTACTTTCTAAAGGCTTCATTTGAGAATATTTATGCATCATTATATCCTCTCCTTATTTTAATAATGCTCTCTTTATTAGATTATAAAAATTTTGTATAAAATGTTCACTATATAAGAAAATTATTTTTATATGCTATATTATTTATAATGGATATGATGTAACTCATAGTTTTTATTATTTATATATTTCGTAAAAATATAACATACTCTTATTATTATTCTTGTCATAGGCAGGATATACAAAGAAATTATTATTAATATCTAAAGATGGTATAAAACCTTTAATATTATCTATCTCGAAAAATTTATATACATCTATATTACTTCCAGAAAATTTAATATTAAATAGCCTTATTTCGCTATCCGTTTCACTTCTGTTGTATATATTTATCAATTTATCTCTACCTTGATTTAGATATATTTTGTACAATTTACTTGTTTCAATAATTTTTTCTGATTTATTATTTATATTTAACAAATATAGTTTATCTTTTCCATTCTTAGTATCAAGTATTATTAAATTGTTTTCATCTATTACATCAACATGAATTATCCATGAATTGTCCGAACTATCAGTTTCCCTTAAAACCTCAGCTTTATTTTTATCTTTGTCATATGATATTATCATATATTTAAATTTTTTACCTTTACTCTCACTACATAACATAAAAACTTTTGTAGCATCACTTGAATATATCAATGAATATATATCTTTATTATCATCGAGTTTTAGAATTACAGAACTTTTTCTAGATTCAATATCATATTCAATTACATTATTATTTTTATCCATAGCAATAAATCCACTGCTGTCAGGTTTCCAATTTAATAACATTAGATTGGTACCAACAATAAATGTTTTATTATTTTTTAAATCATGAAGATAGTAATCTGCTAAGTCCTTCTTCTGATCTGTTACTCCATATATCAATATATTTTTAGATGGTGATAAAGAAGTGAAATAGTGTATAAGATTTTGATCAAGGTTAAATCTCGCAATATTTCTAATAGTATTTTTCTTATAATCAATTAATTTAATTCCACATTCATTGTTTGATTTATTTTTATATGTTGCTAGAGCACCGTAATCTAACATTTTAACATCTGTGACGATTCCATTAAATGAACGAGAGTCTATAAGTCTTATATTACCTTCTTTGGAATGGAATATATTTTTCTCATAATTGTACTCCTCAAATTCATATTCAAAATTTTTTACATAGCCTTTTTCATATTTTATACCTATATAAATTAAAACTGAAAGTATAATTACAGATAAAAGCAACATTATAAATTCAATACTAAATTTATTATTTTTAAAAAATGACTTATTCATGTGAACTCTCCCATTCGATAGTTGGAATTTTAATTAACACTTCAGTTCCTATTCCAACTTTGCTTATTATGAATATTTCACCATTATAATCTTCTACAATAGACTTTACTATCGCTAAACCTAGACCAGTACTTCCAAGCTCTCTACAATCTAATTTAGAAATTCTATAAAAAGGAGATAAAATTTTTTCTAATTCATTTTCTGCAATTCCTTCTCCACTATCTCTAACCACTATATTTGCAAATCCACTGTCTTTCCACACATTTATAAATATAATAGAATCAATTTTTCCGTATTTTATTGAATTATCTATTATATTTATTATCATCTCCTTAATTTTATCTTCATTAGCAATAATATTTATATTTTCTTCAATATTAGGATCTAATCTAATATTGAACTTTCTTGCTTTGTGAACCATATCATCACACATATTTATAAGTATGTTAGATAAATCTATTTTTTTAAGATCATAATCAAAATCATCCTTAGAATTCTTTGAAATTTCAATAAGTTGTACAATCATTCTATTTAGTCTAGTAGCTTCAGAAATTATTCTATTTATACCTTTATTAAAAAACTTTATATCAGTAAATTGATTATCCTTTAATACCTCACTATATCCGATGATAGATGTCATAGGAGTTTTTAGCTCATGAGTGACATTATCAAAGAATTTCTTTTGCTTTTCTGATAATTTTTTTATATTGTCTCTATCATTTTTTATGATATTTATCTGAAATTGAATTTTCTCTACCATCGTTTTAAAGTCTTTACTTAGTTTGCCTAATTCATCATCCGAGTTAATATCTATATCGATATCAAAGTTTCCCATAGCTATTTCTCTAGTCTTTTTTGATAACTCTACTAATGGCTTAGTCAATTGATTAGATATAAAATATGCAATTATTATACTTAAAATAAATATAAATATAGAAAATACAACTACCTGTTGTAGAAAATCATTGCTTCTTCTATATAACTTAGAATAATCATTTTCAAATCTTATGATTCCTATTATTTTACTATTATTAATTATTGGATAAGATACATACACTCTAGTATTAGATCTATGATGCTTTATTGTGTAAGATAACTTACCTTTTTGAGCTTTTTTCATACTTATATCGTCGTTGGGCTCATTTATTTTTTGATCGTATGGATACATAAGCTTACCTTTAGCACTATATATGAAAACCGTATTCTCTAAACGATAACTCAAATCTTTAGATATATTCATTGCTTCAACAGCAAATGACGCATTATTGAGTTGAAGATCTTTTAATTTTATATATTGCTCAATATATATATTTATACTTTTAGCTGTTGCATTAACTTCATTTTTTATAATAAGTTCATTGTTTTTTTGTAAAATTGCTTCGTTAAAAGTAACTATAGAAAATATTACGAAAAATATTATTCCTAAAAAAAATATCATTATGCGATTAGCAATCGATGTTTTCATATGTTTACATCCTTATCACATAATTTATAACCTGTTCCGATAACAGTTTGGATTCTATCATAATCTCCCAATTTTTTTCTTAATCTTTGAATATGAATATCTACAGTTCTAGATTCACATTCAAAATCAATGCCCCATACTCCTTTCAACAGCTGAGATCTTGAAAGAACCCTATTCTTATTGTCAATAAAATACATAATTAGCTCATACTCTTTATTAGTTAAATTTATTAACTCATCTTTATACTTTACGTATCTTTGATTTTTATCAATTAGGAGTCCGCTTTCTAACCTTACAATATCATGTTTTTTATCTAAAGTAGTCGATAATAACTCAATTCTTCTAAATATTGATTTAACCCTAGCAATAACCTCTCTGATGTTAAACGGTTTTGTTATATAATCGTCTGCACCTAATTCAAACCCTAATATTTTATCTACTGTATCCGATTTAGCTGTCAACATAATTATTGGGATTGAACTCTTTGTATTTACTTCTTTACAAATGTCAAGTCCACTAATATCAGGCAACATTAAGTCTAGAATTATCAAATTGGGACTGTAGGAATCAATAATTTGAAAAGCTGCTTTACCATTTGATGCTACTCTAACGTCATATCCTTCTTTGCTTAAAGAATAGTCTAACAAATCTGAAATGTTTTCTTCATCTTCTATTATTAATACTTTTTTCAAAATTCCTCCTCATTTCTATGTTCAATATTTTTCACTTTCAATCTAGTAAAATTTTATATCCTCTATTTTTTCTCAAAATGACTTTTACTTACTATTCCTATAGTTATTTTCTCCGTAGTGTTATAATTAATTCTTCAATGTATTTATTATTTTTATTGTAAAATAATGAGAAAAAAGTTCAAGATTATACCTATACCTTTCCTTTATAATACCAAATCATTACTTACTAAAGTATAATTTATCGATGTAACATCAATGTAACATTAATATAATACCTCTGTAATTTTTTTGTTACAAGGAATATCAATGGTTTGCAAAATAAATATACATATTTTATGTTTTATTTTTTAAATCGATTTTTTTCTTTGTATATCAATATTTAAAAGTTATTAAATTATTAATGTCAGTAATTTTTCAGTTAAATTTTGTTTTTTCATCCTGCAATGCTATAATATAAATAGCCCTAATAGGAGGTGACAGATTATGGGAAGTGTATTTATTCGTAAACGAAGTAAAAACTATATAGTATACTTAGAATACAAAGAATCAAATTCGGGTAAAAGAAAACAAAAAAATATGGGTTCCTTTGAAAAGAAAAAAGACGCTACCAAAAGAATGATTGAATTAAAAAGTAGCATATTAAACGATGAGCTTATTGTAAATGATATGATTATTAATGAGTTAATGTTGAAGTATTTGTCAGAAAGAAAACAAGACCTATCCCCTTCTTCATATAACTATTACATAAGGATTTTTGAGAAATACATTAATCCGTTGTTAGGAAATATAAAAATCAACAAATTAAAACAGGAAGACATACTTGAATATATGGATAAACTAAGGAGTTCACTGAGTACGAATACATTAAATTTACATTTGAACATTTTAAAGCTATCTTTGGATTTTGCTGTTGATCACGGTTTATTAAATAAAAATGTTGCTAAATTTATAAGAATAAATAATAAGGAATCTAAAAATATAACTAAAAGAAGTTTCAATAAAAATGATATAAAGGAACTACTTGTAAGTTCAAAAGATAATTTATTAGAAATACCTTTATATTTAGCAAGTGGAGTTGGCCTTAAACTCTCCGAAATCCTAGGGCTTACTTGGAACAACGTTGACTTCAATAATAGTACTATTAAAATTGATAAAGTTTCAGTTAGAGAAAACGGCACTGTTGTTTTAAAAGAGCCAAGATCAAGAAATATAGTTAGAACAATTAGTGTACCATTCGAAATCATGGATAAATTAGGAAAACTAAAAGAAGATGCAAATAAGAAAAATGTAAAAAATTCATTAGGCATTAGACAAAAACTCCTCTTTTACGATGATAAAGCTAATCCTATTGCCGAAGACGTTATCAGTAGAAAATTAAAGAGTTTTATCAAAGAAAACAAATTGACAGAAGTAACTTTTCAAGAATTAAGACATTTTCATGTATCTATATTAATAGAAGCCGGAATTTCTGGAAACGTTATTTCTACAAGAATCGGACATTCTAGTGTTTCGACTACATTAAGTATGTATGCAGACCTTTTCGAAAATTATAATGATAATATTGAATTAAGAATATCTCAAAGTATATTTGCATATTAATTTTGACAGGATAATTATATAAATTAAAAAAACTAGCCATTAATTGGCTAGTTTTTCGATTAAGTTTATTATTACTTTAAGTTAATAGATCGTTTTTTCTTAGTACACTATTTTCTTTTCTACTATAATTGCATTAGCATAATTTAACAATAATTCTTCTGCTTTGTCTATATATGAATTTAATTCACTATCACCATTAAAAGAAATTATATTCATAAGTATACTAACAGTATTATCATTAATCATAGCTTTTGTAGAATCTGATGTTGTGCTGCCAAACTTCCCTTCTTCATCCATGAATACAGGGAGATTTTCTATATTTACTGATCCTTTTCCTATTCCTTTATAACTTTCTCCTTCACCGCCAACAGTAAAAGTTATCGTTCCAACTATTTTATCTAAATCATATGTACCAACAGAGTAAGCGCTTTTTAATGATATCAAGTTATTTATATCTACTATATTGTTGATTTTATAAAGTCCATCACCTTTACAAACTCTCCTGTATAATGCTTCTGAAGAAAGTCTATACCTTGAAGGATCTTTTCCGATACTTTTATAAGCGAATCTAGAATCATTAATGTTTTGAATTGATGAAACATCTTTAGTTTCATATTTTTCTTCAATTTTTTTACACTCAACATCAATTAATTCTAGTAGTTCATTATTAGATTCACTAACTTTTATTCTAGCCTCTATGCTACCGATACATGTATTAGGACATATATCTTTTAGCTTTGAATCAATTTTTAAATTCATTTTTATACACTCCTTAATTATCTTTATTTTAATTATAAATCAAATTTCAAATAAATTCATATTTATTAAATATTTTTTATTATTATACTATAATATTATTATGTTAACAAAGCATTGTTATTCTTTACTATTGTTTTGCATTTGAAAAGATTTACTTATTTCCATAATATATTTAAAAAACTTATTTGCTTCATCCAAATAATCCTTATTAACAATGTTTTCTTCCACCTTCTGAATTACTACTTTCTCTCTATCTTCATAATATACAGGTAAATTATTTTCCTTTTTGTATCTAGCAACTTTTGAAACTACCTCTAGTCTTTTTTCAAATAAACCAACTAACTCTTTGTCGATTTTATCTATTTCTTTTCTATATACATTTAATTTGTCCATTTATCTGCTCCCTTTAAATAAATCATATATTCCTATTGCAGCGACAGCTTCAATTACAGGCAATGCTCTTTGTACTATACAAGGATCATGTCTTCCTTCTATAGATATTTTTTCATTTGTATTATCTTTGAAATTAACTGTATTTTGAGTTTTGGCAATAGAAGGAGTCGGTTTAATTGCTACTTTAAATACTAATGGCATTCCATTTGTAATACCTCCCAAAATGCCGCCATTATTATTAGTTTTAGTTTTTATAACTTTTTTATTAATGTAAAATTCATCATTACATTCTGATCCAAGCATATCAGCTACTCCAAATCCAACACCAAATTCTACACCTTTAACTGCAGGAATTGAAAACATAAGATGAGATAACACAGATTCTACAGAATCAAAAAATGGATCACCTATTCCAGGTTTTATACCAATAGCGGCACATTCTACTATTCCACCGACAGAATCACTTGATATTCTTGCTTCAGTGATAACCTTTTGCATTTCTTCCTTTTTTGTTATATCAATTAGAGGTAGCTCTAAGTTCTTTAATTCGTCGAGCTCCTTTTTTGTTATATTCGTAAAGTCAAAACTAACATCTTCGACACTGTTTATTTTTTTTATATGAGATCCAATAAATATTCCTTTTCTTTTTAAGATTTGTTTACATATTGCACCACAAAAAACTAAAGGAGCTGTTAATCTCCCAGAAAAATGTCCCCCACCTCTATAATCATTAAATGAATTATATTTTATATATCCTGTATAATCAGCATGTCCGGGTCTAGCTAAATCTTTAATTTTACTATAATCTTTTGACTTTTTATCTTCATTATTTATTATTGCACATAAAGGTGTTCCAGTAGTTTTACCTTCAAAATAGCCACTTACAATATCCGGCATATCTGATTCTTTTCTTATTGATGAAAGATGGCTTTTTCCAGGAGACCTTCTAGACATTTCTGTATATATTTCACTTAAATCCAGTTCTATACCTGGATCTAGACCATCAATATTAATTCCTATTGCATTTCCATGCGACTCTCCAAATATTGATATTTTTATGTTATTTCCCCATGTTCCACTCATATAATTTTCCTCCTAATTCAGCGAAATCCTTGTAAAAGTTTGGGTAAGATTTAGACGTACATTCACTATCTAATAAGATTATAGCTTTCTTACAAAAACAAGACGCTATCGAAAGCATCATTGCAATACGATGATCATTATGACTCCAAACATCTACTCCTCCACGAAGTTCATCTACTCCATTTATAACCAGACTGTCTTCAGTAGATTTAATATTAGCTCCTAATTTAAGAAGCTCTAATCTAGTTGCTTCAAGTCTATCACATTCTTTAATTTTTAACCGATGTGCGTTTAGTATTTTAGTTTCACCTTTTCTAAGAGCTGCAACAAGTGAAACTATCGGAATAATATCAGGGCATTGGGATGCATCTATTTTAATTTCTTCAATTTGTTTTGTATTATTATAGATTTTATCTTCATTTATTTCAGTTGAAGTGCCCATTCTTTCTAATATACTTATTATCTCTTTATCACCCTGTAGACTATCCTTTTTTAATCCTTTGATAGATATATCTGCTCCAAGGGCATTTGCACAAAGGAAATATGCTGCTTGTGAATAATCACCCTCTACAGTATAATTGCAACATTTATACTGCTGTTTTCCTTTTATAATAAATTCTCTGTAGTCATTATTTACGATATCTATTCCGAATACTTTTAACACAGATAAAGTTAAATCTAAATAAGGTTTCGACTCAAATTCAGTAGTTATAATAATTTTAGAATCGGCGGAAAGAATAGGTAATGCAAACAATAGTCCCGATATAAACTGTGAGCTAACATTACCCTCAACATAAAAATCACCTGGTTTTAGTTTATCTAAAACAGTTAAATCGAGCTCATCTTTTTTATATTTATATCTAATATGTTGTTCATTAAATATATTATAGTAAATGCTTAGCGGTCTCTTACCTAGATTTCCTCTTCCGATATATCTAGCAGGCTGTGATAATGCCGAAAAAATCGGAACAATAAACCTTAAAGTGGACCCTGATTCGCTACAATCTACTGTTTCAATATTATTTTTATATAATACATCATTAGGGTTTGAACAATCATTAAAATGATCATTTGTAGTACATTTCTCTAATTTATGATCGAATAATGTTCCTTTTATTCGATTTGTCATAAGACCTTGTATATAAAGACAATCCCCTTTAGCAGTAATCTCAGCACCAAGTTTTTTCATAGCTCCTATTGTAGACATAATATCATCTGAAAAATCTATATTTTCAATCTTACTTATTCCACTTGTAAGTGATGCACATATAATCGCTCTATGTGAAATACTTTTAGACGGTGGAATTACTATTTCTCCTGCTAAACTCGAAGGATATAACCTTATGTTTGTCATTAAATTTCCTCCTCAAAGAAGTCAAGCGTAGTATCGTATATAAAGCTATCACCTATATCTTTAAGCAATACTACCTTAAGTGTTGATCCAATATTTTTCTTGTCATTTTTTATATATTCCATTATAAACTTTAAACTTACATCCATTTCATATGGTAAGCCTTGTTCTGCTAGGATCTCTCTAATTTTATTTGAAGTTCCTTTTTTAGTAAGGCCTTTCTTTTCACCTAGTAATGCCATATTATACATGCCAATCGCAACCGCTTCTCCATGTGTATATTTTTCAAAATTGTAGTATTTTTCTATCGCATGTCCAAGAGTATGTCCAAAATTTAGAATCATTCTCTCTTTTAAATCTCTTTCGTCTACTTCTACCATATTTTTTTTAATAGTACAGCAGTGATAAATTATTTCATTTATATTTTCCATAATATCATATCTATTTTTTAATGCTTTTAACATATAAAAAAACTCTTTATCTTTAATGCATCCGTATTTTATGACTTCTGCCATCCCGTCCTTAAGATACTCATCTGATAATGTGTTTAGAACTATTGGATCTATAAAAACAGCTTTTGGATTATAAAAACTTCCTACTAAATTTTTACCTCTATCTAAATTAACACCAACTTTACCACCTACAGAGCTATCTACTTGAGCTAATAGCGATGTAGGTATTTGTACAAATGGTATGCCTCTTAAAAAAGATGAAGCAACAAATCCGCATAAATCTCCGACAACACCACCACCCAAGGCAATAAGAATATCATCTCTAGTTACTTCAAAATCTATCAATCTATTGTATATTTTTGGTAAACTATCCAATGATTTAGACATCTCTCCTGGTTTAATAACAATCGTATTTACATCATAATCATGTCTAATAAGAGAACTTTCTATTTTATTTGTATAATAATTATTTACATTTTCATCTGTAATAATCACTGCTTTTCTACATGAATGAATTTTTTTTAATTTTTCTCCTATTGTATCTAATATACCTTCTTCAATTCTTATAAAATATGCGTTATTTGCTAAACCTACATATACTTCTTTCTTCATTTATATCATTCCTTAATTAAATTCATTTATTAATATTTCCTGTCATAATCGTATCATATTTTATTGATTACTACAATTTCAGCGCACTAATTTAGATAATTTAAAAGAGCTAGAACATCTAGCTCCTACTAGTTGCAAATAAAAAAGGAGAATTCGTTTGAATTCTCCTTTTGAAATAATTTTCATTATTTAACTTTAGTTATCCATCCTTCTGGAGCTTTTACATCGCCCATTTGGATTCCATAAAGTGTATCGTATAATTTTTTAACTACAGGACCAACTTCTGTATCACTGTAGAATACATGCATTTTTCCTTCATGCTCGATTCCGCCGATAGGAGTTATAACTGCAGCAGTACCACAAGCTCCTGCTTCTGCATAATCGTCAAGTTTGTCAATGTAAACTGCCTCTTGAGCTGTTTCCATTCCTAAGTATTCTTTTGCAACATGTAATAAAGATAATTTTGTTATACTTGGTAGTATTGAAGAAGATTCTGGAGTAACAAATCTGTTATCTTTTGTTACAGCAAAGAAGTTAGCTGCTCCAACTTCGTCTATTTTTGTATGAGTTGCTGGATCTAGGTATATACAGTCAGCAAAACCTTTTTTAACTGCTTCTTCATGAGCAAGTAAACTAGCTGCATAGTTACCGCCTACTTTATCTTTACCAGTACCATGAGCTGCAGCTCTATCAAAGTTAGTAGTCATGTAGTTTACTGGAGACATTCCACCTTTGTAGTATGGTCCAACTGGCATACAGAATATACCGAATATGTACTCTTTAGCAGGTCTAACACCTATATTTTCTCCAACACCTATAACGTATGGTCTTAGGTATAAAGTTGCACCTGTTCCGTATGGTGGAACATATGCTTCGTTAGCTTTAACAAGCTCTATACAAGCATTTACAAATTTATCTACTGGAACTTCTGGCATTAAAAGTCTTTTACAACTTCTTTGCATTCTCAAAGCGTTTTCCTCAGGTCTAAATAATTGGATTCCACCTTCTTTATTAGTGTAAGCTTTTAAACCTTCGAAACATTGTTGTCCATAGTGTAAACAAGTAGAACCTTGGTTGATTGTTACTGTATCACCATCTACTAGTGAACCATCATCCCAACTACCATCTTTCCAATAAGAAACATAACTTTTGTCTGTTTTCATGTAGTCAAAACCTAATTCTGACCATTCAATATCTTTCTTTTGCATGTTGTTTCCTCCTTATTATTTATATAATTACACGTTTAATTATATAACATTGATATATAATTTTCAACAAAATAAAATTATTAAACATATAATAATCTCTTATAGGTTAAGTTTCGACAAAATTTAGACAATCAATTTTTTATTCTTTACAAAAATTTTTTTATCTTGAATATAATAACGCCAATAATAACTATAGAAAACATCATAAGCAATATAAATGGATACCCATATATCCAAGATAGTTCAGGCATATGTTTAAAGTTCATACCATATATACCTGTTATGATTGTAAGTGGTGCGGAAATCGCTGTCACAAGTGTCAATTTTGTTATTAAATTGTTAGTTTTTTCACCTACTTTTGATGAATAAATATCTAGCAATTTATCTGCAAGTTCTCTGGTAGATATAGCAAAGTTATATAATCTGTCTACTCCTAAATCACTTCTCTGCATATTCTCAGCACAGAAGTTCTTTACTTCTGGATACTTTAAGTATCTTGCATTCTCCTTAATAGCTCTATCTCCAATATATAAAAGTGGTCTAATAGTTTTGACTATATCTCTTGCAAGGCCTCTTACATAGTTAATTCTATCAGAAAAGGAGTCATTTATTTTATCAGATAGATCATCCTCAATTTTTAGTATCATATCTTCAACAGCTTCTAAAGATTCAAAACCACTGATAATTATCTCTTTAAATATAAAGTAATTTAACTGAAAAATATCTACTTGAGGATTTTCTTCTAACATTGAACTTTGGAACATTATATTTTTTATTAGTTTAAATATAAAATGTTCTTCAGTAACAACCACTAAAATAAAATTATCTGCAAGGTATATATTAACTTCCTCGATTATAGTTTGTTTCTCTTTAATTTCAAATGTATTTAAACTTAAATAATCGTATTCATCGTACAAAAGTAGTTTTGTTACATCATCATATCTAAGAGAGTCTCTATAAGTAGTTTCATCTATAGTTAATATATCTTTAAAAAAAGTTAGATTTTCTGGAGTACAAAGAATCGCATATGAACTTTCTTTACAATAAAAATTTTCGTCTATATTTTCAATTACTTTTTTTGTGTTTAAATTTAGTACATACATATCTATTCTCCTAAAATTATATCTTATGATTATTATATATTATTAGTAGTAAATTATTAGATTTTTATCTGTTCACCCATAATTTAACTATATATACATAATTATACATTAACTTTACTACTTTTAAATAAATTTAAAAGACACTATTAAAAAATAGATTGAAGCAAGCCTATTTCAACCTCTTACTTCAATCTATAAATATTTAACTATAAAATTGTCTATTTAACTCTCTTTATTTAGATCTATATCAACTACTTCTTCAGTTTGTCCATTCAAAATATCCATAAATTCTTCACCAGTTATTGTCTCTTTTTCAAGAAGATATGCAGCTAATTCATGAAGTTTATCTATATTGTCTTTTAGAATTTGAATAGCATCTTGATGACAAGTTTTTATCAGCTTTAATACTTCTTCATCTATTTTGGCTGAAGTATCAGGTGAGCATGCTAGCGAAGAATCTCCTCCAAGATATTGATTGTTAACAGTCTCAAGAGCCATCATATCAAACTCTTCACTCATACCTAATCTTGTTATCATTGATCTTGCAATTTTAGTTGCTTGTTCTATATCATTTGAAGCACCAGAAGTACTTAGATTAAAAATTACTTCTTCTGCCGCTCTTCCACCTGTAAGAGTTCTAATTTTCTCAATTGCTTCTTCCTTGCTCATTAGTACATTTTCTTGCTCTGCAACCTGCATTGTGTATCCAAGTGCCCCTGAAGTACGAGGTATTATAGTTATTTTGTGTACGGGAGCTGAATTTTTACCTACAGCAGCTACTAAAGCATGACCAATTTCATGGTATGCTATTATGCGTTTTTCTTTATCTGATATAACTGCACCTTTACGTTGATATCCTGCAATTACAGTTTCAACAGATTCCTCTAAGTCTTCCTGTAAAACTATATCTCTATCACATTTAATAGCTCTAAGTGCAGCTTCGTTTACTATATTTGCAAGTTCAGCTCCAGACGCTCCAGATGTCGCCCTAGCAATAGCGTTGAAATCAATGCCATCAGATACTTTAATTTTCTTTGAGTGGACTTTTAGTATTGATTCTCTACCTGCTAAATCAGGAAGTTCTACTGGTATTCTTCTGTCAAATCTACCAGGTCTAAGCAAGGCTTTATCAAGGCTTTCTGGTCTATTTGTGGCTGCTAGTATTACAACACCAGATCCTCCGTCAAAACCATCCATCTCACTTAGAAGCTGGTTTAAAGTTTGCTCACGCTCATCATTTCCACCTAACCCTGATCCACTATCTCTTTTTTTACCAATAGTATCTATCTCATCAATAAACACTATACATGGTGCTTTTTCTTTTGCCTGCTTAAATAAATCTCTTACTCTAGATGCTCCCATACCGACAAACATCTCCACAAATTCAGAACCTGATATAGAGAAAAATGGTACACCAGCTTCACCAGCGACAGCCTGAGCAAGTAGTGTTTTACCAGTACCTGGGGGCCCGACTAAGAGAGCTCCTTTAGGCATTTCTGCTCCAATTTTTTTATATTTCACTGGATTATTTAAGAAATCTACAATCTCTGTTAAGGCTTCTTTCGCTTCATCTTGACCAGCTACATCTACAAATGTCTTTCCACTTTTAGCTGAAACGTATACTTTTGCATTGCTCTTTCCAAACTGCATAGAGTTTCCACCCATTTTTTTCTGCATTGATTTCATAATCATATTTCCAACAAACATAAAAATTGCCATTGGAATTATCCAGCTAATTAAAAAATTTACTAGAGGGGAATTTTCACGAGGTATTTCACTTGAAAATTTAACATCTGATTTCTCTAATTTTTTTACTAGATCTGGATCATTATTCATTTTGCCAGTAATATAGATTTTTTTATCCTCTTTATCCTTAGGTTTTATTACTATCTTATTATTCTGGATTTGTACTTCTTCTACTTCTCCTTTTTCTACTCTCTGAATAAATGTTCCATAATCTATTTCTACTGTTTTTCTTTCATTTAAGAGTGGCGATATAATAATGTTAAACAGCATAACAACAATTAATGTAACCGCATAGTAATAGAAAATAGGTATTTTAGGATTTTTATTTTCATTCATATTGTGATCTCTCCCTTATTAAGGTTTAAATTTTTCTAATATATCAATATGCCTACTTACAATCAATACAAGAAAGTAATTCATCAAGTTTTTCTAAACCACTTACTATATCTTCCATATCTTTTAGTTTATCTTCAGTTATATTCTCAAAATAATTATCGAATACACTTGATTCCAATTTCGACTGTATGTTCATGAATTTTTCAGCAAGTACTACTTTTACAATTCTTTGGTCTTCATTATCTCTTATGCGACTGATAAATCCGTTTTTTTCTAACCTTTGACATATAACAGAGACGTTACTATTAGTCATATTAAGGTTTTTGCTTAAATCACTTATCTTTACCTCTCCATTTTCATAGAGATCTAGTAATATAACAGCTTGAACTGATGTTATACCAAAAGGTTTATAATGTTCATTTAACATATTTGTAAACTTATTATGTATATTTCTATGATATTCCATAAGCTTTTGTTTAAATATTGCTTCATCCATAAATAACATCTCCTAATCTTATCGTATTTAGTAGTTATGATATACAATGTTTATTTATAAAAACTATCGTCGTGAATATTTAATACGATAATATTTAATACGTTAAATATTAACTTATTATAACTATTAAGTCAACAAAAAATTATTTCATCAGAGTAATTATATAAAATCATATAAATATGTACATAATATGAACAACTCTATTTTTGTATAAACATTATACCCAATTAATTTATAATAAAAACAATATATTTTAACAAAAAAGAGAGTGGTTACCCCTAACACTCTCTTTTTATATCTTACCTTAACAACTTTATTAATAAGGAGGCTATTAATTAGTGGTTAAATCAAATAATTTTCTATCCAATTTTTAAACAAAAGCTCTGAGTGTTCCTTCCATCTTATTACCGGATCATTAGAAGGATCATCGTCAGGATAATAGTTTATCGGTATTTCAATTTTTATATTTTTTTCTACATCTCTTTTATATTCTTTATCTAGTGTATCTTTTGCATACTCACTGTGCCCCATTACGTATATATCTCTAGTATTAGTGATTATATAAGCTCCAGCTTCATCAGAATAACTGACTAGATTTAATTCGGAGTTATTTTTTATATCATTAATATCTATAGTAGTATGTCTTGAATGAGGAGCGTAAAAAACCCCGTCAAAGTTATTTACTATTTTGCTATTTTTATTTATCTTATGTTCAAATACACCAAAGCATTTTTTATTAAGTGGATACTTTTCAATATTATAATCTTTATAAAGTCCTGCTTGAGCCGCCCAACATATATATAAAGTAGATTTTGAATTAACTTTACTATAATCTATAATATCCTTTAATTCCTCCCAATAATCAACTTCTTCAAATTCCATTTGTTCGACCGGAGCCCCTGTTATTATTAACCCATCATAATTAGTTTCTATTATATCATTTAGTGTTTTATAGAATTTTGATGTGTACTCATTGCAAGTTCTTCTACTTTTTCTAGTAGAAATAATTATAAAGTCTATCAGTAAATCTACCCCCGATTTATGCAGTCTTTTTAATAAATCCAACTCTGTATCTATCTTAATAGGCATAAGATTTAGAATTGCAATTTTTTTATACTTATTTTTATATTTGTAATCCTCCGTACAGATTACATCAATTCCCTCTTCAATCAATTTGTCTATAACTGGCAATCCTCTCGTTAGTATTAATGACATAACTCAACTTCCTTTACTTCACAAATTTATTCTATATAAAAGTTTAAAAACACTACCCTAATTTTTCTTTATTATATCGATATAAAAGCTATAGTCTATACAAACTTAAAAATTCAGAGCTTGATCTAAATCAGCTATAAGATCATCTACATTCTCAATACCAACTGATAATCTTATTAGTGATGGATGTATGCCAACATCAATTTGTTTTTTTTCTGATAATTGTCTATGAGTAGTAGATGCTGGATGTATAACTGAAGTTCTTACATCTGCAACGTGAGTGACTAAAGCGGCGACTTTTAATTTACCTACAAATTTTTTAGCATTTTCAATTCCGCCTTTGACATTAAATGACAATACTCCACTCGCACCTTTTGGAAGGTATTTTTTAGCATTCTCATAGTATTTATTACCCTCTAATCCTGGATAATTTACAGAATTAATATTTTTATGCTCTTGTAAAAATTTTGCAATTGAAAGTGCATTAGCAGAATGTCTTTCCATTCTTAAATGCAGTGTTTCAATGTTTTGATTTGTCAAAAAAGCATTGAATGGACTTTGACAGTTCCCATGATCTCTAATAAGCTGTACTCTTGCCTTTGTTATAAAAGCTGCTTGCTCAAAAGTTTCAGTATAGCTAAGACCATGGTAAGAAGGGTCTGGATCAACTAATTCCTTAAATTTTCCATTATCCCAGTTAAAATTACCTCCATCTACAACTATACCGCCCATGGCTGCAGCATGACCATCTAAGTATTTTGTAGTTGAGTGTGTAACTATGTTAACCCCGTACTCAATTGGGTTACAAAGATATGGTGAGGCTAATGTATTATCTATAATTACTGGAACATCTATCGTTTTACCTATAGATACTATTTTTTCTAAGTCTAGCACTTCTAATGTAGGATTTGCCAATGTTTCGCCAAATATAGCTTTTGTGTTTTCATCTGCTAAAGCTATTATTTTTTCAGCCTCGTCGTCTAAATCAAATCTTTTAATTTCTATACCTAATTTTTTAAATGTATGGCCAAATAAGTTTATACTTCCTCCATATACTTTCGAAGAGCATAAGAAGTTATCTCCGGCTTGACATATATTTAGTATTGCAAGTAAATTTGCCGCTTGCCCTGATGATGCAGCTAATGCACCAACACCACCCTCTAGTAAGTTAATTTTCTCCTCAAGTGCTTGAACTGTTGGATTGCTAAGTCTAGAATAAAAATGTCCCGAAGCTTTTAAATCAAATAAATCTGCAAGTTGATCCAATTCATCGTATTTAAAAGTAGTGCTTTGATGTATTGGTACTACTCTTGCTTCTCCACTCCCTGGTTTATAATTTCCTTGAACACATATTGTTTCTTTTTTTGACATTTTGTTGTCCCCCTTTGATTTTATTTAAAATTAAATAAATCGGCGATGAGCTCTAAATATAAATAAGAGCCTAAGTATATACTCAGGCTCTATAATAAGCTTTACTATACTCATCTTTCAGCTTCTCACGCTGCAGGATTTAGCACCAATGTATAATTAATATATACTGGTTGCCGGGTTTCATAGGGCCAGTCCCTCCACCACTCTGGATAAGATTTAATTTAATTTTGTGTTGTACCCATGATATATTTTTCCAGAAACTTTGTCAACTCTTTTTTAGGAAATATTTTAAATAACTTTATTTTAAATATTTTTATTTAATTCATCCTTAAAGTCACTTATCCATAAATAAAGTGATTTAAAGATGTTAGATTGTTGTTTAATTATAGATTTATTTATAAAATCCAATTTATTACTATTATTTATTTTGCAGTCATTATCTATAGATTTAATATCCTTTAGTTCATCACTATTTATTTCTCTGTCTTTTATCAAAGTTTTTTCTAGATACATCATACTCTTTTCTATATTGTTTCTAATAGAGCTTGTCAGATCGTTTGCATCCTCTTTAGATAGATTTTTTATATTTGTAATAACAGCATTGAATTCTAGCATTACATCTATGTGATTGCTTGCAGCCTTTTTCATCAAATCCATGTAATAGATTTCTCCGAATTTAGTTATAGAATAAATTGTTTTTTCTGGCATTCTACCCTCTTTTATTATTTCACTCGATAAATAACCTTTTTTCTCTAATTGAATTGTCTTTTTATAAATAGATGGCGTACTTATTTTTACCCATTTTGATATCCCAGTTAACTCTATACTCTTTTGAATTTCGTAGGCACTTTTAGGCTCTTTATAAATATCTCCTAAAATCGCCAAATCGACCGTAGACATATTATCTAATCACCTTCCTATCATTTTCATTTATACAAATAACCAAATATTATCGGCTTATCTATGCTTAAATTATTGGTTTTCATAGCTATATTAAATACTACTATATTATACACTAGTCGACAATATACGTATTTATTTTTTTAATTTTGATAAGATTTATATACTTTTTATTAAGTCTAAATCGCCACTACATAGTATGTCTAAATTTTCAAATATTTTTTTAGATGACCAATTCCACCACTTAATTTTTAATAAGTAATCAATAAATTCATCATCAAATCTCTTTCTAATAACTTTTATTGGATTTCCTCCTGCTATACAATATGGGCCTATATCTTTTGTAACGACAGAGTTAGCTGCTACTATAGCACCATCTCCTATATGTACGCCTGGCATTACAGTGACATTTTGACCTATCCATACATCATTTCCTATTACAGTGTCTCCTTTAAGAGGAAGATCTTCAAGTGTAGGTATAGACTTTTCCCAACCATGCACCATTATATTAAATGGATAAGTTGTTACAGAATCCATTCTATGATTAGCTCCATTCATAACAAACTCTATACCTTTTGCAATTGCACAAAATTTACCTATTATTAGTTTATCTCCTATAAATTCGTAGTGATGAGTTACTCTATCCTCAAATTTCTCAGCACCGTTTATATCGTCATAATAAGTATAATCTCCTATAATTATATTAGGTCTTTTTATTACATTTTTAATGTAACATATTGACTTTATATTTTCATTTGGATAAATTTCATTCGGATTTGGTCCAAACATATTATACACCTCCAAATTTATATTGAATAAGATTCTTTAACTAGTATACTATAAAACTAGTCCGTATAACATAAATTTACAACACTTACTTTAAATAGAATAATAAAAGAATTAACAAAAATAAATATAAAAATGCTGTACAATATAGGCTAATAAAGTCTAACTGTACAGCATTATTTTATATTATTTCAATCTTTTAACATTATATGAATAAACTTGCTATTAATAATTCTACAAATCCCACAGCCCATACAATTGTACTAGCTATAGAGTAACCTCTGATCTGCTCTTTTGCTTCAGTAACACCAAGAGTTCTGTTTACAACCCAGAAGTATGAGTCATTGAAATGTGAGAACACTAGTGAACCTATACAAGCAGATAAAACTGCAAGCTCTGGACTAAGTCCAAGTGTAGCCATCATTGGAGCAGTAACTGATGCTGCTGTAGTCATAGCAACAGTACCACTTCCTTGTATAAGTCTTATTATAGAAGATATAGCGAATGGTATTACTACTGCAGGAAGCGCTGTTTGAGCTATCAAACCAGCTATATAATCTCCAGCTCCACTGTCTCTTATTATCATTCCTAAAGCACCACCAGCACCTGTAACAAGCATTATAACACCTGCTGACTTTATTCCTTTTTCCATTGCGCCTATGATCTCTTTTCTCTCATACTTAGCGCCTAATCCGTATATAGCAACAATAAGACCTATCCCAACAGCTATGATTGGAGATCCTAAGAAATTTATAACTTCAGACATTCCACCTTCATACTTAAATAAAGATGAAACTGTACTTATAAGTATTAAAACTATAGGTACTATTATAGGCATAAATGACATAAATGTAGATGGAAAAACTTCTGATTCATCACCTAAAGCATTTTCATTAGATGGTGCAGTATATTCTGTTAAATAAGTCTCTCCATCTTCAGAAGGTATTCTGTACATTTTATTTCCTATATACTTTGCATACATAAGTCCTGCAATTGTCATAGGTATTGCACATATAATACCAAGTAGTAATACTGTTCCGACATTAGCTCCATATATTCCAGCAACACCGACTGGTCCTGGAGTAGGAGGTACTAAAGAGTGAGTTATTACAAGTCCAACTGCTAAAGATAATCCAAGTGAAATAACTGATTTCCCAGTATTTCTAGATATAGATTTAGCAAGTGGTGATAGTACTACGAACCCTGAATCACAAAATATAGGAATAGATACTAAGAATCCTGTTATAGCTAGAGCTAATTCTTCTCTACCTTTCCCTAGTTTCTTAACGAACACTTGAGCCATTTTTTTAGCGGCTCCAGAAATTTCGAATATCTCTCCCATCATAACACCAAAACCTATTATGATACCTATACTACCAAGAGTATTACCAAACCCTTTTGTTATACTCCCTACTACGTCTGCTGCTCCCATTCCACCAACAAGTCCAGTGACAGATGCAGCGATAATCATAGCTAAAAACGGATGTATTTTTGTTTTTAGCATCATGAAAATTAACAGTGTAATACCTAAACCAAGTCCTAATAGAAGTTGAGGACCTGATGATACTAATGTTGTCGCTTCCATATTATTATTCTCCCTTAAAAATTATTGTATTATGTCATATATTTATATATAAAACTAAAATTTAGTTTTATCATATTGAAAATCCATTGTTTATTATAATTGGATAATAAAACCTATTTTCCAAAATTTGGAGCATATTCTGCAGCCAATCTAATAGCTTCAACTAAACTTATTTCATCAGCTATATTCTTACCAGCAATATCAAATGCTGTTCCATGATCAACTGATGTTCTTAAAAATGGCATGTTATTAGTTATAGATATCGTCTTATGGAAGTCCACTGTCTTAGTAGCTATATGACCTTGATCATGATATAAAGATAAAACTGCATCATATTTTCCTTGAAGTCCGAAGTAGAATACTGAGTCTGCACCTATAGGTCCAATTACATCTATTCCATCTGCTTTTGCTTTTTCTATTGCCTTCTCTATATGTCTTTCCTCATTACCAAATAAACCATGTTCACCACAGTGAGGATTTAGGCCAGCTACTGCTAATTTACCATTTTTTATACCTAGTTCATCTAATGATTGCTTTGATCTAACTATAAAATCGTACATATTTTCTTCTGTTACTAAGTCACAAGCTTTTCTAAGTGAAACATGTCTACTTAAGAAAAATACTCTTAAATTACGAACTTGAAACATTGTAAGAGGATTATGAGTGTTAGTTAATGCTTCTAAAACTTCAGTATGACCTATATAAGGTACATTACCAGCTTTAAACGATTCTTTATTTATAGAAGTAGTTGCAATTGCATCAATTTTTTTGTCAAGAGCAAATTCTATAGATTTCGCTATATATTCAAATGATGCTTTACCACACATTCCACTTACTTTACCAAATTCAAATTTATCCATATCTATATTGCCTAAATCTATTAGATTAAGAGTTTTATTATTGTAAGTTCCATCTTTAACATCTTCAATAACTTTTACTACTAAATCTAAATTACATATCTTAATTGCATTTTCAATTATTTTCTTATCCCCGAAAATAACTGTATTTGCATAACTATTTGTATCTTCTCTAGCTATTGATTTTACTACTATCTCAGGACCAATTCCCGCTGGATCTCCTATTGACACACCTATATATGGTTTTTGCATATACTTACCTCCTGTTTATTTCTAATATGTCTTATATTTTTATTTTACATAGTATTGTGTTGATATTTTAGTCAATAAATAATCTACACAAACTAGAAGCGTTTTTTCATCTCCTATTAATCCACCTTTTGTAATTGCTGGCATATTATCGTACTTACCGCCGATAAATCTACCATAAACAGCTAGTGGTATTACCTCATCCTTTATATCAATACCTTCTACTTCAAGTATTTTCATAACTTCCATAGTGACATCACCGCCACTAGTATAAAGAGCTCCTATAGCTGAGTGTGATATAGCTAATGCCTTTTCAGTTATTTTAGCTAACCCTTTATTTATCTTTACAGAAATGGCTTCTTCGTCTAATTTCATCTCTTGTGATAAAGCTGTTAGATCCAAAACTTCCTCTTCTCTAGTTGTAGTAGAAACCCCTAATATATTAGAATTATTTGCTTCTATTTTTTCACTAATCAACGTTATTACTCGATCAATCTCCTGGTCTTTTTTTGTATCATCTATCAGTTTTAGAGGATCTACTTTTACTAAATCCGGATTTTTACTTACTAATAAATGTTTGATTTGGCCGATCGTAGTCTTAGATACACTTCCAATTGTTAAAAAAACTTTTTTGCCTTGTTCTACTGTTGAAGAACCACATTTTTCATTTAGATAGCTTCTCGTAAATGGTCCTGGATCAACGGTTACTACATTCAGATCACTTAATTTAGCTGCTTTAGCAATTGTATCTATATCATCGTTAGTAACAGCATCTATAACAATTATTCTATTTCCTGTGTTAGATAGGTCCTTTATTCTTTCAGATAAACTATCGTATCCCTTTAATACTTCATTAACCCCAATATCTCCAACATTGTACTTTGTTTGCAACTTAATGATTTCGCTTATTTTAGAATTTGTAACAGGGCATTTTGGATCTTTAGCTACTAGAGTCTTTTCAAGAGGAATTGAATTTACTAGAAGAAAACCTCCTATTGATATTCTTGACGAATCTGGATATGAAGCTACTACTATTGCTACACTATCTATCACATTGTCTAGTACTGCATCTATTTCAGAACCAATGTTACCTCTTAGAGTACTGTCAATTCTTTTAGCATAAGTTGGGGCCAAGTGTTTTACTCTATTCACTTCCCTTGCGACTTTATCGTACGCTTCATTAGATTTGATTCCTCTACTGTCTGTACTCACAGCTACAACATCGTAACTCTGCATATTACTTTCATTTAGCAGCTCAGAATCTATAAAGCTAGAGCATTTATATCCTTCTTTTGCTAATAATACACTAGTTGCATTTGCACCTGTTAGATCATCTGCTATTATGTATAGCTTCATTGTTTTTACCTCCTAATTACACTAGTTGTAAACTAACTCCATTTTCTATGAGAGTTTCTTTTAAACTGTCTTTTATCTCTTTATTTGTAATTACTAAATTAAAATCTGTAAGTTCGCATATTTTAGCAAAACTACTCTTTTCAAATTTCGTATCATCTGCAACAAGTATTCTGTACTCTGATGATTTTAACATAGCTTGTTTTATAAGAACTTTATCCATTGTAAATGTAGATACATCTAATGAATTGTTTATAGCACTTGCGCCTAAAAAACAGATATCTGCATTTATTTTACTTATATAATCTACTGCCATATGATCTATACAGCAACCTATATCTGTCTGAACTCGTCCACCTGTGCAATAAACTTCTATATTTTTAAATTTCATAAGATATGCTGCAATAAGTATATCTGTAGTTATGACTTTTAAGTTTGATTTATCTATAAGATTTCTAGCTATTTCCATACATGTAGTACCTGAGTCAAGTAGCACTATCGAATTGTCAGAAACTAATTTAGAAGCTTCAGACGCTATCGAAATCTTTTCATTAATAGACGCTTTTTCTTTTTCTTCATAAGCGATTTCTTTAACTATATTTGATCCAATTACAGCACCACCAAACACTCTAGTAATTAGGCCATCGCTTTCCATCTTGTCAAGATCTCTTCTGATAGTCATAGGCGCTACATCACAAATCTCAGCTAATTCATTTACAGTAGCATTATTTTTATCTAACAGATAGTTGTATATTTTTTTATGTCTATTTATTTGAAACATATCTTAACCATCCTTAATTTATTATTTTTATTGTTTCCTATTTGTTGTTTATTGTTTTTTTGTGTTTGATTATGTTTGTTTATAAATATATATTTACATATTTCATTAGTAAATGTCAATATTTTATATAGAATATGTTCGTTTATTTTATAACTAATAATATATATCTAATTTTAAAAATTTATACATAAAAAAATGCACCTAGATTACGATGCATTAAATAATTTATACAAAGATAGATTTAAGTTCTTCAATATCTATCTCCAGATCTAAAGAATCTTTTTTAACACAGGATATAACCTTGATTCCTGTTAATTTTTCAATCTTTTCTTTATTGTCTTGATGTAAAAAGTTATCCTCTTCATAATTATTTAAAATTATTCCCGATATCCCAATATTGAGGCTTCTAGCATACTCAATAGTTAATACAGTTGTGTTAATTGTTCCAAGTCCTGATGAAGCCACAATAACGATATTTATGTTCATCATCTTTATTATGTCAGTCAGCATAATTAATTCATTATCCATATTTAAAGGACATATTATGCCTCCACAACCCTCTACTACTAAAAACTCAAATTTATCTTTTAATTTTAAATAATGATCTAATATATTTTCTTTATCTATTTGTACGTTATTTATTTTGGCAGCTAAATGAGGAGAAACTGCTGTTTCAAAAACATAGCTTACAAGTTCTTCATATTTATTGTCTAATCCTGATATACTACATACATAATCTACATCACCTGGAATTAGTTTTCCTTTATCTAATAAAGCACCACTTAAAGCTGGCTTATAATAACCTGCATCTACGTCATTTTCACGTAATTTTTTTACAATTAAAGCTGAAATGAAAGTTTTTCCTATATCTGTCCCAGTTGCAGTTATAAATACTTTCTTACTCAAGTCTATTTACCTCGAATCCTATACTTTTTATCATACTCATATCATCACTTATACTAATCCCTGATGTTGTAAGCATATCTCCAGAAATAGCAGCATTTGCACCAGACAGAAAAATACTTTTTCCCTTATCTTTAAATAAACCCCTTCCCCCTGCAAGTCTTAGTGCTGAGTTAGGTAGAATAAATCTAAATATAGATACAACTCTTTCAACTTCTTCTTGTTCAAGAATATTTAGGTTTCCGAACGGTGTTCCTTTTATTGGGTTTAAGATATTGATTGGTATAGATTTAATACCTAAATCTCTTAACTCAAGGGCCATGTCTATCCTATCTTCCATAGTTTCACCCAATCCAAGTATTCCTCCGCTACATAATTCAAGCCCTGCCTTTTGTGCATTTTTTAAAGCTTCGATCTTATCATCATAGGTATGAGTAGTACAAATGTTTTTAAAGTTTCTACGTGAAGTTTCAAGGTTATTGTGATATCTTTGTACGCCAGATGATTTTAGCCTTAAAAACTGATCATATGTCAATAGGCCATGTGACGCACAAAGGGATATTTTGCATTTATCATTTATATTTTTATAGCAATCGCACATAATTTTTAATTCGCTATCGGATAAATCTCTTCCAGATGTTACCACAGAATACCTTAAAATTCCTCTATCATTGTTGTAGGCAGCTTCATCTAATATATTCTTACTATTTAAAAGTTCGTACTCATCTATATCAACTTTGTAATGAGAAGACTGAGCACAGTATTTGCAGTCTTCTGTACATTTTCCACTCTTCCCGTTAGTAATAGTACATATATCAAATGAATTACCACAGAAATACAATCTAATGTCGTTTGCTGCTTTTCTAAGTTCATCTAAGTCCGATCCAATTAAACTTAACGCATCATCTTTTGTAATTCTATAACCAGATAATATTTTGTTTTTTAAATTATTAATTACCATCTTATTTTCTCCTTTTTTAGAATGCGACATAATTGATTTGCAAGGCCAGACCCAACAATACACAGAATCATATCCCCTGGTATATCAAGCGGGAATGCAGATAATATTATAATTAAAATTGGGGTTGCTTCATTCATATATAAATTAAGTATTAAGTACTTATAAATAAATCCAATTAAATATGTAAAGAACATCCCTGAAAATGAGGCGATAAGATAATGCTTGTATGATGGTTTATCTATTTTTTCACATATATAACCTGATATAAATGCAGAAAATATAAATCCTATTAGATAACCGAAACTAGGCTTTAATATATATTGTATTCCACCACCCGCAGCAAATATTGGAAAACCGATTAGGCCTAATAATACATATGTTGCCACTGAAATAGCTCCAAGCCTTGATCCAAGAATCATACCTGCTAAAATAACAAACAGAAATTGCAAGGTGAAGTAATCCATAAAAGGCACAGGAATTCTAATAAATGCTCCTATTGCTATCAACGCTGTAAAAAGTGAACACAATACTAACTCTCGTGTACTTACAAATTTTTTATTTTTCATAATGAACTCCTAATATTTATTATTACTATCTAGATAATAATTCAAGAGGCGTCTCTATTCGACCTTGTTATTATACTATGTAAAAAAAATCATGTAAACAAAAATTGACTCTGATATGGGCATATTTCAGTTTTCTCACTATAATAACAAATTCAAAATCATTAATTATATATGAACGTTTAAAGTAAATAAAATATTAGGTATAGATTAGTAAGTTATTTTTGATATTTTAGTAAAATAATTAAAAAATTTTATTTTTTAAGTTTTTGTATCATTTTTCCCAGGTAAAACTTAATTTTTTAAATTGAAATTTGATTGTATAACTTAAAAATGCAAAATTAAAGGGATATCTCAATTTTCATATTGAGATATCCCTTATTTATATATCTATTCTTCTATTTGAAAAATAACGTTTATCCAAATATCATATATACTATAACACCAACTAAAATTGCTGGAATTGTTGTGATAATCATCGACCAGAAAGCGGCTTTTTTATCCATCGCTAGTATTGGGAATAGGGCATCGCCATCTTGTGATATTGCATTAGCAATTAATGCGCCTAACGGAATATGTCCTTTTAAATAAAATGACATTAAAACTATTTGAACTCCACAACCTGGTATTAATCCAAGAGCTGCCCCTATAAATACGCTTACTATACCTGTTGCAAGTACTAAATTTACTAGGTACTGATCGCCACCAAGCAATAGTATTAGAATATCGTAAATAAAATATGCTACAAATATCCACGTAATGACAAAGGATATCTCACCCACTGTGTGAATAAGCATTTCTCTTAATGATAATTTTTTATTTTCAGCTTCATGTGGGTTTTCATTTTTAAAAACCTTTTTAAAGCACCACATATAAACAATTGATAATATTATACCTAAAACAGATATAAGTTCCTCTAAAGTATGGACTACGTCTTTAAATGGCAAATTTAAACCAGAATGTGAAACAATCATAAACACGAAACCTACTATTAGTAGAGTTATATATATTTTATATCCTATTCCATGTGTAATGACAAACGCAAAGTTGTTAACCGTTCCATGTTCCGCAGACAATGTATCCATAACCGATCCATCACTATCATTTTTATGACTATGCGTATGACTGTGATTATGAATATGTGCATTATTGGAACCGCTTAATTTCACTTCTTTTCTTTTTTCGTTATATATGCCTAAACCAAGTCTTTGTCCTAGTTTAAAACCATCTACTATGTAACCCGTTATTATACCGGTTATAGTTGTTAGTATGGTAACAAATATAAATAATTTAAAGTTAGCTGAAATTAATACAAAAGCTGCGTCTCCTAAGCTAGCTATTAAACTCGCAATTATTGTACCAAAACTTAGATTTCCACTTATATAAAGCGGTACAATAGCTAAGGTACCACCACAACCAGGTATAGCCCCTATCAGAGCTCCAAATACTGGCTGATATTTCTTATTATTCGATATAGCGCTAGTGAATTTACCACTTGTTTTGTGGTTTATATATTCAAAAAGCAATATGAAAAATCCAATCATTGAACCTACATGTAGAAAAGATTCTTCAGACGCAGATATTATAAGCTCCATAATATCATCTCCTATTTTTAAATTAACTAATAAAATTCTAACCACATAGATCAATTAGTATACATTTACAATAATTATAGGGATTTTAAGTAATCTATTACATCTTCTATAATCCAATCTGGAGTAGAAGCTCCAGCTGTAATTCCAACTTCACTGTATTTTAAAATTTCATCCTTATCTATTTCTTCCTTAGTTTCTATTGCAAAAGTAGGAACATATTCCTCACAAACTTTTACTAATTTTTGTGTGTTAGAACTGTGTTTCCCACCAATAACTATCATACATTCTACTTCTTTAGATAAATCTCTAGCAGCTTGTTGTCTAGTTTTTGTAGCAGAGCAAATTGTATCATTGAAAACTACGTCATTTAAATTTGCCTTTAAGACATCCTTAATTTCGTTGTATAATACCGAGTTTATTGTAGTTTGAGCCACTACACAGTATCTTAAAGAATTATCTAATTTTATATTGTTTAATTCTTCTATGCTATTAATAACTATAGCAGAATCGTTACACCATCCATTTATACCTATTACCTCAGGATGTTTTGCATCTCCAATAACAATTATTTTATAACCATTAATATAGTATTCATTTGCTATATCATGTATTTTTTTAACAAATGGGCACGTTGTATCAATAATGTTTATGTCTTTTTTTAAAGAATCCTTATATACTTTTTCTGCAACTCCATGTGATCTAATTATCATATTCTTATTATATGGTACATCACTTACTTCCGCTACAGTTTTAAGGCCTTTTTCTTCGTACTTAGCAACGGCTTGTTTGTTATGAATAAGCGGACCAAGAGCATATATATCATTTTCACCACTCACAACTTCATCCCATGCCATTTTCATAGCTCTTTTTACGCCAAAGCAAAAACCAGCGTTTTTTGATATTTTTATATTCATATTTTTACTCCCTATTTAGAATATTTATAATAATTATCTTTGATTACATCTAAAATATCCTGTGAGATCTTTTCGTACTCATCATTATTTAGTTTTTTACCATAGTATTGCTCAAGTGATATTGGTTCACCCATATATACTACAGTTTTCTTAAAAATTTTATAACTTGAAATTATAGTTACTGGTACTACATCAGCTTTACTCTTTACTGCAAATAAAGCAAGCCCTGCTTTGGCATCTCCAAATTCTTCTCCTTTAACCCTTCTTCCCTCTGGGAATATACCTAGTACATACCCATTCTTAACTGCTTTTAAAATTTTTTTAACAGTTGATACGTCTGGTTTATCTCTATTTATAGGTATAACATTTAATTTTTTAAGTATAAATCCTAATATTTTTATATCAAATAATTCCTTTTTCGCTACTGCAGCAATTTCTCTGTTTAATATTGATGCTGCCAAAAATACAGGGTCTAAATTAGATTTATGATTTGAAGCAATTACTAAATTGCCTTCATTAGGTATATTTTCAGCTCCTATTATTTCATATCTATAAAACACCTTGCAAAAACCTCTAAACAGATATATGACAAATTTATAGAAATTCAATTTTATCTCTCCCAACTTACTTATTATTATTTTTATAGACTTTGATCTTTGATACAACCTCATCAACTACATCATCTATAGTTTTGCCTGTTGTATCAATTTCAAGAGCATCCTTTGCTTTTACAAGTGGTGCAAATTTTCTATTCATATCCATCTTATCTCTATCAACTATATCTTTAATTATTTCGTCAAGGTTTACATCATAACCTTTTTTTCTCATCTCTTTGAATCTTCTGCAACCTCTTTCTTCTGGTGTTGCTATAAGATAAAATTTATAATCTGCATTTGGAAACACTACTGATCCAATATCTCTACCATCTAATATTACAGAACTTTTAGAGCCTATATTCCTTTGAACATCCACGAGCAATTTTCTCACTTCTTTGATCTTTGACACTTTAGATACGTTATTGCTTACATCAACAGTTCTTATCTCATCGTTCACAATTTTTTTATCTAAATAAATATTATTGTCTTTGAAATCTATCTCAGTACTCTTAGCTAACGCTACTACTTCCTCTGCATTTTCAACATCTATATTATTCTTTAAGCACTTATATGTTATAGCTCTATACATTGCCCCAGTGTCTATATAATTTATATTTAGCTTATTCGCAATTATCTTAGCTATAGTACTTTTCCCCGCACCAGCAGGCCCATCAACAGCAATTACCAAATTGTTCATACTTAAACACCTCTATTTATAATATTTACACGTTTAATCCAGCTAAATATCCAGTAGAAAACGCAATCTGTAAATTATAACCACCCGTCTCAGCATCTACATCGATTACTTCACCTGTTAAATACAGGTTGTCCAACTTCTTAGATTTCATAGTAGATGATTCTATATCTTTTACAGAAACCCCTCCACTAGTTACCATTGCAGTATTTAGTCCAGTGGTTCCGTTGCAAACTAACTTCATACTTTTTAACTCTTCAATTAAACTTAGTTCTTCTGCTTTTGTAAGATCTAATGATTTTTTTTCAGATAAATTTAATTTATTGACTATTTCTTTAGAAAAATTTTGTGGTAAAATTTCTTTTAAATTATTTACTATATTCCTACTAGGATATTTTTTAATTGTATTGATTAAATCATCATTTGAGATATTCGGTAAGAAATCTATAAAAAGTTCTATATCACTACCTTCTAGCATTTTATTAATATATGAAGATACTTTTAAAATACATGGGCCAGTAATTCCAAAATGTGTAAATAACATATCTCCATATATGTGAAATTTCTTCTTCTTAACCTTCCACATAACATCTACACTTTTTAGCGAGACTCCTTGCAAATTATTAATCCACTTATCTTTAATTTTAAGAGGAACTAATGCTGGATATGTTTTTTTTATGTCATGACCGTATTTTTCTAATATACAATACATTGATCCATCAGATCCTGTGTGAGCGTAACTCATACCTCCTGTAGAAACAATAACTTTATCTGCATAAATTTTTTCTCCAGATTCAAGTACTACCCCAATAACTTTATTTATATTGCTATTCTCTACTAAAAGGTCCTCTACTTTTTTATTGTACATAATTTTTACTTTATTATTTATTAGTATCTTATTTAAAGTTTCTATAAGCTCTAGTGATTTATCATTTTTTGTATACACTTTAAAGTCATTATCTTCTTCTACTTTATATTCAAGGTTGTTTTCTTCAAAAAATGAAATTAAATCTTTATTTGTAAATGTGTAAAAACTACTGTATAAAAACTTTTTATTTGTAACGACTTTATCAAAAAAATCTTCAATTTCTCTGTAGTTTGTAAAATTACATCTTCCTCCACCTGTTACCCTAAGCTTTCTTCCTAACTCTCCATTTCTTTCTATTAAAATAACCTCATTGCCATTTTTTGCAGCAGTTATGGCAGACATAATACCAGATGGCCCGCCTCCTACAACCAATATATTAGACATAAACTTCTCCTAAATCTTTTTTATATTTAATTTTATTCTAAAGCTGAATTGCTTATTTTTTCATCTTTTATTAAATGTCTAGTATCATTCATTTTTTCAACAACTGGTCCATATTCTTTGAATTCTACTATATTTAGAGCTGTATTATCTTGTTTAATTCTGTATATATTCTCCATCCCAGAGTTTAGGAAAGACAATAGCATTACACGAAGAGTTATAGAATGAGTTACTAATACAATATTCTTATTATCATATTTTTCATTAATTTCCTCAATAAATTTATCTACTCTTTGTTTTATTATATGAAGTGTTTCTCCACCAGGTATATTTACCATATGTGGTTCGTCCCTCCATGTTTTGTATGTATCTGCGTAATCTTTTTGAATCTCCTTTATAAGAAGGCCTTCCCAAACGCCAAATCCCATTTCTCTAAGTCCTTCAGTCATTTCGACTTTTAGTCCTAATTTATTGCCAATTAACTCTGCAGTTTGAACTGCTCTACCTAAATCACTAGAATAAATATAATCTATATTTCGATTAACAAGGCTTTCTGCTAATTGTTTTGCTTGACTTTCTCCACTTTCAGTTAAATCAGAATTTCCGTGACCTTGAGTTTTACCTTGTATATTCCAATTAGTTTGTCCATGCCTTACTATATAAAATGTATTTCCCATAGTTTCCTCCTATTATGTAAATCATAAATATTATTATTCTTCAATGTTTTATTATACCATAAAAGTAAATTCTAAAAAATTTTCTGTCTAAATTTAATTATAGTCAGTATATTTAGTTATTAGATAAATAAGTCAATAAGATTTCAAATATATATTACTAAATCTAAACTAATATATAATTATATCATATAACAATTTTTAATTTTGACTTTTTCATGGAATATTTGTTATAGATATTATATAATATATATATAACAAATATTTGGAGGTGATAATATGATTTTAGAATTGGACTTTAATAGCGATACGTCTATTTATTTACAAATAAAAGATAAAATTGTTATAGCCATTGCTTCTGGAGAACTAAAAGTCAATGAATCTCTGCCCTCGGTAAGAGTTATGGCAGAAAATATAGGGGTTAATCTTCATACAGTTAATAAATCATACAATGAACTGAAGAATGAAGGCTATTTAAATATTGACAGAAGAAAAGGTGCTATCGTTGCAGATCTTCCACTTAAACAAGAAAATCCAGCTATGGATAATAACAAAGTAAATCTTGAACTTTTGATAGCGAAATCTTATCTATCAGGTATAAGCAAAGAAGAGTTTCTATCTTTATCTGAAAAATTGTATGATAAATGCGAGGTGAAAAGGTATGAATAATGGATATGATTTAGGTTTTATATTATTTAATCTTACTTTAATGTACTTGCTGTTTTATTTTATGCCAAAACTTACATCTAAAAAGCAATTTTACGGTGTAATGTTAGATCAAAAGTATAAAGATTTACAAGAGCTTAAAACCTTAGATAAAGACTTTAAAAAATTAATTACTTTAAACTATCTATTTGTCATTGCTCTCTCATTTGTTCTGTTTATGAAGATGAAAAACGTCAACATAGTTCCAGCAATTTCAATTATTATATTCATAATCTTTGAAGTTGTAATATATGTAAAAACTCATAAATCTGTAAAAAAAATAAAAAGTAACTTAAAAAATTTAAGTACATCAAAAACAGTAGCAATAGTAGACACGAGTATTTTTATTGAAAGAGAAAAAATAATAAACAAATTTAAGTTATTATTTGGACTTAATTTTGTAGTTGTTCTATTCTTTTCTATTTACTCAATATTCAACTATAATCCTACTTTTAAATTAATACCTATACATTGGAATTATTATGGTATTGCTGATAATTTTGTAGAAAATACATTTGTTAACTTTATAACTCAAATTGGTCTTTTAATGTTTGTTGTAGTAATTATTACAGTATTTGCTATCTCAACAATGAAATCTAGAGTTAAAGTAGATACAGAAAATATAGCTGGCAGTAAAGATATTACCTTGAAGTTCTTAAGAAATTTAGGATATACATTCTTTGGACTAATAATATCTTTAACTATACTATATATAAATACAATTTTTTCTATAATAAATGGAACAAACTTAAATTATTATTTTAATATTTTAAGCCTGGCTTTAATGATTATATCAAGTGTTTTATTAATAATTATAGTTATTAAGTCTTCAAATCTTAAATCTACTTCGTCATACACACCTGATGATGAGGAGGATAATTGGATATTAGGTCTTATATACTATAATAAAAACGACCCTTCTTTTATGATTCCTAAAAAATTTGGAATCGGTTGGACTGTCAACGCAGCACATCCCGTTGGTAAAATACTTTATATAGCGATAGTATTTCTATTAATATATCTTGTATACGATATTTTAAAGGGTTTTATATTTTAAATTATGAATCTAATATTTTTAATATTTTTCAGATTAAGTAATTTTATAAAAATAACCATATAAAAAGCAGGCCGATAGTATAAACTATAGCCTGCTTTATTATTTAACTTTGTTTATTAGCATTTTACCTTCTTCAAAAATATACTCTACTCTATTATTTTCATATAAATGCGTAATATAGGATCTTATTGTGCTTCCAAGTAATACATATTGATTTGCATCTAACTTAGTAAAATAAATTTTACATAGTTGTTCCAACACCCCGTCAATAGTTTGTGGGTTTATACATATGTTTTCTATATTGATTAGTATTTCATTCATTTTATCTCTATTAATTTTTATAAGATCCTTTATGTCTTCCATATGAATAGAATGACTTGGAACGTAATAAGTTGCTTCTAATATCTGTAGTTTATCAAGAGTTTTAAATTGAGCTTCAATATCCAATAAATAAAACAAATGGTATTTTTCTATTATATTTTGAGGCATTAAACTGTCACCTATAAATATTACATCATCAGGAGTTTTGATTCCTATCATTTCAAAATAATGCCCCGGCAGAGAAATTGCTTCAAGTTCTGTATTCAAAATCTTGCCGTCAGCTTCTATTATATGATCAACTTTGCTTTCTTTTGCAAATAAAAATTTATTCTTTAGTGCTTTACTCGGGTTTCCTCCATATAAAAATGAAGATTCAAGAATAGGGCTTTCTGTAAAATAAGACTCCAATTTAGTAGTTGCAATTTCACACTTAGTTTGATTTTTTAGATAAGCATTCCCACCTATGTGATCTGCATTAGAATGGGTATTAATTATTAATTTTACATTGAGATTATATTCTTCCAGAAGTCTGAGAATTTTTCTAGAAGTATCTTTATTATTTCCACTATCTATTAAAATTGCATTATTATCTTCTATATAGACTCCTACAATAGTAGGAAGTGGAATATAATATGTATTTCCTTTTATATGTTCTAAAGTTAAATTAGCCATAATATCACCTCTAATTTTGATATTTTATACTGAATTACTATTATATCCCATTTTAAATTTAAATACCACCAGTTATCAGAAAATTGATACAAATAAACCTTTTTACTTAATGTATTTAAAATTAAATAATGTAAACCATATTATAATATAAACAAAGGAGTGATTTTATGAAAAAAGATAGAATAACCTTTTTAGAAATTTTAATATTAATAGTTGGGTGTTTTTTGATGGCCGCATCACTTAATTTATTTTTTAACCCTCATTCAATTGCACCCGGTGGACTTACAGGTCTTGCTGTGGTTATAAATACTGTTTCTCCTATACCATTATGGGTCGTTAACTTAGTATTAAATGTGCCTTTATTTGTTCTAGCTTTTAAGATTTTAAGTAGAAAAGACTGTGTTAAAACTATACTTGGTATTTTACTACTTACTATAGCTCTAAAAGTAACAGAAAATTTATCGATGATTGATGTTACAAATGATATTATTCTCGCAATAGTATCTGGATCTATCCTAATGGGTTTTGGACATGGTCTTATATTTAGAATAAATGGAACAACTGGTGGAACTGATCTTATAGGATTATTATTAAACAAATATATCCCTAGTTTAAGTGTTCCAGTTTTAATGGGAGCTGTAGATTGCATTGTTGTCGCTCTGTCAGGTATTGTTACTGGTAAAATTGAAATAGCTCTATACTCTACTCTTGCACTTTACATTATAGTAAAAATGAGTGACTTAATGATAGAGGGATTCGACTATTCAAAATCATTTATGATTATCTCAGATAAATACAAAGATATTAACAAAATCATTATGGAAGATCTTGAAAGAGGAGCTACTATTTTAAACGGAGAAGGAGCTTACACAGGATCCGATAAAAAAGTTATATTAGTTGTAGTTGCAAAAAAAGAGGTAGTTAAATTAAAGAAATTAGTTAAAGAAGTGGATCCGAATTCATTTATAATAATCACTGATATTCATGAAGCTGTTGGTAATGGATTTAAAATGAGCGATATTTAAAATGTAGATAAAACCTCCCAATTGTTATCCTACAACCAGGAGGTTTTTTAATAGTTTTTTAATAGCTGATATATTAACCTTTTACTCTTATAGATATGTTTTTATCTTTACCATCGACTAAAATTGTACATCCATTGTATAATTCACCTGATATTAGTTTTTTAGCTATTGTAGTTTCTAAAACATTTCCTATATATCTTTTTAATGGTCTTGCACCATATACTGGATCATATCCTTCTTCAACCATTGTTTCTTTTGCAGTATCTGTTACTTCTATTGAAATATTCTTTTCACATAATCTATTTTTCAAATCTTTCATAAATATATCTATAATTTTTTTGATGTTTTCTTTATCTAAAGGTTTGAACATAATAATGTCATCTACTCTATTTAAAAACTCTGGTTTGAATCTCATTTTCATTTCTCTCATTACCATGTCATTTGCTTCTTCAGTTATATTTCCACCAGTTTCTAATAAATAGCTACTACCTATGTTTGATGTCATTATAATCAACGTATTCTTGAAATCTACTGTTTTACCTTTATTGTCAGTAAGTCTACCATCGTCTAAAATTTGTAGGAACATATTAAATACGTCTTCATGAGCTTTCTCAATTTCATCAAATAGAATTACTGAATATGGTGCTCTTCTTACTGATTCAGTAAGCTGTCCACCTTCTTCATATCCTACATACCCTGGAGGTGGCCCAACTAGCCTTGAAACAGCGTGTTTTTCCATATATTCTGACATATCAATTCTGATTATGCTATCTTCATCGTCAAATAAATTTCTAGCCAATGTCTTAGCTAACTCTGTTTTACCTACACCAGTAGGACCTAAGAAAATAAATGAACCGATCGGCTTTCTCTCATCTTTTAGACCAGCTCGAGCACGTATAACTGCATTAGACACAGCCATTACAGCTTCATCCTGTCCTATAACTCTCTTATGAAGTTCATCCTCTAATTTTAATAATTTTTGTCGCTCACTCTCTACTAATCTTGTTACAGGTATACCAGTCCATTTAGAAACTATATTAGAAATTTCTTCTTCGGTTACCTCCTCTTTAAGTAGTGCATTTTCTGAGCTTTCTTGCATTTTCTCTTCATACTCTTTTATCTTTTGCTCTAACTCTGGAATTTCTCCATACTTAACTTCCGCAGCTTTATTAAAGTCATATTCTCTTTCATATCTTTCAACTTTACCTTTTGCATCGTCAAGTTGTGATTTTAAATTTTTAATCTCTAGTATATTTCCTTTTTCTTTTTCGTATTTGGCTGTCATTTCATCATTTTTAGATTTAAGCTCTGCAATTTCTTTTTGTATATCATCAAGTCTTTGTTTACTATTTTCATCATTTTCTTTAAGAAGTGCCTCTCTCTCTGTCTCAAGTGTAAATAATTTTCTTCTTACTACATCTAACTCTGTAGGAAGAGAGTCTATTTCACTGCGTATCATAGCTCCAGCTTCATCTATTAAGTCAATTGCTTTATCTGGTAAAAATCTATCCTGGATATATCTATCGGACAATTTAGCCGCCGCAACTATCGCACTATCATGTATTCTCACACCATGATGTATTTCAAATCTCTCTTTAAGTCCTCTTAATATAGAAATAGTATCTTCTACAGTAGGTTCCGAAACTACTACTGGTTGGAATCGTCTTTCTAATGCTTTGTCCTTTTCGATATATTTTCTGTATTCATCGAAAGTAGTTGCTCCAATACAGTTAAGTTCACCTCTTGCAAGCATTGGTTTAATAAGGTTACCAGCATCCATAGAACCTTCTGTTTTACCAGCTCCTACAATTGTATGAATTTCATCTATAAATAATATTATTCTACCTTCAGAGCTTTGAACTTCCTTCAAAACTGCTTTCAATCTTTCTTCAAATTCACCTCTGTATTTAGCACCTGCTATAAGTGATCCCATATCAAGAGAAAATACTATTTTATCTTTTAAACCTTCTGGAATATCTCCTCTAACAATTCTTTCAGCTAAACCTTCAACTATAGCAGTTTTCCCTACACCTGGTTCACCTATTAATACAGGATTGTTTTTTGTCTTTCTCGAAAGAATTCTTACTACTCTTCTTATCTCCTCGTCTCTGCCTATAACTGGATCTAGTTTGTGTTTTTTAGCTAAATCAACTAAGTTGATTCCGTATTTTGCAAGTGCATCATACGTTCCCTCTGGATCCTGCGTATCGACCCTCTGATTTCCTCTAACTTGATTTAATATTTTTAAAAATTCACCTTTCGTTATATTATATTGTTTCAATATCTTTCCAACTACATTATTTGCCTCAATATCTATAATTGCTAGCATTACATGCTCTACGCTTATATACTCATCTTTGAATTCTTTTGAGATACTCTCTGCTTTTATGAGAACTTCATTTATTCGTCTAGTAGCAGTTACTCCTTGTGAATCTGCACCTTCTCCGTATACTTTAGGAAGTTTGTCCATTTCAAAATTTATTGCATTTTTAAGCGCATTAACAGATACATCCATTTTTTCAATTATATTTGGAATTAATCCATCTTCTTGATTTATAAGCGCTGAGAAAAGATGGATTACATCTACTTGTTGATTATGATTTTTAACTGCCTCATTGAATGCTTCATTTAAACTTTTTTGTACTCTAACTGTCATTTTTTCTACGTCCATTGAATTCACTCCTTCTTCAATTTGTTTTCATATTAGATATCTAGCTTTATTTGTATAGCAGAATTTATCTTATAAACTTTTAAAGTTTACAGAAAACTTTAGTAATTAAATTACTCTATTAAAGCCTGCTATATTTATATTTTTTCATTTATTATTATTGATTTTCTAAGATCTAAAAGACTGTCTAAAAGATTTTCATCGTCATAAGAATCAAATTTAAGAGTAAGTATAAAACTCTTATCTTTATTAAAGAAATTAATACAGTTTGCCTTATTCGCATTTACATACAAATTCTCACTTAGTAATCTATTTTCCCCAATTATTAAATTTCTACATTTATCTAAAAAACTGTTATTGTAATCAATTACATATATATTTTCAATATAATCATACTTATATTCAGCTACATTATCAAAAACTCTGAGTACATTAGTATTTAAAAAATTGTAAATTTGACTATTGTTGTATATCGATATTTGTTCATATATATATTCTCTAAACAGTGGATGGACATTTTGTCTTAACTTGATTATATAATCATTAGGTAGTTCAAAATACAATTTCCAATAGTTCGTATTACTTTTCTCTAATGTAAAAGCAGCATTATTTTTATTATGAACATTGTCTTGGTAGTAATTACTCAGGAAATTGTGTTGTCTAAGTGTTGTTGCTTCCTCTTCAAAGAAACGATCAAACCATTGTAGTATATTTCTATCAACTTTTAAACTCATCTTATAACCCTTCTTCCCTCGTCATCTTTTTAACATTATCTTTTTTTACCTTCAAACTATTGTATTCATCTAATAGTTTTCTCCTATCCATTTTACTACCACTATAAGAAATAGAAGGATTTATCATATACTCCCCATTTTTTACTCTTTGCAAAAAATCTCTTTTTTTAAGATCTGAAAAATTCGATGAAAGAGTCGTCTTAGGATAATCAAATTCTTTTGATAGTTCTTCGAGAGTCATAAAAATTTTATTATTCTTATCCATTAGGTTTAAAAGCATTAATGGAATTAAATTCTTCTTTGTATATGAATTTTCTACAACCTTTAGATAATTTTTCAACGATATATTAGAATATTTATTTTTCTCTAAGGTAATATTTCTGCTCTCCGTATAATGATCCTCTAAATCTTTTTTTGCTATTTTATTTGAATTAAAAATATCCTCACCCTCTTTATCTTTTTATATCTAAAGTAAATATATTACAAAAAATTATACATGTCAAAGCTTAAAATCGAAAAAGTTCAGCTAATAGATAAACTTTTATTTATCTATTAGCTGAACTTCTCTTCTTTTAAGAATTGTGTAATTTCAATTATTTAATATTAATTTACTATATTTTTTTATGTTTTTTAAATTTTTTTTATTTAATTTCCTACTAGGTATATATTTGTATATAAACCTTAATTTAATTTGTATTAACATTAAATTTGAATTTGTTTTTCTGTTATAGTTGAGACCATAACAGCTTTAATTGTATGCATTCTGTTCTCCGCCTGATCAAAAACTTTTGAATAATTAGAACTAAACACTTCATCTGTAACTTCTAGTTCTTTATATCCATATTTCTCATGTATCCTATTTCCTATTTCTGTATTTAAATCATGAAATGCAGGCAAACAATGTAAAAATATAACCTTTGGATTTTCCGTCTTTTTTATCATATCCATATCTACTTGATAATCCTTTAGAAGATTTATTCTATATTCTAATAATTCTTCTTCTCCCATAGAAACCCATACATCAGTATAGATTACATCTGCACCTTTAATATTATTTAGATCTTCTGTCAAAGTTATTTTTCCATGAGATTTTTTACATAACTCTTCCATTTCATTAAATAAGTTTTCATCTGGCCATAGTTCCATGGGAGCAAGTGCAACAAAATGAATGCCCATCTTGGCACATCCAATCATCAATGAGTTTCCCATATTATTTCTAGCATCTCCTACATAAACAAGCTTTATCTTATCTAGATCTTTGTCTACATTTTCAGTAATAGTCAGAAAATCAGCTAATATTTGAGTTGGATGATATTCATCTGTTAAACCATTCCAAACTGGAACCCCTGAAAATTCAGCTAAGGTTTCTACTGTCTCCTGTTTAAACCCTCTAAATTCTATACCATCATAATATCTACCCAAGACTTTAGCTGTATCTGCAACGGACTCTTTTTTACCCATATGACAATCAGTGGGTGATAGATATGTAGTAAAAGCTCCTTCATCGTGAGCAGCAACTTCAAAAGAGCATCTGGTTCTTGTAGATATTTTTTCAAATAACAATGCTATATTTTTATCTTCCAGTAGATCGCCTTTAATACCGACCTTTTTTTTAGTCTTTAGATAGCTTGAAAGAGTTAATAAATACTTTATTTCCTCTCTTGTATAGTCTTTTAATGTTAAAAAATTTCTTCCCTTTAAACTAATATTATTCATATACTGTACATCCTTTCACCTTATTTAAGCAGCCCTTTAATATAATAAGTCCTCCTCGTCCTCCTCTTTAATTGTATTTGCTTCAATATTTACTTCCACTCCTATCATCAATCCATCCCTCCTTATATCAACAATTTTGCCATTGTTTAAATCCCATAAAAAATCTTTTATATAATCTCCCTATTTCTTTGTGACTTATAAGTCGTCAGTAATTTTATAAGCTCAAACCCTATGTATCCTGTAGACCATATAATTCCTACTTTTATTTTTCCCATAAAACTATCACTCCCTAGTTTTTTAATTTATTTTAAAACTAAAAAACCCCTTAGCAATAAATGCTAAGAGGCGAATATCCGCGGTACCACTCTTCTTGGTAAAACTAATCTTAAAAAATAAGTGTAAAACAATAAAATATACTATCTAACGTAAGCTAAATTTTAATTAAACTAATATTAAAATATTAATTAAATTAAAAAAGTCCCTCAGCCAAAGACCAAGAGACGAATATACACCCGCGTTACCACACTTATTGATAAGAAACTTACCCACTCAATCTCTTAAGGCGAGAAAACCTATTGCAATACTATACTTCGTGCAATATCCTCAAAAGTTCTATTCACAAAAACATCACTATCGAGCTTCCACCATCCTCGACTCTCTATTAATTAGTCAATTGATACTTCTCTTTATCTCAGGATTAACTTTTTATTATTTCTATTTATCTTAATTTATTTTAAATTATATGTCAATAATAAATTTCAAATTTTTTAAATATATAAATAATTTTATATTTTTTTATGGTAGTCACTAAATAAGGAAATAAATATTTCCTTAAAGACTAATTTAATTTTACTTTTAAATAAACTAAAAGCTAACTAAAAAATTAGCTAGCTTTTTTATAATTTTATTATTAACTTTAAGATATTTTAAAGTCATTTTATAGATTTTTATATATAATAATTCATGCATTTTGTAAATAATATAATTTTATAATTAATTTTATTCGTATACAGAGTACTTCTTCCATATTTGCTCTAAATCATCAAAGTGTTGTTTAATATCATCTTTCTTTTTCATACCAACAGAAATAGCAAGTGCATTTGCTACACTTAGTGGCGGTACTAATGAATCGACAAAAGATGCCATATTGCTTTTCACTAGAAGTGTATTATCTGATAGAGAAGCAACTGGTGCAAATAAACTATCTGTGATAGATATTACATGTGCTCCTTTTTCTTTCGCATAACTTACTATTTGATAAGATTTCTTTGAATATCTTGGGAAACTTATACTTATAACTACATCTTCATCAGACATCCTTACAACTTGTTCAAAAGCATCACCCATGTCCATTCTAATTACATGAACATTGTCCAATATTACATCAAGATAAAATCCTAAATACTGAGCAATGACAAACGAGCTCCTAGCGCCTAAAATGTAAATTTTTCTAGCCTTTAGTAGCTTATTTGAAGCTTCCTCAAAAGCCTTCTCATCTATTTCTTCAAGCGTATCTCTTATATTGTCTATATCGCTTTTTAACACTTTATTTAGTATTGCAAAATCACTAGAGTATTCATTGGCCATATCTACTCTTTGAACTGTAGTAAGTTTATTTTTAATTAGCTCTTGTAACGCTGCTTGTAATTTTGGATAACCATTGTATCCAAGTGCATTTGCAAATCTTACTACAGTAGATTCACTAACTCCAACTGTCTCGCCCAATTTGCACGCAGTCATAAAAGCAACCTTATCGTAATTGTTCAAAATATACTGTGCTATAAGTTTTTGTCCTTTGCTTAATCTTGTGTACTGCGACTGAATAGTTGATATTAGGTGTTTTCCATCCTTCATATCTTTTATATCATCCATTTTTATCTTCCTTTCGTATATAAAATCATTTCTAATACCTTAATTTTTTAACTAAGTTTGTAGAAAAGATTATGATGTTCATATTTAAATTTTTTCAATTAATTTCACAAATTTTCTGTAACTTCTGTTCGAATAATATCGACCTATTCTGTATATCAAATTTTAAATCTATGTATTAAATATACACCCTTACAATTAATATGATATATATTAATTTACTAATGTCAAGTTTTTCTTAAACTGCATTTACTTTTTCTTCTCTATCATTATAAGTTGAGGTGGATTATTTATTTGATTTAAAAATTTGCATTCAAGTACATTATATTCTTCTTGTGAAAGATTTTTTGCAAATGTGTAAATTGCATTTCTTTCTTCTAAACCTCCAGTATGACCTGTATAAATAGCTATGCACGCTACACCATTTGGTTTTAATAATTGTAAACTTCCTTCTAACGCTTTTACAGTTGTCTCTGGCTTAGTTATTATATCATGATTTGCTCTCGGTAAGTACCCTAAATTAAATAAAACACAAGAAATTTCCTCTGAAACATAGTTTAATATATTTTCATGACCATCGTATACTAGCTTTACATTCTTATCTAAATTCGTTTTTTCTAATAATTTTCTAGTGGATTCTATCGCGCTCTTCTGTATGTCAAATGAATAAACATATCCATTTGGGCCGACTGCCTCCGCTAAATATTTAGTGTCATGACCATTACCCATAGTTGCATCGACTACAGTATCTCCACTATTTATAATATTTTCTAAATAAATCTTATTAATGTCAGTTATTTTGGTTAAATATTTAGCTTTCTTCATTTGTTTCTCCTCTAATATAAAGTTGTTATTTTATCATTTAACTATTTTATATATTTTAAATTTAAAGATCTTTATTTAATGTATTTAAAATAATTTATTACTCTAATTTAAAATAATTTATTACTCTATTTAATATTCTTTAAATAATTTACTTCTTGACTCGTTAAATGTCTGTACTCTCCCTCATTTAGGTTTTTAAGTCCTATTTCACCCATGTTTACCCTTTTTAATTTAAGTACTGGATGATTTATTGCTCTACACATTTTTCTTACTTGTCTATTTCTACCTTCGTGTATTCTTATTTCACATTCAGTGTAACCTTTATCTTTAAATGATTTGAGTACTTTAATTTTAGCTGGAGCTGTAATATAATCTTCTATCTCAAGACCTCT
The DNA here is from genome assembly GCF_018917235.1 of Metaclostridioides mangenotii. GTDB lineage: Bacteria > Bacillota > Clostridia > Peptostreptococcales > Peptostreptococcaceae > Metaclostridioides. The sequence goes on from NZ_JAHLOF010000001.1 coordinate 88,369, forward strand.
TTCAAAATTCTTTATTTCAGTATCATTCGGTATACCTTTTAGTTTTGCCCTATAAACTTTATCTACATTATGCTTTGGATGTGTCAGCTTGAAAGTCAGATCACCATCATTTGTAAGTAATAACAGTCCACTAGTTTCGTAATCTAGTCTACCTACAGGGTAAAGTCTTTCTTCTATATCTTTTATTAAGTCCAAAACATTTGGTCTACCAAATTGATCTTTAACTGTAGTTATATAGCCCTCTGGTTTATAAAGCGCAATATAGACATTTTTATTGCTTAAAGATATTAATTTACCATCAACCTCCACTTTATCTTTTAATTCATCAATTTGGTGTGATAGTTCATTTATTATCACACCATTTACTTTTACTCTACTTGAATTTATAAGTTCTTCGGCTTTTCTTCTTGATGAAACTCCGCAACTTGCAATATATTTATTTATTCTCATATTTTCTCCTTTTATTTCTAATCACAACTATTTTATCTTGTTATTAATTATATTCTACTATAACCCTGTATAAAAATAAAATTATTAAAGATTAATTTTTCATTATTTGTAATTAATTCAAGATTTGTTGTAATACTATATATTAGGTTTTAAATCAAATAAATTTATGGGAGGTCACATGTTTACAAAAGAAAACATAAAAAATTACATAATAATTATTTCAATATCTCTTTTGATATATAAAATTATTGACAACCCGAGAATCTTTATATCAGGAATTGGAAGCCTTGCTAGATTTTTTAGTCCATTTCTAATAGGTATATTGTTGGCGTTACTAATAGATCCATTAGTAAAGTTTTTTGAAAATAAATTTAATACACATAGATTAATAAACATATTATTATCATATATAATTATATCAATACTAATCTTTATTATTTTTAAATTACTTATTCCCGCTACTATAAACACACTAAATAGCATTATAAAGGAAATTCCAAAATATATTGACTTTTTAAATTCTTCTTTAGAAAAAAAGATCTCTAGGCAAGAATTTTTTGAGGCTACTCTACCTCACTTTCAACAAAATCTAAATAGTATACTAAGTCGAGGTGTAAATGCTCTTACGGATTTATCAACTAATTTAATTGTGTATATTTTCAGTATAACCTCTTTAATATTTAATATTATTATGGGAGTTATTTTATCAATTTATATGCTGTATGATAAGGAAAAAATAGCTCGAGGATTTAAAAGACTTTTGTATGCATCTCTCAATAAAGACCGTACTGATAAGATTATTGAATTTTGTAAAATGGCACATGAGATTTTCTATCACTACCTAGTCGGTACATTTATAGAGTCATTAATTGTAGGTATAATCGTATTTTTAGGATTTCAATTTATATTCAGAATAGAGAATTCCTTTTTCTTTGCTTTCATTATATTTTTAACCAATATGATACCTTATTTCGGACCATTCATAGGTGCATTCTTACCAGTAAGTATGACACTTATCTACAGTCCTTTAAAAGCTATTTGGATCTCTGTATTTATATTTGTAGTTCAACAATTAGATGGCAATTTCATCGGTCCAAAGGTTGTTGGAAACAAAGTTGGACTAAGTCCACTTTGGATTATAAGTGCTGTCCTTATTGGAGGCGAGATGTTCGGTTTAGTGGGTCTATTTATATCGATTCCGATAGCAGCTATAATGAATGTGTTAATCTGTGATTATATAAAAAAAAGATTATAATTAATTCGATATTTTCAGTTAAAAAGATATTTTATTAAATATTTATATTATTTTTTATAATATAAAAAAAACAAACCTACCCGAATAATATTGCTTGAGTAGGTTTGTTCTTTATTTAAATTAATTTGTAATTATATTCTACTCACTTGGGGAGACATTTTCTCCACTTTCACCTTGGCCATTCCCAGATTCTGTGGAACCATTTGATCCACCTGATTCAGGTGAACCCCCTGTATTAGACTCAGATGGCCCTCCTGAGTTTGTGTCTCTCGAATCTGACGATTCATTTGAACTTAGTTCGCCATTTGAATTATTATGGTTTTTGTTTTTATTCTCTTTAACTCTTATACCGTACTGTGCGTTCGCTGCATCATGTTCAACTCTGCTTATATCATCTTTTGCGCTGTTTTTAGCATTATCTTTTCTACTCTCTTTATCGTTCTTTTCATCTTCTACAATTTTTTTAAATTTCTTATTCATCTTAGCAGCTTCACTTTTTATTGTAGGAGATCCATTTTTTATTTTAGCTATAAATCCAAGTTGCTTTATTGCGCTTTGATAATTTTCTTCTTTTTCAAATTTAAGAGCTTTAGACATCCTCATTGCTTGTAGATACATTGCTTTAGCACTTTGATTAGTGTCATCATCATCTAGAACGGTTGAAAAACTACTCATAGCTTCTTTATACTTATGATCTTCTAATTGTTGTGTACCTAGTTCAAAGTAGTCTACTTCTTTATTATTAAATGAGCATCCTACAAAAAGCAAGGATGCTAATGTAATTAACAGTATTATCTTTGTCCTCATCTAAACCCCCCTCACTATATAGTATAAATTCTATCACAATTGGATTTATTTTGAAATAGTGAAAAGTAAGTTAAATTATCAAATCATGTAATACAATTACAATTTTTGTTCTATATTGTCTCTTATACTTAATAAAACATAGAATATTATCAAATATGTTTTAAATTCTATCTAACTTCTAAAGAAAGTAATTCTTCATAACTTTCTCTTTTACATATCAATTTATCATTACCATCAAACACTGTAACTACTGCAGATCTAGGTATTTTATTGTAATTTGATGCCATAGAATATCCATATGCCCCTGTTGAAGTAGTTATTAAGACGTCTCCACTTTCTATGTGCATTATGTCAGTATCAGCAATCAATATGTCTCCACTCTCACAACACTTTCCTGCTATTGTAACTTTATTTACAGTTTCGTTATTTATTTTATTTACTATACTACATTCATATCCAGCATGGTATAGCGAAGGTCTAACATTGTCTGTCATTCCTCCATCTACGCTAACGTACACTCTAACATCTTTTATATCTTTTATTGACCCTACAGTGTAAAGAGTACTCCCAGCATTTGCAACAATAGATCTTCCTGGTTCAACTACCAATGTAGGAACATCAATCTCTAAGCTTTTGCATGTTTCATCAGCCCTAGTTACTATAGCGTTACAGAAATCTCTTATTTCTATTGGTGAATCTTCCTTTGTATAATAAACTCCCATTCCACCACCTAAATCAACTTCTGTAAGCTCTACACCAAACTTCTCTTTGACTTCTTTTACTAGTTTCATCATTATATCTACTTCATCAAGGTAAGGCTCTATATCAAATATTTGAGATCCTATATGAGCATGAAGACCAACCAACTCTATAAAAGAATAGTTTTGAAGCTTTTCAATAGCTCTGTCAAGGTCTCCATTGATAAGGGCAAATCCAAACTTAGAGTCGATTTGACCAGTCTTGATGTATTCATGTGTATGGGCCTCTATGCCTGGTGTTATTCTAAAGTATATCTCTTGTTTTTTATCTTTTTCTTTACATAGCTGTTCAATTAAATCTAATTCATAAAAGTTATCTACTACAAATCTACCAACGCCATACTCAATACCCATACTTATTTCTTCTTTAGTTTTATTGTTCCCATGAAATAGTACTTTTTCCATTGGAAAGCCCGCTTTATAAGCAGTATACAACTCTCCACCAGAAACAACATCAAGGTTCATTCCTTCTTCATCTATAATCTTACACATATAGGTAGGTAAAAAAGACTTTCCAGCATAAGCTACTTTATTTTTTCCCTCTTTCACTCTAAAATTATCTATATACTCTCTACAGTTTTGTCTTATTAGTTTTTCATCCATTACATATAGAGGTGTTGAGTATTTCTGCGCAAGTTCTGTGCAAGGTACTCCCCCGATGCTAAGTTCATTTCCTGTAATCTGCATACTCCCGTGTAGTCTCATGTCTACCTCCTAATTATAAATTAAATTCGTCTGCTACTTTGTTTATTGCTACCATTTTGTCTTTAGAATCGATAGCACATGTTATACGTATATCTGATGTAGTTATAAGTTTAACTACAATATTATTTTCTTTAAATATCTTAAATACTTTAGATGCAACTCCAGAAGTATCTTTCATTCCTAGACCAACTAGTGAAAACTTTGTAATTTCATCATTCACAAGCATACTTTCTGAGTAAGAATAAGTCTGCACTATTTCTTTGCATAAATTTACTTCTTCCTTTGGTACGGTAAATGATACATTTATATGGCCTTTTATTGGTGCTGTTTGACTAATCATATCAACACTTATCCCTTTGTTTGCTATATCTTCAAACAACCCTGCAACATCCTCTACCTTGAAATCTTTTATTGTTATCGCACTATCGTCATCACTTGCTGCTACCCCTGTTATAAGCTTACTTTCTAAATTCATTTCAACTTTCCCCCTTATGTATGTCCCTTTTTCTTTTCCACATGTACGTCCAACGTAAATTTCAACTCCGTATTTTTGAGCTAACTCTATGCTCCTTGAATGCATAACTTGAGCGCCAAGACTTGCCAGTTCTAACATTTCTTCGTATTCAATTTCATCAAGCTTTTTAGCTTTATTATATTTTCTAGGGTCTACTGAGTATACCCCATCTACATCAGTGTATATTTCACACTTTGCGTTTAATTTTACAGCTAAGGCGACTGCTGATGTATCAGACCCTCCTCTTCCTAATGTTGTAACATCTCCATCTCCATTTATACCTTGGAATCCCGTTACAATAACTATATTGTTATCTTCTAGTTTGCCCTGTATTTTTTCGACATTAATATCATTTATAAGTGATTTTCCGTGTAAACCGCTCGTTTGAATATCTAATTGATAGGCATTATAGCTCACTGCCTTATGTCCTAGTTCGTTTAAACTCATCGCTAAAAGTGATGCAGAAATCATCTCTCCAGTTGACATTAATACATCCAACTCTCGTTTATCCGGTTTATTGCTTAACTCTTTTGCAAGCTTTATATATTCATCTGTAGTTTTCCCCATAGCAGATACTACTACTACTATTTTTGTGTCTTCATCTTTTCTAGATATTATATTTTCAGCAATAGCTTTTATTTTTTCAGTACTAGCGACTGAGCTTCCACCGTATTTTTGAACAATAATCCCCATAATATGCCTCTCTTTCAAAAGAAAAATATATAACAAAAAACGCCCAAAGGTATACTTTGGACGTAAAAAATTACATAAACCAAGTAACCTTGTAGCTCACCACTATAGAAAGTGACAGCCTCATACATGTTATGTATAAGTCCAGGAGACCTATTTGCCAATAGATCAACTTCGGCTGTAGCTCCTTTCCTCAACCATCAACATCCGCCGACTACGATTGAGTACTGATAAATACAGCGCCTCTACCTCAGGTACATTTTTATTAATTTGATATATTTAATTTAATCACATATGTTAAAATATTGCAACAAGTATTTTTTTATATAACGAAATTTAGACTATTTTGTCTTATAAATTTTTAAATATATTTAAATAGTTTATTGAGATTTAGATCTACAAAATCTATATTTAAAAAATCTCTATTGAAGTATTTTTCAGATAAATCACAAATTTTATTTGATGATATAACAATAATTTTAGGTATTTCAAAAAATGGTATTGTAGATTTCACTATTTGATTATTTACATTTCTGTATTTTAAAAGATCTATATCATCACACTCTACATCGTCAATATATATATCACACAATAACTGTTTTAACTCATCAGATCTATCTGTATAGAGTATATATATATCGTAAGTTTTATCATCAATATTAGTATTTCTATAAAATCTATTTATTTTATATCCAGCATTTTTTAACTTAATTAAAAGCTCAGTTCCTAAAAGTGCTTTATAAAGATCCTTTCCTTCAAATATCCCACCACCATTTAAAAAATAAACATAGGTATCTCTATATAAAGAATCTTCAATATCACAATAAAATTTTTTAAGTGTATATTCATTGCACATCCTTCTTAATGTTTTTTTTATGTTTTTTCTGGAGTATGCTTTTTTGGAAATAAAAACTTTCTTTATCTGAGCTTCCGTTACACATCTAACCCTGCTAATTAAAAGTAATATGTCTTTTTCTATATTTGTCATTGCTTTTAATCTCCTTGAAGTCTTTTAAAATTTCAAAGTTGTACTTTTATTATATTAAATACACATGATTAAATTTACTAAAAAAACAATAAGAATATCTGACATAATATGATGTTTAAATTAAAAAGTCTGTCTAAGAGTATAATTAACGCTACATAGACAGACTTATAATATATTATTTTATTTAAAAATTAATTACAATTAACTAACTATTCTTTAGTTTTTTGCGATCCTCCAATACTATGATTGTCAAACCTAGTCATATCAGCAATTCCATCTTCAGCCTTTTCGTAACTTATACTAACCTTGTCTCCCACTTGAGTAAGAGGTAATTGGTTTGATAGCTTTGACGTCTCTTTGAATATAACATCGGTTTTTGAATCTATAGTTATAAAGTAAGATGTATTTCCACTTCTTACGTCCGGACTTATTCTAGTAACAGTTCCCTCAACATTATTGTCCTTTATTCCGTCTGCACTGTTATCTATAACAAGGTCGTTGCCCTTAGACTCTAAAGCTTCTTTGTAATTTCTTAGAGCTTCGTTTTTATTTTCTCCAATTCCAAGTACATTGTAGTCCTCAACTGATATAAACGCTACTCTTTTTACTAAACCAGCCTTATCCTTTAAAGAAGATACATATGTAGGATTACCTAATATATTGTACATAATCGGATAAGTTGCTTCGTAATTTTTTTCTTGTACATTTCCTTCTGCTGATTTCATTGCTGCAAGCTCAGTTGCTCCGGGTTGTTTGTAAAGCCTTGCTTCTTTGGTTCTAGAGTCGATTAACATAAATCCAATAGTAGATTCATCTCCCCCAGAGGATGTAATTCCAGTATACCAATAAGATTTATTGTCTTCTCCATAAACTAATGATATACCTTCAGTTGGAACTAAAACTCCTTTTTCAGAAACAACAGAATTAATAAATCCATTTACATAACGACCCCAATCAGCAATCTGTGATGTCACAAATTCACTAGGTTGGATCCTATCTACCCACTTTGGAGTATTTTCAACTGTGTAAGTCTTAATCTCACCAGTGGCAGCATCCACTATAGCTGTTCCTACAGCGTTAGATCCACCAAATCCAATTTTATTTTTGTATAAACTTACAACCCAATATGGAATACCTTCATCATTTATCTCAAGTGTAAAATCTGACATTCCGACATTCATTACACCATGGATGTACAGATGTCTTTGAAGATCTTGTAGTAGATATGCTTCAGGCTGGTATACTATTCTTATATCTCTATTTCCAACTTTTTGTACAAGTTGTACATCTTGCGGATTGCTGGCTGAAACTTTTACATACCCACTAGTTCCGCTTAAAGATGTGGCCCACTTTATAATATCTCTATGTACAAGTGGTGCTACCCAATAAAGTTCTCCATTAACATTTTGTACATGGAACTTACCTAATTTTGAGACACTACCTATAGCTGGTACTTCACCAAGTTTTTTGTCTCCTAATTTTCTCGCCATATCCTCATCTACTAAACGAATATCGTTTACACTTACAGGGCTAATATCTTCTGTGAAATCGCTTTCTTTTACCTCTCCAATTAAATTCCTATAGGCTTTCGCATGTAGAATTGGCGTTGTAGTTATAAACGGGATGACAAACATAATAACTGCTAAACCAATAGCTATAGTAAAATTATACTTAGCTGTTTTTGATGTAGTTTCCTCTTTGTCTAGCATCATGTCGATAACACCTGCTACAACAAAAAATATAACTCCTACTGATAATGTAGATGTAAAGTTAAAGCTTATCACAGGTAATTTTACAAATGCATATATCGCAACAACTAAAAATGCTACTCCATATATTTTTATATATCTCTTCATTCAATACCCCTTTCCTGTTTATAGTATCGATTAATACTTATTATATCCATATTCTTACAAAAAACAAATAATAATTTACAATTTGAAAATCGCAAATTATTATTTATGACAGTTATTTTATTTTATTAGTAATTTAATAATTCTGGTATTGTAACTTTCACTCTTCTATTGTACTTAGATATTAGTCCTTCATACTCTAAATTGAGAACATCAAGATCATAGTAATCATCTGGCTTAACATTACAAGGTTTCTTATCTAAAATATTTATATTACTTCTATATAACATAGTAGCAACAAAGTTTGAGCATACGTATTTATATGGACGTTGTTTGTTTAAATTTAGCGGTATAAATAAAAGTGCACGTCTGTCGTAATCGTACTTATCTCTATTCTTCTTTATTCTATTTATATTTCTCTCTAACTCAGAATACTGAAATTTAGAAATTTCTAATGAATAAACTCTACATACAGTTCCTTTTTTTATAGCATAGAGTCCCTCATCTATATTTTCTTCAACAAATCCAGCAAATATTGGATTCGTTGGAATTAATCTCCCAAATGAATACATTGGACTTAAATCTTCATTAAGTGCAATTGATACATGTGAATACTGCTTACCACTTGTATTCCTTATAATATATGATAATACCGTTCCTGTATATGTCGTAACAATATAAATTTTTTTCATGTTTCCCCCCCTTACATTTGCTATATATTCTCTTTGCGAGTTCAATATAACAACTATATAAGCAACATATATAAATTTTATGCATATTCTCTACTCTAATATTCAAAAATGTATAATAACCTTTTAATTTTACCATAAAAATAGAACTCTTACAATTGGATATACTTATAAAAAAAGTGACTTAACAAAAAGTATTATAAACACCTTTAGTTTAGCCACCCCTATTTCTATCTTCCATTATTTAAAAAGTCTAACACACTGCCAACTTCTAATTCTAAATCCAAGTTTAATTTATTGTCTTTTACTGTAACATCGTTAAGCTTAGCTGGATAAAGGTAGCTTTTGTCTAAGATAATTTTGTTATCTTCCATTCTAAATTCTTTATTTTCGTACATATAATCAAGGGATTTTCTAAATAGACTATTGCTTATTGGTAGTTTCCCAACGTGTATGTTGTTTATTTCGAATACAAGATTTTCGTCCTGAATTTCTGGTAGCAAGTCAAAATCAACTTGAGTATCTAAAAATCCCATAATTTTATAAGGTGCTTTTACTCTAATCGAATCATCTACAATCTGTACTTCACTGTGCATCAATTCTTCAACTCCAGATTTAGTTAACACTGTATAAACTATATCTTTAAAATCTTGATTTGAAACATTTATCTCTCCTTTTAGCCTTGTAGGATTCCTTAGTATTTCCATGCTTCCTATATCAGACTTCTTAACTATATCTTCAATTGTAACAGTTTTTATATTACTCTGATCAATTTTGGCTTTTTCAGAAGGCGATAATAGAAAGATCAATATACCCCCAAGCAGTAAAAATGTAACTAATATATATGACATTCCCTTAATTAACTTTCTCATAATATTCTCCTTAACTTAACAAAATATGTAAATATATATCATTTCAAAATTTATAATCTACATTTTTAACATTATATACATTATGCTTCTTATTTTCAATACAAAATCTCTAAATTGATAGTATACATTATGCATAATCTTGAATTAATAATTAAATACCTTCACCCAAATAAACAGTTATTTTAGTATAAAAAAGCATTTTTAGCTGAATACTTTAATTATATCTTTATTTTTTTCCGATATTGATTTAGAATTAATAATATGGAATGATATGTAATAATTTATTATATTACAATTTTTAAGGAGGGTATTATAATATGTCAAATGAAACAACATCGTCTAACTTTATAAAAAATATAATTATAGATGACTTAGATACTGGAAAGCACAAAAGTATTATAACTCGTTTTCCTCCAGAGCCAAATGGTTATTTACATATAGGACATGCAAAAAGTATATGTCTAAACTTTGGCCTTGCTGAGGAATTTAAAGGAAAAGTAAATTTAAGATTTGATGATACTAATCCTGTAAAAGAGGATATAGAGTATATAAACTCAATACAAGAGGATATTAAATGGTTAGGTTTTGAGTGGGATCAACTTCTGTTTGCCTCTAACTACTTTGATGAAATGTATAAAAGAGCTTTAGTTCTAATCAATAACGGAAAGGCGTATGTGGATGATTTAACTGCAGACGAAATAAGAGAATATCGTGGTACTCTTATAGAACCAGGTAAAAATAGTCCTTATAGAGACAGAACCGTAGAAGAAAATCTCGATCTATTCACAAGGATGAGAGATGGAGAATTTGAAAACGGTCAAAAAGTTTTAAGAGCAAAAATAGATATGTCATCTCCTAATATAAACTTTAGAGACCCTGTTATATACAGAATATCTCACGTATCTCATCACAATACTGAAGATAAATGGTGTATATACCCAATGTATTCTTTTGCACATCCTTTAGAGGACGCAATAGAAGGGATAACTCACTCTTTATGCTCACTAGAATTTGAAGACCAAAGACCTCTTTATGATTGGTTTGTAAAAGAATGCCAAATGGAAGAAGTCCCAAGACAGATTGAATTTGCAAGACTTAATATGAACAACACTGTCATGAGTAAGAGAAAATTAAAACTATTAGTTGACAATGATGTTGTAGATGGTTGGGATGATCCAAGAATACCTACTATATCTGGACTAAGAAGAAGAGGTTATACTCCTGAGTCTATACGTAATTTCTGCGAAGAAATTGGTGTATCTAAGGTTAACTCTCAAGTTGATAGTCAGCTACTTGATTACTTCTTAAGGGAAGACTTACAAACTAAAGCTCCTCTTGCTATGGGTATAGTTAAACCACTAAAATTAATTATTACTAACTACCCTGAAGATAAAGTTGAAATGTTAGAAATTGAAAATAATTCCAAAGATGAAACTCAAGGAAAGAGACTTGTTCCTTTTTCTAGAGAACTTTATATAGAACGTGACGATTTTATGGAAGAACCTATAAAAAAATATTTTAGGCTATTTCCAGGAAATGAAGTTAGATTAAAGGGTGCCTACTTCGTTAAGTGTAATGATTTTATAAAGGATGACAGTGGCAATATTGTTGAAATACACTGTACTTATGATCCTGAGACAAAGAGTGGTTCTGGTTTTACTGGCCGTAAAGTGAAGTCTACAATTCATTGGGTAGATGCTAAGGAATCCAAACCTTGTGAATTTAGACTATTTGAACCACTTATTTTGGATGATGCGCCAGAAAATGAAGGGAAACATTTTTTAGAACAGATAAATCCTAAATCAATAGAAATACTTCAAGGATTCGTTGAATCTGTACAAATAAAGAATGCTAAACCTTTTGATAAATTCCAATTTGTTAGAAATGGTTTTTTCAGTGTAGATAATAAATACACAACTGGTGATAAACTGGTTTTTAATAGAGTCGTTCCACTTAAGAGCTCATTTAAAATAGGTTAAGCATCGCCATAAAATCAAAGTAAAAAAGGGTATTCCTCTAGTTAGAGAGATACCCTTTTTATTAATTCAAAGTTGTGCCCTAATATTTATTGTATTTTTATCTTATCTTAAATTAAATGATTATTTACTTAATATATCTTTCAGAGCTCTTATAAACTTTCTATTTTGATCCATAGTTCCTACGGTAATTCTTGCATGCGTCTTACTAGGTCTTATAACAAAGCCTTTTCTCTTTAAATTTTCAAATAGTTTATCTATATCTGTTTTCATATCTACATATAAGAAGTTTGCCTGAGAATCAACTACATCAAACCCCATTTTTATAAATTCTTCTTTTAAATATTTTTTACCGATTCTGTTTACTTTGTAGGTACTATCTATGAATTCTTCATCATCTAAGGCCGCTACTGCCCCACTTATCGCTATTCTATTTGCAGCAAATGTCTCTCTAACCATAAAAATGGTTTTAATTATTTCTGGATTTGAGATTGCATAACCTACTCTTAGCCCCGCTAGTCCATATATCTTAGAGAAAGTTCTAACTACAATTACGTTCTTATTATCTTTTACATAATCCACAGAATCCTTGTAATTTTTATCCTCTATAAACTCTATGTACGCTTCATCTATAACCGTTATAACATCCTCAGGTACTTTTTTAATAAATTTATCTAACTCTTTATCATCTAATAAAGTTCCCGTAGGGTTATTTGGGTTACAGATAAATATTGCTTTTGTTTTTGAATTAATTTTTTGTAATATTCCATCTAAATCGTACTTATAATCAACTGTAAGTGGGAGTTCAACAGGTACTCCTTCATTTTTTATGATTGCAGTTCTATAAGATGGAAAAGTTGGATTACAATATATTACCTCATCATTTTGATTTACAAATGCTTCACCTAAAAGTGTAATTATATTATCTGCACCATTTGCTATTATAAAATTATCTTGATTAAGGTTTAGTCTATCAGCTAACTTTCTTCTGAGATCATTAGCTTCTGGATCTGGATATAATTGTGCTATATCTAACATTTCTTTCATAGCCTCTATAGCCTTTGGTGATGCTCCTAGTGGATTTTCATTTGAAGCTAATTTTATTATCTCGTTTACCCCGTACTTCTCCTTTACTTTTTCTATAGGCTCTCCAGGAATATACTGGTTCAAATATCTTACTGTGTTTCTAGTCAATTTTTCAATCATACTAATCCTCCAATTTATGTTTTAAATAGTTTTTAAATCTAAATTTATTCTTTAAAGTTATTCACTAAATAAATATGTGATTAGTACAATGTATAAATTTACTTCAGCTTTTATGCCTTATTTATAAATATATATATTTATTTTAATATGACATAGGATGTCATATTTCTATGTTATGATGGAAATAAATAAATTATTAGGAGGATTAATATGAATATACAATTTTTAGGATATTTAATATGACTATAATTGATATAACTAAAGAAAATGTTGAAAAAGAACATATCTGCTGTGCTATTTCTGAAAAAAAAGGAGATACATGTATATCTTCAAAAAAATCTTGGATGAAGAATCTGTTTAAAGATGGATTAGTTTTTAAAAAATTGGACGTAAGGGGTAAAGTTTTAATTGAATACTTACCCGCCGAAAATGCTTGGTGTCCTATTGATGCAAAAAACTATATGCATATTAACTGTTTTTGGGTTTCAGGTAAGTTTAAAGGACATGGTTATGCAAATAAACTTTTAGAAGAATGTATCCTAGATGCAAAATCTAAAGGAAAAATTGGTCTAACTGTTATTTCATCGAAGAAAAAAATACCATTTTTATCTGATCCAAAGTTTCTAAAGTATAAAGGTTTTGTTGTTTGCGATTACGCGGATTCATATTTTGAACTGCTATATCTTCCGTTTGAAAAAAATGTGGAAGTCCCTAAATTTAAGGATTGTGTAAGCGACAGCATAGATTTAGAAGACGGCTTTGTTTTGTACTATTCAAATCAATGTCCACATACTGATAAATATGCTCCTATTATTAAAGATATTGCAGACAATAAAAATATAAAATTTACACTTATTAAATATGAAACCACAGAACAAGCACAGAACGCTCCATCACCATTTACTACTTACAGTTTATATTTCAATGGCAAATTTATTACAAATGAAATACTTAGTGAAAAAAAATTCAACAAAATCTTAGAGGTACACAAATTGAAATAAGGCGGCCTTAATCAAAGGCCACCTTTAGAATTATTTCTTTAATATAACTTACCATATTCCGAACATAATGATATTACTATAATAAGTGTTAGATTTTCTTAACAAATATTAGATATTAATACTTAACTCATTTGAATTTATTGAAGTTTTGTAAAAAACTTAATATATGCTTTTCTTAAAACTGTATCAACAGAAATAATCTTATTTAAATCTTAATATCCATATTCTTCGTTAAGGAATATAACATGTATTCTTCCTTTTGATCTCTGCATTTTTATTGTCGTATACTCACAACAAATTCTACCTTCGCTTGAACAGTCTATACATTGCCCTGTAATCTCACATGGGGTTTTTGGACTAAGTCGTTTAGTATTTGCTGGAGCAGCTATATTTTTCACCCTATTAATTGCTTCTTCTTCATCTTTAACTATTTTATTTACACCTACAACTAGTATTACTTTATCTGGACCGTATAGCATAGCTGCCACTCTATTACCATTTCCGTCCACATTATATAATTCGCCATTTTCAGTTATTGCATTTGTGCTTGCAAAATAAGCATCTGCTAATAGAGACTGTCTAAAGATATTTTTCATATCTGCTCCTGTAAGTCCTTCTTTATATCTGTCCAATAAATTGTATCTATCTGTTCTTAGATAATCAATCAACCCTGTTTCGAATAAGGTCATAGATCCTCCTATACCTACAGTAGCCCCTGGTTTTACAAGCTCTTCTATTTTTCGTATTAATTCTTCTTGGTCTTTAACAAGATAACCATGCATATTCTTTTTTTCTAAAGCTTTGATTGTTCTCTCTATTTTTTTTTCATTTACAAAATTAAGATTTTTATCCATATAATCTCCCCCAAATTATTAATTATTTATAAATATTACATATTTATTTAAACTATTCCTTACCTTTAGTAAATTTCATATGTACTATTATTTTACCATATTTTATATTTTAAAATGTTAATTATATTTTGTATATAAAAAAGTATTCTTGTTATTTCTATGACGAAATAAAGTGTATACTGACAAAATTAATTAAAGGATTATTAATTATTTTAAAGAATACTTTTTACCATTTTTCATAACGAACAATTTTATCTAAAGATTTACGAGGACGCTGTTTTGGATTTTCATCTGCATAACCAACAGTTAAAACGCAAACTACAAATTTATCATTAGGTATATTAAGAATAGGCCTTACTTCTGCTTGTTTGAACCATGCCGTCCAGCAAGTTCCTAATCCTAAATTCTCCGCTTGTAAAACTATATGTTCAATTGCAATAGCAGTGTCTCGAATAATTTGTTTCAACTCAAATTCAGGTGATTCTTCATTTAAGTAGATCTCTGCTGTATCCTTTATTCTACTGTTGATATCTGCAACGCATACAATCATCACTGGTGCTTTAGCTAACCACTGTTGATTGTTATTGACTTTAGCAAGTTTTTCCTTTGTTTCTTTAGATGTAACCACAATAAAATTCCACGGTTGCGTATTTGAACCAGAAGGAGCAAACATTGCACTTTTTAATATTTTTTGCAATTTATCTTTCTCGACCATTTGATCTTTATACTTACGTATACTTCTACGTTTTTCTATTTCTATCATATTTAAACAAGCCCTTTCGTTATTATTTGATTATTTTATACTCTATATCATATACTCATATCAAATTTTTATTACATTTTCATATCAAATTCCCTTCTTATTGATATACTTAGTATATAGTGGTAGTATATAAAAATAAATACTGTCATTTTAGATAGTTAGTATTTTATGGAGGAAAATATGAGAAAAACATTTAAACAAATGGCTCTATGTAATTGTGCTACAGCAAATACTTTGGCATTAATTGGAGGTAAATGGAAAATTTTAATTTTATACCATTTACTCAATAATCCTTTAAGATTTAATGAATTAGAGCGAAAATTAGGAACAATTACGCCGCATACACTCAGTAAAGAACTTAAAGAATTACAAGAAGATGATCTAGTTAATAAAGAAATTTTTGCTGTCATACCACCTAAAACAGTTTATTCACTTACTAATAAAGGATCTGAGTTGGAACCAGTTTTAAGAGAGATTCATAACTTCGGAAAAAAGTATCCTATATCAAAATAAATAAAATTATGTATAAAATTTTCCTCTTTATTATTAATTGGAGGATATAAAGTTGTATCTTTATAAGTTTTTTAGGTGCCAATATTAAGATTTTTTTAAATATAAAAGCACAGTGCATTATAATTATAATCACTGTGCTTTTCATGTAATTTAATATCTAGATATTTTAATATATATAACTCCTTTTAAACATGTTTTATTCTACACCTGTTTTTTCAGCTAGAAGGGCTACTCTTTTTTGCCCACCTTTAACACATGTAATAATAGTTAAACAATCTTCATCAGTATTATCTAAAACTTCCATTTGTGTCGCTTCGATTACTTCCTTCTTTATCACTTTATAATTAATTTTTCCATGCAAGGTTTGAATCTCAATTAAATCACCTATTTCAATTTCATCAACTCTATTAAAGAATTCCCCGTATGTATACTGTCTATGGCCTGCTATTGCAGAATTCCCATTTTCCCAAGGCATTGGTGTATCCTTAAAATGTCCAACTGAATGTCTAAGGGTCTTCATATCAGTTCCTTCTTTGATAATTACTTTTAGATCTATTTTAGGAATATTTAATATTCCTATACCATCTTCTAAATTTGTACTTTTATCTAATACATGAGTATTTTTTAAACTTTTGTTTTTATTTTCTATAATTCTTTCAAAATTATCTATAGCTTTTGAATTCTCATTATTGGTATCCCATCTTGCATAAAAAGATAAACCTATTAAAGCTAATCCTACAGCAATTATTATAATTCCTAAAATCCTTTTTATATACATATCTGTTCTCGCTAATGCTTTTCTTTTAAATAAATTTATGCGATATTCCTTTCTATATATTATATTATTTTAAGATTAACACTTATATGCGATTTTGTAAAATTTTTACCTCCATAATTATATTTTATATCCTCCGGTCTTTATAGGTAATTCTATGATGAATGTTTTTGCAGCATCTTGTTTTTTGTATCTATATCTAATTCGATTCCATTTAATGGACCTTACCCTACAGGAATTATAAATTTTAATATGATAGCTTATCAATTTCTTTAAAATTGACTTAAAAGGAAGTAAGTATTTCCTCTAATTTCTCAATAAATATCTCCGAAAGTACTTTATTGCCTTCACTAGTCAAGTGTATTCCGTCTATATAGTACTCATTTTTTCTTTTAAGAAATTTTTTTGTTGCAAAATAACTGTAACAATCAATCATGTTTATTTTATAAATATCACTAAACTTTCGAATATTATTACAATACTCTTCTAGAAGCGGACCTATATTGTTCTTTCTATTTATCTGGCACCATGAATCTGGAACTAACTCTACATGAATAGGTATTGGTGTTGATATTATCGGATAAATTCCTTCAGATAATAAATTTTCTACAATTAGCGTTATATTATTTATTGCACCTATTATATCTCCAGTGAACAACACATCATTAGTTCCACCCATAATATGAACTATATTAGGTTTCTCAGTTAACACATCACTTTTTAACCTATCCATCATCTGTGATGTAGTGTCACCATTAACGCCTCTATTTACAACTTCAATGCCTGTTTCGTTTTCTACTATATTACACCATGTATGAGACCTTCTAACTCCATATCCGAAGGTTAAACTATCCCCTAAACATACTAACTTCATGAATATCTCCTCCTTTTATATAAAATCACTAAAATTAATGACTTATTTAATGCATAGACAAGTGATTTTTATACAACTAAAATAACCTTACGTAAACATTTTATTTTTAACGTAAGGTTATTTATTGTAAAAATCTACTAATAAATCAATTATCTAACTAAATTTTTTTCCATTATATAGATATACTCCACCTACCACTAAAAATAATCCTACAAATAAAGTACCTGTATTCCCTAATATTCCGCCTGTTTGAGGAAGCTTCCCTGATTTTATTGGATTTTTTAATGATATATTATTTGCATTATTTGAATTTTTTTCATTATTTGAACTTCCTGAGTTATTACTATTATTTCCTTCATTTTCATGATTTGGTGGATATACACCATTTTTATAATTGATTGATTTTACAACCGTCAACTCTCCTGGCTTAACTATGACTTCTAATTTTTCATCGTCTAGTCTGTATCCTTCTGGTACATTCGACTTAACAAATAAATACTTACCAGGTTTAATATTCTTCAAAGTTATCTTTCCATTTCTGTCAGTTACTAATCCTTCGTTTATAGTATTTTCTTTACGGTCCAATAGTTTATATTCAACACCAGTCATATTATAATCAGATTCATAATCTACAGCCACTAACATAACACTCCCTAAATATGGTTTGATTAAATCTTCTTTGTCGTTTTCTTTAATTAAAATCACAGGTATAAGCTGTATACTTTTTATTTCAAATCTTTTAGGTTCTGAATTTAATACATAGCCATGTGGTGCTTTGGTTTCAACAAAATAGTAATTTCCTGATTCTAAATTTTTTACTATTACTTTCCCCTCAGTATCTGTACTTAATCCTTCTTTAACAATATTTCCTGCGCTATCATATAAATCAAATATTGCTCCATCCAACTTACTTTTATCTTTAGAATCTATTAATGTAAGAACTACTTCACCTTTTCCAGTTTTAAGATCTAAGGTTTTATCTACACTTTTATCGTTTGTACCTAATTGTTGTCCATCATTTATAACATTAATTTCATATTTATCAGAACCAATCCCAAAGTCAATATTATAAGTTCCTTCTATGATATTTGTGTTAAAAGTAGTTTTAATTGTTAATATACCTTTAGCATTTTTATTATTTTCGATATAATTACTTTCATCAGTAATATTTACTGTGACTTTACCTTCTGTGGTTACTTTTACAGTTCCTAAGTTAATTTCATCTGATGTAGTTAAGTTAGAATTTATCTCTTTCTCTATCTTAAGTTCAATTGGCAAATTAAAGGTTTCTGCATAGCCTTTTCCAAAATTTTTAATTGACCATTCATATACTAAATTTACAGGTTCTGATAATTTCCATTCACGATTTTCAGTTCCATCATTATGAATTAATTTTGCCGAGTTAAGAATGCTATTATTCTCTTCTGCGTTTACAGGATTTAAAATTGTGATAAAATTGCTGAATACTAAGCAGAGAGTTAAGATAAAAGTCCAAAGTTTCTTCATACTATCCCTCCTAATTTTTACATTAATGTTATATAAATCCAGTATAACATAAATGAAGTCGACTTTAAAAATTAATGTCTCTTTCATGTAACTTTTATAAATTAATTTCTGATTCTTTTCTAATTTATTCTTTAATTAAATTGTCATATTACTCATCCTCAGTCTTAATCACCAGTAATGCTACTCCTTTTTTCCACTTTTATGCAAATAATAATTGAAAGGCAATCTTATTTTTTATTGAGTATTTGAAAAATTAAAGAAATACATTAATTTTTTTGCATTAAAAAATACCTTCTTTTATAATTTTTTAAAAAAGAATGTTATCTAACATCTTTTCTCTTATATTACATAAAAAGGTATTTTATCATTTTATTTATATGTTATATTTCAATTATTTTTTTGCATCTCCATACATCTCTTTTAACTGTTTCTGAATATCATCACTATCAAGATACTCGTCGAAATCCATCTTTCTGTCCATAAGGCCACTTGGAGTGATTTCAATTATTCTAGAAGCAAGAGTTGAAATAAATTGATGGTCGTGAGAAGTAAATAGCAATACTCCTGGGAACTTCTCAAGCCCTTTATTAACTGAAGTTATACTCTCAAGATCTAAATGGTTAGTTGGATCATCAAGAACTAGTACATTAGCGTTAGAAAGCATTAACTTAGAAAGCATACATCTTACCTTTTCTCCTCCTGATAAAACTTGAGCTTCTTTTAAAGCTTCTTCGCCAGAGAAAAGCATTCTTCCTAAAAATCCTCTTATAAAGCTTTCACTCTTTTCTTCAGAGAACTGTCTTAACCAGTCTACAAGTGAGTAACTTACACCATCAAAGAACTTATTGTGGTTCTTTGGTAAGTAGTCTTGAGTAGTAGTGACTCCCCATTTGAAACTTCCACTATCTGGTTCCATATCACCCATAAGTATATTAAATAAAGCAGTAGTAGCTAATTCGTCACCTAAGAATACAACTTTATCATCGTTATCTAGTCTAAATGAAACATCATCTAATACTTTAACTCCGTCAATTGTCTTAGTTAAATTGTGAACCTCTAAAACTTCATTACCAATATCTCTAGCTGGAGTAAATCCAACATAAGGATATCTCCTTCTAGATGGCTGTATATCTTCGAGCTCTAATTTATCTAATTGTTTCTTTCTTGAAGTAGCTTGCTTAGCTTTAGAAGCATTTGAACTAAATCTTGCGATGAACTCTTTTAATTGAGCTATTTTTTCTTCAGTCTTTTTATTTTGATCTTTCGAAAGTTGCAGCGCTAATTGACTTGATTCGTACCAGAAGTCGTAGTTACCTACGTACATTTGGATTTTACCAAAGTCTACATCAACTATGTTTGTACATATCTTGTTTAAGAAGTGTCTATCATGAGAAACTATGATTACTATTGAATCTTCTAAATCCATGATAAAATTATTTAACCAACTGATTGATTTAAAATCCAAGTGGTTAGTCGGCTCGTCCATTAGTAGTATTTCTGGTTTACCAAATAATGATTGAGCTAGTAACACCTTAACTTTTTCTCCACCAGTTAATTCCTTCATTTGTTTATAATGCATATCTTTGTCTATTCCTAGACCCATTAGTATTTTTTCTGCATTAGTCTCTGCATCCCATCCATCTAGTTCAGCAAATTCTCCTTCTAATTCTGCAGCTTTTATACCATCTTCTTCACTAAAATCTTCTTTCATGTATAGAGCATCTTTTTCGCTCATTATATTCCAAAGTCTTTCATGACCTCTAATTACCACATTTATAACTGTTTCTTCTTCGTATTCGAAGTGGTCCTGTTTAAGAACAGACATTCTCTCTTTATCTGTTATTGATACGTTACCTGTATTAGGCTCAATCTCCCCAGATAATATTTTTAAGAACGTAGATTTACCAGCGCCATTTGCCCCGATTATCCCGTAACAGTTACCTTTAGTAAATTTTAAATTAACATCTTTGAATAATTCTTTATCGCCGAATCTTAGACCTACATCCGTAACTTGTAACATTAATGATATTTCCTTTCTTCTTTTTATATTTAAGCAACATTATCATCTTATAATAAATATAGAATTAAGTCAAGGCGCAAGCCTTATTATAACTATATTTTAGCGAAGTTACACGCTGGATAAGTACACACTTCACAGTTCATACATAAACCACCATGGCCATAGGCTGCTATATCTCTTTTTGTAAGTTTTTCATCTATTAGTAGTCTTGGTAAAACTACATCAAAAACTGTTATTTTACTATACATTCCACATCCAGGTATTCCTACAATGGGAACATCACCATAATACGCAAGTAAGAACATCGCTCCTGGAAGTATTGGTGAGCCATATGTCACAAGATCTGCTCCTGTATCTTTTATTGATGTAGGAGTTACATCATCTGGGTCAACGCTCATTCCACCAGTACAGCATACGAGCTCTGCACCTTGTTCTATAAAATCTTTTATTGCTTTTGTAATTACTTCTTTATCATCTGGACAGATAGTTTGCCCTATTACTTCACAGCCAAAATCTTTTACTTTTTTATCGATAACAGGACCAAATTTATCTTTTATTCTCTCATAGTAAACTTCATTACCAGTAGTTACTATACCAACTTTTTTAGGTTTAAATGGGACTACATTTACTATTTTTCTATTACCAACTGCTTCTTTTGCTTCTTTAAGTTTATCTTCGTGAATTAACAGAGGAATAACTCTAGTACCCGCAACTTTAAGTCCTTTTTTAACAACAAAATTATCATGAAGCGTTGCCATCATTACTTCATCTACATAATTAAGATCAAATAAAGCCTCTTTATCTATCTTTAATAATCCATCACATGCTGCAAAGAAATCAACTTTTCCTTCTTTTAATTCAGAGAATTCTAAGTTTTGACCAGCAGTAAGCTCTTTTAAAAATATTGCTCCATCGTTTTCGTGTACCATTCCCTCTTCTTTTTCCCACACATAAAGATGATCTTTACCAAGTGATAGAAGTACTGGTATGTCTTCTTCAGTTACAACATGTCCCTTTTTAAACTTTCTTCCTTTAAACTCTCCAGGAATTATCTGAGTTATATCATGCAATAATACTTGCCCAACTGCATCAACTGTATTAATTAATTTCATCTATACTTCCTCCTAATTTTTCGTATTCTTCTCTTGTATCAATATCAAGGAGCATCTTTTTTGGAACTTCTACGTATTTTATTTTGGATGACTGAGCGATTACCTTTTTTCCTTTTTCATCATTGTTTAGTTTTAGTAAATCACTTTTTTTGCTACATGGAAAAATAACAGGATTTCCCGTTTTCTCACCATTTCTCGGTATTACTATATATACGGGATCTTTTTTAAATTCCTCAACTAATTTGTTTAAGTAATTGGTATCAATAAAAGGCTGATCGGCTACAAAAAACATATAACCTCTATTATCTTTAGCATTATTTAATCCTAATTTTATAGACTCACTCTGACCTACTTCAGCGTTTTTATTGATTATATTCTTAAATCCATATTCTTCACTTAGTCTTATGATCTCCTCATAATGAGTAACTACTATCACTTCATTGAAATTCATGTCTTTAACAGATTTAAAAACCCTCTCAGCTAAAATGGACCCTTTGTATTTTAATAGTAGTTTATTTTCACCCATTCTCCTGGACAATCCAGAAGCCATTATAATTGCACTTATCATATTATATCATCCTCATAATTCTACATAATTATATTAAAATACATTGTAGTATATATTTCAACTATATTTCTGTAATTACATATAGATTATTTTTATCAAATAATAATATTATTGATTCAAAATTGTAAATAACGTATTTTAAAAGATAAATATATTATACATTAACTAAATATAAAAATAAATTAATACTATAAACATGTTTCTCTTAAATGTTTACACATAAAATTGATCAATAAAAAACGACAGTTTATTAAAAACTGTCGTTAAATAATTCTACTTATACTCTAGAATAGCTTCTATCTCTACTGTTGCATCTAAAGGAAGTTGATTTGTTCCTACTGCAGTACGTGCATGTCTGCCGGGTTCTCCAAAGATTTCATACAACAGTTCAGATGCTGCATTTACTACTATATGTTGCTCAGTAAATCCAACTTCACTACTTACAAATGCCTGCAATTTTATAACATTTACTATTTTATCTAAATCTCCTATATAATCCTTTACTGCTGCAAGCAAATTTATTATACAAATTTTTGCTGCATCCTGTGCCTCTTCTAAAGTTCTTTCTTTTCCCACTTTACCAGTATATTTTAATTTGCCATCTACAAAAGGAACTTGTCCAGCTACGTATAGTGCATTTCCTAAATGCTTAACAGGTACATACATCCCGCCTGGTTTAGAGTTTTCAGGTAAATTAATTCCAATTGCTTTGATTCTTTCTTCTATCTTCATTATATTTCCTCCTAGTTGTAGATAAGATATAAGTTTATTCTGGAAAAATTTCTGCTATAGAGTACAATGAAGCATGACCGCTTATAGATACTCTATCACCTTTATTTTTACAATATAAAGTGCCCCCTCTTTTTGAAAGTTGTCTTGCCACCATTTCATCTTTTCCTAAGCGTTTTGCCCAGTAAGGAATAAAATTACTGTGAGCTGATCCACATACAGGATCCTCTGGAACTTTAATTTTCGGGAAAAAAGTTCTAGATACAAAATCATATTTATTCCCTTTTGCTGTTATAAGAACACCCATTCCATCTGGTAAATGCTCCAATTTTGATAGATTGGGTTCAAAATTTTGCACCATTTCTTCGTTTTCTAATACAAAAACCAAATCTCTATTCAAATATGTCTCTAATGGTTTTACTCCTAGCGCTTCAACCATTTGGTCAGTAAGTGGAAACTCTTTTGGCATTATACTTGGAAAATCCATTTCAAATAAATCTCCATTTTTTGTTACAGTTAAATCTCCACTCATTGAATGAAATAAAATTTTATCTGCGTTAGTATCCACAAATTTTGTAATAATAAATGCCGTTGCTAAAGTTGCGTGTCCACATAAGTCTACTTCACCACCGGGCGTATACCACCTTAGATCGTATCCATCACTTACTTTTACTGCGAATGCTGTTTCAGAAAGATTGTTTTCAATAGCAATTTTCTGCATTAAATCTTCTGATAGCGGTCTATCTAGAACACAAACTCCAGCTGGGTTACCTTCAAATACCTTTTCTGCAAATGCATCTGCAACGTAGTACTTCATAATAAAATCCTCCTTTTGTATACAATATGAATTTAATAAAAGTATATCATTGTAAAATAATGCATACAATGACATAATTGTAGTGCATACAATTTTATAGGAGGTTAATATGCCAGTAAATTCTTTTGAAAATTATCCAATGTCGTGGAAACCCAAAAAAGAAAAATTAACATCACCATTTTATCTCTCTATAGCTAATTTATTAGAACAAGATATCATAAATGGTAGCCTTGCACCTAATGTTAAATTACCACCTCAAAGGGAGTTGGCTGATTACTTAGATTTAAACCTTAGTACGATTACAAGAGCTTTTAAAATCTGCGAGTTGAAAGGTTTAATTTATGCAGTAGTTGGGAGAGGAACTTTTGTTTCGCCAAATGCTAGCTGTGATATATCAATAACTGATAACAAAATAGAAAAAAATTATATTGAATTAGGTGTTATTAGGCCACTGGACCAAACCAACTCAATTGTTTCTAATGTAACAAAAGAAGTATTATCAAAAAGTTATATAGAAAATTTATTAGATTATGGAAATCCATCTGGACTTAAACATCATAAGTTATCAGCTCAAAGTTGGTTACAAAGATATAACTTAAATGCAAAATTAGATAATATAGCTATAACTTCTGGTTCTCAAAATTCAATTACACTTTCTCTGATTTCTCTATTTAAACCAGGGGATAAAATAGCAATTGATATGTACACGTACCCAAATGTTATTGAATTGGCAAATATGCTTAATATTCAGTTGATTCCAATAGAGGGTGATATGTATGGTATGAATCCTGATGCATTAAAATTACAGTGTATATTAAACAATATAAAGGGAGTGTACTTAATCCCATCTTGTAGTAATCCTACTGCTATATTGATGAATATGGAACGTAGAAAAGAGATTGCAAATGTTATAAGAGAATATAATCTTATCTTAATTGAAGATGATATATATTCTTTCCTTGTACCACAAAATTTTATACCCATTACTTGTTTAGTTCCAGAAAATTCTATATATATATGTAGTACATCAAAGTCTCTATGTTCAGGACTTCGTGTTGCGTTTATAGTTTATCCCAGTAAATTTTTATCAACAATAGAAAGGGTAATATATAACGTTAATATAAAAACATCTGCATTAAATGTTGAGATTATTTCTGAAATGATTAATACAGGTGTTGCGGATAAAATTATTGAAGAAAAAAAATCCATAATAAAGCATAGAAATAACATTTATAAAAAATATTTTGATATTTATAATCCGAATGAAAATCCTTTTAGCTTTTTTAGATGGCTGCCTTTAAAACCTCACTTAAATTCTTTCGAGATCAAAAAAGAAGCTACGGAAAACGGTCTGCGTATTTATCATTCTAAACGTTTTTTAGTTGGAAATTATAATGAAAAACAGTTTTTGCGTATCTCATTATCATCTACATCCAATGCTAGTGAATTAGATAATGGACTTAAAATTTTAAAAAATATAATATCTAAATAGTAATAATTATATTTTCTATTGAATAGTTGAATACTAATTACAATATTTATACAAAAATAAACGTGCTCTATAGTTGATAAATCATTACTATACGCACGTTTATTTAATTATAAATAATACAGATTATATGTATTGTTTATTATAATTTTGCTTTACACTGCCATAATAAAATTTAATACTGCTATCTTTGGTTCTAATAATCTTTATAAGTTCTTTTGCAGTATCTTCAAGGTTTTTATTTTCCACTTTATTTATAAATAATACTTTCTCGCCAACTGAATTTTTGAATAAACCATCTTTGCTTAATACAATTTTAGCTAAATCTTGTATATCGACTTCTTTATTTAATTTTTTATATTTATTGTGTTTATATCCAATGGTTTCTATAAACTTATCAAGCCTATGTATATTTTCTTCGTTTATCTTCATTTTATTAGAAGTTATATCTAAAATACCAATTGTCTTTGTTGTTTTCTCATATACGACTGGCTCATTATCATTCCAACCCTTAAGTTTTTTACGCTTAGAACCATCGCCTTCGATTAAAATTAAATCAAATTTGTCTTCTAGCAATTTAAAATCTTCAAAATCAAGGCCAACTATTTTTTTATCTTTATTTATGAATTTACCGCAAACTGTTATTCCAACTTCAAAGTCAATATTTAATAGGTCATCTCTATCAATTTTATCTAGCATCATGATTTTTTCATAAGAACCATCATGTGGTACAAATATTTTAGTAGTTGTAGTTAACAGAACTCTACGCTCATTTCTATATAACTGAGCTACATAATTAATAAATGATGTCTTCCCCCCTGCACCTACAACTGTTATTACTTCTTTTCTATTTATATTAGGATTCAAGTAAATTAAATTTTTAAAACTCATAGCCTATACCTCATTTTCCTAGTATTTCTATACTATTATTAAGATTATATAGTTATAAATATCTTTAAGATTATCCTCTAATTTCTCCATTAAAAGGCCTACCTTATGGAATAACACTAACTATTTAACTCAAACATAAAGTTTAACAATCTACCAGCATAGGAAGGTGAATTAGTCTCATCTTCTATCACTCTGTTTAAAAGTTCCATATTATCAGTTATAATCCCATCTACATTTAAAAAAATCATATTGTTAATTACTTCTTCAGAATTAACCGTCCATACAAAAACTTTTTTACCAAGCTTGTGGGCTTTATTTACAAACCTATCACTAATAGTAGTATACTCTACAGTAAAAAAATCTACATTAATTCGTGGCATTCCAATTAAATTAAATGGAAGTATATAGCCTACTTCTAACTCTGGGCATTTTAATTTCAACTGGTGAACAACGCTATAATCTAGTGATTGAATTTTATGATTATTTGTCAAAACCTCATCTTTATATCTTTTTATAAATAATTCTGCAACTTCGTCACTTGTATACTTATTAGTTTTAATTTCGATTAAAAGTTTCTGATTTTTTGATTTAGCAGCTTTTAAATATTCATTAAAGCTAGGTATCTTTTCTTCATATCCATTTTCTCTGATTGTTATATCCTCTAATTCTTTTAATGTTAACTCAGAAGTATCTACATCGATATCAGCAAGCTTTCTAAGTGTATTATCATGCATAACGACAAATTGATGATCCTTTGTTTCCTGAATATCCATTTCCACATAATCAGGCTTATATTCCTCAATAGTATTTAGAGATCCTAATGTGTTTTGGACACCATTCCCCTGGCTTACACCTCTATGAGATATCGTCATTGGTTTAGATGTTAAAAGACCTTGCATATATGCTAGATTAAAAAATAATACGCATATTATACCAATAAATAGCATAATTCTAAATAGAATAATTCTAGCATTTAATTTTTTATTTTCTGATTTGTTACCTTTAAAACTATATTTTGATTTGCCTTTTATAGTCTTGCTATTAATTAATATATCAAGTAAAATCTCAAAAAAATAAACTGTTATATATGCTGTTATTACTATTGAAGTGAATTGTATCAACAGTAAGCATACTACAGCACTATAAAGAGCTAACTCAGAGAGTATATTATCAAATAAGACTTGTATTTCATATACACATAAATAGATTAATATTCCTACAATTATCGATATAATCACTACAGTTACGAATCTCATGATAATTTTTAGTACTTTCCCTCTGGTTATATTCCAACTCTTAGATACTGCCGATTTAATTGAACCACCTTTTAATATTAATATTGGCAAAACTAATACTAACCTTATTGCTAGATAAAATATAAGAATATATCCAAATAAAAGTAGTACTATATAGGTAACTTTTCCCTCTAGTATGTAATCTATGATAAAATTTGGTACAATAGCTTTTGATAATAACGGTGTTGTATATCCAAAACCACTAAAAGGAACTATTAACATAAAATAAAGTATAAAAAATCCAAAAGATCCAGGAGAAACCTTCCGTATTTGATCAAAAGTCAACGCTAACAGTTTCGATACAGTCATATCGCTATTTAACCGAATATTGTAAACACTCAAAAGTAAAAAAGTAAACTCTAAAAACGCTGATATTATAATAATTGAAAATAAAGCTATTAATCCTGCTAATGCTACTGGATGGCCAAACACTATATCAATAATATTGGTATATGAAATATACGATATTCCACTTACATTTAGTATAAATGTAGTAATTATTGAAAGTGCAGGAATTAAGATTAATACTATTATCAAACTCGGAATAAATACTATCTCAAGATATTTAATAAAATTCTTAAAAAATAATTTTAAATTTATCATTATAAAAAACCTTTCATTCAAAAAACATCTTCTCTAAAGAAAATCTAGTGCAACCTTCTCCTGGCGTCGAACTAAATTTTTCAATTTCGTATATTGTTTCTTTTATTCTTCTACTGTTCGCCTTCAATTAAAATCCCTCTCTTTTTTAATAAGATCTTTGACACTGGATACTCTATCATTATTGAAAATATCTAATTCTCAAAAAGCTCTTTAAATTATACTACTACATAATATTATAAAAATAAATAGAACCCCTGTAACTATTTAATACAAGGGTTCATATTCGTCTAATATTATTTACACAGTTGCTTTTTCGTACTTTAGTTTTCTACCAAGCGCTTTTGGTTTACATACTGATATACATTGGCCACAATATCTACATTACTTAACAAATATACTAACTATTATATCATAAAACAATTGCCTTAAAGTAAATTATAAATTAATTATGAATCAAACAAATTTTCAATATATTCTCATCATATTCTTCTAAGTTAAGAGAAAATATTATATCGTAATTACCATCTTTTATTTCAGATATATGATCAGTAAGCTTTTTAACATCATCCAAATTTGTTTTTCCTTCAATTAATAAAATACCTTTCTTCTTTAAAAATTCACTTCCTACTAACCTCATATCACTAATAACTTTATTTGCAACATCAGAATAATTCTCATTTTTGTTAAATTCTATATAAGAATATCCTATACCTTTTTCATTTGCTATAACTTCCTTTAAATCAGTTGTATCTAAATAAAGTAGAGTTTCTTCTGAAATTGATTTAACTAATAGATTCATTATATTTGTAAAGTCTTTTATTTCATCGACATTTAAATAAAATTCTCTATTTAAACCTAAATCTTCTTTTTCATCATCATCTGAGCTATTTATTCCTATAGATAGTACCCTTCTTTCTAAAGACATATATGATATTGCCTTAACTATATCACTTGTTCTTTTATCTTTTGAGGAATAAATTAAAAACAGTACATCTACACCATCAAATATGCTCCTGATATATTCCATATCTACATCTTGATTGATAGTTAGTTTTTCAATGCTCATATTGCATAATATATCATCTTTTATATAGTTTAAGTTGTTTATTCCTTCATCGCCTATTGCTATTATTTTTGAATTCTTTTCTATTTGATCCATATTAATTCTCCTAACTTTTTTCTTTTACTTATTATACTTTTATTTTACACTATTTTTCTAAATTTTAAAATTTAAATAAAACTTAATATATTTCTTACTTTTTAGATTAATTAACTCAAAAACTAAATATAGCCCGACTTAAAACTAATAGTTTTAAGTCAAGCTATCATATTATTTTGTTTGAAAATTTCAAAATATAGTTTTATAAAACCTTTATTTTTAAGTTACATATTAAGTATTATACTTTTAGTTAAAAGCATTTTTAACTAAAGGTCCATATTTTCCTTCAAGAGCTTTGAAAAGTGGAATACCAGCTATTGTTATAACAACAAATTCACCAAATCCAACTTGAGCCATGGATAAGAATAATGGTAGCCCTGCAAATTTATTTAACATCCAGCCAATTATAAATGCATTTACAATTGCTGGCCAAAGAGATGCAAGTACAATGGATCCAGTATTTTTGCCAAGTAGTTTTCCAGTTTTATATACCATACAAGCGCTAATAAATGTAGCAAGAGTTCCAAATATAGTATCCGGAATACCATAAACTCCTAATATGTTTGCCAGAAAACATCCCAATGTAAGCCCTGGTATATAATCTTTGTCTACAAATGCTAATAGTATCATAATCTCTGCAACTCTAAATTGGATATTAGAATAACTCATAAATCCAAGAGAAATTGTAAGAACTGCGTATACTGATGCAATTAGAGCTGTAACAGCTATTTTTTTAGTTTTTCCTTTCATTTTTTCCTCCTAATATTTTAAATATTAAGCCTAGGATACGTAAATCTTTGTAATCAAAATAAAACCATAGAGTTAGTCTACGGTTTTTGACACAAAATAATACATCTATAATAATAAATGCATATAATTCACCGTAGTTTTATTTAGAGACAGGAGGCTCACGAACTGTCTTATCTATTTCAATATACATTATATACTATTATTAAATAAGATTCATCTATTAATTTTTATATGGTGATTATATAGGAATAATAAAAAGCATCAAAACTTAACATTAGTTAAGCTTTGATGCCAATATTAATTAATCTTTATTAATTCTTTTATTTCATTTATATTTAGTACACTAAAAGGTTCTTTAAGTACATCTTTATATTCTAGAATTCTTTTTCTATATATCTCTACCATAGGAACTCTAGAATCCATTTTAAACCCTTCTTCTTTAATTATATCTTTATAAAGTCCTAAATCCTCAATTATAAATTTTGCATAAGTGTAATAATTAATTTCTTCTAAAACGTCATAACCTCTAAATATAATATCGTATTTATTTATTCTAGTTTTGTCTATTCGACTTAGATCATTATAAGACCTTATGAGCATTCTGTGCAATTCAAATACATCAAATACAAACTTTGAAACATTTTCTTCTGTACCATCTTTATTGATACCTTCTATTAAATCAATGTAGTTGTATTTAAAACCCTTTCTGATGATCTCTTGGTATCCCAAATAGGTTTTAACATTATCCTTATCCAAATGTTTAAGTATCTCGTATTGATTAAATAGAAATAATCTTTCCTTTGAACTAAGTTCCATAATAGACCCCTCCTAATTAAACAATATTAGAAGTACATACAAGCTTTTAGTGATAAAAAGAAAACGTATAAATTTATTATAAACTATGTTTGTCTTCTTACTTCTATTATACTACATATCAGTCACTTTTGATAACAAATTAACAAATATAAATTATTTTTCTATACATTCATATGGTGACTTATCTTCTCTAATGGATTTTAATACCGGTTGTCTAAGTAAATCTTTTTCGTTTGGCATATATTCAACTGTACACACTAAATTTGGCGTAATCCAAATTGCATTTTCATGCCCATCTGGAACTCCACCAAGATCCGGCTTATCTATTACGTCGTATTTATATTGATTAAGCTTTTTAAGACTTACACCTAGTGTAACATGCCCTTTATATACTAATGCATCTTTTTTATACTTTCCTATAATCAAACTAACAAATCCTTTTTCTTTCAATAAGTACCCACATATTATAAAGTCATCATCCTTTAAAAATTTTATTTTTATCCAATTTTTAGTTCTGCTGTCCATATAATACTTACTATTTTTTTCTTTAGCTACTATTCCTTCTAGATTTTGTTGTTTAGCTAATTCATATAAAGTAATTCCTTTATTTTCAATATATCTTGATACAGCTATCCTATCTGACTCTACAACTATATCAGCCAACATCTTTTTCCGCTCTAATAAAGTTAAATCCGTAATTAATTTACCATCTAAATATAAAATATCGTATGCAATAAATGATGCAGGATATTTCTTTCCTGCAAGTTGAATCTTAAATGGATCAGACATAAGAGATCTCCTTTGGATTTCAAAAAAATCAGGAACCCCATTTTTTGTAACAATTAATTCACCATCTAAAATACACTTAGATTTTATATTTTTATGGATATCCGAAAGCTCTGGAACTTTTGATAGTAACTTAAAGTCTCTTTTATTCCTTATATCCGTAGAATCTTTATCTAAATACGCTATACACCTAATTCCATCGAGTTTGAGTTCATATATATAGTCTGGAGAATCAAAAGCCTCATTAGCTTCATTAATTAGCATAGGCTTTATACCTTTTTCATCAAATATATCCATCACTTAGTTCCTGTCTTCAAATCGCCATGTTCAGCCATATCAACCGATTTTTTAAGTGCTTCCATTAAATCAATTACATTACTTTGTTTGTTTGTATCTATATCTACAATTTCTTGACCGCTTATTTTCTTTTCTATTGCTTCTCTCAATCTTTCTTGATATTCATCACTATATGCTGATATATCAAATTCTTGAGTCATTGACGTTATTAGATTATTTGCCATATCTACTTCTGCTTTTTCAATATTAACTTTTCCCTTTGATTTAGGTATCTCTTGTATTTCCTCTTCATAAAACAGAGTTTTTGCGATGATACCATCTTTCATAGGATAAAGTATAATAAGAGTCTCATTTGTTCCAAGTACAGTTTTTGCGATTGCTACTTTTTTTTGTTTTAGCATAGCTTGTCTTATAAGCTCAAATGCCTTTTCGCCACCAGTATCTGGAACTACATAGTAGTTTTTATCGTAGTAAATATTGTCTATCTCTGACATTTTTGCAAAATGTATTATATGAATTGTCTTATCTTTTTTAGTTTTTATTTTATCTAATTCTTCATTAGTTATAGTAACATATTTATCCTTTTCAAATTCATAACCCTTCACTAAATCTTTAGTCGTAATTTCTTTATCACAAGAGCCACAGTATTTTTTATATTTTACTCTTTGGTTTGTGTCTTTACAAAGTTGGTTAAAACTGATACTTATATCTCTAGTAGTCTTATATAACCCACAAGGAATATAAATCATACCTACTGAAATAGCACTTTTATGCGCCACAGCCATTTAAATCACTCCCTATTAAATTCTTTATTATAGTATGTCACAGAATTATTGTTTTAATTACGACTTTAGCCATATAAATTTATTTATTAAAAAAGCTTGAATCAATAAAATTTAAAATAATATTGAGTCAAGCACATTATAATTTTTGAATAGCATTCTTTCAGTTATTCTATTAGTTTCTAATTCCGTCCATAATAATATTTACATGCACATCGAATAATATATTAGCTTCTTCTATTGATATTTTTT
The DNA here is from genome assembly GCF_018917235.1 of Metaclostridioides mangenotii. GTDB lineage: Bacteria > Bacillota > Clostridia > Peptostreptococcales > Peptostreptococcaceae > Metaclostridioides. The sequence continues at coordinate 121,784 of NZ_JAHLOF010000001.1, forward strand.
CTAGCTGACTTATATTTAAATTAAATCCTATAAACGAACTCCATATAGAAAAAGCAGTATAATCAATGTCAGCAACTATTAACTCTCCATTTTTAACACCTAATTCCAAGAACTTTTTTAGTACATCTAGATAAGAGTAGTCTATAGATGCACCCCTTTTGTGCCTATAAAGTGTTACTAAATTATATTTCATAGGTTCATTTAATGCGATCAACATCATATTATGAAATACTTCTCTTAGGTTAAATTCAAAACCTTTTTCAGCACATACTTTTTCTCTTATAATCTTCCTAATCTCATCAGACTGCCTTTTCTGTATCTCATCAACTATTTCTTGTTTGTCCTTGAAATAATAGTATATTACCCCTGTCGTATACTTCATTTTTTTACTTATCTTTCTCATCGATAAGGCCTCGAAGCCATCAGAAATAGCTAGATCTAAGGCAACATCCAGAATATCTTCCTTAATTTTTTTACTTCGTTGTTTTTGATTTTCTCTTGACATAGACACCCCTTTATTCCATTATTTCCCCTCTTACATTCATTATATTGAATGTATTTGAATAAAAACAAGACCCTTAAATGATTAGATGCATAAAAGAGTCTTCTTTATTATATATTACTTATTTAATTTCATAAACACTTTTTCTGGAGTTATAGGTAAATTATTAACTCTAACACCTACAGCATTGAACACAGAATCTTGTATAGCGGCTAGAGGAGTATTTATTACGACCTCTCCTATAGATTTTGCTCCAAAAGGCCCTGTTGGCTCATATGTTTCAACAAACTCTACTTTTATATTCCCAACATCTACTCTTGATGGTATCTTGTACTGCATAAAAGTGTTAGTATCCATATAACCATTGTCAGTGTGTCTAACTTCCTCAAACATAGCCATTCCTATCCCTTGTACTATTCCACCTTCGACCTGAATTTTTGCAAGGTTTTCGTTGATAACTGTACCACAATCAGCAATCGCTACGTAGTTTATAAGCTCAACTTTTCCAGTTTCTTTATCAACTTCAGTTTCTGCAAATCCCGCCATAAAAGGTGGCGGTGAAACATTGCTTCCATAAGAAGAAAATCCTATAAGTTGTTCCCATTTTGTTCCTATAGTAGTATTTACAGATATATCAAATACAGATAATTCTTTTCCGTGTTCAACTGAAAATACTTTTTCACCATCAAATTCTAGATCTTCTATATTAATCTCTAATTGTCTAGAAGCTGATTTTACTATTTTGTCTCTAAGGTCCTCTGCAGCTTTTACTACTGCCATACCAGTAACATAAGTTGTACTAGATGCATATGAACCTGGATCGTAAGGAACCATGTCAGTATCAGATGCTATAACAGTTATCTTGTTCATATCAGTCATTAGGATTTCGGCTGCCATTTGAGCAAGTATAGTATCACTACCTGTTCCCATATCAGTAGAACCTACCATAAGCACATAATTTCCATAATCATCTAGCCTAACTTCAACAGAAGACTTATCAAGATTTGCTATACCAGAGCCTTGCATAGTAAGTGACATTCCCACTGATCTAACTTTTCCATTTTCAAGTTCTATTGATGGGTATTTTTCATCCCAACCAATTAATTCTTTTCCTCTATCTATACATCTTTCTAAGTCTGCACTTTGGATATGCTTACCATATGCAAATGTAGTCTCACCTTCAGTTACAACATTCTTCTTTCTCAGATCTGTCGGATCCATATTAAGTCTGTTTGCAAGCATATTTACTGTAGACTCAACTGCAAAATTACCTTGAGTTGCACCATAACCTCTTAAAGCTCCGCCTGGCATTTTGTTAGTATATACTACATCACCAGCAAATCTAGCCGCTTCTAGTTTGTTGTAAAGAGGTAAAGTTTTTTCACCAATTAAACCAAAAGTTGTAGATGCATGCTCACCAAATGCTCCAGTATCAGATAATCCTTCTATATCTATCGCTTTTATGATTCCATCTTTTGTAGCACCAAGTTTTACTTTAACCCTAGTAGCATGTCTACTTGTCGTTGAGTTGAAAGTTTCTGTTCTGTCATATATTATCTTAGCAGGTTTACCTGTTTTTAATGTTACAATTGCAGAGAAAATTTCCGTACACGCAGTTTGCTTACCACCAAAACCGCCACCAATTCTAGGCTTAATAACTCTAATTTTACTAGCTGGTATATTTAAAGCTCTAGATAAATGCCTTCTTACGTGGAAAGGTATTTGAGTAGAACTAATTACTACTAATCTACCTGCATGATCTAAATAATTATATGATCTATAAGTCTCCATCATCGCATGCGCTTGAGCTTGAGTATAGTAAGTTTCTTCTAAAACTATGTCACAGTCTTCAAAAACCTTTTCTAAATCTCCTTTAACATACTCTTGCTTTGATGCTATATTTCTTTTTGAATCAAAACCTATATCAAAATTACATTTAACTTCTTCCTCGTGAACTTTAACGTTACTTTCTATTGCTTTTTCAAAGTCTAAAATAGCTTCTAGTACTTCATAATCAACTTTAATCATATTCATTGCCTTTATTGCAGTTTTTTCATCAACTGCTGCGACAATTGCAACTTCATCACCCACATATCTTACAACATCTTCAAGTATAAGTCTGTCATAAGGTGATGGTTCTGGATAGGTTTGTCCAGCAAGTGTAAATCTCACGTCTGGTACATCTTTATACGTAAGTACACACTCTACACCTTCTAATTTTTCTGCTCTACTAACATCTATATTTTTTATCTTGGCGTAAGCATGAGGACTTCTAAGGACTTTAACTACTAATGCATCTTTAGAAGATAAGTCATCTGTGTATACAGCTTTACCTGTTGTTATAGACATTGCATCAATTTTTTTTATTCCTTTTCCGACTATTCTCATATTACTCACCCCCTAGATAAGTTTTTATCGCTCTAAGTTGACCCATGTATCCTGTACATCTGCATAGGTTACCTGTTAGATAGTGTTTTATTTCTTCATCAGTTGGATTTTGAAGTTCTTCTTTCATAGCTATAACAGTTAGTATAAATCCTGGTGAACAGAATCCACACTGCTCAGCTCCTTGACTTGCAAGTATATCAGCAAACTTTGCTACTTCCTCTTGCATACCTTCAATAGTTACTATCTCACCTCCAACAGCTCTTATAGTAAGCATTGCACATGAAAGTACCGGTTTTTTATTTATTAAGACCGAACATAATCCGCAGTTTCCAGTATTACAACCTCTTTTCACACTTAAATTACCAAGATTTCTAAGAGTATCAACTAGACATTCATCAGGCTGTATATCTACCTTTTTTATCTTCCCATTTATCTTTAATTCTACTAACATTAAATAACCTCCGTAATAGCTCTTTTTACAAGAACCTTGCTAACAGCTTCTCTATACTCTTTAGTTCCTCTCATATTAGTTCCAAAACTAACATCTTCAGTTATCAAGTTAAGAGCTTTATCTATATTTTCATTATTTACTTCATTGCTTGATAAAAAGTCACTAGCTTTTCTTGCAACAACAGCTCTTTGAGGTCTAGCCCCTATACATATTTTAAAATCATCATTATCCCTAGATACTGACACATTTAATATAGGATAATCACTCTTTGCATTTCTAAGTGATTTATATACTGCTTTTTTATTACTCTTTTTAATATATATCCTAGTAAGTAAATCTTTTTTATAATCTTTCACTAAAAAATCATCTAATTTTATTCTTCCAATATTTAAAAGTTCCACCTCTGTATCGAGTGATAGAAGTGCAACTATTAAATCAGAAAATCCATATCTTGAAAAGACTGTGCCCCCTACTGTTACAACATTTCTAAATTGTACACCAATAATATCCCTTAATGAATCACTAATAATCTCTCCAAAAGACTCCTGTAATATAGTACTAGTTTCTAATGTTCTTAAAGTTGTCATAGCCCCTATCTCTATATAGCTATCATCTTCTTTAATATAGTCTAAATTTAATTTAGATAGTTCTACTCCTGTCCCTATTCTTTTTCTTCCCATTCTCAAGAAAGCACTTCCACCTATAACTTGATTGTTCTTTCTTTTAGTCAGTATAGAATAGGCTTCTTGCTCAGTGGTAGGCTGTTCTATATCCATAACAGTAAACACACCATCATCCTCCTAAAGTCTCTAAATTTAATATAAATATAAAAAGTATTATAAAACAAAGTTTTTTCAAATTTACGCCTAAAATGTAAAAATCCCTTATACCACATGCCATATAAAACGTTAATGTTCGTATATGATATTTACAAGGGAATCTTACAAATAGTATCTGTATTTTATTTTTAATGATTTTTATTTGTTTCTACAAAATTCTTTCTACTTATACATTATAACAAATTTATTGCATTTATCAAACAAAAAATCTATTATATTAGCTTTAAGATGGTAAATTTCTTTTCTTGTCTTTAAGTCTATCACCCAATATATCGCCTATTTTTTTGCTTTCCGTTAATTCTTTAGAAAATTCAAATTTCTCTTTATCAACTGTTTTAGATTTTTTTATATTATTAATACTTCTAACTTCTTTTTTCATATACACTTCTCCAGTAATTTTTATATTTACTTTTATTATTGTATATATTGTTATTAATATTCATATTTCTAATATACGATAAAGTTCGTATTTTACATATTATACTGAAAAATTCTAATACTAATTTTTATCTAGTCCATAAAAAGTAGCGAGAAAATGCTATAAATTTAGTTAAAGTTTCCAACTAATTTAAAATAAAACAGAGGTGATAGTCTTTAATTACTATCACCTCTGTTTTATTTTAAATTTTACAGATGTCTTAATATATTCACGCCTTTAATTTTTAGCCACTTCCATAAAACAATATCTACAATAATGGTAATAATTATAGCAAATAACATAAATAAATTTAAGTTATTAAAATTTACGACCAGGTTAATAACGAAAAGAACTCCCATATAGATACTAATTGATATCCATGTCATAAGCATACTTGCACTCCTCTTAACAACAGCAACTTCATTTTTCCATTCAAGATTAGGAAAAAGTAAATTTGATACCAAACCGATAATAGCCACTAATATAGAGAAAAATATAATTCCAATTATTGATATAAAACTATAAGCTAAATTAAATTTAAAATAAATAGCTAAGATAATAAAACTTATTAATGATATAGGGACAGTAATTATTGTATTCATAAATATCTTGCTCTTAAATATGTCTTTTTCCTCTATTGGATTAGATTTTAAAATCCAAAGATTATTACCCTCTAGAGAAATTGAACAATAAGTTGTACAGCTTAATATTATAACAATGAGAATAAAAATTAATATTTGAACTTGTATTGTGTTTAAAATAATTTCTATATTAATAAATTCACCAACTTTATTAACTCCAAATAAAATTAAAGATACTGATGCTACAATTAATAAAACTAGGCCAACAGAAGTATTTATTACATAACTATAAATCCCAAAATATCTTCTAAACTCTCTAATAACTAATGCTTTGACAGGTGAAGAGGATTTTATTTTATCTAAACTATATTTAGATGAAACACTTCTACCTTTCATATTTGAGTTTATCTTTCTAAAGGATCTAGAAAATATAAATACAAACGCTGCAAAAGGTACTATAGAACATATCAAAAACAATATAATTGAAGAAATACTTATATTCACAAGCGAATCTAGAAAATAATACGAAAGGGGATATACTCTCTTAACTAATGTTATAACTGACGCCACATTTTTTAGAAAATATTCTGATGAGTTTTGTATTTTCATCATAAAAAGCATATAAACTACAAGTAAAAACATACTTCCTAATATCAATACTATATTCTTGTACTTTATCTTAGATGATAAACCACCAAGAAAATAAGATATAATTGCTGATATTGTAATTGGTAATAGAGGTGTCGCTATAAAAAGCAAAACTATAACTAATCCGAACAATGGATTACCTCCTATTTTTATATAGTAGGCCATCGAAGGAATAATCATAAGAAAGAATGAAAAAAAGTAATTCGTATACAACATACTGACTATTTTACTAGTAAGTATCACTGAATCCTTTATAGGTAAACTTGTAAGTATATCAAAATCCCTTAACTGAAATAAATAAGATGGTGCCCTATAAATTGAAGTTAAAAGTGTAGTTAAAATAGAAAATAAAAAACCTGCGAAAAGTAAAATTTCCGGCCCCATAATTGGATTATTATCTTTAACTAATATATCAAGAATACCTACAGACATTTTGTAATCATAAAAACCTATAAAACCAATTAGAATCATGCTTAAAACTACCAATGGTATAAATTTTTTGTTACTATCCTTATTTGATGCCAGATCGTTTAGTTTCAATGAATTTATTAAGTCTATTTTTATAAGTAAACCTAGATTTTCCATTTTATCACTCCATTTCATATCTATCTTCTAGTCTATTTGTTATATATAATATATAACAAATAACTTCAAAATACAATCATTTTATTAAGTCTTATTATATAAATTTTTCGTAGTCTATGACTATAATTAATTTAAAATCAAAATTTTAATAGTAATAAATGACTGCTTTAAAGTCATAGATTTAATAATAATATCAATTAATAATAGCTGGTAATTTATATAATTGTATTAACCAAAAGGAGGAATAAATTTGATTTTAAAATTTGATACTGCTCAAACACTAACCCTTGCAATAGTGTTTTTTATGATTGGAAATTTTTTAAAAAATAAGATAAAACTTTTAAATAGACTTTGCATTCCCTCTCCTATTATAGGGGGAATTTTATTTTCACTTCTAAATTTAATTTTTAATAATTTAGGAATATTAAAGATTTCAATTAGTGCACATTATACTACAATGTTTATTTATCTATTCTTTACAACTATCGGCCTTGGCATCAGCACGAAGGTAATCAAAACTGGAGGAAATATACTGATCAAGTATTGGATTTTATGTGCTGTACTTGCATTTTCTCAAAATATATTAGTTTTATTTGTTTCAAAGTTTATAAATATCGACCCTTTATTGGGATTAATGTGTGGTAGTATTTCTATGGAAGGCGGTCATGGATATGCTGCAGCATTTGGGCAAACAATTGAAAACTTAGGAATTGAACATGCCGTCAGTTTTGGAATCACTGCTGCTACATTAGGATTAATATTTGGTGGTGTATTAGGTGGACCCGTCGCAAAATTCTTAATAGAAAAGTATAGACTAAAACCTAATTTATCATCTAATTTAAATATAAATCACCAATTAAGTACTCAACTACATATTAATCAACATAAAGAAAACCATACAAATAAAAATAATCACCCAAATTTAGATAAATCCTTTGGATTAAACCCATTGCATTTTATGGAACAGCTACTAATAATTCTTATATGCATTAATGTTGGCGAAATAATAAGTAAAATAGCATTTAAGTTCAATGGATTTGTTTTACCTGTTGTGGTTACTTGTATGTTTGTTGCAGTTATTTTTAGAAATTTTAACGATAAATTTAAATTTGCAAAAATAGATTTTAAAATTACAAACTTCATAGGAGAAATATCACTAGGATTATTTTTGACAATTTCTCTTATGAATATAGATTTATACAAACTCTCTTCTTTACTTCCTTTAATCTTATTTATGGTAGTATGCCAAGTAGTATTTATTATTTTATATGGAATATTCGTATGCTTTAGAGTTTTAGGAAAATCATATGACGCTGCTGTAATTATAAGCGGATTGATAGGACATGGAATTGGCGCTACACCAAATGCAATGGCAAATATGTCTACTGTAACAGAAAAATATGGGCCTTCACCTAAAGCAATTTTAGTTGTACCACTCGTAAGTTCTTTCTTATTAGATATAGTAAGTGTTCCTTGCATTTTATTTTTTATAAATTTATTTAGTTAATATCTTATAAATAGAATATATATAGTATTTTTCTAAAAAATAAAGGGTGCAGAATCATCTGCACCCCTTGTAATTTGTTTAGTGACACCCTTTAGCTTTATCGCAACCTGAACAACCGCCGCTGCAACCTGTGCCATTTTTTGATGATCTATATGTATTATATGCTACAAGTCCAATACATATAAATACTATTCCACCAATAATTATTGTAGCCATATAGTTTTCACCACTTTTCTATTTAAATCATTATTTAATTATTTACTTGTGGAATTCCCTTTTTTACATTTTCTTCTGGAGAATAAGTTTTCTTAAACAGAAGATAAATAAATGCAATTACTATTAATATTGCCACAGCAGTTCCTATACCAAATCCATTGCCAGTAAAGAACATTCCTAATTGATATATTGATAATGATACTACGTATGCAAATCCTGTTTGATAAATTATTGCAAACCAAGTCCATTTTGCTGACATCATTTCTCTTCTAACTGCACCTATAGCAGCGAAACAAGGAGCGCAAAGTAAGTTGAATACCAAGAAACTATAAGCTGCAAGTTGAGTGTACTCTGCTCTTAATGTTCCCCAATACTCCAAACCATTTTCAGCAACTTCCGCATACCCATAAAGTACACCAAAAGTTCCTACAACATTCTCTTTAGCTATTAATCCAGTAATTGACGCAACCGCCGCTTTCCAATTACCCCATCCAAGTGGAGCAAATAATGGTGCGATTAACTTTCCTAGTGAAGCTAATATAGAATGATCTGTTTCAACCATTTGTAAAGACCAGTTAAATGTACTTAAGAACCATATTATAACACTTGCTAGGAATATAATTGTTCCCGCCTTTTTAACAAAAGCTTTACCACGATCCCACATATGTATTAAAACACCTTTAGCACTTGGTAAGTGATATGCAGGTAGCTCTAAAACAAAAGGTGCAGGATTACCAGCAAATGGTTTAGTTTTCTTTAATATAATACCTGAAACAATTATAGCTGCAATACCAATAAAGTATGCTGAAGGTGCAACCCATGCTGAACCAGGGAATAAAGCTCCTGCAATTAATGCGATAATTGGTAGTTTTGCGCCACACGGAATAAATGTAGTAGTAATTATTGTCATTCGACGATCACTTTCATTCTCAATGGTTCTAGATGCCATTATCCCAGGAACACCACAACCAGTGCCTATAAGTATAGGTATAAACGATTTACCAGATAAACCGAATTTTTTAAAAACTCTATCCATAATAAATGCTATTCTTGCCATATATCCACAGTCTTCCAATATTGATAAACAAAAGAATAATGTAAGCATTTGAGGTAAGAATCCTAGTACAGCTCCGACTCCGGCAACGATACCATCAAGTATCAGTGAATTTAACCATTCTGCTGTTCCTACGCTTTCTAAGAAACTAGCTATAGCTGCTGGTATCATACTATCGCCAAACAAACTGTCATTTACCCAATCAGTCATCCAAGTTCCGACAGTTGAAATAGAAATATAATAAACAAGGAACATTATAGCTGCAAATATTGGTAATCCTAATATCCTATTTGTAACTATCTTATCTATTTTATCTGATGTAGTTTCTTTATTCCTATTTTTATGAGTAACACACTTCTTAGTTATATCAGTAATATATGTATAGCGCTCATCTGTAATTATACTTTCACTATCGTCATCAAAATCCATTTCTAGTTGCTCTATTATATTTTCTATTTCACGTTTAGCAGTAACATCTAGTTTTATTTGTTTCATAATTTCGTTATCTCGTTCAAAAACTTTTATTGAATACCAACGTAAATTTTCACCTTCTAATCCATCTTTGATTAAATCTGAAATTTGATCTATAGCAGATTCAACCTTCTTAGAAAAAATACGTTTTTGTCCAAATTTAGAGCCTTTTTTCGAAGCTGATATTGCTTTATCTACCACTTCTTTAGAACCGACTCCTTTAAGTGCTGAAGTTTCAACTACTTCGCAACCGAGAAGTTCACTCAATTTTTGTGTATTAATTTTGTCTCCATTTTTTTTGACTAAGTCCATCATGTTTAATGCTATAACTACAGGCAATCCAATTTCTATCAATTGAGTAGTTAAAAACAAGTTTCTTTCTATATTTGTACTATCTACAATATTTATAATAGCATCTGGTTTATCATTAATTAAATAATTCCTAGTTACAACTTCTTCAAGTGTATACGGTGACAATGAATATATACCCGGCAAATCTTGTATTATAACATCTTTCTGCCCCTTAAACTTACCCTCTTTTTTCTCTACAGTTACACCTGGCCAGTTTCCCACATACTGTGAACTACCAGTCAAGTCATTAAACATCGTTGTTTTTCCACAATTGGGATTTCCAGCTAATGCAATCTTTAATGACATTTAATCTCCTCCTTAAAATATTTACTCAACTTCTATAATTTCTGCATCATCTTTACGTATACTTAGCTCGTAACCTCTAACATTTATTTCAACAGGATCACCTAAAGGCGCAACTTTTCTCACCAATACCTCTGTTCCTTTAGTTATACCCATATTCATAATGCGTCGTTTAATATCACTTTGCCCGTGTATCTTTATTACACGTACTGTTTCACCATTATTAACATTTCTTAGTGTCTTCATCAGCATTCATCCCCTTATATTTATATCATAATTCTCTTTGCCATTGATTTATTTATCGCAATTCGAGAACCCTTAACATTTAAGATTATTCCTCCAGCATTTTCAGAGACAACAGTTACCTCTGTTCCAACCGTAAATCCTAAATTTTCTAAATGATGCTTAACATCATCTTTTCCATTAATTTTTTTAACACAAAACGTTTCTCCTGAACGTATCATTGTTAGTGGCATCATATATTCTTCACCATCCTCAATCTCTATAAAATATCTATCAGATACCTTTTAAGGTATTAATAATTCTTTAACTATTGCCATTATAACACCGACAATATAAAATTACAATAACGAAATTCATTCTCATGTGTAAATTTTTCTAATTTTATAATTCACCTCAGTTATAAGTAAGTTTATATTAAAAATATTGATAAAATCACATTAGGTAATTGATAATATGGAGGATAATTTATAAAATTATGATATTGGAAAATGAAAAATTATATTTAAGAGAAATAGAAAAATCAGATTACACATATTTTGTTATTATAAAAGATTCGGATGAGATGATAGGACAGAGTGAACTTATTGACGTAGAATTGTATTAAAAATAGTATAACTATTCCAATGCATAATGGATATGCTACAGAGACTTCTACTATACAATATAATCTCTACAATTCATACTTCTATTCCATTCACATCTGCCACATATTTGTTCAAAAAAATCATTGTTCATATTCTTATACACAATTTTTTCTAGCTCTTTATATGAATATATTCCTTCTTCTAAATCAAATATTTCTATGACTTTTTTATCTATATTATTTATGTTTTCTTGACTATTACATACAGTTCCTAAGTTATTTGGGCAAAAATTGCAAAGTGAATCTATTCCAAATACGAGTTCTACTTTTGTGTCTTTGTCTATATCTGGATCTATATTGTAAAATTTATTATATAAGTTTATTTCGATTATAGTTTTTTTCATATTTTTATTAAATTCATCACTATATCCGTTTCCCTGATATGCCCTCATGCATAAAATATGGTGTGGTCTTATTTTTATCATTTATAAATCCTTCCGTCATTATTTATGTAGTTAAAATTTTTAATTTACATAAAAGTAATTAAACAAATTAATCTCCCTCCTTATAATTATCAATTAAAAATAATTTACTTAAACTCCTCAGTAATGTCTTGCCAATTTATCAAATCCGGAATTACTTTATTCAAGTAGTCCTTAAATAAAGTAAATATACTATCTAAATCAGTCTCTGAAAAACCAAAACTCTTTTTATAGTGTTTAAAATCATCTTCTGAATTTGAAAGATAAAGTCTCGTTTCAACTTCTAATAATTCGTCTTTTTTTGATGGAGCCATTTGTAAATAACGGCTTCCAGAAATTGGTTCACTAGGTGCTATTACCAGAAATTCTTCACCATATGGTCTAAATTTATAAATATGCTTCTTAATTGGTGCTATATCTATTTCCTCTTCACTTCCATTATATTCTTTATATAGCGTCCTTACTTTAAAATAAAACCCATCTTTATTCATGATTTCTCTCCCCAACTCAATATAATTTTTAATTAATATTTTATAGTTTATAACTATAATTGTTTTCTTTTTTCATTAAATAAGCTTTGTAAGCTTAATTTTTTAATTTAAGAATATTAATTCTAAAAATAATAGAGATCCTATTATAAGAATCTCTATCTCTATAAGTACATCTAATATATTAATTTAAACTTTATTTAAATACAACCTTTTAGATAATGTTGTGCCTAATATAGTTACAAAAACAACCTTTACTAAGTCAAGTGGAATAAATGGTATTACGCAATATGCTAATGCTTGCATTAATGTCATCTTAGTTATAAGAATAAACATTGTAGTTCCAAGTGAATAGTCTATTAATAATCCTAAAATCATACCAAATATAATTGCAATCTGTGAGTCGAACTTATCCTTAAAATAACCTACAACAAATGCCATAATCGGAAATCCTAGTATATATCCTCCTGTAGGCCCTAACACAATTCCCATTCCTCCAGTCATTTGGGCAAATACTGGAAGACCAACCGCTCCTACCAAAACATATATCAGTTGAGAAGTAAAACCTCTTTTTGCACCTAAAATTACACCAGTTAAGCCTACTGCGAAAGTCTGCATTGTAAGCGGAACCGTCGTAAAAGGCAGTGGAATAGATATCTGAGATAATATAGCAGTTATGCTAGCGAATATACCACATAAAATCAAATCTCTTGTAGTTAGTTTCATATTTTAACTCCTTTTCACAAATTTATAATTAAATATTTATAATTATCTTAATTAATTATTTACATTTAATATTTTAATTATTAATTGTAAACTTGTCAAATATCATATAAAAACTTTATTTTGTAAAGAAGCCTATATATCCATAATATATAAATAAAATAAATTAGATGTGACTTTATACTTTCTACTTTGGTGTTAAATCTAAAATCATACCCATTTAATTATATTATTAATAATTTTATTAAATTATATCCCAATAATTAAAAACTTCTCTATAATATAGTGAAGCCCTCTAACTCCTATAAAAATAAACATATGGAATATTAAATTAATCCTTTATATTTTATCAGTAAATTATGTATTTAAATTATCTATTAATTATTTTATATTAAATGTAAAGAAATAGCAGAAACAATAATTCCAGATATTGCATTTCCTACAAAAACTCCAAATAATACATCCCTTATCCTCATTTTAAGTATTGAAGCTATAGCTGAAGCTGTCCAGGTACCTGTCGTTGGAAGAGGTATGCCAACAAAAATAATAATTCCGATTATAGTAGCACTCTTTAACTTCTTCATTCTTGAGTCTATTTTTCTATCTATTTTTTCTACTATTTTAACAAAAAGTTTTTTTCTTTTTAAAAACTCCATTATCTGTCTAAAGGTCAAAACAAGCGGTATTGAAACTAAAGTTGATCCAATTACACTTAGTATATATACTCCAAATGGATTTAGCCCCATTGCTATTCCTATAGGTATAGCACCTCTTAATTCAGTAACAGGAACCATCGATAGAATCATAATTTGTAAGTATTTCAAAATTACCTCCTAAATATTCTTATTTGAATTTCACACTTTTACAGCACTATCTCATATTATAGTTTAATTTTAAGAGTTTGTGTTATCTTTATTCAAATTTTAATTAAATTCTAATTTCGTAATATTTGTTAAATAATATAACAAATTTAACAAATATTATAAATTGTCATAACCTATTTTTAACATTTTCTTAACTTTGAGTTAACAGTATATTAATTTAAAACTTTGCCAAATTTGTTATTCTATATTTATGATATATTTTTTTTGTGTAAAATAAAAATATAAAAATAAATATTTTAGGAGGAAACAAGTGAATATAGCAATTAGCCTTATGGGCGGACTTGGTCTGTTTCTTTACGGAATGAACCTTATGGGTGAAGGACTACAAAAATCTGCCGGAAATAAGTTAAAGAAGATAATCGAAATGCTGACTAGCAATGTCGTTATGGGTGTACTAGTCGGTGCTGTTGTAACAGGGATTATTCAAAGTTCAAGCGCTACTACCGTTATGGTTGTAGGATTCGTAAATGCTGGCATAATGAATTTAAGTCAGGCAATAGGTATTATAATGGGAGCTAATATTGGTACTACTGTAACAGCACAACTAGTATCATTTGATCTAAATGCGCTGGCTCCAGTCACACTTGGTGTAGGTATTATATTTTATTTATTTGCAACTAGCGACAAGGTAAAACATGCTGCTGAAATTCTTATAGGATTCGGTATACTTTTTACTGGTATGGAGTTTATGAAAAATGCAGTTGAACCACTAGCACAGTATAAGTCATTTACTGATGCCCTTTTATATTTTGGTAAAAATCCTATTCTAGGAGTTTTAGCTGGTTTTATGATCACTGGTATTATCCAAAGTTCAAGTGCATCAATGGGTATGCTTATAGCTTTAGCATCTCAAGGGTTACTTCCACTATCATCTGCACTACCAATACTTTATGGAGATAATATAGGAACATGTGTTACATCTCTTATATCAAGTGTTGGTGCCAGTAGAAATGCTAGAAGAGCAGCTATTATGCATTTATCTTTTAATGTTATTGGCACAATAATCTTTATGCTTATATTGAACAAGCCTATATCTGCAGTTGTAACTTATATGGATCCAGGAAACACTGCCAGACAACTTGCAAATGCACATACATTGTTTAATCTAACAAATGTTGTAATTCTGCTTCCTTTCTCTAAATACATAGTAAAACTATCTACTAAGATTATACCTATTAGAGAAAATGAAGATGAAATATCTAGCAATACTAAGTACCTTGACGAAAGAATGTTTGAAACTCCTTCAATAGCTCTTGCTAACTCGATACAAGAGGTTATTAGAATGGGGAATAAATCTACAAATACTTTAAAATATTCAATGAGCGCTTTAATTGATAAAGATGATACTCTTCTCAAAAAAGCATTTGAATCCGAAAAGACAGTTAACAAATTACAGAAAGATTTATTAAATTATCTTTTAAAGCTTTCTAAAGAACCACTAAGAGATGATGAACGCTTTATGATAGATTCTCTCTACCACACAGTAAATGATATAGAGAGGGTCTCTGATCATGCTGAGAATATAGCTGAATTGGGTTCTGTAATGATAGATAATAACATTACTTTCTCAGAAACAGCTATAATTGAAATAAACGAGATCTATGGAAAAGCACTACAGAATTTAGAGCACTCTATGACTGCTTTAAATAATATGGATTTTGATTTGGCAAATGAAGTTTTAAAAATAGAAGAAGAAGTAAATTATTTAGAAAAAACATATAGAAAAGCCCATATAGCTCGATTAAATGAGGGTGCATGTACAATTGATGCGGGTGTAATATTCTTAGATTTACTTACAAATATTGAGAGAATCTCAGACCATTGTAAAAATATATCTAAAATGGTTTTAGATTTTCAATAGGTTATTAAACTATCTAACTTTTAGAACAAAACAATAGATGTGAACTAAAAATCACTTTCAACATATTAGATTTAACATAAATTTAAATCTATAATTGGAAGTGATTTTTAGTTTAAATACTCAAATGTATTACCGTTAGCCTATAAACACTTTTATTATATCCTTGTTTTTTCTCTCAAAAGTCACTATTTCGCCAGTAAGATCGTAATCAAAAGCACTTATAATCATATCAGTAATTCTTTTACCATCTATAACTCCTTCATTTTCCTCAAAGAAGTCTAAAGCATTATCTTGGATCATTTGCTTAGAAAACTCTATCGGTAACTTTATATTAACTTTGTCACCAGTGTGTGATAGAACTCTAATTCGCAAAAATTTTTCATCCGAATTTCTCGGCATACCTTTAGACGCCATAAAATCACCACCCATTTACATTATCTGAATACTAAAGTGTATTCTGATAACATATACTTTATGAGCGTTTATTAAAAATAATAAAATAAAAAACGGTATCGTACTACTCGAATACCGTTTAATCTTAATATAATAACATTGTCAATTTCTCAACGCAAAATTGAAACTAAAGAACCGTAATTTCATCTCCTACTTTTAAAGTTCCTCCAACTATCACTTTAACAAAAATGCCCTCTCTAGGCATTATACAATCACCTGTAATCTGTTTTATTTCACAACCACTGTGACATTTCTTACCTATTTGGGTTACTTCAACTTCACATTCACCCATTTTTAGTTTTGTCCCTACAGGAAGAGTAAATACCTCTATACCTGATGTAGTAATATTTTCAGCGAAATCACCAGATTTCAAATCTTCCTTCGCATATCTCATCTTTTCAATACTTTCATCACCAAGTAAGCTTATCTGTCTGTGCCAATTTCCAGCATGGGCATCCCCTACTATACCATGATCTACTCTAAGCTCAGCACTCTTAACAGGAACTTTTATTACTCCCTTTTTATCACTTATGTTAATTGATACTACCTTAGCCATAATCTTCCTACCTTATCTTAAAATTTAAAGTCTCCTGATTTACCACCAGTCTTCTCTATTAGATGGATATCACTTATTACCATCTTTTTGTCAATCGCTTTACACATATCGTAAATAGTTAAAGCAGCAATTGAGCATGCATTTAATGCTTCCATCTCAACTCCAGTTTTCCCCATAGACTTACATGTAGCATATATCTTTATACTAGATTTTTCTTCATCTATCTCGAAATCCAAATCACAACCTACTAGATTTATCTGGTGGCACATTGGAATATTGTTGGAAGTATTTTTCGCTCCCATAATACCAGCCACCTGAGCTACTGATAAGACATCCCCTTTTTTTATTTGTCCTTTTCTAACTTTTTGTAGAGCTTCTCTGCTCAAAGTTATTGTAGATGTTGCGATTGCTACTCTCTTAGTATCATCTTTGTCACTTATATCTACCATCTTCGCATAACCTTTTTCATTTATATGAGTTAACATTCTAACCTCCAATTTCGTACATACATCTATCAGTATCCGTAGTTTTGTTTTCTATTAAATGATGTCTTTCTGGTTTAGATTTTATAATGTCTTTCATCTCAGCTTTAAACAGCAAAGGCTTATTTATAAAAGGTTTTATATCTATCTCTTCTTTAGAATGTAGACATGTTTTTATAAACCCACTCGAAGTAAGTCTAAGTCTACTACATGTATCACAGAAAGAACAACTTAAAGGTGTTATAATACCGATCTTACCTTTTGAATTTTTAAATCTATAATAATCAGCTGTACTGTTTTCTGTATCTTCAACCTTCTCTAAACCTTCAACCGTATTTATCATTTCTTTAACATTTATATATCCTTTTTTGTATATTTTTCTAGCTTCTCCTAATGGCATTAATTCTATAAATCTAACATCAACTGGTTTTTTAATGGTTATTTTCATAAGATCCAAGAGTTCATCATCATTGAACCCTTTAATTGCAACACAGTTTATCTTTACTTTTATACCAAGTTCGATGCACTTATCTATTGCTAAAATAACTTCTTTCAAATCCCCACCTTGAGTTATTGATTTATATCGATACTCCTTTAAAGAATCTAAACTGATATTTACTTTAGTTAGTCCATATTGTTTTAAAGTTCGAAGTCTTCCTGATAGACCTATAGCATTGGTAGTCATACAAACATCATCTATACCAGAATCTTTTGTATACTTAATAAGCTCTTCTAATCTTGGATACAAAAGAGGCTCTCCACCTGTGAATCTTACTTTGTTAATACCTAATTCAGACATAGAATTTATAATAAATTTAAAATCATCAAAACTCAAAAAATCATTAATATATTCATCATTAAACTCTACTCCATTAGGCATGCAATATGCACACTTTAAATTGCACTTATCAGTAAGTGATATTCGGAGATAGTTTATCTCTCTTCCATAATTATCTACCATATTGAATCTACCTCTTTGCTAATTATTTTTTGTCATTAGTGGCACATTCTATAGCTTCTCCCTTTAATATCTCAATACCGTGAGGCAACACATCTATAATAAACTCCAAGTTTTCTACAGCACCTTTAGGGCTTCCTGGCAAGTTTACTATTATTGTGTTTTTTCTTATACCACTAACTCCTCTGCTTAAAATAGCTCGTTTTGTTATTTCTATTGATTTCATCCTCATGTACTCACTAAGCCCAGGTATCTCTTTTTCAATCACTGCCTTAGTCGCCTCTGGGGTATTATCCCTTTTTGAAAACCCTGTACCTCCATTGGTTAGAATTAAATCAACCTCATTACTATCACATAAATTGATCAAAGTCTTTTTTAATTCATCACAATCATCACTTTGCAACGAATATTTAACAACTCTATATAAATTCTTACCCTCAACAAACTCCGTTAATCTCTTAGCAGTAATGTCTTCTCTTTCACCACGAGATCCCTTATCACTAAGAGTAATAATTGCTACTTTAAACATATTTCCTCCTAAAAACAAACTAAATCTTCGTTTTAATTAATACATTCACTTTTATTCTAATAATTACTAAAAAAAAAAATTAAAGTCTACATATTCATTATATAATATAAATCTACATATTCATACTTAATCTACATAAAAAAAGAAATCATCTAAAAAATTTAATGATTTCTTTCAGTTTAATTTAAATTATAATATACTTTTCCAAAACGAACTCTTAATTTAGTGTAAAATCATAGTTAACCTATTTTAAAACTTACGCTACTCCGTCTTTATATCTCTTTAAGACCTTTATAAAGATCTGACTCATATTCTATATTCAATTTAAGCTCTTTTGCTTTTTTTATTATTGATACATTAAAGCTTCCATCTTCAAACCACATATTTTTTATATCTAACAATTCCATCTCATCAAAAATAGATTCTATCATAGTGTATTTTTCAATGATTGCAACAATATCAACATTATATGGTACATCTTTAAGGCTTTCATACACCTCTACTCCATCTATAGGTTTTAAATTTTCGTCTATAGCTACTACCTTAAATTCTTTATCCTGTAATTCTTTAATTATTGAAAAAGCTTTGCTGTCTATACTACACTCAGCAGTTACAACAGCCCATGAATTGTATCTATTAAGATTCATCTATATCTCCTTCCATACTTAAGCGTATCCGATAAATTTATCATACTACTATATTCTATCTATGTTTTCTAACTCTTCTATAGTATAGATGTTTTCAAAATATTTCTCGCTTAGGTTAAAGTATACTTGTTTTTTATATATTCTGTCCACTAGATTTCTAAGCTTCAAACTACTCTTGCTTATGCATAATTTCACTTCATTTAGTATCTCTTTTTTTATAACCGGAGTATAATGGCTGTATTTTTCCATAGTATATTGAGACTACACTTCTATCATACATCTCATTTGCAATCTTTTCAACCACTTTGCTATTTACAAAAGTTATGTCAGATGTTTAAGATACATATCACGTTTTGAAACCATAAGGACAGTACATAATCATACCATCTTTTGCAAATTTATTTATGCACTAACTATAAATTTATTCAAATATCTGAGTTATTTTATCCTTAAATAAAGATAATAGATCATCTTTACCACTTAAATATTCCTCATAAGTATCAAACTCTCTACAAACAACTCCTGCAATTTCACTACAGTTAAATGCTATCTTTTCTAAGTTGTAGTTGTAAAGTATTTCCACACTATCTATTTCAGTTATACTTTCTGCAACACATCTATATATATCTCGTATAATCTCATCTGTATCTTCTTTATAGTAGCTTTTAAGCTGTTCCTTTACCTCTTGACTCAGAATATTGTCTTTTATAAACATCACAAAGTCTTCGAAATCTGTTTTATTATCGCACTGCTCTATTTCAAATAGAATCCTAA
Organism: Metaclostridioides mangenotii; assembly: GCF_018917235.1. Classification (GTDB taxonomy): domain Bacteria; phylum Bacillota; class Clostridia; order Peptostreptococcales; family Peptostreptococcaceae; genus Metaclostridioides. Next base: position 141,761 of record NZ_JAHLOF010000001.1, read on the forward strand.
AAAATAAATTCCACGGAAATTCTGTGTTTAGTCTACTTCTAAAATGCTCACCAACAGTTTTGCAAAACTCGTCTTCAAAATTTGGCTCATTTATAAAAACTAACTCTTCATTAAAATCTATTTCTTTGTTTACAATCTCGCCTAATCGTAGAAATTCCTCAAGCATAAACTCACCTAAATCATCTTCTTCAATATCTTTTTTGCTAAAAGAATAATTTAATATAGTTTCACATGGCTTTTTAAAATCGACCACAAAACCTATACTACTATGCATTTTATCATAAAATACATCATATACAAGCTTTGCAAATAGTTTTTCCATTTCCATTTTACTGGTGTTCATATTGAATTTTTTATTTGAATTAAAGTTTTTATACAAACTTAAAAGTTGAGTATCTATCATAGTTAAATTACTTCTAATAGAAGCCATCATATCTTTTATAAATTTATCTGCTAGTAAATATGTATTATTCTTGTATATTATTTTATGCTCAATTTCACTCCAAAACACATTAACTAGAGACTTTATCTGTAGCTCAAAATTTACTTCTTTATTTAAATAATCATATATACCATCTATTTTATATATTTCAAAACCATTTTTCTGTTTATTAGGTTGTTTTTCCGATAATTTTAACTTTATACTTTTATTGTCTTTGTTGTAGTAATATATTTTATCGTCTGTCTTATTGAAGTGTCTACGAAATAATCTATAAATTTTTGCTTCATCTTCTATAAATCTACACTCTATTCTTATTCCAATTATATCTGACATATTGTCAATTAAGTCTCCAGCTTCAGTGTACTTTTTGATATATCTATTTCTAATAATTTTTTCTCTCAAACTAGCCTCTGATTTAATTCTAGAGGTAAGGTTTATATACTCCTGATTCTTTTCTCTTAATATTTCTTCAAAATAATCCTTTATTTCATCTGAGATGCTCTCTAAAGCAGGACTCATTGTCCTCAACATTTCTATAGATTCTTCAATAAAATCAAATTCTTTTAATCCCATATTTAGCTCTCCTGTAATTCCCGTTAGTCTATCTTTATTTTTTGCTTCTTGTCTATTCTATCATTTTTTTTTAATTGTTTGAGTTTTAGTCTATAAAATTCATATATAATTCAAACAGACTTTAAAAATACTATATCTTATACCAATAAAAAATCATAATGAGATTTCATCTGATACTCCTTTTTTATTACGCAATTTCCCAGGCAATATCAACAGTTTAAGCCTTGTTGACGTTTTTTTTGCCTTTTTTATAATCAATGCAATATTCGCCTTTAAAATGCTGTTTAAATATATATTTTTATATATAAAATCTATTTAGTAACAAAACGTGCTTTTAAAATAAAAAGATTTGCAGCATTATACATATAATTACATTTTTGAATTCGTTTCTTCGAGCAATTTATCCAATAAAATAGCTCTTATAGTTTCATACTTAATATTATCTGGGAGCTTTCTTTTTAAAATGTTAAGATTTTTGTCTCCATATTTATCAATCATACTTAGCACTATTTCCCTATCTTCTTCATTATAATAAGAAGTTATATCTAAATCAAAGGTCATTATATTACCCTCATACAAATAAGAATGAACATATCCTAATATTGTTGATTGAGAAGTCTCTAAATACTCTCCTACTTCTTTAACACTTTGTCCTTGATTTAATAAATCAAGAGCAATTTCATTTTTCTTTCTACTTTCTCCATCTAGTACTAATGTCTTTTTCTTCTTTTCTATCCATGAAACCAATATTGTTTTTTGGTTCACGTATTCTTCTACAAAACTGATTATTTGATCTCCATATTTTTTGATTTTTATAGGGCCTATCCCCGCTATATCACTTAACTGCTCTATATTTATTGGATATCTACCACTAATTTCCTTAATAGTGTCTTTTGCCAAGACCATATACGGTAAACTTTTTTCTTTTTCAGCACATTCTCTTCTATAATTATCTAGTATATCGTATAACTCTTTATCAGTATCTACTCTAAAAAATTCATCTTCAACTTTAAGTTTTTTTGATATACCTTTATTTTTTGAGTTAATCTTTTTTTTATTATCTAATAAATTATCGACACCTTCATTATTTTCATTTTCATTACTTAAATTTTTTTCAATACCGTTTTGGTCCATATAATATTTTATTGCATCTTCAAATTGTTGTCCATATTTTTCATACTTAATCTGTCCAACTCCTGATATACTTAACATTTGACTTTCATTTGTAGGCATCTTTGTAGACATACTTTTTAATGTACCATCACCAAATACCATATATGGCGCGATTCTCTGTGATACAGAAATTTGCTTTCTTAGATCCCTAAGACTTTCGTAAAGCTCATCTTTTACCTCAATGACTTCTGATACGACGTCTTCCTTAAATTCGACCTTTACATAACCCTTTAGTATATCCATAGATAATTCGTTTAGTCTAATAGTTGGAAAACTTCCTTTTCCACCAGTACCAAGACTTTCAACCATATCTAAATAGCCGTGAGAAACCAATGTATTAATGAATGTCTTAAGATCTTCAGTAGAATAATCTTTCATTATATTGTATGTAGACAATTTATCAAAACCAAATTGGAGCACTCTTTTGTTTTTTGATCCTCTAAGTACATCGACTATAGTAGTAATCCCATAAGATCTTTTCATTCTGTACACACATGAAATGACCTTCTGTGCATCTACTGTCTTATCAACAATCTGTCCAATATTTAAACAATTACTACAATTACCGCAGTCCTCTTTCAATTCTTCACCGAAATATGATAGTATAGATTTTCTATAACAAGAATTAGTATATACAAACTCGACCATCTGTTGTAACTTTTTATGTTGATGTAGCTTACGATCTGGATTTTCAATCCCATAATCTATCAAATACTTTTGAACTTGAATATCACCTGGTGTAAACAATAAAATACATTCACTTTTTTCTCCATCTCTCCCAGCTCTGCCTATTTCTTGATAATAATTTTCTATGCTCTGTGGCATGTTGTAATGTATAACCCATCGTATATTAGGCTTGTCTATACCCATGCCAAATGCGTTGGTAGCAACCATAATATCGATATCGTCCTTTATAAATTCAATTTGATTTTCTGTTCTTACTTTATTACTTAAACCCGCATGGTACTTTGATACAGTTAATCCGATCGAACTTAAAATTTCATAAATTTTTTCAACTTCTTTTCTTGTAGCCGCATAAACTATACCCGATTCAAATTTATGGTTTTGTATATAATTTAAGAGATATTTTTTCTTATTTGAATTTTTCACTATATTAATAGTCAAGTTCTCTCTATTAAATCCAGTTATAAAACAATCTGGATCCTCTAATAAAAGTAGCCTTTCTATATCTTCTCTTACTTCATTAGAGGCAGTAGCCGTAAAAGCAGTTACTACTGGTTTGCTTTTTAATATTTTAATAAACTTAGAAATCTCTCTGTAACTAAGTCTAAAGTCGTGCCCCCATTGTGAAACGCAGTGAGCTTCATCTATTGCTATCTGACTTATATTTTTATCCCAAACTAAGTTAATAAATTCATCACTAATCAATCTCTCTGGCGCAATATATATTAACTTTAATTCGTCATTTCTAATGTCTTCTAATACTTTTCCAAATTCTTTTGTAGAAAGAGAACTGTTTATAAAACCAGCCTTAACCCCTATTTCATTAAGAGCATCTACTTGATCTTTCATCAAAGAGATTAAAGGGGATATAACTATAGTGATACCTTCAAAAATAAGCGCCGGAATTTGATAACATATGGACTTTCCACCTCCGGTTGGCATAATAGCTATTACATCCTTTTTATCTATAATAGAATTTATTATTTCTTCTTGTCCTCTTCTAAAGCTCTTGTACCCGTAAAATTTGGATAGTATGCCCAAAGGTTTAGCGTTCATATATCCACTCTCCTGTATTTAATAATTACTAGTTTATTATATCACAATAAAATAGAGACATATAAAAAGCAGCAGTATTGTTGCTCTTATACGTCTCTATTATTTATTAAAATAAGGTAAAAACTTACTGTATAATTATTTTATATATTTTTCTCCCCATGCCACTCAGAAACATTTTGAAGCTCTGGTATATCATCTACTGTAAATACAGGATTTTTTATTCCAGCCTTTTTCTGCTTCGTATAATCATTAAGTGCTATAAATGCATATTTCCCTAAAAAAAGAATTGCAATAATATTTATAATTGCCATAAGGGCCATAAATAAATCAGCTAAATTCCATACTACCTCTACTTGTGTTATAGAACCGAAACATACCATCGCTACAACAAAAACTCTAAATATATTTAATTTGACTTTACTGCCACTCATAAACTCTATATTTGATTCGCCATAATAGTAGTTACCTACAATAGAGCTAAATGCAAATAAGAATATACATACTGCTACAAAGATAGCACCTAATCCTCCAATATGAGAAGTTAAAGCTTCCTGTGCAAGTTCTATACCAGTAGCACTACTACTTGAGTAGCCTGAGTAAAGAAGTACCATAAAAGCAGTACAACTACATATTATTATTGTATCAGTAAAAACGCCTAGTGATTGTATTAGCCCTTGAACAGCTGGATGTTTTACATCAGCTGTAGCAGCTGCATTGGGAGCACTACCCATACCTGCCTCATTGGAGAAAAGACCTCTCTTTACTCCTGTCATCACTGTTCCAATAAATCCACCAGTAGCCATACTCTTAAAGTCAAATGCACTGCTTACAATTAATTTTATTATTCCTGGTATTTCTGTAATATTAATTATAACTATAACTATAGCAACAACTATGTAAAGTCCTGCAAATATTGGAACTATAACTTCAGACACCTTTGCAATTCTGTGAACTCCACCAAAAATTACAATTGCAGTTAATATGCCAAGACCTATAGCCATAGTAACTTTACTAATTCCAAATGCATTGTTAAAAGCCAACGATACAGTATTTGCCTGAACTGCATTAAATACAAAGCCATAACAAATTGAGATCAGTATTGAAAAAACAACACCCATCCATTTTTTATTTAGACCTTGCTCCATGTAATATGCTGGTCCGCCCCTAAACGCTTTACCATCTCTAATTTTATAGATTTGAGCGAGAGTACTCTCGACAAAACTTGAAGCTGAACCTATTAAAGCAATTATCCACATCCAAAATACTGACCCTGGTCCTCCTACAGCTACAGCTATAGCTATACCCGCTATATTTCCTGTTCCAACTCTTGATGATGTACTAATACAAAACGCTTGAAATGAAGAAATACTTCCTGATTTTTTAACATCCTTGTCAGAAAATCCATCACCTAGTAATCTAAACATTTCAATAAAATATCTAAACTGTACAAAGTTCGTTTTGAATGAAAAATAAATTCCTGTAGCCACTAACATGATAATAAGTATATAAGACCATAAATAATCATTTACTACTACAACGTTCTCATTGATAAACGATATAATATTGTTCGAAATTTCCATAACTCAATTCCCTTCTTTATTCTAATAATTAACAAATTCAAAATAAACAATAAAATAAACAAAATGAATTATTTATTTTGAAAAATTTCATTAATACAATTATAATATTATAAAAAGCAATTATCAAGTGAAATATTGCATAATTTTTTTATAATTATTCATTTTATAATTTAGTTATCAAATTTATAGATGATTAAATCATTAAAATATTGAATTTTTATACTATTTAAGAGTCATTATGTTATAATTTTATCAAAACCAATTGCTATAAATACCTCTTTATTGTTAATAAGAATTTAATTTTGTTAAAACTACGTTAAAAAAACTACTTTCAAACTACCATTGAATTCTTTAGCAAAAAGTACTAATATTAATATGTCTTACGAGAATAATATAATAACGGAGGTATTATTTATGACAGTACAACAAATTATAACACTTGGTATTTTCTTATTAGTAATGGCTGCCATTATAACAGAAAAAATAAACAGAACAGTTGCATCACTTGGCGGCGCTTTGCTTATGATTTTATTCAACATACTGACCTTTGAAAAGGGATTAAGCCACATAGATTTTAATACAATCGGAGTATTAGTCGGAATGATGCTCTTTGTCGCAGTAGTCAAAAACTCAGGGCTTTTTGAATATATTGCAATTTGGACAGCAAAAAAGACAAAAGGTGATCCATGGAAGATTATGGTGTACTTTATAATTATCACTGCTGTATTATCAGCTCTTTTAGATAATGTTACAACAGTTTTACTTATAGGTCCTATGACAATCACGATAACTCAAATCCTGGGATTGAACCCAGTACCATTTCTACTATCACAAATATTAGCTTCTAATATAGGTGGTACAGCTACACTTATTGGTGATCCACCAAATATTATGATTGGTAGTGCTGCAAATTTAAGTTTTATGGACTTCGTAGTCAATCTTTCACCAGTAATTATAGTTATACTTATAGCTATGATCATATGCTGTAAATTTTTATACAGTAAAAAATTAGTTGTAGACGATGAAGCAAGACAGAGAATAATGAATTTTGATGAGACAAAATCAATAAAAGACAGAACGCTTATGATAAAAAGTATTGTAGTTATGTTTTTTATTTTACTAGGATTCGCTTTTCACAGTACTCTAAAAATCGAGTCTTGTATAGTAGCATTAACTGGAGCAGTTGTAATGCTCCTAATTGGTAAACAAGATGTAGATGAGATACTGCTTGACGTAGAATGGTCTACTATATTCTTTTTTATGGGTCTATTTATAGTTGTTGGAGGACTTGTAGAAGTTGGTCTAATAAATAATTTAGCTGAGGTAATAATCGGCGCTACTTCAGGCCACATGATTCTTACAATGCTAATAATTTTATGGTTATCTGCAATTGTATCTTCATTCCTAGATAACATACCATTTGTAGCAACGATAATACCGCTTATCCTGACTATGCAGGCTCAAGGTATAGATGTTACTCCACTATGGTGGGCAACTTCTTTAGGGGCATGCCTAGGCGGAAATGGTACTTTAATAGGTGCATCTGCCAACGTAGTTTTAGCAGGGGTGAGTCAACGACATGGTTATCCTATAACTTTTAAAGAATTCTTTAAAGTTGGATTCCCTATAATGCTTATGTCAGTAGCTATTTCAACAGTATATTTGGTAATTAAATTTATTTAAAATATAATAAAGGGGATGTTTTAATGAACGAAAACACAGCAATTGGAGACTCAATTGAAGTTATACTTAGACAACTAGGTGCTACTAAAATACGCAAAATAAGAAGTTATCTATACTTTATTGAATTTCAATTAAGTGAAGATTGGAAGGTAACTTACTCATACAACATTAACACAAAGGATGAGTATTTCCTTCAAAGAATAAAGCCTTATCCTATTCCACAAGGAGTATTCTCTGATGAATATGAAGTAGTATCTTTTATAACTAAGGATTTAAAGAAGTTTGTTAACGCTGAAAACAGCAGTAATTTCCCTACATTTGTAGAAGTAACAAGAAAAGTTAATTCGATAAATGATGAAATGGAAAAATTATTTCTAAACTACAATGTAGAAACAAACGATTTAGAGAATTTAAATAGTAAATTAGATAATATATTAAAGAATATAGAAGATGCTAGAAATAATTCAAAGCAATTGTAATTAATAAATTATAAAAGACAAAAACCAGGATCAGTATCCTGGTTTTTATTTTTATTATTATTCAATATAATTAAGTTGATTATTTTTTGGGATTTTTATTATAATAACTAAAATGAAAATAATCAAAACAAAAGTCAGGAAATTAAATCCTGACTTTTTTACAAAATTATTTAATAATTAGCAAATATTCTACAAGCATAATTTACTTATTTTTTAGTTTCAACTTATCTAAGTATGATACAGCACTTAGAGCAGCTATTTGCCCTTGACCAGCGGCTTTAATGTATGAATAAGGTCTACCTACACAGTCACCAGCAGCAAAGCATCCTGCAATGTTTGTATTCATCATAGCATCTACTTTGATATGTCTGTCTTCAATATCTATTCCTGGAACAAGCGCAGATGGTGATGTACTGTCTTTAATAACAAATACACCATCTATTGCTAACTCCTCGATATTTTTAAATTGAATATTGTTTACTAGATTATCACCGTTTATTTCAACTGGTCTATCATTTATAACTTCAATTGATTCTTCTAATATATTTGAATTTGAACCTCTCATTAGTGTTTCACTCTTATACATAGGTATAAAGTAAGTTTTAGATGTAAGTTCATTTAAAAAATTAGCTTCTTCCTGTGATTCATCATTGTATCCTATAACAGCAACATTCTTGTCTCTGTAAAGTGGTGCATCACAAGTAGCACAATAACTTACTCCTTTTCCTAAAAATTCTTCTTCACCCTTAATCGGTTTAGTATATTCAACACCAGTTGCAAGTATAATAGTTGTAGCTTCAAACATTTCGCTACCGCACAGCAAAGTAAAATACTCTCCCATTGCGTATATATTGTTAATTCTTTTATTCGTGATAGATATTTCCATCTTATCAATATGTTCTATAAATTTATCTTTTAAGTCTTCACCTGTTATTTCATGAAATCCTAAGTAATTATCTATCGACGCAGCTTTTGTAAGCTTAGTACTTAAATTTTCATTTCCAAATAGTATAAAGCTCTTATTTCTTATCTTAGCATTTATTGCAGCTGATAAGCCAGCAGGGCCACTGCCAATTATTGCTATATCATAACGCATATTATTTCACCTATTCTATAAATGAGATTTTACTTTTAATTCTATCTTATCTTTTGGCATAAATCCTACCATAGTATCAACTGCTTTACCATCTTTGAAAACCATCATAGTTGGAACAGTTGAAACGTTGAATTGTTGAGCAATTTCTAAACTTTGATCTATATCTAATTTTAAAAACTTAGCTTCTTCTTTCATTTCTTCACCTAATTCTTCAAATACTGGTCCTAACATGTTACAAGGCCCACACCATGTAGCGAAAAAGTCTACGACTACTACTCCCTTACCATCTTCTACTTGATTTCTAAATTCTGATGTATTAATAACTTTTGCCATTATAAATTACCTCCTACTAAATTGTTGTATATTTATATATTATAATATGTTTAGTATTAAAAAATTTGACAGATTAAATTTTCTAATATTTTTATATGATAATATTATACCCATTGTTGATTGTAAAAAACAAATTTTTATATATTATAGATTATTGTATGGGACAAGTAACTCAAACTCAGTTCCCTCTCCCAATTTAGATCTAACATTTATCTTAATTGATAAGTTTTTACTTATCATTTTTGCAATTGATAAACCAATTCCTGAACCATCTACATCCTTATCTCTTACATTTTCACTTCTAAAGAATCTGTCATATATATATGGTAATTCACTTTCCTTAATACCACATCCTGTATCTTTAATTAAAATACTCACTCCGCCTTTAGCAAAGCTCTCTTTTAACTCTATCGATATACTATCTCCTATTGTTGTATACTTAAATGCATTGTCAATTAAAATAAGTATACATTCTCTAAGCTTTTCTCTATCTGTCTGTATTGATAACTCTTCAAAATCGGATAAAATCTCAAATTTCTTATCCTGAATTTTAGCTATATCTAAATAATCATTTGATATCTCATTTATAAGAGAAACCAAATCGACTTCCTTTAAATGTATATTTATTATAGTATCTTCTTTACTTAAACTCAATAAATCATTAATCATTTTTTTGATTTTTCTGGTTTCTTTCATTACTACTGCTATTTTTTCTACTTCATCGTTTACAGTATTTTCTGGATGCTTTAACATACTTTCTAATTTAGAAGAGACTATAGTAATAGGCGTTCTAAGTTCATGAGATGCATCTTGTATAAACTTAGCTTGATTCTTCCAAACATTTTCAATTGGAATCAATGCCTTACGAGTTAAATAAACCGCTACAAAATAAGTTATTACTATAAATACCAATATTGCAATCAAAAGACCCGATGTTATTTGTCTCCTAGAATTTAATTCTGAATCAATATTTCTTATAATTTGTATTTTGTATTTTCCTTCTACCACACTTAAAGCTCTAAAAGTATGTCCATTTTTAGTATATTTGTAAAATCCATTTATTTTTTCGCTCTCTATATTAGGAAGTATTTCGTCAAAATACTCGTTTTGTGTATAGTATCTAATTCTATCATTTTCATACACATATACCATATCCTTTGGATCTTCAAGTCTAATTGGATCAAAAAAAGATGTACTTTTCAGCTGTATTATTATGTTATTGAATTCACTTTTAATCTCATTGTCTACACCGCTATATGTCATAGCCGTAAAATATATGAAAATAAAAAATGAAAAAATTATCATAAAGCTACCGACAACCAATATGTACATCTTAATTAAATGATTTTTAGTTTCAGAAAATATATTTTTATTTATCATCAAACATATAACCTACCTTGCGTTTAGTTTTTATATATTTGTCGTAATTGAATTTGCTAAGCTTTTTTCTAAGGTTACTAACATAAACTTCAACAATCTCGATTGTAGCATCTGAATCAATACCCCATATTCTGTCATATATTTGCTCTTTAAGCAATATTGAACCTTTGTTCAATAAAAAGTATTCTAAAAGATTGAACTGTTTATTTTGAAGCTCTATCTCCTCGTTATTAATAAAAACTTTTCTATTATTTATATCCATATACAAATCTTTAAATTTAAGAGAATTTTCATCTTTTATTTTTCCATTTGTCCTCAAAATTGCGTATACTCTAGCTACAAGTTCTTCCATATAAAAAGGCTTTGTTAGATAGTCATTTGCTCCAATTTTAAACGCCTCAACTTTATCTCCTAATTCCTCTTTAGCTGTAAGTATCAAAACAGGAATATCTATATTGACATCTCTCATCGATTTAAGAATTTCCATGCCACCCAAATTTGGAAGCATTAAATCTAGAACAATTAAATCGTATATGTTTTGATTTATCATATATAGCGCTTCTTCTCCATCTCTACACACTTCAGTTTCAAAGTAGTTATCGAGTTCATTTGAGATTGTTTCTAAGAGTTCTTTATTATCTTCAACAATTAAAATTTTCACTGTTTCCTCCAATAATAATCGACATTTCACTATACTTTTATACTTATAATATAATAAGTACCCTTATCAATACTAGTCCACTATAGCTCTATGTGAATTAAAATCAATATCTACATTTATGTTTTGATCCGTATCATTATATATATAACCAACTACTTTTAATTTTCTTGCGTCTATAGAGCTAATAACATCTATTTCTGTCTCTTCAGATGCTTTTAATACGCTATTGTATGCAATATGTTCCAAATTAATATAATCACCATTTTCATTTAATTCCGCTACTTTTAATATTAAATTACCTAAATCTTTTGAAGATGAGTTTTTAACTTTCAATCTATAGGTATTACCATCTTCTGCATCATTAAGTTTCTTAAAATCTGATAAAACTAATGTCTCATATGACTTACTGTTTTCTGTAATTACTGATGCCTTTTTAATATCTATTTTGTCATTTTTAAGGTTTACATTAACTCTTTTTCCTTCTGCAGTATATGAATATGAAGTTATTTCAATAATATTTGCAAACTCTTTGTGTTCAAGTTCGACATATGCAGTATCCCCTGGCAATAATGTTATACCTAAAAAAGCGTTAGAATCAGAAGATATAAGGTTCCCATTTTTGTCATACTCACTGTAAACAAGCTTTATATTTGAGGTATTGAAAATAGATTTATTTTCTATCTTTGTTTTAGTTAATTTTTTTTGAGCTAAATCTTTGTCTACATTATCAAATTTAACCTTTTCTATATCAATAGCTTCTGCATTATTATTATCAATTTTAATATTATCTTCTTCATCTTGTTTAATTTCTATTTTCTTTGAAGTATCTGAACTTTGCCTGCAGGCACTTACCGAAAAAGTGACTACAACCAAAGATAATACTACACAAACAATTCTCGATGTTTTCATTGTCTTAGCACCTCTTGTGGATATTTTTTATAGCAAATCCTTATTTTCTTTCATAAAATTCTTTAATGCTTGTGTTAAAATAACAGATTTGCTATATTTAGAATTACTACATAGTCTTTCAAACTCGCTCCATGTATCCATGTCTACCCTTATTGTTGTGGATTTAACCTCTTCAATTTTTTCATCCTCTACGAATACATCTTTTTCAACTGTTTTTTTATTTTTCTTTAAATTTTCATTAGCGTAATCTTTTACTTGAAGATACCAATCATAAACTTCACATAACTTATCTAGATCCTCTTGAGTTATATTTATTTTTTTGTTTGTCCTTTTTTGTGTATCCTTTTTATCTATATCTTCTTTTTTATTCACTTTTTTTGAAGTTTGTTTTTTTGTCGTTTGTTGTAAAGTATCTTTTTTATTAGATGAACTTGATGTACTTTTCTTAGTAGACCTCTTTACAGAATCATTAGAGGCTGTGCCTTTATTTTCTATTTGTTCAATTACAGATTTATTTGATTTATTATTATTTTTAACTTCATTCTTTATATTATTCTTAGTATTTTTTTTTGCTGAACTAACAGAACTAACACTAGATGCATTAGTGAAGTCAAGTTGTTCTACATTTTGTTCTGTTTTTTTGCTATTTTTGCTATTTTGCTTATCTTCAACTTTGTCATTTAAATCGTTTTTTAATATATATTTGCCTTTTATGGACTTATATCCTCTTTTATTTAGAAAAGTTCTTAAAGTACTTTGACTTATTCCTAATTCCTTCGATATATCAGCAAACTTTAGATTTTTTTCTTGAAGTTTTAAAAAGTTATCGATTCTTTCGTTACCGTCCATTTAAGACCTCCATAATTTCTTAATTTCTATTTTTTCTCTTCATATTTTTTATTATATTCTTTTTTTCAATATCTACGCGGTTTGATTCAATGATTTTTTGTAAAGCCTTATTGTATGTAAAATTATCTAAATCATTACTAATTAAATATTTCAATGTTTCTTGTTCAAATTTTACATAACACATAGAAATTAGCCACGCTACCGCCATCTGAACATAATATTCATTAGAATCTAAATCATCACAAAAATAAAATATATCTTTTAGATAATCTTCTTCTATATAGTATTCTAAAAGCATAACAATAGCAAATCTAACCTGCCATAAGCAATCTGTGTAGAGATATTTTTTAACAAGTTCATATACTATCTCTTTATTCGATATAGTTATTTTTAAGCCCGAACAAAATGAGTCACATATTGACCAATTTCTTATTTTTGGTACAAACCCAACTATATACTCTTCTAATTCAGTAAATTCACATTTAATACTTGATATAATAATAGCTTGTATTAAAAGTTCTTCGTGATAGGTATATCTACAAACATCTAGAAATTGTCTCCAATTTCCATATGTAATTTCTTTAGATAGTTTTCTTAGGATAGGCATTCTGATTCCTATTATATGCTCCTCACCAGGGATAAGTTTTTTATTAAATTCCCTATAACCAATATCTTGGAATTCTTTAATATGTTTTAAGAAAGCCTCATAAGAATTTTGATCCCAATTTGCTCTATTTAATATCAATTTTTACACTCCTAATTTTCTCTTTCTAATCATTGTAACATAAAATGTACTTCTAAAAAAAGGCAATCAAACAAGATATATCATTTTTTTCGATTCTACTACTTATTTCTACATTTTAAACTCCTTAAACGTGTATAAATATGATATAATACCCATATACACGAATTTAATCTGATATATTTTTAGAAATGTACAGTTTTTAATATAATTAATAATGTAAGGAGTGTAATATGATTAAAATATTAAAAGGAAATATAGTTTATACTGAAACTTCGACAGAATTTAAAGTATACGAAAAAAGTTATATAGTTGTAGAGGATGGTAAAACAAAAGCTATATATAAAGAACTCCCAAATGAATATTCAAATAGCGATATAATAGATTACTCTGATAAACTTATAATACCTGGTATGAATGATTTACACTGTCATGCTCCACAGTTTAGAAACTTAGGTATGGCTATGGACAAAGAGTTACTACCTTGGCTAAACAGCTATACGTTCCCAGAAGAATCAAAGTACGAAGATATATCATATGCTAAAAAAATGTACTCAAAATTTATTAAAGAAATGTGGAGAGCTGGTACTACAAGAGCATCAATATTTGCTACAGTTCATAAAAATTCTACAAGAGAACTAATGAACTTATTTGAGGCGTCAGGACTTGGAGCTTTTGTCGGAAAAGTTAATATGAATATGAATTGCCCTGATTCTCTACTTGAAGATACTAAAAAATCTATAGAGGATACTAAAGATTTACTAGAGGCATACGGTGGAAAAGATTCTATTGTAAAGCCTATAGTTACGCCTAGGTTTATCCCTAGCTGCACTAGTGACTTACTAAAAGGCCTTGGTGATTTATGTATAAAATTCGATACACCTAGTCAATCACACCTTTCAGAAAACTTAGGGGAAATTGAATGGGTAAAAGAATTGGAACCTGAGTCGAAATTCTACGGTGATGCATATAATCATTATAATTTATTTGGTCAAACACCTACACTTATGGCTCATTGTGTTTACTCATCAGATGAAGAAATAAAATTGATGAGAAATAATAATGTAATGGCGGTTCACTGTCCTGCATCAAATTTTAATGTAGGTAGCGGGATATCTCCAGTTAGGAAATTAATAAATAACGGTGTAAAAGTATCACTTGGGTCTGATATAAGTGGAGGTCATTCACTATCTATTTTTGACGCCATAGTTTCAGCAATTCAAGTATCTAAACTTTGGTGGGTTAATTCAAATAAAGAATATGACTTTTTAACATTACCTGAGGCTTTTTATATGGCAACAAAAAGCGGAGGAAGTTTCTTTGGTAAAGTTGGAAGTTTCGAGGAAGATTACGACTTCGATGCTTTAATTATAGACGACAGCAACTTAAATCACGACAATTACTCAGTAATAGAAAGGCTTGAAAGATTCATCTACGTTGGAGATGATAGAAATATAGTTGATAGATATGTACAAGGAAAACTTATAAAAGAGCCTATATTTAATTAAAATTAAATATGCTAACACAAAACTAATGGAGCAATTAAGTATTTACGAATATAAATTATTGTCGTAAAAATACTCAATCGCTCCATTAACTTTGTTATTTCTCGTTAATTTTCTATTTGTTTCCAAGTAAGTATAGGTTTTTTTACTGCTCTTGCTTCATCAATTCTTCCTACTGTAGTATTGTGAGGTGCATTTTTTAAAATCTCTGGATTTTCAAGAGCTTCTTTAGCTATGCTCTTCATCGCAATTATAAATTCATCTATAGTCTCAATACTCTCCGTCTCAGTGGGTTCTATCATAAGTGCTTCTTTTATAATAAGAGGAAAATATATTGTAGGAGGATGATATCCATAATCAAGAAGTCTCTTGGCAATATCCAACGTCTTAATATTCGCTTCACCTTTAGGTAAACCACCTAATACAAACTCGTGCTTACAAATTCTATCTATTGGTAGTATATAATCATCTTTTAAGCTTTCTTTAATATAATTAGCGTTTAGTACTGCCATTGTACTAGCTTCTTTAAGTCCATCGCTACCCATAGTTAGTATGTATGTATAAGCTCTTACCAAAACTCCAAAGTTTCCATAGAAGTTTTTTATCTTGCCTATTGATTTTTCTTTCTCGTAGTTTAATTCATATCTTCCATCTACTCTTTCTATTACAGGTACGGGTAAAAACGGAATCAGTTCTTTTTTGACTCCTACAGGTCCACTTCCAGGTCCTCCACCACCATGAGGAGTTGAGAAAGTCTTATGTATGTTTAAATGGACAACATCAAATCCCATATCTCCTGGTCTAGTTATACCCATTATAGCGTTCATATTAGCTCCATCATAGTAAAGTAAACCACCTGCTTCATGAACAATATCAGCTATTTCTTTTATATTCTCTTCAAACAATCCGAGTGTACTTGGATTAGTAAGCATTAGAGCTGCAACTTCATCATTTAAAATTGATTTTAACTCTTCCATGTTTACTGAACCATCTTTATTAGAGTTTATTTGTATTACATCGAAATCTGCCATTGCTGCACTAGCAGGATTTGTACCGTGCGCGGCATCAGGTATTATTACCTTTGTTCTTTTAGTATCTCCTCTATTCAAATGATATTCCTTTATAAGCATTAGACCTGTAAGCTCTCCATGAGAGCCAGCAGATGGTTGAAGCGTTACATCATCCATTCCTGTGATTTCACACAACGTTTGAGATAAATTGTACATAAGTTCAAGTGATCCTTGAACAGTGTCTACAGGCTGATATGGATGTATCTCTGTAAAATTTGGATTACTAGCCATATCTTCGTTGATCTTTGGGTTATACTTCATTGTACAAGAACCTAGCGGGTAGAATCCTGTATCCACACCAAAATTTTTATTTGATAGGTTTGTATAGTGTCTAATTAGATCTACCTCACTTATTTCTGGTAATCTAAGTTCAGTTTCTTTTAATAAATCAGCATCTACCATATCTGTCAAAAGTATATCCTCTATATCTAGTTTAGGAAGTGAATAGGCTTTTCTACCTTTTTTAGAAATATCTATAAGTAAATTATCGTAATTCTTCATTATATTCCCTCCATTATATCAACTAATTTATGAATCTCGTCCTTGCTACGCTTTTCAGTAACACAAATCAGAGAAGAATTTTTTAGATTCTTAAAATCTTTCTCTAAATCGTAACCGCCAAGTATATTACCTTCTAAAAGCTTTTGATTTATATCCTCCACACTATTAGCACTTGATACCGCAAACTCCTTAAAAAATTGACCTTTAAATAATGGTTTATATTTACCTTTTTCAATTAGCTTATTAAATGTATAGTGCGCTTTTTTCATAGATTGAATAGCAACATCTCTCAAACCTTCTTTACCCATAGTGGCCATATAGACAGAAGCTGCTAACGCATTGAGAGCTTGGTTAGAACAAATATTTGAAGTAGCTTTTTCACGTCTTATATGTTGTTCTCTTGTTTGTAAAGTTAAAACATAAGCTGGTTTACCTTTACTATCTACGCTTTGGCCAACAATTCTTCCAGGCATTTTTCTAACGTATTTAGATTTGCTTGCCATAAATCCTACATACGGACCTCCGAAATTCATTGAATTTCCTAATGATTGTGCCTCTCCCACTACTATATCGGCGCCAAATTCTCCTGGACTCTTTAGAACTCCTAAAGAAATTGGATCTGCACCTACAACTAACATCGCTTTATTGTCATGTGTTATTTTTTCGATGTTTTTTAAATCCTCTATTATCCCAAAGAAATTTGGTGTTTGTACAAAGACACATGCAGTTTTATCATCTACAGCAACTCTA
This sequence comes from Metaclostridioides mangenotii, assembly GCF_018917235.1. GTDB lineage: Bacteria > Bacillota > Clostridia > Peptostreptococcales > Peptostreptococcaceae > Metaclostridioides. Next base: position 159,227 of record NZ_JAHLOF010000001.1, read on the forward strand.
AGTTTATCTAAATCAGTTGAACCGTATTCATCAGTAAAATCTACTTCAACAATTTCACAATCTTTAAATCTTAAATATGTATGAAGAACTTCAAGTGTCTCAGGATGAGCACTTTTTGCTACTACTATTTTATCTTTTTTGGTCTGTGACATAGCCATTATACAACCCTCAACTGCTGCAGTTGCACCGTCGTACATAGAGGCATTAGCTATTTCCATGCCAGTTATTTCAGCGATCATTGACTGAAATTCGAAAATAACCTGTAAAGTACCTTGACTTATTTCCGCTTGGTAAGGTGTATACGAAGTATAAAATTCTGATCTACCTGTTACATGCTTAACTACTGATGGTATGTAGTGATCGTATGATCCAGCTCCCATAAAACAAACTAAGTCTTCAATATTAACATTTTCATCTGCAATCCCTTTGACAATCTTTGTCACTTCTAGCTCAGATTTTGCTTTATCCAAATTTAGGTCTCTTAAAAGCCTTACTTCTTTAGGTACATCTGAAAAAAGTTCTTCTGTTGATTTTAACCCCACTACACTAAGCATTTTATCTTTATCTTCTGAAGTAGCTGGTATATATTTAAACTTATTTGTTTTATCTACCCCCATACTATCATTCCTTTTCTCTGAGACATTTTTATCATTATCCTTTTTATATTGTTTCTTATAAAAAGGTTTTTCTACTATTACAGCAGGTACTACTCTTTTTCTTATAGCTATTTCTATCTCCTTGCCAATCTCAGCATACTTCGCATCTACTAGCCCAAGCCCTAATATTTTACCAGTAGTTGGAGAAGCGCAACCTGTAGTAACAAATCCCACAATCTCATCGCCTATTTTTATATCAAACCCACTTCTTGGCATACCCTTTCCTATCATTTCAAACCCAACGATTTTTCTTTTAGCGCCGTCTTTTTTCTCTTGTGCTAAAACTTCTTTACCTATGTAATTTGGTTTATCGACTTTGACGAAGAAACCTATGCCTCCTTCTACAGGCGATATATGTTCGCTTATCTCATGACCGTATAGAGGTAGTGCCGCTTCAAATCTAAGAGTGTCTCTTGCCCCTAAACCGGCTGGCGCTATATTTACTCCTCCTGTTTTTAGCAGTCCGTCCCATATTGTCTTTAAATCTTTATTTTTACAGTACACTTCAAATCCATCTTCACCTGTATATCCTGTTCTAGATACTAAGCAAGATCTACCACATACGCTAACGTTCTTAGAAAACTTATAAAATTTTATAGGTTCTAAATCAATATCAGTAGCTTTTTGAAGTATTTCTTGTGCTTTAGGACCTTGTATAGCTACTAAAGAAATTTCATTAGAACAATCCTTTATATCAACATTAAAATTAGTACTATGTTTTTCAATCCATTCAACGTCTTTATCTATATTGGATGCGTTTATTACGAGCATGTAATGTTTATCAGCTAATTTATAAACTAATAAATCGTCTACAACACCTCCATTTTCATAACACATCGGAGTATATGAAATAGAGTTCTCCTTTAACTTACTTAAATCATTAGTAAGTAAAAACTGTAAAAACTCTTCAGAGTTTTCTCCTTTTACTTCTACTTCGCCCATATGTGATACATCAAATAAACCGGCACTGTTCCTAACTATTTCATGTTCTTTATTGATTCCCTCATACTCTAAAGGCATTTCCCAACCAGCAAAGTCAACTAATTTAGCGCTCAAATTTTTATGAGTATCATAAAGTGAAGTTCTTTTTAGCTCTTCCATTATAGTACCCCCTTATAGTTTTTAGGTTTTTCGTACAATAAATTTTGACTTACATTATTTAGTGCCTATAAAATAATTACAAGTATATACAAAAAAAGATATATGAAGTTAGCAATTATATTCCATATATCGTATACTTTAAACTTTAGATGTAAAATTTTTCATGATTTATTGTAAAAAATTTTATGTCAACAAATTGTTTAAATCAATATTTATCACACACTTTGTATATAAATTGTATGAATTTTTAAGCTAAATGTCAACTCAGTTATTTTTATATCAATCGTCAAGATAGTTTATTTTATTTAGTTTTATTTCTAAAAACATTCAGTTTCTTAATTATATTAACTAGTTATTATATGAATTAGTAAAATCAATAATAGTATAGATTATATCTATATGTATAATATTGACAATAAATTACGCCTAATATATACTCAATCTTGACATGTATGAAATTTGCTTGAAGGAGGTTATTATATGGAAGAAAAAGAAGTTTTAGATCAATTTTTAAAAGGATTTGACTGTGCACAAATTGTCCTAAGCGATGTATCAAAAAGTTTAGATATAGACAAAAAAACTGCAAATAAAGTAGCTGCTTGTTTTGGTGCAGGTATGTTCGAAGGCGAAACTTGTGGTGCTGTAACGGGAGCTCTTATGGCAATCGGTTTGAAATACGGGCATTATTTGCCAGATGACGGTGAATCTAAAGGCTTAAATATTCAAAAACAAATGGAATTTAAATATAAATTTCTAGAAAAATACGATTCTGTTATATGTAAAAATTTATTGGGATACGATATAAGCAATCCTGTGGATGCTGAGAAAATTCATGAAAATAATTTACTAAATACTTTCTGCCCTAAAGTGGTTTCAGAAACAACAAAAATATTAGATGAAATATTATAAAATTCGAATAATACATAAAAAATTAACAGTTTAACCCTTAAAGTAAATGTCTACCTTAGTAGTATAAAACTAGCTTCTAGGGTTTTTTTATTATAAATAAAAAATTCATTCATTTTATTTCAATATTATAAAAACCTTCATATTGAGAATATTGATAATTCAATTATAATTTAATAATTAACTTACCAACTAAATTTTCTTATTTAATTTAATGATTATTTATACATTTCCTTAACGCACACCTTCGAAAAAACGTTTTTTTATTAATTATATTAATTTCCTATAATCATTATATGATTTTCCTATAGTTAAAAAAACAACAATATTGTTGTAAATAGTAATCTTATGTAATATACTGTGCATGTAGTTCCCGGGAAAATAGTTTTGTTAATGTACAAATTTAAAAGGAGACCATAATTATGCAAGAACCAAATAAAGAAGTAGGTACAGAAATAAATAAGGGCAATGCAATTGCATTGGCTCCAATTGCAGTCTTTTTATTACTATTTATGGGTTGCGGTATCGCAACAGGCGACTTTTATAAGATGCCAGCCTTAATAGCTTTTATCGTAGCTGCAGCAGTTGCCTTTATGATAAATCCAAAAGGTAAAAAAGATTCTTTTGACACTAAAATGGACGTTTTTTGTAAAGGTGCTGGAGATAGTAATATAGTTATCATGTTAGTTATATTTTTATTAGCAGGAGCTTTCGGTAGCGTTGCAGAAGCTATGGGAGCAGTAGATTCTACAGTAAATATGAGTTTGTCAGTTCTTCCACCAAATTTACTGGTAGCTGGACTTTTTCTAGTTGTTTGTTTTATATCAATATCTATGGGAACATCAGTTGGTACTGTTTCCGCATTAACACCAATAGGTATAGGAATAGCTCATAAAACGGGAATACCACTAGAGTTCTTAGTTGCTATTATAGTAGGTGGAGCTATGGTAGGTGATAACTTATCAATGATCTCAGATACCACTATAGCTGCAGCAAGTACTCAGGGTTGCCAAATGAAGGATAAAGTTGTAAAAAATTTCTTTATCGTATTTCCTGCCGCCCTTATGAGTCTTATAATAATTCTTGTTATGACTTCAGGTGTTCAAAGTGTTCCAGGAGAAAACCATCCTTTCCAAATTGTTAAGGTTCTGCCTTATCTTGGTGTACTAGTTGGAGCACTATCTGGTTTAAATGTGTTTATGTTACTTGCTGGAGGAGTGATATTTGCTGGTGCAATCGGTTTCTTTACTAATTCACTTGGAATGTGGGAATTTATTGAAGCAATATCTAAAGGTATGGCAGGTATGCAGGAATTATGTCTTCTAGTTTTAGTAGTCGGAGGAGTTATCGGATTAATTAAACACAATGGAGGTATGGATTTTATTCTTAATTACGTTACTAGTAAAATTAAGAGTAAGAGAGGTGCAAAGTTTGGTATCGCTATTCTAGCTAGCGTAATTGATCTATGTACTGCAAATAATACAATTACAATAATTACAGCAGGACCTTTAGCTAAAGATATAGGTAAAGAATACGACTTAGATCCTAGAAAAATAGCTAGTATGCTGGATATATTTGCTTCTTGTTGGCAATGTATGATTCCATATGGGGCCCAAATATTGACAGCTGTAGGTATAGCAGGAGTTTCTTCTGTAGCCGTTATTAAATACTTGCACTACCCAATTTTCCTACTTATTTTTGGTATAATCTCAATAACTATAGATTTTCCAGAATTATTAGCTAAAAGAAAATCTCAAAAACAAGAAACTGCAAAGTAATAAAAATACTATGGAGAGTTTAATAATAATTTAATGTATTTATAAAGATTATACTTAATTTAAATCTTTAGATTCATTAAATTCTATTCATAAAAAAATGTGGAGTATATAAAAAGATGTACAATTCTAGAAATATATCTAGGTGTACATCTTTTCTTTAATCTAACCATATTTATTTTATAAATATTATATAAGTTATATTTAGTTAAGCGGTTGCTCCGCCACAGCTAGAACCACTTCCCGCTGTACATGCATAACAATGATTTCCTACACAAATTTTTCTATTAGTAATCTTTTTTCCCTTTAGGTTACTAATGTGATTTATGCCCTCTGTAGTCAAACCTAATGTTTGATTAAAATCACAATCGTATATTTTACCATCATAAGCAATAGAAATCTGATCTCTACACATCATACTTTCAACAGTTCCTGGATTGAAGCTATCTGATAGTCTCTGCATATATCCTTGAATATTATTTGTTCTTTTTAAAAACATTCCAAATCTTCCAATAGGATTGTTAGTTATTGAAAATAGATTATTAAATTTTATACCCCAATCTCTTTCCAATTTAATTTTATATTCTCTCTCTATAGCTTCTTGTGCTGGAGGCAAGAAAGCTCCTCCAGGATTATATACAAGATTTAAGCTAAGGTTGTCTTTAATTCCATACCCTAGGACATTTAACTTCTTGAGAACATCTATAGACTCTTCATACACACCCTCTCCTCTTTGTCTGTTAGTATCGTTTTTAGTATAGTAAGGAAGAGAACAGACTATCTCTACATTATTGTCAGCAAAATAATTCATTAAATCCGAGTAATTAGGATCATTTAATATTACTAAATTAGAGCGTATCATTATTTTTTTATCCAATTCATTTGCAGTTTCTATAAGATACTTCAAGTTTGGATTCATTTCAGGGGCTCCTCCTGTAATATCTAAAACCGAAAAATTATTGTCTCTAAAAACTTCCATACAATCTTTCATAGTATCTAATGTCATGATCTCAGTCCTATTAGGTCCAGCCTCAACATGACAGTGTTTACAAGCCAAGTTACAAAGCTTACCTACATTTATCTGCATAGTAGATATACTTTCCTTAGTATAAAGTAATTCTTTATCTTCAACCCTATCGTAAAAATTTTGTATGTAATCCAAATTTTCAACAAAATTATTTATACTCATTAAAATTTCCCTCTCTTTATTTAACTTTTATTTTTATAATTCTAACCCTTTGGCTACATTTTTCATTTGTACTCCATGTACTAAAGTGGCTCCTCCTTTTATTGCAGCAGCTACATGAATTGCTTCAACCATCTGTTCTTGATTTACTCCATGCTCTAAACAAGATTGAGTATATGAGTCAATACAGTAAGGGCACTGAACAGTTGTTGCAACAGCTAAACCTATTAATGCTTTTTCTCTAGATGTTAATTCACCCTCTTCAAATACTTGACCGTAATAAGACATAAACTTTTCCCAAAGTTCTGGAGCGTTCTCTCCCATTGTTCCAAATTTTCCTAAATCTTCTTTATTATAATAAGTACTCATAGCTATTCTCCTAATCTTCGTATAGTTTTATAATAAGTAATGTTATACAAAACAAAAATAATTCAAATATTGTTTAATATAACAAAGCTATCTGATATCTTTGTATATTGAAGCTATCTTGTCTATATCTTCTCCATTTCTAAACATCCACTGAAATTTTTGCATACTCCACATGGTTTTAACAATTCCTTTATCTATAAATCTTCTACTAGATGTTATAATGTAGGATTTAGTCTGACCTATCGAATAATATTTTTTTGCTTCCATAGAAAATTTATAGTCTTCCATAATAGGAATATCTGTAAACCCTCCTAATTTATAAAAGTCCTCTCTAAAAATAAACATACCTTGATCTCCAAAAACTAATTGTCTGTACTTTACTCTGACATTGGACATAAACCCACAACATTTCATAAGAGGTTTATTGCAATCAAACTTAACTCTAAAACAACCTACCTTATGGCCTTTACCTAAAACCTGCTCTATATCTTCTAAAGCACCCTCTGGAAGTATACTGTCACAGTGAAGGAACAATAGAACCTCACCTATACTTTCACGAACACCGTAATTCATCTGTTTTGCCCTACCCCTGTCAGAGGTAACCACTTTATATCTATCGCCTATAAAGTTTACAGTATTATCACTACTTCCTCCGTCTACAAACAAAACTTCAAAGTCGCCTTTAATCTTCTCTATATTATTTATTATAGACTCTATATTTTTTTCTTCATTTAAAACAGGAATTATTATAGAAAACCTCATTTCAGTACACCTCTAACTATTTTTTCTTTGATAAATTATTCGGAGTAATCTTTTTAGCCAAATAAAGAGATCCTAAAGTCAACATTACTAAAAGTAATATTGATATTAAAAATGCTGGATCTTTTATGTCAATAGCCTTGTCTCCAATATTTAAAAATACTAAAGTCCCTGGGAGTATACCTATCAGTGTTGCTATCATATAATTGTTAAAGTTTATCGACGTAAGCCCAGCTCCGTAATTAATTACATTATATGGTGCAAGTGGTATTAACCTTAATACAAATACTACCAAAAAACCTCTTTTAGAATCTGCATCTTCAAATAGATCCCACCATTTTTCTGGTAATTTGCCTTTTAAAAATTCTACTACTATATCCTTCGCAATAAACTTTGCCATATAAAACATTATTGCACTATTTAGCCCTGCACCGATAATTGTATAAATTGTTCCTCTCCACAGTCCAAAAGCCAAGCCACCTGCTAATGCTAAAACTGGTACTGGAAAAAATGCAATTGGAAGAAAAGTGAACAGTGCTATGTATATAATAGGCGCATAAATGCCATAAGAATCTACGTACCTTCTTATGTCTTCTGCTCTAACATCTCTAAAAAATGCAAAATATACAACTACAAACACAGCTATCAAAACTGCAATTATAAACTTTTTATTTTTATTTGTCATAAAATCATCCCTTCAAATGACTACTCTTGAGTACTATCTTGTACTTTTTTCTTGTCGTTAAAAATCTTTTTAATCATAAAAATAAGTACTGAAACTGCAAACAAAATAAGAAGACCCATTACAAATTTTTTAGCCCCTCCTGTAAGCATTCCACCTACATATGAGTAAATAAGCGTTGCTGGTAACTGACCTATACCTGTAGCTACAATGAAAGACATAAAGGACATGGAAGTAAGACCTGCTGCATAACTGACAATATCAAACGACATAAACGGTAGAAGCCTGCATATTAATATTGTGTGTTTACCATATTTCTCAAAAAAAACATCTATACTTTCTAAAGCTGTTTTACTAGTAAGTTTTTCTGCAACATCTCTACCAAGTATATTTGCTATGAAAAAACATAGTGCTGCTCCCGCCATCGCACTTGTCCATGATAAAATTGCCCCTTGCCACCAACCAAATATAGCTGCATTTGCAAATGTAATCAAAAATGCAGGTATAGGCGCAGCGATTGATTGAAAAATCATAAGTGAAAATGAAATTACTACAGCCCAAGCACCAAAGGATCTTATGTATTCAATAACTCCATCTAAATTCATACTGGATAAAATATATACTACCTCATTAATTTGATTTTTAACTGATGGAACAAATAAGTAAATCAATAACAATATCAATATAATACCAACTATAATCAATTTAGCTTTATTCTTTTTTTTCATATTATTCCCTCTTTCTACGCCTCAATATTTGTATTTGGTTATTAAAATAATATTTTTCTATACTTTTTCCCTAATCTGCAAAATACTCATCTTCAATATCCATTAAAAATTGTAGGTCTAAATAACTCTCAATTTTTTTGTAGGTAAATTCATTTTTAATCAATTTATTAGGATCTTGGTATTCAATCCATGCCATTGAACACCATGTAATCCCCCTTAAACAAGTCATCGTAATATATTTATCGAGTTTTAGCCATATATTTTCAGTATCGAATCTGTTATTTACCTTTTCTATATATACATTTACAAATTCCTCTATTTCCTTTCTAGAGAGAACTATATCAGTCTTCCAAAATGTAGTAGTAGGAGCTAAAAAGTGCCCAAGATCTTGCTCCACTTCGCCAAGTAATGGTTTTTCCCAATCTACGATATAGTTATTATTTCCTTTCCCATTAATAAGAAAATTTCCTGAGTTTAACTCGGTATTTATAATATGTAAGTTTAAATTTTTATCTTTCATATTGTTCTTTCCATTTACAATAAATTCAGATTTTTTTATAAGCCTATTTATAATTTCTTTTACTTCATCATTTCCGAGTTCTGAATTTAAATACTTATAAGACATCTCTTTACATTCGTTTAATACAGCTTTTAATGGATCTTCTGGTGAAATTAGATGATTTTCTTTAGGAATTTCTACGCTGTGAATATCTGCCAAACATTCGGCTGCTATTTCCAAATCAGTTCTGTAGTCAAGAGGTGACCCTGGAAGAAATTCCATAACTAATATCCCGTATGGTAGTCTTCTACATCTTGGGTCAAGATAGATTGGTTTCGGAGTTCTTCCGCACTTTTCCAGCAATTTTAAAGCTTCAAATTCATAGGAAATTTGATCCTCTAAATGCATCTGACTAGCTGTATTTAGTCTAATAACCAACTTTTGGTTTGAATCAGGATTTGTAAATAAATAGTTTATATTATACTCACCTTGACCCAATATAGATAAATCTATAAAATCATTTGAATTTATATTCAATGATTTTTTAAATTCAAAACTATTGATATATTCTTTTATGTCCTCAATTTTCATAATATCATCCTTTATTAGACAGCCAATGAATATCTTTTAGATAATTCATAGTATGTCTACAATAGTATTTTATATTTCTTCTATGTTCCCAAAGATATATTAAATCTTCCTTTTCATCTATATCTATACAATTTTCTAATAAGGAGTAACTTAAATCTAATTTGTTTAAATTTTGTATAGTATTTTCAATAACTCTACTATGTCCATATGATTGGTGTATAAAAACGTCTATATTGCTCTTTTTCATTCCAATTAAACAGTACCCACCATCAAATGTAGGTTTTAAAACAATATCATTTTTTATCAATTCATCAAAGGCATTGATAATGTCATTAACTTTAATTGTAGGTATATCAGTACCAATAAGTACACAAGATTCATATCCTTGGCTTAGTACATTATCTATGGCATTTGCCATTCTATACCCTATATCGTCTCCAATTTGCTGGTAGTATTTAAAGCTATCTCCAAATACTTCTCTTAAAATTTCAACACCTTCATTTGGTGTATAGAATACAAATATATCTCTTTGTGTAGATTTACATGCATTATAAATATCTTTGATAAAATTTTTATGCAAATTAGCACATTGGTTCGGTGTAAGACATTTCTGAAGTCTAGTTTTCGTTCTACCAGGAATAGGAATCCTTGTAAATATTATAATTGCTTCTTTCAAAATAACTTTTATCCTCTCATTTTTCTATCGATTTTTTTGTCAAAATACCATGTACAATAAAACTATAAGCAATAATTAATTTAAAGTCAATTAATAAGAGATCAAATAGCGCACTATATAAATTATCTATATTTGCACAGTGTGTAATTTGTTTTTTCTATATAAAAAAGGTATTAAGCCAAATACTTTTGACCTAATACCTTGATAATTCTTTCAATGTTAAACTTTATTGATTATCAACAACATATTTTAAAATAACATACATATGTGCTTAAAAGATAATGTAATAATAACTAGGATTTAATCTTTGGTTTTTCTCTTACTAAAAATACATCCCAAAGTTACTAAAAGTAAAAACAAACCAATAACGATTAAAATTATTTTATTTATTTTCATACAGAATCACCTCAATCTCAATATTATATAATATAACAAGACTATATAACTTATAATATCAAATTTTTTCAGAAAATTCTACAAAATATTTAAAATATACTCTATCAATTCATTTTTATTTTCTAGGATCTCCTACTTGTACTGGTAGAGATTTATCTTTTTCCCAAGTATACCATCCACCATCAAAGACAGTTACATCTTTCCATCCTTGTGTTTCTGTTAATATCCAAGGCACTGCTGCTCTCCATCCAGTTCCACAATAGAAACTGATTTCATTTCCTTTTTTAATATCCCATTCAGCCCACATATTTTCTATTTCAGGAAAACTTCTAAATGTGTTGTCTACATCAAGGTAATCGCTCATACTAGTATTGTCTTCCCCGGCATGACCCCAAACAGCTCCTTTAGGTTCACCTGCACCTTTTATGTAGCTATAACCACTAGTTTTTCCTATAAATTCATCCCAAGACCTTATACTTACCAGTCTAAAGTTAGGATCTTTTTGTTTTTCTAATATGTCTTTTGGTAATGGTATTTGGTATTCTGGATGATTTGGTATCTTAACTCCAAAATCTTCTACTGCAGTTGGTTTATTATCCTTTTTCTCAGCTTCATACCCTGCATCTTTCCATGCTGTCATTCCACCATTTAAAATTCTAACATCCTCTACTCCTGCCCATTTAAGAGCTAAGTAAACTCTTCCTGCAGCAGCTACATCATCAGAATACACTACCACTGTTTTATCATAACTTATTCCATTTTCCTCAAATTTTTTCTTCATATTATCAACTGGACCTAAATTCCATTGATTATCTTCAGATTCTACGTTGTCTGTATTAAAGTGAATTGAACCTGGAATATGCCCAGCTTTATAAGCATCTGATTCTGGTCCCCAAGATGCTTCTAATATAGCGTACTTATCATTAACATAAGTTTCTGGCTTCTTTCCGTTTACAAGATCGTTTACCCATTCAGGTGAAACTATCATATTGTAGTTTGGTGCTGATTCCATAGGCTTTTCCTTATCTTCTGCCCATTTTGCTAAATCATTAAAAACAAATACATTATTGTAATTTAATTCTTTCATTTGGTTTGCTAAATCATTTGACTCATCATTTTTGTTACTGTATAAAACAATATTTTTATTTGGATCTATCTCTTTATCTTTTAACAATTTCTCTAAAGTCGTATCAGCTTCTTTTAGTTTATCTAACCAAGTATAAGTAAATTGTTTAGCATTTTTTATATGCCCACCTCTACTTATTCCTCCAACCTTATACCCAAGATACGCATCATCTTGTCTAAGATCTACAACTTGGTAGTCCTTATTGTCCAGATTTTTAGATAAATCTTCAATGCTAATAGTCTGAGCCTTCTCTACCTTTTTATCTTCTTTCTTTTCTTCGCCTACATTGTTTTTTGAACATGCAGTAAGGGCCATCGCTCCTGTCAATAATGCCACTGTTAAAAGCAGTAGTTTTTTGTTCTTTTTCACGGAATTTTCCTCCATTCAGAATATAATAATGTAATTATTTTATAAAAATCATTTAAATTATATATATTCTGTCTATATACGTCAAATTCATATTATCTATAATCAACAAGTTATATATAGATGAAACCTATGCATATTGACTAAGTTATTCAAATTTTATATGATTAATCTAGAAAATTGGAAAGTAGGTTAAACTTTATGAAAAAAATTATCAATTATCTCTTCACATTTTTACAGTTCGCACTTATAGTTTACTGTATAGCCGTTCAATATTTCACTGAGAATAGGATGGGAATGGTTAGACATGTTATGTATAAAAATAGAGAATGGGCTACAAATTACCCTGTAGACAGTTTATTAAATATTTTTAGTATTGTTTTAGTTTTGCTTATAATAATATCAATAATATTAATAGTTAGAAATAAAGCTAAAATTAGTTCATTAGTATTAATAATATTCTCGGTGTTCTCTCTATTTTTTATAAAAATATACAATGTTGAAAGTTACACAAGCTATTATTTTACTGTGTTAGGATTAGTTGTTATTGTTATAGTACAAATTATAATGGTCTTAATAAATATAAGTGAGAAAAATAATAATAATAAAATTAGATCAAATTAATAAAAAAATCCTTTTATTACAATGATAGATATTTTCTTTAATATAAAACAAATATTGCGTGGACATTATATGATTTAAGTGTCCACGCTTAAATTTTAGTATTCCAAACTTAGCTATCTAATTGAAACACCCTTTATTTAATTTGTATACCTAAAATTTAGAAAAGAAGTTGTCAAATAAGCTATCTTGCTCTGGTTTATGTACTACAAATCCGATAGCTACCTGGTTATTTGTAAGATCGATAATCTTTTGAGCTTCACTTTCTCCAAAAGCTCCACAAAGTTCTATTGCCCCTACTCCATCTTTTTGTAAATCTACTACCTTTTTATAAGCCTCTTCAAAATTTCTAACTGTGCAGATATATGTAACCTGCTTACCTGTTTCAAAATAAGCGCAGTGCTCATCTGGATTATAATGAGGACCCATCAATAAAAATGCATATTTATTTTTCATAAAATCACTCCTATATAATTTAATTTTTTATTTAAATATTTATTTTGCTTACTATAATAACTATAACATGTATCCAATATAACTTATCCCTCTCTTTGCTATATTATTAATATTACTAATAAAATTTTAAATAAAAAAAATCCAAATCTATTAATAGATTTGGATTTCTATAATTGGTGCGGATGAAGGGAGTCGAACCCCCACGCCAAAGGCGCTAGATCCTAAGTCTAGTGCGTCTGCCAATTCCGCCACATCCGCGTATGTTATTTTTACCACTTTTATAGTGTACTATTTTTTGCGGAATTTTGCAAGTTTTTTTTATAATTTTTTTCGTTTTATTAAAATAGGTAAATTAAAATAAGTAAATAAAAATAGGTGGGTAGTAATTTGCTACCCACCTTTTATCTACATGTATGTTATTTTTAATTTTTAACTATGACATATTTTTAAAGCTAAACTTGTACACTATCTGCTTCTGCTGAATCTTCAACTTCATCATCAGTGTCTACTCTCTTACCAAAAATTTGAATACCGGCAAAAATTGCTATAATTGAAATCGGTAGAACAATATATACAGATAGTCCAAGTCCTACAGGAATATATCCAAATACAACTGCTATTACTGCTGTAAATAAAGCATAAGGCATTTGTGTTTTAACATGTTCGATATGGTTGCAACCAGCCCCCATCGATGAAAGTATAGTCGTATCAGATATCGGAGAGCAGTGATCTCCAAATATTGCACCTGTTAGTACTGCACTAGTACTAGCAAGTATATAAGACATTTCTGGATTCATTGAATAAGATAAAGGTATCGCTAACGGCATAAGTATTCCCATTGTTCCATATGCTGTTCCTGTCGCAAATGATATTATCGCACCAAGTATAAATATAAGCGATGGCAATAGGAAATTTGGAAGCGATCCTGATAATAATTTTATAAGAAATTTTGCTGTACCAAGTTCTTTAATTATTGAACTTAAAGACCAAGCTAGTATAAGTATTACACCAGTTATTACTAAGGTCTTCATACCGTCTACCCATACATCTATTGCCTCTGATACATTAAATATTTTTTTGGACACAGACATGACTATAGCTACAATACTTGCAACAAAAGCAGATTGGAATAAAGATAAAGATGCATTTGAAGCACTAAAAGTCTCTTTTATAGCTGAAAATGAAAACGGCGAATTATTAAGTAAATTTATAAGTGACGAATCATTTGAGGCCATTATTTCTGTGTAGCCACTGTAATAAAATGATATTAATGCTACAACAACTAAAGTCCCTATAGGTATTATTGCGTTCCATATACTAAGTTTGATTCCTTCTTTAGGAGCTAAGTCATCTTCCTCTTTGCTTGTCAATAAATCATCATTTGATTTGTCAGATCTTCTTGCTCTAATTTCAGCATCTCTCATTGGCCCAAATTCTTTAAGCAGAATAGCAGAAATAACTATAAATACAAGCACCAATATATTGTAAAACCTAAATGGAATAGTTTGTATAAACACTCCAAATGCATCTACTTTAACACCAATACTGTTAAATGCATCGTTTATTAGTCCTACTTCAAGACCTATCCAAGTAGAGATTATTGCAAGACCTGCAACAGGTGCAGCAGTTGAATCTATAATAAATGCCAATTTTTCTCTTGAAATTTTCATTTTGTCAGATACTGGTCTCATTATTGGGCCGACTATAAGTGAATTTGCATAATCGTCAAAGAATACTAATAACCCTAAAAACCATGTTATAAGCTGAGTTCCTCTAGCAGTCTTAGCTTTGTTTGCAAGCAATTCCGCGATTGCTCTCGCTCCTCCCATCTTTGCAACGAGATTTATGACTCCACCAATTGCAAGAACTTGAAGTATTATACCAGCATTCCAAGGGTCAGATAGTGATTCCACTGCTCTATTTACTAGATCTAAAAATGCTTTGATAAATGCTATTAAAACATTGTTTCCACTAATTTGAAGTATAAAGCTTCCAGACATTATACCTATCATCAGTGAAATAACTACGTTTTTAGTAATAAATGCTAATACAATAGCAACTAACGGTGGTATAAGTGTAAAAACTCCAAATTTCTGTGAATTAATAAGTGCGACATCGATTTCTTCCGCAAAACCTACAACAGTAAACATTGTAAATATAAATATCGTAGTCAAAATCGTATAAAGTTTTTGATTTCTCATAATTTAACTCCTCTTCTTATATTTTATGAATACAGACGCGGAATTTTGAGAACTAAAAAAGCCTTAGGCTATGACACCTAAGGCATTATATACATATTTCGACTATGAGTATAAAAGTATAATTCCTCAAATGATAGCTCATCACAAAAAATATGTGACAGTTATGCATATATTCTATACATCCCCAGACTAATAACCTTAAAGCTTCGGTTAATGTCTTCGGCAATATCTCCTTTTATGGCAAATCAACGTGCTTAACTCCTTGCCACTACTGATAGATACTGCTCCTCTATCTAGTATTCATTTATAAATTTATTGATATATTAAAATAGTTAACATTATTAACATGCCTTTAACATCATGTTTCAGTATATCTTATAACCAACATTTTTACAAGTGGGTTTAGTTTTTTTAATGATTAAAAGTATATTGTATCTATAACAAAAAAGCCCATTAAAAATAGCCTGGAAAAATCCAAGCTATTTTATAAAACTTATTAATTCATTTTTATTCAGTTACAGTTTCATCAATTAATATTTCATCCTCTATATTTACTCTCTTACCTAAAACTTGTATTCCAATAAAAATCATTATTAAAGATAACGGAAGTGCTAAATATATTGGTAGACCAAGCCCAACTGGAATATATCCAAATACTATTGTAATAACACCTGTAAATAAAGCGTAAGGCATCTGTGTTTTAACGTGATCTAAGTGATTACAACCAGCTCCCATTGATGAAAGTATTGTAGTATCAGATATAGGAGAGCAGTGATCTCCAAATATCGCACCTGAAAGCACAGCACTTGTGCTAGCAATTATATATCCCATGTCTGGATTCATAGAATGAGCAAGAGGTATGGCAAGTGGCATTAATATACCCATAGTACCATAAGATGTACCTGTTGCAAAAGATATAATAGAACCAAGTACAAATATAAGTGAAGGTAATAAAAACTCTGGCAGTGATCCAGACAATAACTGTATTAGGTACGCAGCAGTTCCAAGTTCGTTTATTATAGAACTTAGAGACCAAGCTAGTATAAGTATTACACCTGTTATTACCAAAGTCTTCATCCCATCAACCCACACATCTATAGCTTCTGACACTTTAAATATTTTTTTAACTGATGCCATAATAATCCCAACAATACTCGCTACAAATGCCGATTGGAATAATGCTAATGATGCATCCGATGCACTAAAAGCTTCTTTTATCGCTGTGAAAGAAAAAGGTGTTTCTTTAAATAACGTTGATAGAGTAGCATCTTGTGAAGCTTGAATTGCACTATATCCACTGTAATAAAAAGATATTAACGCCACTACTATAAGTGTTCCTATTGGTATTATTGCATTCCAAACACTTAACTTAACCCCTTCTTTAGGTGCTAAATCATCTTCAACTTTTCCTGAAGAATCATAAGTCGATAACTTCTCACCTCTTCTTGCTTTTATTTCTGCATCTCTCATAGGACCAAAATCTTTCATAAGTACTGCTGAAATAACTATAAATGCAAGAATTAATATATTGTAAAATCTAAACGGTATAGTTTGTAAAAATACTCCAAAAGCATCTACACTAACACCTATACTATTAAATGCATCCTTTATCAATCCGACTTCAAGTCCTATCCATGTGGAAATAATTGCAAGTCCTGCTACTGGAGCAGCAGTTGAATCTATTATAAAAGATAATTTCTCTCTTGATATTTTCATTTTGTCTGATACTGGTCTCATTATCGGACCAACTATAAGTGAATTTGCATAATCATCAAAGAAAACTAGAAGCCCTAAAAACCACGTTATCAACTGTGTACCTTTTGCAGATTTTGCTTTTTTAGCAAGTACTTCAGCTATTGCTTGGGCGCCACCCATTTTTGCAACGAGATTTATAACTCCTCCTATCGCAAGCACTTGAAGTATTATTCCCGCATTCCAAGGATCTGAAAGAGATTCTATTGATCTATTTACTAGATCCATAATTGACGAAATCAATGCTATAATGACATTATTGCCACTTACTTGCATTACAAAACTCCCAGCAACTACACCTAGCATAAGGGATATTACAACATTTTTAGTTACAAAAGCTAGTACTATGGCAACCAATGGCGGTATCAATGTAAGAACACCATATTTTTGAGCGTTCAATGTTGATACATCAGTCTCTTCTGCAAAACCTATAATAGTAAACATTAAAAAAATAATAATTGTCGTAAGAATAATATATAATTTTTTATTCCTCATAAAGTTAACCTTCCCTTCTATTCTGTGAATAAATTAGATTGAGAACTGGGAATGGAAACTAAAAAAGCCTCAGGCTTAAACACCTAAGGCATAATTAACATACTAAATCTTTACGTATTATATATAATTCCTCAAATGATAGCTCACCACAAAATAATATGTGACAGTAATGCATATATTTTATGCATTCCCAGCCTAATAACCTTAAAGCTTCAGTCATTGACTTCGGCAATCTCCCCTTTCATAGTAAATCATCGCGCTTTAACTCCTCACTAATACTAATGGATACTGCTCCTCTACCTAAATATTCATCTATTCAATTTTCACTTGCTTTAGTATAGCTTAAAAGCAGGTATATTTCAAGCTTTTATAGATGAACACATTGTTAAACTTTACTTAACAATTGCAATTTATTATCCATTCTTTTTTTATCTGCCAAAGAGCCGCTTGAACAACTTTTACACCAATATAGTCACCTGATTTAATTTTGTTGTGATGTTCAAACAATTTTGACCAACTATCTGTAATTTTCTTCTTTAGTTGAGGGTAGAAATTAGTCAACATTATGTCGCTATCATGCTTTATACCATACTGCTTTAATAGATTTTTAAATTCTTTATCGTCACCATCATCTTTTGCTATATACTCTAAACTCAGGACTTTGTTCCAATCATACATATCAAATAATACAACTTCATCTACAGGAACTTCTAGCTCTAAAATACTTGTATTTGGAAACCTCTCCAAATTAGATAAATCTTTAAAAACCCAGTATGGAAACTCTGCATCTTCTGGTTTTTCAACAAGTTTACTAGCCTCTCTCGAAAACCAACTGTATGCTGTAATAAATATATTTGAACTCTCTTCGTACTTATTTTTAATAAATTCCTTTTTTGAAAAACAAGTTCCATCTCTATCTATAATCTCAATGACAGAATCATTTAATGAAGCGTACAATTTTATAGTGCTACATTTACTATCCATTCTCTTTTAACCTCCCATATTATTCCATACTTTTCTACATTTTTATCAATGATAACAGAGTCATCAAATAAAAGATCCCAGCTATCTACGATTTCGTTCTTTACTTCTGGATAAAACTGTGACATATACGCCTGAGCATCATTAGTTCTGTATAATTTTAAAAGCTCTTTGTGCCTTTTTTCATCCTGATCATCTTTTGGAATATAAGAATAGTTAAGCATAGTTCCCCATTTATTAATATTTACAAGAATAATGTCTTTGAGATTGAGTTCTAATTCTAGAATAACAGTGTTATCACTAGGTAACATAGTTGCTTCTTTTGAAAAAGAAACCCAAATTGGATAGTCAGCTTCTTCCGGTTTTTTATTCATTTTATCAGCTTTTCTGATAAACCAATCGTACACCTCAAGTACTAATTCTGCATGTTCTTGTAAATCTTTTTTTATATACTCTTTTTTTGCTTTGTATTTACCAGTTTCCTGAAGTTCATTTAAAACATTAATGTGTTGTTTCGAATAAACAATAATTTTATCCATTTTAAACTTCATCCTTTTTATTTTAAATTAATTATAGTGATACAAAGAATTGTAATTTATTAGATTTGCATAAGATCGCTACCATTATTATACAATAATTTCTCTAAACTTTTAATTGTAATTTTTTTAATTTTTCATAAATAATTGATTGTATAAATTAGATTACGTTATCTTATCTAACACATACGTGCTATAATGTTTTATAATCAAAATATTAATTTAAAGGGGATTACTATGTTACTAATATATAATGATACAACAACACCTTATTTTAACTTAGCTATGGAAGAGTATCTACTAAAAAATTTTGATGAAGAGTTATTTATACTATGGAGAAATGAACCCTCTATAATAGTTGGAAAAAATCAAAATACTTTATCAGAAATCAATTTAGATTACATAGAAGAGCATTCAATACCTGTTGTTAGAAGACAATCTGGCGGAGGTGCTGTATTCCATGACTTAGGAAATATTAATTTCACTTTCGTATCAAATGACAACAGTTTTAGTGACTTCAGCAGATTTACACAACCTATAATAGACTTATTAAAAACAATGGATGTGAACGCTGATTTTTCTGGTAGAAATGACCTTTTAATAGATGGAAAAAAATTCTCTGGTAATGCCCAATATAAATACAAAAATAAAACTATGCATCATGGAACATTAATGTTTTCATCTAAAATAAACGTCCTTTCAAAAGCTCTAAAAGTTAAGCCAATAAAACTAGAAGGAAAAGGAATTAAATCTGTTAAATCAAGAGTTACGAATATAAGCGAACATCTAAATTGTAATATGGATATTTTAAAGTTTAAAGATTTGATCATGGGCTACTTAGCCAAAAGTAATCCTGAAAACGAACAATATACTTTAAACGAAACCGATATTAAAAATATACAAAATCTAGTTGATGAAAAATATAGCACGTGGGATTGGAATTTCGGTAAATCCCCTAAATATACCCTCCGTCATGAACTTAAGTACCCGGGAGGTAATGTGGAGTTCAATCTTAACGTTGATAAAGGCGTAATAACTGAAGTTAAATTCTACGGAGACTTCTTTGGTAGCAGGGATGTTTCTTTTGTAGAGAATGCCTTGGCTGGTGAAAAACATGAAGAAAGTGCTATCAGACAAATTCTGGATAGTTTTAATATAGACGAATACTTTTTGGGAGCTAATACTGATGTATTAGTGAAAGGACTTTTTGGGAGGAATATATGATAAAAAGTCTAAGATCATCCTTAGACTTTTCTCGATCATATATATTTTAAAAATTATATTTTTCGATTTAATATATAATATAGTCAGAAGTTCAACCATTTTATCTACGTATAATTCAGTTATTCAATGTTAATCATTGCAATTTTTAAGTCAATAATTACCAATTATACTTTTACATAAGGATATTTCCTATAAAAAGACCGAAGTAGTTTCCAACTATATATCCAAGAGTGCCTACAATAAGTATTGGACCTACTAATTTTGTCCAACCTTTTGATATAGCCATTGCAGCTGCTGTTGTTGGCCCTCCTATATTTGCATTCGAAGCAAGAATAGCTTCCTCAAGTGTAAATTTAAATAACTTTGCTCCAATAAATGTTATCATCATGTTTATAACAACCATTACTACACAGTAAAGTAAAAGCAATGGAGATTTTTGAATTATTAATCCTATAGATGCTGGCACACCTATAACTACAAAGAATAAGTATATTAAAAATGTACCAATTTCTTGTGCTCCTTTAATTTCTCCAAAGAATTTAGGAATAAATGTAGCAAGTAGCATTGTTATAGTTGTTATTATAAGGTATTGATTACCGAATAAAGTATTTAACATTGAAAGTAACGGATTTGAAGTAGGTATAGTTGCTGCAAATAATCCTGCTAGCTGTACAGAAGCAGCTACTATTATAAATGCACTTGCAAAAGCAAATGCTATATCTTTAAGCGATATATCTTTACCACTCCAATAGCTTGATGCAGTTGTCTCTCCTGATTTGACCTCCATATTTTCAAACTCATCTACATGTGGATGTTTAAAATGTTTTCTAAAGAATGTTATTGAAGGTATAGATATCAGTACAAAGAAATATAATGCCATCAGTAAATTATCGGCTACAACTGCCGCTGAAACTAAATCTCCTGGAACTTCAAATGCTCCTGACATAGCAGCGAAGTTAACTCCACCACCTATATAAGAAGCAGACATCATCGCTGCAACCATATATAAATTAGGAATCAATTTATGAAGAGCTAGAAATCCTACGGTTGCCCCAAGCATAGTTCCCACAGAACTTATTAAAAATATAATAAGTAGTCTTCCACTCTCTTTCCATATCTTCTTAATATTACATTGGAATAAAAGCAATGCTATTGCTAAAGGTACAACGTACCCCCAAACTTGATCGTAAACTGGTGATTCAGTTGGAATAATTTTTAAATTAGATAATACCATAGCACCAACTAAAGCTATTATTGCGCCCGATACCTTTGATGCCCAATTATACTTTTGCTCTAGATATATACTGAAAGCTGCCCATCCAGTTATAATTGCCCACAATACCCATATATTATCAGCACTTATCAAACTTGTCATACTATCCCTCCTTACTTATTTTTTTAATATTCTTACAATATCTATTCTTTATTATATTATATAATAATGCTTTTGCACAACTAATATAGCATTGAGCCGTAGGCTAAAATTGTTATATGGTATCAAATCTTATTTAAATTTACTCTATAATATGTTAATGTAATTAATATTATTAATAAAATTTTAAGTACAATATAAGCTAATTTTTTGGATTACTGTACCATATTTTGAAAATCTAGATTCTAATAGTGAGACTCATGATATATCAACAAAAATCAAAAAGGCAATCAATGCTATAGTATAAAACTTAATCAATACTTTTTAGTATCTTTGATTGTCTCTATTCTTTATGCTCTTGCTGTATTTGTTTCTTTACTTAACTCACCATTTTGAATAATGTTTTTCAAAACTTCTTCTGTACCTTTCATTCCATCCAATTTGCTTAAAGCGAATCCCTTATCATGAGCTACTTTTGCTAGTTCTCCGTGTTTTAAGGTAAATGGATTACTAGACATAGATAACATGCCTTCATCCATAAATGAATCTCCTATGGTATAAAAATTATCTACTCCAATTTTATCAGACAAATATTTAACTGCATTCTCTTTCGTTATACCTTTTGGTAAAAAATATATTTTTCTACCACTAAAATATACTTTCCATCCTAAAGAATCAAGTTCCTCAATAAATCCTTCTATCATGTAAAATTTAAAAATATCGAGATCTACTACTAAATAGAAAAATAATTCTTCAGCCTTCCTTAATTTTAAAATTCCAGGATTATTTTCATACTTTTTGAATCTCTCTATTACTTTATCAATAGGTTTAGATTTTAATAAGATTTCATCAACTTTCTTTTTCCAGCTCCCGAGTACCTCACCATCTTTTAATATAATTCCGCCATTTGCAGCAATTACCCATTGGAATTCTATATTAAACTCTGAAAATCCTATCCTGTCAAATTGGTCTACAGTTCTGGTTGTTGTTGGAATAAATACACCATTTTTTTGTATTTCTCTTATCATATCTATCGTAAATTTCGAAATGTAAGATATCTCTTTTCCTTCGTATACCTCAATATTTGTATAGTCAATATCAGTATCTATAAATTTATTTGAGAATATTATACTTCTATCTAAATCAGAAAAAACTAGCATGAACTACTCCTTTAATTTTTAATCAGAATGTATAGTCAATGTATGCAATTAGTCCTACTAGGATTTTTTTATACATCCTTCATATTTTTAATTATTCCGCAACATCTATAAGCCTTTAAATTAACCTCTTCGACTTCTACATTTTTCTCTTTTGCTAAAATAAATATGTGCTCTAAGGTTTGGTCTTTCAGATCTTTCACTAAAACTTTACGAGGAACCCTTCTTAGTAGAACCCTTGTAGTCTCTCCTACTCCTGGCTTGATAAAGTTGACATCTTCAATTCTATATTTATTTTTTATCATTGATACGTCTTTATCTCCATCCTTAGTTACTATATCTCCATTCCAATTCTCATTATCGCGATCTATATTTTCATATTGGTTTTCAAAACAACTTTCAATCGCCTGAATATAGTTTATAGATTCATCTTTATCTGTTAGGTGATCGTAAAACTTAGCTCCATGGAAGTCATTTTCTCCAATTAGATCACTTCTCAAAACAGTTCTACTTACAAGACCTGAAACTGTAGAATTAAGACATGCACTTGGAATTAAAAAGTCTTCTCTAATTCCATAGAGACTTGAGTAACCGGCTGGATCTGCTAAAACTGCAAGAGTAGAATCAAATGAATCACCGAATTTATTTTCTAAAACTCTACAAGCTTTATCTAATTCACACGAAATCGTCCCTTTTCCTGTCCACCCATCTATAAATTGAATCTTAGACCCTCTATGGTTATTTATTATATAAGACATAGCATTTAAATCTATACCCCTATCTCTGATTATAGATATAGTGTAGTGATTTAGATTTAAATCATACCTATTTTTCAAATACCTCTTAGCAAGTATACCGATTGGTGTGCCAGCTCTTGCCAAAGACACAAGTACTACATCTTTGCCATTTTTCTTTACTATTTTTTCACACATCATTCCAATAGAATATGCTAATTTTTCCTTTGTCTCGTCTAGCTTCTCATGGTATAACTTTAAATAATCTTCGCTTACTTCGTATTCAATAGGAATCATCTCAGAATAATGAGTACCGCCCTGTATTTTTAATTCACGCTCTCTATTTCCTTGTTCTTTGATATCACTTGATATATCTTTTAGTAAAAATATTACATCGTCTTGCGAATAAGTACCAAATTTTTTCAATTTATCATCCCCCTCTGTAAGTATCATTCGTCATTATTTATGTTATTTACGATTATAGATATAACTGTAAATAATTTAATCCATTACATTTATAGCTAGTTAGCGCACACCATTTAAAGTCACAATTGTAAGTTTTTCGATACTTGTATTTTTTATTACTTCAATAAAATCATTAAAATCTTGTTTACTTTTATGCAACTCTACAAATAAAAAGCACTCTGAAAAATTATTAATATCAATATTATAAATAAAATTATCTATACTTTGATTATAGTAACTATTTATTAATTTCTTTGTTTTTATTGGATAGTTCTCATCATCTATTGCAATAATAGGACTTCTAGTAGTTGAATGATAGTATATATCTACACTAGCTTCATATTCCTTTGCGAACAACATAGGAATATACATAAACTCTTCTGTACCTAAAAATAATACTCTTTTGTTAATATATCTATTTCTTTCTAGTCCACATTCTGACTCTAGATTTTCGGTTTCGAGTTTAACTATTTCTTTTAACCTTTTTTGATCCTCTTTGTTTATCCCAAATCTTCCGGTGTATTTTACATATTCTTTCGAAGTCAAATATTTATACATATTTAAACTTAAATACTCAACTTTTAAACTTTCATTTGGATCTTGCACATTTAAATTTATGTTATTAATATAATTTACATCTGTATTCATAGTTTCCAAAGTAGTGGCAACTTCAAGTTCTTCATAATTTTCTAATTCCATGATTTTTTCATCATCTAAGTCAAACTCAAATTTTCCTTTAAATAAATAAACAAAATCAATTTTGCACCCTAGTTCATTTTCTAGTTTCTCTACTTTTTCTAGATTTTTTCCTTCTACCCAATTTAAAATTGAGCAAATAGTATATCTCTTTTTAGGGTATATTAATTGAATTTTTTTAATAATATTTAAACATGTATTTGCAGTAGTAATTTCATCATCAACTAAAATTATTTCTTCCCCTGATTTAAACTTGACCAAATTTTCATAGTACAAATTTTGGTCTGTAGCATGTGAATGCTCTTCTAAAAATTCAAGTTTTTTAAAATCACTTACAACTTCTCTTGTTGTATGTATAAACTCATAATCGCCATTTAAATAATCGAAAAAACTATGCCCTAGTCCCGTGCCTGTCTCAGCAAATGCAATAACAGTACCGCAACTAGCTTGTACTCTGTTATTGTAAGTTTGTACAAGTAACTTTCCCAACTCATCCATCTTACTAGGTTTTACCGCTAGGTGTTTGCCTAGATTCTTAGAAATAAATAAAAACCTTCTTTTTTTATTATTTCTTACTCCTATATCTAAAAAATCATCGATACAAAGATCCATAGGATTTTCAATTATTTCTATTGTGCAGTTAAAATTTAAGTAATTCTTCATATGTAACTCCTTCATTTAATACCCCATAGATTTTTGATAACATCACTGTCTTTTTTGCCCAAATTAAATGAGGGTTAGTTTCATTCATCCTCTTTCCAGAAGCACTCTTACTTACTCCAAATTTTCCCCCAAAGCTTTCTATAATGCTAATGGCATCTGTATAATCCTCAAAGCTCACTGAACTAAGTGCCTGAACAATTTGTATTTGCTTAGGATGTATCACAGTTTTTCCTACTAAGCTATGAAACTTATCTAACTCTATTTCTTTTATATATTTATTTTTTATTTCTTTATCATTCATATCAAAAAATTCTGACACTCCACCGGATATAGGTATATCTATCTCTGGTCTATTTAAATAAGTTACCATATCACTTATAAATGAGGAACATATATTATTTTCATATATAGAAAATTTTTCGCTTCTTCTAATCTCAAACAACCCCAGTATATCCGTAAGACCTATTCTCAGACTCAATATTCTATCTCTATTTTTTAATACAGTATTATAAAGATCTGAAAAACTTTTTTCTTTCATTTCTCTGTATACAAACTCACTAGTCTCTATAATAGGCATAATGTATATATCTTTTATGTCGTTTGAATTCATAAGCTCAATATAAGACTCAATAATATGAGCGTTAGCCTTAGGTATAAGTACTCCTGTTATTATAGATTGGTTTTTAAATACAATATCTTTTATTTTTTGAAATTGATTGAGGTTTTTTATTCTTAAAAATATAATTGGAAGATCAGATGTGCCTTCACTGTTGTTATTTCTTACTTCGTTTAATATAGCCTCTACATTTTTAATTGCTTCTTTTTCTCCACTAGCACCTATTGCATCTTCTAAACAAATTGCCAGTGGTTTTTCGCCATTTATCTCACTTGTAATGTTTTTTTGTATCATATCGTATTGAGTAGCAGGCATGTATAAAAAAGCACCTAAAGCGTACTTTAATACATCTTTTTCTGTTTTTTTACTGAATTCGATAGGTTTTTTATAGAATAATCTTTCAAGAATATCCTCATTTAGATAGTCAAAATATCTCAAAATTTCCACCTCTAATATCTTTAAGGGCTGACTTAAAATCAACCCTTATCATACTATTTACCATAAACAATGCTAGTATTTAATTCTTCTAATCTCTTAGTATTGTCTTTAATTGCAACTCTACTATTTTCTTCAATTCTCATAGTCTCTTCAATTCCAGATTTTATAGTATTGTGCATTTTCTCAAGAGTTTCTATTTGTATTGAACTTGTTCCAGCCATTCTAGCTATTTGAGCACTTTGTTGAGTTACATTTTGTGCATTTTTTAATAAAAGCTCATTTGTTTTATCATCTAATGCTTTAAGAGATTGTGCTTGAAGCTCTTGTTTCTTAAGTAATATAGCCTGTGATAAACACTGTTTAAACACTGGTAGTGTAACTACAAATGCGCTATTTATCTTTCTTACTAGATTGTAGTTATTGTACTGCATTCCCTTTAACATCGGAATAGTTTGTATAGCTATGTTTTCTGCTATTCTAAGATCATAAACTCTTTGATTCAACATATCGTATATTTTAAGTAAGTCTTGATAGTTTACTAAGTCCATTTGATCTCCACTTGTCTCTGATAAAGTCTTGAAATGCGGAAGTATTTCATTGTCCATCTCTTCAACGGCCATCTCTCCAGCCACTATATACTTTTGAAGTTCGTTATAGAAATTAAAATTTTCGTTTAACATAGCTCCTAATTGTTTATTTGACATTCCTATTTCTCTCTCATACTTTTCTAACTCTATTTGAATTTTTTCTACTTCTCCACCAAGAGTTTCGTACTTTTGGAACATCATTTCTAAAGCATTATTTGCCTTTTTAAATATTTTTTGTATAAAGTTTGGTTCTTTTGTATCCTGGAAGTCATCAATATCAAACTTATCCATGATCTTCGCCAAGTGCTGTAACATCTTAGAGTTTTCTTCGTTTTTATTAATTCTAATAGTATTAAGTAGATTGTCTGAAACTTTTGCTACACCTTCAGATGCTTCACGTCCAAATTTAAGTATAGAATCAGGGTTTTCAACTTCTATAAGAGATGTAAGAGCTTCAACTTCTTTAGACTTTCTAAGTTCATTCTTTTTACTATCTGTATATTCAACTATGTCAAAATTTTCTTCTACAATTGGTGCTACATTTGCAACTACTTCTGGTTGCTGTTGATTGTTATCCTTTGATAATCCATTTATATTAATTGCCATTAATATTTTCTCCTTTTCCCAAATAACTTTTTAAATAAAGGTACATCATCATTTAAATCATTTAATCTTAAATCATACTCCATCCTATCAAGTCTGTGATGATCAATTAGTTTGTTATTTATAATATTTTCTATTGTATTCTCCCCTCCAGGTGATAGTACAACAATATCAAAACCTATCTTACTTAACAACAACATTAAAAAACATATCTCTTTGCTAAGTAAATAGCTTTTCCCCATGTATAAAACCAATTTTGGATTTACATTTGAATAATCAAATTCGTTTATCATTCTTATAAACTGCTTGTCCATATGAAGAACTGTGTATAGCCCCCTAATCTTATCCTCCACATTTAGACCTTCCATAAACATATTTCCTTCAAATAGTTCTTCTACTTTTTCTAATATCATTATTTGTTTCTGAATACTAAGTGTTGAAATTGTATAATCTGGATTATTTATAATAGGCTTTTTGTCTAGTTTTACATCTGTAGACAATAAAAAAGAAAGGCTGAATGCATTTTTAATAAATTCTCTTGCAAATACATTTGTATAGCCGCTATACTCAAGGAAATACGTATATCTTGAATTTCTAAGTTTTTCTATAAACTCAATATACTCAATTCTATCGCTGTAGATCCCATCTATTTTCGCAAATAATACAGGCATTTCAACTATATTTGCATCAAACTTAAATCCTGGTTTAAGCTTAGCAGGTTCATCCCAGTAAATCGAAATTTCGTCTACTGTAGTATTTAAAAGTAAATTTTTAATCAATCTATCTTGAAGTTGCCATGGCTTTATAAAACCAGATTCATTAAGTAGCTCTTCACTTATTCTTTTTGATGCTTCTGCTCCGACAGTATAGGCTTTTTTTATAGAGCCTTTCTCTATTTTTTCACCCATTATAACCCTGTCTTCAAAAGAAACTAGTTCATCTACAAAATCGTTCTCTATTTTTTCTATTTTATGTCTATCTAATTTCAAAACACTTGTATCAACTTTATCATTTGGATTTAAGTAAAGAACATCAAATCCTGATAGATAAAGTACTAACATAAAAAGAAACTCATGTTTTTTAGCATCTCCATAAAAAACTATTTTTGGAGCTTCATTTTTATCTATTGTAAGATTTGATATATACACTTTTATCCAAGACAATATTTTTACAATAAAGTTCTGCTTAACTCTATCATTAGAAAACTCTCCCTCTCCCTCTGTCAATACCAAATCAAGAGCTCTTTTTATTTTCAGATCAATTTCCTCATTATTTACTATCTCTAGATCTAACTCTTCTAAACTATTTTTGTAATTTTTAAGTCCGCTTTTAAAATAGTTTATGAGATCAAAGTCATTCGGATTTGGGATTGATTCTGTAAACAGTACCAAGTCCTTTTGGTTTTCTATACTGTAATTTGTCTTGTATATCTCTAGATTGTATAGATTTTCTTCACCAACACCAAAGTATAAAATAAAGTAACATAAGTAACCTTTTGAAGGAGTGTAATTACCTCTGTCTGATTGACTGGAAAAAAACTTTCCAAATACCGCTGAATCATTCAATTTTTACCCTCCTGTCACTCAAAAATTATGAAAAATGCCTCAAAGATTACCTAATTAAATTTAGAAAAGCTCTCTTTGAGGCAACTTATAATATAATATTACTATTAATTTATAATTTTAGCTATATTATATTATTAATTATTTAATTAAATTTATATTCTAAAAGATTTCAACGACTAATCTTTATAATCTATGCCTCTTCTTTTACATTTACTATTCTAACACAGAATTTAGCTAGTTCATTAACTACGATTACTAAAGATGCGATACCTATAACTTTTAGCCATGTTACTATATCCATTGCAACTGAGTTAAAGAAATCTTGGAATATTTGCGTAAATATTACTTGAGCTATTCCAGTAATTAGTATTATCTGTATCGCTAATTTATTTTTCATAAAGTTTGGTATTATACTGTCAGAACCAAATTCTCTACAGTTAAATGCATTAAATAATGCACAGAATGCAAATAAGGCAAATAAGACTGTACCTTTATGAGCTTCATCTACACCTAAGAAATTAAATGTAGATTGAGCTACAATCAGAGTTGTTATAAGCAGTGCATTTGATAAAATAGAGTACATCATTTTTTTAGAAATTATATTTGCATTTCTATTTACTGGTTTTCTGTTAAGAACATGATTTCTAACAGGCTCAAGACCTAGAGCTAGCGCTGGTGGTCCATCCATTATTATATTAACCCATAGTAACTGAATAGTTGTAAAAGGCATATCTTGACCCATTACTTGAGAAACTATGGCTACTAGGAACGCAATTATATTAACTGTGAGCTGGAACTGTACGAATCTCTGGAAGTTATCATATATTCCTCTACCCCATTTAATACCTTGTACAATTGTACTGAAACTATCGTCAGTAAGTATGATATCTGCAGCATTTTTAGAAACTTCAGTACCACTTATACCCATGGCTATACCGACATCTGCTTTAGAAAGTGCAGGCGCATCGTTTATACCATCTCCTGTTACAGCTACAACTTCACCTGATTTTTGAAGTGCTGTAACTATTCTCATCTTACTTTCTGGTTTACTTCTTGCTACTATAGCAATATCTTTTATTTCTTCTCTTAATTCTTCATCTGTTAAAGTGTCTATATAAGAAGCCTCAACAGCTCTCATGTTGTCTTTTAAAAGTCCTAAATCTTCACCTATAGCCTTTGCTGTTATAATATTGTCTCCTGTAAGCATTTTTACAGATACACCAGCATGGCTTGCCAAGTTTACAGATTCAACAACATCCTTTCTAAGCGGATCTCTTATTCCTACAAATCCACCAAATATTAAGTTTTCCTCTAGCATATCGACATTAACAAAATTATCTTCTGTTGTTATAGCTGCTTCTTCATCTGCTACAGAAACTTCTTTATATGCAAAGCCTAAACTTCTCATTGATTTTACTTGAAGTTTCTTGATTTCTTCTAGAACTTCATTTTTTATCTCATGTGTTATAGGTACTATGTTCGCCCCTCTTTGAACGTGAGAACATAGGTCAAGAATAATTTCTGGCGCACCTTTTGAAAGCAATACGTAATTACCATTATCTTTATATAGAGAAGTCATTCTCTTTGTTTCAGATGAGAATGGACTTTGTGCTGCTATCTCAGAATAATTTCTCATACCTCTGTAATCTTTATCGTCATTGTAAAGTAAAAGAGCACACTCAGTAGCACTTCCTAAGTACTTAACTTCACCATCAATTTTTTCTATATCTGCTGTTGAGTTTAAAATACAGTTTTCTATAAAGTAACTGTTAGATTTAGTTATGCTTCCGTCGATATATTCTCCATCAACGTTAACTACTTCAACAGTCATTCTGTTTTCTGTTAGTGTACCAGTCTTATCTGAGCAGATAACTGATACTGATCCAATAGTTTCACATGCCTCTTTTTTAGTAATGAGAGCATTGATTTTAGCCATCTTTTGCATAGTGATTGCAAGAGTCATATTAATCATTGTTGGTAATCCCTCAGGAACAGCCGCAACTATAAGAGCAACACATACTGTGAACGCTGTTTTAGCAGGTTCTATTGATTCCAAAAATGGCATAAACCCAGAAGTATCAACATTAAGTATTCCTTTGCTAACTGATTGGAATATCATAAATATAAATAATAAAGATGCTACAGCACTAGATACCTTAGCAATCATTCCACCTAAGTTACCAAGTTTTATTTGTAGAGGTGTTTCTTCATCTGGATCTGAAAGATGTTGGGCTATTTTACCCATCTCACTTTCATCACCTATAGAAGTTACAACCATTATTCCTCTACCATATGCTATAAGTGTTCCACCAAATACCATATTGATTTGCTTTGCTGGTATAGGATCTTGTATTATTATATTACCTTTAGATTCTATCTCCTCCATAGGCACTACTACTTCACATCTCTTAGATACATCATCTGATTCACCTGTAAGCATATCTTCTCTAGCCTTGATATTTACACATTCAATAAGTCTTCCATCTGCAGGAATCATATCTCCTGTTTCAATGTAAACAATATCTCCTGGTACTAACTCATTTTTTGATACTTGATGTATTTTTCCATTTCTCATTGCCTTTACTTCAATATTTTCGGTCATTTTTGAAAGTGCATCAGCGGCTTTTTTAGAACGACCTTCTGTAATCATACCTATTGCAATACCTATAGATATAGCACCTATAATCCCAATAGCGTCATGCGTCTCTCCAATTAACGCACTTACTATAGCTGCTACTATAAGTATCATTATCATAGGTTCAGTTAAAGCATCTTTTAAATTTTGCCAAAAACTAACTTCAGCTTTTGGAGTAAACTCATTTAAACCATATTTTTCCCTTCTGATTTTTACTTCTTCATCTGATAGACCTTTTTCCCAGTCAACTGATAATTCTTCAAGGACTTCAAGTCCTGTTTGATTAAAATACTTCATTTGATCTTTGTTATTTTCCATACTCTTAGATTCCATAGCCTCTCTCAATTTTGTCTAGATTTTTTAAAACTTCAGTAAGACTTGCATCTTTAGTTCCCTCACCTATTGCTTCGAATTGCCAACTACCATCTTTTCTATATATACATCCAACTATTAAAGTTGTCTTATCAGCATAATTATCAGTTAAGTTGTACTTTACTATCTCATTGCGAGTAGTTTGGTCTACGACTCTTATAAAAGCATTTTTAATCATACCAAAGTGCTGATTCCTACGAGCACAATCGTATATATTAACAACAAATAATAGTTTATGTATTTTACTTGGTAGTTTATCAAGTTCAACTAATATTTGCTCGTCATCTCCATCTCCATCTCCTGTAAGATTGTCTCCAGTGTGTATAACTGATCTACATTTACTTTTTAAATTTCCAAAGTAAATTAAATCTTTTACATTGTCAAGTTTATCTTTATTATCTAGCATAAAGACAGACGCATCGCAATCTATATTAACTTTACTCGCACCCATGAGAGATTTAAAAAAACCTCCCCCACCTTCAGATACTGGATCCCATCCAAGGCCTACCGTGATCTTACTAAGACCCGGGCTTGATTTTTTTAAATCTATTTTGTCCCCTTTTTTTAAGTTAATTGACATACTAAACCTCCAAATTAAATACTCTTCTCTTAATACACCCTACTATCAATGTCCTCATATTGTCATAGTTATCAGATAAATAATAATAAGCCATTTATTTATCTGTTGTCTGATCTACTACTCTTATGAATGTATTTTTTATCATACCGAAATTTGTTTTTTCGAAAAAGTTAAAGATATCTACTACAAATAAAAACTTATCTATTCGAGCATAAACATTTCACACTCCAATGTTGATGAATTACACACTTAAACCGTAGTTTCTGCAAAGTGCCTCAAGTCCACCTTCAAATCCTGCTCCAACAGCGCTAAACTTCCATTCACCGTTATATCTATAGATTTCACATACAGTTATTGCTGTTTCTATACTGAACTCCTCACCAAGATCGTATCTAAGTATTTCTTCTTCATTATCAGTGTTTAAAACTCTAACGTATGAATTAGAAACTTGTCCAAAATTTTGTCTTCTTTGCTCAGCATCATATATTGTTACAGTTACTGCTACTTTCTCTATATGATCAGGGATTTTAGGTAGATCCATTATGATTTCCTCGTCATCTCCATCTCCTTCACCAGTTCTGTTATCTCCTAAATGTTCTACTGAACCAGAACTGTGCTTTAAGTTGTTGTAGAATATAAAATCTTCGTCTCTCTCAACTCTATTAGATTTACCTACCATAAAAACACTGACATCTAGGTCGTAATCATAGCCACTGTCAAATGAATTTGTATCCCAACCTAAACCTAATTTTATTTTTTTTAGACCTGGATTTCCTTTTGTCAGATCTATTTTTTGTCCTTTTTTCAATACTATTGCCATAAAAATCCCCCCGTCAGTTATATTTTTAAATTTATATATGTACTGTATAATTATATATTTATATTAATAGTTATATATTTATACCAAAATTTCCACAAAGCGCAGAAAGACCACCTTCAAATCCTGCTCCTAAAGCATTAAACTTCCACTCACCATTGTGTCTGTATATCTCTGCTACAACTACTGCTGTCTCTATACTAAAATCTTCACCAAGCTCATACTTAATAAGTTCTTCATTTGAATCTTTATTTACTATCCTTATATAAGAATTGCTTACTTGCCCAAAATTTTGTCTTCTTTCCAAAGCATCATGAATAGTAACTGTAAATGAAATTTTATCTATTTCATTTGGCACTTTCGATAAATCTACAAGTATTTCTTCATCATCTCCATCACCTTCACCAGTTCTATTGTCACCTAAATGTTCTACTGAACCAGAGCTATGCTTTAGGTTATTGTAGAAAATAAAATCTCCATCATTAGTAACGCTTCCGTTAGATCCAGTTAAAAAAACGGCTGAATCTAAGTCAAAATCAAATCCACCATCATATTTATTAGTATCCCAACCCAATCCAACTAAAATATTATTAAGCCCTGGATTAGTTTTTGTCAAATCTACTTTTTGTCCTTTTGCTAATGTTATACCCATAGTTTTACTCTCCTTACTTATGTTATTATTAAATTTTTTCTTCATTATTAATAGTATTATATCATTTTTTATATAATTATGTCCTCTAAATTACTGCTATTCTAATAAGATTCTAATGATTTAACCTAATTTTTAAAATTTTAAAAAGAAATTTATTGAAGATATACCATTTAATTTTTTAATAGTTTTAAATAACAAAGGTATACTATGTAATGAGGTGATTTTAATGAAGAAAAAATTTTTAGTTACTTTAGTTTTATCATTTATATTTACAATTTCAGCATTAACTAACTCAATTGCCTTAACAGCTAATACTACTGGTTTTAAGGTTAAACCATTACCTTATGCATATGATGCATTAGAGCCATATATCGATAAAGAAACTATGACTTTACATCATGATAAACACTACAAAACTTATGTAGATAACCTAAACAAAAGCCTAGAAAAATATCCAGAGTTATATAAATACTCTTTAGAAGATCTCCTAAAGAATATTAGTTCTCTACCAAAAGATATTCAAAAATCTGTGCTAAATAATGGTGGTGGTGCTTATAACCATGAGTTTTTCTTTGATATTATGACTCCAGAGAAGACTGAGCCATCTGAAGATCTAAGAGTTTCTATTGAAAAAGATTTTGGATCTTATGAAAACTTTAAAGAACAGTTTAAAGAAGCTGCATTAAGTGTATTTGGATCTGGTTGGGCTTGGCTGGTAAAGGATTCTAACGGTAACCTTTCTATAGTTACTACACCAAATCAAAACAGTCCAATCTCTGATAATCTAACACCTATAATAGGATTAGATGTATGGGAGCATGCATATTATTTGAAATATAAAAATGTCAGAGCAAATTATATTGATAACTGGTTTAATGTGGTAAATTGGAATAAAGCTCTAGAAAACTTAAATAGTAAATAAAATGGAAAGAAGAAGACACACACAGTAATAGCCTATTTTTCAAGCTGTTGTGTTGCGTGTCTTCTTCATATTTTTATTTATAATACTTCTTTTTATATTTTGTAACCTTTTATATTATATGTTCTTTTGCTACTTCTTGAGTTGAAGCTTCTTGGCTAAGAAGTCTCATTATTTTTACTGTTGAACTCATGTCGTTTATTAATATTGCACCTACTAATTTGTCATCCTTCATAAATAGTTTTTTATAAATTTTATTTTTTGAATCTTTTAAGTATAATTCTCCATCGTAATCTCGAATATTTCCAAGAGTGAACACTTTAGATTCCATAGCATCTAATGATACTGGATAGCTTTCGTTCATAAACTCAATTTTGTCTCCACATGCATTTGCACCAGCAATTCTTCCCATTTCTATTGATGTTGGCCAGATTGCGAGTACTTTATTTTCTATTTGTGCAACATCCCCACATGCAAAGATATTATCTACTGATGTTTTCATGTTCCTATCTACTACGATTCCTCTTTCAACTTTTATTGACGTATCTTTTGCTATATCTGTGTTAGATCTTACTCCTATAGAGAATACTACCATATCACAGTAAACTTTGCTCCCATCTTTAAAAACTACACTTGTAGTGCCTTCTGATTCTTCTATAGAATCAACAGCTACACCTGTCATAACTTTTACCTTAGCATCTTCCTCTATACATCTTCTTAGCATTTTACTTCCTTCTGAGTCAAGTTGTCTACAAAGTATATTATCCATAGCTTCTACTACAACAACTTCTAATCCTTTTAGCTTAAATTCCCATGCTGCTTCTAACCCAAGAAGACCTCCACCAATAACAACAACTTTTTTTGCTTTATCAGTAGCAACTTTTATAGTTTCTAAATGCTTTTTATTCCTTAGTGTGTAAACATTATCTAAATCATGACCAGAAATAGGAGGAATTAAATTACTGCTACCTGTAGCTATTATTAATTTGTCATATTTCAATGATTCATTCCCAATAAGAATCGTAGATTCTTTATCATTTATCCTATCCACTCTAG
This sequence comes from Metaclostridioides mangenotii, assembly GCF_018917235.1. GTDB lineage: Bacteria > Bacillota > Clostridia > Peptostreptococcales > Peptostreptococcaceae > Metaclostridioides. Next base: position 195,236 of record NZ_JAHLOF010000001.1, read on the forward strand.
TATCGAGTAAGACTTTTATATTATTATCTTCATACCATTTTTTATCTGCTACATAAAAATCTTTTCCCAAAGACTCATTTAATCCATCTGAAAGTGCTGGTCTGTAATATGTCAACTCACTTTCATCACTAATCATAGTTATATCACAAGTATTATTTCTCTTTCTAATAGCATCTGCTGCATAGAATCCGGCTCCACCGTTACCTACAATTACATAATGCTCATTAGTATCTTTGTGAAAGATAATTTCTTCTTCATATACTTCTATAAATTGATCTTCTTTTGCACCACATGCTGGACATACTTGTGGCGGTTCATCTCCATCAAATATTTCATTACATATCACACATTTAAATCTCTTCTTACCCTTTTTCTTAGAGAATATATGATTTAATTTTTCTAAAAATTTATCGGCATATTGGTTGATGTATCCGATTTCCACATGAGATGGTTTAAAATTAACTGCAAGAGGTTCAATTGTAGCCATTCTGAGCTGTTTTAATCTCTCCATCAAGTTATCAGTACCTTCACCACTCCATCCGTATGAACCAAATACTGATGCAACCTTTCCACCGTGAATTACTGGATTAAGCGACATTAAAATATTCCATATCGGAGGAAGTGCATCACCTAATATAGTGGGAGTTCCAAGTAATAAACCTTGAGATTTTATAACAGTAGGCATTACTTCTTCTGGTTTACTTTCTACTAAATCAAATGTATTAACTTTATAATCGCTATTTTTTTCTATATATTCCTTTACAGTTTCAGCTAAAGTCTTAGTGTAACCGTAAGCTGAAACATAACATATGGTTACTTCTTTTTCTAAAACTAATTGTTCCTCAGAGCTCCACTTATAGTATAAATCCACTATTCTTCTAGGGTTTTCAGTGAGAACTGGACCGTGCCCAGGGCATATGATGTCAATATCCAAATCTCTTATTTTATCTACTGCAGTTACAACAAAAGGCTTAAATGGTCCCATTATATTGTCATAATAATATCTCAATGCTTCCAGATAATTTTTTTCTTCTTCTTCATTTAATGTATTTACTATTTTGTCATTGCTATAATGGCTTCCAAATGAATCACAAGTAACCAATGTTTTATCTTCTTTGATATAAGTGTAAATTGTATCTGGCCAATGTAGCATAGGTACAGAATAAAATTCTAATGTTTTATCTCCTATTGAAAGAGTGTCTCCATCCTCAACAGTTATATATTCAAAATCTCTGTTAACGATTTCCTTAAGAAAAGTAAGAGCTCTTTCTGATGCAACTATCTTAGCATTTGGTGCTAAATCTAACATCTTTTCAACACTACCTGCATGGTCAGGTTCTGTATGACTTACAACTATATAATCGACTGTATTTAGGTCAATTTCTAAATGTTCTAGTCTTTCAATGTATTGCTCAAATGTCCTGTCTTTCACAGTTTCAAATAATACTGTTTTCTCACTGCCTTTTAGTACATATGAATTATACGTAGTACCATATGGAGTATACATTATAATATCAAACACTCTAAGATTTGGATCAAGTGCTCCTACCCAGTATAAATTTTTTTTAATTTCTAAAGATTTCAACGACATAATTTTCCCCTCCCAATTATATTGTTATATTTATACCACACTTAGTTAATTACTAAACAAATTTTTATAAATTATTATTTTTTCATATGAATTTTAATTAAACTTTCAATAGAAAATATGCTTTTTAATGTATTTATTCTTAGAAAAGTTTATTTATAAAATAAAGCTGCATTCAAAAACTTCTTAATTAGTTTTTGAATGCAGCTTTTTTAAGTAAAAATTCTAAGCATGGCATATCACATACCATTTAATTTAAATAGTTAATCTCTTTCTACTTCTAAAACTTTAGAGTTTTTTGCATCTACTTTAACTTTATACTCAGTTTTGTCCTCAATTATTTTTATAGTGTAATAAGTTGATCCTTTTTCATTTTTTAAAGACCACTCTTTTACAATACCGCTATGTTCTTTATGTGCTATATCCATTGCTTTATCTGGCGCAATCACTTCATCAAAATTTATCTTTCTTTCTCTTAGCGCCCCGTTTTTTTCATTATCGTCTAACATCTCCGTTTTATCTTTTACAATTTCAGAAGTGTTTGCATCTATAGTAAATTTATATTCATTTTCATCATCAACACCCTCTATATCATAAAGATAATTATTGTGATTTTTATCAAGTTCTATTTCTATGATATCTACATTTTTGTGCTTCTCGTTAAATTTATCTATAGCATCTTTATGAGACAATTTGAAATTTTTTCCTATTAAGGTATCTTCATTAGTTACTTTATCTGTTTCTTTATTATTTTCATACAGTTCATCTTTTACATCACTTGTTGTACTTTGCTTATCAGATTTGTCTCTTTCTTTATCGTTATTCATACCACAAGCTGTTAAAGAAGATACTAAAACTAGCATTGTAAGTAACGCACTTAATTTTTTCATTATAATAACCTCCTTATTTTAGTATTATTATTTACATATAAGTTGATTATTATTACCCTATTATTTAACTATGCAATCTATATCTCTTTTCTCTCTTATAAACTTAACACTCCTAAATATTACAAAGTAGGCTATAAATAATACAACATATTTTTTTATATCAAATGCTAAAAGATCATCTTGCATTGTTATAAATCCAACATGAGGATTAGATTTTGCATAATGCATACTTATAACTGATATCGTATTGTTTATGAAATGTAAAAGCATTGGTACAAAAATTGATCCCGACTTGTATAACGAATAAGAAAAAATTAATCCAAGTATCGTAGTTGGTATTATTCTAATAAAGTTCATATGCATAATACCAAATAATAATGAACTAACTAAAATAGCAAATACAACTGGTTTTTTGCTATTTTTATTATTAGTTTGAATGTTTTTAAGAGAGGAATATATAAATCCTCTAAATAGTAACTCCTCACATATAGCTGGAGTTCCCGCAATAATTATTATATTTAATAAAATATTATCTTTTATATATAGTGCATCATTCAAAGCTTCGACAACTTCCATATTTTCTGGTAGTAACTTCAAAATTAAATTTGTAATAAATATTACAACCATAAATCCAAGTATATATAGAATTAGAGACCTTATTACAGCTAATATTTTTGGTTTTCTTAAGCTAAAAACCTCGATTGGGTTAGCTTTTATATAGAAAGCAAATGCAAATACAATAAGTAAAAACATTGCTTGAGTCATGATAATCCCATACATACCGTATTTCATCTGTACGTAACTTCCTACATATATTAATAAGACTAAAGCAACTACATACGCTGCAAACCCATCACTTGGCTTAGGCATTGTACCCTTTTTAATGTTAGATCGCTTCTCTAAAAAAGAAAATCCTCTACCATCTCCAAACAATATTTCTTCAGAATTAAACAACTTTGAAAGCACTAATAGAGATATTATTACAAATATAATATTTGATAAAAGTACTAAACCAATAAGAGTAAAGTTGCTATCAAATGATAGTACACTCTTTATAAGCAAAGAAATATTTACTACTGGAATCATAGCGTTGGCTCCATTTAACTCCATATTAGGAATCATTGAAACATACGAAGGTAACATAACTATGAGCATAAGTGGAGTAATATAGTTTTGCGCCTCCTTAAAGCTTTTAGCAAGAGAACACACACACATACTGACTGCTGATATCACCATAGCAAATATACATATACATATTAGTGTAATAAGTATTGGCATTGTTAAACTGCTAAAGCTTGAAAATGATATCCCTATATCTCCAAGATCACCTGAACTGTTAATTAACAGAGCCATTGTAAGTCCCATTGACAATATATTAAATGCAGCTGAAAGTACTGCAACCAAAGATACCGATAAATACTTTCCAATTACCAATTCTAAATTTGATATTGGTAGTGTAAACAATGTCTCTAGAGTACCTCTCTCTTTTTCCCCCGCCATTACATCTATAGCTGGGTAAATAGCTCCCATAAGTATTCCTATAACTAGTATAAATGGAAGTATTCTTCCTAAAAGATTCCCTGCTACTTCCTCACTACTAGCCACATCAATTTCCTTATATGTTATAGGGTTAAGCACTTTGTAGGGACTTAATCCGCTCTTTTCTATGTTTTTATTTACTAAGTTATCTTTATATTCGTTTAAAGTATCTTCAATTCTACTAGATACTACAGAAGCTTTATTAGCAGATGAATCTATGTAGACACTATACTCTTTTTCACCTTCTTTATTTTGAATGGCTATATACGCATCCAACTTTCCTTCTGAAATAGCTCTTTTATAGTCATCTGTTTTAACAATATTTATCTTTGGTGGTTTTTCACCGTTGTTATTTATAGGTTTTGGCTTTGGATTATTTAATACATCAATAAGCTCTTTTTCTGGATTAGAACTAAAAGCGATATTTATTTCCTGATTATTTAAATCTTTCATAGACATCATCATTATCTGTGACGTCCCTACCATAATAAGAGGATATAAAATTATAGGAAGGACTACCATCATAAACAGCGTTTTTTTATCTCTCAGTATATCTATTATTTCTTTTTTGAACACTTGCTTTACTATATTAAACCTCATAAAACTCACCTCTTATCTTAACAAGCTCAATAAATACATCTCTCAAATTATTTTTAGTAGTCTTTTTCTTTAACTCTTCTGAAGTACCTTGAGCTATTATTCTACCCTGGTGAATCATTATAATTTTATCACATAGAGTCTCTGCTTCTTCCATATAGTGTGTTGAGTATAAAACTGTTTTTCCCCTCTGCTTTTCCATTTTCATAAACTCAATGATTGATGAACTGCTTAATACATCTAATCCTAGAGTAGGTTCATCAAATATGTATACTTGTGGCGAGTGAATCAAACAGCGAGCTATAGATGTACGTTGAGTTTGACCAGTAGATAGATTTTCTATTCTATTATCAATAAATTCATCCATATCCATTACACTTATTATTTCATCTATATTTCTATCTATTTCATGTTTATCCATCTCGTATAAATTTCCAAAGATTTTTAATAACTCCCTTGGAGATAGTCTTCCATAAAGTTTTGTATTACCAGATAAATATCCTATTTCTTTTTTAGCTGTATTCTTATCTATTGAATAATTGTGCCCCCTAACTGTTATATCTCCTGATGTTGGTGTAAGAATTCCACCAAGCATCCTTAAAAGAGTAGTCTTACCTGCACCATTTGGACCCAGTATTCCTACTATTTCACCTTTATTTGCTTCAAAGCTTACATTATTAACTGCTAAAAACTCCTCTTTTTTAGTTCTAAATCCTTTTTTTTTGTTGTTATTGTCTTTTACTTCTTTTGTAAACATTTTACTAAGATTATTTACTTTTATCATATATATCACATCCCCTCTACATCTCTATTACTAATAATACCAATTACATCAAAAAATTTCCATCATAAAAGGTAATAAAAAAAAGTGACATAAGTCACTTTTAGTTATATAATTATATGCTTAACTTAACCTAGATATCCATTTTTGAGTTTGGCTATAAATATCATCTGCTTTAAGAATTGAGGATATCACTGAATATCCACTGCTCTTCAATGGAAACAGTTGTTCCACATTATCTAAATTTATTCCTCCAATAAGAACAAAGGGGATATCTACATTGTCTCGAATTTCATCTACAATATCAAATGTAGATGACTCTGCATCCTTTTTCGTATCTGTAGCAAACATTGATCCAATTCCAATATAATCTGCATCATCACTTAAGGCCCTTTTTGCTTCTTCTGTAGTTTTAGCAGATACACCTAATATCTTTTCATCTCCAATTAACTTTCTAACACTTTTAGCGTCAATGTCACTTTGACCTACATGAACTCCATCAGCATCACACAAAAGAGCTATATCCACTCTATCATTAATAATAAGCTTTACGCCATATTTTCTAGTTAGTTCTCTAAGTTTCAACGCTCTATCTAAAAAATCTTTTCCAGATGCATTTTTTTCCCTGTGTTGCAATATTGTTACCCCACCTTTTAAAGCATCTTCGATACATTTATAAAAATTTCTCTCTTTTATCATATCGTAATCGGTAATTAAATACAGTTTAAGTTCTTGTTTTAACTTTTCTCTATCAACCATCAAATATAACCTCCGTATTATGATTTGCTTTATACAAGCTCAATCTTAGCAAATGACTTTAATTTATCTACACTTAAACTATTTAAATTGTCCATTAGTTTAACTCTGAATGTTCCTATATTAGGCTTATTTGCACCTGCAAGTTCACCACTAAGTGACATAGACAAAATCCCCATAGTAGATGCTTCTAACGCATTATCTGTAGCTCCTAAAAATGATCCGACTAAGCTTGTACACATACAACCTGTACCTGTTATACTCTGTAAGTTTTCATCCCCATTTAAAATTTTGTAGGTTTTTTTACCATCGCTTATGGCATCTATTTTCCCTGTTGCAGCGGCTATGCAATTATATCTCTTTGCCAACGTTATAGCAACTTCAGTTGGATCGTCTTCATCAAAACAATCTACACCTCTACCATTAAATTCGAACCCAGCCAAAAACTTCATTTCAGATATATTGCCTTTAATAACTGTAAAATTAACCTCTTTTAATAGTATTTCAATTAATTCCCTTCTTTTTTTAGATGCAAAAGCTGCAACAGGATCTAATACTATTGGTATCTGGTACTTATTTGCAGTTTTAGCTGCTTTAATAAATAGATCGCTTGATTCCATATCCCCGATATTTATAACTACAGAACTTGCTGAACTTACCATGTCGTCTACTTCTTCAACTGATGCACTCATAATAGGACTTGCACCCACAGCTAAAGTTACATTTGCGCAGTCGTTGATAGTGACTCTATTGGTATATTGCACAACTAGAGGTTTAGCTAGCCTAACTTCATCAACTAAATTAAATAACGCTTTCATAAAATCCCCTCCCAATCACATTTATCTTCATTATAACTAATATTATTTATAAATTTGAAATTCCTTTAAATCCAAAACTACTCAAACTTATAGAAATGATGCACCGGTCCTACTCCTTTACCTATATCAAAACTATGTTCAATTGCTTCAGATATGTAAATTTTACTTAATCTCACTGCTTCTTTGATATCATATCCTAAGGCAAGATGCGATGCTATTGAAGAAGAAAGCGTACAACCTGTCCCATGTGTATTTTTTCTATCGAATCTCTTACCTGAGTATATTTCAAGTAAATTTTCTCCCATAAGCACATCGACAGCATCTCCATCTAAGTGTCCGCCTTTTATAAGGACATTCTTAGCACCCATTTTTAATATCATTTCTCCTGCTTTTTTCATGTCATCTATAGTTTCTATTTTTATTCCAGTTATCTCTTCTGCCTCTGGCACATTCGGTGTCAAAATATAAGAAAGCGGTATTAGTTTTTTTATTAAATTTTCTACAGCATCTGGTTTTAAAAGAGGACAATTACTCTTTGAAATCATAACTGGATCAAGCACAACATATTCTGGCTTATATTTTACTAACCCCTCTGTTACCTTTTGAATAATTTCACTGTTGTACACCATACCAATTTTCACTGCTTTGGGAAATATATCTGTAAACACTGCATCTATCTGTTTTTCAATTATATCTGTACTAAGCGCTTCAATACCGTATACACCTTCTGTATTTTGAGCAGTTATAGCAACTATTACACTCATACCATAAGTTCCTAGTGCACTGAATGCTTTTAAATCTGCTTGTATTCCAGCTCCACCAGATGAATCTGATGTAGCTATTGTTAATGTTGGTACTCTATATTTTTTCATATCTATACCTCCTAAGATAATACTTAATAATATACATAAAAAAAGCTACACCCAATCGGGCATAGCTTTTAAATTATAAATAATTATTTCTAATATCAAAATCTAAGTATAGCTTGCCTACGCTGGAATTACCCAGATCAGGTCAAAAGGGTCGGAATATCCTCTCAGCAAAATTGCGCCCCTAGCTTTTTCTATTTAATTATATCTAAATATAATTATAATACACTGTTTATTTATGTCAAGCTGATATACAATCAATTTTATGCTATATATCACTTAAATCACAAATTGTATATTCTAAGGTACTATCTAAATACTTTTCTAATATCTTCGGATCATCAATCACAAGTAGCTTCTTATTTCTATCAAGTTTCTTTATAGAATATTCAAGTTTCATTGCCATACTTTTGCTAGAAGTTAGAAACAATGCCTTTAGTTCAGAAAAGCCTCTCGCTCTTGTATATTTTGAATTAATACCTTTTTTATGCTCCTCTATCCTTCTTTTTATATCAGTCGTATATCCAGTATAGAGACTACCATCCTTACATCCAATGATATAAGTATAAAACAATTAATCACCACCTAATAAATGCTGTTGTATAAATATTATTTTATCTTAACATCAATAAATTTTCTATGCTTACAACAATTTATTGAGCGTAGTATTTTATATTTAATTTGCTGATTGCTTAGCTTCTTTAGATTTTTTGATTTTATAAATTATTGCAAGTGCTATAAACCAAACTGGTGTTACAAATAAAGCAAATCTAGTATCATCTGCCAATGCAAGAACTACTAAAACGAATGCTAAGAACGCCAATATTATATAATTTGACACTGGATAAAGAGGCATTTTAAATTTATTCTTAGCTGCTAACTCAGGTCTAGTTTTTCTATATTTTAAGTGACAAATTATAGTTATCCCCCAGATATAGATAAAGCAAACTGTTGAAACACTAGTAATAATTGTAAATACAGTTGCTGCACTTGGTATTGTGTAATTAAGTACAACAGATACTGCAACAACTAAAGCAGAGAAGAATATTGCGTTCGCTGGCACTTTGTGTTTTGTTAATTTTCTGAAAGATTTAGGTGCATCTCCCTCTTTAGCTAGTGAGAATACCATACGGCTTGTACTAAATACCCCACTATTACAAGCTGATGCTGCTGAAGTTAAAACTACAAAGTTTACAATGCTTGCAGCTCCCGTTATCCCAATTACTGAAAATACCTTAACAAATGGACTTGCAGTTGGATCAACCTGATTCCATGGGTAAATACTCATTATAACTGCTAAAGCTCCAATATAGAATATAAGTATACGTATAGGTATATTATTTATAGCACTTGGTATAACTTTTTCTGGATTTTCTGTTTCACCAGCTGTAAGACCAACAAGCTCTATTCCAACGAATGCGAATACTACCATTTGGAATGATAGAATAAATCCATTTATTCCATTTGCAAAGAATCCATGATTCCACAAGTTTGAGAAGCTTGCTTTCGTTCCATCGGCCTCTACCCCTTTGAAAATTAAGACTATTCCGACAATTATTAATGCTAATATAGCTATAATTTTTATCAGAGCAAACCAGAACTCCATTTCACCAAATAGTTTAACTGTAGCTAAGTTCATAATTATTAATATCACTAAACAAATTAAACCTGGTACCCACTGTTGTACGCTTGGGAACCAAAACTGAATGTACATTCCTACTGCGGTTAAGTCAGCCATTGCTATACATACCCAACAGAACCAATAAGTCCATCCAGTAACGAATGCAAAAGCATCACCTAAATAATCCCCAACGAAATCTACAAACGAATGGTAATTTAAGTTTGAAATAAGTAACTCTCCCAAAGCTCTCATAATTAAGAAACAAATACCACCAGTAATTAAGTACGCTAACAGGATCGATGGCCCTGCTAAGTGTATCGACTTACCAGATCCTAAGAATAGCCCTGTTCCTATGGCACCTCCAATTGCTATTAACTGCACATGTCGGTTCTTCAAACCTCTTTCCAGTTGTTCAGACTCCATAGTAAATTCCCCTCCCAATATAAATCATTCAAGTAAAAATAAAGAGTTCTATAGTTAAAGAAAAGCTATGGAAACGTTTCCATTATTTGATAATTACAATGCTTGTTCTCACTGTAGAAACCTTTTCTTTATTTTCTAATATAATAATCTTCTTTTTTATCACGGTCAAGTAAAGCCTACGTTAAGAAATGTTAAGGGAATTTAACAAAATGCTATAAGCTATTGCAAAAACTAGTCTTAATTTTCACAATAGCTTTAATATTTACTTTATTATTTTTTAAATTATTTTATCTTTTTCAATATTTTGTTTATTTGCTATTTTTGCAGGTATACCAACTACTGTAACCCCGTCAGGAACATCTTTGAGTACTACAGCATTTGCTCCAACTTTAGAGTTCGAACCTATATTTATAGGTCCTAAAACCTTGGCACCAGCTCCAATTAGTACATTGTCCCCTACAGTAGGATGCCTTTTTCCAGTATCTTTACCAGTCCCTCCCAAAGTACTCCCGTGAAATATCGTTACTCGGTTTCCTACTATAGCAGTCTCCCCTATAACGACACCCATTCCATGGTCTATAAATATACTTTCACCTATTTGGGCACCTGGATGTATTTCTATTCCCGTAAAGAATCTAGATAATTGGGATAAAAGCCTTGCTAAAAAAAATCTCTTCTTTTTGTATAAAAAATGTGATCCTCTATGCATGATCATAGCGTGTACTGAAGGATATAGTAAAAATACTTCAATCTTTGATTTTGACGCCGGATCATTTTCCATAATATATTCTAAATCTTTGTTTATCCTTCTAAACAAATAACCCAACTCCCTTAAACTAAAAATAATTAATCAAATATTCCCATAGACATATATTTATCTATTCCATCTGGCGCTATCGTAACTATCTTTTTTCCTGGGTATTTTTTTGCAATCTCTAAAGCTCCAAAAACATTGGCTCCAGCAGAAACCCCAACCAAAAGCCCTTCTTTTTCAGCCAAAATTCTTACCATTTCAAAAGCATCATCATCATCAACTGTTATAACTTCATCTACTAAAGTTTTGTCGTAGTTCGCTGGAATAAAGTTAGCTCCTATTCCTTGTATCTTATGAGGACCAGACTTTCCTTCTGAAATTGCGGGAGACTTAGTAGGCTCTATAGCAACAATTTTAACATCCGGCTTTCTTTCTTTTAAATACCTTGCAACACCTGTTAAAGTTCCTGAAGTTCCAACCCCTGTAATAAATATATCTATATCCTCTAAATCATTATATATTTCTACTGCAGTAGTTCTGTAATGAATATCAGGATTATCTTCATTTTCAAACTGCTTTAGCGATTTGTAATTAGGATTATTATTTAAAAGTTCCTGAGCTTTATTTAAAGCTCCTGCCATCCCTTCTTTACCATCAGTTAATATTAATCTAGCTCCATATGCTTTCATTAGGCTTCTTCTTTCTATACTCATTGTCTCTGGCATTACTATTACTACTTCATATCCTTTTACTCTTCCTACCATTGAGAGAGCAATCCCGGTATTTCCACTAGTTGCCTCTACAAGAACATCACTTTTATTTAACTCTCCTCTTTTTTCTAGTCCCTCTATCATTCCTAATACTGCTCTATCTTTAACACTACCTGCTGGATTTGACTTTTCTATTTTTACGTATATATCAGTTAATTTGTCATTCATCTCCAAATTATTAAGTCTAAACATAGGCGTATTTCCAATTAAATCTAAAATATTTTCGTATATCATAATACTTCCTCCTAAATATTAACTTTACTATCAAAATGATAATTATAAATATATTATAGTATTATCATATTGATAATTCAACCCCTTTTTTAAATATTTAATTTTTTAGAAAAATCAGTCACATTTTTTTTTAAAATTTCTATAAATAATTTATAAATACTTAGTATAAGTAAACAAATAAAAAATTAATATAAACTTTATGGTTATTTATACTAAACCTTGAATCAACTAATAAAAACTTTTTTCTTTTTTAAATGCTATAAGTATTGAAAATACTGTATTATAAATATTTTAATTTTCACCTAATTTTTTTCTATAAAAGTATTGATTTATTTTTAAAAAACCTGTATAATATTTAGTTTTCAAAAATCGCATATACAAAACTTTTTTTATAGCATATAATATATATAAATTAAAGAAGGGAAGGTTTTTTATGATAAGCCGGACGAACATGGAAAGGATACTATTGATATTTATAGGTTCTTCCATACTAGCATTTGGAGTTTACAATTTTTATTATTTAAACAATATTACGGAAGGTGGAGTGTTAGGACTTTTACTACTGTTAAAAAATTTATTTGACATAGATCCTTCAATTGCAAATGTGGTAATTGATATTGCTCTGTTATTAGTAGGATACAAATTCTTTGGTAAGAAGTTCTTTATTTACTCTATAATAGCATCTGTAAGTTTCTCTGTTCTATATTACTGTTTTGAAATTATTGGTCCTATTGTACCTAAATTTGACAGTATGCTACTATCCACTATATTTGCTGGTACTACAGTTGGTATAGGAGTAGGACTAATTGTAAAAGCAGGATGTGCTGCTGGAGGAGACGATGCACTTGCATTAGTAATTTCTAAGACTACATCTTTTGGACTAGGAAAAATATATCTTATTGCAGATATTTCTATACTTTTATTGTCTCTTTTATATTTATCAGCTTTTAGCGTATTTTATTCAGTAATCGCTGTAACTATAAGCAGTAAGATAATAGATCTGATTTATTATCACGGAAAAAATTTAGAAATAGATTTAAAAGTAAGTTAATAAAAATACAATAAAGCCAGGAAGTTAATCTCCTGGCTTTATTACTTTTAACCCTTTCTGATTTAAATTTTAGAAAAGATCTTTTAGCAATTTTGCTTTATTAAATAATTATGAGATAGGAAGTGATACTATAAATTCAGTACCAACATCGACCTTACTCTTCAAACAAATTTTACCGCCATGCATATTTACCATTGATTTGACTAGTGAAAGTCCTATTCCACTTCCCCTAGGCTTACACAAACCGCCGATATTAACTTTCTCAAATCTATCAAATATTTTATCTATTTTTTCTTTAGGAATTCCTATACCATTGTCCTCAACTGCAATATGAAAATAACCATTTTGTGCAGATAAACGTATTTTTATAATACCATTAATCTCTTTATTGTATTTAATCGAATTACTCAATAAATTGATTAAAATTCTCTCCATCTTATCTTTATCAAAACTTATAAATAACTCGCCTATATCTGATTCAAATATTAATTCTATATTTTTTTCAGAAGCAAACTCAACAACAGATAGACAAGTAATCTCAATAAATTTTACTATATCATTAGTCTCAGGATTAAAATCATTATATCCTGTTCTAAGCTTTGTAAAATCAATTATATTGTCAACAAGTTTAATTACTCTAATAGCATTTAACTTCATTATATTCACATTTCTTCTTATTGCTTGATTATCATCTAAAAAGTTTTCGCCAGTTTTTTCAATAACTTGTAGAGATGAATATATCATATTTATTGGTGTTATAAGTTCGTGAACTATATTTGTAAAATCACTCATCTTATTTAAATACATACCTTCCTCTAAATCTTCTCTTAACATATCCATTTCATTTATAAATGTTAAAAATAACTCCATTGTATCTTTATATCTATCTGCATTTTTATCTATAGTATTAATATATTCTAAAAATTTTTCTATATTATCCGATATAAAATAATAAAAATCATCACTACTTTCAAAACCATCCTTTAATAGCTCGCAATTAAAAGTAATTTCTGTTAAATAAAATATTGTTTCGGATTCACTAAATTCTTGTTTTTCTATACAAAACCACTTTCCTAACTCAGATATATATCTATAGACTTTATTACCTTTAGATGAATTTTTTGTACTAATATTTAGTGGTTGTTTATTTAAATTAAATAATTCTGAAAAATCAACATCTTCATTAATTATATTATTTTCGATAATATTTAGCAAACTATAGTTAACACACTTAATTTTAAAAATCTCTCTATTTTCAATCAGTTCTTTATAACAGAATATTGCAGGTATTGGCATTTTTTTTAAATAATCTAAGAATCCTTCAAAATTCCCCATATTATTGATTCTCCTTTATTTAGATTAATGTGAATATAATATATATCAATATATATTATTTTAATTATAACATAATTTATAACATATTTTTACAAATTATGCGCTTTTTATCATTAAATTCATCTATTTTTACACTCTATTACTTATTTTACATATATATAGTATACACTATATATATGTAAATAAAAAAAGTGATAATGATGCAAATAGCATCTGTATCACTTTTTTTATTATTTATCAATATTTAATTATATTATCTATAATTATTTATCTTCTCTGTTCCTATTTGTAAGTATAGAATTTCTCCTATAGTAAAGTCTGATGTTCAATTCATATCCTAAAGTAATAACCCAACTACTAAAATAAATCCAAGTAATGAGAACTATTATTTCAGCTATACTACCATAGATTACTTCATAATTTGCCCAATGGTTTGTATAATAAGAATACAAATACGATACAATGAACCACGAAAATGTAGCAAAAACTGAACCCGGAACAACCTCCCTAAAGTTTATCTTTTTATTTGGTGTATACTTGTAAAGAATTGTAAATGCAACTATGATCGTAATAATTGTTACACTGTACCTAAGAATATTCCAGAGATTCAAAAATACAGCATCAAGACCTACAAAAGTAAATAGAAATAGCCCTATTTTCTCACCATAAACTAAAAATATAATAGATACAAATATTAACATTAATAATATAAATGTAAAAAAGAAAGATATAAACATTATTTTTAAAAAGGATCTCGTCTCCCTAACACGATACGACTTATTCATGCCTTTTATTAATGCCTTAACAGCTCTAGACGTAGTCCACATTGTTAAAATAAAACTCATGAATAGAAATCTTAAATTTCTATTATTTATTGCTGACACGATTATAGATGATAAAACATTGAAAACACTTGCGGGCATTATACTAGCAAATAACCCAGAATATTTATTCATATGAAATTCTGGAATATATGCTACTCCACTTATAAAGCATAATAAAAACGGAAAAATAGACAATAAAATAAAGAATGATAGCTCTGCAGTTCTAGAACTTAGTTCACTGTAGTTAGATCTATTTACTAATTCTCTTAATTTATTATAAATAGTAAACATAAACCTCTCCCTTAAATCTCTTAACTAATAATGTTCTTATATTTAATGTGTTTGAGATATTTTATATATTTATTTAATTTTAACATATTGAATACTTTTATTTTACTACTTTATTTATTTTATATTCTATTGATATTAACATCAAAAAATAATACAGAGGCGCTTACCTCTGCATTAATTCTAAGTTGATAATACTTATTATACCAATACTTAATACGTATTATTATTTGTGTTACCGAATTTTTCACAATCCATATTGCTTAAGATAAAATTGGAAATACAATCAATTGTTTTTTCATTAATTAAATTGTCCAATTTACTTGGTATAATCATGTTTTTATATTCTATTTTTAATTTTTCTAAGGCCTCTTTTTTATCCATTTAAACGCCTACTTTTCAACTTTAAATTTTAATTTTTTAAGTGCTGTATAAAGTCTAGTTTTTACTGTATTTATATTTTCATCCAATATTTCAGCTACCTCATCAATTTTTAAATCTTCAAAAAATCTTAATAGCAGTATAGATTTATATTCAATAGGAAGCTCTTCCAAGGCTTTTATCAAATCGATATCTGAATATTTATCGTATACTCTATCTTGATCAACAGATAGTTCTGTTGAAATTAAATTTGTATAGCGAGCATTCTTCCTAATATTATCGATACTAGTCCTAATAAGTATTTTATAAAACCATGTTTTTATACAGTTTATATCTTGAATAGTGTCAATTGAACAAAGAGCTTTATATATTGAATCCTGTACTACATCAAGTGCATCTTCTTCATTTTTTGTGTAACTATATGCAATTCTATAAAACGAATTCTTATTTTCTATTATATAAGACTCAGCTTTTTTTCTATTATCACTCTTAGACATCCTGTAAATCCCCTCTCGATTACAGGCTAGGACGATTTTCTGAGATTTAATTTTTAACTATTTTTTTATATCAGCATTTTTTTCCAATGAATTTAGATGAATTAGGAATTTTTCATCTATAATTTTATTTCTAATCATACTTCTACTGTCTTCGAAACTTAACTGTTTGTTTTTCTTATCGTTAACTCTCACAATATGGTATCCATAGCTTGTTTCAAATACATTAGAAGTTTTTCCTTTTTCTAGATTAAAAACATGTTTTGTAAACTCGGCATTTTTACTATCTTTAGTAAAATAACCAAGACCACCACCGTTTTTACCAGTAGCTTTATCATCAGAGTACCTTTTTGCTAACTCTTCAAAGTCTGCACCATTTTCTAATTCAGTAAATACCTTATCAGCCTTTTCTTTTAATGTTTTATTTTCAGCATCGTTTACTGGCTTCTTCTCTTTGTCTAAAGTCGATATCAATATATGTGAAGCATCGACTTCAGGAATACTAAATTCATTTTTATTGTTTTTATAGTAGTCTTGAATTTCTTGTTCACTTATGTTCAACTTGTCTACAAAATCTTTTCTGTATTTTTCAATCGTTAAATCTCTAGATATTTCTTTTAATAAGTAATCTTTATCAACACCTGCTTTATCCAATTCTTTCTTATAGCTTGGGTTTGATGTTATCTCCTCACTTAATTCTTCGTATTTAGAATTAATTTCAGCTTCGCTTGGAGAAAATCCTTTATCCTTAGCCTTTTGATATAAAAGTTCATTATCTATCATAAACGATAATAACATATTTTCCAAATCTTTTTTACCCTTTTTATCTAAAGACTTGTTCATATCATCGAAAGTTTTTCCATTTAAATAGTCATTTGTTACAGACAGTATTGTCGTAGTCTTTTTATATTGTTCCTTTGTTATATCAACATCATTTACAGTCGCTATACTTTTTCCACTACAAGCTGTAAGTGAAATAGATATCAGACCTATTATCCCTAAGTAGAATATTTTTTTCAATATTATGCACCTCGTCAATTCTTATTAATTAATTCGTATATAATCACTTTATTTTAAGTTATTAAGCCAATAATTATGTGGAGTTTGGTTTTGTTCTATAGGTTGAAACTCATAACCTTCATTAGCCAAATAAGTAAGCATTGGATCTAATGCATCCAAGCTCTGTTGTTTCTCATGTATAAGGATGATTAATTTATCATTTGATGGATTGTGATTTTTTACACTGTCTACTATCTGAGTAGAGTTTGCTTTCCAGTCCATAGTGTCTAAATCCCAGTCCCAAATTTTATATCCAGATGAAACCATAGCATCATAAGAAGCCTGTGGTGTATAAGGTTTACTACCATAAGGTATTCTTATTACCTTTGAACGTTTACCTGTTATATCATAGAAAGTTTTAGCACATTGATCAAATTCTTCTTTTGCAGATGTTGGCGTTGTATATAATTTATGAATATCGTGAGTAACACTGTGGAATCCTCCAGTATTCCCACTATTAACTATATTTTTCACCTGCTCTGGATATGCCTTCATATTTCCGTCGATCATAAAGAATGTACCCTTTGCATTATGCTTGTCCAAAACTTTAATAAGCTGATCTGTAAATTTTGATGGTCCATCATCTATAGTTATGTAAGCTACCTTACCAGCACTCCTTGTTGGGCCCTTATTAATTTCTTCTGATGCGTTGCTAACTATACTTGTTATAGTACTGTTTGCAAGTTTAGAATCTCTAACCGACTCTTCTTCGCTAGTATTACCTTTGAATTTTATAATACCGAATACAGCTGCTACAACTACAATCACTCCTCCTATTACTACAGTAACTTTCTTAGTGTTAATTCTCTTTTGTTTCTTTCTAGTGTATATATTCTTTTTCCTCATTGCAATTCCTCCAAATTTTGCTATTTACGTTGATATACCCCCGCATATTAAAAAACGCCCTAATATATAGACGTTCTATTTCAACAAAAAGTTTTATTTTTTTAAAATAAATATCAAATCTTATATATTTTTGTATAAATACATTATAACAAAAAGAAAGCCCTAGTTAAACTAGGACTTTTCTATATAAGATATTTTATTCTTAATTTTGTTTACTTAACTTCTTTTTGTTTACTTTTTAAAACTAGATAATATACTGGTAAACCTAATCCTGTTATAAGTAAACTAACAACTGCTCTAAGTCTAGGACCTCCACCAGAGAACAACAGTAAGTTTATTAAAACAAATGACCCACTTATTATAGCTATTAAAGGCACTATTGGATATAGTGGAACTTTATAACTTCTTGGAGCATCTGGCATACGCTTTCTAAGCATAATTACCCCTATAAAAGTAAGAACATAGAATAACCAACTTGAGAATACAGCTAAGTCAGTTAACAGGTTAAATTGATTAGTTAAAGCGTAGATTCCTGAAAGTGTTGCCACAAATATAATAGCGTTTGCTGGAACTTGTGCACTGTTTAATTTAGCTAATTTATCAGAGAATGGAAGAGTTTTATCCTCTGCTAATTTATATACAACTCTTGGTCCTGTTAAAAGGTAGCCATTTAAAGTACCAAACACTGATATAAGTATACCAATAGATATTATTGTACCACCAACATCACCAAATACTGCTCTTGCAACAGCTGAAGCTGGTGATGTTTCAACTGCTAATTGACTAGCTGGTAAAACCCATAAGTAAGCTAAGTTTATAATGAAGTATACTGCAGTACATATTGTAAGACCACCTATTATAGCTTTAGGTAAATCTTTTCCTGGATTTTTCATTTCTCCAGCTATTGCACCAACATTAAGCCAGCCATCATATGCGAATAGTATAGCTATAAGAACTTGACCTATTACACTTCCTAGTCCTACGCCTTCTCCTACAAGCGGCGAAAATACTGGATTTCCTCCACCACCTTTTACGAAACCAAAGACCATTATTACTATTAGAGGTATTAATTTACAAACTGTAGAAACCGTTTGTATCGTACCGCCAGTTTTAGATCCCATTGTGTTTAAAAATGCTACTAACATTATTAAACCAATTGCTATAGGTAATTGAAATTGCGGAGTTCCTGTCATATCTGTTAGCTGTTGTGCGAATATAACTGCAAGTGCCGCTGATAAACCTGGGAAAAATAACACTATTTGCATCCACCCTGCTAAAAATCCTAATTTTTCTCCATAAATTTCTTTAATATAAACCATCATTCCACCAGTTTTAGGTATTAAAACTGCTACTTCTGCTACTGTTAACCCAGCTGCTATGGTCATAATTCCGGCTAATAACCAAGCTATCATTCCAAGACCAGGTTCTCCGCCTGTCATTTCATAAACAGCTTGAGGTTTAAAGAACACTCCAGAACCGATTACAGATCCGATAACTGTAGACATTGCTGCAGACAGTCCAAGCGTCTTTTTTAGTTCATTACTCATAATAATTCCCTCCAATTTTCAATTTTACTGATACAAATATTTTATATACTTTAATAAGTATAATATAAATTTCTAAAAATTCAAATATATTTTAAAAATTTTACAAACTTTTAAAATTAATATTTAACACAGAATTTTTCACTCAATAACTTCTTTTTTAAATAAAATATTACAAATAGATACATATATTAAGAAGATTTTACTTTAAAAATTCGCATTGAAAATTTTTTAACCATTTTCCATATACACATAATTCATAATAATTGTTTCATTTTTTAATCTTAAAAACCTTTTTAATCTTGCTTATTTATAAAATAAAAATAAATTTTTCTTAATAAACTATACATATATAAATAAAATAAGAAATCTTGTATAAAAAACTGTTTAATTGTAAAAGCTTTAATTAAAGTTAAATAAAATTTCCTTAAATATAGTATAATATAATTAATTAAATGTAAAGGGATGATTTTATGTATAGATATGATGATTATGTAAATTTAACTGATGATCCTGAATTACCATCTGAAATCAGAAACAAATGTTTAAGAATTATTAGTATTTCAGATAACTTAGAAGATATAATAGTTGTACATGATTTAAAGCTTTACACAATTAAAGAAAAACATATTATTGGTCCTTGTTATTGTAGATAACTATATTATCTTGTATTTTTAGATTGTTAAAAATTTTGCCTATATTAGTAATATTCAATATAGGTTTTTGTTATCCAAAAATTAAAGCTTAATTACTATAATATAAAATTTTAAAGTTTCATTATGCCTTATACTATATTTATTGACTATATAGAATTCATAATGATATTATCTATATGAGAACTAAAAATTTAATAATATATTTATGCTAAATTAGCATTAGGAGGTTTAATATAATGGATTACAAAGCACTTATATCAAATCGTAAATCAGTAAGAGATTTTAAAGGTACTCCAATCAGAGAAGAACTTCTGGTTGAATTAGAAACGTTTTCAACTTCTTGTAAAAAACTAGTTTCTAATATTGGTGTTGAGGTAAAGCTATTTGACAATGTTAGGGATAAAGTATCTGAAAAGCTCCAAGACATCGCTGGTTATAAAGGAAATATGATAGGAGCACCAAACTACATATTTATTCTTTCTGAAGTTGCTGACAACTATATAGAGAATGCTGGGTACATTGGAGAAAGCATTGTTTTAAAAGCAACAGAATTAGATATAGATTCTTGTTGGATAACTTTTGAAGACAGTTACAAAATACTTAGTAAATTAGAAATAGATTCTGACAAAGAGATTGTAGCAATAATAGCATTAGGTTACGAATCTGTAAATAGCAAGAAAAAGGTAGTTAACCAAACTAAAACTGGAGAAAGTTATTCATTATCTGATATGGAAATAATTGACAATGATACTTCTACAAGATTAGGTGTTGAGGAAATTGTTTACATAGATGAATGGGGCAAAAATATAGATGCTGAAACACTTGCTGAAAGAGCTTTACTTGATGCATTTAATTACGCTAGAATGGCCCCATCCACTTTAAATAGGCAACCTTGGAGATTTATAGTAGACGGTGGCAAAGTCATACTTGCTGTAAGAAATGATGAGTATACTAATACTTATGAATCAAAAATAGACGCCGGTATTGTAATGCTTTTCTTTGAGCTAATTGTAAGAACAACTCTATTTGATACTAGTTGGACATTAGAAAAAACAGATAAAAAATATAGTATCCCTACTGACTACAAATATATTGGATACTGTAATATATAGATTAAAACACCAAAATAATACAAAACCAGCTTTAATTTGACCTATTATTCAATTGAAGTTGGTTTTTTAAATTTCAAACGCTTTAAATTAGATATTTATAACTTGATTAATGAACTTTATATATTATAATTAATTTTATTAATAACTTTTATGACGTCACCACATATTAATTATATAAAATTTAAAAACTAAAATTATGTTTAAGGAAGGTAAATATGTTTTACAATAAAATAGAATTATATTTAAATGAGGTTCTCCCTTTTTATCGTTCACTACCTGATGAAGATAAAAATAATATTCTCGCTATAAGCACATTTCAACATTTTAAGGCTTATGAGCTAATACAGAATAATTCAAATATGTGTGCTGGATTGATAATAGTATTGGATGGACAACTTAGAAGTTTCATGCACTCTTTTACTGGAAAGGAAATAACTCTGTTTAGACTCCTGAGCAGAGATATATGTATTTTATCAGCTTCATGCATATTTAAAAATTTAAATTACGAAATAAATATCGAAGCTGAAAAAGATTCTTCTGTAATAATTCTAGATGGAAATGGATTAAAAAGTATCTCGGATTCAAATATAAGTATTCAAAAGTATTTATTTGAATTGAGTCAAAATAAGCTATCAGATATTTTGTGGACTTTTGATCAAGCCTTATTTTCAAGTCTTGAATCTAGGGTGGCAAACTTCTTAATTGATCAGTCAAACTTAGATGAATCCGATATTTTAAATTTAACGCATAATAAAATAGCAAATCATTTAGGAACTGCTCGAGAAGTTGTAAGCAGGACACTAAAAAAATTCGAAATAAATGGGCTAATTAAATTATCTAGATCTAGTGTTGAAATACTTGATTCTAATAAATTAAAAGATATATAGTGTAAAAAAATAAACTTATATATTAAATAGTTATAACTATAATATATAAGTTTTTATTTTTTTCTAGAATTTCAAGCCATCAATTACTTCATCTATTTTATCGTAGGCAGTCTGTATTGTACTTTGTCTTTCTTCTTCTGTTGTCCCTGTTCCATCTACTAGTAATTCCTCAAACTTCTTAATACCTATAAACTTCATAATACTTTCAACATAATTCAAACCTTTATTTAGAATAGGTTTCATAATCCAAGGGATTTTAGCTCCAGATGATTGTACATAAACTAAACTTCTATCAAAATCATTCAACAATCCGTCAGGTTTTTCATCTTGATCAAATGTAATCGTCTTCCCATCTTGGACAATACAATCAATATATGCTTTTAACTGTGATGGAAATGATAAGCTCCACATTGGAGAAGCAATAACATAAACTCTTGCTTCAACAAATTGATCGCATAACTCATTGATCCTATTTATATCCCTTTTATCTTGTTCACTCAAATTTGTTAGTTCATCTTCTTTTATAAGTGAATTTCTTTTTTCATAGTATTGATATTCTAATTTAGGTATATAATTTTTATACAAATCTATCTCTTCTAGAATAAAGTCTGTATTTCTTTCTAAGAATCTATCAATAAATTTTCTAGCAACTGTTTTGCTAGTAGATAGATTCTCAGGTTTTGAATTCACACTAATATAAAGTAGCTTTTTTTTCAATATATCTTCCTCCTTTTGCTCTTTATATTAGTATTCCTATTGAAAATCCTTTTATACAACCATAAATAAAGAAAATCACTAAGTACAATAAAATATAAAAAATACCTAAAAGCTGAATTAACTTTTAGGTAACATTTTATTTAATAATAATTTTGATATCAATCTATTACTTTATTTGATTAATAAGTTTCTTGATAATATATAAATTAATTATATTATCTTTTTATACTAATATTTTTTTCTCCATTTCGCATTTCTACCTCTAGCTATAACTTCAATCTTATCATCTCTTCTTAGATTATTAAATACTCTATTTATAGTAGGGCCTGGTATATCCGGGCATAGATCTTTTATATCTTGTTTTGTAAAGTATCCAAGAGTTGAATTAATGTAAGTTTCGATTCTAAGTGTTTTAGTAACTTTATTTATATCTGTAATTTTTAAACTGCCATTTAACTTTTGATAACCGATAAGTATACTTTCCAGAAAATATTCTAACCATGTATTTATATCGTACTCACCCCTACTAAGACACGACCTTAAGTTTTTTATTCTTTCAAAATATTCTAGTGAACTTTCATCGAATACTTTACCTAAACTAACATATCTTCCTACTTCATAACCATTCTTATTTAAAGTAAGAAGCATAAGCACTCTCGCCATTTTTATATTTCCTTTATTAAAAGGTCTAAGTAGTATAAACTCTAGTACTATGGTAGCAATAAGAATTAGAACATCTACCTCATCATCCTCCAGAAAGTTGTGATAAGAATCGCATAGATTTTCAACTTCAGTACTTAGATTATCTCTAAAGAATCCTCCTCGTTGATTTGAATATTTGTACAGATAACCATGTAACTCTGCTATTAATAGTGAATTTAAATACATCGTATTGTAAGCACTATTTATAGTTTTTACTAAATCTCTGTATTCTACTACGCTCCATTCATCTTCAGTAGAAGGAATCTTCTCACCATTTACTAATTTTTCAATATCCATTTCCTTTTTTCTAGTACTCTTACCTATATGTGTAGATAAAGCGCATTCAACTAAAGATGTCTCACTTAGATTTTCTAATATATCTTTATTTTGTTTTTTGTATACTATTTGTCTACCCTTATATTCATTTATTTTAGAAAGAGTTTTTACAACCTTCATACTAACCCTTGCATTTAACAAGACTTCTTTGTCCATAAAATTCATTTAATCACTCCATAACATCTAATTTCATTTTTCTTAAAGTGATTTTATTTTAGCATAAATACATAATTTTTACAATTTTTTGAAAAAAGAAATTTATTATATAATATTTTTTTAATCTTCAAGGGAGACTGTTTGATCCAACATCAATTGTTTTTGACGTTTTATTTCCTTAAGTACCACAAATCCAGTTAAAACTACTGCAATTAAATCTGATAAAGGTTGAGCCATCCAGACCCCTTTTAATCCCATAAATCTTGGAAGTATTATTATAAAAGGTATTAAAAGTATGACCTGTCTAAGTAAACTTAATATCATAGACATTTTCGCCTTACCAATTGATTGAATAAATACTCCACCGATAATTGATATCCCAATTATTGGCAACATGAACAGATATACTCTTAACCCATTTACTGATATAGCCATAAGCTCAGGATCCTTATTAAATATTCCTACAATTGAGTATGGAAATAGTTGAACAGCGAAAAATCCTAGAGTAAGTATGACAGTTGCGGCACCAAGTGATCCTAAAAATGCCTTTCTTACACGATCGTATTTTTTAGCACCATAGTTAAAACCAACTATTGGCTGTGCACCTTGATTTATTCCAAAGACAGGCATTAAAAAGAACATTGAAATAGAAGAAACTGTAGCCATGGCTCCTATAGCTAAATCTCCACCATATGACTTAAGAGCGTGATTTGATACAACTTGTACTAAACTAGCCGCAAGCTGCATCGCAAATGATGACATACCTATTGCGAAAATAGATTTTACAAGGCGTGATTCTAATCTTAAACTCTTTTTTTCAAACTTTAAATTCGATTTACCACTTACATAATAATAAATTGTAATAATAGCTGTTAAGGCCTGTGATGTAACTGTTGCAATAGCCGCACCCTTTATTCCCATTCCGACTATAAATATTAAAACATAATCTAAAATTATATTTGTTACACATCCAACTATCATTATTCCTGCAGATATTGCAGGAGCACCGTCTCCTCTTATTGAGTGGTTTAAAGAAAAAGCAAGTAAATTTACGACAGTACCCATTAAAATGATATTAATATATTCCTTTGCGTAGAATATCGTTTTATCACTAGCACCAAACAAAACTAGTATTTGATCTTGAAAGATAAGTCCTATTATAGTTAAAATAATTCCTACTACTACAGAAAGTGTCATAGCATTTCCAATAAGTTTTTGCGCATCTTCTACCTTACCTTCACCCAATTTTAAAGATATAGTTGCTGTCGTACCAATACCAATCAACATTCCAAAAGCTAATATTATAGTCATTATGGGCATTGTTACACCGAGACCTGTTATAGCCAAAGATCCAACGCCCTTGATATTCCCAATAAAAATTCTATCTACTACATTGTATAAACTATTTACCAACATACCTATTATGGCTGGAATAGAATATTTAATCAGAAGCTTACTAATACGCTCTGTTCCAAGTATTTGTTGACTAACCATATGTTGTCCTCCTTATTATTAAATTTTTAAACATGATTCAAGGGAAGCAAGGCGCTCCCCTCTAATTTGATTAACTGATTTCTATCATAACTATAATTATTATATACTATTTAATTTAAAAATCCAATGGATAAACCCATTAGATTTTCATTTTCAATTACAAAAAAGCTACCATATATAGTGGCAGCTTTTTTATTGTAACAAATTCACATTATTATAATAAATGTATCAATACTGGTGTTTCATCTAAATCAAATAATACAGTTTTAATATCATTCAATCCAATCGCTCCTTTATAGTATACCTAGACTCTACATCCATCCATATTCCATCACATCAACAGTTTTTAATACTGCTTCTTTTCCTAAAAGTTTTTCTATAACATATAGAGACATATCTATACCTGCTGAAATGCCTCCAGACAATATTATTTTTCCATTATCAACATATCTGTCTTTCACTATCTTTGTTTTTGGGGCGATTTCCTTTAATAAATCTACGGATGAATGATGTGTCGTTGCAACCATATCTTCTAACAATCTACATTTTGCAATTATTAATGCTCCCGTACATACTGTAAGTAATAATTCTAAGTTAGAATAACTAAGTTCTATCCAATCTAAAATGGCTTTGTTATCCATCTCTTTCCGAGAACCTTGTCCACCTGGAACTATCAATACATCAAGTTTGGGACAATTATAAATTGTATATTTCGGATTTATACTTAAATTTTTTCTTGCATATACAGGCCCTTCTTTTTCAGCTACTGTAAAAACATTAAACGGATTATTAGGATTCATTTCATTCGTAACTGAGAATACTTCAAATGGTCCACAGAAATCCATTACTTCAACATCATCGAATAATAGAATTCCAACATTTCTTGTTTTTTGCATCACTTTTCCACCTCTTATATTAAACTATTACTTTTGAATATTTAAAATTACCCTACAAAATTCTTCAGGATTATCAAACATTGGATAATCTCATGAGTTTTCTATAAGTACAGAATACATACCGTGTAATCAAATAATCCTTCATTGAAGGTCGCCTGTTCAAGCGGTACAAATGAATCGTCCAGTCCTGCAAATAACCTTTCACAACATGCATTTGATACATTCTACTGACGTCACATTAATTCAAATACTATTAAATTTTTAAAATCATCTCGTATTGGCCATCAATATGTTCAAATCCCAATTTAATCAGGAAATCTGTTGTACATTTAGATTGGCCATCTACGTTAATAACACTGATTTTATGTGATTCCGTATTTTCAATTAAATTAGTAATGATGCTTCTGGCAATTCCTTTACCTCTATAATGTTTATTTACTGCGATTTGAGGGATATCTCCTGTTCTTTTATTAATAATGCCATATCCAACAATTGTATTATCAAAATGTACAATAGAATATAGAAATTCCTCTGATGCAGCATTAATTGAGTCGATTGAATTTTGCCATGAAGGCTCAAAATCCCAGAACTCTATTAATTGTTCCCATGCCATTCTATTAGTGTGCTCAACTTTATAGGCTTTCAAAGGAACATAATGCTTTTTATCTAATTCAAAGCATGGAAAATTCCTTTCAACCTTGAATCCTTCTTTCTTGTAAAATTGAATTGCAGATGTATTCGTTTGAATAACCTCAAGCAAATACTGCTCTACTTGCTTTTGTTTAAGTATTTCTTTGACATCCAAAAGCATGCTACTAGTGATGCCTTGTCTTCTGTAATCAAAGATAACGCCTGTCCCTATATCATACACAGTTGTTTTTCCATTCCAACTTCTAAGTCCATTTAGAATAAAACCAACCAATAGATCATTTTTAAACGCACCTATGGATATTTCTGGAAGATATCCTCTTCTTTGAAGCGTTTGTTTAAGCCTTTTAATGGACATATCCATTTCAATCTGATAATCAGAAAATGCATCTAGAAATGCTCTATGAAGTGTTTCTATACTTGTTTTATTTAAAGTTTTATATTCTAACATTAGTCCTCCTCCTTCTATCTAATGTTTTAACAATCACAATTGAATTCCGACTTTTTTGCTTTTATGATTAAAAATGTAGGCTTAATAAATTCTTTCGTCAAATCCGGCTTTTCCTTCAATATCCATGGCTCGGGTATAGGCTCCTACCACATCTTTCCTGGTGGCTTTGTTTTCATATAAATTCAAGAATGACCAAATTATTTATTCAATGTATTACAAAAAAGCTGAGGCTATGTTTTTCATTCATCGAAAGGTATAGCCTTTTTTTGTTGTCTGAAACATAATTACATTTACAGATTGGAGAAAAGCATAATGGAAAATGAAATTATGCGTATCTTTTTCCATCTTAACATCATCACCTATTCCCACAAAAAGAACCGATACTTTGAAAACGACTGCGTCCTTGTAGTATATCTTGATGAAGGTCACCTGAAATATAGATGCATAACCTGTATCCGTCAGTAGAAATCCACGATGGCGATAGATGCATCATATTTTACGAATGTTACCCATAGTTACTGTTCTTTTATTTAATTTCTATAATACTAATTTTGGTAGACGAAGTTTAATCAATTCAGCAAAATATTCCGCTCCGATTTTTAATATATTATCATTAAAATCATAGCATGAATTATGAAGTGGAATATTACCTACCTCATCAGATTCATCTCCATTTCCAATAAATACAAGGCAACCTGGAATATTTTGTAGGAATACACCGAAATCTTCAGAGACCATACATGCTTGACAATTTCCATTTACATTCTCTTCACCAACAACATTTATTGCTGCTTTTACTGCATTATTAATACATTTTTCTGAATTTACTGTTGGTGCAAATTCATGAGTATATTCAAATTGACACTCTGCTCCATTTATTTGACATATTCCTTCACTAATAGTTCTCATTCTTTCTTCTAGTAGTTTTTGTACTTCTGGAGTATAACTTCTGGTATCTCCTTTGATCACTACGTTTGTAGGTATTGCATTATGAATTCCATCAGTAATAAATTCAGTGCATGAAATTACAGCGGGAACATTTGGGTCCATATTACGAGATATAATAGTTTGTAGCGCAAGAACAATTTCTGATGCAATAACTATTGGGTCTTTACCCATGTGAGGACTTGAAGCATGTGAGCCTTGCCCTTTAATGCGGATAACAAAGTTATCCTCACTTCCCATGATACCACCTACACGAGTAGAAATTGATCCTGTCGACATACCTGGTTTATTGTGTATTCCATAAATTTCATTCATTGGGAATTTTTCAAAAAGTCCATCTTCTATCATTTTATAAGCACCCTTACCAGGTTCTTCTGCTGGTTGAAAAATAAATCTAACTATACCATTAAAGTTTTTTCTTTCTGATAATAATTTTGCTGCACCTAGTATCATAGACATATGACCGTCATGTCCACATCCATGCATTTTACCTTTATTTAAAGAAGTATAAGGATGTTCACCAAGTTCTGTTAAGTTAAGAGCATCAATATCTGTTCTAATACCTATAATCTCTTCACCATCACCTACTTTAAGATTAGCAACTATTCCAGTACCACCAATGTTTCTATGAACCTCTAAGCCCATATCTTCAAGTAATTTAGCAAGATAACTAGATGTGTTTGTTTCTTCAAATGCAGTTTCTGGGTGCATATGAAAATGATGTCTCCATTCAATAAGTTGTTTTTCAAAATCTTTGTTATTCATATTTCAATTTCTCCTTTAACCATTATATAGATGTTTATAATCCATCCCATATTATTTTTCTATAATTGTCGGGTTTAGTATATCCTTCTGTACTTATAATAAGTATTTTTGATCTTTATTTATATCTAGCTTTTCTGCTTAGCTGATTTATATATACAAGCCGCTTCGCTTGGTTCAACTATTATAGTTGTTGGTCTATCTTTGCCAAAAACATGAGTTAAATATCCCTGTATAGCACCAGCAAAAGAACCAACTCCTGCTTTAAGAAATATATGCGTAGTCATATTTTCACCTTTATCTACTACTGATTTTTGACCAATTTGACTTGCAACCCAAGCAATCCCTCGTCCATGGTTTCCATCAGTTGCAGTCACAAATGTAATATCTCCAAGTCTTTCTCTTATTTACTTCGGAACTTTTCAAAAGAAAGTTCTGAAATGTCAATGCCCAACTTTTCTGAAATGTACTTCCCAACAGCATAAGATCCACCTAATTATTTAAAAGCATTAAGTCCAAATCGATAAGATTCATCCTTTATCCATATATCACTAACACTGAATTCTTTATAACTATATTCGTTGGTTTACCTTTCTCTTTAAGTATAATTATATTGATTAAATAAAAATAAATATACAATTATATCGCCAATAAATATAATTCTATTGACTAAGCAAGAATTAATATATAATAATGAACTATATTGCATTTGTGTCTAACGATATAGATGGAATAACATATCATTTGATGATAAAAGGGGGAGCAATATGCAAATACACAATATAATTATAGATAAAAATAAAAAAGAAGCAACTAAACACGGTTCATTTGAATTTCCTCTTGTAATTTATACAACTCAAATTAGTAAAAATGTATTAGGTTTTATTGACTGGCATTGGCATGAAGAATTACAGTTTTGCATTGTTACAAAGGGGACTGTAAATTTTAATATTGAGGGAGACTCAATAATTTTATCGGAGGGAGAGGGGTTATTTATTAATGCAGAACAACTACATAATGCAAAAAACTATGAGAATATTGATAGCTCTTTTATATGTTTAGACTTTCACCCTGATATTATATATGGTTTTGTAGGAAGTATAATAAATACAAAATATATTCAACCTTATATAATCAACTCTATGATCAGATATTGTGTTTTAAAAAAGGATGTTGAATGGCAATCCGTTATTTTAGAAAAACTTTTGAACATTCATCAAGAATATAATCAGAGAAGACTTACATTTGAATTGCAAATACTTATTTCTCTATTAGAAATTTGGCAAACTTTAATTAAATTTTATTTTACATCATTTCCTAATAGTAAATTTGATAATGATACTTTGCGTTTAAAAAATATTATCAACTATATCCATAATCATTATATGGAAAAAATTAAGTTAAAAGAAGTAGCAGATGAAGTTAATTTATCAAGGAGTGCATGTTGCCGAGAATTTAAGAAACATATGAATTGTACTATTTTTGAATATATTATAAATTATAGGTTAGTAATAAGTGCAAACCTGCTAATTACAACCAATGATTCTATTGCTGATATAGCTTACCAGTGTGGCTTTTCAAGTTCTAGCTATTTTATTGAAAAATTTAAAAGGAGAACTGGAGTATCACCTTTTATTTATAGAAAAGAAAAAATAAATAATATTTAAATAGATATAATACATATAAATAAGATAACAATATTGTTAACACGATAGCATTACAATTCCTTAAAGAGTTTTAAAAAATATATTTTTAATAAAAAATCAATGTGACTTTGTCACATTATTTTTTTTTACCAATTAGTATAATAACATAATCAATAAGAGGAGGAATTGAAATCGTGAAGAACTTATATAAAAAGTATGGATATTTAATTTTTTTATTTTTCGTAATACTACCTTTATTTGACATGAGATTTGCAACTGTGGCAATTATTTGCATGTTCGCACCAGTAATACTAGCAATAACTGGGAAGGGTAGATATTGGTGTGGTAACTACTGTCCGAGAGGTAATTTTTATGATAATGTAATATCAAAAATTTCACCTAACAAAAAAGTTCCGAAATTTTTAAAAAGCACAGGGTTTAGAGTTTTTATGATTTTCTTTATCATTACTAACTTTAGCATAGGGCTATATAATAATTGGGGAAATTTATATGGAATAGGATTTGTATTCTATAAAATAATTGTTATAACTACTATAGTAGGAATAGTATTAGGATTATTTAGTAATTCTCGAATTTGGTGTAATTTTTGCCCAATGGGAACTCTATCTTACTTTGTAGCAAAGGTTAAAGGAAGAAAAGTAGATTTAGCAGTAGATAGTAGCTGTGTTGGGTGTGGAATATGTAACAAGGCTTGTCCTATGGGGATTACACCAAAAGAATACAAAAATGATCTTATTGAAAATCCAGATTGTATATTCTGCGAAAAATGTGCATATAAATGTCCTAAAAAATCAATAAAGGTTAAAACAAAATAAATTAATGTATAGACAAGGATGGGGGGATGTCTCAAAATAAAAAATTGAGTCATCCCTTTTTTGTACAAAAATTAGAAAAGGGATTCCTAAGAACCCCTAAACTATGTGATCATTGTTCTGTGAAAATCCGAAAGCCACACTACGATTATAGCAAGTACGGCTCTATAAACAAGTGGTATTCCAATTAGACATCGAAACAATTATACCCGAGAATGTTTATTTACTAATATTAACGAAATAAATAAAAAATGATCTATATTAGATCAAAAAAGGAGCTAATCTCAAAATTTGATTAAAATCTTATCAATTTTGAGACAGCTCCTTTGAACTATAATTTTAAGTAACTAAAAATAACAACAGTTTTTTAGGCATTTTTATTTAAAACAGTTTCTTTTAAATATTCATCTATAGATGCTGCTGCTTTTCTACCAGCGCCCATTGCAGATATAACTGTAGCAGCTCCTGTAACAATATCTCCACCTGCATATACACCATCAATTGACGTATGTCCAGATTCATCTGCAATTATACATTTTCTCTTGTTGATGTCTAATCCTTTAGTAGTAGAAGATATAAGTGGGTTTGGACTTGTACCAAGAGACATTATTACTGTATCTGCTTCAATTTCAAATTCAGATCCTTCTATCTCTATAGGTCTTCTTCTCCCAGAATCATCTGGCTCTCCTAATTCCATCTTAACAAGCACCATTCCTTTAACATTACCAGTTTCATCAACTAATATTTCTTTAGGATTAGTAAGAGTATGGAAAACTACTCCCTCTTCTTTAGCGTGATGAACTTCTTCTATTCTAGCTGGAAGTTCTTTTTCACTTCTTCTGTACACTATATAAGATTCAGATCCTAGTCTTAGTGCAGTTCTAGCTGCATCCATTGCAACGTTACCTCCACCTACAACTACAACTCTTTCCCCTGATCTTATAGGTGTATCGTAATCATCTTTATAAGCTTTCATTAGATTTACTCTAGTTAAATACTCATTAGCTGAAAATACTCCGTTTGCATTCTCACCTGGTATTCCCATAAATGAAGGTAGCCCTGCTCCAGATCCTATAAATATAGCATTGTAGCCTTCATCTTGTAATTCTTCTATCGTTATAGTTCTACCAACTATTACATTTGTCTCTAATTCAACGCCAAGTTTTTTGATGTTTTCTATTTCAGGTTGTACAACTCCGTTCTTTGGAAGTCTGAATTCAGGTATCCCGTATGTTAAAACTCCTCCTGGCTCATGCATCGCTTCAAATATCTTGACAGTGTATCCTTTTTTTGCTAAGTCTCCGGCACAAGCGAGACCAGCTGGGCCACTACCAATTACAGCTACTTTGGCGTCTTTTTTAGGCTCTGTTTCAGAAAGGTTTACATTATTTTCTCTCGACCAATCTGCTACAAATCTCTCTAATTTACCAATTGACACCGGTTCATTTTTTATTCCAACTACACAAACACCTTCACATTGTGACTCCTGTGGACAAACTCTACCACAAACTGCAGGTAATGAACTATTTTTTGCAATAGCCTTTGCAGCACCTTCGATATCTTTTTCTTTAACCTTTTGAATAAACCCTGGGATATCAACGCTAACTGGACATCCTTCTACACATCTAGGTTTTTTACAACCAAGACATCTTTGTGCCTCTTCAACGGCTTCTTCCATGTTGTATCCTAAGCAAACTTCATCAAAATTTGTAGCTCTAACCTTAGGATCCTGTTCTCTAACCGGTACTCTAACTTTTGCACTCATTACTTGTCACCTCCACACTCACAATTAGCATGGTGGCTGTTTCCACCATCTTCAGCTTTCAATGTTGCTTTTCCTTCTTGAGTCTTGTACATTTGTTGTCTTCTCATAGCTTCGTCAAAGTTAACTAAATGTCCATCAAACTCCGGTCCGTCTACACAAGCGAATTTGATTTCATCACCGATTCTAACTCTACATGCTCCACACATACCAGTTCCGTCTACCATTATTGTATTTAAACTTACTGTTGTTGGTATATTTAACTCTTTAGTTAATAAACATACAAACTTCATCATTATCATTGGCCCAATTGCTATTATATGATCGTATTTTTTCCCTTGATTTTCGACTAAATCTCTAATTAAATCTGGAATTCTACCATTAAATCCATAGCTTCCATCATCTGTTGCAACGTATACATTTTTAGCAACATTTTTCATATCGTCTTCTAATATAACTAAGTCTTTAGTTCTAGAACCTATTATAACGTCAACATCAAGTCCATTTTCTTTAAACCATTTAGCCTGTGGATATACTGGGGCTGAACCAACTCCTCCTGCTACAAATAGTATGTTTTGTTTCTTTAACTCATCTATATCTTCATGAACAAATTCACTTGGTTGACCTAATGGCCCTACAAAGTCCATAACATATTCATTTTCTTTATATTGAGCTAATTTTTTAGTTGATGATCCTACACTTTGGAAAACTATAGTTACAGTTCCTTTTTCACTGTCGTAATCAGCTATAGTAAGGGGAACTCTTTCACCTTTCTCATCAGTCTTGATTATGATAAATTGCCCGGGCTTAGCAGATTTTGCAACTCTTGGAGCTTCAATATCCATTAAGTAAATGTTGTCCGTTAGTTCTCTTTTGCTAACTATCTTGTAACTCATCTCTCAACTCTCCATTCTAAACTATATTTTTTAACTCACATCATAATAAATAACTTAAACAAAAAAATATAAATTAAGACATAAAGCTGTTAAGACTTTTTCAAATTAACTGTAGTGATCTCATAAGACTGATAAAATAAGTTAATTCTAGTTTTATGTCATGATCTTGTTTAATTAGAAATTTAACTATATACTCAACTATGATTATACTATATTTTTTTGTTTTTGTAATATAAAAATATATATTTACTTGGGACAAATTTTATACTAACATAGTTGTTAAGAAGGCTTTTGTCAAAAAGATTCTACTAAAATTGGAGGCGGTTATTTTGAAAAATATAATATCAGCTAAAAATCTAATCGACATTTTAGACAAAGATAACAATTTAGTTGTTATAGACTGTAGATTTGATTTAATAAATAGGACTTATGGAATTGACGCATACAAAAAAGGTCATATTCCAGGCAGTTTTATACTCGATCTTGATAAAGACTTGTCAAGACCAGCCCAGAAACATGGTGGCAAAAATCCTCTTCAAGACCCTTATATCTTAAAAGAAAAACTAGAAAAATTAGGTATAGATAACAATACCACAGTAGTTACATATGACGATGGCGATTTAAATGGAGCTTCTAGGCTTTTTTTTCAATTAAAACACCTAGGTCTTGAAAAAGTGTATGTTTTAGATGGAGGAGTTACAGCTTATGTTAAAAGTGGTGGTATATTAGAAACCAAGATAAATGAACCAAAGGACACTGGAAAAACTTTACAAATAAATGTTGAGGACAACTTAGTTGTACCTATGGAATATGTAAAATCTAAACTTTACAGCGATGAAACAGTTATCATAGATTGCCGCTCAAATGAAAGATATCAAGGTATTACAGAACCTGCATACGAAAAAGCGGGCCACATACCTAGTGCTAAAAACTATTTCTGCAAAAACCTCTTAAATGATAATTTAGAAAATGGATCACTTAAAGATATAAACTTCTTAAAAAAACATTTTGAAGAATTAAATAAATATAATGAGGTTATCCTGTCATGTGGTTCTGGAATATCTGCGTGTGTTGATAGTCTTGCCCTTAGAGAGTTAGGTATTCCACATAAAATCTATATAGGAAGCTTTAGCGACTGGATAAGTTATGAAGGAAACACAATAATGGTGGGCGAAGAATAGAGATTAAATTGTAATATTTAAAATAAAATAGCGGGATTTATACTGAAAATTTAACTACAACAACATGAAAATAAGGCTGTAATGTAGTTTACATTGACATTTAAATCCCGCTATTTATTACTATATAGATACCTAATTAAATTAATACACCGATACACATCCATCACATCTTGACTCTGTCCCGCACGCATAAGTTCCATGTTCTGTTTTAATTATTATCTGCCCTCTTCCCATATCTAAATTATCATGGATAACTTTTATATCATGACCTTTTTTCGCTAGATTGTTTACTGAATGTAACTCCATGTCGTGTTCAATTTCTATTTTTTTATCTTTTATCCACTGCCATCTAGGTGCATCTAGAGCGTCCTGAGGGTTTAATCTGAAATCTATCATATTACTTAATATCTGTATATGACCTTGAGGTTGCATAAATTTTCCCATTACACCAAATGCACCTATAGCCTCTGAATCCTTACTTAAAAAACCAGGAATTATAGTATGATATGGTTTTTTAAATGGCGCGACTACATTGTGATGTTTTGGGTTCAGACTAAAATTATTTCCTCTGTTGTGAAGCGCAATTCCTGTTCCTGGAATAACTATTCCAGAACCAAAATCCATATAGTTACTCTGTATATAAGAAACCATGTTTCCATCTTTATCTGCACTACATAGATAAACAGTGCCTCCACAAAAAGGATCTCCGAACTCAGGTTCTATAGCTCTATCAGTTATAGTTTCTCTTCTCTTATCAGCATATTTCTGATTTAATAAAACCTCAACATCTACTTTCATGTGGTTTATGTCAGTTACATAGTTTTTAACATCAGAAAACGCAAGTTTTAAACTTTCAATAGTTTTATGTAAATTTTCGCTATCTTCCCTATCGCCAACTAAATCAAAACCTTTTAATATATTAAGTGCCATCAAAACAGTTAGACCATGTCCATTTGGAGGTATTTCATGAACAGTATAGCCTCTATATTCAGTAGAAATAGGCTCAACCCATTCTGGATAAAACTTTTCTAAGTCTGTTTTTCTTAAAAAACCGTCGAACTTTTTAGAAAAAGTATCAATTTTATCGGCTATATCCCCTCTATAAAAACTTTCGGCATTTGTGTTTGCTATTTCTTCTAGTGTTCTAGCTTGGTCTTCACATTTGAAGACTTCACCTGCTACGGGTGCTCTTTTATCTATTGTGAATGTATCAAACCAAGGATCAAATTCTTCACCTTTAAATTCTTCTTTATATAATAAATAATCTTTTTGCCATATTTTTGCTACAGTAGGTGATACTACAAAACCATGTCTCGCATAATCAATCGCTGGTTTTAAACATTCCATCAAAGTTAGGTTTCCAAATTTCATATTTAATTGAACCCAAGCTGCCGGAACTCCTGGAACTGTAACTGGTTTTAATCCATACTTAGGCATCTCTGCTAAACCTTCAAAGCTCTCCAAGGTCATCATCTCTGGTGCAAAACCGCTGGAGTTAAGACCATATAGTCTTTTCTCTTTTTCTATCCAAACGAGAGCGTAAGCATCCCCTCCAATGCCATTATTTACAGGCTCAACTACTGCAGAGGCCGCTGCCGTTGCCACTGCTGCATCCACTGCATTTCCACCTTTTTTTAGTATTTCTAATCCTACTTGCGATGATAATGGTACTGAAGTGGCTACAGCGCCATTTTTACCAAAGACAACATTTCTTTTAGATTTGTACACATGATTATCTACACTAAACTTCATCAAACTATCCTCCCATTTATTTTAAATATATTAAGCTTAAATCAATTATATACTAAAAGAGAAGGGTTGTCTCTGATGCTATATCAGGCCCTTCTCTTAAAAATTAATCTTATTATATTTTAAAATCTTTTGTTTATGATACTTTCACTTAACAAGAAGCAATATCCTATTCGATAATTAATTTTTTAGCATATTTCAATGTTGCTAAATAGTACATCAAATAACCTAAGTAGTATACCAAAAGTGTTATTCCTACTGGTACTATTATAGAACTTGACACTATTTTTTGGGTTATTGTCATAGCAAATAGATTGTGTACAGTACCTATAATTAAAGGAAGTAAGAATATAATTCTTAACTGTTTAGCCAGTATTTTTTCAATATCTTTATCATTTGCCCCAATTTTTTTAAGCATTATATATCTCTCTTTATCATCATATATATCAGACAACTGTTTTAAGAAAATTATACTTCCAGTACAAAGCATAAATACTACTGCTAAGAATAAACCTATAAATACAGTTAATCCTAATGAATTATACATACCAATATATGCACCGTAGTATGATGAAAAATTAAAAGGAAAATCAGAAGTATAGCTTCCATCTACTAAATTATTTAGTTCAGTGGTTAATTTTTCTGAATCTGTTTGATTTTCTACATCTACAAGTCTTATATATCTTGCATCACCATCTTTTTCAAGTTTCTTAAACACACTATCTTTAACTACGGTCAAATATTCTGTTGTATTTTGATTTATCTTATTATCTTGAATTTCATCTAATATTTTAAATTTTAGTACTTTACTATTTTTTTCATTTAAAGATTTTAATTCAAAATCTTCTCCTTTTGCATTTTCATAAAACTTTTCAACAAAACTATTAGTTATAATTATTACTTGATCCTCTGAATTTAAACCTTTAAAATCATCTTGTTTATAATTCATAATAGCTCTAAAATCACTTTCTCTAATTACTTCAGAACTTCCTTCACTAACACTTGTCTCATTTTTATTTTTTCTTGTTTGTGTGTATTTTTGATTAAAGGTTAATAATTTAATCTTCTTATCGAAAATTACTTTGTTTTTATCTTCATGTTTTTGTAATATTTTATTTATTTTAGAATCTAGGTCTTCTTTAGTCACATTCATAACAAAACTATATTTATAATCTTCTTTCAAACTAGTGCTTATATTATAATATATAGAAGCAGTAAGTCCAAAAACGGTAGCGCTTACTGCAATTAGAATTGCAATTGTTGCTAGTATTCTGCTATTTTTTTGAACCTTATATCTTAGTTCTGAATACGCAACAAGATTTCTACCTTTATAGAAGTAGTTTTTGTTTTTGTTTATTATATTTATCAATAAGCTTACAGCTGAAGAAAAGAATAAAAATGTTCCTGGTATTACTGGTATTAGGATTAAAAACACTTGATTAAAATGTTCCTCAATAAATCTTCCAGTAGCCATATAATAAGCAATAATTATTAATATTATACCAGCTAGTCCCTTTATAGTTATCAGCTTACTATTTGATACTTTTTCTGGTTCCTTTTTAAAAAGATCAATAAGCTTTTTATTACGGATAACCAAGAAATTCCTTATGCCAATAATAATAAAAATAGCCAAAAAAACAACTATAGTTTGCAGCAATGCTTTAACACTAAAAGACATTTTTACAACAACCAACTGTTTCATAAGTTTTAGCAAAATCATTGTTATAAGTTTTGAAAATAAAAATCCAAAAACTACACCAATTGCTGTTGCAACAAATCCCATAATGATTGTTTCAAGTAAAAATATTTGTCCAATTTTATTTTTACGCATCCCCAGTAAACTGTAAGTTCCAATTTCTTGTGTTCTTCTGTTTATAAAAAATGAATTTGAATAATATATAAACAAAAATACAAATCCTGCTATAACTATGGATCCCGTATTCACTGCTACTGAGACCTTTACACCTGCACTATTTAACGCTTCATTATACTGTATTGATTTAAAACTAAAAAATATAAATACACAAAATACTATGGATACAAAGTACATTGTATAGTTTGAAATACTATTTTTTAAGTTTTTCAAAGATATATTATAAAGTTTCATTTTTATCTACCCCCACTAGTAACGCTGATGTATCCATAATTTTATGATAAAATTCATTTGTGCTATCACCTTTTACAAGTTCAGTAAATATAATACCATCTTTTATGAAAAGTATTCTATCACAGTAACTTGCACTTACAGGGTCGTGAGTTACCATCAGTATGGTAGTTTTATTTGTTTTATTTAAATTTGAAAATGATTGTAAAAGCTCTTTTGCAGACTTAGAGTCTAAAGCTCCTGTAGGTTCATCAGCAAGTATTAGCGAAGGTTTACCTGCTATAGCTCTGCACACAGCTCCTCTCTGTTTCTGGCCTCCTGAAACCTCACTAGGATATTTATTTAAGGTATCTTCAATATTAAGTGCTTTTGATACCTCTTTTACCCTGTTTTCCATTGTATTTACTTTTTCGTTTTGTAGAGCTAAAGGAAGCATAATGTTTTCTTTTATCGTAAGAGTCTCTAGTAAATTTGAATCTTGAAATACAAAACCTAGATGATCTCTTCTAAAATCCGCAATTTCGTTGCCGTTCATAGTATTTATATCTACGCCATCAATATAAACCTTGCCTGCTGTAGGTATATCTATAGTCGAAATTATATTTAATAAAGTTGACTTACCTGCGCCAGAGGCACCCATTATTCCAATAAATTCTCCCTCTTTAACAGTAAAACTTACTCCTTTTAGTGCTTCATATTTAGCACCTCTTTTTCCATATCCTTTTTTTATATCTTCTACAACTAAAATATCTCTCATAAATTCTTCCTCCAAAGTTAATTATAATAATATTATATATACCTATATAAAAATTAACCATTTATCTTTCTTAAAGTAATGTTACAATTATGTAAGATAGATAACATCATTCTAATATAAAAAATATTATTTGAAGTTTTTTTAATGAAAATTATATATGACACAACACTTCAAATAATTTTGGTTACAATAAAATTCGGAGGTAACAATGTTTAAAATAATGATAATAGAAGACGACTTAAAACTAAAAAGTAAAGTTGCAGAATCTTTAACTAAGTGGGGATACGAAGTATATCCGATCAATGACCTAGAAAATATTATAGATGAGTTTAAATCATTTGATCCCCACCTTGTACTACTAGACATTAATTTACCATTCTATGATGGTTTCCATTGGTGTAATGAAATTAGAAAATTTTCTAAAACACCAATTATATTTATATCTTCAAGGGATTCAAATATGGATATTATTATGGGCGTAAATCTAGGTGCAGATGATTATATACAAAAGCCTTTTTCAATAGATATACTTATAGCAAAAGTAAATGCACTTCTTAGAAGAACTTATAACTTTACTGATACTGATTCAAACAAAATAGTTCATAACGGTGCAACTCTAGATTTATCGACTGCTACTTTAGAGTACAAAGGTGGCACCATCGAACTTACAAAAAATGAGGTAAAAATACTTCATGAACTTATGAAATCAAAGGGGAAAATCGTCAGTAGAGATAAACTAATGAAAAAACTCTGGGATAGTGAGTGGTTTGTAGATGATAACACACTTACAGTAAACGTAAATAGAATTAGATCAAAATTAAAAGATATCGGTCTAGAAGAGTTTATAGAAACCAAGAGAGGTCTTGGCTACATTATAATGTAGAAAAATGTGGTGATAAAATGAATATATTAAACTTTTTGAAAGATAATTACAGTTTTTTTATCTACAATTTAGTGTTTATGTTTTTGATTGCACTTACACTAGTATTCTCGCCTATCGAGTACGCATTTTCAGACACTATAATGTATATTTTTATAATGGACGTAGCTCTGACTTTTACCTATTTATCTATTAGATATTTAAGAAAAAAAGTCTTTATTGATAAGTTAAATGATGGTATAGACAATAACAACTTTAGTGAACTTACGTTATTTAAAGCTAATGAAGAAGAAAAAGTCTATATAAATATGCTAAAAGATTATCATGAAAAGTGTGAAGATGTTCTTACTAGAAGTAATAAGGACTTAGATGAAAACAAAGATATGATCAATTTATGGGTTCACGATGTTAAGATACCGATATCTATTATAAAGCTGATTATAGAAGAAAATGAAGACGATCAATTTGAAGATGTACTAAACGATATAAATACAGAGGTTTTTAGAATAGAAAACGCGCTAGAGAGAGTATTGTATTTTTCTAGGTTAGATAGCTTCCATAAGGATTTTTTTATCCAGGATGTGAATATAGAGAGAGTTGTTAAAGATGTTATAAAAAAATATTCGACATATTTTATAAGAAAAAAAGTTATTCTAAAACTTGAAAACCTTGATTATACAGTCCTTTCAGATAAAAAGTGGCTTACTTTTATACTAGAACAAATTGTAGGAAATTCACTAAAGTATATTTCTTTAAGTAATGAGATATCTATTACTTGCAAAAAAACAAAAAATTATTTACAATTAAAGGTGGAAGATCATGGCTGTGGCATAAAAAAAGAGGATTTGTGTAGAATCTTTGACAAAGGTTTTACAGGTAACAACGGTAGATACAATGCCAAGTCTACAGGTCTTGGATTATATTTGGTAAAAGAATTATGTGAAAAATTAAAACACGATATTAAAGTCGAATCTGAGTATGGAAAATATACTAGATTTACTATTGAATTCAACGTCAACGTGTAATTCAACAAGTGTGGCTGGTAAATATTAAGGAGGAAAAAATGTCGTTTTTAAAAAAATTTAAAAATAGAAGATTGCAAATTTACCTAGGAATCGCAATTATTATTTGTATTTGCCTTGGAGTATTATCTTTTATTGATAAGAAAAAAAATGTTTCGGATATTCAAGAAAATATTACCGAAACTTACACTATTCCTGAGAGTGAAAAAATCTTTATAAATGGTTCAGTAGTTCCAAAGCAGTCAAAAGACTTTGATGTACCTGCTGGTGCAGAACTAAGTAGTGTAAGTGTACAAGATGGGCAAGAGGTTAGTAAAGGAGCTTTACTTTTCACAAGTAAAAATGAGTCTATTGTAACTCAGATAGATGGTTTAAAAAGTCAGGTAGAACAACTTAAAAAACAAAAGAAAAGTTTACCTAATACACCTGAAAATAGTGAAACAATTAAATCTTTAGACAGCGACATAAGCAGACTTAACAAAGAAATGTCTAGTCTAAATAGTAAAGCGTACATAAAAACTACAGCACCATTTGATGGTAAAGTTTATATAAATGACTCAGAATCTCAGACACAAGACTTAGAACAACCTATATCAGCTTCGTTTATGTCTTTAGAAAGCACTGAGTTATTTATGAAGGGACAAACTAGCGAACAAGATTTTCCTAAGCTACAAGTTGATCAGACTGTAGACATACTTGTCTTTTCTACTAATGAGACTCTATCTGGTAGAATAAGTGCTATCTCTGATAGACCTTCTACATCTGCAGGCGGCGTAAATTCACAACAAAGTTCTTCTTCTCTATCATATTACGATGTAAATATACAATTTGATAGTCAAGAAAAACTTGTCAATGGATTCCATCTTCAAGCATCAATAAAAGTTGAGAATTCTAGCTTTAAAATACCTGCATCTGCAGTACAAGAAGATAAAAAAGGAAATAAATATGTATTTAAAGATATTGACGGAATACTTAAAAAGCAAATAGTAGATGTGTCGACTCAAACTGAGGACTCTGCTGTTGTTAGAAGTGGACTTCAAGAAAATGATATTATTATTAAACTCCCTACAGAAGATATGAAAGAAGGCGATCCTATTCCAGGATTAGATGGAGCATCTGGAAATACTAAAGATGACGGTGAAATCAATAATCCATTTGAGGATCAACCAGTTCCTGATTCTGAAGAAGATTCTCAATCTGTAGGTTAGACAATGCTAATTTCATTAGAAAATATTCAAAAGTATTATAAAGTAGGGAAAGAAGAAATTCATGTATTAAAATCATTAAACTTACAAATAAAATCAGGTGAATTCGTAGTGATAATGGGAAAATCGGGTAGTGGTAAAACTACCCTTCTAAATATTCTAGGTTTTTTAGACAGATTTAATGAAGGACGTTATTTATTTGATGGTAAGGATGTCTCAAACTTAAATGAGAATCAACGTTCTGACTTCAGAAATAATAATATAGGTTTTATATTCCAGCAGTTCAATTTAATAGAAACCTTAAATATATATCAAAATGTGGAGTTACCTCTTACATACAAATCAGGTCTTAAAAAGGCTGATCGTGAAGCTATTGTGGAGGATAAATTAAGAGCGGTCGGACTCTTAGACAAAATAAAAATGAAACCACTCCAATTATCCGGTGGACAACAACAGCGTATTGCGATTGCTCGTTCACTAGTTAATGATCCACAAATAATATTCGCAGATGAACCTACAGGAGCGTTAGATAGTGAAACTAG
This sequence comes from Metaclostridioides mangenotii, assembly GCF_018917235.1. Taxonomy (GTDB): domain Bacteria; phylum Bacillota; class Clostridia; order Peptostreptococcales; family Peptostreptococcaceae; genus Metaclostridioides. The sequence goes on from NZ_JAHLOF010000001.1 coordinate 239,037, forward strand.
TTCTGATATTATGGAACTTCTAAAAACACTAAACAAAAGAGGTAAAACTGTAATAATGGTTACACACGATCAAGATATGATTAAGTATGCTTCAAAAGTTATACGACTTAAAGATGGTGTTTTCATTTCAGAATCGGAGGTGTAATCGTGAATTTAATAAAGAACACACTTGCAAACTTGAAAGGGCATAAACTCCGTGTTGCTGTAGCTCTTTTATTTATTATAATAGGTGTCACATCTGTAATTGTTGTAAGTTCAGTTGGAAATGGTTTCGAAAAAGAAATAACTGATTCTGTAAATCTTGCAAACACTAAACAGACTGTAATTTATTTTGAACCAAATGACCAAAATATGGAGGATTTAACCGCTTTTTTAAAACCTTTTACGACTAGAGATTTAGAAGAGCTTTCATTTGTAGAGGGTGTTGAAAAACTATCACCTAGTAAAGGAATGTTTGATACTGGAGCATACTATAATGAAGCTACATTTGATAGGAAAACAACATCCATTGAAGTAAGTGCTATTAAAAAGGACACAAAAATAGATTTAGTAGCTGGAAGAAAAATAACTTTAGATGACGAAAGTAGAAAAGTTGTTCTAATAACACTTCAAAATGCAAATGATCTATTCGGAGACCCAGAGAGTGCTATAGGATCTGGAATTTCTATAGGCGGATCTATATTTGAGGTTATAGGTGTTATAGATGATAGCTCTAATCCAACAGAACAGAATCAACCAGTTGGATTTATGGGAGATATGCAATACCCAACAGCCATTACTCCTAAAAAGGCTTTTAATGATCTGATGAATGATGAAAACAACTTTAATTCAGATATTCAAATGGTAGATTTGAAGGTTACAGATGGGTATGATGTATTTGAAGTTGCAAATACAATAATTGAAAGATTATATGAATTACACCCAGATGTAAACGGATCTTATACTACTCCAGATCCAACAGAGCAAATGCAGGCATTAGAAAGTATTACTTCAAGTACTAACAAAATTGTGTCTTTCATAACAGTTGCCGCGATGTCTGTAGGTGGTATAGGTGTAATGAATATCATGTATGTTTCTGTAATGGAGAGACAGCGAGAAATTGGTATCAGAAGAGCTATTGGGGCAAAACCAAGATCTATTCTACTTCAATTTTTAACAGAAGCTATATTTATTACAGTAGTTGGAGGAATCTTAGGAATAATTACCGGCCTCATAGCTACAAAATATGTATCACCACGAATTGGCTTTGAGGTCATCCCAAGTTTCAATAGTATCATGTATGCTACACTGGCTACAATAATAACAGGGATTGTCTTTGGTATGATTCCAGCATATAAAGCATCAAAACTTGATCCAATTAAAGCTATTTACAAATAATTATAGTTAATGTAGTAACTTAAACAACTAAATGAATATATAAAATAAAAAGAAGTACATAAAGATTAAAATCTTATCTTTATGTACTTCTTTCTATTTATTTTCGTAAACTATTTTACCATTACATATCGTATACTCAACTTTTCCTTTTAAATTCCAATCAATAAAAGGAGTATTGCGAGCCTTCGATGCGAAATCACCAACTAGCCATTCTCTAGATGGATTAAAGATCACAATATCAGCTTTTTTACCTATCTCAATAGAACCGACTTCTAAATTATATAATTTTGCAGGATTTATAGTCATTTTTTGTAATAATTCCATAAGAGAAAGATGTCCTTCCTCTACTAGACTAGTTATTCCAAGTGAAAGAGATGTCTCAAGACCTATAATACCACTTGGAGCATCGATAAAGTCTCCTTCTTTTTCTTCTTTAGTATGAGGAGCATGATCTGTTGCTATGATTTCTATAGTACCATCTTTTAATCCTTCGATTATTTTTCTCCTGTCTTCTTTTGTTCTAAGTGGAGGATTCATCTTAGCATTAGTACCATATTTTATAACGCTCTCCTCTGTTAATGTAAAATGATGTGGCGTAGCTTCCGCAACCACATTTGCACCTAATTTTTTGGCCATTCTAACTGATTCTACTGATGCTCCAGAGCTTATATGTTGTATATTGACTTTTGCTCCTGTATAAAGTGCTAGCATACAATCTCTAGCTACCATTACATCTTCAGCAACTCTTGGAGCTCCTATGATTCCTAATTCTTCACCTACTACTCCACGGTTTATTCCTGTATTTTCAATTAATGAAGGATCTTCCTCATGAAAGCTTAATAGCACATCAAACTCCTTAGCCATATACATCGCATCCATTACTACTTTGCTATCCATAAGTGGAAGACCATCATCTGTAAAGCCTACTGCCCCTAAATTTTTAAGTTTTTTCATATCTACAAGATGTCTGCCAGAGAATGATTTAGTTATAGAGGCTGATTGTAAAACATTTATAGGTAGTGTTTTAGCTTTATATAATATATATTTAAGAGTCTCCTCATTGTCTACTATTGGCTTCGTATTTGCCATGCAAACTACTGTTGTAAATCCTCCTCTTGCAGCGGATTTAGCACCAGTTTGTAAATCCTCTTTACATGTATACCCTGGATCCCTAAAATGAACATGAACATCTATAAGTCCTGGTGCAACTACACATTCTTTTGCATTAATAATATTTTCGAATTCGCTCTCATCAAAAGATCCTATTTTATATATTTTATCATCTTTAATAATTATATCTAAATTAGCATCTACATTAGTTTTAGGGTCTATAAGTCTTCCATTTTTAATTAAAATCACACTGCATCCTCCTTGTCGTAAGTTCATTTTATTTTATTATACCATTTTTATAATCATACAATAAATATCTATAATTAAAAAAGCAGTATCTCCTGTAAAAAACAGGCGATACTGCAACTTAATCTAACTTAATTCTTCTTACTTTTCAAAATGTCTGTTTAGTAATCCTAAGAATGCTTTACCATGTCTAGCTTCATCTTTACACATTTCATGAACTGTATCATGTATAGCATCTAAACCTAACTCTTTAGCTCTCTTAGCTAATTTTAATTTTCCATCAGTAGCACCGTACTCAGCATCTACTCTAACTCTTAAGTTTTCTTTAGTATCAGCAACTACAACTTCTCCTAATAACTCTGCAAATTTAGCAGCATGCTCAGCTTCTTCAAAAGCTATTCTTTTGTAAGCTTCAGCTACTTCTGGATATCCTTCTCTATCCGCTTGTCTGCTCATAGCTAAGTACATACCAACTTCAGTACACTCTCCTGTAAAGTTAGCTCTTAATCCTTCAACTATTTCTTCGTCAACACCTTGAGCTACACCTATTCTGTGTTCGTCAGCCCAAACCATTTCACCTTTCATTTCTTCGAACTTATCAGCTCCTACTTTACATACTGGACATTGCTCTGGTGGAGTATCTCCTTCATGTATATAACCACAAACTGTACAAACCCATTTTTTCATGTTTATTTCCTCCTAAGATTAATCTTATATTTTTAAATTTTTATTAATTAAATATTTCTACATCATTATTAATACCCGAGATACAATATATTAAACATAAAAATTCAAAAATTTTAAATTTCTACCCTAAATTTAATTTTATTACAAAAATTACTATTTAGCAACTTCTATCGGAACTTCTTCTTCTTCTTCCAATAATTCAGTTTTTCCGATTTTCTTAATGAAGGATAATTTTGTTTCAGCGACGATTATAGCTATAAAAATAAGCACACTTCCAATTATTAATTTTGTTGTAAGAGCTTCGTGTAATACTATAACTGAGAATATTGTGCCAAACACAGCTTCAGTAGATAAAATTATAGCCGCCTTTGTTCCATCAACAACTTTTTGGCAAATAGTCTGCATAAAGAAACATATACTAGTACTAAATACAGCCAAAAATAAAACTCCCATATAGCCCTTAGGCTCTGCTGCAAATCCCCATTGGCCTGATCCTAATTGCACTACAGCAGATAGCGCAAACGCAACTGTAAATTGTATTGATGTAAGTACTATAGGACTACTGTACTTTACAAATTCACTAGTAAAGAAAATATGGAATGCAAATCCAAATGCGCATAACAAAGTAAGCATATCTCCAAAATTTAAAGTTAAATTAGACTCAAGTGAAAGTATACCAATTCCTACAAGCGCTATAAAACTACTTATTATACCGAACTTATCTAGTTTCCTTCTATATATTAAAAATCCTATAAATGGTACTATCACTACGTTCGCAGATGTAATAAACGCATTTTTAGATGGTGTTGTATGCATAAGACCTATAGTTTGTAAAGTAAATGCTACAAATAAAAATATACCTAACATAATTCCTGACTTCAATGCTTTCTTATCTATATTAGCTTTAATATGTTTAAAGAATATTACATTGATAAATAGTGCTGCTAAGAAAAATCTCATAGTTATAATTTGAAGTGGTGTAAGCCCACCATCAAGACCAAATTGAGTGGCTACATACCCGCACCCCCATACAATTGAAACTAATATTAATCCTAATTCTCCATAATATTTTTTCATATAGAATACCTCCTTTTTTATCGTTTTTTTGCAAAATTAAAACCCCCTAAAAATACAGAGAGTTTTTCTATAAGCATCGTGACACAACAAAAATTATGTTGCGACGAATTTTTTATTAATATTTATCTATAATAATACATTAATATATTAATTGATTTTTGTAAACACCTTTACGAAATATTTTTTAAATCTTTGCTTAAAAATTAGATTATATTATGTTTTTTTCAAAAATATCACATTTTATTTAATAACGCTAACAATATATTTCAATTAAACATATAATAAAAGACGTTCAAAATGAACGTCCTTTTATCGAATCTTTTTATTTAATAACTATTTTTATGAATTTTTTCTTTCCTATTTGTATTACAAGTTCTGATTCATTTTGTATATTATTCAGGTCAGCTATCTTTACTCCATTTATTTTAACTCCACCTTGATTTACTAGTCTTCTAACTTCACTTTTACTTTGAACTAGTCCATTTTCAACTATAATAGATGTAATATCAAGTCCGTCTTTATTTACATCTACTGTTAGAATATCTGCAGGTATCTGTCCTTTTTGGAATACGCTCTTAAATCTTTCCTCAGCTTGAATAGCAGCTTCTGTTCCATGATATAAAGTAACTATTTCTCTTGCAAGTTGCATTTTTATATCTCTTGGATTTACTTCATCATTCTCTAATTTAGATTTAATATCTGCTATTTCATCAGGGTGAACATCTGTAACCAGATTGTAGTATTTTATTATAAGCTCGTCTGGTATCTCCATAGCTTTTTGGTACATAAGACCTGCTTCTTCGTCTATTCCAATGTAGTTTCCTAAGCTCTTACTCATTTTTTCTACTCCATCTAAACCTTCAAGTAGAGGCATCATAATAACTATTTGAGACTCCATATCAAACTCTTTTTGTAAAGATCTTCCCATAAGAAGGTTAAATCTTTGATCAGTACCACCAAGCTCTATATCTGCTTTTATCGCTATTGAATCATATGCTTGCATTAGAGGATAGAAAAACTCATGTACTGATATAGGCATTTGACCTTCATATCTTTTCTTAAAGTCTTCTCTCTCTAGCATTCTTGCAACTGTTATTGTAGAAGCAAGATTGATTACGTCTTCAAAATTTAATTTCGCTAACCACTCACTGTTAAATCTAACAATTGTTTTATCTTTATCTAAAACTTTAAATATTTGCTCTTCATAAGTTTTAGCATTGGCAAGTACTTGCTCTGTTGAAAGTGCCTTTCTTGCTTTAGATTTTCCTGTAGGATCACCTATTCTACCTGTAAAATCACCTATTATTATAACTATTTGGTGACCTAGATCCTGAAGTTGTCTCATCTTTCTTAAAACTACAGTGTGCCCTAAATGTATATCCGGAGCACTAGGGTCTAAACCTAATTTTACTACTAGGGGCTTCCCTTCCTTTTCAGATCTAATTAATTTTTCTTTAAGGTCTTTTTCATCTATTAAATCGTCTACACCCTTCATAATTATTTTCATTTTGTCGTCTAAATTATTCATAAAACTCCTCCTTTTTATTATTAAATTTACATAATTATATAATTTCACTTTTAAAATAAAAAAACTCTCATCCTATAAAAGGACGAGAGTGTTACTCACGTGTTACCACCTAATTTCACTAAAGCTTTACAGCAATAGTCTCAATAAGTATTCATAAAGACATACTCAAGTACTATAACGTGTACTAAACGATATACTCCTACTAATATTTTCAGAGATACTGCTCTGGGAGGTATTCAAATTAAATCGATTTATTCCATTTCACCAAACTGGAACTCTCTATAAAACCAAGTCTAAATCTACTTATTCCCATCATAGCTTTAATATTTTATTTATATTTAATTATAATATATTAGGATTTCTTAATTTTGTCAACCTTTTTCTATATTATAAACAAATGATCGATTTATATGCTAACTTTTTTCATTTTATTACTTTATTTTTTATTTCTTTGTATTATTATATAAAATAATCCTTAAATTAAAAAGGTATTTATTCTTTTCTTTAATCGAAAACCGTAACGAAATGGCGCTTATCTACATAGTCTAAAATAGAAAGATTTGCTCAATCTAAATCCAATTATAATAAGGAGGTGTCACTATGCAAAAACTCAGCGATATAAAAGAAAGCAGCACAGTAAAAGTTGAGACCCTTCTATCAAGCGGAAATTTAAGAGAAAGAATGCTCGCTTTAGGTTTGACTAGAGGAGCTTCTATAGATGTTATTAGAAAAGGCCCAAAGAACAATTTAACTGTTTATAAAGTAAGAGGAACAAAAATTGCTCTAAGAGAAGAGGAAAGTAATCTTATCTTGGTTTCTAATAAATAAATACATCAACAGGAGGATTATTAAATGGGTTTGACACATAGCTCAACAAAGATAAATTCTTTAAAGGATATGTTTAATATCGAAAAAAAAGAAAGTGAGACTATGATTGCTCTCGCAGGTAATCCCAACACTGGTAAGAGTACTGTGTTCAATTACCTGACTGGATTAAAACAGCACACTGGTAACTGGCCTGGAAAAACTGTGGCCACTGCGAGAGGTAGTTTTAAATACAACGATAACGACTTTATTTTAGTTGATCTACCAGGAACATACTCGCTTTTTGCTCTTTCACAAGAGGAAATTGTTGCAAGAGATTTTATATGTTTTGGAAACCCTGATGCTGTGGTAGTCGTTTGTGATGCAACATGCCTTGAAAGAAATTTAAATTTGTTGTTTCAAGTAATGGAACTTACAGACAAAGTAGTATTATGTATTAACCTTGTAGACGAAGCAAGAAAAAAGGGAATGATAGTAGATAAGGATTTTTTGGAAGATGAACTCGGTATACCTATAGTATTAACAGCTGCTAGAAATGGTGAAGGAATGAACGAATTGCTTTCTAATATTAATGCGATATCGACTAATGAATTCACTAAAAGATCAAAAAATATTTATTATAGCGAAAAAATAGAAGAATTAGTAAATACAATCGAACCAGAAATAAAGGAAATTATTCCAGATATTAACTCAAGATGGCTAAGCCTTAGGTTAATAGATCAAGACGAAAGTATATTTGAATCTATGAATAACTATTTAACTTCTGAAACTATTGAAAGTATTAATAAACTAAAAGAAAAGATACCTAAAGAATTAAACAAACAAGATATAAGAGATGAATTTACAAAGATAAACTATGACTATGCGCAAAAATTAAGTAAACAAGCAATTTCTATAAATAAAATAAATTCTATAGATAAAGAAGAAAAAATTGATAAAGTTCTTACATCTAAGGTATTTGGGCTTCCTATAATGCTATTGTTATTAGGAATGATTCTCTGGATTACTATACAGGGATCAAATTATCCGTCAGAATTTCTTGCAAATGTATTATTTAGTGCAGAACCACATTTATCTAGTTTTCTAACAAGTTTAAATGCCCCAGAGTGGATAAATAATATGCTTGTTGAAGGATTATACAGAACCTTAGCCTGGGTCGTATCCGTAATGCTTCCTCCAATGGCAATATTTTTTCCCATATTTACACTACTTGAGGACCTTGGTTATTTACCAAGAGTCGCATTTAATTTAGATCACTTATTCAAAAAAGCTTGTGCACATGGTAAGCAGTGTTTGACTATGTGTATGGGATTTGGGTGTAATGCTGCTGGAGTTATTGGCTGTAGGATTATAGATTCTCCAAGAGAAAGGCTTATCGCAATCCTAACAAATAACTTTGTACCATGTAATGGTCGATTTCCTACTTTAATAGCTATATCTACAATATTTTTCAGCTCTGTAGTGACAAATTCTTTTACTTCGAGTTTAGTAACCGCACTTTCAGTGACTGCAATTATGATATTAGGAGTAGTAACTACTCTTTTAGTATCTTACACACTCTCAAAAACTCTATTAAAAGGTGTTCCGTCAACATTTACACTGGAACTTCCTCCATACAGAGTTCCTAAAGTAGGAAGAATAATTTATACTTCAATTATCGATAGAACAATATTTGTTTTAGGTAGAGCTGTAATAGTTGCAATTCCTGCTGGAATAGTAACTTGGATTCTAGCTAATTTATATATAGGCGATGTAAGTGTATTATCACATATTGGTTCATTTTTAGATCCAATAGCCAAACTTATTGGTTTAGATGGATTTATACTTCTAGCTTTCATACTTGGCTTCCCTGCCAATGAGATTGTTATACCTATACTTATGATGTGCTATTTAGCTACTGGATCTATGATAGAATTAGACTCTTTTGACGCACTTGGTAAGGTGTTGCTAGATAATGACTGGACTTATTTAACAGCATTAAATGTTATGTTGTTTAGTTTACTTCACTGGCCATGTGCTACAACTTTACTCACAATTAGAAAAGAAACAAAAAGCAATAAATGGACTTTAGTAGGATTTTTACTTCCAACAGCCATAGCGTTTGCAGTTTGTTTCTTAACAACACAAATTTACAATTTAATTATATGATATTAATAAATGTGCTGGTTTTAAATCTAATCATTATAAAAGGCACTGCATTCATTTTATACAAACCAGCACATTATATTTATGTCTATATGTTTAAAATTAAATTCAAATTAATCATTTAATACTGAACTAGAACCAATTCTAGATGCACCTGCCTTTATAAGTTCTTCAGCAAATGCTCTTGTTCTTATTCCACCGGAAGCTTTTATTTTGATACAACCTTCAGAATGCTCCGACAAAAGTTTTATATCATCTAAAGTGGCACCAGATGTACCATATCCAGTTGAAGTCTTTACAAAATCAGCTCCTGAAGATTTTATAATTTCACACATTTTTATCTTTTCAGACTTATCTAGATAACATGTCTCTATTATAACTTTTAAAATTTTTTCTCCAACAACATCTTTTATTCTCTTTATTTCATCTTCGATTTTATCATATTCTCCATTTTTTATATCAGTCAAATTAACTACCATGTCAATCTCACTAGCACCATCTTTTAAAGCACCTTTAGTTTCAAAAACTTTAGTATCAGTTGTTTGATAACCTAGAGGGAATCCGATTACTGTACATACTTTAAAATTATGATTTAAATATTCATTAGATCTCTTTACATACACTGGAGGAATACAAACTGAAAAAGCTCTGTATTTTTTTGCTTCATCACATAACAGCCTTATATCTTCCCACTTAGAAGTAGCTTTTAAAAGTGTTAAATCTACCTTACTCATTACATCTATCATTTTTTATCTCCTTAGTAAAAATTCTCAAGCTGCTTTAATTTACTTGGATGTCTTAGTTTCCTCAAGGCTTTTGCCTCTATCTGTCTTATTCTCTCCCTCGTTACACCAAACATTTTTCCAATTTCCTCAAGGGTCTTAGGCTCATATTCTCCTAAACCAAACCTGCTTCGTAAAACCTCCGCTTCCTGATCCGTTAGGAATGAAAGTACTTCGTCTATTTTCTCTGATAAATTATGCCTTTCTACTTCATCTAATACAGTATCGTTCATATTATCATCAGAAGGAATAAATTCTACTAGACTTCCATCTTCATCATCCTTGATTGGCCCGTCAAGCGAAATTACATTTTTATTGTTTGTAAACAACTCCGTTACTTTCTCTGTTTCCATATTACAGTATTCTGCTAGTTCCTCTACCGTTGGCTCTTTTAAATAAATATTAATAAACTCTTGTTTTTTTCTTTTTAAAACACTAAGTTTTTGTTGTAGATGAACTGGTAGTCTAATAGTGTATTCACAGTCATCAATATATCTAGTTATACTTTGTTTGATCCACCATGTAGCATAAGTACTAAATTTAAACCCCTTTTTATAATCGTATTTATCCACCGCTTTTATAAGACCAATATTTCCAGCTTGAATTAAATCTAGCATTTCTATATTATCTCTCTTATATTTTTTAGCAATACTTACAACCAAACGATAATTTGAATTTATAAATGTTTCTTTTGCGGTGATAGATGAATTGACAATCTGTTTTGCAAGATCTACTTCTTCATTAGCTGTAAGCATCTTATAATTTTCTATATCGTTCAGATACATTCTCATAGAATTTGAAACACTATCACGTGAATTATTATTAAATCCTGATGTTTTTTCTAGAACGTTCATAAGCACACCCCTTTATCAAACTAACATTTAATTTTACTCACTATAAACTATACTTAACTCATTAATTCGTTATGTGTATTTTAGAAATGTTATAATGATAAAAAACTATATAAATATATTCTTCTTTTATATCTATTTTCCTCCCTATATTATGTAAATTTCTACATTTTCAATAAATAATTTTCAATATATGTCAAATTTAAGTGGGAATACACAACTTCACTATGATATATTAAAAAATATTTAGTATTATCGTATTGATATAAGTATATAAAGTAACTAAATTGAAAAGAATTAAGCCAGAAAACATTCCTAGTTTTCTGGCTTAATTCCATTAATAAAATTATGTAAACTAGATTTATTCTAATTTATAATTTTTTCTATTGATGATCATGGTCACAGCAGTCACAATTCTCATGATCATGACCATGCTCTTTTTCAAGCTCTAGAGCCAATTTTTCTGATTCCTTAAACTCTTTTACCATAGTCTCGTAATTTGGAAGGGCTGATTCTGTATCGTATTCTTCACCTTTCCAGTCAGCGTACATCATTTCATCCCCATTAGTAAGAACAAGTCTTCCTGATGTAGTTATATTGTCAACTTCTTCCAGGAAATCTATTTGTTTCTCTAGTATATCTCCTTCTAATGGAATATCTTCATCTAAACACTGACAAATCAACACTGGTACGTAGAAATCATCTTCATCAACTACATTTACAACTATATCTATTATTCCCTCTGCTCCCTCTTCAAACTCTGATAATTCAACGTTAGTATCTATCATTTCATGAGGTACTAATAAATCCTCTATAAAGTATTTTATTACTCTATCTTTTACTAATTCTTTAGACATTTTTTCTCCTTTCACACTAAAAGTTACAAATTTTACTACATTTAATATAGTATAATAAATGTAGTAATTTTTCAATTGATTGAATAAAATAGTGTAAATTCACATTTGTTAAAATTTATATAATACATTAATTATATTTGACATATCTTCAATCTTTTATTACAATCTTGTAATCGCATTAGTTTTAATTTTAGTTTATATTAAATATAACTTTAATATACACTTAAATGCAAATTAACTAAATTAGTTTTAGCAAAAACAATTAATATAAATTTAGTTTACTGGGAGGTTTATTATGAAATTTAAAAAAATGGCGAGTTCAATAATCGTATCTGCAATGGTTATTTTAGGAAGCTTCAACATAGCTTATGCAGATGGATCTAACGTCGTTACTCTTGGTGTAAACTTAACACCTACGCAAAAGCAACAAATGTTAGATTATTTTGGTGTTAATAAAGATGAAGTATTGACTTTAGATGTAACAAACGCTGAAGAGAGAAAGTATCTACAAGGAGTAGCAAGTGAGGCTCAATTAGGTAAAGCAACTATCTCTTGTTCATATGTTGAACCTACTTCAAATGGTGGTATAAACGTTAAAACGGCTAATTTAACATGGGTAACTAGTTCTATGATAGCAACTACACTTTCTACTGCAGGTCTTGACAATGCCAACGTAATAGCAGCTGCTCCATATAAAGTAAGTGGAACAGGAGCTCTAACTGGTATTATGAAGGCTTTCGAAGATGCTTCAGGTGAAAAACTGAATGAGACCAAAAAAGAATTAGCTTCAGAGGAGCTCGTGGTGACTGGTAACTTAGGAGAAGAAGTTGGACAAGAAAAAGCTACTGGAGTTATGAATGATATTAAATCAGAAATAATAAAAAATGGAACATCTGATGTCATTCAAATCGCCGATACAATAAACAATATAACAAATAACTATAATATCACACTTACACCAGAACAGAAAAAACAAATAGAAGATATAATGACTAAAATATCTAAACAAGATTACGACTATAGTAGTATGAAAAACACGCTTGAAAATGTTAAAGATAATGTAAATCAAGAGTTAAACAATATAGGCGAAGGAAACAACGAAGGTTTCTTCACAAAAATAAAAGACTGGTTTGCAGGAATATTCTCTGGGGGAAGTAAAAATCTTGGAATACTAAACAACACTAATGATAATGCATTAGGATCTGGTGCAGTAATAGATGCTACGGATAAAGATGTGTTAAATACTTCTAATAATTCATCAGATAATACCGACAACAGTGCAAGCAATAGCTCTAGCGATAACAACTCAAATCAATCTGGAGATAAAAATTCAGAAAATCAAAATAATGACTTAGAAAATAACTCCAATGATCAATCAACTGAGAATCAAGATGATGGATTCTTAACAAAGATTATAAACTGGGTAAAAGGGTTATTCTAGACATATATAATTGATAAAACAAACCATCTCCTTTAAGGAGATGGTTTGTTTTATTAATTTATTAAGTTTTATTTCTTTACTCTTGCTCACTTTCTTCTTCTTTAAATGGATTTGGTATACTAACGACCAATATCTTAACTAATTTATTAGTATAATTTGCCCAATTATGCTTATTTTTTTCGCTGTTATAATGTATAGAGTCTCCTGGATACATATCTATTTGTTCATCACCTAAAAATACAGTTAAAACTCCCTCTAATACATATACAAATTCCTCACCCTCATGTATGTAACTACAAATTTCCTCTTCAGTCTTATTTGGAAGAATCTCTATTAGCCTTGGAAGAAGTTGCTTGTCTTTTAAACTTGCTGATAGATGGTAGTGTATAAACATTGAGTTTGAAATATCAAAAACTTCTTTTTCATAACTTCTAAGAACTCTTCTTTTTCTCTCCTTCGGTCTCATAAAAAAGTATGTAAGCTCTACTTCTAAAACATCAGCTATTTTAGCTAAAGAATCAGTAGCTACACTAGTCAATCCTCTTTCAAGTTGAGATAAAAAACCTATAGATAAATTTGTCTGCTCACTCATGTATTTTAGAGTCATTTGTTTTTGTGTTCTAAGTTGTTTTATTTTAGCACCTATATCTTTATTCAAAATTGCCACCTCAAATATTCTGTTCCATATTTTATATGTAACTGTATTTTCTTAACATCATTAATTTAAATATAATTTATTAAATGCAATTTGTCTATGTTTTGATTACAATTTATAATATAAAAAAACTATAATGAAATAAATTTAACCTTCTTTGTAGATGTCAAAAAATTCAATTTCGAATTTTTCAATGTTGTTATCGTATTCTCTTATATCAGATATTTCTTCTATAACTTCTTTTATCGGGAACGTAACTGTAACTTCTGTACCCTCGTCTAACTTACTAGAAATATCTATACTTCCACCTTGTATTTCAACCAGAGATTTAGTTAAGCAAAGTCCTATTCCACTTCCAAATTCATTTGAAATTCCGCTATTTTCAATTTGCTTAAATCTTTTAAATATATCCTGAAGCTTTTCAGATTCTATACCTACACCACTATCCTTAACAACTATTTGTACCTCGTCTTCTTTTCTATAAATACCAACTAAAATTTCGCCACCACTATGAGTAAATTTAATAGCGTTGGAAATCAAGTTTAATATAATCCTTTCAATAGACTCTGGATCTAGTCCTACCATAATCACTTCTTCATTAGTATCAAATACTACATCTATCTCTTTTGATTTAGAATAGCTACTTATTGATGTTACTATACCCTCAGTAATCTCTATAATATCAAAGTTTACAGCTTTTACTTTATATATCTCAGATTTTACCTGAGATATGTTTATAATATTGTCTATTAATCTCATAAGTCTAAACATATTTTGTTTTGTAACTTTTAAATGTTCTCCTAAAACAGATTGTGTTTCTTGAATTTTTCCTTTTTCGAATAATTTTTCAATTAATTGAGATGAACTATATATATTATTTAATGGCGTCTTAAGCTCATGTGAAATATTTGCGTAAAACTCCATTTTCATTTTATCGTACTGTCTCTGTTTAATCAGTGCGTCCTTTAATCTTTCTGACTCTCTTTGAACACTTAGATCTCTTATTATTCTTACTCTACTTTCTTTTTGTCCAAAATAAAGTTTTCTTGATATCATCTCAACCTCTTTTATCTGGTTTTTTTCATTTACTAAATGTATACTCTTGTTTTTGTCTCCATTTTTTAGATTATTTATATATTTTTTTACTAGTATATTTCTATACTTTTGCGTATTTACACCCAAGACATCATCTTCTATGCCAAATAATTTATTAAATGCTATGTTAGTATATATAACACGTGATGTAGAAATATTTTCTAAAAATAATGCTTCTGGTATTGCGTCTAGCAATTTCTCATACACTATTTTTTGGTCATTTGTATCTTTTAAGATCTTAATTTCTTTTGTAATATTTCTGTAGGTAAGTAATTTATACAATTTATTATCTGAATAGTAATCTCCTACTCTAACTTCTTCAACTCGTTCTTTACCAAATCTATCTTTCAATGCAAAATTTACTATGCAGCTAGATGCCGAACCATAATTTATTATATCCTCCCTTTCATCTATATTTAGCCCTAATCTTTTAAAATTTCTATTGTCAAATAAATCGATATCAAATTTAGATATGTATTTATCTAATTTCATATGTCTAAACTCTTTTGCTGAAACTCCAAAGCTATTTTCAAAGCTTTTATTTATACTTACAATAGTATTATCACCACTAGGCGCATCCGTCGTTCTAACCATTATTGGACATGGTATATTTAAAATTATCTTTTCATAATCTTCATTAAGATCTCTAATCTTCTTATCCATTATAGATTCTTGTGTTATGTCGTTTAAACTAACCAAATAATTATCTTCTTCCATATTGTAATTTATACTCAATAGAAAGGCTTTATCAAGTAAAGAAATTCTTTTATCATTAAAATTAAATGTCTCATCTCTACTGTCAAAAACCTTTTTCTCATTTCTTATTATTTCTAAGAGTTTTTTTAAATATCGTTTTTTACTCATAAACTCTTTGTTGAATTTAAAGTTTCCGTAAACGATATTCAAATCCTGATTGATTATAGCCCAGGCATCAGGCATATTATTTAAAGCTTGTATTAATAGTTCCTTTCTATGTACAATGTGATTTTTTAAAGTTTCCTGTATACGTATATCTTTTTCTATAGCTGAATTCAGTTTATCGAGTCGATTTCTATTTATGTTCAGTTTTTCATTGCTATAATGGAGCTCTGAATGTGGAACTATAACTTTCTGTCTTACATTAAATATATAAGATATATATATAACAAAACAAAGTATAAATTGAGATAAACTTGCAAACTTCATTTTATCTAAAGTAGCCACATTTTTTACTGAAAGTAAACATGCTATTGTTGAAATTACCATTAAAATGGATAAAAAATTTAACAATCTATTATCACTATATTCACTATATTCACTATTAGCTCTATTAGCTCTATTAAATTGAATTGCAGCAAAACTGAATATACTAACATATAAGTTTATATATATTATCCATATATTCACATTAATATCATAAAAAAACTTCCTTGATATAAATTCTAAAGCTATTATAATTAAATATGAAATTAGTAGTTTCCTTTCACTAATCCTAAATTTTTCAATCAATACTTTATAAGCAAATATAGAGAAATTGTTCAAAGACAGTGTAAGCAATAAAAACCTAGTGTACTCTTCGATGTCAACACTTACACCTAATATCCCTACTATAATTGATATTGTACAGGTGATTTTAAGATTATTCATAAATACATCCTGTCTTGTACCCATTGAATATACTATTGAATAAGCATATATACAAAGTAAAGTTACTCTAAAAATGTTGATAAAAAACATATACATATCGATATTGTAAAATAATATAATAGTAAGTAGAATCATTAAAACAATAAACATCTTATTTTCTTGTAAAGCTGATTTAAATCTCATAACATGCCTCTCTTTATATATTTTTTGTCTCATATATGAATATACTATCACGATTTAAGAGAAAATTTTGTCAGTTTCTGAATAATAAAAAAAGTAAGTAAAAAATTTTACTTACTTTCTCTAAAAATATTATTCAAAAGCTGGTATTATACTTCCTTGATACTTTTCTTCTAAAAAAGCTTTAATTTCTTTGCTATTTAATGCTTCGGACAATACTTTTATCTTTTCACTGTCTTTATTATTTTCTCTACAAGCTAATATATTAGCATATGGTGAATCTTTAGATTCTAATGCAAGAGCATCTTTTAAAGGATTTAATTTTGCATTTAATGCATAGTTTGTGTTTATTACTGCACCATCTACATCTTTTAGAACTGTAGGTAATTGTTCTGCATTCATCTCTTTAATCTTTATATTTTTAAGATTTTCTGTTATGTCGTTTTTAGTTATTAATTCCGCATCTTTTACTTTTATTACTCCATTGTCAGAAAGTAGTTTGAGTGCTCTAGTTCCATTTGTTGGGTCATTTGGAACTGCAATAGTTGCTCCATCTGATATATCTTTTATATCATTAAGCTTATCTGAATAAAATCCCATTGGCTCTATATGAACCTTCGCTGTATGTGTAAGCTTATAACCCTTCTCTTTAACAGTTTCCTCAAGATAAGGTATATGTTGGAAGAAGTTTGCATCTAAAGATCCTTCCTCAAGTGCAGTATTTGGCAAGACATAGTCGTTAAATACTTTTATATTTAAATCATATCCTTTTTCTTTAAGTAGCGGTTTAACCTCTTCTAAAATTTCAGCATGTGGATTAGCTGTTGCACCAATTGTTATTACCTTATCTTCCTTTGATGCAGTGTTTGTACCCTCTTTTTCTTCATCTTTATTTGGTGAACATCCTATCATTGATGCTGTAACCAATACTGATAGTGTAAGCGTTAAAAACTTTTTAATTTTCATATTAATACCCCCTGTATTTTAAATTGTATTTTCATAGTAAATATATAATTTCAAAACTTATATATTTATGTACATATTAATTAATGTTTATCTAAGTTTCTTATAAAGAAGATTTCCTAAACCTTGTATAATTTGAACTAAAATTATCAGAGCTATAACAGTGTAAACTATTACTGCTGTATCAAACTGTTGATGACCGTACACTAAAGCTACATTACCCAACCCACCAGCGCCAACAACTCCTGCCATAGCTGTATAACCAAGTATAGATATTACTGATAAAGTTATGCCTGAAATTATAGAAGGCATAGCTTCTTTTATCATAACTTTAGATATTATCTGTCTCTTTGTAGCCCCAAATGATTTTGCTGCCTCTATGAGACCTTTGTCTACTTCATTTAGAGCACTCTCTATAACTCTAGCAATAAATGGAGCTGCCCCGATTGTTATTGGAACAATCGCTGCTGTTTCTCCTATAGAAGAACCGACTATTAATCTTGTAAATGGTATTAGTGCAACGATAAGTATCATAAAGGGGAAACTTCTAAATACATTTACTATAAACCCCAATATGCTGTATATAGTATTATTTGGCTTTAGCCCGTTTGGCGCTGTAACTACTAATATGATTGCAAGTATAAATCCTAATATTGTAGCAGCTAATGTTGGTACAATTATCATATATAACGTCTGTAATAGTGCCTCTATAAAAATATTACTTAAAAAATCACTCAATGCCATCGGTTAAATCCTCCCATCTTATGTCTTCGCTGTTTAAAAACGCTTTTACTTTTTTACCATTTTCAGATGGAACATTTATTATTAAGGATCCAAGTATATCATCCTTAAACTGTTCAAGTTTTCCAAAAATAATGGATACATCTATATCCAATTTTCTTGCCATTGTAGTAATAATAGCATCATTTGAAATATCTTTTGGAAATAGTATTTTTATATTAGTCCCTTCTGGTAGTATCATACTCTCTTCCCCAATAAGTTTTCTAAGACTCTTGTTATTATGTAAGAATATATCTTCTGTATCACCTATTTCAAGGACCTTCCCACCTTCCATAATTGCAAGCCTAGAACATATTTGTTTTATAACTTCCATCTGGTGAGTAACCATAATTATGGTTATCCCTAAAGTTCTATTAATATCTTCCAATAGAGAAAGTATAGACTTTGTAGTATTTGGATCTAGTGCTGAAGTTGCCTCATCACAAAGTAATACCTTTGGGTTTAATGCTAATGCTCTTGCTATTGCAACTCTCTGCTTTTGCCCACCACTTAAATTTCTAGGCTTTTCATCTTTCTTTTCAGAAATACCAACTAAGTCTAATAACTCTGTCACCCTTTTATTTACTTCCTGTTTAGTGTACCCAAAACATTCGAGAGGTAATGCTATATTATCAAATACAGTCTTTCTTTCCAAAAGAGAAAAGTGTTGAAATATCATACCTAAATCTTTTCTCAAGTTCCTAATTTCTTTTTCGTTAAGTAAATTTACCTCATTCCCATCAACTTTAATACTTCCCTCTTGATATTCTTCAAGACCATTTATACATCTTAAAAGTGTAGATTTACCTGCACCACTGTGTCCGATAATCCCAAAAATCTCACCGGATTCTATATTTATGCTTATATTTTCTAAAACTTGTGTATCCCCATAATACTTGTTGACTTTATTTATGGTAATCATTTAAGAACCCCCTTCTAATGCTAAAACTACTCCAATACTATGCAACTAACAAATGACTTTTATCCAAAAGATTTTTATTTTAAAAATTAAATAAGGCCTGAGTATAAACTCAGGCCTAAAAGACTCTATTTATACTCATCTATCAACTATATTAGTTGCAGGATTTAGCACCAATGTATATAAAATATACTGGTTGCCGGGTTTCATAGGGCCAGTCCCTCCACCTCTCTTGATAAGACGTACAATTATTAATTTTTTCTTTTTAGTTTTTCGCTGTTTCGTTTTGTTGTTAAATACATGATATATTGATTAAATACAATTGTCAATAACTTTTTTAATCTTTTTATAAAAAAAAGTTAAAATACTTAATATAATTAGGAGTATTATCTAGTTATTCCAAGTCTTTTAT
Organism: Metaclostridioides mangenotii; assembly: GCF_018917235.1. Taxonomy (GTDB): domain Bacteria; phylum Bacillota; class Clostridia; order Peptostreptococcales; family Peptostreptococcaceae; genus Metaclostridioides. The sequence goes on from NZ_JAHLOF010000001.1 coordinate 258,593, forward strand.
TCATATCATTGATCATGTTATTAAATCCATTTTGTACATCATTTCCTGTATGAGTTATTCCATGAACTAAAGTAATAAATCCATTTTGATCTCTTTTCATATCTTCATCTGAAATTTCATCTAGTCTTTTGATTCTAGAATCCATTTCTTTTATTGTTCTTTCACCTTCAGCTATAAGCTTTTCGTGCATATCACCAAGCTCTTTATCGTCAGTTTTATTATCTTTTTTTAGAGAATCTACAAATTCTTGAGTTTTATCTCTAGAATCTTTGTAAGCAGCTTTTACTTCTTGAAGATACTTTTCATTACCAGGGTATTCTTTTGTCTCATATACTTTGTTTACATCTGCTACGGTATTATACATAGAATATTTATCCATCCCTGTTGAATACTTGTTGTAAGCTGAAGAATAGTAATTTGTATAATCACCGACTTTTTCTTCAACATTATTATTAGCATTATTTACATCTTCTCCAACTTTTTCTTGAGTCTTTTTAGTACAAGCTACAACACTAAGTGATAATAGCAAAGATAAACCTAATAACGATATTTTTTTTAATTTCATACTTATATTACCTCCTAAATTTTATAATTAGCTATTTTTACGCTGTATTAGTAGTATTTCAATATTCACGTATTTTATTTACATATATATAAAATTTTGGAGTTTTATTATATTTTTTTAAATTTTTATTTTTTATACTGATCGATAACTCTTTCTTTACTAACTTTTATATCATCTCTATTTACTAAGTTTATGCCTTCAAACCCTATTTTATTATTAAAAATTCTTGTACTCTGAACCCTTATTAATATATCAACAAAAGCCTCTGCAATTCTGCTATTTTTAAGTCCTATCAAATCACTAAAATATAAGTCTTCAATAGTTTTTTCAAGGATGCATTCAATTCCTTTTTCAAGTACAAAACCACTGTCTTTTATTAAATTTAGAGTTAAATTATATAGCTCATGTGGTCCTCTATTCCCAAATTTTAAAAGTATTGGAAATATAGAGTTTTGAGATTTGTATTCAGTTAAATTTTTATCATAATTTTCAGATTCATCTATTAAAGCCACTATTATTTTTTTACCGTTTTCTTCAATAAATTTATAAATATATTGTAAAATTTCTTTATTACTACTATCTTCAAAAAATTTATTAACTCTATCTATTATAAGTATTTTTCCTAAATGCCTATTTAGTAATTCATACACACTTTCTCCACTATGATAAAAGCTTATTATTTCTGAACTATCTAGAGTTACAGGCTTTTTATAATCTATAAACCCAAGTGAATAGTACATTTTAGATAACAATTTCAATGCTGGTTTTTTACCTGTACCTTGCTCTCCAACTAAGATGATATTTTGGTATATTCTAGAATCCCTATATAGACCATACTTCTTTCTTTTATTTTGAATTTTAATAAATTTGTATTGTTCTCTAAAAAAATTCTCAATATTATCGTTAAAAGTTAGTCGACTTAAATTATCTTCTAAATTAAACTCGCTGTCTGTATTTATTATATTACTTTTATCTATATCAGTAGATATAATCAAATTCATATCATATATATTAGACTCGCTTTCAGCAACTCTTATACTCTGATTTCTAATTATATCCTCTACATAATTTTTTACTAAACGCCCATTCCTTGACTGTTCCTCTATGCTATCACTTACAAAAATAAAGCTATTTTTTAATGCTTTGAATCCTGAATTAGATATTCTAAATCCTTTTGATTCTATAAGTCTAGTTGCCATTTCAAATAATTCATTTGGCTCGTAATCTTCAAAGACAGTCCACTGAGGAAATTTTGATTGTAGTCCACTATTTGTCTCAAAAAATTCCTTCATTTTATCTTCATGCCCAGACAATATTACAATGACATCATCAGAATAATTTTTTATTAGATTCAGTAAAGTATCAAATGCAAGTCGTCCAGTATGATCACTGCAAAGTGAATAAGCTTCATCAATATAAAGAATTCCGCCTATTGCCTCTTTGAACTTATTTTTAGTTTTTTTAGGAGTTTCAACTACAGTTTCAGCAACAAAGCTAGATCTGTTTGTCTCTATAAGTTGGCCTAGTTTCAGTACACCCATACTGTTTAACATCTCGGCTACTATTCTAGCTACACTAGTTTTACCAGTTCCTGAATTTCCTATAAAAACCATATTTAAATTCTGTTCAACTTTAGTATTAATACCCGCAGCTCTTCGTTTTTCTTGAGCAATAATAAGCTTATACTGACTTCTTAGTAAATCTTTTACTTGTGGTAAACCTATAAGATCCTTTAACTTTTTTTCTAAATCAAATTTTGTATTAACTTTGAAGTTAAAGTTATCTTTTTCTAGTAAATCAATCTCTTTATCTCTGTTTGTTAAATACTTTTTAGATGCATCCATTATTGCATTCTCAACAATGTTTCTAACAAATCTAGCGTTACCGAGATCATTTTTACCCGCAAACTGATTTCTTTCAAATAGATCTATTAATCCAGGTTTAACATCATCTGCTATCCTATATCCTTTGGAATCTGCTATATTAACTGCAATATCATACATTTCCCTAGGATTATAATCTTCAAAATGAATCCAGTTTGGAAATCTTGACTTAAGTCCTTGATTAAAACTTAAAAATCTCTCCATGTCTTCTTCATATCCAGCTAATATTACTACTAAATCGTCTCTGTTATCCTCTATTCCTTTTAAAAGTGCATCTACTATCTCTTTTCCTACCTTATCTTCTTCGCTTTCACAAAGTGAATACGCTTCATCGACGAACAAAACTCCTCCGATAGCAGAATTAATTATATCATTTGTTCTTTTAGCTACATCTGCAGTATTCTCCGTAACAAAATCTGCTTTACTAACTTCTTTAAACACCCCCTTAGATAACACACCAAGGGCATTTAAATATTCAAAAGTAATCCTAGCTACATTTGTTTTACCTGTCCCCGCATTTCCTGCAAATATCATATTAAGTGATATGTTAGACGCTTGTAGCCCAAGTCTATGTCTTATTTTTTGAACCTTAAAATTAGTCCTCACATTATCTATAAAATCCTTAAGATCTTTTATACCTATAATAGAGTTTAATTTGTATTTAGCTTCTTGTAATGTTGGCGTAGAATAATCATTTAAATTATAACTTTCACCTTGTATCTTACAGAATATATCATCATTTTCAACATATATTGCGACAGTGTTAATTCCCTCATTTACATATCTATACATCAAGTTCGTTATTGGTTTTGTAAATATATAAGAAACATATTCTGATACACCAAAATTACTATCTCTTTTGTAATTCTTTTGAATAAATTTATATAGTTTAGTATATTCATCAGTGTCGCCTTTTTGAGCCACAATATCTACTTTAAATTGATTTTCTATCGTCTTAATAGCATTTATTACTTCTCTTTCAAGAAGCTGACTCTTCTCTTCTTTATTCAATTGCTTTGTATATAGAAGAGAATCTACTTTTTTTATAAATTCCTGTCCCATAGTTTTTTCTATGTTAAATGAGATATTATTAGCTGTAAATACTAAAAATTTTTCTTTACAATCTAAACTCTTAATGGTGTCTTTGTCTTCATCAGCTGCTTTTACCATAAATTTATTTTTTACTACGTACTCATCATCTAAATCTATATGACTGTTAGGGTGTATCTTTGAGAGTATTCTGATAGTATCTTCATCAGCTTTATCCGCATGCTTAAATAGTATACACTCTACTTCACTATTTAGTGCTTCATATAAATCTGTTAAGAACGCATAATAACCAAAATTAAAATTATAAGAAGACAAGTCTAGCTCTACTATTTTTTTATTAATTTTACTTGAGCTTTCAAGATTTAAATTTCCAAGTGCTTCAAAGATTTTCCTAACACTAGTTTTCTTTCCAGTCTCTTCATCTCCAATTAAAAATAACATCCCACATTCATTATTTTTAAACTTTTCGTAAAAAAAGCAACATAAGTCTGAAATAAATTTATCTTGTCCAATCAATCTATCAGTTAGTTCTTTTTCAATTTTATTTAACTTCTCTTTTATCCTATCATAATTATATTCCATTTCTTAATCACCTCTATGTAAAGTATTATAGGTGCATCCTTTAGAATGCACCTATATTTTATATACTATTATACATATTGTGCCAAGCTATGTACAATTTTATTCTTAGTTATATCAAAGTTTTTGTATGTTTTCACTATGTAAATTACATTAAAATTAATTTTTATCATTATATAATTTAATCTTTAATTGTAAATGCTATATTTCTGGCTAATTCTAAAAATTAAATCTATAATTACATAAAATTTACAAAAGTAAATAAATATGATAATAATGTAAAAACTATTATATAAGTAGAAAAGAATCATTTATATTTAGAATTTTCCTTCCTTATATTATCTCATAAACACCTTACTATACTTATGTAAAGAATATAAATAAAGTGGTACAAATATAAGGTTCTCTCACTCTAAAATAAGTATAAACTTAAGAACTTATATTTTCATAGATAATAAAGATTCTAGAAAATGGCAAATATATTTGACTCTTTAGTAAAATAGGATATAATATTCTTTGTCACTGAAATGCTACTTATGGGGGCAATTCGGTGGCAAATACTTATTTTTAGGACTTTTAAATTTATTAAATTTTTAGAAATATTAGTATTTCAACTTTATTTTAATTTTCACTTTACTTGATGCAAGAAAAGGAATATAATCTAGAGTTGATTACAAAAATATATTTACAACATAAATGAAGGAGGTGAGATTTTTGAAGAATATTCTTGAAATTTTTAAAGGTGATTTAAAAGACATCAAGGGAAATTATACAGTACTCGTTATAGTAATAGGTTTAGCACTTCTACCATCGCTTTATGCATGGTTTAATATAGAAGCCTCGTGGGATCCATATGGAAATACTAAAAATATGAAGGTTGCCATCACCAATAAAGATAAGGGTACAGAAATCTCAAACCAAAAGATTAATGTCGGTGATCAGTTGATGGAAAAACTTCACGAAAACGACAGCTTAGGTTGGCAATTTGTAGATGAAAAAACGGCTCTCAAAGGTGTAAAAACTGGTGAATACTACGCTTCAGTCGTTATTCCTGGAGATTTTTCAAAAGATTTAACTTCTTTAATAACATCGGATGTGAAAAAAGGGACAATCATCTACACTGTAAACGAAAAGATTAATGCAATTGCTCCAAAAATAACCGAAAAAGGAGCTTCAACTATCCAGCTTCAAGTTAATCAAACAGTTGTTAAAACTGTCAGTGAAATTATATTAGGATTCTCAAACGAAATTGGAGTAGGATTAGAAAAAGAACTTCCAAAATTATCAAAGGTAGAAAATTCACTTAAAGATCTGCAAGGAAAATTCTCAAACATTGATAAAACAATGAATACTGCGTCTAAAGCGACATCCAAATTAAATGACACAGTAAATGGTGTGAAAAATGATTTACCTACTATAAAAAACACAATCAATGATACTAAAAATCTTTCTAATGATATTAAAGGATTTTTGCAAGATACTAATAACAATGTAAATAGAATTGCTCCACTTATTAAGTCTGATCTGAATTTAATAGTAGATATATCATCATCTGCTTCTACTCTAACATCTGATTTAGTAAATGCAGTTAATAATGGGAGTGAAGACGCAAATAAAATACTAGATAATATAAACAATAAGCTCTCTAGTACAAAATCTTTAAATCAAACTCTACTTGATTTTGTAAGAAAACTTGACGAACTATCCAGCTTACATTCGTTTACAAATGTAATAAATAAATTGGAAAATATGAATTCAAAAGTCGACAGTGCAATAAGCACAGTAAATGAAATTAAAGGACAAATAGCAAGTGGTCAAAAACCTTCTGTAGATTCTTTAAATAACCTTAAAAAGATATGTGATGATATAGGCTCTCTAGGAACAGATTTACTAAACAATTTCGATAGAGATATTTTAAATCCTATAAACAGTATATTTGAAGGTGGAGTTAAAGTAGCAAATGACATAATCGATGTACTAAATAAGGCTGAGAATAAACTTCCAAAAGTAGAAGAAATACTTACTCTTTGTTTAGATATATCTAACGATGCAAATGACACTGTAAAACTGGTACAGGATAAACTTCCTGTAGCAAAGGGAATGGTTGATGAAATCATAGGAGTACTAGATAAAATAAATAATAGTGAAGATATGCAAAAACTAGTAGAACTCTTAGAAAGTGATATTTTATCAAAATCTGAATTTTTAAAAGAACCAGTAAAAGTTGATACTAAAAAGCTTTATCCTATAGATAACTACGGAGCGGCTATGACTCCTTTCTATAGTGTTTTATCAACTTGGGTTGGAATATTACTATTATCTGCCTTATTGACTACAAGTGTTAAAGGAGACTATAAGCCTTATGAAGCATACTTTGGTAGAGCTCTTACATTCTTAAGTATAGCTCTTGTACAAGGTTTTATAATCGGAGTTGGAGATATACTTCTCCTTGGAGTAAAAATGGTACACCCAATACTATTTGTATTACTTTTAATGTTTACTAGTATGGTATTTAACTTTATAGTTTACTCATTGGTTTCAGTATTCGGAAATATCGGAAAGGCTATGGCGATTATATTATTGGTACTTCAAATCGCTGCTGCTGGGGGAACTTTCCCTATACAAGTAACGCCTAAATTTTTCCAAGTTCTAAATCCATTGCTACCATTTACTTACGCTATATCGGCTTCTAGAGAAGCTTTGGGTGGAATTTATATGCCTAACTTGATCAAAGATCTGATTGCTATGGTAATATTTATGTTACTTGCAATTGGAGTAAATGTATTCTTAAAAGGTCCGATTAATAAATTTGGTGCTCCACTTAAAGAAAAATTTGGTCAAAGTAGACTTACAGGTCATTAAAAACAAACTTAAGATTCTTTTTAAATATATAATAAAAAAGATCTATAAAAAATTAATTATTTTTATAGATCTTTTTTTATTAGTATTTAATACTTTTTCGAGTTTAGTAGAAATTTTTAATTTTATTTCACTGTACTATCATTTTTCTTATTATCCATTTTGTTTTCTACCTTATTTTCAACTTTAGCTTTCTCATCATTTTTAGCTTTTATATGGTAGTTATGCCCTTTGTTATCGCCTTGATGATTGTGATGATGATCTTTATGATCTTGATATCCACTACTTACTTTATGAGAATTATTAAATTCATTAACTTTTTTCTTTAATTCATTATAATCATTGTTATGTTGTCTGTGGCAATTACCATAATGAGTACCATAATTATAATCAAAATCATTATATCCATAATCATCATCAAATGACATATTCATTTGATTTTGTTGGCTATTATTTCTTATTGCTTTATAAGATGCATATGCACCTACGCCAGCTAATGTAGCACCAGTTATCATCATTGAAGTCTTCATCATTGATCTTTTTTTTGGCATTATTGCATCTGCCATCATTGATTTTTTTGACATATTAAACATATATATTCTCCTCTCTATTTATTATATTACTTGTAATTAGTATCTGTATTATTTAAATAAAAATTATGTTTTAAGTAAAATACATTATTTACAACTAGATACAAAATATATAAATTTTATATTCAATTAACCAATTTTTTATTTTTTTGAGATAATTTTTTTTTAAAATTTTATTAAATTAACTTAATTCTACTATGCAGACGCAGTTCTGCTCACTGTCATTTTAACAACTTTAAATAAGAACAATCCAGCCACCAAGTTTAAAACTGTTGCAGGAAGCACTGCTACTACAAATAATGCCGTAAATGAACCTGGTAGACCTACAATTAGTTTTGCTGAGAGTAAAAAAGAAGTTCCACTAATTAAAGTTCCTATTGGTAATAATAAAGTTGTAACTACAGTATCTTTTTTCTTCTCAGTTAATTTTTTTATTAAAGGTAATCTATAAACAATATACATAAATACGAACATTATATTTACAGTTATAGTTTTATCAACTATATTTGGTATTTGTCCTGCTGGGAATTTTGTTGTTAGAGCTGTAAAGACTCCTGTTATAATCCCTGCTACAAGGCAAGTCTTATAGTCATCTTTATTAAGAACCATTATTACAAACAACATTGCTAGTGCCATATCAGGCTGTATTGGTAATCCTAGGGCTGGTGTTAATTGGTGCAACAGTAAACCTATCGCCAGTAGTATTGAGTTTAAAACTAATTTTCTTGTATTTGTTTTCATATTCTTTCCTCCATGATATAAATTTATTTTTATTTTTAGCAAAATAGTCTATATGATAATTTTCATTCACTGTTCACAACATGACTTCACCTCCCTAGACGAAATTTTTAAATTCTATACATTTTTTGAAAATAAAAAAACTCCGTCCTAAATCAATAGGACGGAGATTATCCGCGTTGCCACCTAAATTATATAGCGACTTCTAATCTCATTTTAAAAACCACTATACATCTCATTTCAAGTACTATCATACTCTATCCGCTATAACGTGCGTCATCCCGATAAAGCCTAGTATTGTTTGCACAATTTCAGCCAATTCCTCAGAGGCCCATTCACCAAATTATTTCTTGTTGAGATTCCACCATCCTCAACTCTCTATTTTGAACCTAAATTTGATTACTCTTCCTCATCAAAGGATTATATATTTTATTTAATCTGTTTATATTATCATATTCAAATTTTTTAAAAATGTCAATAACTTTATTTATATTTTATTTATCTTTAATGAGATAGTACTTCATAACCTGCTTCTGTTACTAATACCATAATTTCCCATTGAACTGAAGGTTTTTTATCTGATGTATAAATCGTCCATCCATTTTCTTCGTCTAAATAAACTTCTTCTGATCCCAAATTAATCATTGGCTCAATTGTAAAAACCATGCCTGGAACTAACAACATTTCAGTCCCTTTTTTTGAAACATAGCTTACAAAAGGATCTTCGTGGAATTCTTTGCCTATACCATGTCCTCCTACTTCCTCTACTACAGTATATCTATGTTTTAATGCATGGTTATAAACGGCCTCTCCCATATCCCCAAGAAATCCCCATGGCTTCACTTGTTCCAGCCCTTTTTGGACACATTCCTTACAAACTTGTACAAGATCTTTATATTCTTTTTTTACGTTACCTATACAATACATTCTAGAAGAATCAGAGAAGTATCCTTTATATATTGTCGAAACATCAACATTGATAATATCACCGTCTTTTAACATTATATCTTCTGATGGTATTCCATGGCATACTTGATTATTTATAGAAGTACAGCAACTCTTTGGATATCCTTCATAACCTAAGGTCGCTGGAATGCCTCCCTGCTTTGTAGTTACATCATTTACCCAATCATCTATCTGCTGTGTTGTGATTCCTTCTTTTATATGCTCACCTATATAGTCAAGAACACTTATATTTATTTTTGCACTAGACTTTAAGCCTTCAATATCTTCTGGTAACTTTAATAAATCATGTGATGGAACAATATGTCCTTTTGATCTATATTTTTCTATTTTTTGATCAAATGCTTCATGACATGTTTTATATTTCTGTCCACTGCCACACCAACATTTATCATTTCTACCTATCTTCATATAACCACCTCTATTATTCTGTCATACACATTTTATAAATTGTAACTTTATTATACAGTATAATTTAAGTACCTATATATTTACAATAACAGTTTTTAAAATGTTTTAATTGGATTTAAGTCAACTTCACTTTGAACTACTTTTAAATCAACCTTTTCATCCAAGAATTCCTTCATTATATCTTTAAATATATACTCACTTTCAAAATGCCCGCAATCTATAATATTCATTCCAATGTCTGACGCATCTTGAGCCTCATGATATTTAAGATCTCCTGTTATTAATACTTGTGCACCTGATTTTTTTGCATCTTTTACATAACTACTTCCAGATCCTGTTACAACAGCAATTTTTGTAATATCCGAATTTAAATCCCCAACTACTCTAATATAATTCATATTTAGTTTCTCTTTAACTAATTGAGCTAGTTCTTCCAGATTCATTTTTTTATCTAATTTCGCTATTCTACCAAGACCGAAAACTTCGCCTTTATTTTCTATTTTATATAAGTCATATGCAACTTCTTCATACGGATGTGATTTTAGCATTTCATTTAGAACAGAATTTAGAACTTTTTTTGGAACAACAGTTTCAACTTTTATCTCTTCTACTGTCTCTAACGAATTTATTGCTCCTATAAACGGATTTGTACCCTCTTTAGGCATAAAAGTACCTTTGCCATCAATGTTAAAGCTACAATGGCTATAATTTCCTATAAAACCAGCTCCCGCCTCACACATTTTAAGTCTAACCGTATCGGCATAATCTTTAGGTACATAAACAGCCAATTTGTAGAGTTGTTCTGAATATGTCACGTCTAATATTTCGCTTTTTTCAATACCTAAGAGACTCATGAAATAATCATTAAGGCCTTCATTTGCTATATCAAAATTGGTATGCATACTGTAGATTGCTATATCATTTTTGATTAATTTATGTATAAGCTTGCCTTTTAATTCCGAAGTTGTAATTCTTTTTATCTTACTAAAAATAAATGGATGGTGAGTAACTATTAAATCAATATCATTCTCTATTGCTTCTTCTATAAGTTTTTCATTAGCTTCAATGCTTACTAAAACCTTATTTATTTCACTATCCCAATCGCCAACTAATAAACCAACATTATCCCAATCATAGGCTAAATTAGTCGGATACTTTTCTTCAATTACTTTTATTAAATCACGTAATCTCATTTGATCACTCCTCAATAGTTTTTCTAATTTCTATAAGTTTAGCTATCTTGGCTCTAGTTTCATTTTTCTTTTGTTCTATTGATTCACTATCAATATTTTCTAAATGGTCAAGTACATCATTATAAGACTTCAGCTTTTTATCTACAAAATCCTTTAAAAGAGGATCTCTTTTTTGTACAAGCTTTTCGCCTACTTCAAAGTATATTTCGTTTTCTACCTCAGAGTATTTACCCGTATACTTAGCCACAATTATTTCATAAATCCTAAAATCCTCTCTTACAAGTACCTCATCTATAATCTCATAACCATTTTCAAGCAAATACATTCTCAATTTGTTTTGTGCTTGCATTGGTTGAAGTATTAACTTTTTAAGGCGGTGAGCTACTTCTTTTTTATTTTCTAATATATCTGAAATAAGAATTCCACCCATTCCTGCTATAATTACCTCATCTACTTCACCTTGATTTAATACGTCAATTCCTGAACCTAATCTGAAATCTACTTTATCTAATAAATTGTTCCATTTTACAAATCTTTTACCATTATCAAGAGGCCCCTTATTTATATCCGCCAATATTGCAAAAGGTACTATATTATTTTTTAGTAAATGTACTGGAATGTAACCATGATCTGTACCAATATCAGCGACTTTGCTGCCTTTTGTTACTAGGGACGCTATTGTTTCTAACCTGCTAGTCAATTTAATATTCAATTTATAGCTTCCTCCTTATAAAATATATCTGTTAAAAATATAAAAGAGCTGTTAATTATCAGCTCTTTTATATTAATCTAAGTAATCTCTAAGTTTTTTTGATCTACTCGGATGTCTCAATTTTCTTAAAGCTTTAGCTTCTATCTGTCTAATTCTCTCTCTTGTCACATCAAATTCTTTTCCGACTTCTTCAAGAGTTCTAGCTCTTCCATCTTTAAGTCCAAATCTCAACTTTAAGACTTTTTGCTCTCTCTCATTTAGAGAATCCAAAACATCTTCTATTTGCTCTTTAAGTAGAGAATAAGCTGCTGCTTCTGCAGGAGCTGGCGCATCATCATCAGGTATAAAATCACCTAAGTGGCTATCTTCTTCCTCACCTATTGGTGTTTCTAAAGAAACTGGATCTTGAGCAATCTTCATGATTTCCCTAACTTTTTCTTCTGTCATATCCATTTCTTTTGCTATTTCTTCTGGCTTAGGATCTCTACCTAGCTCTTGTAGTAACTGTCTCGATACTCTTATAAGTTTATTGATCGTTTCAACCATGTGCACCGGTATTCTTATTGTTCTAGCTTGATCTGCTATTGCACGAGTTATTGCTTGTCTGATCCACCATGTTGCATAAGTACTAAATTTATAACCTTTTGTATAGTCAAATTTCTCAACTGCCTTTATTAGACCTAAGTTTCCTTCTTGGATCAAATCAAGGAACAACATGCCCCTTCCAACATATCTTTTTGCTATGCTGACAACTAGCCTAAGGTTGGCTTCAACCAGTCTTTGCTTTGCTATCTCGTCTCCGTCGTTCATCCTCTTTGCATACTCAACTTCTTCATGCGGTTTAAGTAGAGGTATTTTTCCTATTTCTTTTAAGTACATTCTAACTGGATCGTCTATACTTATACCTTTAGGTAAAGACAAATCAACTTTTTCCAAATCTGCAGTAGACGTTTCATCAGCGATATCTTCATCAACCTTATGTTCATCCAGTACGGCTACATCTAGGTCATCGTCTTTAGATGAAAAGTTTACTGATGCATTTCCTTCTTTTGTATCAATAACTTCTATTCCAAAGTTACCAAATGTTTCATAAAGACTCTCTATTTTATCCTTATCTATCTCAGTATCTGAAAGTGCTTCTACAATTTCTTGTAGCGTAAGAGATCCTTGTTTTTTTCCTTTTTCAATTAAATTCTTTGCTGCTATTTTACTTGATTCTTTAATAGATTTATTCTCCACACTTAAACCTCCTTTCACTACAAACTCTTTAACATTTTATTTATCTCAACAATTTTCAAAGCTATTTCCATAATTTTACCATCTACCTCTTTCGCATCATGATTATTCTCTAATTCTTTTTGCTCTATTAATAATTTCTCTATCTTTGCTTCAAGTGTATTTCTTTTGACTGTATTTAAAATTTCATCTATCTCTTTTGTGTTTTCGAAATCAATATTTTTTAAGCTCATAGAACTAATATCTTCAAAATATTCTTCGTCTATACAAAAACTTTCACTTTTGTCAATAGTTATTTTATCCATTTCTCTATTTTTAATAATAAAATTCGCAATTTTTTTGTTTTTTTCAATAAAAAAGTCGTCTCTACTTATCTTTAGTAGTATTAATTCCCTTAACTTTTTACTTTCTAACATTATTTTTAATAATAATTTTTCGGAAATAATTTTGCCATCAGTTCTAACTTGAATTTTTTCAATAGGTTTTTCCTTTATTTTATTATTAAACTTACGGTTATATGATTTATTATAGTTATTTCCGTAAACTTCTCTTTTTACAGAGTCTATACTAATACCCATAGATTGGCTTAAATAGTTTATATAATAATCCATATCTATAGGGCTTTTTAATGTCTTAATTATATTACAAGCTTCCTTTATATACTTTACTTTATCATCATCTTTGTTTAGATCGTATTTTCCTCTAAGATTATCTATTTTGTACTTTATATAGTGAGTTGCATTTTCAATTTCTTTCTTATATTCATCAAATCCATATTTTCTGATAAATTCGTCGGGATCTTTGCTATCTCTTAAATTAAGTACTTTGGCATTAATACCTGCTTTAACAAGTATATCAATTGCCCTCAGTGTAGCTTGTACTCCCGCTGAATCCGAGTCGTACGAAATGATTACATTATCCGCGTATCTCTTTATAAGAGAACTTTGCTGATCTGTAAGTGCAGTTCCAAGAGTTGCAGATACATTCTCTACTCCGTATTGGACTAATGAAATTAAGTCCATATACCCTTCAACCAGTATAATTGTTCTATTGTCGATCTTCTTTCTAGCAAAGTTCAAACCATATAAGTTCTCCCTCTTATTAAATATCAATGTTTCAGGTGAATTTAGATATTTCGGAATTGAATTGTCTAAAGTCCGACCACCAAAAGCTATTATATTTCCCCTATAATCAAAAATAGGAAACATAACCCTGTTCCTAAATCTATCATAGGTATTACTTCCGCCCTTGTTCTCTAATATTAATCCACATTCAAGTAATTCCTCTTCACTATATCCCTTTGTAACTAAAAAATCTTTGAGATTGCTCCAAGAATCTTTAGAAAAACCTAGGCCAAACTTTTTTATAATTTTGTCACTTAAGCCTCTTTTTCTCAAATAATCGTAACCTTTATTTCTTCCTTCTGTTAGATTCGAAAAGTAAAATCTAGCGGCTTCGGTGTATACATCTTGAAACTTTTTGGATTTCTCTATTTTTATCCTAGTATCATTACTTATATTGGTATTTATTTCTAATCCACATTTACTAGCTAATAGCTTTACAGAATCCATAAAGTCTAAGTTTTCCATTTTCATTACAAAGTTTATTACATCTCCACCTTCACCACATCCAAAACATTTGTATATTTGTTTAGATGTATTTATATGAAATGAAGGTGTCTTTTCACCATGAAAAGGACATAATCCTTTATAATTTGAGCCAGACTGCTTAATTGCCATATACTCTGAAATTATACTTGATATTTCACATCTAGATTTAATTTCATCTATAATGTCTTTCATATCATTCATATTATCACCTTCTGGTGTGATTATTTTTTATGTTAACATTTCCATTTTACACGATATTGTAAATTTGTCAATCACTCTTGTACATAATTCGACTTTTTATGTTGATATCCTTCTTAAAAATAAAATTTTTTTATTTAATTTGAATTATTTTAATCAAATTTGACTTTTTATGTTTTTATTAATCTTTAATAAAAAAGTGGATTAGTTATCTCCTTTATTAAAGATTAATTACAATATCTATATCTCTAATATAAGGTTAATTTATAAACCTACAGACTTTATTAAATTTTCAAATTGCTTAAAATTAAGAGATTGTGCTCCATCTGAAAGTGCATTTTCGGGATCAGGATGAACTTCTATCATCAATCCATTAGCACCACAAGCTAATGCAGCCTTTGACATTGGTTCAATTAAATATCTAATACCTGTGGAATGACTAGGATCAACTACTACAGGAAAACCGGTCTCCTTGTGTATAATTGGCACTGCTGCTAAATCTAAAGTATTTCTTGTGTAGTCATTAAATGTTCTTATACCTCTTTCACACATAATTATTTTATGGTTTCCTTCACTTGTAATATACTCAGATGCTCCGATCCACTCACTAATTGTTGCAGACATTCCCCTTTTTAGCAAAACAGGTTTATCTTGCTTTCCAACTTCACTAAGTAGTGTAAAGTTCTGCATATTTCTAGAGCCAATTTGGATTATATCAGCAACATCGTAAAGATATTCTAAGTCTCTAACATCCATAAGCTCTGTTATAACTGGCAACTGTATCTCATTTTTCACTGATTTTAGTATATCTAATCCTTCTCTTCCTAATCCTTGAAAAGAGTCTGGAGATGTTCTTGGCTTATATGCACCTCCACGAAGTACATTTACTCCCGTTTTCTTGACAAATTTTGCAGTTTCTAATAACTGCTCATAGCTTTCAATTGCACAAGGACCAGCAATCATCAGTTTGTCTTTTTTTAAATCTATGATACTTTCATATGATCTAATAATTATATTCTCATTGCAATTTAATGTATTATCTTTCATTAATTAAAACTCCTTTATCCTTTACCCCTTCAATATCCACCCCAGGAAGAAGATCTAAATAATGTCTAAGTTTTTTCCCCTTAAGCATTATATCTTCATCTAAATCCAGTAGTGGTATAATAACAAAAGCTCTCTGCTTTATCCTCGGATGTGGTAATATTAGCTCCTCATCATCAGAGACAAAATCATTATAAAACAATATATCTACATCTATGGTCCTAGGACCCCATCTAATAATTCTTTTTCTGTGAAGTCTCTGCTCGACCTCCTGACAAATTTGAAGTACTTCATGCTTATCAATATCTGTTTCAACTTCTAGACACATATTTAAAAAGTCATCTTGGTCAGTATATCCCCAAGCTTTGGTCTCATAAACTTTAGACAGCTTCACTATTCTTATACCCTCAAATGACTCTAAATACTCAACTGCTCTTTTTAGATTTAATAGTCTATCTCCCATATTGGTACCTAAACCCAAATAAACTTTATTCATACCTGCATCTCCTTATCTCAACGCCAAAGTAATCATAAATGCCATTAACTGGTGCCTCAGGTTTTTTAACTCTAACTAAAACTTCATTTATAAGTACAAATTTCTCCAAAATTTCTATTGCAATATTTTCAGCAACTGCTTCAATAAGTTTATATCTTCTATCTTCTACTATATTTTTAACTAAATTGTATACATCAGCATAACTAACCGATTTATTTATATTATCACTAACACCTGCTTCATGAGTATCTAAGTACAATTCAATATCTAAAAAAAATTTTTGTCCTAATATATTTTCCTCAGCTAAAACACCATGATAACCATAAAAACCTAAATTATTTAGAAGTATTTTATCCATATTATCCACCTTATCTTATAATTGCATCAGCCATTTTTGCTGCACGAGAATTTTCGAGAACGTCATGTACTCTAACTATATCTACTCCATCTTTTATACCTAAAACTGTAGTGGCCACTGTACCTTCTACTCTGTCTTTTGGTTCTGTATTTAAAACATTTGCTATAACCCTTTTTCTAGAAGTACCCAAAAGTATAGGATAACCTAGTTCCTTCAGTTCAGCCATTCTCTTTAATACCTCTATATTTTGCTCAAATGTTTTTCCAAATCCTATTCCTGGATCTAGTACAATTTTTTCTTTTTTTATACCTGAATTTAAAGCAATCTCTATACTTTTATTTAAAAAAGATTTAATTGAACACATAATATCACCTTCATATTCCGTACCATCTTGATTGTGCATTATGCAAACTTCTGCATCGTATTTAGCTATTGCCGAAGCCATAAGTTCATCTTTTTGAAGACCCCAAATATCGTTGATCATATCAGCTCCAAGTTTTAAAGCAGCTTCAGCTACATCAACCTTATAAGTATCTACGGATACAGGAATATCAAGTTCACTTTTTATTCTTTTTATTACTGGTGTTATTCTCTCTATTTCTTCTTCAGATGTTATCACTGTATGTCCAGGTCTAGTAGATTCTCCGCCTAAATCTATTATATCTGCACCCTGATTAACCATTTCTTTCGCATGTTTAATTGCTTTATCGAGTTTATTGAAATAACCACCATCAGAAAAGCTATCCGGTGTCACATTTAAAATTCCCATTATATAAGTTTTTTTACCGTATTTAAACAAAAATTCTCCCCTCCTACTTAGCTTCTCATTGTCAGTAAGCTCATAGCCTCTGATCTAACCGCCAAGTCCTTTTCAAACACACCTCTGACTGCGGATGTAATGGTTTTTGATCCTGGTTTTTTAACTCCTCTCATAGTCATACACATATGTTCAGCCTCTATTACTACTATAACTCCATAAGGGTTTAATTCATTCATTATAATATCTGCTACTTCTTTAGTAATTCTTTCTTGCAATTGAGGTCTTTTAGCTAAAGTTTCTACTACTCTAGCAATCTTAGATAATCCTGTAAGTCTACCTGCCTTTGGTATATATCCTATATGAGCTTTTCCAAAAAACGGTACTAGATGATGTTCGCAACATGAATAAAAAGGAATATCTTTTACAATAACAAGCTCTTCATGATCCTCGTCGTGAAACACTACTTTTAAGTGTTCCCTTGCATCCTCATTTAACCCAGAAAAAATTTCTTCATACATTCTAACCACTCTATCTGGAGTATCTGCAAGTCCTTCTCTTGTTGGATCTTCTCCAATAGCTTCTAATATATCCCTTACGGCATTTCTTATTTTATCTTTGTTTTCTTGGTTCATATAATGTCACCCCATTTTTAGTAAATTAACTTTATAAACTTCTCTCTGTCATCATCCTTAAACACATATAAATAAATTTTTTTTAACTCTTCATAACCTTTAATTTTATATGCATTCTCAATTAATTTATATAATTCTATATCTTCTTTATTTAACGCCTTAATTAATTTTTTTTCTTTAGGCAACCATTTATCATTTATACTAAAGTACCCAATTATTATATCTTTTAAAAATAAATTCGTCAAAAATTCATATTCTAATTCACCCATATTGTCTTTATTTTTTAACTTATTAAGAGTAGAATTGAGTTCATACTTAATAAAGTATTTTTCACTATTTTGAAGCTTTACAGGTCCTTTATCGTATGTTTGTTCACAAATTTTTATTAAACATTGTGAAAATCCTCCATTGTCGTATTCAACTTTAGCATCCCTAACCTCATTTATAAAGAATTTCTCTCTATTTTTAACCATTTCTTTACAATTTTCTATAGAAAAGTAATTTATATCAAAGCTTATTCCATTAACTTCTTTAATAATCCGTATTTGACTTTCAATATTATCGCAAATGACAAATAAATCTATATCATTTATTAATTTAGCATCTTTTTTAAAATCTTTATCCTTACTTGATCCAACTAAAAAAATAGCGTTAACCCCGCTATTTTGTTTAATTTTATTCATTTCCTCTTTGTAAATTTTAATTAAATCATTCCTCATATTAACACCCCAATACTATAGCTACTTTCGATTATCTAATCAATAAGGTCTGATACAGTAGTAAATTTGTACCCTTCTTTTTTCATCTTTGGTATTAAAATATTTAATGCCTCAACAGTGTTATCTGTACCATAGTCATGAAGTAAAATTATATCTCCGTTTTTTACATTCTTGTATATAGTATCAGCTATTTTCTCTGCTGATGGATTCTTCCAATCTTTTGCATCAAATCCAGTCCATAGAACAATCTTATATCCATTTTTTTCAGCTATATCTACTAAATTATTTTTTCTATAGCTTCCAAAAGGGGGTCTGAATAATTTTGTTTTCTTCCCTGTAACAGATTTTATTGCCTCTTCACACTTCATAATCTCTTCTTCTAATTGACTGCTATTAAGTGTACTTATGTCGTAATGATTAAAAGTGTGATTACCGATCTCATGCCCTTCTTTACTAGCCCTAATAAGAGGTTCTTTGTACCACTGAGCATGTTTTCCCGCAATAAAAAAAGTCCCTTTAACATCATATTTTTTTAGTACATCAAGTACTTGATCTGTCTCTTTAGGATGCGGTCCATCATCAAATGTAAGAGCTACAACTTTTTTTCCCCTTGAACCGTGCTTAATAACTATATTGTCTGCTTCTTCCATTTTAGAAGTCTCATTAGCTTGATTTTTATTACAAGCGAATAGGCTAAATGAAAATAAAATTACTAAAGTTGTTAAGGCAACAATCTGGAATGAAAGATTTAATGGCTTTACAAAAATTCTAAACTTTTTCATGATTTTAAAGTCCCTTCAAAATATTTTGCTATCTATAGAAGTTTTGGCCATAGTACATATTATAACTTCCACCAAATTCTACTCCAACTCCTATATATTTATAATCCCCCAAAATATTTTTTCTATGTCCTTTTGAATTCATCCATGCTTCATGAGCATATATAGCATTAAATTGACCAGCTGCAATATTTTCTCCTGCTAATGTAAATTTAATTCCTTCAGCTTTCATTCTATCCCCGGGACCTTTCCCTTTTTTATTTACGTGATCAAAAAATTTATTAATCTTCATATCTTCACAGTGTTTCCTAGTGCTAATAGTAGCTTGTTGACTATAGTTAAGTTTATTTAAATTTCTCTGTTGTCTAACACTATTTACCATATCAATGACTTGAAGCTCATATGATTTTCTAAGTTGTTCGCTTTCTTTTGGAAATAATGCTATTTTGTCTTCAGCTTCTTTGTTAACAACTAAATAAGATGTTATCGTATTATTTTCATAGATATCATAGAATACAGTAATATACTTATCATCAACTTCAAGAATGTCATATTGTTCATTTGAATTTATAGCATAGTTGATATTACCTTTTCTAATTTGTTTTAATGGTGTATAAACTTCTTTTATTAAATTTCTATTTCCATTTATTTTTATATTTCTTAGTTCATCTGAATTAATACTATTACTGTATAACGCAACAACTTTCTCTTTATCAACACCAACCATACAGAATTTTTTTCCGTATTGATTGTAAACATACCAATTAAAACTGTATTCGCTATTATCTACTCTTGCAGGATCTCCTATTTTATTAATTAATGTACTTTCATTATCTCCAATTTTTAAATTATAAAAATTATCTATACTTGTTCCATTTTTTTGAATACCTTCATTATTTTCAGTACTTTCGGCTATATTATTTTCTTGCTTTACACTTTCATTATTGTCTAGATCTATTAATTGATCTACTAATTCTTGATCATAAAAAGCAATCAAGATAATAACTATAAATACTGTAATCAGCTTTTTCAATATAACACTCCTCCAAAAACACAACCTTGGTTTACAATCTTAAAGAAAAAATTTCATCTAGACTTTTATCGAATATAGATGGCTTGTCAAATTTCCATGTTCCATCATACACAAGCTCATCGTTTAAATAGAATATCCCTTTTCCGTGCTTTTTACCCTGAAAAAACTCACCTTCATATCTTTTTCCATTTCCCCAATTGTAAACACCTAGACCATCGATTAAGTTATTTTTCCATTCTCCATTATAAATTATTTCTCCTAAATCATTATAACAAATACCTTGACCGTCCATTTTTCCATCTTTAAAATCTCCAGCATAGACATAGTTATCACTCCAGATATATATTCCAAAATCGTTTTTTTTACCATTATCCCAATTCCCAATATATACATCACTGCTATTATAAATAATTTGACCTATACCATTCATAGTGTCTTCATCAAAAGACCCTGTATATACATTACCATTTTCAAATTTAAATTCTCCACAACCACACTTTTTACCTTCTTTAAATTCACCGGAGTATGTAGTGTAGTTTTCTTCTCCTTTTACATGAAAAAACTCATAGCAACCTTTTCCATGCATATTTCGTCCTTCAACTTCTCCAATATATAAATCTCCATTAGAAAATTTATATATCTTATTTTTTACTTTTTTTGATTTATTTTCTTCTTCTAATTCTTTTTTTCCTTCTAACTCAAATATCTCTTCTTCATTAGCAAAGAGTTCTTTTTTAATCGAATGCCTTTTCATATTTGCAACACTTTTGACTAATTTATTTACATTATGTATATGTTTAAGATACTCTTTATAAGTATCCATATGTTCATTAGATAAATTCATTAATTATTCCCCCAATGTCAGTAAAGTAAATCTTAGTATAATTATATATCAATGATAAGAAATTTCCTATATATATTGACCAAAAGTATTATAACTCAATGTCAAATTTTTGATATATTTTAAAATTAAATTAAACAAAAATAGATTGTGCTAATTTGAATAAAATCACTTGAGCACAATCCATCATGTTTTATATAAAATATTTGTATATCTATTTATAAATCTTTTGCTTTAAATCCTCTTCCTTTAACTTCATTTACATCATTAACAGATATAAATGCCTTTTTATCATACTTAAGGGCAATTCTTTTTATTTTCGGAATTTCACACGAAGATACTACTGTGTAAATTATCTTTTTATTTTCGTGAGTATATGCACCCTCTGCTTTTAAAAAGGTAACTCCCCTAACTAATGTCTTCATTATTTCCTCTGCTATTTGATCATTTTCTTTAGATATCACCATTACCGATTTTTGGTAATTTAGTGCATCTTTAATGTAGGACATTGTATAGGCATTTAAAAATAAACCTATTAATGTGTATAGTGCTAAATCTAACCCAAACAAAAAGCTTCCCACAAGTACAATAACCGCATTTATTGCAAATCCTGTATCTTTCATTTCAATATTTCTTTTTATCTTTAAAATAGCTGCTATAATATCTGTACCCCCTTGGGAAGATTTAGTTCTAAGAACCATACCCACACCCAACCCAGATAGAATACCACCATAAACACTTTGAAGTAAAATATCATTTATAGGTATATATTGACTTATATCTTGTGTCAATCCAAGTAGTACTGAAAATATAATCATATTTATCATACTTATTATACAAAACTCTTTTTCTAGATAAATAAATCCCAAAATAAAAATTGGTATATTTATTATAAATGTTAACAATCCTACGTTTATATTTGTCAGATAATTTAGTGATGTAGAAATACCAGTAGCTCCACCACTTAGCAAGTGTGCAGGCCTTAGAAAACCATTTATACCTATCGCAGATACTACCATACCCAACATCATAAAAAGAAATCTTAACCATTGACGCTCTTGTAGGACGTCTCTTACCTCACTCATTTTATTCTCCCTTCAGGATTTAATCCTCAATCACTTTTGTTTCTAATAGTAAATTATACGAAATTAAAAATATACTCAATCTCTTTATTACATGTATATTATATTCTCTTTATTTTATATGTCCAGAGTCTAATTTTAGTTATTTGACAAATAAATTATACTATTGAACAGCATAACTTATATCCGCCAAATTCTGATAATATGGCCTTTATTCTTGCAATCGTATATATTTATTTGTATTTATAGTTTTTGTCTATGAACATTTTATATTCATACTATTAGACACCAACTTATGTAATATTTCAGGTTTTTAATCTATAAAAATGCAATTTAAAATTCATATTATGCATAAAATGATTTTACGGTATATATACCTTCATTTTTAAAGGGAAATTTTTTTTTATTTTTTTATGAAAATTTATTAACAAGATGTTGTTTTTATAAAATAAGCATATAATTTTAGCTTTCTTTAAGTATTTCTTTTACCTTCGAATTATTGTACATACTGTTTGGCACTTCGCTTTTTAAACTGTAAAAAGTCTTTTTCGCATTTTTTAAATCACCATTTTCATAATACAACATACCAAGTTCATAATATGAATCATCATAGTATGTATCATCTTTTGAATATGTATTTATATATTTTTTATAGTATTTTATAGCTTCATCATTATTTTTTATTTTAGAGTTTAGAACAGCAAGTTGATACATAGACTCTGATATGTACTTCTTCCTATTTCCCCTATCAACTATTTTCTCAAAGTAATTTATAGCACCTTTATAGTCTTCAACTTTTCTAAGTTTTAAAGCATTTTCAAAATAATCATTTTCTTCTTTATTTGTTAGTTTTTTAATTTCTTTTTTTTCTTCAGATTTCTCATTTTTTGACTTATCATTGTTATTATCGTCTTTATTTTTATTTATTTTATCCTCTAGCATATTAAGTTTCTGTTCTTTTTTATTTAATTTTTTATTTAGATCATTTATTTTATTATTATTATTGTAGACAAATACTATAGCAAGTATTGCTACAATTGATATTCCAATCACCAACTTAAAAGACTCTACCTTTTTGCTTTCTACATTACTTCCGTTTTTATGTTTTGATACTGCATTTATTTTTTGTTCTTCCTCTTCCTCTAATTCCAAACTTCTTTTTTGTACTACATCATTATCCCTATCCACAAATTTAAGTTTATCTAAAACTAAATTGCTTTTAGACTGCTTTTCTATTTTGTTAAAAATAAGTGAAAGCATAACATAAGGATTTATAAATTCCGGCTCTTCTTCAATAATATTTTCTAATATCTCAATAGCTTCGTAATTTAAACCTTCATTTATAAATCTAACTGCGTGATTATACCTCTCCAAGAAAACTTCAAAATCTTCTGTTTTAAACATATCTATGTATTTTTTTGACAACATGTCATCCTTAGCAAAACTTATATAAAAACTATTAAAAGCCTGTGAAAAGTCACATTTTAATAATTTTATTATCCCTCTTAGATTTAATATATCTACATCTCTTTTGTAAATATTATAAGCTTTATCTATAAGCTTTTCAGCACCAGTTATATAATTTACAGCAGCTAAACTTAAAGCATTATTGTATAATTCATAAGATTTAATTATTTTTTCATCACTTATCTCTTTTATATCATCACTTGCTGTAAATTCTAGTGAATCAAGAGTTTCTTTTTTAATGTTTTCTGTAATTAGACTTTCTAACAATATTTTTGATATTTTATCTTCTTCTTCGTTTTTTACTTTAAAAAAAGTTAAATCATTTCTTTCAATCAAATTTACATCTAATTCTTTTACCTTCATGCTTTTTATATCTTCTATAAAATCTATACCTAAAATGTTAATCACTACCTTTCTCTTTTAGTATAACTTTAAATATTTGAATTTCATTATAACATTTGATCTAAATAAATCAAAATTCTTCTTATTTAAAAATAATTATACTTCTCTTATATTATTAAAAGTGGTTAAATAACTTTTTTATGAGTTTATATGCTCTTTCAGTATATGGTGGGTACTTAAACTTAATATCAATAAAAGAATTTGATCTCATTATACTCTTTTTGTGTGAAAAAGAGTCAAAGCTCTTTTTACCATGATATGATCCTATTCCACTATTTCCAATTCCGCCAAAAGGTAAATTATAATTTGTAATATGCATTATTGTATCGTTAATACAGCCACCACCAAAAGAAATATTCTCAACTAATCTATCTATAAAATCTTTTTCTTTAGAAAAAATGTACAATGCCAATGGATTTTTGTTAGCTTCTATAATTTTTACTATGTCATTAAAATTACCATATTCTATTATAGGTATCAATGGTCCAAATATTTCTTCTTGCATAATTCTATCTTCTAACAATACATTTTCTAATATTGTAGGCTCTATTTTAAGCTGTTTTTTATTATACTTACCACCAAAAACAACTTTAGATGTATCAATTAATTCTACTAATCGGTGAAAGTGCTTTTCATTTATAATACTTACATAATCATCACAATTTAAAATATTACTTGTATAAAATTTTTCTATATAGAAAATCATTTCTTTTATAAGTTGTTCTTTTATATCATGATGTGCAACTATATAATCAGGGGCAATACAGGTCTGGCCAGCATTGATAAGTTTGCCCCATATTATCTTTTTAGCACTTAGAGCTATATCTGCTGATCTATCCACTATACATGGACTTTTCCCACCTAATTCCAAAGTAAAAGGAGTCAAATTGTTGCTTGCTTTACTTGCTACTATCTTTCCAATCTTAGGGCTACCCGTAAAGAAAATATAATCAAAATCTTGATCAAGAAGATATCCATTCACATCTACACCGCCTTCGACTACATCTATATAGCCTCTTTCAAAGCACTCTTCTAATATAAATTTTATAACTCCAGAAGTGCTTTGAGATAATTCAGAAGGTTTTAATACATTGCAATTTCCTGCAGCTATACTTCCTATAAGTGGTGATATAGCCAATTGGAAAGGATAGTTCCAAGGAGATATTATCAGACAGCTTCCGTAAGGCTGATTGTATATAAAGCCCTTTGATCCTAAATTAATAATAGGTGTTTTTACTTTGATGGGTCTTCTCCACTTCCGTACATTATTAATTGCGTAGTTTATTTCAGAAATAATTATTCCTACTTCAGTTTCATAAGCTTCAAATTTGCTTTTATTTAGATCATTTTTCAATGCTTCAAGTATTAGGTCCTCATGCTTAATAATCGTGCCTTTAAGTGCTTTTAATTGTCTCAAAATAAACTCTGCATCTCTAGTCTTCCCTGTATTTAAAAATTTTTTTTGATTGTGAAGAATCTTATCTATATTATCAATATAACTCATACTACACCTCTATCTTTAAATTTCATATTAATTTCCGTATAATTATAGTATAATCAACTTTTTAACTCTTTAAAGCATATTTCATTAAAATTAGTACTAATTGATATTTTTTAGCATTTTACATATATATATATTTACTGTTGTTGTAACAAATTAAATCAATAAATAAAAGATTGCCCAAAACCATTGGGCAATCTCATGTCGTTAGATTAATTATTTAAATTATACTTTTTAACTTTCCTATAAAGTGTAGCAATACCTATATTTAAAACGTCAGCTATTTGTTTCATAGCTTCAGTATTGGTACCGTATTTCTTTATCGCTTTTTCTATAACTTCTTTTTCCACATCAGACATAGTTTTTATTTCTTGATCGTACATTTCATCCAATTTAAATGAAATCAAATCAGACATGCTCTTTATAAACTCAGTGAGATCTTTATCTTTTGAAAGTATATTATTTTTTTGTTCTTCACTAAATGCTGCTACACCCAAAATACCAAGTATTTGATCCTCAAGCATTACAGGTGTGCAGATATCTGCTAGTTCTTTACAATTTTTTCTGTTTGAACAATTATTGCATTTTTCATCCAACTCTTTGACTATGACGTACGATTCGCCTGTCTGCAAGACCATAGAGTACGCAGACTTTTCAGAGATTGTTTCTCCTATTTTCTCTTTGAATATTCCTGTTCCTGCTATTCTAGTTAAATCGTTAGTAACTAGGGTTACATCTACATCGAGTACATTAGAAATATTCTCACAAATACTCTGAATATAATTCGTTATGTTATTCAAATTCAAAGTAATCCCTCCTAATGTGGCAAAATTTATATCTATTGTCCTTCAACTGGTGTCTCTGGAGTACTTCCTCCACCAGATCCTCCAGATTCTGATCCACCTGTACTTGCTTCTCCTCCAGATCCTGATCCACTTGTACTTCCTGATCCGCCTGAACTTGATTCTCCTCCAGCTGGTGAATTTGGTTGATTAGTATTTTCATTATTAGTATCATTGTCATCTTTTTCAGGAACTTTTGCTGTACCTACAAGGATAACTCCTTCTTTTTTAGGATAGTAAGAAGATGCAACTTTTTCTTTCTTTATTACTTTCCCATCTTTATCCTTGAATATTCTATATGTAGAAACTGAATATGCATTTCTTCCATTTTTTTCTATCTTTTCTTTCCCCTCAGGCATACTTGGATCATCCACTCTCTTATATCCAGTAGAAGAAACTCCATCAACGCTTGTTGTTATTTCAATATTTTTAATATCTGCCTCGTTTCCATAAATTGCAGTATAAAGTATATTTCCATCTACATGGCTCTTTAAGAAAATTGGATGCTCATTATTGTTTTTAAATAAAAAATCTATACCACTATCTGCTACAGTAGCATCTCTTCCTTTAATAACATAACTTGAAGGTATAGTATGGTTTTTAACATGAACTAATTCAAGTCCTGATAAAAGTACTGAATTATAAAGTGTAGAAGATACTTGGCAAACTCCTCCTCCATAATCAAGTTGCATCTCACCATTTTCTATAACAGGAGCGCTTTTATAACCATTTGCTTTAATTCTCTTGCCTGTTGCTTTATTAAATGAGAATTCTTCACCTGGTTTTATCATTACATTATTTAAACTCTTTGATGCAACAGCTATATTAAAGCTTCTATTAACTTGACTTGTAGAGAATCTTGTTGAATAAGTACCTAACGTAGCGTTTATATCTTTTAAATCTTCTTTTTTAACCTTTGCTTTTTCTTCATTTACTGTTAATTGATCCTCAAACTTTCCTTTACCCACTTGTAATTTAAGTGTTTTTATACTCTTATGAATATCAAGTTTTCTCCCAGTCTTCTCTGGAACAACAACTACTTGTTCATTTTCAATTTTTATAGTTGCATTCTCAACGTTTCTGTCAATTTCCTTAGAAATAACATTCATTTCATGTTTAAGTTTTACTTCATCGTAGTTTGTTACTGCTAATACATTATTCTTAGTCCCAAAATTGTATGATATCGTATTTTTTAGATTGTTGAAAAATCCATCGTTTCTATTTGAATTATATGCATTTTCAACTGTCTTATTTAAATCGTAATGTATATCGACTTGACTAGGTTCAATGTCCCATTCTTTCCCATCAAATTTCAATTTGATATCCTTAAATTTATAATTATTATTAATTTCTTGTTTTGCTTGTTCTTTAGTTAACCCACCTACTTCTACATTCCCAATATAAGTGTTTTTAACAACTTTATCGCCACTAATTTGTAATGACATAACGACTACAAAAGCTAATAATAAAACCCCTATGATAGCAGCCGTTATTGCTGCTATTTTTTTCTTACCTTCTAACATTACATAATATCTCCTTACCCCAAATTATTTTATATCTATATTTAAAATACATATATTTAACAACTTTGAAATTATTAATTAGTAATTACTTAGCTTACCATTTGACACATAATGAATCTGTTTTGTATAAATATTAATTGCATATACTTCTTTCTTCTTAAAGAATCCCTTGTTAACTACAGCAAGGTAGTAAATATTCTGTTTATCCCCTAAAATACTTTCTATAGTTTTATCGCTGTCAATATATCTATTGGCTTTATTTTGATCTACAATCTCTACTTTTTTGTATTCATTTTGCTTTGCATCTAACCTATTTTTTAACATCATGATTGCATCGCCTTCTGAAATACTGAACTTAAACTCACCTGTATCATTGATCATAAAATATCCTTTTCCATAAGAAATTTTATAATCCTTCTTACCATATTTATATGAATAGAGATTTTTAGTTTCGGCACTTATTAAGGCCTCGTTGATCAGTGAATTCCCCTCGTATACTTCTACATAGTAATATTTATTATCATTGATCATTTGAGGAAGAGAAGTTATAGATAACTTATTTTTCTCTATATTACTTTCTTTTGAAACTATATTTAATATATCCTCATTAGTTAAGGTATACAATGATAAATTCTTTTGGTAATCTTTTTCTAATTTTTGTACTTCTGAATCATCAGCATAATACGTCTTTAGATATTCTATATTTTCAAGAGCACTTTCGTAGTCCCCTGATATATTAGCCTCTTTTGATTTTTTTATATAATAATCATACATTTCATCAATACAGACGTCCTTAGCTTTTTGAGCTAAATCATAAGTCTTTTTATCTTCTTTTAAGACTTTGTCATATTCTTCAATCGCTTCTACATAATTGTACGTCTTTTGGTTTTCTACACCTTTTTTGTACACTTCTCTAGACTCGTGAAAAGTCTCTATATTCTGTTTGTATTTATCAATTTCTTTACCCACATTATTTAAAATTGAAACAGAATTTATGTACGACATCGCCACTTCATAATCAACTTTTTCCTTCTCGTACACATCGCTAACTCGGTTTGCTTGGTCTATTATATCATCTAGTCTAATTTCAACTTTATCTAATGAATTCATCGTGTTTACAATATTGATAAACTGTTCTTTAGATATCTGTCCTTGTATGTATTTATCGCCACTAGTTATAAGTAGTTTGTTTATCTTTTTCGAAACAACTTTATTAAATCTATTCATCTTAGATTTAGAAAACTTTTTCTCCGTATTGTCGTAATATTCTAGTGCAATTGAATACTGTCTCTTTTCAATGTTATCGACTAATATAGTAGCTTCATTTCTCACACCAGAATTATTATTAAGTAGTAACACGATGAGTAAAACTATAAGTCCTAATATAGATACTGAAATTCTAACTATTGATTTACTGTGGGTTTCAATAAAATCAACAGTCTTTTCAAATAACTCTTTCAAGTTCATTATTTAACCTCTCCGCTTACAAATATTTATTCTATACTCAAATTATCCCTATTTTTTATTATAGCATACATAATATTGGAAAAAAAATAAAAACACATTAACATTGTGTTTTTACTTTATCTTTATAATGTCACACCACACTAAAGTGTATACATAGATTATGATATTTTTCTTCTTGCCACTCTCGCTGTGCTTCTTTGAGGTGATGCAGCTGGTCTACTTTTTCTAACAACCTTCTTGTGTTTTGCAAAGATTTTTCTTGAGTTACATAAAACTGTTCCTAAAGATAAACACATTGTAAATACGCAAGCAGCCAAGAAATAGTAATCTAGGCTAATATGTACCCCCATTATTGAGTTAAT
This sequence comes from Metaclostridioides mangenotii, assembly GCF_018917235.1. GTDB lineage: Bacteria > Bacillota > Clostridia > Peptostreptococcales > Peptostreptococcaceae > Metaclostridioides. Next base: position 288,488 of record NZ_JAHLOF010000001.1, read on the forward strand.
TAATATAAGAGCGAAAGTCACGGAAAAACATATTAATGCTGACATAACAAATATTTTTGATATTTTTTTCAACCTAATCCCCCCATGCTTTTCATAATTCTGACATTTATCGTTATACATAACTATACCAAAAATGTTGTAAAATAGCAATTCTTATTCCAAATTATCTAAAAAAAAGTATATATTCCCAAACTTCTAAATTAATATACGGTAACATTAATAAATTTTCATTAATACAATAAGGTAGACGATATATATAAGGGGGGATTTACATGCCAAATCTGCCAAATCTAGGGTCCAAAGCACCTGACTTCACGGCTAATTCTACTGACGGCCCTATTAGGCTATCCGACTTTAAAGGAAAATGGGTTGTACTATTTTCTCATCCAGGCGATTTTTCACCAGTTTGTACAACAGAGTTTTTAGAGTTCACAAAGTACCACAAAGAATTTACAGAAAGAAATACTGAGTTGCTTGCTATTAATAATGATAGTAACAATGCGCACTTAGCATGGATGTACAATATTTTTATGATTACGGGTGTAGAAATTCCGTTTCCAATTGTTGAAGATAGGGATCTTAGAATTTCTAGAACTTATGGTATGATCTCTAAACCTACAGAAACATACTCTGTTAGATCTGTATTTATAATTGACTGTGACCAAGTTCTAAGAACCATACTTTACTATCCTGTCACAACAGGAAGAAATATTCCAGAGATTCTTAGAATCGTAGATTCTCTACAAACTACAGATAAAAACGAAGTCCTTACTCCTGCAAATTGGTTACCAGGTATGACGTGAGTACAATAATACTCACTCATTATTTTAGTGTAGGTGGATACTATTGCTAAATAAATTGGTTACAAATTAAGTATAAGAATATTAAAGATGAGTTTATACAGGAAATAAAGGGAGTATTAAATAAAGTTGAGATAACAATATCTTGTATTCTCTTAATAGATATAACCATTTATAAATGAAAAAGAGCCAATGTATCAATTTACATGGCTCTTTTTTTCACTTCATCTAACTAAGACATAATTAAAAACATCTAAGAATATCATTATATTTTATTTTTCAATTGAAATGGTAATATATAAGCAATAATCAATATTTTACTAGATGAATTTAATATGTATAAATCCGCTGTACATTTCTTTATTTTAGATTAAGTTAAAAACACTATTTAATAGCATCTTCATAAACATTTTTAGTATTCTCTTCCATTTGCTGTAATCTAGCCTTAATACTATTTAATTCAGATTTAGCTTTTTCTGATTCTGATTTGTACTGATCCCTCTCGGCATTTGCTTTGCTTACTTCATTAGCCTTTTCATTGATCTCTTTTACCTTCTCATTTATCTCATTAATTTTCTGATTTATCTCATTTTGTTTATCAGACAATTGCTGCCTTAAACTTTTAATCTCTTGTTCTGATGACTGATTCCCCTGTTTCAATGAGTTCAATTCATTTTCTAATTGTTGTTTTTGAGATTCTAACGTTGTCTTTTCAGATATCAATTGCTCTTTATTTTTTAGTAATTCATTTGCTTTATTCTCTAGCGTAACATTATCGGTTTTACTTCGCTTTAAACGACCAGCTAGATCATTCACTCTGCTTTCAGTATTAGCTATAATCGAATTCCAATCTATTGAAGATTGAAATGCCAAAACTGTTCCTCCAGAGAAGATAATAGCGGATACTAAAAGACTTATACCTAATTTACTAAATTTTTTCATTTCATACTCCTTGTCGTATAATAGAATTTTAATTTACAAGTTTCTAGCATGCTAATTAGTTTTTGTAAATACATTTAATAAAAATATAGAGTGATCACCTACCCTCTTATATATACACAATAATTTTCTTCTTAATCACAAAACAATTATTATTTATATATTACTAAGGGTTATTACTTATAAACTTAATTACATTCTATGTAAACCACATTGCCATGATTCCTTTTTCTTCGAATATATTCATATAATCGCCTCTTTAAACAGCAGGACACTTAGTATTCTGTATCTCATGTAAACCCCAAGATAATCTTTAATCTTACCCCTATTCTTAAAACCTATAATGTGTAAAATCGGTACGTATCTATCGTTTAATCTAGGTATGCTCTTGCATGCTACCCTAATCCTAATACATGCTCAAATTTATAAATCCTATCAGAATGCTCGTATATTCTGCACTCTTTTATATCGAGTATGTTTTCAAATAAATCTTCATTCATATATCAATCTCTAATCATTTGTTTAGTTTATATTGAAATAAAAAAGCACCTACTATTTGTAGATGCTTAGAAAATTAATTCTTATATCTAACTTTTTTAATTTAAAATAGCTATTATTTATTTCTAATAAAAGTTTTTATTAATAAAAATACTGACATTAAAAAACCTATAATTACAATTGGCATTAACTTTAAACCTGGTTCTAAAACTGTTCCATCATCTTTTATTATTACTCCAAATTTCACTGCAAAAATTCCAATTATTAGAGAAATTATAAAAATCAGCATTGATAAATAATATTTTTTCATAATATTTCTCCTAACATTAATGAGTTATTCTAAATCTTGTAAATTCATTTTGTCTAATTCATTATTCCTCTCTATTTCTTTACGACCAAGATAATATATCACTAATAGAACTATTGACGGTATATTAAACATTATAAATATAAATATAAATCTAAATATATCTGTAAAGCTAAAATTAATAATTGAGATAGTCATAAATGCAAGTATAATAGATCCTATAAAAGTAATTAAAGGAAATATCAATCCTAAAAATTTATTTGATTTAGACGAAAGTATACTTTGAAAATAAGCAACTCCAAATATTAAAATGATTCCTAAAATAATAGTCATAATTTTCATAATTTAAACCTCCTGTTTTGTTTTTTTATACTCTTTTATTAAAAGTTTTGCAGTTTCAAAATCGATTTTATCTTCTATTGCAAGACTTTTAATTATTGCTACATACGGTTCTGTATCGATATCTTGACTTAAATTAATTTTTTGTATTAATCTATCTAATCTTAAGCGAACAGTTGGATAGCTAACATCATAAATTTTTGCAACTTCTTTTAAAGATCCTGATGAAGTTATAAATATTTTGATAAAATTTATATCTTCATCATCAAGATTTTCTAACCATTTTGGAAGATTTCTCACACAAATGCCCCCTTTTTAATTTATTTATAAAATCTAAAGAGTTTTTCTATAATTGGTATTTTTATAATAAGTGTTATAAATACAAATAATTATCCTCCAAAGATTCTTATTGATTTCTTCGATATATTTATAATAAACTTTAATATTGTTAAAGTCAATATTAATTTTATTAAATATTTTATTTATTATTTTTTAAATAAAATTAATATTAAAGTAATGTTTTTTATATGATTATTTATTTTTACTCATTAACTTTTGCATTAAAAAAGAACCCTATATAGTAGAGTTCTTTTTATACTTATTTTTTTCTATAACGCTGGCGATCGCTCTTCATTTCACAATATAATTAACCCGTTTAATTATTATTGAAACAGGCAATAAAAATACAATTGATTTTACTATTATTCTAATTGTTTTAAATGTGTAACAGTTCTTTCATACTTATAACCATTATACACATTTATAACTTCTTCTTTCTCAATACTAAATTTATCATTGTCTCCAGAAACAATTGTAGCTACATTATCTTTATACTCAGACTTACTAATATTTACATCTATCCCAATATCATTTATATTACCGTATAAATAACATACAGGTTTATTATCTTTTATAAATACCATTTGTGTCATGTCTGAGCCTTCAGTTTCAGTTATACTTCTCCATTTGTAACCAACTTTTTTATATATGATTTCTCTTGGTGTTTCTGGAGCAAATACATATGCCTTATCCCATTTAAATGGTGTTATTTCTGATAAACTGGCCTCTTTAACTTTATCTTCAATCTCATATAACGCCATCGACAACAATCCAAAGTTTTCTTCTTCTTTTTCTAAATCACTTAAATCAAATATTGTTAAATCACTAGTTTTATTAACAACATTCCACTCATTATTTTTCTTTTCTAATTTAAAGTTTATTTTAGATATACACTCACCATGTTTACCCGGTTGTGTAACTATAACATTTTCGCCAGACTTATTTTTATAATTATGTTGAGTAATTTGCTTATGCGTATGACCTGCAACTATAGCATCTATTCCTTCTACCTCATGTGCTAAATCTTGTATTCTATTACCTGGATTTCTTGGTTTCTTAGGTTTTTCACCTGAATGAACAACTGCTACTATGATATCAGCCTTATCCTCTTTCATTTTACCAACCCATTTGTTTGCATCTTTTACTAAATCATTCATATATAATTTTCCTTCATACTCTGGCTGGTCTTTTAATTCCCTAGATTTTAAATCAACAAGTTTTCCATCCCGAGTACCATCATCTACTCTAGTTTGCCTTTCACCAACTTCCTTTATTGTAAGTCCTAGAATGCCTAACTTTACTGTCCCACTTGATGTTGGAATATCTTTAATTATATAAGGATCAGTATAACTCTCACCATCTTTTTTATATGTATTTGCTGATAATACTTTCATACCATGTTTTTCAAAGTCAGAAATAATATTATCTAATTGAAGTTTATTTAATATAAACTCATGATTTCCAAGTACTACTGAATCATATCCCAATTCTTTCATGTCTTTTACAATAGGTGCTTGTCTGTATTCATATGGATTTTCGATACTTTTTTCAAAATATTTAGCCATGTCTTCATTGCTTCCAGAATCAAAAAAATCACCGGCATCAACTAAGGTTAAATTTTTATCTTTTTTAAACTCATTCTTTACATATGAAGATAGCTTGTAAGGTATCTCTCCATGTAAATCAGTAGTGGCTAATATATTTATTTCTTCTTTGTCAGTACTACAACCTGTTATTAGAAAAACTGTTAATACTACCAAATATGTCATTAATATTTTTCTCATTTTCTAAAACCTCCTGATTAGTATTTACATAATTTGACACATTTTATAGTATATCAGAAAATTTATTGTAATTCGGATTATTTTGTTATAAAAATATCTATCAAAAAGATATTATTGTAAATTCTACTTTTAATATTTTCACCCTCATAATGCAATTGAATAGAAGGTACTTAACGTACCTTCTATAGTAGCTAACTTTGTTTTTTATTTCGAATATCATTCTCTGATTTATTATTTTCATTAGATAGTTCCTCATATTTTTTTCTTTGATCTAAGTTAATTTCACGCTCTACCTTTCTTCCCAAGTTATATACTATTATAAGACACACAACGCCTACTGTTAAATAGATAGATAAAGTTATTATATTATTCATAGTTCCACCCTCCAATTCCCCTCTAAGCATTTTTAATAGTTTTAAAAATTTTCATTTTATCTATTTTATGCAATACGTATTAGTGTATGTCTATACCGTTTATCTTCTAGTAAATATGTCTTTACTAATTTTTACTTTCATTTCATATCAACATAATTTAGATCATTCATCCTAAATCACTTGTTAATTAATATCGGTTAAGCTCCTAACTTGTCCTATTTATTTGTAAAGAAGTGCTTAAATAGCACATCTTATTAATATCTACAATCTACATAACACTTTCTCTTTCTGCCATGCCTTTTAATATTTGAATATGCACTCTCTTTATCTCTTCAAGTACAGCATCATTTTCTTCTTTAGAGTGTCTTGCAAATTTAACATAAACCTTTGTGTTTCCAACTGTATTAACTTTGTCATACTCATGTCCATGCCATAACTTTTCTGTTTTATTATCCAAGAAACCACCCCCTAATATGGTTTATGCTTTTCAAAATTTGTCCTATTCTAATTAATCATTGATATTTGTGGATCTTGCTCTTTTAGTAATTTCTTTAATATACAAGCATAAGTGATAATAGAATATTCATATCAATATAATTACTATAGAGAAGTCTTAAGGGGGTTTACTTATGAATGTAGCTATTTACCTGCGTAAGTCTCGTGCTGACTTAGAAGCTGAGAAAAACGGTGAATTTGAAACTTTAAATAGACATAAAACAACTCTTCTAAAAGTGGCTAGAGAAAATAATCTAAATATAATCGAAATAAAAGAAGAGATTGTTTCTGGAGAATCTATTATACATAGACCGAAAATGATAGAACTCTTAAAAGAGGTTGAAGCTAAAAAATACGATGCTGTACTAGTAATGGATATTGACCGTCTTGGACGTGGAGATATGAAAGATCAAGGAGTTATATTAGAAACATTCAAAGATAGCAGTACTAAAATAATAACTCCAAGAAAAGTTTATGACCTTACAAACGAATTTGATGAAGAATACTCTGAATTCGAAGCTTTTATGGCTCGTAAAGAGTTAAAATTAATTACTAGAAGGATGCAAAGAGGTAGAATAAAAAGTCTCGAAGAAGGTAATTACATTTCTACTGATGCCCCTTTTGGTTATGATATAGTTAATCCAAATAAAAAAGAAAGAACATTAAGTCCTAACGAGCACGCTGATACAGTGAAACTTATTTATGATTTGTACATCAATGGCGATATGGGTTATACCAAAATTGCTAGCTATTTAAATAAAAGACATATACCCGCTTACAAAAGTGATAAATGGTCCGTATCTTCTATAAGAAATATCATACAAAATAGAACTTATACTGGTGTATTAGAGTGGCAAAAAATAAAAACTACAAAACAGATGAATGAAAATGGTAATTCTGTTCGAATAAGAAATGATGAAGAAAATGTAATTGTAGCTAATGGAAAACATCCTGCAATAATTACAGAAGAAATTTGGGAAAAAGCTAGAAAAATAAGAGAATCGTATACTCATACAAATCACTCTAATAAACTAAGTAATCCGCTTGCTGGAGTTCTAAAATGTAAATTATGTGGTAAAGTAATGTATGCACATCATGGTCGTGGAACAAAACATGTAACATGTAGAAGTAAATGTGGGAATAAAGGTTCTCGTTTCGAATATGTCGAAAAAGCACTAAATGATACTTTGGAAAAGTATTTAAATATATATGAAATAAAAACAGTTAAATCAGATATCAAATCAGTAAAAACATACTCTGAAAAAGAAATAAATGAAAAAGCACTAAATGAGCTAGAAAACGAACTTGAAGAATTAGGAAAACAAAAAAATAAACTCTTTGAATTACTTGAAAGAGGTATTTATGATGATGATACTTTTCTAGAAAGAACTCAAATTATACAAAATAAAACTGATACTCTAAATAATAGTATCGAAGACATAAAAACAAAAATGAAAACAGTTATGAAAGATGATAAGCAAATTGCAGTAGGAATTAGAAAAGTATTAGAATTATATCCAATTACTGATTCAGCAAAAGAGAAAAATAATTTAATAAAATCAATTGTGAAAGAAGCAATTTATTATAAAAGGCAAGATCAAAGAAAAGATGAATTTGAGCTATACGTTGAATTAAAAGTCCTTGAGGATTAATACTTATTCGTTGTCATGTTGTGCCTGCAAATTGGTTCCCTGGTCAGCCAGTTATTTTACCGCACCCGAAAAAGTATAAAGATTTAAAGAACAGTTTGAAAAATTGTAGTAAAAAGTATTCTACTATGGATTGGTACTTGTGTTTTGTTCCTCATGAGAGCGACAAAGCTTCTTCCTATAAAAATAACTTCTTCGAAAATAAAACTTCGGAAGAACAACTAAAATGTGAATTAAAATCCGATAAGAAAACTCATGAAGAACAACTGAAATGTGAATCAAAATCCGATAAGAAAACTCATGAAAAACCAATAAAAAGTGAATCAAAATTTGATAAGAAACTTTCGGAAAAGCCAACAAAAACTGAATCAAAACCGGATAAAGAAGATCTAGATATGGAAAAAGAAATATCTGATTTTTATAATAAAAGTTATTTGAATCACGACTATAAAGAAAATAAAAATATAAAAGACATAGCAAAAGAAACTATAAATAATTACAGTAGTAAAAAAAATAACAATAGACCTCAAATTTCTGATTTATATAATGTAATAAACGAAGAGCTAGATTGTCCTGAACTTGATAGGATAGTTGCAACGTATGTATTTGGTAATCCTACTAATCTAGATGCTCAACTAGTTGATGCCGCTATATACGCGTTTGTTGAAATTAACCCTAATGGAACTCTTATGGTTCCAACTCCTAATTATCTTAGACAAATGGTAAATCTAAAAGCAGAAAAACCAAGTCTAAAGGTAATTGCTGCAATAGGTGGATGGGGAGCCGAAGGCTTTTCCGATGCTGCACTTACACCTACTTCTAGATACAATTTTGCTAGAGAAGTAAATGCTCTAATAAATGAATATAATCTAGATGGCGTTGATATTGATTGGGAGTACCCTGGTACTAGTGCTGCTGGAATAGTATCCAGACCTGTAGATAGAGAGAACTTTACGTTACTTCTTACAGCTATTAGAGATGTTATAGGTGATGATAAATAGTTACAATCATTGTTACTGTATAGGAAAAAACATACTTTATCCTTTTTCCATCGTTAAAGTATGTTACATATCCAAACAATATAAATATAGGCTATACTAAGAGACATGCACATTTCAAAATAGTATAATACACTTTATTACGCAAGTGAATAACAAGCATAGCGTTCAGGATAATGTATTATAAACTATCAGAGATTATTTGAATAGTCCTTCTGAAATCGACTACACCATATCCTTGAGAATCATTAGGATATTCATACAATTCATTTCTTGTTGCACCAATCATTAAATATGTTTTTAAAACTTGCGAATATAATAATAGTTTTGGATATCTACTTTGTCGACTTAGATACTCCATTATTAGTGCTAACATACCTGATGTTACAGAACTGCTAATACCTGTACCTGTACCTGTTCTATAACTATCATTGCCGTAAGTTGATACAATATTAACACCAGGAGCTACTAAATCAGGTTTCGTAGAAACCCCTCTAGTAGGGCCTCTTGAAGAACCAATCCATATACTATCATATCTATTGTCATAAGCACCTACTGTAATTATATTCTCGCCAGTTCCAAATAAAGTTATAGTTGAAAAAGAACTTGTATCTATAAAACCATCATCATAACCTAAAAGATTACTGTTTGGTAGATAAACATGGTATTCTCCATTTAGGAATACATCTGGCCTAACTCTAAGTGTCCACGCTCCAGGCTTCATATTTCTGAGGTTTATCTCAATTAATTGTGATCCTGTAGGTGTCCAAGGATAGAAGTATCTAATTCTATATGTTGTGTTTTCTAAATTGAAAACTCCTGTGTACTCATAGTAATCTGGCGCATAAGGTGCTGTATAACTAACTTCTCCTGATGGCGAAATGATAGTTGCAATTATTCTATCCAAATCTCTCCCCTCAAGATAAATATCTAAATTTTGACCATCACCATATTCAATAATAATATCATTTACATCCATCTGATTTCTAAATCTACCAGCATAATGAATATATGTATTTCTTTGATTGCCTGCACCACTTACTACAACAATTCCTGGGTATTCTAATTCTGTAAATGTATTTAAAGCTGTTATATATCCCAATGAGGATCTCTCCCCAACAGTTAAATTTATTATGAGGGATTTTTCCTCCCTAAGTGCAATGTCTATAGCATATGAAAACGCAGCTAAAAAATCGGATGTTGTATAATTACGCTTTTCTACATAATACCTTCCGGGATATGATTTTAATTTTACAACAATTAAATCAGATCCTTCTGTTATTCCTTTGTAGTTAGAGTTTATCCTTCCGCTACCGACTGTAATTCCAGCAGCCATTGTACCTGTTCCTACATCATCTCTACTTAAACTTCCATCATTTCTAGCTATGGCAGCATTTAATTCTTCTCTTGAAAATTCACTTCCAAACAAATATCCTTCTGGAGGGGGATTTATAGTCCCTTCTTGATCCCATAACTTTAATATTTTGCTTGATCCGTCATCTCTAATTAAATCAGGATGTAAATAATCGACTCCTGAATCTATTATTGCAATAAGAACTCCTCTCCCTGTTATATCATTGTAAACATTATTATAAATATAATTCACTCCAGAAACACTTCTTGCTCCATCTCCAACTTCAACATAGTTTGTTAAATCTATCATAGAACTCATTGGGGCAGATTCATCGTACCAAGAGACTTCATATATACTTCTTAATATATTTGAGTTGAAATCTAATGGTGTGTATAGGACAGCAAGTCTTTCATTTAATATAATAAAGTTATTTAAACCTCTCTCTCTAAGGGCAGATCCTATGTCTGAACCCTCTTGATAAACTATATAAAATGATTTTTCCATATTTACCTCCTATCTAAAAAAATCAAACATTCTTCTTACGTTTAAAACTCCATATCCATAACTATAATTTGGATAAACTATATTTGTAGCTCGATCTGCACCCAATTTTATAAATGTTTTAAAATTAGATAGATATGCTTGATTATAGTAGTTTCCATCCACAAATGTATACTGAAAATACAATGCTGCTGCCCCTGAAACATGTGCTGCTGATGCTCCTGTCCCTGTTATAGTACCATACGTATTGCCAGGATAAGGAGCGATAATATTTACACCTGGAGCAATGATATCTGGTTTTGCCCAATTTTGTATAGTAGGCCCTCTTGAAGAACTACTCCATAAACTCCTGTTGAATGAATTATAGGCACCAACAGTTATATTTTCTTCTATAACTGCTGGGTAATTTATGGTATAAGATGGGTCGGGATTTCTAAATCTTGTTCCACTTTTTAAGAATATTCTATTTGGCAAGTATATATTATATCTCCCATTGATTATATTAATTCCAGTTATTCTTATCGTCCAAACACCACGTACTACATTTCGCAGATATATTTGTATAAATTGTTGACCTGAAACGGTTGTAGGATATCTTGAAGTTATTCTATAATAAGTACCCTCTAAATCAAGTAGTCCGCTAACTTCTAGATAGTTAGTGTACGCACTTACCCCCCTGGTACTTTCACCTGAAGGAGTAACTAGTTCCATTTCTATTAAATCAGGCCTTTGTACCCACAGGTCTAATGTTAGTTCTTCTTCATCTTCACTAAGCTCAAACTCCACATTGGCTGTATCTCCATTAAGCTGTAGTCTTCCTGTTGTATGTGTTTGTGTATCACCCTCATCTCCTGCTCCAACAACCTCGCAATATCCCCTATTGTAGTATCTTGACGTATTCGTGTTAGTTAACCCCAAGAGATTGTTACTTCCATAAGATATATTTATTACTACAGGCATATTTAGTTGTCGGGCTTTTCCATATGCATACTCTATTGACGCAAACAACATTGCATTATTATAATATCCTTCTATAGTTCCAAGTTTTACAATAATCAATTCGGCTTCATATGCAACACCTGCATATTCGGGATTCACATTACCCATACCAGCACATATACCACTAATCATTGTTCCTCTTCCTATTTCATCTTGAGATAAACTAGAGTCATTGTTCTGTATAGCTATATTAATATCTTCCCTTGTATACTCTGTACCAAAATAAAATCCTTCTGGAGGTATACCATCTTTTGTCTGGTCCCATAAATAAAGTATTTTAGATGTACCATCGGGGTATATAAAATCAGGATGTAAATAATCTATACCACTATCTGCAACTGCTATTATTACACCTCTACCCGTTATAGATATATTGGGGTTGTTTTTGAAGTAGTTAACACCTATTTCTTCAGTTGCCACGATACCATTTTCAACCCCTTGACTGACTTGAGATAGTGGAGCCATTCTTATAGTTCTTTCGACATTAATGACTGATCGCAACATTAATATATCTTCAAGCCCTTGTGAATATGTTTCTTCACTTAATCGCAGAATTCCTAAATCATTAGTTAATCTTATGAAATCATACGGATAACCAGCCGATTCAAACTCATTAAAAAAATTAGGTGTAAATGTTACATTTAAATCAAAAATAATATTATTTCCATTCATAACAACAACTCCTTATCTTATTGTAGTTATTTTTAGTCTTTTATATTAAATCTATTATCATTATATTTTCAGCTTAGACAGTGTATTCACTAATTGAAAGAAAACATAGATATATACAATACATCAATGTAAAATATGTTATGAAAGAAACAGTATAATTACATATTGAGAATCTACTCGGCTCCCTACTGCTAGAGGAAATTCTAATTAAGGATTAAATAAAGGTAGACTCGAATATGGAGAAGAAATTATAAATAAAAAGAAATAGATTTTAAATTAATTTGAAATATAGTGTAAAATTCTTATAACTAGAGACAAAAAAATAAAGAGTAGAGAAAACTCTACTCTTTATAAAGTAAATTATTGCATTAATTGTAATATGCTTTGTGGTTGTTGGTTAGCTTGAGCTAACATTGATTGAGATGCTTGAGCTAATATGTTTAATTTAGATAATTGAACCATTTCGCTTGCAACATCTGTATCTCTTATTCTTGATTCAGCAGCTGTTATATTTTCTACAGTATTAGATAAATTAGCTGAAGTTGATTCAAGTCTATTTTGTTGCGCACCTAATGTTGATCTTGCAGAGTTTACTTTAGCAAGAGCAGCGTCTATGTTTGACATCATAGTTCTTGCAGCAGTAGTTCCATCTGAAGTTCCTGCTTTCATAGAAGATATATTAGCTGAAGTTATTCCAGCATCAGTCATTATTTTAGAAGTGTTTACTAAGTCAACGTTGATTTGGTTATTAGATGAACCATCAGAACCTACTTGTAGACTTAATTGAGTATTAGAGCCGTCTAATAACTGTTTACCATTGAACTCAGTAGTTTTAGACATTCTAGTTAATTCGTCATTTAATTGTGTTAACTCGTTTGCTATTTTCTCTCTTTCATCCTTTGTATTTGTTTCATTAGCTGATTGAACAGATAATTGAGACATTCTTTTTAGAATATTACCTGTTTCTTCTAATGCACCCTCAGCAGTTTGAACAACAGAAATACCATCTTGTACGTTTAATCCAGCTTGGTTTAATCCTTTAATTTGATTTCTCATTTTTTCAGATATAGCTAGTCCAGCTGAATCGTCTGCCGCTCTTTTGATTCTTAATCCTGAAGATAATTTCTCCATTGATCTACTTTGTAAAGCTGTATTTTTGTTCATTTGGTTGTTTGCTATTAAAGCATTTACATTGTTGTTAATTCTCATCTTATTACTCTCCTTAGTCTATATAGGCATCCTTGCCAAAATTTGTAAGTAAATTAACTTACAATATAATAATCGTCCTATATTACAAAAACATTAACATATATTTAAAAATAACTGATAAAGGGTAAAAAAGTGATATTGCCATATCTAATTATATTATCTCTATCTGTCGGAATATACACTGGATGCTCTAGTTGGAAACTTTGGTATGATTTTAAAATCTCTCTTATTTCTTAAATCCGTATTATCTTTATTTGATTATGCAATGCATTCTCATGGTTTCAGTATAGTCAAACACAAATAATTTTAAGCTACATTTATATAAATGTATCCAAAATATTATTTAACACATATATCTATAGTAAAACATTTAGGAGGTTTATTATGTATCAAAATATTTATCCAAATCCTCTTCAATTGCAAAATTCAATAAATTTGATACAGGATACAATAAACGCTATGGAGCAAGATTTTCTTTTATATAATTGGTTAAATGGTAAACTACCTATTTCAGAACTTCTAACTTTACCCTCACCTAATCTTGAAGAGATATATGATATTCTAGAAATAATTGAAACACTAAAAAACGATAGCATTAAGAATAGCACTTTATTGAAAGAAATATATTTTCAACTGACAGGTACTCATGCCAATATCGAACAGGGTTTTTATTTCGTTCCGCCGAGAGATTTATTTACAGGTATATACGATGCCATTGTAAAATCTACTGGGTATGTAAAGCAATTAAGACTTATAATGTTTGGATTACCAAATTTTTATTATAGAGATGCACTTTTCAGTATAATATCTGATGAATTAAATCATGGGACTTTAGTTAATTATGTGCATTCAAAATTAATACGTATTCAAAATGAGCGAAATCTTAATATCCCCATACTATAAAATTCAAATTATCTATTGTATAAGTTCTATGGGTTTTATTTAAGAGCTATCTTTCCTAAGTATAGCGTATAGTGAGGTTAACATGCCATCTTATTAAACATATTAGGTGGTATGTTCTTTTTTATATTTCAATCTTTAATTACAATGATCTAATAACTTACAATTCATTTTTTAACCTCCTGATTGTCCAATTTATTTTTAAAGAAGTGCTATAAAAGCACATCCAGTATTTATCATCAAAGTTGTATACCTCTTTTTGCATATTCATAAATATACTTACAATTTAAATCGATAACATGTTGTCGTCTCTTTTTATTTATTTCATCTGGGATATCTGCAAATTTTACATATACTTCGCAAACATCAGTTACATTTAATGCATCTGCTTCGAATCCTGATATATCATTTATGAATTTACCTCTTTGAACTTTTTCCATTAGATCTCCCCCTTTTTCTATAGGTATGTTTGAATAGATTTGTCCTATTCAAAACAACATTCTTATCTAATTTCAAATAATTCTTTAAAATCTACTTAAACAATTCCGCTAACTTTTTAGCTAACTTATGTCCTACAATGAGTGATATTAAAATATTGATATCAATATAATTAATATAGACGAGTTTTGAGGGGGGATTACATATGAATGTAGCAATCTATTTACGTAAGTCACGTGCAGATTTAGAAGCAGAAAAGAATGGTGAATTTGAGACGTTAGATAGGCACAAAACAACCTTGCTAGAACTTGCAAATGACATGGATCTAAATGTTCTTGAAATAAAAGAAGAAATTGTATCAGGAGAATCTTTAGTAAGTAGACCTAAGATGTTGGAACTCTTAAAGGAAGTTGAATTAAAAAAATATGATGCAGTTTTAGTAATGGATATTGACCGTCTTGGACGTGGTGGTATGCAAGATCAAGGTGTTATATTAGATACATTTAGAATTAGCAAAACAAAAATTATTACACCTAGAAAAATGTATGATCTGACAGATGAATTTGACGAAGAATACAGTGAATTCGAGGCATTTATGGCACGGAAGGAGTTAAAAATAATTAAAAGACGTATGATGAGAGGTAGATATAAAAGTGCTAAAAACGGCAGTTATGCCTACGCCAATGCACCTTTTGGGTACGATATAAAAAAAGTAAACAGTGACTATATATTAATTCCGAATAAAGACGCAGATACTGTAAAGTTAATATACAATTTATATGTAAACTACGGTTTAGGATTTAATAAAATAGCTTCCAGTCTAGACGAATCCGGCGTTAAAACAATGAATGGTGGCAAATGGAATCCTTCTACCATATCAGGGATAATAGACAATATAGCATATATAGGCTTTGTAACATGGCAAAACAATAATAAAAATGAAGAAACTCAAACATTTAAAGGATTACACGAAGCTATAATCGATGAAGAAATATTCAATCAAGCAAAGGAAATTAGAAAAGCACGACATATTGCCCCTAGAACTAAAGAACTAAAAAATCCTCTAGCCGGATTATTAGAGTGCGGTGTCTGCGGTAAAAAAATGATAATGAAAAAAATAGGATCAAACAATAACCCTTACTCTGCCCTATGTAGATATAAATGCGGAAACAGATCCAGTCTTTTTGAAGATGTGGAAATTTCTTTGATACATGCCCTTAATAATATTTTAAGTCAAGATGTATATGAAATTAACGATAAAGATGTATATGATGATTCAGAAAAAGATGATTTCTTGAGAAAAAATCTAAAAAACTTAAAATTCGAACTATCTGAACTGGAAAAACAGCAAAGCACAGCTTATGATATGTTGGAAAGACATATATACACAGAAGATATTTTTCTTGAACGAATGAATAATATAAAAAATAGAATTTTTGAAACTAATGAAGCTATAAAAAATATAAAAAATAATTTGAAAAAAAATAGTAATGGAACCGAGGAAAAAATAGATATAATAAATAAGGTTAGAAATGTCATTGAGTTATATAATAAGTTGGAAGATGTACAAGAAAAAAATGAATTATTAAAATCTATTATTGATTCTATAAAATACTATAAAAATAATAGTGAAGATACAATAAAATTGGATGTAACTCTAAGACTAAATGAATCTTAGTAATATCAACCTTTACAGCTTTTTTTTATTTTTAATGTAACAATGATTGTAATAATAAATGGTTAAGCGTTGCAGGAACTGGTGATAGTGCATATGTAAACAACAGTGCAGAAATTGATAAAATAGCACCTATAATTGACTACTTTAATCTTATGAGTTACGATTTTACAGCTGGTGAATCTGGCGCTAATGCAAAAAAACATCATGCAAACTTATTTCCTTCAGATTTGTCTTTAGCCGGATACAGTGTCGATGCAATGGTAAATAATCTTATAAATGCCGGAATGCCTCCTGAAAAGATACTATTAGGAATACCTTTTTACGGTAGATTAGGATCAGCTATCACTAGATCATATGATCAGCTTAGAAGGGATTATATAAATAAAAATGGATATCAATATAGATTTGATCAAGAAGCTCTAGTTCCATACTTAACTCGAGAGGGAGAATTTGCTATGTCATTTGAGGATTCACTATCTATATTCTTAAAAACTCAGTATGTTCTTTCAAGATGTCTCGGTGGAATATTCTCTTGGACTTCTACTTATGATCAAGCAAATATACTTGCAAATACAATGTACCAAGGTATTAATGATCCTGAGAGATTAAGAGAAGAGCTTGAAGGTGTTTACGGTATTTTTACTTAAACTTAAGTTTAAAATTAACTAAAATATAAGCCTCATTATGAAATAATCATAATGAGGCATTTGTCTTATAAATCTATCGATTGTTTAGCGAGCCTATCAGCTTCATCATTAAACTTATTACCGCTATGTGCTTTTACTTTTACAAATTTTACATTTAAACTATCTTTGATTCTGTCATAGTATCTTTTATAATTGATAGTGCCTTCTTTATTTGTCTTCCAAGCGCCAGTACACCATTTTTCTATTCCCTCATAATCAAAGTATAAAATTAGATTTTTTATCTCATTTTCTAAACAATAATTCATAGCTAATTTAGAAGCCTCTATTTCTCCAGCCACATTTCTCATATCAACTAGATCTTTATCATTCCCTTTTACGCTTAATGTTTTTATTACTTCTCCACCTTTAAGTATAACTACTCCTGATCCGTAAAGTTTAATAGAGTGTTCATAACTTCCATCTACGTAAGCTTCTACTGTATTATCATCTATTTCAAAATTTTTATTATTAGTCCCATTTATGTAATCTTTAGCTTCTTCTATTGTCTTAAAACTTTTATATTCAGCACCTTTATAACCACTAACTTGTTCTTTGCACTCATCCCAAGAACTAAAAATCCCTGTTTTCCTGCCGCTTCTAACAGCATAAACCTTTTTATTTGACAAGAATACGACCTCCAAAATTTATTATAGTTACTTATCTCCTAAAAAAATTATAGTTTAAGTTCATCCAAATGTAAAATTATTTTTAAAGCATCCTATGAATAATTTTAGCTATAATAATCAAAACTATAATAGAATAAATACGTAGAATTTTTACAAGAGGTGATTTTATGAAGTATATAAACAATAAGAAATATATTTTTCTTGGACTTTTTGGACTTATTATTTGTGGAGTAGTTCTATTCGATTCAAGTTTTTTAAGTAAAACTAAAACTCAGATATCCGATCTAAGTACTACTGAGTACAACTGGTATTTTAACCCGAGAGAAGACGGTAAACAGCCAACTCCAATTAAAGAAGCTGATTTTTTTAGAAAATACGATTCGTATTATGTAGGTGATAAAAATAAAAAAGACATCTATCTATCTTTTGATGCTGGATATGAAAGCGGAAATACCGAAAATATTCTAGATACATTAAAAAAACATAATGCAAAAGCCCAATTTTTCGTAGTGGAAAGTTATATTACAAAAAATCCAGATTTAATTAAAAGAATGGAAAAAGAGGGACATCTAGTTTGTAATCATTCAAAAACCCATCCATCTATGGCTGGAATAACAGATTTCGAAAAATTTAAAGAAGAGATTAAAAGTGTAGAAAAAGCATATAAAAAAGTTACGGGCAAAGACATGCCAAAATACTTTAGACCTCCTATGGGTAAATTTAGCGAGCGTTCACTAAAATATACTAAAGATCTTGGATATAAATCTATTTTTTGGAGCTTTGCTTATGTAGACTGGTATGAAGATAATCAACCAACACATGAATTTGCAAAAGAAAAAATATACTCGAGAACTCATCCAGGTGCAATTGTATTGCTTCATCCCAATTCCAAAACCAACACTGAAATACTAGATGAAGTTATAACTCACTGGAAAAAAGAAGGGTATAAGCTTAAAACTTTAGATGAATTGCCTAAAAACTAATGATTTAAATTTGATTGTTCTGATTCAAAAAGGTTAAATAGTTATACTAATATACTATTTAGCCTTTTTTAATGGGAACTTGTATTTCTGTTATAAACTCCTCTATCTCTCCTGTTTCATGAATATCTATTTTATATATTTCTATTGCGTTATCTATTATTTTATAGTTACTCTCTTCTAAAAATTTGTATATTTTTTCTATACATTCTTTATTGTTGATATAGTTCCCAGTATAGTTAAGTGCAGCGTAATCTCCTTCTTGAAAAACTATATCGTATACTTTTTCAGTATCTTCTAAGAAGCATATTACAGATTTAAATTCATTGTATATATTATTTTTTATAGACTCCTCAGAAAATACTGCTCCTAATTTATTGTTTCCTATAATATCAAATTTTCCCTCATGTTCTTTTTGTAGGCGTTGTATCAATATATCAAAGTCCTCATCTTTTTTTATACTTGCATTTAGTATAAAAGCTTTTCTACATTTTATATGCTTAACTACTACTTCATCTGTTACTACATTCTTTAGCGCATATTCAATAGAAGATAATCTTTTTATTATATTTTTTTTGTGTCTTATTAACTCTTCTATTTTTTTATCTATTATACCTAGCTCTTCATTTAGAATTTGTTTCGTAGATTCAATAGTCCTGTCATCCATATAATCTTTTATTGTCTTCATTGGAAATTCCAAAATTCTAAATTCTTTTATCATGTTTAGTTTCCATATATCTGATAAACTGTACATTCTATAACCATTAGTATCTCTTAATGGCTTTAGTATACCTATTTCTTCATAATACATGAGTGAGTCTCTACCAATATTGTATATTTTTGAAATTTCTCCGATTTTATAATAATCTTTCATCTTTCCTCCTTTTATATATTTTTTAAAAAGTTGTTTATGTTATAATTTAACAAAATAAATTTAAAAATTTATTTAAAATTCCATTGACCTTGGTATTATACCATAGTTTATTATCAATTATAGATAAAGATGTATTATCAAATTTTTACTTTAATAATTGCATAAGGAGCGATAATATGGATACTAATATTTTATCTAATGAAAATATTAGTCTAAAGAAAAAATTTATAAGGTATCTAGGACCTTCTGTGGTGGCTATGTGGGTGTTTTCACTCTATACAATGGTTGATGGTATCTTCGTTAGTAAAGGAGTTGGAGAGCTAGCGTTGGCATCTGTAAATATATCTATGCCTTTTATAAACTTTATATTTGCAGTTTCTCTACTCTTTTCTACAGGGGCTTCTACTGTTATAGCAGTTCTTCTAGGAAAAAAAGATATAAAATCTGCAAATGAAATATTTACTTTTAATATTGTATCTATAATAGCTTTATCCGTAATTATTTTTCTATTGGCCTTTTTTAACTTAGATAGACTTGCTTTGTTTCTAGGAGCTACAGACTCTACTATAGGTATGGTAAAAGATTACCTTGGAATTATTATGTTTTTCAATGGATTCTTTATAGTTTCATACTCGTTAGAAGTTATTGTTAAAACTGATGGATTCCCAATTCTAGCTACCGTAGGAGTTGTAATTTCAGCACTTACAAATATTATTTTGGATTATTTCTTTGTTATTGAATTTGGATGGGGAGTAAAAGGAGCTGCCTATGCAACTGGACTATCTCAAGTTTTATCAACAGTATTCTTTTTAATACACTTTTTTAAAAAGAATTCAACATTAAACTTTTCAAAATTTAAAGTGGATTTTAAAACTTTAGGTAAAATTACTGCAATTGGTTTCCCTGATGCCTTAACTGAATTAAGTGCAGGAATTGTAATTCTTCTATTTAACTTAAGTATTCAAAAATATATAGGTGAAACTGGTATAATCTACTATAGTGTTATAAACTACATAAGTATACTTGTACTTATGACTATGATAGGTATTGCTCAAGGTATGCAGCCACTTTCTAGCTACTACTTTGGAGCTAAAGACTTTAAAAAAGTACAAGCACTGTTTAAGATGGGATCAAAATCTATAATCACAGCATCAATAGTAGTATTTATAGTTTGTATAGTTTTCAGTGATCCCATAGTCTCTTTATTTATCCATAGAAGTGAAACTACTCTATTTATCGAGGCGATAAGAGTGTTTAAGATATATTCAATATCATTTTTATTCTTAGGTGTAAATGTAATTGTATCTGCATTCTTTGTTTCAGTAGAGAATCCAATAGTTTCAACAATTATATCACTTGGTAGAGGCTTTGTAATAGTTACAATATCCCTATTCACAATGATATTTCTATTTGGTGGAGAGGGGATCTGGTATACTACCATCGTTTCAGAGCTAATATGTATGCTAATATCTTTAATACTTTTAAAGAGAAATTATAAATTGATAACAGAACCTAAAAACTAACTTATATTATAATAAAAAAGACTTTGAATATTAGCATATATTATGCTATATCCTAAGTCTTTTTTATTGTGATATATCTTATTTTATATTTTTAATTAATTTTTTACTCTATGGTTAAATTCCCATATCCATTTTCAAGAGAGATTTCTCCAATGCTCAGTTCTATTCTTGTTTTAAAAATAGGCCCATCCACTACTACTGTATGATATTCACCATTTTCACCACAACAATCGCATCCAGTGTTTTTTATTTTTGCTAAAATATCCTTTGTTAATTCTTTACCTAAAAAACTTTCATCCAAGTACTCTAAATTAACTTTTTTAATAATTGCAGTAAATCCCGAATCGATAAAATCATTTACAATAGACTCTCTTTCTTCATTCCAAAGCGGAAAAACTGGATTTAAGCCGACAGCCTTACATCTATCTTCATCCCATTTTCTATGTTCAGATATATCAATATCACCGAATACACACATAGTCGCTCCCAGGTTTTTTGCCCTATTTAACGATTTCTCAAAATTAATTTCGTAATCCTCCACCCCACACTCAGAATATAGGATTTTTATATCTAAACTTTTACTTATTCTATGTAATATACTATCTTGCAAACTATGTGTCCATGAATTTCCATTATTTTTGTTTACTGTAGTAAGAAGTGCAACAGGTTTATTTCCTTCCCTAATCATTCTATAAAGTGCTAGTATACTATCTTTACCTCCACTAAAAGATAAAACAAACTTATTTTTATCCAATTTAATTCCTCCTAAAACTTTTATAAAATAAGTATACCAAATCCTGCACTATCCTGTCCTAAAAAATATCAGCATTTTAATTTAGTATAAAGAATGCTCCAATACCCATCAGTACTATTCCTATGTATTTATAAAGATGCATAGTTACATTTCCTACTAATGCAGAATCAATAAAGAAACCAAGTAAAATTTGAGAAACCAATATAATCACAAGTGTATTAGATACTCCAAGTGCTGGGATGGCCATAATTGTAAAGTAAATTATTAGTCCGCCAAATATTCCTCCAAGAAAAAATTTAGGATTTACATCTTTAATGAACATTAATTCTTTTGCATCTCCAGCTAAAACTATACTTATTAGAAAAAATACAGCTCCAACAAGTAAACTAAAAAATGTCGCTACAAGTGCAGTAGTGTTTTTTCCAAGTTCACCATTTATAAAAGCTTCTAGCGCAGTCGAACCTCCTGCTAGTAAAGCAAATATCACAGAAGCAAATTTGTACACGAAATTACCTCCTATAGTTTGTTTATGTATAATATTAATTCTATGATTTAAAATATATATAATTACAAATCTAGTATTTAGAAAATTTCATTTATTGTTAAAGGTAAATATGTCAATTTATTTTTAATATGCTATTTGTACGCTATGGCGATTTGTGATAACATATCTGTGTTAGATTTTTAATATAACTTATACTGAAAAAGGTGAATAATTTGAAAAAATTTGAATACGCATTCGATAATAAAAGATACCACACATGGAATTATTACCTTAAAAAAACTTTTGGTGAAAAAGTCTTTAAGGTATCTATAAATGCAGGTTTTACATGTCCAAATATAGATGGAACTATAAGTCACGGAGGTTGTACATATTGTAGCAAAGAAGGATCTGGAGATTTTGCTGGAAATCCTAATGACGACCTTATAGATCAATTTTACAAAATAAAAGAAATGATGCATAAAAAATGGCATAATGCTAAATATATTGGCTATTTTCAAGCATTTACAAACACTTATGCAGAACTAAACGTTTTAAAGGAAAAATACGAAACTATCCTTGCACTCGAAGATGTCATTGGTCTCTCTATATCCACTAGACCAGATTGTTTACCAGACGATGTAGTCGAGTATCTTGGAGAGTTGAATAAAAGAACTAACCTTTGGGTTGAGCTAGGTTTACAGACTATACATGATAGTACATCAAAAATAATAAATAGAGGTCATGACTACAAAACTTTTCTTGAAGGAGTAAATAAGTTAAAGGCAAAGAACATTAAAGTTGTTGTCCACATTATAAATGGTCTGCCGGGTGAAGACTATAATATGATGATGGAGACCGCAAGAGCAGTTGGTAAAATGGGTGTTGATGGAGTTAAGATCCACCTTTTACATGTAATAAAGGATACCCCTATGGAAAAAATGCTGGAAAATGGATTGCTAAAACTTATGGAGAAGGACGAATATATAAATCTTGTGTGTGATCAACTGGAAATTTTGCCCAAAGAGATGATTATACATAGGTTGACTGGAGACGGAAAAAGAGACGAACTTGTCGGACCGCTTTGGAGTCTAAAAAAATGGGAAGTTCTAAATGATATAGACGATACACTAAAGAGTAGAGACTCTTACCAAGGAATCAAATTAGAAAATATGCAAAATTAATTTATGGTATTCTGGCAACAGTAATAAAATATATTGATTAAGATTACTAATGACTAAATGGCTAATTATCAATAATTTAACGTGTATTTACACTATTTTCATATTGTAAAAACAATTATTAACTGGTATTATTGAAAGAGTTGAGAGTTTTATGGTTAAACTTTTATAATTATAGCCATACTATATACTGTATGCATAAAAAATCTAACGAAATCAAGGGGTGTAACTATGTTAATGAATACCCATTTTACTATAGCAAGATCAATACTAGAAAATATGGACGATAATAAGAGCTTTTTTTTAAGTGATAAAAATTTTATTTACGGAAATATAAAACCAGATGCTTTTTCTAAATATAAATTAAAAAAGCATTACATGGAAGAATCTCTAGATATGGTAATTGAAAAAATAAAAAACCTTAGTTCACTTACACTGGACTATATGACAAAATATTTCTCAATAAGCAGACTTAGCCAAGAGCTAGGGGTTATATGTCACTTTCTGTGCGACTTTTTCTGTATAGCACACAATGAACGTTGGGAATTTAAACACAGTATGAATAGACATGTAGTTTACGAAAAAGAATTGGCTTCTTTTGCCAAAGAGATAGACTTTTCTAAGTTTAAACCTATGACTGTAAAAAACAATTTTGAATCATTTTTCAATGAGCTCTATAAAGAATATGAATCTAATAAAAACTATTACAACGATTTGAGATTTTCTGCTTATGTATGTAAAAGTGTAGTAAATTACATATTAGATAATATACTATCTAATACTGTAGCATCTTATGGGATTGAAAATTGCGGTTAAATTAAATAAAAAGGAAAAGAGATTTAAATTCGAATTAAATAATCGATTTAAATCTCTTTTTTTGAAAACACCAACCATTATTTATTAATCTAATCTACAAACTATATTGAATACTCTTTTCTTATAATATCAATAGCCTCAGCTACACTAGAAGCAGTGTATCTTGCATGTTTTATTACGTCTTGCCTTGCAGATGACATAGCAAAGCTATTCTTGAATCCATCTAACATACAAATATCATTTGGTGAATCTCCTATAGTTACAATTTCGTCTAAGTCAACATTTGTCTGTTTACATACATACTCTATTGCTGCTCTCTTAGAAACTTTCTTGGGTACTAAATTAAGCGTTATATCACTAGATAAATATATATCTAGCAATTCGCCAAACTCACTAGTTAGATAAAGTTCTATCCTTACAAGCTCTTCAGAATTTTTTGATGCAATCCCGATATTGCCAACCATATTATCGTAGCTATCTCTGTTTATAAAATCTGGATCTACAGTAAAATTAGTTGAAAAATACTTAAAATCTGAATCTTCATCTAGTACCACTGCTTTTCCTTTGTACTTAAAATACATATCAGCATCTTTTGATTCGAACCTTTTTATAACCTTTTTTACTAATTTGTCATCTATTGTTCCCTTAAATATCAATTCTTCTTCACTATTGTATATAAAAGATCCATTTTCACAAATAAAATATCCTTCTATATCTACGTTATCTTTAACAATCTTTCTAGCCTGACTAAACATTCTGCCTGTAGCTACGTTAAAAATAATTCCCTTCTCTTCTATTTCTTTGATAGCTTTTATATCCTCTTGACTTATCTTTTCATCGTTGTATAGAGTGCCATCTAAGTCACAAAAAATTTGTTTTATCATAACCTGCCCCCCTAAATATATTATTTAACCTAATTTTAAAAGCTCTATTCTCAAATTGTTTAGTATATCTCTTGTTACTCTAGTTCTGATTTTTTGTCTATCGCCGCTGTATATATCCTTATATACTTTAGTCTTGCCCTTAATGGTAATTGCTGTATATACTAGACCAACTGGCTTTTCTTCTGATCCTCCACCAGGCCCGGCTATTCCTGTTGTTGAAATCCCTATATCAGCATTAAGCCCCTTAGCTACTCCTTCTGCCATCTCTATTGCTGTTTCTTCACTTACAGCTCCAAATTTGTCTAGAGTTTCCTCTTTTACACCTAATCTCTTCATTTTTGCTTCATTTGAATAAGTTACACACCCTTCAACAAATACAGATGAAATTCCCGGATAATCAATTAGTACGGATGATACCATACCTCCTGTACAAGACTCTGCAACAGCTATTTTTAAATCCTTCTCTACTAAAAGCTTTGCAGCAACCCCTTCAAGTACATTTTTACTTTCCCCTGTATATATATCATCATTAGTGTATACGAATTGTCCTACTCTTTCTCTTATCTTATCTTCTACTGGTTTTATTAATCTTACAGCTTCTTCTTCATCTTTTTCTTTAGCAGTAATTCTTATAGTTACTTCCATTTCTTTTGCGTATAATGCAACTGTAGGATTAGATTGTTCATTTATTATATCTAATATCTCTAACTCTAAATCTGACTCGCCAATTCCATAAAGTCTTAGAGTTTTTGAGATCAGTTTATCCTCAGTAAATTGTTTTAAATAAGGCATAACACTTTCATTAAACATAGCGACCATCTCTCTAGGTGGTCCAGGTAGTACTATTATTGCCTTACTATCTTGTTTAAGTACCGCACCTGGTGCAGTACCATTATTGTTTTTAAGAACTATTGCACTTTCTGGAAAATACGCCTGTTTTTTATTGTTTGGGGCAACTTTTT
This sequence comes from Metaclostridioides mangenotii, assembly GCF_018917235.1. Classification (GTDB taxonomy): domain Bacteria; phylum Bacillota; class Clostridia; order Peptostreptococcales; family Peptostreptococcaceae; genus Metaclostridioides. The sequence goes on from NZ_JAHLOF010000001.1 coordinate 314,528, forward strand.
TACCTCTACTCTCTATAAGGGATTTTATATATTCCCAAGAAGGCTCGTGAAGTTTAAGCTCTTGTCCAAAATATTTTGCAGCTACTTCTTTTGTCAAATCATCAGTTGTAGGCCCTAGGCCTCCAGTGGTGATGACAACATCGCTTCTTTCTAGACTCTCTTTTAAACATTCATATAGCCTGTCTACATTGTCTCCTACAGTGCTTTGATGATAAACTTCTATACCAATCGATGCTAACTCTTTCGCTATGTACTGAGAATTTGTATTAACTATATCCCCTAGTAAAAGCTCTGTTCCAACACTTATTATTTCTGCTTTCACATTCAACACTCCTTTTTGCCCAACACATATATGCTGCGTAATTTGTATACTTTAGATTCTAGCAAAAATAAACTTACATATCAATTGAGCGAATACTCAATAAATCTATTTTTAGCTTTTTCTCCTAATTAATATACCTTAAATATATTTAAATTAAACCACTGCTATCTAAAACTTGCAGCTGAGTGGTACTTTCAAACAAATCAATAAAACCATATACTCTATTAAGAAGATTAAAAAAGACATTAATTTAAAAATAAATGGAGGTATATTATGAAAATAGCAGTGATAATGGGTGGAATTTCTTCTGAGAGAGAAGTTTCTCTAAATTCAGGAAATGAAGTTTATAATAATTTAAATAGAGATAAATACGATGTTGTAAAAATAATCATAGACGATAAGAAAGATGTTTTTACAAAAATAACGGATGATATAGATTTTGCACTTTTAGCACTTCATGGGAAATTTGGTGAAGATGGATGCGTCCAACATATTTTAGAAACTATGGATATACCATATTCAGGATGTGGATCACTTTGTAGCGGTATGTGTATGGACAAAAACGTGACTAAAAAAATGCTTAGAGATTCAAATTTACCAACTGCTCCTTGGACAGTAGTAAAATCAATTGAAGAAATAGATTATGATATAATAGATAATATGGGATATCCAGTGTTTATAAAACCAAATTCTGGTGGATCAAGCGTTGCTACGTTTTTTATTAAACACAAGGATGATGTTGAAAATGCTGTAAGAGAAGGTCTTAAAGTAGATGAATTTGTAATGATCGAAAAATACATCCCTGGAGGAGAATTTACTTCATTCGTATTAAGTGGAGAGGTATTCCCTACTATATCAATAAAATCAGACTCTGAATTTTTCGACTACGAATCAAAATACTCTCTAGAAAATGGAGCTACTGAAGAAGTTGTATACTTAAAAGACGATCTACAACAAAAATTAAATACAATCTCAAAAGAATGCTGGAAAATATTTAATTGTAAAGCATATGTAAGAATAGATGTTATTATTGATGGAGGCGATATATATGTTTTAGAGCTTAATACACTTCCAGGAATGACTAAAACAAGTTTAATACCAAGAAGTGCTGCTGCGAGAGGTATGAGCTATTCAGAACTTTTAGATAAGATTATAGAGTACTCTATGTAATAATCTTATAAATTAAAAGATTTGAAAATTATCTGTATTAATAGTAATATTAATTCTAAAGTAAATTAATTAGAGGTGATCATTTGTTATTTTCAAATCTTAAATTAAATGAAGATGAACCTGTTTATATACAGATTAAAACATATATAAAAGACATGATATCAAAAGGTCTTATTCCCAACAACAGCAAGCTCCCTTCGACAAGGGAGCTAAGCTTGTTCTTGAATGTCAGTAGAAATTCTATTATAGCTACATATGATGAATTAAAAGCAGAGGGGTTAATTTATTCAGTATCTGGAAAAGGAACTTTTGTTAACTCTGAAAATTTTATATCTTCTACTCCATGGTCAATAGATTGGAATTGTTTAGAAAATGAATATTCAAAATCTGCTAATAATCTTGATATTGTAAAAAGTGAAATTCCGTGGAGTTCAGATGTTATATCATTTAAAAGTATTTCACCTGACGGTGAGCTTTTTGATATAGAAGAATTAAAAAAATCCTTTTTAAATAGAATTTCACTTGAAAGCCATAAGCTTTTGAACTATGGTTATGCTAAAGGATACAAACCTCTTATAGACTACTTGCTTGACTACATGAAAGAAAAAGGCGTTGATACAACAAATAAAGATATCCTTATAACTAATGGATTTACTGAAGGCTTTGATATGATTCTATCTTCATTTACTAAACCTGGCGATACTATTATTTGTGAAAACCCTACTCATAATACCTCTATTAAACTTATGAAAACTCATAAGTTAAACATGTTAGGAGTAGACATAGACGATAACGGTCTAAATTTTGATATGCTAGAAACAAAAATATCAGAAGACAGAGATGGCATAAAATTTTCATACATAACGCCATCATACCACAACCCAACCGGAACGGTTATGATGCCTGAAGATAGGTATACTTATTATAAGATTATGAGAAAGCATAATATTGCTATTGTTGAAGATGGTTTTAATGAGGAACTTCTCTACAATAGCTCACATATATTCCCAATATGTTCGCTAGATAATAAAAACAATGCTGTGATATATATTGGAAGTTTTTCAAAGATACTCTTCCCCGGTCTTAGAATAGGATGGATATTTGCAGATAAAAATGTGATAGATAAACTGGAAAGCGTTAAAAGATGCAGGAGTATCCATACATCGTTTTTAGATCAAGCAATATTATTTGACTATCTAAATAATGACACTTTCGAAAAATATATAAAAAAAATAAGAAAAGTTTATGGAGATAAATTTAATTTAGCTTACGAATGCGCTAAAGAAAATATTCCTCATGAATACATCCTTGGAGACGGCGGTCTTCACCTATTTATAAAACTTAAAAACATAAATTCCAGAAAACTATTAAAAAAATGTTATGAAAAAAAAGTTATATTTATGCCAGGAGATCTTTTCTTTGTAGATGGAAATGGAAATAATACTCTTAGACTCGGCTTTTCAAGATTAACACATGAAGAAATTGAAAAAGGAATAAAGATTATAGGAGAAACAATTAGAGAAATGAACTAAGCTAGTAAAACTGTTAGCCTAGTTCGTTTTTTTGAGTTATAATATAAATAGTTTAAAAGTAATAATCAAGGGAGTTAAAAATGGCTAAAAATAATAAAAAACGAAAAAAAATTAATAAACTAAAATTAATATTTACACTATTAGTGTTATTCGCAATATTATCTGGTTTAGTATTTGCAGGATTTAAAATATATTCAAAAATAAAACCAAAAGAAAGTAACAAATCGAAGGAAATTGCAATTCTAAGCGACAATATAAAAAATACAAAAGAAAAACCTAAACAAGATCAGACTGCTGAAGATAAAAACGAGGAGAATAATAACGGTGAGAATACTGGTTCTGAAGCTAAACCTGAAGAAGCTAAAAAAGATGAAGAGCCTAAGCAAGAAGAAAAAGTTGACGTTATATTTACTCATTCTGAAATACCATACGAAGTAAGGCTTAGGATGAGAGGGAAATCTATGCCTATGGAAGACAGCTTAATAAAGTTTAGCGATCTGTCTTATTTAAAACTTACTTTCTATGGATTTGACAATAAAATTCACAATGGAGAAATGGTAGTAAATAAAAAAATTGCTCCAGAAGTTGTAGATATATTTAAAGAACTTTATGAAAAAAAATATCCTATAGAAAAAATGAAGCTTATAGATGATTACGACGGAGATGATGAAGCATCAATGCAAGATAATAATACCTCAGCTTTTTGTTACAGAGTAATAGCGGGATCAGATACTCTTTCGAATCATGCAAAAGGTCTTGCGATAGATATAAACCCGAAACAAAATCCTCATGTAACAGCGGCTGCAGTAATGCCAAAAGGATCTGAAATGTACGCAAATAGGGATGATATAAAAAAAGGTATGATTAGAAAATACGACCTTTGTTATAAAGCTTTCACAGATATAGGTTGGTCTTGGGGTGGCCACTGGAAAAATCCTGACTACCAACATTTTGAAAAATTATTATAATGTTTGTATTTTTAGAATTGATAAAAGCTTTTTTACTACACCATTTTAAGATTCAATAATAATATTTAACGTGAATCTATTTGAAAAATCACATTAAATATGTATTCTCTATCAGTAAATAAGTTAACGTAGATACCATAAAATAAAATTTAAAGGTGAAATTTATGAATTTAATGACTTTAGAAAATATAAGCAAAAATTACTCAGAAAAACCACTGCTTAAAAACATCTCACTTGGAATTAATTCAGGTGAGAAAATCGGTTTAATTGGAGTTAATGGAACAGGTAAATCTACCCTACTCAAAATAATAGTAGGTGACGAGGTCAGTGATTCTGGGACAATAATTAAAACAAATGGATTAAGAATAAAATATTTGCCACAAAATCCAGACTATGATGAAAACTCTAATGTGCTAGAACAAGTATTTAATAGTTCTTCTAAGGAGCTCCAACTAATTGGTGAATACAATGATTTACTAGAAAAATCAAATAAAATAACAATTGAAAAACAAGATGAATTAAATAAAAAAATATTATATGTCCAAGAAAATATTGATTCATTAAATCTTTGGGATTTAGAGAGTGAAGCAAAATCAATACTTACTAAATTAGGAATAAATGACTTTTCTCAAAAAATCGGTGCTCTATCTGGTGGTCAGAAAAAGAGAGTCTTTTTAGCATCTGCATTGATTACTCCTTGTGATTTATTAGTTTTAGATGAACCTACAAACCATCTAGACAACGACACTATCGATTGGCTAGAAGAGTATCTTAACTCTAGAAAAGGTTCTTTATTAATGATCACACACGATAGATATTTCTTAGATGCTGTTACAAATAGAATTATAGAATTAGATAAAGGAATACTATTCAGCTATGATGGTAACTACTCTACTTTTCTAGAGCGCAAATCAGAGCGACTAGCTATGGAAGCTAGCATGGAAGACAAAAGACAAAACCTTATAAGGACTGAGTTAAAATGGGTGAAACGTGGTGCATTAGCTCGTAGTACTAAGCAAAAAGCTAGACTCCAGAGATTTGACGAATTGGTAAATAACAACCCTATCAATCATGATGAAAAAATAGATATTTCAGTATCTTCGAGTAGACTTGGTAAAAAAATAATTGAAATTAAAAACGTTACTAAATCATTTGGTGACAAAAAGGTTATCGATAACTTTGAGTATGCTGTTGCCCGTAATGACAGAATAGGTGTAATAGGTAAAAACGGTTTAGGAAAATCTACTCTTATAAATTTAATTAATAAAACTATTGAACCAGACTTTGGAACTATAGATATTGGAGAAACGGTAAAAATCGGTTACTTTTCACAAGACGACAGCCATATGGACTCAGATCAAAGAGCAATTGACTATGTAAAAGAAGCAAGTGATTACATAGAAACTGCTGATGGTACAAAAATTACTGCTTCGCAAATGTGTGAAAAATTTTTATTTAATTCTACTATGCAGTACACTGAGATAAATAGGTTATCTGGAGGAGAAAGAAGAAGACTACATCTGCTTAGAGTATTAATGAGTGCTCCTAATGTTCTTTTATTAGATGAGCCAACCAATGACCTAGACATTGCTACTCTAAACATTCTAGAGGACTATTTAGATGGTTTTGATGGTGTCATAATAACTGTGTCTCATGATAGATACTTCTTAAATAGAGTATGTAAAAAAATATTTGCATACGAAGGAAATGGAAAAATCTATATCTATACTGGTAACTATACTGACTATACTATTTACAGGGAAATACAAAATATTAAATTTGAAGAAGAAAATAAATTAAAATCTTCTTCTGAGAAAAATACAGAGAAACAAAAGACTGAAAAACCAAAGGAAAAGAAAAAAGTAAAGCTTTCATATAACGAGCAAAGAGAATATGAAAATATAGACCAAGATATAGAAAACTTAGAAAATAAAATCGAAGCCCTTGAAAACAGTACATCTAAGTTTGCAACAGATTTTACAAAGCTTCAAGAGATACTAGATGAAAAATCAGAACTAGAAAGCGAATTGGAGCATAAATACGAAAGATGGGAATACCTAAACAACCTTGTAGAAGAAATAAATGAGAGAAAATAATATTAAATAACGCTAATAGCTAGCGAATCAAAAAGGCATCTAGGTGCCTTTTTGTTTTAAAACATTTTACTCATTATTATCTTTTTAATGTCACTATTTAATGTCACTATAAAATTGCAGGCAAATAAAATACGGCGCTATGGGGTCTAAGAGGTTAGTTGGCACAATTACAGACTTTTTCCCAATTTGTGGTGCCAACAATTTTCTTAGAACACATTTCGCCGTATTTTATTTGCCAACAATATTACATAGGAAGTGCTCTTTTATTCACTTTACCAATAGGCGTTACTGGTATTTTATCAATTCTAACTATTATCTTAGGTATCATATAAGCAGGAAGCTGATTTTCCAAGAAATATCTTATAGTTCTAGAATTTACTTCATCATAGTCATGATCATCTACAACATAGTATGCAATTAAATATTTTTCTCCATCTTCGTCCTCTCTAGAAACGCAAACTGAACTTTTTATTTCTTTGATACTGTTGATTGTATTCTCTATCTCATATAAATCAATTCTAAACTCACCTATTTTAACCTGATTGTCAAGTCTTCCAATATAGTCCAAATTTCCATTTTCAAGCCATCTTACAAGATCTCCAGTCCTATACATCTTCTCTGTATATTCATCTCTCTTAAATGGATTTGGTACAAAACTTTTCTTTGTTAACTCTACATCACGCAAGTATCCCCTAGAAATTTGTATTCCAGATAGACATAATTCTCCTGGTACTCCTATTGGACATACTTTATCGTTTTTATCTAAGACATAGGCATAAGTATTGTATATTGGCCTACCAATTGGGATTCTGTCATACTCCCTATCTACAAAAAATGAAGTCGATATAACTGTAAACTCCGCGGGACCATACTCATTGTAAAGTTTATAGTTTCTATTTTTATACCCCTTAAGTCGCTCTCCTCCTGTTTGAAGTACTCTTAAGGAGAAGTTATTACATTTTTTTATAAATAACTTAGCAATAGCTGTTGGAAGCGCCAATACTGATATATCTTCTTCCTCACAGTATTCATTTACTGTGTATTCGTTGAATTTAGATTCTTCTGGCATTATGTCTACAGACGCTCCCGCCAGTAAGTAAGGAAATATCTGTTTCATTACAGCATCAAAGCTAAAACTCAAATATACTCCACATATGTCTTCCTCGGATATTTCTATCGATTCGATACTATAGTAACACATATTTATTAAGCTTCTGTGCTCAATGGTCATTGTTTTTGGTCTACCAGTAGATCCAGATGTAGATATAGTGTATGCACCATTATTAGGACTTAATTTTTCTGTAAGTTTGTAAACTTTTTCATAATATTCCTTACTATCTATATCAACAATGATTGTATTTATTGATCTAACCTTGTACTTAAGCTCGTCATTAGTTATAACAACCTTTGCATTGCTATCTTCGAGCAAATATTCTAGTCTTTCCTTGGGGTTGTTTATATCTATCGGAAAGAAGGTTGCTCCAGATTTCATTATTGAAATAGCAGCGACAACTATATTTAAACTTCTAGGAAGCATCACTGCTACAATATCTTCTAAATGAACTCCTAAATAATTTAGATATCCTCCTAGTCTATCTGTCAATTTATCTAATTCACGATAACTTATACAGTTATGCTCATCTCTTACAGCTATATTATCCGGATGTTTAGCTACACACTCTCTAAAAATTGATATATAATCTCTATCAAAAGGTATGTCTCTTTTTGTGTTATTAAAGTCGTATAAAACTCTTTCTTTTTCTGATTTTGATATGAACTCAATATCCTCTACTGTTATATTTTCATCCTCCAGAATTTGCTCTATTACATCTCCAAACTCACCAAGTACCCTGTCTATTGTATCCGATTTATATACTGTATCATTGTATCCTATTTTAATCTTCATAGTATCCTTGACAGAGAGTACTACAAATAAATCGTAGAATTTATTAAATTTTTCTATACAATCTTTTAAATCCATTTCTTTATAAAAAAATACTGTGTTTATTAGTTTATCTTTTAGAATACTTTCATTTTCTATATAAACAAACGGATTGTTTGCGTACTCTAGTGATCTAATCCATTGATGTTGAACCCTCTGTAATAATTTTTTAAAACTGCAACTAGTTTTATTGTATATTCTCAAAGGGACAAAATCTAATGTCTTGCCAAAGACGACATCTTCTTCATAAGTATATTTCTGGAGTATAAGACCATATATAGTCTCGATTATTATTTCAATTGATATTCCATTTTTTGTTGAATAATCTATAAGCTTTAGATAAACACTATCGTCAAGAATAATTGATTTATATGATATCTTTTCAACGTATTCTTTATTGAAATAATCATGTGGTATTTTTGCTACATTAGTATATCCATCTAGCAAATCATTCCAGTACTTCGTTGCAAGGTTTAAATTAAACTCATACACTCTTTGTCCCCTCCTTTCAAACTAAATTTATCATTTTATGTATTTTATCGCTAAATATTTATGTACATTACCAGCCTCTATATTATAAAATATATTGCTTTATCTACAAAAGTTCCTATAAATAATATTTTATTTTTTAGAAATGAAATTATTCGTATTTAATATAATTTTATCTAAAAACTTCCAGTATATTTATATAAGACGATAGCTGATAAAAAATCAAACTACCGTCTTATATAAACTAATTCTATAGTATTTTAGTAATCGTATTTATTGGTTGCTTCACACATCACAACCCTTATTTTTTTATCAAACATCTTTTTATATGCCAATAAAAATTCATTTAATTCTGAATCCATAAGATTTATTTTTTTGTCACTACACAACATGATTTTTTCTTGATCTACAATAATTTCAATGTCGTTTGTATCATTTTTAATTGTAGTAAATATACAACTCTTTGGCTCAATTTTACTACCATATCTCTCATAAAAACCAAGACTATTATTTAGAGCTTCTATATTTTCTTCTGTGAAATTGTTGCTATCTCCTTTGATCCCTATGTTTGTTGGATCAATCCCAAAGTTTTTTAGCTGAGTCTCAATTTCATTAGTATCCATTCCATATCTTTCCATAAACTGTTTTTGGATATTCATAAACTTCTTCTCTGATATATTATTGTCTTTCATATAATCTATAATTTTATTCGAAAACTCCGCCATAGTAATATTTCCATCCATTACTGAGAAATATAGGTTATATATATATTGTTCGAATTTATCTACATCGCTATCTTTAACTTTATTTTTCAATTCATTAAAATCAATAATTCTATCGTCAGACATATTAATTCCTCCTAGCCATAAAATCTACTTTGTAAAGATTATAACATATTTTTTCGTCATAATTAGAAAAACATTGACTTTTTCGGTTATATATTGGCATAAATACTTTTTCTACCTTAATATTTTAACTGTCTTGTCTACTGCATCTAAAATACACTTTTCACCCAAAGGTATTGTTATCATAGGCATGCAGTGTCCAGATTTGAAATTAAAAATTGATGGCTTTTTAGTATCTTTTAAGAATTCTTTCATTAGATTGTATACTTCTTCCTCGTCTGCACAATCTTTAAAGTCCCCGAAAATTACACCGCTACAATCTTCTAGTTTTGCACACATTTTTAGTTGAGTCATCATTCGGTCCAATTTGTAAAGCGGCTCTCCAATATCCTCTATAAAAAGTATTTTACCCTTAGTATCAATTTCATATTCTGTTCCAAGTGTAGATACGATAAGCGCTAAGTTTCCTCCGACTATAATCCCTTCAGCGCTCCCACCATAAACTGTATGTATTTTTTGTTGTTTAGGATTTTTTAAATTTAACTCTCCTTTAAAGGTTAACGCATTTACCAGAGATTTATAAGAAAATTTATCCCATCTAGGTGAACTCGCTCCCATTATTCCATGAAAAGTCTTAAGACCGCATTTTTTATAGAATGCTAAATGTAATGCTGTAATATCTGAAAAACCAATAAAAATTTTAGGGTTAGCTCTAATAATATCGTAGTCAATTAAATCAAGAATTCTAGTAGCACCATATCCTCCTCTGAGGCACATGATTATTTCTACTTCATCGTCTAAAAACATTTCCTCCAAATCCCTGCATCTGATAAAATCATCACCTGCTAAATATCCTTTATGATTTAGATAACAGCTTCTACTAAATTTAACCTTATATCCAAATCTTTCTATACTTTTCTTTATATCATTTAAGTCTCCATTCCTTAAAGGACCTGATGGAGCCAATATTCCAATCATAATATCACCTCAAAATTATAAGTATCTTCCCAGTTACAAGATATGATACTTAAGATATTTTTATAATACATAAAACAATAAATAATATGGTTAACAATTTATGTTTGTTTAATATACATTTTAGTATAGGTAGATAAAATAATATACTATTAGAAAGGAAAAGCTATGTTAAATCTATATGATATGTGTACAGAAATTGAGAAATGGTTGATTGATGTTAGAAGGGATATACACATGACTCCAGAACTAGGTCTAGAAGAATTTGTTACTAAAAGAAAGATTATAAAATACTTGGACGAAATAGGTATAGATTACAATATGTACACTGAGCACACCGGAATAACCGCTTTCATTAACTTAAACAAAGAAAAAACTGTTGCTATAAGAGCTGATATAGATGCTCTTCCTATATCAGAAGATTTAAACCTTCCTTACAGCTCTGTGAATTATGGAAAAATGCATGCCTGTGGTCACGATGCTCACACATCTATACTACTGGGAACTTGTAAAATTCTTTACAATTTAAGAGAAGAATTAGACGTAAATGTAAAATTCTTTTTTCAACCAGCTGAGGAAACTATCGGTGGGGCTAAACTTATGATAAAAGATGGATGTATGGATAATCCGCATGCAGACTGTATTTTTGGCCTTCATGTAGATCCAAGACTTGAAATAGGAACGCTTGAATTAAAATACAATACTCTCAATGCCTCTACCGATACAGTAGACATTACCGTAACTGGTGATGGTTGCCATGCCGCATATCCTCATTTAGGAACAGATGCTATAGTTATCGCTGCAAATGTAATAACTTCTTTACAGACTATATCCAGCAGAAATGTTGATCCTTTAGATTCTATCGCACTTTCTTTGGGTATAATAAATGGAGGGATAAAAGAGAATATAGTATGTGACAAAGTAAATATAAGAGGTACACTTAGAACGTTAAATGAGGAAGTAAGGGCTCTATCTAAAAAAAGAATTGTAGAAATTGCAAAGTATTCATCAAAGAGCCTAGGTGGAAATGCTTATATAAATATAGAAAAAGGCTATCCTGTCCTAAAAAATTCCAACAATGTTATAAATTATGTTAAAAAAAACGCAACAGAATTGATTGGACATGATAGAATAATGATGAGGGAAAGTGGCTGTCTAGGTGCAGAAGACTTTTCTTATTACTTAGAGAGATGTGAGGGGGCATTTTATCATATAGGATGCAAAAATAAACTTAAAAATATAGATTCTCCTCTACACTCTTCTACTTTCAATATCGATGAAGACTGCTTAAAGTACGGCGTTATGATACATGTTATAAACGTCTTAAACTTTACAAAAGAATAGGGGGCTTTTTATGAAAATATACTTGAGTGCGGATATAGAAGGCACATGTGGTATTGTTGATTGGTCTGAAACAATACTAGAAAATGAACTTTCAAATCAAATTAGAAGTCAAATGACTAAAGAAGTATCAGAGGCATGCACTGCAGCAGGCGAGGTTGGCGCAAATGAAGTATTAGTGAAAGATGCGCATGATAGCGCTAGAAACATAGATCCTACTATGCTTCCAGAATGTGCAAAGATATTTAGAGGTTGGTCAAAAGATCCACAAGTAATGGTATCTGGACTTGATAGTAGCTTTGATGCATGTCTATTTACTGGATATCATTCTGCTGCATTTACAGATGGCAATCCGTTAGCTCATACGATGGATCTAGATTTTAGCTACATCAAAATAAACGATAAAATAGCATCAGAATTTACTTTTAACGCTTACGCTTGCGCATATCACAAAGTACCTGTTGCCTTTTTAAGTGGTGACGAAGAACTTTGTGAAGCAGCAAAAGAATTAAATCCTAATATAATTACAGTACCAGTACTAAAGGGTTATGGAAATGGATCTATCTCGATACATCCTAATCTTGCATTAGAAAAAATTAATACTGGAGTTAAAGATGCTCTTCAAGGCGATTTATCAAGACATTTGATTAAACTACCGAATCACTTTAAAGTTGAAATTAGATATAAAGAGCACTACAAAGCTTTTAAAGCATCATTTTATCCTAACATGAAAAAACTCGATGCACATACAGTGTTATTTGAAACTGATGACTACTTTGAAGTACTTAGAATGCTATTATTTATATAGTCAAATGCAAATCTTATTGTAAAGGGGTGTTTAAAATAGACAGTAAAAGAAAAATTCCTTTTTCAGACTTTATTTACTTAATTGCAGTATTAGCTATTTTCTTCGGACTGTCATTTGTTGTATTCACATTTGTTGGAATAGGATTTCTATCATTCCTAGGTTTTGAATATGAATCAGTTTATTCTGTGATAATATTCTTTTTGATATACTTCTGTATTACAGGCCCTATAGATTTTGCATGCACTACATTTTTAGATGTATTTAGATATGCAAATAGACTCCCATATTGGTTATATAAACTTAGTGATTTCGTCCTCGATTTTACACTTACATTTTTAACTATGAATATACTAGATGAAATAATGACTTCAATTACTATTCCACTTAGAACAGAGGTATTATTTGCTTTACTATCACATCTACTATCAGAATGTAGCCAATATTTTAATAAAAATGGTAAGAAAAAGAAGAAAAAGAATTTCGATGAAAATAACCTACAATAAAATAAATACATTTAATAAATTTAAGTAAAGGTAGGTATAATTATGGAAAATGAAAAAAATAAAACAGATAAGTTTAAAAAAAATATATTAGTAGAAACATTAGGAAATAAAAAAAGCAATAAAAATAAGAAATCATCCAATAATAAATCTAAAAAAACTTACACTGATTATTTTAAAGAAGTATTTGATAAAAAGGAAAAGTAAATTATATATAAAAAGTTTGAGATTTAAAACTCAGTCTTTTTTATTGAAGTTATATATGACATTTTTCGTTAAAATATTCTGTGATATAACAAAAATATTGAGTCCATCTTTAATTAACAAAAGAATTTATCTAGGTTTTCATAAAATTAATGCTAAGAACCTAGACAGATAAATTATTACATTATACAATGGAAATAAGCGCACTTTTATAAAGCAATTTTCAGGTGTTAAATTACTAAACAAGGAGGATGTTATGGATAACAACTATACCATGCCAATATACCAAAAAATAGCTTTGGATATTGCAAATAAGATATACACTGGTGAGATTAAAGAAGATACTATACTATATGGTCGTTCTATTCTCGCTGGAAAATACAACGTCTCTCCTGAAACTATCAGAAGGGCAGTAAAAATATTAGAGGATATCGACGTTGTCAAAAGCGTTAAAGGAAAAGGTGTAATAGTTTTATCTTCTGATAAGGCTTACTCGTTTATAAAAAAATATCAAGACATAACTAATATTTCTTCATACAAGTCTACTCTTCGCGATCTAATTGATGCAAAAGCTGAGATGGATGTTAGGATTATAGATACTATTGGAAAGATCATAGATTATTCCAACAGACTCGAAATAATTAACCCATTAGTTCCTGTTCAATTTGAAATTAGGAGTGATTGTAAATATATAGGCGATACTGCAGCAAACACAAATTTCTGGCAGAATACAGGAGCTACTATAGTAGCAATTAAGAGAGGTGAAGAACTTATAATCTCACCAGGACCTTACATAGAGTTCTTGGAGGGAGATATAATTCTCGCCGTTGGAGATCAACACATTTACAATTCGGTTCCTATGTTTTTATATGACAAAAAATAGTCATGTGCTGGAGGGTGTACGAGTTTATTGATAGATAGACAGTAGTCTATATGTCACTCAATCTATTCGTATGCTCTCCAGCTTTTTATATATAAATATATCAAATAAAATAATTTATATTATTTAATAATATCTTTAATTTACTGAACGTTATATTTATATTATCTAAAACTATTTCTGAATATCTATCCTAATGACCTAGAAATAGCTTTTTTCCATCCTTCGTATTTTTCCTGTCTTACGCCTTCAATCATATCTGGTTCAAACTCTTTGTCAATCTTCCACTGTGAAGCAATCTCATCTTTATCTTTATAAAATCCTACTGCAAGACCTGCCAGATAAGCTGCTCCAAGAGCTGTTGTCTCTACAATTTCTGGCCTAAAGATTTTTACATCTAGGATATCTGACTGAAACTTCATTAAAAAATTGTTATTACTAGCCCCACCATCGACTTTTAGAGATTTAAGATCGATACCCGAGTCTTCTTGCATAGCTTGTAGTACATCTTTGGTTTGGTAAGCAATAGACTCTAGTGTAGCTCTTATTATATGGTCTTTACTAGAGCCTCTAGTCAATCCACATATAGTTCCTCTCGCATACATATCCCAATATGGAGCCCCTAACCCAGTAAAAGCTGGCACTACGTAAACACCATCAGTATCCTCTACTCTATTAGCATACATTTCACTCTCTTCTGCGGAGTTGATCAAATTTAATTCGTCCCTTAGCCACTGAATGGATGCTCCTGCGACAAATATACTCCCTTCAAGAGCATAGTTGACCTTACCGTCAATTCCCCATGCTATTGTCGTCAGAAGACCATTTTTAGATCTTACAGGTTTTTCACCAGTATTCATAAGAAGGAAACATCCTGTACCATATGTGTTTTTTGCAGTTCCTTCATCAAAACAAGTTTGTCCAAACAGTGCCGCTTGTTGATCCCCCGCACACCCAGATATTGGTATTTCAGCACCAGCAAGCATATGATCATCAGTGTATCCATAAAGGCAGCTTGAAGGCTTTACTTCTGGTAACATACACTTTGGTATATCTAGCTCATTTAAAATTTCTTCATCCCACTTCAATGTATTTATATTAAACATCATTGTTCTACTCGCATTTGAGTAATCAGTCACATGGACTTTTCCACGAGTCAAATTCCATATAAGCCAAGTGTCTATAGTACCAAAAAGTAGATCGCCATTTCGCGCTCTGTCTCTAGATCCTTCTACATTGTCTAAAATCCATTTTAATTTAGTTGCGGAAAAATATGCATCAATTAAAAGGCCTGTCTTTTCCTTGAATTCATCTTCAAGACCTCTTTGTTTCAAATCATCACATAACTCTGAAGTTCTCCTACACTGCCAAACTATCGCGTTGTATATCGGCTTTCCAGTATGCTTGTCCCAAACTACTGTAGTCTCCCTTTGATTTGTTATACCTATTGAAGCTATTTCATCAGGTCTGATACCTGCGGTTTCTATTACTTCTCTCAAAACACCACTTTGTGATCCCCATATCTCCATTGCATCGTGTTCTACCCAACCTGCCCTTGGAAAAATTTGAGAAAACTCTTTCTGAGCGACCCTCACAATTTCTCCTTCCTTATTAAAAATTATAGCTCTAGAGCTTGTAGTTCCCTGATCAAGTGCCATGATATATTTTTTTTCCATAAAAACTCTCCTTTACATAACTTAGAAAACTTTATTATAAGATTATTTTACACTAATTCAATATAAAAATAAAAAAATCATCTGATATTAAACTCTCAGATAATTTTTTACATTTCTATATTTATTTTCTTGTATTCGTTACATAGATAAATAAATTAATTGACCGCTGAAACTTTAGAACTATTCGCAAGTGCTAAAATAAGCCCAAGTGCTATTGATGCAAATGCTGACGCTATAACTCTATACTCCGCCGGAAATAAAAATACTATAGTATGACATGGTATCCAGAAAAATGGTATTGTCTTAAATAGGCTAAAGTTTACATAAGTAAACCAATCTATTTTATCAACAATATCCTTAAGAGTAATCTTGTTATCCCTTATTGTATATTTTGTATCTATATATGTATCCGTAAACTTATGGAACATAAATATTACTGGTGATAGTACAATATTCATCACCATACTTGTAAATAGAGCTTTAAAAAATATATTCCCATCTAAAGGCAACATGCCTTTTCCTTGCGCAAATGCCACCCCAGCCGGAAATATCGAAAGCGCTAAAGTAGTAACAACTCCTATAAATCCCCATACAGCTACCCTTTGTACGAAACCTTCTGGTTTTTTATAGTGTCCTGATGAAACCCTAGCCCCTAACAAATCTCCCATTGTAGCTAAAACAGCAAACTTGAAAAAACCTCCAATGTAAGGATGTGCTTCAGTTACATCAATAAACACTATTCGAGAGCTTGGAAATGCTAATACTGCTATAAATATAAACAATACCCCAATCCAAATAAAATCCCCTTTTCTTAACAATACATCACTTCTCCTTCTGATTTACTAAATTGTTAGTTAATTCAAAACCAAGTAATTCGATTGTTCTATAAAATACATTATTTGAATACAGTCTGCTATACCTATGTTGTCTCTTAGTATATCTGTATAAAAAAACTGATTACCATTTAGTTACAAGCCTTTTTATATACCATATATACATTATATCTTAATTAAATTTATAAAGATATAATGTTTTTCCTTAATATTCTGACAAATTTTTCGCTAGTAAAAGCGTATTCGAATGCATACATTATTTTCTTTATCATACGCTGTGTAAATGCAAGATAACTATTCACAACATAAAAATAGCCTTTTACAACATTATAGCCACTATTTTGCTAAATATATATTAAAATAAATTAGCTATATCGAAAAATTAAGGAGGTGCTAATAAATGAATTGAAATTTATTTATTAAATATATCAAAAACTAAGGAGGTTTAGCATATGAATTAAGATTGGTAAATATAAATTATACAAAAATTAAGGAGGTTTAACATACAAATTGAAATGGAAATATAAAAAAACATTAAGTTTATTCATTGTAATATCAGTATTTGTAAGCAATACACCGACATTAAACGCACATACACTAAATAATAATGTAGCAGTAGAAGGCATAAATACAAAGGAAACCGTCATAAACATACAAGACCCCGAATTAGAAAAGGCCTTAATTAAAAATAATATAGAAAAACCTATAACTATAGAAAAATTAAGTGAAAGAGAATCACTTGATTTAACTAATAATAATATTACAAATATCCAAGAGTTACAATATTGTACATCATTAAAACATTTATTTCTAGGTAATAACAAAGTAAGTGATATAAGTCCATTGAAAGGATTAAAATCTTTAGAATCTCTAAATTTAGAATCAAATGAAATAAGTAATATTAGTCCATTAGAAGATCTAACATCTTTAACTTATTTGTATTTAAATAATAATCAAATAAGTGATGATATTAATTCATTGAAAGATTTAGAATCTTTAACTACTTTGTATTTAAATAATAATCAAATAAGTGATATTACAGCATTAGAAGGTCTAACTTCATTAAGTTATTTGTATTTAAATAATAATCAAATTGACGATATTAGTTCATTGAAAAATTTAACTTCTTTGATAAATTTAAATTTAGATTCTAATAAAATTAGCAATCTTTCACCATTGGAAGATTTGAAATCTTTATCGTATTTATTTTTAGATTCTAATAAAATTAGTAAAATTGATCCTTTAGAAAATTTAACATCTTTAATATCTTTAAATCTAAATAATAATGACATAAGTGATATTAATTCATTAGGCGGATTAATATCACTTTCAACTCTATATTTAAGTAATAACAAATTAAGTGAAATTAGTTCATTGGAAAATTTAACTTCTTTAACTTCACTAGTTTTACATAATAACGGAATTACTTATATTACCCCATTGAAGGGATTAACATCTCTAACAACTTTAGATTTATCATCTAACAATATAAGTAATATAACACCTTTAGAAAAATTGACATCTATAAATACTCTAAGTTTAGATTCAAATAAAATAAGTGATATTAATCCATTGAAAAGCGTAACTTCTCTTTCATATTTATATTTAGATTCTAATAAAATTAGTGATATTAGTCCACTAGAAAATCTATTATCTTTAGATTACTCTAGTGTAACTGATCAAATAATTGATCTGTCCTCAGTTACTCTAAAATCCAATGAATATCAAACTGAAACGCCTATAAATTTATCAAGCGGTGATAAGTTAACTTTAAATGAAGTTTATAATATTACTCCTACTGGTAATTATGATGGAAACGGAAATATATCATGGAAAAACTTAAATGAAACTGGAACATTTAAATATAATTTTAAGCACGATGAGACTAAAATAATCTATAATGGATTAATAAAACAAGATTATACTGTAAAAACATCTGGTGGAGGTAATGGTGGGGGTTCAGTAGATCCTGATCCAGATCCTAAACCACCGATTCCACCTCAGACAGTAATACTGGCAAGCGGAGATAAATATTCTGACGTACTTACGGCATCAGTATTAGCAAATGAAAAGCAAGCTCCAATACTATTGTCTCAAAAAGATAGTATAGATGAAAAAACTTTATCTGAGATTAAAAGATTAAATACAGGAGAAATAATAATTACAGGTGGTACAGATTCTGTATCAGATAAAGTAGTAGGGCAATTAAAGGACTATGCAGTTACAAGAATAGCTGGTCAAGATAGATATAAAACTGCTGAATTAATAGGAAATGAGATTAGAAAAATAACAGGTAAAAAGTCAGAAATTATGCTAGTTGATGGAACAAACTTCCCAGATGCCATTACAATATCAACTCTTGCTTCTCAAAAAAGACTACCAATACTTCTAACTGAACCAAATATACTTACAAAATCAACTAAAGATACGATAAAAACCTGGGGTATAAATGATGTAACTATAGGTGGAGGATATAATTCTGTATCAAATAATATAGAAGATAATTTAGGAGTAAATAAAATTAGTAGATTAGCTGGATCTGATAGATATGAAACTGCAGAATTAATTGGTAATGAATTTAGAAAAGTTGCTGGAAATGCAGAATATATTATTTTAGCAGATGGAACAAATTTTCCAGATGCTTTAACAGTAAATACTCTTTCTTCAAAATTCAAAGCTCCAATAATGTTAACTGAGCCAACCAAATTAAATAGCATTACATCTAATAAGATAGGTGAATGGTCTATTAAAAGTTTATTAATTAGTGGAGGATATGATTCTGTATCTAAAGAAATAGAGGATAATCTAAAAGTAGATAATAAAGAGCGAATTGCTGGAGTAGATAGATATGAGACTGCAGTTAAAATTTCTAAAAAATTAACTATATTTAATCCTTAATCAAAATTAAAACTATTTTATAAAAAAGGCTGATTACCATCTAGTTATCAGCCTTTTTTAATACTATATATTCTTATTTCCAAATTGGAACGAAAAACCAACCATAATTTTCTTTAACTCCGTTTACCATGTTATACGCATTAATACTATAGTTAGTATAATCTTGGTCAAAGTTTTCAAACACTTTATATTGCACTTCTTTTAAATTTGGATTTTGATTATAAAGAAACTCTAATGCCTCATCGAAAGAGTTCATATCGTATCTAATTAATTCATAACCATTGCCAGTAAATGCATACTGATACGCGCACATTTCTGATTTATCACTCTTATTTATACAAAGATATTTTTGACCTAGCACGTCATTGCCCTCATCTATACCTGTAAATGCATAATACTCCTTGCCTTGATCTTTTATAGTAATACTTTCTTTGATTATATATGGATCAAAAAGTCCATTTACATAATCATCTTTTACCACATCTGTTGCAAAAAATATCTTAGCCATTTCGGTAGCTTCGGCAAGGCTAATAACTTTTCCATTACCTACTTCCCCAATACCATTCGTTATATTTATACATTCATCTATGGTTACACTGTCTATCCCACCTAAAGCTGTTACTTCAGAAGCATATTTTAATATACTTTTATCAGATCCTTGCGCAACTAATACTATAGGTTTAATCTTTGCCACAGTAGAGCCAGACAATGCATCTACAAGATTGTAAGCCTTTGATATGTAAAATTTATCAGTTCCTGAGTAAAACTTCTCTATTATCTTTTTGTTTGTATCAAATCTATCTAAACCACCGATTCTAGTGGCTTTTACTTTATTGACTAAACTATCACTGATAGATGAGCTTCCACCTATTGCGAAAGTTTCTTTGCCATCTGTATTATATGTAACACTTTTTCCGTCTGTAAGTATTATTGGAGTAATATCTCTTACAGAAACCGAAGCAATACTCATGGCATCTGCTTCTCCTTTAAAACCATTAGTAAGTATCACTTTATCAATTTTTTTAATCTTACCTACCTCATTAGCCACATTGTAGCTAGTTGAAAGCCTGTCAATACCACTTATTCGTACCACTACAATATGTTGATTATTTAACTCCTTTTCAATCAACTTATCAATAGAATTTTCACCACCAACTAAATATATCTTTTTTACACCATTTAATCTTTTAGCCGTCGAATTTGGAATGGTACTCTTTTTTGTAAGTAATATAGGGGCATTTGCTGCACCTGCTAAACTGCTTGCACTTAAACCATCTGCTAAACTGTTATCTGAATTTACAAGAATTGCAGTGCTGTAACTCTGCATATCTGCTATTTTTCCTGCAGTTTCGTATCTGTCTTTACCCTTTATCTCTGAAACTGACTCTAAAGCATCACTTTGAGGTATATTAACTAAAAAGAAGATAGTTGATAAACCTAATGCTGTTATTGCCTTCAATTTTTTATTCATTAAAACTCCTCCCCTCCAAAAAGTTATCATTTCCATTATACACTTTAAAGGGAGATTGTTAAAATATGTAAGTAGTTATAGTTTATAGTAAATCTGGATCCTCAAGACCTAATTTTTTATAAATTAAGGGTTTATACTTTTTACCAGATCTCCTGCCACTAAGTATATCTGTCAAATAGTTTTCGCTAACGCCTATGTCCTTTGCTAGTTGTCTTTGTGTCATTCTCATATCAATTAGTCTCTTTTTCACGTTTATTCCAAACATCGGGATATCTTTTTTTCTATCCGCCAATTTTAAGACCTCCTTAAATACGATTCCCATAAAAAGTTTGATTAAGATTTTAACAGTATTTACTAAAAAGCTTTTGTATGTATTTTCAGTACTGTATATTTATAAAGCATTAGTAAATATTATAAAAAGACATCAAAATAAAACAGTTTCCAATTTAACTCAAATATATGCTAAAATTATGATATGAATTCGTATCAATAATTATATTATAATGTCAATTTGACTAAAAGTCAATGTTTTTTTAGTCAATTAGACTTTATTTTATATTAAATACTATATTCTAAAAATATATAAAGTCATTTTGACTTTCGAAAAGGGGGTTACTATGGATACATTAGGAAAAAGAATTGCTAAATTGAGAAAAGATCACAACTTAACACAAGATAAATTGATGAAGACTTTGAACTTTGACAATCTAAGTAAATATGAAAAGGATTTAAGAGAACCTAATTACACAATTCTAAAATCTATTGCTAAGTATTTTGACGTAACTACTGACTATCTATTGTGTTTAGATTTAAATCCGAAAAGAGTTAATGTTATTAAAGAGGATTCTGAAGATTACCCTAATTTTAAGATCTCTAAAGACGAGGAAAACATCATAAAATTATTTAGACAACTTACAGAAAAAGACAAAATAAAGATTGAAGGCATGATTGAACTTAAAATTTTTGAAAATCAAAAACTTGAAAACACTATAACCGAAGATATTTGTGATAATGAGACTGCCTGTGATAATAGCAATAACTCAAGCAAGGATGAAAGCTAAGTTTAATCTTATTTTTCGCCTAATGTGATACGATTTTACATCAAAATCGACTGTACATAGATTTTTATTATCATTAATTATAAATATAAAGTTTGATACAATGTTCAATTAAACATACAAAAATTGTATATTCGACTCCTAGAATATTATTTATTGATAGAATAAGTATTTTAAATTATATATTTGCTCTACGGTCATTTTCTTTTCTGCAAATATATGTTAAAATATCTATTATGTTTTGCTTTATATCGATATAGTTTTGAGTGTATTTACATATAAAAAGTACATGCATTCTAAGCCACAATATCGTCATTATAACTAAATTATTATTATTGGATTAGGAGGATTGAAATGGGCTTAAAGGACAAATTCGCACAGTCATTTGCAAGATCTAAGACTATGAGCGGCCCTGAGAAAAAGGCTAACGAAATTATCGGGAAATTACTTATGAAAAAAGCTATTATCCCAATTGTTTTAATGTTTATAGTGCTATTAGGAGGTAATTTCCTTAAGATCAATGGATGGATATTACTTGGAGTTAATATCTTAGTAGCTGTTGGAGCTTTCTTCTACATAAGAAGCTCAAGTAAGAAGTACCAAAACTTCAAACCATACGCTGGTAATTTGATAAGTCTTGATAAAAAAGGCAAAAAAGATTATGTTGCGATAATAAAACAAGGTAAACTTCCTGTTAAATTACAAATAGCTTACGGCGGTGAAGATCTTCAAAACCTTAAGAAGAATCAAATCGTTCAAATAAGCTACAACCCAGACGCTAAAATAGCTATTTTAGTTAGTAAAATGTAAACAAAGAGCTGTAATCAAACGAGTAATCGGTTTTGATACAGCTCTTTATTATTTTGATTTTAAATATCATGTTGTTTAAATTATTATATTTTGAATTTTTACTCTATTCTAGAATTAATATAAATTTCTAGTCGCATCTTTATTTGAACTTCTGTGTTCTTCTAGTCTTGCAAGAGCATAAACTGTGTCTGAAAGTCTGTTTATATATTTTACAACTTCTGGTCTTACATCTTCTGTTCTCTTTAATTTTACAACACATCTTTCAGCCCTTCTAACTATTGTTCTAGCAACGTGTAGAGCTGATGAAGAAAGATTTACTCCAGGAATTACAAAATTAGTCTGAGCTCCTACTATTTCTGTACATTCGTCAACTATTTTTTCTAAGATCTCTACATCTTCTTCAGTCACCTTATCTTTTAGCATCCTTAAACCTTTATCATCACTCGCAAGCTCTGCCCCAACGCTAAAAATTCTTCTCTGAATTATATCTAAATATTCTTTAGTTTTTTCATCTGTAATTTGAGAGTACGCAAGACCTAACATAGAGTTTGCTTCGTCTAACGTTCCGTAACTCTCTACTCTTAAACTATCCTTTTTTACTCTGTTGCCACCAAATAAACTTGTCTGCCCCTTATCCCCTGTTTTAGTATATAAATTAGCCATTGCTATCACTCCAATCTTTATTACTTAATTTTTTCTGCTAATTTAATTATACCCATCAAATATCATTTAATCTACAGTACTTTTTTGGTTATAAATTATACTAGAAATAAAATCTTGAAATTTCAACGTTATTTAATATATATAACTATTGCGAAATAATTTTATTTGATAATATTTATCATTTAATGTTGACTTAAAATATTTTTTCTAGTAAAATAGTTTCCAGGAAACAATATTGAGGTGATTAGTATCAATACTGAAAAAGTTTTAGCTAGCCTTTTTAAATTCCTTAGAGAAAGAGAAACAACTAGGGAAGAAACAAAAAAAGCTATACAAGTAATTTCAAAAAAAATTGATTTAGAAAATAACTTAACATTATCTGAAATCCAATCTGTTTACCATATAGGAGTAAACAAAGGAATCAATCAAAGTGAGTTATCAGATATAATGCTAATGACTAGAGGTGCTACATCAAAGATTTGTAAAAAGCTACAATCAAAGGATTTGATCTCGCTAAATTGTAAACGAGAAAATCTAAAAGAATTTGAACTTGAACTAACCTGCAAAGGTGAAAACCTTTTCAAACTCGCTGCTAAAAGGCATGAAGATGAGGTTCGCAGACAGACTCAACTCTTTGAAAAGTACAATGATGAAGAGCTTGAATTTATATACAAGCTATTTGAAGATTTAGCAGATAATTATTAAATTTTAATATGAGAGGATGTAAACATTATGGCAAAATTATTATATGTAACTGTAAGTCCGCTAACAAGCGAGAAATCAAAATCAATAAACGTTGGAGAGCATTTCTTAAATGAATACAAAGCTAACCATCCAAACGATACTATAGAGACTTTAGATTTATTCAAAGACGAGATACCATTTTTAAATCAAGATATATTTGACGCTTGGTCTGTTCTAAAAAGTGGTGAGTCTATAGAAACTTTATCAAAAGAAGATCAAGAGAAAGTTAGAAGAAATGACGAATTATTAAATCAATTTATAGGGGCAGATAAAATAGTATTTGTAAATCCAATGTGGAATCTATTCTTCCCTCCAGTGTTAAAAGCTTATATAGATATACTATGTGTAGCTAGAAAAATATTTATGTACACTGCTGAAGGCCCTGTAGGTCTACTTAAAGATAAGAAAGTACTTCATATCCAATCAAGTGGCGGAGTTTACGACCGTTCTGAAGGTGCTCCTATAGTAGATTTTGGAGATGCGTATTTAAAACATATGATGGGATTCTTCGGTATATTTGATTATGAGGCTATCCATATTGATGGAATCGATGCAGCACCTGATAAGAAAGTTGAGATTATGGGTGAAGCTAAGGATAAGGCTTCTAAGTTAGCTAGGGAGTTTTAGTTTTAAATAGTAAAAAGACCAAATCGTGATATGATTTGGTCTTTTTTAATTTAAATAAAAATAAAACTCTACTTAGTATAGCCCTCTCCTGTTATTTCCTTATATTCTGTTTCTGTTATCTTGTTTAATTCTACTGCTAGTTTAACTTGATCTATCGTCCATAACTTATTGTTATAGAAGTAATTTATATTAAAATACCAATTCATTAGTTAGTACCTCCTTGTAGTTGCATGAAATATAAATCTGCGACTTGTTTTTTAAGAATCTCTATTTCGTCTTCTTCTGATTTTGGAATGTCTTCGTATTCATAGAATGATTCTTTTGTAACTAAATCTATATATAATACTGCTACCTTACCATCTTGTTGAGTTGGTTCTGGTAGCTTGTCTACTAATATACCATTACTTGTATCTTGTAATAGTTCTGGTTTATAGTGTATTAAACCAACTTTGTATTTATTATCTTTTATTTGTTCTAAATTTCCTAAAAATTTCATTTTGTTACCTCTCTTTCTTTTAATACTGCTACTTTTTCTAACACATAATTATCTCTGAGTTTTACTAATGTTCCACCTTGAGCTATTAATAAAGTATAATACCCCTTCTCATTAGATACTAGAGTAGAAGTAGGGATACTCCTTTTTAAGGTCCAAATTAAATCGCGATGTTTATTTATCTTTAAAATACTACTAGTTTCATTTGTAGCATATATGTTTTCCTCTAGATCAACATATAAAACATCTGGATTATATCCCATAGTATAACTCCATAATTTTTTACCTAGGTTATCAACTTTATAAATATAATGCCCCTCTTTTTGTGTAGTAAAATAAATTTCTCCATTTGGCATGGCATAATAGCTTCTATACCCATATATTGAGACATTCCATAAAGTTTCACCATCAAACTTTAACCTGTAAATTACTTTAGAATAAGTACTACTACTAGAATATGAATAATAATACAAATATTCTAAATGATTATCTATAAATAAAAAAGTAGTGTTAGATCCACCTTGTTTCCAAAGTAACTCTCCTTCTAAACTAAATTTTTGTACTCCTCCTTCATACCTACTAGTTGCATAAATACCTCCATATTTATCTAAATTAACAGAATCCATATAATAGTTTGTCAATTTCCATAAAGTTTCACCTTCAGGATTTAATTTATATAATGAAGGTCGAGAAGAGGAGGTTTCCCTTACGATAATATTTCCCATGCTATCTAATCTTATAGGATTAATAAGATTACCATAATCATTTTTCCATAACAATTCAAGATTAGGATTTAATTTTATAATAGATCTGCTATAATTATTATTAATATCAGTAATTAATACGTTATCATTTTTATCTACTACAATGCTACCTATTGGATTAGTAAAATTAGTAGTATATTCAATAACTTGATCCGAACCAACTAAAATTTTTAATACTTTATTTGATGTAGAAGTCCCTAAATATACTTTCTCATTGTAGTAGTAGTACTTACCAACTAATTCAACCTCAATTTCCCATAAAATATCGTTTCCTATTGTTAATAACGCTAAACGAGAATTAGTACTAGTATCATATTTTATAAGTATATTACCACTTTCATATACATTCAAAATAACTAAAGATGATCCAAACGAATTTTCCCAGACAACCTTGGTTCTTGTACTAGCTTCTCCATAACTTTGTAGAGCATCATACCTAATAACTCCATATACATTACCCTCAGAATCCTCAGTAACTCCAACATCATCCTCCAAAATCGGCAACTTAGTCTTAATACTATCTATATTATCCGCCATATGTTGAAACGAATCGCTACCATTTGTAGGAACACCTCTACCAGTAGTGGCGGTAGCGATTAACTGTTTTCCACTACTTACAGATTGCTTTAAATCATCAATCTTTCCATTTAATTCTGATTTATTATTGTTGATTGCAATTTCTAAACTATTGTCCGAATCCGCTAATTCCTTTAAAGCTCCCTCTACATCTGTACTAGCAAAATTATTCTTTACATCCTCAATACTAACCTTAGTTCCCGTTAGCTCTATACTATCTAAATCACTTCTAACTTCATCGATCTTCGTATTTAACTCTGTCTTTGTCGCATCTACTTTAGCATTTAACTCTTTCCTTAAATCATCTAAATTCTTCATACTTGCAAGTATTACAGTAGGATCTATTTTTAGAGCAACACTAGATGTATTTACTACCATTAGGATTACTCTAACAAACAAATCCTTAACACAACCGTCATCGGCAACAGGTTTATAAGTCTCTGGGTACTTACCAATAGCCAGAAGTTCACCCTCATCGTCAAAAATGCCGACTTCTCTGACAGTCCAACCTCCTGCATTTCCTGGTATTGCAGTTTCAACTACTATCCAGTTTGGGTTATTTTCGTCTACTTTTACATTGCTGATACTGCCTTCCCAGACTTTATTTTTTAATGCTGTTTGTTTTTCATGTGGCTCATATTGGCTGCCACCGCCATCTCCTAATTGCATCTTAGAAAATTGTACTTTTTCATTTAGTACGGTTGCATTTGCTATTTTACTCTTTCCTACCTCTGTAAGAATTGTGTAGTATTTTTGCTGTGCCATTAAATCACCTCTCTCGGATATATTGTTGTGTTGTCTACACTTATATTGTTAGACACTCCAATTTTTATATCAGTACTTAATTCTATATCACTTGGAAACCAAGGATATATCGTTGTGTCATCTCCACTATTGCATATGATAGCAATATAACTGTTGTCTTCACTCTGTAATATCATGTTAAATCTGTGTTTTAAGTGACAAGGCTTTATCTTTTCAATAAATTTATCTAACTCTAATAAAGTATTATAATCTGTGTTGTTTACTATAAGGTCAAGCATAATTATGAATTCATTAGGATGCTGTCTAACTATTGCATCATTCTTTATATAAGCTTCACAAATATTCTTCAACACTCCACTAGTCGTAGTTCCTCTACCTCTCATCTTAGCTTTGATATTACTTCTTCTAACTTCATAACTTATTCTCGTATCCGTCTTTATTGAGAGTATATCCTCCCAATAATCTAACCCCCATGTTGCCGTATCTACAAATAGTTGGTCAAATGTCTCTTGTTTTACATTCGATAGTATCTCTAATTCTTTATCAAAAGAACCCTGTATCTCATAACCTACAGGGTTGTGTTCAAACGATGGTAGTTTATCTATTAACTTCATTAAACCACCTCTTTAAATTCTATCTCATTAATTTTTGGTATCCTATCTTCAGATACAGGTATGTTCTCTGTACTTCCATTAATACTAAGATTGGTAAAATCTTTTACCCCTTCAGTAATTCCAAGTATTGCACTTACTTTTGTAAAAACAATTTCTTCTCTTACGTTTCTAAGATAGTCACTTATACTTTCTAAAAATAGCGTCTTTATAGTTTCTAGTGTATAACCCATCTCAACCTCGATAGAAGCACTTACGTTTATATCTAGATTGCTCGGAGTAAATACTGTAAGTGAAACCCCTACAGGCATCTCTTCTTCAATATGACCTCTTACTCTTTGAACAATTTCTTCGTCTACTGCTACATTGTCACTCCCTAATACCATGACCTTTACACTGCCGGGACCGTCCCATCTAGGGTATACTTTTACATCGTATACACCCTCGACTTCTAATGCCCACTGCTCGTAATGAGCTACATTACCTGATGTCGCCGGATCTCTTTGAATTCTATAAAATCTTTCTCTTAATTCGTCGTCGTCTTCAATCTCAGTTCCGCCTGTAAATTCCTTAGCATTAATTATTTTTTCTATATCTCTAATTTCTTCTTCAAGCTTAAACTCTGTACCAGCAGGGATATTATATTCAATGCCAATTTGTAATGCTTGTACTGGAGAAATATTTCCCTCATCTGATCCTATAACTACATCTTTAATTACCACATACATAAGATCATTATAAGAGATTATTGTACCATTGCTTAATTGAGTACCTTCCTTACCTATAAACTCAACTTCTCCAGTTGCTTCTGTGCCCATTTTTCTGTAAATACCAAATTCATTTACTCTTGCATCAAGGAAGGTGTCAAATGTCTCCTGTATAAAAGCCATCTTATGTATATTGGACAATTCTATATACATTTTAGCTAGCTCTGTGCTTGTCCCTGATACCATATTATTTAAAAAAGAACCCTCTCCTTTATACAGATCTAAGTCTATATTGGATAGCGCTCTATTTTTGATGACTTCATATGTCTGTTTACTATACATTTACTTCCACCTCCCCGTAAATAGTTGTGACTTTTACGTTGGCACTCAAAACATCACCTTCTAATTTACTGTCCACTGTCTCTACATTTAGTATATATGGATTAACTTCAAGTGCCTCTTTTATATACCTTGTAGCCTCACTTTCTGTAAGCCCCTTAGTATACCTTTGACCTATTAAATCTGATAGCTCTGTTCCGTAATCCCAACTGTAAACCTCATGCTCGTATCTATTTGTCTTAATACATTTGTATATCCAAACCTTTAGGGCTTCTTTTCCTTCTATTATCTTAAATTTATTGTTCTCAATAATAGGCTCATCTTTTTCAAAATCCCATGCTACTTCTTTAAACTTTTCTAACTTCTTATTGCTAGGTGGTTTGAAATCTTCTGGAATGGTTATAAATGGAAATAATTCACTCATAGATTCACAACCTTATTTGTTATAATATATTTTTCTCCTGACTTAATCATAACTACCTTGTCGCCCTCTTGTAAGTTGTCATTTATATTATGTGTTATATTATCTTGACTAGATGATATTTCTATACTGTTTCTATCGAACAACCATTTATCTACTAGCAAGTTTCTTGTGCTTAGTTCAACTTTACCAGCTTTGACCAATATATCTGGATAACCTTTGGTCACTACCCCAATTAGAAATGGATTTTCATAGTTTATATTTCCTTCCTCTCTCATAATTCCTATAAGATCGTTAATTGCATCTGCCATAAATATCACCTCCTACACATATCTTCTTACACTGTAGAAATCTCGTCTTGAACTTAGTTTACTAATTTTTACTACATCGCCAGTCTGTGGTGCATGTAGAAATTCTCCATTTCCAACATATATACCTACATGATGAACTGGGTTTTTACCTTTTTTAAAGAAAACCAAATCACCAGGATTCATAGCACTTTTGCTAATTGATTTACCGCTTGCAGCTTGTGCTCTTGCTACTCTAGGAATTTTAATTCCTATCTGTTTGTGAGACCATTGAGTAAGGCCAGAGCAGTCGAAAGTATTAGGTCCCGTTGCTCCCCATACGTATCTTTTACCTCTTTTAGACATCGCCACTCTTAACAAGTCCGCTGCCTTACCAGTAGCATTATAACCACCGATACTGCCTTTTGAGTATCCAGTACCGTCTCCTAAGATGGCACCACCATTTTTTCTTCCCCAACGATTGCATTCAGATGCAGAGCTCATAAGTAAGTCAAATTGGTAAACACCATTTCTGATTTTTATAGCTCCACCTCTATCGTTTACGGTATATACTTCGCCATCCCTCGAAGTACCAGTACCCTGAACTTGTATCTTAGTTCCAAGAGGCACACTTTTTGGGGCTGCACAAGTTTTTTTAGAAGGGTTTAATCTATTTCCTTGGCAATCGTAATATCCACCTTCCATCTTACTGTTATGAGGGTAATACGCTGTGAACAACGCCTTTACTTTACTGCCATTTAAAGTTGTTCCACCTTCAAATTCTTCATTTTCTTCAACTTCATCTTTTCCAGCTTCATGTTCATCCATAATATTTTGGAAATTTAACTTGAGATCTATAGAATACTCTCCCTTTTTCCAGTTATGCTTATCACTGTCTACATAGAAAAGTCCAACTAATCCTGTATATGTATCTTTGACCTCTACTCCATAACCAGTGATACAACTTGTATCTCCGTAACCACTTAAACTACAACTCTTCTCGATATCTTTGAACTTCTTTTCTGCTTGTTTCTTTGTATCCTCGCCATCTTTAGCTTGTAGTATATCTTGAAACGTTCCATAAAGAGGTATATTATCTTTTTTATATTCTGCAACTTTATTTCCACTTTCATCAACAACTAAAACCTTATTCACTATGTCCTCAATGCTCTCAGAATAGTCAGTTGACTTGATGTTTACTCCCTCTTCAAAGGCTATTTTTAATTTTGTCGTACCTTTTTCCTCTACATATAATTTATCTTGTTTGAAAAAACACATGTATTTCTTCTTATTTTCTTTTGACGCTATAGTATACGAAGACATTATGATTTCGTAAAGGTTTACGTCCATAAATATCTTTGTTACATTTATTTTTGTTCCTACTACATTTCCTATAGTAAATTTATAGTCTTCAGCTATTTTACTTACTATTTTTTCAGCAGGCGTATCTGTAAAATTATATGCTCCCTTATTTTTAAGTAAATAAATACCTCTGTCATATGCAAGATAATCAATGCTTTGCTCAGAGGAATCTTTACTTCTCGTAAATATCGTGCCTCTAAATATCTCTTTTTTATCTTCATAGAAAACTACAATACTCCCAAGAGTTATATCTACATTTGCCACGTTTATATCAGCACTGCTCGCCATCAACGAAAACTCCAATTTTCTTGCACTCTGCTTGTAATCACCACTCCATGTGATTTTTTCAACTAATGGAGATATATCAAACTTATCTCCATTAGTCTTTATAATAATTACTTCTATCACAATATCACCTTATGGAATAATCAATATATCGCCATCATAAATCAAATCCGGGATTTTGATTTTGTCACGATTAGCTTCAAATATTTTCATATACAAATTACCCTTGCCATAATACTTTCTTGCAAGTGAATACAAACAATCTCCAGGTACAACTTTATGTGTTTTCTGTTTATTTTCTTTATTGTTAGCAGTGTCGTTTTTATTTGGCCTAGTAGTTTCTTGTTGGTTAGTTTCTTTTGACTTCTCTTCAATTTTATTTATCTTAAATCTCTTGTATTCTTTTAACTGAAGAGTAAAATATACATCTCTTGTTCCATCTTTTTCTCCGTATTTAAAGCTGTCTATAATTACTTCCAGGTTTATATTTGTCTCTGTTATAGTAAATCTAAGAATAAACCCTTCGTTCATCCATCTTTCTATTTTATTTACACAATCGTATGGTTTTGGGAAATCCTTGTACTCACAGAAGGTATATTGTTTGTTTGGAAACATACTACTAATCTCTATTGATTTAAGTGAAGTTCCCCCAAATATATTAAGTTCACCAATCTTTACTATACTTGTATTATCAATAATCGCTTTTCCGTCTAGGTTAAATGATGGGGGAAACACTGGAAATCTAAATTTATCTTCATTCTGTCTAAGCCACATTTCCATTAAAAAGCACCTCCGTACGCAATTCTATTCTCATTTAGCTTTTGAACTAATTTAGATGTTATTTTATCTATATCTGCATCTTCACGTATTACTATTGTATCCGCTAGTTTTCCTATATTCATATTAGCTCCATTTTTACCTCTGTACTTATTAGCCTCTTGTTTAGTAAGTACCATCTCACCTTCGTGAAGACGAGTTACGTAATCGTTATATGGAACATAGTTTAAACCGAATGCATGGTTTTTTTTAGGGTTAAATACCCCACCGATAAAATCTCCAACTTTTGTAAAAATAGTTTTTACTGTACCTACTATAGGATTTTTAGAGAGCTTCTCTTTTAATTCACTCCATTTATTGCTAAATGATACCAGCTTTCCAGCAGCCATACCTATTAAATCCACTATCAATCCTAGTATAGGAAAAATTATAGCCCATGCAGTCTGCAGTATTGGACCTATTAGTGACCAGACTGCTGACCATATAACACCTAACGCGGATATTATATTGTTTATCGATTGACTGTGTTCTGCAATAAAAGAAAGGATGCTTTGTATAATAGGTGCAACTGCCTCTATCACTGGACCCATCATTTCAAAAGCTGTTGTAATTACTGTTCCAAGTATGCTCATTAAACCTGACGCTACTCCAGACTTATTATTAACGTCATCTAAAAACCATGTAATTAGGTCAAACACAGGTTGAAAAACTTCAAGTATTGCTTCAAAGTCAATATTTTCAGTTAACATAGTCATCATATTTGATACTGCTTCTGGGATACTTCCTATGATTGTTGCAAGTTGATTTATCATAGGATTACCTTCAATTAATTCTCCACCATTTATTACGGTAGCTATTTTACCGGAAAATTCAATAAATTTCGGACCAACACTACTCATTATAGACATAATACCATCCATAGCATTTACTATTACACCTTTAAATGGCTCAACCGCTGCAATCATTCCTGATAGCATATTATGTTTTAATGTAGCAAACTTTCCTTGAATAGTCTCTGAATAATCTTTGAGAAGTCCACCTTGTTTTTCTTCTATTCCTTTCATCGCTTCTTCAAAGCTAGAATAGTCTTCACCTAAAATATTATTTAAACTACTTAGATCTCCAGATTTAGCACTTGTAAATGCCTCTGCTATCTCAACTGAAGTTCTTTGACTTCCTCCAAATGCTTGCACTGTAGCCATATTTTCAGTTAATTGTTTTGCTTTACCAGTATCTCCTTTGGACAACATCAAACTTCTTGTGCTAAGTAGACCCATATCATCTCGACTTAACTGTGTTAAAGATCCTAATTTCTGCATATCACTATCATATAAAGTTGCTTTTTTCTTTGATTTAGCTTTTTCTACTCCGCTATTTTCAATAATTCTTCCCATAGTTACGTTTCTTACTTGATTTTGACCTAGACCTTGTACACCGGCTTTTAAACCAATTGTTATACCTTGAGAAAGCTTTGAAAGTTTCCCAGATAACCCTCCTAATACCTTTGTTGCAAGATCCTTTGCTTTTATTGTTATATTCCAAACTTTTTTGGTTGCTCCCTTAAGTTTATTAAATGCTCTATTTGCTACTGGGGATATTACATCTTTCGCTGTTAAAATAGCTTGCCATGCTCGCCCTATAAAAGTTCCACTAAGCCTAGTTTTTATTCTAGTTACACCTTGAGATACATTATCCTTAATATTTGCAATAGTCATGACAGACCTTATACTTCTCATCCTATTCTTTATTCTTTCTACTGCATTTGAAACCCCATCTTTTAAACTAATTGCTATTTTTATGATCCTGTATTCCTTCAACCTATTTAATAGTTGTCTTAATCTTTCGACTCGCTCTTGACCAATGATATTATTTATTATTAGTCGTACTCTTTGTGTTGCATTCTGTTTAAAGCTAACTAAGCTACTTCTTATACGTTCTATCCCTCTACTTGCTGTATCTTTAATACTAATTGCCATTTGAATAGGTTTTCTTATATTCTCTATTAGTTCTGAAAATCGGTCTCTGAGGGTTTTAACATTATCGGAATTATTATTAATATCAGAATTACTACTTCTACTTGAATTTGAAATTCGTGAGAAAGTAGACTCAGCTGCAGAGTTTAAATTATAGAGACTATTTGTTACAGCATCAATCGAAGATGCCATAGTTTCTAAAGATTGGCTAAATCTCTCTGTAATTTGAATTATACTTTGCATTTTTGAGGTGTAATTGTCTATAAGTTCTAACCTAGTATTTATAATTTCTTCATCAATCATATCTATTCACCTCCTATAAATGGACAAAAGCCGTAGCCGTTTTTCATCTTTTCTATTTCTTCTTCTAATTCCATAGTAAAAAATGCCTCTATTAGCTTAAATTCACCCTTGTCCATCCTATAGAAAAAGGACGGCATAATACCCTTTTTCTTCCAATAATAGTACATTATTGAGGTTTTATTATCCGTCCTTACTAGTTTTTTACTTCTTCTACTACAGTTCCCTTACCATAGCCCATTGTATCCTGGATTACTTTGTACAGATTACTCTGTTCCCCTGGTAAGAGTATTTTTCTTATTAATTCTTTTGGAGTTGGTGCTCCAAACTTGTCCATAAGCTCTTTGTTTTTAAATAGAGGCTTACCTTGTAAATCACACACTCCCTCGATAAGTGTAAGTACTTGCATTTCAGATATATCAATATCTGTCCTCATACCCTCATCAAAACTTATACACATATCTGATATCTCTGCATCTTTGGCTGGAGTTAGTGCAACACATTTAACTTTAAATTCTGACCCAAATATACCTGATAATCTTTTGATTTCTACTATTTTACTTGGTCTTTCTAACTCAATTAAATCCACGTTTAAAAGTAAATCTACTATATTTTGATTTTTTGATAATGTACTCATTTATTTTCTCCTTCTATGCCTATACTAAATCTATAAAATCGTAATCAGTAAATGTAAACGGAGCTTCTACTTCTCCCTTTACCCCTACTTCCCAATCTGCTAGTGTCAAGTCGTCAAAACTTATATTTTTAACTGCAATTCTCTCTGAACCAAATGCGTCTGGATCATTTAGTTTACTTATTGCAGTAAATCTAGGATCTTCCCCAGCTTTAAGTTTTTCACCTATTAATTTAGCCATCCTTGAACTAACTTTGTACAGTGTAATAGATCCTTTTCCTTTGTACCCCATATACTTTGTATCGGTACCCATTTGACCTGCTATTACGATATCTTCTTTTGTTAACTCTAGTTTTGCTTGAAATTTCTTAACCTCTGCAACTTTATCTCCATCTAACCAAAGTTCACCACTTGTACCACTCATAACATTTCTAGCTTCTAATCTTCCTATTGAACTCATTAATACGCACCCCCTATATTTCTATCGCTAATTCTACGTCTTCCATTGCATCAAGAGCTTTTATCTTAGCTTTTAGGAATACGTTAGAACCAGTATTTGCTTCTTTAATTTCTTGATCTGACATATTAGATATATTTATATCCTTAGATTTTAGATAGGCTTTTTGTGCTTCCATATCTATATCTACTATTGAAGAAGGCATTAAAAGTTGCTCTTTTTCTAATTCTTCTAAGTACTCTTTTATAGCTACAACTAATAAACACTTATTGTCGTAGTTGTTTGTTACTCTCCCTATATATTCGTCTATTATAACTTTCTTTATATCGTTATGTATTATGTCTAATGTATCAACTATCTTAATCTTTTGAAAAATTTCACCTTTATTAGGAGTAGTACTCTTTAAAGAGTTTACTCCTCTTGCTATTCTTATAGCTCCAGCTTCTTTTATAAGTATTAATTCACCAGAGTCTATTTTCATCTCTGCTTCTTGTCTAGTCATTTTAGGCATATCTACCACTTCATCAAGTTTTGTATAAGTTATAGATTGAGATAGAGGCGTACCTGCTATTAGACCTGCAACTCTAGCTGTAAATGCACCTGTATCAAAACTTTCGCCTTCCAATTTTATGCTGTCTGTCGTAAAGTTAACTACACCTTCATAATCAGCATTCATATTTGCTAAAACAGCCTTTACCTTAACTCTATCTTCTTCTCTAAGTTTGTTTATCCATGCTTTTATAATATCTTTTTCTTCTACTGTTGCAGCAGGCATACAAATGTAATTAAACTCTTTAGTTTCTAAGTAGTCTAATGCCGATTGTATGTCACTGTTTTCGTTTACTGTCTCACCAGCTTCATTTAACACGTATATCATAACTTTATTTGGTGCATTAATGTTACCTATAAGTGCTAAGTTTACAAGTTTTTTGTTGGCTTCTGATAAGTCTTGAGGTAAATCAGTAGCTTCATTTATTTCTGTAAAACCTAAGGCAGCTTTATCTCTTAGTACTAATGAAACAATTCCCCTCGCTGAACGTTCTTTAGCTGTTAAAGCCAATTCTTTAAAAGATATATTAATATTTGGTAATCCCATTATTATATGTCACTCTCCCAACTTTAAATTTATGCTTTGCATAATCTCGTTATTTTCCTCATTTTGTTGTACATCGTCGTAGAAGCTTATAAAAGTTGAATAGTAAAGTGTATATCCACCCTTTTCGTCATCTTGCTTCTTTATCTCTGCCTCGGATTTAGTAAACTCTAGTGTCCTACTATCGATTTTTATATTTCGACATAATAGTTTTTCAAGTTTATCAAGTATTTCATACATATATATTTTTTCTATATTATATTTTTGAAAATACTTTATTGATATAGATATACTTTTTGCATTTGTCCTAAAAGTTGAAGCAGTAGTACTCGATGTAGAAATCTGTACTGAAAAATGATCTTCAGCCAAACCTTGATCTTGTTCATTGTCTCCATTGATACATACCTTATCTATAAAGTTTTCTGATATAATATCCAAATACTTTTTTAAAATCATCTGGTTTGTAAGCAATTGATCACCTCTTAATTCTAAAAGGACATATTTTATCATCAGTATTTTTATATGAAACTATGTCCTCATAGAATATTATAAATTTATATTTATCTAGTTCTCTTTCAATTGTATCTATTTTGTTTTTTAAAACACAATTTTCAGTTTCCACTCTAAAACGCTTGTTAGCTTCTCTCTGTAATCTCTTTTTTATTATTTCGTCTAACTCTTCTTGAGTAAAAACTTTTTTCTTATTCAGTTTTTTCATGTATACCTCCAAGTTTTAAGTCTTTGTAGACTTTTTCCATGAACATTTTAATGCCATAACAAGTATTGGGCAAAAGTGTTACTTGTGTAAGATATCTTTATTAAAATTTATATAAATTTCTATAATAACAGTATATCAAGTGAAAATTGTAAAATTTCTCCTATATGTAGCAAAAGTGTATCAAAACTGTTCTCATTATTAACTTATTTCGTAATTAGGATAAATCATTTTAGTAAATTTACTTACTACCTTCTCCCTTACTCTATAACACTGACTTCTGTCTATGTACATTTTCTGAGAAATAGATACAAAGCTAGGTTTTCTCTCTGGTATATAAAAGTAATTAAAAAACTCTTTCTCTTGTTCATCTAAAGTTTCAAAAGCATTAGTTATCTTCTTGCTCTCAATCTCTTTTTTTCTCTTTGTGTATTCTAGATATCCTATTTTTCTCTCTTTAATTAAAACTTCGTTTTCAACACTAGAAGACTTAGTTGATGAACCACAAACTTTATCTGTATATATAACAGACTGACAACCTCTGTACTCATTTTTAACATCTTCAATTTCAAGCTCCAAAGCTTTTATCTCGTTGTAAATGTTTTTATAATTGAATAGCTTGCCCTCAACATTTTTAAATAATTCTTTTTTATCCACAAAAATTCCCCCTATAATAATTCTTTTAGAACACTTGTTCGTTTTGTAACTATAGTTTACAATATGAGAAGAATTGCGTCAACCAAAAAATAGATATCTAATCGTACATTTCGTAGAATTAAACCTTTTAAATAGGGTTTTACAATTTCATCCATTGTATGATAATCTTATATATAATCATTTTAATTAACAAAACGAGTGTATATTATGGACTTTAAATCTATGGGGCTTGAATTGATTTATATAATTTTAGTAAATTTAAGAGAATCTTGTAGACTTATTTTTTAACGGTATTGCAAATATTTTGTTATAATAATATTAATTACATAAAATAAACTATTGTTATAATTAATATTATTACATAGAAAGGCCCTTATAATGAAAGAATCAAAATTCCTAGATAATTATTTTAAAATATTGTCCCTAGCATTTTGGCCGATAATCTGGTACAAATGGATAGTAATTTCAAATGAAACTATTGAGATAACTTTAGTTACAATCTACTCCGTTCTTTGCATAATCTATGTTACTTATTTTATATACTTGAAATTTAGATCTAACTACGAAATAGATAAAATCGAAATCTACTACAACTTTAGTACAATACTAGCTTTCATCAGTACGTTATACAGCTTTTTAATATTCCCAAAAAACCTTACAATCTTATATTTAAAAATAGTTCTTATCATAGCTTATTTTTATTTTTCTGTAGTTAAGTCAATTAGATATAAGAGAGAAGAAGGTATTGTAGGTATAATGGGATCACTACTTTTAGCTGTTATTACTCTATTTTATTAATAAATCAAATCATTTGATGGATTTTTATGTTAGACAGAAGTAGACTTTTCTGATATTATTTTAGTTAGTGGTTTGACACAATACAAGATAATAAAGGAGTAAACAATTATGGAAAAAAAAGTACTTGCAACAGTTGGAGAAAAAGAAATTACTAATTTAGATATCGACAGTGCTCTTAGAACAATGGATCAGTACCAAGCTATGCATTTCGGAACTGAAGAAGGAAAAAAACAATTGCTAGAAGACTTAATAAATCAAGAACTATTCTATTTAGAAGCGGTAGAAGATGAATTAGATAAAGAAGAAGCTTTCTTAGTTGAACTTGAAAAAGTTAAAGTTAATTTATTAAAGCAAATTGCAATAAGCAAAGTATTATCTGGAGTTAAACTAACTCAAGATGAAAAATTAGCTTTCTTCGAGGAAAATAAAAACAATTTCGCAAAACCTGAAACTGCATCAGCTAAACATATATTAGTTGATTCAGAAGACAAAGCTAATGAAATACTTTCTCAAATAAAATCAGGTGATGTATCTTTTGAAGATGCTGCTAAACAACACTCTACTTGTCCTTCAAACGAAGCTGGAGGAGATCTAGGATCTTTCTCAAGAGGACAAATGGTTCCAGAATTTGAAGAAGTTGTGTTCACTATGAATAAAGGTGAAGTAAGTGAACCTGTTAAGACACAATTTGGATACCACTTAATACAATTAGATGATGTTCAACCTGGTGGAGAGTCTACTTTCGAAGAGGTTGAAGGAGAAATAGAAAAGAACTTAATGTATCAAAAACAAAATCAAGTTTACGGTGAAAAATTAGCTTCTTTAAAAGCTAAATATGGAAATCTTGTAAGCCATAAAGAGTAATTTTATACATAATTAAAAAACATCAAAATGCTTTTGCATTTTGATGTTTTCTTTATATACGCTTGTTTCTTTATATTCTTTTTTAATTATACAATTATATTTGATTTTTTACACTACTTATCGATTTTTATCTAATTATCCATACATATAAAATTGTAAACTATTGATCTATTACAATTTCTTCACTAAGAGACATTCTTTCAAAGCAATATCCAATTATATCTCTTCTTTTAATTATACCGATAAAGATATTTTGATCATCAATTACTGGAACAAAATTTTGGTTGAGAGATTTTATTACTAAATCTTCTATTTTTGCATTTATTGATACTGGAGAATTATCTTTTTTTCTTTTAATATCTGTAACTGGCATTTTTTCGAATTCTTTAAGATTAAGAGTATCTCTATTTTTCAATGACCACAAGAAGTCGCCTTCTGTTATCGTCCCTACATACTCGCCATCTCTATTGATTATTGGAATTGATGAATATCTATGATACTCCATCTTTTCTATAGCTTGTTTTATAGTGTAGTCTTCGTATATATATGCTACCTCGCTCTTCGGAGTGAGAAAAAACAATATATTCATTACACTATACACCCCCAAACTTTTTATAATACTTAAATTTATTATTAAAACCTAAGCTTGTTACCATTCAACTTAATTTTAACATATTTAAAGAAGAATTAATGCTATTATTAATATTTTAAATAAAAATTTTTTTCAAAAAATAGAAAAAACCGCTAAAAAGCGGTTAATCTCTCATATTACTAGAACTCTAATATATATGAACTTTTAATTATAATCTAACAACATTAGCAGCTTGAGGTCCTTTTGCACCATCAACTACTTCAAATTCAACGCTTTGTCCTTCTTCTAATGACTTGTAACCGTCACCTTGTATAGCTGAGAAGTGTACGAATACATCGTCTTCACCTTCTACAGATATG
This sequence comes from Metaclostridioides mangenotii, assembly GCF_018917235.1. Lineage (GTDB taxonomy): Bacteria > Bacillota > Clostridia > Peptostreptococcales > Peptostreptococcaceae > Metaclostridioides. Next base: position 355,209 of record NZ_JAHLOF010000001.1, read on the forward strand.
AATCCAAAACCTTTTTCATTGTTAAACCATTTAACTACACCAGTTTTCATTAATAAATCCTCCTAAAAACAAACAAATTTAGCTACTTTCTCTGTAACCTTAGTTCTACTTTATCATATTGATCAACCTTTGTCAATTATTATTAAACTTTACATTGCCAAATTCTTTAATAATTTAATAATTTACTTTAATAATATGAAATTTTATATCTTTATCGCTCCAGCCCAAATCCCACGGTACCAAGAGCCTATCAGTATTATGACATGTAACTAAGGGATAACCCTTTGAATCAAGACCGGTTACTGTCGAAACATGGGTAATTCTACCACCTTTTTCATAACCAACAATATCACCAGGTCTTAAAAAATATGCCTCTTTAAAGACCTCCTGATAGCTTCCTTTAGTTAAAAGCGATCCACGCCCACTGTAAAGTAAATAATTTTTGAACGCTTGTGCATTTACCCACGCTTTTGTACCTGCACTTTCACTGTAATTCCAAGTCGCATTCTTTTCAAAACGACCACTTTCAAACATAATCTGTGATGCAAAGTTTGCACAATCCCCACCTTCAGGGTTATAATCTCTGTAGTTTTCGTTGAACTTTAGCCCATCTTCTTCATCAGCTGCAGATCCAGCATATTTATGGGCGTAAGCAACTCCTTTTTTCTGTTCTGGTGTCAAATTAAGTTCAACAGCTTGCTTTGAATCTATAAAGTTTCTTATATCATCAGATTTTATATTCTCTAAGTTTAAAGAATCTGCAAAAGGGTCTGTATACCATTCTTTTGTGATTATATACTTGTCTTTGACCTCTTTTACATGAAGATAATGCTCTGTACCAATTCTAAATGTATTAGTCTTTTCTTTTTGATTTGCATAAGAATACTTGTATTCAGTAGATACTGAACAGATGACTCCGTAAAGATTTTTCTCTCTTTCTCGAACTTTTTTCACCTTCACTTTTGTTTTTATATTATTAAACTTTACACCTTGTTTGCTAGACCAATTTTCAAGATATTTCATTTTTTTAATTTCGTGTTCGTATGCCCAAAGTCCAAACTTTTTATCTATATCAAATATTCCTTTTAATATATTTTCATTTTTATTTAATATAGCCTTGTTTCTATAATCAAATAGATCTTCAAGTAAAGCTTGATATTTTTCTCTTTCCACCCTAGCCTTTTTTTCTTCTCTTGTTTCATTTTTTTCTTTATTATTGTTATCTTCTTTTACTTCTTTTTCTTTACCGTCTTTTGTATCAATAACCTTTATTGATTCCAAACTCTTCTCTGGTATATGATTTAAAGCATAAAAACCTGATCCAAAGAAAACTACTAAAAGTACAAGTCCAACTACACTTTTGATGTACTTATTTTTTAATTTAAGCCTTATCAAAACTACACCTCCAAACAGTACATCTTTTTAAAATTTTGCGTTCATATATTTTATTATGTCCAGATTTAACAATAAATTGTATCAAAACACTTAATTTTTTAGATAATTTTCCTTAATAAACTACTATTTTTTTAGTATTAGTAGTAATATAGTTATATTAGTATATATGTTTATTTTTAAGTAGACTTATCAATTTATAGCAATGGAGGGAATATTATGCAAAAAAAAGTTGCTGCTATACACGATATTTCAGGTGTAGGAAAATGTTCATTGACAGTAGCTTTGCCTGTTCTTTCGGCACTAAAAGTACAATGCTGTCCATTTCCAACAGCAGTCTTATCTAACCAAGTTGGATATCTAGAGTACTCTTTTTTAGATTTAACAGATGAAATGTCAAGATACACAAAAGTTTGGGATAAGATGGGTTTTGTGTTTGACTCTATCTACACTGGCTTTTTGGGTTCAAAGCAACAAGTAGATATTGTATCAAATTTTATAGAAAAGCACTCTGACTCTTTTGTAGTAGTAGACCCTGTTATGGGTGACAATGGAGAGATGTATTCTTGTTTTGATGAAGATATGAGAATTGAGTTGAAAAAATTAGTATGTCATTCGCATTTAACAACTCCAAATCTAACAGAAGCATGCTATCTAGCCGGTGAAGACTATTCAAAACTAGACTATACAGATGAGGAAATTGTGAAAATTGCCCATGAAGTATCTGAACTAGGTCCAGAAAAAGTTGTTATCACTGGTATAGTTAGAGACGGAAATGTTCTAAACTTTGCTTACGACAGAATTAAAGACGAAATATTTTTTACTTATTCTAAATACAACAACAGATCTTACAGTGGCACTGGAGATATATTTGCTTCGATTTTATGTGGTATGCTGACAAATGATTATGACTTCAAAGTTGCAGTTAATACTGCAAATGAATTTATATATAAAACAATTACATATACTTCTAAATTTAATACTGATAGAAATGAAGGCGTAATGTTTGAAAATTTCTTAAGAGATCTAACTTCTTTAGATCATTCAAAGAAATAATACAATTATAACTATGAAAATGGGAGTTCTGTAGAGTAGTTAAGCTACTCTACAGAACTCCCATTTTATAATATTAAATTTGTCTTATTTAAAATGAATAAAAACTATGCATTAAATATCCTTATACTGACATCTATAGCTAATACTATAGTAGCAATCGTAGCCCCTAATGTTAATATAATATCATTTGTCTTTTCTTCTCTAAGCATAAAACGTAAACTTTTATATATAACTATTCCAAGTATTCCGCCTAAAAGATTTAATATAACGTCATTTATATCTGAGACTCCTATTGAAAAAATATATTGAAATACTTCTAAGAATAAGCTAATTAAAAAAATTATAGTCGTATTTTTGATAAAAATTATTTTTGCATCCACTTTTAAGGCATATTTTTGAGTAAACATAGTTATATAAATACCCAAAGGAACAAATAGAGCAATATTTCCTACTATACTAGTTATATTGAATCTAGCTGAAACATTTTTCATCCAAATCCCTTCGAAAGGAATTAGATTTACCGACCTAATCATACTTCTGTATGGATTTAATAGATCTATAGGAGATGATAAATTCTTAAATACAATAATACTGAGTAGTATATAAGTATATACCGCTATAGTACAATAGAGAATAACTTTTCTATACGATCTAGATTTCTCTTTTGTATATGTAACCACTAAAATTTCCTCCTTAACTAATTGTGAATTCTCACTCAGATAAATTATATTTACTTATTTTTTATAATATCCAACATTCGCTTTGACATTATACTGTACTTCTAATTTCTCTAATGCTTTATTTACTATTCCATCTATATCAATTTTTTCCTCTTGTATCTCATCTCCATTTTCATCATACTCAATGAAATCAGGATTTTTTATATTATTCTTTTGATCGGAATGTATGTTGTAATTAAATTTGTATTTTTCTGTAGGCAAACTTAAGTCTAATAGAGAATTTTTCGCCTCAATATTTAAATTTTTTGCGATTGGCACTTTCGAATTTATATAGACTTCTCCTGTCTGTCTTTCACCAAGATCAGATTCCATTATTGTAAGGTTCTCTGGCAATTTAGATTCTATATCATCAATAACAAACTCATCGTCATTTGAAGTAATATTGACTGAAGGGGATGATAGTCTTACGTTCTTAATCCCTATAATATCTGTTACATTAAATGATATATAATTACTTGACATTAAATTTAAATTTTGTAAGTTTTGAATTTCTTTTGAAAAAGAAAATCCTCCAATATCATTTGTTGAAATTAATGTAAACTCATTTAAAAATATATCATCTTTAATTTCTACTCTGCCGTATCCAGTGACTAATTTCAAATCCACTCTATTAGGTAAATACACAACTATTGAATGATCTTGCATTGTAAAAATCTCATCTAAAAATGACTTTAGCATTGAATCGATATTTTTAAAGTTTCTGCTGTTATTATTGCTTTGCTCCTCTTCAATAAGCAGAGTTTTATCATTTTGCGATATCTTGTAATCTAAGTTATCTGTCATTCCTTTTCTCGCAATTAAAACAGTATTTTTATTATGATGTTTTATCTCTATATCTGCTACGTCCGAATTAATCTCAAGGTTATTTATATCTGCTCTTTCTTCAAAGATATTGTATTCCTGGTTAGCTTGTTTTCTTTTCTCATTTGCATAATCATTTATACTCGGTGTGGCGTAAAGTAAAGACCATGTTGTACCTATTATACCTACTACTAGCATAACTATTGCAACTATCGATATTTTTTTATTCATGATCTTCTCCTCCTTTACTTAAATCTACAGTCTTATACTGTATTTCTTTTTTCTTTGAAGCTCTTATGTATATACCTCTCGTCTTTATCCAGTGAATATACTTTTTAATTAAATCTCTAACAAATTTTACTACAAAGAATATAATCTGCCATGCAATAATTTGAAATCCTATAAATGCTACATATGTAAATATAAATGCCAACCAAGTTTCAGGTATTATTCCTATAAACTTAAATACAAACGGTAGCATAATAACCGATGTAAAAGCAGAAGTTACTAATCCTGTAAGTGTTACAAAAATAAAACCTACAACACTTCCAAAAGGTATTAGCATAAATAATGATAATATAACTAACGCACTTAATACTAATCCTCTACTAATGCTACCTGTAAATCTTCTGCCATCCTTCTCTATATTTAGTGTAAGAAGTTCAGTAAGTTTTTCAGGAGCTTTTTTAAAGAAATCACTTAGTTTTTTCCAAAGATTTTTTATACCTCTTCCAGTTTTTCTTTTTGCATCATTAATTTTGCTATTTAGAACTCGTTTATTTACTATTTGTTCTTCATCTGCTTCATTTACGTCTCCCTTTATCTGAGATACAAATTCCTCGGCAATTGTCTTTGGCGATCCAAGTTGAGATATTATCTCCATATCGCTCTTTCCTTCTATTATTCCATCGACGAAATATTCTTCGTAGTCCCTTATTATGTCGTTTACTTCATCATTAGAAAAATCTTTTTTTAAATAATCATGTAAAATCTCTAAAAATTCTTGCTTACTCAAAACCACTACCCCCTTCATTAGTACTTATAAGAACATCAACTGCTTTTATAAATGCTCTCCACTCTTCTAACATCTCTTTTAAATTATTTTTTCCAATATCAGTGATCCTGTAGTACTTTCTAGCAGGACCTTCTGAAGACTCTAAAATATATGTATCAAAGTATGAATCTTTTGTAAGCCTTCTAAGTATCGGGTATATTGTACCTTCATTTACATCAATAACCTTGGATATATTTTGCACTATTTCGTATCCATACATATCGCTTTTATCTATTAGTGCCAATACGCAAATCTCGAGTACTCCCTTTTTAAATTGTGTATTCATACGTTTCCTCCTCACTATCAAAATTATCATACATAGTAGTATGCAATACACAGTAGTATATTAAAAAATTTTTGCAATATAATATATATGCATGTTGTCTATGTATTTATAATAACACAGTACTGTGTAACACACAATAGATAATTGTTTTTTTATTTTTATAAACGTTGAATAAAAACTCTCTTAAATGTATAATTACACTAACATCTTTAATTTACGGAGGTGCCTAAAATTGAAAGATAACATCAAGACCATACTTATTTTGACTGCCCAATTTGGTGCTGGACATACGAGTGCTGCTAATGCAATTAAAGATTATTTACTTGATGAAAACCCAGATTACAATATTATTATTAGAAACTTTATCACCATCAGCATACCTCAAATGAATAAACCAATGGTTACATTTTATGAAAACAATACTAAGTATACGCCCGTGTTGTACAATTCATACTACTACTTTAGGAAATCAGTAGATACAAAACACGATATATCGCATAGATTGTATGCTCCAAAAGTTTCAGAATACATAAACAAAATAAAACCGGATATTATAGTGTCTACGTTTCCGATTGCTTGTGGATGTGTAAACGAATTTAAACTTAAAAATCCAGGTATAGACATGCCAAGTGTAACTGTTGTAACTGATGTTGTAGATAGCAATGAGTGGATTTACGAAAAAACTGATATGTACTTTGTACCAACTAGCGAAATTAAAAACAGATTTGTCCATAAAGGAATTTCACCAGAATCTATAAAAGTTACTGGTGTCCCTGTAGATAAAAGATTCAACTTAGAAGAAAAAACTGAATCCAACTATAGATATAGACTTCTACTTATGGGTGGAGGAAGGGGTTTATTTGAATTTGATGACGACTTTATTTACTGGATCGACAATTTTGTTTCTAAATATCAGGACCTTTTGAAAGTTACTATAGTTACTGGTAAAAATCATAAGTTGTATAAAACCCTTACAGAAAAATATCCTCTTAAAAATATTGAGGTTCTCGGATTTGTTGACAACATGTACGAATTGATACTAGATCACGACCTAATGTTTACTAAGCCAGGTGGAGCTACATTATTTGAAGCAATTAATTCAAAGACGCCTGTAATTATTAAATATCCAAAAGTTGGACAAGAAATTGAAAATGCTAAATTTATTATAGACAAAGGTATAGGAGTTGTTTATAAAACTGATAAAGAATTTCAAAACTTACTTGAAAAACTTGTACAAGGCAAATTAGATTCTTTTATAGAGTATACTAAAGAAAATCTCGAAGATTTTAAGGAATTAATACATCCAGAAAATATTCCTGAATATATCGAAGAATTTTTTAAATAAAAAGATCGATTGTTGAGAGTATTATTGATTGAACTCTCACAATCGATCTCTATTTTTTAATATATATTTTTCTTATATACTAAATAACGTTCTTGAATTTCATCTATTTTATCCTTAAGCTCTAGCTGTAGATTAGAAGCATTTTCGTAGTCTTTTTCAATTATTGCCTCTTTGATCTTTGTAAACAATGATTTTCTTGTTAATGTGTCTTTCATTATATCAAATTTTAAATCTGATATTGCTGTCCAATTTACTTCGTCAATAGCATCCATATTATCGTTTGTATATCTTTTTTCTATTCCCCTTATAATTTTTACATCATTTCTAATTATTCTAGAGGTAAGTTGCTTTTGCCACTTATCTAACGCTCCTACTTTAAAAGAGTTTATAATTACATCTGTAAAAACTCCACCTTGTTTTAGTGCCTCAAGTTTATCCTTGTGTAAATCTAGATTTCTCATATTTTCAAATACAGTTCTAGGTGGAACTCCAAATCTATTTACTCTTTCTTCTTCTGTATAATAACTAAATATGTTATTTTCATCTCTATAAGCTCTATCTTTTTCTAAGTAGAAACTATCTTCTCCTACATCTTTAGATATTTCTTTTTCAAGTGCTTTAGTGTCAAGTCTACTCTTTGCTACTGCCTTGATACCTTCAAGCATAGTTTGGTAACATCCAGCTGCTACAAGATATGTGTTTGAAAGAGGACTTGGAGATCTAAGCTCAAATCTCATATTTCTAGGACTCTTTAAATCTCTAATTACGCCTATTAACACTGATCTATTTCTAGATGGAATTTCATATGCATGACCAAGTGTAGCAACAGTACAAACTGGAGCTTCAAATCCCGGCACTAATCTATTGAATTCATCACTTGTTGAAGTAACGATTGGGCTTAGTACTTCGTAATTTTTAAGAATTCCCATAAGTGCACCGTAACCAATTTCACTAAGGTAATCATCTTCTAGCTTTTTAGGTGCAAGCAAGTTTACACTTCTTCCGTCTTTTAGATTTGCACTTACTCCTAAATGTGTGTGTCCACCACTACCTGCAACTTTTTCGATAGGCTTAGCTTTAAATGTAACCTCAAGACCATTTGATGAAAATACATCATCAATTACATTTCTTACTAAAAGTTCGTTATCACAAGCTTGCAAAGGGCAAGCAAACTTCCATGAAATCTCTAATTGTTCCATTGCGTGATTAATTTTTCCATCTATACTTATTGAACTAGGAATTCCTCCAACTTCTTTGTGAGCTAATTCAGGTTCTATTCCTAATCTTTGAAGCTCAGTTAGAGTCTTTTCTAAACAAGTTCTTATTATTCCATGAGTTCTCTTCCAATACTGTTCTTTTAAACTTTGTGAAACATAGAGTTTTTCAAGATTTGCTTTATCTTCTGGTGTGTTTACCCAAAATTCCAACTCTGTTGCTGTAGTTAAGACTATTTCTTCAATGTCATCTACAGAACCTATTCCCAAGTTATTTATTAAGTGAGGATACTCTCTGAAAGTGTCTATTAGAGATTTCTTAAAATATTCATCAGCGTTTTCTAGAATTCCTCTGGAGCATACTTTTTTATTGTCATGTATTAGATATGCTGGAATAATCAATGTACCAACTGGAAGACCAGTTTCATAATCTATATACTCCTTATTGTAATCAATATACCATCTTGCTACTGAGTCAGGCATAAGGTCTACTTTTGCGTTATTTAAAGTAGCAATTTCATATAACTCAACACTCGATCCATCAGTCTGAATAGCTGATGATAAAAACTTGTTAATATCTTTTAAAAACAAATTTATTGGAATTTTTACATCTGTTGCATTTCCCCCAAGGTCAACACCCATAAGCGATACAAATTTAATATTTGAATTCTCACTTAATACAGTTTTGAGCTCTTCATCGGTATAGTTTTCTTTTTCAATAAAATACAGTAAATCCTTCATGCGTTATCTCTCCCATTTTGTAAATTTATTCGCTTACTATATATACGATAGTACTTATTTTAACAAACATTGAACATTTTTTTTCGACTAATATTCGTGTTTTGTTTCTTTATTATTAATTATTATATAATAGTTTACGCAAATTCTCAATATTTTTATTATTAAAAGAACACTATAAAAAATTGCATTATTTTAGAACAAGTTCAACAGGGCAATGGTCAGATCCTAATACCTCTGTATGAATATCTACACTTACAAGTCTATCCTCTAATTTTTTAGATACGCAGAAGTAGTCAATTCTCCAACCAGCGTTGTTCTTTCTTGCATTAAATCTATATGACCACCAAGAATAAACGCCCTCTGTATCTGGGTTAAAGTATCTGTAACTGTCTATAAAACCTCTTTCAAGTAAGTTAGAAAACTTTCCTCTTTCATCATCTGTAAATCCTGGATTTTTTCTATTGTTTTTAGGGTTTTTTAAGTCTATTTCTTGATGAGCTACATTTAGATCGCCACATACTACTACTGGTTTTTTGTTATCAAGCTCTACTAGATATTCTGTAAAATCCTCTTCCCACTTCATTCTGTACTCAAGTCTCTTTAACTCACTTTGTGAATTTGGTGTATATACTGTTACCATGTAAAAATCTTCAAATTCTAAAGTGATAATTCTACCTTCTTTATCATGTTCTTCTATTCCCAATCCATAAGATACATCTAATGGCTCTTGTTTAGTAAAAATTGCTGTTCCAGAGTAACCTTTCTTTTCAGCGTAATTCCAATATTGATAATAGCCTTCTAAATCTAAGTCTATCTGTCCTTCTTGTAATTTACTTTCTTGTATACAAAATATATCAGCATCTACATCCTTGAAAAAATCCAAAAATCCTTTGCCGACACAAGCTCTTATTCCATTTACATTCCACGATATTAATTTCATTTTGCCCTCCTAATTACATTTGTTTTTTTTCTTTAACTTAAGTCCCTTAAACATTTTTAGTTATTTAATCTTAAAAACCTATATCATTAATGCAGATGCCAATTCTTCTGCATCAATAGATGATACATGTACATCTGCTCCCAACTCAAAACCTCCGAAATTAAATCTTCTAGGGATTATATGTATATGTGAATTATAATAATCCATTGAATCTATATTTTTAGGATGTGTATGAAAACATAAGTTAAACGGCATATAGCCATTTATTTCATATATATTCTTAAATAGTTTATTAAACGTTGTAGAAATCTCTTTTAAATCTGCATCCGTCAAATTTTCAAATTTAACGCCGTCTTTAAATATTACTCTTATTTCACCACTATATTTTGTCGCATATGGCACTATCACTATAAATGAACTCCCATTGTATATAACCCTACTCTTGTGTTCAAGTTCTTCTTTAATGATGTCACTGTAAAGAGATCTTGCATTTTCTTTATAGTATTTTAGACCTATATTTAATTCATTTTGAACCTCAGGTGGTACTAAGGACATAGACATAATTTGAGAATGGGGATGCATTAGTGATGCCCCAGCTTTTCTCAGGAAATTTTTAAATATATTCACATATTCAACTTTTTCTTCCTGTATTAATGATTTATACCTATTTTTGTACATGATAAACATATCTTCAAACTCTTCTTCTGTCATATCGTAAAAGCTACCATTATGCCTATAAGTGTCTACCATAACCTCATGCTTTCCAAATATTTGAGTCGATGATTCATCTATAATCGGGAACTTATTATACACTGATCTTACAAACCAATCTGAATCCCTTCTAATTTCATAAATTGGATCTGTAGTATATTTTTCATTACCTCTACAAAACGGACACCACTCACTGTATACCTCGGTTTCTTCTTGTTCTTCTATTTGATGTGAACTTTTGTCTAGCGGTCTTTTCATTCTATCCGCTGCAAAAATTATTAAATCATCCGTTATTTTGTCTATCCTTAACTCTTTCATAAATACACCTCGTAAATTAAATTCTTTTCAATTATAAGTCTATTATATGTTATTTGTCATATTGATTAAATAGATATAATATATTTTACAATATTGACAATTCCTAATTTTCTGTTTTTTCGACCTCAATTTGTATTAATTATCTGACAAATATAAAATTATATTTTAATTTATGCTGATTTTTAAATTATTCTGTGATATTATTAAGTTGTATATAAATATTTTTACGTTAGATACATAGAAAGACTTAATTACATTTTACTATTTTATTGGGAGGTATTTATTATGAAGTATTCTAAAAGATTAACATCTATGCAATCTTCTCCAATCAGAAGACTTGCACCTTATGCTAAAGCTGCTAAGGATAAAGGAACAAAGGTATATCACCTTAACATAGGACAACCCGATATCAAAACTCCTCAAGGATTTTTTGATGCAGTAAAAGAATTTAAAAGTGAAGTTCTAGAGTATGCTGGATCTGAAGGTATTCCAGAGTTAATAGAAGCTTTACAAGATTACTACAAGACATATAATATTGAATTCGATAAAGATGAAATACTAGTAACAAATGGAGGAAGTGAAGCTTTACTATTCACTATGATGGCAGTTTGTGATCCTGGTGATAACATCTTAGTTCCAGAGCCATTCTATACTAACTACAATGGATTTAGCCAATGTGTTAATGTCGAAATGAATCCAGTTACTACTACTGCAGAAAACGGATTCCACTTACCAGCAAAAGCAGATATCGTAGCTAGATTAAATGATAATACCAGAGCAATACTAATATCTAACCCAGGCAACCCTACAGGTGCTATATATACAAAAGATGAACTTCAAATGTTAGCCGATATAGCTAAAGAAAATGATCTATGGTTAATAGCTGATGAGGTATACAGAGAGTTCGTTTACGATGGACTTGATTATACAAGCTGCGGTAACCTAACAGATATTCAAGATAGAGTTATAATAGTAGACAGTGTTTCTAAAAGATACAGTGCCTGTGGAGCAAGAATTGGTTCTGTAGCTTCTAAAAACAAAGGGCTTATAGCTGAAATATTAAAATTATGCCAAGGAAGACTTTGTGTGCCTACATTAGATCAAATAGGTGCTGTTGCACTTTACAAAACTCCTGCTTCATACTTCAAAGAAGTTAACGAAGAGTACAGAAAGAGAAGAGATGTTTTATACAATGAATTAATAAAAGTTGACGGAGTAATATGTGAAAAACCAACTGGTGCTTTCTACATAGTTGCTAAACTTCCAGTTGAAAACGCTGAAGACTTCGCTATCTGGATGTTAAAAGAATTCAGTAAAGACAAGGCTACAGTAATGTTTACACCAGCTGAAGGATTTTACGCTACTCCAGGTTTAGGTAAAAACGAGATAAGACTTGCTTACATCCTTAACCAAACTGATTTACAAAATGCAGCTACACTTCTTAAAGAAGGCTTAGAGCAATATGTTGCATTAAATACTAAAGCTTAATAAAATTAAATAATATATAAAGGAATACCTTAATAGGTATTCCTTTTGGTTTATTTAGATAATTACTATTTTCCTAAATAAAATAATGGCTATTAAAAAACAAGTTTTAGTAGCCATTATTTTATATATTTATCTTTCTATCTCGTTTTAATAAAAATAACTATACACGTAAGTCAACATCCACTTTATCAAGTTGATCTTCATAGTCTTTTAAAGCAGGATCTACTACTTCTTTAATGAAATCATCTACTTGTTCACTGGCTCTTCCAGTAAAGTTCTTTGGATCCATTATTGATAATATTTCTTCTTTACTCATTTTAAATGAATCATTCTCAATTATTAATGATATAAGATTATTTTCTAAACCTTCATGTTTAACTCTGTAAGCAGCTTTCATTGAATATTCTCTTATAATCTCATGAAGCTCTTGTCTATCGCCACCTCTTTTAACAGCTTCCATAAGAATTGTCTCTGTAGCCATAAAAGGTAATTCTTCATTAACGTGCTTGTTTATCATATTTTCGTAAACTACTATGCCGTCTGTAACGTTTATTCCTATTTCAAGTATTGCATCAGCGGCCATAAACGCTTGTGGTATAGATAATCTCTTATTCGCTGAATCATCTAATGTTCTCTCTAGCCATTGAGTTGATTGCACCATAGCAGGGCTTAAAGATTCAGAAATTATATATTTGCTAAGTGAAGATATTCTTTCACTTCTCATTGGATTTCTCTTATATGCCATAGCAGATGAACCTATTTGATTTTTCTCAAATGGCTCTTCAAGTTCTTTAAGGTGTTGTAAAAGCCTTATATCGTTAGTCATCTTGTGCATGCTCTGTGCAATTCCTGATAGTATACTAATCACTTGATAGTCAAGTTTTCTAGTATAAGTTTGTCCACTAACTGCGTATGATGATTCATATCCCATCTTAGTACATACTATTTTATCTAATTCTTTAACTCTATCGTGATCTCCATCAAATAAACTTAAGAAACTAGCTTGAGTCCCAGTAGTACCTTTAACTCCTCTAAGCTTCATATTATCGAGTCTATAATTCATATCCTCTAAATCAAGTATAAGATCTTGTGCCCATAGACAAGCTCTCTTTCCTACAGTAGTTAATTGTGCTGCTTGGAAATGTGTAAATCCAAGAGTGGGAACATCCTTGTATTTTAGAGAAAATTTCTTTAAATTATTTATCAAATTAGCTAATTTAATTCTTAATAGCTTTAAAGCCTCTGTCATTTGTATTACATCAGTATTGTCACCAACATACGCAGAGGTAGCTCCCAAATGTATTATACCTTTAGCTTTTGGACACTGTAATCCATATGCTTTTACATGTGACATAACATCATGTCTAACTTCTTTTTCTATTTTTCTAGCTTCATCAAAATTTATATTATCTATATTTCCTCTAAGCTCTTCAAGTTGCTCTTCAGTAATATTTAATCCTAGCTCATGCTCTCCTTCTGCTAGTGCAACCCATAATTTTCTCCATGTTGAGAATTTAAATTGAGGTGAAAATATATAACTCATATCTTTACTACAATATCTATCTGTCAATGGATTTGAATAAGTAGTATATTTATTGTCTACCATTAATAAGTCCTCCTAATATATTTAATTAATTATATCAACATAATAATTATATGAAATTTCACGAACAATAACAAGTATTTTTAGCTTTTTATTCATATTTTCTAATTATTAAATATCTATAATCTATTTTTCTCCATCTATAATGTAATTAGCCTTTCCATCAGACATAAAATTTAAAACATATTTATACCTTTGGGCATAGTGTTTATCACTCCAACCAAGTTTGTTTTTTAACTCTTCTTCATCAAGCCCAAACATCAGACTAATAGCTGCATAAGAGTGTCTAAAATCTCTAGCAGAATACTGTGGCAGCTCTGCCATATCAAGAGCTTTCCTTACAATAATTCTTACATTTCTATCAGTAATAAAGTCGCTTTTTTGAGTTGTAAAAATAAAGCTATCACAGTTATCAATCTTTTCACCTAAGCCTAAAGAAGCTCTATATTCTTCAAGCAAAAATAAAAGATATGGATGTATTAACATTGATCTTTCTTTTCTTCCCTTACCTAATTTTATATATATTTCACCATCAGAGCCTTTATATATATCTTTCCATTTTAGATTTACAAGCTCATTTAACAAACAACCTGTAGTAATTAAACAAACTATAATAGCCCCATCCCTAAACTTTAACTTTGGAACTATGCTTAGAAGTTTATTTATCTCATCTATACTTAACACATCATCTTTATTTTTAATCCTAGTAACAGTAGGTTTTTCAACATTTCTAAAAGGATTAATTCTTATATATTTCTCTTTTTTTAGGTAGTTAAAATAACTATGTAGATAACTGTATACTTTCTCAGAAGTAGATTTAGCATAATTTTCTTTGATAAATTCCATAAACTTCTCACAATCATACTTATCTACATCTATAAAATTTTTTTCGCCTACAAATTTTTTAAACTGTGCAAGTTTTAAAAAATAATCATACTTTGTATTGGGACTCATCTTCACAGAAAAATTATTAAAAACTTCATACTCAAAATCTTCTAATACTTTTACATTGTTCATATAATCACCTTCTACCATTACTTTCATCTTATACACTTACTATACCATAACTTAATTATACTTAAAATGAAATTTACTACTATTGTTTACTTATCAATGCTATGATATTATAAATTAGTAAACTTAGCATATAATGACTATTAAGAAAAGATTAGAATTAAGTATTGGGGGTAGAAAATTTGGAAGGATTCAGTATAATAGAAATACTTAAAGCAGTTGTTTTAGGTATCGTTCAGGGAATCACAGAGTGGTTACCAGTTAGCAGTACAGGGCATATGATATTGGTTGATGAGTTTATTAAACTAAACTTCTCTACTACTTTTATAAATACATTTTTAGTAGTAATACAATTTGGTTCAATTCTTGCCGTATTATTGATTTTCTTTAAAAAATTAAATCCTTTTGATAAGGAGAAGACACCTGCACAGAAAAATGAAACCATAGACTTATGGATAAAAGTAATAATAGCTATAATTCCATCAGGAATAATAGGAGTATTATTTGAAGACAAAATAGATGCATTATTCTTTAACTCTACCGTTGTAGCAATTGCGCTGATAGTGTACGGTATAATTATGATAATGTTGGAAAGTAGAAATAAAAAACCTAAGTACAACAACTTTAAAGACGTTACATATAAATTGGCTTTTGCAATAGGTATATTTCAGTGTTTAGCACTTATACCAGGAACATCAAGATCTGGATCTACTATAATAGGAGCTGTCTTACTTGGGACTTCAAGATTTGTAGCCGCTGAGTTTTCATTCTTTATGGCAATACCGACGATGTTAGGTGCCAGTGCATTAAAGCTTTTGAAAACTGGATTTGCTTTTACAGGATTTGAATGGCTTATACTACTAATCGGATCAGTAGTAGCATTCTTAGTTTCTGTAGTGGTAATAAAACTTTTTATGGATTATATCAAAAAACACGACTTCAAACCATTTGGTTATTACCGTATCGTATTAGGTATAATCGTATTGGCTTATTTCTTTATTTTTTAAGAACTGGTTATAAAGAGACAGGTGATGTAGTAATTCGTAACGTCGATATAAATATAATGTAATCTAGCAATCGTACCTTGCTTGTTATTAAATTATATTTATATCGACGCTACGCTCGACTATTTCACCTGTCCCTTTTTCTTTTTGAAAGTTAAAAGGGCTATCTTTATTTCATGGAAGTTAAAAGGGCTGTTGTTTGGCATAATGTTGAATTTGATTTGTGGTAGATGTCTGGCGCGGTTCGATAGCCAGCCTACCTCAAATCATGTATCAATGTTATGACAATCAACAGCCCTTTTAACAACATCCCTCTACTTAGAATCAACAATCAATTTTATCAAATCGCTACCTTCTTCGTTAAATGTCGTTACAATTTTTAAACAGTTTGAAGCTCTACTTAAAGCTAAGTAAATCTTGTTTAAATCTCCTACAAAGTCATTGATTTGATATTCTTGGTCATTTTCGTTTATAGTTTGGTTATAAAGCATCTCCAACTCACAAACGATTGCTGCTTTATACTCTAGACTCTTAATAGTATAAATATTAGATAGAGTAACCCCCATCTTTTTACTTAAGTTAGTCAAATTTTCATCTGCATATATATACGGTATACCCGATGCCTCAAATGCTTTTTTCAACATATACTGAAAGTATATTGTATTTCCATTTTTCAGTTTTTTCTTATTATATGGATATATTACAGCTATTTCTTCGTGTTTTATACCAAGCTTTGTTGTAAGGTACTCAATTTCCCAAATAACGGAGCTTATTTGGTCATCGAGGTCACTAACCTTAATTATATCCACCGAGCTATCCAAAGTCCTTATAGCATCCATTTTGTAGAAGATATCATGATTTATATTTTTCTTTAAATTTCTTATAAATTTGTTTGAGTTATCTGCAAACTTATTTATAAATTCTGCTATATCTTTTGTGTGTCTATAGTTAAATGTTAAAAATAACTTTTCATTAAATTCTATGTTTTCATATGGAGTTTTAAATATATTAAGATTATTTGAGATATTTAAAGAACCACATGAATAAATGTTGAATATATATTTAGTTTTATACAAAAATTCTTGTATAAATTTTATATCATCATCTGCAAAACACTCTGCTTCATCTATAAATATTCCTTTGAACATATTTTTATTTTTTATTATATTTTCAGCTTGTTTGACTAAATTTTTAAATGTTTTCTCATAATCATTTTTTAACATAGTATAGTCAAGTATTAGACTATATTTTTTAGTTAGTTTAAATATAAATGACCCAAATGTATGAACTTCTAAGTTGTGGTTGTCCTTATATAGTATCTCAAGTAGTTCTCTTAATTCATTGCATGACTGCTTATTGTGAGTAAATATTAGAAAATTATGATGTGGATACACTTTTGCTAATTTTATGGCTCTAGAAACCATTATTGATGTTTTACCAGTACCCGAAGCTCCTTCTATTAAAGAGTCGCCATAGTTTATAGATATAGCATCTTTAATTTGACTCTCTTCCATCATAGTAGCTGTATACTCATAGTCATCATTATAAAAAGAAATTTTTTTGAATTTTTCATTTAGATGCAAAGAATCATTTATTAGATAGTACTCTGAGCAAACTTCTAATAAATATAAATTTAAGCTCACTTCATTGTTCTCTTTTGGTAAGTATTCATCTAAAGATTCCTCTTCATTTATCAATTGTAAAAACTTAATTTTATCTATAACATGATTTTTAACAAAATCATCAAACCCAAAACTATCGTGAATTTCTACATAAGGCATGACGAATACATAATTATAACTTATATTTCTAAAATTGAGGTTCATTTTATTTTTCAAAAGATCAAATTCCTCGTCCATAACTTCTATCAGTTCTTCTTCCAATATTGAGAATATATCTTCAGTAGTTTCTACAAATTTTATGAATAAAGGTTTATTGTCTTTTATATACAATAAATCAGTATTTATCCCTTTAAAAGGAGTAACCTTTGGAATAATCTTAGAATTTTTATCTAACTCTAATATTTCAAAAAAACTTTTTTCAATTTCTTTAATCTTTAGGGCATCTAATTGGGATCTTATATCTACATATTGAATCACTTATAACTACCTCCTTATGTTATAAATAATTATAACATTAAAACTAAGCTTTTATATAAAAAACCACAATAAATAGAATGATATCTATAAATTGTGGTCTTTACTTCTAATTATTTAGCATATTCTATTGCTCTAGTTTCCCTTATTATGCTTACTTTTATTTGTCCAGGATACTCAAGTTCCTCTTCAATTTTCTTAGTCATATCTCTTGCTAATAAGTGTAATTCTTCATCGTTAACATCTTCTGGTTTAACCATGATTCTGATTTCTCTACCAGCTTGTATAGCATACGATTTTTCTACACCGTCATATGAGCTAGCTATTTCTTCTAACTTTTCTAGTCTCTTAATATAAGCTTCTAAAGTCTCTCTTCTGGCTCCTGGTCTGGCCGCAGATATTGCATCTGCCGCTGTTACTAAAACAGCTTCTACTGATTGAGGTTCGTAGTCACCATGATGTGTACTCATAGCATGTATTACCTCTTTAGATTCCTTGTATCTTCTAAGTAAATCCATACCTATTTCTACATGAGTACCTTCCATTTCGTGGTCAACAGCCTTGCCTATATCGTGTACTAACCCAGCTCTTTTAGCAAGTCTTACATCAGCACCTATTTCAGCTGCCATTATACCTGCTAAATGAGCAACTTCTATTGAATGTTTAAGTACATTTTGTCCGTAACTTGTTCTGTAGTTAAGTCTTCCAAGGAGTCTGATAATTTCTGGATGAAGCCCGTGAACACCTGTTTCAAATGCAGCTTGCTCACCGTATTCTTTGATAATATTGTCGACTTCTTTTTTAGCCTTCTCTACCATTTCCTCTATTCTAGCAGGGTGGATTCTTCCATCTGCTATAAGTTTTTCAAGAGCAATTCTTGCAATTTCTCTTCTAATTGGGTCAAATCCTGATAAAATTACTGCTTCTGGAGTATCATCTATTATAAGATCTATACCAGTTAGAGTCTCTAAGGTTCTTATATTTCTACCTTCTCTACCAATTATTCTACCTTTCATCTCGTCATTCGGAAGATTTACTACTGTTACAGTAGTCTCTGCCACATGATCAGCAGCACATTTTTGAATAGCATATCCAATAATCTCTCTCGACTTTTTATCTGCTTCTTCTTTTGCCTGCGTTTCAACTTCTTTAATCATCATAGACATTTCACGTCTAACATCTCTTTCTGCATTGCTTAAGATTATCTCTTTAGCTCTGTCAGATGTTATACCTGATATGCCTTCTAACTTAGATAGTTGCTGTGCTTTGATCTCTTCTACTTCATTTTCTTTTTCTTGTGCTAATTTTAGCTTATCTGCTAAATTAGATTCTTTGGTTTCTAAGTTCTGTAATTTCTTATCTAAAACTTCTTCTTTTTGTATTACTCTTTTTTCATATCTTTGTACTTCGTTTCTTCTTTCTTTATTCTCTCTTTCAGCTTCTGATCTCCATTTGTGGATCTCTTCTTTCGCTTCTAATAATTTTTCCTTTTGTACCGTTTCGGAGTCTCGATGTGCTTTATCTATTATTTCTTTAGCTAAGTTTTCGGCTTGGCCAACTTTTGCTTCAGATACGTTCTTTCTAACAATATATCCTGCTAAAATACCAATAATTGCACATATAATACCTATTACAATCTCTATGACATCCACCTCCTTTTCATTAGTTATTAAACTAAAACGTCATTTAGTAAACCAAAACGTCGTAAATTTGATAAAAATATCCTCATTAATTATAGTAAAACAATGCTCTTAAATTAAATTTATATATTTTACCCTCATTTAATTTTATAATCTTTTCTATATTGTGTCAAGCTAATCAGGAGTGTGGAATGCCTTTTATTACCTATTAATTTCATATAATCTTCTTAAGTCTATTTCTCAATTTATACTTGCTCAACATCTACCTTTTTATTTTCTTCTTTATCATCTGCTTCACCAGTAGAATCTAACTCATAGAACGCTCTGACTTTTGCATTTATTTCATCAGCTAAATCTTGGTTGTCGTCTAAGAATTTTTTAACATTTTCTCTACCTTGTCCAAGTTTTGTATCTTCATAGTTATACCATGAACCAGATTTTTTAACTATATCTATGTTAGCTGCTATATCAAGTAGATCTCCTACCTTAGAGATACCTTCTCCGTACATTATATCGAACTCAGCTTGTTTAAATGGAGGGGCAACTTTATTTTTAACAACTTTTACTCTAGTTCTGTTTCCTATTATTTTATCTCCTTGCTTGATACTGTCGATTCTTCTAACATCAAGTCTAACTGATGAATAGAACTTAAGAGCACGTCCTCCAGTTGTTGTCTCAGGATTTCCAAACATAATTCCAACTTTTTCTCTAAGTTGGTTTATAAATATTGCTACACAGTTAGATTTTTTGATAGAACCAGTTAATTTTCTAAGAGCTTGAGACATAAGTCTAGCTTGAAGGCCCACATGAGAATCTCCCATATCCCCATCTATCTCTGCCTTTGGAACAAGAGCCGCAACTGAGTCTACTACTATAATATCTATAGCACCACTTCTTATAAGCGCCTCAGCTATCTCTAGTGCTTGCTCTCCAGTGTCAGGTTGTGAAATTATAAGGTTGTCTACATCAACACCAAGTGCCTTTGCGTAAACTGGATCAAGTGCATGCTCTGCATCTATGAAAGCTGCGATCCCGCCATTTTTTTGTGCTTCTGCAACACTATGAAGTGCTACAGTCGTTTTACCTGATGATTCTGGTCCATATATTTCAACTATTCTTCCTCTTGGAAGTCCACCGATACCTACAGCTATATCAAGCCCTAAAGCTCCTGTAGGTATAACATCTATAGACATTGAAGTGGCTTCTCCAAGTTTCATTACAGATCCTTTACCAAAGTCTTTTTCAATTTTCCCCAACGCCTCATTTAAGGCTTTTAATTTTTCTTGATCAACGCTCATCTCAATACCATCCCTTCATATATATAAAATCAAACATTTGTTCTTTGTCGTATATTAATTATATATCATAATATTAATAGAGTCAATTTAAAAAATGCATTACTCCTAATTTTTTATTTTTACATTCCATATCTTATTTATTAACATTTTTGCCTCTCGCTAAACATGTAATTTCTATCAATAAAAATAAATTTTATTAGATTATTAAACGAACGCAATATTCATAAAATAGAAAATAGGCATGAGGTTAGAAAACCATTACATGCCCATTTAAATAACTTATTTTTTTTATTATTAAATATAATTGCTAGTCTATTATCTAGTGTAATTACATTTTTAATTGTAATCTATTTGCTATCCATAAATAATCCCCTATTCTTGTACAAATACTCTCCTCCAGAATATAGAGTAAGCAATGTTGCTATTAGTATAAGAACATCACCAAATTTAAGTAGATATATATTATAGAAGTGAGCTCCTAAAAGCAGAATTGCTATAGAAACCATTTGAGTTATAGTTTTAAGTTTTCCACTTGATCCCGCAGCTATTACTTTTCCGTCAGCCGCAGCTATAGCTCTTAGAATACTAACAGTAAGCTCTCTTGCAACTATTATTATAACCATCCAACTTCTAACAAGACCTACTTCAACCATACATATAAGTACTGATATAACTAATAACTTGTCAGCAAGAGGGTCCATAAATTTTCCAAAGTCGGTAATTAAATTGTCTCTTCTAGCTATATATCCATCTAGCGCATCTGTAACCGATGCAATTATAAATATAACGCACGAAATAAGAAATCCATTTGGAATATTTAGTAACATAAGTAATACTAATATTGGTATCAGCAATATTCTAAATAGAGTTAACTTATTGGGTAAGTTCATACAAACATCTCCTCAATTTACAATAATATCTTAATTTTCTTTTTGATTAATAAGTAATCGATTGTAGTAATCTAAAACCTTATCTAAGGCTTTAGTCTCATCATCAAAACTTACAACCTCATCGTATTCATATTTTTCTATTGAATGCATATAAAGTGGATCGTAATATTCTATTAAGTACCTCTCCACTACCTCTTCGTACTTTTTAGTGTCTAAAAGTTCAAGATATTCATCGATAACTTTGTTGCTAAGTCTCTTCCTAAACTTATTTATACATTCTTTAAGATCATCTATATTTTCCTCATTTTTAGAATAAATATAATCTCTGCACAATCTTTCTACTCTATTTTTCAGATTAACTTCTAGTATTATATGGTAACAATCACCGACCATAGATTCATATATCTCGTTTGGAACGGAATTATGACCAACTCGTTTACTTTCACTTTCAACAAATATTAAATCTTCTTTTGAAAAATAAAATTTTTCAAATATTTCCGTCTCAAACATTTTTTGAGACGGAGATTTAACATCAAAAGTTATAAAGCCAAATATTGATCCACTGTTTTTAGCTAAACCTTCAAGATCTAATACGTCTATACCTTTATCTTCTAACATATGAAGTAAATCTGTTTTTCCTACACCCGTAAGTCCGTGTACGGATATTAGTTTCTTTTTATCCATGGCTATCTTAAAATAATCTAGCACAAAGTTTCTGTACGATTTGTATCCACCCTCTAATTGGTAAACATTTATACCCAGTGATGAGATAACATTTGTAATACTTCCACTCCTCATTCCGCCTCTTGCACAGTATACGACCATATTGTCATATTCATTTGCAAGCTTAGAAAGCTCTAAATACATATCTTTAAGTTTATAAGATACGTAATCAAAACCTTTCTGAATGGCTTCATGCTTTCCCAGCATCTTGTATATAGTTCCGACTTCTTTATGCTCATCATTCATAAATAATGGCATATTTATAGCATTTAATATATGATCCTCTTCGTACTCACTCTCTGTTCTAACATCTATAAAAATTACCTTTTCTAAGTTTAGAGCTTCTTCAATCTCTACTGTCATTTAATTTTCACCTTCTAAATCCTCTTTACTTATTAATACTTTTCTAGGTTTGCTTCCTTCACTTTGACCGACTATGCCTCTTTCTTGCATTGAGTCTATAAGTCTAGCTGCTCTGTTAAATCCTATTTTAAACCTTCTTTGTAACATAGATGCTGATGCTTGACCGCTATCTACAACAAGCTCGATAGCCTCATGTAGAAATTCATCTTCATCATCCGTTTTAGAAGTAGTGACCTTAGAAATTGTTTCTATTATTTCTTCTTCATACTGAACTTCGTCTTTTACTTGATCTTTCACGAAGTCTATAACTCTTTCTGACTCTCCTTCAGAAATAAAAGCCCCTTGAAGTCTAACTGGCTTTGAAGCACCTAAAGGGTAGAATAACATATCTCCCTTTCCAAGAAGTTTCTCAGCTCCTCCGGTATCTAGTATAGTTCTTGAATCTGTTTGAGAAGAAACAGCAAAAGCTATTCTAGATGGAATATTTGCTTTAATAACACCAGTAATTACGTCCACTGATGGTCTTTGTGTTGCAACAATTAAGTGCATTCCAGCTGCCCTTGCCATTTGAGCTAATCTACAGATATAATCTTCAACATCATTTGCACTCGCCATCATTAAATCTGCAAGCTCGTCTATTATTATTACTATCTTAGGTAGTTTATCATCAGTTATTTTTTCATTGTATCCACTTATATCTTTTACTTGGTTTTCAGCAAATAATTTATATCTTCTATTCATTTCTACAACTGCCCAATTAAGTGCATTTGCCGCTTTCTTAGGATCTGTAACAACAGGTATTAGCAAATGTGGTATACCGTTGTAGTTGGCAAGCTCAACAACTTTTGGATCTATTAGAAGTAATTTAACTTCATCAGGATTGGCTTTATAAAGTATACTACTTATTAGCGTATTTACACACACACTTTTACCTGATCCAGTAGATCCTGCTATTAAAAGGTGAGGCATCTTGCCTATATCCCCTATTATTATATTACCAGCTACGTCTTTGCCTAGTCCCATCGCTAACGGAGAGTTAAAGTTATTAAACTCATCACTTTCTAATATTTCTCTAGCAGTTACCATTTGAGCCTCTTCATTAGGAACCTCTATCCCTATTGCGCTCTTACCTGGTATAGGAGCTTCAATCCTTATACTCTTTGCAGCTAAACTTAGAGCTATATCATCAGTTAGATTAACTATTTTACTAACTTTTACTCCTGGACTTGGCTGTATCTCATATCTAGTTATTGTAGGTCCAACAGTAACTTGATTAATTTTAGCTTCAACTCCGAAATCAGCAAGAGTCTTTTCTAAAAGAGCTGCGTTTTTTAATACTCTCTTTTTACCATTTTCATCAGCTTTCTTAGGAGCCTTGTTTAGTAGGTCTATGCTAGGTTTTTTATAGTTATCATAGTTAGTTTTAGCAATACCCATAGGTTGAGTAGCATCTAAGATATTGATATCAGCTGCATTAGTCTTTTTATTGTTTGAATTCGTAGTAAACGCATTAGTTTTTTCATCAGTGCTCTGAGGTTTGTCTCCAGCCTTTTGTAGCTCTTTAAGCACATCTAACTCCGGCATACTAGAAGTACCTTCTAATATTTCAAGGTATTCGTCTTCAGCCTTATTAAATCCAACTATTTTTATAGTTTTATCATCTACATCATCTAAGCCATCTGAATCTGTTACATTACTATCATTTATAATTGGCTCATCTTTATCCTTGTTTTTAGAGAACATCTTCTTGAAAAATCCTGTTTTTTCAGGCATTGTAGCTTCGTCAACTTCATCTGTCATAATATTTACAGCAGATTTTTTCATATTTGACATCTTTTCCTTAAAACTCATTTTGCTAGCTTCTGGATCCTTTGACATTATCTTTAGTCCATTTATCATATCTTTTATTGATATATTAAAAATAAATAATGCTGATATTATCAGCGCAAATAAACTTATAAGCCATGCTCCAAATACTCCAAATACTTTAGTCATATAAAAGGATATTGTAGTTGAAATAAGCCCACAACCAGTACCCTTTACTCCCATATCCATAACATCACTTATCATATTAGCTTTTAGCGGGCTATCCACTGGTAGACTACGGACATTTAATAAACCATAAAATACAAATATAAACAGTATTGCTATATAGTATAATTTCGTCTTTCTAAATCTGTATATGTATTCGTTACCATCAAAAAATCCTAAAATCCCAGTCAGGATAAATAAAAATGGAATAACTATAGAAAGTCCACCAAATAGACCTTTAAATAAACCCTGCATCACTGATGGAAGCCATCCATTTGTATTAGAATTTAAACTATATAAAAGAAAAATCCCTATAAATATTGTAATTAGATTATGGTATTCAGAGTTAAAGCCTAACTTACTGCCCTTCTTTTTTTTCTTTTTCTTCTTTTTAGTGTTAGTGGCCATAAAAAATCACTCCCCATTTTACATGTTAAAGGCTTAAAAACAAAAAGTGCTAATGTCTAAACACTAACACCTCTGTTTTGCTTACATAATTATAGCATAAAGTATCTAAAATAAACAAACTTATTTGATTTCGTAACAATTTAGTAATCTTTATCCTCATCTTCTTCAATCAACTCTCTTAGTTTATTTATAGCATCTTTAAGTCCTCCAACTTCATTGATAAGACCGTACTCAACTGCCTCTTTACCGATAAGTACACTACCAACATCACTTACTAACTCATCTCTAGAATGCATTAATTTTTCTACATCCTTTTTCTTAATACTTGAGGTTCTAGTGATAAACTGTGTAATCCTCTCTTGCATCTTTTTAAAATATTCAAATGTTTCATTAACGCCAATTACCAATCCTGTAGTTCTTACTGGGTGAATTACCATAGTTGCTGTTGGAGCTATAAAAGAATAATCTCCTGCAGTCGCCAATGGTACCCCAATACTATGACTTCCTCCCAGCACTAAAGATACGACTTTTTTTGATAGACTGTTAATTAATTCCGCAAGTGCAAGTCCTGCCTCAATATCTCCACCCATTGTATTTAAAATTACAAGAACTCCTTTTGTATCTTGACTTTCTTCAATTGCGTAAAGAAGTGGTATTAGATGTTCATATTTCGTCGCCTTTTTTTGAGGATTATTCATATAGTGCCCTTCTATCTCACCGATAATTGTAATGCATTCAATATCTTTACTAGTTTCTGGCAAATCATTTGGCCTCCCAAGTTCTTTTACATTATCCAAACTTTCATCTACTGAAGTATCTCCGGATTCATCTTCGTTAAAATTATTTTTATAATTCTCCATAACAAATGCTCCTATCAAATAAATATTTTAACTTAGTTTTACCAAAATCGTTAAATATATCTACTTATAGGAGCATTTTGTTTATTTTATATAAAACTCATGGTGAATAGCGTGTACTGCCCTTTTCATATCATCTCTATGCACCAAACATGAAATTGTCATATGTGAATCAGATGTCTGAAGTAATGAAATTCCATCTTTTGATAAACCTCTTACTATTTTAGACATTATACCAGGTACTGCAACTATCTTAGATCCTATAAGAGTTACTTTAGCGCAATCTCTTAAAATCTTATAATCAAGATCAAAACTATCTAGTACAACTTTTAATTCTTCTATATTTACTTCATCAATAACAAAAGTCTTCTCCTTTATAAAGAAATTTATCATATCAATACTTATATTTTTATTTACAATCTCATCCATAACTTCTGTAAATTTTTCTTCTTCAGTCTTTATCTTTACTTGTGCTATATTGTCTTTATGAGCAACAGCTACTTTAAGTTCATTCTCTTCTTCATAAGCATCCACATCAGAAGTGTAGCTAACCATATATCCAATCTTAGTACCTTTGTATGTTGGATTCATTGCGTTTTTTATTGCTAATGTTATATTACCACTCTTCGCCAGCTGAACTGCTCTTGGATGTATTACTTTAGCACCTTTGTCCGCCATTTGGAATACTTCTTCATAATCTATAAAATCTAATATCTTAGCTTCTGGCTCTATTCTAGGATCTGCAGTCATTATACCATCCACATCTGTGTAAATTTCTACTGTATCACATTCTAATGCTTTTCCTATTGCAACCGCTGATGTATCACTTCCACCTCTACCAAGTGTAGTAATTTCACCTTCATCCGTCACACCTTGGAATCCTGCTATAACAACAACTTTATTTTGTTTTAGAGCTTGTTTTATCCTACTAGGATTAATGTATTTTATTCTAGCATCTGAATAAATATCTGTAGTCAAAATACCGGCCTGTTGTCCAGTTAAAAACTCAGCATTTATTCCCTTGCCAATAAGCATATTTACAAGTATTGTACCAGATATCATTTCGCCACAAGACATTATAATATCCATTTCTCTTTTTGAAGGGTTTGGATTAATCTCATTACAAAG
This sequence comes from Metaclostridioides mangenotii, assembly GCF_018917235.1. Lineage (GTDB taxonomy): Bacteria > Bacillota > Clostridia > Peptostreptococcales > Peptostreptococcaceae > Metaclostridioides. Next base: position 382,350 of record NZ_JAHLOF010000001.1, read on the forward strand.
ACTTATAAGTGTATCAGTTGCATATGGAGCACCTTTTCTCCCCATAGCTGATACAACTAGTACCAAATCAAGCCCTTTATCTTTTTGTGTTTTTACTATATCGCAAATCTTTGCCATTTTTTCATACGATTCAACTGATGTCCCACCAAATTTCTGCACCAAAATTCCCATATTGTCCTCCTAAATATGACCTTCGTGTTCTATAATAATCATGTCGTTTCCGATTTTTTTAACATTTCTCCACGGCACTTCAAGAAATAAGTCATTTCTTCTTCTACTAAAAAATCCTCTTTCTTGAGGTATTAATAGAGCTAAAATGCTCCCTGTTGTCTCATCTAAAATCAGATCACACTCTCCTATTATACCTAATCTCTCTCCAGTTACCAAGTTAACTATCTCTTTACCTGCTATTTCAGATAAGTTCATAAATACCCCTCCACAGATTATCTTTAAATTTCATCTAAGCAGTCAATCTCTTCCACATCTCTTCCAACTAAACAAATTCCTTTGTTTGCTACGTCAAAGACTCTATCTATGACATTTTTGACTGTAGTTAAGTTGACTCTATTAATACTATCTAGTATTTCATCTGTAGTTTTTACTTTTTTATTAAGGAGCATAGATCTCCCTATCATCATCATTCGACTACTTGTACTCTCTAAATCCAATATATAGCTTCCCTTCAGCTGTTCTTTGCTGAATTCAAGTTCTTCTTCAGTGATATAATTTGTTTTTAAATCCTCAATTTCTGCCAGTATAAGTTTGTATACTTCACCCACATTTTCTTTACTCATGCTTGAAAAAATTCCTAATTCCCCACACCTTCTGTAAAGAGTTTGAGATGAATAGATTGAATAAACTAACCCTCTATCTTCTCTAATCTTCTGAAAAAGTCTCGAACTAATGCTTGAGCCAAATATATTGTTTACAACTGATATTGCATAACTGCCTTCATCATCTTCCATCGGAATTCCTTTTAAGCAAAGAGAAAGATTTACTTGCTCCGTATCTTTATTCTTTGTAACAAAACAAGGATTAAAATGAGCTTTAGTAAATTCTATCTCTAAATCCTTTTTTTCCCAATCAATAAATTTTTCTTGTATATCTAAAACAATCTTATCAAAATCAAAGTTACCAGATATAGAAATTACAGTATTATTTGGCACATAGTATTTATTGAAGTACTCAAGTATTGATTCTCGTGTCATGTTATTTAAAGAATCTTCAGTACCTATTATATTCATTCCTAAACTATGATCTTTGTATATATTTTCGATTAACAGATCGTAGGATAAATCATCAGGTGAATCTTCATACATTTTGAGTTCTTCAATAATTATAGATCTTTCTTTTTTAATTTCTTCTTTGTCAAAAGTAGAATTTAATATCATGTCACTTAAAATATCTAGACCTAGGTCTATATGTTCATCTAGTAGTTTTACATAGAAACATGTACACTCCTTACTGGTAAAGGCGTTAATTTGCCCACCTATATTATCTATTTCGCTAACCAGCTCTTTTGCTGTTCTATTTTTTGTTCCCTTAAATAATATATGTTCTATAAAATGAGATGTCCCACTGGTCGAAGAACTTTCCATACGAGATCCCACATTAACCCATACTCCCATACTAACAGATCTCAAATATGGTATTTCCTCTCCTATTATTGTTAGCCCATTTTTTAATGTCTTTACTTTATACACTACATTCCTCCAAAATTTATAATCTAGCCAAAAAATACATAGAGTTTTATAAATATCACTTCGCTGTAAATTTTCTTAGTTTTATTTTATTTAAGACTCAATTTTAAAAACATCACTAAGTCTTCCCGGTTTAAGTCCTTTATCTTTAACTATTTTAATTATATCACCTATACATTCAGTAGTCGCCTTTGTTGGATGCATAAGTATTATACTTCCATCTTTGAGATCCTTACCTTTTATTCTATCTACTATTATATCTGGTTGTTCTCTATACTTCCAGTCAATTGTGTCCGCATCCCACTTAAAAGGTATATAACCTAGCTTTTTAGCCGCTTTTACGGTATCATCTCCAAAAGAACCTGCTGGTGCTTGGAAAAACTTAGTTTTTTCACCTATAATATCCTCTATAATTTTTTTAGAAGTGCTTATTTGCTTCAGATTATTATCATACGATAATGTAGAGTAATTTAAATGTTCATATCCATGATTTCCTATCTCATGTCCAGCTTTTTTAATTTTAAGGAGCTCATCTTTATTTTTTTCCGCCCACTTTCCTGTAACATTAAAAGTAATCTTTACATCTTCTTTTTTAAGAGCCTCCATTATACCTTCTATGTACTCAGTCTCCCAACCTAAGTCTATATTGCACGTAAGTGCAACATATCCACTATCTTTCTTATTCCCCCTTTCATATGGTGTATTTGGATCTAAAAGTCTAAAAACAGATTTCCCGTCTTTGTTAAACAAAAAAACAACACCTGATATGGCCAAAATCACTACTAAGATAATTGCTAAAATTTTTTTTAGCTTCTTCTTTGTGAGCACTACCATCATCATAAATACTCCTCCTATCTATGGACAAATTTATTTCCTATTTAATACTATTAATAGACAAGTGTTTTTATGATATGATTTGCTACATTGACTAATTATAAAATGCATACAAACATAAATATTTTATATTGTAAAAAACTCAGAAAACATATCCAATACAAATGCATACTTTATTTGTATCTTTAGACATGCTATCCGAGCTTTTATTGTTTCACAGCTTGTTTCTGCGATTAACGCTTTATTTTTTCTTTTGTATCCCGCTCACATACAAATGCATAATGCTTATTTGTATTATATTATTTTATATTTGAATTGTAAATAATGTAAAAACTGTAATAATCAATGCCAGAGAATCCTTACTCTCTGGCGTTGATTATTACAGTTATTTATCGAGTCTTATTATGCTTTATTCTAAAAATTTATTGAAAAAATTATTGCCTTCATATACTATTTGCTACAGAAACAAAGTCTATCCAATCCAAGTATTTCAGATGCGCCTGCAATTGTAGTTCCATAAAAATAAACTGGTTTTTCTAAAAATAAAAAATTTACGATAGAGTGGTTACATAATGTGCTACCCGTACAAATTATCACATCTGCCCATTCTACAACATCTTTATAGTCTTTTATTCCATCCTCAAATTTTAACATCATATTGTATAGTCCCCACAAAGTCTGGGTTTAAATCCAACACCCTTGTCTTGAAAAAATTCTTCATATTGTCAATTATAGCTGGCTGATATCCAACTATAGCTACTCTAGGATTTTCAAATTTACTTTTTATAAAGATTGGGAAATTCTTTGCACATTCTTCAGGTTCATTGTTTTTACAGTGAATAGTTCTATCTGTTTTATCTAAATGCCTCATAACAGCATTTAGAGATGCTATAAAAAGGCTTAGGTTATAAGGATTTTCATTTAGATCAAAAGAAAGTACTTCTTTTAAAGAACCTTCAAACATCGTAGGTGTCGAAGTAAATGCTTGTCCTTTTGCACCTTTGAAATCTGCTTCTAGCATTATTTCTTTACCTATTAGTATTGGATAATCTTTTCGCCATGTATCTCCTATTGCTTCTGTTGGAGACAATGATTTAGATACTATGCTTACCTTGTCTAGGTCTAAATTATGCTCCTCAGATTCTTTGCTGAGATAATCTTTAAGTGTATCAAATATATTCATAAAAAAATGCCTCCCCCTTCTGTTTGATATCATCGTCTATTTTAAATACATTCTCTATTTTTCCATTTTTCATTATGCCAATACTATCAGCAAAATATATAGCTTCAGATATATCGTGGGTCACATGAATTACTATTGGTTTGTACTCTGTATATAATTTTTTAAGTATAATACTTACATGTTTTTTAGTAATATAATCTAGAGAGCTCATTGGTTCATCTAGTAAAAGAATATCTGGTTCAAATATTAATGCCCTTGCAAATGCAACCCGCTGTTTCTCACCACCACTTAAGTTTTTGATGCTTCTTTTTCTAAGGTCTGAGATTTTTAGTAAATCTAATAATTTACTTACTTTTTCATTCTGAGTATTTTCTTTTATATTTCTAAGTTTAAGTGGAAACTTTATATTCTCTTCAACGCTTAAATTAGGAAATAGTTCAAAGTTTTGATATACAAATCCTATATTTCTATTCTCGGGCTCTAAGTTAGTAACATTTAAATTATTGTAAATAATTTTTCCTTTTGAGTTTTTGTATCTTCCTGCTAAACTTTCTAGAAAAAGAGTTTTCCCCGATCCACTAGACCCTAAAAGCACAAAATATTCATGGTCTTCAATACTTAAATTAATATTATCAAGCTTAAATAAAGGGAGATTCAGTGACAAATTTTCAATTTTTAACATTTTTCTTCAACCCCCCTATTAAATAATACTTCAAAAACTGTCATACAACTTAGAGATATAATAATCAGAATAACTGCAATTCCAACTGCTAAATCAACATCTCCAGTTGACATATTTAGATAAATAGATGTCGGGATAATTTCAGTTTTCATACGCGTTGATCCAGCAATCATAGCAACTGCTCCAAATTCACCAAGAGCTCTAGACCAAGTCATTACTGTTGCAGATATTACTCCCATTCTCAAGTTAGGAAGAGTTATGTATTTAAATGCCTGCCAGCTATTACATCCCAAAGTGCGAGCTACAAACACCATTTTATCATTACTCTCACAAAGCGCGGTATTTAAAATTTTTACTGTTAGAGGTAAATTAACAAATACTTGAGCTAGAATTATCCCTTGTTTGGTAAATATAAAGTCTAGCTTAAATAGTTTATAAATTTCATTTCCTATTCCCATTTTTCCAAATAGCAATAATAAAGCTATACCAGAAACCAAGTGCGGAAGCGACATAGGTAAATTTATGATCTGAACTATTAACTTTTTAAATGGAATATCTTTAATATGTAAAAAATACGATGTTGGCAATGCTAACATTAAACAAATTAATGTAGATATAAAAGAAGTTTTCATACTCAAAACTATTGCAAACTGTACTTCCTCTGACTTTAAACATACTGGTACATAACTTAAACCTCTTATTATAAGCATTGCTAGTGGTGATACAATAAATAATAAAACTATTATAAAAAATCCAGTTAAAATTATATTAAAAAATTTATTCTTCAAAATTTACTCACTACTTAACTGGTTCGAAACCATATTTTTTGAAAATTTGTTTGCCTTCATTAGAAGCTATATAATCGATAAGTTTCTGAGCTAAGTCTTTCTTCTCACTGTATGTAACTGTTCCGCCTGAGATAATTTGGTCAATGTTTTTATTAGGATCTATTTCTATTACTTCAACATCTTCATTTCCGAATACTGAATCTTTTGTTGCTACAGTAGCATCAACATTCAATTTTCACATTATTTTCCTTCCCAAATTTTTGGGCTATTTCATCCATTGGCTTTTTAAGCCCTGCTCCAGAATATACAAAAAGTGTCTCTTGCTTTTCATTATCTTTTGCATCAGCATCTTTTTGAATAAATGAATCAGTTTTTTGCTTGTCACTTTCATTATTCTTATTTGAACTACATGCAGTAGCTCCCACAGATAAAAATACAGATAAAGCTATTGCTGTAATCTTTTTTAACATATTAAATCCCCCTTAAATTTGATATAAATGCATTTTTAGTATACCATAATGTGAAAACGATGTCTAAGTTTTTCGTCATGTTTTGTTATGTTTTATTATATTTTGTTATATTTTACTCGTTTTGAACTTTTTAAAAAAAGCCCTATATAATAGATAAATAGTATTCTATCTATTATATAGGGTATTTGTATTAACTAATCGAATATATAAGTATTCATAAATTAATTTTGAATATTTTATTCAGAGAATCTCACTCTATCTATCAAACTCTGCTTTTTAAAATTTCTACTGATGGCATATGTAAGCATAAATTGTATTAGTATTACAGTTATTATAAGTATTAATGTAGGAATCAAAGGATAATTATAAATTTTTATATTAAGAATATGATTTTCTTTTGCATATAAAAACATTGCATAACCTGCAATATTACCTAGACCCAATGTAATTACCAAAGTTCCAACTGTATAAAACATACCTTCCATCTGAAACATTTTTAAAAGTTGTTTATCTGAAAGACCAATAGCTTGCATTATTCCAAGCTCACGTCTTCTAGTATACACACTGTTAATCATAGTATTAATCAGATTCATTACACCTACACCAGCAATTATAATCATAAACGCATAACATACTTTTGACATAATTGCTATTGTATTTTCCCATAATTCTACTTTTTCATTATATCCAGTGTATCTTAGCACCTCTTGATCTTTAACCAAAGATTTTAATCTATTTTCGATAGATTTACTCTTACCTTTTTCAGCTATAATCTCATAACTATTTGTAATATTATTATCAGCCATATTATCTATAACTGAACTCGGAATTACAATGCTTCCAGGATAAGCAAATGATAAATCAACTAACGAGCCAACTTTAAAAGCTTTCTTTACTTTTTTTCCATCTATAGAGACTGTAAGGTTTAGCATATCTCCAACTTTAATATCCGGAAACCATTTTGTTAACCGATTTGACAGCATTATAGTATCGCCATTTTTTAGATCTTCATATTTAATCTTACCTTCAACTTGATTCTTTTCAAATTGTTTCGCAAAACTATCTTCGTACCCTACTACAGAAACTTGATAATTCTTTCCATCTTCTTTAAAATCATCCAGTGTCGCATCTAACGATTTTGTCTTTTTTATCTCTTTAACACCATCTATATCTAGAATTTGTTTTTCGAATTCTTCATTTAGCGGATTATTTTTTTGTATATTATCCCAACTTAACTCTGGTCGCATTTTATCGTTATTTGAAGATTCTATTTGTATACTGTGATCAAACAAAATCTCTTCTCTCGCCATTTGCTTTGGATTCGCACAAGATAACACAGTCATTACTACCATGAAAAGTATCCCGGTTGCTCCTAATGTAAATACAGTTATAATAGTTCTCTTTTTGTTTCGTGATAAATTTGCTTTGGTCAAACTACCTATAGTTATTTCTTTTGTACCTTTTCTTATCTTAGCTTTTGTCTTTTCATCGCCACCATACCTCATAGCCTCTACTGGAGATATCTTTCCTGCTGTAATCATAGGTTTTATAAGTGATATATATACAGTTATAAAAGTTACAATTACTGTTAACAGCAATATATATATATTGAATAGAGATATCGATCCATCATTTATAATCTTAATCATAATTTTGCTTAGAGCATTCTCTGTACTTACTGAAGTAACAAAGTATTTAAAAAACACATTACTTATTATATAACCGACTATCAGACCAATAGGTACAGCAAAACACGTAACTAAGAGTCCTTCTTTCAGTATTATATTTTTAATCTGTTTTTTTGTAGCTCCTAAAGCTTTAAGCTTGCCAAACTCCTGTATCTTTTGAATATTAGATACATAATGGATGCTATATATAGTTAAAATACCAGCAGCTACAATAACTAAAGTTATTATTGCTATACCAGAGTACATTGCGGGATCTACATAGTTTGCCCAAAGATACTCAGAGTTTATAACTACATCTCCATCTTTAACCCCAAAATTCCCTGCTATCTCCTTTGCAAGTGTTTCGATGTTTTCTGTTGTCATTTTATCTGCATCTGCTATCCTAAACATAACCCTATAATTTCGCTGATTTAGTGGTATATTCTCTTTAACAAAGGCATCCGATGTATAAGCTACAAACATTTTCTCATCTGTTTTTTCATTTTCATTTTTTTCTATTCCTGATATTTTAAACTTACCTTGTTTCTCAAGTCCAAGACCGTCTTTTTCATATACTTGATAAGGAATAGATACTGTATCCCCAACGTTTACATTATTACCTAATTTTTTTATTAGCCCCTCAGTAACAACAATTTCATTTTTATCTGTTGGCATTTTACCAGATTTAAGCTTTACTTTATTTAACGTCTCAGTGTTTTTATCTATATTTAGAAATATAACATTACTGTCTTTTAAAAAGACTTCTCCAACATCTATTCTTTTACCTAAGGTTTCTATGTTAACATGATTTTTTAATGTATCCACTTTGTGCTCTGGCATATCTCTGTACATTATATGCCATGTTGGATATAACTTATTTACTGCTGCTGCTTGAAGTCTAACCATGCCAAGTCCAAACGTCATAGTCGAAAGCAAAAGAATTGTTGTAAGTGCTATAGCAATTCCAGAAAGTATATTACGTCCTTTATTCTGCTTTAAATTAGCAAGCGCTGTTTTAGTTACTGTCTTCATGCACTCACCACCTTACCATCTTCTATCACTACAATCCTATCTGACATCTGAGCTATGCTCTCATCATGAGTAATAAGTACTAAAGTTTGGCCATACTTAGTAACACAAGATTTTAAGAGTGTTATAACTTCCATTTCAGTCTTAGAATCTAGATTACCTGTAGGTTCATCTGCAAGTATTATAGCTGGTTTAGAAGCCAAAGCTCTGGCAATTGCTACTCTTTGCTGCTGACCACCAGATAAAGTATTTGGAAGTGCTTTTAGTTTATCTTCCATACCGACACTTCTTATGATCTCCATCACAAAATTTTCATCGACTTTATTTCCATCAAGACCAATCGGAAGAACAATATTCTCCCAAACATTAAGCGATGGTATTAGGTTATAACTTTGAAAAATAAAACCTATCCCTCTTCTTCTAAACACTGCAAGTTTTTCATCTTTTAATTTATAAATATCTTCTCCTGCGATAAATACCTTACCTGTATCTGGTCTATCGAGTCCTCCAATCATATGAAGAAGTGTACTTTTCCCAGATCCAGATCTACCAACAATAGCTATAAATTCACCTTCTTTCACTATTAGGTTTGTGCCATCTATAGCTTTTACTAAACTCTCACCAGATCCATAATGTTTTGCTAAATCTCTTGCTTCTAATATACCACCCATATATATTCCCCCTTCAGTCCTTTTATATATTTTAGTTTACTAAGGAATTCTTACAGGAGGCTTTCAGTAAGTCTACAGTTTTGTAAGATTTCTTTTTTCGCTTTATAAATTAATTACTAATGCTGTTATCTAATAAATTTATTTTTAGTATCCTATTCTAATTGCTCTTTAGGTAAAATCATCTGAAATACACTACCGCCAGAAAGTGATTCTTTAACCCTGATACTCCCACCTTGTTCTTCTAATATCCTTCTCGTTAAATACAGACCTACACCAGAACCTTCTGCATTTAAAATTTCTTTTGATTTACCCCTATAGAATCTTTTAAATATATTAGTAAACTCGGACTTATTTATTCCCATACCTTCGTCTTCAATTTCAATATTTAGATAAGTTACTAAAGCTTGTACTCTAATTTTGATACTTGTACCACTTGTTGAGTACTTTACGGCATTGTCTAAAATATTAATAAACGCCTCTCTCGTCCATTTTGGATCATGCTGAATCTCTATATCTTCAAATTCTTCAGTGATAATTTCAATATTTTTATCGAAAGCTTTCATGAACATTGTACTTACTGAATCAATAAGAGTCGATTTTATGCTTGCTGATACTGGTTTTATATCTATCATATTTGCTTCTAGCCTAGATACATTAATAAGAGCATCTAACAGACCTTCTAATTTTTTTACTTCATCAAATCCTTTTAATAAAAATCCATTTCTTTCATCTTCAGAAAAACTTTTTATATCTGCTATTTCGTAACTCATTTTTAGAGACGCAAGCGGATTTTTTAATTGATGTGAAATATCTGTAACCATCTCTTTGGTATCTTGTTCTTCCGATATCATTTGTTCTCTTAATATATTCAATTTACTACCAAGTTCAGTCAGTTCTTTTTTTATTTTAGTATAATATTGATCATATTCAGTCTTATCTTCTTGATCTCTAAATTTATATATGTATTTATTATCTTTATAATTTTTTATACACTTTATAATCTCTTCGTTATTTACAATTTTTTTTCGATTTTCTCTTCCATGAATATATTTATCTAATATAATTGCAATTGTCCCCAAAATCACAATGATTGTTGCCATAAACCCAATGTAAGTTTTTATAAGCTCTGTGCTTTTTCTATTCTTAATTGTATAACCATATTTATTTTCTAAATCTTTACCGGATTTTATATCATTTTGATTTGTATAAGCACTTTTACCCTCGAATGTCTCAATTAAGTCTTTTTCAATCTCTGGATGTTTTTTAATTAAAACCCCAATTCTTCTGTTATCTTCTGTTTGAATTACGCTATTTAATTTATATAATATCAAACAATTAAATAATAAAACTATAAATAATAGTAATATGATTATACCTACTCTTTTGTACTTCCCTTTACCCATATATAACCCATTCCTCTCACGTTTTGAATGTTGTCAGCTCCTATTTTATTTCTAAGCCTACTTATATTTACAGAAACAGTGTTGTCGTCTACATATAGACCTTCATTATCCCAAACATGTGATAAAATTAGTTCTTTTGAAACTATCTGTTTTGCATTTTCCATAAGGTAAATAAGAAGCTGTAGTTCAGTCTTGCTTAGTTGTATTTCATCATCATTTCTGAAAACTTTCATATCTTTGTATGATACTCTTATATCCTCCGAAACTATGTTTAACTTCTCTGGTGAATCTATTCTCCTCATAAGTGCATTTACTTTAGACATTAATACCATTAAACTAAACGGTTTTGTAATATAATCGTCTCCACCAATGTCGTACCCATTTACTATGTCTATCTCTTGATTTAAGGCAGTTAAAAAAATTATATAAACATCGCTCTGCTTTCTGATATCTCTACAAAAATCTATTCCATTTCCATCTCCCAATGTTATATCGCTTATTATCAAATCAATATCTTGACTATTAAAACACTCAATTGCTTCTCTGACTCCAAAATTAGAGTGAACTTTGTAACCTTCCTTTTCTAATCTCAAGCTAATTCCTCTATTTAAATTTTCATCATCTTCTAGTAGTAATATAGATTTCAAACTGATTACCTCCTTGTTTAACACTCATGTATATTATATCTTAATTAATATCTGTTTTAGATTAAATATTTTTATCAAAATAAAAAATAACTAAAAATCTAGTTACTCTTTTATATTTATAAATACATTTTAAAAGTACTTTTATAAGCCACAATAATATTTAAGAAAAAAGGCATAAAAAATAGCTGAATCATGTATTGTAACTGACTAAAAATAATTTTAGCCAGTTGCAAATACTAATCAGCTTTTTTATGCCTAAACTTTAAATCTATTTTTAAATTTTAAAATTATTATTTTTGAGGTTTAGGTAATAATACTTTTCTAGATAAATTTACTCTTCCTTTTTCATCTATTTCAGTAACCTTAACTTCTACTTCGTCACCAATATTTAACACATCTTCAACTTTAGCGACTCTTTCGTGAGATATATGAGATATATGAAGTAATCCTTCTTTTCCAGGAAGTATCTCTATAAATGCACCAAAATTCATAATTCTACTCACTTTTCCTTTATAAACTTCTCCAACCTCAGGCTCAACAACTATATCATTGATTAAACCTTGAGCTTTTGCAATCATTTGAGGATCTGTGCCAGAAATAAATACTTCACCAGTTTGCTCTATATCTATTTTAACTCCAGTTTCATCTATTATCTTAGTAATAACTTTTCCACCAGGTCCTATTACATCTCTAATCTTATCTGGATCAATCATCATTTTAACTATCTTAGGAGCATAAGGAGATAATTCTGGTCTTGGAGATGATATTGTCTTTCTCATTTCGTTTAGTATATGAATTCTACCTTCTTTAGCTTGTTTTAAAGCTCTTTTTAGTATGTCTTCATCTATACCATCGATTTTTATATCCATTTGTATTGCAGTAACACCATGCTCTGTACCTGCAACCTTAAAGTCCATATCACCTAAGTGGTCTTCCATACCTTGTATATCAGAAAGTACTGCTATTTTTCCATCTTGCTCTATAAGACCCATAGCTATACCAGCAACCATATCTTTTATAGGTACACCAGCGTCAAGAAGTGATAAAGTAGATCCACAAACACTTGCTTGAGAAGTAGATCCATTTGAACTAAGTACCTCTGATACTAGTCTTATAGCATATGGGAACTCTTCTTTAGAAGGAATAACTGGAACTAATGCTCTTTCTGCTAAAGCACCATGGCCAATTTCTCTTCTACCTGGACCTCTTGAAGGTCTAGCTTCACCTACACTGTAAGCTGGGAAATTGTAGTGATGCATATATCTTTTGTTCTCTTCTTCATCAAGTCCATCAAGTTTTTGAACATCACCTAATGCACCTAGGGTAGCTATATTAAGTACTTGAGTTTGTCCTCTTGTAAATATAGCTGAACCATGAGTTCTTGGAACCATTCCAATTTCTGACCATATCGGTCTTATCTCATCAGGTTTTCTGTTGTCTGGTCTAATATTATCATGTACTATAGACTTTCTTACTTCTTCTTTTATAATTTTTTGTAATACTTCTTCTATGTCGCTTTGAACATCTTCAAAGTCTTCTATTATTTCAGCAAAATGACCTAGAGTTTCTTCTTTAACTGAATCCATATTTTCTTGTCTTTCCATCTTCTCAACTGTTTTGACTGCTGAACTCATCTTATCAGTTGCAAAGTTTCTTACAAGTTTATCTATGTCTTCATTTACACAATGTAATTCTATGTCTAGTTTTTCTTTCCCAACTTCTTCTACTATACCTTCTATAAACTCAACAACTTTTTTAATCTCAGTGTGTGCAAATAGTATAGCTTCTAACATCACATCGTCTGGAACTTCATCAGCACCAGCTTCAACCATCATTATTGCGTCTTTTGTACCAGATACAACTAAGTGTAGACTGCTTTTTTCTCTTTGCTCTACATTAGGATTAACTACAAAAGCTCCATCAACAAGCCCTATACAAACCGATCCTGTAGGACCATTAAATGGTATCTCAGAGATTGATAGTGATATTGATGAACCTATCATGGCCATTATATCAGGTGTACAATCTTGATCCACAGATAAAACTGTAGCTACTACTTGTACGTCGTTTCTAAACCCATCTGGGAATAACGGTCTTATCGGTCTATCTATCAATCTAGATGTAAGTATAGCTTTTTCAGAAGGCTTCCCTTCTCTCTTTAAGAATCCTCCTGGTATTTTACCTACAGAGTATAATTTCTCTTCGAAATCCACACTTAATGGGAAAAAGTCTATACCAGCTCTTGGTTTTTGTGATTTGCTGGCATTAACCATAACCATACTGTCACCATATCTAACGATACAGTTACCGCTAGCCAATTCACATATCTTACCTATTTCTACAGAAAGTTCTCTTCCTGCGAAATCCATTTTAAAAATCTTATGTTCAAACATTAATGCTTGTCCTCCTCTTATATAAAAAACACGTTCATAGTCCTAAGTAATATATTATCAAAAATAGTATAATTAAACAATATAAATATACTTGTGTATCAATTAAACACTTAATTAGAGCAACTTATCGCAAGTATATCAGGACCAGTATGAGAACAAATTGCAACTCCACCTCTTGTAAACAAAAGTCTTCTACATTTTATTCTCGTTTTTATTTCTTCCTCTAGTTTTGCTAGGTCATCTATATTATCTCCACAACCTATGGTAAATATCATATCTTCTATATTTTTTCCTTCAGTTAATTCCAATATCATATCTACAAGTTTTGTTACCATGTGTTTTGTTCCTCTAACTTTATTTATAAGTTTAGCATCCCCATCATCAAATAAAAATATAGGTTTTATATTTAACATATTTCCGACTATGGCCGTTGTCATTGGAACTCTACCACTCTGTTTTAAGAAGTTCAGAGTATAAGGCATAAATATTAGTCTTACACTGCTATATAAATTATCAAGCTCTGACATTATGTCATTTACTTCCATCCCACTCTCTATTAGTTCGCAAGCTTTAATTACGTATTGACCACTCCCAAGTGATAAATTTCTAGTATCAAAAATATGAATTTTGTCCTGATCAGTATCGTTCTTTGCTAGTGTAGCACTTTGAAATGTTCCTGAAGATTTTGCTGCACCTGTTAGACATATAATTTCATATCCTTCTTGTACGTACTTGTCAAAAACTTCTTTAAATTCCATATACGTTGCTTGAGATGTCTTAGGTATAACATTTATTCTCTTAACTAAATCGTAAAATTCCTGTTTATTTATATCAACGCCTTCTCTATACTCTTTGTCATCAACTATTATAGTAAGCGGAACTATTTCAATGTATTCTTTATCCATGATTTCCTGTGGTATATCACACAAACTGTCGCAAACTAATTTTATCTTCAAAATAATCTCCTCCTTCATATAATAAATTTCTATATAAATTTTGTCTTTCCTCTTTAAATTTGAATATGTACTTAATTTTTCGAAATTATTCGTTAATAATTAAAATATACACTATTTTTTCGAGTTTAAAACTTAATTTAAAAATTAATATGTAATAATGCCAGTATTTGTCAAGTTATTCTAGAGTTTTATGTAAAATTAAATATCCTGTTACAATAAAAAATTACAAAAAAGCAGGTATCTGAATACCTGCTTTATTATAGAAATAAATTACTTTCTTAATCCTAATTTTGCTATTAATGCTCTGTATCCCTCAAGATCTTTTTCTTTTAGATACGCTAATAGGTTTCTTCTTCTACCAACCATTTTAAGAAGTCCTCTTCTTGAGTGGTGATCTTTTTTGTGAATCTTTAAATGCTCATTTAATTCGTTGATTCTAGCTGTTAATAACGCTATTTGTACTTCTGGAGATCCAGTATCTCCTTCTTTTCTTGCATATTCTTTTATTACTGTTTCTTTGTTCATTTGTAAACCCTCCATTTATTTATTAATCGCCAAATACTAAGCATCGATTGGAGTATTCAAATGCTGAGTAATGGTTATTTTCCTAAACTATTCTAACATAATTTATTTTATTTTGCAAACATAGTTTCTTTTAACGTAATCTACGTCTTTAGTAAGTTGTTTTTTGAGACCATCTAAATCATCAAACTTTATTTCATCTCTTATCTTTTCCAAAAATTCAACTTCAATTATTTTTCCGTATATTTCTTTGTCAAAATTTATTATATTGGACTCAATTGATAAACTTTGTCCGTTAACAGTAGGATTAAACCCTACATTAGTTGCACCAAAGTACAACTCATCCTCTATCTTTACTTTAGAAGCATAAATACCAATCTTTGGTGAGAGCATTGCTTTATCAAATCTAATATTTGCCGTCGGAAATCCAATAGTTCTTCCTAGCTTTTTTGAGTGTATAACTTCTCCACTCATTTTGTAGTTTCTGCCAAGATACTCTTTGATTTCATCTACTCGACCGCTTGATACAAGACCTCTGATAAATGTACTGCTTATTCTTTTGTCTCTAATCATAACAGGCTCGACAATCTCTACATCAAATTTGTATTTATTCTGTACACTCTGTAAAAACTTAGAGTTTCCCATTTTTTCTTTTGCGAAACTAAAGTCATGTCCTATGATTATAAACTTTGCGTGAAGCTTGTCTACTAAAATATCCTCTACAAATGTAGTGGGATCGACTGTAGTCATATATTGGTCAAAGGGTACTATTACAGCTACATCTACCCCCATAGACTCAAAAACTTCGAGTTTATCCTCATTGCTTATTATATTCTTTACGGTACCTGGCTTAAAAAAGTTTACTGGATGATTTTCAAAAGTAAAAACAACACTCTTTATACCGTTTTCTTCAGCTGCTTTTACAGTTTTATTGATCAAAACCTGATGTCCTTTATGTACTCCATCAAAATTTCCAATAGTTATAGCACTGTGTGTAATATCTTTAATTTTATCTAATGATTTAATTATTTCCATATAAATTTCCTCGTCAAAAATATAGTCTACACAAACATTTTAACACTTTTAACTGTAGTTATGTTATTACTTCTAGTTAATTTTCCAATTCCTAAAAAACCATCTTTGCCATAAACCCTTACAAATTCATCTTCTTTGCTGTAATCAGATTTTAAAAAACGTCTCTCATCAATGGCTCCACCATTTGTGTAGTACTTTAAAGCATTGTCGTTTAAAAGAATATATTTATACTCTCTAAGAACAAAATCTATATCTCCATTATTTAAATGTTCTTCTAACGTTCCATCATTATATCTGGAATCTAATTCTTCAAGCGTAATAGAATCTTCTAATTTAAACATTCCAGAAGAAGTCCTAATAAGTAGCGACATATGAGCTCCACAACCTAGTTCTTCACCTATATCATGGCATATACTTCTAACATACGTTCCCTTAGAACATTCAACTTTAAATACAACTTTGTTCTTTTCAAATCTAAGTATATCTAAATTTTTTATATTTACTTTTCTAGATTTTAATACAATTTCATCTTCCCTACCACTTCTTACTAAGTCACACATTCTCTTGCCATTAACCTTTAAAGCCGAATAAACTGGGGGAAATTGCTCAATTTCACCCCTCTGTTTATCGAAGGCTTTTTCAATATCATCTATATCAAAATATATATCTTTAGATCTATTTAAAATTGTTCCAGATGAATCATAGGTATCTGTACTTATTCCTAAAGTCATCTCGCATAGGTATTCTTTGTCTTTATTTAGTATAAATTCACTTACCTTAGTTGCTTTACCCACGCATATAGGAAGTACACCTGATGCGTCTGGATCTAATGTTCCCGTATGGCCAACCTTTTTGGTGTTTAGAATTTTTCTAACTGCACTTACGACATCATGTGATGTCATACCAGTTGGTTTTAGTATATTAATAACTTTATCCATTAGTCTCACCTTGTAATGTATTTAAAACTACGTCTAGTACTTTCTTTTTGGCGTTTTCTATAGTATCTAGTATTGTACACCCTGCAGCTTTGGTATGTCCGCCACCGCCAAATACTTGAGCAATTTTACTAACATCAGTATCATTTTTAGATCTTAAACTTACTTTAACTTCATATTCATTTCTCTGTTTAAATAAAATGCCTATATTAATTCCATCTATATCCCTTGTGTAAGTAGTTATTCCATCAACATCATTGTAGCTGATTTCATTTCTATCTAGCATTTCATTAGTTAGAGTTATACAAGCAACTTGTGATTCAAAAACTTCTAATGTATTTAAAGCTTCTCCTAGTAACTTATAGTAACTAAAAGAATTGCTTTGATATACATTTATTATTATTTCATCTTTTTGTGCACCCATCATTATTAGATTTCTAGCTATCTCAAAACTATCCTCATCAGCATTTGTGTAAGAGAAGTTACCTGTATCAGTAACTAACCCTGTATAAAGTGATGTAGCTATTTTTTGATCTATAAGGTTAATACCATTTAACTTTTTATATCTATTCAAAAGTCTATAAACAAGCTCACAAGTTGATGAGGCTTCTGTATCTATAAAATTTATATCGCCATATCCTTTATTGCTTGCGTGATGATCTATTGTAATAAGTACTTTTGCACCTTCTATTAAAGTCTCTTCTATACATATCCTATTTTTATCTCCACAGTCTAAAGATACTACTACATAATCAGTTTGCTTAAAATCCTGTGAAGAAAGTTTTTCTACTCCATCAACCAAAAAATTCATATTTAGCGGAATAGTATCGTCAAGCACATAAAATACTTTTTTGCCTAGTCTTTTCAGAGCGAAATAGGTAGCTAGTGTTGATCCCAAATTATCACCATCTGGGCTGATGTGTGATGTTACAAGAAAAACTTCATTTTCCTCTATGCATTTAAGTATATTGTCTACACTATTTATCATCATTTTCTACCTCTGGGTTTTTTGGTCCTTTTTTGTTCACACTTTTTATAAGCTCTTCCATATACATTCCTCTCTCTAAAGAGTCATCTATTTTAAATATTATTTCAGGAATGTATCTTAGTTTTATATTTTTTCCTACTTCTCTTCTTGTAAATCCACCTGCGCTTTTTAATCCTTGAAGAGATGATTCTTGATCTCCCCCTAATATACTAACATAAACGTATGCATATCTTAGGTCATTTGTAACTTCTACGTCTGTTACACTTACCATAGAATTTATACGTGGATCTTTTATTCCACTTATCAACATTGTGCTTACTACTTTTTTTATTTCTTCAGCTATTCTAGCTGTTCTATTGTATGATGCCATGCTATTCAACCTTCTTTATAAAAAATTTGGCCTATAACTAGGTATATTTTATATTATAATTTTCTTTGTATTTCTTTAGTTATATATGCCTCTATTATATCGCCTTCTTTAAGATCATTATAGTTTACAATACTTATACCACATTCGTATCCTGTGTTAACTTCTTTAACATCATCTTTAAATCTCTTAAGTGCGGCGATCTCACCTTCATGGATTATTATACTATCTCTTACTATTCTTACTTTACAGTTTCTAAATATTTTACCATCAATTACATAACATCCACATACTGTTCCAACTCCAGATATTTTGTATATTTCTCTTATCTCAGCTTTTCCAGTATCTTCATCAACGTATTCAGGATCTAACATTCCAGTCATAGCTTGCTTAATGTCATCTATAGCCTTATAGATTATTGTGTAAGTCCTTACATCAACATTTTCTTTTTTAGCTAATGACTCTGCTCCTGGAACTGGTCTTACATTAAATCCAATTATTATCGCGTTTGACGCAGCTGCTAGTAATACATCAGACTCTGTAACTGCTCCTGCTCCACTGTGTATTACTCTTACTTGTACTTCTTCGTTAGAAAGTTTTTCAAGTGATTGCTTAACTGCTTGTACAGAACCTTGTACGTCTGCTTTTATAACTATATTAAGATCTTTTACATTTCCTTCATTCATTTGCTCAAATAGTGCATCAAGAGACAATCTTTGAGTAGCTTTCATTTGTTCATCTCTCTGCATTTGTTTTCTTCTATCTGCAACACTTCTAGCTATTTTGTCAGTTGGAACTTCAACAAACTGATCTCCACCTTGTGGAACTTCAGATAAACCTAATATCTCAACAGCTGTAGATGGCCCAGCTACTTTTACTCTCTTACCTTTAGAGTTAATCATGGCTCTTACTTTACCACTTGTAGCACCTGCAACTATAGGATCTCCTACACGAAGAGTTCCACCTTGTACAAGCACAGTGGCAACTGGTCCTCTACCTTTGTCTAACTCGGCTTCAATTACTGTACCAACTGCTCTCTTGTCAGGATTAGCTCTTAATTCTTCAACTTCAGCAACTAAAAGAACCATTTCCAATAGAGTATCTATTCCTTCTCTCTTCTTAGCTGATACTGGTACAGATATTACATCTCCACCCCAGTCTTCAACTAATAGTCCTTGATCTGCCAGTTCTTGTTTAACTTTATCAGGATTTGCTTCTGGTTTATCAATTTTGTTTATGGCTACTATTAGAGGAACACCTGCTGCCTTTGTATGGTTTATTGCTTCTATAGTTTGAGGCATTATACCATCATCAGCTGCGACAACTAGTATAGCTATATCTGTAACTTGAGCACCTCTAGCTCTCATTGAAGTAAAGGCCTCATGTCCTGGTGTATCTAAGAAAACAATCTTCTGTTCTTTTACCATAACTTCAGAAGCACCTATATGTTGAGTTATACCACCTGCTTCAGCTGAAATAACATTTGACTCTCTTATAGCATCAAGGAGAGAAGTTTTACCATGGTCAACGTGACCCATAACAGTCACTACTGGTGGTCTAGGTTTTAAATCCTCTTCTTTATCTTCTTCGATTTGCATTAATTCTTCAATTTCCAGAGCTTCTTTCTCATCACTTTCTGATTGAACTAATTCAAATCCGTATTCATTCACAATTAAAGATGCTATTTCAAAACTTAGCTCTTGATTTATTGTTGCCATTGTTCCCATTTTCATAAGCTTCATTATTATTTCTGAAGCAGGTTTATCTAATCTTTCAGTTAAATCCTTAACTGTAATTTCACCTTCTACTACTATTTTATTTCCATTATCTTCTTCTAAATCAGATAATTCCATTGCGATCTCTAGATTTTCACCTTCTAGAACATCGTCTTTTGCTACGTTTATATCTAACTCAGCAAGTTTTTCTATTAAACTCTCTGTAGATATATTTAAATTCTCTGCTACCTGGTATACTCTTGTTTTTGACACAAGATCACCCCCTATTATATTTTAAACTTCCATTAATCGCTTGATACTTTCTGCAAAACCATCATCTTTTATTCCAATCACAGCTCTAGGAGATTTCCCCATTGCTAAGCCCATATCATTTTTAGTTGAGCAGATTATATATGGTATTTTTCTATATGATGACTTATCTTTGAATAGTTTTTGTGTATTATTTGATGCATCTTCTGCTATAAGTACAAGTTTAACTCTACCCTTTTTAAGTTCTAACAAAGTAGAATCATCTCCAGATACAACTTTTCCAGCTCTCATAGCAAGACCTATCAATGAAAAAACCTTTTTTATTTTATCTTCATTATTTATCATCGCTATCTAACTCCGATAATATACTGTTGTAAACTTCATCTGGAATCTCCATTTTAAACGCTTTGTTTAAAGCTTTGCTTTTAATAGCTTTTTTTATACATTCTTCACTTTTACAAATGTACGCTCCCCTACCATTAGCTTTCATAGTTTTATCCACAAAGATTTCTCCTTCTTTGTTTTTGACTATTCTCATCAGCTCTTTCTTAGAATCTCGATCTTGACATGAGATACATTTTCTCTGAGGCACTTTCTTTACCTTTTTCAAAAATAACCCCTCCTTATTATCTCTAATAGCCTAAATTATTATCATTTATTTTATTCTTAATGATTATAATTCGTCAGACTCTTCTATAGTATTTGTATCTTCAACTTCTACTACTTCTTCTAAATTGTTTTCATCTTCATAATCAGCTGATTCGCCTAAGTTGTCTATATCAACATCGTTAGATAACTCATCTTCTTTAGAATTTGCAGCTGCTAACATATCTGCTTCTGCTTGAGACTCGCTCTTGATGTCTATCTTCCAGTTAGTAAGTTTTGCTGCTAATCTTGCATTTTGCCCTTCTTTACCTATAGCTAATGACAATTGGTAATCCGGAACAACTACTAAAGCAGACTTTTCTTCTTCATTTACATCGACCTTAACAACTTTAGATGGGCTAAGTGACGCTGATATAAATGCTGCTGGATCTTCATCGTACTTAATTATATCTATTTTTTCGTCCCCAAGTTCGTCTACTATATTTTTTACTCTTAGACCTTTAGGACCGACACATGCTCCTATTGGATCTATCTTATCATCTATAGATTTAACTGCCATTTTTGTTCTTGAACCAGCTTCTCTAGCTACAGATTTTATTTGAACAATTCCTTCATATATTTCTGGAACTTCTTCTTCAAATAATCTCTTAACCAGTCCTGGATGACTTCTAGATACTACTATTTGAGGTCCTTTATTTGTTTTCTTAACTTCTAATATATAGAACTTCATCTTCTGTCCAGCTTTATAAAACTCTTGAGGTATTTGCTCTGTTTGAGTCATTATACCCTCTATTCTTCCTAAGTTAACGTGAACTACATTTTTGTTTGCTCTAGCAACTTCTCCAGATACTATTTCATTTTCTTTTTCTATAAATTCTTTATAAACTATTTCTCTTTCAGCTTCTCTTATTCTTTGTACTACAACTTGCTTTGCAGTCTGAGCAGCGATTCTTCCAAAATCTTTTGGAGTTACTTCATTTTCAATTATATCCCCTAGTTCATAGTTAGGATTTATTTTTCTAGCATCCTCTATATCGATCTCTAAAAAAGCATCGTATAAATCAGATTCATCCACTACTGTTCTCTGAGAAAAAACTCTTATACCATTTTCTTTATCAAACTCTACTCTTACATTTTGAGCTGATCCAAAGTTCTTCTTATATGCAGTTAAAACTGCCTGTTCAATAGTGTCAATTAATATATCTCTGTCTACTCCTCTGTCAACTACTAATTCATCCAATGCTTCCATAAACTCGTGATTCATTTTCCCATATCCTCCATAGTTTTATTATACCTTTAAAACTTAATCGCCAACCTAATAATTGCGACATCTTTTCTATCAAAATCAACAGTATCTCCATTTACATCAAGTTTTATAATATTCTCTGGTGTCAATTCTATAAGTGTTCCTTCATACTGTTTACTTCCATTTAGAGGTTTATATAGTTTTAGTTCTACATCTCTACCTTTATATCTAACGAAGTCTTTTTCTTTTTTAAGTGGTCTATCAAGACCTGGTGAAGAAACTTCTAAGAAATAATTTTCCTGTATGGGGTCTTTTTCATCAAGAATTGGACTCAGCTCTCTACTTATCGTTTCACATTCAGAAAGTGAGATTCCATCTGGTTTATCTATATATATTCTCAGGTAATATTCACCTGACTCTTTTACGTACTCTACATCAACTAATTCAAATCCATGACTGTCAGTAACTTCAGTTACTATGCTTTCTACTAAAGCTTCTAAATTTTTCTTCATCTTTTTAACCTCCTTATTCAATTGTAATAAATCTAACATATCATAAAACAAAAGAGTGAGAACTGACGCCCCACTCTTATTTTTGACCAAGTATGTTGTTTTAATTACATAATATCACACATTTTCTAGATTTGCAAATTTTTAAAATAATGAAAGCTGATTTTTATCGCTCATTTGCTCTAGTGAGCCATGATTTGTAAGTACTTCTATTACAGGTTTCGAAACTTTTGCTCTCTTTCTAAGGTCTTCTTTAGATATGAATTCACCCAACTCACGCTCTTTTTGAATATTTATAGCGGCATTTTCTCCAAGACCCTGTAACGATGTCATAGGAGGAAGTATAGTCTTTCCACCTACCACTTTGAACTCTTTGGCATCGGATTTGTATATATCTACAGGCAAAATTTTTATACCTCTTGCATACATCTCAAGAGCAACTTCTAAAACCGTGTACATACTTTTTTCTTTAGTTGTTGCATCGTTTCCTAAAGCTTCTATTTCATGCATCTTACCCTTAATTGCATCCATCCCTTTAACAACTAAATCAGAATCAAAGTCCTCAACCTTAGTTGTAAAGTAGGTTGCATAAAACGCCTCTGGATAATAAACTTTACAATATGCTAGTCTAAAAGATGTCATAACGTATGCAACTGCATGTGCCTTTGGGAACATATACTTGATTTTTTTGCATGACTGTATATACCAATCTGGTACGTTATTTTTAACCATCTCTTCTACGTGCTCTGGCTTTAGACCTTTTCCTTTTCTAACACTCTCCATTATTGTGAAACTCATCTTCGGAGGCAAACCCTGAAATATAAGGTAGTTCATTATATCATCACGCGTAGATATAACTTCTTTTAGCCCAACTATGTCTTCCCTGACCAAATCTTGAGCATTGTTTACCCATACATCAGTACCATGAGAAAGGCCTGAGATTCTAACTAGTTCTGCAAATGTAGTCGGCTTTGTATCAAGTAGCATCTGTCTAACAAACTTTGTCCCAAACTCTGGAATTGCTAAACATCCAATAGGACAACCTATATCTTCTGGGATAACCCCTAAAGCTTCTGTAGAAGTAAACAGAGACATAGTCTTCTTATCATCTAAAGGTATATCTAAAATATTGATACCTGTTATATCTTCAATCATTCTTATAAGGGTCGGACCATCGTGTCCTAGTATGTCAAGTTTAAGTATCCTACCACTTATTGAATGGTAGTCAAAGTGAGTTGTTATAACTCCAGATTCCTTATCATTTGCCGGATATTGAATCGGTGTGAAATCATATACATCTTTATAATCTGGTATAACCATTACTCCACCAGGATGTTGACCTGATGTACGTTTTACACCTGTACATCCATTAGAAAGTCGTAAAACTTCAGCATTTGGTACTGTAATATTATTTTCTTCTACGAATTTTCTAGCATAACCGAAGGCAGTCTTATCTGCAACTGTACCTATTGTCCCGGCTCTATATACATATCCCTCACCGAAAAGTTCTTCAGTATATTTATGTATTGTAGGTTGGTAATTTCCTGAGAAGTTAAGATCTATATCAGGCTCCTTGTCTCCTTCAAATCCTAAGAAGACTTCAAAAGGTATATCATGTCCATTTTTTGTGAGCGGTCTTCCACATTTGGGGCAATCTTTATCAGGTAAATCTACTCCAGATCCCCATTCTCCTACTTCATAAAAATAAGAATACTTACAGTCTTCATTTTCACATATATAATGTGCTGGTAAAGGGTTAACCTCTGTTATATCGCTCATTGTAGCTGCAAATGAAGATCCAACTGATCCCCTAGATCCAACTAAATATCCATCTTCCATAGATTTTGCAACAAGTTTTTGGGCTATTATATACATGACCGCATAACCATTACTTATTATAGAATTCAACTCTCTATCTAACCTTTTTTTAACTACATCAGGAAGTGGATCTCCGTAAATCCTTATAGCCTTTTTGTAGCACATCTCTCTAAGCTCGACATCAGATCCTTCGATTACTGGAGGATACGTTTCATCTGGGATAGGTTTTACATCTTCCACCATATCCGCAATTTTATTAGTATTTTCTACAACTACTTCGTAAGCCAGTTCTTCCCCTAAGTAGCTAAACTCCTCTAGCATTTCATCTGTAGTTCTAAAATGTAAATAAGTCTCTTCCTCATCATTTTTAAAGCCTTGAGAATACTTCAAAACTGTTCTAAGTACGGCCTCGTGTTTATCTAAAAAGTGCACATCTCCCGTGGCAACAGGTATTTTTCCAAATTTTTTTGCTATCTCAACGAGTCTTCTATTGATATTTCTTAGCTCATCCTTATCTCTGACTTCTCCTTTATCAATCATAAACTGATTATTATCAGTAGGCATTATTTCAATATAATCGTAAAGTTCCAGAATTTTTCCTAGATCTTCTTCAGGCGTATTTTTTTTAACTGCTTGATATACTATACCAGCCTCACATGCAGAACCTACAATTATTCCTTCCTTCAATTCATTTAATACACTTCTCATAATCCGTGGCGCTCTGTAAAAATGATTTATATGTGCATCAGAAACTATTTTATACAAATTTTTAATACCAGTTTGGTTTTTGGCTATAAGAGTTATATGATTTGTATTTAATTTGGTATAATCTATTTTTCCTAAGACATCATTCACTTCACTTAGAGTATTTGCACCCTTTTCTTTTAACATATTTAAAAATTTAATAAAAATATTTGCCGTAGCCTCAGCATCATCTACCGCCCTATGGTGGTTTAGCAGAGGAATGCCTAGTGCCTTCGCTACAACATTAAGCCTATGTCTCTTTAAGTCAGGTAAAAGCACCTTAGCTAGCATCAATGTATCGACACTTTTACTATTGTACTCAATTCCCATTTGTCTGCATTTTTCTGCTATAAACCCTGTGTCAAATTCAGCATTATGGGCCACTAACACGCTATTATCTATAAAATCCATAAATTTAGGTAGTACCTCTTCAATTGTTGGTTTATCTTTAACTAAATCATTTGTAATTCCGGTAAGTTCTTGAATTTTATACGATATATCTTTTTCAGGATTAACGAGTTCACTAAATCTATCTACTACCTTATAATCTTTAATTTTAACTGCACCTATCTCAGTGATTTTATCATTTGTATTAGAAAAACCTGTCGTCTCTATATCAAATACTACAAATGATTGAGAAAGTTCTAGATCATTTGCATCCTCTATTATCTTAAAATCATCTTCTACTAAGTAACCCTCAACGCCGTAAAGAACTTTTATATCGTTTGCTTTAGCTGCAGACATCGCGTCTGGAAATCCCTGAACAACACCGTGATCAGTAATAGCAATAGCACTGTGGCCCCAAGCAGCAGCTCTTGACACAAGATCTTTAACAGAACAAATGGCATCCATAGAAGACATCTGAGTATGTGCATGTAGCTCAACTCTTTTTTTCTCAGATCTATCAAATCTCTGTGGTCTCTCTTCTTCTCTTATACCGCTAATAGTCATACTTATTTCTCTTTGGTAAGTATCATAAATTACATCGCCTTTAATCTTTAAATAAGTTCCTTTTTTAACTCGATCGAGAACTCTATCTTTATTTGTGTCAGTTAAGAACAACTTACATGCAATTGAACTTGTATAATCAGTTATCAGTGCTATCATCAATATTTTCCCGTTTCTTAATTCTTTAATTTCCACGTCGAAAATATCACCAGTTATACCTACTGTACCTGAGTTTTCATTTATGCTTTTAATAGTATCTACAGGAGCATTTACATTGTCCCCGAATATCATATTTTCATCAATTTCATCGTTTAATACAGCACATCCTTCTTCAGGTTCCTGATCTATTTCAGATTCTTTCAGTTCAAGTGCTTTTATCTTTTCTTCTAATTCACTATCGCTATTTTTAATTATCCGTTCTATATCCACTTCACCATCTACAGCCTTTTCAAGTGTAATATTGAGATCTAAGCCCAATTCTTCTGTAAAAACACTCTTTAAGACATATATTGCATTTTTACTCATAAGTCTATCGTAAAAAATAGACTTTGGTAATTTTATCTTTAGATCATCGTCTAAACACATATACTCAATCTGCTTTTGCCAGCCAGCTAATGCTGGACAAAGCATCTTTAGTATATAAAGGATGTTGGTCCAATATTTTTTTATAATATCCTTGTTTTTAGCTCTATCTAAACCAGTGAATTTAATCTTTATCTTTATATCTCTAAAATATCCAAGCTTATTAGATAACTCTTCTCTAAGCATATCTAAAAAGTCGTGTAGAACTATATCTTTAGAAGTAAGGTAAAAATATACAATTTTATCTTCTTTAAAGTATACTACACGCTGAATATATACTTCTTTTAATTGCTTATCGAGAATACTATTATTTATATCAAGTTTGTCCAAATATTCCTTTACACTATCCACTTAATCATCCCTTCCCAAAAGGACTATCTTAAATTCAAATCAATAAGCCGATTCCTTTTTATTCATTTACTCTTCATAGATTATATCATATAAATTTGATTCAAAATAAATAAAGGCTATAGAAATTTCTGTAATCCCTATAACCTTATACACTATTTAATTTTGATACAAGATAAAAATTTTTAGCCTGCATCGGTATCTATATTTATTTTGTAATAATACGTACTCTATATAAAATTCTTTCTTAATTATGTATGTTCACAACTTATTTACAATACTGAGGTATTTCAAATTCCAGTACTGCATTAGGATCATATATATTTATAAGACCGTTCATTACACCTGAGATTCCATTAGCCCAGTTTACATCAGTTGCATACTGATGCCAAGTTACATCGTAATTCCATCTCATCTTATATACACTATTCTGTTTGTATTTACTATTAGGGTAATTCTCTGAAATCCATTTAGCTGAACCATCAATTGTAGCGTCTACAGTAGTCCACCCATTTGTATAAGCCGCTTCTGCTCCTGAAAGATTTGCAGTTCCGTCTACAGCTCCGATTCCAAAGAAGTTGTATACCATAACTGGTGTTTCTAATTTCTCACCTTTATATGTTGTTAAAAGTTGCCCTTTAGCTAATGTAGAATTCCCGTATCCAGTTTCCCACATAGAGTGAGCTACAAAATATACTGGGTCAATATTGTATTTTTTCGCTGCATCTTTAAAAGCTTGTCCTTTATTTTTAAATACATCAGAAGTTTTAGAATTTAAATAAGAATTTAATCTATCAACTGATACTTCTCTGTATGTATTAGTTGTTAAAAACTGCATCATTCCTCTTTCAGTATTCGTAAAGTTGTAAGGATTTAGATAGTATTCTAAGTCACTTTTATCTGCACTTACATATGATCTAGATAATTGTTTCATCATATAAGTAGTCATCAATTCACTACTTCTTGATGCATTCTTGTTTACTAAGTTTGTACCTTGAGCAAGCTGTTTATCTACATGATTGGATAGCGAATAAACTAATGGATTTTTGTTTACAATCGCTCCATTTATATCTATTATTTCACCATCATCTGGCTCTTCTGTGTTTTCACTTCCAGAGTTAAGTATTCTGTCACTTATTTTTCCAGCTTCTATCATATTAGAATAAACATTACTCCATTTAGAACTTGTCGTACTTTTTGCTGTTTTATTAGCATTATTATCTAAAACCGCTTGATTCCCAGTAGCATTGGCACTAATAGCTGTCATCTGTAAGACTATAAGCGTAGTTATAAAAGTCTTTTTATTCACTCAATATCCCACCTTTTTCTTTTTTTGTAATAATTTTGTAACTATTTCTTATTTATTATACGACAATTATTTTAAAAGGTAAATACAGAACACACGTTGCCTGTATAAATTGAGTTGTAAAAAACCTAATCATATAGCTTTAAGCAAAAATAATCTCATCTAATTGGACCATTAAATTTACATTATTAATAACTCTCCACTTGTTTTATATCTAGTTTGGTATAATATAAATAGTGTCAAATGTAATATGGAATGAAGAAAGGAGTTAATTATGTATAAAGATAAAACAGAAGAAATAGATGAATTAAAAAAACTAATAGAAAAATCTAATAACATAGTATTTTTTGGAGGAGCAGGAGTCTCCACAGAGTCTAATATTCCCGACTTTAGAAGTTCATCTGGTTTATTTAATCAAAAATTAAACAAAAACTTTTCTCCCGAAGAATTAGTATCGCACTCATTTTTTGTAATGCATCCAGATGAATTTTATAAATTCTACAAAGATAAACTTATATATAAAGATGCTGAGCCAAACTACGCCCACAAAGCACTTGCAAAGTTAGAAGAAGTAGGAAAGTTAAAAGCTGTAATAACACAAAATATAGATGGATTACACCAAATCGCTGGTAGTAAAACTGTTTATGAATTGCATGGTTGTGTTCACAGAAATTACTGCACTGGATGTAATAAATTCTATAATTTAGATGAAATGTTAGACATAGGAGGTAATATCCCTTATTGCAATGAATGTGGATCAATTGTGAAACCTGATGTAGTCTTATATGAAGAAGCTTTGGATGAAGAAGTAATAAATAATTCAATAAAAGCTATAGAAAAAGCTGATCTTTTAATTATAGGTGGAACTTCTCTTGTAGTTTATCCCGCAGCTAGTTTTGTTTCTTACTATAGAGGCAAAGATACTGTTCTAATAAATAAAAGTAAAACTGGATATGATGGGAATGCACAATTAATAATAAATGACTCAATCGGTAATGTATTGTACCGAACAATTTTAGAATAAATATATATGAAATTTGAAATCGTTGAATATATTTAGTATAATGTTTTAAGGATTTTTATACGAAATAAATGAGTAAAACTGAAAGGAGATAGTTATGAAATTAAAAACAATTTCACTACCAGAGCTTAACAATTTAAGCCCAACTCTAGAATCTACATTCATAAAAATGGGAGAAGAGCAAGGTGAGTTAGCTGAGTGTATTGGTAAATACAGAAATTTAAGTGGAGAAAATAACTCTCTAGATGAAATAGAAATAATAGAGAAAACCGCAAAAGAATTAATGGATGTAGCTCAGACTTGTATAACTATGATGTTTAAACTTGAAGAACAGTACGGTATAAATATTGAGGAAATAAGAAAAGACCACATAGAAAAACTGGAAAAAAGAGGGTATATAAAGAAAATAGATTAAAATATTTACGACATTTAAAAATAAAGACAAATATAGACCCACATAATAAACTTATGAAGAGTAAAATTTAAAAAATCTTTAAAAAAACTTAAGTTTTACATACTATATATGTGTAGTATTTAATATTAATAAAGTCCAGCAAAATTTTTGCTGGACTTTATTTCATAATATATTAAATCTACTCACTAAATTTATAATATGTAAAAATTATTCTTTTAATAGGAATATAAACTCAACTAAAAACTGAATTTTATATATTTCGGCTTATCTTCAAACTAAGCACAATAAAAATCAAAACTAATCAAAAAACTTCCCCTTATAAAAATTCTCATTGTCAAGTTTCTTTGCCGTCAGCCTGAACATGACGCAGCCATCTGGGCATACAATGTCCTTGCTATATTTTCCATTGCCGCCAATGTTCTCTAAATCTCCGCCACTTCTGACCGACTCCATGGTTGGGAACATAATCATCATGACCTTGGAACAGATACCCTGTCCATCCGCATTTATGGGACAGCCATAGGTGCAGGTATACTTATCCCCGACTTCCTCGCCGTTTCGGCAGTATCGCTCTGTATGGTCACTACGAAGAAACCCAGTTACCTCGATTTCAAATTCGTACTCCTCATCATACCATTTTTTCATGATTAACCTCCAAATTCTAATTTATGAAGAATAATTTAGTGAAATTGTAACTTAATTTATATATTTAATTGTACCATAATTTTCACGATTTATAATTGTTTATATATCTCAGCATAATTAACTTTGAGTTATTCTTTAAGTTCTTTATTTTCTTCTTCAAGTCTTTCAATTTTCTTTTTAGCTATAATAGCATCTTTACTGCTTAGTAGCTAACCCGTATTCTTATGTAAATATTTATTTTTTAATAACTATTTTATCTAATTAAGTATATTATATATTAAATTCCTTTTATCTGAATATATATATATATATATATATAAATTTAGTCACGTGAGGGAGGATAGTTCAGATGTTTGATATCATCCATTTTTCAAACAACCATCTCGTAGTTATATTTTTGTTTGCTATATTTTTACTTATTTGTCCTAAGTTAATAAAAAACATACTCCCATACAGCTATTTAGTAGAAAAAATACTCACTTTTTTAATTATTTTTAATGTGGTATTTGACCAAATGATTAAATATTTTTCTAGGGAGTACAATGTATGTATTTCAATGCCTATTGGTATAAGTTTTATAGTTATGTATTTAGCTATAGCTATATTTGTCTTTAAAAAATATCATTTGTTCAATGTATTTTTTTCGTGGAGCATAGTATCCACGATTGGTGATCTTTGGTTTTTCAGAGATCCAAATACTACTTTTTTGAGTATAGAATCTACTGTATTTTTATTATCAAAATGTTTAATAATATACTGCTTAATATATTTGATGGAGGTAAGAAAATTTAAAATTAGTGATTCAGCGGTTAAAGATAATTTATTAGCATGTTTACTGTATTTTCCCTTTATACTTGCACTAAATGTACTTACTAGTGCAAATTATCCATACGCATTCTTTAACTACAACATAATTAGTGCTTTAATTTTCACTATAATATCCAGTTTTATTTATATCCCGGTTGCTATAAGCGATGAATTAGACCTTAAAGGGAGATAAATTCTTATATATTATTTACAAATTTTTAGAATCAAAAATAGAGCGATTGATTATAATAATGATTTTTTAGTTACATATATTCATCTAAATCGATAATCATTATATTTAATCAACCGCTCTTTAAAGATATATTATATTTATTTAAAATTTCTTTTTGTTTTTATACTTCTTACCTTTCTTATCACAATCTTTTTTATTATTTTTAGACATATTTTGTATTTTCTCTAAAACCTTTGGAGTTATATTCAATATATTATCCACTAAGTTTACACTACTATCCATACTCATTAACCTAGTCTCACCATCTTCTACTACAACAAATGCAACTGGTTGAATAGAAATCGCACCAGCACTGGCACCTGCAAAATTTGTGTCATTTCTTTCTTCGTTATCATTGAGATCTATTTCTATTTTTTTATTTTTTTCGTAACCCTTTGAATATTCTCCCCCTCCAATTCCAAATCCTATAGTCACTTTTGATATAGGAACAACTACTGTGCTTTCTGTTTGAATAGGATCTCCTACAATTGTATTTGCGTCTATAGACCCTTTAATTGTTTCAACAGTTGTCTCCATAAGATTTTTTATCGACCCTGTCGCTCTCATCTTTATCACCATCCCTAAATTCACCTTTGTTTTTCTTGTATATAACGTAAAGTGTTTTCGCTAAAAAAATTAAATCCTTAATTTTGAGTTTTAAATGTACTTTAATATTACCAACTAAATAACTTTTCAAATAGTCTGGCCTAACATTTAGATATATTTTTTTTGGTTTAATTAGATTTATAATATTTCCGTATATAGTGTTTATAAATATAAACACAAATGAAGTAAATTGTATATTTGTACTCCCGAATTCTATATTAGAGTAAAATTCTTCTACTTTTACCCTGCTTAATAAATAGTAAAAACTTATAATGTCGTCAGCCAGTAATATGTTTTTATCTTTATACTGTGCTTTTCCCCTCTCTCTATTTTCTTTGTTATCGGCTGGGTAAATCTGTCTATTTATATTTATTAAATTAAATAGAAACTTTACATTTAAATTTATAACTACATCGTCATTTCTAATCTTTGAGTAAACTATTGCGTTTAAAGTTGAAATAGAAATTATAAATATAAATATAAAAGCTAAAGTTATTGATAAAGTTACGCCGCTGACGCCTAATATTTCAAAAATTTTCATATATATAGTATCATCAAATAAACTAATAACTATACTTAATTCATTAAAATAGTACTGAATTAAGTATAATTATTCAATTTTAAAAAAGGCTCAAATATAATATAAATTATACTTGAGCCTTTATTTGAAAATCTAAACAAATAAAAAATATATTTTTTTTGTTTTTTATTTCAATCCTTGAAACTTATCTAATGCAGGAAGATCCTCTAGTTTTTCTAGCTCTAATGATTTTAAAAACTCATCAGTAGTTTTGTATATAATTGGTCTCCCTATTTTTTCAAGCCTTCCTGCTTCTACAATTAAATTATTATCGCACAAAGTACTTATAGCTTTATCGCATTTTACTCCTCTAATATTTTCAATTTCAAGTTTGGTAATAGGTTGCTTATAGGCTATTATTGTAAGAGTCTCTAATGTAGCCTGACTTAAACTTTTCTTTTTTTGAGGTTCTACAATCTTGTTTATAAAATTTGCATATTTAGTATTTGTACACATTTGATACTTATCTTCTAACTTTATGATTTGAAGGCCTCTTTCTTCTTCTTGATACTCATTTATTAAATCATTTAGCATGATTTCAATCTCTTTAGATGATAATTCGTCATTGATTATGGTATTTAAATCATTAATACCAATTGGATCTCCATAAGCAAACATAACCGCTTCTATTATATATTTTATCTCTTCACGTTTCATAATCTAACTCTCCAGCTTTTTCTTTATTAAAATATCATTGAATAAAATATCTTGTTCCACTACTACTTCTTTGACCTTTATAAGCTCGAGCAATGATAAAAATGTTGCTACAATTTCATTAATATCGTATCCATCAACAATTTTAGAAAACTTAGCTTCATCAGTTTTTAGTAAAATTTCTCTTATATATGTAGTTTTTTCTTCAATAGGAACAACTCTTTCGTTTATAAGTTTATCTAGTTTTTCATCTATTTCTTCAGAATCTTTTTCTTTTTTAGAATTTAAAATATTAGGTAAAATGCTAAGCAAATCTTGTAATGTTATATCTTCAAATGAAATCGACTCATCGGATACTAATTCTTGCTGATTTCTATAATATCTATCCTTTATATATCTCATATTTTTGCTAATTTCTTGCGACGCTTCTTTGAATTTTTTATATTCCTCTAATTGCTCCATAAAATCTAATCTTGGATCTTCTTCGTCTTCTTTTTTGTTGTAAAGTAAGAACTTGGACTTTATTTCTAGAAGTTTTGAAGCCATAGCTATAAAATCACTTGTTACTTCTAAATCCATCTTATCCATCATCCTTAAATATTCGATATATTGATTAGTAATATCTACTATAGATATATCTTTTATCTCTATTTTATGTTTTGTTATTAAATCATATAATAGATCCAAAGGACCTTCGTATACTTGTAATTGAAAATTATACTCCATTTTAGTACCTCTAATCTATATTACAAAAAACTGTATTATATTTAATATAACATTGTAAATAGGATTTAATATAATTCCATATACTCCAGTAAACAGAGCTAACAAAAGTATAAAGAATCCATATCTTTCGTACTGATATAAATAACCGCTATATCTATTGGGAATAAATGACGTTAATACACCCCAACCATCAAGTGGAGGAATAGGAAGTAAATTAAAAGCAGCTAATCCCAAACAGTAAGCTACTGTCCAGTCCATAACAGTATAAACAGAATATATGTGTACATACTTCATTATATACAAACAAATTATAGCTGTTATTATGTTAAATATAACACCTGCCATAGATACTATAAAATTTCCTACTCTATAATTTTTATAATTGTTTGGATTTACTGGTACTGGTTTAGCCCAACCAAACTTAAATATAAACAACATTATAATACCAATTGGATCAACGTGATTCATTGGATTTAAAGACATTCTCCCTTCATCCTTTGCTGTATCATCACCAAGCAGATGAGCTGCAAAAGCATGCCCAAATTCGTGAACTGAAATTGCTATTGCTATTGCTACTACTGAAGCCAGTACAGTACTTATATCAAAATTTCCAAATCCCATATATATCTCTCCTAATTTTTTATACTCCTCATTATAACAATTTATTGTAATTTTATCAAAATTAATATTGATTCAGAGTCAAATTTAAACTAAATTAAAAAAGAAGCCTTTAGACTTCTTTTTTAATTTAGCAAT
The DNA here is from genome assembly GCF_018917235.1 of Metaclostridioides mangenotii. Taxonomy (GTDB): domain Bacteria; phylum Bacillota; class Clostridia; order Peptostreptococcales; family Peptostreptococcaceae; genus Metaclostridioides. The sequence continues at coordinate 417,154 of NZ_JAHLOF010000001.1, forward strand.
TATTTTATTATATCATATTTTCTATAACTCTTTGGAGCATTTGAAGATAACTTGCTCTCTTAATATCTTTTGTATTTATAAGATCAACTTCACCAATAACTTTATTGTCCTTCATTATCTGAACTTTACCTAAGACAGTTCCCTTTTTAATTGGAAGCTTTGGATTTTCATCAAGTTTAATTACTTTTTTGAAATCTTTAGATTCACCTTTTTTAACTAAAGCAGTTAAATCATCTTTTACAACTAAATCCACCTTATTTTCATCAGCTTTGTCTAAGTTAAGTTTACCAACTTTATCATTTTTATTTGCAATTTTAACACTTTCATAATTTGCAAAACCGTAATTTAATAGGTTAGAAGCATCGCTAAATCTCTCTGGAGAAGTTTCAGCACCAAGTGTTACCGCTACTAAATGCGTATTTCCCCTTTTTGCAGACGCAGATAAGCAATATTTTGCTTCTTTTGTAAATCCAGTCTTAACACCAGTTGCTCCATTATAATGTTTTATAAGTTTATTTGTATTTGCAAGTCCAACTTCTACTTTTTTCTTACCTACAACGACCTTATCCATCCAAGTAGTAAGGTATTTACTTATCATATCATGTTTTAATAATTCTCTTGACATAATAGCAATATCATTTGCTGAAGTATAATGATTATCAACAGGTAGGCCATTTGTATTAACAAAATTAGTATCTTTCATCTTTAAGTCTTTAGCTCTTGAATTCATCTTATTCACAAATTCTTCTACACTACCAGATATATGCTCCGCCATGGCTACACACGCATCGTTAGCAGATGCAACCGCAATCCCTTTTAGAAGAGTGTCTACAGTTTGAGTATCACCTGGCTCTAAGAATATTTGGCTACCACCCATACTAGACGCATTTTCACTTACTTGAACATTATCAGTTAGCTTTATTTTTCCCTCATCGATTGCTTCTACTATAAGTAACATGGTCATAACTTTAGTTACACTAGCAGGAGGAAGCTTTTCGTGGGAATTTTTTTCAAAAAGTACCTTACCTGTTCCAACATCCATAAGGATAGCTGATTTTGAAGCAAGTTCAGTATTTTTTTTCTCACTATCATTATTGTTAGCATACGAAAATCGAATAGGGGTAAGTGCAATCATTATTGCCAATAACATACTAGTTATTTTTTTCAATTTTTCTCACCTCTTTATATATATTTACATTTATTTTCTCTCTTTTAATTTTTTTTATTCTCCATGCTTCGAGTTAGTTTTTTTATGACCTTCAACAGATGGAATGTTTTTAAAATATCCTTGTAAAACTCCACCTGTTGATGCATTCTCTATTGCATCAAATACAAAATCTCTGTCCACACCATATTCACTAGCCATCTCTATCCTTAGTTGTTTTAAAGCTTTTCTTGCATTATTATCTATACTTTTTCTCTCCAAATAAAACACCTCCAAAACTATTTGTTATCTATTCATAGTTTTGGCAATTTTTTAAAACCTAGTAAGGTAATTTCTGCTAGTAATATTTTTTTATAATTAAAAGAATAATAAAGGGGCATTAAAAAGATTTTAATGATTAAAAAAGATGCCAAAATTATTTTGACATCTAAATAACATAATTTTAATTATCTTTTATATTTAATGAATATTCCTTTCACTAAGATTAAATTTTAGAATCTAATTACTTAAATTCAAATTATTGTTATATTATATTATAAAAGTACAAAAAAGAAGGGCCTAATTAAGCCCTCCTTTTTTTATACTTCCATGATTATAGGTAATATCATAGGATTTCTCTTTGTTTTTTGATATAAATAATCTTTTAAATTCTCTTTTATATTATTTTTTAGGTAAGCCCATTCTTTAATGTTTTTCTCTTCACATTCTAGAAGTACATTTTTGATTACTTCTTTAGCTCCACCTATAAGATCTTCTGATTCTCTAACATATACAAACCCTCTAGAGATTATATCTGGTCCAGCTAGAACTTTTCCTTCGTCTTTGGATATAGTTACGACTACAATCATTAAACCGTCTTCAGATAGGTGTTTTCTATCTCTTAAAACTATATTTCCAACATCTCCAACACCTAATCCATCAACTAAGACGTTTCCTGTTTGAATTCTACCTTCTACTTTAGCTGATTCTTTATCTAGCTCAAGGATATCTCCAGTTTGCATTATAAATATATTATCTTCACTCATGCCAAGCTGATTAGATAAATTTGCGTGTGCTTTTAGCATTCTATATTCACCATGTGCTGGCATAAAATATTTTGGCTTAACAAGTGTATGGATAAGTTTTAACTCTTCTTGACAAGCATGTCCAGATACATGTATATCTGCTACATCGCTGTGTACAACATTTGCACCTTTTTCTAGCAGTAGGTTTATCACTTTTGAAATCAGTTTTTCATTACCTGGTATTGGATGAGCTGACATTACTACTACGTCTCCATCTTTGATTTCAACTTTTTTATGTTCAGAATAAGCCATTCTTGCAAGGGCAGACATTGGCTCTCCTTGAGATCCAGTAGTTATTATTACCAATTCTTTGTCTTCGTATTTAGATATATCATTTAAGTCAATCATCATATCTTCAGATACATCTAAATATCCTAAATCTTGGGCTACTGCAAAAACATTTACCATAGATCTTCCTGACATAGCAACTTTTCTACCAAACTTTTGTGCTGCATTTATTATCTGTTGTAATCTGTGTATATTTGAAGCAAAAGTCGCAACTATTATCCTACTATCTTTTGATTTTGTAAACACATCGTCTAAACCAACACCTACTGATTTTTCCGACATAGTAAATCCTGGTTTTTCTACATTGGTACTATCCGCCAACATTAAAAGAACTCCTTCGCTTCCTAACTCACAGAGTCTGTGTAGATCCATAACATCACCATCCATTGGAGTAAAATCAACCTTGAAATCTCCAGTATGGTATATTATCCCTTGATCTGTGTGCACCGCTATGGAGTATGCATCTGGTATACTATGATTATTTTTTATAAACTCTACATCCATACTACCTACTTTTATTATCTCTCTCGGAGCTACAGTCAATATTTTGATATTATTAAGTTTATGTTCTTTAAGCTTGACTTGAATCAACCCTACACTTAATCTAGAACCATATACAGGTACGTTTATCTTCTTAAGTATATAAGGAAGAGCTCCTATATGATCCTCATGACCATGTGTAATAAATATCCCTTTTACTTTTTCCCTGTTCCTCACAAGGTAAGTGATATCTGGGATCACGATATCTACTCCTAACATTTCATCTTCTGGGAAACTAAGTCCCGCATCGATCACTATTATTTCATCTTTATACTCAATCGCAGTCATATTTTTACCGATCTCATTGAGTCCGCCTAAGGCCATAACTTTAATCTTATTGGCATTTTTTTTGATCAATTGCATCATCTCCTTCTGTCTATTTAGTTTTAAAATTACTATTAATATCAAATAACACGCTCTTTACCAGTTACTTACATTGTAACATAGTTTGTATTTTATTTTAAGCCATATTTAAAATACATATACCGTACTATTTTGACAAAATTATCTAATTCTGATATTCTCTAGATACTATAAAGTTACTAATTAGGAGGGTTTATGCGAGGTAAATCACACGGTGCTGTTGGCATACTAACTGCTATACAGACATCCTTAATATTTAAAATACCTATTTCGATAGTGGGTATATTGGTCGCAGCTATTTTTTCAATTTTACCTGATTTAGACCAACCTAATTCTTCAATATCGCAGTTTATATTTAAAAACGACATATCTAAATATATATATAAAATTTTTATATATTTGGTGAATGTTATTATTTTCTTTATTTCTATTAATATAAATGAAAATTTTTATATTAGTGCAATAGTAACATTTATAGCTATCATAATAATTGAAGCAAAGATAACACATTCACTTATTAGAAAAGTATTTTTATCACTTATATTTATATTGTTGGCTATTTCATTATATTTTATAAACGTTCCGATATATTTTGTTATGTTTGCATTAATTTTTGCGGTTTTCCCATGGCTAAAGCATAGAAGTTTTTCTCACAGTATATTCGCCGTAATTATGATTTACTTTATACTAAAGCAAATTGAATTAGTCTCAGGATTAGAATATTTATCTGTATACGGTACTATAGCATATGGAAGCCATATATTTTTGGGAGACTTGTTTACGAAACAAGGTGTCCCACTATTTTATCCAATTAGCGATAAAAAAATATCTCTTGGCTTTTTAAAAGTCGGTGGTAAATTTAGTAACTTCGCTGAGTATCTGTTTATACTGGCTCTTTTACTTATCGTACTATTTTCAATATACAAACTTTAACATCGATAATTATTAATATAATAAAAATAGAGGATATCTTGTATTGGCTAGAATTCAAAGTAAAATCTGAGCAAATACAGCATATCCTCTATTTTTAAATTACTCTTTACAAGACTCACATAAACCGTAAAATTTAACTTCATGGTCTACAATTTTAAATTTATATAATTCCTGAATTTCCTTTTCAATACTATCCAGTAAATCTTCTTTAACTTCTATTATTTTTCCACAACTTTTACATATAAGATGATGATGATTATGAGAGTCTTCCTCATGTAAATTAATTTCGTATCTTATACAGCCATCGTCTAAATTAAGTTTTGAAATCACACCAATTTCATCTAAAAGTTGCATTGTTCTGTAAACAGTTGCAAGACCTATTTCTGGACAATCTTTTCTAACTAGATCGTAAATTTCTTCACTGCTCAGGTGTGAACAATCGTTTTTTATTAAAACTTCAATTATCGCTCTTCTTTGAGGAGTAATTTTAAATCCAGTTTCTTTCAACCTATCTTTTAATACTTCGAATGTATTCAACATAATATCGCCTCGTTTTCAGTTGATAATCTTTATTACTTATTATTTTAGATTATTAAGCAATATTTGTCAATACCTCTACTGTTCGTCGTCGAAGTTTAAACCTTCTTCTTCCATTAGAGTATCGTATACTGCTACTACTGTTTCATATTCTTCGTCACTCTCAATTGGCAACAATATGTCACCTTGATCATCTTGATCTATTCTAAAGATTAGAGCTTCTTCAGTCTCTTCATCATCTATAGGCATAAGAATTGCATATTCCTTCCCTTCTGCCTCAAGAGTCAATATTATTTCAAATTGGCTAGTTTCGCCGTCTTCATCAATTAAACTTATTATGTTATCTTCCATGATCTCACCTCATATAAATATTATTGTTTCTATTATATATCATTAGAATACAATTTTACAGTCATTTAGTTAATTTCTTTTATAATCTAAAAATCCTTGTAATATAATCACTGCCGCCAGCATATCAACTACTTTTTTTCTTTTCTTTCTACTTACATCAGCTTCTAACAGAGATCTTTCTGCAGCAACTGTCGATAATCTCTCATCCCAAAATTCGATTTCAAGCCCTGTTTCTTCTTTTAATAACTTACAGAACTTCATTACCTTCTCTCCTTGGGGACCTATATCTCCAGTCATATTCTTTGGAAGCCCAGAGACTATCAAATTAATTTGTCTTTCGGAAATTATTTTCTTTAGCTCTTCAATATCTTTATTTTTGCCAACCCTATTTATTGTCTTAATTCCTTGTGCAGTTAATCCCATTAGATCACTTACAGCAACTCCAATGGTCTTATCTCCAATATCGAGACCCATAATTCTTCCATCTAACATTATTATACTTCTCCTAATAACTTATACCCTTATACTGTTATATGCTAACAGTATAAGTTTTACCAATTTTAAATTTTTTATTATTATTAAAATAAATTAGCCAGGGCATAAGCCCCGACTAACCCAAAACTACATCTTACTTATATTCTCTTTATTAAATATTATCATATTTATGCTAATAATAACAATAGGTATTAGTATATAAATAGAGGCTGTCGCTGCTGCTACTATTCCCGAATCATTTACTAATAATGTTATTATACATCCAACCATAGATGATACAAAACCTTTAAATATAATCGGGTAATCTTTCATAACTTTTCTGAAGTGTTTAGATGGTTTAAATATAAGCACTGCTATTATGCCTATTCCAGCAAGCAGAATATTTACCCATACACTAGTCTGAGCAAGTTTTACGTTCATCTGTATCTTTCTAACAAACGTCTGAATTATCTCACCAGGTCCATTTATCATTATCTGATGAACAAATCCTCCTAAGTGTGAGCCTGACCCTGTCTTAAGATCTAAGAAGGCAAAAACAGCTACCACAACCACTGCTGAAAGTCCTAACAGTAAAACTTTTTTAAGATCTATCCTTATATCGTATATCAACAGTATAAACAGTAAGTATGCAACACATTCTGATATTGCACCACCTACATTTGCGCCCATTGATGGATATGCACTAGTTATTAAGATAATTAAACTTATTACTATAACTGTCCACTTTGGAATCTTTTTGTAGTTCATAAGTACTGATAATGCAAATATTGCACTAGCGATAGTTACACCTTCATACTCATTTCCAACACCGTAATATCTCGCCCCGACTATCGCATCGTAACTCATAATATTATTCTTCATCATAAATGTTCCAAATACTGAGTCTATAACAATAAGGGCTATTGTTAAACCTGCAAAGAATCCCATATGTTTTAGATCATCTTTTATAAATAATCTGCCTATAATATACAAGACAACTGCTACTGCGAAAATACCAAGCAGTATACCCATTGGGGTTTTAAAGTTCAATAAAGGAGCAATCATAAATGAAAGCGGCATTATTATACCTAATTTTATGAATTCCTTTAACACATTAAATACTTTCTCTTTGTGTTTAAATCTATTTCTGAACAATATTGCAACTGCAGCTATAACCCAAGAAATAGATACTACACTTACAAAAATATTAATAATTGTACCTCTTATATTAGATATAGATACTATCTTTTCATACTCTCCAAGTAAGTATTCTATATTTTCTTCCTTATCGTTTGTACTTAAAGATCTTCCAACCATAGTCTCGCTTTTTAAACCAAACTCGTTAAGTATATCTACGCCAATATCTAAATTTGCAACTATACCGTTTTGTCTTGTTGTAGATGAAGTTAGTAGCCCTTTTCCAGCGCCTTCAAACTTAACAACTGGTGAAAGTCTTCTCTTGTTTTTATAATCTAAATTGCTTGGAAATCCACTTACGACATATACGACATCATTTTCACCAACCATGTTGAAAACTTCTTTTAAATACTTGTCAATTTTTTTGTCTACGTTGTCTCTCATAGATTCATAAGTTTCTTCATTTAAGCTTCCTTTATATGCATCTAACCTATAAGCATCTCCAAGGTCTACAAACAATGCATCACTCTTAGAATAGTAATCTTTTGTCTCTTTTAATAACTTATCATAATCAGTAGATATTCCATATGGCATACTTGTATCTTTTTTATTTATATTGTCGACATTACCCATATCGATTCTACCGTACTGATCCATCGCTAGAAGACAGAGATCTCTATTAACAACTACCTCACCGTTTTCAATAGTATCTGAGTTTCCGATAACTGCAGTCTTCAAATTGTTGTCAGATAAAGTCTGACCCATATTTCCTAAAGTTGATCCAAATTCTCCATTTTCAAAATTATCATTTATAGATCTATTTACATTCAAGTAGTTTATACCTTTGGCTTTTTTTCCAGTGGCAGCTTCAAATATTTTTGCGTTTTCTTCGTTAACATTACCAAAGTTAATTACATCATCATCTTTAGTTACATTTGCCCTACCACCCGCACCCATGCTGGCATATGATCTCCTATCATTAGTACCCTTATCTCCTCTAATATTCATAAGCGCAATGTATCCTCTGTTGTCTAATTCTTTCTTTAGAGTTGGTACTTTACGCATACTCACAAGGTTGGTCCTATTCATATTTATAAATACAACCTTCCCCTTCTCTTCAGCAAATCCATATTGAGTAGCTGTGACAAACAGTATCATAACTACAGCCATCAGAGATACAATCTTCTTTTTCATTGTTTTACCTACTTTCTGTTCAAAAAGTGCTCATTCTTAGAGTATACATCACTTTCATTGTACTATCATCACTGAATTTCACTAGTATTACTCTCATTAAATATAATCATGTTTATACTTATTATCACCACAGGTATAAAGATATAAATTGATGCTGTTGCTGCAGCTACTATTCCAGAATCATTTACCAACAAAGCAACTATACATCCTACTACTGATGAAACAAGTCCTTTAAATATAATAGGATACTCTATCATAACCCTTTTAAAGTGTTTCGATGGCTTAAATATTAATACTGCCATTATACCTATTCCTGCAAGTAAAATATTTACCCAAACACTCGTCTGTGCTATTTTTATATTCATTTCAATTTTTCTAGTGAACGTCTGAATTATCTGCCCTGGACCCTTAAGCATAATTTGTTGAACAAAACCACTTAAGTGTGATTCAGCACCAGAAACAATGTCTAAATATGCAAAAACTGCTACTACAACTACTGCAGAAAATCCTAATATCAATATTCTCTTCAAATCAATTTTCATGTTGAATATTAGGAATATAAATAACAGATAAGCAACACATTCAGATATTGCACCGCCAACACTTGCACCCATTGAAGGGTATGCACATGTTATCAATATCACCAAACTTGCCAATATTACAGTCCATTTTGGAATCTCTTTATAGTTCATAAGTACAGAAATAGCAAATATACTACTCCCAATAATTACTCCACCATACTCATTACCAATTCCATAGTATCTAGCACCAACTATAGCATCGTAACTCATGATATTATTCTTCATCATGTACGTACCTAAAATTGAATCTAGTACAATTAACAGTATCGTAGCTCCCGAGAAAAATCCCATATGTTTTAAATCATCTTTAAATAAAACTCTTCCCAGTAAATATAAAATAGAAGCAACCACGAAAATTCCAAATAAAATTCCTATCTGTGATTTAAAGTTAAAAAGAGTAGCTATCATAAAAGATAAAGGCATCAATATTCCTAATTTAATTAATTCCTTTAAAATATTAAATACTTTTTCTTTATTTGGTATGCGATTTCTAATTAATATCAAAGCAGTGGCTATAATCCACGAAATAGATATTACACTTACAAATATATTAATAATCGTCGCTCGTACATTTGAAATAGATACGATTTTTCCATATTCACCTAATAAATACTCTACATTATTATTTTTATCAATTAAATTAAATGGTTTTCCTACCATTAATTTATTTTTTAGGCCGAATTCATTTAACATATCTACCCCCACATCTAGATTCGCTGTAATACCATCTCGTCTAGTTGTGGCAGATGAAATTAAACCCTTACCTTCTCCTTTAAATTTAATAATAGGAGTTAATCTTCTCTTATTCTTGAAATCAATGTCACTTGGAAATCCACTAGCTATATAAATAATATCATTTTTTCCTGCCATTTTAAAAACTTGTGTTAAGTATTCATCTATCTTATTTTCAATATTATCCCTCATTTTATTAAAGGAATTATCATTTAAACTATTTCTATAGAGATCTAGTCTATAAGTATCTCCCAAATCTACATAAACAACATCGCTTAGAGAATGGTATTTCTTTGTTTCACTCAGAAGTTTATCATAATCGGTTGAGATACCAAATGGCATACTTAAATCTTTTTTATTAATGTCATCAATATTTCCCATGTCTATCCTACCATATTGATCCATAGCCATTAAACACAGATCTCTATTTTCTAATAGTTTTCCATTATCTACTATATCTGAGTTGCCTATTACGGCAGTCTTTAAATTGTTATCTGACAAAGTTTGACCTAATACCCCTAAGCTAGATCCAAACTCTCCATTTTCATAATTTTCATTTATAGATCTATTAACGTTTAAATAATTTATTTCTTTAGCTTTTTTTCCTGTAACATACTTAAATTTTTCAGCATCCTCTTTATTCGTGTTATTAAATATAATAGGATCTTCAATTTTAGTTACATTAGCTCTCCCACCTGCACCCATGCTGGCATATGATCTTCTGTCATTAGTACCCTTATCTCCCCTAATGTTCATATACGCTAAATAACCTCTTCTATCTAATTCATCTTTCAAGATAGGTATTTTTCGCATATTTATAAGATTAGTTCTATTCATATTTATAAATATAACTTTTCCTTTTTCCTCAGCATATCCATACTGAGTAGCGTTGATTATTAATACCATAACTACTGCCATCAAAGACACAATTTTTTTCATAAACGACCTACTTTCTATTTAAATAGTACATTATGACTTCTTCAAGTATTTCATCTCGCTCAAATTGCTTTATTACTGTTCTAGCATTTTTATAACTTGTTATATAACTTGAATCACCAGAGAGTAAATAACCTATGATCTGATTCACAGGATTATAACCTTTTTCAACCAAAGCTTTGTGTACAAAGTCTATAGATTCACTAACGGTCATCTTTTCATCATTCAATCCTTCAAACTTCATTGTATAGTCTAAATCTTTTTCCAAAATTAAAACCTCCTTAAAGTGAATTGCGGTTATTTAATTTGACCTTTAACAACATCACTTGCGCTAATTAAGGCCTCGTCTACCTTTGTTACATCATTAGCACCAGCTTGTGCCATATTTGGTCTACCTCCACCTTTACCGCCAGCTATTTTTGAAACTTCCTTAACTATATTACCTGAATGTATTCCTTTATCTATAACGTCTTTAGTAGCTGTTACGACGAAGTTTACTTTATCATCAGCAATATTCGCTAGAACAACAACTCCAGATCTTAATTTATCTCTTAAATTATCAGCTGTCTCTCTAAGTGTTTCCATATCAATATTCTCAAATTTATGAGTTATTAGATTAACACCATCAATTTCAACCTTTGATTCTAGTATAGAATCTGCTGATTGTAAACTAATCTTAGATTTGACTTCGTGAAGCTCTTTAGCTAAGTTCTTATTCTCTTCTAATATAGCTCCTACTCTTTGAGATAGATTCTCTTCTTTTGTCTTTAAAAGATTACAGATATTTTGGATATCATTGTCTTTTTCTAACATATAATTGTAAACCGATCTACCAGTTATAGCTTCAATTCTTCTAACGCCTGCAGCTACACCACCTTCAGATAATATCTTAAATAGCCCTATTTGTGAAGTATTTTTTAAGTGAGTTCCACCGCATAACTCTGATGAATAATCACCTATAGAAACTACCCTAACTTCATTATCGTACTTTTCGCCAAATAATGCCATAGCTCCTTTTTCTTTTGCTGATTTAATATCCATAATATCACATTTTACATCTAATGACGATAAAATTGCATCATTTACTTCTTGTTCTATTTTTAACAGTTCTTCTTTTGATATAGGTTCAAAATGAGTAATATCAAATCTTAATCTATCGGGCGTAACAAGTGAACCGGCTTGGTTAACATGATCTCCAAGAGTATCTTTTAATGCTTTGTGAAGTAAGTGTGTAGCACTGTGGTTTCTTGCAGAAGCCATTCTTGTTCCCTTATCTACATAAGTATTGACCTTATCACCTTTTTTGATTTCTCCCTCTAAAACTTTTCCTATATGCTTTATACTGTTGTTTGCACCTTTTTTAGTGTCTTTAACCTCTATAACTAATCCATTAGCTTTAATATAGCCTTTATCACCGACTTGTCCACCACCTTCTGGATAGAATGTAGTCTTATCAAGTACAACGATTACATTGTCTCCTTCCGATGCAAAATCAACTAGCTCCCCTTCCTTGACAAGAACTTCTATATTTGCATCCGTACTTAGAGTATTATATCCATTAAATTCACTATCTATAGTCTCATCTAATTTTGAAATAGGATCTTCTTTCCATCCTTCACCTTCCATATTTCCTCTAGCTGATCTTGCTCTCTCTTTTTGTTCTTCCATTTCTCTGTTAAACTCATCTTCATCTAAAGTTAAGTTTTCTTCAGCAAGTATTTCTTTTGTCAAGTCTACTGGGAATCCGTAAGTATCATATAGTTTAAAAGCATTTTCTCCGCTTAATACATTGTTTCCATATTTCTTAAGCTCTTCAACATAAGAAGAAAGTATTTCTGTACCTTGATCTATAGTTTCACTGAATTTCTCTTCTTCTATTCTTATAACTTTTTTAATGTAATTTTCTTTTTCAGCCAAATTTGTATAAGCTTTGCCACTAACTTTTATAACTGAATCTACTAACTTACATAAAAATGAATCTGTTACACCTAAAAGTTTACCATGACGAGCAGCTCTTCTAAGTAGTCTCCTAAGAACATATCCTCTTCCTTCATTAGATGGTAAAACTCCATCACTTATCATAAAGCTTACAGCTCTAATATGATCTGTTATTATTCTTATTGAGATATCTGACTTTGGATTTTCTCCATATTTAGCGCCAGTAAGGTTTTCTACATTTTCAAGAATATGTCTTATAGTATCTACGTCAAATATTGTATCAACTTCTTGCATGATACAAGCCATACGCTCAAGTCCCATACCGGTATCTATGTTTTTGTTTTCAAGTAAGTTATAGTTACCTTCTTCGTCTTTATCAAATTGTGTAAAAACGTGATTCCAAAATTCTAAATATCTATCACAATCGCATCCTGGCTTACAATCAGGGTTATCGCATCCATATGCTTCACCTCTATCAAAGTAAATCTCAGAACAAGGTCCACATGGCCCTACTCCTATCTCCCAGAAGTTGTCATCTTTACCTAATCTAACTATTCTCTCTTTTGGGAAGTTCATTTCCTTTTCCCATATTTCAAAAGCTTCATCATCTTCCTCATAAACTGTAACCCAGATTTTTTCTTGAGGTATATTTAAATGTTCAGTTACAAATTCCCATCCCCATTTAATAGACTCTCTTTTAAAGTAATCTCCAAATGAAAAATTACCCATCATTTCAAAGAATGTACCATGTCTAGCAGTTATACCTACATTTTCTATATCACCAGTTCTTATACATTTTTGACATGTACTCATTCTCTTACTTGGAGGTACTTCAACTCCAGAGAAGTAATTTTTTAACGGTGCCATACCCGCATTTATAAGCAACAAACTCTTATCATTATTTGGTACTAATGGATAACTCTCTACTACATAATGATCCTTCGATTCGAAGAACTTTAAAAATCTACTTCTTATTTCGTTCAAACCTAATTTTTCCATAATCTTTCCTCCTAAATATTTTTTATTTTTATTTATACTACTTATCAATAAAAGAATTTCAACTTTCAAATTGATTTAAATAATTTAAAAAGTATATTATAAATAAAATATCGCCCCTATAATTAAATAATTATAGGGGCGACTATATCGCGGTACCACCCTAATTACTGCAATATACGCAGTATCTTCGGAAAACCTCAGCTATATCGTGACTACCGACAAATTCTACTGTTAGTTCAAATTTGTAGCTCGGAGGCTGCTTCAATTGATACATTCTAAGGGGTTCCAGCTAATCCCTCTCTCTGTCAGAACTTAAATAATCTACTACTCCTCGTCAAAGCCAGTTTTAAATTTTAATTAGTATACTATTACACTAATATACTAAATTTTATGAAATTAATCAATACTAAAACTAAGTAAAACTTTATTTTTTTACTCTAAGCGTTATTCGTTGGTTATTATTCCTCCACCGACAACTATATCTCCATTATACATAACTATTGATTGTCCATTAGTTATCGCTCTCTGAGGTTCGTCAAAGACAACTCTTATTTTACCGCCTTCATGATTATAGACCGTCGCAGGAGATGGCTTCGCACTGTATCTTATCTTAGCCTCAACTCTCATAGGTTCTTCTATTTTGTCAACAGATATAAGGTTTACATCTTTTGCTAATAGTTCAGTTTTAAATAAATCTCCATTATCCCCCAAAATTACTGTATTATTTTTAGGGTTTATATCTACTACAAACATCGGTTTACCAAAAGCAATTCCCAGCCCTTTTCTCTGCCCTATAGTGTAATGTATAATCCCTTGATGTTTTCCTAGTATATTTCCTTTAGTATCTACAAAATATCCATCTTCGATACACTTATCTGTATGTTTTTTTACATAATTCACGTAGTCATTGTCTTTTACAAAACAGATTTCTTGACTGTCTGGCTTATTATAAACTAGAAGCCCCATCTCTTTTGCTATCTCTCTAACTCTATCCTTCTCATAGTCGCCAATAGGCAGTAATGTGTGCTCTAATTGCTCAGAAGTCAAATTGTATAGAGCGTATGTTTGATCTTTTTTATCGGTTACAGATTTTTTAAGTAAAAATTTTCCAGTTTTATCATCTTTCTCAATTTTTGCATAATGTCCTGTAGCTACATAATCACAGCCTATTTGTATAGCTTTTTTATAAAATTCATCAAACTTTATATATTTATTACAAGCTATACACGGATTTGGAGTTTTTCCTTCTAAATACTCGTCAACAAAATAATCAATAACTTTATCTTTAAATACATCTTTAAAATTTAATACGTAAAACGGTATACCTATTTTATTAGCAACACGTCTAGCATCTTCAACTGCTGAAAGGGAACAACATCCTCCTTCAAGCTCTATCTCTTCGTCATCATCCTGCCATAATTTCATAGTTACACCAACAACATCATATCCTTGTTCTTTAAGTAGATATGCGGCAACAGAGCTATCTACTCCACCACTCATACCTATCATTACTTTTTTCTTCATAAGTTCACCTCTCAATAGCAGTATAACAAAAACTTCTTTACAGATCAAAACCGTAAAGGCTGAAATTATTTTAACTGAAATTAACAAGAGCTCTTGTATTAATTAAAATAAGATGTTTCAGCCTTTACGGTTATATTAATAATATTTTTAGTCTTCTTCTGGTACTTCATGATCATGAGCATCGTCAATCACATATCCATCAAGTTCTGGTATATCTATATTATTTTTCTTAGCATAATCGATTAATGCCGCTTTTACCGCTTGCTCTGCTAGCACTGAACAGTGCATTTTTACTGGTGGTAAGCCATCTAAAGCTTCTGCAACTGCCTTATTTGTAAGCTCAAGAGCTTCTTTTATTTTTTTACCTTTTATCATCTCTGTTGCCATTGATGAACTTGCTATAGCAGACCCACACCCAAATGTTTTAAACTTAACATCTTTTATTGTGTCTCCATCTATATCAAGAAATACCTTCATTATATCACCACATGTAGGGTTACCAACTTGACCTACACCACTTGCATCATCTATTTCACCCATATTTCTTGGATTTAAGAAATGGTCCATAACTTTATCACTGTATTGTTGCATAGCTATTCCTCCTCGTATGTTAGCCTATATAATTAATTTGTCCTATTTGCTATTTAACTCTTCCTGCTTTTTTAGCATCATCGTAAAGTGGAGACATGCTTCTTAGTCTCTCTATAACATTTGGAAGATTTTCTATGATGTAATCTATATCATCATCAGTTGTAAAATCACCTACTGTAAGTCTTAGTGATCCATGAGCTATTTCATGTGGAAGACCTATTGCCAAAAGTACATGCGATGGATCTAAAGACCCTGAAGTACAAGCAGATCCACTTGAAGCAGCTATTCCTAACATATCTAATAGTAGAAGTATTCCCTCTCCCTCTATAAATTCAAACGCAAAGTTAACATTTCCAGGTAATCTTTCTTCTAAGCTTCCGTTAACTCTCGTAAAAGGTATCTTTTCTAAAATTCCATCTATAAGTTTCTTTCTAAGTCTTGTTAGAGTCTCAACATGGTTAGGTAGATTTTGCATAGCTAGTTCAGCTGCTTTACCATATCCAACTATTGCTGGTATATTTTCAGTACCTGCCCTCTTGCCTTTTTCTTGAGCTCCACCATGAACTAAATTGTGAAGTTTTACACCTCTTTTTATATATAAAGACCCTACACCTTTTGGTCCATAAATCTTGTGAGATGACATACTCATTAGGTCAATATCAAGATCTTGAACATCTACTGGAATATTACCAGCTGCTTGAACCGCATCAGTGTGGAATAATATGCCGTGTTTTTTAGCTATTGCACAAGCCTCTTTGATTGGCTCTATTGTCCCAATTTCATTGTTGGCAAACATTATACTGATAAGTACAGTCGTATCTTTTATAGCATCTTCTAGTTCTTTTAAATCTATTTTTCCTTCGCTATCTACATCAAGATAAGTTATTTCAAATCCATGATGTTTAGCTAGATATTCACATGTATGAAGTATAGCATGATGTTCTATTTTTGTAGTGATTATATGATTACCTTTATCTATATTAGCATAAGCTACACCTTCTAAAGCCCAGTTATCACTTTCACTACCACCAGCTGTGAAATAAATTTCACCTGGTTTTGCATTAATTAGATCAGCAACTTGCTCTCTAGCCTTATCCAAAACTTCCTTTGCCTCTCTACCAAATGTGTGGAAACTAGATGCGTTACCAAAGTACTCTGTAAAATAAGGAAGCATCGCGTCCACAACCTCTTGTTTGACAGGAGTAGTAGCTGAGTAATCCATATATAATCTTCTTTTTTCCATCAAATTCATCTCCAAATCTATTAAAATTTTATTAATTGTATTCTATATATGATCTTGTTCATTTTTTACGTTGTCGTCAATCATATCTTGAAGTGTTATAGAGTATGTAACGTCTTCTATCCCCTTCTTAATCCTTTCCCAGACCCCTTTAGTTACACAAGTATCTGAGTTTGCACATATATCCTCATCTAAAATACAATCCGATAGCGATACTGGACCTTCTAAGACATTCAGTACATCACCTACTGTTATTTCTTTTGCGTCTTTAGATAATAAATATCCTCCCTGTGCCCCTCTAACACTACTTACTAAATCAGCCTTTTTTAGTGCAGAAAATATTTGCTCTAGATACTGCATAGATATATTCTGCCTGTTAGCTATTAGCTTTAGAGGTACAGGTCCTTTGTCTTGCTTAAGTGCCAACACAAACATAGCCTTTAGACCATATCTACCCTTTGTCGATAGCTTCATATTTCATCACCTCTGTATTATGAAAACTAATTCATACTAAAATGGTATGATTTGAATTCATCTTTATTCTATTATATCCTAGTAACTTTGTCAACATTAAAAGTCTCAATTTTTATTCAAAAAATCTAAATAGTTTTTTATTGATTTCTCAGTTTTATTTTCCTGTGGTATATAGTAAATACTATCTTTAATATTATCTGGTAAATACTGCTGCTTCACATACTGATTTTTGTAGTCATGTGGGTATTTATACGTCTCTCCTTCATTTTTCAAATACTTACCTGATCCTTTCAGGTATGGTGGAATATCACCAACATAGTCATTGTCTAATTCTTGTAGGGCTTTATTAATTGACATATAACCCGAGTTTGATTTCGGTGATGTAGCAAGAAGTACAGTAGCCTGCGCCAGAGGTATTCTTGCCTCTGGAAATCCAAGTTGCATTGCAGAATCAACACATGCCTTAACAACTACTATAGCGTTTGGATAAGCTAGTCCTATATCCTCACAGGCAATAACTAAAAGTCTTCTGCAAATACTTACAAGATCTCCACCTTTGACTAGTCTAGCTAGATAGTGAACAGATGCTTGTGGATCACTACCCCTAATTGATTTCTGAAATGCACTTAAAATATCGTAATGACTATCTCCATCTCTATCATAGTTTAAACTTTTGTTTAAACTAGATTTTTTTACTGCCTCTAAGTCAACTTTTACAATATTATCATTATTTGGTTTTGTTGAATAAACGGTAACTTCTAAAGTATTTAATGCTATTCTCATATCTCCATCGCATATATCTGATATACTCTCCAAAGCTTCATCAGTGTATTCTATTTTCATATAACTCTCATCTTTTAGTATCTGAGTTGCCCTTTTTAGTCCTCTCTGTATTTCTTCCTTTTCTATAGGTTTAAATTCAAATACTGTTGATCTACTTATTAAAGCTTTATACACATAATGATATGGATTCTCCGTTGTGCTTGCAATAAGGGTTATTTGGCCATTTTCGATAAACTCTAATATAGATTGCTGTTGTTTTTTATTAAAACTTTGTATCTCGTCTATATAAAGTAAAATGCCATTTGTATTTTCTATCTCATCTAACTTAGATATTATCTTCTTAATATCTTCAAGTGAGGAGTTTGTAGCGTTAATCTTATAAAACCCCTTATTGCTTTTTTTTGCAATAATTTCAGACACTGTAGTTTTACCAACTCCAGGAGGTCCATAAAAAATCATATTAGGTAAAAATCCGGACTCTAAAATTTTAGTCAGTACTTTTCCTTCTCCAATTATATGTCTTTGACCTACTACTTCATCCAATGTATTCGGTCTAATTTTATCGGCTAAAGGCATAAATACCATCTCCTCTACTTAAAATTTATTTATTGTAATTGTACTTATATAATACATTATATTATATATATTTGTTTCAATTATATTAAAAAAGGTATCTATTATATAGATACCTTTTTAATGTTTATAATTATTGTTCATTTTTTAGCTTTTTAAGTTCTTCTATAAGCTTATCATTAAGAACCTTAATGTGAGTACCTTTCATACCTAGAGATCTTGATTCTATCACTCCAGCACTCTCAAATTTTCTTAGCGCATTTACTATTACCGATCTAGTTATTCCAACTCTATCTGCAATTTTGCTTGCTACTAATAATCCTTCTCTTCCATCTAACTCTTCGAATATATGCTCAACGGCTTCTAATTCTGAGTATGACAACGTTCCTATAGCCATTTGAACTACTGCTTTCTTTCTCATTTCTTCTTCTAGCTCTTCACCGATCGCTCTAAGAATCTCTAGTCCTACAACAGTTGCACTGTATTCTGATACAACTAAATCGTCATCGTTGTATAACTCATTGTATCTTGAAAGAACTAACGTACCTAATCTTTGACCACTTCCTAGTATTGGTACTACAGTAGAGTATTTGTGTACTCTATTATGTTCTAACGGGAAAATCTTTAATAAAACATCACCTGTTATGTTTTCTTGAGTTTCTGTTACAGACAACAAGTTTTCAGTATACTCATCTGGGAATTTTTTTTGTTTAGTTGCTTCATCTTCGATTACTGAGCTATCCTCAGCATCGTTAAGATAAAGACCAAGCACCTTCCCTTTCGCACTTACCACGTAAACATTTGAGCTAAGCACCTCTCCTAATGCTCTTGAAAGTAAATCGAAAGATACACTGCTACCGCCACTTGTCTGTAAAATTTTATTAATCTTTCTCGTCTTTTGTAGAACCTCACTTGCCATCTAATCATCTCCTCATGAAATCTAGACCATTTATTTACCTTTATTATTTTCATATTTTAAGCTGAAATTCAGCATTTTATCTGTACACTTGAAAGATTATCATATATTATATATTTTTTCAAGCAAAATTTTTCATTTTTTAAAATTTTCAATCTTTTACATCACTTTATTATTTTTCATCTTCTGAAACTATCTTTTCAGCTTTACATTCTTTATTAGAACATACTATCTTTGTCTCAGATTTTGTAACCTTTTCAACCATATATGATCCACATACCTCACATATATCTCCTGTAGGTTTGTTCCAAGAAACAAAGTCACAATCTGGATATCCAGTACAACCATAAAACGCTTTACCTTTTCTCGATTTTCTAAGAATTATATCTCCATCCTTACATTTTGGACATTTAACCCCTATTTTGTTAACAAGAGGTCTTGAAGTTTTACACTCTGGATAATTTTTACACGCAATAAATTTACCAAATCTCCCATATTTTATAACCATGTTTGAACCACAGTTTTCACATATTTCATCTGTTTCTTCGTCCATATTAACCTTTTCTATATTTTCGATAGCCTCTTCGATAGCTTCTTTAAGTGGAGCATATGATTCAGAAACAACTTCTCTCCATTCAGTTTTACCTTCTTCTATAATATCTAGCTTGCTTTCCATGTCTGCAGTATAATCTACATCGATAAATTTTTGGAAATTATTTTCCAATATATCAGTTACTATTATGCCTAACTCAGTAGGATGTAAGCTAGTACCTTGTTTCTCAACGTATTCTCTGTTGAGTATAGTTGCTATTGTAGGTGCATAAGTACTTGGTCTACCTATTCCTTGCTCCTCAAGTGTCTTAACAAGGCTCGCCTCTGTATATCTTGCAGGAGGTTGTGTGAAATGTTGCTCTGGTAACACTTCATCTACGCTTAGCTTTTCACCTTCACTGATACTTGGAAGAATTCTATCTTCTCTGTCAGAGAAATTGTATATTTTAGTGTAACCGTCAAACTTCATTTTTGAGCCAGTAGCTTTAAACACTATATTGTCTATTTTACATTCAACATTTAAGATGTCAAAAACAGAATCTTCCATTTGGCTAGCTACGAATCTTCTCCATATTAGATTGTAAAGTTTATATTGATCCTTAGTAAGTGAATCTTTTACACTGTCAGGTGTTCTTTCTACAGATGTAGGTCTGATTGCCTCATGAGCATCTTGAACCTTCTTGCCTTCTTTTGAATCTTTAGATTTTTCTATTTTTTTATAATAGTTTTCACCTAAATTGTCAAGTATATAGTCCATTGCTTTACCTTTAGCTTCATCAGAGACTCTCTTGGAATCAGTTCTGATGTATGATATAAGACCTACAGTTCCTTCGCCCTTTATATCAATACCTTCGTAAAGCTCCTGTGCTATCATCATTGTCTTTTTAGTTGTAAAGGAAAGCTTATTTACACCTTCTTGTTGCAACATACTTGTTGTAAATGGCTTTGGTGCAGATTTACGTCTAGACTTTGATTCTATACTAGAAACTTCAAGCTCTTTATTTTCTATAGCCTTTAAAATTTCATTTACTACTTCTTCATTTTCAAGATCCAGCTTTTCGCCTTCTTTTCCGTAGAACTTAAAGGTTATATCTTCTCCATTTTTTGTTTTTGCATTTAGTTCAATTGTCCAATATTCTTTTGGAATAAACGCTTTTATGTCTTTTTCCCTGTCACAAATAAGCTTTGTTGTAACAGACTGTACTCTACCCGCACTTAGACCTTTTCTTACTTTCTGCCAAAGAATCGGACTTATTTGATATCCAAGCAATCTATCAAGCACCCTTCTAGCCTGTTGCGCATCTACTAGGTCTAAATCAATACTTCTAGGGTTTTTAATTGCCTTTTTTATTGCATCTTTTGTTATTTCATTAAACTCTATTCTACATTTATCTTCTTCATCTAAATTAAGTATATAAGCTAAATGCCAAGAAATAGCTTCTCCCTCTCTGTCGGGGTCAGTTGCAAGATAAACTTTTTTTGCTTTCTTTGCTTCTTTTTTTAATTCTTTTATTACATCTCCTTTTCCCCTGATATTGATATAACCAGGTTCAAAGTTATTTTCTATATCTACTCCTAATTTACTTTTAGGTAAGTCTCTAACATGTCCTACCGATGCTTTTACTGTGTAATGGCTTTTTCCTAAAAATTTTTCTATAGTCTTTGCTTTTGCAGGTGACTCAACTATAACTAGTGATTTAGCCACAAACAAACACCCCCATCCATCTATTAAAATCATACATTCATACTGTATGTCTTATTATTCATTTCAATAATTATATCTTCAAGTAGTAACTTGTTTAAAATTATATTTACTGTCTTTATATCTATACCAGTATAATCACAAATTTTATCTATATGCAAGTTTCCTTCTTTTTTTATTAAAGATATAATACGTTTACTATCCGCATCAAAACTAAAGTTATCTATGTCAAATAAATTTTTTTGTTTAGTGTTTATTACTTCACAAGTATTATTAGTTATGTCTATATTGTACTCTTCTAAAATATCTTCTGTACTCTCTATTAACTTTGCACCTTCTTTAATGATTTTATTACAACCCTTGCTGAGATCAGAATTTATATTACCAGGGATTGCAAATACATTTTTACCTTGTTCAAGCGCAAACTCTACAGTTATAAGCGATCCACTTTTCTTAGCAGCTTCTACAACTACTACTCCATCGCTTAGACCGCTTACAATTCTATTGCGGCAATAAAAGTTGCTCGATTTAACATATGAATCTACATTGTACTCTGACAATAGTAGTCCACCACTTTCTATAATTTTATTCGCTAATCCAATATTTTTCTTTGGAAGTGGGTTATCTATTCCAGAACCCAAAACTGCTATAGTTTTAGATTTTCCTTCCATACATCCTAAGTGTGAATACGAGTCAATTCCCATAGCCAAGCCGCTGACAATATTTATACCTACGTCAGACAATTGTCTACTTATCTTTTGCGCACAGATTGTACCATAGTAAGTTGGTTTTCTAGAACCTACCATGGCTATACTCATATTATTATCTATATTCTCAATATTCCCTTTATAAAACAATACTTTTGGATTATTGTATATGTCTTTTAACTTTTTTGGATATAGTTCGTCTTTACAACATATAAAATCAACTTGTTTTTTATATAAGTTTTCCTTAAGTTGTTCTAAATATGCTCGACTTCTATATTTTACTATATTTTTTTTAATATTCAAGTTTAAATTTTCTAAATCGTATATTTCATTATCCGATAAGTCGAATAAAACTTCCAAATCTCCTAATTTATTTTCGATCTTTTCAATAGCTATATTGCCTACACATGCTATAGATTTTAACATTAGATACATATCTCTTTTTTCCATTTTTCACCTCATAAAATTATTATTTAAAATAATTATAAAAGGCTTTCCTAAACGAAAAAGCCTCTATTACATTATCTTGACTAATGTTTTCTCTACTTTCTAAATCAGCAATAGTCCTAGACATCTTTAATAATTTAGTATAACTCCTATTACTCAAATTGTATTTTTTAAAAATAGACTTAATTACGACTTCGGCATCTCTATCCAATTTACAGTATTTATTTAAAAGTGATGATTTGATTTCACTGTTAGTTTTTAATTCAGTGCCTCTAAATCGAATTTCTTGAATTTTTCTGGCTTTATTTACTCTAACTTTAATATCATCTGAACTTTCAGATTTTCTAATGTCACTAAAATCTTCAAAGGAAACTTGGTTTACCTCAGCAAAAATATCAAACCTATCTAAAAGAGGGCCAGAAACTCTTGAATGATATCTATCAACCTCGTATTTTCTGCATCTGCATTCTGTATTTGACATATAGTAACCACAAGGACAAGGATTCATTGCTGCTACTAAAAGCACATTACAAGGATATCTAACGTTGTTTTTAAGTCTAGATATATTTATGTATTTGTCTTCTATGGGCTGCCTTAAAGTCTCTAATATCCTCTTGTCAAATTCGGCTAATTCATCAAGAAATAGAACTCCTCTATGCGCCAATGTAACTTCTCCTGGCCTTGCATCGTTTCCACCGCCCACCAATGCTTGTTTTGTTGCTGTGTGATGAGGAGATCTAAATGGCCTTTTATCTACTATTCCTTTATCTTGATCTATCATACCTAGGACACTGTAAATTTTGCTCACTTCTATCATTTCATCCTTTGTAATGTCAGGCAATATCGTCCTTATTCTTTTTGCTAGCATTGTTTTTCCAGAGCCAGGTGGGCCTATCATAAGCATATTATGATTTCCAGAAGCACATATTTCTGCACATCTCTTAATAAAGTGATTTCCTTTTATATCCGAGAAATCTTCTTCATACGTATTCTTATTTTGATGTGGTATCGTTGGATAGTCTGACCAACTTGTTTTTCGTTTCTTGCTTCTATGTAAATTGTTTAATACCTCTACACACTCGTTTAGGTCATTTACAGGGATAATATTAATACCATCAATAAAAGTACTTTCTCTATAATTTCCTGCGGGGATAAAAACCCTTTTAATACAGTATTTTCTCATTCCAAGTATCATAGGCAGTATCCCTCTTACTTTTTTTATACTCCCATCTAATGATATTTCTCCCACAAATAAACTTTCCTCTATATCATTACTCGTTATGTGTATTTCTCTTCTAAGTATACCAATGCATATTGATAGATCTAAAAACACACCTTCTTTCTTTAGATCAGCCGGTGACAGATTTACGACTATTCTAGAACTCGGAAACTTATAGCCGCTATTTATAATGGCTGACTTTACCCTCTCTCTAGATTCTTTTATTTCTGTACTTGGAAGACCAACAATATGAAAACTTGGAATTCCATTGCTTATATCAACCTCTACCTTTACTAAAAAGCTCTCTATCCCAATCAAATTACTCGAATTTACAATACTTAACATAGGCATCTCCTCATAATTATTAAAATTAAAATGCATTAATTATATGTCTTAGCTTAGTTTCAATTAAAAAGACTTCAATTACATCAAATCTAACTGGTACATCGGAAAGATTTTTAATTTTAATATAGAATTGAGCTAATTGTATGATCCTTCTTCTTTTTTTTAAATCGACTGACTCTGACGGGTAACCGAATTTTAGACTAGTCCTAGATTTAACCTCGACAAAGACCAACTGACCATCAATCTTTGCAATTATATCTATCTCCCCGAATTTATTTGAAAAGTTTTTTTCAAGTATATCTGCACCATTATTAATTAGATATTCATTTGCAACATCCTCTCCAAAGTTACCTTTCTCTTTGTTTAAAGCTCTACTTTTCACTCTACTCATCTCCGATTCATAATATTTTTACTTTAATTATCGTCATCACTTGTAGTAAGTATTCAGCTTCACTTAAGAGATTTATATTTATTTATAGACCTAAGGCAATATTGCTGTAATCTTCTGGCTTTGCCCTGCAGTTTTACTATTTGTTGATGCTTATCAAATGAATTTTCACAAATTGCAATTGTAGTTGATAGATACGGAGAATATAAAGGTAGTTTAGAAAAATATTAGATATTCAAGATATTATATTTAGTCTAGACCAAAAAAGAAGCAATTAGCCTTTTATAGGAAAATAACTTGGATATTTTGTAAGAAATTAAATTATATCTAAATAATAAGAATTTAGTATATAATAAATCAAAAGCGTAAACCGAATCATAAAGATTCTGTTTACGCTTTTTTATGTCTAATCTTGTTTATTAAAGTAATTTCTATACAAATTATGTCTATACATCGTTAGTCATTTATTTTTGAACTTAGTTCTTCAGCTAATTCTTTAGCCTGGGATAATTGTTTTTCAATAACATCGGCTAATTCCTGCTGCCATTCGACGCATTTGTCTTTGTACTCTAAAGGCAATGATCTATCAACAATATATCTGTCAATACAATCTTCTGCCTTTATTACCATCTCTTTCCTATCTGTTACAAAAGTCTTTAATTCGTTTAAGGCTTCTTTATAAGATTTTTCATTCATACAAATACCTCCTCAAAAATAACAACTAAAATATATTAGTTATAATACTATTATACTAAATAATATTATTTTGTTCTACTTGTATATTACTTTTCCGTCTATATCTTCAATTGTTTGACAACCTGTAAGTATCATAGCGTTGTTTAGCTCTGATTTTAAGTTATTCACATAAGTCTCTACACCCTCAGTAGCTCCACCTAGTGATACTGTTGTAAAAGGTCTTCCTATTAACACTGCATCCGCTCCAAGACCAATCATCTTCAAAACATCTACACCTGTTCTAACTCCACCATCAACTAATATTTTTACTTTTCCTTTTACAGCTTCGGCTATTTGGGGAAGCACTTCTGCAGTGCCTGGTGTGCAATCTAATACTCTCCCACCATGATTAGAAACTACTATAGCATCTACTCCTGCTTCTACAGCCATTAAAGCGTCTTCTACTGTCATTATTCCTTTAAGTATAAATGGTAATGTTGTAGAGTTTACTAATTCTTTAATCTCATCTATTGTCTTTGCTGTTACACTTTTACCGTATAGAGATAATGTAACTAGACCACATGCATCTATATCAACTCCAACGGCAAATGCACCAGCTTCTTCTGCTAATCTTATCTTGCTTATAATGTTTTCATTATCCCAAGGTTTTATAAACACTATACCACTTCCATCGTGTTTTTTAAGAGTCTCAAGATTTTCTAATAAAAACTCATCAACCGCTGTATCGCCTACCATCGCATAGATTCCTGTATTTTTGCATCCTTTTACAACAGCATTTATATACTCTTCTTCTGTCACTTTTCCACCCATATTTATAGTTGTACCTGTTACAGGAGCTGCAAATAAAGGCATGTCCATTTTCTTCCCAAAAAGATTTACAGATGTATCTGGTTTAGTTACATTGTGTATTACTCTCATATTAATCTTTACATTTTCTAAGCTTTTTCGATTTTCTATAAAAGAAGATCCACTACCTTTTCCACCCATTCCAGGAACTTCACCAGCACAAACTACTCCATTACAGTCTTTACAGACTCTACAAGTTCCATCAAAATTCTCTCTTGCAGTCATTAATACCTCTTTGTAATCCATGTCATAACCCCCCAATAATTATAATTGCTATTTTAATACTAATATAAAATTCTAACTATTTAAAGTACTTTTTCAAAAAGCTCTTTCTATGTATTGGAGTAATACCGTGTTCATCTATAGCCTCATAATGTTCTTTAGTACCATAACCTTTATGTGATTTAAATCCAAACTCTGGATACATCCTGTCATATTGATACATTATGTTATCTCTAGTAACTTTTGCAATAATACTTGCTGCAGCTATTGAAATAGACTTAGAGTCACCTTTTATAATAGAGTTTTGATCTATGTTGATTCCTGGTATGTGTGCAGCATCTACTAAAAGATAATCAGGTGTTTTCTTTAAACAATTTATAGCTTTTTTCATTGCCTGATATGTTGCGTTTAATATATTGATCTCATCTATTTCCTCATTGTCAACTATTCCTATTCCATAATCTAGTGCCTTATCTTTTATTATATCAAATAGCTCTTCTCTTTTTTGCTCACTAAGTTTTTTGGAATCATCGATTCCAACTATTTTGGTATCTTCTTCAAATACTACTACAGAAGCAACGACAGGTCCTGCAAGAGGACCTCTCCCAGCTTCATCTATACCGCCTATAAAAAGATAGCCTTTACTATATCCTTCATTTTCATATGAATTTATTTTTTCAAGCCTCTCATCTTCAGCTCTAATTTTATCGAGTCTTTTTGCTAGCTTTAGTGCTAAATTTTGTACTGATTTTCTCTCATCAGATCTCAAGAAATCTATATACTCCATATATCTATTCACTTCTATGTTTTCTATTTCTTCCTTAATTTCTTTTACACTTTTTTTATCCATGACATCTCCTTATATGAAGTTTGCCTGTTTTCTTAAGTATAACAGCTAGCAAAATATAATATATTTAATTTAACTACAAGCACTATACCCACATTTTAGACAAATACTACATCCACCTGTGTTAGCTATTATCTCATTTCCACATTCAGGGCAAACAAATTTCTCACTTTGACCTAATTTTTCATTTACAAAGTCTACCTTGTCTTCTTCTACTGTTACTGCTAATTCTTCTTCAACATTGTTATTTTCATTTTTATCTTTAGAATCCTTATCTGGCTTTTCGTTTATAAGTATTCCACTTCTTTTACATCCATCTCTAAATATAGTAACTCCTTTAAGGCCGGCCTCCCAAGCATCCATGTATATATTGAATACATCTTCTACTGTAGTTTCAAAAGGAATATTAATTGTTGATGATATAGATGCATCGACATATTTTTGCCATACTTGTTGCATGTTTATTCTTCCATTATAATCTATATTCATTGCCGTTACAAAGAAATCCGGTAAATCTTCTTCATCTGTAATGCCTTTTATATCCATAAATTCTTTTACTATAGGAGTATAAACTTTGTAATAAACATCTTCGTCATGTAAACTTTCTGTTTTTCTAATATATGATAGATTAAACATTGGCTCAATTCCTCCACTTATTCCAATCATAGTTGATATTGAACCTGTTGGTGGAATTGTAAGTAGCTGTGAGTTTCTAAGGCCGTATTTTTCAACCAGCTCTTTAGCTTCATCATCTAAGTTTTCTATATAGAATTTAGATTTAGATATTTTCTCATATTTATACTCACTAAATGGGCCATACTCTTTTGCTATTAAAGCGGATTGTTTAACTGACTCATTTAGTATCGTCTTTGCTATTATTTCACATAGTTCTAAAGACTCATCAGAACCGTATTTAATGCTCATTTTTATTAGCATATCTGCAATTCCCATTACACCCAAACCTATTTGTCTATATTTTCCAACGCTGTCTCTTTGTTCTTCAAGCGGATGTAAGTTTAATCCTTCGTCAAGAACATCATTTAAAGCTACAACAGACTCTCTTACACAAGATTTAAGTTTGTTTATATCAAAAGTAGCATGTTCTCCGAAAGGTTGAATTACGAACTCACAAAGATTTATTGATCCTAAAAGACAACTTCCCCCACTTGGAAGAGGCTCCTCTGCACAAGGATTCACACCTGCAAAAGAGAATGTATCATCTTCGCTCATAAAATTATGATTTTCTATTCTATCCCAGAAAAGTATT
Source organism: Metaclostridioides mangenotii (assembly GCF_018917235.1). Lineage (GTDB taxonomy): Bacteria > Bacillota > Clostridia > Peptostreptococcales > Peptostreptococcaceae > Metaclostridioides. The sequence goes on from NZ_JAHLOF010000001.1 coordinate 445,725, forward strand.
CCTGGCTCTGCATAATCCCAGTTATTTTTAACAAGCTTGTTGAATAATTTATAAGCATCTACAGTTTTTACTATTGTTTCTCCTGTTGTCTCTACATAGAATTTGCAGTCAAAAGATTTTCTTTCTTTAACTGCTCTCATAAATTCATCTGATATTTTAACTGATATATTTGCTTTTGTAACTTTTTCTAGGTCCGTTTTTACATCTATAAATTCTTCTATCTCAGGATGATTTACATCCATAGATATCATAAGAGCTCCTCTTCTACCTCTTTGACCTATAAGTCCTGTTGTTAAACTATAAAGATCCATAAATGATACAGCTCCTGTAGTATGTTTGGCTGCATTGTTAACCAAAGCTCCTTTTGGTCTTAATTTTGATATATCAATTCCAACTCCTCCACCGTAGCTAAATGTTCTAGCAAGCTTTTTAGCAGTATCGAAAATCCCTTCAATACTATCATGAGGTGGCTCTATTACATAGCAGTTAGAGTATGTAACTTTTTTACCAGCTTTATAAAGGCCTCTATTAGCTAAAATTCTACCCGCAAATAAAAATCTTTTCTGTCTAATTAGTTTAGCTATTCTAGGATTTTTATTTGATATTCTATTTATCCACTGATCAAAGTTTTCACTATTGAATCTATACTTGTTCTTCCAAATTGAACTTTGTAATTCATCTAATTCCCAAGATTTCTTTCTTATTTCAGATCTTTTCTCTCTATATAATATGTAATGTTTTGCGATGTCTTTTCTATCTGTCTCCATTAACAAAACTTCTACTAAATCTTGTATTTCTTCAACTGATGGATTTTGACCTTCTTGAGCGTACTTTTTATCTATTTTATCAGCGATTTCAATAGCAATCTCTCTATCAGCACCTTTTTCACTATTTAAACTCGCTTTATAAACTGCATCTTCTATTTTACTTTTACTGAATATTTCTGTTGTGCCGTCTCTTTTTATTATCTGTATCATAAGTTCCCTCCAATAAATTTGTACATATAATTAATAACCTAATTAGTTAATCTAAAACATTTTTGTATAAATTTTTACATAACTTATTTTTAAATTATGTAATAAATCATTAAAATCCTTATATATATTATACTCTTTAATTTTTTATAAAAAAGGTCTAGCTTTTTGTGAAATAAAATAAAAATCGCTGGCACTTAGCTGTGCCAACGATTTTTAATAAATAATATTTTTTTATCTAATTGTGTAATTTTCAGAATTTTTTTATTTGCTAACAGCAGAGCTTTTAGAAGGTACAAAATACCCTATTATCCCTGCAATTACTACAGGAACTACCCAGTTAAATCCAAACTGATGTAGAGGCAAACTGTTTACAATAGGAACATTAATATCGTAACTTGTAGCTAGAGTAAGAACGCTTATTAATAAAGCCATGTATGTTGCAAATTTAAATACATTATCATTATTAATTTTATCAGTAAATAATGATAAAATAATCATTGTAACTGCAGCTGGGTATACTATGCTAAGTATTGGACTTGCAAAGTTTATTATTGTGCTTACACCAAAGTTAGATATTACAGCAGAGAATACACATACAAATACAACTACATATTCATATTTTAATTTTCCTTTAGTAAGATCGTGGAAGTATTGTCCGGCAGCTGAAGCAAGACCTATAGCAGTTGTCAGACAAGCTAGTGCTACTATTAGTCCAAGAAGTACTTTTCCTCCATCTCCTAAAAGAGCAGCAGTTATTTTAACAACAAGATCTGTCTGTGCTATATCAGCGCCATATTGCTTAGATACTGTAGCACCTAAATATGCAAGACCACCATAAACTAAGAATAAACCTACAGCTGCTACAATTCCAGATCCTATAGTCATCTTGAATTTTTCTTTTTCTCCAGTGTAACCTTTGCCTATTACAGATAAAATTATTACTGAAGAGAATATAATCGCGGCTAAAGCATCCATAGTTTGATATCCCTGAGTGATACCTTCTGCAAAAGCAGCATCAATAAGAGAATTAGGTCTTATGTCTCCAAGCGGAGTCATTATTCCTTTAATTATTAGCACTGCAAGTGCAACTAAAAGAGCCGGAGTTAGGTATTGACCAACTATATCGACAACTTTTGATGGTCTTATTGATAAAACTAAGGTAATCGCAAAGAATATTACAGAGAATAATATCGGATTAAATCCTGATCCTATTGTTGGTAATATTCCAATTTCATAAGTAGAAGCCGCTGTTCTAGGTATAGCTACTAGAGGCCCTATACAGATTACTATTGCACTACCCATTATAATACCTAATTTTTTTCCACATCTTGATAACATTTCCTCTGCGTTACCATTATACTTAATTAGTGCTATTACTGCTAAAAGTGCAAGACCTACATCTGCAAACACAAATCCTGAGAAAGATACCCACCACTGTGGACCAGTCAAAACACCTAGATATGGTGGAAATATTAGATTCCCCGCACCAAAGAACATTGCAAATAGTGCAAATCCGACTACCATCATATCTTTAACTTGTTTACCACCCATAAATTTTCCTCCTTATAAGTTCTAATTTTATAATTAATACCACAACCCCAACAATGAGTATTGAGAAGTATTAAATAACGATAAGAATAATTATAATCTAATAAAAAAATTACTTTTTTCGCCTTTTTTCGAATAAAACATTTCTTTTTTTATAGTTTTGTGTAAATTCAATAAATTAAATATATTATAAAAAAATACCATATAAATGCTAATGGTCTTCTAAATTAGAATCAACTAATATGTTGATGTTTTTATATAAAACATATCTATTTCGACATGTATACTCGCTATTTATCTAGCTTTTATTAGTTTTATAATTTTTATTTTAAATTAACATATAGATACTTCATCTATATCTTAGCAATATTATAGCATTTTTTAATTGAAGATTATTGTAGTATAGCGTTAATTATCTGTTAAATAGGTTAAATTTTCGTTATATTAGTTTATTCGTTCAATAAATAAGTATAGACTCAAATCAATAAATTATTCATATATCAGAATATATATAATAATTTTTATTTAATCAATATAAATAATTATCAATTTATATTGATTTAATCGAATATATTTTATACAATTGTATAAATAGTAATTTATAATAAATAAAAAAATCGTCGATACAATTGCATCGACGATCAAATTAAACTATTTTTATACTATTTTTCTTTTACTATTTTATATCTTTTTTTCTTTTTTAATATTTTATGACCTTACTGAACTTACTACCGTTTTTTCACTTTTATCAGGAACAAAATGACCAATTATTCCTGCAATTATAACTGGCACAACCCAGTTAAACCCTATTGGTGCAAACGGTAATCTGTCTACTATTGGTACCTCAGCAAGTGTAAGCACACTTATTAATAAAGCCATATATGTAGCAAATTTAAATACGTTATCATTTTTGATTTTTTCTGTAAATAATGAAAGTATTATCATTGTAACCGCAGCAGGATAAACTAAGCTTAGTATTGGGCTTGCAAGTTTTATTATTGTACTAACCCCGAAATTAGATACAACTGCAGAGAATACACATATAAATATTACTACATACTCGTATTTTAATTTTCCTTTAGTAAGGTCATCAAAATATTGTCCTGCTGATGAAGCAAGTCCTATAGCAGTCGTTAGACATGCAAGACCTACTACGAGACCTAAAAGCATCTTACCACCATTACCTAATAATGCAGAAGTTATCTTAACTACTAGATCTGTTTGAGCTATATCAGCACCATATTGTTTTGAAACTGTAGCTCCAAGATATGCAAGTCCACCATAAACTAAAAATAGTCCTACAGCTGCTACGATACCAGATCCTATAGTCATTTTAAACTTTTGTTTTTCTTCAGTATACCCTTTGTCTATTACAGACAAAATTATTACAGAAGAGAATATAATTGCTCCCAGTGCATCCATAGTCTGGTACCCCTGAGTTATACCCTCTGCAAACGTTGCATCAATTAGAGAATCAGGTCTTATATCTCCAAGTGGTGTTAATACACCTTTAATTATCAGTACCGCAAGTGCAATTAATAGTGCTGGAGTAAGATATTGACCAACAATATCTACGACCTTTGAAGGTCTTATTGCTAGAACTAGCGTAATCGCAAAGAATATTATTGAGAACACTATTGGATTTAGTCCAGGTCCTATCGTTGGTAGTATTCCGATTTCATATGTAGAAGCCGCTGTTCTAGGTATAGCTACTAGAGGCCCTATACATATAACTATTGCTGTTCCCATTATGATACCTAATTTTTTTCCACATCTTGATAACATTCGTTCAGCATTACCATTGTACTTGATAAGCGCTATTACTGCTAATAAAGCTAGTCCAACATCGGCAAATACGAATCCTGAAAACGATATCCACCACTGTGGACCAGTCAAAACGCCTAGATATGGTGGGAATATAAGATTTCCTGCTCCGAAGAACATCGCAAATAGTGCAAATCCTACTACCATCATGTCTTTTACTTGTTTACCACCCATACAAAATTTCCTCCCTATTACTTACTTAGTTTTATTTAATAATACTATACTCTCAAAATTTTCAGAATTTTCAAAAGCATAAGTAGTATTACAGAATTATGATAAACTAATACTGCAAATTAGCACTGTATCTTTTTATTAAATTTTATGACTTATTTCCTGTTTTTTCTTACCAATAATATTATATCATGTAATTTTACGCGAGTATTGTCGTATTCAGTTAATATTGTGTTAATTTGTTAATTTTTTGTTAATTAATTTAACTTCTCGTTATATATGTTTATATTCACATGTTTTAGGTGTAATATAAAGTTATATAAGTAAAAAAATCGCCAATACTAGAAGGTATCGACGATTATATAAATTATATTATTACTTATTATTATATTGTTTTAGAAACAGTGCTCTTTGATGGTATAAAATTACCTATTATCCCTGCAACTAAAACAGGTAGTACCCAGTTAAATCCTAGTTCATGTAAAGGAAGACTATTAACTATCGGTACTTTAATACCATAGCTTGTAGCGACTGTAAGTACACTTACTAATAACGCAACATATGTAGCACATTTAAATACATTGTCGTTTTTAACTTTATCGCCAAATAAAGATAATATTATCAAAGTAAGTGTCGCTGGGTATACTATACTTAGTATTGGAGCTGCAAATTTAATTATTGTGCTTACTCCGAAATTTGATACTATAGCAGAAAATACACAAACAAATATCACGATATGTTCGTATTTTAACTTTCCTTTAGTAATATCTGAGAAATACTGTCCTGCTGCAGATGATAATCCTATGGCCGTTGTTAGACAAGCTAGAGCGACTATTAAACCTAACAGTATTTTACCTGTATTACCAAGTAAAGATGCTGTTATACTAACGATTAATTCAGTCTGAGCTATATCTTGACCATATACCTTGGAAACGGTTGCCCCAAGATATGCAAGCCCACCATATACTAGGGCTAAACCTATCGCTGCAACAACTCCAGACCCTATAGTCATTTTTAGTTTATCTTTCTCTTCAGTATAACCTTTACCAACAACAGAAAGTATTATAACTGTAGAAAATACTATCGCTGCAAGCGTATCCATAGTTTGGTAACCTTGTGCTATACCTTCAGCAAATACTCCATCTATTAAGGTACTGTCTCTTATTTCCCCAAGTGGAGCCATTATACCTTTTATTATAAGTATAGCCAAAGCTATAAGTAAGGCTGGTGTAAGGTACTGTCCAACGATATCTACAACTTTTGAAGGTCTGATAGCCAAGAAAAGTGTTATAGCAAAGAATATTACTGAGAATAAAATAGGACTAAATCCACTTCCAAATATAGGTACTATTCCCATTTCATACGTTGTAGCTGCTGTTCTAGGAATAGCTAGAAGCGGACCTATACATATTACTATCGCACAACCTAGTAAAATTCCTAAACTTTTTCCTGCTCTCTTAAACATTTCTTCAGTGTTTCCATTGAATCTTGTTGCTGCTAAAACTGCTAATAATGCTAGTCCTACGTCTGCAAAAACGAATCCTAAAAATGCAACCCACCATTGCGTACCAGATAGAACTCCTAGATATGGAGGGAATATTAGATTTCCTGCACCGAAAAACATAGCGAACAGTGCAAACCCTACTACCGTCATATCTTTTACTCGTTTACCACCCATAAAATTCCTCCTTATTGCTTGATTTAGTTTTATAAATAATACCACGATCCCCAAGTAACAACTTAAGGATCATGTGTAATATTATAATATTTCGACAAAGTATTTGTCAATGAATTTATGCAGCTTAAGTTTCTTTTGTGAAATTTTTCGCACAATTCTTTAAAATATCTATAATTAAAAATATTACATTAAATTAACATATTTTGTCATAAAATGTTTATTTTTGTATATAAATTATTAAAGTAAGTAATTATTTTTTTATTTTATAAACACTTTAAAATATTATTTTATTATAAATTAATGTGCCCGCTCTTAATCTTTCTGTGTATTGTAGAAGGATCTATACCTATTTTTTCAGAAGCCTTTGTAATAGAGCCATACCTATCAATTGCTCTAGGTATAATTATTTGATCTACTATCTTATAAGCATCGTTTAAATTTACTATACCATTTATTACGATAGGAGATGTCAAATCGTTTTCCTCCGACAAATTATCCAAATTTATAAGCATATTAAATTCATCTTCTCCAATAGTATTTTTTACTGAAAGAACTATAAATCTTTCTATAATATTCTTAAGTTCCCTTATATTACCGGGCCAAGAGTGTTCATTTAGCAGATTAAATACTTCAGGTGATATACTTACTCCTCTATTGTATTTATCATTATATAACTTCAAAAAATGCTCAACTAAAGGAACAATATCTTCCTTTCTTTCTCTCAATGGAGGTATTTTTATCGGAATCACACTCAGTCTATAGTACAAATCCTGTCTAAATTTCAAATTATCGTGTAGATCTTCATTAGAGATATTAGTGGCACTTACATATCTAACATCAATTTTTATTGGTTTACTTCCACCGACTCTGGTTATCGTATTTTCTTGTATTACCCTAAGTAATTTTTTCTGCATTTGAAGTGGTAATTCACCTATCTCATCTAAAAATATTGTCCCACCATTAGCTTGCTCAAAAAGACCTTTTTTACCAGTTTTCTTAGCACCAGTGAACGATCCTTCTTCATATCCAAAAAACTCCGATTCTAACAACTCATTTGGAATAGCACCACAGTTAATAGCTATAAATGGTTTTTCCCTTCTAGGGCTATATCTACAAATCTCTCTAGCTATTATTTCTTTACCTACACCAGATTCACCAGTTATAAAAATAGATGAATCAGAGGCTGCTGCTCTTTTGACAACGTTTTTAATATTTTCCATAACTCTGCTTTTACTTATGTAATCGGAATTCAATACTACCCCATGGTGCTTAGCATGGGATTCTAAATTTATAACTCTCGAAATATCTCTACCTGTAAGGACTCCGCCTTTTACATTACCCTTATTATCACAAATAGGAACTGCAGTATATGCTATTACCTTTCCTCCAGGATAGACTATATTTTTGTAGGTTTTTTTCTTAAGTTCTAACATATTTAGTATTATAGGTTCTTCCACTAAGCCCATATAAACTAGCTTGTCAATATTTCTTCCTAAAACTTCTTTCCTTTTAAAAGGCAATATCTCATCACATAGACTATTCATCTTCTCGATAACGCCATCTTTATTGAATATAACTACTACTTCATCAATATGCTCAATAATATCCTCTACGACATTATCTGTTATCATAGATTTTTCAAATAGATATATATATTGTATGTCATTTCTGTAATCTCTGATAGAGTATACATCTACAAACATATTTAAATCCCTTAGTTTAACATTTTTTCTATTATTCGAAAAATAATCATTGTTACTAAAGGTATCGTCCAAATCAGCTATACTCGATGGCTCGTCCATGTCTACGAAATTAAAAATCTTTTTCATTTGTGCATTAAACTCTAGTATCTCTCCAGTTTCTCTGCATAAAATTGCTGGATTTTCTAAATGATTAATAAAGCCTCTAAAATCATTGTACACTTTATTCAGCCCTTCCTTATATAGTAAATTAAATCCGCTGTTGAAATATAAATAAAACAAACTTTTCTACTCTAACAATATTATATCATTTAAAATGTTTAAATTTACGATAATTGTTAATTTTTTATAAAATTTGTCTTTTTGTCGAATTTACTATATTTTATTTTGTTTTTTATATAATTAATATTAAATATTTGGTTTATATTATATTAAATATAACTTGGATGCTGAATCAAATAATCCTTGTATATAATGAATAATGTTCTTATACACAAGGATTATTTGGGTTAGGCTTACTATAAAGTATAAATTCTATTTAAATATTTTTAATCCATCTGAATTTATGCATTTACTAATTCTATCAAATCATCTACACTGTCAAGTTTTTCAATAAGTAGCGGTACTATTTCTTTAACGTCGCCTACTATTCCATAGTCTGCTACATCTAGTATTGGGGCTACTTCGTTTTTATTTATAGCAATAATATAATCAGAAGACTGCATACCTGCTAAATGTTGTATAGCTCCAGAAATACCACAAGCTATATAAAGATTTGGTTTAACAGTAGTTCCTGTTTGTCCAACTTGGTGAGAATGATCTATCCATCCAGCATCTACTGCTGCACGAGATGCGCCAACTACTCCACCTAATTTGTCAGCTAATTGTTTTAACATATCAAATCCTTCTGGCCCACCTATTCCAAGACCACCAGATACTATGATATTTGCATCAGTTAAAGACACTAGATCTTTTTTTGTCTTTACAGTTTCAACTACTTCTACTCTTATATCATCTTTATTTAGATTAAATGTTATTGGAACTATTTTTCCATTTTTAGAAGTATCTTTTTCTGCTTTATCCATAACTCCTGGTCTAACTGTAGACATTTGAGGTCTTGTGTTAGGACATATAATTGTAGCCATTATATTACCACCAAAAGCTGGACGAGTTTGTTTTAGTTTTTTATCTTCTGGATCTATTTCAAGTTTAGTACAATCTGCAGTAAGTCCAGTGCTCACTCTTGACGCTATTCTTGGAGCTAAATCTCTTCCTATATGTGTAGCACCATAAAGTACTATTTCTGGCTTTAATTCATTTATTGCATCAGTTATAACTTTTGTATACCCATCTGTTGTAAAACTTTCTAATAGAGCATCATCAGCAGTATAAACTGTATCTGCTCCATAAGCAACTAATTCTTTTGCCATAGAATCTACATCTTTACCAAGCAGTATAGCGCAAAGATCTACTCCTATTTCATCAGCTAATTTTCTACCCTCACCAAGTAATTCTACTACAACCGGTGTAATTACACCTTCTCTTTGTTCTGCAAATACCCAAACATTTTTGTATGAGCTAAAGTCTTTTATAGTTTCATTCATTTTTGTATCCATTTTAACCTCCAACTTATATAATGTGCTTTTGTTTTAGTCCTACTAGTACCGTATTCACAATATCTTCTGGATTGCCTTTAAGTATTTCACCCTTACCTCTTGGATCTGGTGTAAATGATCTAAATACTTTTGTTGGTGAAGCTTTAAGTCCAACTTCTTCCTTTTCTACATCTAAATCATCTATTGTCCATACCTTTACTTCTGTTTTAAATGCTTTTACTATTTTATCAACAGACATATGTCTTGGCTCGTTTAATTCTTTAACTGCTGTTAATAGAACAGGTTTTTTTACTTTTATTACTTCATATCCATCTTCTAATTGTCTCTGTACTGTTACTGTATCTCCATCTATTGAGAAATCTTGCACATAAGTAACTTGAGGTATATCAAGTTTTTCAGCTATTTGTGGTCCAACTTGAGCAGTATCTCCATCTATTGCTTGTCTTCCAGCAAATACTATATCATAATCTCCAACTTTTTTGATTCCTGCTGCAATTGTATTTGAAGTTGCCCAAGTATCAGCTCCTCCAAATGCTCTATCACTAAGAAGTATAGCTTCATCAGCACCCATAGCTAAACATTCTCTAAGCATAAAATCTGCTTGAGGAGGTCCCATTGTAATTACTGTTACAGTTGAACCTTCATGTCCATCTTTTAATTTTAGAGCTTCTTCTAACGCATTTGCATCGTCAGGATTTAAGATACTTGGAACACCATCCCTAATAAGTGTCCCTGTCTCTTTGTTTATTCTAACTTCATTAGTATCTGGAACTTGTTTTACGCAAACTAATATTTTCAAAGTCTTTACCTCCATTTAACTAGTATAAATTATTTTAAAATGATGAGTTTATTTTAAAATATTTGAAGAGATTACCATTTTTTGAACTTCTGATGTACCTTCGTATATAGACATTATTCTTGCATCTCTGTATATTCTTTCGATTGGATAGTCTTTTATAAATCCGTATCCTCCGTGTAGTTGTAGTGCTTTGTATGCAACTTCATTTGCAGTTTCTGCTGCATAGTATTTAGCCATAGCAGATTCTTTAGTCATATTCACGCCGGCATCTTTCTTCACAGCTGCATCATAAACTAATCCTCTTGCAGCATTTACCTTTGTCTCCATATCAGCTAAAGTAAACTGAGTATTTTGGAATTTAGAAAGTGATTTACCAAACTGAACTCTCTCTTTAGTGTATTTAATAGCTTCGTCAAGAGCACCTTGAGCAATTCCTAGAGCTTGAGCTGCAACCCCTATTCTACCTGCATCAAGAGTGTTCATAGCTATTTTAAATCCTATACCTTCTTTTCCTAAAAGATTTTCTTTTGGTACTTTAACATTTTCAAATATTAAGTCTGAAGTTTGAGTTCCTCTGATACCCATTTTATCTTCATGAGCTCCGTGAGAAAATCCTTCCAAATTACTCTCTACTATAAATGCTGTTGTTCCTTTTAAACCTTTTGATCTATCTGTAACAGCTATTACTATAGCGAAGTCACATATAGGTGCATTAGTTATAAAAGTTTTTCTTCCATTTAATATATAATAATCTCCATCAAGTTCTGCTGTTGTTTGTTGTGCTGAAGCGTCAGATCCTGCTCCTGGTTCTGTAAGACCGAATGCTCCTATCATTTCACCTGATGCAATACCTCTCAAATATTTTTGTTTATGTTCTTCTGTTCCATAGTTAAGTATTGGTAGAGATACTAAAGTTGCTGCTGCAGTTGCATATGTTCCAGTTGATGCGCATCTTCTACTAAGCTCTTCCATTATTATTGCATATGACACATAGTCGGCACCTGCTCCCCCATATTCCCCAGGTACAGTAACACTTGTGTATTTCGCTTGCGCCATTTTGTCCAATAACTCTCTCGGCATCTCACCAGTTTTGTCAATTTCTTCTGGTAGTGTTGACAATTCTCTGCTTACAAAGTCTCTTACGGCTTTTCTTAAAAGTTCTTGCTCTTTATTAAATAACATATTCTCCTCCATTTTTATATTCTATTATTTTTGATATGAGGTATTATAAAAACGAAATCTCTATAAATAATAGCTATTTCATATTTGCATATAAATTTACGTCTTTAGTTTATTAAGTATAGAGATCTCGATTGTTACTAATATAAATTTAGGCTAAGCTAAGCATCTCAGAGAAGGCTTGAACACGAGTTCTAACTTGCTCATTATTTGATGTCTGTTGATCTACTTCTATAAATAATGTAGGAATGTTTTTAGACTCTATATCCTTTTTAACCACTGGATAGTCGTATTCCTCTGGATCACAGAATTTCATCATACAGAATACAACCCCATCTGCATCTTTAGCTTTTGCTTCATCAGCTATCATAGATCCACGTTTTTTATCTGGATCGTAAGCTAATGAACATCCTTCTATGTTTGACCACTGTCTTGCTAGTCTTTCTAAAGCATCTTTTCCTTCTGGTACTAGAGTTCTAAATTGTCTAGATTCTTGAGCTAAATCATCTGCTACAACAGTCATATTGTTCTCTTCTAATATTTCTAATATATCTTTTGAATCAAGAGAAATACCTGTAAGCACCACTTTACTTCCAATACATTCTTCAGTTGGTTTTTTGTTTAATTCTGAAATAAGATTTTTCACTAAATCAGTGTGCTCCTCTTTTTTCATAAAGAATCCACTTTTAATAACTAAATTTCTAACTGAAGGTTTTATTGTTTTTGAATATTTTGGAGATAACTCTACAAATTCTTGCATTACTTTTCTATGTTCATTGTATATATCTATACTTTCTTGTAGTTTTTCTTCTGTTATCTCGTGTCCACATATCTTTTCTAACTCTGCCTTGATGTTTTTATATTCATTAATAAGGTATTTTACACCAGACTCTAACTTTCTATTTTGTGGATAAACTAATGCTATATAAGGAACTTGAGGTACAGCTGACTTCCAGTTTTGTCCTAAACAAATTAGTGTATCACACATCCCAGGTATTATTGCAGCTGAAAGTTCATTGTAAGCCCCTTTAAGTCCAAATTCTAAAGATGATTGCATGATTGAGCATGCAAATGCTGGGAAGTATTGTTTAGCTAAATCTAATTCAGTATGCCCACCCCATATTCCAACAGGAAACATCCCTGCTGCATGAATTATCTCTTCTGGACAGTAAACTGGGAAACATCCTATAGCTTTATTTCCAGTATCCTTCTTAAATTTTTTGATTACTTCGTTTGGGTTATCAACCACTTCTTGCATTCTAGACAAAATAGCTTCCATTATATTTCACCTCTATTAAGATTTTTTCTCTCATCCATAACTTCAACTAGACCTTGTATTCTTGTTTCGAATTGTGCCTTAGTAAATGCTCTAGGATCGGCTTGGTCACCATCAAATCCTGCTGAAGGTATACCAGTGATTTCTTCAGTTTTTCTTTGCATTTCGTACTGAATCAAACTCATAAGTTTACAGCTTCTATTCATATGATAAAAAGCTCCATCACATTTGCCATCTTTTAAAGAGTTAACTCTAAAATCTGTCATTTTATCTAGGTTAACGTTGTTAAACATTCCACTGTAAGCTCTTGCCATACCATCCAGATCATTAACTTCATATTGAAGTGCCCATGCGTGTGGATAAACACTACCTGTCATATTTACTCCGTATTTTGCTAGTGTTTTCATTTTAAAACCTATAGTAGGCCAGCAAGGTATTCCCTCCATCATGATTCTGTACTTTTCTTCACCTCTAAATGAAGACACTTTAGTTTTCTTATTTTCCTCTAATTCATCTATTAATATTTTAAACGCTTCTGTAGTCTCTTTTTTTCCTCTTGCACATACGATAACAGCCATATAAGTAAATAAGTCAAATCCGTTCATTGGAGATGGATCAGACCCTTCTGGTAAACTCATTGAATACTTCCAAAGTCTACCGTTTTCAGCTGATATCTTCATTACTTCTTCAAATTTTTTAGGATCAAATTTCTTGCCTGATATTTTTTCTAGTCCTTTTATAGCTTCTTCAAATTGTGCCTTGATGTATTCAACTCTCTCTTCTGTAACGTGATCTTCGTTATTAAAAGGTACATCTACCATTATCATAGGAATTTTTAATTCTTTTGAAATGTTTTCATACCACTTTATAACTTGATCACAAATATTGTTACAACATAGCAAGAAGTCTGGTGTAGGCATATTTAAAGTATCACTTTTTCCTTTGTCTAAAAAACCAAAATTTGTTCTAGCATAAGCACATAGATCTATTGAATAGCCATCTGCTTCTGCTCTTTCACATAACTCTAATGATTCTTTTTTTGCTGCAACACCAGCAGCATGATTCTCTGGATAGCATAAGTTTAAGTCGAATACTTCTGCTAATTCTTGAGGAAATACTGAAGTTGCCCAACCAACTGGTCTACCTTCCTCTTTTGCTTTAAAAGCATTTGCATACTGCTCAGCTAAGAGCTCATTGATTACTGTTTTAGCATCTTTTTTTTCAGACATTTTCATCCCTCTTTACTTTTATTTTTTTGTTTCATTATAAGCATATATAGCTGCTCCTAAGGCACCTGTAAGTTGAGGTATTTCTGGAACTATTATCTTTGTGCCTAGCTCTCTTTCCATTGCTTTAACAACACCTGGGTTTTTTGCTACTCCCCCAACCATTACTACATCTTCTTTCACGCCAATTCTTTTTACCAAACTGGCAACCCTTTTTGCAACTGAAGTATGAATTCCTGCAACTATATCTTCTATAGCTATATCATTTGATAAATGTGATATAACTTCTGATTCAGCAAAAACTGTACAAGTATTACTTATAGATACTTCCTTTTGAGATTTTATTGAAATATCTCCAAGATCCGATACATCTACTTCAACAATTTTAGCCATAACATCTAAGAATCTACCCGTACCTGCTGCACATTTATCATTCATCAAAAAGTTTAGCATTACCCCATTTTCATCTAACTTAAGTGCTTTAGCATCTTGACCTCCGATGTCTATTACTGTTCTAACTGTAGGTATTAAAAACTTTACACCTTTTGTGTGACAGCTTAACTCACTAATTTGTTTATGAGTATCTGCATACTTCATACGTCCATAACCAGTTACTACAGTATTTTCAATATCATCTTCAGTTATATTAAGTTTTTTATACAAATCTTCAAGAACTCTCGCTGGTCCGCTAGTACCTGTTCCTGAAGGAATTGTAGAGTAGGCTGCTATTTCTTTTCCATCTTTTAAAATCAGCCCCTTAGATGCAGTCGATCCTATATCTAATCCCATTGTGTACATTTTTTGAGTCGCTCCTTTATAAATCTAGACTAGTTCTTTTGCAGCATCCACTTTTATAGCTTGAGAATTAGCCATAGCCATTATTTCATCATCAGTGTATCCTAATTCCTTAAGAACTTCTTCTGTGTGTTCACCAATTCTAGGCGCTGGCGTGTATTCTTTTATTCCCATAGTTTTAAATTTAACAGGTCCATTTACAAGTACTCCTTCATTTCCATTTGCATAAGTAGTCTTAAATAAGAAATCGTTTGCCCATGCTTGCTCATCAGTAAGTAGATCTTCACAACTTTGAACTTTTTCAAATGGTAAATCTGCTTTTTCTAAAAGTACTGACCACTCATCTAATGTTTTTTCAAGCATTGCTTTTTCTACTATTTCTACCATTTCTTCAACATGTAATGGCATAACACTTATGTCGTTAAATCTATCATCTTCCATAATTTCCGGTCTGTTAATAACATCACAGAATCTTGGAAGCCATTTATTGTATTGTATTAAAGCAAGTTGTATCCATTTATCATCTTTACATTTATAAGTAGTCATAAGTGGACTGTTTGGCTCTGCTCTTGATATAGGCATTTCGTTTCCATATTGAGATGTTGTAACCATCATTCCCATTCCGTATAGTGCAGTGTGGAATAGACTTACTGTTACTCTATCTCCTTCTCCAGTAACTTGTTTTTTGTATAGAGCCGCCATGACTCCAGCTGCAAGAGATATACCTGCGTAGTGATCACCAAATCCTGCTGCTGTGTTACATGGTGAAGTTCCTTTTTCCATTAATGAGTGGCTAACTCCACCTCTAGCAAAGTATGCAGTATAGTCAAATCCTGGTTTATCTTTTAATGGACCTTCTTCTCCATATCCTAATATGTGTGCATGAATAAGTCCTGGGAAAGCATCTTTAAGTTGATCGTAAGTAAGACCTATTTTTGCAAGAGCTTGCTCTCTCACATTTGTAACAAATATATCTGATTTTTCTAGAAGTTTGTGAAGTACTTCAACACCTTCTTTTGTTTTAACATTTACGCTTATACCTTTTTTATTTCCATTTTCAAGCTCGAACATTGGATTTTCATCATCAGTGTACGGAGATTTAAAAGTTCCACCCATAACTCTTATTCCATCTCCGCCAAGTGGTTCGATTTTAATTACTTCTGCGCCCCAATCACCAAGTAATTTGGCACAGCAAGGAGCTGCAACGAAACTTGACAACTCAACAACCCTAACACCTTTTAGTAATGCTTTATTATCCATAACTCAACCTCCTATAAATTATAAAATTGTATAATACTGAATTTTGTAATTAAGAACTTTTAAAAAATAAAATTTAAATAAATTTTAATAAATTTGAGCTGAAATTTTATTTTACTCATAATACTGTTAAGCATTTAACGTGCCAACTGTTATATTTTTCTTTCAATCGTTAATTTTTACACATTCCTACATGTTTTGTCATTAAGAAGATCTTACTGTGAAAAATCAATTCCATTGCAAAAGACCATATACATCTTGCACAATGCAAGACTTTTATATTTTTTTAATTTTTTATCTATTAATATACAAATGTTTTGTTGAAAAATTTTACATTTATCTTGTTGTAAAATTAACAACTACATGCTATCATGTAATCATCATAGCACATATTTAGTTAATTTTTTAATTTACAAAGTGGTATAAAATAGCTATGTGCATTTTTATAAATAATGATCAAATTTTATTCACTTTTGAATCATTACAAAAATTCAATATAATAGAAAAGCTATCTATATACTGTTATAGTATCTATTTTTTTTATATATTACTTTCTTTAATTGTATGATAGCTTGTCTATTAAAAAAACAAGGGGGCTTTAATATGAAAATATTGATGTTTAGTAAACGTGAACATGAATTGCCAGCAATATCAAAGTGGGTTGAGGAAAATGGAAACAATATTCAAGTCGATACAATTGAAGAAGGTTTATCAGCTGCTACTGTCGATAAAGCCAAAGGTTACGATGGAATTTCAATCCAACAAACTAATCCAATTGATGAGACAATAGTTTACGAAAAATTAAAAGAATTTGGAATAAAACAAATAGCTTCAAGAACAGCTGGAGTTGATATGATCGATTTAGATCAAGCTATTAAGAACGATCTAATCATAACAAATGTACCAGCTTATTCACCAAACTCAGTTGCAGAACTTGCTGTAACTCAAACAATGAATCTTCTAAGAAATATGCATCTTATAAACAGAAACGTTAATGCTGGAGACTTCAGATGGTCTGCAAACTTAATTGCAAGAGAAGTCAGATCAATAACTGTTGGTATAGTAGGAACAGGTAAAATAGGATCTACTGCTGCAAGATTATTTAAAGGTTTAGGAGCTAACGTTATAGCTTATGATGCATATGTAAATGAATCTCTAAAGGATGTTCTAACTTATACAGATTCATTAGAAGATCTTCTTAAAGTGGCAGATGTTGTATCTCTACACACACCTCTTACAGAAGATACAAAACATATGATAAATAAAGATAATCTAAAACTTATGAAAAAAGGTTCTTTCTTAGTAAATGCTGGACGTGGTGGAATTATCAATACAGATGATTTAATCGACGCTCTGGAAAACGGTATCATATGTGGAGCTGCCTTAGATACTTTTGAAACTGAGGGAACTTTCTTAAATCAAGTAATACCTCATCACGATCTTACAGATCCACAAATAAAGAAATTACTAAACATGGAAAACGTGTTATTTACTCACCATATAGGTTATTTCACTACTACTGCAGTAGATAATATCGTTAGTATAAGTTTAGACTGCGTTAAAGATGTCTTAACTACTGATAATAGTGCTAATAATGTATTACCAGCTATGGCACTTAAGTAGTAAAGACTTAATAAAATAGACTTCCCAATAAAAAAGACTATCTCTTTTATTATGTTTAAATATAGATAGTCTTTTTTTATTTCTTAATTTAACATACGATGAATTGAAGTATACTAATAAAAAAATATTAAATTTAGATAACGTAATATTTACTCATCATATAGCATTTTTTATATCCACCGCTGTAGATAATATAGTCAGTGTAGGTTTCCAAAAGTAAAAAAGATGATTTCTATAATAGAAATCATCTTTTTTATTAAAACTATATGAAAAATTTTTTAATTTTATTAATTTATGCTTCCTCTATTACATATGCTTTCTCTTGACTCTTTGATGGTACAAAGTTACCAATTATACCAGCTATCACAACCGGTACTACCCAGTTAAATCCAAGTTCATGCAATGGTAAACTCTCTACTAATGGTACATTGATTCCATATCCAGTTAATACAGTAGCTATACTTATTATTAAAGACATGTACACAGAGAATTTAAATACATTGTCGTTTCTGATCTTCTCTGTAAAGAACGCTAATATTATAAGTACTATTGATGGAGGATATACCACACTAAGTACTGGAGAAGCTAATTTAATAATATTTCCAACACCCATTGAAGCAACTGCTGCACTGAATATACAAACAGCTAAAACAACCTTTTCATAAGTAATTTTTCCATTTGTAAGCCTAGAAAAGTATTGTCCTGTCGCAGAAGTCAAACCTATTGAAGTAGTTAAACATGCTAGTGCAACTGCTACTGCAAGTACAGATTTACCTATATTACCAAGCAATGAAAACGTTATATTAACTATAACTTGGGTTTGAACCGCGTTTACATCATTCATAGTAGATACTGTAGCACCTAAATAACATAACCCTCCATAAACAAGCGCTAAACCAACGCACGCAACAATACCTGACACAAGAATTGCTTTCAACTTAATCTTTGATCCTTTGTAACCTTTTTCATTTAAAGATACTATAAGCACTGATGCAAGAGCAATCGCTGCAAACGCATCCATAGTTTGGTATCCTTGAGCTATACCTTCTGCAAATACACCATCTATCATTGGCTTATCAACTATAGGTCCAATTGGATCAACTATACCTTTTATTATAATTACTGTAAGAGCTATAAATAAAGCAGGTGTTAGGTACTGTCCTACAATATCGACAACTTTAGATGGCTTTATTGTAAGTACATATGTCAAGACAAAGAATACAATACAAAATAATACCACTGGTATTGAATTTCCGAATAACGGAGTAATACCCATTTCAAACGTTGTAGCACCTGTTCTTGGAATAGCTAAGAAAGGTCCTATACAAAGGATATCCGCGCAGGCTATTGCTATACCTAATTTTTTACCACATCTTTCAAACATTTTATTTACATCACCATTAAATCTTGTAGTAGCCATTACTGCTAATAAAGCCAATCCGGCATCTGCAAATGTGAACCCTATAAATGCTATTAACCACTCAGGTCCTGTTATAATACCTAGATACGGCGGAAATATTAAATTTCCTGCCCCAAAGAACATTGCAAATAATGCAAAACCAAAAACTAATACGTCTTTTCCTCTTACACCGGTCGTTTCCATTATTTATAAACCCCCTCATTTTTATACTTAAGTCTCCTTAAGTTAATCTAAATAAAATTTCATCTATTAAAAAAACGTTAATAAATTAAATTTACGTTAATTAGGCTAACGTTTTCTTAACATTTCATGATTAATTATATAGTGTTAAAATCGAAGTGTCAAGAAGGTTTTGAATTGATAAAAAATTCTCAATAGCAATTTAAGTATGATTTTTTTGTTTTTAATATTTTTTTATAATGATATTTTATCTATAATTATTTTTCAAAATAAAAAACAGAAGTTAAGACATTATTTCTTTAACTTCTGCTTTTTTCTATTATTTTGAATTATTGAACATTTTTTTATTTTTTATATACTTTTTATACACACTTTTATACCTATTTTATATCATTTACATCTTCAAGTGTTATCTTACCTATTTTTCCCTCTCTAAATTCATTTAAAACTGTACTTGCAATTCTTATATAGTCAAGCTCATTTTTTCCAGCTTTAAATCCTCTTTTTATACCTATCATATCCATAGTGTCCAAAGGTGTTTCTCCTAGAGATTCCAGTTTATATCTCTCTTTTAGCTTCTCTGGTTCTATTGTCATAAGCTTTTCAATAAGTCTAAGAGCTAGAGTCTCTACATCTAAGATTTCATCTTTTATTGCTCTGCTAAAAGCCAAATTTAGTGCTACTTCTTGATCCTCAAACTTTGGCCATAATATACCAGGCGTATCAAGCAACTCCAAGTTTCCTTTTAATCTCACCCATTGTTTTCCCTTTGTTACCCCTGGCTTGTCCCCAGTTTGAGTACTTTTTCTACCAGTTAATTTATTTATTAACGACGATTTACCAACATTTGGTACACCGACAATCATAAGTCTAACTGCTCTTTCTTTTCTACCTTTTTCTTTAAGTTGATCCATTTTATCTTTTGTTACTCTTTTACATTCATCTATGATTTTGTTTATTCCCGTCCCTTTCATAGCATCTACTGTAATAGCTTTTATTCCTATTTTTTCGTAGTACTTTATCCATCTATCAGTCTTTTCCCTGTCAGCCATATCAATTTTATTAAAAACGACTACTCTAGGCTTGTTTCCTACTAACTCATCTATTTCTGGATTTTTACTACTAAACGGTATTCTTGAATCTAGGAGTTCTACTACAACGTCCACAAGCTTCAGATTGTTTTGTACTAACTCTTTAGTTTTTTTCATATGGCCAGGGTACCAGTTTATATGCAGATTATCGTCCATTAAATATTCTTCATAATCCTTAGACATGATTTACCTCCTCATTTTTATTTATATATTTAATTATCTATAATAAAGCTAATTATATTATTGCTAAGTAAGTTCATAATTAAACAGAAAAGAGACTGAAAACTCAGTCCCCTCTATTTAAAGTAAAGCCTCTAAAATTATCTTCTTGCTTCTTTTATCTTAGCAGCTTTACCTGTTCTACCTCTTAAGTAGTTAAGTTTAGCTCTTCTAACTTTACCTTTTCTAGTAACTTCTATCTTTTCTAGCTTAGGAGAATGAACTGGGAAAGTTCTTTCTACGCCGATACCGAAAGATATTTTTCTAACAGTGAAAGTCTCTCTTGCTCCTCCACCTTGTCTCTTTAAAACTACACCTTCGAATATCTGAACTCTCTCTCTTTTACCTTCTATTATTCTTACGTGTACCTTTACAGTGTCCCCAGGTCCAAAATTAGGGATATCACTTTTTAATTGTTCTTGCTCTAATGATTTTAATATTTCGTTCATCTTTCTTCCTCCTGATATCATAGACGTTCTTAGCTACTTGACCATTGTAAACAGAGGAACGCCCGTATTTTCAACAGTTTATATTATACTATATAAAATATCTATTTACAAGCTTTTTCAGTAATAATAGCCTTTATTATATTCATTATTCATTTATAGATTTTTCGTAAAGATCTTTTCTTCTCTCTTTGGTTATCTTTATAGACTCATTTTTTCTCCACTCATCTATATTTTTATGATTCCCAGAAAGTAAGACATCTGGCACTTTTAATCCCTCAAAGTCTCTTGGCCTTGTGTAGTGAGGATATTCCAATAAATTATCCTTAAATGATTCTTCTTCAAAAGACTCATTTTGATTTAAAACACCAGGAATAAGTCTAGATATAGCATCTATCATTATAAGTGCTGGAAGTTCTCCACCAGTCAATACAAAGTCTCCAATTGATATTTCATCGGTTATTATTAAATCGATTATTCTTTGATCTACACCTTCGTAGTGTCCACATAAAAGTATCACATCTTCGCCAATTGAAAGCTCTTCTGCAATTGTCTGCTTAAATACACGACCTTTAGGTGTCAAATATATAACCTTAGGATCTTTAATATCGAATTTATCGACAATATGTTTATACGTATCATAAATGGGTTGAGGTGTCATCACCATACCAGCACCGCCACCAAAGGGATAGTCATCAACCTTCTTATGCTTGTTTGTTGAATAGTCTCTAATATTATAAACATGTACTTCTATTATTTCCTTTTCAACAGCCCTTTTCATTATACTTTCATTCATGTAGGATGTAAAAATATCTGGAAAGAGTGTCATAATATGAAATCTCATATTATCACCTAGTCAATCATTCCCTTTATAGGGTCTATAATCATTTTTCTTTCTTCCATATTGATTTCTGGAACAAATTTTAATATAGAAGGTATTAGATATTCTTTACTATCACCTTGTACAACATATACATCATTTGCTGAATACTGAAGTACATCTTTGAGAACTCCTACATGAACTCCTGCAACCGTAAACACCTCTAGACCTATCATATCAGCAATAAAGAACTCATCTTCCTCTAGATCTCTAGTATTATCTCTACCCACATAGATAAATTTATTTCTAAGCTTTTCAGCCTCTTCAATATGGTTTATTGTTTTTATCTTCATTACAACCATTTTACCTTTATAGCGTACTCTTTCAACTTCCAATTCAGCCTTTAGATCTTTATCTAAGTAAAACTTATCTAAATTGTCAAATCTATTTATATCATTAGTAAGAGGATATACTCTTACTTCTCCTTTTAACCCCTGAGTGTTAACTATCTGTCCAATCTTAAAGAGAGCTAATTTTTCATCCATCTTTTCACCTTCTTTATTTAATTATGTATAGTTTTATAGATCTTATACCTATTAACTAATTATAATCAAGTATAATAAACAAAAAGGATTAGGTGAATACCTAACCCCCATTTCTATATAATCTCAAGAGTAACCTTGATTTTTTCTTTGTTTGCTACCGATCTAACAACAGTTCTTATAGCTTTTGCTATTCTACCTTGCTTTCCGATAACTTTACCCATATCGTCCTCTGCAACAGTAAGTTTTAAGACAGTAACACCTTTGTCTTCAGTTACATTAACGACAACTTCATCAGGCTTGTCAACTAGAGCTTTAGCTATATCTTCAACTAACTCCCTCATATCATACATCTCCTAATAAAAAATTATATTATTTAGAAGCCTCAAATTTCTCCATTACTCCATTTTTAGCAAGTAAGTTTTTAACTGCTTCTGTTGGTTGAGCACCATTTTTTAGCCATGCAACAGCTTTTTCATCGTTTATTTTCACTTGTTTTGGTTCAGAAACTGGATTATAGTATCCTAT
Organism: Metaclostridioides mangenotii; assembly: GCF_018917235.1. GTDB lineage: Bacteria > Bacillota > Clostridia > Peptostreptococcales > Peptostreptococcaceae > Metaclostridioides. The sequence continues at coordinate 468,640 of NZ_JAHLOF010000001.1, forward strand.
TTCCTCTATGAATTTTCCATCTCTTGGTGATCTAGAATCTGCTACTACTATTCTGTAGAAAGGTTTTTTATTTGCACCCATTCTTTTTAATCTTATTTTAACTGCCATTTACAGCACCTCCGAAAATTGTGATTTTGTATTATTTTATTTGAAAAAAGGTAAACCTCCCAGTCCGCCTCTTTTTTTCATACCTTTTTGTGCTCCTGTAAACATCTTCATCATCTTCTTCATTTCATTGAATTGTTTTATTAGTCTGTTTACATCTTGCACAGTAGTTCCACTACCTCTTGCTATACGCTTCTTCCTAGAAGCGTTTAACACTGTTGGATTTCGTCTCTCATAAACTGTCATGGCTTGTACAATGGCTTTCGTTCTTTTCATCTCTTTTCCATTGACGTCTACATCTCCAAGTTGATCCTTTATCTGACCCATACCTGGCATCATTCCTAAGATTTTATCTAGTGGACCCATATTTTGAATCTGTTCCATTTGCTCTAGGAAATCTTCAAAATCTAACTCTTGTTTTTTAATTTTTTGTTCTAACTCTTTTGCTTTTTCAAGATCTATTGTCTCTTGTGCCTTTTCAATAAGGCTAAGTACGTCGCCCATTCCAAGAATCCTTGAAGCCATTCTATCTGGATGGAATGGTTCTAAATCTTCAAGTTTCTCACCCATACCAATAAACTTAATAGGCTTTTGAGTTACAGCTCTTATTGAAAGAGCCGCACCGCCCCTTGTATCACCATCAAGCTTAGTAAGTACTACTCCATCGATTCCAAGTGTCTCATTGAAACTTTCAGCGACATTCACAGCATCTTGTCCAGTCATTGAGTCTACAACTAATAGAATTTCATGAGGTTTAACCTCAGTTTTTATTGACTGTAACTCCTCCATAAGAACTTCATCTATATGAAGACGACCAGCTGTATCTATTATAACTATGTCATTACCATTTTTATTCGCATGGTTGAATCCTGCCTTTGCAATATCGAGAGGTTTCTCTTTATCACCCATACTAAATACTGGAATATCCAGTTTTTCACCTACTACCTCTAATTGTTTTATAGCTGCAGGTCTGTATACGTCACATGCAACTAATAGGGGTTTTTTACCTTGCTTCTTAAAATAACCTCCTAGTTTACCAGATGTAGTCGTTTTACCAGCACCTTGTAAACCAACCATCATTATTACTGTAGGTGGTTTTGATGATATGCTTATCTTGCTTTGAACATCACCCATAAGCTCTGTAAGCTCTTCATTAACTATTTTTATTATATGTTGTCCTGGTGTCAAGCTCTGCATAACTTCTTGGCCGACACATCTCTCTTGCACTTTTTTAATAAAGTCCTTAACAACTTTGAAGTTAACATCGGCTTCTAATAAAGCTAACTTGACTTCTCTCATTGCATCCTTTATATCGCTCTCAGTAAGTTTTCCTTTTGACTTTAACTTACTAAATGCTCCTTGCAGTTTATCAGATAAACCTTCAAATATCATTTTATCATCCCCCTACATATATCTTCTATACTTTCCAACTTAGGGATTAAATCATCAAAGTCTTTTTTGCTTTTTATGTTCTCTTTTAAATTGACTATTTCATTAAATACCAATTTAACGGAATGCTCGTGTTCTTGAAGTTTAGATACTAATTGAAGCTTATCTTCATAGTCTCTAAGTATCTTTTCTGATCTTTTAAGCGTATCGTACACACTTTGTCTTGATACACCTAAATTCTCACTTATCTCTCCAAGTGAGTAGTCTTCTTCATAGTATAAACTAACTATCTCTCTCTGTTTCTTTGTTAGTAACTCTCGATACTGTTCAAATAATAAACCTACTTCAACCATTTTTTCTATATTCATATCAAACACTTCCAAACATATACTGTAAAGTTCTTTTACTTTACACATTGTATTTTAACTTATAAATCTGTCATTGTCAACAATTAATTTGACACTGTCAAATATTGATTATCTCATTAATATAATGAAAACAAAGTACATAAACTTATAAAGCTAAAACCTGCATTCTAATTCCCGAATAAAGCTTCAGAGAATAATTTGGCATCAAAGTCTTGAAGATCTTCTGCTTTCTCACCTACACCAATTAGTTTTACAGGAACATCTACTTCTGACTTAACTGCAAGCACTACTCCACCCTTTGCAGTACCATCTAGTTTTGTAAGAACTATTCCAGTAATATCCGCTACATCTTTGAATGTCTTAGCCTGTGAAACAGCATTTTGTCCTGTTGTAGCATCAACTACTAATAGAACTTCTCTCTTGGCTTCAGAAAATTCTCTATCTACTATCTTAAATATTTTTCCAAGCTCATTCATAAGATTGGTTTTATTGTGAAGTCTACCAGCAGTATCGCATATCAATACATCAACCCCTCTGGCTCTTGCAGCTTTAACAGCATCAAATACTACAGCTCCAGGATCTGCTCCCTCATGGTGTTTGATAATATCTACATTCGCTCTCTTTGCCCAAATATCAAGTTGTTCAGTTGCCGCTGCTCTAAATGTATCAGCTGCTGCTAGTAGAACTTTTTTGCCTTCTTTTTTATATCTAGTTGCAAGCTTTCCTATTGTTGTAGTTTTTCCAACTCCATTAACTCCTACCATTAGTATTATACAAGGAGTAGGATTTATATCTAGTTTTGTATTATCCTCTGTTAGAATCTCTTCTACTATATTTTTTAGCTCAACTCTAACATCCATAGGATCTGTTATACCTTTTTCTTTTATTCTACTTCTAAGAGTGTCTATTATACCCATTGTAGAATTAACCCCTACATCAGATGTTATAAGAATCTCTTCTAAATCTTCTAGCAACTCTTCATCTACTTTTGTGTATGACTTCAGTATTATATCTATTTTGTCAGTTATACCTTGCTTCGCTTTTGTAAGGCCTTGTTTAAGCCTTTCAAACATATTAATATTTGGCTCATTAAAATCAACTTCAGTCTCTTCAACTTTAGTTTTTTCCTCAAATTTATCTTCAAGAACTTGAGCTTTGGCATCTTCTGAGAGTAATTTACCCGGTTCATCAATTAAGTTTGAATCGATATCATTAGCTTTTTTTTCTACTTCTATAGCATCCGATGAAGCTATTACTTCATCTAATTCTTTTGGTTCACTGTTTTTATCGTTATAACTTGGCTTTTTATCATTTAAGACTTCAGTCGTATCTTCTGCTAAAAATTCTTTTGCATCTTTTCCTGCAGTTTTAGTTTCAGTTTCAAGATCTTGTATTTTATCTATATTTTGTGATTCATCGTCTTCTAATGCTTGCTCTAAATCTCTAACTTCATTTTCGTCATCTTGTTGTTTCCTCGATTTAAAAAATTTTTTAAACACTTAATTTCCTCCTGTTTGAGTGATTTATTATAAAAATTAAATATAATATATAGTTTTTTATATTTACATTGCATTTGATATTTTTTCTGCTTCACTGAGTTTTAAACCAATTATTTTTGATATTGCTTTCTCCTGCATTGTAACTCCATAAATAAAGTCTGATGCTTGCATAGTTCCTCTTCTATGAGTTACAGCTATAAATTGGGTCTCTTCTGATAACTCTTTCAAGAACTCCCCAAATCTGAATATGTTAGCATCATCAAGTGGAGCTTCAATCTCATCTAATATACAAAACGGAGTTGGTTTAGTCATTAGAATCGAAAAAAGTATACTTATTGCAGTAAGTGCCTTCTCTCCTCCGGATAACAGGTTCAAGTTTTTCATTTTTTTACCAGGTGGTTGAGATATTATATTTATATCACTTTCTAATATATTTTCTTTATCATCTAGTATAAGCTCTCCATTGCCTCCACCAAATAATCTATTGTGCACATACTTATATTTTTCGTTTATTTTATCAAATTGTATTTCGAACTCATCTTTCATATTTTTTTCAAGCGAACTTATTATATTTTCAATACTTTCAATTGAAACCTCTAGATCTTTCTTTTGTACGCTATAAAAATCATATCTTTCTTTTACTTCTTCATATTCTTTAATTGAATCAAGATTTATATTACCAAGCTCTTTAATATCTCTTTTCAAACCAGCTATGGCTTTTTTATCAACACATAGATTATCATCTTTAAGTTCATTAGCACGGATAAATGTTAAATCGTATAACTCATTGAGTTTGTTTAAGCAATTTTCGTGACTTTCTCTCAACCTTTCGAGTTTTGAATCTACTTTAAATAGACTCTCTTTAAAATGAATATACTGTCTATCTATTACCTTTACATTTTTGTTTGATTCTTCAAATTTCTCTTTTATACTTACTTTTGCCAAACGCTTATTTTCTAAGCTCTTACCATTTTCAACCAATTGATCTTCTAAGTTATTTTTTTCTTCAATTTCCGATTGTATCGTTACCGATAACTCTTTAATCTCTTCTTTTAGCTTTTCAGTTACCGTTTCCAATTTCTGTTTTTTAGATTCTAATTCCAAAGATTCAACTTTTATTCTTTCAATATCCTTAACTAAGGAATCAGATGCTTGAATACATTTTACAAGATCTAATTTTAGCCTATCAAAGCTTAACTTATCTCCTTCAAATACATCATTCTGTTCTTTTAGTAGTTGTACATTTTTTTCGATATTTATTTTATTTACATAATGTTTTTGATCGAGTTCTTTTATTCCATTATTGATTGATGTAATTCTTTCTTCAGTATAATCAAGATTTATATATAACCCAGATTTTTCTTTTTCTAGTTTTTGATAATTTGTATTAAGAGTGTTTATATCGCTTTTAAAGTTATTATTTTGTAAATTAATTTCAAAAATCTGTTTCTCTTTATCCTTTAATTTAGCTTCCAATACTGTTAAGTTTTGCTCTTTTTCTGTTATTTCTTTTGTAATATATCTATGCTCTTCTTGAATTGAGGCTACTTCTTTAACTAGTATCTCAATACTTTCTTGATATTCATTTATTATTCTCTTTCTAGAAAGTATATTTCCATTACTCTTTAAACTACCTCCTGTTAAAGAACCTCCTATGTTTAAAACTTCTCCGTCAAGAGTTACAATCTTAAATTTATGACCTATCTCATTTGCAAAGGCAATTGCAATATCCATATCTTCCACAATTATAGTTCTTCCTAATACATTTTCAAAGATATTTTTGTACTGTACATCGTATGAAACTAATTCACTTGCAATACCCAATGCTTTGTTTTTTGTTTTAATAGCATTTAAATTTATTGGATTTCCTTTTATTATACTTAGAGGTAAAAATGTAACTCTCCCTAAGTTATTTTTCTTTAGATAGTTAATAGCATTTTTGGCGCTTATTTCATCTTTGGTTATTATGTTTTGCAGATATCCTCCGAGCGCAGACTCTATAGCTTTTTCATATTTTTTGGGAACTTCAACTAATTGACCTAATGCTCCATGTATACCATTTAAGGTTTTATTTTTTAATACTTCTTTTACTCCTCTATTAAAACCTTCATAATGATTTTCCATTTCATTATAAATATTAATTTTAGATTTATAGTCATTTAATGTGTAGTTCGTCTTTTGTATCTTTCCATCAAGTCCAAGAACAAAATTCTTTAGTGACCTAATCTCACTCTGCTCAGTTCCTCTTTCTTCAATCAATTGATTCAATGCTTTTTTATTATTTTCAATTCCTACCAAACTTGCTTCAAGTTTCTTGTTTTTCTCTTGTATTTTGATATTTATATCATCAAGCTCAGACTCAATGTCTTTTGATCTTGACAACATATTGTCTTTATTTGCTGTCATTGTAGAAAGCTTATTACTAAGCTCCTGTTTTTTGTTGAGAATCTCTATAATACCTTCTTTAAGATTTTCTATTTCATTATTTAAATCTTGTATAGAAGACTTTTTGTTTGAATTATTTGCCTCTAATTTTGTAATTTCAGTTTCTAATTGCTTAACTAACAGATTATTTTCAACTGATTTTGATTCTAAAATTTTTAAATTCTCTTTATATCTTTTTAGTTTTTCGTCCGATTCATCAGATTCTTTTTGTTTAGCATAAATTTCCCTTTTATGATTTTTAATTCTCTCATTTATAAGGCTAATCTGCATATCTCGTTCTGATAAAACCTCTTTTATAGAATTTATATATTCTACGGCCTTCTCAATAGAATCATCTAAAACTCTAGATTCTCTATCTAGCTCGGTAGCTTCTTTTTCAACTTTTTCTTTTTCAACTTCTTTTTCTTTAAGGTTAGCTTCAATAATTTTACTGTGTTCTACAAGTTCGGTAATTTCATTATCTAATGTCTCAATATCCCTCAAAAAGCTATTTACTTCCAAACTTTTTAGCTTTTCAGTGAGTTCTTTGTACTGTTTAGCCTTCAGTTGTTGATTGTACAGAGGTTTGATTTGATTTTCAATCTCTATGTATATATCTTGAATTCTCTCAAGATTTTCTTTCGTATTTAATAGATTTTTTTCCGCTTCGTGTTTTTTATATCTGTATTTAGAAATACCACAAGCTTCATCAAAAATCTTTCTCCTATTCTGAGGATTATTGCTAAGTATTTCATCGACTTTTCCCTGTTCAACAATAGAATACCCATCTTTGCCTATTCCTGTGTCAAGAAGAAGTTCTTTTATATCTTTTAACCTACATACTTTATTATTTAAATAAAATTCACTTTCACCATTTCTATATGCTCTTCTTTTTATAGTAACTTCACTAAAATCAATATCCATATCATTATCCAAATTGTCTATAGTAAGTTCAACTTCACAATAATTCATAGCTTTTTTAGTTTCTGTACCTATAAATATAACGTCTTCAAGTTTATCTCCTCTAAGACTTTTTATACTCTGTTCTCCCAAAACCCATCTAACTGCATCTGAAATATTACTTTTCCCACTGCCATTTGGACCTACTATAGAAGTAACCCCTTTGTTGAAAAGTATATCGGTTTTCGTTGGAAATGATTTAAATCCTTTTAATTCTAATCTCTTTAAGTACAATGCCTTTCTCCTTACTTATTTATCTAAAGATTGTAAACACTAAACAATTTAGAGTAAATATCATTCATACTAATTTTTAGTATGTTATTTTTATCTATCATTATTTGTAGTTGCTCCTCATCTACATTTGACTCTTCAACTTTTAACATAAGTCCATATTTTTTACTCATGTAGTTTTTATTTGATTTTTTATTTCCTACTATTCTCGAAATATTTTTTTTATTAACTCTTATTACTAACTCATGTTTAAACTCGTATTTGTTTATTACTTCACTTTCTATAAAATCTTTTATTATTTCAGATTCTACAAGCTCTCTAAAAGCAGGATGATATGGCCCATCAACTACGGCTTCTCCCATCTGAATATCGTCAGTTGCTTGTAGACCTACTCTTATCACATTAATATCGTTGACATAATACAACACTAAAAGTTTTTTGACAATGCTTATACTTTTCTCTAGTGAAAAAGGTGTATACTTACCTTCTGATAGAAGTATCTCAAGTCCGGTTTCCTGAACCACTAATGTAGGATAAATTCTAACACAACTTGGATTCATCTTTATAAACTCTTTTGCTGTATATAAACACTTTTCTTCAGTATCAGTAGGAAGACCAAGCATCATCTGTAGTCCAAGTTCGAATCCAAATTTCTTTATTAATTTAGCACTTTTATAGACTACATCACTTTTGTGTCCTCTTATACTTTCATCAAGAACATCCTCGTCTAGTGACTGAACCCCTAATTCTATAATTCGAACTCCGTACTCTTTTAACATACTTAAAATATATTCATCTATACAATCGGGTCTTGTCGATAATCTTATATAGTCAACATCACCGCTATCTATATAACTTTTTGCTACTGCTAGTAATTTTCTTTGTATCTCTATATCTATAGCAGTAAAACTTCCTCCAAAAAACGCAATTTCTATACTTGAATCTCTATCTATATACTCAAGACATTCTTCAATTACTGATTTAGCTGTTTCTTCTGTTACGTCCGTACTCACTCCTGTTATCTTTTTTTGATTACAAAAAATACAATCGTGAGGACATCCTTTATGAGGTACAAATATAGGAATTATTTTTTTCTTCATTATTATCAATCCTCTGTAATCTATTTACTAGGCTTAATCTCAAATTTATGAATTTGATATCTAAGTCTAATTATCTAATATTTTTAAGCCCTGCTCTTGCTGCTAACTGCTCTGCTTCCTTTTTACTCTTTCCTTCTCCAATACCTAAAACAACATCATTTATTCCAACTTCCATAACAAATCTCTTATTATGGTCTGGTCCTTTTTCATCTATTAAATTGTACCAAATGTTGTTTTCTCCTCTACTTTGGAGTAATTCTTGCAAATGAGTTTTATAATCTCTAAATATATTTCCTTTTCTAGTATCTTGAATTATATCTCCCATAAATTTAAGTATAAAATCTCTGGCACACACAAGCCCTCCATCAAGATATATAGCCGCTATTACAGCCTCAGTTGCATCTGCTAAAATAGAAATTCTCTGTCTTCCTCCCGTTGCCTCTTCACCTTTTCCAAGTAACATATATTCTCCTAAGCGAATGCTATTGGCAACTTCATTAAGTGATTCTTCACACACTATGTTAGCTCTGAGCTTAGTAAGTTCTCCTTCTGGCAAATTCTTTTCAGCTTTAAATAAATAGTCACTTACAACAACTCCTAATACTGAATCTCCTAAAAATTCAAACCTTTCATTGAAGTTAAATTTTTTATTCTCATTAGAATATGAACTATGAGTGAGTGCCTCAAGAATGTAATCTTTATTTTTAAATTCGTAACCTATAACTTTTTCAAAACATTGTATATTATCTAATAATCTTCTATTAATTTTCATAATTCACCTCCAAAACATACTTATCTACTGTATATTTTACTATTTTTTGTTAACTATTGCAAAAACTAAATTCTACATATTCATAAAAACAAAGCTGCCTATGAAACAGATAATAAAGTCTCATAGGCAGTTTTAAATCTTATAAATCTATTACTCTTCGTCTTCTGTGCAATTTCCACAATTGCAAACTTCCTCGTCATCTTCAGAAGATAGTATTACAGCGTCACACTCTGGGCAAACTATATCAACATCATCGTCGTAAAGTAGATCTTCATCTATATCTACTAACTCTCCACAGTTCGGACACTCCATCTCGATAAAATCTAAATCGTCATAATCTTCGTCATCTTCATCTTCAAATATGTCCTCTAAACTATCTTCAACATCTGCTAGATCTTCATCTATTGAATCGACATAATCTTTAAGATCATCTTGATCCTCAGATAAGACTACTATAGAATCAGCAAAAACTTCTAATACATCTACTATCTTATGTATCATTTTTCCTTCTTTGCTTTCTTTGTCAATATCCATTCCTTCTGCTAATCCTTTTAAATAAGCAACTTCTTCGTATAAATGTTTCATATAGTCTCCTCGCTTTCATATTTAATATATAATATAAGCCTATATATCTTATATTATTAAGACATATAAGCTTTTATATACATATTTTATAGATCTTTTTTAAACTCTTGATAAGTATTCGCCTGTTCTTGTATCTATCTTAACCTTGTCCCCAACATTTATAAATAATGGTACTTGTACAACAGCTCCTGTTTCTACAGTGGCTGCTTTAGTAACATTACTTGCAGTATCTCCTTTAATTCCAGGTTCAGTTTCTACTATTTCTAATTCCGCGAAGTTTGGAGCCTCAACTTGGAAAGGTTGCCCTTGGTAGAATCTTATTGTAGCAACTTCATTTTCTTTTAAATATTTAACGGCATCTTCTACTTGGTTGTATTCTAAAGGAATTTGCTCGAAAGTCTCTTCGTCCATGAAGTAATATAATTCTCCATCATTATATAAATACTGCATTTGTCTTGTATCAATTATAGCTTTTGGGAACTTTTCACTTGGGTTGAAAGTTTCTTCTCTTATTGCCCCAGTTTTTAAGTTTCTGTACTTTGTTCTAACAAATGCTGCTCCTTTACCTGGCTTAACATGTTGGAAATCTACTACTAGACATGGTTGTCCGTCTTTTTCAAATGTTACACCTTTTCTAAAATCTCCTGCTGATACCATATGTTTATTCCTCCATCTTAAATCTTATAATTATGGTAGCATTAACCATACATTAATTAATCATGTCCTGTAAATTCCCTACATTACAGGATTACAAATTTTTCTAGTATTATCATATCACAAAATACACACATATAACAAGGATTTGACACGCCTTATAACTTTATTTTTTAATATAAATAAAGATTCATCGTATTTTATACATTATATGTTATATATTTTTCCTTTTACTCCGTATTCAATATATTTATATCAAATTTTGTTTGATATTTCTGAGAGTTTTTAGATAAATTTAAACACACTTTTATATACGTCCCTTTATCTATCTGTCGTATATATATATTATCTACATAGTCTCCAATTTCATACCCACCAGCTTGACTAGAACCATTTTTTAGTGAGTTGACAAAAACTTTATTTCTGTTTCCGTTTAAATATATCTCTTTATCATCCGAACTGTCATCTCCAGTTGAATACTTAAGCTTTATTGACTTAACATCTATATACTCATTTGTATTATTCTCACCATATTTAAGGGGAGTAATACTTATTATCCCTTTACTATTTGACACTAGGCTCTCTATGTGTTTAGTAATTTCAGCAGACTGCTGTTGAAGTTCAACTAAATCATTCATTCTATTTTTTAAATTTAATGTAACACTTAAAAGTGAATATAAAGTAAATGATATAATCACGACTACAGACAGTGAAACTACACCTTCAATTAACAAGTACCCTTTGGATACTTTTAAACTAGAGATTTGTTTCACAAGTTTCGTAACAGACTTATAGTCATGCAATTTAACTCTCATACTTATCTTCCTTAAGTAGTATTCTTCCACTTACTGGTGTTATAGTTATAAATTTACTATAATTATCTTTAAATACTTCTATGGTTGAACCCTTTTCTGCTGGTGATCCGTCAATTTTAAATTTTATAGTGCTTAAACTGTGATCTATCTTTGCACCTTGTGGTAAAAGATTGGTTTTTATATCCTCTCCATCCTTTCTTAAAGCATAACCTTCTGTACCATCTTTTTTTGTGTAATATATGTATGTATTATAGTTTCCGAGCATATTTTCTCTTCTTACATATCTAATATCCGAACAAAACTGCCTTGAGAATAAGTTTATAGTTCTATTATCAACACTTCCTTTTGGGATACATAAGGTAGATAACAGTATTATTATGCTTATTGTTACAACTAGTTCTATTACGGTCACATTCCTTCTCTTTTCAATTTATAGCCCCCTGTAGTTATAGAATCTGAGATAGTCACACTCATTAAGGTCATTCTTCTTTAAATTTTCGCTTTCTTTATTTGTAATAGCGTCATCAGAATTTTTATTTATATTTTCTAAGTTTGTGTATCTGTCAAAGTTCATTTCAGCCATATTTTCTGATGATACTTCCTCATCAGAAACTTTGTATGGATTTTTTATAGCTACATTTACTCTAAGATTTTTATAGTAATTTTCATCTTTAGCAGTACTGCTTACTTCAAATAGTAAGTATCCATTTTCTTGTAATAATCTGTTATTAGTTATTTTAATACTTACATTTTTTAAATCACTGCTACTCAAATTCTTTATATCGTTAATAAAAGTATTCATGTTATTTCCTAAGAAATACTCGTTAAACCCATTTTCATCGGAAGTAGTGTCGATTGCTTTTCTGATATGTCTCAGCACATTGCTTTTTACTAATTCAGATCCACTAACAGAATTCTCCTTTAAAATATTATCTTTATACTCTAAATCAAATATCCTACTATTTGTATATATCCAGCTAATGCACACTACACTTACTGCTGTTATTATAGAAAAAACCAATAGAGAGACAATTAAAACCGAGCCACTATTGTTTTTAATGTTTCTAGTGTTTCGTAACATAACTAACCAACTCCAATGTTCTTCTATTACCAATTACTTTTACATTTATTTTATAATTTTTTACAAACTCACTATTTGATGTAACTGTACTCGATACAACATAATCCCCGACTTGATTATTACCTATGTCTAAAGATTTTACTTGGATTTCTTCACTTTCATTATTTTTTATCTTATATTTTTGATTTTCCAAATTAGATTTTGCTAAGTTTAACATTTCTCTATTTTTCTCATTATTTTTAATATGTCTATAACAATTTTGAAGAGCAGTCGATACTAAATAAACTGAAACTATTAGTATTGACAGGCTCACAACACATTCTATAGCGACAAAACCTTTGCTACTTTTCAATAGAATCTCCTTTCAAAATCACTAGTTATCTATAATTTACAAATAGATAATTTTTAACGGTTTAAATTTAGTAATCATATAGTACAATTGTACATATTTTTAAGAATTTCCTTATCTTCTAGTGTTGGATTTATTCCCGTCCATATTTTAAATGCTGCTAGTCCTTGATTTACAAGCATATCGATTCCGTACATAGTCTCTATATTTTGACTTTTAGCCCATTTAATTAAACTTGTATTGTGAGGATTATATACAATATCACAAACTAGTACTGCTTTATCAATTGAGATATTTTTATCTATAGGACAATCGTCACTTTTCATACCAATAGGTGTTGCATTTATAAGTATATCTACACCTTCAAGATCGTTCTTATCTACTTCTTTTTTGCTGCAACATGCTTTGGTTTCAAAGTTGGAGTTTATTGTTTCTACAATGTGATTTGCATTATCTAAACTTCTATTTCGAATTTCAATTGACTTAGCTCCTTCAACAGCAAGCTCTATAGATATACTTCTACATGCACCACCTGCTCCAAGAATTAGAATTTTTTTACCTTTTATGCTGTATCCTATATCGAATATAGACTGAACAAAACCTATCCCGTCTGTATTATAACCTTTCAATGCACCTCCCTCATTTTTAATTGTATTTACTGCCCCAACTAATTTAGATTTTATATCTAAAAAATCTAAGTATTTCATAATTTCTACCTTATGTGGAATAGTAACGTTTAACCCGATTATACCTAGGACTCTTACAGATTCTACAGCTGCCTTTAAATCCTCTTTTGATATATCAAAACATTCGTAAATAATATTTTCTTTATATTTTCTATAAAGGTAATTGTGTATAACTGGAGAAAAACTGTGCTCCACCGGATGACCAAAAAGACATGTAGTTTTTGTTTTTGCATTTATTTCCATAGCTTACTCTCCTCTATTTTATTGACATCAATATGTTCAATTATACTTATTAAAAATCCCAAATTTCTCTTACGTGTTTTCAATTTATATTTTATTTATTCAAATACATACTTAATATTACCTGAATAGTTATTATTCGTAAATACGATTAAAATTATTTTAGTTATGGTTAGTCGTTTTATTGTATTATTACTATTTTATTTTAGTTATATCAGTCAACTTGGATAAGTCCTCTTCATATAATTTAAGGTGACCGTATAAAGGGGGTGACTTATTGACTACTGCTAAATCGTTTGAAAAACCACTAACCCCTGAAGAGGAAATCAAATATTTAACCAAATTCAAAATAGAGGATGACAGAAATGCTAAAGATATATTAATAGAGAGAAACATGAGATTAGTGGCCTATATTGCAAAAAAATATAACAATGCCGCAGAAGATCAAGATGATTTAATTTCCATAGGCACTATAGGGCTAATAAAGGCCATTGACACTTTCAAAATAGATAAAGGTACTCGATTAGCTACATATGCATCGAGATGTATCGAAAACGAAATTTTGATGCATATCAGGACAAATAAAAAGAACAAGGTTCAAGTGTCTCTTCAAGACCCTATAGGAACAGACAAAGAGGGCAACGAAATAAATTTACTAGATATCTTAGGAACAGATATCGACTATGTTGTTGATGAAGTTCAATTGAAGGTTGAAGTTAGTAAACTATATAAACAATTGAATGACATACTAACTCCTAGAGAAAGAGAAATTGTGCAGTTGAGGTATGGACTTACACCCCTTGGATATAAAACTCAAAGAGAAATAGCACAAAAATTAGACATATCAAGATCCTACGTATCTAGGATAGAGAAAAAAGCCTTAAACAAACTACAGAAAGAATTGAGTAAAGAGTTTTAGTAGATTTTTAGTCTCTAATCGCTTTTATTCTTTAAACTCTAAATCCCCCTATATAATCCCAACTAGAATCTAGAAAACTCTAGCTGGGATTATTTCGATTTAAAGTGTTTAAGCCATTATTAACAGCCAAAGCCAACGGAGTTTTCTAGATATTTTAAAATAAAAATTAGAATAAATAAGTAAAAAGCCCCTTAATCTGAATATAAAAAATCATAATGATGTTATTTTATTACCTAGTAATTTTGTCTCTCTTATCTTAAATATTTTACCTGTTTTAGCTCCAGGGAGAGCTTTATTTATCTTAGCAGCTATAGAGTTAATCACTACCTTTCCTAAACCTGGAAGGTAAAGTATCTGTTTAGATACAATGATAAGACTCTATAGAGTTTTTCATATGATTAACGAGTGCTATCACCTCGGTTTCCAATCCCTCCCAATTATCAACATACTCTCCTCGATAAGCTTTTCTGGCTAAGTCAAGTAAAGTCGCATGTTCCTTAGGTAACTGAGGTATAGCCCACTCCGCAGCCACATCTTTTGGAGAAATTTCACCTACAGTCACTGTTAGCCACATTCGTGCAAGGGTTAAAATCACGTTACGTTCATCACCTTTGATACCCTCAATCAAACCTGGCAAAGACTCCATAATCGCTCTTCGAATATCTTTAATCGGCACTGGATCAAGTATATCTGAAGAGTGAGGGCCAAAAAGAGAAACACTACTCATTCTTACTTGTGCTAAAACTATAGCCAAATCAGGATCAAAAGTTGGTTCATGGACATGCCCTTTCTCAAACTCATCCCTAAGCCATTCACCATAGATAAATTCATTTTTTGGCGGATATCGCCAAGGTACAACATCCTCATGGTTTATAACCGTGACTTCAAGAGGTCGCACAGAATCAACATTTCCAATCTTTCCAGATATAAGCATTAGTCTATCGGTTAATTTTCTTCGAGTTGCTTCAGTCATACTATTATTTACAACCACTAGAACATCTACATCGCTATTAATATGCAAGCCACCTACTACTGCAGAACCAAATAGATATACGCCAACCACAATTCTATCTAGTAACTCCTCTATGATTTTTAATGTTTGTATTGCTTCCTTCGGTATTTTTACGCTATTAAGATTACTCATCAAATACATACTCCTCTCGTCTAAAATAAATATTCTTAAATAATCTATTACTCTATAAGACCTCCTAATATTAATCTATATATTAATACAATATCAATATATACTAAACTTTAAAAGGTAAATTTAATGTTTATTTATTCTCTAAATTATACATTACGTTAGGATTCTTAGGTATCTTCCTAATGTCCTTACTTATCTCCCTTAGTTCTTTGTCAAAAAAATCTATAGTCGCCCCAATAAGTCCTGCATCAACCCAAACTTTCTTTTTCATTATCCTCTCCTACTTATTTTATTGCATTAAAAAAGAACTCCTATATAAGAGTCCTCAGTAAAAATATATACGTTATCTTTTATTTGTTTTGTTATTCTTCATTTTTAATGAAATAACAAGCTAAACAAGCTAGTAGAGAAATTATCCAAGCATTAGTGAAAAATGAATTCATAATAATTCATAGAATTACAAATACAAACGCAATATCAATATTTTTTCTATTTAAATAAAGTTGTATCTTTTTTATATAAGTCAATATCCCCATCCCCTTTAGATATTTATTTTTGTATCATGTAATGTTATAGTCACACTCACGCTAATATGTTAATACAAAATGGAGTTACACCTAAAGATGTTCAAAAAAGATTAGGACATTCAAATATTAATATAACATTAAATACTTATACGCATACTTCAGAAGAATCACAAAGAAAGGTGGCTGAGTTATTCGATAGATTATAATTTGCCACCGAGTTTGTAATTACGGTGGCAAATAGTCTATTTAGTTTAATCATCTAAGCTTTCACATAATTCTTTGAACAAAGGTACTGCTGATTTATTGCCATTTTCATTACCTTCGACAATTGCTGTTATTACGTACTTAGGTCTATCAGCAGGATAGTATCCAGTTATCCAACCATGCTCTATCGGAACCTTATTTATATTAGATTGAGCTGTACCAGTTTTAACTCCTGATCCACCTTCTAAGTCTTTTAGAAGCTTTGCCGTACCGACTGTTGATACTGATTTCATCATATTTTTTACCCTTGTACTCACGTATGGAGAAATAATTTCTTCAGTCTTATTAGATTTAAAAGTTTTAATAGTTTTTCCTTCGTTATTTATTACGCTATCATATAGTTTTAGCGGTTTATAAGTTCCATTGTTAGCTATAATTTGGGTCATTTGATTAATTTGTATAGGGGTAAATTCCATACTTTCTTGTCCTATTGCTAAATTTCTAAGATAAATTTTCTCAGGTTTCTCTCTAATTTTTTCCTCATCCAAACCAATATCCACTTTTTCAAATAAATGAAGTTTTTCAGCCGTTTTTAGAATCTTCTCACTACCTACTTTTGTAGCTATATCAAAAAATGCAGGATTACATGAATTAGAAAATACATTTTTCAAATTTTGAAATCCATGTCCATTGTGTTTGTGACATTTAAGAACCTCGTTAGAACTACCTATCTTAGTTTGCCCAGTACATGTATAAGTATAATTTTCATCTACAACGCCATTTTCTAGAGCAGAAAATAATACGACCATCTTAAATACTGATCCTGGTGCATAAGTAGATTTTACGACTCTATTTTCAAATTCTCTATTTTTGCCATTTAAGCTCTTTGTCAAGTTATTCGGATCAAAGTTTGGTCTAGAGCTCATAGCTAGTATCTCACCCGTATCAATATCTGATACAATAATCGCAGTCGGATGATCTTCTTTGTCTGCTATTTTTTCTACTTTTCTCTGTATATCAGAATCTATAGTCAGCTTAACATGTCTATCTGTAGCACTTTTAATCACTTTTTTTATTCCACCCTTTAGTATATTTAAATCATCCGAATTACCAATATGGCCTGCTTTAAATACACTAACATATTTCTCATTCGATCCCTTTAAAATCTTATCCATACTTTTTTCTATACCCATTTTACCAACATCATCGACTTCATTTGTATATCCAATTGTATGGGAAAGTAAATTATTTTTCGAATATCTTAGAGTTTTTTCCTCTATTAAAATTCCGTTTTTTATTAATTGGGCGGTGTATTTGCTGTCAATTTTTTTTACCTCTATTTCTACTAATGTCTTATCCATTTGCTGTTGAATAGCTTTATAGATATCCAGTTCTGTAATGTCCGTAGCTTTTTTTATTAGTTCTATAAGCTTATAATTATTGTTTAACTTCTCTTTTTCAACAACTAATATAGTCTTTTTGTCTGTATCAGTTAATTTTTTACCATTTCTATCATAAATAACGCCTCTGCCACTGTTTAATTCTATTTTTTCGACGCTTTGATTTTCTACATTTTTGCTGTATTTATCATTTTTTATAACTTGAATATCTACAATTCTATATATCAAAAATCCAAAAACCACAATTAATACTATAAATAATTTATAAATTCTTCTGCCCATAACACCAGAAGATGAATTTTTTAGCCTTGACATAAGATCACCCCTTAACAACTATAATATTGACAAATTGCAAGGGGCTAATACTTCATAATGCAAATTTTAATTTTCTTTGCACTTAATTTTCAAGTTTAATTAATTTTTTTATAATTTCTTCACAAACCTCTTCTACAGATTTTTTATCTGTATCTACAATTATATCCGCTAATTTAAGATATTTTTCTTGACGTTTTTTCATAAGACTTTCTATAAAATCCACATTCATATTTCCATTTAAAATAGGCCTTTCATCGCTACCCTTTACTCTATCTAATATTGTCTTTGGATTTGCCATAAGTAATACATTTTTACCCTGAGATTTCATAGCTTCTATATTTCTACTTCTAAGGACTACTCCTCCACCACAAGATACTATATTTCCAGTGCTTTTTTTCAAATCTTCAATAACTTTACTTTCTAAATCTCTAAATTGATTTTCTCCAAATTTTTCGAATATCTCTGAAATGGGCATACCCTGCTCTTTTTTAATATATTCATCTATTTCTATACATTTCATTTCAAGCATCTGAGATAACTTCTTAGAAACTGTCGTTTTTCCAGCTCCCATAAAGCCGATTATCATTATATTGTAATTAAGAATTTCTTCTGACTTTTTCATCTCTCTTATTCTTTTTAACTCCATAGCCAAATACCCGCTCTCCTATTATCTATAAATTAAATCATATAACTTATTAATAGCCATTTGATTTGATTATTCTACTCTATTTTATATTGGCTCTTTTATAGACCAATTTTGATAATTAAATGTCATGAATAATGTTGTTAATATATATAACGATTATTCCAATAATTTCACCTCCTAAGATAAAGATTATTTTAATATTCTATATTTTTATTATACATAATATATGGATTTTAACTCCAATATTTACGAAAATCAAATAAACTTTATATAAATATCGGCTGTCTTAACTTAAATTTCTTAACCATAGTTAAAACAGAGCCATTATATTAATTCAGAAATAATTCAAACATTGGTATTGTCAATTTTTATTTAGATTTAAATGTGAAAAATTTAAAATCTATTGGAAGTGAATAAAAAAGCCCATTCTAATCAGAATGAGCTTTTTTATATTTGATTATAAACTATTATACAGATAACTGTAACCTAAATTTATAAAATCTATTTTTCTACTTTTTCTTCAATTATTTTTCTCAACATATAATCTTTGTCTACTTCAACTCCAAGTTTTAACTTTACTATTTGTCTTGGATGAGGAGCAGATTCTATAGGCTCTCCATCTTCATTGTACATTTCTTCAATATTAGTGTACGTTGTTTCTTTATAAGGTCCCATTACCTCGATTTCATCACCCACACACATTTTGTTCCTCTGTTCAGTAATTACTAACCCACTATCTTCTACATCTCTCACAATACCAATAAAATCGTAATTTCTTACATAAGAAGCAGATTCGTAATTTTGCTCAGAAGATTCTGGTTTGTTTATGTAGAAACCAGTAGTAAAGTGTCTATGACTGCCTTTCTCTAATTCTTGTAACCACATTGGATTAAACTTCCAAGTCTCAGGATTTTTGTAGTATTCATCAATTGCCATTCTGTATGCTCTAACTACTGAAGCAACATAATAAGCTGTCTTCATTCTACCTTCTATTTTTAAACTGTAAATACCCGATTGAATAATTTGAGGAATATATTCAATCATGCATAAATCTTTTGAATTAAAGAAGAAAGTCCCTCTTTCATCCTCATATATAGGATAATATTCACCAGGTCTTTTTTCTTCAACTAAATGGTATTGCCATCTACATGATTGTGCACAAGATCCTCTATTTGCATCTCTCCCGGTCATATAGTTGCTTATTAAGCATCTCCCAGAATAAGATATGCACATAGCTCCATGTACAAATGCTTCTATATCCATATCTTCTGGGGTTTTTTCTCTTATTTCTTTTATCTCATCAAATGACATTTCCCTTGCCATAACAACTCTCTTTATTCCTTGGTTATACCAGAAATTAGCACTCATATAGTTTGTATTATTAGCCTGCGTACTTATATGTACCTCCATATTTGGAGTAACTTCTTTAACAACACTAAGTACCCCAGGATCTGCTAATATTACTGCATCTACTCCTATATCTTCAAGTTCCTTTAAATACTCTGGAAGTTCTTTAAAATCTTCATTGTGCGGAATTATATTAACAGTAACAAATACTCTTTTCCCTCTCTCGTGAGCAAAGTTTACCCCTTCTATCATATCTTCTTTGCTGAAATTTTTTGCTGCAGTTCTCATGCCGAAGATCTCTCCACCTATATAAACAGCATCAGCACCATAAGTTATAGCTATTTTTAATCTTTCTAAGTCTCCTGCTGGAGCTAAAAGTTCTACTTTATTTGAATCCATTATTTCCCCTCTTCTCTCTCTTTATAACTCAAAGCAACTCCATCACCTATAGGTACTAGAGAAGTCGTAAGGTAGTCGCAATTGCATATAAAGTCTAAATAATATCTCATCCTCTTTACTATAGTCTTCTTTCTTCTTAATACAAAATCGTCGTGGGCTATCATTCCTTTGTAAAGAATGTTATCAGAGATTAAAAGCCCTCCAACTTTTAGCTTGTCTATAACAATATCGTAAAATAACTTATACTGTCCCTTTGCTGCATCGATAAATATCATATCGAATTCACCATCAACTTTACTTAGTTTTTCTTCAGCATCTCCTTCAAGTATAGTTATTTTTGATTCAAACCCTGCTCTTTTGAAGTTTTGTTTAGCTTTTTGTATCATATCTTCATTTCTTTCAGCTGTTATTATCTCTACATCACCATTTAAGGTATCTGCAAAAAAAATAGATGAATATCCTATTGCACAGCCTACTTCAAGTATTCTCTTAGGTCTCTGCACCTTTAGAAGTACTTTTAACATATCAGATACTTCTTTGTGTATTATTGGCACATTATTTTCATGTGCATAATCCTCTAACTCTTTTAAAAGTCCCGTATTTTCTTTTAAAGTATTTCGAATATAGTTTTCTACTTTTTCATTAACAATATTGCTCATAAATAAATCTCCTAGATACATAAAATAGATATATATTTTTATTGTTGATTTTAATCTTGTTTTTGATCTTTATTAGAATTTTGATCCTGTGTATTTACCTTTTTGTCTTTATTTAACTTATCTCTATCATCTTTATACTCTTTAACATACTTTAAGTGTTCCTCATATGTTTTGCTATAGTTGTTTCCACCATCAACTTTAGCAACAAAGTATAAATAATCGCTTTTCGCAGGACTTATCGCTGCCTCAATAGATTTAACACCTGGGTTTGCAATCGGTGTTGGGGGCAATCCCTTATTTTTATAACTATTATATGGTGAATCTATTTTAAGATCTGCATAAGTAACTATCTTCTTTCTTTCATTAAATATATACTGAATTGTTGCATCAGACTGCAAAGGCATACCTATTTTTAACCTATTGTAAAATACACTGGAGATAATAGGTCTATCCTTATCTAATATTGCTTCTTTTTCAATTATAGATGCCATGCTCATAATATCTTTTAAGCTCTTTTTTGATTTTTCTCTGTCAGACCTAATCTTATCATTGTATATATTATCAAATCTAGCCAACATGCTCTTAATTATATCCTTTTCAGATACTTTTCCCTCTTCAAAATAATAAGTAGCAGGATATAAAAAGCCTTCAAGAGTCGTTAAACCATCTTCTTTTAAGAATATAAAATCTTTCGAAAATTGTTTAGGATCTTTGATTAGAGATTCAAATACTTCTTTCTCTCCAAGATTCTTATCAACTAATGTAGCAATTATTTCTTTAGAAGTTGCTCCCTCTGGTACTACAATTTTTGTACCCACATTATGAACTTTACCCAAAACCAGAAGATCTAAAATATCATTATTTGAATAACTCTGATTTATCATGTAAGTTCCTGCTTTTACATTTGAATATTCATTATTTGTCTTAGCGACAAGCTTAAATAAAAATTCATTTTTTATAAGATCTTTGTCTGCTAAAACTTTCGCAATGCTAGAAATTGACGAGCCACTTGGTATTTCGACCAAGACATCAGTTTTATTATTTTTATCGTAAGGCCCTATTTGATTAACTATCACTACTGAAGCAATAATTAAAAGCACAATTATTGATAATAAAACTACTTTCCATTTATTAAATTTATGTTTCATAGTATTATCTACTCCTTATGCGTATTTACACTTTCTATATTATAAATCTTACTAAGATAATTTTCAAGGTTAGCTAAACACAGATAACCAAACTATTTCCTATATATTTCCCTACAAATGGTAGAAGCATACATTATTGCTAATTGATAAAGCATTTTAAATACTTATATTTTGCATATATAAATTTCGAATAATTTAAAATTTAAAAAAATTTCTATACTTATTACAGTATATAATTAATCTAAGAATTTAAATTAAAAAAGTCGTGGATAACCACGACTTTTTTTTATTATTCTTACTGTATTAAATTTTACGTATACCATCTTTAGTTACTACACCATATATAAGTTTGTTTTTATCCACTTTTTTATCTACAACTGTGTAACAACCTTCAAGTCTAATTTTTGCTGCTTCAAGTTTTTCTTTATTGTTGTAGTGTATATAAGCCAAAATATCTCCTTTATTCACACTATCACCTACTTTTTTATTTAAAACAATTCCTACTGAAAGATCCAGTATATCATCCTTTTTCTCCCTTCCAGCACCTAAAATCATAGCGCTTGCCCCTACTTCCTCTGCCTTTATCTTTTCTATATAACCACTTTTATCTGATTTTAGTTCATAAACATATTCGGATTTTTTAAATATAGAATAGTCATCTACTATGTTTTTATTTCCTCCTTGATTTTCTATAAATTCTTTTAACTTTTCAACTGCAGCACCAGAACTTATAACTTCTCTGATCTTTAATACTCCTTTATCAAAACTATAAACAACTTTTGCAAGTAATAGCATATATGCACCTAAGGTTTCACAAAGCTTAACAAAATCTTTTGGCCCATTTCCTTTTAGTGTCTCTATTGCTTCTATTACCTCAAGTGAATTTCCTACAGCAAATCCTAGAGGCTCACTCATATCAGTTACAACTCCTATAGTATCTCTGCCCATACCATTACCAATTTCAACCATAGAACTAGCAAGATCAAAGGAATCGTCTAATGATTTCATAAATGCTCCATCACCAGTCTTTACATCTAATACTATTGCATCTGCACCTGAAGCAAGTTTTTTACACATTACACTCGATGCTATTAATGATATATTATCAACAGTGGCAGTTACGTCTCTAAGTGAATATAGTTTTTTGTCTGCTATTGCCACTTCTGCACTCTGTCCACACACTGCTATTTTATGCTTGTTTACAGAATTGATAAATTCTTCTTCAATCATATCTATAGAGAATCCTTCGATAGACTCTAGCTTATCCAAAGTACCACCTGTATGACCAAGTCCCCTTCCAGACATTTTTGCTACCGGAACACCACACGCAGCTACCAATGGTGCAAGCGCAATTGTTGTTTTATCTCCAACCCCACCTGTACTATGTTTGTCGACTTTAACGCCTTTTATGTCAGATAGATCTATAATATCTCCAGACTTCATCATAGCTTCTGTTAGGTTAATTGTTTCTGCTTCATTCATCTTATTGATATAAATAGCCATAAGAAGCGCAGATGCTTGATAATCAGGTATTTCATCATTTGAATACTTCTCTACAAAGTAATATATCTCTTCCTTCGTAAGTTCAAGGTTGTCTCTTTTTTTCTTAATTATATCGTAAATTCTCACTGTAAAATCTCCTTTACTCAAATTATAAATTTTGTACGATTTCCTTAACCAATTTTATAAAATTTGACTTTACTTGTTTAGTGGTCTCAATTACCTCTTCATGACACAGAGGTTTATCTAGAATCCCCGCTGCCATGTTAGTTATGCAAGAAATACCTATTACATCTAACTTCGAATGAGATGCTACAATAACCTCTGGAACAGTTGACATTCCTACTGCGTCAGCACCCAATATTTTAGCCATTCTTACTTCAGCAGGTGTTTCATAATTTGGACCACTAAAGAACATATATGTTCCCATTTTTAAATCAATCCCAAACTTTGTAGCTGTTTTTTTAGCAAGATCTATAAATTTTTTTGAGTAAACATTAGACATGTCTGGAAATCTATCTCCAAATTTTTCATCGTTTGGACCTACCAAAGGATTGTCTCCACTAAAATTTATATGATCTTCTATTATCATTAAATCCCCAGGTACAAAATCTATATTTACACCTCCAGCTGCATTTGTAACTATCAATGTCTTAACACCTAAATCTTTCATAACTCTAACGGGAAATGTAACTTCTTTCTGTGAATAACCTTCGTAATAATGAAATCTTCCCTGCATTGCTACTACATCCTTACCTTCTAATTTACCTATAATTAGTTTTCCTTCATGTCCTTCAACAGTTGAGATAGGAAAGTTAGGTATATCTTTATAATTTAGTATCTCAGCTTCTTCAATGCTATCTACAAGAGATCCTAGTCCAGACCCTAAAATAAGTCCTATTTTTGGCTGAATTTTTGATTTTGCTTTTATATATCTTGTACTATCTTTGATTTTATTGTACATGTTTTCCTCCAGAATATTTAGAATAAATACTTTTTAAAGCTCTCTCCACAATTAGTTTTTTCTACACCTAAAATATCGGCAATAGTAGCTCCAATATCACAAAAACTACTTCTTACACCTAAGTTTACTCCTTTTTTAATTCTATCTCCATAAATTAAAACAGGAATATATTCTCTAGTGTGATCCGTTCCTTTGTAAGTAGGGTCATTTCCGTGATCTGAATTAATTATTAAAATATCATCTTCTTTCATAGCTTCAATTATCTCAGGCAGTCTAGCGTCAAACTCTTCAATAGCTTTTTTATAGCCTTTTGGATCTCTTCTATGCCCGTATTTAGAGTCAAAATCTACTAGATTTGTATATATAAGTCCCCTATTATTAGATTTAATATATTTAATAGTTTTGTCTACACCGTCCATATTATCTTTAGTATGTACAGCCTCGGTAATACCTTTTCCGTTAAATATATCCTCAATCTTTCCAACAGCAATTACATCAAGCCCAGAACCTTTAATATTATCTAATACTGTAGTTTTAAAAGGATCAACAGAGTAATCTCTTCTGTTTGAAGTTCTCTCAAAACTTCCTTTTTTATTCCCGATATATGGTCTAGCAATTATTCTTGCTACCGCATTGTCTCCACTCATAATTTTTCTTGCTATCTTGCACATATTGTAAAGCTCCTCTAATGGGATTATTTCCTCATGTGCAGCAATCTGAAGAACACTATCAGCAGAAGTATATACAATTGCATCTCCAGTTTTTATCTGATGTTCGCCTAACTCATCTAAAATAACAGTCCCTGACTCGGGTTTATTTCCTACAACTTTTCTTCCAGTTTGTTTTTCAAATTCATCTATAATATCTTTAGGAAAACCATTTGGAAAAGTCTTAAAAGGCTTATCCACCACAATGCCAGCCATTTCCCAATGTCCAGTTGTAGTATCCTTTCCTTGTGAAATTTCAGCACATTTACCAAAAGCAGCCGCAGGTTTATCGGCTTTTTCTAAGAAGTCAACTCCATCAATATTACCAATACCCATATCAACTATATTAGGCATATTGATATCTCCTTGTGACTTAACGATATTTCCTATAGTATTAGCACCGACATCACCAAATTTATCTGCATCAGGTAATTCACCAATACCAACACTATCAATTATTATCCAAATAACTCTACTCATAAAATCACTCCTTAAAAATTCTACATATATTGTATGTAGAATTCTATAATTAAGAACATATTTAAAAATATATTAACACATATAAGTATCAAAGATACTATTTTTAGATAAAAATCTATACAAAAATAGGCCAGCTAAATGTTTTACACAAATAGTCTAGCCTTTAATAATATTTTTTTTATTTAAAATGTAACGTAATTTTATGATGATATAAAATGCCTCTAAAAAAATTATCCTCAGAATCTATTACTTTCTAGGATGCTTTTCCTTAAGCTCCCTGCGAATATTTTGATCAATCTGATTTAAATAAACTTGAATACTCGATAAATTTGAGTTTCCTAAAATCTTACTTACTACTCCAATATTTGCTCCTTTGTTTAAAAGATGAATAGCAAACGAATGTCTAAGCATTGTAGGGTTTATATTTTTATCAATATTTGCAAGTTTTGAATATTTCTTAATAATTTTCCAAAGACCTTGTCTAGTAAATCTATGACCTAAAGAACTAACAAATAGAGCGTCTTCTGTTTCATATGCCATCTTTGATCTAGATTCCGTGATGTACAATTGAAGATAGTGCTTTGTTGTATCGAATAAAGGTATAACTCTCTTGTTCTTACACTCCTTGCAATCAATATAATCTAGATCAAAATCCACATCACTTAAATTCATATCTACAAGTTCAGATACCCTCATCCCTGTACCATATAAAAGCTCAAAGATAGCTTTATCTCTAATTAGCTTAGGCGTATCAAGTTTTGGAAAATTTAATAGAGATACTATTTCATCTTCTGTTAGTATTTCTACACTATCCTTTTTTACCTTAGGTTTTTTCATATTTTGTGCCGGATTGTCATTACATATGCGATTAAAAAATAAATACTCATGAAAAGATTTTATAGAAGATATCATTCTAGCTATTGTAGCTACTGATATATTTTCTTTTTCAAGTTGAATCAAAAAACTTATTATATCATTTTCTACTACATCATTTATTTCGATGTTATTTCTTACCATATAATCTCTATATCTTTTGATATCCATAAAATATGATGAAACTGTATTTTCTGATAGCTTTTTTTTATTTTTTATATAATCTATGTATCCCTCTATAACGTCCATATTAAACTCCTTTATATTGCTAGGAACTTCATAATACCAATACTAACTGTATTTAATACCAATTGCAACCCTGTAGAAACTATTACAACAATCAGTATATTAAATATATATCTCTTAACCAAAGAGAAAATATTCCTATTGCTAACCCTTTTGTATCTATAAATCATTTCCCTAAAATAATTTACTGCAAGTAGTAATAATAAAATAGCAGCCGGTATAATTATTAAATTCTTAATTATTACTAGTACAACTAAACTGGCGCTCTTTGCTTTCAATGCTAATATACAGCTATTAATAGTGTATCCAATCGATATCCCTTTTAAAACAAAAGCTAGTCCTGTTATAGGAACTGTAACTACGAATAAACCAAATATAGCCATAATGCACATAAAAATCAAATCAGCTCTATAGTTTGTAAAAACCGTTTGCATTACACTTATTCCCGATTTATAGTAGTTAACTGTTGGGTTAATTTTATCCATTACATCTCCCGATCCAGGGATTATTTTATTTAAATAAGTACCTATAGCAACTGAAATTATAAATAAAATACCTACAAACATTATGCTTCTGTTCAGCGAATCAAAATCATCTTTTCTTGAAGTTCTTCTCAAAATTATCCCCCCTTGTCCTTTATATATTTTTATGCTTTTGGACAGGGGGTTATTCTTTTAAATTAAATCTTTTGTCATCAATATTCCTATAGAAGTCTTTGCATCTTCTATATCATTTTTTATTACCATCTCGTATGCATCTTTTATGTCTATTTCCATAACATCTAAAAATTCATCACTCTCAAGTTTAGTTTCCCCAGGAGTTAAACCTGTAGCTAAAAATATAAATATTTTTTCATTTGAAAATCCAGCTGATGAATAGAATTTATGGATAAGCTTTATATTATCTGCTGTATAACCTGTCTCTTCTTGCAACTCTCTTATTGCGCATTCTTTTGGATTTTCTCCTATTTCCAATTTTCCTGCAGGTATTTCAACAAGAGCCTCTTCAATAGGCTTTCTAAACTGTTTTACTAAAACAATTTTATTATCGTTAGTTATGGCTACTATTCCTACTGCACCACCATGTTCAACTATCTCTCTCTTGCTGTAGCCTTTTTCTGGAATTTCAACAGTATCAACTCTTAGACTAACTATTTTTCCTGTATATATTTTATCACTTTTAATAGTTTTCTCTTCTAATACCATTTTCTACCTCCGTTATATAATATGCAGCTGTACTCGCTGCCTCAAAGAACTCTCTATCTTCTTCATAACCTCTGCCCATACTTCTAACTTTTAGATTAAAATGTTCTAAATCCTCTTTTGTATTATCATTTTCTATAAAAATTATATTGTGCTTCTTATTTAGACCATTTTTTTCTATTTGCTCTTCAACTTTACAAAGTTTATGTTGATCGTATTTAGTAAGAGGTATATACACCCTTTCATTTACTATTTCTTTAAATACAGTTATGCTGTGATGAGATATTCCATAGTGTCTATCTCTCTTATCTGCAAAACTAATTCTAGGTACTGCCACAGGTACTCCACCAAGCTTATTAACCGCATCTAATATAGGACCTTGTTCAATTCCTGTAAAACCATATTTAGTTC
Organism: Metaclostridioides mangenotii; assembly: GCF_018917235.1. Taxonomy (GTDB): domain Bacteria; phylum Bacillota; class Clostridia; order Peptostreptococcales; family Peptostreptococcaceae; genus Metaclostridioides. The sequence continues at coordinate 496,989 of NZ_JAHLOF010000001.1, forward strand.
CTGTACCTACTATTCCAGGACCCATACTTACAAATACTGCATCAGCATTTAGTATATTCTTCGCAGTAATTAATGCAGTGTATATATTTACGCATTCATAATCTCCACCAAATGCATTTCCTATAGTAATCGTACTATCAATTAATCCCTTATTCTTTAAGTTTTCAACGTTTTTGCTTAAATATATCGGTAAAGCTGCCCCATCAGTCATTATATAAACTAATCTCTTATTTGGATACTGTCTTTTATACGATGCAACAAAAGGTGTCAACATACTGTGTAGTGTACCAACTACTACAGGCAAGTTATCAAGACTTTTAAACTCAGAAAATTTGCTATGATACTCGCTTTCTTGTTCTTCAACTGCATCTACTTTAACTTGAAAAGGGGTATATCTAAGTTTCATGATATGTCCACCTTCTGTAAGCTTTGATTCTAAATTGTTTAGATTTGAAATTACAAAATGGTATCCGCCTGTACCTAAGCTTAACTCTACTGCTGTTGTATTTAAAAGTACTTCATCACCTTCATTTACTTCACCAGTCATCTTTGGATAATTATATGCTCTTTGCTCTTCTCCGTTTACAACTACTATTAAATCATCTAACACTCCATTTTTGCTGACTATTGATTTTACTTTTCCTAATCTTTTACTTATCATAAGCTACCTTCCCAATCTATCTAAGAAATTTAGTACTTTTACATTCTCAATAATTTTAGTTAATGAATATTTTTCTGTAAGTATATGAATTAATATTAGAAATATTAACCAACCAACTCTAATATTAAAAGAGTATCCAAATACTATCATAAGACCAATAGACATCCCCAGAACGTTAGAACCTGTATCACCCATCATAGCCTTTGCCTTAAGATCATGATTGAAATAAGCTAGAACATTAGGCACTATTAGAAGAGGTAACACTTGTACAAATCCAGCTACGGTTAAAAATACTACAACCATTATGAATAAATAAACTTTTATTGCTCTACCTGGTCTTAAATCCAATAAATTCATCAAATTAGTAGAAAGTGCAATAACCAATGTGTTAACTACTATTTCTAAAATGTCTTTTGTTACTGCTACAGATACTAAAAGACCAACTATTCCACCAAATAGTGCTTTAAATCCACCGGTAGTGAGATTTCCATTAAACAAGCTTTTAAAGTGTCCTTTAAGTCCACTTACATTTCTATTCCCAATAATATCATCGAGAACGCCAGCAAAAAACATAGAGACAAGTGCAAAATCAAACATAAAAATATATAACAAACTTTCATAGTTAATCGTCAAAAAGGCTAGAATAATACTATTTATAACCATCATAGGCAAGAATACAATACCCATACTTACTGGTATCATTTCTTTATTGTAATTTGGTCTTATTATATCACCTGAAATCATCATGTTTCTAAATAAAGGTATACATAAATAAGTCCCAAATAATCCTGTTATAAGCAGTATTATATATATTAAATAAGTATCTAGAACTAACATCATACTACCTCCACTCTTTCTTCTTCTGGTTTACAATTTTTTTAATATGGTAGTATTGTTTACCTCTATGAATAAATCCTTTTAAACTTCTTCCTGTTTCATTGTGCGTCATATTTACAAGTATCTCTTTTATCTTAAATCCATATTTAAGAATATCTATAGTCATCCCCACTTCAACACCATATCCATATGGCATCTCATCAAATTTTTCCAAGACTTCTCTTTTAAAAACCCTCTGTCCAGAAATTGAAGATGTTAAATCCTCGCCAGTCATTTCAAGGACTGAGTTTCTAGCTAAACCTTTAACTAGCCCGAAACCACCTTTTTTCTTTGCCGATGGAAATCTTGCTATAGTTACATCAACTTCATTATTTTTTACTGGCTGTATTAATTTTTCAACTTCAGAGGAACAAACGCCTAAATCTCCGTCTAAAAATCCAATTATATCTGCATTTTCCAATGCTATTTTTAAACCATAATTTAGAGCATATCCTTTTCCTCTATTTTTATCTAACTTATGAAATTTGACTTTATCTAATGAATACTCACTAACTATTTTAGCTGTATTGTCTCTAGATCCATCATCAATAACCACAATTTCGGATATATCATTTATATCTTTTATTCCATCTAATGTATCTTTTATAAATTTTTCTTCATTGTAAACTGGTATTATTATACTAATATACTGGTTCATTTCATTCACTCCTTAAATCTCCTTATTCCTCTATTGGAATTAAACTATCTGCAGTTTTTGAAGAACCGAAGTTACCTATTTTATTTCCTTGTTTTAAAAGTATTGATAGTGATATACTTCCACTCTCTTCATTTATGTTATCTATAGTAGCAACTTTATTTTTAGAGTATAAATCTACATAAGAAGTTGTTACATCTGAATTCTGAACTTCTACCATGTATTTATTTTGTGCTTTTAAAGAATCTACTAAATATTTATCTAACTTTTCAAAATCCTTTTCTGGATTTTTAGAATCATCTCCAGCAGAAAGAATTACAGAATCATAAGATAAATATGAACTTCCTAAATAGTTAAGCTTAATTAGATCTAATTCTTGTAAATACTCGAGTTTTGAGCTAGCATCTTCTGTACTTAGCGTCTCTATTATATAATTTACTGCGCCTTCTGTATCACTTAAATCTACCCCAACCTTCTGAGATACCTCTTTTAACTTTGCCGTCTGTTTTATAGAATCTTTAATCACAATATTAAATGCTATCTTAGCTCCAGTTTTATCAAGAGTTGTAGTTATACCTTCACTATTATCAAAGTTTTCATTTAAAGTTATTATACCTACAGTTTTACCAGTTAGTGTAGAATCTATTAGTTTATCTACATTTTTATTGATATATGCAACTGCTTTGTCATATTTCGAATTTGATTTGCTTAAATCATTTTTTAAGGAATCATTTGTATCTTTTAATATTTCAAATTTTTCGTCTAAATCGTTTATCATGTTTGCTTGTTGCTCACTTAACTGTTCGTTGTTGTTTAAGTTGAACCCTACTAGTATACCTATCCCTAAAGCTATAAATATAGCACCAATGGTAACAATGTAGTACTTCATATTAATATGCATTGTAATCCTCCTCTATCTACATCTGTAAAAGTAGCTTAAACTTTAACTGCATAAGTTGCATAAAATGTTGAACCCCTGGTGATAAATATGCAAGTATAAGTACTGGGAATAAAGCTGTTGCAAGTAATGCTATTACATACTTAAATTTCAGCTTACTTCTATAAAGTAAGTTTACACCCTTTGCATCTATCAACTTTGATCCAATTTTTAGTCTTACTAAAAATGTACTTGCCATACCTTTTCGTCCCTTTTCTAGGAAATCTATCATATTTGAGTGAGTTCCTACTGCTACTATCAGTTCTGCTTTGTATTCATATGCTATAAGCATGGCAATATCTTCACTTGTGCCTGGCGCTGGAAAAACAATTGCATCTAATCCTAAATTTTCAACCCTCTCAAGTCCAGGCGCTCTTCCATCAGTATAAGCATGCACCACTATTTCTTTAGCCTTTTTAAGGGCATCATCACTCACACTATCCATATCCCCTACTATTACATCAGGAGTATATCCAAATTCAATAAGTGCATCTGCTCCACCATCAACTCCAACCAGTACAGGTTTGACCTCTTCTATGTAGGATATCATAGTGCTTAAATCTTCTTTATAATCTTGACCTCTAACTACTATTAACACATGTTTATTTGCATAATCTGTGTTAACTGGAGGTATTTCAACTTCACCTAGAATAAAACCTTTTTCCTTTTTCGCATAATCAATAGTATTATCAATGAATCTGTCTAATTCAAAAGATAAATTTTCGTAGGCCTTTTTAATTTTCTCTCTGACAAGTTTTAAATCTAAAACTTCTCCTTCACCTAATAATTCACCTTCTCGGTATATCTTCCCATCTATAACTTCGATAACTTGATCTTCTTTTAATTCATTAAATAATTCTTCACCAATATTATCTATAATTAATATATTGTTCTCAGTTAGTATCCCAGGTCCTTTGTTTGGATATCTACCGCTTATAGAAGGAGCCGCATTTACAACAAGCTTAATTTTAGCTTCTACCAGAGAATTCGCAGCGACTTCGTCAATATCAATGTGATTGATTACTGCAATATCTCCGCTGACAAGTCTCTTAGCAAGCTTTTTTGTCTTCCTATCCACTTTTATTGGAGCTTCGACTCTCATTTTTAAACCTCCGCCATCAATTTTATAAAATCACATTATATTATAGCATTAGTTAACAATAAAATAAATGTTTTAAGTATATTCGAGCGTCATGTATACATTTTTTGTATTTTTATGGTTTATTATCTTTTTCATATTGTCTAAATTTATTTATTTTTTTAGTTTTTATAATGAATTAAAATTATTTTCTATAAAAAATAAAGTCCTCTAAAAAGAGGACTTTGCTATTAACCTAATTATTTAACCATACTATGCTCTAATCTAAGTTTATCTGAAATCATTGCAATAAACTCTGAGTTTGTTGGTTTTCCTTTAGTATTATGAACTGTGTATCCAAACAATTGATTTATAGTATCAACTTTACCTCTACTCCATGCAACTTCTATTGCATGTCTTATAGCTCTTTCAACTCTACTAGGAGTAGTATTAAATTTCTTTGCAATACTTGGGTATAATTCCTTAGTTACAGCTCCTAAAAGCTCAACATTTTCTATAACCATCTTGATGGCTTCTCTTAAATATAAATAACCTTTGATATGAGCTGGAACTCCTATTTCGTGTATTATATTTGTTATTTCAGTTTCTATATTTCCAACGTTTTTAACAAAATCACTTCTTGTCATCTGAGTATCATAATTTTGTTTTGGTTCAATTTTTACTGCCTTGTTTGACACTAATTCTCTGATTCTATTTATAAATACAACAAAATCAAAAGGTTTCACAATGTAGTAATCTGCTCCTAAGCTTATAGCATTTTGAGTTATCTTGTCTTGACCTACTGCAGATAAAACTATGATTTTAGGAAATTTTGCAATCTCCATGCTATTAAGCTTTTCGATTACACCTAATCCGTCCAAATGTGGCATAATGATGTCTAATACCAATAAATCAGGTTGAGTCTTTTTAACTAATTCTAATGCTTCAATCCCGTCCTTTGCGATACCTAAGACTTCTATATCATCCTCATTTGATAAATACTCGTTTAAAACTTGACAAAAATCCTTATTGTCATCTGCTAAAACTATCTTGATTTTTTCGTTCACTAAAAATCCCCCCATCAAAAACATTTTCTTATACAGAAAAATCAAACTTCTTACACTAAATTGTTATATAATCTTTACACTAGTATCCTTATTCGACAGGCTCAAATTATATTCCTTCAAACAAATAAAAAAATTTATTAAATTATCTATAATTTTATCATTTCGTTTATCAAAATGCCATATCCTTTTTTAGGATCTTCTTTAGATACGTGTGTAACGGCTCCAATTATTTTGTTATTTTGTATTATTGGAGCACCACTCATGCCTTGTACAATTCCTCCAGTGTAATCAATTAAATTTTTATCTACTACTGTTAATACTATCTCTTTATGATTTCCACGGGAAGTCATAATATCCTCTATTTTTATTTCAAAAGATGTTATATTTTTATTTTTATCTTCAAATAGTATATAAGCTTTACCTTTTTTTACGTCATTTACATCTCCAACCTCCATAAGCTGCATTTCTTTATCCCCTAGTTTCAAATCATTACCTTTTCCACCTATAAATTTTCCGCTTATACCAATATCAGTGTTATTTGAAAATTTTCCAACAATATTGGAGTTTTCATAGTCTCCTTTGATGTAACCCACCTTATCTTTTGTAGATTTTATAAGTTCTAACTTTTCTGGCCTATAAATCCTTCCATCTCTTATTTTCAATAATTCATTAGTATCCGTATCTTTTATAGCGTGACCAATTGCTCCAATTCTATTGTTTTCTGGATCGTAAAATGTCATAGTGCCTACACCAGAAATTTTATCTCTTACCCATAGTCCTAATTTGAAATGACCTTCTGATTTTTTTAGTTTAATTTCTTCTGTTCTATAAATATTATTTCTTTCAAATTTAATCTCGATTTTATCTATTTGCTTATCTAAGCTATTTAAAATGTTTAATACATCTTGACTATCTTTTATCTTCTGTTTTTCTATTTCAATAATATTGTCTCCAATTTTTAGACCACCAACATATTCCACATTTTCTTCTTCAAATCCTATAATTAAAACTCCATCAGTATCTGCTTTTATCCCTATGATATTTCCAAGTGGATACACAAACTTTTTATTCCTATCTTTAAAGCTTGTCACCTCAGTATCACTTATTTTATTCTCAATTAAATTTAATGAATGATTAAATAAATCTTTTTTATAAGAATAAGTTAATCCCAATACTACAATGCAAGACAATGTGATAATTTTTATTTTAAATCCTCTAACATTTTTTAAAAGTTTTACTTTAAAGTTACTTTTCTTCATAGTTTATCACTCCCTAAGTTGTATACAATTATAATTCCAATTGGTAAGTTTTATTATTCAGTAAAAGATTTTATTTAAACGTATATTTTTGTATACTTATGCTCTTTTATTTAATTTTTTTAATGATTATCTGTAAAATTCATAAAGCATTGCTATAATAACTATAATTATTTATTTTTTATTTGAAAGGCGGTCATATTGTGATTTTAAGTATAAAAGATGCAAATATCGGTAATTGGAGAGATTTAATAAACTTATCAGTAAAAAAAAATCAGGCTAAATTTATTGAAAGCAATCTTCTATCTATAGCGGAATCTAAATTTGAAACATCTTGGAAGCCCGTTGGAATTTACAACGAAAGTACTCTAATAGGATTTGCAATGTATGGAAAACTCAAGGACAACAGAGTGTGGTTAGATAGATTCATGATTGACTACAGATATCAGTGTCGAGGCTATGGAAAGAAATCTTTGGATTTTTTGATAAATCATTTATTTAATTTTTATACTTGCAATGAAATTTATTTAAGCATATACGAAGATAACATTTCTGCGATTGATTTATATATCTCTGTTGGGTTTGAGTTTAATGGTGAACTAGATGATAACGGTGAAAAAGTAATGGTTTTAGTACTGTAACTTTAGTTGTTATTTACCTAATGATGTAAAACATTTATAATAAATATGTCAGGAGGAAATTATGAAAAGAAAGAGAAATTTAAAACAAGAATTATGGTATCTTTGTTACATGGAGTTTATAAATGCTATATTATTTATCTGTGTATATTTTGCTAATATAAATAATCTAAATATAGATTTCCATCCTATAACACTTTATCCTGTAACATTACTTAGTCTAATCCTCCTAGAGGGTTCGGTTTATTGGTTTGTTTGTTTAAAAAGAGTTCAAAAAAGAGATAGGACTTTGTACAAAAATATTGTAGCTCCAATTTTTATTTTTTTAAATAAATTAAACTTAATACTTTTTTCTATATACATACCAATATATATTGCAAATATAGGTAAAAGTGGTTTAGTAGGAAAAATAGTAGGAATAACTATTTATTTATTTGCGCTTATTGAACTAATTAACTACTTCTACTATAGACTTTCTTATTACACGAAAGGTGGATTCGGTTTGAAAGTTGTTGAACCATTGGTTAATCTGTTCACTAAAAATGCATCTAAATCACAAATTAGCAAAGAAATATCTAATTATAAAACTCAAAGAACTAATAATAATAAATCTGAATAAGTAGATCTTAGTAAATCTTTATAAACTCTATTTTTATTGAAATCATTTTCTAATATTAAGTGTTTTTAATTATAATTTGTTGTATAAAAAAAGTAACACGCAAACATAAATGTTTGCGCGTTACTTTTAGCTATTAACAATTTTATAAAGCATTTTTTATATCTTTTTCTATATTTTCAGGATCAACTGTTGGTTCAAAACGAGCGATAATATTACCATCTCTTCCTATTAAGAATTTTGTAAAGTTCCATTTTATAGAGCTATCATTATATTCATCTTGATATTTTTCTCTAGCAATTCCATCCAATAATTCTGCCATTTCTCCAGTTCCAAACCCTTCAAATTTAGTGTTATCAGTTAAATATTTGTAAAGTGGATCTTGATTTTCACCTCTTACATCTATCTTTTGAGACAATGGGAAAGTAACTCCATATCTCACTGAGCAAAACTCCTTCACATCACTATTGCTGCCAGGCTCTTGGCCATTAAACTGGTTACAAGGGAATCCTATAACTACTAACCCTTGATCTTTGTACTCTTTGTAAAGTTTCTCAAGACCTTCATATTGCGGTGTAAATCCACACTCACTAGCAGTATTAACTATTAAAACTACTTTGTCCTTAAAATCATCAAGAGATGTATCATTTCCTTCTATCGTTTTGTATTTAAAATTATAAATTGACATATTGACCACCATTCCTTTTTTATTTTTTTAGTTCTAGTTCGTAATATTTGATTTCCAACTCTGTATTGAATTATATACCCAATAATTTTTACTTTATATCAATTTTATTTATTATAGATAGAAAATTTATATATAATATTGATTATATATAAGATTTAATCGTACTCTCAATATTTTTTGGATCAATAGTTGGTTCAAATCTAGCCTTAATATTGCCATTTCTATCTATTAAGAACTTAGTAAAGTTCCATTTAATTGAGCTATCACTATAATTTCCTTTATATTTCTTTTTAAGCATAAACTCTAATCCTCTTGATTTTATTCCTTTACCAAAGCCTTCGAAATTTGTATTCTCAGTTAAATATTTAAATATTGGATCTATATTCTCATCTCTTACTTCTATCTTTTGAGATAGATGGAAAGTTACTCCGTATCTTAACTTACAGAAGCTTTCAACTTCATGGTTGTTTCCTGGTTCTTGCTCAGCAAACTGATTACACGGAAACCCTAACACTACAAAACCTTTATCTATATAATCCTTATAAAGCTTTTCAAGGCCTTCATATTGATATGTAAATCCACATTTACTTGCTGTATTTACAATTAATATTACCTTTCCCTTAAATTCATCCATAGAGACTTCTTTACCACTAATATCTTTAAACTTAAAATCGTATATAGTCATAATAAACCTCACCTCTCTTTTATTTTATATTAATTTTTTTACTTGTTTATCTAATAAATTATGTGTTTTTACTTATACCCATGAATTAAAATAAAAATAATTTTTATAAGTAAATATTTAGTAACATCTAGTAAATAATTAAAGCTGAAGATAATAAAAACATTCTTAACTGTTTTTATGCTCTCCAGCTTTCTCAATTTTTTTTATTGTTTAGCTATTTCTATAATTTCATTTGCATGGTCAATAGTTTTTTCTGTTATTTTACTTCCAGAAATTAACCTAGCAATTTCTTCAACCCTTGTATTTTCATTTAGTTTTTTTATATTAGTGAAAGTCCTGTTGTTCTGTACATTTTTTTCTATACAGAAATGAGTTGTAGCATTTGCTGCAATCTGTGGTAAGTGCGTTATACAAACAATCTGTTTTTTGATAGATATGTTCGCAAGTTTTTCTCCTACTATTTGAGCTGCTACTCCACTAATACCTGTATCTATTTCATCAAATACCAGCGTATCAGTTCCATCAATATCAGCTAAAATTGTCTTAAACGCTAGCATAAATCTAGACATTTCTCCACCTGATGCAACTTTATTTATAGGCTTCATATCTTCACCTAAGTTGAACGATACCATAAACTCTACATTGTCTTTACCATCATATGTAAATTCACACTCTGTAAACTTTACTCTAAAAGAAACATGTTTCATATTTAAACTTTCTAGTTCTACAAGTAATAATTTTTCTAATTTAATCGCTAGCTCTTTCCTAGCCAAAGTTAGTTCTGTAGCCTTTAGCGTAAGCTCTTCTTCAAGAGATGTTAACTCTTTTTTTAGTTCTTCTACCTTTTCATCTCTATTAATTATCTCATCTAGTCTATGAACAGTTTTATCGTAAAACTTTAGTATATCCTCAATTGTATCTCCGTATTTACGTCTTAAATTATTTATTTCATTAATTCTAATTTCTATTTGCTCTAGCACATATGGTTCAAAATTTATATGCTCTTTGTAATCTCTAATTCCTGAAGATATATCTTGTAATTCGTACATAATTCTCTCAATATCATTGCTAAACTCTTCAAGTTTAACATCATATTCGGCTATATCATACAATTCCTTAGAGACTATTCCTATCAAATCTACAACATTTATTTCTCCATTATGAATTCCTTCATAGCATAAATTTAATTTATTGTATATCTTTTCGCTATTTCTATATATCTCTCTTGTTTGTAATAATTCTTGATATTCGCCTTCGTTTAAATTAGCAGATGAAATTTCGTTTATTTGAAAATTTAATAAATCAATTTCTCTTTGTATCTGCATATCATCTTTATTTTCATTTAAAATATTAAGTGACTTCCTAACTTCACTGTATTTATTGTAAGTTTTTCTATAATCTTTTTTATACTTATCAAGATAATCTCCACCAAATAAGTCCAAAAACTCAATATGAGTTTCCGTATCTAAAAGAGCATTATTTTGATGCTGTCCATGTACATCTACCATCATACCTGTTATATGTTTTAGAGAAGAAATTTTAACAGTCCGCCCATTAACTCTTGCTGAGCTCTTCCCATCTGAAAATATAACTCTTGAAACTATAATCAAATTATCATCTTCAACATCTATTTCGCTCTCTTCTAAAAAATCTATGACTTTTTGATTTTCCGTATAAAATACTATTTCTATAAGCCCTTTATCAGTTCCTTTTCTTAAAAAAGATCTGTCGTATTTGCTACCAAGGCATAAATTTAATGCATCAATTATAATAGATTTTCCCGCACCAGTTTCTCCCGTAAGTATATTTAAATTTCTATCTAGACTAAGCCTAAGTTCTTCTATCAAGGCACAGTTTTTCATGTACATCTCAAGGATCAAATTAAAGCCCCCTTTAAAATATTACTAATAACTATTTATCTAGCATATGTGACTTTTCAACAAGATCTTTTACTTTATCTATATATTCTTGTTCATCTAATATCTGTTTTTTATCAATACTCTTTAAGTGAATTAAATACTCTATATTTCCCTCAGGTCCTTTTATAGGCGAAAAATCTAAATCAAGTATCTCAAATCCATTATCTAAAGCAAAGTTAGAGACCATTTCTATCACTTCAATATGAGTTGATTTCTCTCTAACAACACCTTTTTTACCAACTTTTTCACGTCCTGCTTCAAATTGTGGCTTTATAAGTGCTACTACTTCTCCACCATCCCTCAAAAGCTCCTTAGCTTTGGGTAGCACTAATTTTAATGAAATAAAAGAAACATCTATAGATGCAAAGTCTGCTGGCTTATTTATATCTTCTAATGTTACGTATCTTATATTAGTTCTCTCCATACAAACTACTCTCTTGTCCTGTCTTAGCTTCCATGCAAGTTGACCGTAACCTACGTCTATAGAAAAAACTTTAGTTGCACCATTTTGAAGCATACAATCTGTAAATCCTCCTGTAGATGCCCCTATATCCATACACACTTTATCATTTAAAGTTAAATCAAAATTTTTTAAAGCTTTTTCTAGCTTTAAACCGCCTCTACTTACATATGGAATTGGATTTCCTTTCACTTCTATTTTAGAATCTATTTTAACCTCTGTACCAGCCTTGTCACATCTTTGATTGTCTACAAATACAAGACCTGCCATAAGAGCTTTTTTAGCTCTTTCTCTACTGTCGAAAAATCCTTGCTCGACAAGTAATACATCTATTCTCTTTTTCATAAGATTACCTTTCTAAATACTTTTTTACTTCTTATCTTTTTATTTTTTTAGTAATGCTTTTACTTCTTCAATAATTTTTTTTGAAGATATTCCAACTATTTCATATAATTCTTCTTGGCTTCCGTGTTCAATAAACTCCTCTTTTATTCCTAAATTAACTATTTTTACATCACTGCAAACTTGCATAGCTAAGCTATTTATTCTACTTCCAAATCCACCTACTTTAGAATTATCTTCGACAGTAATAATATGCTTATGCTTTTTAAAAACATCTATTAATAGTTCTTCGTCCATAGGTTTTAAAAACCTTGAATTTATAACTGTAACATTTATGTTTTCCTTTTTTAGTCCCTCACATGCCACAAGTGCTTGTTTTACAGTATCCCCTATAGCTAAAATAGCTACATCTTCACCTTCATTTAAAACTTCGTATTTTCCAAGCTCAATATCACCATACTCACCAGTTTCTAAACAATAACTATTACCTCTTGCATATCTTATTGCAACTGGAGAGTCCAATTTAAGAGATAATTCCATCATAGCTTCTAGTTCTTTGGTATCTTTAGGAGCCATAACAACAATGTTTGGTATTGGATTTAAATAACTTAGATCAAAAACTCCATGATGAGTTTCACCATCGTTTCCTACCAAACCAGCTCTATCAATTAAAAAAGTCACTGGCTTTTTAGTAAGACAGACATCGTGTACTATTTGGTCATAAGCTCTTTGAAGAAAAGTTGAATACACTGCAAAATAAGGCTTTAAACCATTTTTAGCAAGACCAGCAGCAAATGTAGTTGCGTGTTGTTCAGCTATACCCACATCAAAAAATCTATCAGTGTATACTTTAGCAAAATGATTGAGTCCTGTTCCAGATGGCATTGCTGCTGTTATACCTACAACTTTATCATCATTAGCTGCCATATCTATAAGCTTTTTACCAACAGCATCTGAGGTAGATATCACTCCAGAAGAAACCACACCATCTTTTATATCAAATTTAGAAACACCATGATATTTATCTGGTTGATTTTCGGCATATCTATAGCCTCTACCTTTTTTAGTAATTACATGAAGTAGTACTGGTCCTTTCAAAAACTTAGCATAAGTCATGGATTCTATTAGTTGTTTTGTATCATGTCCGTCTATCGGTCCTATATACTTTATACCTATTGAATCAAAGAATTCACTTTCTTGTGGATTAAAACTATTTATTAAAGTATCTTTTAATTTATATGCAGTTTTTGAAATAAACTCTCCTGTTGACGTAACGCTCAAAAGTTTTTCAAATTCATCTTTAACCATATCGACACTAGAGTTTTTTATAAGCTTAGAGAAATACTTAGACATTCCACCTACATTTTTATCTATTGACATTTCATTATCATTTAATATAACTGTCATGTCAGTACCCACATCTCCTAGGTAATTAAGAGCTTCTAGGGCCATACCACCCGTCATAGCTCCATCACCTATAACCGGAATTACACTGTATTTTTCTTTTTGTATATCTCTAGCACAGGCTATTCCAACAGCTACTGATATAGACGTACTGCTGTGTCCTGTGTCAAATATATCATGTTCACTCTCTTCCTCTTTTGGAAACCCACTAAGACCATTTAATTGTCTAAGAGTTGGAAATTCACCTTTTCTTCCTGTTAATATCTTATGGACATACGCTTGGTGACCTACATCCCATATAATTTTATCTTTTGGACTGTCGAAAACTTTATGTAAAGCCAAAGTCAATTCAACAACGCCTAGATTAGATGCAAGGTGACCACCAGTTTTTGATATAGATTTAACTAAAAATTTTCTTATGTCCTTTGCAAGTAAATCAATTTCTTCTGTGTTCATATTTTTTATATCTTGCGGAGAATTGACTTTATCTAAATACTTGTACATATTATTCACACCTTTTGCTTAATTTTTAACTTCATTATATATAAAAATTCACTGTCCCGAATATAACTATTCTCGAGACAGTTTACATCTAAATTAACACCAAAGCAGTTAGTACACCGAGCAGTCCACCAAACCAAACTTCCATAGGAGTGTGACCTATAAGTTCTTTCAACTTGTTTTGCTCAATCGGCTTATTATGTTGTATATCATCTACAATTTGATTTAGTATTATAGCTTGCTTACCTACAGCCCTTCTAACTCCAGCTGCATCATACATTATTATAAGAGCTAAAACAGCTGTTATAGCAAAGTCTGTTGAGTTAAATCCTTTTTCAAGACCTACTACTGTAGCCAAACTTGTTACAAACGAGCTGTGAGAACTAGGCATTCCACCTGATGTCAATACTCTTGTTAACTCTATTCTTTTTGTTTTTCCTGTAAATATCTTTATAAACTGAGCCAAAAAACAAGCTACTATACTTATACCCAAAGCGCCGTTATTTAGAAGCTCCAAAAAAAATTCCATGTCAACCTCCTAAGAATTCTACAGATTTAATTTTAACATTCTCGTGATATGATATAATCAGCTAATCCCTTTAAAAAATCCACGCCTTCGAATGTAGTTTCTATACTCTTCTTAGCATCTGATATCAACTCTTCTGCAATATATCTAGATTTTTCTAGACCTAGCAAAGATGGATAAGTTGATTTATTATTTTCTATATCGCTATTTACTTTTTTACCCAACTTTTTTTCATCCCCGACTATATCTAAAATATCATCTACTATCTGGAATGATAGACCTATATTTTTTGCATAATTTGATATACATTTAAGCTCTTCTGTATTGGCCCCACCTACTATGGCTCCAGCTCTCATACATCCAATTATCATAGCAGCTGTTTTATTATTATGTATATAGTCTAATTTTTCTTTTTCAATTTTTTTGTTTTCACTCTCAACATCTACTACCTGTCCACCAATCATACCGTAAATACCTGCATGTTTTGCAATTTCATAAACTGCATTTAGGTATTTATCAGGATTTTCTTTTCCAAGCGATCCCTTTAACATAACTTCATATGCGTAGTTTAATAGAGCATCACCAGCCAAAATTCCCATACCTTCTCCGTAAACCTTATGATTGGTAGGTCTTCCTCTTCTCAAATCATCATTGTCTAATGCGGGAAGATCATCATGAATCAATGAATATGTGTGTATCATTTCAATAGCTACTGCAAATGGAATTGCATCTTTTGCATTTCCACCAACTAGTTTACAAGCCTCAAGTGTAAGTATAGGTCTTAATCTTTTTCCACCAGCACTAAGACTGTAATTCATAGCTTCTATTACAGTTTTCTGAAAACCTACTTCATTTGGCATGTACTCTTTTAATATTTCCTCTATATAACCTGCTCTTTCTTTTAGTGAACTATTGAATTCCATGACTATTCCTCCCCTAAGTCTAACTCTTCTTCAACACCGAGTTTGTTAAATTTGCTTATTTTAAGTTGAGCATCTTCCAATAATTTATTGCAATGCTTATAAAGTGCAATTCCCTCTTCATAAAGTTCTAAAGACTCATCGAGGCTAGCGTTATTAGACTCTAGATCTCTAAGTATCTCTTCAAGTCTTGAATATGCTTCTTCATATTTTAAGTTCATTCTCTATACCTCATCTAATTTTATATTATCAATTGTACAGTTTACATTCCCATCTTTTAAAACAATGTCGACTTTTTCTTTCTTTTTTAGTTCCTTTACACTCTTTACTACATTGCCTTCTTTCTGAAGAATACTATAACCTCTATCCATAGTAGCTAATGGACTCAAATTGTGTAAAACTGTACCAGTGCTCACAAGTTTTTCGCTTCTGAATTTAAGACTATTTTCTATCCCAAAGGTTATTTTATCATATATTTTATCTAGTTGTATAATTTTATCTTTAATAATATATGAATCTAAATAACTATTTATTTTATCAAATGTAGCCATCAACTTATATTCATCTATATTGATTTGGTTTGTTAAAGATTTTGATATCCTATTTTTTATATTTAACAATTTGTAATTTATTTCGTCAAGTGATGGAGTTGCAAGCTCTGCTGCAGCGGACGGAGTTGGTGCTCTCATATCCGATACAAAATCACATATAGTAAAATCAGTTTCGTGACCTACTGCTGATATTATCGGTATTTTTGATTTAAATATTTCTCTAGCTACATCTTCTTCGTTAAATGACCAGAGCTCTTCTATTGATCCTCCACCTCTACCAACTATAATTGTTTCTACATTTTCCATTTTGTTGAAAAATCTTATACCTTCGCAAATATCGTCTTTTGATTTACTCCCCTGCACATTTACTGGGTAAAGTTTTATATTTACCTTTGGAAATCTTCTCTTAATAACATTAATAATATCTTTTATAACGGCTCCAGTAGGAGAGGTTACAACTCCAATTGAGCTAGGCATTTTTGGAATATCCTTTTTATATTTTGGGTCAAATAAACCTTCCTTATTCAGCTTTTCCTTTAGTTTATTAAACTCAATATGTAAGTTTCCCATTCCTTCAATTTCTATTTCGTTTATATATAATTGATAAGCCCCATCTCTTTCGTAAACAGAAATATATCCTTTTGCAACTACATTGGTTCCATTGTCTAATTCCAAATTTTTATTGTAGTTGCTTTTGAATATTACACAGTTTAATTTAGAGTTTTCATCTTTTAATGATAGATAAACATTTCCACTGCTGTGAACTTTAAAATTTGATACCTCACCTTTTACTTTCAGGTTATCAAGTATTGGGTCATTTATTAAAATTCTCTTTATATATGAATTCGCTTCACTTATATCTAAAGCTCTAATTTCCATTATTATTCTCCTAAAAATTTGTTTAAACCTATTATAGCACAACCGACTGCATTATCTGTTGAATACTTAGGTTCTGAAAAATATGCTTTAATATTATTTTTTGAAAGTTTTTCTGTAACACTTTGTGATAAATACTTACTGGCCGAAACTCCTCCAGCAAATAAAACTTCTTCTACTTTGTATTTTTTACACAAGTAAATTAGAGACTTATACAGACATCTTGATAGAGTATCCATCAGTAACTTTGATACATAATTTTTATCAACATTATCTATATCGTTATAATTATCTTTTACAAATTTATTTATTTGATTTTCAATACCCGATAGATTCATATAACCCTCTTTTACAGATGTCTTAAGACCTTGTTCTATATTTAGATTTGATTTTAAAGCATTTTCGTCTATATATTTTCCACATGGAAATTCATAATCGAAACCTACACCAAGTCTATCTATTAGTTGCCCAAAACTTACATCTCTACTTCCACCTACAATTTCAATATTATAATCACAATTTATAAAATCCTCGATTGGTTTTTCTGATAGTAAAATTTCTGTAGTCCCACCAGATATGTGAACTGATAAAAATCTATTTTTATTTTTAATATTAGAATTAAACAAAACTGATTCTATATGATTTTCTTGATGTGAAGTTTCATAATATCTAGATTGTGATAAAGACGAGTACAGTTTTGCAAAATTTTGACCCACTGTAAATACTGGCATATATGAATTTTCAATAGGCCTAGGTCTTGATGATGCACAAACCGCAGCTACATTGTACTCTTCTAGTATTTTATTCAATTTATCGCTTATATATCCAAAATTATTTACGTGTTGAAAGACTGCTTCGCTCTGTCTGAGCCCTTTTGAATCTTTTTTTACTTTAAGCATAATCTTTTCATTTAAGATTATATCTCCATCAAAAGTTATAGCTGCTATGGATGTAGTATAGCAGCTAGTGTCAATTCCGATTATTATATTATTTTTCATTTTCATTTACAATACTTCCAAGTATTCCATTTATAAATTTTGGTGACTTGTCATCACAATAAATTTTTGCAAGCTCGACAGCTTCGTTGATAGAGATTTTATTTGGCATATCCATATAAAGAATTTCACATATTGAAACTCTAAGTATAGATAAATCTACTTTAGGCATTCTATCCACTGACCAGTTTTTAGCATATTTGTTAATTAAGTGATTTATATTTAATCTGTTTTCATTTATTGCTACACAGAAACTAATTATATAGTCTTTATCAACTACATCTTCAAGTCCCATATTTTCGATATCTATATCAATTTTCTTATCATTTGAATACTTTTCTCTAAGCTCTATATATCTCTCTTTGATAAATTCTAAATTGGAATTTAGAAATTCATCAACTAGCTCTAATAGATCCTCTTCTTCCTTTTGATTTATTTCTATCTGATACATAAATTTCATCATGTACTCTCTGGTAGTTACCTTCTGTGCTCTATCATTTTTCATTAAATGTGATTCTCCTTTAATTTTAATATAATATATATAAAAACAAATAACCCTCTGAAATATCAGAGGGTATAGATTAGCTTTTTTTAGACGTTTCTTCCTTTTCAGCTTTTTCTTTTTTAAAGCTGATTCCTTGAACGTGTATATTAACTTGAGAAACTACTAACCCTGTCATTGTTTCAACAGTATTTTTTATGTTTTCTTGAACTTTTTCCGCAATTTCTGGTATTGTCTTTCCGTGTTTTATAACTATCATAACATCTAGGCTAACATCGTCATCATCAACTTGTATCTTAACCCCGTTATTTTTTAATAATTTATCTGCAAAAGTTGTAGATGTCTCTATTCCATCAACCTCTAAAGCTGCTATCCCAGCTATTGTAGCAATTACATCATTTGATATTTTAACTTGTCCAAATTTATTATCTTCCATAAAGCAATTACCTCCCATTTTTAAGGTATTTTTATATAAGTATAATAATACCAAATACCGCAGATATTTGCAAGATAGAGCTACCTTAAAACTTAAATCAGTATTTAAATATAGTTTATGATTTTTTTCATATTTTATGAGTTATATTTGTCAATTTAACCAAATTTTATATCTAATAATTTATTATGATAAAGAAAAAGTAAGAGTGGTAAAAATAATTGTGAAATATTCAATATATATAATTCTATAAAAAAAGAGGCTCCATGCCTCTATTTTTATTTACTATTATTAGTTAATTTAATATTTTCATACTTTACATTAGCTTGCTCCGCAACTAAATCAAATATTTTTGCTGCATCTGTCTTATCTATTTTCTTTTCATTTACAACTACATTTACCTTACCATCACTTATATATACTAAAGCTTCTTCATAACCTTTTGTACTAAGAATATTCTCTATTTTCAACTCAGTATCCTGATTTTTCACTAAGCTAAGCTTCATATTTGAAGCTTCTTTTCTAGATTCTTCCGTTGTTGAAGGATTATTAATCATTTCATTTAAGTCCTGAACTAGTTCATTTCTTTGTTTTTCTCTAGTCATTTTCATATCCAATATGTATGTAGATTTCTTCATGTTTTTTTCTGATGCCAATTGTTCCTTTATTTGTTTACTAGTTTCAGTTACTTTTTCATCTATTTCGCTATTTTTACTATCTACCACCTGAATATCAGTTTCTTTATTATTAGCTTCAGTCTTATCTGCATCTTTTAAGCTAGTTTCATCAGTTTTAGCATCTTCAGTATTTTTTTCGTATTGTGCTTGTTCGTATGCTTTAAACTCTTGAGATGTTTCAAGTAAAGACTTTTTACTTAGTTTATAGTTTACAGTTCCAACCGCTATCAACATTACAGTAAGTGACAGTACAACAAATCCTCTTCCTTTATAATCAAATTTCATTTTTTTCCCCCCAGATATGTATTAATATTATTTTATTTCTAAAACAAGTAATTTTGACTATATAACACTTATGTATTAATGTAATTAATTTAGCTTTTATTTATAAATACTTTTTAAAGTAATATTACTTTGAATATATTTCAACTTGATGTCCTGCTATTTGTAACGAGGTTTGAACAGCACTGTAAAGAGTTTGTTTAACCTTTGGGTTGCTAGCACCACTTGCTACTACAATCACACCTTTTATCTTTGGCTCTGTAGTTTTTATTACCACAGGATCACTAGACCCAGATGTAATCATAGTTTTGTTTTCACTAGAAGTAGTTACGGTTCTCTCTCCTCCTTGTGCATCCTTCTCCTCTGTAGTCTCAGTAGTTTGATTAGAATTAAAAGCTGGCTGAATTTCTTCACTAGATTCAAATGTTAACATAACGTCTACGTCCCCAGCTCCTTCAATCTTAGTTAAAATTCTTGTTAATTTATTTTCCAACTTCACTCCTTCTGAGCTTTTAGAAGTATCTACAGTTTCGCTCGTCGACTCTGTATTTGCTTCTTTTTTCTCTTTAGAATTGTTAGGAAAGATTGAAAGTAAAACTAACGATACTACACAAACACCAGCTACAACAACCAGCGAATAAAGCTTTTTTTTGTCTTTTTCATTAAGGTTTTTAAAAAAGTTCTTAAACATCATCTCAACTCCTATTTATCAATATGTATTGTCTCGACTGAAACATCCAGTACTTTTACTAAATCATCTTTAAGTCTATCTTGATTTAGTTTTAGCTCGTGTTCATTTTTCTTATTAAAGACTTCTTTAGAATTTTCTTTTTCACTAGATTCTATGTTTGTCTGACTTTCTTTATTACTACTTTTCTCTTTTATTTTTATATTATTTATCTTAGATCCATCTAAATCAATGTCTTCTAAATCATAACCATATTCATCTAACTTAAGTTTTATAACCTCTTTTAAGCTATCTTCATATCCATTTGAAAGATTTGAAGATGTACCTGATTCTTTCGCTAGATAATTTGAGGTCTCTTCATATTTTTTATTATATTCATTCATAGACTTTAAAATTCTATCTTCCATACTAATATTGTTGCTAAAGAAATTTACAACTGGAGTTATTACTATAAATACGAATATAAAATTTAGTACTAAATTTATATAAGGTTTTATAGAAGACTTAGGTAAAAGCATATCAACAATATTTACTATAAAAGCTCCTATTAAAACACTTACAATCCACAATTTAACGCTCTCTAACATATAAACACCTCTATCTTAACTTTAGCTATCATCAACCTCTTCCTACTACACTAATCGATGTTAGTATAGCTATTGTTACGAAGAACATTACAGAAATTGCAATAACAGAAGCTAACATTATTATCATTAGATTTGCAACCTCGTTTAAAAAACTAGATATACTCTCTTCACCTATTGGCTCAACTGCAATCGCAACTGCCTTGTACACAAATATAACAGATATTATCTTTATAATTGGTACAAGACAAATACCTATAAGTATCACTAATCCTATCCCACCAAATATGTTTTTTATGAGTTGAGAAGACGATAAAATAATATCTATTGAGTCCGAGACAAACCCCCCAACAACCGGTATAAAATTACCAACGGCAAATTTTGCCGTCTTCATACTAAACTTATCAAAACTAGTAACATAGAGACCTTGTAGTGATACTAATCCCAAATAAACTGTAAACATTGCACCTATAGAAACCAAATTAAACTGCTTTATAAAGGAAAACATCTTTTTGAGTTTTAAATTTTTAGATAAATTATTTATAATAAGTACTCCAAAAGCAACAATCATTGAAGTAAATAAAAATTTTTTAAACACCACATTTATAAAAGTAACCCCTCCTAAAAAAATTGGATTTAGAGTGGTTGAAGTAATTGGAAATCCGATTAATAGTAAAAAACTAATAAGAATTGGCATCAATATTTGCATTAATGAAATTGTTCTATCAATACTGTTGTAACATATTTCAAGTACATCTTTAAAACCGACTAAGGTTAGAGATACCATTGTTATAAAAATAATATATGTAGCAATTTGACTTACTGCTCCAGATGCAAATGAGTTGTCCAAACTTTTTAAAACAGCGGATAAAAGAGCTAATACTAAAATTACAGATACTACCTTTAAGCTTGCTTTAAATTCATCAAATAACAACATCTTAATGCCGTCTTTACTAAATAAATCTAGTATATTTTTATCACCTTTAAAAAGATCCTTTATAAAGGTTTTTAATTCTACTTTGTTTAATACTTCATCTTCATTTAGATAATTTTGTATCTCATCAATATTTACTTTGTCAAGCTGACCATTTATATAGTTATCAATACTCTTTTGTGTACCATCAAATTCACTTTGTCCCTCTGCAAAACTTTTAAGTGAAAGTGCATTCAACAACAATAAAGTAGTTATAAAAATCAACATTAACTTAAAAAATGTTTTTTTCATAAGTTATCTACCCCTCGCATATCTATAAGCTTTTATTTTGCACTCTAAATTCTTTACGATGGAATAATATTTAACACCATCTCTACAATAGATAATAAAATTGGAAATGACATCGACATTACGATTATTTTTCCTCCGAATTCAAGTTTTGAAGCTATATTATTCTCTCCACAATCCTTGCAAAGCGAGATAGCAAACTCAACTAAATACGCAATACCAATTAATTTTATGATTAGAGATATATACATGGTTGGAATATTTGCTTTGTCAGCTAAGTTTTGTATACCCTCAATTATAAAATTTAATTTGTATACTACAGATAGCAGTATCACTACTCCGGCTATAATTGCAATAAAGTTTGCTATCTCAGGTCTATCTTTTTTTATTACTAAGCAGAGTGTTGTTGAAACGAGTGCAACTCCGATTAATTGCATTATTTCCAAACTATCACCACCCATTAGTAAAGTTGAAACATCGTTCTGACTGTGTTAAAAAGTGTACTAATTTCAGTTATTACTAGACCTAACACTATTATGACCCCTGCTAAAGTTGTAAGCCCTGTCCAATCTTTTCTATCAGTCTTTTCTAAAACCATGTTTAACACTGAAATAAGTATTCCTATACCTGCCACCTTTAGAATTAAAGTTATATCCACACTATCTCCCCCCTAAATATAATAATTTTAAAATAAAACTATGCATATTCCGATACCAACAAATGTAACCAACTTCTTATATAACATCCCTTTTTTTGATATATCTTCTTTAGTTTCAGTTGTATGCTTTTTAAAATTGTCAATTGTAAGATCTATCATCCTCTGCTGAGATCCTACATCACTTTTTCCTAAAGTAGATATTAGCTTTTTTATTTCATCGGTTTCTTTAGACGCTAAATATGTATCTTTGTTTAAAATATCTATATTATCATTTAATATGCCATCAAGAGTTTCCAAATTATCACTCTTTAGATCATTTGCAATGCTTTTAAAAAATCTAGAGTAAACGTTAGGATGTTTGTCTGATATCCTATCAAAAATTTCTTCAAGCGTGTACATTCCAAAAGACAAATCCATCCTTATAATCTCAAAAACTCTTATCAGATCATTTATTTGCCTATGTCTACTTACGTACATTTTGTAGATGTATTCACCTATTAAATAACTGCTACCTATTAAAAATCCTATTAGAATTATTTTAATTTGCAAAATACCATCTCTTTTCTTCTAGATCATAAATTTTTTCTATCGTTCCTGCCCCATTCTTTGCAGACAGTATTATAGCCTTTTTAAATAGTTCATTATCAAGTAACCTGCTAAGTTCTTTTCTATTTTTTATATCTTCAATAGAATCTCCATGGACGGTTGTTATCAAACTAACCCCTCCATTTAAAGCTGTGTATAACGACTTTACTTCTGCCTCACTGCCTATCTCATCTGTAACTATAATGTTTGGTGACATAGATCTAAGTAACATTGTGATTCCAAGCTCTTTAGGGCATGTTTCAATAATGTCTGTCCTAATTCCAACATCCATTTGAGGCACTCCCAGATAGGATCCTGATATCTCATTACGTTCATCGATAAGAGATACTTTCATCCCATGAAAGCCTAGTTGTTCGTTTCCATTACTTAAATTTCTAACTATATCTCTTAAAAGAGTCGTCTTCCCACATTGAGGCGGAGATATAATTATAGTGTTGTTAACTTTGTTTTTATCGTTAACTATATATCCTAAAACCTTGTCTGCACATCCCTTTATCTCCCTTGAGACTCTTATGTTTAAAGACGAGATATGCTTGATATTTTTTACTTGTCCATTTTCAACTATTACTTTTCCAACCAAACCAACTCTATGTCCTCCACTAAGCGTAATAAATCCTTTTTGTATATCGTCCATAAATGAATGTATCGAGTACTTACAAATTATTTGAAATGTTTGCTCTACATCTTCTTTAGAAACGATATACGGATTTCTTGGATAAATATCTAATACTTCAGTATCTTTATTGAAAAAATAATCGATGTTGTTTGCATTTAATATAAGAGGTTTATTTGCTCTTAATCTTATTTCTTCTATTTCATAATTTCCTGTAATTCTTACATCTTCTCGAGATATCCTTTCTATCTTTTCTCTTATGTTTGTCGACAGTGATTTAATAACTTCTCTAGGTAATTTATTCACTCCTTGTCCTCCTCTCTGGTTTATATAATTCTATTTTTATGAGACATAAAATATAACCATAAGTTTTTATTATCCACATATAATTTTATAAATTACATTTACTCTTTATCTTTATAGTTTATAAGGTATAAAAAAAGGCATAACATTAATATCATTTCACCTAAATAGAGTTTTACTTTAAGTAAATTTAATTGATATTAAAATCATACCTATATTATTTAATATTATTATTTTTCAATGGGAGTTTTATCTGTTTCAATAGCTTCTGGAAAAACTTTTAACAATTTTTTTGAAAAATTGTTGAGTTTATTATAAAACTCTAAGTAACTTGGACTTATCTTCTTCATAGCTGGTATTAATATATCATAATAGCCACTTTCTTCATAAAATAGTTTCATTAGAGATTGAAATTCCGCTGCTTCACTCTCTTTGTACTCATCTGTTTGCTTAATTTCATAGTATTCTTTGATTGTATCCTCATTTTCTTTCCAATAAGAATCAAAATCCTGATTAACAGTTTTCATATAGTTTTCAGACATAGAATTTAGAATGTTATTATCATATATAGATGACATTTCATCTATAAACTCCTTGGCTCTTTCTGGAAATTCTATTTTATCTACATTATCTAAAAATTTTATTATGATATCATAAGCCTCTTCTTGATCCGATGTGGAAATTGGCTCATTTAAAAAATTACTAAAGTGAATCGTAATGTACCTTCCAAAATACCCTGGAAAACAATCTAAAAGCTTTTCTTTAATGGTTTTATTTTTTTCGATATGTTCTAATTTTAAAAATGCTGACGACTTATTACCAGAAACATATTCTTCCATAATAGAATTCTTTTCGACATCAATAATTAATTTTTCTTTCTTTAATATTAATATTCTTGAAAGTTCATCAATCTCATTACCAGTTATCACTTTATTAATTTCGCTTATATTTAATTCAAGTTTGCGATAAAATGCTATTTTTTTAAGTATCGAAATGTCATTATCTGAAAAACTTCTATATTGATTCTCATTTATTTCAGGTTTTAGCAAACCCTTTTCAATATAGTATCCAATTGCTTTTTTAGTTAGGCCAGTTTCATTACATACTTCACTAATATGCATATTTTACACCTCCTACTACTATTTTAAAGCGTTCCCCAAGGTATCGGTCAATACATAAAATATATAAATTACTAATTATACTTTTAGTTAATAAAAATCCCTTTATACGATTATTTATCATTCGAAAATAAAGGGATTTTTTATACAGATTATTATCCTACTTAGCATAATTTTATTTTTATATTTAATTTAGTAGTTATTTTTATTATAAATATTTATATTATATAGTAGGCTTTTTAGAATTTCCTCTAACATCAATATCTAAAACTTCTAATGTTTCATCTCCTCTGTATCCTATAACATAGCTAGTCATATTTAAACAAGAACAAGAGTGATTAGGAATTATCTCTATTTTGTCTCCAATTTTTAAATCAGTCTCTCCTACTATCTCTATTTTTCCTACTTCTTCAGATAAGCCGATTATATCTAGTTCACTATGCCCTTTTACTTTTCCAAATCCTGTTATCAAGGCACTTCCATGAGCTCCTTTGTCTAACCCTAAACACTTACTTCCTACATCAACTATAAATAAATTTTTACTAGGTCTAGATATTATCGTACCAAGTGCAGTTAGTGAGCAATCGTCCTCTTTACATACATCTAAAGATAATTGTATATTATCATAGAATACGTAATTTCCCGGTCTAAGAACATCTAAAATATCATTGTCGACTACATCAAAGAAAGTAGGCGTACTTCCTGATGCTACTACTTCCATATTAAAACCATTTTTCACAAGTAAATTTTTAGCTGTAGACATAGCTTCAACTTCTTGTCTTGAAATCTCTGGTACTTCACTTGAAGATGTTATACCATAAACATGTCCTGGATGAGTACTTATCCCTATTAATTTTAAATTTTTAAAATCAGATAAATCTTTTGCTAACTCTAAACAATTTCCTGGTAATACTCCAAGTCTATTTAAACCTGAGTTGATTAATATAAAATACTCTAATGTTATGTCAGCTTGCGATAATATATCATTCCATATTTTCGCACTATCAGCATTGTCAAAACTAAGTATTATTCTTCCTTCCTTTGCAAGGTGTATGATTCTTTTAATATCTACCGGATTAGCTACTGGATACGGAAATGTTATAGAATTTATACCCGCTTTAATAAATTCTTCTGCCTCATCTACAGTTCCAACTAATAGCCCTTTTGCCCCATACTTCATTTGGATTTGAGTTATTTTTGTAGATTTATGAGTTTTGGTCATTGGCCAAAGTTCTTTACCATTTTCATTGCATAGATTTTGAACATTTTTTATATTATTCTCTAGTGCATCTAAATTTAGTAAAAAATTTGGTGTGGATAGTTCATTAATTTTCATAGCTATATATCCCCTTTTTATTTAAATTTAAAGCAAATCATCCTGACCAGATTTGATTAATCCCTTTTTATATGCAAGTAATAGAAGTTTTAAATCATCAATTTTTTCTTGAATAACTTCTCCGTCATCGGTATCCCTTACCATCTTTCTGTTAGCTTTATGCTCAACTACAACAGTTGTCGATAGTATGTCGCTCTCATTTTGTATAGCCTCTTCTGCTGAGCTAAATGGCTCATGTGAAACAAGTTGTAGCGTTCTAGAGTTATAGATAAGTGTGTAACCTGCAATACCTGTTTTTCTCTGGTAGGCTCTAGAGAATCCCCCGTCTATTACCAATATCTTACCATTTGCTTTTATAGGACTTTCTCCCTTTTTGCTTTCAACTGGAACATGGCCGTTTATTATATGTGATTCATCATAATCTAAACCGAATTCATCGAATATACTTTTGCATATATTCTCATCTTCTCTGAGTTTGTAGTACGGATTTTTCTTTTCTTTGTGCGACTCTTTATCATCAATAAAATATCTCTCAAATGTAGTCATATCATCTTTTCCAAAAAGTGAAGAGCATTTACCAGTCCACATATACCACATCATATCCATGCCGTATTGTTTGTTATTGCACTTCTTCTGCATAAAAAATCCTTCACGGATCGTAGTTTCCATTTTTAACATCAGTTCCTTACCACAATAATCTTTACCCTTTATTTTCATAGACATAAAACTTCCATCTTCATTTAAGGGAACACATCCATGTATAAGGAGATTTGAGTTTGCTTTTAAATAGATACTCCCTTTTGAAAATAAGAAAGATATATGTTTCTGAAGTTTTTCACTGCTTTTGAAAGAAGTTACTAACCTCTCAATTACAGTACTTTCCTCTTCTGTAAGCTTATAAGGATCATTTTTATCTATAGTTGGGAAATTAGTGTCGCTCAACTTGTAAGTATTCCCCTTAAGATTTATTATTCCCTTGTCGTAGTCAATCATATCTAACAACAGTCTATTTTCCATTTCAAACTCAGGTCGCCTCTTAATAACGTCTCCTTCAAGTTTAAATTGTATAATACTTATTGCTTTATGCATCTTGGCCATTAAAAATTTCTCTCTAGTTGTGAAGTTCTGATCGCTAATTTTAGGTATAAATTGCTCACATGGATCATCCTTGTATGTGTCCAGCGAGAAAGTAGCTAAAGGTAGAAGGTTTATACCGTAAATATCCTCTAATATATCAAGATTTGCATATCGGGCAGAAATTCTAAGTGCATTAGCTATACAAGTCTTTTCACCTGCTGCCGCTCCCATCCAAAGTATGTCGTGATTTCCCCACTGTATGTCTACTGAGTGGTGCTCCATAAGTTTATCTACTATTATATCAGGTCTAGGGCCTCTATCGTATATATCACCTATAACATGTAATCTATCAACAACAAGCTTCTGTATAACAGTAGATATATCTATTACAAACTCTTTAGCTCTATCTATATCTATAATTGTTTCTACTATGCTTTTAAAGTATTTTTCTTTGTGTTCACTCTTAATATCTTCATGTAGTAATTCTTCTATTATATATTTAAAATCATCAGGTAATAGTTTTCTTACTTTTAATCTAGTGTATTTACTTGATGCATATCTACATAGTTCAATAAGTCTGTATATATTTAGTCTGTAAAACTTTTCCATATCAGTTTCTTGCTCTAAAATAAGATCAAGCTTTTGTTCTGGATAGTACACAAGAGTTGCTAACATTTTCTTTTCTTTTACAGAAAGTTCTTCTCCAAAAAGTTCTTCTATCTTTCTCTTTATAACACCAGATCCATTTTTTAATACGTGTACAAAAGGCTCATATTCTCCGTGTAAGTCAGTCACAAAATGCTCAGTTCCTTTTGGAAGATTCAGTGTTGCCTCTAAATTTATTACTTCTGCACTAGCCTCAGATATGCTAGGATAAGTCTTTGATAATAATCTCAAGTATTTAAGTTTACTATTTAAATACTCATAAGATATATTAGATAACTTTTTCATTTTATTCCTCCAAATTATCTTAGTAATATATTAATTTTATGTATTAATTATATCATAAAATAACTTTAATATATAACCTACGACTCTTTAATTAACACGATTTCAGCTAAAAAATGCTAACTTTCCAAGTGTATATTAAGATTTTAGCTACAAAATATAATAAAAAACGTCAAAAAAGACTAGATATATATCTAGTCTTTAATTGATTAATTTTATTGTTTTTTTGCAAGAAATAATTCATATGTGATCTTATATTCCTAGAAGTAATGACATTCTTACTAAATTAGTATATTTTCCTTCGTAGAAATTTTCCTTTTCAAATATTGCATCTATATTAAACCCAACCTTTTTGTATAGATCAATTGCTTTTGTATTTTCTTCATTAGTTACAAGAGTTATCTTTTTAGTAATTCCATTTTCTTGACAGAAATCAATAAGTTCTTTCATTAATTCTTTGCCAAGCCCAAGACCCCAGTACATCTCTTTTACAACTATACCTAAAACTCCAACATGCTTTCCTTTCGCCTTTTGATTCGAATCTATAGTTGCTATACTAGCAATTTCCTCCCCATCAAATGCTATAAGCATAGTTGAGTTATTAGAAGTCTTATAAGATTCAATACTCGATTCAGTCTCAGTCAAAGATAATTTGTACTCACCTTCACCAAATGATAAGAATGGAGTTTCTCCACCTACTTCATTGTAAAAATCGATTACCTTTTGTGTATCTTCTTTTCTTCCATCTCTAACAATTACTTTAGTATTATTTTTTAAGCATAACTCTTTCATGTCAATTCCTCCTAAATTAATATGTATCTAAAAAGATGTTATCACCATTTTTAATTACTTACAACGACTTAATTTAGAAATCCAATTTAAAAATCAATATCAAATACAGTTATAAACTGCATATGATATTTTTGTAAACAATTTTAAATTTTATATAAACGTTTTCATTTGAATATTTTCAATTTTTTTATTCTATTACATTAGCCCCATCACTGTCAAGAATAATCTCATAATTAGCATACCTACAACTGAGTCGAAAATAGGAACCAATAACAATATCCCTCTGTATTTTGCACTAGTATTAGCAACTAACACTATTCTCGCATAGTGACCAACTAATGTCCCCATTAGCATACATGGAATGATAAGTATTGTAGCTTGTGAAGCTGTTATCATACCTTGAGCAAATAGATTCGCAGCTGTAGCCGCACCCGCTGCTTTTGCAAAGAATGCAGATATTAATACAACCACTGACTCTCCTGGAAGCCCAAATAACCCCATAACTGGTCCAAATACTTTACCAAATAGATCAACAAGCCCTGTTAATTGTAAAAACGTTACAATCATATAACCCATTATCATGGCAGGTAGTATTTGTTCAACACCTATATAAAATCCTTTTTTAGCTCCGTTCATAAATATCTCAACGGAAGACTTTTTAGGTTTACTGTTTTCTACTGTATTTCCTGCTTGTTGAGACATTATGCAACACTCCCTTGCTTTTTATTCTTTATTTTTATATATAATCTTATCATATTCGCTCCTAATAATTTACAGAATATCTCTATCAATATGATTGGCCCAACTGCCATAAGTGCTATTGGAAGAAGTGGAGCTTGAGTATTTATAGTATTTAGTATTACTGCAGAACCTGCGTATTGGTATGCAACGAATATTGTACGCTCATCATCCGTCATATCTCCACTTTCAACAAGCTCTTTAGTCATTATTGAAGCAACATCTGAACTAGTGAACGATGATACAAATGCTACACCTGCAGTTCCTGGTATACCAAGTAACGGTTTAAGAATTGGGTTAAATATCTTTGCTGCTGCTTTCATAGCACCCATTGATTCAACCACATCTATTATTCCAACTGCAAGTGCTACAGTAGGAACTAATGTCAACGCGAATAAGAAACCATCTTTAGCCCCTGTTCCGCCTTTACCTGTAAAGTCAACTCCATCTACTATCTGCCCAAAACTACCTGTAAGGTTTGCAAAGTCGAATGCCTTTAAGAAATTATCTGCATCTTTGAAAACCCCAGAAAATAATACTATAAGGACAAATAGCGACAAGTAGCCTTTCCAAGTTACCTTGTTAGTCTCATTAGATTTATCCATGTTTTATCCCCCCACTATTTTAGTATTTAAATTTGTCTAAGTTTAGTACTATCGTTGATATTATTTTAGCTCTTTCAAACATAGACTCTACTAATGCATACTCTCTCTCAGTATGGTTCCATTGACCTTGTACTCCAAAAGCACATAATGTAGGAACGTTTGCAATAGTTAGATAACTAGCATCTGAACTTCCGCCTAATCGCTTAAATCCAAACTTAGCGAAACCGTTCTCCTCGCAAACATTGTTTATGAAATTATAAAATTTCATAACATTATCTGTAGTTTCAAAGGCCATTAGTTGAGCTATGTACTGAACATTTGTTGTTGTTCCATCAACATAAGTCTTAGCACAGATATCATTTACGCTCTGTTTTATTTTATCCATATCTTCAACTCTGTCAAATCTTATGTCTATATCAATTTTACAATTTTTTGGTATTGCGTTTGGTATTCTACCACCTTTTATTACACTTACACTCGCTGTGATACCCTCTTCAAGATTTGTTAATTTTTGTATTTCTAGTATTTTATGTGCCATTTCTTCAATTGCATTTATACCACCAGCAAAGTCATTTCCTGCATGCGTTTCAACACCTTCGACTTCAACTATACAGCCTATTCTACCTTTTCTTCCTGTACATAAGCTATTGTCTACTAAAGCTGTCTCCATATTAAAAGCACAGTAACCGCCATTTGCTGCATCTAATAGAGCTTTCTCACCACTAGATCCTTCATGTCCACTTTCTTCATCACCTGATAATATAACTTTTATTGGTCTTTCATTGTATCCAATAGAGTTTAGAGCTTTTATTGTGTATAATGCAATTATGATTCCGCCTTTCATATCTAAAGCGCCAGGCCCATATGCCTTATTTCCTTCTATTCTAAAAGGATTTTCTCCAAAAGTTCCATTTTTAAATACAGTATCCATGTGGCCAGAGAATATAACTGGCTCTTTTCCTCTGTTCATACCGAGAGTTGCAACTAGTGTATTGCCATTAGGACCAACATCAATTTGCTCCACATCGAAACCTTCTTTAACAAATTCACTTTGAATTCTGTTAGCTACGACATTTACGCTTTGCTTGTTCCCAGTAAAACTTTCTAGGTTTACTATCTCTTTCCATAATTCAAGAATCTCATCTCTTTTACTGTCAATAAACTCATCAATTTCTTTTAAATAATTATTCAAAATATTCACCCCTTAATGTTTAATATAGATTACATTGCTGTTTGCTTATTTCCAATACTTATTTACTACTTTTGTTTTTTTGGAAATCATTAAAGACTAGTCTTGTTTTAAGAATATCACCATTTTATTTAATTCGTCAATACTTTTTTTATTTTCTGATTTTTCTTCATATTACTACTTTTTACATTTACATTACTAGCATTAAGCATTTATTTTTACATATTGACTCTAATAAAAGACTAGTATAGAATAAATTTGGACTAGTACTTCTTGGCAAGCAATTTAAGGAGGACAAAATGAAATATAGAATAGGATTCATAACTACCGATTATTATGTAAATGATTGGTTTTATAAAACTATAGATACTATAAGTGATAGATGCGAGGTTGATCTTATTGTAGTTGATAATTTCGATACTTATACTAAGCTTATAAACATCTACAATGAAAATGTAAAGAAATACGATGCCTTTGTATGCAGCGGTGTTATCGCGTATTCGATGTTGAAAGAAAACATTGAAAATATTGCAGTTCCAATGGATTATTTGAGTCTTGGAGACAGAGACTTCTACAAGTATATTTTTAAGGAATTGATAGAGGATAGAACACTGGATATATCTAAAATGTTCATGGACTTTCTTAGACTAGATAACAATTACTATGATATATATTCCTTGATTGATTATGAAAAATGTCCGTATACAATACGTGACTTTGACATCAATCAACCGGCTAGAGACTTTAAAGTTCTTAACGATACACTTTTGGACATACATCTTGATTTATGGAAAAGAAATAAAATTACACTTTCAATTACTAGAAACTATATCATAAGTACTATTTTAAATGACCTAGGATATAAATGTGTATATATGTCTCCATCTGCTGAATCAATACTAAATACTTTTACAAATGTGCTTAATAAATTAGAGCTAGAGAGACTTGATAAGAACAAACTTGCTACTGGAATTATCACAATCGATAGTAACGAATACTGTGATGAAAAATTTGTTTTTGATAACGATGATATCTTAAACAGACTTTGCAATATGGTATCTGATTTGTTAAATAAGATTGGTTTCTACAATATACAAGTTATAAAAAATTCAATGAAAATTGAAATGCATACTACAAAAGACACGTTATTCAAATTAACTAATGGATATAGGGACTTTTTTATTGATGATATATTAGATAATATTTCCTATAGCATAAATATAGGTTGGGGAATTGGAAATACAAAAACACATTCAGAAAGCAATGCTAGAAATGCAAATATTAAATCAGCAGAACTTGGAGGCAACTGTACTTTTGTTATAGATGATACTAATCGACTAATCGGCCCGCTTTACTCAGAAAACAAAATCATTAATGCCTCTGATAGCGTTATAGTAGAGAGGCTTGCTTCGTATATCCCACTTTCTAGCACAAATATATCTAAAATTATGTCAATAGTAGATGAGAGAGGCACAAATGAAATCACAGCCAAAATACTGTCCGACTACTTAAATGTTACTCTTAGAACAGCAAATAGAATTTTAGGCGTACTATATGAATCGAACGTCGCAACTTTAGTTGATTCAACTGGTTCAAAGAAGCATAGGGGACGTCCAGAGAAAGTTTATCAAATAAACTTCTCTCACATATTAAATCAGTTTACTAATTGAATCAATAAAATATGTAAAAGTTATAAATGGTATAGCTAATAAGTAGCTATACCATTTATTATTATAAAACCATTATTTAGTTAATTTAATCATGACTTACCTTATAATTTCTTATTTACTTACTAAACCTTCTTTTACTACCCCTTCCTACTAACAACTCCTTATTTTATAAGTTGTTTTATATGATTATAATATACTTGCGAATTATGCAAATAAACACAAATAAGCGTAAGTCAGCACCATATAAAGGTGTTGCACTTACGCTTAATATGAATCATAATTTTCTAAATGAATTTCTGATATTTTTAATATTTTTTAAATGCCAGTGTAGCATTATGGCCACCAAAACCTAACGAATTAGAAAGAGCGTATTTAACTTCTTTTTCTCTCCCTACATTAGCTACATAATCAAGATCAAGCTCTTCATCTTGATTAACTAGGTTAATTGTTGGTGGTATGAACCCTTCATCTATGCTAAGTGCGCATACAACGGCTTCTATTGCCCCTGACGCTCCTAACAAGTGACCTGTCATGGATTTAGTTGAAGACACGCATAAATCGTACGCTTTATCCCCAAAGACATTTTTTATAGCCATTGTTTCAAACTTGTCATTATAAGGAGTAGAAGTTCCATGTGCATTTATATAATCAATTTCATTAATATTTATATTTCCATCGTCTATTGCCATCTGCATAGATCTAGCTGCTCCTTCACCATTTTCTGCGGGTGTAGTTATATGATATGCATCTGCAGTAGATCCATAACCTACAACTTCAGCATAAATCTTTGCATCTCTGTTTAATGCATGCTCTAATTCCTCAAGAATAAGAATCCCTGCACCTTCTCCCATTACAAATCCATCTCTATCTTTATCAAAAGGACGAGATGCTATCTTAGGATCATCGTTTCTCACAGACATAGCCTTCATATTACAGAACCCAGAGAAGGCTAAGCCTGTTACAGCTGCTTCTGATCCACCAGATACCATTAAATCGGCATCTCCTCTTTGTATGATTTTAAATGCATCTCCTATAGAATGAGTTCCAGATGCACAAGCTGTACACACATTAGTGTTCGGACCTTTAGCTCCTAAGAATATCGATACTTGACCTGCTGCCATATTACCGATCATCATTGGTACGAAAAATGGACTTACTCTTTTGTTACCTTTTTCTAATAATATCTTGTGTTGTGTTTCTATTGTCTCCACTCCACCTATACCTGATCCTATTATAACTCCAAATCTATATGGATCTACTTTTTCTAAGTCTAGTTTAGAATCTTCAACCGCCATCTTAGCAGAAGCTATAGCATATTGAGTAAACCTATCTATTCTCTTTACTTCTTTTTTACTTATAAACTGTTCTGGTTCGAAGTTTTTTACTTCTCCAGCTATTTGAGTTTGGTATGTGCTAGCATCAAATTTAGTAATTATATCTATCCCAGATACTCCAGATTTGATATTTTTCCAGAATTCGTCTTTGTCGTTTCCAACTGGTGTGACACATCCAAGCCCAGTTATAACTACTCTTCTATTATTCATAGAATACCTCCACTATTCGTCAGCTTATTACTATTTTTGTGCTTCGATATATTTAACTATATCTCCTATTGACTTGAAGTTTTCAGCGTCTTCATCTGGTATTTCCAATTCAAATTCATCTTCTAAAGCCATTATTATTTCAACAGCGTCTAGTGAATCAGCTTCTAAATCTTTCATTAGAGATGTTTCTGGAGTTATTTCCTTATCTTCTACTCCTAATTGGTCTTTTATTATTTCTACAACTTTATCAAACATTGTGTTTCCTCCTAATTTTCGTTTTTAATTTTTTTATATAAATAACTATTAAGTTATAAACAAACCTTATTGCATAACCATTCCACCGTCTACATTTATAACCTGACCAGTTATATAATTAGACATATCACTCACAAGAAATGCAACTAAATTAGCTACATCTTCAGGCTTCCCAAAAGTCTTTTTAGGAATATTGGCAAGCATAGAATTTTTAAGATCTTCTGATAGAACCTGAGTCATATCTGTATCTATAAAACCAGGAGCTACTGCATTGATATTTATATTTCTAGATGCAAGCTCTCTAGCAGATGCTTTAGTAAATCCAATTACTCCAGCTTTAGATGCACAGTAATTTGTCTGTCCAGGATTTCCCATTATTCCAACTATAGAAGCCATATTTACAACTTTACCATATTTTTTCTTCATCATGTACTTTGAAGCGGCTTTTGTACAGTTGAATACACCTTTCAGATTTATATCTATTACTTTATCAAAATCTTCTTCCTTCATTCTCATAAGAAGGCCATCTCTGGTTATACCTGCATTATTTACAAGTATATCTATTTTTCCAAACTCTTTTACTACTGATTCCATCATGTCATTTACTTCTTCTGATTTGGATACGTCGCATTTAAATACCATGCATTTAACTCCCATACCCTCGATTTCAGATTTAGTGATATTTGCATGTTCCTCATTTGAAGTATAGTTGATTACGACATCAGAGCCAAAAGAAGCCAATTTTTTAGCAACTTCTTTTCCTATTCCACGTGACCCCCCTGTAACAACTGTAACTCTACCTGCAAAATTCATCATTAAATTTCCCCATTTCTATAATTATTTACAAATTTATCAAAAGAATCTATATCATCTATATTGTGAATATCTACTTTTGCATCTTTTTGTGAGGATATTTTTTTTATAAAAGCCTTAAGAGTCTTTCCAGGACCAATTTCAATAAATGTATCATAACCCTCATCGATAAGTCGTGATATTGAATCTTCCCAAAGCACCGAAGAACTAACTTGTTTAACTAAAAGGTCTTTACAGTTTCCATCGTAGAAATCAGCATTTACATTTGAAACTACCTTTATATTTGAGTCTTTAATATTTATCTTATCTAACTCTAAAGAAAGTTTTATTCCTGCTTCTTCTAACATCGATGAATGGAAAGGACCACTAACACTAAGTTCTACAGCCTTCTTAGCTCCACTACTTTTGCATTTTTCCATAGCTTCACGAACCTTTTCTGTTTCACCTGAAATTACTATTTGACCAGGAGAATTATAATTTGCAACTTCTACAACGCCACATGCAATCTCATCTATGACCGAATTGAGTGAGGGTCTATCCATACCTAAAATTGCGGCCATTGTCCCTTCTCCAAGAGGTACAGTATCTTGCATATACCTTCCTCTTTTTTTTACAAGCTTTACAGCATCTTTAAACTCCATTATTCCAGCTGCTACTAAAGCACTGTATTCACCTAAAGATAGTCCTAAACAAACATCAAAATCTAGATCCAATTCACTATTTAATGCTTCAAAAGCTGCTATACTATGTGTTAATATAGCAGGCTGTGTATTTTCAGTTTTAGAAAGTTCTTCATTAGGACCTTCAAACATCATAGATTTAAGATCCATATTAAGTTCTTTACAGGCAGTATCTATTATATTTTTAGCTACTTTATTACCTTCGTACAGTTCTCTTGCCATACCTGTATATTGAGCACCTTGACCAGGAAACACTAACGCTATTTTTGCCATAACACTCCTCCTATAAATTAATGTTTGGCATTACCTCTTTTGCCTTTTTAACTAAGTCTTGCAATATTTCATCACATGGTTTTATATCTTTAATCATCGCAGCTATTTGACCTGCCATAAATGAACCTTTTTCTTTATCTCCATCTATAGTAGCCATTCTTAAAGCTCCAACACCCTTAGATTCTAACTCTTCAGGAGTGGCACCCGCTGCTTCCATTTTTAAGAATTCTTTTGACAGCTTATTTTTTAGAGTTCTTACTGGATGACCTGTTATTCTTCCAGTAACAACTGCATCCCTGTCCTTAGCCTTTATAACCATTTGTTTATATGTTTCATGAGCTGTACACTCGTCACTACATATAAATCTAGTTCCAATTTGAACGCCTTGAGCTCCCAAAGCAAATGATGCAGCTATTCCTCTACCGTCAGCTATTCCTCCAGCAGCTATTACAGGTATACTAACGCAGTCAGCAATTTGAGGTATAAGAACCATAGTTGTTACTTCTCCTATGTGTCCACCAGCCTCTGTTCCCTCTGCTATAACAGCAGTAGCACCGAATCTCTCCATTCTCTGTGCCAATGCTGTAGTTGGAACTACCGGAATAACTTTCACTCCAGCTTCTTTCAATCTCTCCATATGCTTTGCTGGATTTCCAGCACCAGTTGTTATTACTTTGATTTTCTCTTCTATTACTAAGTTTATAATATCATCTGCAAATGGGGAAAGTAGCATTACATTTACCCCAAATGTTTTGTCAGTTAGTTTTCTACAGTTGTCTATCTCGTTTTTTATTACATCTTTTGGTGCATTTCCAGCAGCTATTATCCCAAGCCCCCCTGCATTAGAAACTGCAGCAGCAAGCGGTGCGTTTGCAACCCATGCCATTCCACCTTGTAATATAGGGTATTTGATATCCAATAATTCACATAATCTGTTCATAAATTACCTCCCTTATAATGTCCATTCGATTACAGAAGATCCCCATGTAAGACCTCCACCAAATCCAACTACCACTATCTTTTCACCTTTTTTTAATTTTCCTTCTCTATATGCTTCATCTAAAGCAACTGGTATAGAAGCCGCAGACATATTTCCATATTTATTTAAATTAACAAATACATTGTCCATATTAAGCTCTAATCTCTTAGCAGACGCCTCTATTATCCTAACATTCGCTTGATGTGGAACGTATAAATCTATATCTTTCGCATCCAAATTTGCTTTTTCTATAGCGATTTGGGAAGTTTCAGCCATCTTTCTTACTGCAAATTTAAATACATCACTACCTGCCATGTGAATTGTATGCATGTCGTTCTCTACTGAATCATGACTAGCTTTTATCCTAGATCCACCTGCAGGTATCTTTAGATAGTCTCTTCCCTTGCCATCTGCACCTATATATGTGGATAGGATTCCACCGACTTCTACTCTACCGATAACTGCAGCCCCAGCGCCATCACCAAACAATACAGATGTTGTTCTATCATTATAATTCAAAACTCTAGAACTAGTTTCTGATCCAATTACAAGTACATTATTGTAGGTGTCGTTTTCTATAAACTGTTTTGCTATAGTTAAAGCGTATACAAAGCCTGTACATGCAGCTGAAACGTCAAATGCAGCAGCATTAATAGCACCTATTCTATCTTGAACTATACAAGCTGTAGACGGTAAAAGCATATCGGGAGTAAGAGTAGCTAAAATTATAAGGTCTATATCTTCAGGATGTAAATTAGCACATTCTAAAGCCTTTTGTGAAGCTTTAACAGCTAAATCAGATGTAGCTTCGTCTTCCGACGCAACTCTTCTTTCTTTAATACCTGTTCTAGCTGTAATCCATTCATCAGATGTATCCATAATGCTTTCAAAGTAAAAGTTATCAACTATTTTCTCAGGCAAATAGCTCCCAACCCCTAAAATTCCAGATTTTATCTTCATAATTATATATTAAACCTCCAAAGAGCTTTACTCTTCATCTCTATTTTTATCAACATTTTCGTCATCTTTACCGCTGTTGTCCTCTGCTTTTGAATAATCTTTGATAAATTCTTCAATGTCATTTACTACTTGCCCCGTAGAGAACTTGATGCCTTGATTGATGGCATTTTTAATAGCATTTGCATCAGAGCTACCGTGTGCCTTAATAACTCCTCCATTTAGTCCTAGAAGTGGAGCTCCACCGTACTCAGAGTAATCCATAAAGCTTTTTAATTTTATAAGGTCGTCCTTTAATAAAAGTGCGCCTAATTTGCTCTTAGTACTAGACAGAAATGTCTGCTTTATAAGATCAAGCACTGAAAGAGCAACCCCTTCAGCTGATTTAAGAAGCATATTCCCAGTAAAGCCATCGCATACTATAATATCTGTATAAGAGTTTAGTATTTCTCTAGCTTCTACGTTTCCTATAAAGTTTAGATTTAGCTTCTTAATCTCTTCATAAGATTTTTTAACTAATTCATTTCCTTTACCTTCTTCTAAACCTACATTTGCAGTAGCAACTCTAGGATTGTCCATACCTAATACTTTTTTAGAGTAAATACTACTCATAGCTGCAAATTCACAAAGATTCTTAGGTTTACAATCAGCATTTGCTCCACAATCTGCTATTAAAGTCATTCCACCCTTTACATTTGGTATTGCTGAGCACAGACAAGGTCTATCTACTCCTTTTATTCTACCTACTACAAAAAGTCCACCTGCAAGGAGCGCACCAGTGTTTCCAGCTGAAATTGCAGAATCTGCAATTCCTTCTTTTACAAGATTAAGTGCTACAACCATAGACGAATCTTTCTTTTTTCTTATAGCTTTAACAGGTTTATCTTCATTTTCAATAACTTCTGTAGTACCTAATATCTCTAACTTGCTTTTATCAAATTCATATTTGGAGAATTCTTTTTCTAATACTTCTTTATCTCCTGTAATTATAATATCTATATTGTATTCCTTTATTGCCTTAACTGCTCCTTCAACTGTTGAATAAGGAGCATTATCTCCGCCCATTCCATCAATAACTATTTTCATATCTTTGCCTCCTATATTTACAAAATTTTACACTAAACAGTTAGACTAGTATATCCTCATATTTTATATCGTATATACTAGTCTATCTCTTCAAATATAAAATCTCCTTTAAATACTTGTTCGTGATTTCTACTATTTACAACGACTTTTACAAAATGATTTTTTCCATCTTTTTTATGGACTTCTGCTTTTGCAATGAGTCTATCTTTATTCTCTATCATTTTTATACAATTTATATCTGCAGACCTTAGCATTACCTTTGGAGCATTGACTATAGCCATCGAAAGAGAGCTCGTCATAGAAAATACATACGTATCTCTAACTGTATTGGTCTTTGTATAAATCATATCATCCGTAATCTCTAACATGGATATACCAAGTTGCCCAACAGATAACTCAATTATTTCTCCTATTATCTCTTGTTTACCAAGAGTTTTGACTTTGGATCCTTGAGTTTCTGCTATACTCTTAAGTCTCTCCCTAAGTTCAGGTATATTTAAACCCATTCTATCAAGTCTTATAGTTTGGATACTGACATCAAATAAACTAGATAATTCTTCGTCGGTGTAAAAAGGATCTCCTTTTAAGATCTCAACCAGTTCTTTCTGTCTTTGGGCCTTGCTTTTTTTCTTCATATAACCTCCAAATTTATAGCAGTAATTAGTACCAGCTACTAATAGTAGTATATAATATCAAATAAAGTTTTTCAACACTAAATTATTTATTTTACATTATTTATATTGATTTTCCATTGTTTTATATTATAAAGTTGATACTAAATACTATAACCGAATAATAAAAATATATATATAATGCTCATAATAAATTGAATTACACTCAAAAAAGGTTGTTTCAAAAGCGATTATTTAATCGCTCTTAAAACAACCTTTTTATAAAAATAAAAATACTAAATATTTTTATTTAAGCCATTTCCCAAAAGATTGAATCCTTCAAAACTGATTGACCAATTGCTCGTACTAGACAATTAACTTTATAAGCTTGTACTCTACTAGAGTAGTCTTTCTCTTACAAACACTCGGTCAATCAGTTTTGAGGCAACCTCTTTAAATACTATTTAGATACTACTTCTTTACCTTTATAATATCCACAATCTGGGCACACTCTGTGTGATAATTTTGGCTCATGACATTGTGGGCAACTTACGAAACCAGTTGCTTCTATTTTTGAGTTAGCTGCTCTTCTCATATCTCTTTTTGATTTAGATGTTTTACGCTTTGGTACTGCCATTTACGCCACCTCCTTAGTCATTTTTAAATAAATCTTTTAATTTAGCAAAACGGGGATCAATATCACCCTCGTCATTTGTATCTTCATTGCAAGAACATTCTTTTATATTTAAATCAGCTCCGCATTTGTAACATAGGCCTTTACACTGTTCATCACAAAGAACCTTGCTTGGTAAATTAAAATCCAAGGTCTGCTCAACTATATCTAATAGATCAATTTCTAATCCATCATAAAAAAACGCATCGAAATCTTCAAATTCGTCTTCTATATAGTCTTCGTCTTTTACAAGAAAACCTTGTATATTGTAATTTAAAGGCACTTTAACATCTTTTAGACATCTTGAACAACTTTCAAGAATAGTGAAATCAACATCCACATCTATGTATAGTCCAGATTTCGATTTTGTTATCGCACCTTGAAGATTCAAAGGTGATGCTAAATTAAAAACATCTCCACGATAACTAATAGTATCAATATTTTCACTAAAATTCAAGTCTGTCTTTTCAGTTTCTTTTCTGTTAAGTTTTTCTACACTGATTATCATTAAATTCACCTCAAAACTTTACCAAACTTATTATACAAATCCAGCATTTATTTGTCAAGTATTTTTACTTGATAGATGATTTTCGCAAAATTCAATAAACGCCAAAACATTTGTCATAATTATTATGACAAATGTTTCGACTTTTTATTAATATTTTTTACTATTATTTTACTAAGTCTAATGTATCTCTTGCTATAACTAACTCTTCATTAGTTGGTATTAATAATACCTTTACTTTTGAATCTGCTGTAGAAATAACTGTTTCTTTTCCTCTTACATCGTTAGCTTCTTTGTCTAATTTCATTCCTAAGAATTCAAGGTTAGATGCCATCTCAGCTCTTAATGCTTTACCGTTTTCACCAACACCTGCTGTGAATACTACTGCATCAAGTCCGTTCATTTCTGCTGCATATGCGCCTATATATTTTTGAACTCTCTTAACATAAGTATCTAATGCTGCTTGAGCTCTTTCATTTCCTTCAGCTGCAGAAGTTTCTATATCTCTAAAGTCTGCTGATACTCCCGACATTCCGAATACTCCTGATTTTTTGTTCATTAAGTTATCTATACCATCAGCATCTAAGTTTTCTTTTCTCATTAAAAATGGAATTATAGCTGGATCTATATCTCCACATCTAGTTCCCATTATTAATCCTTCAAGTGGAGTGAATCCCATTGATGTATCGACACATTTTCCAC
Source organism: Metaclostridioides mangenotii (assembly GCF_018917235.1). Taxonomy (GTDB): domain Bacteria; phylum Bacillota; class Clostridia; order Peptostreptococcales; family Peptostreptococcaceae; genus Metaclostridioides. The sequence continues at coordinate 539,759 of NZ_JAHLOF010000001.1, forward strand.
CATCTATAGCTGCTATTGAAGCACCATTTCCTAAGTGACAAGTTACTATCTTAAGATCTTTTATGTCTTTTCCTAGCATTTCTGCTGCTTTTTCAGATACGTATCTATGAGATGTTCCGTGGAATCCATATCTTCTTACACCGTATTTAGTGTATAATTCGTATGGAAGACCATATAAGAATGATGATTCAGGCATTGTTTGGTGGAATGCAGTATCGAATACTCCAACCATTGGTACACCTGGTAGTATAGCTTTACAAGCTTCTATTCCCATTATATTTGCTGGATTGTGAAGTGGAGCTAGATCAATGCACTCTTTAAGAGCTACTTCTACCTCTGGAGTTATTAATACAGATGAAGCGAATTTCTCACCACCGTGAACAACTCTATGTCCGACAGCATCTATTTCTTTCATATCTTTAACAGCACCAAATTCAGGATCTACTATTGCATCAAGTACAAGCTTAATTGCATCTTTGTGATCTTTCATAGGTTGCTCTATTACAAGCTTATCATCTTTTCCTTCTTTTTCATGTTTAAGAACTGATCCATCTATACCAATTCTTTCAACTAATCCTATACATTGAACTTCTTCACCGTTCATATCTATTAATTGATACTTAAGTGAAGAACTTCCGCAATTTAATACTAATACTTTCATTTCCATCCTCCTAATTTTTTACAGTTATGTATACAACTCTATATTTGACAAATACTTAAGTTGTATTCATAATATAGCTATTTTACTATATTGCATTAACGATTTTAACATAAACAATATAACATTTTTTCACATAAAAGTATAGACCTTTCACTCATTATTTTCAGAATCATGCAACTATATAGGTTTTTTTATCCAAAAAATATAAAAACATTATAATGATAATTTAATATGTATACAATTTTGCTATAATAAAAGTAGCTTGTACTAATATAACTTACACTAATTAATAATAATCTACAAGTTTTGTTACACTATAAAAATACTTTTGGTAAAATTTACTAATATAAGATATTTAAATTATTGATATTAAAAGGAGAACCTTTATGAATATATTAGGACTAGTAGTCGAATATAATCCATTTCACAATGGGCACTTGTTTCATCTAAATGAATCAAAGAAAAAAACTGAAGCTTCACATACTGTAGCAGTAATGAGCGGAAATTTTCTACAAAGAGGTGAGCCAGCAATTTTAGATAAGCATACTCGCGCTGAAATGGCTGTGAGAGCTGGAGTAGATCTCGTTATAGAATTACCTACTCTTTACGCATGTCAAAGCGCTGAGTTGTTCTCATATGGCGCTATCACTACCCTAAATTCATTAAACTGCATCAACTCAATATGTTTTGGCAGTGAAGTAGGTGATATAAGATTGCTTTATGCTATATCTGATATATTATCATGTGAGCCTTTAGAGTTTAAAGCATCATTAAAGACTTATCTTGATCTTGGTATGCTTTTTCCAACCGCAAGAAGTAAAGCATTAATCGAATATATATCTAAACATAATATAAATTCTACAAACAATAACTACAGTTTAGTAAATATTGAAGAAGTCCTTAACAACCCTAACAATATACTTGGAATAGAATATATTAAGAGGCTAATTAAGCTAAATAGCTCTATTAAACCTTACACAATAAAGAGAATACAGTCTGAATACAATTCTACAGTAATGACAGGCTTTATATCATCTGCAACTGCGATACGAAACAAATTAAATGCATGTGAAAATTTAGAAGAAATCGAAAATGCTATGCCCCTAACTTCTTATCAGGTTCTAAAAAACAAAATAGATGAAAATAATTTACTTATGCATGATGAACTATTCTTTGATACACTAAAAGCAACTATTTTTAGAGATAAAGAAAGGTTGACAGATATATTTGAGGTCAACGAAGGCATCGAAAATAAAATATATAAAGAAGCTTTTATAGCAAAAAATGCAAATGAATTAGTAAATTTAGTTAAAAGTAAAAGATATACAATGACTAAGGTTAAAAGAATCCTTAATAACATACTTCTAGGAATTTCTAAGGATGAAATTAATAAAGCTAAAGAAGTCGAAACTATGCCTTATGTAAGAATATTAGCGTTTAATAACAAAGGTAGAGAGATTTTAAAAGAAATAAAAAATAACTCTGAAATCAAAATAATAAATAAATTCTCTAATATAGAGTTTTATCTAGATGATCCAAATTTTAAAAATCTAATACAAAATGATATAAGAGCTACAAATATATACAATACGGTATATTTAAAGGGCAGAAAAATAAAATTTAAAGGTCCTAATGACTTTTACGCAAAACCTTTTTATCTCGATGAATAATTTTTCTTACTCATAAAAATAAACACCTATTAATATACATTCTATAGATAGAAAATATTATAATTAGGTGATTTATTATTATGAATAAGAGAAAAATATTTTTATTTTTGGCTCCTGCTTTTGTTGTTTTAGTACTTATAATTGGAATAGTAGTATTTCCAGTTGAATCTATTGCTGCAGCCAAGGAAGGTATAGACATATGGTTAGATATTTTAGTTCCATCACTACTTCCGTTTATCGTAGGAGCGAGTTTGATTGTAGATTTAAAAGTAATAGATATTATTGGATTTATAATTAATCCTATAACGAAATTTATTTTTAATGTTTCAGGTAAAAGTGCCTTAGTATTTGCAATCTCAACTATATCAGGTTATCCAGTAGGAGCGAAACTAGCCTCTGAGTTTAGAGCTAAAGAGCAAATATCACAAACAGAAGCTCAAAGGCTCGTATCTTTTTGTTCTACTTCTGGTCCACTTTTTATAATTGGGTCAGTAGGTACTGGGATGTTTAAAGATTCTGCTCTAGGATATTTAATGATTATATGCCACTACTTGGGTACGATTACAGTAGGTCTACTTTTTAGAAACTATGGTTGGGAAATGTTATCTAAATCTAAAAAATCTTTAAGAGAAAACATTAGAAGTGTTGTAGAGACTAAAAGTTCAAATGGAAATTTCTTTGTTATGTTTGGTAATGCAGTATACAACGGAGTTAATACACTACTTACTATAGGCGGATTTGTAATAATATTTTCAGTAGTATTTAGAGTTCTATTTCTATTTAATATTATCCAAATTGTATCTTTTATAATTCATATACCGCTTTCATTGTTTGGCATCACGGAAGAACTATGCAATGCCTTTATAAGTGGCTTCTTTGAAATTACAATTGGATGTAACAAGATATCGCAAGTTATGAGTAACTCTGAGCATATAAAAGCTACTCTTGCTAGCTTTTTGATAGGATTTAGTGGGCTTTCGATACTGTCTCAATGTTGTACTTTCTTAGCAAAAACAGATATCAATATCAAACTCTACATATCAAGTAAATTTTTACATGGTTTGTTTGCTGCTATTTTTTTATTTTTACTATACCCAATCTTTAAAACATCAGTAGTTACATCAACGTTTAACTTTTCAAGTAGTATTATATTTGACAATGTGCTTTGGGTATCATATATGAATTACTACAGAATAGTTGTTTATATAACAATAACCACTTACATAATTTCAGCTATATCAAAAATGGATAAGTTTAGATACTTTTCTAAATATTTTTACAGTAAATTTAATAAAATTAACTAATAGACTATAGAATATAGTATAATTAATCTTATCAGAGGATCATTGTATAAGTATAGAATATCAAACTGATAGGAGTGATTAATTGTGTTAACAAGGGCTGTCGAAATTGAAGAATACAGGAAAATAATGAAACTTTTGCATAAAGGATTTAAATATGTTGAAGACGGTCAAGAAAAAACATTCAGAAAAAACGAAAGAATAGCATTGGCACTTATGTTAGAAGCCAACTTAGGTCTTAAAATAACTGATATCCTTAAACTTAAAGTCTTAAATTTTAATGGGAATACTTTAGAAACTAAAAATAAAAAGACTGGTCAAATCCAAAGTCGTCCCATAAACAAAAACATAGTTGAAGTAGTTAAACAGTATGTTGAAGATAGATCTCTTCAATATGATGATTATTTAATTGACATAAAAGTTAAAACTATACAAAAACAAATAAGAATCATTTGTAAATATCTAGACCTACAAAATATTAGTACAAATAGTTTTAGAAAATTATTTGCAACTACACAATTCAAAAATAACAACTACAACCTTGAGATAGTTAAAGAGCTTTTAAATCACAGCTCCATTGAAACTACTCAAAAATATATTGGCGCTTCCAAGCAACCAGTAAATGAAGCGAGTGAAAATTTCTTTATCGAATAAATTCGCAACCTGTATTTGATATCTAGAAAAATAAAAAGACTTAGAAGTAATTAAACTTCTACGTCTTTTTTAATTTACTTTTTTGGTCTAAGTTCTTTTTTATTCTCTATTATTTCTTCCAGCATATTTTTTAAATTGTACTCAACACTAGAAAGTACATCTTCTGCATACTCAATTGCTCCAAGTCTTATTTCATGTGCGACAGTTTCTGATTTTTCAACAAGATCTCTCGCATGTGCCTCAGCCTTTTTCATAGGTTCACTAGATTCGACGTAAGCTTTAACTGCTTGTTCAGAATCTTTTTTCATGTTCTCAACTTCTGCTGAATACTCTCTTTTTATTCTTTCTGCTTCTTTATTGGCTTGTTCTACGATATTTGAAGCTTCTTGTTTAGCCTCATTTATAAGCTTATGTCTCTCTTTATTAATCCAAACTGCTTGATTGATTTCCTCAGGAATCAAAGCTTTTATGTCGCTAATTACAGCTAAAATTTCATCCCTATCAACAGTACATTTCTGAGAAAAAGGAAGAGACGATGCATTTTTTACTATTCCTTCTAATTCTGCAAATAAATCTAATAATTCTAAGTCTATCTTCATAATTAATCCCCCTTTTGGCTCTTTTTCTTAAGTTCTTTTAAAACGACATCTGGAACCAAGTTTTTGATATCAGCATCAAAAGCCAATACTTCTTTTATTAGTGATGAGCTAATAAAAGAATAATCAGTACTACTTGGGAACATTATAGTCTCTATATTAGGACTCAGCTCTTTGTTCATACGAGCCATTTGAAGCTCGTAGTCCACATCAGATCCGCTTCTAATTCCCCTGACTAAAGTGCTTACTCCATTTTCTTCACAGTATTTTACAAGCAGTCCATCAAAAGAAACAACTTTTACATTATCTAAATGATCTAAACAAGACTCGATCAGACATACTCTCTCATCAAATGTAAAAAGCCCTTTTTTATTTGGGTTATTTAAAACTCCTATTTGAAGTTCATCAAAAATTCGAGATGATCTATTGATTATATCTAAATGTCCATTAGTGATTGGATCAAAACTACCAGCAAACATCGCTCTTCTTACTTGCTTATTCATTTATATCCTCCAATTTATAAAAAGTAAGTGTAGTATTTCCGTATTTTTTATTTCTATTTTTTTCTAATCTACCTAAATTTTCTGGAAATATATCAACACTATCGTGTTCTACTACTACTATAGAATCTTCGTTTAGCAAATCGAAATCATCAATCTTCTTTATAGCCTCTATAAACATATTTTCATAGTAAGGAGGATCTAAAAACACTATATCAAACTTTCTATTTTTTAATTTAAGTGAATTTAAAGCATTGCTAAAGTCAGAATTTATAACTTCACTCTCATTTACAAAGTTTGCTTTTTTGATGTTTGAATTTAAAACCTTTATACTCTCTTTATTTAAGTCTACAAATACGCATTCTTTAGCGCCTCTTGAAAGGCATTCAAGACCAAGCGACCCAGTACCTGCAAATAAATCTAAAACGTCGCTATCGAGTATATACGGGTTTATCATGTTAAACAGAGATTCTTTTATCCTATCAGTCGTAGGACGTATATTATCATTCTTCGGAGCATTGAGTTTAAGACCTCTTGCTCTACCAGAAATTATCCTCATCTAATTGTTCTCCTTTTTACAAAATTCAGCTCAAACTATATTTTAACACAAATATTGACTAATTGAGAGCAACTTCTTCTAATAAATCTTTAAATTTTTCTATAATTTCATTTTTTAATAATTTATTTTCTCTAAGTTGAAGTTTCCGATCCTCACCGAGTATATATCTTGCTTCTTTCTGAGCTAGTTTTAGTATCTTCATATGTTGAAATAAATTTGCTACTTTTAACTCTGGTAATCCGTGTTGCCTTGTTCCAAAGAATTCTCCAGGTCCTCTAATTTCCAAGTCCTTTTCAGAAATTTTAAACCCATCATTTGTCTCTTCCATTATAGCCATTCTCTGCCTACAAACTTCATTTTTAGAATTGTATATAAGAATGCAATATGACTTATGGATTCCCCTACCAACTCTTCCTCTTAGCTGATGTAGTTGCGCTAGACCAAATCTTTCGGCATTTTCTATAATCATCAAAGTGGCATTAGGTACATTTACTCCAACTTCTATTACTGTAGTAGAAACAAGTATATCTATATTTCCTTCTTTGAATTCACTCATTACACTATCTTTTTCACTTGCCTTCATCTTTCCATGAATAAGTCCTAACTTTAAATCATCAAAGTAGTTTATCCTCAAATCTTCAACTAGTTCTACAGCAGACTGAGCTTCAATAGCCTCACTTTCTTCTACTAGGGGACAAACAATATAGACCTGTCTACCCTTTATAACCTCATCTCTAACTAAAGTATTATAAGCGGAATCTCTTTTTTTCTGTTCTATTGCAATAGTCTTAATAGGCTTTCTACCAGGAGGTAATTCATCTATTATAGATATGTCTAAATCTCCGTAAAGTATAAGAGCTAGAGTTCTAGGAATAGGTGTCGCAGTCATAACTAATACATCAGGATTATCACCTTTTAATGAGAGCTTACCCCTCTGCATAACCCCAAAGCGGTGCTGTTCATCAGTTACAACTAAACCAATATTATCAAATTCAACCTTATCCTCTATTAAAGCATGTGTCCCTATTAATATATCAATTTCCTTATTTTTTACTCTTTCTAAAACATTCTCTTTTTGCTTTTTAGTTAAACTTCCCACTAAAAGCTCACTTTTTATACCGAAATTACTTAATACTTCATTAAAAGATATGTAGTGCTGATGTGCTAAAATCTCAGTAGGTGCCATTATTGCCCCTTGGTAACCGTTTAATACGCAGTTTGCAAGAGCTAGCATTGCCACAATAGTTTTACCACTACCTACATCCCCTTGTACTAATCTGTTCATCACTTTATCAGATTCCATATCCAAAATTATCTCATTTAAAGAATTTGCTTGCGCTTTAGTTAATTTAAATGCAAGCGAATCTATAATCTCTTTTATCCCATCTTGGCTATTAAACTGAATTCCTTTTGATTCACTTCTGCCGCTTTTAAACATGAATAAACCAAGCTGTAGAATTAATAATTCTTCAAAAATTATTCTATATAGTGCTACTTTTAGAGACTCTTTACTTTTAGGAGTATGTATATTTTTAATTGCATATTTTATACCACAAAGATTGTACTTTTCAAGTATTGAACGTGGCATATACTCCTCAATCTCTAATTCCTCTGACTCAAGAGCTGTATTTATCATATTCATCACATCTTTGTTAGAAACACCATATGTGAGAGGATAAACTGGCATTAATCTCCCAGTTTGTTTTGGAGAATTTGTAAGATACTCAATTTCACAATTATTAAGCTCAATTTTATCATTTCTAATTTTTACTTTTCCGAATGCTAAGATACTGTCTCCTACTTTATATGTATTTTTTATATAACCTCTATTAAAAAAAGATAATCTAGCATGTCCAGATTCATCCTTAACATGTATATTAGTTATCGTCATTCCCTTTCTCGGGCTAAATGTATTTACACTCGATATAATCGCTTTAATAGTAACTTTTTCATCGTCTTCTAATTGAGCAATTTTCTTAATATTGTTTCTATCTTCAAAGGTTCTCGGAAAATAATATAGTAACTCCTTAAGAGTGAATACTCCTAGTTTTGCAAGTTTTGATGCCCTTTGAGGCCCGATTCCCTTGATAAATTGCACGTCTTTTTTTAAATTATTCACACTATCACCTACTATAAAAAAATCCTGTATAACCCAACTTAAAAAAGTAATCTGATTATACAGGACTTATAATATCATTATTCAACTGAAATTAAATAGTAATAAAGAGGCTGTCCACCATAATATAGCTCAATATCTATATCTTCATATTTTGCTTCTAATACGTTACCTAAATCAGAAGCTTGGCTTTCAGTAACATCTTCTCCATAAAATAAAGTTATTATTGCAGTGTCTTCATCTACCAAGTCATCTATAAGTCTTACAGTAGTTTCTTCTACATCATCCCCTGCTGCAAGTAAATCTCCTTCAGCTATTCCGATAATATTGCCTTCTTTGACATCTATACCGTTCATAACTGTATCTCTAACAGCAAATGTAACTTGACCTGATTTAACAGCTTTTAAAGCTTCTAACATAGATTCTTCATTTTCCTCGGCGCTTGCTTCTCCGTTAAAGCTTACTAAAGCTGAAAAACCTTGTGGAGTGTTTTTAGTCGGTAGTACTATAATATTTTTTTCACTAAGTTCCTTTGCTTGATTTGCGGCCATAATAATATTTCCATTATTTGGAAGTATGAATATATTTTTAGCATTTATTTTTTCTATAGCCTTCATAAAATCCTCTGTAGAAGGATTCATAGTTTGGCCGCCTTCGATTACGTGATCCACACCAAAATCTTTAAATATTTTTGCTAAACCTTCTCCCATAGAAGTCGCTATAAATCCGAAGTCCTTTTCTTCTGCTGTAGCACTAACTTGTCCTTGTTCTTCTTTACCTATTTCAAGTAGAGTATTTTCATGTTGTAATTTCATGTTTTCAATCTTTATAGTAAGAAGTTGTCCATACTGAAGTGCTTCTTGTAAGACGTTTCCAGGATCATTTGTATGAACGTGTACTTTTATAACCCCATCATCACCAACTACAGCCAAACTATCACCGTAGTTTAACATAATATCTCTTATTTTTGTATCTTCTACTTTATCGCTTTCTAGTATAAATTCTGTACAATACTGGAATTTAATATCATCACTAGAAATGTTTTTATTATGCTGAGGTATACCTGTAACTACCTCAGTAGTCTTATCACTTTTAGTTATTGATTTTCCAAGTAAAGTCTGGTACATACCTTCATATATACATACAAGCCCTTTACCCCCAGAGTCCACAACACCAGCGTCTTTTAAATTTTTAAGAAGGTCTGGAGTTCTACTAAGCGAAGCATTTGATTCTTTTACAACTAAAGACATAAATCTAACAATATCTTTTTCTCTGGAAGCTAATTTAACAGCATACTCCCCACTCTCTCTAACAACAGTTAGAATTGTACCTTCAATTGGTTTTATTACTGCCTTATAAGCAGTATCAGAACCATTTTTAAATGCTTTCGCTAAATCTTGAGTAGAGAGCCTCTCTTTCCCTTCTATTGATTTAGCTATACCTCTTATTATCTGAGATAGGATTACCCCTGAGTTTCCTCTAGCTCCCATAAGAGAACCTTTAGAAAGAGACTTACCTATATCTGTTATATCGTCATTTGCTACTTTAGACAGCTCTTGTATGGCATAAGAAATAGTAAGTGACATATTTGTACCTGTATCACCATCTGGAACTGGGAAAACATTCAGCTTGTCAACTAAATCTTTGTGATTTTGGAGATTGTTTGCACCTGAAATAAACATCTCTCTAAGCTTTTTTCCATCTATATATTGAATCATATTCTTCCTCCCGCGAAATTACTTAACTCTGATACCTTGTACATTAATATCAATTCTACTTACTTTTAAGTTAGTATTAGTTTCTACAACATATTTAACTCTTTCTATTATGTTGTTGGCAACTGTAGATATATTTGTACCGTATTGTATTATAACATAAAGCTCTATTGCAATGGTATCTTCTTCTATTTCCTCTACTCTTACACCTTTAGTAGCATTTTCACCTTTTAGAAGTTCCACTATTCCTTTTGATTTAAAAGCAAGTCCTACAAGACCGTAACTTTCCATAGCGGCTCTGTACGCTATCTGAGCGATCACTTGATTATCTATTTTTATATATCCGTATTGGTTAGTTATAGCATTCATACTTTAACCCCCTTAAATTTTTTGTTTATTCTTTATTCTTCCAATTGTATTGGAAAATATAATCATATCATACTATAAATAAAGAATAATTTAAACCTTTCTTCTCTTTTAAACCTTTCGTTAAAACTGTGGTAAATAATTTTATAATTTGGTACAATTTTTTATGCTAAACATATTTACTTTAAAAGAAAATATATATATAATTTTATATGATAATTAGAATTTCTTCAATATATGTTACGTAAATATATATATTTCTATTGAAAGTCTTCGCTATTTATGATAATATAAATATGTTTTTAGTCTCTAAATAGTTATCATTTAAGGAGGTGTACACAAATGGCAAAAGTATGTAGTGTATGTGGTAAAGGTAGAGTATCAGGACACCAAGTAACACATTCAAATAAACACAATAAAAGAACATGGTCAGCTAACTTAAGAAATGTAAGAGCTCTAATAGATGGAACTCCTAGAAGAGTAAAAGTTTGTACTAGATGTCTACGTTCTGGTAAAGTTGAAAGAGCATAAGTCAAAATTGACTTACTATAAAAGCCTACTTCCGAAAGTAGGCTTTTTTGTTTTATTTTCTTTTAAATTTTCTCATAAATCTAAGTATTATATTAGATATCCATCTCGGTAATCTAATTGTAACTATTTTCACCGACAATCACCCCAGACTATATAGTAAAAATCAACTAACAAAAAAATAATAGCGCTCCACATCCAATAAGTATCAATGCAGTAAGTGTCGACCAAATCCAACCAGGTAATACTAATGATAAAATAGTAGCTACACCTATAGATAAACAAAGCATGCCTATTAAAACCTTAGATTTGTTGTTGTTTCTCATTACACACCTCCACATAGATTAAGTACATAAACCTTTCTATATATAAAACTTATTCTATAAGAATTGTCTTTATTCCATTTTTATTTAATTTTAGTTTCTTTTCATTATATTTATAAGATTATTTAATAAACTATTGACCTTTACCTAACGTAAAGGTGTATATTTGAAATTAACATAGGTAAACAATAAGATTAATATTCAGAAAGGGGTGCTTTATGGAGTACACAGTTAACAAACTATCAAAATTAGCCGGCATTAGTTCTAGAACTCTAAGATTTTATGATGAAATCGATCTATTAAAACCAAATAGAGTTAATTCTTCCGGTTATAGGATTTACGGTGAGAAAGAAGTTAATAAGCTTCAGCAAATTCTATTTTACAGAGAGCTAGGATTAAAATTAGATAGTATTAAAGATATAATAAACTCGAGTGAGTTTAACGAATTAGGTGCACTTAAAGACCACCAAAAAAAATTATTAGAAAAGAAAAAGCAAATAGAACTTTTGATTACTAATGTTGGAAAAACTATAAAATTAAAAGAGGGTAAGATAAAAATGAATGATAACGAAAAATTTGAAGGATTTAAAGATAAACTTCTAAATGAAAATGATAAAAAATATGGTGACGAGATACGAGAAAAATATGGTGACAAGACTATAGATGAGTCATATAAAAAGTTTAAAGGCATGTTAGAGGAGGATTTCCGTGTTATGGAAGAAATGAGTCAGGAAATCCTTAAAAAGCTTAATAAGGCATATAAAACTGGCGATCCAAGCTCCCCTTTAGCTCAAGATGTTTGTGACTTACACAGAAGATGGCTAGGGTTTACATGGAATGGCTATTCTAAGGAAGCACATAGAGGCTTAGCTCAGATGTATGTAGATGATGATAGATTTACTGCTTATTATGATAAAGAGCAACCTGGGCTTGCTGAGTTCCTTAGAGATGCTATAAACGTTTATACTGAATAGTTTATTATTTATAGTTAATGAAGATATCTAGGTATTGTTGATTTGCTTAGGTAGAGATATAGCAGGGATGAAATTCGGCCCCTTCAGCTTGGACTAAAGGCTGCAAATGTCGCCTACATTCCCATCCCTCTATATACTATTTATTTCTGATTACCAACAGACAACCTTTCTCAACTATAATCCTACACGTATCTTTAAGCATTACATTAGATATCCCTATAGGTTTTGAATACTTCATATAATACCTGTCAAGAGGATACTCTAAGTCTAATAAAGTGACCCCTACTGCATCACCTTTAGCCGCTACTACAGATATTGTATCGCCTCTGTTACCATGCAATTCCATCTCTCCGTCTTCAAGCAAGTATATATCTTCCTTAGTCGATAGAATTCTTGAATATATTCCGTACTCTTTTGTATAGTAAAGTAACTTAATATTCGCCATCGTATGATCTATTCTTCCGCCAAGAGATCCAAAAAAATCTATTTGATCTGCTCCAAGTGTCTTAGCTAAATAGATACATAACTCAGTATCAGTTTCATCCTTTTTAGTTGGAAACTTTTTAAATGATACTCCAGCATCTTTATAATAATCTATTCTATCTAGATTTATTGAATCTAAATCCCCAAGAATATAATCTGGGATTATATCCATTTCGTACGCATGATTTGCCCCTCCATCAGAACAAATTGTACAGTCGTATTTTTCATCTAAAATAACTTTTTTAGTTTTTTTGTAATTATCTATTTTACCATTTAGTATTATACATATTTTCATATTAAATTCGCCTTACTTTTTGTAGCATTTTCTCTTAGCGATTTAACAGCGCTTTCTATACTGTCACTACCAAATATTGCAGACCCCGCAACTAATATATTAGCTCCAGCAGCCACTACATCACCTATATTAGAACTTTTAACTCCACCGTCAACTTCTATATCAATATTTAACCCTTTTTCCTTTATTATGCTCTTTAGTTCTTTTATTTTGTCGAGTACACATGGTATAAATGACTGCCCTCCAAAACCTGGGTTGACCGACATTAATAATACCATATCAACATCTTCTAGTATATGCTTGATACTTTCTATTGGAGTAGCAGGATTTAATGATACACCTGCTTTAATTCCATATGATTTTATATTTTGTATTGTTCTGTGAAGATGTACACAAGCTTCTTGATGTACAGTTATGATATCACAACCTGCATCCACAAAATCTTTTATGTACATATCCGGGTTTTCGATCATAAGATGGGCGTCAAACACCATATTCACGTCTTTTCTTAAACTTTTTACTATAGCTGGACCTAGAGTTATGTTAGGCACAAAATGTCCATCCATTACATCTATGTGTAAGTATTCACAACCTGCTTTTTCAACCTTCTTTACATCCTCAAGTAATCTTGCAAAATCAGCCGATAAAATCGACGGCGCTAATTTAATCATATTATATTAATACCTCCTACTGTTATATTCTCTAATTTCTCCTAGAAGTTGTAAGTAACTATTATACCTTTCTTTAGATATATCTTCATTTTCTACAGCTTCTTTTACTCCACATTTTGGTTCATTTTCGTGTATACATTTATTTCCAAACTTACAGGTACTAAACTCATCAAACTCTATGAAATATTCTTTTAGTTCCTCTTCTTCGATTTCGTCCACAGATAGAGAACTAAAACCAGGGGTATCCGCTACCATACCTCCAAATTTAAGTTTAAATAATTCTGCATGTCTTGTAGTGTGTTTTCCTCTTTTTATCTTATTACTTACTTCCCCAGTTTGAAGTTTAAAATTTTCATCTATCTCATTTAATAGACTTGATTTACCAACTCCAGATGGACCTGCAAACACTGTTACACTACCCTTTAATTCTTCTTTTACTTTATCAATATTTAAATTATCGACGTTGCTTACAGGTATTACCTCATATCCACATTTTTCATATACATTTTTCATATTCTCAAATGAATACTCGATATCAAGGTCTACCTTAGTTAAGACTATCACAGTTTCTAATCTTTCTCTCTCTGAAAGAACCAAAAATCTATCTAAAAGGGATAAATTTAAGTTTGGGTTTTTTATTGCAAATATAATTAAAGCTTTATCTACATTTGCAATTGGTGGCCTAATAAGCTCTGACTCTCTTTCTTCTATTTCCTCAACAACACCTTTTTTTTCAATCTCATCAAGAACATTTATCATTACTCTATCACCAACTAGAGGAGTAATCTTATCTTTTCTAAGTATTCCCCTAGCCTTGCATTCATAAAGCCCCTTATCTGTATCTACGTAATAAAAACCACTTATTCCTTTTACAATTTGTCCCTTTAACATTAAATACCTCCCATTCTTATATTTGTATACTTAATCGAATCCTATTCTAAAAAATAAAACATATTATTTTAAATAGAAATTTCACAAAACTACTATTTTCTTTAATATATATAATTTTAATATATATTTATCTAAATAACAATTCCACCATTTGGACTTAATACTTGTCCTGTAAAGAAATCTGCCTTATCTGATGCCAAAAACAATGCACAATTGGATATATCTTCTGGTTTTCCTAGTTTCATTAAAGGAGTTTCTTGCCTGAACAACTCAAGATCATCACTGTTTACTTGTTCCAACATATCTGTAACAATAGCACCAGGTGCTATACAATTCACCTGTATATTAGACGGTCCTACTTCTTTTGCAAGAGCTTTAGTAAGTCCTATTATACCAGCTTTAGAAGCGGAATAATGAACTTCAAAAGAACCTCCAGCAATTCCCCATATTGATGAGATGTTTATTATTTTACCCTTTTTTTCAGAAATCATATGTTTAAGAGCAGTTTGTGTACAAAGATACACGCCTTTTAGATTAACGTTCATTAGGTTGTCCCAATCTTCATCAGTTACATCTGTAAATAACATTCCTTTTGCAACACCAGCGTTATTAATAAGTATATCTAAATCACCAAATTCTTTTAAACAATATTCAAACATTGCCTCAACTTCATCTCGCTTACTTACATCAGCTTTAAACGCTTCTACAGAAAGGCCCTCCGATTTTAATTTATTATAAAGTTCCTCTGCATTTTCTTTAGATTTATTGTAGTTTATTAAAACATTGTATCCTTCTTTAGCAAATTTTTCTGCCATATTACTTCCAATACCTCTAGAAGATCCTGTGATTAAAACAGTTTTATTTTTATCCATCAATATCACCTCATTAAATATTTGATCTTAAATTATATACATTTCAAAAAATTGAGGCTATCTCAATTAATTGAGACAGCCCTAATATACGTGTATTTCCTTTAGTTATACTTCAAAATAATTAGTATTTCTGATTCTTTATTAGTTTAAAAATACTCAAATTGTACTATCAATTTATATAAAATTAGATCTAACAAAAACTTTTATTTATGCTAAGACTTATTCAGTATCAGTTCCAGCTCCACCAGTCCCTGATCCACCTGAGCCTGTGTTTCCTGAACCTCCGGTACCTGTTCCACCTGAGCCTCCAGTACCGCCTGATCCTGATCCACTTGATCCTGATCCATCTCCATTATTGTTGTTGTTTCCTGTTCCATTATTGTTATTGTTTCCTGTTCCATTATTGTTGTTGTTTCCTGTTCCATTATTGTTGTTGTTGTTTCCTGTTCCACTATTGTTGTTGTTTCCTGTTCCACTATTGTTACTGTTTCCATCATCTGTAACTGGTGGCTGAGTAGTGTTATCTTCGTCAGTTTTATTATCTTCAGGATCTACAACATTAGATTCTTCTGACTTTTTACTTACAACTAAGTTTATTCTATCTCCCTCTTTTATACTAGATGATCCTGATCTTGGACTTTGACTTAGTACTGTACCCTCTTTTTCGGAATTACTGTACTCGTATTTAACTGTTCCCAGTTTTAGATTTGATTCCTTAAGGGCTTCTTTAGCATCACTTAGAGTGAGTCCTACGACATCTGGAACCGATATACTATCTGGACCCTTACTAATTATTACAGCGACTTCATCACCCTTATCTAATTTGGTTCCTGCTGGCGGAGTCTGTGATATTATACAGTCTTCTTCAACATCATCACTGTTCTCACTTCCCTTAACCTTAATGCTTACACCTAGTTTGTCTAACTCTGTCCTAGCTTCATCTAGTGTCATATTTACGAGATTTGGTGCTACCGAATCTCCTCCCCCAAGTGCTGGTTTTATAAGAAAGTTATACGCTAGAGCAAATTGAGCCATAAGTACTATAAGTAGTAATACGGCTACAACCTTTAGTCTTCTCCTAGTCTTTGGACTATCCTTCTTTTTCTTTTTCTTATTCTTTTTTCTTTCTCTTCTCTTTGATCTTCTGCTTTCCTCTTCATAATCTTCATCGTCATCTTCATAATCATCTTCGTCTTCCTCTTCATACTCATCATCATAGTCATCTTCCAAATCAGGAATAGGAGTCGGATTCAATTTATCTGACACCGATTTATTCTCTAAGTTTAATATATTAGGATCAATCTTCTTAGTCTCAAAATCATTGTACTCTTTTATAAAATCTAGATCTATATTTTTCTCAATGTATTCTATATCTTCAATTAATTCTTCAGCAGTTTGATATCTGTCCGAAGCTGACTTCTCTGTTAATTTTTTTATCAAAGTTCTTACACTTTGAGGTATACTAACCTTTTCATCCGCAGTAAATTCAATATCATCGTTTATATGTTGTAGGGCTATTGAAATAGGGCTATCCCCTCTAAAAGGAACCTTACCTAAAAGCATCTCGTATAAAACAATACCTAATGAATATAAATCTGCACTGTTTGTAACAAACTTACCTTTAGCTTGTTCAGGTGAAAAGTAGTGAACAGAACCTATTACACTACCAATATTTGTTACAGTAGTATTCGATACAGCCTTTGCAATACCAAAGTCTGCTACTTTAACTACTCTACCTTCATTTGATATAAGTATATTATGCGGTTTTATATCTCTATGTATAATCCCTTTTTTATGGGCAGCACCAAGAGCTAATGCAATTTGTTTAGTGATGTCTAAGGCAGTGTATTCATCTAATGTTCCTTCGTTTTGAATGATTTCCTTTAGATTTTGACCATCAACAAACTCCATGACAATATAGTGTACCTTACCATCTTCTCCTACATCATATACATTTACTATATTTGGATGAGATAAGCTAGCTACTGCTTCAGCTTCTCTCTTAAATTTCGTTAAAAATTCTTCATCATCAACAAACTCTGGTCTAAGGACCTTAAGAGCTACGGTTCTATTTAGCAACTTATCTTTAGCTTCGTAAACAAAAGCCATTCCCCCGTCGCCAATTTTTCTGATGATTTCATATCTATTTCCTAAAACTGTTTCTCCCACATTACCACCGTCCTAATTATACTCTTATTAAGATAACAGAAATATTATCTTTACCAGAAACGTCGTTTGCCATATTAATTAATCTTGCACTTAATTCATCTATCTCTTCATCTTTATTTTCAATAATTGTACATCTAATTTCATTGTCACTTACAAATCCTGTTAACCCATCTGTAGCCATGAGAATAAAATCTCCTTCTCTAAGCTTCTTCTTAAAAATATCTACTACAACCATATCATCTGTGCCAACAGCACGAGTTATACGATTTCTCTGAGGATGGGTTTTAGCTTCTTCTTCTGTAATAACATTTGCCATAATTAATTCTTCTACTACAGAGTGATCTATTGTTATTTTATCAAATTTTCTGTCGTGTAACAAATAGCATCTGCTGTCACCTACGTTAGCAACATATATATTGCTATTGTAGATTATTGCAGTAACTAGTGTTGTACCCATACCATCAAATTCCAAAGATTCTTTAGATTTATTGTGTATAATCGTATTTACATTATTATAAGCTTGTTTTAAGACATCATCTATATAGTCAATTTTTATGCTTTCTCTCTGCAATAGATTTTCTTTTAGAAATTTTATGATATTTGAAACAGCTAATTTACTCGCAACTTCACCTTTGTTATGGCCGCCCATACCATCAGCTATTGCAAATATTCCAATTGGTCCAAACTCTGTTTCTATAATTTCTCCCTCACAGTAATCTTCATTGTTCTTTCTTATTTTTCCTATATGGGAGGCACAACTATAATCCATACGATTTCCTCCTTGTTATCACTTATATTTTCTCCTCAACTGACCACAAGCACCACTTATATCAGACCCTCTTGAGATCCTAACAGTGGCAGGTATATTGTGTTTTTCTAAATTATCTCTAAATTTGTAAATATACACTTTATCCGGCTTTTCATATTCCCTTTCATCAACTTTATTTATTGGAATAAGATTTACATGGCATAACATACCTTTAAGTAGCTTAGCTAGTGCTTCAGCTTCTTTCTCAGAATCGTTTACGCCTTTTATCAAGGAGTACTCAAAAGTGATCCTTCTATTTGTCTTTTTAATATAGTAACGACAAGCCTTGATAATTTCATCAATAGTGTAAGTTTTTGCAACAGGCATTATATCTTTTCTAATACTATCATATGGCGAATGGAGAGATATTGCAAGATTTATCGGAATTTCTAAATCAGCAAGATCATAAATCTTAGGTACAATACCACATGTTGATAAAGTTATATGTCTATACCCTAAATTTAATCCATTCTCTTCATTGACTATCTTTAAGAATTTTTTTGAGTTTTCAAAATTATCTAGTGGTTCTCCACTTCCCATCATTACTATGTTAGAAACTCTCTTACCTGTATCTTTTTGAACCTGCAAAATCTGGTCTAAAATCTCCCAAGGTTCAAGATTTCTTACTAGACCGTCAATAGTAGATGCACAGAAATTACATCCCATCCTACACCCAACTTGATTAGATACACATACTGTTATCCTATCTCCGTAGTCCATCATCACTGTTTCTATTATATTTCCGTCTGGCAATAAAAACAAATATTTTTTTGTACCGTCTATTTTAGATTCTAACTTTAATTCCTGCTCTAAAGTACCTATATAAGCACTTTTATCTAATTTTTCTCGTAAAGATTTGGGAATATTTTTCATATCCTCAAAGCTTTCTGCACCCTTATAAATCCACGAAAAAATCTGACTTCCTCTAAATGGCTTCTCACCAATTTCTTTCATGTACTCTTTTATTTCATATTCAGTAAAATTTTTCAGTGCTATTTTTTTCTCTTCCACCACATCACTACCTTACTCTCACTAATTTTGCTATAAAAAATCCATCCATTCCATGTATATTTGGATAAATCTTTAATACTCCACTGCTTTGCTCTTCCTTGTCTATATCTACTGAATCTATAGTATCTAACCTAAAATTGCTGTTATCCTTTAAAAATGCTTCTACAACATCTATATTTTCCTCATCCTGTATTGTACATGTACTATAAACAAGTGTACCACCAACTTTCACATATTTAGAAGAATTATCTAAGATATTCCTTTGAATTATTGGCAGCTCTTTTAAATCTACTTTTTCTTTATACTTTATTTCAGGTTTTCTTCTTACTATACCAAGACCTGAACAAGGTACATCTGTAAGTACATAGTCAAATTTTTCAACACTTTCTTCATCAAACTTAAGTGCATCATATTCTTCAATATCCACATTACTTAATCCCAATCGATCAACTGTAGATTTTATAAGTTTTAATTTATGTTTAAAAACATCTCTCGCAACTACTTTACCAGTATTTTTCATAACGGTTGCTATATGTGTAGTTTTCCCACCTGGAGCACTACATACATCAAGCACAAGAGAGTTTTCCTTAGGATTAATTGTTTTCCCTACTATCATAGAACTAATATCTTGAATTGTAAATAATCCTTGATTAAATAATTCATTATTTTCAATATTTTTTAAGTTTTTAACTTCTATTGCTTCTTCTATATTGTTTACTTTACTACATTCTATACCTAACTTAACTAGTTTTTCTATAAGCTCATCTCTACTAATTTTAATGGTATTTACTCTTATGTAAATATTAGGTTTTTTACTGTTCTCTTCTAATAACTCTTCAGTAAAATCTATACCGAATCTTTCTATCCAAGATTCTATCATCCATTGATTATATGAATATTTAATAGAAAGGGCTTTTGCTTTATCTTTTTCTTCGATATTTTTTATAGTTTCTTTGTTTCTAATTTCATTTCTCAAAATAGCATTAACGAACCCTGATGATCTTTTATCGTATTTTTTGGCTAGCTTTACTGATTCGTCCACAGCTGCATAGTCAGAAATGCTATCTAAAAATAATATTTGATAGGTTCCCATTCTTATTATAGTCTTAACAAATGTAGACATTTTCTTTACTTTTATCTTTGAAAGTTTATTGATTATATAGTCTAGGTAGTATTTATTCTCTACTACACCATAGATAAGTTCTGTAGCAAAACCACGTTCTGCATTTTTTATATCGATATTTTTGAAATGCTTATTAATTGAGATATTTGAATAATTTTTATTTGTTTCTATATCGCATATCACTTTAAATGCAAACTCTCTTGCGTTCATAAATTTTTCTCCTCAAGTTTGTAAAAATAAATTAAGCTGAAAATATCTCATAACTGACATTACGAGTTTATATACTCGCCAAAAGTAAATTGATATTTTCAGCCTAAAATAATTGTAAATTTTCTATTAATCGTTCCTTCTCTGTGCTATTAATACTAATCTAAGTAATTGTAGTGCTGCTGTTAATGCTGCTGCAACATAAGTAAGAGCCGCAGCTGTTAAAACTTTTCTACTTTGTCTCTTCTCACCTTCATCTACTATCCCAAGAGTTGCTAGCTGTGTTACCGCCCTACTTGAAGCATTAAATTCAACTGGTAGAGTCACTAATTGGAACAAAACTGTTAACGAAAAAAGAATTATACCAAATTTTAAAAACGGACCAGTTGTAATAAATCCTATTAATATCAAAATCCAAGAAATATTAGATGCAAAGTTAACCACCGGAACTAATGAACTTCTAATATTTAATGGCACATATCCGCGGGCATGTTGTATAGCGTGACCACACTCATGAGCCGCAACTGAAATCGAAGTTATCGAATTACCATAGTAAACATCTTGAGATAATCTCACAGTTTTTCTTCTAGGATCGTAGTGATCACTCAAATGTCCTCCTATTGGCTCAACGTTTACATTGTTTAAACCATTTACACTAAGTATTCTTTTAGCTACTTGCTCCCCAGTATATCCACTGTAAGCACGCACTTTTAAATATTTATTAGTAGTTGAACTAACTTTAAATTGAGCATACATAGTGAATAGTAAAGCTGGTATTAATATAACCATTGTTGGGTCTAATCCATAATACATTTTTATAACACTCTCCTAATGAATTTTAATCGATATTCACTGTGCTTAAAACCAAACGTTTCCCCTCAGAAACTTAATTGCATTTTCAACATCTTCTATATCTATACCAGTATTAAAACAAGGTCCATTTGGCCTTTTGTTAAATACCCCTAATACCGGCATTTTACTTACATCCTGAACACCTGATGTAAGATCTCTCTCACAAGCTACAGCAATAACTGCCTTTGGTTTATTATCTACTATTATTTTTCTAGCCAAAGTACCTCCTGTAGCAACAAACACTTTTACATTTTGTTTATTTTTTAATTCAACTAAGTCATTTACACTACAAAGACCACATCTATTGCAGTTATCTATATCATTAGTTATCTTTAATTTACATGAATTATTTTGAACACAGTGAGGTATAAGTATTATTATATCCTCTGCATCAAAATTATATTTACCACTGTATATATATTCATTGTTGAGCTTGATATATACCCTTCTCATTTCATCTTTCGATATTTTAAGCATAGAAGCTATATATGTAACAATAGGAAATAGTAAATTTACAATTTTAAAGTTGATTTTCATAATATTTGAGTTTACTTTTTTGTCCATTACAACGAAATAAGTGACAATCGTTGAAAAAACAATAATTCCCACGATAGTAACGAATAAAGCTATAAGTAATTTTGAAAATATATCGTTGTAACTAGTCACAAATAAATCTACAACTCCTACAAGAACACCAAGTAATATAATTAGAATACATATACTTGCTGAGTATTTCTTTATCTCAGTCATAATCTCACCTAGTCTAACACTACCCCAGTTTTTATTGTGTTACCTTTTATATATTCTCCAACTAATACTCTCTTTTTATTTGGCATTTGAATCTCTTCTAAAAGTATAATTTTATCCTTAGTACAGACTTTTATACCGTCTTTATTAACCTCAATTATCGTTCCAGGCTCTTTTGTACTGTCTTCTACAGTGATTTTAGTCTTCCAAACTTTCATCGTCTCGCCATCATAATTCGTATAAGCACTAGGCCAAGGATTCACCCCTCTTACTAAATTGTGTATTTCTTTAGCAGATTTAGAAAAATCTATTTTACCTAAGCTTTTATCCATTATTGGAGCATAAGATGACTCAGAATCTACTTGCTTAGCTCTCGGAGCATTGCCACTTTCTATCATATTTACTGTATCTTTAAGTAAGTCTGCTCCCAGGTACATTATCTTATCATGTAACTCGCCAGCAGTAATCTCATCATTTAAATCTATTTCTTTTTGTAAAATTATATCTCCTGTATCTAACCCTTCATCCATGTACATAGTAGAGACTCCAGTTTTTTCTTCTCCATTTATTATTACCCAGTTAATTGGTGCAGATCCTCTGTATTTTGGTAGTAGAGAAACGTGTACATTAACACATCCGTATTTAGGGATTTCTAATATCTCTTTTGGAAGTATTTGTCCATAAGCTACTACTATAATCAGATCCGGAGATAATACTCTTATCTCATTTATAAAATCCTCATCTCTAGCTCTCTTTGGCTGATAAACATTTATATCGTTCTTTACTGCAATCTCCTTTACAGGTGGCATAGCTAGTTTTTTCCCTCTACCTTTGGGTTTATCCGTACGAGTTACAACACCTACAATTTCGTGATTTTCTTCTATCAATTTTTCTAAACATGGGACTGCTATTTCTGGTGTTCCCATAAAAACAATCTTCATAAATATCAGCTCCTATTATTTTTCTATTTTATCTACAAATAAGACTCCTTCTAAATGGTCCGTCTCATGACAGAACGCCCTTGCTAAGAAGTCTTCAGCTTCGTACTCAACTTCGACTCCATCTCTATTAAGCCCTCTCACCTTAACATAGTTAGGTCTTTTAACTTCTCCTGATTCTCCATCAACACTTAAACATCCTTCAGAATCAATTTGTTCACCTGAAAACTCAATTATTTCAGGATTTATTAGTTCTATAAGGCCTTCTCCTATATCAATAACAATTATTCTTTTTAGAATCCCAACTTGTGGTGCCGCCAGACCTACACCCTCAGCTTCATACATTGTTTCTGCCATATCATCTAATAATTGTATTATTCTATCATCTATTTTTTCAACTTTTCTAGATTTTTTCCTTAGTACTTCTTCTCCTATTTGCGCAATTCTTCTAAGTGCCATCTTTCTTCCTCCTCTAAACTATATATAAAGTCGCTACATGTTTTTAAACACTTCAGCTCTAATTTTAAATAAAATTTATAAATAACTAAATATAATTAATTTAGCTATTAAATATACCACTACATAACTTTTATAGTATTGTATTTGGATTTATGTCAATTGAAACATTTACTTTTTTATCAAAGACAAAATCTCTCTTTGTAATGCATATATACTTTATTATACCCTTTAACAGATTAATTTCAATATTGTCATCTTTAAATAATATCTGCCATCTGTAATTTTGCTTAATTTTCGATATAGAACACGGATTTGGTCCTAATATAAAATCAAATTTATCTATGCCTCTTTCTTTTAGTAAATATACCAGCGAACTGTGTAAATTGTCGATACCCTTTTTTACAACAACTTCATTTTCACCGCTTACGACCACTCTCATCATATTACTGAAAGGTGTGTATCCAAATGCTTTTCTTATTTTTACTTCATCATTATAAAAACTTTCATAATCGTAGTTAATTGCATGTCTTATAGCGTAATGATCTGTATCATAAGTCTGAAGCACCACTTTTCCTTCTTTGTCTGACCTACCTGCCCTTCCTGAAACCTGTGTTATTAATTGAAAAGTAGTTTCAAAACTTTTAAAATCAGGAAAGTTTAAAATCATATCAGCAGATAAAATACCAACAAGGGTTACATTTTCAAAATCAAGACCCTTACTTAACATCTGAGTGCCAATTAATATATCCGCTTCCTTATCTTTGAATTTGTTCAGCATCTTTTCAAGTGAACCCTTTTTAGACGTAGTATCTTTGTCCATTCTAAGAGTTTTCACATCTGGTAGAATCGTTTTTAACTCTTCTTCTATCTTTTGTGTACCTGTTCCAAAAGGTTTTATATTCTCATTTCCGCACTCTGGGCATGTCTTAGGAATAGCAGTTTCGTAACCACAATAATGACATACTCCTGAATTATTATACTTGTGATAAGTCAAAGATATATCACAGTCATTACACTTAAAAACGTATCCACATTTTCTACAAGACACAAAATTAGCATACCCTCTTCTATTTAAAAATAATATCGCCTGATTACCATTTCTTATAGTTTTTTTAAGTTCACTTATAAGCTCATTACTAAATATACTTGTATTTCCAGCATCTAGCTCTTTCTTCATATCAACTACACCTATTTTAGGAAGAGGCTTATTGTTTGCTCTATTGTTTATTTCAATTAAATTGTATTCTCCTGACTTTGCTCTGTAATACTCCTCAACAGATGGCGTAGCAGACCCAAGTACTAAAGTAACATTATTTTTTATAGACATATACCTAGCAACTTCTATAGCACTAAATTTGGGATTGTTCTCAGCTTTATATGAAGTTTCATGAAATTCATCTATAATAATCGCTCCTAAATTATCAAAAGGTGCGAACAATGCAGATCTAGCTCCTATAAGTATTCTTACTTTACCAGCTTTTATAGCTTTGTATACATCGTGCCTCTCACCTTCAGATAACTTACTATGGTAAACTCCTACGATAGGACCAAATCTGTTTTTTAATCTTGCTATTGTCTGAGGTGTTAAAGATATCTCAGGAACTAGTAATATACTGCTTAGACCTTGGCTGAGTGCATGGTCTATTATTTCCATATATACTTCTGTTTTTCCACTTCCGGTTATTCCATGGATTAAGTAAGGTTTTTTATCATCAACAAACATCTCAGACGTAACTTTATTTACAGCATTTAGTTGTTCTTCATTTAAGTCAACTCTCTTGTGCTCTGATTTGAAATTAAAGTCAGGCTCCCTATAATAAGGCTTGAATTCTAATTTTAAAATTCCTTTTGTCCCTAATGTACTTATACTCTGTCTTGATACCCCGAGTAAGTCTATTAAATCATTTATCTCTACATCATCATTGTCACTTAAAAAATCAATTATCTTCTTCTGACTTTTTCCTATTCTTAGTTTGTTAGCTTCAGTATATTCATCAAGTTCATCATATTTGAAACAAAGCGATGCGTAGCATACCTTTTTTTCATTTTCTCTGTCATCATATTCCCAGATTAGTTTTATATACTCCTTTTTTTCAAGCCTATTTATTACGTTATTTATATTTTGTATATAGTTTAACTTATCGACCTTGACTTTTCCTTTACTATAAAATAGTTTTTTTACTATTTCTCTTTCGTCTTGTTTTAATTCTGCTAAAATTTCTTTCTCGAGGCTCGTTCCGATATATTTTAATTTATCTCCTCTTATGATAACCTTATAATTGTCAAGCTTATACCCCTTAGGATATATTAAGTTTATACAATCTAT
The DNA here is from genome assembly GCF_018917235.1 of Metaclostridioides mangenotii. Classification (GTDB taxonomy): domain Bacteria; phylum Bacillota; class Clostridia; order Peptostreptococcales; family Peptostreptococcaceae; genus Metaclostridioides. Next base: position 565,574 of record NZ_JAHLOF010000001.1, read on the forward strand.
ATAAGTGCACAAATATCTGTTTTTCATCCAGGTAACTAACTCTATATCTTCTTCTCTAAATATAGGACTTTCATCTAGTATTTCAACAATATCCTTAACTTTGAAACCTTCATCAAATTTATCAATTAGTTTGAAAACAAATGCTTCTACAGGTTTATTCCCTCTACCAAATGGAACAAGTACTCTGTGACCTACTTCTATTTTGCCATCAAAATAATCAGGGATTTGATATGTAAAAAGGTTATCAGTGTACGTAGAATTACTTCTAACAACAACCTCAACGTAACTAGCCAATTCTAATCCCTCTCCTTATACCTTTTTTATACCTAGTATTTATTTTACACCAAAAAAAGTAATCTATCTATGTATAGGCATATTTATTTTACCTAAAAAGACAGTTTGCAATATATTTTAAATATTATTGCCGCATTTTTAAATAAAAATCTTATAATTCATTGACCTTTAATTCCAAAAGCATATTTCTTGATATCTCCTAATAGAACATAAAAAAGCGATATAAATTCTTAAGTTGGAATTTATACCGCACAAATTTATTGCATATCTATAAAATATTTTTTACTTTATCTAAAATTATATTTGCAACTTCCTCTTTTTTCATCTTGGGATATTCTTCTATGCTACCTTTTTTATCTATTATCTTAACTATATTAGTATCAGCTTTAAAACCAGCACCTTTTTGAGTTAAATCGTTGGCTACAATAAAATCTAGATTCTTTTTAGTTATTTTACCCTTAGCGTGCTCAATTAAGTCGTTAGTCTCAGCTGCAAATGCAACTAAAACCTTGTCTTTCTTATTTTTTCCTATTTCGTATGCGATATCTTTATTTCTCCCTAAATTTATAACTAGATCATTGTCGCTTTTTTTTATTTTTTTATCTGAGTATTCATTTGGTCTATAATCAGCCACAGCAGCACTTTGAATAAATACTCTATTTTCATCGAAATTATCTACCATAGCTTCATATAATTCATCAGCTGATTCGATTTGGACATATTTTGATAGCCCGGTTGGAACTTTTAGATTTGTGGGACCTGATATTAAAGTTACATCAGCACCTCTTTTAGCCGCTTCTGATGCTATTGAGTAACCCATCTTACCAGTAGATCTATTCGATAAGAATCTTACCGGATCTATTCTCTCTACTGTAGGACCAGCAGTAACGACAATCTTTTGACCTTTTAGATCCTGCTCTACATTTAATAAATCTACAATCCTATCTAAAATAGTATCGACATTGGCAAGTTTACCTGCTCCTATATCTCCACATGCTAATCTTCCGCTATCTGGCTCCACAAAATTGTATCCACGACTTTGTAAAAACTCTATATTATTTTGTACAATAACATTTTCGTACATATTTGTATTCATAGCTGGAGCTATTAAAACTGGTGCTTTTGTTGCCATAACTGTAGTTGTAAGCATATCATCAGATATACCGTTTGCGATTTTTCCTATTATATTTGCAGTTGCTGGAACTATCAAAAATAAATCGGCTTTTTTAGCTAAAGATATATGTTCAACATCCCAAGTCTTTGGTTCTACGAACATATCTGATACTACATAGTTTTGGCTTAACGACTGAAACGTCAATGGCGAAACAAACTCCGCAGCAGCTTTCGTCATTATTACGTGAACATTTAAACCTATTTTTTTTAGTTTACTTACTAGATCACATGCTTTATATACTGCAATACCACCGCTTACTCCTAAAACAACAGTCTTACCATTTAACATATTACTCTTCTTCCCTTAAATGTTGATGTTGTTCTTCGTAATGTCTAGCTTCTTCTATTTCAATTTCTTCTTCAGTTAGTAATCTGTAAGTCATAAGTCCGTCGGCAACTTCTCTTGTAGCTACGCTTACTGGCTTTTCTCTATCTTTTGTCGGTACAAGCGGCTCTGCACCGTCGATTAAATTTCTAGATCTCTTTGCTACTGTTCCCACTAAGAAATATCTATTGTCAATTCTCTCAAGAACTTCGTTGATAGATGGTTTTAACATAATTATAATTCCTCCTTAAATTTCTCTAAAATAATATCTTTGTATCTTTTAACTCTATTTTTTTCACATGCTATTATATTTTCTATCTCTTTAACAGATGTGTCAATATCTTTATTAAATATAAAGTAGTCATAATCCTCTATTAGTTTGATTTCTTCAAAAGCACACCCAAATCTTTTCTCAATCTCTTCTTCAGTTTCAGTGCCCCTTCCCACTATTCTGTTTTTTAATTCTTCAAGTGAAGGCGGAAGAGTAAATATAAATACTCCATCAGGATAAACTTTTTTTACCTGCATCGCTCCTTGCATTTCTATCTCTAATAATACATCTTGTCCATTATTTAAGCTTTCTATAATAGTCGACTTAGGAGTTCCATAAAAATTATCATAAATTTGTGCATACTCTAAAAATTCATTAGCGGATATCAAGTCCTGAAACTTTTCTTTCTTCACAAAGTAATAATTAATTCCCTCTACCTCTCCAACTCTAGGTTTTCTAGTAGTAGCTGAAACTGAAAGCTTAATATCTTCATTTGCTTTAAGCAGCTCCTTACAAATCGTTCCTTTACCAGCACCTGATGGTCCTGATACAACTAGCAAAAGTCCCTTTCTCTTAAACATTTACTTAATTCCCTTCTAATTAAAACATTATATAACTAAATTATATCATTATTTTACTCAATATTTTGTATCTGTTCTCTAATTTTTTCTAATTCGCTTTTTACTTCTACTACTAAATTAGTAATATTTAAATCAGATGATTTAGAACCTATTGTATTTGTTTCTCTATTCATCTCTTGAATTAAAAAATCTATCTTTCTACCTATTGATTCATTTTTTATAACTGTCTTTTTTAATTGATCAATATGACTTTTAAATCTAACTATTTCCTCTGTGATACTACTCTTATCTGCGTATATTGCTACTTCTTGAGCTAATCTACTTTCATCTATTACACTCGGATCTTCCACTAAGTCACTTATTCTTGTATTAAGTTTTTCTCTGTAATCCTCAACAACTCTATCTGAGAATCCTTCTATTTCTTCGATGTATTTACTTAAATAATCACATCTCATTACTATATCTTCAGCTAGTTTGTTCCCTTCTTCTGTTCTCATCTCTTTTAGTCTGGTAAAAGACTCTTCAATAGCCTCGTTTAATTTTGACCAAATAAGATCTTCATCTTCTTCTTTTTCTTCTGTCGAAACCACATCAGGAAACTTAGCCACACTCATAACACTAATATCATCAGATAAATCGAATTTATCTTTTATTCTTTTTAGTATATCCACATACTGTGCAGCTAAATCTTCATCTAGTTTTAAACTTATATCTTCGTTTCCGATTACTTCAAATTTTATATAGATATCTGCCCTACCTCTTCTGATGTAGTTTTTTACAGAGTTTCTAACTTTTTCTTCTAAAAATAATATCTTTCTTGGCATTCTTATATTTATATCTGCATACTTATGATTTATAGTTTTACACTCAACTAAAAAGTAGTAATTGTCATCTTTATACTCGCCTCTTCCAAAGCCAGTCATACTAATAGCCATATTTAAACCTCCAGAAATCCTTCACATATTTTTACTGCAGGACCAGTCATATACAATGAGTCCTCTATATCTATCTTTACCGTTCCACCTTCAGAAGTTACATTTACACTTTTTTCTACTTTACCTAGATAGTTGCATACCATGGCTGACGCTGTCATACCCGTACCACAGCCTAGCGTATATCCACAACCTCTCTCCCAAGTTCTTACAGATATATTGTACTTATCTTCTACTTTTACGAAATTTACATTTGTCTTGTTAGGATACAGATTATTAACTTCTATTTCTTTTCCGTATTTTTTTGTAAAATCTACATCTAGTTCATCAACTAATATAACAGTGTGAGGTACACCCATGAGAATTGAGGTAGCTTTTAGCTTTCTACCTAAAATTTCAACTTCTTCCTCTACGAACATTTTCTTATCAGTAAGTACAGGAACATCATTAGCTAAAAAGCTTCCTATTCCCATATTTACCTTTATAGAATTTATATTTCCACTGTCTGTATTTAAAACTACATTTTTTATTCCATCAAGAGTAAATACACTGAATTCATCTTTTCTAAGTATACTATTGTCATACACATATTTACAGAAACATCTAAGTCCATTTCCACACATTTCTCCACGAGATCCGTCAGTATTATAGTATACCATTTCTATATCGGCCTTATCAGTATTTTTTACTATCAATAGACCATCTGCTCCGACTGAAAATCTTCTATTGCATACTTTTTTTGCAAGCATAGAATAATCTGCTTGATCTATTCCATCAAACCGTCCATCAATTGCAATAAAATCATTTCCTATTCCATGTAACTTCCAGAATTTCATAATATCGCTCCTTATTATAATTTATTCCTAATACTATATTATACCTCTTGTACAAGCATATTAACAGTAATAATTGCAAAATATTACATATACTCAAGTCTAAATATAAGTTTCTATTTCCTACTGTTTTTAGTATAATTAGTTTATTGGCTATAAGCAATATGAAAGGAGTGAGTTTTATGGCTTTAGATGGCTTAGTTATACATTCTATCGTTGACGAATTATCATCAAAATTAGTTGGTGGAAAAGTTGATAAAATATCACAACCAGAAAACGATGAAATTATTTTAAATATAAGAAATAATCCAAACAACTATAAATTGGTGCTCAGTGCTAGTGCATCAAACCCAAGAGTTTACATCGCAAATAATTATAAAAAGCAAAACCCTAAAAAAGCACCTGTATTTTGTATGTTATTTAGAAAACACATACAGGGCGGTACTATTACAAAAGTTTCACAAATTGGATTTGAAAGAATAATAAAGATAAGCGTAGAATCTTTGGACGAACTAAAAGAAAAATCTACAAAAGATATTATTGTAGAAATAATGGGAAGACATAGCAATATAATTCTTGTACAATCTGAAAACAGTAAAATTTTCGATTCTGCAAAGAGAGTTCCAGTGAGTGTAAGTAGAGTACGCCAAATACTACCCGGACTTACTTATGAGCTTCCACCTGCACAGGATAAAATCAATCCACTTGATAAATTAAGTAGTGAAGTTTTTATAGAAAATATTAAAACATATGATGGCCCTGTTTTCAAAGGTATTTATACTAAATTTTTAGGTATAAGTCCAATTATTGCCAAGGAAATTTGCTTTAGATCTAGTGTAGACCCTAAAATAAATACCTTTGATTTAACAGACGAGGACATCTCAAGATTGTATATTGAATTCGAAAAACTCTTTAAGGATATATCTAAAAATAATTTTCATCCTTCAATAATTGTGGATAGAAGTATAGATAAGTATTTAGATTTTAGTTGTGTCAATTTAACAATATACAAAGATTTAGATTCAATTTATAATGAAAGTGTATCTGAAATCCTTGAAAACTACTACCAAACTAGGGATGTAAAAGATAGAATCCATCAACGTGCATCCGACCTTAGAAAAAGTATTACTATTAAGCTCGATAGACTTTATAATAAACAAAAAAAACAACATGAAGAACTTTTAGAATCAGAACATGCTGATGAATTTAAGTTAAAAGGTGAACTTTTAACCGCCTATATATATATGATAAAAAAAGGTATGAAAGAGATTGAAGTTCAGAACTTTTACACCTCCGATTACTCGAATATAAAAATTTCTCTAAATGAAAATCTTACACCATCTGAAAATAGTCAGAAGTACTTTAAAAAGTACAACAAACTTAAAACAGCTAAAAAAGAAATAACTCATCAAATGGATATAAATGAAGAGGAAATAGATTATCTAGAAAACATACTTCTAAGTATAGATAACTGTGAAAATATGGATGAACTACAGGATATACGAGAAGAGTTGGTAAAACTTGGATATGCAAAAGTTCAGGGAAAAGCTAAACCTAAAAAAGAGACTACTCTTACTACAATGCCACATAAATTTTTATCATCCGATGGAACTACTATTTTTGTTGGAAAAAATAACAAGCAAAACGATCATTTAACTCTTAGAATCGCTGACTACGATGATATCTGGTTGCATACTAAAAATATCCCTGGTTCACATGTTATTATTAAATGTGCAGGTACAGAAGTAAGTGATGAAACAATCTACGAAGGAGCTATGCTAGCTGCTTATTTTAGTAAGTCAAAGATGTCGTCAAAAGTACCAGTGGATTACACTAAAAAGAAAAATGTAAAAAAACCAAGTGGATCAAAACCCGGAATGGTCATTTATGAGACAAATAGTACTATATATGTAACACCAACTGAAGAAATGGTTGCAAAATTAAAACCAAAAGATGATTAAAAGTAATTAACTGCTTAAAATCAGAAGGGATAGTCTAGAGACTGTCCCTTCTATTTTTATTTCAAATTGATTTTAAAATGAATCTAAAATTCAATTTGACTACATTTAATGGCTTTAGTTAATATTTTTCAAATTATTAAGCTTTTTTACGAGATCACTATATTCATCTTCAAGTTTTTCTTTAATTTTTTCATCATTTTCTATTGATATTTTAGAAATTAAATAACTTAATTTATTTTGAAGAATTAATATCTCGTCGCTATGTTTATCTTGACTTATAAAGTCTTCCTTAGTTTTTTCATTGTTTTTAATTTTAACTTCAAAACTAGAATTATGAACTTCAATTTTCTTATTTTTTATCTCGAGTATAGTATCACATGTATGAGAAATAAAATCTCTATCATGAGATACTATAAGTATAGTTTTATTTGTACTTTTTAAAGCTTTTTCTAATGCTTCAATAGATATTATATCAAGATAATTTGTGGGTTCATCCAATACCAAAAAGTTGTTGTCCTCCAATATAATCTTACATAAAGATACCTTAACCTTTTCCCCACCACTTAACTTTTCAACTTTTTTATAAATATCATCTTTTGAAAATCCAAATAAATTTAAATTTATTCTTATAAAAGTTTCATCATAGGACGACTTTGATTTAATATTTTCTAAAATACTTTCTTTTTCGTCTAAAATCTTCTGTTCCTGATCAAAAAATCCTATTACAACTCTTGGATTTATCTTTAAATTTTCATTATTGTTTTTTACAATTTCTTTTAACAGAGTTGTTTTTCCCGAACCATTCTCCCCAATAAGCGCTACTTTACTGTCCCTTTTAATTTTAAACGATGTTTGATCTAGTAATCTTTTTCCATCTGTATCTAAATACAAATCTCTTACTTCTAAAATATTTTTTCCAATGACCTCCATACCGTCTTTTATAATAATTTTTATTTCTTTATCTTCAGTTGGTTTATGCTTGACTTCAAGATGCTCTATTCTACTTTGAATCGCTTTTAAACTATTGTCTATTTTTTTCTTTTGCTGTTGTCCTCCCATTTTATGAAGTCTTGCTTCAGAATTTCCCATTCTCTTTGGAGTTTTTTTGATTTTTTTACTCATATTTGACTTTCCTAAAATAGCTTTTTCTAGTCTATTTTTTTCATTTATATAACTTTGATACTCAAATTGCTCTCTGTCTTTTTCTAATTCTTTTTGATGCAAATACTCTGAATAGTTGCCATTATAAATCTTTAATTTTCCACCTTTAAGTTCGGCAATTTTATTACATAATTTATTTAAAAATCCTCTATCATGAGAAACTAAAATCATTGCTCCCTTAAAGTTTTTCAACATATCTTCAAGAACTGTTACACTCTTTGTATCTATATTTGCAGTAGGTTCATCTGCTATAATAAGTTTGCAATCAACTTTTAGGGCTTGAGCAATCTTTAGCTTAGTTTTTTCACCGCCTGAAAGAGTTTCTCTAAAATTATTTGGAGCATTTAATAAGCTCTTTACTTTACTATCTTCACAAATATCAAAATCATTATCCAGTTGAGAAATATAGGAATAGCTGTTATCTAAATATATTCTTCCTTCATCTATTTCTATTTCACCAATAACCGACTTTAAAAGAGTACTCTTACCTTCACCATTAGCTCCAACTAATCCTATTCTATCGCCTTCAAAAACTTTGAAAGTATCTATATCTAAAATAATTCTATCACCATAACTTTTTTTTAAGTTATTTATACTTAATAACAAAAAAATCCCTCCTTATCGATACTTAAATATAAAGAGAGATACACCAAAAAAGGGTACACAAACTAAGCTATTATGAAATAACTTACTCTCCTTAATTTAAGCATCACAAAATCTAATCTATACAAGTAGATTTTAAAATTTATATGCTTTAAATTAATTTGAATAAATTATATTCTCATATCCTTAGTTCCTTACCCTTTCTTTACACGTATTTGTTTTCAAAGACATTATATCAAAAGATACAATATAAGTCTAATAAATTTAATTTATATTTCATTTACAAGTTAATTACGTTCACAGCATCCTCTAAGTTTTCTTCACCTTGATCATTACCAAAATCACTATTGTTTACTACCCTATTTACCAATATACCTAATATCGCAGCTAAACTTAAACCAGTGATTTTAACAGAACTAGTTATAGGTATTCCTATTTGTATTCCTTTATTAGCCAAATAAGTTGTACCTAGACCAATAACTAATACTGTAAGTATTACTACCATATTTGATTTCTTCTCAACGCGAGAATTATCTCTTATAGTTTTTATACCTACGTATGTTATCATAGAGAAAAGCATTATACTTACCCCGCCCATTACTGATCCTGGTATACTTTGTAAAAATCCTCCGAACTTTCCAACGCATGATAAAATAATTGCTAATACTGCAGTTAATCTTAATAAAGATGGATCGTAATTTTTAGTTATTGCTAGTACTGCTGTATTTTCTCCATAAGTTGTGTTAGCTGGTCCTCCTAAAAATCCTGCTACTAAAGAAGCAAGTCCATCTCCTAAAAGAGTTCTGTTTAATCCTGGATCTTCTATAAAATTCTTTCCTACAACCATACCATTAGTAGTTATATCTCCTATATGTTCCATGACAACGGCTAATGTAACTGGTGCAATTATTACTATTGCTTCAAGCCCAAACTTTGGCATTGTAAATTGAGGTAGTGCAAATAAGCTGGCTTGAGTTATTTTAGTGAAATCTATTAGTCCAAGTGCAATGCATATTCCATACCCTGAAAATACAGCTATTAAAATTCCTAGTTGTTTAATAAATCCTTTACCAAATTTATTTATGATAATTGCTATTGCAAGTGTTATAAATGCAACCAAATATTGTTCAGATGCCATATTAAAAGCTGTTGGTAGTAAATTTAAACCTATTACTACTATCATAGATCCTGTTACTTGAGCAGGAAAATATCTTTTGATTTTATCAACCCCTACTAGTTTAACTATTACAGATAGAAGTATATAGATCAAACCTGCTACTATTATTCCTCCTTGAGCATACGCTAAATCTCCTCCGTATGCTTCTTTTGTTGCTATTATTACTGGTATAAATGCAAAACTTGACCCTAAAAATACAGGAACTTTCTTCTTAGTACAAAAGTGAAATATCAATGTTCCAACTCCTGCACAAAATATTGCAGTCGCCGGATTAAATCCTGTAAGTATAGGAACTAAAACTGTTGCACCAAACATTGCAAATAAATGTTGAATCGACATTATTAACTTTTTCATAAAAACCTCCAGATGTAAAATAAATTTGTCTAAATTATAAAATTACTCGTTTTCGTTAATAGTAACTGAATCTTCCCCATCTGTTTCAACTAACTTAACAGATATTATTTCCTGTTTTGATGTTGGAACGTTCTTCCCTACAAAATCAGCTCTTATAGGTAGTTCTCTATGTCCTCTATCAACTAATACTGCGAGCTGTATTGCATTAGGTCTCCCTATATCAACCAATGCGTCGAGCGCTGCTCTAACAGTTCTGCCTGTGTAAAGAACATCATCTACTAACACTACAATTTTTCCATTAATGTCGAAATCAAAGAACGATCCTTTTACAATAGGTTCAATGTCCACTTTTTCAAGATCGTCTCTATAAAGTGTTATATCTATAAATCCTGTATTTACCCCAAAACCTTCAATTTGATTAATTTTTTTTGCAATTCTATTAGCGATAGGTACTCCTCTAGTTTTTACTCCCACTAGTACAACGTCTTCTACACCCTTGTTTCTCTCAATAATCTCATGGCTCACTCTAGTAATAGCTCTTGCCATAGCTTTTTCGTCCATTAATAATGCTTTTTCTATCATAATACTTTTATTGCCATAACCCTGTTAAAAAACAGATTTTTTATGACAAATCCCCTTTCTTTTTATTTTCTTTTTATTTTGTAAATATTAACTTCTTAAAATCTCTGTAAACATAAAAAAACCCCTTATCATAAGACAAGAAGTTATAATATTCTCCGAAACATCGAAAAAAATACAGTACTCTTCCACAGGCTTATGATATCTCTGTATCATTTAAAGTCTTCTAAAGTTTACTACTATTTATTAAATTATATATTTATTTATTTATTTATTAAAGTATACAACAATTTTTAACATCTTTCAATGTATTTTTATTTAGATTTAATCTATATAGATTTTAACTTTAAAAGTATATCATTAAAATAATCAGGAAGCTCAGAATCAAACTCCATATACTCCTTAGTTGTAGGATGTATAAATCCTAATTTTTTTGCATGAAGGATTTGTCCATTTAGTTTAAATTTTTCTTTTTTATTCCCATAAACACTATCCCCTAAAAGTGGATGTTTTATAAATTTTGCATGAACTCTAATCTGATGTGTCCTACCTGTTTCTAGTCTAGCTTTCATATGAGTAAACTTATCAAATCTTTTAATAACCTCAAAATGAGTCACTGCATTTTTTCCACCTTCGACTACAGCCATTTTTAGTCTATCTTTTGGATTTCTTCCAATTGGCCTATCAACTGTTATTACATCTTCTTCAACAACACCATGACATATAAATTGGTATTCTCTCTTAGTTGTATGTTCTTTTAATTGATCTGCTAAAAATACATGAGCTGCATCATTTTTTGCTACCATCAATAATCCAGATGTATCTTTATCTATTCTATGGATTATTCCTGGCCTTGTATCTTCATCATTTATCGTAGAAAGTTTTCCATTTGTATGAAATAAAAGTGCATTAACTAGTGTATTCTCATAATTTCCAGCACCCGGATGTACCACCATACCTTGATCTTTATTTACGATTAATAAATCATTATCTTCGTAAACTATATTAAGCGGTATATTTTGAGCGACTATTTCTATTTTTGCTGATTTTGGAATTTCTATTTCAATAGTATCACCAATTTTAACTATATATCTAGGTTTTTCTGTCTTTCCATTTACTTTAACCTTTTCGTTTTTTACTATTTTTTGAATTGCACTTCTTGAGAATTTTGGAAATTTATTAGAGATATAAACATCCAATCTCTCTCCATCAAAATCTTCAACAATAAAGCTTTTAAATTCTTCCATCACTTCACCTTCTCTTTGCTTTCAAAAAACAATATATAAATACACACCAAAATAGTTCCAACAACTACAAATACATCAGCTATATTAAATACATACTGCCATATTATTCTAAAATCTAGAAAATCTACAACAAATCCAAGTCTCAATCTATCTATAAGGTTCCCTATAGCTCCCGATATCAAAAGCATTATACCTATTTTACCAACTATATGAATCTTTTTAGTGCATAAGTAGTATATCCCAAAAATTGAGGCTATTGAAGCGATTACCACAAATATCATTTGATTATTTTGCAACATACCAAACGCTGCGCCTCTATTTTCAACATACGTCAGATGAAAAATATTGTTTATTATTGGTATTGTAGCTACATTTTGTAAATGTTTTAATACTAACAACTTCGAAATCTGATCTATACCTAAAAGTACTATTATAATTAACGCATATATCAATACTTCTTCCTCCTACATATTAATTGTCCAAATAACATTATACTATACAAAAAACCATATCGATATGAATTTGTACATGTACATTATTATACTTCATATCATCTAGACTGTCATTAATGAGTATTAAATTTTTATGGTATACTTAAAGTGATAACTTCAATAGAAGTTTCAGAAACTTTTATTTATATAATTATAGAGTAAGGGTGATGTTATGAATAAATGTAAGGAATTAGATATTAAAGCTTGGAGAGATTTTGTAAATTTAGGTAAAATTGATGATACTATTAAAAAAAGTATTAAAGATTCTTGGTTAAGATGTAAAGAATATAACGTTGATTACATGAATGGCGGTGGAATCGAGGAATATAAAGTTCCTGTGGATATTAAAATAAAAGAGAATATTGATTTAGTATCTGCTGCACAACCAATAATGGAAAGTTTATACAAAGCTATATCCGGTTCAGGTTTTGCTCTATTTCTTACTGATAATAAAGGATATATATTAGAAGTAATAGGAGACGATGATATTTTAAAAAAAGCTGAAGTATTAAATTTTACTAAAGGCGCTTTATGGTCGGAAATGGCAGTTGGTACTAATGCAATTGGTACATGCCTGTATTTAAACGAACCTATTCAAACTATTGGTGCTGAGCACTATGGGGTTAAACAGCATTCATGGACATGTTCATCTGCACCAATTCATGATAATGATGGAAATATCTTAGGATGTATTAATATGTCTGGTATATATAAAGATGCTCATTTACATACTCTTGGAATTGTAATTGCAGCTGCAAAATCTATAGAAAAACAATTAGAGCTTGTTATGTCTTATAATTTATTAAATATAACATTTGATTCTATAGTAGAAGGTATGATCGTTATAGATGATAAATTCAAAATTAAAAGAGTTAATAATAGAGCGGAAAGTATACTAAGTATAGACCAAGAAAAAATTTTAAAATTAGATATTAAAAAAGTTTTAAAAAATTTGAACTTTGATTATATTATTGAAAATAGCAAAGAACATTTCAATAGTATAGAGTGTGATTTTCATCTAAAAACAAAGATAATTAGATGTATCTTAAATGTAGTACCTATGAATGTAAACAGTAAGTTTATGGGTTTAGTTATAACTTTTAGAGAAAGTAAATCTGTACATAAGTTTGTAAGTAAGGTAGTCGGTTATAATGCTACTTACAATTTTAAAGATATCATTACCGATAACTATAAAATGAAAGCTATGATAACTTTTGCTAAAAAAGCCTCCTCCAGTGATTGTAATATATTAATTGAAGGAGCTAGTGGAACTGGTAAAGAGTTAATTGCTCAATCAATACATAACTATAGCGATAGATGTAATGGTCCTTTTGTAGCTATAAACTGCGCATCTATTCCAAGAGAATTAATGGAGAGTGAACTTTTTGGTTACAATAAAGGAGCTTTCACTGGAGCTGCTAAAGAAGGTCATCCTGGTAAGTTTGAACTTGCAGATGGTGGAACTATTTTCTTAGATGAACTAGGTGAGCTACCATTAGATATGCAGTCTAAATTATTAAGAGTATTAGACAATAATACTATTGTTAGAGTCGGCGGGAATTATGAAAAAAAATTAGATGTTAGAATAATAGGAGCAACAAATAAAAATTTAAGAGAAGAAATTTCTAATAAAACTTTTAGAGAAGACTTGTATTATAGGTTAAATGTAATGAATATAAAAACGATCCCACTAAAAGATAGAAAAGAAGATATAGAACTTTTAGCAAAATATTTTATAAATAATCTCAATATAAAAAATAAACATGGCTACAAGATTATAAAGAACGATTATATAAATCAATTAAAAAAATACGATTGGCCTGGAAATGTAAGAGAGCTTAGAAATGCTATTGAGAGAGACTATTATTCTAGTGAGAGCGATATAATCTCTTTACTGTCTTTAGATAACGTACCAATTGAAAAAGAAATCATAAAGGATCAAATACATGATACTGAGAAAATAATACCTCTTAATATATTAGAGAAAGAAAATATAATAAAAGCTATTAATTGCTGTGGTGGAAATATTTTAAAATCTGCGGAATTATTAGGTATAAGTAGAGCTACGATTTATAGAAAATTAAAAAAATACAACATTTTTGAAATAAATTCAGAAGAAGTTGATTAATTTTTATGTATCAAAATGAGAATATATTTAATATAATCTCAAAATGAATCACATAATTATGTATTAAAATGAGATTTATCGTTAATTTATAAATTTATCACTTTCTATAAAACTTATTTTTTTATTATATTTTAATAAAATAACTTATAAAATCTGCTAATTTTAGATGTTTGTAATTGACTATCTATAAAAAAATTAAATTAATTAATAAGTAAATTCTAGAAATATGATATTTGGTACAAGATTTGCTCTAATTATATGTTAGAAATTTAACTATATATTTAATCATTATAATTAGGAGGTAATTTTTACTATGAAGGCAGCGCTATGGTACAATAAAAATGATATTAGGGTTGAAGAAATCGATGAACCTAAAGTTACAAAAGGAAATGTAAAAATCAAAGTCAAGTGGTGTGGAATTTGTGGTTCAGACTTACATGAATTTTTAGGTGGTCCAATTTTTATACCAGTTGGTCAACCACATCCTTTAAGTAAAAATGAAGCACCAGTAGTTCTTGGACATGAGTTTTCAGGAGAAGTCGTCGAAATCGGAGATGGTGTAAAAAACTTTAAAGCTGGAGACAGAGTTGTTGTAGAACCTATGGTAGTTTGCGGTGAATGTCCTGCTTGTAAAGAAGGTAAATATAACTTATGCTCTACTCTAGGATTCCATGGGCTATGTGGAAGTGGTGGTGGACTGGCTGAGTACACTGTATTTCCAGAAGAATATGTACATAAGTTACCAGACAGCATGACTTATGAGCAAGGAGCATTAATAGAACCAATGGCTGTAGCTTTGCACTCTATAAGAATTGCTAATTTTAATGTAGGAGATACTGCTATTGTACTTGGTTCAGGTCCAATTGGTCTTGCAACTATTGAATGTTTAAAATCTGCCGGAGCAAAATTAGTAGTAGTTTTACAGAGAAAATCAATAAGACAAGAATATGCAAAAAGAGCTGGTGCAGATGTTGTTCTCGATCCTAATGTTGTTGATATTGCTGAAGAAGTCAAAAAACTTACTGGTGGAGTTGGTGTAGATTTTGCATTTGAAACTACAGGTGCTAAAATCGGTTTTGATACAGGCCTTAATAGTTTGAAATATAATGGAACTATGGTAATAACAAGCATTTGGGAAGGCGATGTAACTTTTAATCCAAATGAGTTAGTATTTACAGAAAAGAAAATAGTTGGAACCTTAGCGTACAGACATGAATTTCCTGCAACGATGGCATTAATGAATGATGGAAGAATTAAAGCAGATGGATATATAACTAAAAAAGTATATCTTGATGATATAGTAGACGAAGGATTTGGAACATTGACAGGTCCTGATAAGAAAAAACAAGTTAAGATACTTGTGACACCAGATAAATCATTACTAAATAAATAATTAATTAGAAATCTATATAAATATATAAAAAAAAAAATTAATCACATCAAAATAACTCAAATTAAAGAGGAATTCCTTATGGAATATCCTCTTATTTTTTTCCAATCCTAAAGAGTACTCTAAATCTAAAGCTATGATATATTTCTCACCGTTTTCCTTACAGAATAATTTTTCACTTTCATACGTTAGTATTAACTAACAGGTTCAAAGGGTCAGGTTTTAACCTTCTTAACTAGTACAGTCCCCCTAGTAATTTTTTTCTATTATTAATTCAATTGTATCATACGAAAAGTCTTTATTCTTCTAAATCGTTAGTTTTATTTAAATCAGTTAAATTCTTCAAGTATTCAGAATAATAATGTTGTTTTTTGTTTATTAAATTTTTATCTAAATCTCTTCTATCATCCGGAAAATTGTCCAGTTCTTTTGCACATTTATTACATAAACTTGTCTCTGGAATAATATCTAATCTTTCTTTTTCAATACTGCTCCTACACTCTTCACAAGTAGCATATGTCCCACTTGCTATACGGTCTAGCGCTTTATCTATCTGATACAACCTTCCCTCTTCGTGGGTTATTAGACTATTTTGCATATCTTGCATAAATATATCTGTACCTAAATCACCTATATGGTTATCGTAACTTGATAATTCACCAGACGAATACTTCTCACTTGTATGTTTAGTCGTATTCCCAAATAATGTGTTGTCTCCCATCTTACCTATTAAATTATTTAATTTCTCTTTTTCTTTTATTAATTCCACTCTATATTTATTGAAATCCATAACACACCTCTAAAAGATTATTTTGTTCAGTCTGTACAATTAAACCTACTAATATAGAGTAGTATGTGGAGAAAACAACTTAAAAATACAATAACTTTTTTACAATTAAAATGAATTACAAACAAAAATCAAGATTTATTATCAAAATAAACTAATATTATAGTGATGTGAAACCTACTTTTTTGTAAACTTTTCTTAAGGTTTTAACTGCTTTTCTTTGAGCTTTCTCAGCCCCCATAGTGTATATTTCTTTAAGGTAGTCTTTATTATCTAAAAGGTATATATACTTTTCTCTTATTGGTCTCAACGATTCAACCACAACTTCAGCTACATCATTTTTAAAGTCTCCATATCCTTTACCTTCATACATGGCTACAATTTCATCAGATGACTTTCCGGCTAAATTTGAATATATATCTATAAGATTTTTAATTCCTGGTTGTTCATTACTGTAGTTTACCAGACCTACAGAATCAGTTACGCTTTTTTTAATTTTTCTTCTTATAGTATCCGCGTCATCAGCTAAAAGTATATATGCATTTTCATCTA
The DNA here is from genome assembly GCF_018917235.1 of Metaclostridioides mangenotii. Classification (GTDB taxonomy): domain Bacteria; phylum Bacillota; class Clostridia; order Peptostreptococcales; family Peptostreptococcaceae; genus Metaclostridioides. The sequence continues at coordinate 582,413 of NZ_JAHLOF010000001.1, forward strand.
CATCTGACTTACTCATCTTTTTAGTAGGTTCTTGTAGGCTCATTACTCTAGCTCCTTCTTTAGGTGTATATCCTTCAGGAACAACAAAAGTAGGTGAGTATCTATTGTTAAATCTATTGGCCAGATCACGTGCTAACTCAAGGTGTTGCTTTTGATCCTCTCCTACTGGTACCAAATCTGACTGGTAAAGTAGTATATCCGCCGCCATAAGTACCGGGTAAGTAAACAAACCAGCATTTAAATTAGCTTCATTTTTTTGAGATTTATCTTTAAATTGAGTCATTCTGTTAAGCTCACCCATATAAGTCATTGTATTTAAAACCCACATAAGTTCCAAATGCTCTTTTACATGTGATTGTATAAATATTGTATTCTTCTCAGGATCAAGTCCACAAGCTATATATTGAGCAAGAAGCTCCATAGTATTTGCTCTCAACGTCTTAGCTTCTTGAGGTACTGTAATAGCATGAAGGTCAACAACACTGTAGTAACAATCATACTCATCTTGAAGTAGAGTCCAGTTTTTTATAGCTCCTAAATAATTTCCTAATGTCATCTTTCCAGATGGTTGAGCCCCACTAAATATTACTTTCTTTTCACTCATATTTTCGCCTCCTAATTCTATTATTAAATTATATTGATTTTAACATGTTTAATACTATATCTTTTGAGTTATGTGCTGCTTCTATTACGAATTCGTCATATGTTACATTTGCACTATCATCAGCCTTATCAGACATTGCTCTTATTATTACAAATGGTGTGTTGTTTAAATAACATACATGTGCTATTGCTCCACCTTCCATCTCTCCGCAATAAGCTCCAAAATCTTTTACTATTGAATCTTTTAACTCTCTAGATGCTATAAATATATCCCCTGTTGCAATTCTTCCTTTGAAGACATTATGTTTAGTACTGTTTATAGATGAATTATAAGCTGCCTCAATTAATCTTTCATCAGCTTTAAATACAGAAGTCTCCATACGAGGTATAACCCCCTTTGGATAGTCATACGCTATAGCATCAAAATCGTGTTCTACTGCATCAGTTGATATTACAATGTCATTCACATCTAGCTGTTCATTTAGAGCTCCAGCCACTCCTGTGTTAACAACAGCATCTACTCCAAACTCACTAATAAGTATCTGTGCACATAACGCCGCATTTACTTTACCTATTCCACATTTAACTAATACAACATCTCTTTCTTCTATAACTCCTTGATTGAATTCTAAACTAGCTTTATTTATTGTTTTTTTGACTTCCATAAGTTCCAAAAGTATGCTAACTTCTTCATCCATTGCTCCAATAATTCCTATAGTATTCATATAAATATATCTCCTTTTTTCTTTTATCTTTTGCTTATATTAAAATATTTAAAATTAAAAAATCCGCCCTAAATAAATAGGACGGATATATATCCGTGGTACCACCTAAATTGCATATAACATATATGCCTCTCTAGTTCTGATTTAACGCTCAGCTACGATTTAAGCTAATTTTATACTTACTAATGCAATATAAGTTCACTTAATACCTCTAAGGTCCATTCATTAAATAATTCTTGCGAGCTCTCATCGTTCTCTGCTTTCTGGATTGATACTATATTTAACTACTACTCCTCTTCTCAGGAATTATATATTAATTTTTGATTATATATTTTTATGATATGCTTTCGAGTTTAAATTGTCAACTATATATTAGTTAATATGTAATACTTCCAATATATCCATAAGTTCTTTTACATCGACTTGTCCTGGAGCACTTATAAACTTTGCTGATCCAAATGTCATACAAGACCCAAATACCTCACCAGATAACCTACTTATCACACCTAAACTCCCCATCGACATGGTTATTATAGGTCTTTTAGCAAATTTTTTATTCATAGTATTTGTAGCTGCTAAAAGCGTTAAAACATCGTCTGAGCTATTTGGCATAACAGAAATTTTGGGTAAGTCGGCTCCTAAATTTTGCATTTTACAAAGCCTTGAAATTATTTCTTCTTCAGATGGCGTTTTTTCAAAATCATGGTTAGATATAATTACCTTTACTCCACTTCTATGTGCACTTTTTATTAATTTTTTTAACGAAGCTTCTTCATTAAATAGCTCTATATCAATTATATCCACTTCACCTATTTTTATTATTTCTTCGTATAATTTGAAGTAGAACTCATCTTCTATACATTGTTCACCACCTTCTTTTTCACTTCTAAAGGTAAACAATAACGGTATCTCATCTATTTCTTTCTTTATCACAAATAACGCTTTAATAGCTTCCTCTATATTTGTTACTTCCTCAAAGAAATCGACTCTCCATTCAATAAGATCTGCTTCAAGATTCTTTAGCAATTTTGCCTCTTCTTTTAATGATGGTAAATTTCTTCCGACTATTGGGACACAAACTTTAGGCTTTCCAGCTCCAAAGACTATATTTTTTACTGTCACAGTATTCATATTCTTAATTCCTCCGCTAATCATCTATGTATTATCAACGATAAAAACAATAACTACGATATAATTTGTATAGTTTTATATACTTTATTTTACTATGTTAGTATATATTTTTCACTATTTACTTTAACTTATACTTAAATTATGTATATATTATTTCACTTCTCTAAAATCAAGATTGCTCAATCTTCCATCTCTCTTCTTCCTCTATCCAAAATGAAGTCCTTTTACACTAATATATCATAGTGATTATATTAATATAAATAATTAATTAAGCTGAAATTATATCAGATTATTCGTAATATTACAATTATATTTTATTATAATATTTTTTATAAATATATACTTTTTTCATAATATTAGTGCTAAAATTAAAGTGTGGTTAATTATACTTAGGAGGAATAAATATATGAAAACTCAAAGATTAAACGCAGTTTTAGAACAAATGAAAAAAGACAATCTAACACAAATGCTAGTGAGTGACCCAACATCAATATACTATTTAACAGGTGAATTAGTTCATCCAGGTGAAAGATTACTATCACTTTACTTAAACGTGAATGGAAATCATAAATTATATATAAATGAACTGTTCCCAATACCTCAAGATTTAGGTATAGAAATCGTTTACTTTACTGACAATCAAAATCCTATAGAAATAATTACTAAAGAAGTAGAAAAGAATGCTCCTATGGGTGTTGATAAAAACTGGCCAGCTAGATTCTTATTAAACTTAATGGAATTAGGTGGAGGAAGTAAATTTATAAACACTTCTTACATAATAGACACACTTAGAATGTTCAAAGATGAAGAAGAAAAAGAAGCAATGAGACTTGCATCTAAATTAAACGATCAAAGTATGGCTAAGCTTAAAGAAGCTGTAACAGGTGACCGTACAGAAAAACAATTAGTTGGTATACTATCAAAAATATATGAAGATCTTGGAGCTGATGGATTCTCATTTGATCCAATAATAGGATTTGGTGCAAACGCAGCAAACCCACATGGAGTGCCAGGAAATGATCTTCCTAAACCTGGAGATACTGTAATATTAGATATAGGTTGTGTTAAAGACAACTATTGTGCTGATATGACTAGAACAGTATTCTATAAAGAAATACCAGAAAAAGGTAGAGAGATATTTGAAATAGTTCTTGAAGCTAACAAAAGAGCTGAAGCTATAATCAAACCAGGAGTAAGATTCTGTGATATAGATGCAGCTGCTCGTGACTACATAACAGAAAAAGGTTATGGGGAGTACTTTACTCACAGAACTGGTCACTCTATAGGACTAGAATGTCATGATAAAGGTGACGTTTCTGCTATAAACACTGATGAGGTTAAACCAGGAATGATATTCTCAATAGAACCTGGAATATATCTATCTGGAGATCTTGGTGTTAGAATAGAAGATCTAGTATTAGTTACAGAAGACGGATGTGAAATACTAAATAGTCATCCAAAAGAAATCTGTGTAGTTGGTTAATTAAAGCTAATATATGAGTAACAAATTAAAGTGATGTAAAATAATAAAGTCAGGAAACTTAAGTTTCCTGACTTTTTAAATGATAAATATTTTTTATTTTCTAGTAACCTTTATACCAGTCATATGATCATTAAGATTTTGTTTTTCAATTGACTCATCGTCTACTCTGTTTAACTCTAAAGCAAGAGTTTCAGATTTGATATATTCTTTAAAGTTCTCCACTGCTGCTGCTATTTCATCATCAGCGCAATAGTCAACAGTTATATTGTCAAGTACTTCAAAATCGTTAGACTTTCTAAGTTGTTGTACCTTAGATACAAACTCTCTTGCGAATCCTTCATTCTTTAAATCATCAGTCATCTTAGTATCTAATATAACGAATAGATTATTTTCTAAAACTACATTGAAGCCTTCTTTGGCCGTTATATTTGTAAGAACTGCTTCTTTTCCAAATTCAAAAGCTTCGCCGTCTAAGTCCGCAGTTAATTTATCACCATTTTCTAATTTTGTTACAACTTCATGTCCATCTAATCCATTTAACGCTTTAGTGAAAGCTCCTATTTTGCTTCCAAGCACTGGACCAACTTCTTTAAAGTTTGGTTTTAAACTAAAGTTCATAAATTCTCCAAGATCTTTTTCAAATACTACTTCTTTAACGTTAAGCTCTTCTTTTATTAGATCTACTAGATCTCCTATTAAAGTTTCGTATTTTCCGTCAACTAATACTTTTTGAAGTGGCTGACGAACTTTTATTTTTTCCGATTCTCTTGAAGCTCTTCCTAGAGTTACAAGATCTTTTGCTAAATCCATTTTTTCTTCTAATTTAACATCTATTAAACTATCATTCACTCTTGGATAATTTGCTAGATGAACCGATTCCTCTCCAGTCAAGTTTCTGAATAATTCTTCTGACATGAATGGTGCAAATGGAGCTATCATTTTGCATATACCTGTCAACAACTCGTAAGTTGTATTATAAACAGCTTTTTTATCTTCTGTAAGTTCAGTAGCCCAGAATCTTCTTCTAGATCTTCTGATGTACCAGTTAGAAAGATCATCATTTATAAAGTCTAACATCATTCTTAAAACTTTATTTAATTCAAATATATCTAAATCCTTTTCTACTTGTTTTAACAAGTTGTTGAATTTTGATAGTATCCATCTGTCTAATTCAGGTCTATCTTTGTATTCAACGAAGAATTCACTAGGGTCAACTTCATCCATATTTGCATATAAAGTAAAGAAGTTATACACATTCTTCATTGTTCCTATAAACTTGCTTTGGATTTCTTTTAATCCCTCTTTATCAAATTTAGTTGGTGTCCATGGTGGAGATACATAAAGTAGATAGAATCTTACTGCATCTGCCCCATATTCTTCAAACAGTAGCATTGGATCTACAGTGTTTCCTCTAGACTTACTCATTTTTTTACCATCTTTATCCAATACTAGGTCAGGAACTAGAACTCTCTTGTAAGGTGCTTTACCCATTACAAAAGTTGATATAGCTAATAATGAATAGAACCATCCTCTAGTTTGATCTATACCTTCAGATATAAAGTCCGCTGGGAATAATTCTTCAAATCTCTCTTTATTTTCAAATGGATAATGATGTTGTGCAAATGGCATTGAACCACTATCAAACCAACAATCTATAACATCAGATACCCTTGTCATTGATCCCCCACATTTGTCACATTTAAGATGTACATCATCAACATATGGTCTGTGTAGTTCTATAGTTTTAGCATCCACTTCTTCTACAGCTTTTTCAGCAAGTTCTGCTCTTGATCCAACTGACTCTATATGACCACACTCACATCTCCAGATTGGGAAAGGAGTCCCCCAATATCTACTTCTAGATATTGCCCAGTCATTTAGATTTTCTAACCAGTTACCAAATCTCTTTTCTCCAACGAATGCTGGATACCATTCTACTGTATTGTTGTTTTCTATTAATTTATCTTTTAGTTTTGTCATCTCTATATACCAGCTTGGCTTAGCATAGTATAGTAGTGGAGTTTGACATCTCCAGCAGTGAGGGTAGTTATGCTCAACTTTCTCCTTACTATGAAGTTTATTTTCTTTTGCTAACCACTTAATTATTTCAACGTCTAGCCCATCTTCCATTACAAATTTGCCTTCCCATGGAGTTGATGTAAATTTTCCTGTTTCATCAACTGGTTGTAAAACTGGCAAACCATACTTTCTTCCTACATTGTAGTCATCTTCTCCAAAAGCTGGTGCTGTATGAACTATACCAGTACCATCTTCTGTTGTGACGTAATCACCTAATGTTACAAAGAAAGCTTTTTTGTCTGCTTCTACAAAAGGCATTAATTGTTCATACTCGATGTACTCTAAATCTTTACCTTTCATAGTCTCTAATACTTCATAATCTTCACCTAAAACTTTATCTGCTAATGCTTTAGCTACATAGTATATTTCTTCACTCTTTTTAGCTTTTATATAGTCAACGTCAGGATTAACTGTTAAAGCTACATTTGATGGTAATGTCCAAGGAGTAGTAGTCCATGCTAAGAAATACTCATTTTCAGTATCTTTTCTCTTGAATTTTGCTACTAATGTATTATTTTTTATTTCTTTGTATCCTTGAGCAACCTCATGGGATGCAAGACCTGTTCCACATCTTGGGCAGTATGGAAGTATTTTATGCCCTTCGTATATATAACCCTCTTTATTAAATTTATCTAGTATCCACCATACTGTTTCTATATAATCATTTTCAAGTGTGATATATGGATTATCTAAATCAACTTCAAATGCCATTCTATCACTCATTTTTCTCCATTGCTTCTCAAAAGAGAAAACTGACTCTCTACATTTTTGGTTGAATTCAGCTATTCCATATTCCTCAATTTGTTGTTTACTTGTTAATCCTAATTCTTTCTCAACTTGTATCTCAACAGGTAATCCATGAGTATCCCAACCTGCTTTTCTCTTTACTTGGTATCCACTCATTGTTTTGTATCTACACATTGAGTCTTTTAAAGTTCTCGATAAAACGTGGTGTACACCAGGATTTCCGTTAGCAGTTGGAGGCCCCTCATAGAATACGTAACTTGGATCATTTTCACCCTTTTCTAGTGTTCTATCAAGTAAGTTCATGTTTTGCCAGTAATCAAATACATTTTCTTCTGCCTGACTTACAGTTCCGTCAAATAGTTGCTTAAATTTTGCCATATATATCACCCTTTCTGTTATTTTTAATATAATATTTTGAAACTAAAAAAACTCGTCACCTTATAAAAATATAAGGGACGAGTTGTAGTCGCGTTACCACCCTAATTCTAGACAAAATTGCCTAGCACTCTGGCATCTTTAACGGAATTACCCGGCACAGCTTATTAGATTTAATCGTTCAGCCTGCAACTTAGGAGTGATCTTCAACTTTATTAAACTTATTGGCTCTCAGCTAACCCAATTCTCTGTAAAATCGCTTAAAGTTTACTGTCTCCATCTTTGTCTTTGTTTCTATTGATGTGTATACTACGAAATTATATATCATATTTTTGAAATCGTCAATACATTATTTTAAAATATAAAATTTTCTGGCAATTACTACAGAGTAGTAGCTGCTTCATCATCAATATCTGCAGATTTTTCAATATTAATATTAGATTCAGAATCTGTTGATGCAAATTTATCAATATTCTTCAAACTTGTATTTTCATACTTGTACACTGCTGTACCTTCAAATATATTTCCACAATTATCATCTACATCGTAGAATATTTCATCTATACTCCTAGTCTCTTCTTCAAGTAAAGATTTGAATTTATTTCTAAATATCTTAAATTCCTTTACTAGAGAATCATACTCTTTTCTTATTTCAACAACACGATTATTAGCTTGTTCAATAATTTGTCTAGCTTTTAGATCAGCTTCTTCAACAATTATCTTAGCTTTTTTATTTGCTGCACTGCAAGTGTCTTCTGCAGTACTTTGTGCTGTTATCAAAGTTGCTTTTAGCGTTTCTTCGATGTTCTCGTATTTGTTTATTTGATCTTGATACATCGAAAGCTTATCTTTTAAATTTCTATTTTCATTTGTTATCTGTTCATAGTCTTCTTTAACAATGTCTAAAAATTCATCAACGTCTTCTTCTCTATAGCCCCTTAACCCTTTTTTAAACTCTTTGTTTTCTATATCCATTGGAGTTAACATCGATTTTCCTCCCTGCTACAATAATTATTACTTAAACAAGTAACCTCACTTTTAATTTGAGGCGCCCCTTTTTAGTTTGTTCACCTATATCTTCTATCTCTATCCTGCCTTTTCCTCTAACAGAAATTAAATCTCCACTTTTTATTGTTCTCGTTTTAGAGGATATACACTCAAAGTTTACGTTAACTTTGCTAGAATTTATATATTTTTGACTATCCTGTCTCGATATATCATATACCGCACTTATTACGCAGTCTAGTCTCTCAGACTGAACAGTCATACTTTTTTCTTTATATTTTGGCTCGGACATGACAAGCTCATCTCTTGAAATCTCTGTAACTCTTACAGTATTTCTAGAGACTTTTTCTAAATTTATGATCAAAAAATCACAAATTTCCTTGTCGACTACAACTTGACAAAAATCGTCGTGTATAATTATATCTCCAATTTTCTCTCTTTTAATCCCTAAGTTTAAGATTGCGCCTAGATAATCTTTATGCGAAATACTCTTAAATTTAAAGTTACCCTCTACTTGTAAAAACTTAATTCCAGCTTCTACATCATCATGTTCCATATAGTGAGGATATATAGACACTACGCATCTTTCAGCCCCGTCAAATCCACCATCGAAACTATATTTTAGATCGTTAAACGAGTTTAGTATTGAAATAGCATTATTAACTTCATATGGATTTAAAAATTCTGTATATCTTATATCATAGTTTTTCAAGCATCTATTTGCCTTATCGATAACTTTAAACATCTTATTTTTTAAGTCTATATCTTTTATATGATTTGTTAATGTTAGTTTGTCCATAATTTATTAAATAAAAATAGATATTATTATCCTTTCAATAACAATCAATACCAATATCGCAATCATCGGAGAAAAATCTATAGGCCCATTAGTATATTTATACATTAAATTTCTTATTGGATTTTCTATTGGGTATGTCAATGTATCTAAAAAATCGTATATTTTACTTTGCCTTCCGCCAGGAAACCAAGTCATAAGACTTTTAATAACTATAGCCCAAGTCAATATCTCAATAAGTTTCAATAAAACATTTAAGATAGTAAATTGTATACTTCCCATGTTTCAACCACCTTTTATTATTTATTTTGCCAAGGGAAAAATGCTTTACTCTCTAACTCTTTTTTCATGTTAGCGTCTATATCCACGTTATTCGGAGCTAATATAAATATTGATTTAGAAACCTTTTGTATGCTTCCATCTAACACATAAACAGCACCGTTCATAAAGTTGAAAATAGATTTACGCACTTCTGTACTAGCTAGACCTTCTAGGTTTACTATTACAGCTCTTCTTTGTTTTAAATGATCCGCTATTGTAGCTGCATCATCATATACTTTAGGTTCAACAATTACAACCTTCATTTGATTTGCTGTATGTAAATTCACTATTTTACTTCCCTTAGTTGCGCTGAAAGCACTGCTTAAATCCTCTTCCCCAACAACAGGCTCCACACTTTCATCGTATTCTTCTTCTATAAACTCTTCATCTTCCTCTACTATCCAATTTTTGAATTTTGTTATTATTCCATCTCCCACTGTTTAGACCTCCTTAGTTAATATAATTCTTATTTTTTACCTTTTTTATACTAAATTACTTATTTATACTATAATCTCTTTTCCCAAATATCGAAGTCCCTACTCTTACTATAGTTGCCCCTTCTTCAATGGCTATTTTATAATCATGACTCATACCCATAGATAAAACATCCATATTGACATTTGGTATATTTAGATTCTTTATCTCATTTGATAGTTCTTTTAAACCTTTAAATACGTTTCTTACTTCATGTTCATTCTCTGTAAATGGCGCCATTGTCATCATGCCTTCAATTTTAATATTTTTAAAATTAATAGAAACTTCCTTAACAAAATCTACGACATCTTCTCTATATATACCGTGTTTGGACTCTTCTTTAGATATATTTACCTGAACTAGACATTTAATAGTTCTATCTTGCTTTTCAGCCTGCTTTTGAATTTCTTTTGCTAGAGAAATCCTATCCAAAGAATGTATCATATCTACTTTATCGATTATATACTTTACTTTATTTGTCTGTAAAGAACCTATTAGGTGCCAATTTACTTTATCCCCAATAACATCAAACTTTCTGACAAGCTCCTGTGGCTTATTTTCACCAGCTTCTGTAACTCCATTTGCCACTGCTTCTTCTATAGCATCTATTTCTACAGTTTTAGTAACAGCTAATAGAGTAACTTCTTCTTCTAATCGACCTGCTTTTTCGGCAGCCTTCTTTATAGACTTTCTAATTTCAAACAAATTTTCTTTAATAGACTCCATTTTACCACCTACTTTATTCTTATATTTGTGTTTATACTATTAGGTTTTAAAATGATCCTATTGTGCAAATTTACTGTATCAGATTTTTCTTTTTCATTTTTATAATAATCTACATAAACATAATTATCGTCTTCATGAATTATATTCTCTAGATACTTGAATTTTGCACGTTGGTATTCTTCATCTACAACAAACACACCTTGCTTATTATTTTTTATTCTAACTGAAGTCTTAGGTATCCTAAAACAGTCTATATGCTTATATATTATATCAAATTCTCGGTCGCTTGTATTGTAATTTACAACATTTTCGTCATTTATTTTTAATCTAAGCAAGTTTTTTCCCGCACTAAGGTAAATTTTGTATACATTTGCATCAATATTTACTCCATCATACTCAATTACTACGTTTTGACCTTCTTCATATTTTTTTATAGATTTATCATCTATGTACGTAGTAAAAAAAGTTTTTTCACTGTTAACATCTTTCTCTACTATCCCTTTTACACTACTTTTCAAGTCAAATTCCTTAGCTTCAACTGTCAAAAGATTTATATTTATTCCAATAAAAAATACAACAACATAAAAAAATAAATAAACTATCAGTCCTAAAATTAAAACTCTAGATTTGTTGATTTTTTTCAAGGTCACTCCCCCTATAATCTTATCATCATACCTATATATAAAAAACAATATCAATTATATAGATAAGAATTATCATTATCTAAATATAGTCATTCAATAGAAGATTAATATCCTTCTTACTAATTATTTCTGCTTGTTGACATAATATCCTTTGAAAAATAATTTACTAATTCCATCTTTATTAGACTTTTTATAAGTCTATCTCTGATTATGTATTTAATATCTTTTTATTTTGCGTATTTAATCTAAAAAGTTCCTCTACGCTAAGAACATAATATAGCATAGAGGAAACTTTTTATAACTTATACATTAGCTTTGGATTTATTAGAACTCTTAATAAATACCCCAATTAATCCAAATACAATAGCTGGACATACCCAGTTAAATCCTAAATTCGTTAGTGGAAGGTTGTTTATAAATTCAAAATTTCCAGTCATACTGTATATTACATTCAATGCACTCGTAGTTAACGTTGCATACGCTGCGCCTTTAAATGCATTGTCATTTTTTATATATGCCCCTGCAAGAGTCATTAAAACTAAGACAAGAAGCACTGGATAAACTAACTGTAGTATTGGCACTGAAAAATTTATGATAAAATCGACACCTAAGTTTGCTATAACTGTACTAGCAACGCAAATTCCTATAACATACTGTTCGTAAGTCAATTTAGTTATACCTGCAAAATAATTTGAAATAGCAGAAGTAAGTCCTATAGATGTTGTTAAACACGCTAATGCCACAATAACTCCTAGTATAACTTTACCAGTATACCCAAACAATAGATTTGTTATTTCTACTAATAAAGAAGCTTGGGGTACATCTGTTCCAAACATTGTAGAAACCGTTGAGCCTAAAAATGCTAGACCTCCATATACTAGTCCTAAAAATACACAAGCTACTATGCCTGATTTAATCGTCATTCCTATTTTTTCTTTTTCATCCGTATAACCTTTATGAGCCAAAGACAATAACATGATTGTCGCCATAGATGCGGCACCTAAAGCATCCATCGTCTGATACCCCTGTGTAAATCCAACTGCAAACAAGTTGTCTTCTATCAATTGCCCAGGATTTGCTTCTGCAATCGGTGAAATTACTCCCTTCATTATAAGTAAAAATAATATTAATAATAAGGCTGGTGTTAAAAATTTTCCAATTATATCTATAACCCTTGACCCCTTTATTGTAAGTACTAATGTAAGAGCAAAAAATACAACTGAAGCAATAATTCTAGCTATACTTCCATACTCACCTATGATAGGTGTTATCCCCATCTCATATGTAGTTGCTGCCGTTCTAGGTATAACTAATAATGCAAGACACGATAGAGCCGCAATACTAATTATTCTTGCCAAGGTCTTTCCTGATCTAGATAATATATCATCCAAACTACCAGAACACTTCGCAGATGCAATTATAACTAAAAGTGCAATACCAGCATCTGCAAGTACAAAAGCAAATATTGATACTAGCCAGCTCTGTCCAGACACTAAGCCTAAATACGGCGGAAACAGTAAGTTACCTGCCCCAAAAAACATAGAAAAAAGTGCGAATCCAACGATTATAATATCTTTCATCTGTTTGCTCATGATTGTTCCCCCAATCTTTAAAAAGGTTAATATTTAGTTTCTTTAAATTCCCAATAAGACTCTTCTTTCCTTAATACTCTAAGCACTCCATATGCTAGTGATTCAAGTTCATTCTCACCAGGCATAATTTCAACATGAGATAAAAACTTAACTCTTTCTTCAAGTTCAGACGTGAATTTTTTAGAATAAGCTATTCCTCCTGTAATAATTATTGCATCTACATAACCATTAACTACTGTGGCCATTTCTCCAATTCCTTTGGCTATTTGATATATCATAGCATCATATATTAATTTTGCCCTCGCATCACCATCTTCTATCTTCTTTTCTACATCTCTTACATCTGCAGTATTCAAGTGTGAAACAATACCACCTTTACCCCTTATCATTTTAAGTATTTCTGATTGTGAATACTCTCCAGAAAAACACATTTTTGCTAACTTTGTTCCTGGAATTCTACCAGATCGTTGAGGTGAAAATGGCCCTTCATCATCTGACAACATATCAACCATTTTCCCTTTTTTATGTAGATATATTGTAGCTCCACCACCTACATGAGCTACAATTAAGTTTAAGTTTTTATAATCTTTATGTGAATCTTTAGCATACTTAAGTGCCATTGCCCTTGTATTTAATGCATGTCCTGTGCTAGATCGCTCAACATCCTTAATCCCAGTAACTCTAGCTATATCTTCCATCTCGTCAACTGCCACCGAATCATAAATAAATGCGTCAATTTGTAATGGCTTTGCAATTGAACTAGCTATAACTGCACCCAAGTTTGATGCATGTTCTAAAATTGCTCTATTTTCTAGATAATCAAGCATTTCATCATTTACTTTATAAGCTCCCGATTTTACTGGTGGAAGCGCTCCTCCTCTTCCGACTACAGCATTAATTGTGCTTACATCTATATTATTTTCATCTAACGCTTTTAAAACGGACTCTTTCCTCATTTTAAATTGGTCAAATACCCTTTTATATTTATCTACCTCTTCTGAAGGATACTCTATAGAGCTGGACATTTTCAGAATATCATTGTCATAAACAGCAATTTTTGTAGATGTAGACCCTGGATTTACGGCTAAAATTCTATAAGACATATTTCTACTCCCTTTCCCTATTCTTAGACATTTCTAATTCAAATAGACTGATTAAAGTGTATTTGAATTAGAATATGCCCCTTATTTTGAAATTACTTTCTTATGCTTCACGTTTGTGATAAATCTAGATAATTTTTAGTAAAGCAATACTATATACTTGCTAAATCCTTGCCTAAACCGAAAGCTTTGATATTTATATCTATAAATTTTTCTTTTACATTTTCTCTAATAATCTTTTCCCAATTTATATCCTCTAACTTCATCATCTTAACCAAGCTGCCTAAAAGAATTATATTCATTACCTTAGAGTTTCCAAGTTCTGTTGCTTTTTTACCAGCATCAACGACTTTAGCATTTAATCTCTCTAACTCTTCATCAATATTTTTTTCCAGATACTCTGCAGCCCCTGTTAAAACAGGTATCGAGTTTATTCTAAAATTATTTGAAATTATCTTGCCATTGGGTTTTAGATACTCTACCCATCTAAGTGTTTCCATCTTTTCAAAAGACACTAATATATCAGCTCCACCAATTTCTATTACTGGTGAAAAAACTTCTGCCCCATATCTAACTTGCGAAGAAACAGATCCACCTCTTTGACTCATTCCATGTATTTCACTCATTTTAACATCGTATCCGGCCTCTAATAGACCTGTAGTTAGAAGCTTACTTGCAAGGATTGTACCTTGACCACCAACACCTACTAAAAGTATACTCTTAGTCATATTAATTCTCCTCCTTAACTATTGCGTCTTTTGGACAAACTTGTGCACATACATTACAACCAACACACTGATCTCTATCTATATTTGATTTTTTCTTTTCGTTATCAAATACTACTGCTGGACAGCCAGTCTTAGTACACATTTTACATCCTATACAAAGTTCATGGTCTACTCTATTTTTTGTTGTAAATAACGGTTTAAATTCCGCTTTATCTTCGTCTGAGAATTTTTTAAGTGCACAAGGCCATCTAGTAATTATCACTGACGGTTCGTCCAGTGCTATAGCCCAGTCTAATGTCTGATTTACTTCTTTTAGATTATTTGGATCTATTACTCTAACATTTTTAATTCCACATGCTCTTACTAATGCCTCTATATCAATTTCTGTAGTTGGATCTCCTTGGAGCGTATATCCTGTTCCTGGATTTTCTTGGTGACCAGTCATACCTGTAATCCTATTGTCTAAAATTACTGATATTGAATTTCCTTTATTGTAGACAACATCTAAAAGTGAATTGATTCCTGTATGGAAGAAAGTAGAATCACCTAGTACGCCCACAACTCTCTTCTTGTTGTCCTTATTCATATTAAATACTTTTTGAGCCCCATGCCCAGAACTTAAACTTGCACCCATACAAACAATCCAATCCAGTGCATTATAAGGTCCTGCAAACCCTAGTGAATAACATCCTATATCACCTGAAACTACTACATTTTTTCTCTTTCCTAGTGCGTAGAAGAAACCTCTATGTGGACATCCAGCGCAAAAACTTGGAGGTCTCGGTACTACAAGATCTTTTTTGTATTCTAAAGTATTATTTGATTCACCATAAACAGATTTTCTAATTACGTCAGGAGTCATTTCACCATAAGGTGGGAATAAATCTTTTCCTAGACAATCTATACCATTTGCCTTTAATTGCTCTTCTATAAAAGGATCATTTTCTTCAATTATGTATATTTTTTTAACTTTACCGGCAAACTCTCTTATTTTATCTATAGGCATTGGATTAGTAAATCCTAGCTTCATATATGAAACGCTATCACCAAATACTTCTCTAGCAAAATTGTAACACATACCTGAAGTTATAACTCCTATTTCAGTATTGTTCATCTCAAAAAAGTTTAATTCTGATTTATTTGCGAATTCATATAATTTTTTAGTTCTTTCTTCAACTATAACTCTTCTCTTTTGGGCAATTGCCGGAACTGTGACAGTTTTCTGAACATTCTTTATATATTCTTTTATTTCAACATTTTCTCTATCGTAACAATCTACCATACTCTTAGAATGTGCTAGTCTAGTTGTAGTTCTAAATAAAACTGGAGTATCAAACTCTTCGCTAATTTCATAGGCAAGTTTTACCATATCTTTTGCCTCTTGACTATTTGAAGGCTCAAGTAAAGGAATTTTTGCAAATTTAGCATAGTTCCTGTTATCTTGCTCATTTTGAGAAGAATACATCCCCGGCTCATCTGCAGATAGTAAAACCAACCCACCATTTACACCTATATAAGAGTATGTGAATAGAGGATCTGCAGCTACGTTAACACCTACGTGTTTCATAGACGAAAACGTTCTAGCTCCAGCTAGAGAACCTCCTACAGCAGCCTCAAGCGCTACTTTTTCATTTGGAGCCCATTCAGCTACTATATCGTCTTTATATAATGCTATATTCTCTAATATTTCAGTACTAGGAGTACCTGGATAAGCCGAAGCATATTTTACTCCTGCTTCATATACGCCTCGAGCTATAGCTTCATTTCCCGTCATTAATTTCTTCATAATAAATTCCTCCATCACCTTATAAATTAATTACATATTTCCACTTGGTACCATCTCTTCAAGTACACTCTTTATAATCTTAGGAGATGCTTTACATTTATCTTCAGCAACAGAACAAATTGCAAACCTAACTCCCATCTCCAATGGGACTGCAAATAAGTTATGTTTTGTCAACTCTTCTACAACCCCCATCGGATCATCACAAGGTATACTTATAAAGAATCCAACCCTGTAAGGTAGTATTTCAAGTCCTATTTTTTCAGATTCATCTACAAAAGCTTTAGCGCGAACTTCTAATAACTTTTTATACTTTTCTTTTTCAGCCTCATATTCAACCATTTTTTCTGGATTGTTAATTATATTCGACAATAATGTCATCGCACTTCTATTGCAGTTTGACCAAGTAGCTCTACAAGTGTGAGTACATGAATAGTAGAATTCTTCAACTACTTCAGAATTTGAACTGATTCCAATTATCGCCCCCATCCTCATTCCATATGCTGTAAATCCTTTTGACATACTATAGGCAACAATTGTAAAAATATTGTCAGGCAAGTTTGAAAATTTCTTAAAGAACCCTCTACTTTGTTTATCATCACCTGCATAATCAATATATGCTACATCAACTAAAAATATTATCTTCTTATTTTCATCTTTAGAAACTTCTTTTGCTAGTTTTAAAATTTTATCCCACTCATCTTCAGTAACATTATAGCCAGTTGGATTGTGAGCTGGTGTATTTATGATAGTAAATATTCTATCTTGTTTTTTTGATAAATCGAGAAATCGTTCTTTAAAAGATGGGAAGTTAAATCCACCATTTTCATCAAAAAGTTTATAAGTTACAACACTTCTTCCCCCTTCTTCTGCAATACTATCGTAAGATCCCCAGTACCAATCTGATGTTATAACACTATCCCCATAATCAGTATAATTCCAAAGAGCTAGCTTAATAGCTCCACTTCCTCCAGGTGATGCAACTGCTTTTATATACCCCTCTGGAGCGTAGCCTTTAAAGCAAGCCTTCTTTACTGCTTCAAGATAATCAGGCTGTCCTTCAATAGATGCGTATGCGCAAAATTCAGCATTGTCAAGCGACTTATATTCATCATACACAGTTTTTAAGGCAACTATCTTACCATCATCGTCTACAATCGACCCAAGGGTTGCGTTGATAACGTTTTCCCTGCCAAAATTACTCTCAGCCTCCTGTGCTCTTCCCGCTAAACCAAATATAATATCTTTATTTCTAGGCCATATTGCATGTTTTGCAGCCATACTTGAATTCATATAATCACTCCTTTATATAGTATATTCAATATACATTGAGCAATTAATATGCCATCTATAAATTTCATAATTGAAACATTAATTATTTAATTATATTTTTATTTAGGTATTAATATCATTAGGGAAAGGTGCAATTTTCTGAATTTTCTATTTTAATTGTTAACTAATTTTTTCTATAGAAAGAAATAATGTTAAGATAAATTAACATATGTTAATTTATCTTAACATTAAAATATTGAAACTATATAATTAATAATTTAACTTTATATTCTCTCTACAAATTAAATTAGTTAATGCATATTATAATTATTAATATACAACATTTATTTGTAATACTTTTAAATATTAAACATGTTGATTGTATTTTTTCCATAGAGATGTTCTGCTTATACCCAAAATTTTTGCAACATCATTTTTTGATAACCCCTGGTCTAACATCATATCAATTATTTTGACTTCGACAGATTTTTGTATTTCCTTAATATCTAAATTTAAATTATTTATTTCTCCAATGTTGTATGTAAGTTTCCCACTCTTGGAATCATCTGTATTTTTCACTACATAAAGTGAACTATTTTTGAATTTTCCTATATCAATCTTGCCTGTAATTACATACTTTCTAGCTATATTTTTTAATTCTCTAACATTTCCTGGCCAGTTATAATCTTTTAGTAGTTTTATATACTTATCTGAAAGTTTTATTACATCTTGTTTTTCCAAGTTATCCATATTATTCTCTTTCATTGTTTCAAAAGCAAAATTATTAAACAGCAAAACTATGTCTTCTTTTCTTTCTCTTAAAGGGGGTATATTTAGTTCCAAACTACTCAATCGGTAGAATAGATCTGCTCTAAAATCACCTTTTTCAATTTTATCAATCAGTGGCTCATTTGTTGCAGCAATAATTCTAATATTAAGAGGAGTTATATGATCTGAGCCAATCCTCATAATTTGCCTTTCTTCAATTACTCTGAGTAATTTAGTCTGTATACTTAATGGAAGAGTATTTATTTCATCTAAAAATAAAGTTCCATTATTAGCCAATTCAAACAACCCTCTTTTTCCACCTTTTTTCGCTCCAGTAAATGCCCCTTCCTCATACCCAAATAATTCACTTTCTAATAAACTTTCAGAAATTGCAGAACAATTTATTGGCACAAAATTATTTGAACTTCTTTTACTTATATTATGTATACTATGAGCTATAATCTCTTTTCCAGATCCACTTTCACCATAAAGAAGAATTGTATAGTCAGTTTGTCCGACTATTTTTGCTTCACTTATAAAATTTTTAGTTACCGTATCTCTGTATTTAAAATCCTTAAAAGTATATCTGGAATTTAGTCCATCTTTACTCTGTTCGATTCCAGTTGTACTCCTTGTACCTTGAAGTTTTGCCATATCTAAAATAACATTAACAGTATCTTTTATAGAATTTTCTGAAATTTCAACAGCTATACTATCCATACCATATTTTTCAGCAAAAATACATACATTAGATTCACCAACTATAACTATTTCATTTTTTCTGTCTAAATACTTCAATATGCTATCTTTTACTTCTGATTCAGAATTAAAGAATTCTTCTTCAAAATCGATGTCTAAAAGTTCTTTAAACAACTTATACTCAGAGTTTATTTTTTTATTGTCTACTGTTAAGATAGCTGTCTTTGAGTATTTTTTTGACATATAAAGTGCCCTAAAAATATCAGCTGTCTTTATATCTAAATTGATTATAGGCACACCTATTTTTTCGAAAATTAGGTTCTCACCTCCGGCTATAACAACAATTACATCTACGCCCTTATCCACAAACTTAATAAAAATCTCTTCTAATTTAACATTATTAAAAACTTCAATAAGTACAATCTGTTGCTTTACATAACTTTTAAATATCTTTTCTAATCTTAATCTTGACTCATTGCTACAGACTATTATTCCTACACTATTATTGAAAATAATCTACCTCCTAAATCAATTGTCATATAGTTTCAAAGCTTTTCTAATAAATGATATTAAAATAAGTCAAGGGAATAATTGTCTAATCTATATATATAAAATGAATTTTTTAGATAAAAACAACCTCCCAATTAGTATAATTACATTTTACACCAATTAGGAGGTTTACACAAAAAATCAAGGTATGTCATTTCTACAACAATCGACAATTAAAGTATTATAGTTATAATATTTGAACTACCTTCATTAACAATTTTTTGTAGAGTTTTTTGCATTTTAAATCTAATCTCTTCAGGCATTGTATAAAGCTTGCTCTGTAACTGTTCTTTGACAAGATCATTTAGGGATTTACCAAACATATTTGACTCCCATAAATCACTTGGATTTTGCTCAAATACATCAAGTAAGTATTTAATCATTTCTTCACCTTGATTTTGGTTTCCTACTATAGGAGAAACCTCTGTAGAAATATCTGCTTTAATAATGTGAAGAGATGGAGCGTTCGCCTTAAGTTTTATACCGTATTGTTTACCCTGTTTCATGATCTCTGGTTCCTCTAAACTAAGTTCATCTAGAGACGGAGCAACAACACCATAACCGCCAACCTTAGCATCTATAAGGGCACTCTCGATTTTATCGTATTCGTTTTTAATTTTAGAAAGTTTACTAATAAGACTCAATAGCTGATAATCTCCATCAATTTTAAATCCACTCTTTTCTTCAAGAACATTGTAAAATAAATCTTGTTTAGCCTCTAAATCTATATTTACAACACCCTCACCAAGCTTGACATTATCTACCCCAGGACTATTTAAAAAGTCTAACTCTCCAAAACCATTCATAATTCCATTTATATCTCTTATCTTATTTATATCATCTATATTTTGTTTTAGCGAACTGATGATCTCACTTTTTACCCAATGATCTTTTTCTAATCCTTCAATCCATTTAGGAAGATTTATTCTTATTTCAGTTATAGGGAAATCATTTAAAACTGCTTCCATAACATTTTCAATTTCCTTATCTTCCATTTCTATAACATTAAGTGGCATAATTGGTACTTTGTATTTTTCTTCAAGTTCTTTTCTAAGCATATCTGTCTCGTCGCTATTAGGATTGAGTGTATTTAAAACTACAGCAAAAGGCTTATCAAGTGATCTTAATTCTTTAATAACTCTCTCCTCAGCTTCAAGATAATTATCTCTTTCAATGCCAGTAACAGATCCATCAGTCAGAACGACTATTCCAATAGTCGAGTGATCTTTTATTACTTTTCTTGTTCCAATCTCAGCTGCTTTTTCAAAACTCATAGCTTCTTGTGACCAAGGAGTAGATACAAGTCTCTGTTTTCCACCCTCCTCATGACCAAGAGCACCATCTACTATGTAACCAACACAATCAACCATTCTAACATTAAAAGACATTGTATCTCTAATCTTTATTTCCACACCATCTGCAGGAATAAACTTAGGCTCAACAGTCATTATAGTCTTACCTGATCCACTTTGAGGAATTTCATCTCTAGTACGTTCTCTTTTAAACTCATTATCGATATTTGGAAGAACCAGCTTTTCCATAAACTTTCTAATAAACGTAGATTTCCCTGTTCTAACAGGGCCGACAACACCTATGTAGATATCACCTTGTGTTCTTTTAGCAATGTCTTCGTATATATTATTATTCATATTATCTCCTCCATGCATTTAATCTTATTAAAGTATATTTGTATGTAAGATTTAATATTACAGTTTTTTTAATATATTGTGACTCTGATATTATGTATTTTACTAACTCCATCTAAAGTGTGCAGCACAACAAAAATGGTTGCTTAAATTTCAAAGCAACCATTTTATCCTGAATATATATTTCTAACTTTATTTCATTTTAAATTGTAATATATCTCCAAAAAACATTTTTATAAACTCCAATAGTTAAGGGATCTATATTTACTAATAAACTAGTATAAATCTTATATTGATTCATATTTTATAATTTTTGTATACTGTATTAAAAATACTGTATACAATCTTAAATTCATTGAATCTAAGATTCCCAGTTATTCGATAATATAGTTTTATATACTACTATATTAATATACGCCAACTGAACTCCATGCTTGTTTAACAATTGACGCTTCATTTGTCCCATAAAGATCTTTTGCAGATTGAATTAATGCTTGACTAGCTTCAGAGAAATCTGACTGTTTTGTTAAATATTTTGTTAGAGCTCTGTAATATATTTGTTCTGATTTTTCTTTTCCTAATTTAGTTATAGTATTATAAGCAGCTTTATTAGGAATACCACTATTAATGTGAACTCCACCATGATCAGTATTTATATTTAGATTTAGATAATTTCTCATATGGTCTGGTTGATTATACTTTCTAGGCTCTTTTAAACTTCTCATAGCCGTATTAGGTGCTTTATATAAATCCTCGCCCATTGTCCAATCTTCATGGTCTACAAAGTAGCCAAACACATCTGAAAAAGATTCATTCAACGCTCCTGGCTGGAATTCATAAACTAAGTCAGCTGTAGAAGATGTAACTCCATGTGTAATTTCATGAGCTACAACATCATTAGCAGCTGTAAAAGGATATTCTGTTTTTGGATTACCATCACCATAAATCATTTCTGCTCCAGTCCATGCAGCATTACTCCAATTTCCACCAGTTTCTGGGTTAGGTACGTTTACATAAGAATATATATCTGCTCCTTTTCCATCATAACTTTCCCTATTATGCACATCTTTATAATATTTATATACTTGATTTGTATAATAATGAGCATCTACTCCTGCATTAAAATTCTTATCGTTAAATGTATTTAATGTATTAGAAATAATACTACCCACTATACTATTTTCTCCAAAATATTTAAAGCCTATAGTACCTATAGCACCTTTTTGAGTTTTATCTAATAAATAGAAGTTACCACTCTCTTCTGTCAAGTTTAAAGGAGACTTTACCTTCCCATTTGAACCTATTCCAGAACCAGTTGCTATCGTAGCTTCTTCTAAGCGATTTTGTTTATCTACTATCTTACCATTTTCTGCGTCTACTTTAATTATCCAATGAGCCGGTTCAGGTAAACTATAAATTATTTCCAAACTATAAACTGCTCTGTTACTTTCTTCATCAACAACAACTTCGGCTCCCTTTATAACATCCGTACCTGATAAGTTTTTGACCTCATCACGTGATTTTTCTATTGATTTAAAGGCCAAGTCAATGGCTTTATTCTTATCTATTAAAGTCTTGTTTTTGACTTCAAGTTTACCCTGTTCTAGATCTCCATTTATGAAAACAACCTTTCCGGATTCATTTGTATGTATTTTAACTTCCGACTTTTCAGCGAAATATCCATCAACCTTAGGTCTTAAAGTATAATGAGTAAATCCTAAATCATCTTTTTCTTTTTTAACTAATTCGTATTGATCAGAGTTGTGTTTTACACTATACTCGTCTGAAACACCTTTTAATACGTTTTTTAAATCTGCATCTGAGGTAATACTATATGTTTTTTGTAAGTCTGTGTTTGTTTGACTATCTGCATAACTTATTGTTGGTGCTAAAAAATTAAAAGTTAAACCTGTTAATGTTAAAATAGCTAAATTTTTTTTAATCATTTAAACTTCATCTCCTTTAAAATTTTTAATTTTGTTATGTCCTTGATGTCAAATTTGTACTTTTAATAATATTCGCTACACATTTTCACCTCCATATGTTCACAAATATTAATTTAGTTCTAATGTCTTTATTTTAAGGTTTTCTTTTATTGAAAATTTTATAAGGTCGGAGAAAAATATCTAGAATATTGTCAAAAAATCAACTAAATTAATACAAGTATAATATCGTCTATAAAAGTTTATAAACGTAATTTCTTACACTTGTATATTTTATACTTCATGACAGAATTAAAAGATTAGTATTTATGTAGAATGTAAAATAAAATATACTAGCAATCCAATTATACTTTACATTTTCTATATTTTGTTTTATTTTGTAAAACTGGTCATTTAACAAGCATAACAGGTCATTTAATTTAACTACTCGGCTATTTATTAGTTTAAATAAAAAAGTCTAACTAACAAATGATAGAACTATTTATTGATATAATTAATTTTGACCTTATATTTATACCTTTACTACTATTAGAAACTAATTTGAGTCGATTGCCGATATATAAAAATATCATTCAGTTGATGGTTATAAAAATAGCGGTATTTAATTTGACAATGTTGACTACAGTTACAGCCTTTTTCATAAGCTGTGGTAGTGAATTGTCAATTAAATACCGCTATTTTTATTTACCACCTATCAAACCTCAATTATTTCTCATATATCCTATATAGTATTCCAGCCGCCATCTACATTTAAAAGCTGTCCTGTTGTATAACTTGAAGCATCAGAAGCAAAGTAAATAAGTGCTCCATTTAATTCACCTGGCTTTCCGATTCTACCCATTGGACTTCTAAATTTAACGAACTCATTAAAAGCATTATTTTCAACTGCTTGCTTAGTCATTTCTGACTCAAAATAAGCTGGACCTATAGCATTGACCGTTATATTATGTTTAGCCCATTCAGATGCTAATGATTTTGTAAGCATTTGAACTGCACCTTTAGTTGCACAATAAGAAGATATTGTATTAGTACCTATCGCTAAATTACTGTGAATAGAACCTAAATTTATTATCTTACCATATTTATTTTCTATCATAACTTTTCCTACTTCTCTAGCCATCAAATAGACACCAGTAAGATTCGCATCCACTACTCTATTCCACTCCTCTAAAGTCTGCTCTTCAGCTTTCTTTGCATTTGCAACACCAGCATTATTTACTAGTATATCTATTTTTCCATAATAATCTTTAATTTCTTTAACAGCATTAATCACTTCTACTTCATTAGTAATATCACACTTAATAGCTAGACACTTTCTACCAGTTGAAACTATTTCCTTCGATAATTCATCTAATTTTTCTTTTCTCCTTGCAAGTATTGCTACATCTGCACCTTGCCCTGCAAGGGCTTTAGTAAATTGAACCCCAAGACCTGAAGATGCTCCAGTTATAACAGCTACTTTTCCACTAAGATCAAATATATTATTCATAATTAATTCTCCTTTTCATATAACTTAAATTTTCATTTTATAACAATGTATATACCCTTGTAAAATTCACATAAACTAAATTTATTAAAAGAATGCAAAAGTAATATAAGCTAAAATTATAATTGTTAATTATTCTAATCTTATTATTTATAAAACTAAAATATTAACACTAAATTCAAATTAAAATATTTATTTTATTTAATAGATTTGAGATTTTAATTATTTGATGTATATGAATAGGTAAAGCTTAGATTTATTATAACCAGAAAATATCCCATAATTCTGTTAGGGGCTATATTTATTTCCAAAATTAGTTATAATTAAAGTATAGGAGGACAAATAGTATGCTTAGAAGAATTATTTCTGTGTTAGTGTTAGCTAATTTTGCAATACTAACATTGAATATAATGCAGTATTTATTACCAGAACTTTATAGCTATAATCAACTATTTTTCACTTTGTACGGAGTTGTATTCGGACTATTTACTCATCAGTATTATAGATTTATAGATAGGTTTATTAGAAAATAGCTGATTGCGTTTGCATTGAAAATTAAGAATAACGAGGTGATAACCATATGCAGAAATACGAAAAACCTGTATCCCTGGACCTTCAGGAATTAAAAGATAGACAATGTCTATACATAGATAATATCAATGATGGTTTTGAAAACTATAACTTTTATTATAAAGAAGGTAGCGAAAAAGATTTAAAAGAATTTTTACTAAATAAGATAGCTGAAAATACTATGGAAAATAGTTATGTTGATTTTTATTATAGTAAGTTAAACGCTGAAGAAAAGAAAAAAGTAAATTCAATTTTAACAGTTGAAGATATAAATTACTTGGAAAGTGTAACTTGGGAAAATAATGAGTTATTTTTTAAAATGAATAATACTCTCTTTGAAATAACATTTAAACTTTCTATTACTGATATGCTATTTAGTACCTTTTATTTTAGCAAATTCCCGTGCACTATTTGGAGTAATTACAATAGAAAATTTGTCGTATTTTATGTATAATATATATACAGTAGTTTATAAAATGTAGTACAGAACTTAATATACGCTCGTAGATCAGTTGGAAAAAGCAATCGATTACTAGCTGAGTGTAGCAATATATTTAACTAAATATTATATTTGTCTCAGTAGCTCAGCTGGATAGAGCACCGCCCTCCTAAGGCGGGTGTCGGAGGTTCAAATCCTCTCTGGGGCACCAGATGTTTACGCTGAAATCCTTTGTCAAGGTTTTCGGCTTTTTTTTATTGTTTTTATAAGTTATTCTTTAATAATAATACAATCAAGTTTTATAACAACCAATAAAAACCATGACAAACTCCTTTACACCATTTATTTTCTCTATTAAAATAAGATACTAGGAGGTGTTATTATGAATTATAAACTGCTTGCGAATCAGGCTATTGCGTTATTAGAAAATGAACAAGATTTAATTGCAAATACTGCAAATATATCTGCTTTACTATATGAATTGATTGAAGACATTAATTGGATTGGCTTTTATTTTGTAAAAAATAATAAATTAGTACTTGGACCTTTCCAAGGGAAAGTTGCATGTACAAAAATAGAAATTGGAAAAGGCGTATGTGGCACTTGTGTACAGACAAAACAAACACAGCGTATAAATGATGTCCACGCTTTTCCTGGGCATATCGCATGCGACAGTGCAAGTAATGCTGAACTAGTAATTCCATTAGTTTTTAATGGCGAAGTAAAAGGTGTTTTAGATATTGATTCTACAAGATTTTCTAGATTTACTGAAGAAGATCAAATTGGATTAGAAAACTTGGTATCTGTAATAATGCCTTTTTTATATGAAAATATATAAAATAAATATTATTGAGTTATAAAATAAATAAAAATATAAAATAAGCTAGTGCTTTATAATCTAAAAAATGGAATGTATCTTTTAATTTTAAAGTGTCAAAATACTATATAGTCTTTGATACATTAAAACTAAATGATAAACATTCCATCTTTTTTAATTAATTATATACTTATAATCTCTTCCATTTCATGTTTCTTTTGTCTGACCATAAGCTCGATCCCAACTTCTTTTGGGTCTTTACCTTCATCTAATACAGCATAAATCGCATTAGTAATCGGTACATCTACTCCTAGCTTTTTAGCTACTTCGTAGGCTACTTCAGTAGCAGTTATTCCTTCTACTACCATCTTAACTTCGTCTAATGTCTCCTGAAGGCTATTTCCTTGACCGATTAAAATTCCTGCTCTTCTATTCCTACTGTGCATACTTGTACATGTAACTATAAGGTCTCCAATTCCAGAAAGGCCTGCAAATGTAGTCATATTTGCACCCATAGCTACTCCTAGTCTGCTCATTTCGCTTATGCCTCTAGTCATAAGTGCTGCTTTAGCGTTATCACCATAGCCAATACCATCACATATTCCAGCGCCAAAAGCTATTATATTTTTAAATGCCCCTCCAAGTTCAACACCTACTATATCAGGATTTGTATATACTCTAAATGCCTGAGCCATAAATAGATCCTGAACTCTTTCAGCTATCTTTATATCTTCAGATGCAACCACTACTGTAGTTGGTATATCTTTTGCAACTTCTTCAGCATGAGAAGGTCCAGATAATACTACATAATGGTTATTTGGAAGCTCTTCTTTGAATACTTCAGAAAGTCTTAGTCCTGTTCCTTTTTCTAATCCTTTGGCCACATTGATGACAATTTGATCTTCGCTCAATATACCCTTTAAACTCTTACAAATTCCTCTAAAAGCTTGAGATGGAACTGCTGACACGATCATATTACAACCATGTATTGCTTCTTTTATATTTGCTGTCATGTTTAAATTTTCAGGAAATATTATCCCTGGAAGATAAGCAGTGTTCTCTCTAGTACTGTTAATCTCTTCAGCCTGATCTGAGTTTCTAGTCCACATACATACTTTATAACCTTTATTTGCAAGAACTAGAGCTAATGCACTTCCCCAGCTACCTGCACCTAATACACATACCTTTTCCACATCAAACACCCCTAATTTTAACTATTCTTTTTTACTTCCAACTTTATTTTCTTCACCTTTAATAAGTCTTTTTAGATTCGCTCTATGCGTATAAATTACAGAGACAGTTAAGAATAATGCAACAACTGCACCCACCCTATTCTTACTTAACAGCATAAATGGTACAGAAAAAGCAATACCAACAACTGATCCTAGAGAAACATATTTAGTAACTGCAACAACAATTATAAATATCCCTAGACAAGAAAGTGCGATTACTGGGTTGATAGCCATCATTGCACCAAGAGAAGTAGCAACACCTTTCCCCCCTTTAAAACCAAGAAAGGCTGGCCAATTGTGGCCTACTACTACAAATATGACTGCAACATAACCAGCAATAGTTCTGTCAATACCTATAAAGTTAGCAATAAGCTGTCCAATTAGAACAGATATTGTTCCCTTTAGCAAATCTCCAATAAATGTAGCGGCTCCAGCTCTTTTTCCCATAGTTCTTAGTACATTTGTAGAACCTGCATTTCCTGAACCTTGTGTCCTTATATCAACTCCCGAAATCCTCTTTGCAATTATATAAGAAGTTGAAATATTTCCTAAAAGATATGCAATTATTGCAATTGCAATATAACTAATTGTAACCACTTTTGTACCTCCTTAGGCTATACTAAACATTATTTTTTAGCCTTTTGCTTATACTCAAATCTTATTGTCGTTCCTTCAAAACCAAAGTTTTCTCTTATTTTATTTTCAAGATATCTCTGGTAAGAGAAGTGAGTTAAGTCCTTATCGTTTATAAACAGTGTTATCTTTGGAGGTCTAACATCGGTCTGAGTCCCATAGTAAATCTTTAGTCTTTTACCTTTGTCTGATGGTGGCTGATTTAACATTACAGCTTCGCCTATAACATCGTTAAGAGCTGATGTAGACATTCTCTTTGAATGTTCATTAGATACATATATTACTGTATCTAGTATTTTATTCATTCTTTGATTCGTTTTTGCTGATACAAATACTATCGGCGCATACATCATAAATGGGAATTTTTGTCTTATATCTATTTGATAGTTACTCATTGTTTTATTGTCTTTTTCTAGTAGATCCCATTTATTTATTACAAATATACAAGCTTTTCCTTCATCGTGCGCTATTCCTGCAACCTTTGTATCTTGCTCAGTAGGACCTTCAATAGCATCTATGACAATTAATACTACATCTGCTCTGTCAACAGCACTCATTGCCCTTATAACGCTGTATTTTTCTATTTTTTCATATATTTTACTCTTTCTTCTGATCCCAGCTGTATCGATAAGTAAAAATTTCTGATCATTTTTTTCAAAGTAAGTGTCTACTGCATCTCTAGTTGTCCCTGCTATTGAACTAACTATAACACGATCTTCTCCAAGTATGTTGTTAAGGATTGAACTCTTTCCTGCATTTGGCTTACCAGTTATGGCAACCTTTATAATATCTTCGTCGTACTCCGTATCAAGTCCTGCTGGGAAATTTTCAACTACTTCATCTAATAAGTCTCCAAGTCCCATACTATTTGCTCCAGAAACCGAAAACGGATTACCAAATCCTAACTCGTAGAAATCGTATATATTGTTGATTTGACTCTGGCTATCTATTTTATTTACTACCAATATAACTGGTTTTTTAGTTTTTCTAAGAATTTGTGCAATTTCTTTGTCTGCTGGAGTAAGCCCTGTTTTTCCATCAACTATGAATAAAATAACGTGTGCCATATCCATAGCAAGCATTGCTTGATCTCTCATCTGTGATAATATGATATCTTCACTCTCAGGCTCTATACCTCCTGTATCAATAAGAGTAAAGTATTTATCAAGCCACTCTACCTCTGCAAAAATTCTATCTCTAGTTACACCTGGTGTATTTTCAACTATTGAAATTCTTTTGCCCGCAAACTTGTTGAATATCGTCGATTTACCAACATTTGGCCTACCAACTATTGCGACAATCGGTCTACTTACGTTCATATGTTTATCTCCTTTGTTCATATTTAAATAGGATTATATAAGAATTTTATCTACAAAATCTTTACCCTCGTTTAAACATGGAATAATTTTTATTTTCATAATGTCTTGTAATTCTTCTAATGTAATATTATCTAAAAATATTTCTTCATCAGCTTTTAACATACTTCTAGTAATATATAAAGCCTCACCTAGATTTTCGTCACCTAACTGCTCAACTATATCTTTTGCAGTTATTAGACCTGATACAGTAATAGTTTCACCCCAAAACTTGTTTTTTATTTCTAAGACGTGAATATCTATACTCGGATACTTCTCCATAACCAACTCAGCTAAATCCTTCATAAATTCATAAGCAGAATGGCCGGTTGCTATTGAGACTTTTTTCTCTTTTACTGTTTTATTAGAAGGCAGTGCATTTAGGTATTCTTTAACTTCTGTACCCATTTTTCTGATCATACCAACTCCATCTTCAAATTGTAAAAATCCCTCGTAGTCATCATAGTCTAACATGTCTCTATCAGCAACTATATAAAACTCATCTGATAAGAATACAAACCTTGTCCCTAATTTCTCTAACAATTCTTCCTGAATTTTATGTATTTGATTTATTGTACTATTTGCCCTCTCTTTATCGAATATTTCAAGATTTGGTAGATTGTCTCTGTATCTAGTAACACCTACTGGTACAACTGCTATGCTGTTTACATATGGGTATAATTTTATCAAATCGTATACAGTCCTTCTTAATTCCTCACCATCGTTTATACCCGGACATAAAACAACTTGGCAGTTCATCGTAATCTCCGCCTCTGCCAATCTTTTCATTATGCTATATACCTTACCAGCAAACTTATTACTTATCATTTTTTGTCTTAGTTCTGGATTCGTTGTATGAACAGAGATATTTATAGGACTAATCCTGTATTTAATGATATTGTCTATATCATCTTCGCTCATATTTGTTAGAGTAACAAAATTTCCCTGTAAAAATGAAAGTCTCGAATCATCATCTTTAAAATACAAAGTCTCCCTCATCCCATCAGGCAATTGATCCACGAAGCAGAACATACATTTATTTCTGCAACTCTTTGCCATATCAATGATTGGATTGGAAAATTCTATACCTAAATCTTCATCGTAGTCTTTTTCTATCTCATATAAATACATTTCTCCATATTTATTTTCAATCTCGACCTCTAAATATTCCTCACTTAATAGAAATCTATATTCTATTATATCACGTATTGGTTGGTCGTTTATAGATACAAGTAAATCTCCAATTTCAATACCTAATTCTTCTGCTATACTGCCGTCATACACCTTATTTATAATATTATTAGCGTTTTTTACGTTTACTTCCATCTTATTCACCACTCTTTTTATACATATCTTTTAATGTTATCATACTTCATTATTTTACGTCAACTAGAGCTAAGTATTGAAAACAACATTTTTATAATAGTTTGATATAAATAAAATTAGGCTGTATATTAAACGTAATACCCACTAATATACAACCTAATTATTATAACTAATGTTTTACAACAATCAAAGTCCCATTTGTCATATCGTGAACCATTCCTCCAACACATTTTGAAATTAACATCGCTTTGTTTTGAAGTTCATTTTCATCCTTTGCATAGAAAATAGGACAACCTCCACTAACTTTCATTTCTTTATCAGTAGTTATTATAGCGAGTGTGTATTCATTAAAACCTACATTTTCGGCCATCTAATTTACCTCCTTATCCAAAGTCCCTATTTTGTAATTTTTTAGAGATAGATTTTTTCCTTTAGCTGTTTCTAGTATTGGGCAGGATTTCACTGCTTGAATTACCTCTTCTAAACCTCCATAATCAGGAATATAAGCGAGAACTAAACTCTCTTTTTTGGGGTTTCTTCTAAGTAGAGGTGTAAATGCAGGGTCATCAGTGTCTCCATACCTCCCAAGCCTTGAATAAAGATTGAATGCAATAGCTTGACGTTGGCCTAAATTATAAATTATACCTGCATTTGAATAATCACTGTCTTTAGGAATAATTTCTATTCCTATACCTTTATTAATATACACATCTCGATCTTGTTTTAGACCTACATTTGTTATACCTTTTACATCTCCAACACACAAAATCGATTCATCTTTAAATGTTATTGGAACAGGAACAACATCTGCGACATCACCAATACTCTCTCTAGTTAATAGTTTTTTCAGACCAAATGCTAATACTAATCCAGCAATAGTGCTTATTATAAGACTAACCATATCATTAATCCCAGTTTCTACCGTTATAAGTCTATTAAGCCCGACAGTTAAAAAAGATGTAATTATACACATGTAGTTTCTAACTTCAAAGGCTCTTGCTATTTCTTCAATTAAAGCTTCTCCGCGTTTTACTAACTGGTTAGCTTCAATATTTTGTAGTGTATTTCGTCTATTTGCCCTTACTTGTCTAAATTGTTCTGCAGCTAGAGATAAAAACGTAATTGATGTATATGATCTAGCAACTAGAGCCGGAACAAGTAATGCTCCAAGTGATGAAGCTACAAAAGCCAGTATCAATTGTGAGATCAATATATTCGGATAAGTTGGATACTGGTTTTGATCTGTATTGAGCATTATAATTCTAGATATTATACCTACACATACGCCTACATAAAATGCTAAATCCATTTAATCACTCCTAATTATTATTTTTAACATTAACCTTTCAAATCAAGTTTAATACTGTTTTATCTGTTTCTTTAGATATCCTTGTTTTGCTTTAGATATTTCTAAAATAGGAGTACTTTTCGCTGAATTTATCATTACGTCAATATCTTTTAAAATTGGAACATAAGGAATAACTATCGTCTTATTCTTAGTATCCACTTTTGACAATGCTACAATATCAAATTCATCGGTATCTTTATCAATGCCTAGGTGAATATACATATTATGTATTATAGCTTGTCTCTGACCAAGATCATTTATAATTCCAAACATCTCTTTACTTATCGGTTTAATTTCTATTGCAAGTCCTTTTTCAATATATTTTTTTTTCGAGTCATCAAGACCTAAATTGGTAATGACTGTATCATTTACTTTAAGAAGTGGACCATCTAATACAATATTAGCTGGAACTACATTAGCTATATCTCCAACACTCTTTCTCTTTAGATATTTTCTAAATATTAAACCTACTATTACTCCTGCAATTATCGCTGAAACAGTACAAACTAAAAATCCAGCATCAAACCTTCTAAAAACTCCTATATATGCAACAGATGCAGCTAGTGCAGAGAATAAACTTATATAACTCCTAGACTCATATGTCGATGCAATTTCTTCTACATATGCATCGCCTTTTGGAACTACCTCTTCACTATCAGTATTTTTTAGAGTGATTCTTTCTTGATCTGCAAGTCCTTGAAACTGTTGAATCGCTATAGCAAAAAAAGTAAGTGCTGCGTATTCTTTGTCTAAAATAGCTGGTAGTACAATTGCTCCAAGTGCTGCCGATAGCCCAGAAGATATAATTTGTTCTAAATAGTCCTGAGGTCTAGATGGATATTGCTTGTTTTTTACCACCAAAACTAATCCTCTACATAAAATACCTATTACTACTGAAACCAGTAACGATTGTCTAAATACCGTGGAACTAAGTAAACTTTCTTCCATTATCTCAACTCCTTTGTATATAGTGTGTTCAAAAAACAAAAAAAATTTCCTTTTTATTAAGGAAATTTTAAAAATTATGAATATACTTTATTTTTATTTGTAATTTATCTATTTTTATTCTTATAATCATAGAAATGTATTATCTATTTAAATGATTTAGTTTGTTATTCATTTTCTTAGGAATATTGAACACAAATTCACTGCCTTCACCAAGCTTACTATTTACAAGAACACTTCCCTGTAGTGATTTAGCTATATGTTTAGTAATTGCAAGTCCAAGTCCAGTACCCCCGACGTCCCTGCTTCTAGCCTTATCTACTCTGTAAAATCTCTCAAATATACGATCAACTTCGTCTTCAGGTATACCTACACCATTGTCTTTGACTTTTATAGATATTGAATCAATCTCATCTATGATTTTAACTCTAACATATCCATTGTTTTGAGTATACTTTATCGCATTATCTATCAAATTTAGGAAGACTTGCTTTAAGTAATCTTTATTAGTGGTTATAGTAAGTTTTTTATCATCACACTCACACTTAACATCTATATTTTTATTTTCAGCTGCATGGGATGTAATTTGTTCAATTTCACTATATACGTCGTAAAGTACCACTTCTTCAGCTGGTACTCCATCCTTTCCTTCTAGGAAAGAAATAAACAGTATATCATCTATAAGTCTTGTAAGCCTATCTGATTCGCCTTCTATAATTGTCAAAAATCTATTTCTGGTATCTTTGTCAATATTCTCATTTGATTTTAAGGTTTCTACAAAACCGCTAATAGAAGTAAGCGGAGTCTTTAATTCATGGCTTACATTTGCTGCAAAATCTGTACGCATATTCTCTAGCCTTACTCTTTCTGTTATATCTTCAATATTTACGATAGAACCTATCATGACGTTACTCGAATTCTGCAAATAAATTGGATCTTGTTTGATTTTGTAAACAATACCTTGTTTAGTAGTTGTCTGTACTTTTTCACTCTTATTAGAACCCATAAAGCTAAGTATTGACTTTAGGATTTGCTTTTCTCTAATAACTATATTTATATTGTAATCTTCAACAGGACTATCTATGTTACTTTTTATCATTCTCTTGGCTTCATCATTAATAAGCATGATATTACCATTTATATCTATAGCTAGTATTCCATGAGAAATACTTTGCAGTATAGATATTAGTTGAAGATGTTTGCTCTTTACTTCTTCAAATGCATTATCCATATTTTTTATCATGTAGTTAAAGTTTCTCGTCAATTCGCCAAGTTCACCTTTTGCTGAGATATTAAGCCTAGCGTTGAATTCTTGATTACTTACTTTTTTTGAAACTATAGTAAATTCTCTCAAATAATTTCTTAGTAATAAAGTGTATCTCAATGATAGAATTGCAACTACTACAGAAAGCATCATTACAAGAATATATATATTACTAAATTCTTCCATTTAATACACCTCTAAATCTGCTTATAGCCTATATTGGAATCAATATTCTCCTAACTTATTAACTAGCTAGAAATTTCAAGTTTTAGTCTATTTTATATCCGACTCCTCTTATTGTCTCTATATATCTTTCTGATTTATTCTCATCTTCTATTTTTTTTCTTAAATACCTTATGTGTACGTCTACTGTACGAGTTTCACCATAATACTCATATCCCCAAATTTTATCTAATAGATAGTTTCTTGATAAAACTTTTCCTCTATTTTGGATAAGAAGTTTAAGTAACTCAAACTCTTTAAGTGTTAGTTCAATTTTTTCTGCACCTTTTGTTACCTGATGCTTATTTAAATCTAACTCTAAATCACCCA
The DNA here is from genome assembly GCF_018917235.1 of Metaclostridioides mangenotii. GTDB lineage: Bacteria > Bacillota > Clostridia > Peptostreptococcales > Peptostreptococcaceae > Metaclostridioides. The sequence continues at coordinate 617,569 of NZ_JAHLOF010000001.1, forward strand.
CAGTAAGCACATCTTGATCATCACTATTAGTAGTATTGTATCTTCTTAGTACTGAGTTTATTCTAGCCATTAATTCTTTTATACTAAAAGGTTTTGTTATATAATCATCTGCACCTATATCTAGTCCCTCAACTTTATCATTTTCCATGTTTTTAGCTGTAAGCATAATAACAGGCACATCTTTTAAATCTTTATCACTTCTGATTTTTTTAAGAACTTCTATTCCACTGATATTAGGTAGCATCCAATCTAGAAGAATAAGATCCGGTTTGTTTTCCTTTGCCTTAATAAATCCATCAAATCCATCGTATGAGTAGCTTACCTCGTAGTTATCTACTTCTAAATTAAATTTTAGTAGCTCAACTATATACTTCTCATCGTCTATTACAAGGACTTTATTATTTTTCATTCGTTTTGCTCCTCCTATTTTATCTCTAGTATAGTACCAATTCTTCCTAAAGTTTTATTGTCTTTTCTATAAGAATAAAATTCATTAGATCTGCAGCTAGTGCAAAGATTCATATTATGAATATTTTTCTCCTTGACACCAACATTTTTTAGAATAGATTCATTTACAGACCACAAATTTAAAAATACATTGCCATTTCGCTTTTCATATATATTGTTGTTTAAATCTCCAAATTTATTTATAAATTTGTCTATTAAATCTACTGATACTTCGTAACAGCATGGACCTATAGATGGACCTATTATACATATAAGCTCTTCAGGATTTGAATTATAAAGCTCCTGCATCTTTTCAATAGTCTTCTTAGATATATCACCATACGTACCTCTCCAACCCGCATGAGCAAGCCCTATGGCCTTATTTTCCCTATCTATGATCGATATAGGTACACAATCCGCTGTAAATATTAAAAGAGGCACATTTTTTAAATTTGTAACCAGCGCATCACCTTCTACTTTATCGCAAATATTAGTTTTGTCCACTACATTAACTATATCAGAATGTATTTGAATATTACTAGTCATATTTTCTAATGTAAAACCACTTTCATCACATACCTTTTTCATGTCAGACTTTAATTTTGCATCTAGGCTTTTATAAGTTACGGCTAAATTAAAAGAATCACTCAATTCATCAATATAGTTTATATTTATATAATCTTTCATTTTAGTCACCCTTTTCTGTTAGTATTGTTTCCAGTTCATTGACAAAGGTATTAATATCTTTAAACTGTCTATAAACTGATGCAAATCTTACATAGGCTACTTCATCCAAATTTTTAAGTTGATCCATTACCATCTCACCTATTTCTGTAGCTTCAATTTCTTCAACAAATCCTTTGTTAAGCTCATTTTCAATATTTTTAACTACACCTTCTATACTATCTATAGATATAGGCCTTTTTTCACACGCTCTTAAGATACCATATTTTATCTTATCTCTATCGAAGGGCTGCCTACTTTTGTCCTTCTTTATAACCATAAGAGGTGTAAGTTCTATTTTTTCATAAGTTGTAAATCTTTTTTTACAACTTTCACATTCTCTTCTTCGTCTTATCGACTTAGGATCTGTATGTCTAGAATCTATAACTTTTGATTCTTTAAAATTACAGTAAGGACATTGCATTATTTTCCTCCTCAGTTATCAAATTTCTAATTCATCGAGACTAAGTTCAGAACCTATATTTACTATTATTGTATCACATCCTATTTTAAGTATGTCATGCCAGAATATAACTTCTTCAGCTCCACCTCTTGAAAAAAAACTTCTGCTATCATCGCCATAAATAGTGAATGATACTATCTTCCCTTCATACACATCCATATCTATGTCTGTAATAAATCCTAGTCTTTTTCCATTCTTAACATTAATTACTTCTTTCTCCATTATATCAGATACTCTAATCATATTAAACTCACCCTTTCTATAAAAATAAATATGTACTAGCACAAAAAAAAATGACCTTTACAGGTCATTTCTTGTTTAGTAATTTTTTTTCTACATATTTTTTCTAGTTTTAAATATCTGTATATTAATTTTTTAGACGTATTTTCTCATGTTTTTTAATGCATTTTTCTCAATTCGAGATACTTGTGCCTGAGATATTCCAATCTCATCTGCAACTTCAATTTGAGTTCGTCCTTTATAAAACCTTAAATCTAGAACTAGTTTTTCTCTACTATTTAATTTTTTTATAGCTTCTTTTAATGATATCTCTTGTAGCCAATTTTCGTCGGTATCTTTTTTATCTTGAACTTGATCCATAACATAAATTGCATCTCCATTATCTTGATATACTGGATCAAATAAAGATATTGGATCTTGAATAGCGTCTAACGCCATTACAACATGTTCTACTTCCATCTCAAGCTCTTTTGCAATTTCCGTAACAGTCGGTTCTTTTGAGTTTTCTCGTATTAATCTCTCTCTAACTTGAAGTGCTTTATATGCTGTGTCCTTTAAAGATCTACTAACTCTTATAGGATTGTTATCTCTTAGATATCGTCTTATCTCACCTATAATCATAGGTACCGCATAAGTGGAAAATCTAACGTTTTGGCTTAAATCAAAATTATCTATGGATTTTATTAATCCTATACATCCAATTTGAAATAGATCATCTATATTTTCGCCTCGATTGTTGAATTTTTTTATAACGCTTAGAACTAAACGCAAATTTCCCCTTACAAAGACTCTTCTTGCCTCTTTATCTCCATTTTTTATTTTTACAAGAAGTTCGTTCATTTCCTTATTTTTAAGAACTGGAAGTTCGGATGTGTTGACACCACAGATTTCAACTTTGTTAACTTTCATTTATTTCAGTCCTCTCTTAAAAGTATTGCTTAATGAAATTATTTACATTTCCCAATTTTTTATACTTTTAAAAGATATTTATTTCTTTTTATACAAATTTTTTCATCTCTTTCTGAAGTCTGGAGATTATTTTCTTTTCAAGTCTAGATATGTAGGATTGAGATATACCAAGCATTCCAGCCACCTCTTTTTGAGTTTTTTCATTACCTTTATCTATGAGTCCAAACCTTAATTCCATAATTTGTTTTTCTCTGTCGCTTAGACGGTCAAGTGCCATAAGAAGCAAATCTCTGTCGATTTCTTCTTCTATAATTTTATATATCTCATCATTGTCGGTTCCTAACACATCTGATAAAAGCAGTTCATTTCCATCTAAATCTATATTTAACGGCTCATCAAAAGAAACCTCTGTTTTTTTCTTGTTGTTTTTTCTTAGATACATTAGTATTTCATTTTCTATACATCTAGATGCATATGTGGCTAGTTTTATATTTTTGTTTAACTTAAAAGTGTTTACAGCCTTAATTAATCCAATAGTACCTATAGAAATCAAATCTTCTACATCAATTCCCGTATTCTCAAATTTTCTAGAGATATACACAACAAGTCTCAAGTTTCTTTCAATTAATACCGATTTGACACTTTCATCGGTCTCTAATTTTTTTAATAATTCAATTTCTTCGTGGGCTTTTAGAGGTGGAGGGAGTATGTTTGCTCCACCCATATAGTAAATTCCTTTTGGCTTGATTATTTTCAGTTTTATTCCAATCTTTAGTATCGCTCTTATTAGTTTTTCTTTTAATCTAAACATCTCTTTCCCCCTGCAATTAAATATTTGGTAGTAAATTTGGGCTCATTATAGCTTTGTAATCAGATTCTTCTAAGTCGGCAATTCCAAGCACTATATCTCCAATCTTCTGATTATCGATTTCAATATACTCTGCCTTAAATCCAAGTACTATCTTTGACTCTGAGCTTCCTGCATGTTTGTACGGTATTAACCTAACTTTTTTTGAGATTTTTTTATCTAAATCCCTTACCACTTCTTCTGCTCTTATAATATCCAGGTCAGAATAGTCTACACCGAAAAAAATACTTGGCATAGCACTTTTTACAACACTTGCATCAACCATTACAACCTCACTCTTACTAAAAGGATCCTTAAGCATATTTCCGCTGTCTACTAGAGCTCTACAATCAAATTCATTGTCAAATAATTTTATCTTAACATTTTTTGTCAAGTTATCAATGTACTTGATCATCTTTATATCCTTGTAAATATGTTTAAGGAGTTCACAGCTTGTATAAGCACACACTATTAAAAAAGATATCTTCATATGGCTTATACCAGTAAAATAAATAATAAAATATGTAGTCCCAGAGATAAATACATTCACTAAATAAAATACTAAAGATGTCTTCAAAAAGTCCATTTTACTGTAGTGTTTAAATGAAATAAAAATAATAAATGTCATTAGTAAAATTTTAAGTGGTATAGTAAATAGAATACTCAGCGATGGATACAAGTACGCAACTGCATATACAGCACCTAAAACTGCCCCCAGTATTTTATTTATTAGAGAATTATATTTTTTAGTAAGAATAGATGTACAACTTATAATAATATAATTTACTATAAGGTTTTCTAAAACGTAGTACTCATAATACATAGTTTCATCCCCTTTTTCCATAAATATATTATAGAATAGTAACATAAAATTTTATGTCACTTTTGATGGTCGAATTCAAAACAATTTCTTTATTTATATGTCATTAAGTACCACCAAAACCTATATCACTCAATTTTCACAATAAAAAATGACACATCTAGTTTTATTGACTAGTTGCGTCATTTTTTATTTGTGATTATATAAATAATTTTATCCATAAATGATGTACCTCTAATACGTCATATTTATTATTTTTTCTTGCAAATCTTTTGAGTTTTTCATATTGAAAGGTATTTTTTCACCATTAATTAATTCAATCGTATTTTCTTTAGCTGCACAAATATATTTTAAATTTATAATATAGTTTTTTTTACATTTTATAAAACTGTGTTTCAACAACTCTTTCTCTATATTACTGATTTTGCTCTTAATCTTAAAATCTCTTTTTAAAGTATGTATTATCATATCATTTCTTATTATTTTAGTATACAATATTGAGTTAATGCTAATTTTGTATACATTATCCTCTTCAAAGACTACTAAATCCGTATTCTTAGATTCTATTATCTTTTCAATACAGCTAATCAAATGTTTCTTTAGCTCTATAATACTAACAGGCTTTAGCAAATAACGGGATGCTCTAACTTTATATCCCTCTCTGACGTGATCATTTAAAAAAGTAATAAATATAATCTCACAATTTTGGTCTATTTTTCTAATGTTTTTTGCTACCTCAATACCCGTTATTTTGTCCATATAAATATCTAACAGAAAAATGTCTATATCTTGTGGATAATTTTCCATGAGTTCTTCCCCTGAGTTAAAACTACATACTTCATACTCATAATCTAACTCATTAAAAATTTTTTTTAAGTGACTTTTTAGTATATTCTGTTGTTCTTCTTCATCCTCACATAAAGCAATACGAATAACGATACACTTCACCTCCTATTCACTCTTACATATGATTATATAAAATTTGTCATAACTTTTCACTATTAAATAAGATTTAATTTTCTACTAAAAATGCAGATTACCGTTTCTCGAAACAGTAATCTGCATTAGTTATGTAATGTATATATGCTATTTTTTATAAGATAAGCCTTCAAAAATATACCAAAAACTATCTTCTTCTTCTCAAAAATGTTGGTATTTCCATACTATCATCATCTTCAACTACACTTGTATTTTTTGCTTCTTCTAATTTTTCTGATATTTCTTCCTCTTCATCTATATCTCTTATTGAAGTTTTTATTGTAGTGTCTAAAGATGATCTTACACTAGATTTAGGTCTAGATTCTATTATCTCTTCTCTAATACCTTCAAAACCTGTTGCAATAACTGTTATCATTATTTCGTCACCTAAATCTTCTTTGATAGATGCTCCAAATATAACGTTAGCTTCTGGATCGCAAGACTCCATGACTAAAGTTGAAGCTTCATTAACCTCAAATAAACCAAGGTTTGGTCCACCAGTAACGTTTAATAGTACACCTTTTGCGCCTTTTATTGAAGTTTCTAGTAGTGGAGATTGGATAGCTTGTCTTGCTGCATCTACTGCTCTTGTCTCACCGCTTGCATTTCCTATACCCATATGAGCAAGTCCTTTGTCTTTCATAATTGTAGTAACATCGGCGAAGTCAAGGTTTATAAGACCTTCAACAGCGATAAGGTCAGAAATTGACTGGATACCTTGTTTTAAAACATCATCAGCAATAGAGAACGCATCTAACATAGATGTGCTTTTTTGAACTATTTGTAAAAGTCTATCATTTGGTATAGTTATAAGGGTATCAACTTTTGCTTTTAAAGCTTCAATTCCACCCTCTGCATTTTTCATTCTTATTTTACCCTCAAATGCGAATGGCTTAGTAACAACCCCTACAGTAAGTATTCCCATCTCTTTGGCTAGCTCTGCTACTACTGGAGCTGCTCCAGTACCAGTTCCACCACCCATTCCAGCGGTTACGAAAACCATATCAGATCCTTGAAGTAAATTAACTATTTCATCTTTACTTTCTTCAGCTGCTCTTTTACCAACTTCTGGATTAGCACCTGCTCCAAGTCCTCTAGTTAATTTTTCTCCTACTTGTATTTTATATTCAGCTTTAGATGTAACCAAAGCTTGTTTATCTGTATTTACAGCTATAAACTCTACTCCTTTTAGTTGGGCGTCAACCATTCTGTTTACAGCATTATTACCACCGCCACCTACACCTATTACCTTGATTTTTGCACTTTCATCTAATTCTACGTCAAAGTTTAGCATCTATAAACCTCCTTATATCATGATTCAAAATAATCGTATGAAATGATTATACCATTTTTTTGAGTTTTTTGTTGTTCTATAATTTCTCATATTCCACAAAAATACAAATTTTCCTCTTATTTTGTAACTTTATTTAATAAATACTAAATCGATAACTTTATTTAATAAATAAAATTATTTATTATTAGTCATAGTTTTTATAATATATCTTCTTATTACTGAAAAGTTATTAAATATTCTCATTCCAAAAACTAAGACTGCTACATAGTATATTGGTACCCCTAATTTTTCACCTATATATGTCATTATTACCGCTAAGAGAGTATTACCTAAAAATCCTGTTATAAAGATAATATTCTCAAACTTATCTTCGAAACTAGATTTTACTGCTCCAAAGACTGAGTCCATTATTGCAAGTATAGCAACAGAAACATATATCGTGTAATCAATTGGATATGTAAATGGAACGAAATATCCTACTGCTACTCCAAGTGCTAGACTTGATAATATCCAAATCATAATAGTCTCCCTCTTTATTCTACTTAAACTAGTAAAATTATACAATGGTTTTGTAAAATTTTCTAGAAAAATTTAAGTATTTTATATAAATAGATTTTAATTTGTTAACTGATTCTTTTAATCTTCATATTATTAATGCTTTCAACCTCAATATTTATACCATAAACTTCTTTTAATGAATATGTATAAGATTCAGGAGATAAAACTGCTGCATTTAATGAATCTATATCCCCTATTGCCCTAATTACAAAAGGTTGTCCATAAGTAGTATCATTTACAGTTATAGTAGATCCTGAACATTTGATCTGCGTTTTACCTAATACTCTTTCGCCATTTATAGAAATAGCCGTTGCTCCTGATTTTCTGAGGTCATTTAATAGCCTAAGAATATCGATATCGTGGATTATTAAATCATTTGGATCTTCTCCGTTGTCAGCATCTCTATCGCTATCAGTCATAGTTATCATTATCCCCAATCCCTCTATATCTGTTCGGCCACTTATATCTTTTAGGTTAGTAAGTTCTTCTTCCATTACATCTTTAATTTGTTTAGATCTTTTGCTATCTTCATACTTTTTTAGATCTTCTTTGTATCTATTCAGCTTCTTATCTAGCAAGTTAATTTTTTCTTTTTTGATATCAATCTCAGACTCAATTTTACCTATTTGGTCTAAAGTCATATAAACATTATCTGGATCAAAAGATTTTATAAATATAGAGATCAGTATTCCAAGTATAAATGTGCCCATTATAACAAATACGTTTTTCATATTTATTTACCAGCCATATTTATTTTTTCACTATACGAATTTACTTTTATATTTTCACTCTTCTCTATATCGACTTTTGCACTATAATGTTGTTCTATTTCCCAGACAATACCGTACTTAATATTAAGTGCCGACGATAGAGTATCTGGTTCTCCAATAGCTTTTATTACTAGTGGACTCTTTAACTGATTGTCATTTATGTATAGTTGATCACCTTTTAAATGTAAATATGTATCAGATACTATTCTATTACCATTTATTGAAATTGCACTTGCCTGAGCTGAATTTAATTTGTTTATCATAGATAATATTAAATCATAATTATACATTATATTTTTATTATCCGCCAGTCTACCGCTTTGATTAATAGGTTTTATCGTAACTTCAATGCCTTTACCTTGTACATCAGTTAGACCTGATAACCTCTCATACTTATCTATTTCTTGCTTTAAAGCGCCCTTATCCCCACTTTTTTTATATGTATCTATTTTATTCTTAGTTTCAGTAATCTCTTTTTCTAATTTATCTTCTTTTGTTTTAAGTGTTTTTAACTCACTTGTTAATTCTTCGCCCTTTTTATTTATTGAGACCCCTTTATTTTCTAAATTTATAGATTTCACCTGAGTAATAGCTAGAAAACCTAAAACCACACAGGCTATAGCTATAACTATATATTTATTAGAAAACTTCATTTTCAAATCCTACCACGTCCTTATACATCCTTTATTCTGGACTATAAACTGCATATTTATTTTGTGTTAAGTCTACAGAACCACTACTAATTTTTTTATTGTTCAAGTCTACAACGACTTTACTAACTCTATGTATATTATAATCCAAATTTTCGTCATTAGGTAGTAAGATTTTTATATTCCCTCTTGTCAACATGTCTATATTGCTGTCTCCCTGCATATTTACTAGCTTTGTCTCACCAAACATACCATATTTTTCTAGAGCAGACATTAGTAAATAAAATTTATTTTTTGTTTTGTTGTCTCTAAACTTAATTTTATTGTATTTTTCAATAGCATAATCTATCTCAACAATTTTGTCATTTTTACTTTCATTGGTTCCTTTCAATTCCTCTAACAAATTTCCATCTCTGTCTATGTAGCAATAGTTATCGCCATTTTTCAGAGTCACAAATATTTCTTTTTCTTGAATTTTTACAACTATCTTATTTGGAAGTTTTCTGTCTACTTCCACAACATCTATATATGGATTCTTTTTTATTTTTTCTTCAACATCCTTTTTACTAAACATAAATATATTTTTATTTCTAAGTAGATCTCCATTTTTATCGACAGTATTTAATATACTTGATTTAGTCACTCTATCATTTCCAGTTACTTCAATATATTTTACGTTAAATAAATCGCTTACAAGGACAGCACTCATAGAAAATGCGAACATAAGAACAAATAATAAAACTATCATAACCTTATTAGGATTAACTTTCTTTTTAACTCTATGTTTTTTCTTAACGTTTTTATCCATTTCGTCATCTCCCTTCTGTAAATAAATACAACTTTACTAATTGTTTCTCCTACAAAATTAGAATGTTAATTTTAGTCATATTATGATACAACTATGGCAAAAATACTTAAAAGTACAAAAATACCCTTCAAATTTACATTTATAATAGTCTTATCCGACTAAATAATGTAAATTTGAAGGGTATTATATCGTAATATTTTTAATTTTTATATTTATATTATTATATTACTTTTTCTTAATTCCAATAACTTTAGGCTCTGACTCAGCATTATTATAAGTTTCTTGAACCTTATCTTCTTTATTTTTACTTTTCTTTTCACTCTTTGGAGTAGTGCTTTGTTTTTTATTTTCATTTACAACCTTCATCACTTCATCGTAGATTAAGTCAATAGCCTCTGGTTTACCGATATCTTTACTCGCTCTAGACATATCCATTAGAGCTTCCCTGTCTCCTAGCAATTTAAGTACTGTATCATTTAAACGCTCTGGTGTAAGCTGTTTTTCAAGTATACAAACGCCTCCACCCTGCTTCTCTATACTCTTAGCATTGTACTCTTGATGATTTTCCGCTGTATATGCCTTTGGTATAATCACTGAAGGTTTTCCAAGAGCAGTAATCTCAGCAAGTGAAATCGCACCTGCACTTCCTATTACCAAATCACTAGCAGCGAGAGCATTTGCCATATCTTCTAAGTATGGTACAATCCTTTGATAAGGCTTTAGATTTATATTTCCTATTTCTTCAATAAATTCATCGTAAAATCTAGTACCTGTAGCGAATATAAAAGCTATATCATCATCAAGCATACTTTTTATAAGTAATTTCATTGCATTATTTATTTTTCTAGATCCTCCACTACCACCGTAGCATAAAACCATTTTTTTATCTTCACTGATTCCAAGATTTCTTCTAGCTACATTTTTTCTAGCTACGAGGATCTCTTTTCTAACTGGATTACCTGTAAAAACCAATTTTTCTCTTGTTGATTCTGGAAATCTTTTATGAGAGTCTTCAAAACTAGTTAAAACTTTAGTAACAGTTTTTGCAAGTATTTTATTTGTTACTCCCGGAAAGGAATTCTGCTCATGAACTATAGTTGGAATCTTTTTCATTGATGCATTAAAAAGCACAGGCCCACTTACATAACCACCAGTACCTATAACTACATCTGGCTTAAATTTTTTTATAACTCTTCTAGCTTGTTCCATACCTTTAAAAAGTCTAAATACTCTCTTTATATTTTCAAAATCTATTTTTCTATTAAATCCTTGAACGGTAACTGTCTTAAGTTCAAAACCATTCTTAGGCACTATTTCAGATTCTATACCTTGTTCTGTTCCTACAAACAGTATTTCAACATCTGGATGTTCTTCCTTTATTCTATTGGCTATAGATATCGCTGGATATATATGGCCTCCAGTACCGCCTCCAGATAACATAACTTTCATTCTTTAATCATCCCCTGTTAATTATTAATTTTGACATGCTTTGAGATGTTTAGTACTATACCGACTGCCCCCATAAATATGGTGAGCGATGTACCACCATAACTTATAAAAGGAAGTGCAACACCTGTTGCCGGCATAGATGAAGTTGCAACTGCAATATTCAGTGCAGCTTGTATACCGATCTGGGCACCAATTCCTATAACAACCATGCATGCGAACACATTGGTTGTTTTAAGTGCTACTCTTACACATCGATATACTAATATTATAAATAACATAATTACTACTATACATCCTATTAAGCCTAGTTCTTCTCCTATTATAGCAAATATAAAGTCATTTTGTGGCTCAGGAATATAAAAATATTTTTGTTTACTCTGTCCAAGACCAAGACCAAAAATTCCACCTGATCCCAAAGCGTACAATCCCTGTATTACTTGATATCCACTTCCTAAAGGATCTTGAAATGGATCTAAAAACGAAGTAACACGGCTAAGTCTATACGGCTCTGCAATTACTAAAACAACAAACAGCGCTGCTCCAAGTCCAATCATAGTAAATATTATCTTCATATCCATACCTGCAGCAAATATCATTACAAAGGTAACAAGGATTACTGTCCCTGCTGTAGAAAGGTTTGGTTGAAGTATAATAAGGCCAAAGAACACACTTGGCACTATTAGAAGTGGGAAAACTCCTTTTGTCAGAGATTTTATATCTTCATACTTTTTTTCTATGAGTTTTGCAGTTAGTAATATAGTAGCGAACTTTGCGATTTCAGCAGGTTGAAACGTAAGTGCTCCAACACCAATCCATCTTTTTGCTCCATTAGCCTCAATTCCAAGAGGCGTTAAAACTAATATTAAAAGCAATACAGCAATAATCCCAATATAGTTAGCGTTCTTCTTCCAAAATCTATAGTCTATCTTAGATGTTATCATCATAGCTATAAAACCAAGTGCAGCATATACAATATTTTTCTTTAGAAAGAAGTAAGAATCATTGTGCTTAAAAGAGGACTGAATATAGCTCGCACTAAACACCATGATTATTCCTATAAATACTAATATCATCGTAGTATAAAATATAACTCCATCGAACTCAGGATCTTTTCCTATTCCAATTTGCTTTTTTAACTTTTCTCTAGGCAACTAAAAACCTACCTCCATTCTTGCATTTAAGTAAGTTTCGAGATAAGAGATTATTTTAATTTGTGAACATTATCTTTGAAGTCTTGACCTCTTACTTCAAAATTCTCATACATACCCCAACTTGCACAAGCTGGAGAAAGAAGCACTATATCTCCTTCTTTAGATATCTGATGAGAAATCCTTACTGCTTCTTCCATATCTTTTACGATATATGTATCATTAATCCCTTTATTTTTAGCAGATTTTTCTATTTTAAAAGCTGTTTCTCCCATTAGAATTATGGCTTTAACATTAGCTTTAGCTACTTCCAGCATATCATCAAAGCTACTTCCTTTGTCCATTCCACCTGCTATTAATACTATTGGATTTTTATATGACTCTAATGCTTTTATACTTGAATCCGGATTAGTTCCTTTTGAATCATTTATATAAGTTACTCCATGTAGAGTCTTTACAAACTCCTGTCGATGCTCAACGCCTCCAAATGTTTTTAAAGTCTCACTTATAACATCTAGATCTATACCACATACATAAGACATAGCAATTGCTGCCATACAGTTTTCTAAATTGTGATTCCCCGGTAAACTAATCTCATCTTTATTTAATAATACAATTTTCTCATCTATATCTATAATTATATTATTATCTTCATCTAAATATACTCCATCAGAAACTTTTTCTTTATGAGAGAAGAATATCACCTTTGCATTACATATTTTTTCTAAGCTTCTAGAATAATCATCATCGTAATTTAAGACGCAGTAATCTTCTTTAGTTTGATTCATAAAAATTTTTGATTTTGCTGCTATGTAATTTTCCATAGTTTTATGTCTGTTAAGATGATCTTCAGTTATATTTAGAACAGCACTGACTCTAGGTCTAAATTTTACTGTACTTTCAAGCTGAAAACTACTAAGTTCTGTAACAACAAATGAGTTTTCATTTGTATTTTCAACAGTATCAATAACTGGTGCGCCTATATTACCGGTTACATAAGTATCTTTATTTGCTTTTTTAAATATTTCACCTACTAAAGTTGTAGTCGTTGTCTTTCCATTAGTACCTGTTATTCCTATAAAAGTGGGGTTTTTTGAAAGTCTATAAGCAAGTTCAACTTCCCCAATAATTTCTTTATTAAGCTCATACAGTTTTTCTATAAAAGGTAGATCAAGCGGGACTCCTGGTGACACTACAACCATATCAATGTTTTCAACATCTTGTGGGTGACTGCCTAATATGTATTCTACGTTATTTAAAGTTTCTAATTCTTTAAGTATATCTTTTAAGTCTTTTTCTGTTTTTATATCGTTAACTACAACATGTGATCCTAATTTATTTAGACACTTAATTACAGATACACCTGTTTTAGCAAGTCCTACCAATAATATTTTTTTGTCTGCCAAGTCCATTTTTACTCCCCCTAAATCTAAAATACTGATAGTATTCCTATCCAAGCTAGTATTACAGTAACAATCCAGAATACAAAAACAACTCTTGTTTCTGGCCATCCACATTGTTCAAAATGGTGATGAATTGGAGCCATTTTAAAAATTCTCTTTCCTGTCATTTTAAAAGACCCAACTTGAAGTATTACTGATATAGCTTCAGCAAAGTATATCCCACCTACAATTGGAATTAGTAATGCTGAATTAGTAAGTACAGCAAATGCCACTACTGCTCCACCTAGTCCCATAGAACCAGTATCACCCATAAATACTTTTGCCGGATATGAATTGAATCCTAAAAATCCTAGACAGGCTCCAACCGTAGCAGCAGCAAGTACTGCTACTTCTGTATTTCCTGAAATTGTTACAGCAAAAAGCATAAAAAATGCAGATACTACAAGAGTAATTCCTGATGCTAGTCCGTCCAATCCATCAGTTAAATTAACTGCATTTACAGTACCTATTATAACGAACATCATTACAGGTATATATAATACACCCAAATTTATAAACATATCTGTAAAAGGAACAATTAACTGAGTTGCCCCTGGTGAAGATGTATACTGATAGTATGCAATATAAAATGCTAATGCAACTTGAAGTATTATCTTCTGATAAGCTTTCAGCCCTAAAGATCTCTTCATTTTTATTTTTATAAAATCGTCCAAAAATCCTACAAAACCAAATCCAGTGATACAAAGTAGTCCAATAGCCATATCGCTACTCACTCTACTTCTTGTAAGTCCTGTAATTAGTATTGCTAAAATCATAATTATTCCACCCATTGTAGGTGTTCCATTTTTAGCTAAATGTGTTTGAGGACCATCATCCCTTACTGTTTGACCAAATTTAAATTTTGACAGCATAGGTATAAATATTGGTCCTAATATTATCACTATTAAAAATGATATAATCGCCGTATACGTAAGCTCTGTTATTCCTAACATAGTTAACTCCTCTCCCTTGTCATAACTTCGTATATTTTAAGTTAAAGTTAATTGTCGATATTATTTATTTTGATACATGTTAATTCTTACTAGTGGTTTGTCAACTAAGAGTTGGCAAATCTTATTTGTTATTAATATATTCTACCACAGTTTCAAGCTTCATTCCTCTAGAAGCCTTTACTAAAACTACATCATTTATTTTAAGCAAATTGTCCATGCTTTCAATCGCCTCATCTCTAGATAAGAAGTGGTATACATTTTTTTTATCGAAGCCTAACTTTATTGCTTCTTTTCCAATAAAATCTGAATCTTTTCCTATTGTGATAAGAACATCAGCATTTTCAAATACTGGTTTACCTACTGATCTATGCCCGCTTTCTGCAAATTCTCCCATTTCAAGCATATCTCCTAATATAGCTATTCTTCTATTGTTATACCTTCCAAGTATCTTAAGCGCCGCTGACATTGAGTCTGGGCTAGCATTATATGAGTCATTAATAACTATATAACTTCCATCTTCATTAATGTCTAGTCTCATCTTTGTTCCTTCAAAGTTTATTAACCCTTCTTTTATATCTTCTATAGTCAGATTTAGGCTAAGTCCAACTAGAATTGCAGCCATAGCGTTATATATATTATGTTCTCCCATTATTGGTATAAATATTTCATGTTTTTCACCATTTATTATACAAGTAAATGTTGTACTTTTTTCATTTAAAGTAAACTCTTCACAATATATATCATTGTCCTTTTTAAAACCAAATGTTTTCAATATATACGGTAACTTTTTATTTTTTAAAGTGGATAAATATTGATCATCACCGTTTACTACCAGTATATTATTCTCATTGAAATTTAATGAAATCTCCATTTTAGCTTTTAGAATTCCTTCTTGAGATCCTAAATTTTCTATGTGAGATAATCCAATATTGGATATGACACCAATCTTTGGCTTTACTATATCTGCTAGGTATTTAATTTCATCATAATGAGACATACCCATCTCTATAACTGCACAATCATGACTATCATTTAGCTTAAACAAAGTAATAGGTACTCCAAAATGGTTATTTAAATTCTTTTGATTTTTCAATACATTTAATTTTGAAGATAGTGCTGAGTATATCATATCCCTAGTCGTAGTTTTACCAACACTACCTGTAACTCCAACGAAATCTATATCAAATTTTTCTTTATAGTACTTTGATATAGTTCCAAGTGCCAGAGTAGTATCATCTACTTCTATTATATTTAAATTTTTGTTAATTATATCCATTATGTAATTTTTGTTTTTTATAATAGTTTTACAACCTTGTTTGATTGCAGAACTTATAAAAGTATGTGCATCTAAATTCTCACCTACAATCGCTACAAAAGCATTATTGTATTTTGCTTCTCTGCTATCTATGACAATATTAGCAATAGTATCTGTTGGTTCTCCACATACTAGTTTACCATCGCTTGCGATTACTAACTCTTCTATGGTCAACACATTCACGATTCAAGTTCCTCCTTACAATTTCTATATTCTCTAGCAATAAAAGGCAATGTATACCGATATATACATTGCCCTACGATAAACTCTTAACTTTTTAATTATATACCATATTTATCTTTTTTTGAAGGTATTTATAGTGATATGTTAATTATCTGTTACTTTTTTATTAAATTTAAGCAAAGTTTTCTATAATATTACACTAATGATTTACAAAGTTTGAATATTTAATAAAATCTAATTTAAAATTTAGATGGTTATTTAAGTGTATATTGTTATATTCGACCCCTCATAGACTTTTACGCCTGGTTTTGGGAAGATATCTTTTACCTTTGCTCCCTTTGGTATACTTATATCAGTATCTAAATTAGCTTTTAACTTTGAATCCTCTAGTACTTTTACTGCATCTTCAATAGCAAGACCTCTTATATCAGGTATAGTTGTGTCAGACTTTTCAAATTCCTTTTTTTCTTCACCTTCGTATACAGGTTTTACACCAAAATACTCAAGAGATTCTCCTAAAACTTCTTTAACTATTGGACCTGCAGTCGTACTACCAAATGCACTTACTCCATTAGGCTCGTCGACTATTGCAATGACAGCTATCTTCGGATCATCAGCTGGTGCTATACCGACAAAAGAACAAATGTATTTACCTTGTGCATAAGTTCCATCTATTACTTTTTGAGCTGTTCCTGTTTTTCCACCTATTTTGTAACCTGGAATATATGCTGCCTTACCAGAACCTTGGCTTACAACAGATTCTGCTATATCCATCATCTTATTTGCCGATTCTTTAGAAATAACTTGCTTTACCTCCTTAGGTTTTACAGTCTTTGTGACATTTCCTTTGTTATCTGTGTAAGATTTTACTATTCTAGGTTGCATTAATTTGCCATCGTTTCCTATTGCAGATATGGCTGTCAAAAGCTGTAGTGGAGTCACAGATATTGATTGACCAAAAGACATAGTTGCCAATTCAACAGGACCTACATTTTTTGGATTGTATACTATACCTTTAGCTTCACCAGGAAGGTCAATTCCTGTTTTATCTTTAAAACCATAAGAGTCTAGGTAGCTGTACATCTTTTTAACACCAATTCTCGATCCAAGCTCAACGAAGACAGGGTTACAAGAATTTTGCACTGCCTCTTCAAGTGTTTGTGATCCATGTGGTCTATAGTGTCTCCAACATTTTAATTTTCTTCCACCTACTGTTACTCCCCCTGTACATGTGAATTTTTCATTATCTTTAACAACGCCCTCTTCTAATGCTATAGATGTCGTTATAAGTTTAAATGTTGAACCTGGCTCATATGTATCATTTACCGCTGGATTTCTCCACATTTGAAATAATCCTTTTATTTTTTCTTTATCACTGTATTTTTTTAATTCTTCCTCATAATAAGGATAAATAGGTGTTCTAGAATCATTTGGATCGTAGTCAGGTTTTGATGCCATAGAAAGTACATCACCCGTTTTTGGATCCATTGCTATTACGGTAACTCTCTTAGCATTATTTAACTCGTAGGCCTTTTGTGCTGCTTTTTCAGAATAGTGTTGAATAGCTTCATCTATTGTAAGAACTAATCCATTCCCTTGAACTGGTTCGTAATACTTTTCCATACCTTGTGGAATCTCTCTACCAGAGGCATCGGTACTTACTATTAGTTTTCCAGCTTTACCTTTAAGCTTCTTGTCGTACTGCATCTCGATACCAGCTATACCTGATGCATCGTCAGATGTATGTCCCAGTACATATGATGCAAAGTTTCCATACGGGTAGTATCTTTTGTTATCCTCTGCAACCCATATACCAGGTAATTTAGCATCTCTTATTTTCTTTGCTTTATCATCATCTATCCATCTCTTTACTTTTACAAGTGCCATATTTTTTTTATTTACTAGTTCATAAACTTTATTGTAATCTTCATCTATTATGCTTGACACCTTTTCGGCAGCTCCTTTTTTATCCTTTACTTCAACTGGCTTACACCAAACTGTATACTTTGTCACACTAACTGCCATTTCTTTCATATTTTTATCGTATATAGTCCCTCTCTTAGGTTCTATTGGTATATCTCTCGTCTGTTGTTCCATAGCTTTTGCAGTCAACCAGTCGCCTTTTATTAATTGTAAATAGCCCGTTCTTAAAACTAAAACAAAAAATAAAGCGCATGCCAAAACAAGCACTAGAACAAGTCTCTTTTTACTCACTCGATTAACCTTTTTCAAATCTTTACCCCCTACTCACTTAGATTGATATATTCAATCTGCTCTTTTTTAGGATAGTCCATATTTAATGTCTCTTTCGCATTATTTTCTACTTCAGTAATAGATTTATCTTTTTTATGTTCAGTTTCTAATTCATCAAGTGTTATCTCTTTCTTCCTAAGATCTTGCTCTAAATAGTGGATGTCGTATTTCATTTCAGATATCTTTGCATATCCACATAAGTTTAATATTATAATTACAAATGATGCTACAAAGATTAAAAATTTCGGAAGTTTTCTTCTAGGCTTATTACCTTTTCTATTTTTATAATTATTCTTGTTCTTACTTTTATATTCATCTATATCTCTCACTTTACTACTTCTATTTATTTTATTCTTTCTACTTATATCGGTTTTATCCAATGCAACCACCTCTGTTAAAATAATTTTATATCTATAATTATATTTGTGTATTCATCAGCTTCTTCCTCTAATAAGTTCTCGTCTAATTAATACAATATTCTTATAACGTAGGTAATAATTGTATTAATTTGTTATTTAGGAATATATAACAACAAAAAAGGACCTTTAGCTCTTGTAGTTAAAGCTAAAAGTCCATTATTGATTTCTGTATAATAACTTATATTTTTCTAATGGCTTGGTCCATATAAATTCAAAACAACTACTCCAATAAGTATCAAACCTATTCCTGCAAAGCTTGCAAAATTGATATTTTCTTTCCATAAAAGCACTGATATAACTGTTGTGATAACAATTCCAATACCTGACCACATCGCATAAGCTGTATTTAGTTGTATTGATCTTAATGATAATGACAAAAAATAAAATGCTAATGAAAAACAAACTAATGACCCAATCGTTGGGACTAGTTTTGAAAACCCTTCTGACAACTTTAATAGTGATGTTCCAAATATTTCGCCTATAATCGCAAAAAATAAATGCATATATCCCATTAGTCTTCACCCTCTTCTATAATATTTTGCAATTTTTCAAATACCTTTTCTCTTAATTCTTCATCAATTGGAGCAAGACCAAAAATCTCTGCGAACCACATACCATCAGTCGCCAATCTAACTATAGTGGCTTTTACTGGATCTATCCCGTCGTTTTCTATGTTCTGTTGCCAATTCTCAAATTTGAGTTTTAATTTTTCCATGAGATCTGGGTTAGAAAAAACAGATGCGACTAGTGCAGTTCCCATATTTTTATCCTTACTCATGTCTTTAAAAGTATACTCCATGTAAGCTCTACTCCAATTTCCCTTTTTATCTTCATTTATATTTATATACTTATCAAACTCACTATCATAACTATCTATTAAACGGTCTAAAATACCCGTTATTAATGCTTCTTTATTTGGAAAGTGGTATAAGAGGCCACCCTTACTCACTCCGGCATGCAATGCAACAGATTCTAGTGTTAAATGAGCCATGCCGCGGTTTTGAATAATAAACGATGCGGAATCTAGTAATTTTTCTCTGGTTATATTTTTTTTATTCATAATGCCTCCTTTCTATTTTGCTAATACTACTATACCGTCTGGACGGTTTTGTGTCAATAAAAAAAATATTTAACTGCAATTTTTCAATTAAATATCTTTTCTTATATCATACATATTTTATTTAGTACATTATACAGTTTTCTGTTCTGTTTCAAGTTCAGAAAATTTATCGTTTTTACCAAGATTTTTTACTGCAAAGTAGAAGAAAGTCCCTGTTAGTATTGAAGAACCTAAATCTGAAAATGGAGCTGAATGAAGTAATCCAGTTATGCCCCAAATATTTGAAAATATTAATATTGCCGGGATTAAAAGTATCACCTGACGAGTAAGAGTCAAGAATATTGCAGTTTTTGATCTTCCTATTGATTGGAAGTAGTTTGAAGCAATTATCTGGAATCCAATTACAGGTAAACTCATAAACCAAGTTTTAAGGGCGTAGCTTGAAAACTCGACAAGTTTTGGATCTTGGTTAAATAGAGATACAAGTTGATCAGGGAATAATCTTGTTACAATGTATCCAACGAGTACGATTGCAGTGGCTACTGTAATCGCAAGCTTTTCCGCTTCTTTAACCCTGTGATACTTTTTAGCACCAAAGTTGAAACTTACTATTGGTTGAACACCTTGGGTTAGTCCTGTTACCGGCATAAGTAAAATCGTTTGTAGACTATTTACTATACCCATCCCTGATACTGCAAGATCACCACCGTATATAAATAAATTCTTATTTAGAATAACATTTAATAAACTATTAACTAATTGCATTAAAAAACCGGGCATGCCCAGTGAAGTTATTCTTACTAAAATACTACGTTTTAGTCTCATGTTTTTAAGTTTTATTTTTGTATTACATTTTTTACCAAAGAAATACGACATTATCCATATAGATGATAATATCTGAGCTGTAACAGTTCCTATAGCTGCTCCTGCCATTCCCATTCTCAACCAGTTTATAAGTATTGCGTCTAATACTATATTAGTGCCAGCACCCATAAACATTGTAATCATAGCAAGGGTGGGTTGACCATCTGCACGTAAAAAACTGTTCATACCCATACTTACTACTTGGAATACTGCTCCTAAGAATATTATTCTCATAAACGTCATTGAATACGGAAGAACTTCTTTACTTGCACCAAATAGAACTAATATTGGCTCTAGAAACAATTCCCCCATAATCATAAAAATTATACCGCTGATAATTAATATTGCAAATGAATTTCCTAAAACCTCCTCAGCTTCTTCTTTTTTACCTTCACCAAGTTTAATCGAAAATAGTGTTGCACCACCAACACCAAATAAAATCCCTATAGACATAAGGATTATCATTATAGGGAAACCTATTGTTATACCTGCAAGGCCACTAGCCCCTAAGTCTGGACTATTACCTATAAATATCCTGTCAATAATATTGTACGCTGCATTTACCATCATACCTACAATAGCAGGGACCGAAAATTTCATTAATAATTTAGATACTTTCTCTTCTCCTAGCGGATTGACTATCTCCATTATTTATCCCTCCATTTCTGTTTAAAATCTGTTTTTTCTACTTTTAAGACCATATTTTCAAGTGCTGAATAAACTGCATCTTTTGATTCTTCGTCCATGTCTTCAGTCAAAAATGCACTCCATTCACCAAGTCTCTCTTTGATGTTTTCTTTAACTTCTTCTGCTTTGTCCGTGATATAGATTCTGTTACATCTCTTGTCATTAGGATCTTTTTCTTTTGTAACATACCCTTTTTCCATAAGCGACTGGATTGCTCTAGTCGTTGCAGCTTTGTCTATATTTAGATAACAAGAAATTTCATCTTGTGTGGCTCCGTTTCTCGAATATAGACAAGTTAAAAAGGGCTGTTCCGCTGACGTAATGCCATACTCTTTTAGAGTCATATTCATATAAACTTGATTTTTTCTATATAGTATAGAAATTAATCTTCCAATACTTCGTGGCATTACCACACCTCCTTAGTTGATATGTCAACTATTATACTCCCAATTAATTGACATGTCAACAATATCAAAAAATTAATTACATTTTAGATCATAATCTCAATTATAAACAAGAAAAAAGTAAGTACCCATTGCTTAATAATCAAATAAATCCAAGCAATACAAATACTTACATAAAAAACGTAATTATAAAATTAATTATCATTTTTATATTTTATAGATAATACAATTAATACTAAAACAGCTATCACTACAAAAAAACTATAAATAATATACTTGACATTATTTGTTAAGTTTACCCCTAAGTACGAATGTATAATTAAATAAGGAATCGCTCCTAAAACTGTAGCCCTTATATAAGAGCTAAGTTTTACACTAGTTAAACCAAACATGTAACTCACAAAATCAAAAGGTAAAAACATACAAAATCTAGATATTATTACTATACTATCCCCATTTTTTCTTATAAAATTATCAACTTTGGTAAACTTATATTTTTTTACTAAAGATACTATAAAATCCCTAAATAAAAGTCTAGCTATTAGGAAACAAGCTACCGCTCCTGCTAGAAGACCTATCCAAGATATTATTAATCCACCTATTTGCCCAAAAACATAATTGTTCGACTTCATTAGTGTAGTATATGGAAGAGGGATTAAAACAGCTTGAAAAACCATTAATAATACTGACATAAAATATGATGTATTATTAAACGAAGTTAAATATCCATTTAAAGCATAAATATTATCCATACTTAAATAAAATACAATTTGATTAACAAAAGTCTTTACTTTAGAAATATAAAGATATACCCCAAATAAAACAAATATAATTGCGATTTTTTTTATATAACTTTTATAAATGTCTTTTATAAATATCCCTCCTATATTTTGATTTAAAAAAGGTTGTACTAGGATAATTTATATAATCCCAGTACAACCGACAATAAAATCAGGTTAATGATCTTTCTTAGTCCTTACATTATTTTATTAATTTTATTTATATATTAAATTTCTATATAGCCTATTTAACTACTTCATTAGATGTGTCACCAGCCCACTCGTAGAAAGAAGAATCGTAGTTTCTTACATTCTCATATCCAGCATTTTTAAGTGCTAGTGCCATATGAGCTGATCTAATACCAGCTGTACAGTAAGTTGCTATGTTGTCATCTTTTTTGACTCCTGCTTTTTCCATTATCGTAACTATCTCATCTTTATTTTTTAGAGTGCCATCTTCATTATAAAGCTCAGTAAATGGTACATTTATAGCATATGGTAAATGTCCTCCTCTAGCTTCTCCGTAATTAACAGCACCTTCATATTCATCTTTAGCTCTTGAATCAATTATTTTAAGTTCTTTGTACTCTTTCTTCAAATCTTCTGTGCTTATATTCATGTCTGGCTTGATTTCCGATACAGTCATCTCAGCTGGTTTTACTTCTGGAACTTCTTTATTTGTTTCTTTCTTTTCAGAAGACCATAAATCAAATCCTCCATTTAGCATTCTAGCATCAACACCTGCTCTTTTTAAAGACCAAACTACTCTACCGTCTTCTCCCCAAGCATCTTTATTTGCATAAACTACTACTTGACTATCTTTTGAAATACCTAGAGCTCCAAGAGTTTTAGATAGATCTTCTTCACTTTGAAGAGTTCCCCAATCTTTATCTCCTGCTTTACCCTCCATTTTTGAAAGACCTTGCCATGCAACATTTATTGCTCCAGGAATATGTCCTTTTGCATAATCTTTATCACTTCTTGCGTCTAAAATCACTAGATTTTTATTATCCTTAATATTTTTTTCTAACCAAGATATACTTGTAAGATATTCATTGTTGTCATATGTATATTCTTCTTTTGTTGTTGAAGATTTTGTGTCTTTAGAATCCGATTGTTGTATTTTTTCATCATTTTTTTTATCTGCATCAGCATCTTTGTTTGAACATCCCACAACAGATACAGCTAACATTGCTACAATTAACATAGATGCAAGTTTTTTACTTGTCTTTAATTTCATTTTTAATCCTCCACAATATTCTATTTTTAATACTAATTATAGCAAAAAAAAATGTCATAATTACACATATCCATTATCATTTATATCTATATATACAAAAAAAATATAGTTTTTATCTATGATAAAAACTATATTTTCTCTGCAACTCTAAGTTTTGCACTTCTCGATCTAGGATTTACTTCTATTTCCTCTTTGCTAGGAAGTGTTGGCTTTCTTGTAATAACCTTAACTTCTTTTTCTTTATCACATTGACATATGGGAAGTTCTGGTGGACAAATGCAGTCTGTAGCTAAATATTTAAACTCATTTTTAACTATTCTATCTTCTAATGAGTGGAATGTTATTATACAAATTCTACCACCTATATTCATGATTGATGCTACATCTCTTATCAAACTAGTGATGACACCAAGCTCGTTGTTAACTTCTATCCTTATAGCTTGAAACGTTCTCTTAGCAGGATGAGGTCCGTCTATTCTTGCTTTTTTGGGAATAGCTTTTTTAATTATTTCAACTAGTTCTCCAGTATTTTTAATAGGAGATTCTTCCCTAGCTTCTACTATAAATTTAGCAATACGTCTGGACCAGTTTTCTTCGCCATATTCCTTTATAATTCTATTCAGCTCATCTTCACTATAACTATTAACAACATCATACGCACTAAATTCACTTCTAACATCCATTCTCATGTCTAGTGGTGCATCTTGCATATATGAAAACCCTCTATCAGCTTCATCTAGTTGATGTGAAGAAACTCCTAGATCTGCTAATACACCATCTATTTTTGTGATTCCAAGTTTTTCAAGCTCAGATTTTATATTTTCAAAGTTGCTATGAATAAATTTCACCCTATCACTGTATTCATTTAATCTCTCTTTTGCTGTATTTATTGCATTTATATCCTGGTCGATTCCGATAAAAAGACCCTCACTAGATAATTTTTTTACTATTTCTTTTGAATGTCCAGCTCCACCCATTGTACAGTCAACATATACCCCATCTGGTTTTATATTTAAGCCATCTATGCATTCATTTAAAAGCACAGATACGTGATGAAATTCCATCTAATTATCTCCTTTTTCTACTTTGTTCTTTTTATTAAGATAAAAATGAGCTATTAACCCTCCAATTATACCTATCAAACTAACTACTTGAGCCATTCTTAGAGGCCCAAACATTAAACTATCTGTCCTTAAACCTTCAATAAAGAACCTACCAAGAGAGTATAAAACTACGTAGTTTACTATGATCTGACCTTCGTATTTCTTTTTCTTTCTTGTTAGTAATAAAAATACGAATATACATAAATTCCAAATTGATTCGTATAAAAATGTGGGGTGAACCTTCATACCATCTACCATTATTCCCCAAGGAAGATTTGTAGGCCCTCCATGTGCCTCACCATTGATATAGTTTCCCCATCTACCAATTGCTTGAGCCAAAGGCATCCCTAGCATAACCGCATCTGCAGTTTTAAAAAAATTCATCTTTTTATATTTAGTATATAAAAATCCTGCTAGAATTCCGCCAATAAGCCCTCCGTGAATTGCGAGACCTCCACCTCTTACATTAATCATTGCCATAATATCTCCAGCGTAGTAATCCCAATTAAATACTACGTAGTAAATTCTAGCGCATATAAGTCCTACAGGAATAGCAATTATAGCTATATTAATAACATCATCCTCGCTTATGCCAACTCTTTTTGATTCTTTAAGCGCAATAATAACTGCAGCTAACATTCCTGTAGCCATCAAAATTCCATACCACATTACATCTATACCAAACAAATTAAAAGCTACTCTATCCATCTATACACCTCTTTAAACTATTCTTTTAGATTTCTTGTTGTATATTTTTAATACAATTGTTACAATACACATACCCAAAATAACACCAAACATATCAATATAGACATCTCTAATTGTAGCTGTCCTACCAGGAATAAATATTTGGTGCACTTCATCTGAAACTGCATAGATAAAAGAAATTATAAATGCATTTCTATAAGATTTAAGCTGTGATTTTGTTATATATGTACTTGCTACAAATATTAGTATAGACAGTATTAAGTATGTGCACACATGGGCTGTCTTTCTTATTGAGACTGTATATCCAAATCCAGTCTTGTTTTTATCATTTGATAGTGTGTTTTTACTAATATCTTGTATTGCTTTTATAACCGAATCCGATTTGTGAGTAGATATCTTGCCTGGATCGCTAGAGAATTTAAAAATCAATCCCATCCAAGCTACTACTAGTACTATCATGATTATGCCTTTTTTATTCATAAACTTCTCCTTTTACATGATTAGCTTTAAATAAACCGTCGTTGTCGTTTTATAAAAATCTATACTATAAGATCGATCTTAAATCATAATAACACAATAGATTAACCTATTACAAAATTTTTTCTATATTTTTCATGTGCCTAAAGTCTATACCAACATATCACAAAATTCAAACTCCTTATCATAGTATACATGTAGATACACATTAATATTGTTGTCTTTACTTTTGAGTTTATACGTAGTATAGAGCCCATAAAGCTCTTATCTACAATTATCCAATTTGATTTATCAAAATTTTTCCTTATATCTTCTGGACGAATTAAATAATTTATGTCTCCAAATTAATTTTTAGACAGCTATTTTTTATCTAATATATATTACAATAAATAGATTCATATTTAACATTTGGTTTTATCACATACTTGCCACTACTATCTATAATACCCCATTTACCATCATATCTTATAGTAGCAACCGCTTTTTGATCTTTAGAATATTTAATAAAAGGCTCATGATTATTAAATTTAGGTTTAATCTTAAATTCACCATTTTTATCTATATATCCACCCTTAATATCTCCATTATCATCTTTTGAGAAAGCCATAGCTAGACCATCACAAAATTCATACAAATTACTTTGATTATAATCAGTTTCACCGAACATAAATCCAAAAAACTGATTATCTTTAGGTTTTATTTTGAACTCCCCTACTTTGTCTATATATCCATATGTTTTATTATCAAGTGTATTAAGTGCAAGACCTTCACTGAAATTAGATGGAATCTTAAATTTAGGTTCTATAATAGTTTTTCCTTCTTTATTTATATATCCATAGTTTTTTTCCTTACTAGATACTTCATCGGTATCTACTCCTATACATGCTAAACCATTTTTAAAATCTTTTGCAAAGTTAAATTTTGGCTCTATAATAATCTTTCCTGTTTTATCAATAAATCCATATTTGTTGTTTACCTTGATAATAGCGAGACCCTCACTAAAATCTCTTGCATCATCAAATTTTGGCTCTATTATGATGTTTCCAGATTTATCAATGTACCCATATTTGCCGTTAAATTGTACTGAAGCAAGACCTTCATTAAATTTTTTAGAAGCAATATCAAATTGAGGTTTAATTATAAATTCTCCAGATTTATCGATATACCCATATTTACCATTTATACTAGCTCTTGAGATTCCATCTTTAAAACCACCTATATCATCAAATATTACATTTTTGATTTTTTCATTATTATATTTTCTAAGTCCAAATTTATTTGGAAAATCAGCATCACCAAAGGCTTCAATTCCTTCACTGCAAATACCTAAACCATCATAGCCCTCGCCTTCCTTTAGAATTTTATTATTACCATCTACAAGTTTAACTGTGACTTTTTCCTCGTGAAATTCATCTTCTCCAATTTCATTTAATATAAATGTAATTTTTGATAGATCTTTATGAATTTCTTTTTCTTTTTCCTTTTTAAAATTTTGTTTTGTATTAGTATTTTGTAACATAACTTTTTTATTTTCACAACCAAATAAAAATAAGCTAAGTACTATTGGTGTTATTATTAATGCTTTTTTCAATATTATTTCCTCCTTTTTTATCATTTAACATGTGTATTAAAAAAATCATTATCAACTACTTTATAGTATACGTTTTTATTGAGGACAACTGCAATTTCTTCAATAATTAATGTAGTATTAGTAGATGTATTATAATTATAATCTACTTTGTTATTAGAAAAGCTTTCATTTCAAATTTTTTACTTTTTTATAAACAAATTGATGTAGTTGGTCCTATAAGTATAAAAATTAATGTATAAAATTATATATGGAAAAAGTAATTATTACAAAAATTGAGTTTAATCGATTGAATATTTGAAATCTAAATTCTGGTATGTTATATTTTAATCAATAGGTGTCAAAATTTACCTATTAATTTAAAAAAAAGGTGGAATAAAATGGATAATTTAGAAAATTTAAATGAAGATAGTGAAGAAATTAAATTACATCTTAAGAAAGCAAAAACTTGGAATAAAGTTTTACTTGTCTTGAAATCAATTGGAGTTGTCTTTGGAGTCATTGGAATTCCTGGTTTATTGAATCCAAATAAAGCTACATATGATCAAATGGGTGATGCTGGTATAGAGTTATATAAACAAGTTTCAAGTATGGGATATAAAGCAATCATTATAGCTACATTATTGATCAGTATATCCTTGTTGGTTATGTATTTTAGGGCAAATAAGAATCTAAAAAATGAAGAAACTACTCCAAAATATCCTTATTATATTGCAATTATTTATACTGTTTTCAATATAATCTATGGGTTATTTACTGGGAGTAATTCAGCCAGTTTACCTAATGTGGAGGGAATGGAAAATGCATTATTGTTTTTACAAATATTTAGTATAGTTACATCTATTATACTTACTATACCAGCTGTACTTGTTTTAGTACATTTATTCAAAGCTGACGTTGAATAATTAATTGCGATGTAGTTATTAGGTAAAGATACATAAAAATAATCTTTAGGAAAGTGAATAGATAATGAAACGTAAAAATATAAAACGAATGACAAAGAAACAAAAGATTTATTTAAGTATAGTAGCTGGTGTAGTTGCTTTGTTAGCGATAATTATTTCTGCCATTTATGTTAACTTGAAAAAAGACAATAATGATAATTCTTACATTTCATATAAAATTGAAAAGCCTGAACCGTTATTATTTAAAGGTTTTGTCACTGCTGAGAAAGTGTCAAATGTATTTTATGATCAATCTTTAGGTAAAATAACAGAGATACCTGTAAAAGATGGGCAAGAAATTAAATCAGGAGATATAATTTTAAGTTATAAGAATGAAGAGATCCAATCTGAAGCTGATGCTCAAGAGAACTCTTTGAAGAAGTTATCAGTATCTGTAGATGGCGCTAAAAATGATTTAAATAACGCTAGATCAAAGGTTAAAAATTATAAAAATAAGTTGTCAAATTTAAAAAATGAGTTAAGTAATGTCGATACGAGTACTTTAGAAGGTCAACAGAAGAAACAAGAACTAAAAGCTACGATTAATCAGTATGAAGAACAGTTGGATGCTCAGAATTCAGTAGTTGCCCAGACAGAAAGTGCACTTAGTGTAGCTAAATTAGATTATAATGATGCAAGTAAATCTGTCGATTCAATACGAAAGAAAGCGAATAAAAATATTACATCTGAGATTAGTGGAATAGTTTCTATTAATGAAAATGGAAAGTCCGATCCTACTTCTCCAGTTATAAAAATTATAAGTAAGAATGTGGTAGTTGAAGGATTAGTATCTGAATACGATTATGATAGTATAAAGCTTAATCAAAGGGTTAAAGTTCGCCCAGTTAGTCAAAAAGAAGAAATCGGAGGGCAAATTAAACAAATTAATCAATTGCCTGAAACAGAAATTAATGTAGGTAATAATCAAGGTAATTCTACAGGAAGTCTGAGTAATTATAAATTTCTTGTGGAACTAGATAGTCCGTTACAGTATGGATACAGTGTTCAGATTAAACTTCCAATAGATGAGTTGCGTATACCTAAAAAAGCTTTGATAAAAGAAGGTAATAAAGAATATGTTTATTTATATATATCAGGAAAGGTGATTAAAAAGCCTATAAAGACGGAGACAAAAAATGAAGTAATCGACGTCTTAGATGGACTAAAAGAAGGAGATATTATAATTGCAAATCCGAATGAAAAATTAAAAGAGGGCGAGAAGGTTGAGTTGAAGTCTGATAATTCGGCGGTGAAGTCCAATGATTGATTTAGTGAATATTAATAAATACTATCATACTGGAAAAGAGGAGCTACATGTATTAAAAGACGTCAATCTTCATATCAATTCTGGAGAGTTGGTTGCTATTATAGGACCGTCTGGTTCTGGCAAGTCAACTCTAATAAATCTGTTGGGATTTATCGATAAGAAATTTAAGGG
Source organism: Metaclostridioides mangenotii (assembly GCF_018917235.1). Taxonomy (GTDB): domain Bacteria; phylum Bacillota; class Clostridia; order Peptostreptococcales; family Peptostreptococcaceae; genus Metaclostridioides. The sequence continues at coordinate 647,530 of NZ_JAHLOF010000001.1, forward strand.
GACATATCTCTTTGAAGGTGAATCCCTAGTTTCAAGTGATGATGATAGATTATCGATGATTAGAAATAAAACTGTTGGTTTTGTATTTCAAAACTTCAGCTTGATAGAAAATAATACAGTATATGAAAACATAGAGTTACCACTTCTTTATAATGGATATGGACTTCATCAGACACAGGATAAAGTTTATAGCATATTAGAAAAAGTCGGCTTAGATGGAAAGGAAAAAAACTATCCAAAACAGCTTTCTGGTGGTCAACAGCAACGTGTGGCAATAGCGAGAGCACTTATAAACTCACCAAAATTTATAATAGCAGATGAACCGACTGGAGCACTTGATACTGTTACATCCGAAGAAATTATGAAATTATTTGTGGAACTAAATAAAGAAGGCGTAACTGTTATATTAGTTACTCACAACCCTGAGCTAATTTCATATTGTTCTAGAGTTATAACTATTCGGGATGGTGAAATAATTGAGGACAGGGAGCTGATTAGATGAAATTATATGTAATCTGGCGATCCTCCCTAAAATCTATCAAAAACAATAAGAAGAGAAGTTTCTTAACTACTTTTGGAATAATTATTGGCATTGCTTCTGTAATTGCTATTATGGCAATAGGTAGAGGATTTGAAAAAGATACAATAAAAAATTTTACTAATAATGAGACCGAAGAAGTAGAAGTAAATATACAGTTTATACCAGACAGCGAGTCTCTATACCAGAGTAATGCTATATTTTTTCAAGATATGGATTTAAATATTCTTAAAAGCCTAGACGGTGTCAAAAAAGTGTCATATCCTGATAATGATAATAATTCGGTTTATAAAGATATACTAGTTAAAGAAAAAACAGAAAAAAAACAAATAGATTTAGTTGACGAAACTAATAGAGAGATTGTTATAGGTAGAAATCTTTCTAAGGTAGATAATGAAACGCATAATAAGGTAGCAATTCTAGATAGTAATACAGCTAAAGATATCTATGAATCACCTGAGAATTCATTAGAAAAGGGTGTTGAAGTAGAAGGACAGTTGTTCACTATTGTAGGCGTTTATAAAGGGCAAGACGTTCAGAGTATGTTTTCGATGCCTGAGTCCAATATCTTGATACCTAAAAATGTATATTTTGATTATTTTGAAAAAGAAAATACAACATCTATGATAGTTTTAACTCTAGAAAATGGTTATGCTCCAAATGAAGTTACAGAAGATGCTGTAAACCTACTTAAAGAGTCTGGGAGCATGAGAAATATGGGTGATTATCAACCATTTGATATGTCACTGCTTACAGATAGTGTAGGTAAAATACTTAGAACAATTACATATTTTATATCAGCAGTAGCTGGGATATCTCTTTTTATTGCTGGTGTTGGGGTTATGAATATGATGTATATATCGGTTGCAGAGAGAACTAAGGAAATTGGTGTAAGGAGGGCTCTTGGGGCGACAGAGAAAGCTATAAGAATGCAATTTCTTTTAGAAGGTCTTACTTTGACTTTGATAGGTGGGGCAATAGGATATATACTTGGGATCTGTTTTGCATATATAGTTGGCGCGATATTAGATATATCAGTTAGTGTTGATTTATTTACAATATCATTAGCCATAGGTGTATCTGCATTTATAGGTTTAGTATTTAGTGTAGTACCTGCTTCTGTTGCAGCTAAAAAAGATCTTATAGATATATTGAGATAGCTTTAATGCTTTTAGGAATTTAAACATATTCAATGTTTAAATTCCTTTTTTATTTGTTCAAATACCACAATTATTTTTGTATTGGCACTTTTATTAAAATTCTTTTAAATAAAATCTATACTAATTTATAAAAATATACTAAAAACTCTACTATTTCAGAATATTAAAACTAATACATTGATTTTACTTAATTACTATGTTAGAATAACAATCAAAATATTTATTAGATGAAAAACTGTTTACTAGTATCAAAATAGTTTAACATCAAAAAAATCTAATAATTCTAGGAGGCATAATATGAATTATATTCCAAATTATGAACAAGCAGTAGAGCTATTAAAGAAATATAATAAAGATGAATTTCACATCAAGCATGGGCTTGTTGTTGGTGGTGTTATGAAGTATTTCGCAGAAAAATATGATCCAGATAATGTTGACTTCTGGAAAGTTGTCGGAGTCCTTCACGATCTAGATTTTGGACTTTATCCAGACGAACACTGTGTAAAACAAGTTGAAATTATGAGAGCTGAGAATATAGACGATTCTGTAATATACTCAACTACTTCTCATGGATATGGGCTTACAGGTTCGGTTGCAAAACCAGAAAAGAAGATGGAAAAGATTCTATTTGCATCTGATGAGCTAACTGGATTAATCGGTGCTGCTGCAATTATGAGACCTTCAAAGAGCGTTATAGATATTGAGTTAAAATCAGTTAAAAAGAAATTTAAAGATAAGAAATTTGCTGCTGGATGTTCAAGAGAAGTAATCCAAAGCGGTGCTGATGTACTTGGTTGGACTTTGGACGAGCTTATAAGCGAAACAATACTCGCTATGAGAACACTAGTTCCTACACTCAACATTTAGTAATTATCTTATAATATAAAACTATCTAAAAAGCCCTGTAAATATTTACAGGGCTTTAAATCTTCATAATTACTTCACAATTTTCGTATAAATTTATATATATATTCATTTAACCTTAAACCATCGATGATGGATTTTGGTTTACTCCAACGTGATTGGGTAGTCCCGAGATGTTCTATCCCCAATCACGTCCTTTTTATATCTAATAAAATAAATAATTAAATTCAATTATTAATAACATTTCTATTTATAATAATTCTATTAAAACATTATTACATAATTAAATTCAAATTTATTTAGGCTCTACTATTGAAATAACACTGAACTCTTCTTTAAGATGATTATTAAGTCTATCCCTAACGTCTTCAAAAGTTACTTCTTTAATAACGTCAACATAGTCTAATATATTAATTTTCTTGAAATTATTTGAGATAAAACTATTTGCTATGTTAGTTATTGAATCAAAACTCTTTAAAAGTTGACCAGTATTTTTCTTTTTAGTTCTATTGAAGTCTTCTTCTGATAAACCTTCTTTTTTAAGTTTGTCTAAATGTTCAAATACTGCACTTTGAACTTTCTTAGGTTCTTTTGAATCTCCAACGACTAGTGTAAATCCATAATCAACTTGTGAAGAGAATCCCGCTCCGAAGTTTTCATTAATTAGTCCATTTTTGTAAAGCTTCTCATAAAGCTCTCCACCTTTTCCAAATATCATATCCAAAAGAATATCTGTAGTTACTTCTTTTTTAAGCAGTTCTTTTCCACTTACACCAATTTTATTATCTTTAAATCCCATATAGAACATAGGCATAGATATAGGAAATTTCTTAACAATTTCTTTTTGTGCTACTGATGTAGGTTCTTCAGGATAGAATCTCTCAATCTCGTGATTCAATTTAGCTACATCGTAATTATTAGATTTTTCGACTACTTCCATAATTTTATTTTCATCTAAATCTCCTACTACAAATAATGCCATATTTCCCGGGTTATAAAATGTATTATAACATTTATAGAGTTCATCCTTCGTTATCTTATAAATACTTTCTACTGTACCAGCGATATCTATTCTAACTGGATAATTTACATACATTGCTTTTAAGCAGTTGAAGTAAACATTCCAATTAGGGTCGTCATCATACATCTTTATTTCCTGTTCTATTATACCCTTTTCTTTTTCTACATTTTCTTCAGTAAAATACGGAGTCTGAACATATTTTATAAGGTGTTCAAGACTTTCATAGAAATTCTCTGTTGCTGTAAATAGATACGCTGTCATCGTAAAGTTTGTAAACGCATTTGCACTAGCCCCAAGCTTAGAAAACTCATCAAATGCATTTCCACCGTCGGGTTGTTCAAACATTTTATGCTCTAAGAAATGTGCAATACCTTCGTTTACTTTAAACTTTTCCTTCTCACCTATAGGAACAAATTCAAGTTCATTGGAACCGTAATTTGTACCAAGAATCGCATATTTTTTAGTAAATCCTTTTTTGGGCATATAATATACATCTAGCCCATTATCTAATTTTTTATAGTAAAGTTCTTCCTTTAAAATATCATTGACTATTTTTTTCATAAAATCCTCCTCATCTAGTTTCTAAGAAAGTAAACTGTGTCAAGCTCTATGTCTTTTACAGCATCTACTATGTCGTTCACTGTAACTTTTTCTATACTTTTAATTAAATCTTCAACTGTTGAATTAGTTTTCCCTAATGATTGCGCAAAAGAAAACTCTGACATACCACCAATATTATCAGTAACAGATTTTGCTGAGTTGATTAGGGCGCTCTTGCTATTAGCAAGTTCCGTATCTGTTATTTTTCCATTTTTAAGATCTTCAAGTTGCTCTTTGATTATTTTAACTGCTTTTTCGTAGTTTTGTGCTTCTATACCTGATGAAACAAACATTATACTCTTATATTTTTCAACTGATGAAAACACGTAGTAACATAAGCTCTCTTTTTCTCTTACATTATTAAATAGCTTTGAATGGGCTCCCCCACCGAAAACACTATTACCAACTACTAGAGAATAATATTTATCGTTGTCCATATAGTCTACATTTGCTCTGTATCCCATGACAAGCTTTCCTTGGGTTATATCCATCTTTTCTTCTACGACTTTTACATCATCGACCTTTTTAACATATTTTCCCCTAGGTATTTCAATGATATCTCCTCTTTCAAACTTGAAGTTTTGCTTTACTGCATCGGCTACAAAATCATCGTCAAAATCACCTTCCACAACTATATCTATCGGAGATGTTTTAAGTATATTTTTATAATGATTATAAAGATCTACTGCAGTAATTGAGTCTATATCCTCTTCATAGCCATTTTCTTCTATACTGTACCTTTCACCTTTGCACATAGCTTCAATACATTTATTTTGTGCATAAGCTTTTTTATCGTTTATCGCTGCCTTAATTTTATCTTTCAAGTTCTGCTTTTCTAGATGGAGATACTCTTCTTTAAAACCACCATTTTCTACAAAAGGATTGTTAATTATATCATTTAAAAACTCGATCATATCCTTAAATATCTTTTCATCAATATACTTATCATTAACACCCAATATTTTAAACTCTAAAATTTGTTTCTCTGATCTTTTACCCGCATTTGAAAAAAGCGAAGCCCCATAAAAATTATCCATCTTATGTGATATTTCTCTTAAGGTCGGATAGTTTTTGCTACCACTAGTTATAACTGATGGTAACAAAGCATTTTTAGTAACTTCATCTCTATCTAATACTCTTTGAATATAAACACTTACTAAATTTGTTTTAAATTTTGACGTTTTTATCAACGTCAAATTTATATTATTACCTAAATCTACTCTTTTTAAATCGCTCATAGCTACCTCCTATATCTTTATATATTAATTATAACCAATTATTATAATATTTAATATAATTGCACTTATATTTAGTTAATTATACCCAATAATTAACATCTATTATCATGATAAGATTTTTTAAATTATTATTAAGTACAGTGTAACATACATATTGTGTATATTTATATCGGTATATTAAACTATATACTCTACTTTTTAGAATTTTTATATTTAATTTAGTTTAGAAATCTCTTATAAAATAAAAAAAGATTCAATAAACCTTGTATCTTTTTTATTAAAGTCGATAAATTTTAGTTTAATTACCTCAAACATTATTGTATAATTACTCTAATAAATAAAATAGTAAACACTAAACCATTTAAATATTCTATGTCGTTGATAGAAGGAAAATGGAAAATGCATATATTATTTTGGCTATGGAAGAAAGAGATTTTACGCTACGGAGAATTAAAGAAATCATTAGAATGTATAACGCATAAAATGCTTAGTAATCAATTAAAAGAACTAGCTATGGATGGTCTTATTATTCGAAATGAGTACCCTCAAGTACCTCCAAAAGTTGAGTATAGTTTATCAGAGAAAGGACTTTCTCTTATGCCTGTACTAGATGCACTTTGTCACTGGGGACAAGATCATATGCCTCTGGAAACAATAGATAATAAAAGACAGTAGTGATAACAACAGTGACGATTGTTAACATTGTTAGCGTTTTGTTGACTTTAGTCATCATTATATATAAGACTTACTTAACTGTATTGATAAGTAAGTCTTATAATTCTAGTATTAAAATATACCTAAGACTTAATGTCATGTACATAATTTATCAATGGATCAATGGCTTTAAGGTTTGAATTATCATAAGAATCACTGATAGCTTCCATTGCTCCCATTTCAATGTTATCTTTATTTTTTTTCCTTCTTAATGTAAACTTTAGAACATTCATAATAAATTTATCAATCATTCCCATATTTTTATAGTTCATGCCACTTTGAAAATAAAAAAATGGTATATTAGACTTACCTGGAATATTAGTTTGTTTAAATTGATTAACTTTCTCAACCGCAGCAAGAGGAGTAGCTCCAGTTGCAAATACTATTAAATGGGTATTTTTTAAAGTTGCTAAATTATTTGTTATAAATTTAATACCATTAATTTTACTAGCATATATCCCACCCCCAAAAATAACAATATCATACTTTGATACTTCAGAGATGTTTGCTGCTTCTAAAGGCAGAGCTTGACAATTTAATGCCTCAGAGATCCACTCTGAATACTTCTTTGTAAATCCAGTTTTAGACTTGTATACTATTAAAATTGTTTTCAATATCATACCCCCTAATTTAAGAAGAATTATTTACTCTTTTAAATAAAGTTATAATAATTTTCCGCGAGAAATACATCATAAACTATCAGAGATTATTTGAATAGTTCTTCTGAAATCGATGACACCATATCCTAGAGAATCGTTAGGATATTCATATAATTCATCTCTTGTTGAACCTAACATTAAATATGTTTTTAAAACTTGCGAATATAACAATAGTTTTGGGTATGTACCTTGTCGACTTAGATACTCCATTATTAATGCTAGCATACCTGATGTTACAGAACTGCTAATACCAGTCCCTGTACCTGATCTATAACTATCATTGCCGTAAGTTGATATAATATTAACGCCGGGAGCTACAAAATCAGGTTTCGCAGAAACCCCCTTAGTAGGTCCCTTTGATGAACCAATCCATATACTATCATATCTATTGTCATAAGCACCTACAGTAATTATATTTTCACCAGTTCCAAATGAAGTTATAGTTGAAAAAGAACTCGTATCTATGAATCCATCATTAGGACCTATAAGATTACTGTTTGGTAGATAAACATGGTATTCTCCATTTAAATATACATCAGGACGAACTCTAAGAGTCCACGCTCCTGGTTTCATATTTCTGAGGTTTATCTCAAGAAGTTCAGATCCTGTAGGTGTCCAAGGGTAGAAGTATCTAATTCTATATGTTGTGTTTTCTAAATTGAAAACTCCTATGTACTCATAGTAATCTGGCGCATAAGGCGCAGTATAACTCAACTCTCCTGACGGCGAAATGATAGTTGCATTTATTCTATCTAAATCACCCCCCTCAAGATAAATATCTAAATTTTGACCATCACCATATTCAATAATAATGTCATTTACATCACCCTGATTTCTAAATCTACCAGCATAATGAATATATGTATTTCTTTGATTGCCTGCACCACTTACCACAACAATTCCTGGGTATTCTAATTCAGTAAATGTGTTTAGTAATGTTATAAATCCCAATGAAGATCTTTGCCCGACAGTTAAATTTATTATGAGAGACTTTTCCTCCCTAAGTGCAATGTTTATAGCATATGAAAACGCAGCCAAAAAATCAGTTGTTGTATAATTACGCTTTTCTACATAATACCTTCCAGGATATGATTTTAATTTTACAACAATTAAATCAGATCCTTCTGTAATTCCTTCGTAGTTAGAGTTTATCCTTCCGCTACCTACTGTAATTCCAGCAGCCATTGTACCTGTTCCTACATCATCTCTACTTAAACTTCCATCATTTCTTGCTATAGCGGCGTTTAACTCTTCTCTTGTATATTCACTACCAAATAAATATCCCTCTGGAGGGGGATTTATAGTCCCTTCTTGATCCCATAACTTTAATATTTTACTTGATCCATCATCTCTAATTAAATCAGGATGTAAATAATCGACTCCTGAATCTATTATTGCAATAAGAACTCCTCTTCCTGTAATATCATTGTAAACATTATTATAAATATAATCCACTCCAGTGATACTTCTTGCTCCATCACCAGCCTCAACATAATTTGTTAAATCTATCATAGAACTCATTGGATCAGATTCACTATACCAAGAAACCTCATATATACTTCTTAAAATATTTGAGTTGAAATCTAAAGGCGTGTATAGAACAGCAAGCCTTTCATTTAATATAATAAAGTTATTTAAACCTCTCTCTCTAAGGGCAGATCCTATGTCTGAACCCTCTTGATACACAATGTAATATGACTTTTCCATATTTATCCCCCTATCTAAAAAACTCAAACATTCTTCTCATATTTAAAACTCCATATCCATAACTCCCCTATTTCTTCAATTGATACTATACCATCTGTAACCCCCTGACTAACTTGAGATAGTGGAGCCATTCTTATAGTTCTTTCAATATTTACTACTGATCGCAATTTTAATATATCTTCTAACCCTTGTAAATAAGTTTCTTCACTTAATCGTAGAATTCCTAGATCATTAGTTAATCTCATGAAATCATACGGATAAACAGCAGATTCAAACTCATTAAAAAAATTAGGGGTAAATGTCACAGTCAAGTCATAAATAACATTATTATTTCCTTCTAATCTATAATCGTTATTAATAATAATAACCACTCCTTATTTTATTGCAGTTATTTAGATCTTTATATTAAACCTCTTATCATTATATTTACAATATATACAATATATTAATAGTCTTATGAATTATTGTGTTTGATTAACCCTATTTTCAATAAAATGGTTGTAATAATGGCAGAAAACTTGTTTATAATGTCAAACGGGTCAATTGGGTAATTTTTAAATAAATAATTAGTAATTTGCTAAAATGTAAACATGATATTATTGTATTATGATATAATCGGAGTGTATGTCTATAATTAAAATTTACAATTAGACAAAATTGTTTAAATTTATATAAAACGAATGAGAGGAAGATCACAATGAAATTAGGTATAGTCGGGTTACCAAATGTTGGTAAAAGTACGCTATTCAACGCAATAACTCAAGCAGGAGCCGAATCTGCAAATTATCCTTTCTGTACAATAGATCCAAACGTTGGTGTTGTATCTGTTCCAGATGAAAGACTAAATAAATTACAAGAATTATATGAATCTAAAAAATTAGTTCCTACTGCAATAGAATTCTGTGATATAGCAGGTCTTGTAAGAGGTGCTTCTAAGGGTGAAGGTCTTGGTAATAAATTCTTATCTCACATAAGAGAAGTTGACGCTATAGTTCATGTTGTAAGATGTTTTGAAGATCCAAACGTTGTTCACGTTGACGGTTCTGTAGATCCACTAAGAGATATTGAAACTATAAACTTAGAGCTAATATTCTCAGATATCGAGATATTAGAAAGAAGAATACAAAAAACTCAAAAAGCTTCTAAAGCTGATAAATCTCTTGCATCTGAGTTAGAATTTTTAAAATCAATCTTATCCACTCTTGAGGATAACAAATGTGTAAGAACTATGGACTTCAGCGAAGATGAACATACTTTTGTAAATTCATTAAATCTACTAACATCGAAACCAGTAATATACGCTACAAATGTAAGCGAAGACGATTTAGCAGATGACGGAGAAAGCAATGAATTCGTAAAAGTTGTTAGAGATTTTGGTGCTACTGAAGATGCTGAGGTTGTAGTTGTTTGTGCACAAATAGAAGCTGAAATATCTGAACTTGATTCTGATGAAGAAAAGAAAGAATTCTTAGAAACTCTTGGTTTGGAGCAATCAGGACTGGATAAACTTATAAAATCTTCATATGCTCTATTAGGACTTATTTCTTACTTAACAGCTGGACCACAAGAAGTAAGAGCGTGGACAGTTAAGGTTGGAACAAAAGCTCCACAGGCTGGTGGTAAAATTCACTCTGATATAGAAAGAGGTTTTATAAGAGCTGAAACTATAGCATTTGATGATTTAGTTGAGCATGGAACTATGTCTGCTGCTAAGGAAAAAGGCTTAGTTAAACTTGAAGGTAAGGACTATATAGTTAAAGACGGAGACGTTATATTATTTAGATTTAACGTATAAAAGATTTACAACTTATATTATAAAAAAGACTTTTAGCTAAGCTAAAAGTCTTTTTTATAGCTTGTCACATCTTTCTTATCTTTCTTTAAATAAGAATATTCAATATTGAGTAAAGGTTAACTCAAAATCGTATCAGTATGAGTCAACCTTTCTACTCTAAAAAATATTTAATTATATTCTTCGTAATATCTTAAATCCTTTAATTTTTCATCAAACATATATGGCGAAGATATGTACCCGACAGAATAAAAACCTTTATCTGGATTCCACACTCCATATGCATTTAATGCATTTACAAGTTTTCTTTTTTCTTCATCTGTTGGAATAATACTCTTTAATTTATGATTACTATTTGTTGGCTTATTTGAAATATATGTTTTTTTATAAAATTTATCCTTAGACATCATGTTCACAGCATCAGTACACGCAAAATGATCGTAATTGCCATTACTTGTATCATATTCATTTTTAGATAAAGTCTTTATCTCTGTATTTAATGGGCTTAAATTATTTTCTAATAATATCTTATCAACACTATAAAATATATCCTCTTTTGATACATTCAAGTTTTTATAGTTTAAATGATGTACTTTACCAGAAAAACCTAATTTACTAAGGCAAAGAGCAAGTTCATTGTTACGGGCTATAATTATGTCCTCTTCTTTTAAGATTTTTCTATTCTCTCTTTCTAATCTTTCGTTGATTGTAAATAGAGCCGAAGTTTTTTCACCATCAGTTACTTGAACAAAATTAATATTTTTACCTGATTGGATATCTCTCAAAAGTGTTAACCCCATAGTTAATATTTCATCATCCTGGTGAGGATTAAGGTATACTACATTATTTTTATAAAGATTAACACCTCCAATTACTGTAACATTATTTGGTAAATCAATTTTATCATTATCATCAACTAAAACTATTGAAGAATTTTCATTTGATGCTATATAAGCACCACATATTGCATCGGGATATGTGTTCCCTTTAGCTATCACGTTTACTTCTTCTGTATTAAAAAACCTTTTATTTACTAATTTTGATGTTTCAAATCTATTTTCTCCACTAATCCTTATAACATTATCAAACTTATCTGCAATCGTATCGGAAATACTATTCTTACCACCTATTATATAAATCTTATTTTTTTCTTTTAGTTTTTCTTCAATGCTAATGTTTATTTTATCCCTTGATGTTATGTATATAGGTAAAGAATTTTTATATGAGACACTTGAAGCACTTATTGCATCAGCGTAATTTTCACCACTTACTAAAATTGCTTCGTCACTTCTATCATTTTTATTTGCCTCAAAATTTTTCTTATAAATATCTTTATTAACATTTTTTTTAATTTTAATATTTTTTATATTTATATTCAGTTTTTCTCCAATATAATATATTTCCTTAGCCTTTAATCTTATTATTTCATTTTCAGTTCCATTGGTTATATACCCATTATCGGAATATAAAATGGGTGCTTTTTCTCTACTTGATACAGACAATGCTGTAATTAGACTTGTATAATCATACCCATCTGCTATTATTACTTTATCCGAAGTTTCAAATGAATTTTGTGAAGTTATTATTGCTGTTTCAAATCTATCTTTACCTTGAAAGATTTTATATTGATCATTGGATTGTTCATAAGCATATGTAAATGATTTTTCTCCAAATAAATTAAATAAAAATACTCCTAGCAAAAATAATATAAAATATTTTTTAATCCTCATAATAAAATTTCCCCCAAAAATAATTATCATTAGTATCTAACAATTACTATTTATCTAGTTATTTCCACTTAGCTAGAATTAGTGTCAACTCTTTGATAGTTGAATATTGTGTTAAAAAGCCTTTAAACCGCATTAATAAATTATAACATGTTTTTCGCTACCTTTTTTATAAGTAATACAAATTCCGACACATAAAAAAGATTATAAATAATAAAAGATTTAGCCATATATGTAAATACGGCTAAATCTTTTATTTAACATTTTTATAAACTACTTAAAAATTCCCTAGCTACTTCCTTGTCATCAAAGTGATGCTTTGTAGTACCTATTACCTGATAATCTTCGTGACCCTTACCTGTAATAATAACAACATCGCCTTCTTTTCCAAGAGATATTGCTTTTTCAATAGCTTCTTTTCTATCCACAACTACATTGTAGTTATCTATATTTTTATCTATTCCCTTAAGTACATCTTCAATAATAGCATGTGGATCTTCAGTTCTAGGGTTATCAGAAGTTAAAAAACATATATCTGAATACTTCTGACCTATTTCACCCATGAGTGGTCTCTTTTCACTGTCCCTATCTCCTCCACATCCAAAAACTGAAATAACTCTACCCTTAGCAAATTCTTTACTAGTTTTAAGAACATTTTCTAATGCATCTGGAGTATGGGCATAGTCAACTATAACGCTCATTCCTCTATCATTTGGAACAGTCTCAAATCTTCCAGACACACCGTTAGTAATTCTAAGCCCTTCTTTATATATAGACTTATCTATCCCTAAATTATAACAAGCTGCTATTACTGCAAGTGTATTGTAAACAGTAAACATTCCAGGTACAGGTACAAATATTACCTCTTCATAAGTTGGCGTTATAAGTCTATAAGAAACACCATCAGAATCTGACTTAATATCTTTAGCCATAAAGTCAGATTTATTATCTATGCCGTATGTGTAACATGGTATATCTAAATTTTTAATACTGTCATAAATCTTTTTACCACCCTCGTCATCGATATTAATAATATTAGCTCCTGTGGTCATGAAGAATAGCTTCTCTTTAGCTTTTCTATAATCCTCTAAATCCTTATGGAAATCTAGATGATCCGGAGTAAGATTAGTAAATATACCGAGTTTGAACTTAGTTTCATCAACACGATTCAAAGCAAGCGAATGTGAAGAAACCTCCATGGCACAATAATCACAGCCGTTATTTAACATATTATCAAATTGATGTTGCAGGTCCACACTCTCAGGCGTAGTAGAACTAGATGTAACTTCTTTTACACCATCAAATATTTTTATAGTACCAATAAGTCCAACTCTTTTCTGAGCACGAGTTAATATTTCATTCAGAAAAGTAGTTATACTAGTCTTTCCATTTGTACCAGTAACACCGATAACATCAAACTTAGTAGAAGGATGATCGTAAAAATTATCAGCGACATTGGCCATATCTTTTCTAGTATTTTTTACTCTAACAAATGTACAGCCTTCTACATAAATATCATCTTCAACCAAAAATGCCTTAGCACCTTTCTCAATTGCACTATTTATATATTTATGCCCATCTGACACAAATCCTTTAACGCATACAAATAAAGTGCCTTCAGACACCTTTCTAGAATCGTATTGAATATCTGTTATCTCTATATCTAAATTTCCTTTTACACTAATAATATCAAGTCCCTTAACAGCCTCACTCAACAACATATAACTTCCTCCTAAATTTCGATTTATAAATAAAAATTGTCAATTAGAATCCAATATTTCTCTATTATTAAAAATCCACCTTTCCTCATTATATTGTTATATATTTGCTATGTAAATTGTTAATAATGCTTGAAATATTGTAAAAAATGCCCTATCATTAAATTAATTATTAAGTTTGCGAGGTTAATTATGGAAGATAAAAATAGTAAAAGAGGATATTTAAACGATGATTTTAAAATATTCATCATAAATGATAAAAAAGACATGGAATTTGAATACCACCATCACGACTTTAATAAAATTATTATTTTTTTAGATGGAGATGTTACTTATTATATTGAAGGAAAACAATACCAACTTCAGCCTTCAGACATACTTTTTATTAGTAATACTGAAATTCATAAACCTGTTATTAATCCTAATGTAAGTTACAGTAGAATAGCAATCTGGGTGAATCCAGATTATCTAAAAAAATTTAATACAAGAAATAACAACTTAAACAAGTGTTTTGAAAAAACTAAAGATGATAAACAGTATTTATTATCACTTAACGATATGAATATAAATGTTTTAAATAATTTTATTGCACAAATACAAACTGCAGGTGATGACGAAGAATTCGGAAGTGATATTCTTAGAAGTTCATTATTTTTACAAATGATGGTGTTTTTAAACAGATCCCTCCTAAGCTCAGATTATAATAGTAGAGACATAGAATACGATAATACTGTTGAAAACATGCTAAATTTTATAGAAGAAAATATAGATGGAGATCTTTCTATAGACACTCTTTCGACAAAATTTTACATAAGTAAATACTACCTAATGAGGAAATTTAAAGCGCAAACAGGAACTTCAATACATAACTATATTGTTCAAAAAAGACTTCTAATGGCAAAACATCTTATTAGAGAGGGACATCTAATGAATGATGTATGTAATATGTGCGGTTTTAACGACTACTCTAGCTTTGTAAGGGCGTTTAAAAAAGCATATGGCGTATCGCCAAAAAACTATAAAACTAAGAGTAATTTATTCGGAGATATAGATACTACTAATGAATAAAAAAATTAGTATAATTTTAAAAATAATTATTGACAACTTAAATGTAAAATAATAAAATATTACTAAGGCACCTAACTATATAAAAATTGAGGTAATTTAAATGCACAAAGAAATATCAGAAATACTATACGATGAGTTTAGAGACTTTGTAATTTTATCGAGACTTAGACAAATAGAATTATTAAAAAATCACAAAATAGGTCGTGCGGCTATGAGCCAAGGAAGACTATTAGAGTGTTTACATAAAAATAATGGAATCGCACAAAAAGAGCTTTCAGAAATGTTGGATATCAGACCAGGATCTCTTAGTGAATTAGTTACAAAAGCAGAAAATAGAAAGCTTATCGAAAGAAGAGACAACCCTGATGATAAACGGGTAACAAATATATTTTTAACTGAAAAAGGTCTTCGTGAGGTCCAGAAATTCATAGTTTTGTACAGAGAAATGACTAAAGATATATTTGATTCTTTATCAGATAAAGAACAGTCTGCTCTATGTACGAAACTTAAAGAATTAAATAAAAGTATAGATTCTAAACTTGAAAGATAATCTGTACCTTTATTAGTTTTACGATTAGTTAGGTACCAAAGAGAAAAGGAGGAATGTCTATGGCAGGAAAAATCAAAATAAGACCAGTAACATGGGGGTCTACATCTTATAAACAGGTTTTACAACTTAGAAATGAAATACTTAATAAACCTTCAAACCTACCTTTGATAGAAAAGATGCCTGAAAATGAAAAGAAATTCATTATCTTAGCAGCGTATTATAAAAATGAAATTGTAGGCACTTTATCTATCGACAGATTGTCTTCAGACACTGTACAAATTAGACAAGTTGCTATTTCCTCAAAACTACAGGGTCATGGTATAGGTAAAAAACTAATGACTAGTGCAGAAAGAATAGCTAAATTTTTTAGATTTAAAAGGGTTGTGCTTGACGCTAGAGATAGCGCATGGAATTTTTATGAAAAACTTGGTTACTATGCAAGAAGCGATAAAGAAATGTATTCAAACGAAGGCCTATATATGAAGCCTTACGAGAAAAATATTGAGCTTTCTGTATTTAAATTCAACCATAGAAATGCTATGTTCTACCATATTATGGATAGAAAAATGAAATATATGTTCAATCCTATTGAAGAAGATCAGACAATCTGAATATAATCGGTAACACTTCAAATAAAAAAAAGCTGATCGTTTAAAATCAGCTTTTTACCATGTAATTCTTTAATTATCTAATATTTTGATCTTAGCAAATCTTTAATCTCTTCAAATGAATTTTCATTTCTATCATCACCAGATAATCTTACTACATTTGGAATTTTATTCTCAATTTCTGTACCCACATATTTATTTACTAATTTATAAGACTTTAATTTATATTAATTATTGGCAGAATTTACTGCATCTATTACAGCATATCTAAATCCATTCTTCTCTAGAGCGGCAACACCTTTAATAGTCGTTCCACCTGGAGAGCAAACACCATCCTTTAACTCACCTGGATGCTTTTTAGAATCCAAAGCTAACTTAGCGGAGCCGAGCATCATCTGAGCTACTACTTCGTATGATAAGTCTCTTGGAAGTCCATTCATAACAGATGCGTCGGCAAGTGCTTCCATAAATACATCAACAAATGCAGGGCTACATCCAGCAACTGTACCGAATGTACCTAGTAAGCGCTCTTCTACCTCTACAACTCCACCTAAAGTCTTAAGTAAGTCCAAGACTTCATCCTTAGCTTCATCTGTAAAGTTATCACTAAATGATATTCCTGTCATACCTGCATTTACACTTACAGGGGTATTTGGGATAGCATGTCCTATTAGGAATGATTCCCCCAACGTAGATTTCATCTCTTCCATTGAACACCCCGCAGCTACAGATACAATTATAGGATTTGTAGATACTTCTTTTTTAAATTCATCTAATACTTTTAAAACTATATTTGAACCAGTTGCTACAATTACGATATCGCACTCAGAAAAACTTTTATATTCATTAATTAATGTAAACTGTAACTTATCTTGCAATCTTGATGTTGTTTTACTTCTGCCACCTTTTACTATTACAGACTCTGCAGGTATATAATTGCTTTTAATCAGGCCTTCAATCATTGCTCCTCCCATATGACCTGCTCCAATAAAACCTATTTTCATTATCTTCAACCCCTTCTTTTCAGTTGTAGTTTTAATCTACATTTATCCTAAGTACATTATACTTTATTACCCAAACTATTGTAAGCAAACTCAATAAAAATAAAGACGACTCCAATAAATGAAGTCGTCTTTTATATTATAAGATATTAGTCTTATTTGTTTCTATCTGCTAATATTTTGTATCCGTCGTATCTATCCTTCGCATTTTCTTCAGCCATAGTGAATAAATGCTCAGCATGCTCTGGGAATTGTTGTTGTATAGCAGCATATCTTACTTGCCCAAGTATAAAGTCTCTGAAGCTTGCACTTGGCTCTTTTGAGTCTAGCGTAAATCCGCTCTTACCATCAACTTTTTGATCTGGATTGTATCTGTATAAATGCCAGTAACCAGCTTTAACAGCTTGTTCTTCATTTGCAACAGTTCTACCCATACCTTCTTTTATACCATGGTTTATACATGGAGCGTAAGCTATTATGATAGATGGTCCGTCATGTTTTTCAGCTTCTAGAAGAGCTTTAACAAATTGGTTTTTGTCTGCTCCTATAGCTACTTGAGCTACATATACGTTTCCGTAAGTCATAGCCATCATTCCAAGGTCTTTTTTCTTAGACTTCTTACCAGAAGCAGCAAATTTAGCCATTGCAGCAGCTGGAGTAGCTTTAGAAGCTTGACCACCTGTATTAGAGTAAACCTCTGTATCCATAACAAGGACGTTTACATCTTCTCCTGATGCTAGAACGTGGTCTAATCCACCGTAACCGATGTCATATGCCCAACCGTCTCCACCAAATATCCATTGAGATCTCTTAACTAAGTAATCTTTATGGTCATCTATATCTTTTATTAACTTGATTGCTTCCATCTCTGGATCAAATTTACTATAATCGAAGTTATCTAAGAAGCTTGTAACTTTAGCACTTGCAACTTTAGAAACCTCTCCATCATTCATAACCTCTAACCACTCAGTGTAAGCAGCTCTTGATTCATCACATATCTCCATAGTTAATAATTTTCTCATATTATTAGCTATTTTGTTTCTTATGTGTTTAACACCTGTGTACATTCCGAATCCATACTCAGCATTGTCCTCAAATAATGAGTTTGCCCAAGATGGGCCTTTGCCTTCATGGTTTGTAGTGTACGGAGTTGATGGTGCTGATCCTCCCCAGATTGAAGAACATCCAGTAGCATTAGCTATCATCATTCTATCTCCGAATAATTGAGTGATCAACTTAACATATGCAGTTTCACCACATCCAGCACAAGCACCTGAGTACTCAAGTAATGGTTGTCTGAATTGACTACCTTTAACTGATGTTGGAGCCATTAAATCACCTTTTGGAGCAACTTTATTAGGATCGCTTATATAATTCCAATTAGGAACTTGAATATCAAGTTGTGATTCGATTGGCTTCATAATTAAAGCTTTTTCTTTAGCTGGACAAACGTCAGCACAGTTTCCACAACCAGTACAGTCCATAGTATTTACTTGTATTCTGTATTGTAATCCTTCAAATCCTTTACCAACTGCCTTCTTAGCATCTAATCCTTCTGGAGCATTAGAAACTTCCTCTTCTGTTAATAAGTATGGTCTTATTGTTGCATGAGGACATACGAAAGAACATTGGTTACATTGGATACAATTTTCTATTTGCCACTCTGGAACATTAACAGCTATTCCACGTTTTTCATAAGCAGCAGTACCATTAGGGAATGTACCGTCTTCGTAACCGTTGAATGCACTTACAGGTAAATCATAACCTTTTTGTGCAGTCATAGGTCTTAATATGTTCTTGATAAATTCTGGTTCTTGAGAATCAGCTTTTGGAGCATCTACTGCATCTGTCCAATCAGCTGGAATTTCTACTTTAACTAGTGAGTTAATACCAGCTTCAACAGCTTTATAGTTCATGTTAAGTATTTTTTCACCTTTTTTACCGTAAGTCTTCTCTATAGACTCTTTTAAGTATTTAACAGCATCTTCAACTGGTATTATTTCAGCTAGTTTGAAGAATGCAGATTGCATAATCATGTTTATTCTATTTCCAAGTCCGATTTCTTGTCCTAATTTAACAGCGTTAACTGTGTAGAAGTTGATATCATTCTTAGCTATATATTGTTTCATATGAGCTGGAAGGTTTTCTTCTAATCCTTCTTGATCCCATATAGTGTTTAGTACGAATGTACCACCTTTTTTAAGACCTTTTAATAGATCATATTGATTAACATAAGATTGCTTGTGACAAGCAATATAATCAGCTTCGTCTATTAAGTATGTAGATCTGATTGGCTCATCTCCAAATCTTAAGTGAGACATTGTTATACCACCAGATTTTTTAGAGTCATAGTCGAAGTATGCTTGAGCATATTTGTTAGTATGGTCACCTATAATCTTGATAGCTTGTTTATTAGCTCCAACTGTACCGTCTGATCCTAATCCCCAGAATTTACATCTTACAGTACCCTTAGATGCTATCTTAACTTCTTCGTTTACTGGTAATGAAGTATTAGTTACATCATCAACTATATCTATAGTAAATCCGTTTTTTGGATCTTTTGATAATAAATTATCCATAGCAGCTTTTATATCTGTAGGAGTAGTATCTTTTGATCCTAATCCGTATCTTCCACCTACTATTAATGGAGCATTTTCTTTTCCGTAGAATACACCTTTAACGTCAAGGTATAATGGTTCTCCAGTAGCTCCTGGCTCTTTAGTTCTGTCAAGTACACAGATTCTTTCTACTGTAGAAGGCATAGCATCTAAGAAATGCTTAATAGAGAATGGTCTATATAAGTGAACTTTTACTAAACCAAAGCTTTCGCCATTAGCGTTTACAAAGTCTATTGTTTCTTCTATAGCTTCAGTAACTGATCCCATTGCTACGATTACATTCTTAGCATCTTTAGCTCCGTAGTAATCAAATAAGCAATGCTTTCTACCAGTTAAATCGCTCATTTTCTTCATGTTTTTCTCAACTATTCCAACTATGTCATTGTAGTATTTGTTAGAAGCTTCTCTTGTTTGGAAGTAGATATCAGGATTTTGAGCTGTACCACGAGTTACAGGATGATTAGGAGATAATGCGTTATCTCTAAATGCTTGTACTGCATCAAAGTTTAATAATGAAGCGTAATCTTCATTTTCTAACAACTCAACTTTTTGTATTTCATGAGATGTTCTAAATCCATCAAAGAAATGGATAAATGGTAATCTACCTTCAATTGCAGATAAGTGTGCAACTGGAGCTATATCAGCAACCTCTTGAACTGATCCAGAAGCAAGTAAAACAACACCACTTGCTCTAGCTGCCATAACGTCTTGGTGATCTCCAAATATTGATAATGCTTGAGATGCCAGCGCACGAGCTGTTACGTGGAATACTCCAGGTAGTAACTCCCCTGCTACTTTATACATGTTAGGTAACATTAAAAGTAGACCTTGAGACGCAGTAAATGTAGATGTTAAAGCTCCTGCTTGAAGAGAACCGTGGAATGCACCAGCTGCTCCTCCTTCAGATTGCATTTCAACAACATCTACAACTTGTCCAAATACATTTTTTCTTCCTTGTGATGCCCACTCATCAACTAATTCTGCCATAGTTGAAGATGGTGTGATTGGGTATATAGCCGCTACATCTGTATAAGCATAAGCAACATGAGCTGCAGCTGTATTACCGTCAACTGTTTTCATAAATTTAGCCATTAAATACATCCTCCCTTGTAACTACATTATATTCTTTCGCTTATATCAAAAACTATCTACTAAAATCATCTAAAATAAAAAATATCATGTTAAGAATAAATATATAAATGCATAAAAAATATGCAATTAATCACCTTACTTTTATGATACTACAAATTAAATAAAATCCAATTAGTTTTTTTAAATACTTAAAATATTTGTATTAAATTTTTAAATTATTCAAAATAAATAATCGAATTCTCAATCTGCATTTATTATATCATAAACAAAATTAATTAGTTAAATTTTTACATAGCAAATTAAATTTAATTATTCAGCTATTAGTTCAACTAAATCCCCATTTCTAACAGCAGCAGCATTTCCTTCTTCAAGGTCAACGTGCATTTCTAAATTAAACTTATCGCTAACTCTAACCAATACATTTTCAAATACTAATGCTCTAGCCCCTAAAGTTTTTATTTTAACAATTTGTTTGTCCTTAACACCAAATTTATCTGCATCTGCAGTATTCATATGGATGTGTCTAGCCGCAACTATAACTCCTTCAGCTAAATCAACTTCACCAGCTGGTCCAACTAATTTCACACCTGGAGATCCTGCTATATCACCTGATTCTCTTACTGGAGCTTTTACTCCTAATGAAAATCCATCAGCTAAAGAAACTTCTAATTGAGTTTTTGGTCTTGATGGACCTAATACTCTAACCCCTTTTATAGTTCCTTTTGGACCTACTAAATCCACTTTCTCTTCACATGCATATTGCCCTGGTTGAGATAATGGTTTAAATTCTGTTAATTGGTGTCCTTTTCCAAATAATATATCTATGTCGTCTTGACTTAAATGAATGTGTCTGTTAGACAAAGCTATTGGTAAATTCATATAATACCTCCTATATAACTTAAATTGTTTTTAACTTACATTTAACCAACATACACTTCGATTATACATAAAGATTTATATAAAATCAATTTTATTATACGACTTAATGTATTTTTTGACAAGTTAATCTCTCAATTTTCTAACTTTTCTATAAATTCACGAAAGTTCTTATATAGCAAAGCATTGAAATATACTTATGTCTACAATTAATAACAAATTTCTTGTCAAAATTTGAATTAAAAGACAATTACATTCAATCTTTTGTTAGACTATTCCAACAATCGTTTTCCTTAGTTTTCCATTAATTATTTGTTAAATTTTCATAAAAAATACATCTAAACTGAAATATTTTTCCCAAATAGATGTATTTTAAACTAAAAATTTATTTTTTTCTATATATCTTTAAGCATAACTACTAATATGTCGTCTTCAAAATACTCCTTAGAAGAGAATTCTTGTAATTCGACTTTTAGATTCTCTACTATTTCTTCTTGATTAAATATATGGTTCTTCTTTAAAAATGCTTCTAATCTTTCTATTCCGTATTCTTCTTTTGATTCGTTTTTAATCTCCAAAACTCCATCTGTGTACATACATAGCATAGAATAATTGACTATGCTAAAAGTATTTTCTTCATATGAAGAATCTTGTATTATTCCAATTGGAATACCTTTATTGCAGTTTATATTTTTTACTACCTCACCTTTCGTCGTAACTATTATCGGTGAGTAATGGCCTGCATTAGATACTGTTATGATATTGTGCTCAGTATCTATTATACCTACTAAACATGTAGTAAACACACCCATCTTATCGAATTCATCGTATAGAATTTTGTTTAGATTAGTAAGTATCTCACTTGTAGATGTGTATTGGTAACATAATACTTTAAAAGCACCTTTTATCATAGCAACAACATAATTTGAAACAATACCATGACCCATAACATCAGCTACAATAAAAGCAACGTGTTTTTCATCTAAATCAATTGCATGGTAGAAATCTCCACCTACAACCTTCGCTGGTCTATGATAATAGTACAGTTCCTTTTGTGTGTTAAACTCCATCTTGCCCTTATCCATGATAAGTTGTTGCTGCTTATTTAATATATTTAACTCTTTTTCTAGAACTTTGTGTTTTACTTCTTGATCATTGTACTCATAAAGTTGCATTGCAACTGCAACCTGGCTAGCTAAAATTCTAAGTATATTCAAATCATCGTTAGTATAGTTTTTGCTATTTGCACACACAATACACCCGATTATCTTATCTTTATCTTGCAATTTATAGTATATATAACTATTAATTTTTACAACATTCTCACTTTTGATGTCATTAATGAAACCACCCAGCGACTCATTAGATAAAATTTTACTTTTTATAGGATAAAGGTTTGTTTTGTTTTCATCTTTATTGTAACAACTCATCATCTTTTGAATATTATCATGCTCATCGAGTATTATAAGCGACTCTCTACTATTTGTAATATTACATGCCTGCTTACTTAGATTGTCCAAAAATTCAGTTATACTCTTGTTTTGGTACAATTTTCTTGTAGCGTCATTAATGTAACTTATAGCTACTCTAAACTTATCAATTAAACTTTGAACATTGTTGTTTTTATTAGTTATTTCAATAGACAAACTAAGAAGAGAGGCTACAGAAGCTATAAAATCTATATCTTCATCCGTTAAATAATCATCTCTAGTTAAGAAACAAGTCATAAACCCTACAACTTTACCATCAATCATAAGAGGAAATACTATTCTTCCTAAATAACCTTCATTTTTAGCTACTTCTCTTTCATTGACAGCCCTATCGTCTTCAAATATGTTTTTTACGTGAACAATTTTCTTCTGCTCAACAGCATCGTGAATATACTGCGAATAAGTGTTAAAATCTATTTTCGCACCTTTTCTATCACTCGCAGGAAATATACTCGGTACATATTCAAGTGTACTGGAACAAACTAAATATGCATTATTATGATCATTTTCGTAGAATAAATTGACACAAGCTTTTGCTGGATGTACAACTTCAAGCATTTTTGCTACTATCTTATCCTTTATACTATAAAAGTCTGTTGATTCTGTTACCATAGCTGTTATTTCTACTAAATTCTTCATTCTATAACTTTGATTGTTCATTGAAACTCCCCCAAAAAGACATTTAAACTACATACAAGTATTTTAACATATATTTTTGAGTGTAAACATAAAAACTATAACAAAACTGCACACTATAAATATGTTAAACCCTGCTAGAAATCCTATCACAAGCAGTGTTATCAGTGCATTTATGCCTAATCTACCCCTTTCTTTTATATTAGCAATTTTTGATACTTCAATATTATTTTTGATATTTGCAATGTACACTTTTATCTCTTCTTCTAATTTCATTTTGTAGATAGTGTATAGGATGCCCACTAATACAACTCCAATTGCAAGCATTTTATTGATACTGTAAGTCAATAAAAATATTAAAACACCAAGTCCAAATTTTATTGCTTTAAAGAATACACTGTCTATTTTTAATGTTATGTTTCTAATTTCTTTGCATTCATCCCTTACTTCGTAACCGTTTGAATTCATATTTCTCATATTTGTTTTTACTATTTCTGAATAAAAAAGTTTTATTAATCCGTTAATCATACAATCACCTCTAAAATTTTACAAAATGTTTACTTGTTTTGTCATATTATTCCAAATATTGGTTATAATATAAGTAGACAACAATTCTATTCTCTCAATTATGGTCAAAATATCGATAAATAATACAATTTAAATTTATTAAATTAGAAGGAAGTGTTTTATATGCAAATTAAGGATTTTGATCTAGAAACCCGAAACAAAATATACTGCGAAACTAAAAAGGTGCTTAGAAAGTATCAAAAAGGAATTAGTTCAGGAAAAATTACAGCCGAAAAGTTTATTGACAGCATATTAAAAGAAGGATCAACTTCGAATGTCGTCAACGAAAGTCTTTTGTCAAATCAAAATTTTAAACATTCTTATGCCGATTATATAAATATACTTATTGACAAACAAAACATTAACATGGCTAACCACAAAAAAAGTATTCAAAGTAAAACTGAAAGATCAAATGATATTAAAAAACGTGTTGAATTTAAGAACTTACTCAACTCAAGTGGGTATAGGTTAAATATTCCAGATGAGTATTTAACATCAAACGATATAGATTGTTTATCAAAATTTATTCTTACTGGATCTATAGATCTTGGAAATGAAAGATTCTATAACTATGTTTACAAACTATAAAGTTAATATAAACTTCTATAATATGATTAAAAAAGTATCCCATATATAAATATGGTATGTAATATACTTAACAGATTACACTACTAATTAGTTGTTTAATTTGTTAAGTATATTACACACCATTTCATTTTTATTTTACTATACAGTTAGACCTTATCCATAATTATATCCAGTTTAGTTTTACCAAAATAATTGAACAACAGCAATTTATAAATTTAAAATATCTCTTTTCCACTCTTCTTCTAAAATAGCATAATAATACTCATCCCACCATTCATTTGCCTTAGGAATGCACTTTTTAAAATATCCTTCCTTCCTCATCCCTATATTCTCCATAACTCGATATGACGGGATATTCTCTGGTTGACACGTTGCTATAATCCTATGCAATTTCATTTTTTCAAAACCAAATTTTAATATTGCTTGTGCAGCTTCGGAAGCATATCCTCTATTGTAATATTTGGGGTTAAATACCCACCCAATTTCATAAGTGTGTTCTCCAAAATACTTTAAAAAAAGAATGTGCCCAATAACAAAATTCTCCTCTACTAAAACAACAGCAAAATTCTCAGCGGTATTACCAATGTTTTTATTTATAAAGTCTTTTGCTTTTTCTTCAGTAAATACACCTTCTGGTATATAATTCATCACATTAATATCAGAAGTGTATTCATAGACAGCTTGCCAATCTTTGAATTCAAATTTTCGTATCAATAACCTTTTAGTTTTTATGTACATTACATACCCCCCATATAAAAAATGCTATTTTATTTATCGATATCCCATTAAAATAAATTTTGATTTCCTTTTCGACCAGTCATCCCAATGTAATCTTTATATTTAACGCCATTTTCTAATTACTTATTGACGTTCTGCTGTTTGTACATCGTTTCCATCGATAATCTTTAGAAAATCTTTACATCCCTCTTTTATAAAATCAACATCTATTGATAGTCCTCTTATGAAGAAATTTTTTTCTGATTTAGCGTGCAACTTGAGTTTCATAGAACCAGGCATCTTGATAAATAGTCTGTCGTTTTCTAATGAAACATTAATGATTAAATCTGGATGTTCTATTAAGGCATAATTACCGACGTGACGTTTTAAAATATCCTCTTGTAAGATTAGAGAACGTTCTAATCTAGGCTTTTCCTTAGCAATTTCATAAGGAAGACCAAAAGCAGCTTGCTCAATCGCATATAAAATATGTTGTTCAAAATCGAAATCTTGCTCCTTGTTTCTTAGCACAATTATAACAACATCCTGATCTATGAAGCGTTTAAGGATAGTTGCATATCCTGGCCAACCTCCACTATGCCATATAATCTGACCTTTGTCTTTATCATCCTCGATAATCCATCCAAATCCATATTTAAATGGTGTATCTATTTTTGTTTTTGCTGGTGTATATGCTTCTCTTAGTAATTCGTTATTGATGAAATCACCCCTGCTTAGTGCACGCTCAAACAGGTATAGATCACCAACAGTTGATTGTACCCCACCGTCACCAAGCATTCCATCTAAATAAGTAACCATTTTCGTATCCTCAAAATCATCTGCCAATACATACTTACCTTTATAAACGTCGTTCACATAACCGTATGCATAATCGTCAATCTCTATATTTTCTTTTCTAATGCCAATAGCTTTTGTATGAGTCATTTTAAGTGGCTTAAAAATATTATATTTTAAAAAGTCAGCAAAATTCATATGTGTTATTCGTTCTACAATGAGCGCAAGTAAAATATAGCCAGTATTGCTATATTCAACTCGCTCATTTGGTACAAATAGACGCTCAGGTTTGTATTTAGTTAAATACGTGAGTAGGTCATCATTGTCAGCGATCTTTGTTTTATCCCAGTAATTCTCAAATAAATCTAAATAATCAGGGAGTCCGCTCGTGTGGTTTAGTAAATGTCTAATAGTAATGCCCTCATATGGAAGATCCGGCAACCATTTATTTAGATACTCATCAAGATTTAGCTTACCATCTTGAACGAGTAGTAAAATTGCAGTCGCTGTTATTGGCTTTGAAACAGATGCTAGATTGAATACAGATTGTGATGTTAATGGACGATTAGTTGACATGTCAGCATCACCAAAAGCAACATCGTATAAAACTTCGCCTTTTTTGGCCACAAGAGCTGTACCATTTAATAATTGTTTTTCTTTAATATACTTAAATAAATTTTCTAAGTTAGCTTTTATGTCTGTCATAATTATTTTCCCTCCATCCCTGTTTGCACATTTTTTTCTACTATCTTATTTAGCTTTGTAAGAATTTTTTTAAGCTCTTCCATTTCACTCAATTCCATTTGAGAGTAAAAACGATTGATAATTTCGCGATTTATTACTTCTTCATTTTCAAAATACTTTTTTCCTTTGTCTGCTAGATGCACAAGTATTTCACGTCTATTTTTTGGATTAATTGACCTCATTAAATAATTTTTATCTTCAAGCTTATTAACAATCTGTCCAACAGCACTCGATGTTATTTTCATTAGTCGAGCAATTTCTCCAACGGATATATCTTCATGACCTTTAACAATATCCATTAGAATCGTTTGATTATCAGATAGATCATCTTCGAGTAAAGATTGATATTCATTAATGATAATTCCATTCATTCTATAATGCAGCTCGTTAATTTCTGTTACTAGTTTAAATAATTTATCTTCATTATCATTTTTCATGTGTTAATACCTCCCGAATTATAAATACAACTTTATTATAAAGCTAACTTTAATGTAAAGCAAGGTTTTAAATTTAATAATACAAAATAAATAAGGTAAATGATTGAAATTTCAATTATTTACCTTAAATACTATTATTTTGATTTTGATAAATATATTTTATTATTTTAAATATATTATCTAGTTTTTTATGCTAAACCATTTTATAAAGCCTATTGTTTAAGGAACATATACTTTCTAACTTTAGAATTTTTATTTATTAATAGAGATACATAAAATTTTACATCAATTCACAACAAACCAAATTGTTATTATTTTTTTCTCTTTTAATACACCAATGTCCAATAAACTTAGCGTTTTTATTATCAATTTTATAGTTTTCAATAGTTTCTCCATAACTATTACCGTGAGATTTTACCTTTTTGCTGTTAATAAATCCAACCTCTTCTAGTGAAGTAGATGTTTTTCCACAGATATGAACTACAGAATTATCTAGTATAGATTCTACTCTTTTAAGAACTCTTAGTGTAGATGCTCCTGATAACTCTTCATACACCTTTGGCCCTACAATATCTAAAGTTCCAGCTGGATCAGCAAACGAAATAATATCAGCCCCTGCGTTTACACCTTTAGTTATATACTCTACCAAGCTGTCCTCAATTATGCCTAAAAGTCTATTTACAGCTTCTCTGTCTTTTCTAATTAATCTATAAAAAAGCCTGCTCTCAACTATAGATGTAGCTATTGTGATCGGACCAGTGACATTTAAACAGACTTTTTCACCATCCAATTTAAGCAAATTTATAGCTTCAAGTATTTCATGTATTCTACCAGTACTAAAGTCTATTGGCTTTATATTTTCTAAATAAACCTTATCATTAACCAATGATGTATTTATTCTATTCCCAGCTTTAGAATCAAAAACAACTGTACTTCCAAAAGCATCTGCTTCAGCAGTATGACAAAACGGAACTACACAATACAAAATCCCCATGTCCTTTTTTAATTCTGTAGACAATGCGGACATCTTTTTTGAGTCTTTATTTGCATCTTCAAAGCTCACTTCTAAATTCTCTAGTATTTTATCAGAAACAGTTGTGTTATCACTACCAATACATTTAAAAATATTTTTTCCAGACATACAATCACCTTTCAATACATTTATCTATCTAAAAATTTAACTACGCAATAATTTTCTCTTGAAATTCTGGCTTAAGGGTTAATTATAATACCATAAGTAACTCATTAATGTTAATCATAAATCTTAATTTTAGACCATAACTGAAACTAATTCTTTTATTTTCTTGACTGCTTTATTAGCATCTTCTGTATATGCATCAGCTCCTATTGAATCCGCAAATTTCTGAGTTATTGGTCCTCCGCCAACCATTACTTTATATTTATCCCTTAATTTTCTCTCTTCAAGCATTTTTATTAATCTCTCCATACCTGACATTGTAGTAGTCATCAAAGTAGACATGCATATAAAATCTGCTTTAACTTCCTCGGCAACATCTATAAACTTATGTAACGGAACATCTTTTCCTAGATCGTAAGTTTCAATATTTGAAGCTTCACTCATAATTTTAACCAAATTTTTGCCTATATCATGTGTATCTCCCTCAACTACTCCAAGCACAACTTTTATTGGATCATCGGTATGATCAGTTTTGATATGAGGTTTTAGTATATCTAGACCTATATTAAGTGTGTCAGAACATATCATTACTTCTGGTAAAAAATACTCTTCTTCTTCATAAAGTTCTCCAACTTTATTCATCCCTACTAACAATCCTTCAGTTATAGTCTCTTCCGCTGAAATTGATAATTTTAAAGATTCATTGCAAAGTTCCTCTACCCCATCATCGTCCATATCTACTAATGCTTCACTAATATCTCGAAATAATTTATCGATGTTCATATTTTCTCTCCTTTAAATTATAATAGTAATTTAAAAATATTATCTTCGTCTAGATTTCTACCTATTATACACACTCTATCCGAATTGTTAAACTCATTTTTTGATATAGTAAATCTTCCATTTACAAAACTAAATTCAAGTGATCCGTCATCGCCATTTATAAATCCTTTTGATCTAATAACGATTCCGTATTTATCTTTTGTAATCTCTTTCATCATATTTTCTAATTCATTTTTTCTAAACTTCTTAGGCGATTTTATACTTATACTTTGAATCCCATCGCTTATTTCACTTGTACTCTCTATATAGCTTGTACTATTTTTTTCAAGGTCAAATTGCATGTTTATGAGTGAATTATAATCAAAATCATCAAAATCATCCCAATCACACGAAATAATTTCTGCTTCTTTATTTAACTCTCTTACTGAATCTACAATTTTATGCAGATTGTCTACTTCCATCATCTGAACCTTACTAAAAACTAAAGTACCTGCATTGCCTATCTGATCCGTAAAAAATCCACCAAAATTATCTAGTTGTTCAAAGTAGTCGAGTGTATCTACAATAGTAATTGGAGATATAACTAAGCACCTATCTCTAATTTTTTTTATTTTAAGTATACTTAAAACATGGCTTAGCATACCTATCCCTGTAGGCTCTATAATTATATGTTCAGGGCTGTAATCTTTTAATATAGATAGTATTGCTTCCTCAAAATCCGTCTTCATAGAGCAGCATATACACCCTTGGGCTAATTCAATTACATCGTAATTTTCTCGACCTATAACTTCTCCATCTATACCAACTTCACCAAATTCATTTTCTATTATTACCTTTTTCCCATCTAGTTTTTTGATTAATTTTTTTATCAGCGTAGTCTTTCCTGACCCCAAAAATCCCGAAACTATGTGTATCTTTGTCATCTATTTACATCTCCAAAATTAATTCTTATTTTTATAGGTTTGCTTCAACTAAACCTTGACACAATTTACCGATTTGAGCACCTCGACCATATTTTCTGCCTGCATAAATAAAAGCAAGTATATTTTCCCTTGGTGTTCCTAAAGGAACTTGGCAACCTGAATATAACATATATCCTTTAGGACTATCACTTCCTTTTATAAGACATTCTTTAACTGAATTTATAACATCATCTATAGTCCCGTACTTCATTACTTCCACTGGAGGTACATTTCCAGAAATTGCAACTATATCTCCAACTTCTATTTTAGCTTCTTCTAAATCTTCTATATTATCAATACTCCACATCGATACACCTAATTCTGCTACATGTTTCCAAATACCTTTAGATCTTCCGCATATATGTATTGAAGGCGACTTACCAGTAATATTTTTTATGCCATCTACCAGATTCTTTAAATGTGGTTTAGAAAACTCTTCAAACTGCTTTACATTTATCAAGCTAAGCGATCCCACTGGATCGGCAATTGATACAGCTATAGGTCCGACCTCTGTGCAAACTGCTTCAACCCAAGCTAAAGATGATTTAACTCCTAAATCTAGTAGTTGGTGCAAATTTTCCTTATTTTTAATAACATCTCTAAGAACATTTTCTGGCTTTCTTATTGCCGCTGCCGTTGTAAATGGGCCTGCTACGCCAGTACTGATACTTTTATTAGGATAACGTTTTTTTAAAAATTTAATTTTATCAAGCAAATCAGGAAGTCTTCCATCTTTATAAGGATTTACAATATCAATGGTATCTAATTTTTCATAATCGTCCAATACAAATTCAGATATAAAATCCATACCCTCTTCGGGAAATTCAAGAGTAGAACCTAAGGCCTCGCCAATTGCTTTTAAACCTAAACTAATATCTATTCCACTAAATCCAAATTCTTTTTCTAACTTATCCATAACTTCACATTGTATATCTAAAGAATTCCTAAACTCTCCAATAGAATAACCATAAAGAGGAGCAGATACATCTGGACCTATTAACTTGTATGGAATTCTATCTACTACTTCACCTTTATAATACGCTGTCATACGTTCTGCATCTGTCATAGTATCTTTATAATTTTCTAAGTCGATCAAAAGTTCTTTATAATTCATAACCTTCCCCCTAATTATTTCTCCCAAGATTTTATAATTTCGTAGGTCTTTATAACTTGTACAACTTTTAGTATTATATATAAAACAGCGCAGTTAAACTATTTAATCGCTCATAGCTATAAGTCTACACTTACAGTTATGGCTATTCAAATCGAATGTGTCTATATATTTCATATCATACATTCGTATTTCCTATAAATATTCTAAAATTCCCCTGCAAAGCTTACCCATTTGTGCACCTCTTCCATATTTTCTAGCTGCATAGATATAAGCGTAAATATTTTCTTTAGGCGTTCCCATGGGAATCTCACAGCCTGACCATAGTATGTAGCCTTTGGGACTATCACTACCTTTTTTAATACATTCTTTTACTGATTCTATTACGTCATCTATGTCTCCATACTTCATAATTTCAACTGGAGGTATATTTCCTGCAATTGCTACTTTGTCGCCAACTATTTCCTTAGCTTCCTCTATATCTTCACAGTTATCTATGCTCCAAGTCGATACCCCAAGATCAACAAGAGGCTTCCATATAGCTTTTGATTTTCCACATATATGTACGACTGGAGGTATTCCTGATATTTCTACTACTCCGTCAATTAAATTTTTTAAGTATGGGTTAGAAAACTCCTCAAACTGTTTTACATTTATTAGACTCATTGATCCAACAGGATCACACAATGTTACTTCAGCTGGTCCAAATTCTTTACACACTGCATCAACCCAAGCTAATGTTGATTTTACGCTATAATCTAAAAGTTGATGTAATCTATCCTTGTTTTTAATAATATCTCTAAGCACAAGCTCTGGCTTTCTAATTGCGCTTGCTGTTGTGAGAGGTCCAGCTATTTCGATCGTTACATCATTATTCGGAAATCTCTCTTTCATGTGCCTAACTCTTTTTAGTATACTCGGCAAACTCCCGTCCTTATATGGATCAACTATCTCCATTGAATCTAATTTTTCGTAACTATCCAGCACATACTCTTTTATGAAATCTATTCCTTCTTCTGGATATTCTAAAATTGACCCAGCTGCTTCTCCAATAGCTTTTAAACCTAGGTTAGCAGGTATTGTTTTGAATCCAAATTCTTCGCCTAATTTTTCCAATACTTCACATTGCACGTCTATAGATCTTCTAAATTCTCCAACTGTATAACCGTAAAGAGGAGCTGAATTTTCGAGTTCCATTAAGTTATATGGAATTCTATCGACTTCCTCTCCACTAAAATAAGCTGTCATCCGTTTTTCATCTGTCATTGTATCCTTGTAATTTTCCATATCCTCTAAAAGCTCTGCGTAATTCATTTTTTCCCCCCAGAAAATTTTATAGTTTGATAATATTTAAATTACACTTAAGAATAATTAACTGTGAAATTTTAAATACTATTAATTCCAGTCTACACTGACGATTTGTCGTTATCAAATCGATTCTATCTATAGTTTTAAATTCTAACATTTGAGTAATCTATTGTTTAACTTTTGTTTAATAAATTCGTTTTCAAAACCTCAAATTATTATTATTTTATATATAAAATAATATACAGTAATTGTATTTTGGGGATATATGAATAAATTGTATATTTTGAAGAAATTATATTAATGAAGGAGATATCTGTCTATGTTACTATAACAGGAGTTTGATAAAATATTTTTATAAATAATATTTATGGGGATAAAAGTGGATAATAGTTTATAAAAAAGGAGTCTTTTATTTGAAACCTAAGAAAATATACTACGAAACAATTGCATTAGAGCATGATCTCGGTAAGAGATTAAAAGAAAAATACACGGATGTAGAGTGGATACCCATAAAAAATCACAATAATATAGAAGTTCTTAGAAACAAAGGTAATGAAGATTTTGTTGAATTAAAAAAATATTTAATAATTGGAACTAGAAAAACACATAAATATGTAGAAAACCATAAAGTATCTGATTATTTAGTTCCTTTCACCTCATCAGGATGTAGTGCAATGTGTCTTTACTGTTACCTAGTTTGCAACTACAATAAATGCTCATACTTAAGAGTCTACACAAACATAGATGATATACTTGGTAAGTTAATTAAAAAATCAAATAAAATGGAAAAAGAATGCACTTATGAAATAGGTAGTAATAGCGATTTAATACTAGAAAATACTGTTACTGGTAATCTACCTAGAGTTATTGAAGAGTTTGCAGATGCTGGTCATGGTTATATAACCTTCCCAACAAAATTTTCTATGGTAGAAAATCTATTAGATCTCGACCATAAAGGTAAAACTATCTTTAGAATGAGCATAAATCCTCAAGAGATTATATCCAATGTTGAAATCGGTACATCCTCTTTAGAAAGTAGAATTGAGGCCTTAAACAAAATGTGTGATGCAGGATATAAAGTAGGTATTTTAATTGCTCCTGTTATCTTAATAGAAAATTGGGAGAAAATTTACATTGAAATGCTCGATAATTTAAATGAAAAATTATCTAAAAAAGCTAGATCAGAAATTTTTATAGAAGTTATATTCATGACTTATAGTTATATTCACAAAGCGATAAATGAACAAGCTTTTCCAAATGCTATGAAAATTTACAATAAAGAAATGATGACTGGAAGAGGTAGAGGTAAATACTGTTATAAAAAAGAGTATAGAGATTATGCTGAAGAAGTATTTAGAAAGGAAATAAAAAAGAGATTCAACTGTACAGAAATCGTATATATAGTTTAAATATAAAAAAATACCGGTTTACATTATTTTGTATACCGGTATTTTTATTTTATCCAAGAGCTTTTTCTAGTTTTGATAAATATTGAATAGGATAGTATCTAAGTAATTCTTTAAATTGTTCAACAGTCAAACCTTCAGTAGTTGTGTAAATTTTTATTTTTTCGTCAAGATCAGCGTTTATAAATTTAGTTTTTATTTCTTCAAAGTTTATAGTTGCCATTAATTTCACTCCTTTTGTACTTATTCTCTTGTTATTAGTCTATCCTCAAATATAATTATTATTACATTTTTTTTAAAACTACATGAGAATAATATATAACAATGAAGTATTTAATTAGTAATTTATAAATATAAAAAAATCTATTATATTTTAAAAAAGTTTATTTAAAATATCAATAAAAAGAGCTATCTCGATTTTGAAGATATAATCTCCTAAATTGAGATAGCTCTAGCTACACATGCTACTAATTGTAGCTATTTAATATTTCAGACTATTGTTGTTTACCAGCCATTTGTTGCTCAGCCATTTCAACTAGTCTTTTTGTCATGTAACCACCTACATAA
Source organism: Metaclostridioides mangenotii (assembly GCF_018917235.1). Lineage (GTDB taxonomy): Bacteria > Bacillota > Clostridia > Peptostreptococcales > Peptostreptococcaceae > Metaclostridioides. Next base: position 682,330 of record NZ_JAHLOF010000001.1, read on the forward strand.
CCATTGTCTCTAGATGTTAAATTTCCTTTGTCCATAGCTTGGTAGTTGTTCATTCCTAACTCGTTAGCTATTTCCATTTTCATTTGGTTTAAAGCTTGTTTAGCTCCTGGAACTACTACTTTGTTTGAACTATTGTTGTTACTTGCCATAATGATTACCTTCCTTCTGTTGTTTATTTGTGTTGCTGATTATATTATGTGAAGATAATCATTTTTAATTCAGGTAATTTTTGTTAATATTTTTAAATTTCTTTTTAAATTAAACAACATTTTTTGTTTTTAATTTTATATTGATATCTTAAATATATAAAGATAGTTATTTATATGCTTAGCAATTTAAGCCTGCTAAATATCCTGTTGAAAATGCTATTTGTAAATTAAACCCTCCAGTATAACCATCTACATCAATTACTTCTCCAGCAAAAAATAATCCTCTTATCAATTTCGACTCCATTGTACTCGCATTAATTTCATTTACTTTTATACCACCAGAAGTTACTATAGCTTCTTCAATAGGTCTATATCTTTTTACTGTAAATTTGAGATTTTTAAGTAATTCAACTAATTTTTTTCGTTCCTCACGTGATACTTGATGTACTGGCTTAGATGGTTCTATTTCACTAAGCTCAATTATTATTGGTATAAGTTTCTTTGGTAGCAAATCATCAAGAGAGTTTTCAAATCTTTTATTATTATATTTTTTGAAATCTTTTTGAATTCTATTGTCTAGTTTATTTTCATCTAAAGCAGGTTTTAAATCTATTGAAATTATATAATTTTCTTTAGTAGTTTCCTTCATTCTTGAACTAGCAGATTTTATTATGGCCCCGTCTAAACCATATTTAGTAAATTCCATCTCACCGAAATCAGAATATATTTTTTTATTTTTACTATTATAAACATCTACACTCACATTTTTTAACATAAGCTTATCAAGCGAATCTACAAACTTTTCTTGAACTTCTATTCCTATAAGAGACGGTTTTGTATCAATAATAGTATGTCCTTGAGATTTTGCAAACTTATATCCATCTCCTGTAGATCCTGTTAAGGGATAGCTAATGCCACCAGTCGCAACAATCACAGCATCACATTTTATCTCTTTACTGTTGTCTAGTATTACTTTTTCAATTTTATCACCATCTGAAACGATTTTTTGGACTTTTGCATTGAGCATAACTTCTACATTACTTTTTTTAAGTTTCCTTTCGAGACATTTAACTACATCGACTGCTTTATCGCTCTGTGGAAATATTCTCTTCCCTCTTTCAACTTTTGTAGCTACTCCACCTTCATTAAACATTTTAACAACATCGTAATTTGTAAATGTGTAAAATGCACTGTATAAAAACTTTCCATTTGTAGGAATATTTTCGATAAAATCTTCCATATCGCTATCATTGGTGATATTGCATCTTCCTTTTCCTGTTATCAAAAGCTTTCTTCCAAGCTTGTGATTTTTTTCTATCAATATTACATTTTCTCCTCTATCAGAAGCAGTACAAGCTGCAAGTATTCCAGCAGGACCACCGCCAATTACTATTATATTTTTCAAATAATCACTCTCTTCTATTCTAATTTAAAAATTTTGAAAAGTTTTGGTACTCCTGCTATAGCGTAAAATACTACCACTGTGTATCTAATATAGTCAAGAACCCAACTAAACCAATCTAATCCTAGATCTTCAGTAATAAATACTGTAGTAAGTTTTAATATAATATATAAAATCCCTAGTGTAAAAAGCCCTATTACTAGCCTCTTTATTTTTATACTAACCATCTCTTTTGGAGTTCTTTTTCCTAAAAACTTAGAATTTTTTCTAAAATTCATGCTATATTTTAATTTTTCGGTTAAGTCTGTACTAAAATTAATATACTTATTTTCTATAATATACCCAATTAAAAACCCAGTATATACTCCAAACAATTTTAAAAATTCGTGGCTCTGTATATATAATGCATATATTAAAAATATTATAAAGATAAAAATCATAGGTTTATAGCTTTTATATTCATAAGAATAATCAAAAATTTTTCCTAGTATAATTGTAAATACTAGGCCAAATATCCACCCAAATATTATATCAATAGGCCAATGTACTGCCAAATACAACCTTGAAATGCCTACTCCTAAAATAACGACAAAAGCAAGTATGTATAAAAATCTTTTTTTGAAACAAGTAGCTAAACTATACCAAAATGCCGTTGTCATATGGGTATGCATACTTGGAAATGAATAACCTCCAGCTGTCTCAACTCTCATAGATTTAAGTCCTTCACTCCCAATAGGTCTAGGAGCTTTAATGAACTCCTTTATACTAGAATTTAGGACTATATTTCCACATAATGAGAATAAAATTTTTTGACCAACTTTTTTATTTGCACACCAATATATATAAGCAGTTAAAAAAACAATTACAACTTCAGCGTTAACTGAAAACAGTAAAAATATCAAATTTAATATGTTTGATCTAATACTTTGAAAAAACAGTAGCATCTCTAATTGAATATCCATATTTATCTCCTATTTATCTAATCTAAAATTAAAAGCTTACCAATTAAGGTAAGCCTTCTTCTTTTAGTTTAAATTCTTTAAATCTTATACATCTTCAACTATAGCTATATGTGGTAAGTTTCTGTACTTCTCATCATAGTCTATTCCATAGCCAACTATAAATTTATCATCTATAACGAATCCTACATAATCTACATGTATATCAGCTGTACGTCTTTCTGGTTTATCTAAAAGTGTACATAACTTTAATGACTTAGGCTTTCTAGTCTCTAAAGTTGCAACTAAATTACTTAGCGTAAGTCCTGAATCTATTATATCTTCAACAACTAATACGTTTTTTCCTTCAATATCTACATCAAGATCTTTAAGTATTTTTACTGTACCTGATGTCGCAGTTCCTGCTCCATAGCTAGATACACTCATAAAGTCTATATTCACATCTAAATCAATACATCTGATTAAGTCAGCAACAAATACACTTGCACCTTTTAATATTCCAACTACAAGAACATCTTCACCTTTGTAGTCTTGTTCTATTTGTTTTGCAAGTTCGTACACTTTTGCTTTAATCTCTTCTTCTGATAGCATAACTCCTGTAATCTTATACATCTTTATCCTCCGTTTCAAAAATCAACTCATATAAAGTATAACATATGGTTTTATCAAATTGAATAATTTTCAGACATTTTGGCATTAATTTTATAGTATGATAAAAATTTGGAATAAACTATCATTTATATTATAATTACTATATTGAATACATAATTAAATTGGAGGATTTAAAATGAAAAATAACCATGGAGCAAACCTGTACGATCTATCTAGAAAATATGGATTCTCTAAAGAGGAGTTTATGGATTTTAGCTCTAATATCAATCCGTTTGGAGCATCCAAAAAAGCTAAAGATTTTATTATAAATAATATAGATATAGTATCTATGTATCCAGACCCTGAATACGTAAACTTAAAAAAATCTATATCTAACTATTGTAAATGCAAAGGTGAAAATATAATACTTGGTAGCGGCGCTACAGAATTGATTTCACAATATATAAAATTTGTAAGCCCTAAAAAATCGCTTCTTCTTTCTCCAGCTTATTCTGAATACGAAAAAGAGCTAAAATTAGTTGGATCAAAAATAGACAAGTACTTCAACAAATCTAAGGAAAATTTTAAAATAAATGTAGACAAGTTAATAGATCACATATCTAAAAACAATTACGATATAATAGTAATCTGTAATCCAAACAATCCAACTGGATTTGCTTTTACTAGATCTGAGCTTGAAAAGATACTTAAATCTACAGATACATTTGTGATGGTAGATGAAACCTATATTGAATTTACTGACACAGATATCTATTCAGCAACACAATTAGTTGATGAATATTTCAATCTTTTTGTTATTAGAGGTACATCAAAATTTTTCTCGACTCCAGGTATTAGACTTGGTTACGGATTAATTTCGAATAATGACATTAAGGATAAAATACAAAGTCAAATAGACCTGTGGAATGTAAATATTATAGCCTCAAATATGGGTGAAATTATGTTTTCGGACGAAAACTATATTAGAGAAACAGTAAATGCAATAGGTACTGAAAGAAGCTATCTAATAAACGAGCTAAGTAAATTAAATGAAATAACAGTATATGAAACAAAAGGAAACTTTATTCTTTGTAAAATAAACTCAAATCTTATGACAGCTGCTGAACTTAGGATGAAACTTATACCAAATAAGATAATAATAAGGGACTGTTCAACATTTGAAGGCTTGGGTGAATACTTCTTTAGGGTATGTATACTAAAGCATGAAGAGAACGAAATACTAATGAAATCTTTAAATGAAGTTTTTTTTAACTTGTCCAAATAAAGTATTTATTTAATACGAGTAAAAATTAAAATTAAGATTATAAATACAAAAAAAGTACCCGTACTGTATATTTAGTGACTCGATCATAAAATCGATTTCAATCTACTGTACGGGTACTTTTAATAAATATTAGAACTAAAACTTAAGATTAACTTATTTATTTTGATTTCTCTTGGGTATAATATATAAAATTTTAGATTTTACTATCCTAATAAAGATTAAGCTGTCTTTTCATTTTTATTGTTTCCCTTACCACTAAGCTTGTTGTTAATCTTATCAACTATTACAGCTATAGCATTGTCACCTGATATATTCGCAGCCGTACCAAAACTATCTTGAGTTAAGTAAAGTGCTATCATTAGACTTGCGAGTCCTCCATCTGAAGGTATCCCAACCATTGGTAAGAATGGAAGTGCACTCATTATAGCTCCTCCTGGCGCACCTGGTGCAGCAACCATAGCAACCCCTAGCATAGCTATATAAGGTAGTATAACGTTTACTCCATGAGGCATACCATTCATCATTAAAACGGCAACAGTAAAACATGTAATTGATATCATACTCCCAGCTAAGTGTATAGTTGCGCATAAAGGAACAACAAAATCTCTTATTTGTTTACTAACACCATTCTTTTCTGCACAAGTAACATTTACTGGAATAGTTGCAGCTGATGATTGAGTTCCTACAGCAGTTAAATATCCTGGTATCTGATTCTTCATAAGTTGGATAGGATTCTTCCCTCCATAAGCTCCTGCAACAAAAAACATACATGCGATGTATATTAGATGTAGTGGTATAACTATTAGATACACTTTCCAGAATATATTAAGTATGTTCCAAACTTGTCCTGCATAAGTTATGTTGGCAAAAGTACCAGCTATGTATAAAGGTAATAAAGGTATAATTACAGTAGACAAAGTTTTTGTTACTATTTCCTGGAAATCTTGGAAGAAATTAAACATAACCTCTCCTTTACCGTGATTTCTAAGAGCTGATATTCCAAGTCCCATCATAAATGCAAACACTATTGCTGCAGTTACATCTACCATAGGCTCAAGCGGAATAGAGAATATTGCTGATAACATTCCCGCTTCTGGATCACCTATTTGACTGGCAACGCTTGCATCAATAAAAGTTGGGAATATTAATGTTGCAACTGTTAAAGCTATAAGTCCTGCGATAATTGTAGATCCATAAGATATTGCAGTTGTTATTCCTAACAATTTTCCTGCTCCAGTAGCTAAATCTGCTATACCTGCTGTTACAAATCCTATAATTATAAATGGTATAACAAATTTTAAGAATGCAGAAAACAGATTACTAATTGTAATTAAAACTTGTACAAATCCTTTTGGCATAAAGCTACCAATGAGAATACCGGCTATAATACCTAGGATCAATTTAGGCACTAAACCTAATTTTTTCTTTTCCATAATTCTTTCCTCCCATGATTATTTTGCAAAGTTAACATTTTCATTACATTTTTAACAAATATAACGACATTTTAACAAGTACAATACCTTTATCATAGTAAATTTATTCAATCTAGTCAAGATTATGAATTATTTTTCTTAATTTATAATATATCGAATTTTTTTCAAATAGTATTAAAAATATAAATTTAAAATATTATATATAGATACATTTCAATATAATATATAGATACATTTACAATAAGATAATAAGAACGTGAAAAAGCTAAATAGGGATATGATTTAAAATCTAGAAGCTTTTTCAAGATTTAAATCACATCCCTATTATTTTTTATTCTAACTATTCATCATCATCTTTAACTTTATAATTCACATTATCGATTACATTTGGATCTCTGGCTTCTCCAATATTCTTCTTATACTTCTGAATTTCCTGACTCATTATTCCTAAAAACCAAATCAAAAGTAATATATCATCTATAAAACCAAATCCACCGAAAACTGATTCTGGCATAAAATCTAACGGAGAACCAAAGTATGCTAAACTAACTACAAATGATCCTATTACCTTTAATTTACTAAAGATATTAGTTCTGCTATCAAATAAAAAATCAGGCAATTTAATTATATCTACAAAGAATAAAAGCCCAAACTTTGCATTTTTAAATCTTACAAGTATACATTTAAAAAAGTTTAAAACCATGTTTATTATATTAATGAATATATTCACATTTATCACCTCGTTAATCTCTGATGTATTTATTATAACCTATAGAGGTGTTTTGATAAATATAGACTTGAAATAAAATTTTATAGTAATCTAACTCCAGATGCCTTACATTCATCTATCATTTCCTGTGGCCATATCCCGACTTGAACCTCACCAATATGAGCCTTTCTTAAAAAGAACATACAAATTCTAGACTGTCCTATACCTCCACCAACTGTGTACGGTAGTTCGCTATTAAGAAGCATCTTGTGATAATCGAGTTCTTTTCTATCTTGACACCCAGTTACATTTAACTGTTTTTCTAGTGTATCTTCGTCAACTCTTATCCCCATTGATGATAACTCTAATACTTCGTCTAAAATAGGATTGTAGAATAATATATCACCATTTAACTCCCAATCATCATAATCCGGACTCCTTCCATCATGTTTTTCACCTGATGTTAATGTAACTCCGATCTGCATCAAGAATACAGCCTTCTTCTCTTTTACTATTGCATTTTCTCTTTCTTTTGAATCTAGATCCGGATACATATCTAGTAGCTCTTGAGATGTCATAAAGTAAATTTCATCAGGTAGTATACGTTCAATATCGTATAAATCGCATACAAACTCTTCTGTATTTTTAAATACTTTGTAAATTCTGTTCACTGTATTTTTTAATGTATCTAAATTTCTACTTTCTTTATCTATTACAAATTCCCAGTCCCATTGATCTACATATAGAGAATGTATATTATCTAATTCTTCATTTTTTCTTATGGCATTCATATCAGTATATATACCGCTATCAACTGGAAAACCGTATTTCTTGAGAGCAAGTCTCTTCCACTTTGCAAGAGATTGTACTATTTCAGCATTTCTTCCCATAAAAGGTATATCAAAATTCACTGCTTTTTCTCCGTTAAGATTATCGTTAGCCCCAGTCTCTGGCAGAACAAACAAAGGTGATGATACTCTTGTTAAGTTTAATTCTTTACTTATATTAGATTCAAAAAAGTCCTTTAACTCTTTTATTGCTATCTGAGTTTCTAAAGTTCCTAAGTTACTTTTATAACCTTTTGGTATTATTTTTTTCATGTATCTGCACTCCTTTTCTCGTTATAATTTTATATCTTAGAAGTTCCCAATAAAAAAAGCCCTTCATCCCTACAAAGGGACGAAAGGCTACTCTTCCGCGGTACCACCCGAATTAGTTTATAAATAAACTCTCTTTCATGCACAGAATTACTCGATGCACTCCAATCTTATAACGGTTTGGTTCCGTCTAAGCCTACTAACAAGATGCTTTCGGTTAGAAACTCCGGGATGTTCTTCAATACAGATATTGTTATTGGTCTTTCACCGTCACCAACTCGCTAAAACGCAGCTCTATATTTACTCTTCCCTTCAATGTCTTTATCAGGTCTAATTAATTCTTATTGACTATAATAAGATATTAATTATCTTTTGTCAATACATTTTATTTTGAATTTTATAAATATTGATTTAAACATATTAAATAATTTATTTATTTAATGAATCTAATGCTTTTTTTATTCGCTCTAAGCATTCCTTAAGAATCGATCTTGGACAAGCAGCATTAATTCTCTCAAATCCAATTCCCTCTTTGCCAAAAATATATCCCTCATCTAATAGAACATTAGCTTTTTTAAACATTAAGTCTTCGAGATCAATTTCATTTAATCCAAATGCATTTAAATCAATCCATACCAAATAAGTTCCCTCAGGATATATTAACTTGGCTTTTGGAATATTGTTTAGCAAAAATTCTTTAATAAATTCAACATTTTTATCTAAATAATTATTTAGTTCGTCAAGCCAATCTTCACTTTCATTATATGCAGCAATAGCAGAAACTATTGCAAAAGGATTAGGAGAGCTTACTCCTCCAGTTGCAACTATTTCATGCTTATATCTCTTTCTGAGCTCAGCGTTGTTTATTATTATATTTGATAATTGCATTCCTGCTAAATTAAAAGATTTGCTTGGTGCTACGCAAGTCACAATTTTATCCTTATAATCGCTGCAAAGTAATTGTAGTGGTGTATGCTTTACTCCCTTTCTAATAAGATCTGAATGTATCTCATCAGCCACTATCCAAACATCATGTTTTTTACAAATCTCTACAACCCTTTTTAGTTCTTCTTCACTCCAAACCCTACCAACTGGATTATGAGGACTGCACAATATTAAAACTTTATTGTTTGGGTCTGAAGCTTTTTTGTCTAAATCCTCGTAATCCATTTTATATGTACCGTCCTCGTAAATTAAAGAATTATTAATGACCTTTCTATCGTTATTCTCAATTTTATTAGTAAAAGGATAATAAACAGGTTTTTGTATGATAACACCTTCTGAAGGTTTTGTGAGAACTCTAACAAGCAAAGCTATCGCTGGAACAACACCTGGACTAAAAACAACACATTTTCTATCAATATCCCAATCAAATCTTCTCTTGTACCAATTACAAAATGCATCAAAATACTTGTCTGAATTATTCGAGCTGTATCCGAAAATCTTGTGGTCAACTCTGTGATGTAGTGCTTTTATAATCGGATCTGCACATTCAAAATCCATATCTGCTATCCAAAGAGGAAGACCATCTTTTTGTGCCTTAGGTGAGCAATTAGTCCTAAAATCCCACTTAACCGAATCTGTATCTATTCTATCTACTATTTTATCAAAATTATACTTACTCATGATAATACCTCCAATATACGTTTTATATATAATTATAATATAAGATTTTAAATATAGATTTTAAATCTTTATTTTTATAGTAAACATTCTAAATGAAAGTGCGCAAAGCCGTAGATACCAAACTAATTATAAAAAAATCAGGTAATTTACAACACCTGAGTAAACAATTATTTTGCTTTTATAAAATCCATATATACAAAGTAGTTTTCCTTTATCACCCCAAGGAATTGACCAACCAAACATATAAATGCTCAGTTATGCGAAAATCAAAATCGTACCGATAATTTTGTCATAGCTTAACTGTTTAATCTATATGTTTGGTGGAAACGATGCCTTTAATATATTATTGGATCTAGTCCCATAAGTTGATAATTATAAATCGTATCACTATAATCTTCAAATTTTGTGCCAACTCCGAATTTAGTCTCGGCATAAGCCTCTAAATACTCTTCATTACAAACATCTTCTTGAGTTAGATCCTCAGTAACCATTTCTGCTGCAAGTTGTGTGGCAAACATAGGTAAGAAAACATCATAAGGCATTATATAACCGCCAAGTCTACTAGAAAGACCATATTTTTTTGCCCCTTCACTTATTTTATCATTTAACTTCTCGTAGTTTTGCTCATCTTTTTTAGCAACCTTAAATCCCATCACTTCTGGATAGCTCTTTGTAGGATCTGGTGTACTTTGTTCAGCCACTATGTATTTTAAATCTTTTGCTTTGTTTAAAATAACGGTATCTAAATCTTCATTTGCACCAAAAATATTTATATCTTTGCCATATTTTTTAACTTGGCTTTCTATATTTTTTTCTAAAGAATTTTTCATTGTTTTCTTTTCTTGTTCACCGGAATAATTTGGAATTCCTATTTCAACAAAACCAATTTGTTCATTTTTACATGCAACTTTAATTTGTTCTTTTCTCTCAAGTATTTTTTTATCAGTTAAATCATCTGGTGTTGAATAATGAACAAATGTCCTAGCTCCTAACTTTTTAGCTAACTTGACCATTGAAATAGCCCTTTGTTTTGGGTTTATTCCAAGATTTACGTCTACAAACTCACTTAAATCATTTACACTTTCTCCCATAGGAGCTGATATTGTTAAAACTTCTGGTCTTTTTTCTTTTACACTCTTTAGAGCAGGTAAAAGACCTGGCTTATCTGTAGCGACTACAAATGCTTGTACTGTTTTATCTTTAGTATAATCTTTAATTTTCTTTTCAACTTGAGATGGATTTTTATCAAAATTCTTTGGAAGAACTTCGTGAATTATCTCTTGTTTTGGCTTCTTCTTACCTTTTTCATCTTCACTATCTTTATTTTTCTCTTTAAACTCTTTTACTACTGTATTTACAGCATTGTATTGATCTTTATTTTCATTTTTACTTTCTGTAAATACTATTACTTTAAAGTCCCTTATTACTTCTTTTTTATCTTTATTCTTTGTCAATATACTACATCCTGATGACATGACTACTAATGTCATTGCCATCAACAATGCCGTAACTTTTTTAAACATATTTATAAAGCCTCCTGATTGCATCAAATTAATACATAGTTATATTAGTTCATTTAAAACAACTATCATATAATTTTATCATATTTTATATTAAATTTATATAGAAATGAATAGACTTAATAAGTGTCATGATGATAAAACATGCTATTATAATAAAAACCCATGAAGTATCAAAATTATTCTTTGAAAACTTCATGGGTTTATATAGCACTTTACTATTATATAAATTAAATTTTTACAATATAAATCAAGTGTCTTTAAATTTAGTGTAATAAATTAACTTTGCACTTTTGGGGAGTTTGTACCGCTTTTTATAAATGCCCCAATTACTCCAAATATTAACGCTGGAATAACCCAGTTAAAACCTAAATCTGTAAGCGGAATATTATTTATAAATCCACATGTACCAGTTAAACTATATAGTATATTAAACATACTTGTTGCTAGTGTTGCATACGCAGCACCTTTAAACGCATTATCATTTTTAATATGAGAACCTGCAAGAGTCATGAGAACTAGCACAAGAAGTACTGGATAAACTAGTTGAAGTATTGGTACAGAGAATTTAATTATAAAGTCAACTCCAAGATTAGCTATAATTGTACTTGCAATACATATGCCTATTACATACTGCTCATACTTAATCTTAGTTATTCCTGCAAAGTAGTTTGATATTGCTGAAGTAAGCCCTATTGAAGTAGTCAAACAAGCAAGGGCAACTATAAGACCAAGGATGGCCTTACCTGTATATCCATATAGTAAGTTTGTAATCTCCACTAATAATGAAGCTTGTGGTACATCTGTTCCAAACATTGTAGATACCGTGGAACCTAAATACGCAAGACCTCCGTACACAAGGCCTAAAAAAATACATGCTACAACCCCAGATTTAATAGTCATACTAATTTTTTCTTTTTCATCTGTATACCCTTTATGTGCTAAAGAAAGCAACATAATCGTGGCCATAGAAGCAGCACCAAGTGCATCCATTGTTTGATACCCTTGTGTAAATCCTTCGGCAAATAAATTTCTATCTATCAACTGTCCTGGATTTGGGTCTGCTATTGGAGTTATAATACCTTTAATTATCAATACAAATAATACTAACAACAAAGCTGGTGTTAAAAACTTACCTATTATATCTATTACTTTTGATCCTTTTATTGTTAATACAAGTGTTAGTGTAAAGAAAATCACCGAGCTGATTATTCTAGCTACACTTCCGAAGTCCCCAATTATAGGCATTACTCCCATCTCATAGGTAGTTGCTGCTGTTCTTGGTATAACAAGTAATGCGAGGCATGAAAGAGCTGCGATACTAATTATTCTTGCCAATGTTTTGCCTGATCTCGATAGTATATCATCGAGACTTCCCGAACATTTTGCCGAAGCAATTATAACCAAAAGCGCTATACCAGCATCAGCCAACACAAATGCAAATATTGACAATAGCCAATTCTGTCCAGACACTAAGCCTAAATACGGTGGAAACAATAAATTACCGGCTCCAAAGAACATTGAAAAAAGCGCAAATCCCACGATTATAATGTCTTTCATCTGTTTACTCATAAGCCAACCTCCGATCCCAAATTTTATTTTTTAATCCCAGAAATAAATTATAATACAATTTGCAGAATTGTGTCAATATTTTAGATTTCATTAAATTTTCAGTCAAATATATTTTATTTAATTTTAATTCCCATAAGTTTAGTAAAATCTAAAGCTTGAGCAACACTGCATTTAACACCTCTTATATCTTCAATACGAACTTCCATGTCTTCTGCATTGCTAGATGATAAATCCAAATTTTTTAGTTTTGTTCCTGTAAAAATAGCTCTATTTAATTCTACTTGATCTAAAGCAAATTTTTCATTTTTTACCTCTTGAAATATAGCTTCAGAAAAATCTGATTGAATTAAATTCAATCCACTGAATTTTGAATATGAAAAATTAGAAAATCTAGCCATAGAATTTTCAAATACTACATTTTTAAAAAAAGAATCATCAAATCTAGTTCCTAAAAGCTTGCAATTTTTAAACTCAACTCTATATATACTACTGTCGCTAAATATACAGTTAGAAAAATCACAGTTTTCAAATACTACATCTAAAAGATCTAATTTTTTTAAATCGCAATCAATAAATACAACATTTTTAAATATACAGGAGTCAAAACTTAACTTTAAATTATCTAATCCTTCTATAATCTTATCCTCAACCAAACTACATTCTATTTTATTGTCTATAACTAATTGGTCGTAAATGTTCTCAATCTCAGTAAGTACCTCAGATATTTTTGGCTTATCTATATTTATTAATTTGACCACTTAAATATCCCTCCTAATTTTTAAAACTATTAATATAATACTTGAAAAATGAGCAAAATACTATAATAAAAAGATTTTTATATGTCTAAAATCAATATAACAAATAATTTATCAAAAGTTTAATAAATATTCGATTTCTACTCTAAAATCCGAATATTATTTTATATATAATCTTAATTTAGGCTTTCAAGAGTTTTAAACACGAATATTATCTGTTTTTTTGTTGCAAATAATCTCATTTTGGTTTATAATACAAAATATAAAGAAAAAGATTTTTATTAAATGGAGGTATATGAAATAATGACAAATAATAATAATGGTCAGTTTTCAGTTTTTTTGGACAACCACTTTAAAATAAGCCAACGTGGATCGAGTGTTAAAACTGAAGTAATTGCCGGAATAACAACGTTTTTAACAATGGCGTATATAGTTTTCGTAAATCCAGCAATACTATCGACTACAGGAATGGACAAAGCAGCACTTATAACAGTTACTATATTAGCATCGGCAATAGGTACATTACTTATGGCATTAGTATCAAACGCTCCATTCGCATTAGCCCCTGGTATGGGTCTAAATGCATTTTTTACTTATTCATTGGTACTAGGAGCAGGTATTCCTTGGGAAACAGCTTTAGGAGTTGTATTTTTATCTGGATGTGTTTTCTTGGTGCTAGCTGTTACAGGACTTAGAAAAGCAATAGCGGATGCAATTCCAAAAGATTTGGCACAGGCAGCAGCTGCTGGTATCGGACTTTTTATATCTTTTGTAGGTCTTCAAAATATGGGCTTAATAGCAGGTAATGAATCAACACTTGTAGCGATGGGGAAATTTACTCCTACAGTTCTGATTTCAGTATTTGGACTTGCCCTTATGGCTATATTAGAATATAAAAAAGTTACAGGTAGTATCCTTATAAGTATAATCGTTACTACTATTATATCAATGATATTAGGATTTACAGAACTTCCAAATGCTATAGTTTCACTTCCACCAAGTATAGCACCGATTTCATTTAAATTAGATATTATGTCTGCCCTTAAATTTTCATTAATTGGGCCAATTTTCTCTTTTATGTTTATCGATTTATTCGACTCATTATCTCTATTAATTACATGTTGTAAAAAAATGGGACTTGAAGATAAAGAAGGAAATATAGAAGGATTAAATAAAATGCTTTATGCTGATGTATCAGCGACTATAATAGGATCAGTTTTAGGTACAAGTACAGTTACTACATACGCTGAGTCAGCTTCAGGAATTGCAGCAGGTGCAAGAACTGGACTTGCTTCATTAGTTACAGCATCACTATTTATACTAGCACTGATATTTACTCCAGTTTTAGGAATAGTTCCTACTTATGCAGCTTCACCAGCATTAGTTATGGTAGGTGTTTTTATGTTCCAAAACATTAAGGATATAGATTTTGCTGATATGAAAATAGCAGTTCCAGGATTCTTAACAATAATTATGATGCCACTTACTTACAGTATTAGTACAGGATTATGTTTCGGATTTATATCTTATGTAATTATGCATTTAATAGCAAAAGAAACAAACAAAATAAGCATTACTCTTTGGATAATAGGTATATTGGCAGCAGTAAACTTGATGTTAGCTTAATCCTAAGATAACATAAATTTTTTTTAATTTTAATTTGATCATTAGTACGAATACAAACTTAAAAGTGTGACAGGATAAGTTTGTTAAAGCGGTGTAGCATTCATTTGCTACACCGCTTTTAATATTATTTATCATAATAAAAATGCCAAGAATATTGTTTTAAAAATATTTCTCGGCATTTACAAATATTATTTAACATCATAAGTAATAAAACTAGCATCCTTATTTTTTTCTTTAAATCTTTTTTCAATCTCCTCTTTCTTATCTACATTATCAGTAGTATTAAGTGTCGCCAATACACCCTCTACAGTGCTTGTAAATCTTTCAAAAGGCAGTCCTATTGCCATTTCTTCTGATTTCCATTTAGCTAAAAATCTAGTACTCGGACATAGTGTTGATATGTTCATACGACCTTCTATATAAGGTTCTACAGTTACTTCTGAACAAATACCTTGCATAGCAGCCAAAGTAGAATTTATCCTTTCACCTGTATGATATACGTAGCCTTGTTGTAATCTCATAGCTTGATATGGATTCACTATTAATATTACAACATCTGGAGTTATTTCAAAATCCTCTAAAGGGCCAACTGCTATACCATAGGTTGGGGCTCCAGTTCTATAAAGCCCTTTGACACCCTCTCTAACTCTTCTAGCAGCTGCTTGAGTAGCATATAAGTTGTAAGAAAAATACTCAGCTCCTGATTCAATTCTTGGAGTCGATGGCTCTAGAGCTAGTGCTGTTGTACCACCATCACAATTTATATGTTTTAATCTTGCTTTAAATGACATACCTCTTGTCGCTTTTTCAACCATGCAACAGTATGCAAGTTGTGAACCAGGCTCTCTCCAATCAATATCATTGTATTCATCTTCAGTAAAAAGAAGCTTTACCCCTACAGGTTTTCTTTGCATATATAATATGCAATTTAAATCTTCACAGTAATCCTTTATAAGATCTGTATTAAATTTATCTTGTGGAAATCCATAAGAAATAGCTTTGTGCTTTATAGGCATTATTACCCCTCCTCTTATTTATGTAACAAACTTAAGACCTAAATTAGTTAGTCCGAAATGTGTAAGTATTATTGTAACTAAAAATACTATTAAAATATAACTAATAGAATATAGTATTTCATTTTTTTGTAAAGTTAGTTTTCTATAATAAGTCCTATTTTTAGTTTTGTTAAATGCCCTTGTCTCCATAGACATCGATATTCTTATTCCTTTACGTACTGCTGTAGCCATCATAGGAATAATATAACTCTTAGTATTCCATAATCTAACTAAAAAATTTTTACTTACCTCTACTCCCCTTACTTGATGTGCATGTTTTATTATTTCAAATTCTTCTTTGAATGTAGGGAGAAATCTATATGCAGTTAAAAAAGCAAATGCAAATTTGGGGCTAACTTTAAAGTATTTTATTAGGGATATAACCAATTCTGTTGGATCAGTAGTCTTTACAAATATAGCAGAATAAACACTAATTAAAATTATTTTAAAACTTAATCCTAAAACAGAGATAAACATTATCGGTTGTTTACTTATAAATCTCGCAAACAGTATAAATCCCATATATCCTATAGACATAATAACAAATACTCTAACTGATTTAAATAGATCCGTTAACTTCAAATTACTAAAAAAAGCTACTGTAATTAAAGCTAGTAATATTAATACAATTGGTAAAAATGGCAAAAATTCAAATGATCCAATTAATGTAACTACTATCAAAACAAGTATTTTTAGAAATGGATTCATCTTATCTATTAATTTAGCTTTTTCATTCATCTATATAATCCTCTCGCCAAAATAAAGATTTTTTATTTTGCTTACATCTCTACCACAGTACTCAACTTGTCCTTTATTAAGATAGATTAACTTATCGCAACATCTTTCAACCATATCCATGTCGTGAGTAATTATTAGTATTGAAGTGCCACTTTTATTAATTTGATAGAGTAAATCAATCAATTTAATTAGGTTTTCTCTATCTTGTCCGTATGTAGGCTCATCTAATATTAATATTGGTTGTCCATTAATCATCATACTAGCTGTACTAAGTCTCCTTTTCTGACCTTGACTTAGGGTAAAAGGATTTGATTCCCTATTATTTATTAAATTAAATTCTTTTAAATAATTATCAGTTTTCTCTTTAACGACATCCTCACTATTTCCTCTAACTTCTAAACTTAAAGATAGCTCTTTTTCTACAGTCATCTTTATAAATTGATGCTCTGGATTTTGAAAAACCAATCCCATGTGATCACCAATTTCTTTAACATTCATATTATATATATTTTGTTCCTTTAATAATATCTCTCCCTTAGAAGCTTTAATAAAACCGATCAGTAATTTTGATAATGTAGACTTTCCAGCCCCATTGTGACCAACTAATGCTGCTATTTCACCTTTATATAATGAAAAATTAACATTATCAATTACATTCTTCCCTTCATCATACGAATAACTAAGGTTCTGTACATCTAAAACAGTCTCATTATCTAAATTAGTATGTTGTCTTTTAGGATATTTAGAATTATTATGATATTGTTCAATAAAATTATCTACTTCTAAATCACTTGTTTTTTTATCGTTAAGTTCAATTACTTTATCTATTACATCTTTAAAATCATCAATATTATGCTCAATTATAATGATGGTTTTTCCCATATCATCTCTAAGCTTTTTGATAAGTTCTACAATTTGTATAGTCGAAATTGGATCCAAATTAGCAGTCGGTTCATCCATTAGTATTAAATCAGGATCCAAGGCTAAAATAGACGCTAAAGCTACTTTTTGCTTCTCACCACCTGATATTTTATTCAATGAAGCGTATTTAAGATATTTTATCCCCACCAAGTCCAGTATTTCATCTATTATTTCTTCCATCTTTTCTTGTTCTACATTTAAATTTTCTAGTCCAAATGCAATTTCATCTTCAACTGTAAATGTGCATAACTGGCTATCAGGATCTTGAAACATGTATGCTATTTCTCCTGAAATTTCTTCTGCGTTATTATGCTCTATATTATATCCATTGTAGATAATTTCTCCACTCATTACACCCTCTACAGTTTCTGGTATAACTCTACTTAGACACATAAGTAATGAACTTTTACCACATCCACTTTTACCAGTAATTAAATTTATAGTATTTTTCTCTATACTAAAGTTAACGTTTTCAAAGACAATTTTATCTTCAGGAAATTTGAGGCATAAATTCTTAATTTCTAACAACTATGTACACCTCCTTAATTATATATTTTAACTATTTTTTATTTATATTAAATCCACTCAACACACCTGTAGAATTTAGAGCTTTTCCAAGCACAATTGTAAATCCTGCTCCAAATATCACAGCGCTTATTATTCTAATTACAATCATAACAGGTAGTAATCCAGCATACAGATCTAGACCAAATATAAAGTAGTCTCTAGTTGTTACTAGCAAAGTAGCTAATATTGCCGCCAAACTCATATTTAAGTATGAATAATTTTCATATTTTTTTGTTGCAAGCACTGCTTCAACACCTAATCCTTGTAGAGTAGATGCTACTATAATATGTATTCCATACGGGCTTCCCATAAGTAAGTTTATAACTCCAGTAAATAATGATCCCATTAGAGCAGATCCAGGCTTTCTCACTATATACACTGATAGCAAAGCTGATATAAAGTAAAGTCCACCAATTATATCTCCACCTACCGGCCCAGCTATAGCTTCTAAAGGTTTGTATATACCATCTAAAAATGTAAATACTACTCCTATTATTGCACTAAGCATAGCCACAACAACTATTTCCTTTAATTTCAATTTTTTATCCATTTTAACCCTCCTAATGTTCGACTTTTCGTCGACAAATTTCAATAATCTATACCAAATATCATTATATAAAATATAGTAAATTTTGTATCCAAGTATATAAAATTTCTATATACTAATATTTAACCATTGTTTTTTCATATAAACTAACAAATTTAGCTTAGAGCACCTATAATTTTAATACTATCTGCTCTACAGGGACCATATCAATGGCAATCTGATTTTGGGTTGAAATCATACTATGAAGTTAATCTAAGTAAATATAAAATCATAAAAAAGCATCGATTTACAGAAATCTTATTTCTATATATCGATGCTTTTATTTTATAATTTTATATAACTATTTAAACAACTAATCTACATAACCGTTTGGATTCATTTTTTGCCATCTCCATGAATCCTGACACATTTCCTTTATTTCATATTTAGCTTTCCAACCAAGCTCTCTTTCTGCTTTTGAGGAGTCCGCAAAGCAAATTGCTACATCTCCCTCTCTACGTTCAGTTATTTTAAATGGAATTTCTTTTCCACTAGCCTCTGAGAAAGCTTTTACTAAATCGAGAACACTGTATCCTTTGCCAGTACCTAAATTATAGATAACAAGACCAGGCCCTTCTTTCAATTTTTCAAGAGCTTTAACGTGCCCAGAAGCTAGATCTAATACATGAATATAATCCCTAACACCAGTACCATCATGAGTTGGATAGTCTCCACCAAATACACTTAGCTCTTGCAATTTACCAATAGCTACTTTAGTTATATACGGCATTAAATTATTAGGTATACCATTAGGCTCTTCACCAATTCTACCACTTTTATGCGCTCCTACAGGATTAAAATATCTAAGGAGAGCTATATTAAAAGATTGATCAGATTTATATATATCTTTCAACATTTCTTCTATTATTAATTTAGTTCTGCCATAAGGGTTAGTTACAGAAAGTGGAAAGTCTTCTAAAATAGGACAAGTATCTGGCTCTCCATAAACTGTTGCTGATGAACTAAATACAAAATTTTTCACATTAAAAGCTTTCATTAAGTCAAAAAGTACCAATGTACTTATAAGATTATTGCTATAGTATTCTATTGGTTTTCTAACAGATTCTCCAACTGCTTTTAGTGCCGCAAAATGTATTATGGAATCTATTTTATGATTTCTAAAAACTATCTCCATTTTCTCTTTATTAGTTGCATCAAAATCATAAAATAATGGTTTTCTACCAGCTAATTCTTCTATCCTATCTACAACAATTTTATTACTGTTGCATAAGTTGTCTACAATAATAACATCATGACCTGCTTCTAATAATTCTATACAGGTGTGACTCCCAATATACCCTGCGCCTCCGGTTACTAAAACTGTCATTATCTTACCTCTTTTCTAATCTTTGATTCCTATATATAATTCTACCATTTATTACATATGCGGACTACTTTTTTTAATGATAGATTATATTTCATCTAGTAATTCTTTAATATCGTCATCTATATCTACATCAAAATCCACTTCATCTAAATCAGGATCTAGCTCATCGATATCTACGTCAATCTCTTGATATGCCATATCTATGCTTGACTCATCATCTATATCCATTTCTGTTATTAGCTCTCCTAATATACTATCATCTTCGTTTATATCGTCGACAGTTTCTTCTTCTATTAAGTTCGCTTGTATTTCTTTATCTAAATCAATTTCTATATAACACATATCGACTCTATTTTCAGAACTCAAATCTAGAAATTTATATTCAGCGTCCCAAACACTGTAATTAACATTAGTAGTATTTTTACCAATAAAAAACTTATTATTATCTAGACTACTTATTCCTCTATCAATAAGGTTATTTAATCTGTTTAAAACATCTTTTCTTCTTAAATTAGTTTGCTCATTTATTGGCAATTGTTTAAATACATATGTTTCTGTTATCTTTTCAAAAAGTATTTCTTTTATATCGTCATTATCTATTCTCACATAAGTTTCCTTTAGTGAATCAAAAACTTTCCTTACTGAATTGCTAACTTCTTCGATATAGTTTGGGTACATATCAGATACAAAATGATCTAATCGTTTTGATGCTTGTCTTAAAAATATTTCTAATTTATCGCTATCAGATTCTTTAAGCAATCTATGATTGTATTTTTTATGCTCATCTTCTGATATAACAAATATTATTTTGTTTAGACTATCTTCTATTTGATTTAAATGTCTATAGAATTTAACCAACAGGTCTAAAACTACATTTTTAATGCTAGAAATGTTGGAAGATATGGCATCATTTAATACTACATCAAATTCACTTAAAATTGCCTCATTTTGTGCATAGATTATTCTAGGATAGTAAGCAGAAAGTAAATCCAAATCATTTTTTTGTTCTTGTATATCTCTATATAATCTATTGACTAAATCAATCCTGATTTCATCATTTAAGTCTTTAGCTAATTTCGAATCTAGCTCTTCTTTTACATAGTACATTTTTGAAAAGAAATTGTATACGAGCATATCATTCATTGATTTTGCCCAATTATCATATATTTCTTCTGTAGAAGAATCTTTTAACATTTCCTTTTTAGAGAGGCTAAATATATCTGTTATGAGTTTCTCAGTCATAGATTTTCTCAAATACAAACTTACAACTTGATTGTTAAAAATAATTTTCGTCTCTACATAGCCTTTATTATGTAAATTCGCTTTATTATCCACAACTATATCCATAATTTTATCGCCATCAATAGAAAGTATGTCTAATCCTTTGTACTTAGAAATTTTTAGACTTTCTTTAAAATGTTCAATTAAAAACGGCGTATGGTTTGCCGTATAACCTACTTTTTCATCTTCAATATTTCTTAAAGTATCAATTTTCATTATTTCTCTATTTTTATCATTTATGTATAGATTAAAAACATTATTTCCATCATAGATTATAAGATCTTTATCAATAGAAATCTTATTACAGTCCTTTTCATTAACCGTAATTAATTGTTTTTTTGTCTTTTTATTTACAAAAATTAGTTGATCTTGATATCTTATCATCAATGTGTTCGAATTTTTGTAATCATTGCCATTTATGCTGCCAGTAATTTTACAGAATACCACATCTGATTCAGGTGGTAAATTACCTATTTTATTATTGTACTTTATAATCTCACTTAAATTTGACGTGATTATATTTTTTATATCATCATTAAAAATAGTAATCGATCTTGCAACAATTCCTAGTCTTTCAATATGGAAATATCCTTTTAAAGATATACAACCTTCTTCAATAACTTCTCTCTCAATATCAGAAAAGTATACTTCAAATCTATTTTTTCCACCCATAAAAACAAACTTTTCATGATCACAGTTTATGCCACCCATAAAATTTTTTGATCCATTTATACTTAGAATAGTTTGACTATCTTTTATAGTAAATATAAAGTCCCTCTGATTAGCACAAATCATTTCGTAATCTACTACCCCTAAAACCAACTTTATATCTGCTCTTGCTCTTTTTCTAGTTTCATTTTCTTCTATATAAAATGAGAAGCCTATCCCTTCTACAAATATCTCGTTTCCCTTTAAATAAGAAACCAATTTTTCTTTATTCTCAGAAAAACTGTATATATACTTAAGTCCATCTAACTCTTCTAAATCTGAGCCTTCACCGATTATTATATTTCCTAAATTAGTTATAAATAGATTTTTATTTATTTTAGAAAACCCATTTATCCCTTTTAGATCAAAATAATCTGAAGATAATTCATAAATAACTTTCTCGCCTAATTTTAACATAATTACACACTCCTAACAGATATTTGTAATTACAAAACATCACTAACCATTAAATAATAATTTACACCAATATTATTGTTGAAGTTCACTGTAAAGATCATCCAAGTTTTTAGAGTATTCTCTATAAGCAGAACCAGATTTTCCCCTTAATTCGTCTTTAAGATCATCATACTCTTCTTTTAACTCTTCACTAGACATATTCTTAACTGATTTTTTGAACTCCCCTAATTTGTAATCATAATATTTGTCATATTTAGCTATGTATGTATCTATTGATCTTTTTGCAAGTTCACTAGTTCTTTCACTTGCTTCATTATAATCAACATAATCACCTGCATCTATTTTAAAATATCCATTACTTTTAACTATTTTAGATTCTATTCCTTTTGAAGCATATTGCTCTTGTGCTTCTTTTGCACTCGCTTCAGTATTATGCGCACCCGCATATACTCTATAGTATTCACCGCCGCCATCTTTTAGAGCTTCCATTTCTTTAGCCTTTTTCTCTTCAGCTTCTTTTGCTTTCTTTTCAGCTTCAGCTTTTTCTCTTGCTTTCTGATCTGCTAAACTTTCCTTATTTTTATTTTGTGATTGCGTTTGTGATTTTGTTTGAGTATCTTTTGTATTGTTTGATACACTTAAATTATCTCCCTTATTTCCTCCAACAGTTGTAAAGTACATAACAACTACTACTGCAACTACAGCAACAGCAATTATAGCATCCCTTACTCTTTTTTTCTTTGGAACTCTTTCTTTTTCTTCATCATTGTAATCTTCATACTCTTCACTAGACTTACTAACATCTTCATCTATCATTATATCTTCAGATATTATTTCGTCTTCTGTATAAGTTGAATCATTTGAATTCGAGCTATCTTCAAACTTTTTATCAAATTTAGTCAAATCTTCAAATCCGATTATGTGCCCATCTTCATCTATAGAAGTATTCATTCCATCTTCTTCAATGCTATCGGCTAATTCAATAAACTTATGTTTTTCATTTCTATTACCATTTCCTTCTTCATTTTTTCCTGACGATTTTAGGAAATCTAACTCTTTAAATACTTTTGTTTCCTCTTGATCAGCATTTACATTTTTAATTTGTTCTGTGGTCTTGTTGCTATCTTTTTTTTCTATAGCAATTTCTCTAATAGAAAAGCTATCTTTAAAATGTTTGTTTTTATCTGCATTTTTTATCATATAAATATATTCATCAAGATCAATATTATTAAAATTGGCTACATTTTTTACTGCTATTTTAGAGTTTAAAATTTCATCAAAATTCCTTTTAATAATATTACATGCTTCTTTCCATACTTCTAGATTTATAACGGTTTCATCCTTAATTATATATTTCATATAGTCCCTAAAGTTCTCTTCACCAAATTCTCCAATAGCTACTAATCTCATTGCCCCCTCAATTAGATCTCTGTTCTTTTTATTCAAAAATTCGAGAATAATCGATGCAGCAGCAAAATCAATTATACCTTCTTTACCAAATCCAAAAGCTTTCTCATCAGATAAGTCTTCTAATTTCAAGATTTTTTTATACTCATTAGCTATGTATTTATCTAAATTATCTGTATTAAGTCCTCCAAGTTTAGTTAGATACGTAACTTCAACGTCGTTTAATCCTGAGTGTTCTCTCTTATCTTTTGATTTAGTATCTATATCTTCAGAAACAAGTTCCATATCTTCTTCATAGTCTAATTCATCATCCGTAAAAGTATCTCCTACATACTCTCCCCTTGGACTTGACAATATCTTGTTTACACATATGATTATTTCTTTTTTAAGATCTCTCTTTACTTTTACATAATCTAAATCGTATATAAACTCAAACTCATCTCTATCCAAGCTTATTTTCCTAAATAATATATTTAAAAGATCTTTATATAAATTTAAAACTTTATAATCTTTTTCTAATCTTCTTTTTTTCTCGTGGATTTCCATCTTATCATAAGCTAGGAAACTTCTTAGATCATCTACCTTAAGTAATTTTATATCCTCTTTCATTGCTTTATTTACGTACTTTCTACATTTTGCAGTGATTAATTCAAGATCTTTTTCTAATTCATCTATATTGGGTATGTACTTATCATTTATCCACTTGCCGATTAAAGGTTCTATGTTTCTAGATAGGGTTTTATAGAACAGTATATTGAATTTAAGAAGTTCAACATATTTACTTTCATTTAAATCAACTTTTTCAAATTTTTTATTTAGAGTAGCATCTAACTTTTCATTTATTTTAGTCTCTTGTTTTAAAAAATTTGATGCTACATTCAAGACTGTATTTTTTATTAAATTATTATTTTCTACCAAGTTCTTCACTCCTTAACAACGTATTTTTACTGTAATCTATGTCAATTGATCTTATTAACTTCATCGCTTAATTAGATTATTGCATACTTATTCATATTCCATTATAACATATCATATTTTTCATATAACTATTTTATTATAACATTTTTTTTATACATTCCTCTTTATAAGTATAACATTTTTCAACGGTGTTAAATTAATTTATATTCAATTTTTATGGTTTTTAACGCAAATACTACAAATAAAAAAACTGCCTACAATAGAAATCTATAAATTCCATTATTAGACAGTTTTCAATCTTATTTATTAGTTCAAGCAAATCTATAAGCGGAGTTCTGTATTCGATAATCATCTTTCTAGGCTTATCGTCGCCGATAAGCTCAAGCAACCTACCTACCGGAGAGTACGAGCAGCACTCTTTAATCCTATCTTGGTCTTGCTCCAGGTGGGGTTTACATAGCCGACTAGTCGCCTAGCCGCTGGTGAGCTCTTACCTCGCCTTTCCATCCTTACCATATAAATATGGCGGTTTATTTCTGTTGCACTATCCTTAGAATCGCTTCCACTAGGCGTTACCTAGCACCTTTGCTCTATGGAGCTCCGACTTTCCTCAAGTATTAAAAATAATTAATACTTGCGATTATCTGACTTACTTGAATAACAAATTATTTTTATTTCGTTTGTTTTGTTTTTATCTTCCAATTATATTATAACATTAAGAAATATAATTAGAACTTAGATCTTTTGGTATAATTTATTGGTTTAAAATAAAAAAGATTATGCATAAACACAATCCATTTGGAGCTGGTGATAGGAATCGAACCTACAACCTGCTGATTACAAGTCAGCTGCTCTACCGTTGAGCCACACCAGCACATGTTCATTTAGTAGTACAAAATACTGTTAGTACTCTAAAAACTACACATATATTTTAGTAAATCATCTAAAAATCAGGTCAAGTCCTCGATCTATTAGTATCAATAAGCTCCATACATTGCTGCACTTCCACCTTTGACCTATCAACCAGGTAGTCTTCCTGGGATCTTAACCTTGCGGTGGGAAATCTTA
>NZ_JAHLOF010000002.1 GCF_018917235.1 Metaclostridioides mangenotii
CAGGGTAGGTTACCCACGCGTTACTCACCCGTCCGCCGCTCTCCCCCGAAGGGGTTCGCTCGACTTGCATGTGTTAGGCACGCCGCCAGCGTTCATCCTGAGCCAGGATCAAACTCTCATAAAAAATTTGATGGCTCAGATACTATTGTTATCAAAATATCTGGCTTTATATGGTTTGTTTCTTGTTTTCTTATAAATTAACCTACTGTTTAATTTTCAATGTTCTTTTTGTACCCGCTTCGAGTACATGTATAATAATATCACCTTATTTTAATATGGTCAACTATTTTTTACATTTTTTTTATATTTTTTTAATTTTTTTTTATTTTATTACCTATGTATTGTATTTAACTGTGTTTTATAAAGTCCATTTCTAATCAATTATCTATAATATTAGCTATTCTTGAAAAGAATTAAAGATCTTATTAAATTATACTTCTTAATACCAAATCAATTAAGTAACTTAATAAAGTGATAAATTAAAATGTTAAAATGACTGTCTAGTATAAGAACAGTCACTTTAACGCTAAAGTATTAATTGCGAAACCCTATATGATAAACATTGCAACTATAGTTGTTGCTATAAGGCCAATTATAACTGGTTTAAAGTTTCTCTTAGCAAGTTCAATTGGATCAACTCCACAAATTGCTGCTGCAGATATCAATCCCCATGGTACTAGGCATCCACCACCTACCCAGATACCAGCAATTTGACCTAAAGCTGCCAAAGCTCCAATACTTGCGTTTATTGCGGTTCCGAAGACAGAAGCCAAGGATCCTACTAGAGAGATTCCCGAAAAACCTGAACCATCTAATCCGGTTATAGCCCCTACTACAGTTTGTATACCAGCAACTGCAACTTTATTTAGTGGTACTGAATTTGATATGGCAATACCTATATCAGATAAAAGGCCGCCAGATCCCTTTGCCAATACAGGACCAAATACACTTGTAAGCGGATCGACTTCTCCCATATAAAAGAAAGCTGCTATCGGAATTATGGCACCAAATATTTTTATTCCAAACACAAAACCCTCTATTATATTTTCACAGACTTTATCAAAACTGTCTTTACCATAGTTCATAAGATCAATTAAAATAATTAAAAATACAGCAGTTCCGCCTAATAGTGCAGTTGCATCGCCACCTTTTAAGTCGAAAATAAACATTACTGCTATATCCATTGTAAATGCTACTCCTACCATCAATGTTGCTATTCTAGCTTTTATATTAAATTTTTTCTCTTGTTTCTCTTCTGCATCTCTTACTTCATTTAAAAATAACCCCTTTTTTATATCTCTCTTTAAAGTATAAAAAGCAACAGCTATAGTTACTATTGCCATTACCCAAAATAAAATCATCCCATCGTTAATTACATCTGCCACTTCAACTCCTGCAGCTCCAGATGTTATACTGGGAGCCCCTTGTATAAAAAAATCGGTAGATAACGCAAGACCATGACCAAATAAATTTAGTGCCACTGCTACTCCAATAGCAGGTAATCCAGCTCTAATCGCCACTGGCAAGAATATCGCCCCAACTAACGCTACTGCTGGGGTAGGCCAGAAAAACCAAGATAAAATCAACATAACTACTCCTGTGACAAAAAACGCAGAAGTTGGATTTTTAATTACTTTAGAAAACGGCTTAACCATATACTCAATAGCGTCATTTTCTTCTAATGCTTTTGATAAAGCAACCATTATTGCTATTATAAGTATTATTGGACCCAGCTCGTTTAAAGATATTATAAAAGAATTAAAAACTGCTCCTATAGCACCAAAAAGAGTCTTATTATAAAAAATTCCTAGAGAAAAAATCCCTAAGATGCAAGGAACAACAGTATCCTTTTTTAATATCATGGTTACTAAAATAATAAAGATAAACGAAATATAAATATAGTGTGCTGTTGTCAAAGCCATATATATTTCCCCTTTTCAAAAGATAATATATTATATGGGCAATTTGACAGTTTGTTACAGCACACTATCATATTAATCCATCAGATTGTATTGATTGTAAAGAGGATATTTCTCAGTCAAATCTACTACAAGTTTTTGAGCATTCACTTCGTCATTTTCAGTTAAGCATAAATCAATTGCTTCAGCTATTACAACCATATCCGCTTCTTTCATACCTCTTGTAGTAACTGCTGGAGTCCCTATTCTCACACCACTTGTTACAAAAGGGCCATTTGGATCAAAAGGAATCGTATTTTTATTTACAGTTATATAAGCATCATCTAATCTCTTTTCAGCTTCTTTACCAGTTATCGCCTTATTAGTTAAATCCAATAAAATCAAGTGGTTATCAGTTCCTCCAGAAATTAATTCAAAGCCTCTATTCCTTAGTTCATCGGCTAAAACCCTCGCATTTTTTACAACTTGATTTTGATATTCTTTAAAATCTTCACTAAGAGCTTCTTTAAAACATACAGCCTTTGAAGCGATTATATGCTCTAGTGGACCACCTTGTATTCCTGGAAATATAGCTTTATCAATTGCTTTAGCATATTCTTCCTTACATAATATTGCTCCTCCACGTGGGCCCCTCAAAGTTTTATGAGTAGTAGTCGTAACAAAATCAGCAAACTCACATGGATTTTGATGAAGTCCAGCGGCGACTAGACCCGCTATGTGAGCCATATCTACCATAAGTAGAGCTCCTACCTCATCTGCTATAACTTTAAACTTTTTAAAATCTATTTCCCTTGGATATGCACTTGCTCCAGCCACTATCATCTTCGGCTTTACTTCATGTGCGACCTTTCTAACATTTTCAAAATCTATAGTACCATCTTCAGTTGAAACTCCATACTCATGAAAGTCAAAGTATTGTCCAGAAATACTTACCTTTGAACCATGAGTTAAGTGACCTCCTTGAGATAAATTCATACCCATAACCACATCTCCTGGTTTTAGCATTGCAAAGTACACTCCTAAATTAGCATTCGCACCTGAATGTGGTTGAACATTTGCGTGTTCAGCCCCAAATATTCTTTTTAGTCTTTCGATTGCTATTGTTTCAATTTCATCTATATATTCGCATCCACCATAGTATCTTCTGCCTGGATACCCTTCCGCATACTTATTGGTCAAATGACTTCCCATGGATTCCATCACCGGTAATGAGACTATATTTTCAGAGGCGATCAATTCTATGTTACGTTGTTGCCTCGTAAGCTCTCTTTTCATACTATCATAAATTTCTTGATCCATTTTTTTTAAATTTTTAAACATGTTACTACCTCCTAAAATATAGTCTTATTATTTTGGTTCCCATAATTTTACATTATCAAATTGATAACAAATTATTAATACATGATTATAGAACCAAAGTAAATAATAGTCAAGTATTTTTTTAATTTATGTTTAAATATAAATAATAAGTACAAAATAATAAATAGCTTTCAAACGTTTTGATATCAATAATAAAAGGCTATTTTTTATTATTTAAATATTGTTAAAAAAAAATTAATTATTTTTTTTTATAATAGGTATTAACTTTGCATATAAATTTGATATAATCACAATATCATTACTTTTATTGGAGGTGTGTTATGGGGGAAAAAAGTATCCAAAGCCAGAAAAAAGATGTACTCAAAGTTGCATTATTTGTTGGTGAGCTTATGATGAAAAACGGTGCTGAAACTTACCGTGTGGAAGATAGTTTGCTTAGAATTTGTAAATCTAGAGGATTTAATCACGTCAATGTGTTTACAACCCCAACAGTAGTTATCATTTCCGATGAAAAATTTGATGGGTTGTCTTTTATGAAGACTATTGATTTTAGAGGAATAAACTTAAATAAAATTTCACTACTAAACGAATTCTCTAGAGAATTTGTAAGCAACAAAGATTACGATACTAAAAGTGCTATCTCTAGGCTATACGAAATACAAAATTTAAAACCGTATCCAATGCCTATTTATTATACATTTACAGGACTCGGATCAGCATGTTTCGCTTGCTTACTAGGTGGAAATAGCATTTTAAACTTTATACTCACATTTATCATAGCGATATGTGCTGCTATTACTTACAATCAAATAATGAGGTTAAGTTCTATAACAGTTTTTTCGTGTTTAGTTACTTCTTTCCTAATTGCTGTCTCCGGTGTGTTGTTATCAGAGATTGGTATACTTGGAGATCCCAAGATGCTAATCGTTGGATCGATAATGCCACTGCTACCTGGAGTCGCTTTTATAAAGGCAATTAGGGATTTAATTTCGGGAAATCTACTCTCTGGAATTTCTAGGGCATTTGATGCTGCGATGATTATTGTATCAATAGCCGCAGGTGTAGGTTTTGTACTTAATATGTGGTATAAAATAGGAGGTATCTTATAATGACTGATATGCCAATAATTTTGCATTTTTTCTTTTCAGGGCTTGCAACCGTTGGTTTTGCAGTCTTTTTTAATACTCCTACCCGTCTTTTAGCGCCAGCAGGTATAACTGGTGGTATAGGTTGGATTATTTATATATACTTATTTAATCTATCTACAAGTACAGCATTTGCTGGGTTTGTTGCCGGTGCTTTTGTCTCATTGTGTAGTGAAATTCTAGCAAGAAAAATGAAGCAACCGGCTATAGTATTTGTTATACCAGGTATTCTACCGCTAATCCCCGGGATAGGTCTCTACAATACGATGTTATTTATGATTCAAAAAAATTACTCTATGTCAGTTACTAAAGGAACTGATGCTATATTTTTAAGTGCTGCGATAGCCCTTGGAGTACTTGTTATAACATCGCTTGTAAGAACATTGAATATTGTTAGATCTAGGCAGATCGCCGAAAGAAAACAAAGAAAACTAGCACAAGAAGCTATTAAAGCAGGTAATTCTTCAGAAATCAACCCACAAATTGACAATCAATCAGATTATGGGTATAGCTCAACTGAAAGAGGAATTGAAACTAAAGAATACGATTATGAAGTTTTAAATAAAAAATCAGATTCTAATATATCTTGTTATAATGATGACTTTAGTCAAAGTCCAAGTATAGATTTTGATTTAGATGATTTAGAACCTAAACCAAAGAACTAATATTTAAAAATAAAACCTACTGAATTAGAATACATAAACTAGTCCAGTAGGTTTTTTATATAATTTTTATAACGATCTCATGATTTTTTCCTAATTATAACTTAATTCATAAACAGACTATACGATTTAATAGTAACAGAAACTAAAAATACAAAATAAAAATGGGTTATTAAAATCAACTAAATCACAAGATACGAAATGTAATTCAATGAATTTTATAACCCTAATCTAATCCATATATTTTTATAATAAATTCATATATATTATTACCTTTTAGATATTACCTATAAATCAATTAAAATTCTAGTTACTACTGGAATATAATTTCTACTATCTTTAAATTTTTTATCATTTGCCTTCATCCACAAATAAGAAGCTAATGTTAGCGCAATTCCAATAACTGCACATATTATTTCTGTATTACCAGAAAAACCTAAAGCATTTAACGTATAATAAGTTCCGATTGTACCAACAAGCAGAGCAATTAATGGAACTATATAAACTATAGCAGCTGCCTTAATAACATTTATGTTATCCATATTAACTTCAACGTGATCCCCTACTTTTGCACCGTACGTATTATCAACTTCAACGAGTATATCCTTGCTCTCAGATGAAACTGTAGCACATTTTCCACAATGAGCACATGCTGAGTGTTGTTGCATCTGAACCTTTGCAGTTACCTCATCGATAATTTCAACAATAAATCCACTTTGATTCATTAAAAACTCCTCCTTACTTAGTAAACTTATTAATAGTGTCCATAAGTTCTTCAATTGTGTTATCTGTTTCTAAATAATCATCGTGCTTAATACTTTCAGTTACACAACCTTTAATGTGATTTTCAAGAAGTATAGTCCCAACTTTATTTATTGCAGATCTAACAGCTGAAATCTGAACAAGTATGTCTACACAGTATCTTTCGTCTTCAACCATCTTTTGAATTCCCTTTACTTGCCCCTCTATCTTCTTAAGTCTCTTCGAAAGAGCATCCTTATTATTTACTTGAGATAACTTTTTTTCTTCCATAAATTCACCTCATACGTTTTTTCTAGCTTATTTAGCTTTTATATCTATTATAGGTTTTTCTTTCAAATACCTCAAGTGGTAATTATGGGTCGCTAAATAAATTACATTATAGATTGATGCTCCACGGCAAAATTATCGGTACGATTTTGATTGTCGCATCACCCTATAATGAATTTATTTAGCTGGACCATTCTTTGGGGTTAGAAGGAGATAAAAATATATTATATTTTTATGCTTATTAAAACTAATGTTTTAATAAGCGTTTGATTTAAAATCTTTTCAAGACCTTAAAACCGTTAGGTTAATATAATAATCTTCTTTTCATTCACTTAAAACCGCTAGGTTAATATAATAATCTTCTCTTCATTCACTTAAAACCGCTAGGTTAATATAATAATCTTCTCTTCATTCACTTAAAACCGTTAGGTTATTTTTGTGGTACTATCTTTAAACCTAACTCTTCAAGTTGCTTATCTTCAGCTGGTGTTGGAGCATTAGTAAGTGGACAAGCAGCATTTTGATTTTTAGGGAATGCTATTACCTCTCTTATATTATTTTCTTTTGCAAGTAGCATTACTAGTCTATCTAAACCAATAGCTATTCCTGCATGAGGAGGTGCTCCATATTTAAATGCTTCTATAAAGTATCCAAATCTTTCTTCAACTGTTTCATCTGAAAGCCCAAGAGCTTTAAACATTCTTTTTTGTACTTCAGAATCAGATATTCTAACACTTCCACCACCAAGTTCATATCCATTTGCTACAATATCATAAGCCTTAGCTTTCAAAGATGCTTTGTCTTCTTGCTCTATTTTGTCTAAGTCTTCATCAAGTGGCGATGTGAACGGATGGTGCATTGGAGCAAATGTTCCTGTTTCTTCGTCTTCCTCAAATATAGGGAATTCAGTAACCCAAAGTAATTCAAATTTATCTTTATCCTGAAGTCCCAATCTATTTGCAGCTTCTAATCTAACTTGACCTAAAGCATCGAAAACTACAGAGTTTTTATCTGCTACAAATAATAGTAAATCTCCTACATGAGCATCCATTCTATCTACTATTTTATTTAATTCTTCTTCTGTAAAGAATTTAGCTATTGGAGAAGTAACACCTTCATCAGTTATTTTCATCCAAGCTAATCCCTTAGCTTTATAAGTTTTAGCATGATCTTCTAGAGATGTTATTTGCTTTCTAGTAAAATCATCTGCATGACCTTTTACATTTATTCCTCTAACACTGTTTCCCGGTTTAGTTGCATCTGCAAATACTTTAAATCCACAGTCAGCTACTATGTCAGATATGTTTACAAGTTCGAATCCAAATCTTAAATCAGGTTTGTCTGAACCGTATTTTTCCATCGCTTCTACATACTTCATTTGTCTAATTGGTAATTCTATGTCTACTCCGACAGTTTCTTTAAAAATCTCTTTTAGCATGCCTTCCATCATTGTAATAACATCATCTTGCTCCACGAAAGACATTTCGCAGTCTATTTGTGTAAACTCTGGTTGTCTATCAGCTCTCAAGTCCTCATCTCTGAAACACTTAACTATTTGGAAATATTTATCCATTCCTGACAGCATTAATAACTGTTTTAGTAATTGTGGAGATTGTGGTAGACCGTAGAACTTTCCTTGGTTAACTCTACTTGGCACTAAATAATCCCTAGCTCCTTCTGGAGTCGGATTTATTAAAAATGGTGTCTCTATTTCACAGAATCCATCATTTGATAAATAACGTCTTACTATGTTAGTCACTTGGTGTCTAAGTAGTAAATTATTTTGCATATGAGGTTTTCTAAGATCTAAATATCTGTACTTAAGTCTTAAAGCTTCAGAAACATCATCGTCATCTTTTATATAAATCGGAGGTGTCTCTGATTTATTAAGTATCCTAAGTTCTGTAGCAAAAACTTCAATGTCTCCTGTAGGCATATTTGGGTTTTTAGATTGTCTTTCAGAAACTTTTCCCTTAATTGCTATTACATATTCAGAACCTAATTCATCAGATTTTTCGAATGCTTCTTTGTTTACATCTACATCAAATACAATTTGACATATACCACTTCTATCTCTCAAATCTGTAAAAACTAGTCCACCTAAATTTCTTTTCTTTTGTACCCATCCCATGAGTACAACTTCTTCGTCTATATTAGTCTCTCTTAACTCACCACAGTAATGAGTTCGCTTTAATCCATTTAACGTATCCAAAATGCTACCTCCATCTATTATAGTATCGTACTATTATAACTCTATCACAATTATTAAAATTATCATTTTGTATTTGATCTGTCAATATACTTGTATCTCTATAGTACGATATTCAAACTATTAATTACAATCATTTAAAACTACTAAAGCATATTTAATAATCAAAATAATAAAATTACAGCACTGCTTTTAATTCTTCAACTAAATTGCTTAGCTTTACAGTTTTTTGCTCAGAATTACTCATATTCTTAAGTGTAGCTAAATCATTTTCTAATTCATCATCGCCAATTACTACTGTATACTTAGCTTTTATTTTATCAGAGTATTTAAATTGAGCTTTAACACTTCTGTCTATGTGATCTTTGTCTGAACTAATTTGATTCGCTCTAAGCTCTTTTAATAATCCAAAACTCTTAACCTTAGCTTTGTTTCCTATAGTAACAATGAAAATGTCTGTTGAATTAGGGTTTTCTATATCAATATTATTGTTTTCTAATGTAAGAAGAAGTCTCTCTACTCCTAAACCAAAACCTATGCCACTAGTACCCTTTGGTCCTCCGATTTGCTCTACAAGACCATCGTATCTACCGCCTCCACAAACTGTACTTTGCGCACCTATATCGTTTGATATAATTTCAAATGCAGTTTTTCTGTAGTAGTCAAGCCCTCTTACTATTTTTTTATCTATAACAAAATTAATATCCATTTCTTTTAAGTAAGTTTGCAATGTTGAAAAATGTTCTTCACACTCTTCACATAAGTTATCTACAATGTAAGGTATATCCTTTAAATTTTCTTGACAAGTAGGATTTTTACAATCGATCACTCTCATCGGATTTTTTTCCATTCTTTCATTGCAAGTCTCACAAAGTACATCTGCTTTAGATCTCAAAAATTCCATGAGTTTTTTATTGTAAGTCTCTCTACAAACTGGACATCCCACAGAGTTTATACTTACAACTAGGTCTTTAAGGCCAAGTTCATTTAAGAATTGAACTGCTAATGATATGACTTCAGCATCTAAAGAAGGAGTATCACTTCCAATCGCTTCTATTCCAAATTGGTGGAACTGTCTTTGTCTTCCCGCTTGAGGTCTTTCGTATCTAAAGCATGGAGTTATATAAAATAACTTAGTAGGTTGTGTTTCACTGTATATTTTATTTTCAACGAATGCTCTTATAGCACCTGCTGTTCCTTCTGGTTTTAGAGTTAAATTTCTTTCGCCTTTATCAGTAAACGAATACATTTCTTTTTGTACTATATCCGTAGTATCCCCTACACTTCTTTCAAAAAGTTCTGTGTGCTCAAACATAGGTGTTCTCATTTCTTCGTAACCGTATAAAGCGCAAATATTTCTAAAATGATTCTCTAAAAAAGTCCATTTGTAAACTTCTTTAGGAGTTATGTCTTTTGTCCCTCTAGGAGCTTTTGTTAACATTTCTATATACCTCCTTCTCTTTTCTCTGAGTCATCTCTTCAACTCTATCTATATAATGTTCAACATTTTTTACATTTTCAACTCTTTCTATTCTATTTTCATCGTTGTAGACAAACTTAGATATAGATCCTGCACCGAGTGCATAGTTGCTCTGTTTCTCTTCCATTACTTGTATATTGTATATACACTCATAACCATCTTTAGCATATCCTATATTCTCTAAATTTCCTACCATATGTTTTTGTCTGTACATATAGTATGGTTTTAGCCCCATATCGTAAGCGTATTTCATGGATAGTTCTATCATTTTTATGACCTCTTGATCATGCGTCAATTTACTCTTGTACTTATCCATATTAATTTTTAAATTTGATGCTCTTTTAACCGCCATCGTGTGTACAGTTAAACTTTCTGGGGAGAGTTTTTTTATTTCCTCTAAAGTATTTCTAACCATTTCTAAATCTTCATCTATAAGTCCGAGTATAATATCCATATTTATATTATTAAATCCCATTTTTCTGGCTAGATTGAAGCATTCTTTAATATCCTCAACCTTGTGCTCTCTTCCTATCTTCTCTAGTGTCTCATCATTCATTGTCTGTGGATTAATACTAATTCTAGTTACATTGTGTTTTTTTAGAACTTCTAACTTCTCTTTAGTTATAGTATCAGGTCTACCCGCTTCAACTGTAAATTCAAGTATTTTGGATAAATCAAGTTCCATAAAAAGTGCATTTATAAGTTTATCCATCTCCAGAGCACTTAGTGTAGTTGGCGTTCCTCCACCAATATATAGTGTCTCTATTTGTTTTCCTGTATTTTTTATTAAAATTGATACAGCTTTTATTTCTTCAATCAACTTATCCACATATACACTTTTTAAGTGTCCAAAATCAGCCAATGAATTTGAAGGAAACGAACAGTAAAGACATCTAGTTGGACAAAATGGTATGCTAACATATAGCGAAATTTTATTTTCATCAATTGGATAAATAAAAGTTCTCTCTTTCTTTGCTATATTTAAACATAAATCAATTTTATCATCACTAATAAAGTAATTTTTATTAAGATTTTCTCTAATTTGTGAAACATTAAATCCTTCACTCAACAAACTATGAACGACCTTAACTGGTCTAATTCCAGTTAAAATCCCCCATGGTACATAAGCATCATATAATTTTTTAAGAGCAATATAAAAACTTCTTTTTATAGTCTCTTTGCATACTTTTTTAGCAATCATTTGATCTTCTTTGTCAAGGAATTCAAAATCTTCTTTGATTAACTTTCTTTCTCTAAGGTCATTTATACTTTTACCGCTAAATGTTTTTATTTTTCCAAAAACTTCTAGACTATTTTTTTCTGTATATTCAAAAAATACTTGACCACCTCTAAAGTATTTAATCTCTGATGATAAAGTCTCGCCTTCTAGTGAAAGCGAGTTTATCATTAGAGGTTTGTCTTCTAGTTTTTCTTCGTTTGTTTCTTTAACTTTAAAATCTTCTATATGCTCTATAAATTTAAAATCATGAGTAAACATTTTTATTAACTCTGCGACTTCGTATTTATAGTCATGTCCTTTTAGTAAAACTTCTAACATCTTCAACAACTCCCTAATTTTAGACTATCTAAGATAAGGATTACTTTGTTTTTCTATTCCAAGTGTACTTGCTGGACCATGACCAGGATATACTCTAACATTATCTTCAAATTTACAAAGTTTCTTTAAGCTCTTTTCCATAGCTTTAAAATCTCCACCAAATAGGTCAGTTCTTCCTATACTACCTGCAAAAAGTGTATCTCCAGTTATCATATCATCGCCAAATCTTATACACATTCCACCTTGAGTGTGACCAGGAGTATGTATAAATCTCATACTTAGGTTTCCTAGTTTTAAAGTGTCTTTATCATCTACGTATATATCGGCATCGAATTCTTGAGCTCCACATTTCATCCTAGAACTTAAATTCTTATCTTTATCGTTTAGCATCTCTTTTTCATTTTTATTGGCAACTACTTTAGCGCCAGTTTTATTTTTTATTTCCATTACGTATCCAATGTGATCTCCATGACCATGCGTAAGAACTATATATTCAACCACAAGATCATTTTTCTTTATATAATTACTGATATTTTCTAGACTTCCACCTGGATCTACTACCATACATTTTTTAGTATCGTCATCGCTTACTACATAGCTATTTACTCCACAGTAATCATCAACAAATTTTTCCATTTTCATTTTGTATTCCCCCTAAAAAGATTTACTTGAATCTAACAGAATAGTTACAGGTCCATCATTTGTTAAGTCTACCATCATATGCGCTCCAAATTGTCCAGTTCCAACATTCAAGCCCTGTGCTTTTGCTTTTGCTACAAACTCTTCATATAATTTATCTGCCTGTTCTGGCCTCGCAGCATTTGTAAAACTAGGTCTTCTACCTTTTCTACAATCGCCATAAAGTGTAAATTGAGATACAACTAAAAGTTCTCCTCCAATATCTTTTAACGACAAATTCATCTTATCATCTTCATCTTCAAAGATTCTAAGGTTTAAAATCTTATCTATCATGTAATCAACATCTTTAGATGTATCGTCATGTGTTACTCCAAGTAAAACCATAAGCCCTTTATCTATTTTCCCTATTATATCTTCATCAACAGTAACACTTGATGAAGTTACTCTTTGAACTACTGATCTCATAGCATCCTCCTGACTTTAGTTGGTCATTCTATAGGCACTTTCTACACCTGGTATTGATTTGATCTTTTTCATCAGTGAATCAAGTTGAGGTGTACCATCGACCTCTATTAGTAAATTTATATTAACTATTGATTCTTTACCTTTTCTCGCATTTATCCCATTTAACGCAATTTTTTCAAGTGTGACAATATGAGTAACGTCATTTACAATTCCTCTTCTATCTACCGCTCGTATCTGTATTTCGGCCTCGAACTTAGCTTTATCAATACCATCCCATTCAACTTCTATAAGTCTATTTTTAAGGAAGTCATCTGAATCCTCTTTTGGGATTATGTTTGGACAATCTGTTCGATGGACTGCGACTCCTCTTCCCTTGGTGATATATCCAACTATACCATCTCCTGGAAGTGGATTACAACACTTAGCAAATCTTATAAGTATATTGTCTAGCCCCTTAACCCTAACACCTTGCTGAGAGCCTTTTTTTCTCTTACTACTGTATTCTTGGTCTGATATATTATGCTTGGCTATATCATCAACTTGTTGATGTTGTTCTGCCTTTTGTTTTTTTACATCTCTTAAATAAAGTTCTTTGACTTTACTCGTAACCTGAGAACCCATAAGACCGCCATAACCTATAGTTGCAATCAAATCTTCAACAGTCGGTTGATTAAACTTTTTAGATACTAAAGCCATATATTTATCAATACTTGAATCCTTAGTAGGAAGTCCATGTCTCTTAAATTCTCTTTCCATTATTAGATTACCACGCTCTATATTTTCTTCTCTTCTTTCTTTTTTAAAGAATTGTCTAATTCTACTCTTTGCATTTGGAGTTTTAACTATGTTTAGCCAATCTCTACTAGGTCCGTTAGAATTAGAAGAAGTCAGTATTTCCACTATATTTCCGTTTTTAAGTTTATAATCGAGTGGAACTATCTTACCATCTATTTTTGCACCTACGCATTTATTACCTACCTTTGTATGAACTCTGTAGGCAAAATCTATTGGAGTTGAATCAGCTGGAAGTTCTATTACATCACCCCTAGGTGTGAAAACATAAACTTGACTGTTGAATACATCTTCCTTTAGAGCATCCATAAATTCATGCGGATCTTTAACGTCCTTCTCCCATTCCATCATTTGTTTTAGCCATTGAAGTTTTTCTTGTGATCTCTGTGTCGTTGCATCAGTTATTCCCTCTTTGTACTTCCAGTGTGCAGCTATACCATTTTCAGCAATGTTGTGCATTTCATAAGTACGTATTTGGATTTCTAGTGGCTCACCATCGGGTCCAACAACTGTAGTGTGGAGAGATTGGTACAAATTTGGCTTTGGCATAGCTATATAGTCCTTAAATCTACCTGGAATTGGCTTCCAAAGTGTGTGTACAATACCTAAAACAGCATAACAATCCTTTACACTGTCTACTAAAACTCTGACAGCTGATAAATCAAATATCTCCTCAAATGTCTTGTGCTTTTTCTCCATCTTTTTATATATACTATAAAAATGCTTTGGTCTTCCGTAGACATCACATTCTATATTCATTTCATCAAATGTATCTTTTAATATTTTAACTATTTTTTCTATATAAGCCTCTCTCTGACTTCTCTTCATAGAAACACTATTTACTAATTTATAATAGCCATCTGGATCCATAAATCTTAAAGCTAAATCCTCTAATTCTACCTTAAATTTTGATATACCAAGTCTATGTGCAATGCCTCCGTATATCTCAAGAGTTTCCTTTGCCTTATATTTTGCCTTTTCTGGAGGCATATATTTAAGAGTTCTCATATTATGAAGTCTATCTGCCAATTTAATAAGAATCACACGTATAT
Organism: Metaclostridioides mangenotii; assembly: GCF_018917235.1. Taxonomy (GTDB): domain Bacteria; phylum Bacillota; class Clostridia; order Peptostreptococcales; family Peptostreptococcaceae; genus Metaclostridioides. The sequence goes on from NZ_JAHLOF010000002.1 coordinate 14,271, forward strand.
CCTTTGCCATTGCTAAAAACATCTTTCTTAAATTTTCAGACTGAGTCTCTTCTTTTGATTGGTATTTTATTTGACCAAGTTTTGTAACTCCATCTACTAAATCGGCTACATCTTGACCAAACATCTCCTTTATATCTTCGTAGGTGTACTCCGTATCCTCGACAACATCGTGAAGTAAACCTGCAGTTATAGTTTCTATATCTAACTCCATGTTAGCCAAAATATTAGCTACAGCGATAGGATGGATAAGATAAGGCTCACCAGACTTTCTAAGCTGTCCCTCATGTGCTTTTTTGGCTAGTTCATATGCATTTTCTACTAAAGTGAAGTCAGCATTCGGAGCGTAGGATTTAATTTTACCGATTAATTTTTCTAATTCTTTATCATGCATATAACCACCTGTTTAATCAAAATTTTGTTTCATCAAAATCTATTTAATTATTTTATTATTAAGTTCCCGATACAAAATAAATTTTGTTTCCTGCGCATTGTATAATCAAATAAACTTTTTAGTTTTATAGGGTAGTGCTAAAAGAAATAAAAATATAGAATATTTTTTATTTTTAATTGTTTACTATTAAGTTTCAAATTTATTTCAATTAAAATAACTTAATAACAATGTATGCTTATGTATTTAAAATAGATAAGCAAATTAATTTATAGATTGTTTCTCCTAATACCCTAATTATTTATATATAAGCAATTTCTTGAAATTTTTAAATTAATTAATGATCTTAAATTAACAATACTCATTTTAAGAAGTTGCATAAAAAATGTTTATACAAATAAAGTCAGAAAACTAGGTTTTCATGACTTATAAAAATATCACATATTTTTATCTCTTTGAGCTGATCCCTTAAAAGTCTTCATATTAATATATATCATTATCGAGCGGACAACAAAATTCATTAAACTTTATAAGCAGATTTAAGTCCACTCGATAAATACTAATTTAAGTAGCGTATTTATTACTATATCAATACTCTTTAGTACTTTATAAGAGATTTAACATCGTACTTTGTTAGTTTCTCTCGTGCATTTAAAAACTCCAATTCTATTAAAAATTGCATGGAAACAATTTCTCCTCCAAGCTTTTCAATAAGATTAGCAGAAGCTTCTACAGTTCCTCCAGTAGCTAATAAATCATCAACAATAGCTACTTTTGTACCTTTTGTTATAGCATCCTTATGTATTTCCAAAGTATCTGTACCATATTCTAAACCATATTCATATGATTCTGTTTCACCTGGAAGTTTACCAGGTTTTCTAATAGGAACAAACCCAATTCCTAAACCATAAGCTACTGGTGTACCCATCAAAAAACCTCTTGCTTCAGGACCGACTACAACGTCTATATCTTTTGATTTTAGATTTTCCACCATTGCATCTACTGCATATTTAAAAGCTTCTCCATCTTTTAGTAAAGTGGTTATATCTTTAAAATCTATACCTTCATGGGGAAAATCCATAATATCTCTTATCTTACTCTTTAAATCCATACAAACCCTCCTAATAGCTGCATTTAAATTTATTTATTAATTCATTCAAGTTTTTTAAAATAAGGCTACTGTTTAAATCCATTTTGCTATCTGGTTTCGGTAACATACTTATGAAGATGCTATCTTTTTCACAGCTATAATCGAGAAGTTTAAGTTCTTTAAATACACTTGATGCTGTAAAAAATTTCAATGGAGTTATACCAAAGATCTTTTTGATATCAACAAAATCAAGTTTTATTTCTTTATTTATCATAACATTTTTATAAATTGATAAAAAATCATCTCTATTTGGAATTAAGTTATCAATTATAGTTTGAATATACAATAGATTAGTTTCATTATAATACTTAATGATTTTACTATTTTCGCCTTTATTTTTGTAAATATGATTGTATTCGTCTAAACAAAATAAATAATCATAAAGAATAATATTATTATATCTTTTTAAATCTATTTTATCAATATAAGGAGCGAATATAAGTTGTATATTATCACTATCCCTCGATGTATCTACAATATTGTAATTTATATCAAAATCTCCATCTATCAAAGATACATCTGACAAGGCTGAGTTAAAACCATTTACTGAGTTTGCAATTATTAGGGTATTTGAATCAAAATACTCAAATACATCTATATTTGTATCTCCTTTTAGCGAATATTCATCTGTACTTTCTTCTTTTATAATATAATAAAGTTCGTCTAAATTATTTGGTACTAATTTTCTTATTAATCTAATGCTATCTTTGTCGTTATTTATATTTTTAGGACGATACATTCTCATATCTTTTAATAAAAATTGTATCTTGGTGTTACCCATATAGGTATTTTTATCTAACTGAAATAAAATATCTATCCTATCACCTACTTCAAAGTTATCGGCTAAGTATGCCATATTAAATCCTACGCACTCGTATTCATTAACTTTAATAGAACTCATGTCCCTTTGTTTTTTAACTTTTAACTTCAAATGCTGTCTAGTTTTTCCCATAATAAATATATCTTTTAATTCGCAGTTTCTCATTATAAATCTAGGTGTAGGATTACTCATACCAAAAGGCTCTAAATTATGTAATTCTTCAACTAGATCTAAACTAACGGAATCCTCTTCTAGCTCATACTCCACACTTATATTTTCTATCATGTCTTCTTTAGTCAAGCTGTAGTCTGCATATTTATTTACCTCATCTCTAAGCTTGTCTATATTTTCTAATGGAAGGGTAAGACCAGCTGCTTGCTCATGACCACCAAACTTTGTCATAAGATCAGAACATCTCATAAGTGCATCGAAGATACTAAATCCTTTGATTGATCTTGCAGATCCTGTGGCTTCTCCATCTTCTATATTTAAAAGAATTGTCGGCTTATAATATTTTTCTGTAAGTTTAGATGCTACAATGCCTATGATTCCATGTTGCCATCCTGCACTTGCTATAACTAATACTTTATCGTCCGCAAATCTTTTATCTAGATTTATAATTTCCTCTGCTTCTCTATACATATCTGCTTCAATAGCTTTTCTTTCTTCATTTTTATCTTCTAGAAGATTAGCTACTTCTTCTGCTTCTCTTTGTGAGTCTGTAGTAAACAACTCTACACCTAGATAAGAAAATCCGAGACGCCCTGCTGCGTTTATTCTGGGCCCTACGGCGAATCCAATATGTGATGAACCTATCTTATCACCTTCAACACCGCAGACCTTTAAAAGCTCTCTTAATCCCATATTTTTGCCTTTTCTCATCAGTTTTAAACCATTTTTTACGATAATTCTATTTTCGTCTTTAAGTGGCACAATATCACATATTGTTGCAAGTGTCACAATTTCTAAGTAATTGTACATCTTTGTCTCAAATTCTTCGGCTGGTGTCAAAGCTTGTATTAATTTAAATGCAATACCACAGCCACATAGCATATCAAACGGATAGTTGCAATCCACCTGCTTTGGATTAACTACTGCGTACGCATTAGGAATTTCTTCTTGACACTCATGGTGATCCGTTATTATTACATCTATTCCAAGTTCATTTGCCACATCCACTTCTTTTGTAGATGTAATACCACAGTCAACGCTAATTATTAGATCACAACCTCTATCATTAATAAGTCTAATTGCATCTTCATTTATACCGTATCCCTCTTCAAGCCTATTTGGAATATAGTAACTTACTGGATAATCTATATCTTTAAAGTAAAGACATAATACAGCAGTAGATGAAACCCCATCCACATCATAATCCCCATAGATCCAGATCTTTTCGTTATTTTCCATTGCTTTTTCTATTCTATCAACGGATTTTCTCATATCCTTCATTAAAAAAGGATCTCTTAAATACTTTAAAGAAGGATTCATAAATATTTCTGCATCTTCTTCTGTTTTAATTCCTCTATTTTCCAAAATCTGACTTATTTCCAGGGAAATTCCTAGATTATTCGTTAGATTATTTTTTGTAATTTTTCCGGAATGTTTTAAAGTCCATTTTTTCAAATACAATTCCCCCCTTATATCAAAGAATTGTTTGTTACTAAAATTTCTTCTCTATTTTTTAATATAATTTAATATTTATCGATAATTTACATTTCTAATCTTTGTATTTAGATCTTATACTTTTTATAACTAAAAATATTCCTATTAAAAATGATATAAAGAAACCAGACATAGCTGTATACTTTATCCATATATTATTTTCTATATTTGGAGAAGCCAAAATCAAAGATGATCCTATAATTATTGAAGCTAACACTAATGTTAAAGACATTTGAGAAGTCAGTTCCACTATTACAGACTCTAACTTAGTCATTTTAACATCTTCGATGTTAAGTTTTATATTGTTTCTCTCTATATTACGAAGTATCGATTTGAGTTGTTTTGGAATCGATTTTAAATCCAAAACTACTTCTTCAATATTTTGTCTAGAATCAGCAATGAGATCTTTTAATTTTAACTTATGTTTGTAATAATGTTTTAAAAATTCTTTACTCAAAGAATCTAAAGAAAATTTAGGATTTAGTAATCTAGCTGTACCCTCAAGAGTTATTACTGTTTTAGCTAAAATAATTAGTTGATTCGGAAGAACTACATTGTACTTTCTAAAAAATCTAAAAACTTCATTTAGTATTTCTGTAGCACTGATTTTTTCAAGAGGAACATCGTAGTAATAATGGATAAGATATAAAAGATCCTGCCTAAACCCCGATAAATTGGATTCGCTAGATAGTGCATCCATTTCTAAGAGTAAGTATATTATTTTATCTACGTTTTTATCAACTACTGCTAAAGAAATCTCATTTAACATTTTTAAAGTCTTATTGTCTATAATTCCGATCATGCCGAAATCAATGTATGATATCTTATTTTTTCCAATAACAAATATATTCCCTGGGTGAGGATCTGCGTGGAAAAATCCATCCGATAGTATTTGTACAAAAAATGATCTAACCCCGATGTTAGCGATATTTTTAGCATCCCATCCGAGACTCTTGATCTTCTCAATATCGCTAAGCTTTATGCCTTTAACTTTTTCCATAACTAAGACTTTCTTTGTACACCACTCTAAATACACTTCAGGTATATATACTTCATCGCTGTCTTTAAACATTTTTCTAAATTTCGTTGCACTTATGGCTTCAAAAGTATAGTCCAGCTCTCTTAAAAGCTGTGTCTCAAATTCTTCTATTATTTCAACTAAATCGATCTTATAATCTTTTTTTAGATCTTTTAATGTAACAGCAATGGTCTTTAAAATTTCAAGATCTGATTTTATAGTATTTTCTATATTTGGCCTTTGAACCTTAATTATAACTTCTTCTCCAGTATTAAGTGTTGCTTCATATACTTGCCCTATTGAAGCAGCAGCAATTGGCTCTTCATTAAAATGAGAAAATACCTGTTTTATTCCTTGCCCTATCTCCTCTTCAAATATTTCTAAGGCTATTCCAGTTGGAAATTTACCTGTATCGTCTCTAAGTTTTGAAAGCTCATCTATAATATCCTGATCAAGAAGATCTTTTCTTGTGCTTAGTATTTGACCTATCTTTATGTATGTTGGGCCAAGTTCCTCAAGTGCAAACGTCAACCTCTCTCCAGTCGACATATTTTTAATATTTTCAGTTGTATCAAAGATCGGTATTTTATAGGCTATGCCTTCAATATTTAGTTTTTCTACTATGAAACTAAATCCATATTTTATTAAAACATAAGCTATTTCTCTATAACGTTTTAAATGCCTATAACTAATTCTCAAATTACTTCCTCCTCTAATAGACAAAACTCTTTTTCTATCCTAAGAAGGAGACAATAAAATATTGCCCCCCTCTAAATTTGTATCATATTATTCTATTTATATCCATTTGCAGTATCTACATACCATTTTGCAGAACTTTTATTTTCCTCTATATCTTCTTTGGTAAGTTCTCTAACAACTTTAGCTGGAATTCCCATAAGAAGCACACCGTCTGGAAATTTCTTGCCAGATGTAACTACACTGCCAGCAGCTACAATAGAATTTGCACCAATTATAGCATTATCTAAAACTATAGCTCCCATACCTATAAGTGTATTGTCTCCAATTGTCGCACCGTGAACTAAAGCTTTGTGTCCTACAGTTACATTGTTGCCAATTTTCGTTATATAGTCTCCGTGCAGAACAACTCCGTCTTGAATGTTTGTATTATCCCCTATTACTATAGATTCACCATCACCCCTTAAAACGGCATTGTACCAAATACTACAGTTTTTTCCTATCTTAACATCACCTATTATAGATGCAGTTTCTGAAATAAATACATTTTCGCCAATTTCCGGTTTTATACCTTTAAAATCTCTAATAACCATGTCCATCCTCCTAAAAAGATTACTTATTTCCTTTTGTCATTAGTTTTGCCTGAATCATAATTGCACACTCTGTACGCTTTCTTTGCATATCACATCCAAGCTCATAAGGTACAGTAATATCATTGTTGAAGTTAATCGCATTAGCATGACATCCACCTGAACAGTAAAATTTATTCCAACATTTTTTACATTCATCTTTACTGTACACATGTGCTTCTCTAAATGACTGCTTTAATTCTTTTGGCATTATAATTTCTTCATCAAATATATTTGCCATTTTGAATTCTTCATTTCCGACAAACTGATGACATGGATAAATGTCTCCTGATGGTGTTACTGATAGGTATTCATTTCCAGCTCCACATCCCGTTATTCTCTTAATAACGCAAGGCCCTTGATTTAAGTCAATCATATAGTGAAAAAATTTAAAACCTTCACCATTTAATTGTCTATCCGCATACTCATCTGCAAATTTTTCGTACTCTTCAAATATCTTTGGTAGATCCTCTTCTCTAAGCGCATAAGGATTACTTGCGTCTCCAACAACCGGCTCTACAGATGTAAGTTTAAAGCCTTCATTTGCAAAATGAATGATATCTTTTGAAAAATCCAAATTATCTCTAGTAAATGTACCTCTTATATAGTAGTATTTGTCTTTAGGTCTATTTTCAACCAACTTTTTAAATTTAGGCAAGATAATATCATAGCTACCCTTGTCGTTTACTGTTGGTCTCATGCTATCATTTATATCTTTTCTGCCATCTAAACTCAAGACTACATTGTGCATATTTTCATTAATATATTTTATTATTTCATCATTTAAAAGCACACCGTTTGTAGTTATTGTAAATCTTATATTCTTATTGTAGTCTTTCTCCACGCTTCTTCCATATTCGACCAATTGTTTAACAACGTCGAAGTTCATTAACGGCTCTCCGCCAAAAAAGTCTATTTCAAGATTTTTTCTATTGCCCGAATTATTAATCAAGAAATCTATAGCTGCTTTACCGACCTCAAAGCTCATCAATTCTTTGTCTCCACCAAAGTCTCCTTGAGCTGCAAAACAGTATTTACATTTAAGATTACAATCATGCGCCACATTTAGACATAGTGCCTTAACAACTTGTTCTCTATTTACAAAACTAGGATGATTTTCGTATGTATCCTCAGAATAGAGTAAACCATCATCTTTTAAACTAGTAATTTCATTATATGATTCACTTATCGATTTTTCGTCAAATTCTCCCTTCATTGAATCTATTATTTCTTCTCTAGTTTTATCCTCATAAAAATCTAACATCTTATATGATAAATCATCTAAAATATGCACTGATCCACCGTTTACATCTAGTGCAATATTATATCCATTCATTGAAAACTTATGTATCATAATAAACTTTACCTCCCAAGTTACTATATATATCGATTCTGCTAATATATATTTCAACTAATTATATCATATTGTATGTTTAAAAGACAAAAAAGTCATGGATAATCTCCATGACTTTCTATATTATTTCATTTATGTATTTAACACATTACTTCCCCCATACAGCATTAAAACAGCTTCTCTTCAAGCCACTTAATGATAAAAAAAATCTGAAACAATTAAAGTTAATTTATAAAATATGCTTACTAGTTTTCCCTCTTTGATTTGTTAATGGTTCTGGGTGGTACATAATCCAAGAACATGTAGTATTTGTTGATAAAACTGCTATGAACAATGCTACTATACTACAGCATTTTAACGTTTTTATCTTAAATATTTCTAACAACCAAATCTCCTCCAAAATATTATTTAATCAACTAGTTCGTCTGTTCGTAACTATAGCAAGAACTAGCATTATAAAAATCCAGTATAGCGCAAATGTACTAAAAATAAAGTAGTCTGTTAATATACCTAAATTTATACTAACTACATTTATTGAAAATACTATTAATGATAATGTTGCTGCAACTTTCTTATGATGAATTCTCTCAGCATTGCTTAATGGGTTATTTCTGTGTTCAACTGGTGCCAATTTGCAAATTCCAATTAAACTTATTGCTAATCCTATCATCAAAGGAATTTGCGTTGTATCTAAATTTATATTATTAATAATTAAAATTGTCACTAAATAAATTGTAGCGAAGGTCAGCAAACATCTTGAATAATTCTTTGCGTGAAAACCTCCAGCGTACTGTCGTATCGGACAATACGTCAATAAAAATAATAAAGTATGTACAAATTTTCCGAAAATTAAACCTATGAAAAGTACAGTCAAAGCATTAGCAGCAAAAGCAATTATTAGTTCAAATCCGTACGAATAGACCCTGAACTCATTTTCATCAATAAGCTCATTGGTGACTAGAACGGATGTAATTCTATCTGCACTTAATTTAAACATTTAATACCACCCTTTCAAATATCAATTAATTGAAGGATAACCCTTCATTTTGATTTTTTCAACACCTTAGGAAAAACTGGGCATTTAAAATACATAACTGGTCATATTTTTCGACTTTATTTCTAAAAAAACGTTTCCAAGCTGTAATTTCAATTGTGTCAAAGAATCTATTTTTGTTCATCTTATCTTTCATTATAAGAAATTCTGAAGAGTTTGTCTATTCATTTGTTAATAATTTATAAAACATCTTTCAATTTTCTCTAAAATCCACAAATTATGGATAACCTGTGCATAACCTGTGGGTATTTAAGTGTTTTTTGTGAGTAATTGTGGATAATATTTGGTCGAATAATCTGAGGCCCTGTTAAAAACTCACGACAAAAAATAAAATAGGAGTGGATAACCACTCCTATTAATATATAATAAACAAATAAACCCACAAATAGATCAAATTGAATATTTTATTAGAATGTTTCATTGTCTTTTCACATTTCTAAATTTAAGATCTACATAAACATCATTTAAAAGTAATTTTACAATTAAAATCTTCCATACTCAACCTTAACTCTTATATATAAAAATTTGGTGCTACTTGGGGTTTATTCGATTATCAATTCTGTATTTCTGAATTTATTATTTCTATTAATAATCAAGATAGTATAATATATTCTATGTCTATATATTATACTATTTTTGAAATATAATTCTCTATATTAATAAAAATATTTAAAAATATTTTTATTATGGTATTAATTAGTAAATACATAGTATAATTCATTAACTACAACTGAGGTCAAATATATTTATTTCAATTGTTCTTCTATTGAAATCTAAAGGACTGCTCTAGAAAATGATCCATATATTCGGATATTTCTTTAACTGTCTCCAATGAAAATACTATATTTTTTAGCTCTTCAAAATCCGATGTATTTAATGAACTAATTAAATTTCTAACATTTAAAATTGCAATCGGAGGCATTGATAGCTTATCAAACCCTATTGCCAGCAGGAGTGGTACCATTTTTAAGTCTCCACATGGTTCTCCACATATCTCAACCCACTTGCCCTCTTTTTTTGCATTTTCTAGTACAAATCTAATCAATCTCAGAACTCCAGGATTAAATTTTTCAAATATATCGCTTAAACGTTGATTCGTTCTGTCTGCAGCACAAGTAAACTGTATTAAATCCTCAATTTCAATAGATAAAAAATCCACATGCTTTATTATTATATCTGATATCATAGCCAAAGACGGAACTTCTATTACAACGCCAATCTCAACATTATCATTGTAGTCTATACCTTCTTTATCCAACTCTTGCAATGTTTCACTTAGTACTGACTTTACTTCTATGAGTTCTCTTAAACACGAAATCATCGGAAATGTAATTTTTAAATTTCCGTATACACTAGCTCTATAAAGAGCCCTCAATTGTGTTTTAAAAATATCTAATCTATCTAAACAAAGCCTTATAGATCTATATCCAAGTGATGGATTTAGCTCGTCATCTATATTTAAGTAACTAAGTTCTTCATCAGCACCTATATCTAAAGTTCGCATTATTATAGGTTTACCATCCATTTTTTTTATTATGGATTTGTACACTTCATATTGATGATTTTCGCTTGGGGATAAATCTCTGTTTAGGTATAGAAACTCTGTTCTACAAAGCCCTACTCCTTCTGCATCATTTTTTATAATATTATCTAAATCTATTTGACTACATATATTACCGTGCAAACTTACATTTTTACCATCTAATGTTATTGTATTTTTGCCTATTAAAGTATTTAGTATATCTTTTTCTCTATTGTATTTCTTTTTGTATTCTACATATTCTCTTATTGTATTTTCATCAGGATTTATAACCACTTTACCGCTTCGGCCATCAAAGACAATGTAGTCTCCGTTTTTCACTTTTTGGGTTATATCATTTAAACCAACTACAGATGGAACTTCTATACTTCTAGATATTATAGCTGAAATGGATGCATTTGTACCAAAATTACTTAAAACACCTACTACCATGTCTTCATTTATAAGATTTAAATCACTAATACCAAATTTATCACTTATTAAGACAGTATCTTCTTCTATTAAAGAAATATCGATGACTTCTAAACCCTGTAAGTGTTTAATTAATCTCTCAGTTGCACTTTTGATATCAAATGCCCTCTCTGATGTGTATGTGTTGCCCATAGACTCAAACATTGTTACAAATAGCTCTTTAGCTTGGATTAATGCATACTCTGCATTTACTTTTTCTTTATAAATTCTCTCTTTTGATGAAACAATCAAATCAGAATTATCAAGTATTGAGAGATGGTTTCTAACTAATTCAGCTTCATCATATGGCAATTCTTTTGAAGCCTTATTTTTAAGTTCTTCCATCTCGTATTTAGAAATTTCTACTGCTCTATCAAGTCTGTCAATTTCATAGTCTACATTGTCCACAATTTTCTTTTCAATAATAGGTTTATTGTCCACAACTACTAAAGCTTTTCCCATTGCAATACCTGGTGAAGCGCCTATACCATTTAGAAACATAGAAATTCCCCCCATAATTGTAAGATATCGACAATCTATTTACTTTTCATCAAATTCGTTTTCAACCAAATCTACAAGTGACTGTAACGCTTCTTCTTCGTCTATTCCATTAACTACTATTTTTATTTCCTCTCCTTGCGAAAGTCCCAAGCTCATTATTCCCATTATAGATTTTGCATTTACTTTTCTATCTTTTGATATAACATCTACATCTGATCTAAACTTAGATGCCTCTTTTACAAACATTCCCGCAGGTCTTGCATGAAGCCCACTTTTATTTTTTATCCTTACTGTTTTTTCCATAGTTTTATGTCCTCCTAAGTTTAAATTATATCTATTTTAACATTTTTCTATTTACACTTACCACTAATACCTTTAATTATATTGTTAACCAACAATTTTGATGTTTTATTCTTTTTTAAAAGACTTATATTTTTCGGTATTATAGGTTTAGATCCAAAACTTGATATTATGTCATTATTTGAATCAATGTTTGCATTAACAATATTTAGCACTTTATTAAAATCGTATAATTGAACTCTATTAACACTATTCTCTTCAAGCTTAGTTTCATATATACGATAAAATAAATCTTGATATGAAAAGCTTTTCGGTAAACCTACTATATCTCCCACTTTTGGTATTACTACTTCCATAAGCGTTCTCAAATTAGGATCTTTTCTAATATTTAAAAGAATACATAAATTTTCAATTGTTTCTTTGTCCAATCTTCTAAACATTTCGAAACAATAATCATCGTCGTACTTGTACTCTACATCAAAAAAATAATTAACACCATTGCATCTACCATATGCTTTCATAGTATCAAGATATCCTAAATTTATATTTTTCTCAACACTATCTTTATCTTTATTTAGAGAACCGCCTAAATATTCAGATGGAATTATAGTTTTAATATTTATATCATGATATTTATTTAAATTCATTTTTCCAATAATATCATCTACAAGTCGTATTACAACTATATCTTCATATCCTTTATCTTTTAGTAAACCTACTGGTATGTTGTCTGAAAACATTCCATCAAGATACAGTCTATCATCCATTTTATTCATCTGGAATATAGGTAGACTAGAGCTTGCTATTAGATAGTCAATTAATCTACCTTCTGGTATATCCTCTATATAAAGTTGATGAGGATTTAATCTTTTATCCCAGTAAACTGTAACAAGACCAAAGTCTTTATATGAATCTCTAAGTATTTTTTCATCTAAAGTTTTTTCTAGCAGTGATCTCAAAGGTGTAATATCTATACCTTGATTTTTTCTAGCCTTATTCATAAGTTCTAAAACGCTATTAAAATTTTTGGTAGAAAAAGTTATGTCTTTGATTTTTTCATAGCTTTCTTCGTCGATGTTCATAAAGTATGTATAATCGTAGTTTAGCCAAATATCCTCCATAATTTCAATATTATCTTGAACAATATACGCTCCATTTAATGCTCCTATCGATGTACCAGATACTCCTTGAAACTCCATACCTAATGATTTGAAAGCCTTATATGCTCCTATTTGGTATGCTCCTTTTGTACCTCCACCTTCTAGTACTAATCCTCTCATATCATCACCTACTAAATTTAAGCTTTTTTTGATTTATAAATACATTTAAGAATTATATTTTACCATATTTATCTTTTCTAAACACAGAGACTCTAGTATTAATTCATCTAATTCACTCTTTAAGTATTCAGTATTTTGAATACGGTGTTGAGATTTGTGTTTTATCTCAAAAATTATTTCCTTAGATAAAGATTCTATTTTTTTGTAGTTTTCTCCTTTAAAAATTTTCATCTTTAATACTTTATTTGGATAGTAATCGTATATACCTCTACTCATTTTTTTGGCAGTAATTTTATAATACTTATCATAAACACTAGAATTTAAAATTCCTACCAGATACTCATATGAAAATTCATCTAAATACTCCTCTTTTATTGAGAATGAATAAACATCTGCACTTGAGAAGTTGAAGTCGTAATCGATTGCGAATTTATTTTCTCTCGATTTATATGGGTACATAATTTTGACCCTTTCAAATAACTCTTCACTTCTACCCCATTGCAACTCATACCATTTTCTAATACTCTTTTTACACTCTCTTCTGTTCTCCAATTTCTCTTTGTATTCATTTATTATAGATTTAAAATAGTCTAGTTCCTCCCCATCTTCAATTGCATTTGAGTAAACTAGTCTGAATTCACTAGAATCAACACAGTATTTCTGTATGTTTTTATTTTTCACCCATTTTTTAATAAATCTGTTATTTACTTTATCTAGCCTTTTATCCTCTCTATTGTAAATAAATGCTTTATCGCAGCCCGTTATTACACCCTGAAAACTTTCAACGATATCACCAAGTTCATAAGTGCATTTATTTTGAATCATTGTGTAAAATTTTTCACTATCTTCATCAACAATAATCCAATCTCCATCTTGATAGCTTCTCTTAATCTTTAAGTGCTCAAATTTATCGCTTTTTATGTAAATAGAAAGCTTTTTTATTTTTTTTATGTCTATATCTTCGTCTAAAGTCCTATATACATCGTCAAATTTTTTTTGGTTTTGTTTATTAAATGTGAGTATACAACTTGAAATACCAACATTTTTAAAAATATTAGCTCCTAAAAAATCCACACACTCTTCTATAGATATATTTTCATCTATATATTTTCTTAAATCCTTAGCTGAAGGGCTTTCCAAAAAATACCTAGGTGTTATTATACTGCTCTTTCCACAATCAGATAATAGCTCTACGATCCTTTTAATAAAGCAAAAGTATAAATCCGACTTATCCTTATAGACTTCGCTATAATTTTGACTTAAAAATTCCCTGTACTCTTTATCAATATTTTTATGACCCACATATGGTGGGTTTCCTATTATGTAATCAAATTTATAATCACAATCGTAGTTGAGAGCATCAATACAGAGAATATTTTTTTTATAAATACTTTCTTCATAGTTAACATTAGTTTTATTTGATAGTGACTTTCTGAGTATATTAATAGCTTCACTGTCTATATCAGTACCATAAAGGCAGTTTTTTATTATGTGGTTGTGAATATTTGCTTCATTCCAATAGTTTTCACCATATATGTTAGAAAGTCTTTCTAAATTTTCTTTGAACTTACTGTATAGTACATCGTAGGCAACTAATAAAAAATTACCGCATCCACATGAAAGATCAAATACCTTTGGGTATGGATTTTCTATAATATCATGTTTATATAAAGTTTTTTCCATAATGTATTCAACAATAAATTTAGGTGTATAATATACCCCTGAACTTTTTCTTATCCCCTCATCTAATCCCTGTTCATAGTTATAAGATACAATAAAGTCATCTTCCTTATTGTAATTTCTATCCCCGTGCATCTTGCCCTCCAATCAAAACTCTTCATAGATAACAAAAAAGCTGATTATGTTAAAATCAACTTTCTCAATACAAATTATTAATTATTTTGTCTGTTTATTATCTAAAAATGATAGTATTCCTTGAATAATACCTTCTGCTAATTGATCTTGATGCTTTTTGTCTAATAACTTCTTTTCATCTTGAGGATTTGTTAAGAATCCACATTCTACCAATATGGCTGGCATATCTGAATCTCTTAAAACCTCAAAGTTATTTTCTAATATACCCCTATCTTTTTCTTTTACATAAGATAACATTGTCTGTTGTACACTTTCCGCTAGTTTTTTTGAACCATCTGTTGCTCCAGCCCTGTACCAGGTCTCAATGCCAGTAGCTGTAGTTTCACCTTCTTGTGCATTTAAATGGATCGACACCAATGCATCAACTGAGTTTTTCTTTGCTGTATTTACTCTTTCATCCAAGCTCACATACTTATCATCTGATCTTGTAACCAATACTTGTACATCTTTTTGCCTAGAGAGTTTATTCGCGACTTTCTTTGCAATTTCAAGGTTCAAATCCTTTTCATAAATATTTTCGTCTTGTTTACTCTGGGTTCCTTTGTCATTTCCCCCATGACCAGGATCTATCAGGACAGTAAATTTCTTATTTTTATTTTCTTCTTCATCGCCTAAGTCAAATTGTTCATCTGACTTAACTTTTTGATCTGTCTTTTGAGCAGCCTTGTTGTAATTCTTTATAAGCGCCGATACACCTTGAGATGCCTTAAACATACAAAACACAAAGAAAACAGTAATCAAAATTACTAGCAATAACTTCTTTTTATTTATTCTTTTTTTCTTTCTTCCCTTTGAAGTTTTCCCCCTCAAGTTGTCGCTTTTCTTCTCTGACATCCCAACACCCTTCTCAGTTATAAAATTTAGTAATTTTGTATTAATCTTTATTTTCTAAATAATAAAGATATATTAATGATATTTTATCACCAAGAGCAATTTTTTTCAACACGATATCTTACTAAAAAGCTCTAAAAATGCAGATTTTATCCACCTAAAGTTATATCTTGTGTATCATACCAACCAAAAGCCTCTTTTATTTGGTCCTTCTCAAAGTCTGGCCAGAAATTGTCGATAATGTAAAAGTCTGCATAAATTGACTGGATAGGTAAAAATCCACTTAATCTTCTTCTTCCACCCCATCTAATAATAAGGTCCAATCTAGACACGTCAGAAGATTGTATATGATCTTGTATATTGTTCTTATTTATGCCCTGGGCACCTGCAATATTATTGACATCCCAGTACCATCCATAATTAACAAGTAAATTTGCCTTAATTTGATTTTCTCTTGCCTCTATTCTATTTGTATAAGGAAGCAATTCTTCTGGAAACATAGGCGAGCTAGTATTACCTAAAACTAATAGCGCAGCCCCTTCATCTAATAGTATATTTGCTGCCTTTATACAAGCATCTGTAAATGCCTTGGTTTGATCTGCAGGTCTTCTCGTATTATCTGTTGTAAATCCGTAAAATGTAACTTCATCGCATCCACTATCTCTACAGTACCTATAAGCTTCGAGTCCTGGGTCAATTCCACTTATATATCCTTTGTCCTTTGTCATCCCTTTATTAGTAGCCCAACGTCTATTCCCATCTGGTATTATTCCAACATGTTTTGGTATTCTCATTTAAAATCACCTCTTATACCCATTATTGTCACAAATTTACTATATTAATCACTATAATTTATTAAATTATTACAAAATACGTTTAACAAAGAATAAATGTGTAGTAAACTATATTAATATAGATTTTTTTATATATTGGAGGAAGATTGATGAAAAATTTATTTGATAAAACATCAATGAAAAATATGAGTTTAAGAAATAGATTTGTAAGATCTGCTACATGGGAAAATCGAGCTAAAGAAAATGGCGAAATTGATAATGAAATATTAGAACTATACAGTGATCTAGCTGATGGAGAAGTAGGTCTTATTATTACTAGTTATGCATATATAACTAAAGATGAACAACCTAACCCTAGAATGTTAGGTATATATGATGATTCTTTAATAAAAAGCTACAAAAAATTAGTTGAAACAGTACATAACAGAGGTTCAAAGATAATGATGCAAATTGTATACGGTGGCTCTAGTACAAACTACAATACAAAAACGAGAACAATTTTAGGTCCATCCAGTGTTCCAAATATATATAAAGGTACGGTACCTAAAGAAATGGATAAAGACGATATTGATAATATAGTAAATTTGTTTGCAACTGCAGCTTTAAGATGTAAAAAAGCTGATTTTGATGGAGTGCAAATACACGGAGCACACGGGTACCTGTTAAGCCAATTTTTAGATCCTTACCACAACAGAAGAACAGATGAGTACGGTGGATCTATTGAAAATAGATCTAGAATAATTCTCGATGTTTACAAAGCAGTTAGAAAAAGTGTTGGAGACGACTTTCATGTAGGTATCAAGATCAATAGCAGCGACAATAGAGATGGAGGAGCTACAATTGAAGACTGTATTTACGTTTCAAATGAATTGGACAAAATTGGTATTGATTCTATAGAAGTTAGTGGAGGCGAGTTTTATAAATTTAAAGGCGAGTCGTATTTTAAAGAAGATGCTTCTAGGGTCGCTTCAACTGTAAAATGTCCAGTGATACTTGTAGGCGGCAATAGAACTTTAGAGAACATGAATAATATTTTAAACAATACAAATATTGAATACTTCTCTATGGCAAGGCCACTTATACGCGAGCCGAAATTGATAAAATCATACGAGAAAAACAACTCGTATAAACCAAAATGTATTAACTGTGGTAACTGTATGAGCGTTGAGAAGACGTGTATATTCAATTAGAGAGGTGGAAATTTTTTGTCTGGATTAAAAAAGCTGGTGGCATTTTTGACTATATTAGTTGTAGCCTTTCCAGCTAGCATATATGGATACGTTTATTTTAAATTAAAAACAATACAAGACAATAGTATAAATATTGGTTCTTTAAATAGCAATGATTACAAGAGTGAAAAAAGTATTACAAATATTTTACTTCTTGGTACAGATGCAAGACCTGGAGAAGATAAATCTAGATCAGATGCAATGATGATACTTACTATAGACAATAAAAACAAGAGTCTAAAGTTAACATCACTTAATAGAGATACATTTGTTGAGATTCCTGGTCACGGTGAACAAAAACTTACTCACGCATATGTTTACGGTGAAGCAGAACTACTTATAGACACTATTGAACAAAACTTTGAGCTAGATATACAACACTATGCAACTGTAGACTTTAATTCATTTATAGATGTAATAGATGCATTAGGTGGGGTCGAAGTCGAAGTTAAACAAAGCGAAATAAGAGAATTGAACAAGTTTATACCAGAAACTTACAGATGGTCTAAAAATAAGGATAAAGGTCCAATTGAATACATCCAAAACTCTGGTAAACAAAAACTTAACGGGTATCAGGCTCTTTCATTCTCTAGAATTAGAAAGAACGATAGTACTGCAGAAAGAGATAGAAGACAGAGAGATGTAATACAAGCTTTAATAAATGAGGCTAAAAATCTGCCTAAGAATAAATATCCTGGACTTGCTAATTCGCTACTACCATACGTTAAGACAAATATGAGTCCTAACACAATGATAGCACTTGGCACACAACTTATAGGTATCGGAAATCTGGATCTCAAGTCGCTAGAATTCCCTATGGATATAGACAAAGGAAGAAAAATTGGAAATTCGGGCTTCGTAATTCCATTTGACTCAGAAGATTTAGAAGTACTTCACGATTTTATATTTAAAGATGTTGAATATAATAAAGGTGAATAAAATTAAAACAACAATACTTAGGTAGACATTTTTGTCTACCTTTTTTTATTTAAAAACATAAAAAATAGAATATTTTTTGTTTTTTCATATATTATTCATATTGGGCTACAAAATATTCTATTGAATAAATTCTCATACTTTATTATAATTAGGTGTACGTTGTTAAAACCCACGAAAAATCAGAAAGAAGGGATATATATGTCAAAACTTAAGAAATTCGTTGTCTTCCTGGCAATTCTTGTTGTAGCGTTCCCAGCAGGAGTATATGGATATTTTTATTATAAATTATCTATGATACACGATTCTAGTATAGGGAATTCTGCGCTAGACAATTTGAACTACAAGTACGAGGAAGGAATAACTAATATCTTATTAATGGGTACAGATGCGAGGCCAGATGAAGAAAAATCTAGATCGGACGCTATGATGATATTGACAATCGACGGCAAGCATGGAAGTGTCAAACTAACATCTCTTGCACGTGACTCTTATGTAGATATACCGGGTCATGGCAATCAAAAATTGACACATGCAAATGTCTATGGAGGATCAGATTTATTAATCGAAACTATCGAACAGAACTTTGAGATAGACATCAATTACTACGCAACTGTAGACTTTGAATCTTTTATGTATATAATCGATACTTTAGGTGGGGTTAAGGTTAATGTTGAAAAGGGATATATAAAAGAGCTGAATAAATTTATTCCAGAAACTTATGAGTGGTACAAAGGCAACGAAAAAGGCGACATTGAGTATATTAAGAAATCAGGAGAGCAAACTTTAAACGGTTACCAAGCTCTATCATTCACACGTATTAGACACAATGACACAGCCTTTGAAAGAGATAAAAGACAGAGAGAGGTTATGCAAAGCATACTAACCTCAGTTAAAGATCTTTCAGTTACTAAATATCCTCAGCTTATGAACTCTGTTTTACCATATGTTAAGACAAATATGAAACCTAACGAAATACTTGCTCTAGGAACAGAGGTCCTTAAAATAGGAAACTTTAATATTAAGCAATTTGAATTCCCTATTGATGATGGAGTCCACAGTACAGGCGGTATTTACGGAAGTGCTGGATGGGTTCTGAGATTTGAAGAGGATTCACTAAGCATACTACACGATTTTATATTTGAAGACAAAGAGTACAACTCAAGTAATGAGTAAGTTAAAATCAAATAATAAATTTAAGCTAATCAAGTAAATTAAAAGCACTTTGAAGAAATTATCTTCAAAGTGCTTCTTTGTTTAAGCAATTAAATTTAACAATCTAATTAAGGCAGTTCTATTTATACCTCCGCCAATTTCGTACACTAAATCAGATTTTTTAGCATCTAATACGGTACTTTGTGTTGTACTTACGCTGTTGCCAAGTAATACTACAGGTGAATTTGTTTTCGCTGCTAATGGTCCGGCGGTAAGCGCATCAACTAACTGATCGCTCTTGCTTACATAAACTGAACTATATGTTTGCTCTGGATAGAACTTCTCTATAACTTTTGCATTTGTTTCTTGTCTATCGCTACCTGCTATTCTATTCTTAGAAACATCAGATGACACGATAGAATCTACTTTAGAGATTACCTTATCAGAAAGACTTGCTGTTCCTCCTATAAAGTATGCATCTTTAACTTCTTTATCTTTAATCCAATCATAAATTCCACTGTTTATATCATCTTTTGATGCTAAAACTATTGGCTGTTTTTCTGCTCCAGCTTTTGAAGCTATAGATAATGAATCAGCCTCTCCTATTCCACTTGTTACATATACTTTATTTACATCGTTCTTTTCTGCAACTTTCTCTGCAATCAATAAAGATGTCTCATATCTATCTGATCCTCCAACTCTATCTATTGTTATATCAGAACCTAGATCTTTAATAACACTTTCTACTTTAGTCCCTATTGAATTTTCTCCACCTATCAGTATTACATGTTTAGGGTTTAATCTCTTTAATTCATTTGTTGTTGAAGTAGCCACCTTATCCTTTTCAACTAGAAGAGTTGGTGCTTCATTAGTTGTCGCTAGAGGCGTAGAAGTAATTCCATCTACTATTGAATAACCATTTACTAATACTACTGTGTCAGATCCATTTGCCCAACCTTTTTTACTTATTTCTACTGCCGTTTCGTATCTAGTATCCCCTTCTAACTTTTCAACTTTTACATTTTCAGGAGCTACTTCTTCATCTTTGGGATAAAGTTTCTTTAAATCATTCTGTAATGACGTGCTATTAATAATATCTTTCGCTGAGAAATACATACTTCCCTTTATCTCTGGGTACTTTCTATTTAATTCTACTTGTTGAACAATTTCTTTCGCTATATTTTGCCCACCATAGCTACTCTGTCCTTGTTTGTATATACCTTGTCCTATGTATAGATCTACGTTTGTTCCTTTAACTTCATTTGCCCACCATGCCACTAATTTTGAATAGTCAGCAGCTTTTAGACCTATAGGCCAGTAAAGTTGTGGTACAACATAGTCTACAAGACCTTGTCTTATCCAAGCTCTTGTATCTGCATATGTACCTACATAGCTTTCATTTCCACTAGTGTCTGAACCTGTAGGCTCTGATGCTGATTTGTTTCTCCATATACCTGCTGGGCTTACACCAAATACCACATTTGGTTTAGATGCCTTTACAGCTGCCTTTACTTGTCTTAAAAGGTCATTGACATTTTCTCTTCTCCAGTCATCTTTGTTTACACCATTTCCATACTTAGAATATGCATCTGCATCGTCAAAGCTTACTCCTGGGTAAAAATAATCATCGAAGTGAACGCCATCTATGTCGTATTTATTTACAACTTCCATTACACTATCTACTATATACTTTTTGACTTCTGGTAATCCTGGATTATAGTAGTATTTATTACCGTGTTTTACAACCCAACCTGGATTCTTAATTGCAGGGTGATTTGCTGGAAGCTTTGTTAAACTCTCATCAGCCATAGTAATTCTGTAAGGGTTAAACCATGCATGAAACTCCATTCCCCTCTTATGAGCCTCTTCTATTAAGAATGGAAGGGGATCGTATCCGGGATCCTTACCTTGTACACCAGTTAAGTATTCAGACCAAGTATTTATAGTTGATTTGTAAATTGCATCTGATTTTGGTCTTACTTGAACAACAACAGTATTTATTCCCGTACTCTGTAATTTATCTAGTAAGTTTATGTACTCTTGTTTTTGCTTAGATTCATTGTTTTTAGTCGATGGCCAGTCTATATTGTATACTGTTGATATCCATGCTGCTCTCATCTCTTTATTACTTTTAGTTGTCTGCGCAGACACGCCAGCTACACTTGATGTGAATACCAAGATAAAGGCCAACAATATCGATTCTATTTTCTTCATATTATTTCCCCCTGTTTTTCTTTTGTAATTATTTTATTTCTTGATTTGTAACCAATTTGTTACACTTACTTACTAAGTATAACCAAGTTCTATATTATATGTCAATTAATGACATTAATATTAATATTTACAATTATTACTAATATTTTTATCAATTATGTTAATCATTTATAAACACAAATTAAAACAGCAGAGAATTATATTCTCTGCTGTTTTTCTTAGAAGGTATATATTAATTTTAAAAACATTGACTAAGTTAAATTGTTATTCTTGGATAATACGTCTTGCTGTTATAAATCTATTTGAATAACTTCCTGTATCCATTCTTGTAATCTTTACTACATCCCCAGTTTGTGGTGAGTGTATAAATTTCTGATCACCTACGTACATCCCAACGTGAGTTATACTTCCCCCTGAACCAAAGAATACTAAATCCCCCTCTTTAAGGTTGTTTCTCTCTACTTTTGTACCAGCTTTAGCCTGGTCCCTAGAAACCCTTGGAAGTGATACATCTGCTGCATTTTTGTAAACATAAGTAGTAAATCCTGAACAGTCAAATGAATCTGGCCCAGTCGCTCCCCACTTATATGGTTTACCTTGTTGCTCATATGCTAAATCTAGAACTTTCTTTACTTTTGAGCTCTTTTCTTTATTTGCTGCCACTATACTATCATTAAGCTGAGCACTACTTTCTTTTGTCTGAGATACCATTGATTGAGAATCTGTTTCAACCGCAGTAGCAATTACTTGCCCTTCTAAAAGTGTAAAGCCTGCTATCAATACTCCCGCTATTAACTTTTTAAATTTTTTATTTTTTATGTTAATCATCTTATCCCCCATATATTAAAAGTAATCATTCTGTTACTTTTCTTAAGCACCCGATTATTTGTTACTATTTTGTTACTTTTTAAATTCATAAATATGATTCTATACTATTCACACAAAAATTACAAGACTTTTTTGTAATTCTTTTGTAACTTTTTACATCTATTCTGTAATATCTTTGTTTCTTTTGATTTATATGTATATACGACTATTGAAATATCAACATTTTGATTTTTTCCAAATTTTCGAACAACGTTTCATTTTTTTATCTAATTGTATCAGTATATTATTGAAATAAAAAATCACGGCGTGCAGTCCGTGATTTTTTAGAAGAGTTTAATTTAAATTGATTATATATGAGGCGTAAAGATATGCAATCTTTAATTATGGATTTTATAGCATGTATTCATTATTATAAGCGTTTAGAATAGTACTCAACAACAAGTATATCATTTATTTCGATTGGTACTTCTTGTCTCTCTGGACGCTTAATAAGCACACCTGAGTAACTATCTAAATCTTTGCTTAAATATGGATATTGGCTAAAGGCATTAATTTGAAAACTTTCTTTAAACATAGTATTGCTTTGAGACTTTTCTCTTAATGATATTACTTCTCCAATAGAAACTCCGTATGAAGGTCTGTCTACTCTCTTACCATTTACAAGTATATGCCCATGTACAACCATCTGTCTAGCTTGTCTTATTGAAATAGCAAAACCTAGTCTATACACCAAGTTATCTAATCTACACTCTAAAAGTTGAATAAGTGCAGTACCTGTAGATTCTTCAGATTTATTAGCTTTTTTTACATAGTTTACAAATTGTTTTTCTAAAACTCCGTAATAAGCTCTTAATCTTTGTTTTTCTAGTAGTTGGATTCCGTATGGAGATAATTTCTTATCTGCTCTAGAAGTTCCTTTTGCAGCTCTATCCATTGCTTTTGGATGTCCACATACATTAAGACCTAGTCTTCTACACTGTTTAAATCTCGGTCCCATCATTTTCGCCATAATTATCATTCTCCTTAGTATTAGAAAATTTTGCCGCGATAACTTTAAGCCTGAAAAAATTATATCATATTTCTTTTTTATTGTAAATGAATTTCATTATCATTATATGTTTTTATGTAAATATTTTTTTACCAAACAAAATAGTAATAAAATTACTGATATTTTGTTTAGTATTTTTTGCTTAATAAGTATATTGCTGCTTATATATATCATTTTTATATTTTTTATAAAATAAAAAACAGTAGAGATATCTATCTCTACTGTATATATTCTAAGTTGTTTTTAACTATGTATTTGTAATTGTATATTATTGTAGTTTATTAGTTTTGTACTATACGTCTAGCTGTTATAAATCTCTTAGAGTAGCTTCCTGTATCCATTTTACTAACTTTTACTACGTCACCTGTTTGTGGTGAATGTATGAACTTTTGATCACCAACGTACATACCAACGTGAGTTATGCTCTTACCAGAACCGAAGAATACTAAATCTCCTGGTTGTAAATTAGCTCTATTTACATAAGTTCCAACTGTAGCTTGACTTCTAGATACTCTTGGTAGAGTTATTCCAGCACCGTTTTTATATACATAAGAAGTTAATCCAGAGCAGTCAAATGAGTTAGGTCCAGTTGCACCCCATCTATATGGCTTTCCTTGTTGCTTATAAGCTAGGTTTAGTATATTTTCTATTTTGTCACTATTACCTTTGTTTGGTGTTCCACCTTTTATAGTTAAGTATTTTCCGTTTACCCAACCAGTAACATTATCAATTGTGTGAATTTTTACCCATCCATTGTAATGCATATCTAAAACATCTACTTTGTCTCCAGTGTTTATTCTACCTACAACTTTTCCACTTACTCCAGCAGTATTTCTCATATTTAAAAAGTCACATTCATTTACAATTGCAGCTGGCTCTTTACTATCTGTAGCCTCAGCTGCATTTGCTTGAACTGCCATTCCTTCCATCAGTACGAATCCTGATATTAATAGCATAGCTATTGTCTTTTTAAACATATTCTTTTTGCTTTTGATTATCATAGTTAAAATTTCCCCCATTTATTATTTACAAATTTGTTACTTTCTCAAAACAACTAATTAATATTCTAACTCATGAATAAAAAAATTGCAACCATTTTTGTAACATTTTTGTAATTTTTCCTTTTTTTAGGGGTTATTGTTTCTTTTTTTAAGCAGTTTTTTATCTTTTTTTCATAAATTCAGACGAAATTGTAACTAATCATCAATTTTAGTTATAGCTATTTCCCTCTCATTTGCCTCCTCAGCACTTATATAGGTAGTAACCAATGATTTCATCAAATAATCTATTTTATCCGTCTCTTCGTCCTCTGTAACCTTTTGTAACTCTTTTAAAATTTTTAGTATTTTATCTCTATTTATGTTTATTGGCTTACCAATAAATATTTTTTTATGTTCAGTTTCTAAAAGACCTTCTTCAGACATCAACAATTCTTCATAGAGTTTTTCACCTGGTCTAAGTCCAGTAAACTTAATTTTAATATCTACACCTGGTTCTAATCCACTAAATTTAATTAAGTTATTTGCTAAATCCAATATCTTTACTGGTTCACCCATATCAAGAACAAATATCTCTCCGCCTTTAGCCATAGCGCCAGCCTGAATAACTAATCCTACAGCTTCTGGGATCGTCATAAAATATCTAATTATCATTGGATGTGTAACAGTTACAGGTCCGCCGTCCTCTATTTGCTTTTTAAAAAGAGGTATCACACTTCCATTACTTCCTAATACATTACCAAATCTTACAGCTACAAACTCTGTCTCACTCTCTTCGTTCATAGTTTGTATAATCATTTCAGCAGCTCTTTTTGTAGCCCCCATAATATTGGTAGGGTTCACAGCTTTATCTGTAGAAATAAGTACAAATCGCTTTGCATTGTATTTAGATGCAACTTTTGCTGTATTAAGGGTTCCAAATATATTATTTTTTATTGCTTCTCCTGGGCTAAATTCCATAAGAGGTACATGTTTATGTGCCGCTGCGTGAAATACTATCTCAGGTCTGTATTTTTCAAATATTTCTTCTAATCTTCTCTTCTCTCTTATTGATGCTATAACAACAACTAAGTCAAGATTGTCCCCATATTTTCTGACAAGCTCCTGTTGAATTGCATAAGCATTATTTTCGTAATTATCTAGTATTATTAGTTTATTAGGGCTGAAGCTTGCTATCTGTCTGCAAAGCTCTGATCCAATGGATCCTCCCCCTCCTGTTACTATTACACTCTTACCTTCTATATAGTTACTAATATCTTTATAGTCAACTTCTATAGGCTCTCTTCCCAATAAATCTTCAATTCTAACATCCCTAATATGCTTAACATTAACTTTTCCGTCAATAATTTCGTAGATTCCCGGGATTGTTTTTACTTTACAATTCGTATTCTTGCATATATCTAAGATGTCCTTTTTTTTCTGCTTATCAATATTAGCTATAGAGAAAATTATCTCATCTATTTTATATTTCTCAGCAATTTCAATAATTTCATTGCTAGTACCTACTATTTTCACATTGTGAATTACTCTACCCTTTTTATCAGGATCATCGTCTATTATCGCTACAGGTGATTTTCTTAATCTAGGGTTTCTATTTAATTCCTGAACTACCATTTCTCCCGCATTACCTGCTCCAATTATTAATACATTTGATATTCCATCCATCATTGATGTTTTATTAGCAATAATTTTTATCGCTCTATATGTTATTCTATAACCAAGTGTAAACATTATTACGAATATCGTATTAAGTGCATAAAATAGTGCGGAATAATTGTATCCAAAAATCTTGTGAATTAAAATAACAGGTATCAAGTATGCAAACGTAGCCGTAAAAATCGATATTATTCCTTCTTCTCCTGCATATCTCCAAAGTGTACTATAGCACCTAAATACAATGAACGTAAAAATATGAAGGAAAATATACACAATTAATGGAATAAAGTTTCCTTTAATTAAAAATCCGTTTGATGATTTTGTAAGATTAAATGACATTTCGAAAGCTATCAATACACACAGTGCATCGAATAAAACCAACATAAACTGTCTAAACCTGTGTTTTCTCATCAGTATTGCAATTGAGCTATCTCTCTTTAGTCTAAATCTTCTTTCCATTTTTGATATACAACCTCCTTTGCATCTATATTATGCTTAAAAGACTTTTATTTTTTATAAATTTATCCCTAATTTCTAACTAAATACTTTTAATTGAACAATAAAAGCTATACTAATTATAGCATAGCTTACAAAATACATTATTATTTTTTGTTATTATTTTTATCTAATATATTTTCATATATTTTTCCGATATCTGTAAAGTTAGAATTGACTTCGTAATTTTCTCCTACAAACAGTCTACCTGCCTTACCCATATTTAATCTAAGTTCATCGTCTTCCATAATTTTTATGATTGCGTTTTTTAATCCTTCAGGATCTTTTGGTTCTACTATTAAACCTGTTTTTCCATTATCTAATGACTCTGGATGCCCACCAACGTTAGTAACAATAACAGGTACTT
This sequence comes from Metaclostridioides mangenotii, assembly GCF_018917235.1. Taxonomy (GTDB): domain Bacteria; phylum Bacillota; class Clostridia; order Peptostreptococcales; family Peptostreptococcaceae; genus Metaclostridioides. The sequence goes on from NZ_JAHLOF010000002.1 coordinate 41,542, forward strand.
CACAGGCCTCAGATTCTATAGCGGCAACTCCAAATCCTTCCCTAAGTGATGGGAATACAGTTACATCAAATGAATTAAAAGTCTCAGCTACGTTTTCAGGATTGATTCTTCCTAAAAATATTACGTCTTTTTCAACTCCAAGCTCTCTAGCCAAAGATTCTAAATTTTCTTTTTGAGTCCCAGAACCACCTATTTTAAGAGTCATCTTTTTACCTTTGTACTCGTCTTTAATATATTTAAAAGCTTTAATAAGATACTCAATACCGTATTTTTTTTCTAAACTTTTTATAATTCCAATTGTAAAACCTTCACTTTTTTCAACTTCAATAGGTTTAAATTTATCCATATCAACACCGAAAAAAGTCACATCTACATGTTTATTCGTATATTTATTGGCTTCTTTAGCCATATCTCTACTATTTGAAAAAATATAATCGGCTTTTCTAAAATTATGCTTTATTATTTGCTTTTGTAAAAATCCATTGTTAGGGAAGTCATAAATGTCTGTACCCCATACAGAAACTATAAATGGATGATATCCAACTAAACTACCTATTAGACCGTAGCTACTAGCGTATTGCGCATGCAAAATATCCGGTTTTATTTGATTTACAAGTCTCTTCACTTCTTTTACATACCCTAGATACCCAGTTTTCTTAAATGCACTCTCATTCTTTACTTCTTCTACGTTAGATCCCAAATCGTGTATTTCAACACCATCCATATGTCCACCGTTTAGAGATATGACATGTATTTTGTATCCTCTATCTTTAAAAAAACTGCAATACTTTAGCGTATGCGGATTAGATCCATCAGCTAAATAACAAATAGTCTTCATAATAACTACCTTCCTATAGAATAATATTCTATTCCTGCATTTTTCATGTCCTCTTGATTATAACAGTTTCTACCATCTAAAACCAACGGTCTTTTCATAAGCTCTTTGTACTTGTTTATATCGTAATTTACTACCTCTTTCCACTCCGTCATAATAAAACATATCTCAGCGTCTTTTATGGCTTCGTCTATAGATGTAGAGTAATTTATAGAATCTCCAAATATCTTCTTTGAATTTTCAATACCTACTGTATCAAAAGCCGTAACGTCTGCTTCTCTTTCAAGTAGATACTGTATATTTACTATGGATGGAGCTTCTCTTACATCATCAGTCTCAGGTTTATATGTAAGTCCTAATACCGCTACTTTTATTCCTTTAAAGCTCTCTACTAGCTTGCATGCTTTTTTTACGAGCTTTAGTTTTTGACTTTCATTTACTTCAATAGCCGCCTTTACAGTTTTTAACTCATGACCATTGTGTTCAGCTAACCAATGAAGTGCCTTTGTATCTTTTGGAAAACATGACCCCCCATATCCAATACCGGCTTTTAAAAATTTACTTCCTATTCTATCATCGTAACTCATGCCAAGAGCAACATCTTCTACATTTGCTCCGACAACCTCGCATAGGTTAGCAATGTCATTCATAAAAGATATTTTCAAAGCTAAAAAGTCATTTGAGGCATACTTTATCATCTCGGCACTATTTCTGTTTGTTACTATAATAGGTTGATCAAACTTTTTGTAGATACTCTCTAAAGTCTCTCTCGCCCAATCACTCTCAACACCAAGCACTATTCTCGAGGCATGTAACATATCTCTAACTGCAGTACCTTGGGATAAGAACTCAGGATTTGACGCTAATTCCACTTTTATATTTTTGTTTTTTAAATTCTTCTTTATATACACTTCTATTTCTTCATTAGTTCCCATCGGAACAGTTGATTTAATTACTACTAACACATCATTTTCTACAGTTTCTGCTATCTGTTTTGCAACCGTCTTAATGTAATCTAAATTAGGAGAACCGTCACTTCTCTCTGGAGTACCAACAGCAATTATAATTAAATTGGCATCTTCATAGGCACTCTTGTAATCCGTAGTGTAATCGATTCTTCCAGCTTTGTAATTTTTAACCATAAGCTTTTCCAAATCTTTTTCGTATATAGGGGAATGCCCTTTCTTCATATTCTCTATTTTATTCTCATCTACATCTACACAGACAATATTTTCGTTGCCAACCTCAGCTAAACATACACCTGTAACCAATCCAACATATCCAGTTCCAGCAATAGCTATTTTCATTGTGCTTTCCTCCGACTTCTTAAAACTTAAACGCTGTTCTTTAATGTAACTTCTCATTTACTTATTTGTCTCTCAACAAAATATATATCAACATTTTATTATATTAAACTACTTATATGAAATTTTTGAGAATTATATTAAAATTTAAAACTTTATTTGTTTAAAATTTTTCAAACTCTCTTTTTTATTGCATTGTACACATAGAAGCAGAATACGTACATACTCTTAGGTAGACTGAGTTTTTCTATATTTCTATAAGTGTTCCAAGTTCTTTTTAATGCTTTAAATTTATTACTAGATATAGAATTCCCTACTAATCTATAGTAAACTAAATCTTCGTAAATTCCATAAGCGTATTTTTCTTTTTTTAGAAGTTGCAGCCAAGTTGCCGTATCTTGGCCCCTCCTAACTAAAGGCATTTCAAAATCACCTAAGATATTTCTGTCTATTACAACAGTAGAACATCCAATAATTGTGTTTTTTAACAATCCGCCGTAATCTATTTTTTCTGGCGATCTCGCCACTTTATTAGTTTTTGTACCGTCTTCTTTCATATATCTATACGATGTAAATGTGAATCCAATATTCTCTTTAAGCATAAGACCGACCTGTTTTTCTAGCTTCCTGCTATTCCACAAATCGTCGCTATCTACAAACGCTACAAATCTTCCCTCGGCACATCTGAGACCTTTGTTTCTGGAAACTGCAGCCCCTGAATTTCTCTTAAGCTTAATGTACTTAATTCTCGAGTCATGCTCCTGATATTCCCTGATAATATTACTTGAATTATCCGTAGAACAATCATCTATCAATAAAAGCTGCCAATTTTTGTACGTTTGGTTTTGGATTGACTCTATCGTCTCTGATAAAAACTGCTCTGAATTATATACAGGAGTAATTATCGATACTAAAGGTTCATTCATAATTTTCTCTCCTTATATAGCAACTGGCGTAACTATAACCATTAAACTATTCCCACACTAGTTTTCTTTGACCCCAATACTTGTAGAAACCGAGAGGAAACATTATTATATACATAAATTTATTGAAAACCCCATCTATCTCTTTAAAGTGATTACTTCCAGAAAGAAGTGAATATCTAGCTAAGTTGATATAGTTTTTAATCCACATATACGGATACTTGTTGATCGGATATGTATTTTGGTTTGTTAAAATTAAAAACTCCAGAGCCCTACCTTTTAATGATCTCTTTCTGAACATATTTTTAGTTAACCCATCTTCTAAGTAGTCGCTCTTTCTTAAAATCTTATTAACACACTTTATCTTGTAGTATTTAGACATTTCAAACCACACGACACTCTCTGGCAAGAAGTTTATACCTTCTTTTTCTGGGAACGGAAACTGTTTAAGTATCTCCGTAACAAATATAATCGTCTTGTCACCTTTTACTCCGTACTTGAAGAATAGATCTGCAAATGGACAATCTTTCACTCTATCTGGCATCTTGGTTCCTATAACTTCTCCATTTGGGTAAGCACATAGCCCAATAACACCGTTAAATCCATCTTTATTTTCTATTAAGTCCCATTCATCCTTTACTATTTCTAGTGCATCTTTAACAATTTCATCATCGCTATCAAGTACAAAGAACAGTTCTCCCTTTGCATGATTTGTTGCAACATTAATGGCTGAATGTTTACCGCCGTTTTCTTTATATACATAATTAATATTTAATATGTCTTCTGATATAAACTTTTCTACTAATTCTTTAGTATTGTCTTCACTGCCATCATCTATTATTAGCCATTCAAACATATCTAGAGGCAACGTCTGTGACTTCAAACCGTTATATACATTTTCAAGCAAATAAGCTCTATTGTATGTAGCAGTAAAAACAGTGATTTTATATTTATGCATTTATAAGCCTTCCTCTCTTGCTAACTTTTTCTTATACCGTTTATTCCATAGTTTATGAAATAGTATATAGCTACTGGTAGAGGTATCTTTTCAACATTTCTATATATATTCCACGTCCATTTGGCTGCTTTTATTTTGTTACCACTAAGTGAAGTGCTCGATTTTCTGTATAGAGCTAAAACTTCATCTATCCCATAGGCTATATATCCTTTTTTAAGTATAGATAACCATAACACATAATCCTCATGTGGCACGCCACTCATCTTTATTTCAAAATCTATCTTCGTCTTATCAATTACTACAGTAAGGCATCCCATAACATTTCCCTTTAATAACTTTTTGTAGTCAACTGTCTTAGGAATTCTAATGGCTTTATTCAGCTTGTTAGTGTTCTCATCCATAAGTTCATAAGCTGTAAAAGTTATAGCAGAGTTGCTTTCTTTCATAAAAGCTATTTGCTTTTCTAGTTTGCTACTTTCCCATTGATCATCACTATCGAGAAAAGCAATGAACTGCCCAGATGCATTTTCTAATGCCACATTTCTAGCATGTGACACCCCTTGATTAGTCTCTGTCCTTATATACTTAATCCTAGAATCATTTTGAATATAAGACTTTACAATATTAGAGCAATTATCAGTCGAGCAATCGTCGATAATTAACATTTCCCACTCTTGATAAGTTTGGCTTAATACCGAATTTATAGTTCCTTCAATAAATTTTTCAGAATTATACATGGGAGTAATTATAGATACTAAATTCTTATTCATATTACCTTCCTCGCCATTTTTCAAATTATTTGTTTAACTTACTCAATATGCAATTATATATTCTCTCACAATTTTTATTGTCATTGTATCTGAAAAACTTGTTTCTTTCATTTTTTTGATTATCCATAACCTGAAAATCATTATTAATGATAGCAATAAGTTTTTCTACGGCTTCACTACTATTATACGACAAATATCCAAACATTTCACTTCTTAAATCTATATAAGAATCAACCTTCTCTATATACTCATCCACATCGAATTGATAAAATAGTATTGGTCTATTCATATATAAGAAGTCTATTGCTACACTTGAGTAATCTGTAATATTTGCAGCTGAAGATCTTATTTCATCTGCTAAGGTAACACCTTTATCTAAAAATACTATTCTTTCCCCTGTAATATTTTCTTTTATATCATCTATAAATTCATGCATTAGATGGTGTAGGTAAAATTTGATATTTACATCTTTTTCATCTAATACTTTATTTAGTCTCTCATCGTTTAATAGATTCATTATATTTTTAAAATAACTCGTCTCTGTAAACTTACCCGAATTAAACTTTATCCAATCACGCCACGTAGGGCTGTAAAGAATATCCCTAGTTTTAGGGGCTTCATTTGTCGGTAAATTGTCGTATCTTGCATTCCCCACAATACAAACAGACTCTTCACTCATTCCCCATTCATCAATCATAACTTTTTGTTCAAATTCAGAACTTGCAGTGCAGATATCATAACTTTTAAGAAGGTTGTCAATTATATCCTTAAACCTTGAATCCATAGCTTTTCTTTTCTTAAAACTGATTGTTCCGTGGTTTAAGTATACTTTAACAACTTTATTATGAAAACTTTTTAGCATAGGCACTACAAAGTTGTAAGGTGCTATATCTGCAGATGGAGCATGAGAAAATATTATTACTTTTGAATTGTAATAATACAAGTAATTTTCTACACTTCCCTTAATTAACTTTTTCCCTGGTATTTTTTCTTTAACACTACTATCTTTACATACCACCCAGTAAGCTTCTACGTCCTTATGGTTTTCTAGTATATATTCATAAAAAAACTTTGAGTTATCGTTATAAATATCGCCTGAATGACCACCTATAAGCCATATATTCCTATTTTTAAACTTACTTTTGTTAAAAGGGTAAATAATAAAAGCAATAATCATATTTACCAAAAACTTTACTTTTTCCATAAACACCATCCTCATTATAACTTGTACTGTCTAAATCCACTTATTCTACCTTTAATGGTAGCACTATGATAATCTCTATTCGAACTTAGGATAAGCCCCCCTATATTTCTAGTAAGTTTAGACAACATAACTTTAATAAACTTACGGTTTTTTCTATAAACGATCTCTTTTTTACAAAGGGCCCCAAATCCTCTGCCATAGTTATAATCTCTTTTAAACTTCTCTTTAGATTTAGAGTGTTTCTTAGCTGGATGGTATACTATATTATCACTAAAGTATTTTCCCCTAAATCCTCTGTTAAGCAAATCAAGTATATAATCGATTTCTTCTCCAGATCCAAACTCTCCACCTACACCTAACTTTTCATCAAAAAGTGTATAGTTTTTATCCTCAAAATTCACAAAGAAAGTAATAGATGTAATAGTATCAAGTACATTTGTGCTTGTTATGTCACATACTCCATCAGCCATTTTTTTAAATGCATCAACTTTATTTTTATCCATTGTCTTACAACTAAAAATTTTATACTCTCTATTATTTTCAAAAAAATCTACAACTGTCTGAAGAATATTTGATTCGTACTCGCAGTCGTCATCTGGAAAAGCTATAATTTGCCCTTTAGCGTTTTCAATCCCAATATTTCTGTTGTAACTTAGACCTTTTTTATAGCTTTTAATATATTTAATATCTATTTTTTCTGTATAATTTTCAACAATAGATTTAACCTTATCACATTCATTTTGATCCACAACTATAAGCTCAAAATTTTTATAAGTTTGATTTTCCAAACTTTTCAAAAGTAAATCTATTTCATCAAACCTATTCAAAGTAGGCATTATTAATGATATAAACATTTTCTCCTCCCAAATTTTCAAATGTCAAACTTAAATAACCATATTTCATTACTTATTGCAATAAAAATATAAAATACTTTTAGTTTATTATAAAAGTATTATAATTTTTAAGTCTAAAAATATTTTATACTTTTACTTCCTTTATTTCTACACTAAAGTAGAGATTAAATCAACAAAATTGATCGATATATCGGACACGACATCCTGTTTAGTAAAAAACCGCATACTAAATCCAATAAATCGATCAATTTTATGGCAAATTACTATTTTCTTTTTAGCATTTCTTTAAATGTAAATCTTCCTTTATCATCGTTTATTACATATTTAATAAGAATTACAATTGTAAAATTATAACCAACTTCAAGAAGTATATTTTCTGCAAATGCGTATATTAAGAAAATCATTACTACTGCTATGTATTTCTTTTGATCATTTTCTATAAATATACTTAAACCTCTATAAAGTAGGAATAGGAAAAATACTAATGTGACTATTCCAAGTAAAGAAAGAATGTAAATGTATGAACTATCCAGTGGATGAGCTACTGTAACCATTTCATCATATTTATTACCGAATAGCGAAAACATTGAACCGTATTCTACTAAGTAAGCATGCCAGTGAAGAGGCCTAGATGCTAAAACTTTATTAAAAATAGTAATATTTGATAAAACAGTTCCAACGACTATAGATATCCCTAAAAATAGGATTGGAAGTATCTTTATACCAAATGAAATAATCGGCAGTTTTTTTAAATCTACGGCTCTAAGTATATCTACAAAGATCAAAGCACCTATTACTGTTAATGCACCCGTTCTACTCATAGTTTGTAAGTATATATATACAGTCATTACTATAAGTAATATTCTATCATACATATTGTATTTATCAAATCTAAGGAATATATATGCTGCATATATTGGCAGTGTTAATAGAAATACTGAGTTTGGATTTCCATATCCAAAAGTCTCTCTTATTACATAAGATCCACCAACAAGTCTGTAGTGAGACTCTTCAACTTGAGTAATAAATGGTAAAAAGTTTGACATCATCATACAAATAATTATAAATGCTAAACTCAAAAGGAAATAACTCTTAACAACGTATTTATCTTCTATATCCCTTATACTTATAGCTAAAAGTATTAATACTAAAATCGAACCTTCTCTAGTAAATACATACAAAGCGCAAGATATTAGAAATAGTGCTATCTCCGTTTTATTGTGGTCTTTCCTCATAATAAATTGAATAAAAAGCAATACAATTGATCCATAAAATAGAAAGGGCACAATTTTTAAAGCATTTGAATCCGATTTAAGAATTGTAATCATATACTTTCTTAAAAGTATTATGAATAGAGTCAGAGTATAAAGTCCTTTATTTATTATTAAGTTTTTATTATTTTGTAAACTATTTGCTCTCACTAAAACCTCTCCTCTTACATATATTCATGTCTATTATTTTCTTTTAATTGATTGACTATCTCCTTGACATCTTGTGCCATATCTTTTCTACATACCATTACAGCATCGTTAGTAGAAACAACTATCAAATCATTTAATCCTATCGTTGTTATAAGCTTATCATCAGAATAAATTATCGAGTTGCTGGTATTTATAGTGATGTTATCACCTCTTTTGATATTACCTTCTTCATCAGTGGGATATATAGAACCAAGCGAATCCCAAGATCCTACATCACTCCAGCCAAAATCTCCCGGAACTACTGCAACGTCATTGCTTCTTTCCATAATACCATAATCTATTGAGATGGATGGTATAGTAGGGTAAATTTCTTTGATTTTTATCTCTTCATCTTTAGTTCCTAAGTATTCAGAGATTTCTTCAAGTTTTTCGTAAACTTTCGGAAGGTATCTTTTAAAATCCTCAAGTATTTTAGATACTCTCCATACAAACATCCCACTGTTCCATACATATTTTTTGGAGTCTACATATTCTTTTGCCTTTTCAAAATTTGGTTTTTCAACAAATTCACAGACTTCAAACGCACTCTCCCCAACTATTTCATCTCTATCAAAGTTTATATATCCATAACCTGTAGACGGAAAAGTAGGATTAATTCCTATTGTTACCAGTTTATCATTGTTTGCAGCAACATTAATTGCTTTTACTAAAACTTTATTGAACTCTTCTTCATCTTTAATATAGTGATCTGCCGGATAAACACACATAACTCCATCACCATATTTTTTCATTATATTAAACGCCGCAAAGCCGACTGCTGCTGCCGTGTTTCTAGCAGATGGCTCAAGTAAAATATTATCACATATACATTTATTTTTTACTATATTTTTCAAAGCACCTACTTGTCTCTCATTAGTGACTATGAATAAGTTTTTCTTTGGAGCTAGGTTTTCAATTCTCTTTATAGTTTCGTTAATAAGAGCATCTTGCCCACTTAGATTAATAAGTTGCTTTGGTACCTCTTGTCTGCTCAGTGGCCAAAAACGAGTTCCGCCTCCACCAGCCATTATGACATTGTATATTTTCATCTACACTCTCTCCTCACCACTACAACTATATAGCATTTACTATATCCAGTACATGTTCTACCAATTTTTTAAGTTTGTCTTCTGTCTTAGTTTCATCATCAGAGTTTACACCAAAATAAAACTTAATCTTTGGCTCTGTCCCAGAAGGTCTAATCGCTACCCAAGATCCATCCTCTAATATATATTTTAACACATTAGATTTTGGAAGATCATCAATTCCTTTATCGTAGTCGTTTAGTTTATCAATTTTTATATCTGCTAAAGACTTTAATTTTGAATTTCTAAAAAATTCCATTATATCTTTAATCTTTTCTACACCTTCAATTCCTTTAAGTGTAAAAGATTTTAGATCTTCTTTATAGTGTCCAAACTTATTATATGTATCTAAAAGTGCATCGTATAAACTCATACCCTTTGATAAATAATAGGCAGTCATTTCACTAATCATCATAGAAGCCACTACTGCATCTTTATCTCTTGCATGTGTACCTATAAGATATCCGTAACTCTCCTCATATCCCATTATAAATGTTCTATCTTTATTAGCTTCAAATTCATTAATCTTTTCACCTATAAATTTAAATCCTGTTAGTGTGTTTATACATTCAACTCCATAGTGGTTTGCTATTTTAGCGCCTAGCTCTGAAGTTACTATGGTTTTGATTATTGTAGGATTATTTGTATCTAGCTTCTTCTCTGATACAAGCCCTTCTATTATATACCTAACAAGTAAAGATCCTGTTTGGTTTCCATTTAAAACTACATACTCTCCACTTGTATCTTTTACTACAACTCCAACTCTATCACAATCTGGATCTGTTCCAATAATCAAATCAGCCCCATCTTTTTTAGCCATCTTTATCGCAATATCAAATGCAGATCTCTCCTCTGGGTTTGGATATTTTACTGTAGAGAAGCTTGGATCTGGAAGTTCTTGTTCCTTAACTACATCGACTTTTTTGAATCCAACTTCATTTAATACAGCTCTTACTGGCTTATTACCCGTCCCGTGGATTGGAGTATAGATAACTTTTAATTTTTCGCTGTACTCATTTATTATATCTTGTCTCAATACTTGTTTCTTAACTGCATCTAAAAATGCCTTATCTACTTCGTCTCCAAGCACAACTATCGAACCATTTTTTATTGAAGCACGAAAATCTACAGTATGAATTTCACTGTAGTCATCAATTTTTTTAACTTCTGATATAATCTCATTAGCTACATCAAGGCACACTTGTCCTCCATTGCTATCGTACACTTTATATCCATTGTACTCTTTTGGGTTATGACTTGCCGTTATCACTACCCCCATTACACAATTTAAATGTCTAACAGAAAAAGATAACTGTGGTGTAGATCTTAAATCATCGAATAAATAAGCCTTTACTCCATAAGCTGCAAGTGTAGTGGCAACTTCTATTGAGAATTCCTTTGACATAAATCTACAGTCGTGAGCAATCACAACTCCTCTATCTTTCCCTTTATCACCGTACGTTTTAAGGATATAATTAAGAACCCCAAGAGTGGCACGTCTAACAGTATAAATATTCATTCTGTTAGTTCCCGCACCGATTACCCCTCTAAGTCCACCTGTACCAAACTCAAGATCTTTATAGAATCTATCTTCTATCTCTTTATCATCGTTTTTAATTGAATTTAACTCATTTTTGGTTTGTATATCTATAAAAGGAGAATTGATCCACTCCTCATATTTTGCTTTGTAGTTCATCATATCATCCTTTCATTATCTTCTAAGTAATTTGTTTTTACCCTTTTTAACAATATCAAATACTAGTTCAATTTCTTCAACCTTCATAAGTGTAATCAGTATTAGGTATAAAATCGCACCTGACACAGAAGCTGCACTGACTGCTAAGATATCTTTTAATAAACCTGTCCCTAAAACAATAGCTAGCTCTTTATATATAAACCAAGCAACTGCCCCCATAATAAGTGAAGCAATTAAACTTTTAAGTCCTGTCTTTACTATCCTACTTCCACCAAAATGACCTTTCTTTCTTTTAAGAGAGAAAAATAAAAGACTTGCTGTGATTATTGATGAAATACTCGTTGATAATGCAAGTCCTGCATGACCAAGAGGTTTAATCAAAATAAGATTTAACACAATATTTATTGTAAGTGCAATACTACTGTTTATCATAGGCGTTTTCGTGTCTGTCATAGAGTAAAATACTCTATAAAGTACATCTCTAATACCACAAGCTAAAAGCCCCAATGAAAACAATTGAAGAGCTATAGTTGTAAGTTGAGTTGAAGTTGCATCAAACTTACCACGTTCAAAAAGAATTCTAACTATTGGCTCTGCAAGAATAATAAATCCTATAGATATTGGCAGTACTAACAATATAACACAGTTCGATGATTTAACTATTGTACTTATAAATCCTTCTTCATTATCATCATTTGTAAGTTTAGCTAGTTTTGGATAAATAACTGTTATTATAGATGTAACAAATAAAGCTAAAACGAAATCATTCAATTTACTCGCATAGTTTAAAGCTGCCAGTCTACCATCACTAAGTGTTGTAGCTAATAATCTATCTACATAAGTATTTATCTGGCCTATAGAAACACCAAGTAACATTGGCATTACTAATATTCCAAGTTTCTTAATTGATTCGTCTTTTACATTTATATAAGGCTGATATTTATAAGCCATTTTCTTAGCAAATGGAATCTGGAATACCAACTGACTCGCCATTGCTATTAGTGCACCTATTGGCAAAATATAAATATTCTGAGTTGCAGCACTCAATACTATACATGAAATTATTATGATATTATATGGTAAACCAATCAAACTTGGAATTGTAAAACTATCATTCACTTGTAAATAAGATCCTATTATCTTACTTCCACTAATGAACAATACGCCTGATATCATTATCTTTGTAAATATTACTGCGGCTTGAAACTTTTCTGGATTTTTTACAAAACCTGCAGCAAACACTGTTACAAACTGTTCAGTAAATACAAGCCCCAGAATAGCTATTATTATAGCTAAAACATAGCATAGGTTTAGAACATTATTAGTAAACTTGAGTGCACCCTCTTGACCGTGTTTTTCTTTAGTTTCGACGTATAACGGTATATATGTTGTAGCAACCGCAGATCCAATTATGGCAATAATTAATCCTGGAATGTTTAATGTTAGTACAAATACGTCTGCATACATCCCTGTACCATAAAAATTTGCAAAAATCTGCTCTCTAAAAAAACCTAATACTTTAGAAAGCATCGTCGCAATCATAATCCACGCTGCTGCCTTAGCTGTTTTTGACATCTTTACTTCTCCTTATCTAAGTTAAACTCTCAATAGCATCTTCAAACCGTAAATCATATGTATATAAGTTAAAAGAGTCCCTCTCATCTATTTATTTTGTTTCATATTTAATTCCTCTAAATGCAACCAATAATAATAATATTGTTAAAATAGCTGTAGAAACAAAGGCTCTGCTCATAAATACGTTAAGTATGCTATAAGGTCCTACTTCTTCACCTACTTCTATTACTTCGTCTACTTTATTGTTTTTTAAAAACTTTTCTTGTACATAACTAAAATTCTCGTTACATATAAGTATAGGAGTGTTTTCTTTTGCTGCTACTACACCCAGTGAAATATATTCATTAATATCTGCTCTACTACCAAATTCTAAGTTTGCAGTGTATACCTTTTTTATATCCTCATCTTTATAAAATCTGTTAATTAGATCTACATTAGTGTCAGATTTATTAATAACACCTAATAAGTCAAGATTATCAAATCTATTTTCTAGATCAGCAGTAAATTTTTCAGATTCTCCTACTGCATATATTTTTTTGAGATTCTTACCTTCTAAAAAATCCATTACATTATCAAAGTTTTTGTCATCAGCCCAGATAATTGGGTAATTATTCTTAGCTGCATAAGAATATATAGATAGAGCATTTTCAAGACCTGTACTTGAGCTAACAATAAACGCTTTATCAAATCCTTTAGTTCTATAAATCTCTCTAGCCATTTTTAGAGAAGTATCAAATCTATCTTTTCCTCTAATTCTCTCTACGGTCATTCCCATTCTTTCTAAGCTTTTCTCTGCATCCTTAGACACAGATGATAAACCACCAATAATAGTGATGTTCTCTGCTCCGAGTTCTTTTAAATAACTTCTAGTAACACGACCTATATTGCCAGTTTTTGTTACGACTATAGGAGCATTTTTTGCATATGCTAAAGGAGTAGCACCAATACTGTCTATTATTGATTTTTCATTTACAAGAATTACTTCTTTAGATTTTTTAAAGACGCTTTTATTTAAATCCGTAGAAATTTCTTGTACTTTACCATCTATTACTTCTTTGTTAGCTATATCATAAGCATTAATACTTGCTCCCGAAAACATAAAAATCGATAAAGCTATAGATAATGTAGCAGAAAGTTTCTTTATCATAAATTCTCAAATCCTTTTCTAATAGTCTCTTTTTTAGCAATAAAAAAGCCCTTTTTAAAAGAGCTCAATCATTGATTGTAATCTAATATTTAAAATTATCTAGCTCCGTCTCCTGTAAATATTACTTTAACAGTTCTAAGGAGTATTTTAAAATCAAGCAGTACACTCCTATTTTTTATATAGTAGATATCTTCTATAAGTTTTTCTTCAGGAGTAACTTCATACCCGCCATTCACTTGAGCCCATCCTGTTAGTCCTGGTTTTATAGCAAGCCTATTTATAAATCCAGGTATTTCTTCATTGAACTGAGCAGTAAAGTTTGGTCTTTCTGGTCTTGGCCCTATAAGACCCATGTCACCCTTTAAAATGTTGAATAGCTGTGGAATCTCATCAATTCTAGTTTTTCTAATAAATTTCCCAACTTTTGTAATTCTAGGATCATCTTTCTCTGCCCACTGAGCACCGTATTTTTCCGCATCTAATCTCATTGATCTCAATTTATATATATAGAAGCTTTTTCCGTATTTTCCTAGTCTCTCTTGTTTGTAAGTAATTGGTCCTTTGTCCTCTATCTTAATAAGAATTCCAAAAATCAACATTATAGGTATTCCAATTACAAGCCCTACTAAAGATAAGACTACGTCTAGTACTCTTTGATATGCATCAAAAAAAATCGATCCTCTAACCAAGCTGTAGTCAATCTCACTTGTAATCTCTTTATCTGCTCCTGGATAGTTCTGTAATTCAGCTATTTCATAATCTTCATTAATATATCCAGACATCGCTACCTCCATCATTGGAATATTGTTTATATTTTTAACTTATTCATATATTATACTCAAATATCTACACTTTATCAATATAAGAAACACCATTGTAAATAAATTGTTTCTTAAAAAAAATACGTCGTTTGAGGCAAATCACCAATTTCGAGCCTAAAACGACGTATTCCATCTTTATTTATTTAACTTTTTTACCATTTTTTTCTGCAAAACTTTACAATTTATTGATAAATTATTTTTCTTATTTTAAAGTTTTAACTATACCTTTTCCTATTTGATTACCCATAGTTTTAACTTTTGCTGGTGTGTTAAGTTGTCCCATATCTTTTGAACTGTCTATAAATGCACACTCAACAAGAATTGCTGGATAATTGTTGTTTCTAAGAACATATAGATAATCTTTACTTGGATCACTGCTTAAAGCTCTAGTCTTTATACCTCTATTTGTATAGCTAAATTGTTCTAATATGCTGTTTAATATATTTGTAGCAGCTGTTTTTGTAAGTCCGCCATTTTTATCTTTTAGCATATAGAATACCTCAACACCATTTGCTGATGAGTTAAATGAGTTGTAGTGAATACTTGTAAATAAGTCTGGTTTCACTTGATTAGATATTGCAGTTCTCTCTCCTAGAGCCATTGTCTTATCAGTATCTCTAGTCATAACAACATTTATACCTTGACTTCTTAAATATTCAGTAGTAGCTAAAGCAGTATCTAGAGTATAAACTTTTTCTTTATATCCACCACTTACAGCACCTGAATCACTACCACCGTGTCCTGGATCTATAACTACAGTTTTAGCGTCTCCTCCTGGATCTGGAGTTGTATTGTGTTTAGAAAGACTCGTAGCAATTGATTGTATAACACTGTCTCTCATTCCTCCACCTATTTGGTATACTTTATTTGCTTTTTTAGCGTTTAGATTGTCAGTATGATAAGCAGAAACGTAAGTTTTTGGAGTTATAAGTATAGGTGATTTTAATTTAGCTGCTAGAGGGCCTGCTGCGAGAGCATCAACTATTACATCAGATTTAGCAACTAACATCGCGTTGTACTCCTCATCTGGGAAGAAGTAGCTTATAACTTTTGCGTTTGTCTCGTGTCTGTCACTTCCGTGAATTCTATGTTTGTATATATTTTGTGAAGAATTTGAATCGTATGATGGAGTTATCGCCGCCATTTGGTGCATAACATTTGTATCTATACTAGCTTCTCCACCTATAAAGTATGCTGTCTCTAAAGATTCACCCTTTAGCCAGTTTATAGTTTCTGTCGGAATTGCCTCTTTATTCGTAAGTATTATTGGCTGTTTATCTTGTCCTGATTTTGAAGCTATATTTAAAGCATCGTATTCTTGATATCCGTTTGCTATGTAAACTTTTTTAACATCAATAGTTTTATCTAATTCTTTAGCGATCAATAGTGATGTCGCCATTCTATCTTTTCCACCCAAACGTGTTGTCGAAGTTACATTTACTGTTGATTTTATTTCAGATACAACTTTTGCCGATACAGAACCTTCATCACCTATAACTATTATCTTATTTGGATTTAATCTCTTTAATTCTTGCTTAGTGCTACTTGGAAGACTATTTTTGTAAGATAAAAGTATCGGTGCATCATTAGCTGTAGCTAATGGAGTACCCGCTATTCCGTCCGCACTAGCCTCTCCATTAACAATTACTACAGTTTTAGTCCCATTAGGATATGCTTCTTTACTTATAGCAGCTGCTGTATCATATCTTTCAGCACCTGATAATTGTGTTACTGGAGCTGAAGTCTTTTGTGTAAATGCGCGAAGTTCTTTTGGTGAATTCGCATTGCTTATAATAAACTCTTGTGTTACATCGTAGTCGCTAAGTTTAAGACCCATATTTTGAAGATCTTCTTTATTTAAAACCTCAGATTTTTCAGGGTTGTTTATTTTTATACTTTGTAGTTCCCATACGTTTAAGTACTCTGGATCTTTATTGTATTCAATCACACCTTCATATTGTCCAGTCGCACTATTGTAGTTTAGAGTTGCTTCAAGCTCCATATCATAACATAAAAAATTAAGCGTTATGCTGTCAGCATTCGGCTTCTCTTTAAATTTTACACTAGCGTTTGACTTTGTCCCAAGAAGTACACTTTTCTTTTCTAAATTTATATTTAAGTCCGAGTTGTTATTCTCAACTGTACTAGCATTAGCTACTATAGCTACATTTGGTGTCACCATCGCCATAGATAATATTCCGGCTGCAAAAATTTTGTTTAATTTTTTCATAGATCCCCCTCCTAAATTACTCATCTATTTTTAATCTTTTTCCATTATAGCACAATGAATTACAAATTGTAACATTTTTGTAATATATTAAGAATAAAAGTAACAAATTTTTACATTGCTTGTTATTTTTCCCTACATAACTGGATCACAGGAGAGTCTATACAAATATTACCAAAACAGATCTATAACTTAATAACTATATTCCTTTTATATATAAACATCATGATAACCATCCAAAGTATTAAATATCCTATGGAGAAAACTAAAGAATCCCAAGTACTACCTGCCCAAGGTGTTATATAAGTATTAGTGAAGTCACCCGATAAAATTATCTGATTATATGGTGGAATATCAGACGTCACCATTTTATTCCAAAATAAAGTTTGTATACTCTCAAGCAACACATATATAAATATAGGACTGCTTCCAAGGGCTATAATAGGAGTAAATACTTTATTTAAATTGAAAATATCGCAAATCAAATATAATATAGAAAGCAAAACCCCATAATATCCTGCTGTAAGTAGAACAAACGAGCTAGACCACAGCTTCTTATTGTATGGAAAATATTCATTGAACTGTTTTGAAAGTACCAGCATCAGTATACCAAAAGCCAATAGTATAAAGAATTTCTTATACTCTCCTAGCTTTTTATTATTAACAATACATCCCATACTGCACCCTAGCATTCCAGAAGATATAGCTACAATACTTGTCAAAAATCCATCAGGTTCAAAATTAGGATTATATAGATGTCCATCAAAGAAAAACATATCCACCCTTTGCGCTAAACTACCCTCTAATTGGAAGCCATAAGGTTTAGCTACAAAGTAATAACCAACTATTATACATGCTGATATTGCAATCATTGAAGATATTATAAATAAATCCTTCTTTTTAGCTTTTTTCATAAGTAGATAAGTAAAGCTAGTTACCAGATATACTATTGACATTCTTTGAAGAACCCCTAGTATTCTTATAGTGTTTAAATCCTGATCCTTTAAATAGTTTAAAAACAGTCCAATCATAAAAAGCATAACACTTCTTCTTAATATATTTAGAGATATCTTCTGTATAGACTCTTTCTTTTTAAGTCTTCTATCTATCGATACGGGAATAGTAACCCCTAAAGCAATAACAAAGAATGGAAAACCTAAGTCGGCCAAAACATAACCATTCCACTCTACATGTCTAAGTTGAGGATAGATTCTCGCCCAATTCCCCGGGTTATTACATATTATCATTAGCGCTATAGTCAATCCTCTTATAACATCAATTGATTTAATCCTATTTTTTGCACCGCTGTATATACTAGATTTACTTGATTTACCTGATTTTTTACTTTTACCGTATTTGACACTGCTAGAACCTTGATCGTTTAAATCTTCTAATACATCTCTACCATCTACAGATTTACTTGCTTTAGTTAGTGTATCTTTTGATTTTTTCAAAAATAAAGGTTTTAAAATCGCCGTACTGCCCATAAAATCACCGCCATAAATAAGTCTTTGAAGCTAAAAGACTCACTGAAATTAAAGTTAATTTTCAATGAGTCTTATTTGTTTGCCTAGTTACGCTGTTTATTAAGTCTTAGTTCCCTGATATCTTACTTATTACCATCCTAATATACTTGCTAATTTAGTATAAACAGCTGTTTTTATTCCGTTACCTATTTGTATAACATTTGATGGTTTAACTTCTTTAGCTTTAATAGAATTCTCTTGAGAATCAGTTATTTGATCTGTCGCAAGAAGTATTGGACCATTTCCAGCAGCAAGTGGACCTGCTGCAAGAGCATCTATAAGCATATTATTGTTTCCATATCCATCTTTTGCAACATATAGAGTATCTATTTTATCATAATATTTTTCTATTACTTTTGCATTAGTATCGTGTCTAGTCTCTCCTTCAACTCTCTCTACTTTGCTATCTTTAGCAACTAATTTTAAGTCATTTTCTAGAGAATTAGACACATTATTTGATCCACCGATTATATCGATTTCTTTGTCTTTAAGCATAGTCATTGATTCATTAGATAATCCTGACCAACCATTTACTATTATTGGAGAATTACCTTCTGCAGCCTTTGCAGCTATACTCATAGCATCTGGCTCACCCTTAGCTCCAACAACATACGCTTTAGTAGCTGGATTTGTCTCTGTCATAGCTTTTGCAACTTCTAGTGAAGTCGTATGTCTATCGTCTCCAGATATTCTCTCAACATTTTTTGTTATATTAGTAAGTTGTTTTTCTGCTTCTTTAGAAACAGCTGACTCCCCACCTACTATGTATATGTTAGCTGAAGGCTTTGTTTTTATAACTGATTTTATGTAATCTAAAGTAACTTGTGGTACTTCAGTGTCTGAAGCTAACACTATAGGAGCTGACTTCATCTTAGCAAATGGAGTTGCTGCAAGACCATCAACTATCTTATTTGAGTTTACTATTACTATATTGTCATTAAGTCCAGATTCTTTAGCAATCTCAATAGCAGTTGAATATCTGTCCTCACCAGCTACTACATTTACTTTTACTTCATTTTTAGCTAGAGCGTTTTTTGATTTCTCTAAATTCGTTTTGCTTGTACTCTCAACTGTAAGTTCTATTGGATTTCCAGAAGCATCTATGTATTTAACTACATAGCTGTATTTTCCTGTTTGTTCATCTTTTTCTGAAATTTCTCCTATTAACTTATCTTTATCCTTTGCTATTTCTACACCTTTAGCTGATAATCTGAAACCATCATATATATCAGAAGAATCTACAATAGCAAGTTCCCCGTTTTTAACAGTAACTTCTTTTATATCTTTATCTGGTATAGCTTCTGGATCTGCATCTGCAAATGCAACTATCGTACTTAAATCTAGTTCATTTTTTAGCTCTATCTCTTTACCATCTTTATCTAATGGCTTAGCTTTAAGGTTTACCTTGTTATCTCCAATGTTTAGATTAATAGTTTTCTTAGATTCGTTGGCTTTACTCTCTAAAGTTATACTTAATATATCTTTATCAGTTGTACTCTTTTTAAGTTCTGCACTTACATTTGCTATACTGTATATACCTTCTCTATTTTCAGCAACTTCATTAGCAGTTTTTATGTTTTGTACCTCTCCTGAAAGATCTGCATATGTTTTATATGATCCAACAGCTTTTGATACATACTTACCGTCAGCATCCTTTGCATGACCTTTATCTTTTATAGTTACTACTAACTGAGCATTATTAGGAATATCATTGATCATTTTCTTAAGGTCATCTGACTTAGTGATAACTTCATTACCCGCTTTAATTTCATAAACTGGAGCTACAGTCTCACCATCACCATTGTATTTAATCTTTAATAAGTTTTCTACTTCTTTAATTAAACTACCTGCTTCTTTTACAGTTATAGTTTCTTTTGTTACAGTGTTTTCTTCTGCGGCAAAAACTGGTGCCACTGATGTAGCTACTGTTGCTCCCGCCATTAATACTGCAAGGTATTTTTTATTCATATATTTACCTCCATTTATTTTTTATTCTAATCAATTCATTATATTACATTTTTTTGTAGCTTTCAACAATTTTACCACTATTAACCTAATATGAGAAAAAAAGGTTACAATTTTGTAACATCTTTCTTTTAAAAAGCAATTATTCAATAGACATCCGAAAATCTTTATAGTATAATAGCTAATAGGAAGAAAGAAATTTAAAACATCTCTTTTTTTCCGTATTTCTCACACGAAAAAAGAGACCGATTAATCGGTCTCTTTTTTATTTATTTTTTACTTTTTAAAGTTAAAGTCAATATTAATTAAATATGTTATTCTGCATCGTCAAACATGTACAGATATTTAACAGTGTTTATTCTAATATTTCTATTTAGCTCATCGAACATTCCAAACCCTTCGATCTCATATTCTTTGACCGGATCTTTTTGACCTATGGCTCTTAGACCTATATACTGTCTCAACTGATCCATCGCATCGATATGATCGACCCAGTATGAATCAACCACCTGAAGTAAAATCCTCTTCTCAAGAGTTTTCACTCTATCTATACCTGTAACCATCTTTTTAAAATCATATATCTTTTTAGATATATCGTAAGTATACTCAACAAGTTCATCTACACTTTTACTGTCCATATCCGGAATAAGTACTGTGTTTAGAGGCATAAACGCATTGTAGAGGAATTTTAAATATCTTACATAATCCCTATTTTTTGTTAAGTACTTCTCAGCAGACTCTTCTATTATGCTTCTTACCATCTTTTGAATCTCTTCTGATAGATCAGCACCGTCAAGGACTTTGTCTCTCTCTCCGTAGATTATCTTTCTCTGTTGATTTATAACATCATCGTATTTAAGTACATTTTTTCTTATCTCGAAGTTTTTACCTTCTATTGCTCTTTGTGCCCTCTCTATATTTTTAGATAGGTTTTTACTCTCAAGAGCATCATTTTCTTCGCCTTTCATTCGGCTCATTATCTTCTCTATACTCTTACCACCGTATAGTTTGATAACCTCATCTTCAAGACTCACGAAGAATCTAGATGTCCCAGGATCACCTTGACGGCCAGAACGACCTCTTAGCTGATTGTCTATTCTTCTCGTCTCATGTCTCTCAGTACCAATTACGTAAAGTCCACCTAGTGCCTTTACTTGCTCCTCTTCTTCTTTATCTCCTGCACCTAAAGCAATATCAGTTCCCCTACCTGCCATATTTGTAGCGATAGTCACCGAATCGAGTTTACCAGCTTTAGCTACTATAGCCGCTTCCTTGTCGTGTTGCTTTGCATTAAGCACTTGATGTTTTATACCTCTCTTCTTCAATAACTCAGAAAGCATCTCTGACTTATCTATAGAAACTGTACCAACAAGTATCGGTTGTCTAGTCTTATGTATTCTTTCTATTTCATCTACAACAGCATCGTACTTAGCCTTTTCTGTTCTAAATACTTTTTCTTGAAGATCCGCTCTAATAACAGGTCTGTTTGTAGGAATCTGTATAACATTCATATTATATGTAGACTCAAACTCAGTCTCTTCAGTCTTGGCTGTACCTGTCATACCTGATAGTTTTTTGTATAATCTAAAGAAATTTTGGAATGTAACTGTAGCCATTGTCTTAGATTCGTTTTTGATCTCAACTCTCTCTTTAGCCTCAACAGCTTGGTGTAGCCCATCTGAATATCTACGTCCATCCATAATTCTACCAGTAAATTCATCAACTATAAGGATTTCTCCGTCTTTTATAACATAGTCCACGTCTTTATCCATTAGCTTATGTGCTCTTAGAGCTTGGTTGATGTGATGGTAAATCTCTATATTATTTACGTGTGTTAGATTTTCAAGTCCAAAGAATGACTCTGCCTTTTTAAGCCCTGACTCAGTCAAATTTGCATAGTTATCCTTTTCATCCACTTCATAATCTTCTTCCTTTAATGTTTCAATTAGTACATTCGCTTGTTCGTATAGACTAGTACTTTCATCACCAGGTCCAGAGATTATAAGAGGTGTCCTAGCTTCGTCTATAAGTATAGAGTCGACCTCATCGACAATTGCAAAGTTAAGATCTCTTTGAACCTTGTCCTCTTTTTTTACAACCATGTTATCTCTCAAGTAGTCAAAACCAAACTCATTGTTTGTACCGTATACAATATCACAGTTGTATTGAGCTTTTCTAATAGTTGGATCCTGATCTTGAATTATGACTCCAACGGACATGCCTAAGAATTCATAAACCGGTTGCATCTGCTCTTTGTCACGTTGTGCTAGATAATCGTTGACAGTTATAACATGTGCACCATCTCCAGACAGAGCGTTTAAGTATACCGGAGCTATAGCAACTAACGTTTTACCTTCTCCAGTTTTCATCTCTGCAATTTTGCCTTGATGAAGAACAATACCACCGATAAGCTGAACTCTATACTGTCTCATACCTAGTATTCTTCTACTAGCTTCTCTTGCAACAGCAAAAGCTTCTGCTAAAATATCATCAAGTGTTTCACCATTATGTAATCTTTCTTTAAAGATAGCAGTCATACCTTGTAACTCTTCATCTGACATTGCCTGCATCTTTTCTTCTAAAGCTTCTATTTTATCTACTATATGATTAAGTGATTTAATTTCTATTTTATCCGATTTATCTACAATTTTATCTAATAACGACATTTTCTTACCTCCCTGTAAAAAATCTACAATTTCTATTATACATTAATTTTTAGAATAAATCTTCTTTTTTAGCCTGAAGAAAACGTCTTCTTGTTTAAAAATTTAAGTAATGGACATTTAATGGAAAATATAGTATAATCGTTTTACTTGAAATAAAGTGGTTACATCTTATTTTAAGTATTTCTCACAAATAAAGTACCTATTATTTAATAGGTACTTTTTATTGTTAAGAATTTTATAAATATAAACAAAAAGATCCCTCCTAAGAGAGATCTTTTCTATATCATAGATTTCATAAGTAAATCTTATAAATCAAAATGGTCTACAATAACTTTTATAACGTCTTTTGTTAAACCTTGACCTACTTGATATAATTTATTAGCTGCATTTTTATCAGCAACAGTCTTAACAAAATCATCTTGATCACTTGATAATTTATCACCAGCTAATACAACAGGTGCTTGTTTAGTTGCAGCAAATGGAGCTATAGCTAAGGCATCTATTAATTGTCCATCTCCACCAGCATAACCATTCTTTGCTATAAACATTGTATTCTTCTTTGTTTTAAAGTGACTATTTAAAACAGCAGCATTTGTATCAGCTCTATCTGCGCCAGATAATCTCGTTGTTTTACCTGCTATTTTATTATCATCTTGTATATCTTTTAATACTTTTGTTGAAACTTTAGTAGTTCCTCCAACTATTGTAACATCTTTTAAATCAGACATATCTTTAAGTTGATCTTTAACATCTCTAGTTAATGCATCTTTTTGAGTAACTAGAATTGGAGCATTCTTTTCAGCTGCAATAGATGCAACACTCATAGCATCAGCCAATCCATCACCACCAACAACGTAAGCAGTCTCTTGTTTAGATCCATCTAAATGGTCTTGTAATTCATCAGCTATCTCTGCAGAAGTAGCATATCTATCTTCTCCAGATACTCTTACAACATTGGCGTTCAATTTATTGATTAATTGTTTTTCTACATCTTTAGATATTGTATTAGTTCCACCTATTAGGTAAACATCACAATCTTCATCTACAACTCTTTCAATTTCTTTCATAGTCATTTGTGGTACTTCATTAGCTTTTGTTAATAGTATTGGTGCACTAACAGCTTTTGCTAAAGGTGCTGAAGCTAATCCATCTACTATTGCATTTTCTCCTACTAATACAACTGCCTTAGCTTTTTTTTCAACTGCACCAGTTTCTTTATAATCTAAGAAAGCTTCTTTACTTATTTCAACAGCTGTTTCGAATCTGTCTGTCCCAGATAAAGATGTTACTTTTCCAGAAGAAACTTTTGTTCCGTTAGTTATAGCATTAACTATTGTATCTAAATCTTTTTTATTGTCTGATTTTAAAACATACTTAACTGGTTTCTCATTATCAGAACCTTTTTTAGCTGTAAATTCTATAGTTAATTCATATCCATCATTTACTGTTTTTATTTTATTATTATCTGTTTGACTATATTTAATAGTGTATCTTGCACCATTTAATACATAAGTTGCACCTTTTACTTGATCAGCATCGGCATCAATTAATGTGTTAACTAAATCTTCACCTTTGTCTGTATAACCATCTTCTGAAGTGTAGAATTTATCAAGATTTTCTTTTATAGTAGTTGTACTTCCAACAGTATATTTACCTACAATTGAAGATGCTTTAGTTATATATTTTTCTTTGTCTTCAGCATTTTTTAATTTCTTGAATCCATTGATTCTCGAAAGAACATTATCATCAGTTGTAGTAGGATCTACTTCAACATCATTTCCTTCTACTGGTTTGTTAAAATCAACTTTATAATCACCAGATGCAAATTCAATTGTTTTTCCACTTAATAATTTCATTTCTACAGTAACTAATTTATCAGAATAATCAGCTGCTTCAATTGCATCTCCATCAATATCGAGCGCTGTAACAGTTCTTACACCTACTGGTAAACCAGCAGTTTTTCCTGCATAATCTGTCGCAATTTTTGCTAATTCTGTAGAATCTATAAATTCATATTTAGTATATTCTTGTTTTGTTATAGATCCATTTACAGTATTATGTCCTTTATCAGTAACTAGAACATGAAAATCTCTGTCTTCTAAATCTGCTTGCTCCATTTGTGATTTTAAATCATGTATATCTGTTATTCTAGAATTAGGTATTACTTTATTGTCTTTATCAAGCTCTTCAATTTTGTATACTGATCTTCTGTATTCTTTACCAGACTCAACTTCTCCATCGCCATTAGTTTCAGCTGGATCAGAATATTTAGTATTTAATAACTTCTCAACCTCTTTTACTAAATCATCTTGAGTAAAATCTTTAACCTCTGCAGCAAATACTGGTGCAACAGAAGTAGCTACAGTAGCAGCAGCCATAACAACTGCTAAGTTTCTTTTCTTGTTCATAATTTCGTTTCCTCCCAACAATATATTAATTACATCTCTCTTTATGTAAATTAACCGTTGTTTCTCGTATTTCTCACATACCTATCATATACTAAAATTTACTCCATTTCAATAGATTTTACCATTTTTATTTCCTTAAATTTGAAATACAATTAAATTTTACTAATTATTTTTTATGTTTTTCACTGTGTTTTATTACTATTTTTTATTCTTAATTATATTTCTTATATGAGTCTCAGACATATGAAATTCTCTGGCTAACTCTCCATAATTTTTCCCATTAAATTCTTTTAATATCAATCTGTCACGTGATTTTCTCAGTATACATTCCTGAGTAGGTAAATATATATGCCCCCCACCCCACTTTTGACTTAACTCTAATAGGTCTTCAATACCTACGACTTTTAAAATTTCTCTTACATTTGCTTTTACATCATCTTCCCTAAACTCCTTGATCAATTTACTAATATTTATCATACTAATCTCCCCCTTAAGTATATTATCTTTTATATGTTTCAATACATATTCATTAAATTACTTAATTTTTGATAGGATTTCACGTCTAGTTTTCGCTGATGATATACAAAATGTTTTTTAAACTTTGTAATTTACACTTCTATATAATTTATATTCTACCTATTTTTGTATACATTTTCATTTATATTTATATATTTTTTACTATTCTTCTTACACTAACAACACTTATGCCATATTTAATAGCTAATTCGTTGACATTTACTCCATTGTATTTTCCAATTATATCTCTATTCCTAGCTTGTCTAATTAGGCTACTATATATTGGAATATACATATTAATTCCTCCATAAAGCTTTGATATCTCTAAGAAATTTTCTATTCCTATTACCTCTATCATTGCATGAAAATTGTTAGGTATGTCATTTAATTTAATCAGCATATATTTTCCCCCTTTCAATTGATTGATTATATTTTAGCCTTTTCTAGATAATAGTTGAATATAAATTAGTTGGACAAACTTTTTTTAAGTTTATTTTGATAACACATGTTATAACTACATGAATATACTTCTTGTTATTATAAAGATACAAAGTAAATGTGCACATACTTTGAATAAAATTAGGAGGTAATATATGGCTATTGTTTCAACTAAAAATACATCTAGTATAAAACTTAGTTTAGATTGCGGTATTGATGGAAAAGGAAAGACTGTCGTTAAAAGTAAATCATTTAATAATTTAAAATCTGACGCAACTGACGACGATATTTATGAGGTTGTTGAATCTACTATAGGCTTACAAGATTTTACTTTGTTAAAAGTAAATAGAATAGACAATTCGACTTTATCTAAGTAATTAAAATGTAAAATAAAATATGGAGGTATGCTATGGAAACTAATAGAAAGTTAGTTATGAGTTTTAAAACTTCGGCTGATAAAACAGTATCTATATCACTTGATAATCCTAAGATTGATTTGACTGAGGAAGAAATAAGAACAACTATGAGTTTAGTTTTAAATAAGAATATATTTGCAGTAGATGGAAAGGATTATGTTTCTTTGGTTAGCGCAAAGGTTGTCGAGACTGATACTACTGTTTATGAGTTAGTATAGGTTGGTGGTAGTATGTATGAGGATATACAATTTTTGATTGCTAATGTCGGCTTTCCTATTGCTTTGTCTATGTACTTGCTTATTAGGATTGAAGGTAAGTTGGTCGGACTTAGTGACAGTATCGATAAGTTGGCTAGGAGTATATTAAAAATAAATTAAACTAAAACTAAAGCCATTGAAGGATATCCTTCAATGGCTTTTTATATCATTTTGCAAATTTATATATCATCCTTATTATCATTATTTATAGTCAATTATATTTTTATTAAAGACTTAACATCTGTTTATTGTTTATTATCATTATTGGTTATTATTAATCAAGATAATTTATTAAATTTTATACTATATTTATTACTGTTTGATAAATTCAATTTGACCATTCATATAATCAATAATCTATAAATTTTTTTAATCTATTAATATATTAAGACGTGATATAATTGGATTAATTACTAATAATATAAAATAGTACATAATTTAAACTGGAGGGATTGCATATGTTTAAAGAAATGAGAAGAAAAGATAGAATGTTGAGTATCAAAGAGTCAAAAGACATCTTAAAAAACTGTGAATATGGAGTTCTGTCATCAATAAGCGATAATGGACACCCATATGGCGTACCTCTTAGCTATGTTTATTTCGACGATGCTATATATTTTCACAGTGCAAGAGAAGGTCACAAAATAGAAAACATTAAAAACAACGAGAAAGTTTCTTTCAGCGCAGTTAGAAATACAGAAATACTACCAGGTGAATTCTCTACCAATTATGAAAGTGTAATCGTCTTTGGAACAGCTAGTGAAGCTCTTGACGACGAAAAGTACTCTGCTCTTATGGAACTTATTAATAAATACGATCCCGATTCAAACAAAACAGATAAAGGCAAAAAATACATAGATGCTCTAACAAAACAAACTTATGTTGTAAAGATATCAATAGATCATATCACTGGAAAATCTAGAAGATAAATTTAATTCTAATATTTAATATTTAATATCGTTAAAATTTTAAAAAATGTGGATAAGCTGTTATTCGAAATAACAGCTTATTTTATTTTTTTAAAAATAATATAAATCTGGTAAAAACTTGTATAAGCTGTTAAATTATAAAAGGAGAATCACCGTATATAAGTACTACTTTTTATGAATTTTTAATAATATAAATAAGTTGATAAATAATAGGAGTGTGTTTTATGTTTCGTCGCAATAAATTGGTTATTTTCAATAGAGTTATTTCTTCTACATTTATAATATTGACTTTGCTATTGTTTTTAACAATGTTTTTTGACATTGAAATTAGCTATAATATAGTTCAACGTTTTTTGGTTATTTATCTTTTTAGTATCTTTGCATTTTTAGCTAGTTTGTTTTTTACTACCGTCATACTTTTATTTATAGTTGATAGACAAACATCAAAAAGAAAGATTTTAAAATTTGTAAAATTATTTTTAAGTTTTATTGCATTATCTTTATTATTTAAAATTTTAAAGCCCGGAGACTTAGACATAATGCATATAATAGTAATATCATTCGGTTCTTCAATAGGAATTATCTATTACGATTTAATCCACAATACTTAATATTAAATTTTATGTTATTCACAAATTAGTTACTAAACTATATATAAATATTAACTATAGAAATTTTTTATATAGTTTTATGTTGACAATCAAAATATAAAGCAATATTATTAAACTAAAGATTAATAATTTATTAACAAACATATCTACAAATTAACCAATTGGAGAGGAGATTATCTATATGAAGATGAAAGGCTTTGCAATGTTGGGAATAGGAAATGTTGGTTGGATCGAAAAGGATGTACCAAAATGCGGTCCTTTAGATGCAATTGTAAAACCACTCGCTGTATCACCATGTACTTCTGATATTCACACAGTATGGGAAGGTGCAATAGGTGAACGTTCTGATATGATATTGGGACATGAAGCAGTAGGTGAGGTTGTAGAGGTTGGATGTGATGTTAAGTCATTTAAAGCTGGAGACAAAGTAATTGTTCCTGCTATTACACCTGATTGGGGTTCTCTTGAAGCTCAAGCTGGATACTCAATGCATTCGGGTGGTATGTTAGCTGGATGGAAATTCTCTAACTTTAAAGATGGAGTTTTCTGTGAGTTCTTCCATGTTAATGAAGCTGATGCAAATTTAGCTATACTTCCTCAAGGTATTGATGTAGCAGATGCTGTTATGCTAAGTGATATGGTTCCAACAGGATTTCACGGTGTAGAGTTAGCTGATGTTCAGTTTGGAGATTCTGTATGCGTAATAGGTATCGGACCAGTAGGCCTTATGGCTGTTGCCGGTGCAGCTCTAAGAGGTGCATCCCATTTATATGGAGTTGGTTCACGTGCAAACTGTGTTGCTGCTGCCAAAGAATACGGCGCTACAGATATAATAAACTACAAAGAAGGCGACATAGTTACTCAAATTATGGACAAGACTCACGGTAAAGGCGTTGATAAAGTTATAATTGCAGGAGGAGATAACGATACTTTTGCCCAAGCTATAGAAATGCTAAAACCTGGTGGTCGTATAGGTAATGTGAACTATCTTGGTTCTGGAGACTATATAAAAATCCCAAGAGTTGAATGGGGTTGCGGTATGGGACACAAGGTAATCGCTGGAGGTCTTATGCCTGGTGGAAGACTACGTATGGAAAAACTAGTTTCTCTAATGGAAACAGGTCGACTTGACACAAGTAAATTATTAACTCATAAATTCAATGGGTTTGATCATATGGAAGAAGCTCTTATGTTGATGAAGGACAAACCTAGAGATTTAATAAAACCAGTAGTAATATTTTAAATAAAAATAGATAATAAATGCAGTAGAAAAGCTTATATCACTTTTCTGCTGCATATTTTTTATTATACGTGGGGTTGAATTTTGTACTCTTTATTTTTAACTCTCAATATTATAAGGACTTGTTAATCTAAATCTTCACCTAATTCAGCTTCTAACTCTCCGAATAAGTTGTATATTTTATTTCCTTTGATTTCACTATCCAAAACTTTTATCCTATCTTGATATTCATTGTATTCTTTTTCAGATATAAGATTATTCTTATCATAATTTCCTGCCTCTTCCTCGAGTTCGTTAATCAATTCTTTTACATTCTTATTTTTTAATTTATCCTCTATTTCTAGTCTCTCTTTGCAGGCGTTTGATTTGTCAGTACAAGCTACTATGATTTTATAGTGTATGTTATTGATTTTATCATCTCTAGAATTAAATTTAGAAAATCCATCAGCCATTTCCCCAAATTTATTTTTATCATTTTTTATATTTTGGATCATAAAGTCATACTTTTCATCTCCGGGGCCTAAATATTCATAATCTGTGTCTACATCATCTATAGTATTCTCAAACTCATTGATATACTTTCCGGATACTTCATCAACTATTGATTTCACCCTAGATATATACTGCTTTTTAGATACTGTTTCAATATTTTTATTTTTATTTGAATCTCCACTTTTTGTATCCCCGATATTGTCTTTAGCACATCCAACTACAAAAATTAACACAACTATTAATAAACATACGATTTTTTTCATAAACTACCCCCACTATTTTTATCATTACTAATATATGTACGATTATCAATTTTTCTAAGCGTTAATCTAAGTTTTCTCCCAATGCTACTTCTAATTCACTCCAAATATCTTCTAATGTCACGCCATCGATTAATCCACCTAACTCATAAATCCTTTTTTCAATATCACTGTATTCCTTTTGAGATATAAGGTTTTCTGGTACAGTTCCAGCCTCTATCTCTAGTTCGTTGACATTCTCCTTTATTCCTACACCCGTAATTTTGTCTTCTAACTCGTCTATTTCTTTGTAGTAATTTGATTTATCAATACATGTCTTTATCAATTTTTCATGCAATTGGTTTATCTCTTTGTCTTTACTTTTAAACTTTGAAAGTTGTTCTCCCATTTCTTTGTACTTTATTTCGCCGGTCTTAAAACTTTCTAGAATTTCTTGGTACTCGTAGTTATCTGGGCTTTTCTCATACATCTCTGCATAGTTTTCTGTAATATCTAAATAATCGTTTCCGTACTTTGAAAACATTTCATCAATTGTTGAACTAAGTCTCTCTGCATATTCCTTTTTTGACAACGTCTCTACTCCATCACTTTTTTCAGTACACCCCACTGTTAAAACCGAAAACAACACCAATAAAGTTACTAATATTTTTTTCATAAAGTCTACCCTCACAATTTAAATTTGAACTGCTTTCCTCAATTTTACTCAAATTATACCAATTATCGTCGACCATATCAAACAAATTGTAAGGCATTTTTGTATATATTAATAACTTAGATTTATTATTTAGTTTTTAATTGATAATTTATAAGAAAGAGTCAAATATTGATAACTTGCATCCCTATATAATTTTATCTCATATTTGCATTTATTGTAGCGCTTAATTAGCACTCTTCTAAACAATTCGGTATCGTTACATAGCTGTCTTTTTATAGTAAAATAAGCAATCTTCTTTTATACACTCATTATTTTCTCTAAAAAATCCACAAACAATGTTTTCTGGAACCTCCATTTTTATATCTTTAAACTTTTCAGTATTCTTTACAGCTTCAATAATAGCTAAAAATAAATCTCTTTTACAACATCTAGGTCCTCCATGCTCTGCGATAGATTTTAATGCTGATGCTGTCATTAAATTTGCATTCTGCCACTCTTTTTTATTTAATGGCGAACATCGAGTTATAATACTGTAGTAAATTCCTGTACTCACGGCCGCTCCACAACATCCATGCATACCACAAAAACCTCCTGGAACTTGCTTACCTCTAACTACCATTTCTTTTAACGACTCTTCTAAGTTAATTTCTCCACCGCTATTTGAATAAGCTGTTAAAAGGCTGGCACCAACTAATATATGGTGTTCTGGTCCATGCATGTAAATGTATGGAAAAGTCATTATACTTTTTGCAATTTCTATTGGATTTGTAGATTCACTCTTCAAACATATATCTACTATTGTTTCTATTCCTTTCTTACTATGGCACTCATCACAAATATAGTGTCCACTTTCACATTTAGCATTGCTCGTATATTCAATATGGCATATTCCACACACCATACTTTCTACTTTTTCTAAATACTTAAGTTCTCCTCCACATACAAGACAAGCATTTGCTTTGCGTTTAGTTATAATATCGCTCATTAAATACATCTCCCTTTATATATAAAAATATTCTAAAATAAAACTCATAATATTCTACTCTTAAGCTTCTTACCTTCTCTACTTGTTGTTATCTGTTACATAATGGATGTCTTTATAAGCTCTCATACTTTTTATTTTATCATATCCAATATCTGAAAAGTATTTTATTAATTATCAATAAACTGTGTCTTAATTGATAAAATCAAACTCGCTATAAATAATATTCTACAAATATTCATTAAAACTATCAGCAAATAATTTAAATTCATCTGGGCCTTACAAATGCCCTTTTTTCCCTTTATCAGAAATACATAAAATCAATAAATAACATCGAAATTCCACCATTATTTATACAGTCAAAAAAATGAATCCATTTAATATATGTCGCGTCAACCCCTATCCTAATCTCTATTTATGCCTATACAAATCAAAATATAGATAATTTTGCATAATCTACCTATATATAAAATTCATACCCATCTTCTGGTTCTCCAACTTAAATAAAAACCGATTAATTCAGTTGCGCACTTTTTAAACCTGTATTTTTAGTTTCTTTTTCTGCATTAGATATCGCATCTTCTACCTTGTATCCTTCCACACTTCCATTAGTTGGCAGACGCAAAATAGGTATCCCATATTTCTTTAAAATAATATTCTTTAATTTATCACGTTTTAACTGTTCTGGTTTGTTTTCATGAAATGAAAAGCCATCTACCTCAATTACTAAAATGCAACTTCTATCTTGTCTTCTAAATATTATAAAGTCTAGAGAAGATCTATTATTTACAAATTTTTCTTCTTCTTTAGTTAGCAATTTAGTATCCTTTAATAAATTACGTAAAAATACACCTTGACTATATCCATAAGAGTTATATTGTTCTTTATTCAATATTCCATCTAAAGTTACTCTCATAACCTCTTCAGATTTATATTTTGCATTAGAATTCATTTTTTCTTTTATAGGGAGTAATCTATCTGAAAACTCTTTATACAATAAATCAAATACCGATACTACCTGACTATTTATTACATTTTCATCCAATGTGTTATATTCTATGTATCTTATGAGATTACTAATGTTTTTCCCATTTTCTGAAAACGAATCTGGATGCGTAACTAAAACGAATTGTTTTATAGCTCTTGAAACACCTACATTAATTATTTTTGGATCATCGACAAAATTAATTCCAATCTTACCTTGGCATGATTTGTCTAATACGGTAGACATAATTATTGATTTTTTTTCACGTCCTTGATATTTATGGACAGTATCACTTTGAATACTATCATCTAACAACTCCATTGCTTTATCTGCCTGCTTACGATATGGTGTAACAATGCCAATATCTTCACTCTGTGCATCAATTACTTTATTTTTCAAAACTTCTTCTTTAATTACATCAAGTTCACGTTGATTGTAGGTTCCTTTAGCGTCACCATTTGTAATTTTTCTCATATGATTTCCTTTTGATGTCTTATAAATAATCAACGGATTATTGGATGAATCTGAATCAGTATAAGGTATTAACTGTCCATCATAATACTCTTGATTGCAAAATTCAATTATCTGAGGATGGCAACGATAATGTTCTCTTAAAGTCACACAAGGTATACTTTTTTCTAACTTTAACATTGATGTTAATATATTATTCTCAAAATAATTGTACTTATTAGATGGTGGATCAATTTTAATTTTTATATTTGTAATTTGTGGGAGTTGTTTTGTATCTCCAACAATAACAACATTTTTACAACATGAAAGTGCTAAAACCCCTGTAAGCAAATCTACCTGTGATGCCTCATCAATAATTACATAGTCTAACATATAATCTTCTGGTATAGAAGCGCGTAATGAATGTGTAGTACTAAAAATTATTGGAAATCTTTTTATAAAATCATTAAAATGATTCTTATAATCTTTTTTGGTTATCTCAGATTCTTTTAAATGTCCATGACTTAAATATAAACTTTTTTTAAATATCTTTTCTGAATATTCCTGGTGATCTTTAAGCATCTTATCAAAGGAAGCATTTTCTAGTTCTTTATCTAACTGTTTAAGTCTATTCTCAAATTCTTTTATCTTCATAAAATAAAACTTTCTTTGCAAAGACAATAAAGTAGATATCTCATTCTGACTCCAATATTTAAAGTCAAGAACACCATATTTTAAAAATAATTTTATTTTATATAATATTTTTTTAGTTTTACCATTATCTTTTGCAAAATTAGTCTCTGCTATAAATGACATTAACTTATCTGGATTTTTACACAAAAGTGGTAATTTGCTTATATATTCTACATTTTGTGCATTAAAATAATTTTCAAAATGCTCCTGTTCTAATTTCCAAGCTCTTAATTTATTTATTAGTTGATATTTTTCTCGATCTTTTTCCTGTAGATCGTTCAATTTACTATTGAGGTTTTTAATTTCTTCAAATAATATATTTTCTTCTTTATCTATATTCCAACCACTTACCTCAGGCATTGGCATATTTTTAAAAAATTCTTCTTTATTATCATTTTTTCCAAGTAAAGCTGTTAAAAAACCATATCCAGGGTTTTTCAACTTCTCAATTACATTTTTTATCGCTTCATTATTATTTGATACAACAGCCACACTTTTGCCTTGAATTGTAACAATATTAGATACAATATTTAAAATAGTCTGTGTCTTACCCGTTCCTGGAGGTCCCTCAATTATAGAAATTGGAGATTCAAGTGCATTTTCAAGGGCTTTTTTTTGACTCAGATTAAAGCTGAATGGAAAGATGGCTCTATTAATATCAATTTTTCTACTTTCAATACTTTTTTCAGATAAATATATACTAAGTACACTTTTTGGATGAACATAATTAAGTTTATTCATTTCTTTTTCTAAAAAGCTTTTTTCTTCATATTTATTCTCTTTATATTTAGAAATTGTTTTAAAATAATCTAATATATTATCATATTCTGATTTTTTATCAACAAAATAAAATTCATCTGACTTAACAACATCAACTTCTCCATTACATTTATATATTCTATATTTATCAAAATCATTTAAAATATATTTCGCTTCATAATTTGGTCTATCGTTAATATATAGAATTTTATCTTCAAGATTTATCACCTTTGGATTTACAAGTATATCAACTTTATCTCTATTATATTTATATGGTTTATTGCTGCTTTTATAGGTAACTATTACTTTATTGCTATTTTTATCAACTGTAAAATCCTGTATTTCTAAAGTTTTATCTTCACCATTTATTATAACCATAACTTTTTTCATATCCATAATATTGATTTAGAATCCTCCTAAATATTATATTTTTTCAATATCCCCTCAATAAATACACTTCTTAATTTATTTTTATAAATAATCTTTATCTAAAATTAGTAGATTAATTTTATTAGAAGGTTTTTTCATTATGCAGATATTGAGTAGCAACAGAGATTAATGATATACATCGTCTATAAAAATAATCATAGTGCCTATTATCTTCAATATTTATTTTCGTTGTTTCATGGTGACGGATTCTAAAGTTATTTCCGATAGATGTAAGTTCAGAAAATTCTTTTTCGAAAAGCTCTTTATAATGCTCTTGACTTCCACTCATGTTACTAATTATTTTATTTACTGATTTCTTTTTATCCAAATTAGGCGAATAATACGTTTTTAATCTTTCGAAAGCATCCCATAGTTTTTCAACAGCGATATTAATATTACCTTTGTCATAATAATTGGCAGCTTCTTGAAGTAACTCTTTAAGCCCTGCTTCTTGTATCTGTGCTAACGTACTATTTATAATTTGTCTGGTAAATGTATTTTCAACTTTACCATGACTTAGCTTTAAATTAATATTATTCAATTTAAACATAGCGTTTACTTCTGATTCAAAATTGTTATCATAGTTATATTTTTCAAAAAACTCAATCACATCTATTACGTAATATGGCACACTATAGCATACAAAGTCTTGTAGGTTATCAGTTTCCACATATTGATTTTTCCTATTATAACACATAGGTATGTAAAATTTCTTAATGTCATATATAACTTGTTCTCTAGTTTCAACATAATATTTACATCCATTTACATCAGTTTCTTGATATACATTATTATATCTTTCTAAAAGTTGATATATTTGATTCCTTACGTTTCTTTTAATTGATAGTACTAATTTTTTCTTTTTTATATCCTTTTCATTTCGTAAAGAATATGGAATAAACATATTGTTTTCTTCTGGACTGAATATTCTCCAACTATAAACATCACGGTTAGATATTTTTTCTGAAGGATATAGTTCATACATGTCATTTTTCAAAAGCTGGTTGACTTTATCATAAAACTCTTTCCAATGCTCTTTTTCAATCCTTACTGCTGGATGAAATATCTCACATATGAATTTCAAATATTCCTCATCAGTTCCATCTTTCAAACCGAAACGTTCATCCTCAAATACCCAACAAAAAGGATAGTCATCATTGATTGTGTGTTGCCTGATATCACCTTCGGCATCAGAATACCTTGTGTCCTTACTTGACATATTATTCAAATCATATAGCCTCTTAAGAAAATCAATTTCTTCCAATCTCCCAAAATAAGGGTAAGTGATTTTTTCTACATCCCATAATACATTAATATCTATTCCATTTTGAAACAATTCAAAAATATCACGTTTCGTTATTTCACTAATTCGGTTCACTGTATTAATTTCTCCTTTGCGTTTATCTCTCTATTGAACATTTTAATATAAATTCATCTTTCAATTATCGCTATCTCTTTTTTCATAAAAGCGTTCGAAAAATCGTATTTTGTATAATTAAACATCATGCTATCAATTTATAAGATTATATTATATTTGTAAATCTACATCATATTACTTTACTATATTTTACCATTGTCATAATTAAAATAAAAGTAAATGCAACATCGTCACAATACTTTGAACATATCTTAAGCTCAACATAAGAACATAAAAAGATGCCTCATTTTAATAGAAGCATCTCTTATACTTAATTTCATTTCTAATGTAAAAACAAAATAAAAAAGTATATGAGATATGGTAATCAATTTAACCATAACTCATATACTATTCTTAATTAAAATTGCTATTCTCTCTTACTCCGATAATTTCATATACGTATCTCTTTTTTATTTATCATGTACTTTTTAAAATCAAAATTTCTTATATTTGCAAGTCTATATACTTTTTTCTTTGAACTTTCTCTCCTTACTTGCTTAACATGTATAAAGAGTGTAATAATCCCACTTATTACTAAAAATGCGTAGAAGTTTAAGATTCTACTTACTAGCATCGCAGGTATTAGCATACTTCCAACAAAGAATACTTTAAACATATTCAAAAACCCTGTTTCAGTTGCTCCAACTGCTCCTGGAAGAGGAAGCGATGAAACTGCAAGTGTAAGTATTGCCTGAACAGCTATTATGTCTAATGCACCGTATCCTTTTAGGTTAAAAGCTCTGTAAACAAAGTACGGTACCAAGAACATTGCAGTCACTTGAACTATTGTTATCACACAAACTTTAAACATAAGAAAAGGATTATTTTTGATATGTTCTGCTCCTTTTTGGTACTCTAGAATTTGTCTATCGACTGTATCCATTGCTTTATCAATATTTTTTACTATTTTAACTTTAGCAAGTACTCTTACTAAAAATTTAATAGCTGTATTTACAAATTTTTTAGAAAATACTATACCGATCATTCCACCGATTAAAATCACATTTGAAATAACCCCGTAGATTAATAGTATCTTCATTGCTCCTAAATCTTCTTTTATAAATGAATATCTCACTAAAAACATTATACCTGCATAAAGTAGAGCTACAAGTTGGTGAAATACTGATAAAATCAAAAGTGTAAGTGATGAATAGGATATGTTAATTTTGTCCTTGTTCATGTAGTAAACTTGAGCTGGCTGACCTCCTGATGCTGAAGGTGTTATAGAGCTAAAATAAAATCCTACAAATGAATATCCGAGTCCTTTAAGTAACGATACTTTTTGACCCAAGGTTTTCATTATCAGGTTTATTCCGACAGCCTCACAACCTAGGTACAAAAACATCATAGAAAATCCAATCAATATATAAACCGGGTTTATTTTTTGAATAACTCCTATCAAAGATGAAAATGATTGATCCTTGAAGATGTAGTATCCAGTTATCGCCATAAGCAATACCATAAATGTCAGACTTCCTATATATTTATTGTTGTTGTTTTTATTTTTTTTAGTAATTGCCCTTGAGATTATATATTTTTTCTTCTTTCCTACTTTTTTGCCCATTGTTAGCTCCTTTCTGGTGTGATAAATCTAAATCCAGATGCCTTGAGTTCAGGTAGCGCAATTTTTAAAGCATCAATGGTTCTTCTTGGCGCTCCTTCTGCTCCTCCTGAGTTTTCTCCAGAATCGTGAAGACAAATTATTGAGTTTCCTCTAGTTCTCCTTTTTAGTCTCTCAACTATTACTTCTACTGTTGCATCTTTTTCCCAGTCCTCTGCCATTACACTCCAAAGTATTATTTTAAGGTTGTGTTTTCTTGCAAAGGCGACTGAGAAGATATTTGTATGTCCCCATGGTGGTCTGTAATGTTTTACATCTACACCTAATTTTTTCATTATATTTAGACTTTCTAAAAAATCTTTTTTAGTATAAAAATAACTGTAAAGCCATGCGTTTTTATGCTCTAATGAGTGCAACGCTACCTCATGACCTTCCTCTAACATCCTGTTTATTATATCTGGATTTCCCTTAGCATTATTTGCCACTACAAAGAAAGTCGCTCTGACGTTATTATCTTTTAGAATGTCTAATAAATCGTTTGTATATCTTGGATCAGGGCCATCATCAAACGTAAGCATAATCCTTTTTTTCCCTTTTGTTTTTTTTGTTATGTTTCTATTATAAAGCTTATTGTAATATGTTGGTAGTATTGAATGTGCTAAAAATAAAAGTAATATTATTGTACTTCCAATTAATATAAAATTTATTATATGCATCTAGTGCACTCTCCTTGTGCCTCACCTTCTAGATAATCCAACATCTCTATTAGCTTAAAATCGTCCAAATTATGTTTTATAGATCTTAAGTTTTGTTTAAAAGTAATCAAAAGTTCGTCATCATAAATAATTTTTTTTATATTATCTATATGTTCCTTTGGATTTTTGCTTAATACTCTTCCTATGTTCTTATCTAGAATAAAAGCTGCGTTATTAATCTCATGTAGTAAAAATGGTGTAAATACTAGCAGTGGAAGTTCTGCATGTATTGTTTCAAACAGAGTAATTCCCCCTGGTTTTGTTATTATAAGGTCTGCTTTTTCCATATATTTATCTACACGGTTAGTATACCCCACAACTTCTATGTTATTGTACATAGAGTGTAGTTTGTAGTACATTTTTTCGTTGTTTCCTGTTATAACTGTTGTTTTTACGCCCTCTAATTCATTAAGATCTTCATAAAATTTACTTGATTTAGGAAGTAATCCAAGCCCACCTCCCATTATAAGTATATTTTTTTCGTTTTGGTCTTTTATCAATTTAGCTATATTTGAATTTAATTTATTATTTATATTTATGTCATTTGTATCTTCATTATAAATTCTTCTTATGTTTTTAAATTCTCTTCTAACAGGTATTCCGTTTACTAAAATCTTAGAAACATCTATTCCTTTTTCAACTAATTCGTTTTTAGTATATTCATCTGCAACTATGTAGCAATCAGTATTTTTACTGATCCATTCTGAATGACTACTCAAATCTGTTATGCAAGTTAATAATGGTACTTTGTATCCTGTTTTTTCTTTATATCTTGATACAAGCTGCGAACAAAATGGGAATGTAGATATTACTACAGTTGGTCTGATTTCATTTAAAAGATCTTCTAACTTCTTTAAAAAATTTTCAAATACAAATGGAGTAGAATCTATTTTCCCGTTTTCTGTAAATCTATAAAATAAATTATACAGTTTGCTTCCTTTGTTTACTAGAACATTAAAGGCTTTATACATGGTATCTGTATACTCTGGCATGATGTACTCAAATATATCTACTACCATTGTTTCAGCACCAAAATATAAATCCTCAATCTCTTCAGCTAACGAATTAGATGCTGAAAGATGTCCCATACCAAATTTACTTGTAAGAATTAGTACTTTCATATTTCTCATCCTCTCTTTAGCAAAAGTGAATTATAAGTCTTTGTCACTCACTATAACTAGCAATATAGTTTCGCAAGTTTTCCATAAATTATTACGACTGATTTCGATTTAATAATATTTAAATCGATTTCTTTCACTATGTAATATTATCTGCTATATATAATATTTTATTAGCTAAATCTTTAGAAATACTTAGTATAATTCTTAAGAATTCTTAATTTTTTTAAAGGCTTGATTTTAGAGGTTTTTATTAATTTTTTTTAAAAAAATTTAATCTTTTCTAGAGCTTATCGGAATGCCAATTTCAACCATAAATTCTTTTTCATCATTAAAGATATTTAAGAAACCATTGTGATTTTTTACTATTTCTTTACAGTTCTTAATACCTATACCAAAACTTTCTGATTGATCTTTTGATTTAGAAACACGATTTGCCTGCTTTATAAGCAGAAAATTTTTTGTTGTTCTAGCTGAAAATTCAATTGGTGTATCTTTATCAGCATACTTTATTATATTTGAACATATGTTAGTGAAAATCCTTCTAAATTGGGTTATATCTACATCAATATGTATTTGGTTATGTAACTCATTTTTAAATTTGACCTCAAATCCACTCTCTTCTAATTCAAATGTCGTGTCTAAAATCAGCTGGAATATAAATTCATTTGCATTGATTCTTTCGAATTCATAATCGATATCTCCTGGAGACGATACAAAATGAATAAACAAGTTTTCGGATAATTTTTTAATCTGATAAGCATTTACCCTTGCATTTTCAATATATCTGTCCAACTGCTCTTTGTCTTGGTACTTTCCATCCGCAATAAGATCCAAATAACATATTACAGATGTCAGTGGTGTTCTTATATCGTGGGATATTGATGTCACCATATCTTTATTTTTTTGCCTCATTTCACTTTCTAGTACAAGTTGATCAGTTATTACTCCACTCATTTCATTGATGCTGTTTGCAAGGGAACTTAATTCGTCATTTCCTTTTACAGGAATTCTGTACTCTAGGCTTCCTGATTCTGCTATCTTTATTCCCTGCTCAATCTTTTTGATATACTTCATCTTTCGGCTAAACAACAAAAGGAATGTCACTATAAAAGTTACTGCTAAAAAAGCTACCGACGCAGCATTTATAAAGTTTTGAAATCTTGCATTAAAAAACGCTGTTATTGTTACCTCCGCAGTCGTATCTTTAAACTCTAAAGTGTAGTTGTTCATAAAATCGTT
Organism: Metaclostridioides mangenotii; assembly: GCF_018917235.1. Lineage (GTDB taxonomy): Bacteria > Bacillota > Clostridia > Peptostreptococcales > Peptostreptococcaceae > Metaclostridioides. The sequence continues at coordinate 83,171 of NZ_JAHLOF010000002.1, forward strand.
GCTTTGAAGTTCTCTTTGCTCCTCTTCATCAGATACCTTCTTTGGATAATTTACAGTATCGTACATTATTTTTTTATCCTTGTGTATATTCATATACACATACCATTTGTCGTCATTCCAGTAAGATACCATTTCTGCATCAGTTGATTTTAAATCATTCTCTTCAATATAAGTCTGAAGATCTTCTACTAACTTTGTTAAATGGCTTTGAAAATAGTGTTTTTCTTCAGATGCACTATTTACAACACCTTCAAGCATGTTATAAAATGGTACATTTAATGCAAAAGCTACAAATATAGATACAATGATATAAAATAGAATTTTCCAACCTAGCCTAGAGGGTTTTAATTTTTTAATCAATATAGTACCCCTTTCCCCAAGCAGTCTTTATGTACTGAGGATCTCGTTTATCCTTTTCTAACTTCTTTCTTAGGTTCCTTATATGAACCATTATAGTGTTGTTTGCTGTATAGAAGTATGGCTCATTCCATATACTTTCGTATAAATTCTTCGATGAAAAAACCTTCTTTCTATTTTTCATCATTAGTTCTAGCATATCGTACTCTATTGTTGTTAGAGAAATAATTTCACCTTTTAATTTAACTTCTTTGGTGTCTATATTTATACTTAGATCTCTTACAGTCATCTCTTTAGGTTCTTCTTCTATATTTATGCCTTGGTATACATAATATCTTCTTATAAGAGATTTAACTCTAGAAGTAAACTCAGAATAAGAGAACGGCTTAAGCAGATAGTCGTCTCCACCAGATGAAAAACCTATTACTTTGTCAGATTCTTGAGTCTTTGCTGTCAAAAACAATATAGGTGCATTGGTTTTTTCTCTGATTTCTCTGCATGCCGTAAATCCATTTTTTACAGGCATTACTACATCTAAAATTATAAGATCTACATTTTCATCGACTAAATCTATAGCCTCCTGACCATTGGTAGCCTTAATTACTATATATCCCTCATTTGATAGCAGTATGTCCACTATCTCTATTATCTCTGGGCTGTCATCAGCAACTAATACTGTTTTTTGTAAATTATTGTTCATATCGAGCTAATCACCTCTTTATATGTAGTCCGTACAAATCTGGTTTTTTTATTTATCCAAAGCTGTTCGGACTTTTTTCTATATTATATTTATACCATACTAACTTAATTTTTCACAACTTTACAAGATAACTAAAACAGGCGATAGCTAATTATAGCTATCGCCTTTTACATTATATATCTAAAAAATTGTTATTTTATTTATTTAGAGAATCAATCAGTTGATGAGCCATCTCAGCCAGTTCTTCTTGTGTAACATCTGAGTCAATTGCTGTAAACATATAACTTATTCCATCTTGCATCCAACTTAAATGTTTAGACTCTGAAACCTCCACCTCATCACTACCATAACTGAATACATATTTTCCTGAAGCTTCATCTTTTTTATCTTGTTCAGTTAACTTATAATCAGCTGGTACTACCTTGTTTAAGTAAGTTATATATTTTAAATCAATACCTTTATAGTTTTCTAGAAGTTTTTCACCATCAGACTCTTCACCTAATTTGCCTTTTGCTAGTCCTAGACTTAAGTTGTCATCGCCTTTTTCGTATTCAATATCTAAAGTGTTTTGTTTTCCTAGACTATTTTTATTTTCATCTAAAAATTCATTTTTTACTTTATGACCACTTTTAAACTCGTATCCTGTATCAAATTTTTCTACCAACTTAGGTTCAAAATTAAAATCTTTATTTATCTTTTCAGCACTTGGCATTGAATAGTACGTAGGTATTGTACTAGAGCTGCCGACTATAGAAGCTATTTTACCGCCTGCAAGTACAGTAGTACCAACAGCCACAGTAGCAACTAAAGCTACCAAAACCCCTCTTTTTATTGGTATCTTTCTAAATATTGATCTATTATTCATTTCACTAATCTCCTTTTTATCTCGCAAGCTAAACAAAGTATCACTCACCTTATTATGAAAACTTTCTGGTGGATCAGGAAAGATATTGTTCCAATTGTCTTTATTCATAATCTACCTCCATAATCTCTAATTTGTTTTTTAGTAGTTTTCGTCCTTTAGCCAACCTACTTTTTACGGTTCCGGCAGGTATTTTTAATATCTGTTTAATTTCCTTTACAGAATAGCCCTCCACATAAAAAAGAACAACAGTTATTCTTATTCGCTCAGGGAGTTTTGTTATAGCAAGATACAATTCACTATAGTCCTCTTTATCCTCAGCTTTTACAAACTCAAAACATTCCTCATAGGGTACATTGGGCTTTTCTTTGCGTTTTAAATGATAGCATTCATTTAATAAGATTCTGATAAGCCATGTTTTAAAGTACTGCTCTTCTTTTAATGTATTTAATTTTTCATAAGCTTTTAAAATTGCACTTTGAACCGCATCCTCACAATCTTGATCTTTGCTCAAAATTGTTTTAGATACATGATATAAAGTACGTTCAGCTTCTAGAACTTTCTCTATAAATAAATTTTTATTCAATTAGCTTCCTACCTTCCCTAGCAAATCGCAGCGCTACTTATTTGCCTCTTCACTAATTAGACGTTTAAAGGAGTGAAATGGTTCATTTTATTTTAAATTTATTTTATTATAATTATAATTGCATAAAAAAATACTCGGTCAACTGGACTTTGCGACATTTTAATCGTAACGCAAAATTGCATAATGCAACTACCCAATTGATCGAGCATTTATGTAGTAACTTTCTCTATCTTTCGCACTCTTGATTTGCAACTGTGCAAGAAGTCTTGCAAGCTGATTGACAAGAAGTTTGACATTCTCCGCATCCACCTTTTTCAGCGCTTTGCTTTAAAGTAGCTCCTGATAAAGTTTTTATGTGTTTTTTCTCCATGACTATACCTCCATTCCCATTGTGCTATACTGATTATATCATAAAATGACATTATGAGAAACTCTATTTGAAGTTGACTCCCAAAACTCCACCAATTCCACCGGCTGCAGTCATAAGAAGGATTCTGTATAACATTGTAGATTCAAAAACAAAGCTATCTTGAACGAGAAAGACAGTTAAAAATACGCATACTATGTACATTAGACCAACTAATAGGCCATAAAAAAGACCCTTTTCCTTTATTTTCTTAGATGCATAGAATCCACCAAAAGCTGCAGAAATAGTTGTGATAAAGGATGCCGCCATGGTAATCGTCTCTGCACTCATGCTAGTAAACGTCAAAAACAAGCTGTATATAAGAAGTATAGCTAATGTCATAATATAAGCAAAACCAAGACCTTTAAAAATATAATTTGATTTCTCCATTAAAAAACCTCCTCCTGAATTAAATATATTCAAGAGGAGGTGTTTAAATTACTTTTCTTCTTTGTCTTCTTTAACTTCTACTTCTTCTTTTTTAGATTCAACAGTTCCTATAGCCCATCTTTGGAACGGAACTTTAGTTCTGCTTGGACCTATTTCAAGAGTTAAGTTGTCATCATCAACTTTAGCAACAGTAGCTATGATTCCTCCTATAGTAGTAACTTTGTCTCCTACTTGAAGGCTTTCTCTCATTTCTTTTAACTGCTTATCTCTTTTCTTTTGAGGTCTCATAAGTAAGAAATAGAATAAACCAAATACGACTACCCATACGGCTATTACAGGTAATAGTGATTGTTGTGGCATGCTTTTCACTCCTTGTTCTTCATAATTATATCTTGTTAATTTAAATTATGCCTTTTAAAGCGTTATAGAGTATTATACATTAAAATGATAATAATTCATAGTGAATCGCTATAATTCGTACCCATATTTTGTAAAAAACTCTTCTCTAAAATCCAGAAGCCTATCTTCAATGATTGCTTCTCTTACTTTAGCCATAAGATCTAGTAGGAAGTGTAAATTGTGTGTAGTTATAAGTCTAGCCCCTAAGATTTCATTAGTCTTAACTAAATGTCTTATATAAGCTTTTGTGTAATTTTGACATGTATAACAACTACACTCTGGATCTAACGTAGTAAAGTCTTCTGCATAACTTGCATTTCTAACTACTACTTTACCTTGGCTAGTCATTGCTGTACCATTTCTAGCTATACGAGTAGGAAGCACGCAGTCAAACATGTCTACCCCTCTGATTACACCTTCAATAAGGTCATCTGGACTTCCGACACCCATCAGGTATCTAGGTTTGTCAGCTGGCATAAGCGGTGTTGTGTATTCAAGTACTTCGTACATCAACGGCTTTGGTTCACCAACGCTAAGTCCACCGATTGCATATCCTGGTAGATCTATTGAAGTAATTTCTTTAGCGGATTGTTCTCTAAGATCTTTGTACATTCCACCTTGAATTATACCGAATAACGCTTGTTTCTCAGTATTATTATGAGCTTCTTTACATCTTTCTAACCATCTAGTAGTTCTTTCTAGAGATTTTTTTACATAATCCCTGTCTGCTGGATACGGTGCACACTCATCAAATGCCATCATTATATCTGATCCAAGTGCATTTTGTATCTCCACTGCTTTTTCTGGTGTTAAGAAGTGTTTTGATCCGTCAAGGTGGGATCTGAACTCAACACCTTCTTCAACAATTTTTCTAAGTGGACCTAAGCTGAATACTTGAAATCCTCCGCTGTCTGTCAATATAGGTTTATCCCAATTCATAAACTTGTGAAGTCCACCTGCTTTTTTAACAATTTCATGACCCGGTCTCATGTACAGATGATACGTATTGCTAAGTATTATCTGTGATCCAATTTCTTTTAGTTCTTCTGGAGTCATGCTCTTAACTGTCGCCTGTGTTCCAACTGGCATAAAAATTGGTGTATCAATAACGCCATGTGGCGTGTGTAATCTTCCTAGTCTAGCACCACTTTGTTTGCAAGTTTTTATAAGTTCATATCTTACTGCATACATATATTATTTCTCCTAATCATTAGTTACTACCTGTTAAACTTCTATACTTATATTAATTTTCGTATTCTTCTTCGTATTTAACATTGATTTCATCCAAAATCTTGTCATCACATTTTCCATCAATGGAGTCAATCTCTGTTATATAACTTCCTTTTTGAATTAAAAATCTCTTTATTGCAAAAAGACCGGCCATAGCAACTACCCCTAATAAAACATCCATCATACCTTCATTTTTAGGAAGTAAAAGCATTTTTCTAGCTATTGCATACAACAATGCCTCAATAAACGCACCTGGAATATGAAGTGATAGCATTATAACTAGCTCAACTCCAATCACAAGTAATAGTACTTGTGCCAATATATTGTTTAGTGTTTGGTATTCAACAATATTTTTAAAATCTGTTATATATTCAAACCATATAAGTCTAAATATATCCATAACACCAAGGCATATTGTAAGTAAAACAACTACTGCTAGAAGTTTTTCTAGTAAAAATGCAATTTTTAGTACTTTGCTATTACTGTTTTTTGCTAATTCTTTCATAGAAACCCCCCTTCATTTTTGACCTTATTTTAATTAATTTTAATGGTTTTTATTTTATAGTCTATATTTACAGTTATGATTATATATACTTTTTCTAGAACTTTATTTTTTATAATCATAAGTATGGGTTTTTAGTTTTCTACTTAATTATCATAGCATCTCCAAAACTGAAAAATCTGTATTTTTCCTCGACAGCTACATTATATGCATTTAGAATATTTTTTTTACTACTCAGTGCACTAACAAGCATTATAAGTGTAGACTCAGGTAAGTGGAAGTTAGTTATTAGTCTGTCCACAATTTTAAACTCATACCCTGGATATATAAATATATCTGTCCAACCACTCGTCTCTTTTATTATGCCATTTTCTTCACTAGCTGATTCAACAGTTCTACAACTTGTAGTTCCCACACATACCACATTTTTTCCAGCTTTTTTAGCTTTGTTAATTTTTTCAGCTGCTTTTCTATCTACCATATAGTACTCTGAATGCATATGGTGTTCTAAAACATCGTCGACCTTAACTGGCCTAAATGTACCAAGTCCTACGTGTAGAGTAATAAATGCAATTTCTACACCTTTTTTCTGTATTTGATCCAAAAGTTCTTCAGTAAAATGTAGCCCTGCTGTTGGAGCTGCAGCCGAACCATTGTGTTTTGAGTATACTGTTTGGTATCTATCTTTTTCTTCTAATTTTTCTGTGATATATGGAGGCAGTGGCATGCTTCCCAGCTCATCAAGAATCTCCTCAAATATCCCATCGTAGCTGAACTTAACTATTCTAGATCCGTCTTCTCCCATTCCAATGACTTCACTGATTAGTTTTCCCCCACCAAAAGAGAATTTGGTACCTATTTTTGCTCTCTTACCTGGTTTTACTAGTGTTTCCCAAGTATCATCTTCTGTTCTTTTTAATAATAAAAACTCTATCTTTCCGCCAGATCCAACTTTTTCTCCAATCAATCTAGCAGGAATTACCCTTGTATTATTTAATACTAAACAATCTCCTGGATTTAAATAATCTATTATATCTTTAAATATCTTATGTTCTACTTCGCCAGTTTTTTTGTCAAGTACCATCAGTCTAGAACTAGATCTATCCTCTATTGGCACTTGAGCAATTAATTCTTCTGGCAAATCAAATTTAAAATCACTTGTCTTCAAAACTAGACTCCCTTTCAAAAAAAATTCACCTTACTATTATATCAAAAAATAGATATATAAACTACTGGTATAAATTTAAAAAGTCCCGTGATACTATGCTATTTGTCACGGGGCTTTTCTATATTTAAGTGTTCATATGCTAACGGCATTGCTGACCTTCCTCTAGGACCTCTATTTATAAATCCAAGTTGCAGTAAATAAGGCTCAAAAACATCTTCAATTGTGTTTCTATCCTCACCGATTGAAGCTGCTAAAGTATCAAGTCCAACTGGCCCTCCACCAAATTTTTCTATTATGGTATGTAATAATTTTTCATCTACGTAATCAAGCCCTAGGTTATCAATCCCAAGCAGCTCTAGTGCATCCTTTGCTGTTTCATCCCTAATTATTCCATCTGATTTAACTTGAGCATAATCTCTTACTCTCTTTAAAAGTCTATTAGCTATCCTTGGAGTACCTCTTGAACGTTTAGCAAGTTCTAATGCTCCTGACTCATGAATCTCTGCATCCAAAATAGAAGAAGACCTCAAAACTATCTGCGCAAGTTCATCTACTGTGTAATAATCAAGCTTACATATTACACCAAATCTATCTCTTAAAGGATTTGTTAGCATACCTGCCCTAGTAGTTGCCCCTATTAAAGTAAATTTAGGAAGATCTAATCTTATACTCCTAGCAGAAGGACCTTTTCCTATAATAATATCCAAACAGAAATCCTCCATTGCAGGATATAGAACCTCCTCTACACTTCTATTTATCCTGTGAATCTCATCTATAAAAAGTACGTCATTTTCATTTAAGTTAGTAAGTATAGCCGCCAAATCTCCGGCTCTCTCTATAGCTGGACCAGAAGTTATCCTAAGATTAACTCCCATTTCATTGGCTATTATACTTGCAAGAGTCGTCTTACCAAGTCCCGGTGGACCATACAGAAGAACATGGTCAAGTTGTTCGTTTCTAGACTTTGCGGCTTGAATAAATATGCTAAGCTGTTCTTTGGATTTTTCTTGCCCCAAATATTCTTCAAGTGTCTTCGGTCTTAAACTGTTTTCTATATCAACATCATCTGTCTGCATAGAAGATGTGATTATTCTATTTTCGTCATCAAATTCGTTCATAACTTCTCCCCCCTTCTAGATCAGCTTTTACTTGGTCATTAAATAGCTTAGAGATTTCTTTATTATATCCTCAGTATTTAGACCATCTTTTTTACATTTTTGTACAGCCTCTTTTGATTCCATAGGGCTGTAACCAAGAGCGACAAGTGCTTCAACAGCCTCATCTTGAGAAACAAGTATAGGCTTTTCAGAGAATAGTGTCGGTTCAAATGCCACACTTTCTTTATCTATCTTATCTTTAAGCTCTAGTATAATTCTCTCAGCTGTCTTTTTCCCAACTCCAGGCGCCTTTGAAAGGTTTGCTATATCGTCACTTAATATAAATGCTCCTAACTTTTCGGGAGATGAAAATGAAAGTATAGACAATCCCACTTTTGGACCGATCTTGGAAACTGAAGTCAAAAGTTCAAACATTCTAAGCTCTTCTTTAGTAGAAAATCCACATATGTTTAAGTCATCTTCTCTAACTATTAACTTTGTGTATATCTTAGCTTCCTTTCCAACTCTCATATCTGCAATAGTGTTTGTAGATGCATTAATCTCATATCCTATATTATTATTCTCTATAACTATGTAATTTAAGTTGATCTCTTCAACTGTTCCTTTTATATAATTAAACATATTTGCCCCCTATATTTTTCAAAGTCTTTTCAAGTTTATTTGAATGCGCATGACAGACAGCAACAGCTAATGCATCAGCTACATCATCAGGTTTTGGTACAGCTTTCAAATTTAAAAATGCAGTTACCATCTGTTGAACTTGGGATTTTTGTGCTCTACCATATCCCACAACACCTTGTTTTACTTGAAGTGGTGTATACTCGTATACTGGCTTGTTATTATGAGAACACGCAAGCATAGTAACCCCTCTAGCTTGTGCAACTGTAATAGCAGTCTTTACGTTTTTATTAAAAAACAGTTCCTCTATTCCGACTTCATCTATATTATAATTCTTTATAATCGTATCTATTCCTTTGTACACTAGCTCTAGTCTTCTAGATACGTCCATGTGTGCTGGTGTAGTAACAGCTCCGTAGTCAATAGGAGTAAATTTATTGTTTTTGTACTCTACTACTCCATATCCAACTATAGCTATCCCTGGATCTATTCCCAAGATTATCATAAATAACGTCCTTCCCCAATATCTCTAACATATTTTTTATATGTACGTCTACAACTTAATTTTTTATTTTTATTTTAAAATCGTTTATATTTTTGTTTACAAAACTTATGTTCTAAATAATTATAACATAAATACAAGTCAAAATAAGCCATAACATACATTATGTAAATAAAATGGCAAAATAAAAAGAACTATCTACTGTAAACAGATTACTAAAGATAGCTCCTTATGCTAATACATTATTTATACTATAAATTAATTCTAACTTAAAACTAACTTGCAAAATCCTCTAATCTTGCGTATGCCTCATCTTCAGTGTCCATTATTACACCCTTTTCGATTTCATCTTGTACTGTTTTAGGAAGAGAATCCAAAGTTATTTTAGTCTTTTCTACTAAAGTCTTTTTACCTTTTTGGTCGTACTTATAAAGTGCTATATGACCTTTGTTAGATTCTATAGCGTACTTACCTCTTTTAGTATTTTCGCTCATCGTATCGACTTTTTCATCCGATTCATAATTAGAATCCTCTAGTACAATTTCATCTTTAGCTAAACTTTTTACTACTTTACCTGGGTATTCATTTTTAAAGTATTCCTTGATTTCATTTTCTGTTTTTCCCAAAACCTCATTTGGAACTATTCCTGCCATTATATAAGTTTTCTTGTAATTTGTCTCTGTCTCACCTTCATTTTGTAGCCAAACCTCACAGTCTTCATTTAAACCATATGGTTTTTGTACTTTTGTCTCTGTCATATTCGATGTTTTTTTGATAGACATATCCCTGTTTGCAGCAAATGATCCTATATAAAATCCACTTCCAAATACTATAATTGCTGTTACCACATAAGCAGATATTTTTTGATAATTATAACGTCTTCTTTTTTCAAACAATATATTCGCCTCCTTTTCTAATATTCTCTCCAAATAGGAAGCTTTTATACAATTTATGTAAATAATAGGAAAAAAATTGTTGTTGATGTTATACTTATAAATTTATTTGGACATACTGGTAATAAAGAATGATTAGGAGGTAGTTTTATGTCTAAAATAAATTGTAATGTAACAAATTGTTCTTACTATGATAACAATCTTTGTTACGCAGAAAAAATAAATATTTCAGGTAAGTCTGCTAAGAATAGTGAAAGCACTAACTGTAGTTCATTCTTAGAAAAAGAACACTATAGTAGATTGACTAACAATACTAACAATGGTCAAACTGATCTAGTCTGTAATGTAAGTTATTGTGAGCATAATGGCGAAGGAGATACTTGTAAACTTCAAAATATTCAAGTTGAGCCAAAAACTGAAAAGCCTATTATGTACTCTGAGACTTATTGTGGTAGCTATGAAAGTAGAATGTAATTTATAAAAAATTAAAAAATTTTAAAATTATTTTTAATTCAAAAAGTATTATTTTATGCAACTTTAATATAAAGTTTATATATTTTATATAAGTCATTATGCATTTAATAATACTTTTTTATTGTAAATTATTAACATTTAACCTTTTTAATAATACTCGAATAAGTTAAAATTAAGTTTAGATATAAATATATCAAGGGGGAATTATTATGGTTTCAAATTCTGTATTAAAAGAAAGGGCAAAAAGTCAATTGAAAGGTCACTTGGGTTCAGCAATCTTTGTGGCATTCTTGACATCTTTAGTGTTTTTTATGACTGAAAGCATACTTGAATCAGAGGCTACAAGCTCAATTATCTTATTTTTATTATTACAATTATTTATAGCTGCACCATTATATGTTGGTAAGATTAAATTTTTACTAGACCTTGCACTAGATAAAAACCCTAAAATTTCAGAGATTGCATTTGGTTACAAAAACTTAACTAAATCTATGATTTTAGGAATTGTTTTATTTGCTGGATACTTAGCACTCGGGTTATTATTTTCAATGTTTGGATATATAATATTTGAATTTACTGATGTGAATGTATTTACTTTAATAATAGGGATATTTTTAGGAATTGGCTTGATTATTTTATTTTATTACATTGTTGTGCTATTTTCTATGTCATATTATGTATTCTGCGAAAATCCAGATATGCATATTTTTGAATGCATTAAAAGAGGCGTTAGTTTAATGCAAGGTCATGTAATGGAATTTTTTATACTTGGACTTAGCTTCTTGGGTTGGTATATACTACCAATAGCAATAGGATTAATCATCTATTTAATATACTGTATCTTTAATGTATTAGGAATTATTTTTATATTAAGTTTAATAGCTATTTTATGTGCAGTACCATATATGCTATGGTTATCAATATACATGGAAGTTACGTATATTAATTTTTATTTAGAACTTAATAGTTTTGAGATTGAATAAAAAAATATATTATATCTATAGCTCTTTTATTTTGTCTATATTTACATTTGGCAATGTGCTAGTTTTTTTAGTGTCTTATATGAATGCTACTCAAGCTAATTACTAAGTTGAACTAAATATTTTTATAATAGAGTAATTTATAAGGGACTAATATAAGCACCCTGATTTTTCAGGATTTATATAGTCCCTTTATATATACTCTAACCATATTACAATCTCATTCTAAGCCTAATCATATCTAAACATTCAATACCATTTTCTACTATCTTCTCACTGTAGTTGTTCTTAAAGAAGTCCACATCAACTCCAATGATTCTAAATCCACATTTTTGGTAAAAAGCGAGCTGTGAAATACTTGAGTTACCAGTACCGACCTCTAAATACCTAGCCCCTTTACTTTTGGATAAATTCACCGCGTTTTCAACAAGTAACTTCCCGACACCTGTATTTTGACAGGATTCTCTAACTGCTATGTTTACGATTTCTAGTGTATCTAAAGACTTTCTTGATAACAAATATACGCCAACAGTCTCATTCTTTAAAATGGCGATATGACACTCCCCTTCACTTATATATCTTTCTACCATGTCAATAGAAGGATCAGCTAAATAAAGCAAATCGTATGGTATTGTATCATTACAGTTCATTTTTCTTATAGTTATATTATTCATTTTTATCCTCCGATATTTTTTCTATTTAATATAATTGTTTTATAAATGATATTAAAATAATTATAAAACTGTACAGCATATGCAAAATAATATTATATTTAATATCTCTCGTTTTAAAATAAACATATTCCAGAGATGTAGATATTGCTAATTTAGGGACTACTGATATTAAAGAAGGTGTAAAAATTAGTAAATTTTTAATAATTTGATTTGAGAACAGTTGGCTAATTTCCTCAAAGCTCACAGAGATTCCAAATACAAAGAATGATACCAAAGAAATAAATACTGCACCACATAAATCATATCTGAAATATTCATAAGCCCTCGGATTTTTATAAATTTCAATTAAAGATATAATAATTATCTAATGTAAAATTATACCTTATTATAGCAATATAATAAGATAATGTTTACATTATTGCAAATCCTTAAACCTAATTTCCTAATTAGAATAAAAGGTAGCTACCTTATTTGAACTACACTGATGCCATATCTTTTTTTGAAATTCTTTTTGAGTATTAATGTATGCGAGATAAGGTCTCATTTCTATATAGATCATCAGATATTTTTAAATTATTGTGTAAAATAAAAAAGGAATTATAAACTTTTTGGCGAATATATACTATGTTTAACGTCTAATTTTAGTGAAATTATATGTTAGCTTAAGACTCATGTCGTATGTGGAGGTAAATAATGTTAGAAACAAATTTTTATTGGACACTATTAATGTTAATATCAACATCGATTGAATGGTTTGTATTAAAATTTATTTTAGATGAATCCAGTAAGTTAAATAGTAGTAAAATTTTTGCAAATCTTTGTTTTGTAGTATCTATTATAACAATTATTTTAATGACTGCATTTGATGTAAATGTATATTTAAAATTGTTTGTAAGTTTAGCCATAACGTTTATAATATACAAAATAAATTACGATACAACTATTTTAAAATGCATAGTTATAACTTTACTATATTGGATGTTAGTAATTAGTTTTGATGCACTAGGCTCTACAATAGTAATAGCTTTGAATAAAGTAGCAAATTTAAATATATTACTACAACAAAATGTCTTTAGGTTAGAATTGATTATTTTAACTAAATCATTACTCTTAATGATTGTACCTGTTGTTAAAGGAATTAAACTCTATACAAAAATAGATAACAAAGGATACTTATATATTTGCATACCAATTTTAGCAAATATATTGAGTATTGTTGCGATAACAGGTTTTATGTTTCAAGGTTCAAATTTCAATTATACTAAAAGCATAATAATGTTTACGATTTCATTCATACTATTATTATCCAATATATCATTAGTAATTTTGTTATCAAGATTAATAAGAGATAATGAGGTTAGATTAGAAAATAAGATAATAATAGAAAAAATGAACATGCAATACGAGTACTATTCCAATTTACAAAAGTTTGAAATGGGTACTATATTTGAAACGAAAAACTTATTATTAGATGTTCTTTTAACTGAAAAAAAATACATTTGTGACTCAAACAATATAGAATTTTCCGTAGACATAGACTTCTCTAAATGCTTATTTATGGATATTACAGATGTTTGTTGTATATTTACAAACATAATTGATATTTCAATGGAGGAATGTAAAAAAATAAGAGGAAGGCATAGGTCTAAAGTTATAAAAATTTCTGGAGATGTAGTAAATAATTATTACGTAATTAAATGTGAAAGTTCTAAACCCAATATAACGGTTTACAGTAAAGATACAATTATTACTGACGATCAAGATGATACAGTTAAGTGTGGAATATGTATTAACAGTATAAAAAAGTCAGTTAAGAAATATCGCGGTGAACTTGTAATTTCTTCAGATGATGATCTTACAACAACAATCCTCATACCAATAAATAAACGATTTTCACGAATTAGTACATTAAATAAATAATTTTAGAGGGTGTAATTAGTGATAAAAAACAGTGCTTGTAAAATAACTTCATACCTTATAAGTAATCATGAAATAAATAATGAAGAATACGATATTTATTTATATGCATTTGAGACAATAATAGCGTTCATAATCAATATAGCTGTAATATTATTTGTGGGATTTATATTTGATAGATTTACTGAGACGTTGTTGTTTTTATTATTTTACTGCCCTATTAGACAATTTAGTGGTGGTTATCATGCAGATAATTATAAAAAATGCTTATTAGCATTTATAATATTGTATCTAGCTAATATGTACATAATAGAAAAATTACTTAGTTTTAAATCAAATTCTATTGTGATTATTTTAATGACAATAAGTTATATAGGAATATATTTATTATCACCCCAAGAACATAGAAATAATCCTTTAAGTAAATCAGAAGTTAAAAAATATAAAAAAATTGTTATATATCTATCTAGTTTTCTTTTTGTAACATCAACTATAGGCATTAATTTTACAATAATAAAAGAGTATGCAACTTATACAGCTTCCGTTATTGTATGTATTTTTATAATGTTGATTTTAGGTATCATAAAAAAAAGGGAGGAATTATATCATGAAGAAAAATTTTAAGTCACTAGCATTAGGAAAAGTAGGCTCTCTAGCTGTCAGTACACTAAAATTATCAGCTAATTCAACATCGTCATTTTTATCGCATCAACCAAAAATGCCAAAAAATGTACAAAAATTCAAAAAGAAGTAAAGTACTTCATCTAGAAATAAAATGGTTGCTTTTTTTAAAGCAACCATTTTATTTTTAATTTATTCTCTACATTCATATGTTGATTTATCATTCTTTCTTTTAATTGTTCTAATGCATCTTTTAATTATACTGGTTATTTAATACCTATCTGACTGCAATTTACTAGTATACCTAAACACTCGTGTGCTATTACCTATCAAACTATCTAAACAATAAGCCTATTTTTGTGAATATATCTTTCCAGCACTTTACAAAACTATCTAAAGTATTTTCTTGTTTTGATGTTATTGCTGTTATTTCCTGGGGAATATTATCATCTAATGTATCTAAAATAGTTTTATATATCTCATTCTGTCCTTTCTCATTTGGATGGATATCGAAGTACGCCATATTAGTCATAACTTCTCTGCTATTTGATTTAAATACATTGTAAACATCTGCTACTAAATACTTGTCTTCATAAGACTTTTGTTTAATAGATCTGTTAATCTGACTGATATAGACATCTGCAACACTTGACATTGGTTTTAAAACTGCAGTTTCTGTAAAAGGGTTGTACAGAGTTTGTACCACTAATATAACATCTGGATTTTGACTTTTTATATGATTAATGATGATTGGAAAATCTCTATCAAATTCCCTGAGCCCATCCTTTAATTTTCCAGTTATTTTTGGGGATTTCAGCCCGTCAGATGTAAGTAAATCTAAAAGGGGTTCCGGATTATCTCTGATAGCTTTTTCTACTTCATAAGAAGATGCATTATAAGCTAATCCTAATGACTCTTTAATTGAATAAACCAAAGGTTGTAGTAAGTTATTTCCTCCAATTGATAGTGTTATGACTTCTGCACTTCTAATATAGCTATTGATATCATTATCATTGGATCTGAATATTCCAACTAAATCGCTAGTATCTATTCCGTTGACAGCTAAGTTGATTGATTTTTTGTTTATACTTCTCGCTAGTTTATTTGAAAATTTTTGCTTTTCTTTATCTTTAAGTCCTAAACCCGTCGAAATCGAATCTCCCAAAACCACATACTCGAATTTACTTTGTTCAGCGTATACACTCACACTAATTGCGATAGTTAAAAAAGACAGCATAAATGCGGTCATAATTCGTTTCAATAAGCTAATCAAATTAACTCCTCTCTTCTTAATAAAATCTTATAGTAAATCTATTAATGTGTTAATTATTTGAAACATCGTTATAAAACTATATGTAAATATTTAAATATATATTAGTATTATAGATAAATATAAAAATTAAATTACTTTTATAATTTTTCATTAAAATATGATAGATTAAGATGATTAGATTCGTATTAATAGACAAATACATAAATAAGCTTATTTGAAATGGAGGTAAAAATGAAGATAGATGAAAACAATTTTATTTCAGAACTTAGAAATAAAAATGAAAAGGCCTTATATTTTGTTATCGATAACTACGGTTGGATAATAAAATCAACTGTAAAAAAATCTCTTTATAATCTTATAGGTCATCAAGAGGAATGTATAAACGATGTCTTACTCGCTGTTTGGGATAATATAGATTCATTTGATGAAGAAAAAAATTCTTTTAAAAATTGGTTAGCAGCTATATCAAAATATAAAGCTATAGACTATCAGAGGAAGTATCTAAAAAACTTAAAAGATGAAAACATTGAAAATACAGAGATTGCTTCAACAGATAATCTACTTGAAAAAGTATTAGAAAAAGAAGTTCAGAAAAGTCTTGAAAAATTACTTACACCTCTTAAACCTGAGGATAAACAAATTTTCCTAATGGTGTACCTTGAAGAAAAGGATTTAGACGAAGTAAGCAAAGAATTAGGACTTACCAAAAGCGTCATATACAATAGATTATCAAGAGGTAGAAAAAAGTTGAAAACTACAATTAATAATCTTGAAACTAGGAGGATATAAAATGAATAACGATATAAATAAAGATATACTTTGTCTGCTTAATGAAACTCAAATTGATTTAGATAAATTAGATAAAAATGATTTTACTGATATAGAATCAAAGAAAATAAAAAAGAATTTTAGAAAATCTATAAAGAAAAGGGATAAGCATTACAACCTTAAGAAATTTGTAATTGCTGCCTCAGTAGTTGTCTTATCAATGTCCTTTTTGAGTAGCAGTATAGGTGGGCAAATATGGGCTAATATAGCTATCGTAACTAAAGACATGGCATCTATTCTGGGTATAAACAACGATATTGATAAATACAGCACTATTGTAAATAAAGAAATTACTAAACATGGAATTACTGTAAAATTAAATGAAGTTATTTTAGATGACGATGAATTAATAGTATCTTCTAGTTTTGTATCGGATAAAAAAGTTAAAGATTACCTTATCTCTAATGAATCTATATACGTAAATGGAAAATCTATTTCCAGTGGTGCACGAGGTGGCGGTATTGATATTGATGAGTACACTAGACAGTATGTAATGAAAAACGACTTATCAACACCTATTTCAAAATCAGATGACATTGATTTTAAGATCGTGTTTGATAATATTGAAAGAGATGGAAAAAGCATTCCAGGTAATTGGACGTTTGAATTTAAAGCAAACGGTAGTGAACTAGCAAAGACTACACAAAAAATGAATTTAAAACAAGAAATAAATATAAATAAAAACGAAAAATTGACATTAGAAAAATACAAAAGAAATGATCTGGGTGATAAAATATACTTCTCTTACAATCACTCAAGAGGTACTTTATATGATATTAAACTAACAGGAAAAGACGATCTAGGAAATAAAGTTGAATTTTACTTAGCTAGTAGCGATAAAGATGGAGGTTTCTTTGAAAATGAAAATATAGAATCAGTTATAGATGAAACAGCAACAAAACTAACTCTAACTCCGTACGCTGTAAAGATGCCAGAAAAAAGTGGAAAAATGCCTAATGACTTTAAAAAAGTTGGAGAGCCATTTACTATAGACTTAACAAAATTATCGACAAGTAAATAATATATAAAGAAAAATAAAAAAGGTCAAGGAGCTTTTTATAAATTAAATTTCATGCACCTTGACCTTATTTTATTGCTATTTTTTATCTAACTTGGCTTTGTTATCTTTATTGGCAAACTGACTATTGTATAGATTCTCATAGAATCCACCTTTAGCCATTAACTCATCATGAGTTCCCTGTTCAATTATGGTTCCTTGATTCATAACTAAAATCAAATCAGCATTTCTTATAGTAGATAGTCTATGGGCTATTACGAAACTTGTTCTGTCCTTCATAATGTTTTTCATAGCTTCTTGAAGCATAAGTTCTAGTCTTGTATCTACTGAACTTGTAGCCTCATCTAATATAAGTATTGATGGATTTGATAAAAACGCTCTTGCTATAGTTAAAAGCTGCTTCTCACCTATTGAGATATTTGAAGCCTCTTCATTAATTTTCATATTGTAGCCGTCTGGAAGAGTTTTTATAAAGTGATGTACGTTTGCTCTTTTTGCGGCTTCAACTATTTCTTCTTTAGTCGCACCAAATCTACCATATTCAATGTTTTCATAAATTGATCCACTAAATAACCAAGTATCCTGAAGAACCATTCCAAATAGCGATCTCAGGTCTTCTCTGGCCATATCTCTTATGTCTATACCATCGATCTTAATTGCTCCACCTTTTACATCGTAGAATCTCATTAGTAAATTTATAAGCGTTGTTTTTCCAGCTCCAGTAGGTCCAACGATTGCTACCATTTGACCGCTTTTTACTTCGGCATTTAGATCATCTATAAGTATATTGTCGTCTTCATAACCAAATTTAACATGTTCAAAACTTACATTTCCTTCTAATTTAGATATATCTACTTTAGTCTCTGCATCTTCGACCATTTCTTCTTCATCAAGTATTTCAATAACTCTCTGGATAGCTGAATATGCAGATTGAATTACTGTTGATAACTGAGTTACCTGAGACAGAGGTTGATTTATTTGCCAAATATAACGTATAAAAGCTTGTAAGTTACCTACAGTAATACTTCCTGCAATAACATTCAATGCTCCTACAAACGAAACCGCGACTATCCCAAAGTAAGTAAGTAAAGAAATTAGTGGATTCATCAAACTAGATATAAACTGAGCTTTAAATCCATAATTACGTAGATTATTATTCGCTTCTTTAAACTCAGCTATTGCATCTTGCTCTTTTCCGTATAATTTTATTTCATTAAAACCAGTGTACATCTCTTGTACTTTTCCATTTAAGACGCCAAGTGCGTCTTGTTGAGCATTGAACTGGCTTTGTGATTTTTTAACTATAAATCTTGATATAACATAACTTAGAGGAATTATTAGCATTGTAAAAAGCGCCATCTTAACGTTAATAGTAAACATCATACCTATTGCCAATGAAAAGACTAGTATTCCATTAATTATCTGTATAAAACTCTGTTGAAAAGCATTAGATATTGTATCAATATCATTTGATACGCGGCTTAGTACGTCTCCAAGACTGTTTTTATCAAAATAACTTATTGGAAGCCTTCTTATTTTATTTTCAACTGCTGTTCTTAGGTCTCTTATACTATTCTGTATAGCATTAGCAAGTAGACAACCTGCACTGTAAGTTAGTATCGCTTTCGCTAGATAAATTACAGCTAATATTCCCATAATTTTTAGTATATAATCAAAATTAACTGAAGCCCCTTCTACCCCCTTGTAGATATCTACTACATCTTTTGCTAATTGAGTAGTTATCATACCTTCGATTCTAGGGTCTATTGAGTTTAAAATCGCCGAAGTAATTACGAAAAGTATCGCAACTAAAAATGAAATTCTATAGGGTTTTATGAAAGGAGACATTTTTTTATAAGTTGATCCAAAATTTTTAGATTTTTTCATTAACCCAATTCCTCCTTTTTAAGTTGTGATGTAGCTATTTCGTAGTATACTTTTGAATTTTTAAGAAGTTCTTTATGTGTTCCAATAGATACTACTTCTCCTTCATCTAAAACTATTATTTTATCTGCATCCATTATAGAACTTATTCTCTGAGCTACTATAAGTACTGCAGAATCTTTTGTTTCTTCTTTTAATCTGGCTCTAAGTTCAGAATCCGTTTTAAAGTCTAGAGCCGAAAAACTATCGTCAAATACATATATTTCTGCGTCTCTAACTAATGCTCTAGCAATGGAAAGTCTCTGTTTTTGACCTCCAGATACGTTTGCTCCACCTTCACTAAGTTCTTCATCAAACTTTTTAGGTTTACGTTTTATAAAATCATAAGCTTGAGCTACTTTAGCTGAGTACTTGATTTCATCTTCGTTTGCATTTTTCTTACCAAATCTAATATTATTCTTTATGCTTCCTGAGAAAAGTAAAGCTTTTTGAGGTATAAATCCTATTTTTGATCTTAGTGCTTTTAAATCATAATCTCTTACATCTACACCATCTACTTTTATACTTCCAGCTGTAACATCATAAAATCTTGGTATCAAGTTTATCAGTGAACTCTTTCCACTACCTGTGCTCCCGATAAATGCCACAGTCTCTCCAGCCTTTGCTGTAAATGATACATTCTTAAGTACATCTGCTTCCCCATCTGGATATGCGAATGTAACATTTTTAAATTCTATTTGTCCTCTAATTTCTGTCTCTTTCACTCCATTTTCAGGATTTTTTATAATCGGATCTTCATTGAGTAGGTCTTGTATTCTGCTAGCTGACACTGCAGCCCTTGGATACATTATAAATACCATAGAGAACAACATAATTGAGAACATTGCATGGAATAAATACTCTAAAAACGCTACTAACTGACCAACTTGTAACGTGCCATTGTTTATTTTACCACTGGATACCCAAAATACTGCAAGTGTGGCTATGTTTAGTATCAAGAAAAATATCGGTTGCGTGATAGCCATTAATCTAAACAACTTTTTAGAAACCTTAGCATAAAACTCATTGGTCTCCCCGAACCTTTCAGTCTCGTATTTGTCTTTTCTAAAAGCTCTAATTACTCTTATTCCTGTTAAGTTTTCTCTTAATATTCTATTTAATTTATCTAGACTTTTTTGTTGTGTATCAGATATCTTGTGAGAAATTTTAGCTATTATGAAAACTCCAAAGAATATAAAAGGTATTGTTGCCATTATTATTAATGATAGCTGAGCACTAGTTATAAATGTCATGATGACACTTATCAAAAATACTATTGGTGTAAGAAATGCCATTCTGAGTAGAATATTGACAAAGTTTTGAAGTTGATATACATCGTTTGTAGTTCTTACTATCATCGATGAAACTCCAAATTTGTTGTACTCAGTATGGGAAAACTCTTGTGATTTCTCAAAAATTCTATTTCTTATGTCTCTAGCAACGCCTGTAGATACTTTCGATGAACAGTAACCTAAAAGCATGCTTCCAAATCCACCGATTATAGATATAAATATCATTACTAATATCATCTTCTTTATATAAGGAATATCTCCATTAGTTATACCATCGTCTATGATTTTAGCAAGCACTGTAGGAATTCCAAGTTCAACAAGTGCGAAACTAAATACACCAACGAAGTTTAATGCTATCAAAAGTTTATAGTTCTTGAGATATTTTAATATTAACTTCATCTGACATCTCCTCTCTCTAATTTAATTATTTCACTTAAACTTCTTATATATGTACTTAAGTTATGCGTATTTCTTTAAATAATCCTCTTAAAAACTATGTTTAATTAGCTCTGAAATAGTTACAAAAAAAGAGATAGGGTCTACCCGCCCCCTAATCTCTTTAATAACTTCAAGTCATAATTTGTCTAATCTTATAAATTCTACCATATAGAAAAAACAAAGTCAATTTATAACTTCTTGCCTTCCAAAGTTTGTTTTATAATCTGTTTCATTATATCTTTACTAAGAGCCCCGACTGTATATCCATATATTTTACCGTCTTTATCAATCATAAAAGTTGTAGGATACGAATTAATATTATAGTCAGTAAATATCTCTCCTGTTTTATCTATGACTGTAGGGAAAGTGTAATTGTTTTCGTCTAAATAGTCTTTTATATCTTGCTCAGTTTGATCGTGAGTACCTGTTACCCCCAAAATTACTACCTCATCTTTATTTAAATTATATTCCTTATATAACTCTTCAATATGAGGCATCTCTTCTTTGCAAGGTGGACACCACGTTGCCCAGAAATTTAAAAATACTACTTTACCTTTGTATTCTGATAGTTTATGCTCTTTTCCATTTTGATCTAATAATGTAAAATCAAACGCTGGCAATTCTCCAGGTTTGGCTTGTTCACTGTTTGAATCTGAAACATCATCATCTTTTGAACTACCTTTATCTTCATCATTGTCTTTACTTTCTTTAGCATTATTTTTATCTGATTTTTGAGATATACTTTGATTGCTGTCATTTGTATTTAAGTATCCTGTCAATGAATTAATCCAGCCAGTATATGTCATAATTCCCATTGCAATTAGTATTACTCCACCAACCTTTATAGTGTACTTCACTATGTGTTTTTTTCTATCTATAAACTGAAGTGCTTGAGTAGTAAATACACCTAGCAGTAAAAACGGGATTATAAAACCAATTGTATAAACTAATACAAGCACATTTCCAGCAATCGCACTTTTAGCACTTGATGCAAGTATAAGTACAGAAGACAGTGCTGGACCTACACAAGGCGTCCACGCAAAGCTAAACGTAAATCCCATTACAAATGCTACTATTGGATTCATCTTATTTAAATTTTGGTTTATATTTATCTTTAAATTTCTGTTTAAAAAATTAAAATTTAGAAACCCAATTTGAATTAATCCTAAAACTATAATAATAATCCCACCGATTTTACTAAATACAAGTTTATTGTCACTAAAAAACCTTCCTAGTGCAGAAAATGATAATCCTAAGATAAAAAATGAAGCAGATATTCCAAGCACAAAGAATAATGTGTGGAATAATACCTTGCTTCTTTCGTATGTAATATTTCCATTAAGATCTACTTTTTTTGCATTACCTGCTAAATAGCTCATATATATAGGTATAAGAGGAATCACACAAGGTGAAAAAAATGATATTATACCTTCTATAAATACAAGAAAGAAATTTATATGCCCAATTGAAAGAATATTTTCAAACATCTACTACCTCCTAAAAATAAGTTATATCAATAATATCTTTTAAATATATACCCATAAATTTATTTGTTAATTGCATAATTGTAAATTTTCACTATTGATATACTCTTAACATACACTTATAATTATATTATAGGTTTTATTAAATATAAGCAATAAGTCTAATAAATTTAACTTTTTATGCACAAAATAAACCTGAAATTTAATAAGGTTGGGAGGTATGATAGAAATATGATCAATGTGATGATTATTTGTTCTATTATTTTACTATTATGTATAGCCTCGAGCAAACTGCTCTACAGATTTGGTATACCGACACTTGCGATATTTATAATTCTCGGAATGCTATTTGGCTCTGATGGTATTGTCGGTATATATTTTAGTGATTATGAATTATCAAGGCAGATTTGCTCTTTCGGCTTAATATTTATAATGTTTTACGGTGGTTTTGGTACCAATTGGAAAGCAGGAAAACCTGTATTTATTCCATCTGTACTCATGTCGACACTCGGAGTTATAATTACCGCGTCACTTACCGGTTTATTCTGTTTCTTCGTTTTAAAAACTTCACTTCTTGAGGGATTATTGATCGGTTCAGTCGTTGCATCTACAGATGCAGCATCAGTATTCGCGATTTTGCGTTCTAGAAAATTAAATCTAAAAGATGGTTTAGGATCTCTACTTGAGATCGAAAGTGGTAGTAATGACCCAATTTCATATATGTTAACTGTTATTATAGTTTCTCTTTTTATGGGAAATGGAGAATCTACAGTTTTAACAATGTTGTTTTCTCAGATAGTATTTGGCCTATTGATCGGTTTTGTACTCGCTAAAATTACAGTTGTTGTACTTCAAAAAATAAATCTCGAAATCGACGGACTTTATCCTATCCTTGTAACTGCAATAGTTATACTTGGTTATGCATTAAGTGAAACAGTCGGCGGTAATGGGTATATCTGTGTTTATTTAATAGGTATAATCGTTGGAAACAGTAGTATAATGCACAAACGAAGTCTTTTTCATTTCTTTGATGGAATTTCATGGATTATGCAGATAATGCTGTTCTTTACATTAGGATTATTATCTTTCCCATCTGAAATACCTAAAATCATTGTTCCTGCTGTTGTTGTGTCTTTATTTATGATCTTTGTAGCAAGACCTATTGCGACGTTCTCAATACTTAGCTGGTTTAAGTTCCCGATTAAACATCAGTTATTTGTATCCTGGGTTGGCCTTAGAGGTGCAGCTTCAGTTGTTTTTGCAATATATGCTGTATCTTTTAATCTAAATATAAGTCAGGATATATTCCATATAGTATTTTTCGTAGCACTTTTCTCAGTATTAGTCCAGGGTACACTGATACCTACTTTTGCTAGAAAACTGGACTTAGTAGATGACAATGAATCTATTTTCAAGACATTTACTGACTACGAAGAAGAATCTTTAACCCACCTAATGGAAGTTGAAATTACAAAGAGTAGCCCTTGGGTCAACAAGACTTTGTCTGAGGCTAATATTCCTCAGAGTATTCTCGTTGTAATGATCAAACGTAACAATAAAGCTATCGTTCCTAAAGGTTCTACCAAGATAAAACTCGGAGATGTTTTGGTTTTAAATGGTATAGATTTTGATAAAATACCGGTATAAATTGTAAAACTTAAACGTAATAAGAGGGATGCAGTGATAATTATCCATTCATAACTTAACTGGTTAATAATTACTACATCCCTCATTTTAATTGTAAATTAAATCTAATAGAACTTTCTATCTATACCTATAATACATCCATAACATGGATGGGCTTCTTTTACTAATTTAGTGATATTTTTTTTGATCTCGTCCTTAGTAACATTTCTATCTAATTCATTTGGATCAACTACTACATCGAATATTAGATTTTTTCTTTCACCTTTTCCAACAATTCTAAAATCGTGAATAGATAATATATAAGGATTTTGTTTCAACATATCTTCAAGCTCTTGTCTTGTTTCGTAAATTTCTTCATCTTGAACATTAACAGGATCCATGTGTATTACTAAGTATATTTTTAGTTTTTCTGAAAGCTCTCTCTCAGCTGTATCTATTATTTCGTGTATATCAAGTATATCTTTGTCAGATGGAATTTCAGCATGTATAGATGCAATACTTTTTCCAACACCGTAATTGTGGATTATTAAATCGTGTACACCTATTACCATATCATATGACATCAATCCATCGATTATTGAATTTACGAGTTCTTCATCTGGAGCTTCTCCTAGTAACGGATTTATGGTATCTTTTACTAAAGAAAATCCAGCATACAAAATTAATAAAGCTACAACTATACCTACATAACCATCAATAGATATACTTGTAAATTTAGCTGCTAAAAATGATAAAACAACACAGCTTGATGTAACAACATCCCCCATAGCATCTAAAGCAGCTGCTTTAAGTGCAGAAGAATCTATTTTCTTACCTATAAAATTATTAAATCTACTGAGCCATATTTTTATAAGTATCGATACAAAAAGTATTATAAATGGTATTATTTCAAATTTAATTGGAACTGGATTTAGAATTCTCTCGAATGATGATTTAATAAATTGAACACCAACTAACATAACCATAAATGCAACTACAAGCGCTGAAATATATTCAAGTCTTCCGTGTCCGAATGGATGCTCTTCATCTGGGGGTACACTTGAAAGTTTAAAACCTATTATAGTTACTATTGATGAAGCCATGTCCGACAGGTTATTAAATGCATCAGCCATTACAGCTATACTTGATGTAAGAATCCCTATAGCTAATTTAAATCCAAATAGTAAAAAATTCATCAAAATTCCAACTACCCCTGCAAGATAGCCGTATTTATTTCTAACATATTCATCTTGTGTATTATCTCTGTCTTTTATAAAGGATTTTACTAATAAATTTGAAATCAATTTTATTCCTCCTAATACTCGTATTGCTTTAAAGATTTTGGGTTATACTAACCTCATCTTATATATTATACCCAAATTGTTTAGTATTCTACCTAAATTTGGTTGAAAATGTATTATATCATAAAAATAGCAATATTTTCTATTTATATTTGCTTATTAGCTGAAAAAATTATAAACTATAGCTAAGGTACAAAAATAAATTCTTATAAGAGGTGATCAAATGGTAAGTAAAAAATTATTTGATGAGCTAAATGACCAAGTGAATTTTGAAATATATTCATCATACGTTTATTTAGCTATGGCATCTTATGCCGAATCAATAGACCTAAGTGGTTTTGCTAACTTCTTCAGAGTTCAAGTTCAAGAGGAACTTGCTCACGCAATGAAGTTATACGACTACATATTCCAAAAAGATGGTGTAGTTACTTTAGACGAGATTCCTAAGCCAAAAGCTGAGTACAAAGATATTTTAGAGGTTATTGAAGAAGCTTACGCTCACGAAAAATTAGTAACTAGAAAAATATACGATCTTATAGATTCTGCAACTGAAGAAAGAGAACATGCTACTATAAGTATACTTAAATGGTACGTTGACGAGCAAGTTGAAGAAGAGGACAGCTTTAATAATTTAGTTAAAAAAGTTAAAAGAGCTAAAGACAACCAAGTCGCTCTTTATATGCTTGATGATGAACTAGCTCAAAGAGTTTACGTTCCTCCAACTACAACTAACTAAAAATAATGAAATAAATTGAAGTAACCCAAAACCATGTTTTGGGTTACTTTTTTTCAGTACTACTTATGTGCATTGACCTAACGAATACTTCCAACAAGTAGCTTTAGATCTATAGTTATTTTATCTATATCTAATTTCATAATATTTTTCAACTTTATATCTGGAATTTTAGCTGTCAAAGGTGTCATTTTTAAAAGATCCATAAATACGCTATGATCTATTTTTACTGAATACCTTATTCTATCCTCGTAAATTAAATTTAAATTTTCTTTAAATTTATCTACTATCTTTTTGTTTGAATAAAAATCTTTCTCTATATATCCCGATAGATTTTCTCTTATTTCTTTTAGATATCCTTCTTCTGGAACTACTTTTATCACTACTCCTTGAGGATTTAGTATTCGCTTAAATTCTCTGTAGTTTGCCGGTGATAACATGTTTAAAATTATACTTATTTTTTTATCATGTACCGGTAAATTAGATAAATCTGAAACACACCAAAGTATGTTTTGTTCTTCTCTAGCTGCTATTTGTATAGCTTCTTTTGATATATCTACACCCATTAGTTTTGATCTATCTGAAATAGCTTCAGCTTTTGATAGATAATTCAATAAGTAACCTTCACCACTACCAGCGTCAAGTATAAGACTTTCCGATTTATTCTTCATATTATCTAATACAATGTGACTTATCTCTTCAAATAGACATCTATAAACTCCACATGTGTATACTCTCTTCCTGGATTCAAATAAAGCTTTATTGTAAATATCACTATTATTAGATTTAAGTAAGTTTATATATCCCTTTTTAGCTATATCAAAACAGTGATTTTTACTGCATATAAGGCTATTTCCTTCAATTTCACAAAAACTACTATGGCACTGAGGACATCTCATTTTTGATTTGTTAATTTCTAAATCATTTTTTATTCTATCTAATTTTTTTATTTTTGTTGTTTCCATTGCACAATCTCCTCGTATTGATAAACTGGTCAATTTACGGGATTGTGCCTATTATAATAGATTTTCTAAGATGATAGTCACAAACCCGTGCTATCCTCTTAATCTTATGTAATAAACCATTTTTAACCTCCTCACTTTAGTCATTGTTATTTATAATCTTATATATCTTTTATAGATATATTATTAGCTTCTTAAGAGTTGCTATTTTATTAATCAACTATTAAATTTAAAAAATTCATTAACATTAACTATTGTTGTACATAAATAAATTTACAATTTAATTCTATTATATATTATTTAATCTAACTTTTTTATACATTTTTTTTCATTTCTTTACGAATACTGTGCACCCCTGCCTCACAACGATTTCCCCAAGCATCAAGGAACTCGTCATTACGCATTACACAAACTATTTCACAATTATTAGAACAGTTCTCACATTCTTTACCGGTAGTAGTAAATTCAATATCTTTAATTCCGAAGTTAAAAACTTTTTCCTTTTTAGATTTTTTTGCTAAAATAGCAGAACCTAAGCATCCCATTAAATGACCATAATCATCGACATGGATTTTTTCACCTAAAGTATTTTCAAAAGCCCTTATAACACCTACATTTTTACTAACTCCACCTTGGAAAACTATCGGAGCTTTAATAGACTTTCCCTTACCAACATTATTAAGATAATTTACAACAACCGATCTACAAAGTCCAGCAATAATATCTTCTTTTTTATGACCGATTTGTGCTTTATGAACTAAATCAGATTCAGCAAAAACAGTACAACGACCAGCAATTTTAGTTGGATTTTCAGAATGCAATGCATACTCTCCAAATTCTTCAACTTCCATTCCAAGTCGCTTAGCCTGTGAAGACAAGAAGGATCCCGTTCCAGCTGCACATAATGTATTCATAGCATAATCAGTAACAATTCCATTATTCATAACTATGATTTTACTATCTTGTCCACCTATTTCGAGGATTGTTTTAACATCAGGATAAATAGAAAGTGTGCCAATAGCATGAGCAGTTATTTCATTTTTTACAACTTGAGCCTGCAAAATTGTTCCTATAAGTTCTCTAGCAGAACCAGTAGTCCCTACAGCTACTACCTGTACATCCTGTGGTATTTGTTTTTCTAAATCTTCTAAAACTCTCTTTACTGCATTAATAGGATTACCTTCTGTCCAAAGATAAGTTTTAGCCATAAAGTTATTATTTTCATCTATAATTACACCTTTAGTAGATATAGATCCAATATCAATACCTAAATAAGATTTTTTCATTATATTATCTCCTTTCTCATCATAAGCATATCATAAAAAGCTTCAATCCTTGTTTTTACGCCAGTTTCTGATGTCTGAGAATCAAAACTAAAGTATAATATCGGAATATTATAATCCCTACTTACTTTTTGTACTGGTGGCATAGAATTAACTTCAGGGGTACAGCCAAATGGCTTAACATGTATAATTCCATCAAAACCTTCTTTTGATAATTGTATTGATTTTGCTACACTATCTGTACCATCAGCTCCAATGGCATATTTTAAGTATGGATTTGCCTCTTTCATTATTTTTTTCTCGCTATGGTCTTTTGAAAATAATAGATAGGAAGCAGTAATGTATCTTCTAACCTCTATTCCTTTTTTAGCTAACTCTTTTTCTATAAAATAGTTACTAAAAGGTTCCATCAATACATATAATTCACCTACGATTCCAACTTTTAAAGGATTTTTGGGTTTATCTATAGGAATTTGTTTAAATTCATTTAAATACTTTTCATATACACTATTAACTTCCTTAGGAGTATTTGTTCTGCTTAAATCATTATGAAAGTTTTTTTCCAATTTTTCAAAACTGCCTTCATTAATTTCAAACCCTATATTTTCTCTAATATATTTTTCAATATTATCAATGGCATTAACATGAGAGTAAGCTAAACGAAATGACGAGTAGAACTGCTTAAAATTTAAATTAGAATTCACTACTTTAAATTTTTTATAAAAACTTATAGGATTAACATCGAGAGTATCTACAATTTTAAAAAAATCAAAATCATATCCTAAATCTCTTAAAATTTGTTCTTGTACTTCTCCATAATACCCAAAGCGGCACCCACCACCCGCTTGTACTAAAAAATTTGCACCGTTATCTAATGCCTCAATATAGTTTCCTAAGTTATATTTGAAAGGAACACAAACAAATTCTGGGCTATGTTTAGTGCCTAAATCTATTGTTTTTCTAGTTATAGGGGGCGCTATAATAACTTTTCCATCTAAAGTATCTTCAACTAGCTTACTAACAGGAATGTGATAATTTCCCATGTGCGGAAAGCTAATAATTCTTTCTTTAACATTACTCATATCTACATTTCTCCAGTCTTAATAAATTCTATACTATCTTGTTTTTTCATAGATATTATATCAACAAAACTTTCTAACCTAGTACGCAAACCAGCCTCTCCTTGTAATTCATCTAATACTACAGAAATAAGAGGTATATCCTTAATTTTTCTTTTACATAACTCTGTAACTAAAGAATCCGGGCCACATGGAAATGTTACTAGAAAAATAATCCCATCTATTTTATTTTTGTAGTGTTCAATAGCCCCTATTAAGTGTTTATTATAACTCCAATACAAGTCTGAAGATATTTTCTTTGATTCATTTATTGCGATATTCTCGTCTAGTAGATCAGCATATATAGGCTCAGTATTTAGTTGTTTTAAATACTTAACAACTGGTTGACCAATAAATTCATCATAAATATTATAAGGATGTGAAACAATTAAGATTTTTAGTTTATCTTTATTCTCTAATAAATCCTTTTGCTCCATTTCAGCTTTTTTATCCTTGATTAATTGAGCATTCTTTGCTTTCCTATAAGCATTACGAATTTTTATAGGATTTTTAGTAAAGTTTAAACCTAATTGATAAAAACCTGCATATTCCTTATTTCCATTTTCAACATCTAAGTTATAATCTAATAATTTTATATCATCAAATGTGTTTCTTACAATATCGTAAAGTGCATGAAACTTCGTGCAAGTAATTTCTTTGTCTCCATAACTAACAATACGAGGAATAAAAACATAGTCAACCTTGCCCCTTAATGAATTAACATGACCCATAAAAACTTTTGATGATAAACAACTCTCATCTATAGAATAAGAAATACCATCATCTAGTAATTTTTTTGTAGTTTTTGGACTTAATACAACATTACATCCAATCTCTCTAAAAAAAGTCTCCCAAAGAACACTGTGTTTAAAATATAAAAGTGCCCTTGGAATTCCTACTGTATACTTTTGACTTACATTCATATTTTTTAACTCCTTTTCCATAAATTATATAAAATGTCATTGATATTAGTTAAATTGTCTAATTTTCAAAAATCATTTAATATTATTACCATTAATTTGAATAAATATAATACTTACTATAAATTAATGTATAATATGGTAATAAGAGTAAAATTAATATTTATTTCTTCTCGAAAATGATTGCACAAACTGTATGCTAGAAGTGATAAAATTTAGAGTAAAAAGATTTGTTAATTCCAAGGCTTTTTACCGCCAATCCAACCATTATTTTTCCAATAGTCTGCATCAACCGTTCCCCATGTATTTCCTCTCTGCATTTTTAATACTAAATTGAATAAAACTCGTGTTAAAATTTTCGGATTTTTTCTTTTATTTGTACTCCATCTATCTATTTTCCTACTCAATTTTTCCAACTTTTTGTTTAGCTTTGGATCATTTAATATATCATCTTTAGAGTTTGACAAAACTCTATATCCAATGGTTTCGTATCTTGCTATCCCCCAGAACAAAAAATTCATTTTGAAAGTTTTATTAGTGTGACCTATCCCTCCACCAGCTGCTGATGATATCCCGACTGCAAATTTATTAAACATATTTTTCTCCGGTCTATGTAACATCCACATATATGCTGTATGATCAAGAAAGGCTTTCATACTACCACTTACATCAAACACATATACAGGAGAACTAAATATAAGTACATCTGCCGATAACATTGATTCTATAATTGGTGATAACTCAGTATAATGTGGACAACTTTCTTTACTTTGTAATATGCATTGCATGCAACCTGTGCAGAACTTATTAAAATCTTTTTTTAAAAAATACTCTTCTTTATTTATTTCTATTAAATTCGCTAATTTATTAATTAAAATATCTACACAGCGATGTGTATTGCCATTTTTGTTGCTAGAGTTAATTACAGTCACATTCAACATACTTCTCCCCCTTAAATGTTTATTAATATAATAATTATATTCAATCCGATTAAGAAATGATTTTAATTATATTATACAGAGATATTGTATAATTTTTTGTTATTTTATCTTGTTGGATTCAATATTGTATATATACATACAAATAAAAATAGCTGTATCAATAGTAAATTTCACTAATGATACAGCTTATATCTTATTAATTTATTGAGCTTTCTTAATAGGATAATAAAAGTATTCTCTAATAGATCTAGTAATATCAATGGCTGCATTGCCAATGATTATATTATCCATTGTATGTTCTTTTATCTTATCGTACTTATCAAACATTTCCTTTGCATATTCAAAGTCGTTGTATACTTTCCAATATCCACACATCAAACATTTTTTAACTGAGCAATCCATAAAATCCTTTACATCTTTTATAGGTATTCCCAGGAACAAACCGAGTTCATGTGGACAATGGTATTTTGCATATCTGACTTTTAATTTATTGATGTAATCTTCAACACTTCCATTTTTATAACCTAGATCAGTTAGAAATTTGTTATTCTCGTATAGAGACACGCACTCCTCTATAGACTTAGAATCATAAATCATAAGTACAACTACATCTTCGTTTTCACGTAACTCTGTAAATTTCAAATTAATTTCGGCAATAAAGTCTTTTCCATATCGTAACCATCTATTGTATAATATATCGTTTTTCTTCTTGATAGTTATAGTAGATGCAGGCTTTAATTTAGAAATAACCGGAGAAATTGAATACAGCAAAAACATTTCTATGTATTCTTTATCTGAGAGAGAGTTTAGCTTATCGTAAAAATTTAAATACTTCATATTTTACTTACTTAGCAATATCCCTTCCAAACTCTTTGCACTTCTCAGAACCTTCTGCATCTGGATCTTCATTTACAATTAGACCATCGTCAATTAAAATAGCTCCGTATCCAGACATTCTATCTTGCCATTCTCTCATCCATTGTCCATCTCCCCATCCATATGATCCAAATAAAGCAACTTTTTTGTTTGCAACCTTACTTGCAATGCTATCTATAAACGGTTCGAATTCTCCTTCTTCTAAAACCTCATCACCCATAGCTGAGCAACCTAGGATAACTATTTCTTCATCATCAAATATATCAGGATTTGCATCACTTACACTTATTACTTCTGCTTTTTTACCACTTTCTTCTATTCCTGATGCGATTAATTTTGCCATTGTTTCTGTATTTCCTGTTCCTGACCAATATACTATTTTCATAACATAGCCTCCATATTTATTTAATAATTAATATTGAAATTCATTCTCAAATACATTTTAAAGCAGATTTTTTAAATTGTCAATATAAATTTAAAATAAAAAAAGAATCTATATTCTTTTTATAGATTCTTTTATATTCTTTGCGCATTCTCCACCGTGATAACAAATTATTTTTTCAATATCATAATTTAGTAATTTTTTAGCAGATTTTTTAGCAAGTCTATTATCAATATTTGTTTTTGGATTTGCAGTTAAAATTCGCCCTTTATAAAGAACTAGCGCATCTCCAGTGACAAGAGTTTTACTCTCTTTAAGATAAACAGATATATGTCCCGGCATATGACCTGGAGTTGATATTATTTCTATACCACCACACCAGTCAAATGTATCTCCACCAGTTACACATCTATCTATATTAACTTTTTTAAGTATATTATATTTTCTTTTAGAATGCTCACTCATTGCCCTATCAGTTCTCGACATCGAATGTCTTCTCGCTCTGGCATTTACGACTCTTATTGAAGTTTCCTCTCCACTTATAAATCTCTTATCATAAGACGATGAAATAGTTTCAATATGTGGGTATTTCTCTTTAAATTCCGCTAAAGCACCAAAATGATCAAAATCATGGTGTGTAACTATGATCTTTGTAAGTTTACCTAAATCAATTCCTTTTTTTTGTGCAGCATACTCCAACAATTCTAAACTACCAGGATATCCACAATCTATCATTACCATTTCTTTATTATCGCTAATTATTGCAGGGAAAACTCTATCAACATGCTTATTTAGTATAAAGTCTAATTCTAAAACTGTAATTTTACTCATTTTGTCATCCTCTCAGTGATGTTAATTTGTACAAATTATTCATCTATTAAATTAATATTTATCTCTTAATCAGATTTACTGATTTAGAACTATTTAGTAATTAAAAATAGCCAATAATAAATTATATCACCTTTTATACAATATGAGCAATACTAGTAATACCAATAAGTCTGTTATTTTATTATCGATTTTTAAATTGCTTTTTTTGTTCAATTCAATCAATTTTTGTCTTTTATTTGTTTTTATATATTAATTTTTGAATATCTATCTCTTTATCTTGCATTTTGTTCTTTATAAGAAAATCTTGAGTATCTTCTAGCGACTTAATGTCTTTATCAGTAATATCGATATTAAAATCGTACCAAGAATACATTTCTTTTGTTTCCTCTACAGTAAGTCCGACTTCTTTTGATACTTTTTTAATTGCCTCTTCATTATTTTTATCCATATAATCTAAAGTTTCTTTTTCTACATTTTTAAATCTTTCTACTACCTCAGGATACTTATCAGCGAAAGTTTTGCTAACTGCAGTAACTATTACACCATCGACTAAACCTTCGCCACTTGTAACCATCTTTGATCCAGAGTTTAAAGCTTTTAGAGCTGCTGGTCCTGCGACAAGTGCAGCATCCACACTATCATCAGAAAGAGCTGCTGTTGCTTCTGGAATACCCATATTTAAATATTCTACATCGTCTATACTTTTACCATCTTTATTAAGTGCAGCAATTAAAACTTGGTGTAGTATAGTTCCTTTTGGACCTGCTACTTTTTTACCAACTAAGTCCTTTGCAGATTTAATTGAATCGTCATTTGTAACTATCATAAACCCTTTTGGTGATCTACTGTATGTATTTATTATCTCTAAATCAACTCCATTTGACGCTGCTATTATAGCTGATGTTCCACCTAGTGCGTGGAGAATGTCAATCTCACCTGCAGCAAGAGCTTGTGTTTGGTCTGGTCCTGCAGTTATTTCATGAAAATTTACTTTTATATTCTCTTTTCTAAACTCTTTCCCAAACAAATCATCTTGTTTTTGTAGTATAGATGGTACATTCAGGGGAGCTTTTACATATGTAACATTTATTTCTTTTGGATAAGATACTGTCTTTTCTACTTTTTCTTTATCATTATTCTCTGTCTTTGAACACCCTACTGTAACTACAGTAAGTGCTAATATTGTAATACCTGATAATATTTTCTTGAATTTCATATGAATCTCTCCTTTTTTATATTTTTAGCAAACTCAAGATTTCTTTTTTTAGATTTATAAAGTATTCATTAGTTAAATCTCTCGTGTAACTTTTATCTATATAAAACTCTTTAACCCAGCTATTTCCGGTAAAAACAATTATTTTTTTACCTATTTTAAGTGCTTCTTCAATATCGTGAGTAACAAAAACTACACCTTTGTCAGTTGTTTCGTGTACTTTTATTACCTCATTTTGCATGTCAATTCTTGTAAAATAATCTAGTGAAGAAAACGGCTCGTCCATTAGCAAAATATCCGGATTAAACGATAAAGCTCTTGCAATACTTACTCTTTGAGCCATACCCCCAGAAAGTTCATTTGGATATGCTTTTTTAAATTTCTGTAAGTTCATTATATCTAAGTACTTATCTAAATCATTATTTTTGTTTTTAAATTCTCTGTTCCTGTGAAACAAAATATTCTCGCTTATATTTAGCCAATCCATAAGCCTACTCTCTTGAAATACAAAACCAACCTTTGGTTTACACTCAATTCCATTTTTTATAAAAGATATTTTACCACTACTTACATCTTCCAAGTATGCTATGAGCCTTAACAATGTGGTTTTTCCACATCCGCTAGCCCCTAAAACTACAGTTATATCTCTTGTATCAATTTCTAAAGATAAATTATCTAAAACTACGTGAATTTCTCCATCTACTAAGTAACTTTTGCAAACAGAATCTATAAGATAGCCAGAATTAATCATATGAACCCACAGCCTTTCTTTTTCCAACCTTATTTACTAATCTAGTAAATACACGGTCAGTAATTATACCCAAAGCACCAATTACAATAATTCCAACTATTACAACATCTGTCCTAGACAATTCTTTGCCATCAGATATGAGGTAACCAAGACCAGAAGATGCCGCTATTAATTCTGCACCAATTATGGCTCTAAAGCTATATCCAAGTGATAACTTTAAACCTATAGCAATATCTAAAATTGCATTTGGTATTATTATCTTTAAAATTATTTGAAGATCTGAAAGTTCAAATATCTTACCCACTTCAATTAGCTTTGGATCACAGTCTCTAATTCCTTTTAATGTGTTCGTAAATATTGGGAAAAACGACGCTAAAACTATTATTATTATCTTTGACCCCTCACCTATTCCAAACCATAGTATAAGCATTGGAATCAACGCTAGTGGTGGCGTATTTCTGATAAAATTTAATAGAGGTCTAAAGTACTCGTAAGCTTTTTTATTTAAACCAAATAATATTCCAAGAGGAATTCCTAATAAAGCACTAATCAAAAATCCTATAATAACTCTTTTAAAGCTCACAAATATATTTATAATTAAACTACCATCAATTATCATATTTACAAAAGTATTAAATACTTTTTCTGGAGGCGGCAGTATATAGCTATTCCATATTCCCATAAAGGTAACAACCTTCCATGAGATCAAGATTATTATAAATACTATAGCACCTTTGAAATTGTACGAATATGATGAGCTTTTCTTTTTTTCTATCATAAAAACAACCTCCATTAGCCGACTATTTTTATAGTAAAATAAACTATGAATTATAACAAATTTATAAACAAACCATTAAACCGCCAATTATTTATACCCCTTTTATTTATTTTAAATTATTATTTCAAAAAATAAAAGTACCTAAAGCTAGTCTACAAATTGTTTCAACAAAGCTCTAGATACTTATATGCTTCTATAAATTAATCTTACTTTAATATATAAATCTAATAGAATAAAATAATATTGCTATTATATTATTTACAATAAAAAACTTTCGGTTCTTTTCTAACAGGTGGATCTAACTCTTTTTTCATATATCCCATTGTAAGAGTTGTAACTAGACTATAATTTTCAGGCACATTGTACTTTTCTTTAAACTCTTTAGTATCGCAAACATCTTCGGCAAAACCTATCCAACATGTAGCAATACCCATAGAATGAGCAGCGAGCATTATATTACTAGCAGCCAATGTGCAATCGTAAACATGCCAATGAGAATTTGTATTCCCGTAAATAAGCAATAAATAAGGACTTCTATACAATAGATCCATTTTAGGATTATGTAACCATGATTCATACTGTTTAAAATAAGGTAGATTCTCTAAATTTTCTGCTACATATTTCTTAATTTCAAGATTTAATTTTTCAATCTCTTCCTTATCTTTAATAATTACAAATCCCCAAGGTTGTTCATTTGATCCTGTTGCGGCTTTAACTCCAAGATTTAAAAGTTCGTTAAATGTGTCGTCAGTTATTTCTTGATCAGTATAAGAACGACCACTTCTTTTACTGCTAATGCACTCTAAAATATCCATAATTCACACCTCTTTACATTATTTATTTAGCTTTAAACCCTATATTTACTTAAATAAACTGCAAATATCTCTATGACAATTATATATTAGAAACTAAGAGTTGTAAAATGATTGCATACATATTTCTTGTAAAAATTTAGTACATTATAAAAAAATATGTATTATTCTCGAATGATTATACATATTTGATCAATTTATTTCGACTTTTCAGTTTTTTTGTCATGTTCCTATTTCACGATTGCAGTAGACTATACGTCTTAACTATTTATTTAATCGTCAATTATACTGATAATATCTTTATTGATCCGTCTACTGAATAGTGCTTATTAAATTGTTTATGATTTGCATAAGTTACTTTAATTTCACTTCTATTGAGATTTAAATAAAGCTGATATTGTGTATAATAGAAATATATAAATAAAGATGTTCTATTGGAGGTATTATATATGAATCAAAAGACAAATGTTATGAGATTATTAGATGGAAAGAAAATAGATTATAAATACCATACATATGTTGATACTGATGCAATAAGTGGTATTGAAGTTGCTACTGTGTTAGGACAAGATCCTAAATGTGTTTTTAAGACTTTGGTAACAGTAGGTAAATCTAAGCAAAACTATGTATTTGTAGTTCCTGTTGAGAAAGACCTCGATCTTAAAAAAGCAGCGCAAAGTGTAGGTGAAAAATCTGTAGCTATGATAAAATCAAAAGACCTATTAGGTTTAACAGGGTATATTCACGGTGGATGTTCTCCTATAGGTATGAAAAAATTACTCTCAACAGTAATTGATATTAGCTCAGAAAACCTTGAAACAATTATTGTAAGTGGTGGTAAAATAGGCTACCAGGTCGAACTTACTTTGGACGATCTAAAGAAATTAGTCAATTTTAAACTTTGTGATATTACTGATTAAACTAACTAGTTTAAATATACTAGTTAGTTTTTAATCCAATTTAAAGCTGTATAAATAAAAATAAAACAGTCCTAAAAACTTAAAATAATTTTTAGGACTGTTATATTTCAAATAATTGTATTCTATTTTCTGATACTACTATTTACTATTTTATTTCCATTTTTCCATCATCAATAAGCTTATCAGCAACCCATTCAGCTACTTGTCCAGTTATTTTTATACAATGTTTTTTTCTCTCTGGAGACATAAAATTATCACCATTCCACTGTTTAGTTATAACTCTACAACATGTAGCTCCATACTCTTTTTTAATAAAATCGTGTAGGTCTTTTGATAATTCAAACATTTTTGGATCCATAGCTTGACCGTGCACTCTTCCGTAAACTATACCAAGAGCCATCTCTCCTCCAGATACAGCACCACATAGACATTGTGCTTTACCTAAACCTATTGGGAAACTTGATGCCATTTTTGTTATTTCTGGACTGAAAGGTTGTCCCAAAGCATCGTTAACAGTTTGTAATACTGCTTCTGAACAGAAGAATTCCCCTCTTTGGAAATATCCTTCAGCTGTATTTTTAATTTCTTCTAAATATTTATCCTTTGAACATACTGCATTTGATTCCATTACATTACCTCCAATATTATATTTTTTGATTTATTAGCCTTGTTTTTATCTATATTACTTTGCCTTACTCTCAACCTTTTCAGTTTTAAGTAAACTTGACATATATAAAACAAATACATATAAAACTAGACAAATAGCCAAAATTTCCTGAAATTTGACTATGTATACAAGCCAGCTTATATCACTTCCAGATTTAACTAAAAATCCATTTAGTTGTTTTGTTGCAATAGCACTTATAACCATCGGGAATGTAAAACTTGAATAGCTAGGATAAAATTTAAGCTTTAATAACTTTGGTAAGTAAGTTAAAGCTAAAATATAGAACACTATTGAAAACGCGAACAGTATATATAACATTGCTGTACTTTTATTTTCAAAAGTATTTAAATAACCTGCCAATAATAGCGATCCCGGAGCTGCTAATATAATTAATGTAGGTAGTGAGGGCTCTGGCATTTCTTTTACAACCCAAACTCTTTTTAAAACAACTGGGATAAGAGCTAGATAAGTTATAAATCCAAACCAAAATGCAACTTTACCAACTGTTATTTGTCCAAAAACGGGTGCTGTTACACTTGCTACAACTATTCCAACATAAACTATAAACCACGATGGAAATACTTTTTTTATTGAGAAATTTGACAAAAATTTCTTACTAAACAATATCAAAAGTACTATATGGCCTATAACCCCAATCCACCATATAAAAAGTCCTATTGTTGGTGATAACGGCTTTACATAAGTAGCAAATAACATTGTAGCCATAGTTATTGTTAGAAATACACTCCCTATCAAAGGATTTTCTAACTGCTCTTTAACTCCCTTTTTAAGTACTATCAACTTGATGATATAAATCGCATACAAAATAAATCCTACAGCACCAATAACATTTCTAATTGAATCTCCATAGGATTGAAGCAGGTTTCCTAAAGCAAATAGCGCTAGTATTAAACCTGCTATAGGAATAGGATATTTCTTTAACAAATTCAAATTTTACCTCCTAATTTTTTAAATTTAGTTTATGTTTTGATTATAACAAATAGATATACAATAAAGTCGAATTAGATAAAAAAATAATGTATTATAGAAAATTACAATATACTATAATACATTATCGTTAGAAACTATATTCGATTTTGTCGAAAACATTGACTTTTTATATATTACTGATTAGTTTTTATCTGTTTTTACATTAAATAATTTCTCCACTCTTTGTTAAGAAGAACTCTTGAGGTACAATCATAGAAGCAAATTGTCTTGGTGATAATACAGCTGCATAACTTCCAGCATTGGTAACTACTAAGACATCTTCAATATTTATCGTTGGTAAATCAATATCATCTGCAATAATATCCGCTGATGTACACAGATTACCAACTAGTGTTACATTTTCTCGATCTACTTTGTCTTTGTGTTTAGTTTCTGCTGAATTAGCTAGTACTATAAAATCAAATGCATTTTTTTGTGTGAACAAGGGTTCATTTCCACTTGGATTTTCATCTTTTGAATAACTCATAATCAAATGTGCAAGTGATGGTCTAATAAATCCATTTAAAGTATTATCTAGTATTACGAACTTCTTTCCGTTAGAAGTCTTTATATCTAATACCTTCGTTGCATAAACACCACTTTTACAAACAGCATAACGTCCAGTTTCTATATATATCTTAACCCCTGCTAGCTTTTCTTTAAATTGTTCTAACAGTTCAGCGGTTTGTCTACCAAGTTCTTTTGTATCGATCTCTTCATCTTTCGAAGAATAAGGTATTCCAAGTCCTGATCCTAAATTAATGAACTTAAGTTGGATACCAAGCTTATCTTGGACACTGCACGATAAATTAAACATATTTGTATAATATTTTTTCATTACTTCAACATCTAACTCTTGGCTTCTCGAATGAACATGTATCCCAACTATATTTACTCCACTAAGACTATTTATCCAATCAAAGTGTTTATAAAAATCATCTTCATCTATGCCAAACTTAGATGGCAAGCCCCTGTCTGAATAAAATGTAAAGTTTGGATTTATTCTTACACCTATTTCCACAACAATGTTCTTATCATTTGCAATAGTATTAATTCTTTCTATCTCGGTTAAACTATCCGCTATAATAATTGATTTATCTATAGAATTTAAAATATCATTATCAGACTTTCCAGGAGCAGAATAGTATATTTCGTCTTTTGAAAGCCCTAATTTACTGCCTAATAACACTTCTCCAAGGCTTGCAGCATCAGCACCAAAACCTTGTGAAAAAACACTCTTAATAACATGTTTATGTGGATTGGCTTTAATTGAATATAATAAGTTTATATCTGGAAAATGCTCCTTTAGTCGTTGTGTATACTTTAGTATAGATTTTTCGTCATATAGATAAAAGCTATTGTATTTTTGAGCCTTATTTAAAACAGCCTGTTCATTAAACATAACATTACCCCTTTATTTAAGAATTACTGTAATTTTAACATAGATAAATAGATAACGTAATGATTTAGACAATTAATCTTCCATCAACTATATTTATAATTCTATCAGCACTTTTTGATATGTTTTCGTTATGAGTTATCATAATAAGTGTTTGATTGTATTTTTTTATTGATAATTTTAGTAATTCTACTACTTCTTGAGTAGTTTTTGTATCAAGATTTCCAGTTGGTTCATCAGCTAGTATTATGCTTGGCTTTGCTGATAGAGCCCTTGCTATTGCAACCCTCTGCTGTTGCCCACCTGATAACTGATTAGGCAAATGATTTTGTCTATCTTCTAATCCTAGAGTTTTAATAATTTCATCTAAATAGTCGTTGTCTATAGGTTTATTGTCAAGTTTTAGAGGAAGTTCTATATTTTCTCTGACATTTAAAACTGGTATTAGATTGTATTGTTGAAATATGAAACCTACTTTTTGTCTTCTGTATTTTGCCAGTTCTTTATCTGAAAGGCATGATATATCTCGTCCATCTACTTTAATTGTTCCGGCACTTGATCTTTCAAGTCCGCCTATTAAGTGTAGAAACGTGCTCTTTCCACTACCACTCGGCCCTACTACTGCCACAAATTCACCCTTGTTTACAGTTAAGTTTGCATTTTGTAAAGCCCTTACTGCTGTCTCTTTTTTTCCGTATATTTTACTTAGGTTTATTGTCTCTAATATAATCATAGTTCCTCCCCCTATTCTACTATATTTATAGATTCAACTATATCTACTTTTTTGATTTTTCTCGCTGGTATGTATGTGGCAAGTAGACCTATTATTATGTTTAATCCTATGATACCTAAATATATCTTGTAGTTAACAGTAAAATCTAATCCATATCCTTCAAATCCATATGTCTTGTACATGCGGCTTTGTATTATTAGACCTCCAATTACTACAAATATACTTGAAACGGCTCCATACACTACTCCTTCAAATCCTATTATTTTTACAAAATTTTCTTCAGTTATACCAACAGCTCTTAACATCCCAAATTCATTAGTCCTAGATAATATGTTATAACTTACACTATTAAATATATTAAATATACTTATAATGAAAATTACAGCTACTATTCCATAATTATATAACATAAGCTTCTGATCCATCTTTTCACTATTTATCTTATCCTCTACCATATCTATAGTAGATGTTCCTAAGGTTTTACTTCCTATTTTTCCAAGCTTCTTATTTATAGCTTTATGATCCGCACCTTTATCCATATCTGCAAATACTATATCATAATTCTCTATACCTGTTATATTCCTAAAATAAGTATCGCTTACAATAATATCTACACCTCCACTACCAGTATAAAATCCATCATCTGCATATGGATAATCTACAATTGCCCCGACTTTAAACTCATATTCATTGTATTTATAGTTATCTTCACCTCTCCAATATTTTTGCATATTTATTTTTCCTTTTGGAACTTTCACTTTTACAGTATCTCCTATATTTATATCTACAATAGGTTTTCCATTTTTTTTACTACCCGTTGTATAATAGTCTTTATGTAGTTCAAAAACATGCGGTATATAAACAACTGCAGTGTTACTGCTTTTCATTTTATTTGTGTCTATATTCCCTTCTACCAAATATTCATTTAGCGAATTTAACATATTTTTGTCGAATCCTTTTAGTTTTTGTTTGATCGTAACTTCTTCTTTGTTATTATCTTTAAGAGTCAAACCATTTAGTACAACCTTTTCATAACCATCTGGTGGAATGTTATTATAAAAATCCATATTTAGAATCTTATCTCTATTTAAGGTCATCCTTGAATACAATACTTTTCCAGCTTTCACTTGTTTTATACCATTAATTTTATTAATCTCAGCAATTGAGTTATCATCAATACCTTGACTTTTATCTATAGATCCATGAGCAGTTAGTACAAAATCGCCATTAAATAAAGTAAGCTTATTTTGTTCCTTTCTTACTTCTTCTTTTCCACTGAAAGAATAATCTTGCTTTATAATCATAAGTCCTGCAATACTAATAGATATAATTATAATTATAAAGCTAATCTTATTTCTAAATATATTCTTAAGTGAGATTGAAAATAAAGTAGGTAATTTACTTCCTAAGAATACGCTTAGTTTACCAATTTTAACTCTTCTATTCGCACCGAAATCTCTTCTTATTGCTTCAACTGGTGAAATTTTTCTTATTCTTAAATATGTAACTATGCTAGTAAACAATATTATAAATATAATACAGCAAACAGAAAGTAGTATCACATTAACCGGTATAACAAAAGGTGTAGTTTTTAAATCACCTTCAAAACTTATATTCCCAGACAATATATTAAAAATCTGACTACTTCCCATACCAAGTAGTATTCCTATTGGAATCGCTATAGCACTAAGCGTTGTAAGTTCTAATAAAATTAATCTAAAGACTTTTATATTTGTAGATCCAACTGCTCTTAATACTCCATACTCTCTTAATCTTTGAAATACTGAAATACTAAAAATACTATATACGACCAGTCCCGCAAACAAGCTGACCATAATAGCCGTATTTCTACTCTCATAGTCTATGC
Organism: Metaclostridioides mangenotii; assembly: GCF_018917235.1. Classification (GTDB taxonomy): domain Bacteria; phylum Bacillota; class Clostridia; order Peptostreptococcales; family Peptostreptococcaceae; genus Metaclostridioides. Next base: position 126,927 of record NZ_JAHLOF010000002.1, read on the forward strand.
TGCCATTATTCTCAACTGAAGATATAAGCATTCTATTTATACCTATATTTTTATCAGGATTTTTTATCATTATATTTTTGGATATATTCTTTATATTTTCCCTGATGTCAGTACTTTCAAAAAATTCAACATTTACAGTCATTTTTTCTAATTTTTTATTTTCGAAAGGCAAAAATATCTCACATCTACCAATACTTTTATCTTTGTATCTATCCTGTAAAATACCTACAACTTTAAAAGTTTCTGGTTTATCTTTTTCATACAACTTAAAACTAATTTCTTGATTTAATTTAGGTTCTAAACCAAGACTATTTAAAATCCAACTTTCAACTGCAACTTCATGATCTTTACTAGGAAACTTACCTTTTATTATTTTGGAATCGCTATTTAAGTAATTTTGATCCGCATAAACAAAATTAATCGGTAACTTCTCTCCTATATCCGTAGAAGCATAATATGAATTCATACCTATGCTTTTTATATCTTTACTGTTTTCTATGATTTTGACTTGCTCTTTATTAATATCTTTAAAATAAACATGATAGCCGCCTAACTCTCTCTTCATCCTGTCAAGATCCGCCTGTTGAGCACTTCTAGCTAATGTCCCTACCCCAACAATAAGTGCAGTTCCCATAACCATACTTAAAATTATTGCAATAGATCTTGCCTTATAGCTTTTTATATATTTAAACACAAGATTTAAATCATTCTTCATTTGCCTCAAATCCTCCCTTCGTATTTAACTTAATTATATAAATTTAAAAATCTTTATCAAACTTCCTATTTGCTATATTTTTCAACCAATTTGTACTAAATCACCTAACTAAACTCAATAAACTGCACTGTACTTGTAGATTTCTACTTTTTACTTATTTTTTTATAAATGATATAATTCAACTATCTAATGAAAGCGGAGGTGTTGATAATTAACACACTTGTATATCCTCTATTGACATTGGCCTTATTTATTATTGTTGGACTCATATCAAATAGATTTACATTTTTCAAAAATTTTAGTTTTATGAAAAAAGCTTGTTTTAATACAATCATATCGTTGGTGTTTAGCAGTGTATTATCAAAAGTTTACTATTATATAATTGATATATTCAGTGGTAAACTATTTTTAATAGGTCAATTTCTCACTGTTATTATAATAGTTTTGATTTTTCTGTGCATATATATAGGGTTTAAATTTATATCTTTACTAGAAAACTTAAACAAAAAAGATTTATATCTAGAAAAACAAGAAAATAAACTTGAACACAAAGATAATATAATAGCGAAACTGCGAAGTCAAAAACACGATTATCTAAAGCATCTTCAAGTGGTTTTTTCTCTTATTAATACAGACTTAACAGATGACGCTAAAGTGTACATAAAAAATATATCTGACAACTTTAAGACACAAAAATCTCGCTACGGAAATGTATCGTATATTGATGCTATCGCTGCATTAAAGTACGAAGAATGTTTACTGAAAAACATAAAATTCGACATGTACACTCAAGATTTTATTGATAATTTAAGTATATCACCAAATGAAATGAGCTCTGTACTTATTAATATAATTGACAATGCTATTGATGCTCTATCTACTGTTCCAAAGGACAATAAATACATTAAAATTTTTATATACGAAGATGAATTTCAATACGTTGTATCTATTAAAAATAATGGTCCTAAGATTTACAATACTGAGGGTATTTTTGAAGAGGGGTTCTCTACTAAAGATGGTAAAGATAGGGGTTACGGTTTGTTCTCAATTAAAAATATTCTAGAAAAAAACGGTTACTATATTTATGTAAGTAGCGATGAATTTTTGACTGAATTTACTATCTTGCTTCCAAAATACATCTAACATTACGGAGGTATTATGATTAAAGTTTTAGTTTGCGATGATGATAAAATAGTAAGAGATGACATAGAAAACATAATAAAAGAATCTAAATTAATCGACTATGTAAAAAAGGTCGATGACGGTTTAAAGGCTATAGAATTTGTAAAATATGAGAAGATTGATCTACTTATAATTGACATTGACATGCCATATAAAAATGGGATCGATGCTGCAAAAGAAATCAAGTCTATAGACGATGATGTTCATATAATATTTGTTACAGGATTTTCTGATTATAGTTTGGAAAGTTTTAAGGTTCATCCAATAGATTTTATAGTAAAACCATTTACAAAAGAAAAAATTCTAGACTCTTTAAACATTGCAATAGATCATATCAATTCACATAAAATTGCTAAAAATACCGTTATTGAAGATAGCCTATTTGTTTATAAAATTAGAAAACAAATACATATGGTAAACTTCGATGACATAGTTATGTTTGAAAAAAAATCTAGGGTTGTAAATTTATACACTAAAGATGATGAAGTAGTAAAATTTTATGAGAACTTTGATGATCTTTCACAGAGACTTCCTCCAAACTTTTTTGCAACTCACAGAAATTATATAGTCAATTTAAAACTAATACACAAAGTTATACCAACAAATAAAAATTCTCTTGTAATACGTTTTATCAACTTCCAAGAATATGCTATACTAAGCAAAGTATTAGAAAAAGATTTTTTATACAGATTCTACAGATCGAAGAAATTTTAGGTTAATTTATCTTCTTATAGCCAAAAAATAATTGAATTTATATTGAATAATGCAGTTGTCAGACAGTTATAAATTTATATATTTTTTTATAATTTATTATTGACTTATAATTTTTTCTAGATTATAATAAGTCTTAACAAAAACGGCAACAAAGATTTGCCAATAAAATAAAAAATGAATGGAGGGTAATTATGAATACTTTAATAAACAAACAAGCACGATTTAGTTTTAATAGCCAATTTATATAGGGTTTGTAACTAAGTTATTATTTTTTAAAAAATAAGACATGGATACAAGCCCCTTATGACTACCAAATTATCGGGATTGTATCTGTGTTGGCTATTTGTTTATAAGGTTCATTTTTGCCCTATATAAAGTCACACGGACTACTGTGTGGCTTTTTCGTATTTAAAAATAAAGCCACACGATATTTGTACTATGTGGTTATATAAAACTTTGAAGCCACATGGTCCCACCGTGTGGCTTTTTTGTATTCAATTTTAAAAGGAGTGTATAAATTTATGACAGGAATTATTTCAGTACTCATTCAAAGTTTAATTTTATCTATAATGGCTCTTGGAGTTTATATTACTTACAAAATTTTAGATTTTCCGGACATGACTGCAGATGGTAGCTTTTCTCTTGGTGGAGCTGTAATTGCAGTATCACTTGCAGGTGGCATGTCACCGATAGTAGGAACAATACTCGCCTTTACATGTGGATTAATAGCAGGACTTATTACTGGTATTCTGCATATAAAGTACAAAATTACTAACTTGCTTTCAGGGATTTTAGTGATGGGTATGCTCTACTCTATAAATCTAGGAATAATGGGAAAATCAAATATGCCATTGTTCACATACCAAAATCTATTTAACAGTAAATTATCTCCGTTAATACTTGCAGTAGCTTTTGCTGTTGCTTGTAAAGTAATACTCGATTTATTTTTAAAAACAGGTCTTGGTTATACATTAAAAGGAGTTGGAGATAACCCTCAGATGATAAAGTCACTTGGAGTAAATATCAACATAATTAAAACCTTAGGTCTTATGATATCTAATGGATTGATAGCACTTTCCGGTGGGTTATTTGCACAGTTTCAAGGGTTTTCTGACGTAAATATGGGGATAGGAACACTAGTGCTTGGGATAGCATCCATCATTATAGGAATATCTTTGTTTAAAAAAGTTGTAGCAATCAAAGCTACTACGGCAATTATAATCGGAACTTTTATATATCAGTTCACTATCTATCTAGCTTTAAACTTCGGTCTTGTATCCGCTGATAATCTTAAGCTAATAACATCAGTTGTAATAGTCTTATGTTTAACTATCGGAAACTCAAGTGTATTTACAAATAAACGTGAAAAAGCTAGACAAATTGAGAAAAGAGGTGTCGCAGATGTTGCAAATTAAACATGTTACAAAAACTTTTCCAAATCCTTACGGTGAGCCAAATACAATATTTAAAGATATTTCGCTTAGTGTAAGCGAAGGTGATTTTGTAAGTATAATTGGCAGTAATGGAACTGGTAAATCTACACTCTTAAATATAATCTCTGGATATTTAAAAGAAACTAATGGAGACATTGTGCTTGATAATGAAAATTTAACTAAACTTCCAGAACATAAAAAAACTCAAATAATAAGCCGAGTTTTCCAAGATCCAGGTATGGGCACTTGCCCATCAATGACTGTAAGAGAGAATATCTCATTAGCTCTCAACAAAGGTAAATTACTCAACTTTAAAAAATGTCTTAGGCATAATACTGATATTATTGAAAAACTTTTAGAAGGTGTATCTCTAGATCTCAAGAGATTTTTAGATGTAGAGGTTAGATATTTGTCAGGCGGTCAAAGGCAAGCTCTATCCCTAATAATGTCAAGTATTACAAATCCAAAACTCCTACTTTTAGATGAACATACGGCAGCATTAGATCCTAAGACTTCAAATGAAATCATTGAGCTTACAGATAAAATAGTAAGAGAAAAACACATCACTACACTTATGGTAACTCATAACTTAAAACATGCCATCGAATATGGTAACAGACTTATAATGCTCCATAAAGGAGAAATTGTCTTAGATATAAGAGGTGACGAAAAGAAAAATATCACTATTGAAGAAATTTTAGATAAATTTGAATATGCAGTTTAAGGTAAACAAGAAAACTAATATAAAATTTAAAATAAATTAGTAATTAAAATAATCACAACAAAAATGGAGGGTAACTATATGAAGGTATCAAAAAAATTATCGAGTTTATTACTAGCTGGAACTCTTGGCATAACAGTGCTTACTGGATGTTCTAATAATTCATCAAATGGAGAAAAAAAGAATGGTAGTAAGGAAGTACAAACAATTGGAATAACACAACTTGTTGAACACCCGTCTCTTGATAAAGCTAGGGAAGGATTCATAAAAGCTTTAGAAGACAATGGGTATAAAGACGGCAATAATATAAAAATCGACTATCAGAATGCACAAAATGCTATTCCAACGACACAAACCATAGCGTCTAAATTTGTTTCTGATAAAAAAGATTTAATATATGCAATTTCTACTCCTTCTGCACAAGCAGCTTACAACGCGACTAAAGATATCCCTATTATGATAACTGCAGTAACCGATCCTGTAGAAGCTGGACTTGTAAAATCATTAGAAGAACCAGGCGGTAATGTATCTGGAACATCAGATTATATTTCAATAGATAAAAACTTAGAACTTGTAAAGAAATTCGCCCCTAAAGCAAAAACAATAGGCGTTCTTTACAACACAAGTGAAGTAAACTCTAAAATCCAGGTTGATAATTTGAAAAAATACGCAGCTAGAAACAATTACACTGTAGTTGAAAAGGGAGTTTCAGCTTCAAATGAAGTAAATCAAGCTATGTCGAGCCTAGTTGGTAAGATTGATGTTCTTTATGTTCCAACTGATAACTTAATAGTTTCATCAATGCCAATTGTTTCTAAAATAGCCAACAGCAACAAAATTCCAGTTCTAGCTAGTGAAGAGGGCTCTGTATCTAGTGGTGCTCTTGCATGCCAGGGTATTGATTACGAAAAACTTGGATACAAGTCTGGAGAGTTAGCTGTTAAAGTATTGAAAGGGGAGGACATTTCTAATATTTCAATTGCTACACTTAATGAAACTCAAATCATTGTAAATGAAGAAACTTTAAAAGCTCTTTCACTTAATAAACCAAAAGACGATAATTTTGTATATATTAAAACTCAAAACGAATAAGTTTTATAAAATACCTTAAATTCGATTATAAAATACCGAACAATTGGAAATACATATATATAAGTAAATTATTTAAAAGGAAGGTATATATATATATGGAAAATTCAATGTTTTGCTACCAGTGTGAACAAACCGTTGGTGGTAAAGGATGCACAAAAGTAGGTGTTTGTGGTAAAACTCCAAATATTGCAAATCTGCAAGATTTATTGCTTTATCAACTAAAAGGTATTTCATCATACGCAATGCTTCTAATCAATAAGGGTGAAAAAATAGACAAAGATGTAGTTTCATTTGTAGAAGATAGCTTATTTATGACTTTAACAAATGTTAACTTCGATGGCGACTCACATGAAAAAATGCTGAGAAAATCTCAAGAGATTAAGCAAAATCTTAGAGAAAAAACTGGAGAAACTTTAAGTGACAACGAATATGCGAGTTATAATTTAAGCGAAAGTAGAAGTCAAATGTTAGAAGATGCTGTTAGGGCTGGTATAATGTTTGACCAAAATTTAGATGCAGATATTCGTTCACTTAGACAGACAATTGTTTATGGATTAAAAGGAATTAGCGCTTACAGTCATCAAGCTAGACAACTTGGTTTTTATAGCGATCAAGTCGATGAATTTTTCTTTAGAGCATTATCAACAATCATTGATGACGATATTTCATTAGAAGATCTAATAACTTTTACTATGAAAACCGGAGAAATAGCCGTTGCTACAATAGAAAAACTAGATGAAGCTAATACAACTATTTATAAAAATCCAGAACCTCAAAAAGTAAATGTTAAACTTAAAAAAGGACCATTTATTGTTGTTTCAGGACATGATCTGAAAGACCTGGAAATGTTACTTAAACAAACTGAAGGAAAAGGTATAAATATTTACACTCACGGTGAAATGATTCCATGTCATGGATACCCTGAACTAAATAAATACAAACATCTTGCAGGAAACTATGGAGGTGCTTGGCAAGACCAACAAAAAGAGTTTGATAATCTGCCAGGATGCGTACTAATGACTACAAACTGCTTGATGAAACCTAGGGAATCATACAAAGATAGAATCTTTACAACTAGTGTTGTAGGCTGGGATGGCGTAAAATATATAGGCAAAAAAGAAGGCGGAGAGAAAGATTTCTCTGAAATAATAAATAAAGCATTAGAACTTGGTGGGTACGACGAAGATCAAGAACCACATGAAATACTAGTTGGATTTGGACACAAAGCAACACTTAGCAATGCACCTGCTATAGTGGATGCTGTGAAATCAGGAAAGTTAAGACACTTCTTCTTAATTGGCGGATGTGATGGAGCTAGACCTGGTAGAAACTATTACACAGACTTTGCTAAACAGGTTCCAGAAGATTGTATTATCCTAACACTTGCTTGCGGAAAATACAGGTTCAACAAACTTGACTTCGGTGAAGTTGCTGGTCTACCAAGACTTCTAGATATAGGTCAATGTAATGATGCTTACTCAGCTGTTAAAATAGCGCTTGCTCTATCAGATGCATTTGATACGGATGTAAATGGACTTCCACTTTCTATCATTTTATCTTGGTATGAACAAAAAGCAGTTGCTGATTTACTTGCATTGCTATCATTGGGCATAAAAGATATTTATCTTGGACCAACGCTACCAGCATTTATAAGTCCAAATGTTCTACAATATCTAGTAGATACTTTTAACTTAAATACAATAAGTACTCCTGAAAAAGATCTTGCTACTTGTTTAGGTGTACCTGCAAAATAATAATATATAAACAAATAAAATGGATATCCTATCAATTGTAAAATTGATAGGATATCCATTTTTTAGTACGGTAATTTCACTATTTCAAATTTCTGATTTAATATCCATTAAATAATTTGCTATTTTAATAAATATTAATTTATACACTAAAATTTACCTAAATAATTTATTGCCTTTTTGTACCTATTTAGTATATTTTCATTATGACTATAATTATCCCATTCAAGAGTTACGTTAAGTTTTCCTAATTTTGAACTAAATATCTTATACGATTTTTCAACACACTGAACAATATCTTTCTGAGCTGTGAATTTTTTGCTTCCTTCTTTTAGACCAGCAATCATAAAAATATTGATCTCATCGTTTAGTATTATATTATCCTCTATAAAATCAAGCCACCCTTTATACCACTGTGAGCCACATATACTTACAATTTTACCAAAACATGAGTATTTATAGATGGAAAACAAAGATATTAGTCCACCTAATGAGTATCCGATCATAGAGGTGTCCTCAACTAACGTGCTTGTATTAAAATTACTGTCTATAAATGGTTTTAATTCTTCAACTATAAAGGATAAATACTCTTCCCCTCCACCCTCAAAAGGTTTAAATTTTTCAACTAATGATGGTGCCTTCCATGGTGTGTATTCACTCAACCTATCTTTTGGTGATATTCCAACTATAATATGATCTTTAAAAAAATCATGTTTTTTATATTCTTCTATATCTGTCATAATTTCATTTAAAAGTTTTTTAACCGTATCCCCATCATGTAAATATACAACCGGATACCTCTTATCTTCAAATTTATTATAGGAATTTGGGAGATAAACAAAAATTTCTCTCCCAAAATCGTCGAAATCTATAAGTTTACCTTTCAATGTCTACACCTCTCAACCTTAATTGTGGTTTCTCTTTTTCACCTTACTAGGTGATATTCCAAAATTTTTCTTAAATAACCTACTAAAGTAAAACTCATCCGTATAACCAACCGCCTCCGACACTTTTTTTACTGAATAACCCTCTTGTTCCAAAAGATTTGTTGCTACACTCATCCTATATTTGATTAGATAGTCTATAGGTCTTGTTTTAGTGTACTTATAAAACAAATACGATATTCTACTTGATTTAACGCCAAATAATGTCTCCAATTTAGTTAGAGAAATTTCCTCCATATAGTTTTCAGTTATGTATTTAATTACTGATGATACAAGCGATCGCTCATCTGAATAATGTTTATTAGAAAATCCCTCAAATAAATCCTTTAAAAATATATTCACTCTTAATTGTAATTTAAGATTTGAAATAAGCTCGGGTTCATAAGAAATCTCTAAAATCTTATGTAATTTATCTATTATATCTATATAATTATCAACTTCCATTTCGAATACTGTGTTCATATAATTAGTTGTGGTTTTAGATCTAGGATCTGAACTGTAATAAATATTAATATGCTCGAATGGATCATCTCCTAATACTTCAAATGATATTTTTTTATTTGGGCACGCATGTATAAGTTTACCTGGCTCTGCGACATACTGTTCATTATTCAAAGTTATATTTGCTCGTCCACTAATTGGAAAAATAAAAGCAGATAAATTTGTATAGTAACTATTCCTATCTAAACTTTTTTTCTTCACAAAATAACCTACTCTAACAACTTGATATGGATCATTATTAAATTCTGCCAATATATCATGCGCTTTTTCTGAATAACTTTTATTTTGCTTTTTTATATACCTTATTTCTGTATTCATCTTTTTTCTAACTCCTTTCGTTAAGATATCATTAATCTATACTCTGTTATATTGAAACATTAAAAAATAGTCTATGTTTTTTTAATATTTGTCCATCTTTTTAAAATTGTTTATTCAAACTTAATACTTGGTGTACTATAATAATCTTTGTAATTGATAAACATTATCAAATATTTATTTGTGTAGATGATAAAGCTTATCATTTACTTATTATATTATACACCTTGTGTATATTCAAGAAGGGAGAAATTAATGGAAAACATTCAATCTGCATCATTTAAAACAAGCCAGTACAAAAAAAATATTTTTTATACATTGTTATTTTTCCTGGTTATAATCTTATTGATATCAATTGTAATCTCTGTTTCTAAAGGTTCTTTAAATATAGATCCATCAACCTCATATGATATTTTAAAAAATAAACTCTTTGGTCTTGGCAACGCAAATGATGTTATAAATGATGCAAATTATAACATAATCTGGATGATAAGATTTCCTAGGGTAATACTTGCACTTATTGTAGGAGCAGGACTTGCTCTTTGTGGAACTATTATGCAAGCTACAGTTCAAAACCCTTTAGCTGAACCATATATACTTGGAATATCATCTGGAGCTTCCCTGGGAGCAACATTTTCAATTATGTTGGGCATTGGATCTTTTAACTTACTCACAATAAATGGCACATCTTTTTGGGCATTTATAGGAGCTCTTTTTTCTGCAACAATGGTTTTACTATTGTCGTCACTTGGAGGTAAAATATCATCAGCCAAACTAGTTCTTTCAGGAACTGTTGTTAACGCTCTTTGCAACGCTTTATCTAATTTTATTATTTCTATGGCCAGTAATGCTGATGGTATGCAATCAGTAAAATTCTGGACTATGGGATCTCTTGCAGGGGCAAAGTGGGGAAATATTCTCTTTCCTTCAATAATAGTTGTTGCTAGCTGTCTTTTCTTCTTATTACAATCTAGAAATCTCAACTTATTACTTATGGGAGATGAATCAGCTATTACACTTGGGATAAATCTAGTATTTTATAGAAGACTCTACATGATAATAACCTCTTTACTTACAGGCGTTTTAGTGTCTGTATGTGGAATAATTGGTTTCGTCGGTCTAATCATTCCTCATATAACTAGGTCACTTGTAGGATCTGACCATAAAAAACTGACTCCTATCTCTATACTACTTGGGTCTATATTTATGATTTGGGCAGATGTATTAGCTAGAACTATAATTCCTAACTCCGAACTTTCAATAGGAATAATTACTGCTCTAGTAGGATCGCCATTCTTTGTATACATCCTGCTTAAGCGAAGTTATGGATTTGGAGAAAAATAGGAGGCTTATTATGAATTTACAAGTTAAAAACTTAGAGGTAGATATATCTACAAAAAAAATTATAAAAAACGTATCCCTTTCTGTAAAAGACAATGAATTTGTGGGATTGATTGGACCAAATGGAAGTGGAAAATCAACATTATTAAAATCTATATATCGTGTTCAAAAATATAATTCGGGATCAGTATTGTTAAATGGTAATGACATGAAGAAAATTAGTCCGAAAGAGATAGCAAAAAATTTAGGAGTTGTAAGCCAATTCAACAACATTAATTTTGATTTCAAAGTTTTAGATGTTGTATTAATGGGAAGAAGTCCTCATAAATCTCTTCTTCAAAGTGAAAATGAAGATGACCATAATATAGCAATTGATTCACTAAAGAAAGTTGGTATGGAAAACCATACAGATAGAAGTTTTTCCTCTCTTTCCGGTGGAGAAAAACAACGTGTCATTTTAGCTAGAGCTTTAACCCAAAAGCCTAAAATTCTTATACTAGATGAACCTACTAACCACTTGGATATTAAATATCAAATTGAAATAATGAAAGTCGTTAAAGATCTAGGTATTTCTGTTTTAGCAGCTCTTCATGACATCGGCTTAGCTTCTCAATACTGTGACAAAATAATTGTGTTAAAAGATGGAAATATAGTTTCTGAGGGAATACCCGAAAATGTAGTAACATCAGAAATGATCAAAAATGTATATGATATAGACAGTTATATCTACAAAAATCCAGTGACTGATACATTATCAATCACTTACTATTAAATTATAAATTATATAAAGGAGAAATAAACAACATGAAAAAACCAATAGCAATTCTAACTACTATGATAATTACTGCAAGTATAGTATCTGGTTGTTCAAATTCAACCAAAAGCAAAGAAGAAAACGGAAAAAATACAACAGCAGCAACTGAAACTGAATCACTAAAGACTTCTTATCCCCTTACTATTGAAGCCTTTGATGATGAAGGTAATACATTTGATCAAGTTTTTAATGAAGCACCGAAACGCGTAGTTACTAATAATCAATCTTCAACAGAATTGCTTTTAGATCTAGGGCTAAAAGACTCTATGGTAGGAACCGGAGATTTAGACAATAAAATACTAGATAGACTTGAAGAAGACTACAAGACAATACCAGTAGTGGCAGAAAAAGGACAAGTCGCTAAGGAATCGGTACTAGGAACAAATCCTGATTTAGTTATAGGTAGATCCGCTTCATTTACTTACGATAAATATGGTACTATATCAAGCTTAAACGACATGGGTGTCAATACTTATGTACAATTATCAAGTAAAATGGACACTGATCAATCATTAGATAATATTATCACAGATATTAAAAACATCGGAAAGATATTTGATATTCAGGAAAAAGCAAACAAATATGCCGACAATCTAAATGCTAAATTAGATAATATAAAAACTAAGGTCTCAGATTTAAATTCAGATACAAAGAATGTCATGATAATGGTTAACTACAATGATGGCCAGTTCGGAGTATTTGGAGCAAATGCATCTCTGCAAACTAAAATGCTTGAAACTATAAATGCTAAAAATGTCTCTGATAAAGGTGGTCAACTTTCAATAGAAAACTTGATATCTCTTAATCCAGATGCAATAGTTTATGTAAAAGCCAATAAAAATTCTAAAAATGATGAAACTGCTGTAAAATCTTTACTAGATAATAAATTAATTCAAAATGTTTCAGCTATTAAAGACAAAAATATTATAGAAGTTGAATACACTGAACTTATGGGGTATAGTTTTAGAAACTTTGATTGCCTAGAAAAAATAGCAAAAGGTCTATATCCAGATACATTTAAATAAAAATAATATTAAAAAAAGACGAGTTATAAATTTATAAATAGCTCGTCTTTTTTATACATCTATATATTTTTATTTATTTGCTACAATAATCGAAGACATTATGTATTCACCTACGTTTAGATTATGTCCCCATTTTGCAGCATACTCTTCTGATACTTCCTTAGTTTCTATTGCTATATTTTTAAATCCAGATTTGTTTAAATAAAACTCCAATTCTTCAACTGAAGAAGCTCCTGTAACTCAGCCACAATAAAGTTTTTCATCTTGCTTCATCTCATCAGTAAGATCTTTCATCAAAACTATATCTGATATCGCAATTCTTCCACCATCCTTAAGAACGCGATAAGCTTCATCATATACTCTTTGCTTGTTTGGAGAAAGATTTATAACGCAGTTTGAGATTATTACATCCACTACTCCATCTGCAACTGGAATATTCTCTACTTCACCAAGTCTAAAATCTACATTGGTATAATTGTTTCCGTAAGCATTCTCTCTCGCTTGGCTTAACATCTCTGGAGTCATATCAACACCTATGACTAAACCACTTTTTCCAACTTTCTTAGAAGCTATAAAACAATCAAATCCTGCTCCACTACCTAAGTCTAATACAATTTCACCTTCAGTAATATTTGCTACTATTTGTGGATTTCCGCAACCTAGACCAAGATTAGAATTCTTAGGAACTGTATCCATCTCTTTTTCAGAGTATCCTATACTTTTGGAAATTTCCTCACTCGAACGCTCTATATATTCTTCTTGAGTTACTATTTTTTTATATCCATCTCTGACAATATTTTTAAGTTCTTCATTGCTAAATTTGCTCATAATAGTTCTCCTTACATTTATTGTGTGTTTAGATATCATTTTCTATATAAATATATCTAATGTTGAATTCATACTATATTTTTAATTGACTATTAAATAAGTAATTATTTTATGGTTTTAAATATTGCCATTATTTAAATACTTATTGTTTATGTCTATATTATATAACAAAATACATTGATGCTTTCTATATTAAATTAAATTTAATAAAATTTAATAAAATAAAGAGCAGATCAAAAGCAAAATATTTTGCATTTGAAACTACTCTATTATCTCCTTTATACTTATTTTAATCCATGTTCTATATTTATAACTCTATCAACCCAACCCCTGTAGAACTTCTCTTCATGTGATACCAAAATAATACTCCCTTTAAATTCTTTTAAAGCATTTTGAAGTTCTTGCTTAGTCTCGCTGTCAAAATGATTTGTAGGTTCATCTAATATCAAGAAGTTACAAGGAGAAAGAATTAAACTACAAAGTTTTACTTTAGATTGCTCCCCTCCACTTAAGGCTGAAATTTCTCTTAACACATGCTCCTCTTTTAAACCACATCTAGCTAAACTTTTTCGTACCTCTTTTGAGTTCATTTTAGGATAATAATCGGAAATAATATTAAGTGGTGATTTATTAGGGTAATCCCATATTAAATCTTGTTCATAATATCCTTTTTTAACTTGATCTGAAAATTTAAAATCTCCAGATAAACCTGGTATTTCTTTAATTAATGTTTTTATAAATGTAGATTTTCCAATACCATTAAAACCACTTATAACAATTTTTTCACCGCCAGATATACTAAGGTTTATCTTTGGAAGTAAAGGATAATAATATCCAACTTCTAAATTTTTAACTACCAGTGCATTACTAGTAGATATATCTGTTTCATTAAATCTTATGGATGGTTTATCAGTAAAAGTGGGTTCTTTTATTCTTTCAACTCTATCCAACTGTTTCTGCCTTCCTCTTGCCATTTTTGAATTAACTCCAGCCTTATTTTTTCTAATAAAGTCCTCTGTCCTCTTTATCATTTTTTGTTGAGCCTGATACTGTCTTATATAATCTTCTCTTAAGTGTGATTTTTGTTTTAGAAATTCCGAATACTTTCCATTGTATTTTTTTATTGTTCCGAATTCTATATCTAAAATACCAGTTGATATTTTTTCTAAGAAATCAAAATCGTGGGATACAACAATAAATGCTCCTTCATAACCTCTTAAGTAATCTGCCAACCACTCGACATGTTCTTTATCAAGAAAGTTTGTAGGTTCGTCTAATAACAATACCTCTGGAGCAGATAGCAATAGTTTAGCTAATATTACTTTTGCTCTTTGACCTCCACTCAACTCTCCTATTTTGCTTTCTAAACCTATAGAATCTAATCCAAATCCATTAGCAACTTTATTTATTTTGCTATCGATAGAATAGAAATCATATAAATCCAATTCTTCTTGATATTTAGATGCCCTTGAAAGTTTTTTATCTTCTCCTGTAGATGCATACTCCTCATACAATCTATTCATCTTTATTTCCATCTCATAAAGTTCGGAGAATGCACCTTGTAAATAATTTAAAATCGTTATTCCCTTGTCTACTTCAGCATATTGGTCCAAATGACCTATGGAGACATTAGACTGCCATTTTATTTCTCCATCATCCGCAACTACACCCCCAAGTAGTATGTTAATAAGAGTACTTTTACCTGTACCATTCTGACCTACAACCCCAATGTGCTCACCTTTATAGATTTCAAAACCAGAATTATCATATAGGGATTTATCCATAAACGAATGTGATAAATTCTCAACTTTTAATAAACTCATTTTATATTCTCCTTTTTTAACCAAATTAATATTTAAAATAAAAAACAGAGGTAGTGCGCAAAATACGCCGACCTCTGTTAAAAAAAGGCCACAGACAAGCATTGTAGTCTGTGGCCTTTCAATCTATATATATATCTTTTCGATAAATGGGTTCAATTAATAAACATAGATGATCTACATTTTTAAAACGTATAGCATAGCTATACTCTTATCCCATTTACCGATGAAGATAAAAAGCTCTAAGCTCTAAGATTAACCTCTACACAACGCTTCATCGTATACATTTGTGCAGAGTCAAGTTTTGTAACAAATCTTAAATATGTTTTATTAACCATTATTCTCACTCCTAATATTTCATTAAATACTATATTACAATATATTTTTAAAATTTTCAACTAAACTTTTAAATGTAAAAAACTATAGACAAGTTTAGAATCTATAACCTAATACTAATATTATCTTATATTGTATACAAAATACATTCTATACAATACATATGTTTAATAATTAAATATGGAAATAAAACTTAAGTTATATTTAAGATTTTTATAATTTATTAAATAATATCTAGAATGTAGGTGGAGTTATAGCAAGTATAACTTCACAATAGTCCTCACTTATATTTTCCCACTTGTGATTTGTATGTGGAGGTATTTTTACACTGTCACCACAATTTAATTCAATTACTGAATTCATTATATAGAGCTTTACCGATCCTTCTGCTAAATATGCTACTTCTTCACCTTTGTGGCTAGAAAGCTCTTTTGAAGACGACTTATGAGGAGGAATTCTCATCATTGAAAACTCTATGGCCCCTTTTGAGTTTGGTGTTAAAAGTTCATATACAGAACTATTGTCTTCTGATAACTGTAACTTCCTTCTATTGTTACTTCTCACTACTAGATCTTCATTTGTATCATCGTTTATAAAAAAATTAAATATAGGTATATCTAGTGCATAAGAAATTTGTTTTAACGTGTTAATAGATGGATTTGCCGTTCCCTTTTCTATTTGACTAAGTAAAGATGGGGTTACTCCTGTTAAATTCGCAAGCTCTTTTATAGTCAAATCCTTCATTTTTCTGTACGTAGTAATATTTTTTGATATGTCTACTTCAACCATTTATAAACAACCTCATTTATATAAAATTTAACTTTCTACTATATTTCTACTATAATAAGATTATATCAATATTGGTTAATTTTGGCAATTATTGCCTCTTTGATGTATATTTTTTCCATTAAATTAAATTTAATATTTTTATTAATAAAAATATTAATTTAACAAACCTTTGATAGATAATTCTTTTATAACAACTTTAAAATAAAAAGGCTGTGTTAAAAAACACAGCAATAATTAAGACATAAATTCCCTTCCCAAAAGATTATTATTTTCATTTAGAATATGTAATTTTATTTAGTACAAAATCTTGCTATAGCAGTTTCGAAATTTTTAACATGCACCTCTTCATCCCTTATAATCCTTTCTAATATTTGTTGTATATAACCATCTTTTATCATAAGTATATGTTGTCTATAGTTTATTATTGTTTGACGCTCAGTCTCTAAATCCATCTGTAATTGTTCACATATAGTGTTACCGTATTTTACAAATCCTCCGTACCAATAGTCGCCATTCGTACTTGCTGATCCTCTATATACAGGCTTTCCACCAAGTAGGACTATTAATCTAGACAATGCTCTCATATGCCCCGATTCTACGGCTGCAATTTTAGTCCACATATTAATAAGATATGGATCTAAAGTTACAAAATCAGACGCGTGATATGTATATTGATTTACAGCTGTAAACTCACTTATGACACCAGCAAAATCATCCATTAAAATCTCTGCATAGTATATGTTAGGCTCTTCGACTCTTATTTCTGGATATGGGGCAAAAGCCTGGAAAACTTCTTCATTAGTTGCCTGTCCTTGAGGCCCCTGTCCACCTTGATTTGTACCTATAACTCCCTGATTAACTTGAATACCTTGAATTCCTTGACCATCTGCCATAAAGTATCCTCCTTTATAAAAAATATCTCTATAATTTATCTATCACTATAGAATATATATGTTATAAAGAAGGATTAAATACAAAGTTTATTTTATAATATGTCCAGCTTTTTTAATTCAACAATAAGTGTGGTTCCTGCTCCAAGCTCGCTTTTAATATAAATCTTACCCCCACATAGATCTATTATTCTCCTTACAAGCGAAAGTCCCAGTCCGTTTCCTTCACTAAGGCGTGACCTATCTCCCTGGTAAAACTTATCAAACATGTGTCTTATGGTCTCCTCATTCATACCAATTCCGCTATCTGATATTTCAACAACAACTCTTTCGTTTAAATCCTTGAGTTTTACAGAAATACGCCCTCCATCTTCTGTAAATTTTATTGCATTTCCGATTAAATTTATCCAAACTTGCTGTAAAAGATCTTCATTTTCTACTATATATACTTCGTCTAATTCTATGTCTAACGAAAGATTTTTTTGATTCCACTCCTGTTCCATAATAAGGATTGCACATCTAATCTGTTCATCGAGAGAAAACTTGACCTTTTGAGTGTTGATTTCCTGATTTTCTAGTTTAGATAACTTTAAAATGTTAGACGTGAGTTTTGACAATCTAATCGACTCATTTATTATGATGTCAGTAAATTCTTTCCTTTCATCTGCACTAAAATTATCATCTTGTAGTAATTTCGCAAATCCTTGTATTGAAGCGAGTGGTGTCTTTATCTCATGAGATACATTGCTGACAAAGTCATTTCTAAGA
Organism: Metaclostridioides mangenotii; assembly: GCF_018917235.1. Taxonomy (GTDB): domain Bacteria; phylum Bacillota; class Clostridia; order Peptostreptococcales; family Peptostreptococcaceae; genus Metaclostridioides. Next base: position 144,906 of record NZ_JAHLOF010000002.1, read on the forward strand.
GTCTCTATACTATTTAATTCATTTACCATCTTATTGAAATTTTCTGTTAAAAAACCAAATTCATAATCTTTTGGTACTACTACTCTGACACTAAAATTACCTTTAGCTACTTCTTTTGTTGCTTTACTTAACTCTCTAACTGGTCTTAATACTTTCTCTGATATTAATCCAGATATAATAGTAGCTATTAATATTGATATAAGTATGGCTGTTGTTGATATTTGAAACATGCGTTGACTAACATTTTTATGACTTTTAAAACTTGATATCTTTAAATATTTATTATCCAATCTAAGTATTGTCTCTATATTTGCAATCCCTCTTCTTTTTATCTGAATGCATTCTCCATTTTTTATGGAACTTATGTCAACTTTATATTCTGCGGGGCTATCAACTTGTGTAACTTTATACATACTATTACTCGCCAAGTCTATAATTTTATTTAAAGAAAAATCCGTGTTAGCATCTAATTCTATAATCGACTTTGCAATTTCATTTTGAGTTTGAATAGCTTCTTTTTCTATACTATCACTTGTTATTAATAATAAAAATAAAACTGTAAGAACTCCAGAGATAAGCATCATAGACAATATAAGAGCGACTAATTTAACCCTTAAATTTTTAATCATACATTTCTTACCGCCTTATACCCAAGCCCACGAACGGTTACAATATCAAACTCTGCGCTCTCATAATATTTTTCACGCAATCTTTTTATGTGAACATCTACTGTACGCTCGTCTACTTCATTATCCATCCCCCAAATTTCATCTAAAAGCTGTCTTCTCGTAAATATAACATTCGGATATGACAGTAATTTAAAAAGTAAATAAAACTCTTTTTTGGGTAGCGTTACTCTCTGCCCTTTATTACTAACTGATATCTCGTTGTAATCGAGCACTATATCACCAAAAGAAAGTATGTGTTCATTGGTAATTTTCGCTCTTCTGAGTAGTGCCCCAACTCTAAGGACTAATTCTTCTATATCAACGGGCTTGACCATATAATCGTCTGCTCCTACATCAAACCCTTTTTTCTTATCGATAAATGTTTCCTTTGCTGTTACCATCAGAATTGGCATATCAAATCCTAATTCTCTAAGTAATTTAGATAAATCATATCCATCTAAGTTGGGCATCATAATATCTGATATTACTAAATCGATGTGATCTGACCCTACTATATTAAGAGCAATCTCTCCATCTTCAGCTACAATAGCATTGTATCCATGTTGTTTTAGTGTAGCTGATATAAGTTTTCTTAAATTTTTATCATCTTCAACAATTAGTATATTAAACACTTTATCACCTCTATTTATTTTGATACAAATATACTTAATATATATTAACTAAATATGAACTGGAATATTCTTTTTTATTTATTCATACTTGGTTCATATTTCAATTCTACAATTACATCACCTAGTAGTAAAGGAGGATAATAAAATGCTACAGTTAAAAGAAATTGTCAAAAGTTACACCACGGGAGAATTTACACAAGTTGCCCTAAATAAAGTTAGTTTAAAATTCAGAAAATCCGAGTTTGTTGCTATTCTTGGACCAAGCGGTTCTGGTAAAACAACTTGTTTGAATATTATTGGTGGTCTCGATCAATACGATCAGGGGGATTTAATAATAAATGGTAAATCAACTAAGAACTTTAAAGATTCAGATTGGGATGCCTATAGAAATAATAGCGTTGGTTTCATTTTTCAAAGCTATAATCTAATTTCACACCTTAGCATTATGGACAATGTTGAAATGGGCATGACTCTTAGTGGAGTTTCTTCTCAAGAAAAACATAAAAAGGCTATCGAAGTTTTAGAGAAAGTTGGACTTAAAGAGCATATACATAAAAAGCCAAACCAACTATCTGGTGGTCAAATGCAAAGAGTTGCGATTGCTCGTGCTCTTGCAAATGATCCCGATATTATTCTTGCTGACGAGCCAACAGGAGCCTTAGATACTCATACTAGTGTACAAATTATGGAGCTTATTAAAGAAATTTCAAAAGATAAGTTAGTAGTAATGGTTACACATAATCCTGAGCTAGCAAATGAATACACTGACAGAATTGTAGAATTTAGAGATGGTGAGATAAAATCTGATAGCAACCCATTTAAAGATAATCTAGACGTATCAGATTACAAACTTAAGAAAACAAATATGAGTTTTTTAACAGCTTTAAAACTTTCAGCTAAAAATATTTCTACAAAAAAATGGAGAACTGCTTTAACAGCATTTGCTTCAAGTATCGGAATAATTGGTATCGCACTTGTACTGTCTCTTTCTAATGGATTTGATAAACAAATTGGTGAATTTGAAAACAGTACACTTTCTGGATTTCCAATAACAATTAGCCAAAAGATGGCCAATATGGATGTAGACGCTATGAGAGAACAAAATAAAAATCTTGTAAATAAATCTGTAAGTAAAGACCAGTATCCAAATGTAGATCACATTTTCCCATATGATCCTAGTGAAAATAGTCTAGAACATACTAATAATTTTACTAAGGAATATCTGAAATATGTAAAAGATATTGATTCGGATCTGTTATCAGGTACATCTTATACAAGATTAGTGAATATGAATTTGTTAAAATCTGACAGAGAAACTGTAACTCCAGTTAATACATCTACTGTAAATTTTTCAACTTTTCCAAGTGGTAAAGGTTCTGATTCAACAGGATATTTAAAAAGCAACTACAACTTACTATCTGGCTCGTTTCCAAAAGATAAGACAGACTTAGTATTAATTGTAGACAGTTACAATAGACTTGATAAATCTATGCTAAAGACATTAGGCATAGATGAATCTAAAAATATAAAATATCAAGATATTGTAGGAAAAGAATTTAAGATAATCTTAAATAATGATTTCTATGATAAAAACGGAAATTTATTTATTAGTAAAGTAAACTCAGATAATCTTATAGATCATTATAATGACGATGATGCAATCACAGTTAAAATTTCTGGTATTGTTAGATCGTCAGAAGACTCTAAATTAGAAATTCTTTCACCTGGGCTATATTATTCAGATGAACTTTCAGAGTATTTTATAGAAGATGCTAAAAACTCTGACGTAGTGAAAGCACAAAAAGACTCTGATTTCAATGTATTGACTGGACAAGCATTCGGTGATGATACTTCAAGTAATATCTCTGCCCCTAGTAATTCACCTAGTATGATGTCTATGGGAGGTGTAAATGTAAATTCGCAAGCCCCTACTAAAGATCAAGTTTTATCACAATTAGGAGCAAACTCTACTCCAAATTCCATAACGATATATCCTAAAGATTTCACTACAAAAGATGATGTCTTAACGTATTTAAATAAATGGAATGACGGTAAAGATGTTGAAGATTCGATATTGTATACTGACTTAGCTTCTACATTTACCGATTTGTCCGGCGGAATTATGGACTCTATAACTCTAGTACTTATAGCATTCGCCTCTATATCATTGATTGTTTCGTTGATTATGATTGGTATAATTACCTATATATCAGTACTAGAGAGAACAAAGGAAATAGGTGTACTAAGATCACTTGGAGCTAGAAAGAAAGATGTCACTAGAGTGTTTACAGCAGAGACATTTATAATAGGAACATGCTCAGGATTGTTGGGTATACTAATCTCTTATTTATTAACATTCCCAATAAATAATGTGCTTAAAAACCTTACAGATCTTGATGGTGTTGCACAATTAAATCCAGTACACGCAATACTTCTCGTAATAATAAGCGTAGGTCTCACACTTCTTGGTGGTGCCTTACCTGCTAGAATGGCCGCTAAGAAAAACCCAGTGGAAGCTCTTAGAACTGAATAGATTGTCTGATTGTCGTGAAAGATATCACTTATTGAGTTCGCTCCACGGCAAAATTTTTGGTACGATTTTGATTGTCGCTCTCTCAATTAATTGATATCTTTCACTTGGTCAATCTTTGAGGTGGCTGTAGGAAGGAAAAATATTGAAATATTTTTCGATTTCTATTTAGAGCTATAAAAACTTAAGCTGTGGCTTAATAACTATTTATGTTATCAAGCCACAGCTTTTTTGTGCTTCTCCCTCCTCTTCAGAGTATTGACCAAACGAGAGTAGTTTTATAGCAGTGTCAACGACAATCAAAATCGTACCAAAAATTTTGCTGTGGAGCTAACACTACTATATTACTACTCTCTCAGCAACAATAATTTTTCTAATCTATTTCTAATGTTTCATTAATTTAGAACTAAGATTCTTTACATATAATAAGATTAACAACAACAGAATTAATAAAAAACAAAATACAAGAAGATATGATAAACTAAAAAGTTTATTTACATAAAATATCTTAAGGGGTGATTATATGGTTAGGTTTTGTGTCAATACAGCGAAGATTATAGGAATCATTATACTTATTGGTATCGTTGCAGGTTTAGTTGGGTCGACAATAGGATTTGTAGTTAAAATAGCTATTCCTATATTACTTATATATCTTGCAAACGAAAGAATATCAAAAAGTGGATTTGTAAACTTTACTTTACTTGCAGTTGGAATACTGATGTTATTAAGAGTTATTTTTAACTTTATACATTTTATATTCTAACTTGTAGATTTTAAAAATTAGATTTCTAAATAATAAATTAAATACCAAAAATTAGGAGGAACAAATTATGATAACAATAGAAATGATAGATGAATTAAGAAAGAGAGTAGATGTTAGTTTTGAGGATGCAAGAGATGCTCTTGAAAAAAATAATGGAGATCTTCTTGAATCTATAATATTCTTAGAAAAAAATAAAAGTGTTAAAGACAACAATAAGGGGTTTAACGATTTTAAAAATGAATTCAAAAAAGGATTTGATGATTATAAGAGGTCTGAGCACAAACATAATACTGGTGAAACTTTAACAGGAATTACAAGATGGATCAAAAAAGTAGTAAAGGTTGGTAATAGAAACCATATAGTAATCAAAAAAGAAGATAAAATAATCATGAATATACCACTTACTTTCTTAGCTATAGCAACAGTATTTGCCTTCTATATAGTAATCCCTCTACTATTAGTGGCATTGTTTACAGGACATAAGATAACCTTCCAAGGAAAAGATGTAGAAAAGACTTGTGTCAATGATTACAGTTCAAAAGTAGAAAATACTGTAAACGATATAAAAGTTGAGCTAAGAAAATAATATAAATGCAGATTAGATATTGAAAATATGTGTATTTTCAGTATCTTTTTGCTATTATAAGATATAAGAATAAAACTTAATATATTGGAGGGAGCTATGAAGGGAAATATCCTTATAGTAGAAGATGAGGTAAAGTTAGCACGATACCTAGAATTAGAATTAACATACGAGGGCTATACAATTGAGAAATCTGGTAATGGTAAAGAAGCACTAATGCTGTCTATTGAAAATAATTACGATTTAATTTTGCTTGATATAATGCTTCCAGGACTAAGTGGTATGGAAGTTCTTAGGCGACTTCGTGAACTCAAAGAAACGCCAGTTATAATGCTAACTGCCAGAGATGAAACTTTTGAGAAAGTAAGTGGACTAGATCTTGGCGCAGATGATTATGTAACAAAGCCATTTGAAATAGAAGAACTCTTAGCAAGAATTAGAGTTATTTTAAAGAGAAGAAAATCTACAGTAAAAGAGTGTAACTCTCTTTCACTAGGAAAATTAAATATAGATCTTGATAAATATATTGTTAAATATCAAGATGATGTAATTGAACTTACAAAGAGAGAATTTGATTTACTTAAGTATTTAGTAGAGAACAAAGACAGAGTATTATCTAGAGATATTATATTAGAAAAGGTCTGGGGCTTTGACTACTATGGAGATACAAATATTGTCGATGTGTACATTAGATACCTCAGAAGTAAAATTGACGATATTTACAATGAGAAATTTATTTACACAGTCAGAGGGGTTGGATATGTGATAAAGTATGAAGAATAAACATAAATTTGACGAATTAAAGTTTAAAACAGAACCCAGTAAAGCTTCTGTCGTAATGAAATTCCTAGCAAAAGAGATAAAAGAAATTGCTAGTAATGCATATCAGGCAATGCTTGAACGATTTAGATTATCTATAGTACTAAAATTAAATATTATGTACTTTTTTAGAATGTTTAGTGTTTTTATTACTCTAAATTTACTTATACTTGTTGTAACAGGTGCTTTTATAGTGGCTAGGACCGAACAAAGCCTTGATAAACAACTAAACTCCTACTCTAACTATATTGTTGAGGAGAAAATAACTTCAAATGAAAGTATAAAAAAGGAATCAAAAAAAGTATTAACTTTACTAAACAACTACGATTCAAACAATATTAGTATTTACGATAACAAAAATAAACTTATATATAAAAATAACACTATTACTGGTAATAAATTAGGGAAATCCCACAAGGTGTATAATGATAGATATATAGATATCTATGAAAATACTAATAATAAATACAACATTAACTTTTTATTCAAAAGAAATCTTTCAATCAATTATAAAGTTGTAGAAACTGTAAAAGTTGGAAAAAGTAATGTTACAATTGATATGTCGTATGATCTAACACAAGATATTTGGCTAATTGGTTCTTTGGTTCTTGTATTATTTATTATAGAAGGTGTTATTACACTAATCTCATTAGTTAAAGTGACTATTAAAACTAAAAAAATACTGAGACCTATTGATGATATGAATAGGACGGTTAAAGAAATCACTATAAACAACATAGATACTAGATTAAACATATTAGGATCACAAAATGAACTAAAAGACCTTGCAAATACTTTTAATGAAATGTTAGATAGAATACAAGAATCTTACGAAACACAAAATCAGTTTGTTTCAGACGCTTCACATGAACTTAGAACACCACTTACAGTTATACAAGGTTATGCTAAGATGCTTAATCGTTGGGGAAAAGATGACAAAGCTGTCCTTGATGAATCTATTACTGCTATTGAATCAGAATCAGAAAGCATGAAGGCTCTAATTGAGCAACTTCTGTTCTTAGCACGAGGAGATAAGAATACTCAAAGATTCAGCAAAGATATATTTAAGCTTAATGATCTAATTGATAATTTAGTTAAAGAAAGTAACTTAATAGATGAAGGAAGACATATTATAAAATGTGATGTTAATGATCCTATAAATATAAATGCTGATAGGAGTCTGCTTAAAGAAGCCCTTAGAGTATTTATTGACAACAGTATAAAATATACTAAATATGGTGGAGAAATCACACTTTCATCCTATGCGACTGGTGATAAAGCTACTATTGTTATAAAAGACACAGGAGTTGGTATGTCTAAAGAAGATCTCCCTAAAATATTTGATAGATTCTACAGAGCTGATAAATCTAGAGCTAGAGAAACTGGTGGAACTGGTCTAGGTCTATCTATCGCCAAATGGATTATAAACAAGCATGGTGGAACTATAGACGTAACTAGTAAAATCGATGTCGGTACCACATTTATGATTAAGATACCTATTGAATAAATTATGATAAAAAGTCCTGCGCAAATGCAGGACTTTTTTGTTAAATATTTTAAATAAACATCTAACCAGGATAAAATTTATACAATTAGTTTTTTAGCCACACTATCTACTGACTTTTTTATAAATAAAGTTATACACAATTACAGAGTTTATCAACAATAATCCACTAGTAACATAGAATATATATCTTATTCCTAAACTTCCTGCAATAAATCCTCCTAATAATGATCCACAGAATACACCTAGATACTGACAAGAAGTCCCTATACCAAAAACTCGTCCGACGTATTCTTCAGGTGTATTTTTTTTAGTAAGTGAACTTATCGATGGTGTCAATCCTGCAGTAGCCAAACCCAATAAAAATCTTAAAAACATCAACTGGTAAGGAGTATTTACAAATGCTTGTGGTATAAATACTATTGCTGCTACAATAAGGCAAATAAATATAACCTTCTCACTGCCTACTCTATCAGAAATTCTTCCTAACGCAGGTGCTGACATCATACTCGCCAATCCTGACGCGGAGAATACAACCCCTGCAATTAATGCAATATGGGTTGATGTTACAGATATTTGCGTAATGTAAATAGTTATTATTGGTTCTATAGAATATAGAGCTAATTGAAGAATAAAACCTGTTAAAAATAATGTAGCTAGAAAACTTGTATTAGGAATAGATTCCCATATCTTCTTGATTCCTGGCACTTTATCATACACAGGGACAAATTCTTCTTTTACAAATGCTAACGATGTTAGAAAAACTATAAACATTAGTATAGCTATAATCACAAACATCGGTCTTATACCTACTAATTCACTGAGATATCCACCAATTGATGGACCTAGTAGTGTACCTGCTATTGAAGATGTTGCCAAAGTCCCTAGAGCAAATCCAGAATTATCCTTATCAACTTGAGTGGCTATTAGTGTCGTACAAGCTGTAGTATAACCAGATATTACACCTTGAAGCATTCTTATAAACACAAGTTGATATACATTTTGTACTAAAGCCAATGATCCTATAACTATTGTCATACCTAAGCTGGCTCTTAAAAGCATGGGTTTTCTACCGTATTTATCAGCTGCTTTCCCCCATATAGGTGAGAAAATTGCCATTACAATAAATGTTCCACCAAATGTTAAGCCAGCTACAAATTCTACTGTTGCTGTATTGTGTACCCCTAATTCATTTATATAAAGCGGAAGTATGGGGGCTAATTGACTAGTTCCCACAGCTGTTATAAACATACCTACCCAACAAATGATTAAATTTTTCTTCCAAATTTCCATAAAATCACACCTTATTTAAATTTTCATCAACACAAAAATTCACACGTGTTGATTTTTATACTCGTGTTTATTATAATTAATTTAAATAATTGATTCAATAATCAATTTATCTACATATGTTGAAAATTGAACATCAATAAAATATTCGTTTATATTTGGAGGCTATTTATGAAAAAAGGATATGAAAGATGCAATATAAGAACAAGAAATTTATTTAAAAAAACTTTAATAGATTTAATGTCAGAAAAAGATTTTAATAATATTACTATAAAAGAGATCTGTGAAATAGCTGATTTAAATAGAGGCACTTTTTACCTACACTATCAAGATATAAACGACCTTTTGGCCTCTATAGAAGATGAGATATTTATTGAATTTGAAAAAGGGTTTAACAGATTTGATATTTCCGACTTAGAGAAGAATTTTTCATCGTTGTTTAAGTTTATTTTTGAATTTTTTTATAACAACAAAACAATATGTCAAGTTTTAATTATACAGAAAACAGATATTGCATTTCTAAGAAAGCTGAAAGAGGTGGTTAGAAAAAGCTTTATTAAGTATATGAATAACACATATAAATCAGTAGATCCTCAGACATATGATTACTATCTTTCGTTCTTAGTATCAGGATGTATTGGAATTATCAAAAATTGGATTTCAAATGACATGCAAGAGTCACCAGAGCAAATATCTAAAATAGTAGAAAGCTTTTTTACTGGATTTCGTCAAAATCTCTAAATGATATTATACATTTTTAGAATTTATATTTAAAAATCTAAGCTAACTACTTGAATACACCTATCCTAATATTGTCAATTCAATTGCTTAAATTCTTTTTCGATATATAGTTAGGTGTATTCTATTATCTATTTAACTCAATGTATCGCTCTCAATATAATTCAAGTTTTTTCTAAGCTCCGATGCAATACTCCAGCTTATAATTCCTTTTTCAAATAAACTTTGTATGGTATATCTCTCTATTTGTAAAGAAATTACTTCAATTTTTTTCTTTTCACTCTTATCAATCCTATTTATTATAGGTCTTCTAGACATTAGTTTTATACCTTTATAATAATCTATGACTTTTGTGTACAATTTTTTGTTATCTTCGGTAATGTTATTACTTAAATAGTTTATAATATATTCTGCATTTACAGCATTAGTATCGTGAATTGCTATAATCTTATTTTTATATTCAACTGTTTTTACTCTTTTTCTTCTTCTAAAAAACATTATCATTCTAGATACTCTTTTTAAGCTTACAGATAAAGCTGTAGTCAATGACTCAATCCTTATTTTGTTTTCTAAGATACTCTCACATTCAAAAGCTGTTTCTTCATCAATTATATTCTCTGCTAACATCCTCTGTGTATTTTCTATTTCCATTTTAAAACAGTTTATAAGTAATTTTTTCTCTTCTTTACTTCTAATCTCCCAACTTTTATAATAAGTGTTTCCTCTCTCAATCTGGCTGATTTGGTATTTATACTCTGCTATTGCCATACCGACATATGGATTATCTGACTCTCTTGATTTTAAAGTCTCGATTGTATCCTTCCATACTCGAATCTGTGCTTTTTTTAGTTTCTCTGAATAGTCAGCTTCTTCTGATGAATCCTTTTTAGCTAATAATGGCAAAATAAACGTTGCAATTAAAAGAGTTACTAATATTACACCAACTGCTAAAAATAAAATTAAATCTCTATTTGGGAATGGTTTGCCATTCTCAAGAGTAAGTGGAATTGATAGAATCGTCGCTAAAGTTACAGATCCCCTAACTCCAGATAAAGATGTAAGTAATGCATCATACCAGTTTACTTTAATACTTGCTTCATCTGATTTATCACCTATGCTATACATAAATAACACCCAAATAAATCTAAGGAACAATAGCATAAATGATATGATTAAAACATATAAAATTGCAATAGGGGTATTGATAGAAGCTTCTAAAAACGCTGTTGTAATGATACTTGGAAGCTGTATTCCTACTATCAAAAAAACAAATCCATTTAATATATATACAAGAACTGACCAGGTATTTTCTGATACTTCTTTAAGCCTTACAGCATCATATTTTGATTTGCTATTAGAAATTGTATTTACCATACCTGCTGCAACCACAGCTAGTACTCCTGATACATTAAATACTTCCTCTGAAATTAAATACACTACGAATGGGGTCAATATTTGTAAAAGTACCTCAACAGTTAAATCCTCCATTCCTAGACTGTTTATCCACTTCTCAAAGTTTATTAAAACCATCTGTAATATCAATCCAACAATAACTCCACCTAGTGCAACAAAAAAGAAATTGATTGTTGCATTAAAAATCGAAAATGTTCCAGTTAGAGCTGCTGCAAGAGCGAATTTAAAACATACGATACCCGATGCATCGTTCATAAGACCTTCACCCTCAATTATGTGAACAACTTTATTTGGTAGATCAATTTTTTTAGAAAGAGCACTCACAGCAACGTAGTCTGTTGGAGATAATGCAGCAGCTAGGGCAAATGAAGCAGCTAGAGATATTGGTGGGATTAACCAATTTATAAGTGCTCCTACAACCAATACTGTAGCAAATACTAATGCCAACGCCAATAATAGTATATTTTTTCTCTCCTTCCAAAGCGACTTTTTATCTACATGTTTTCCATCATAGAAAAGAAGTGGTGCTATAAACATCAATAAGAATGTATGTGGATCGAGTTCTATGTTAAATAACGGATTTATTATTACAATAATTGCGCCCATGGCAATCTGAATTATTGGAATAGATAAATATGGTAAAAATCTACTTATCACGTTTGAAAGTAGTATACAAATTAAAAGTATTAAGATATATGTAAAAATAATTATTCCTCCTTTGTTCCGTGTATCACTCTTTATTTTTATTTTAGCATATTATTAATAAATCATACATTTTCATATATAATAATGAATATTTATAAATTTAATATTTTTTATAATACCATAAAACAAATTCTAATATCTACTATTTAATATTTAAAAGTAATATGATAGTCTATATATTTTAATAAAAAATACAGATATTAATAAATTCCACATATGAATGTGGATCTACTAGTATCTGCATTTTTGATATAAATCTTAATCCGATATCCTAAGCCTATCAACTATACTATCTTTACTTACCATCTTATATCCAATTACAGGCACTGAAAGCATTAATATAGTTATTACCATTAAGCATATTGATACAGATATAATGTATAATTTAAAATTAAAACCGCCGTATATTGGCAGTACCATAGGGGCTAAATACGCGATAAAAGCTCCAAATGGAAGTATAATTAACATTGAAAACAATATATAGTACACTCCCTCAAACAATACCATCTCTTTAAGCTGCTTTTTAGTCATTCCTATAGATTCGAGCATAGCAAATTCAACTCGTCTCGCAAAGATTCCCGTAAACACTGTATTAATTATATTTATAGCACCAATTAAGCCTAACACAGCTGATATACTAATTCCAATAATCATAGCAATGAGCTTAAATTCTTGTAATGCATTTATGTAATAATTTTTAGAAAGATACTTTAGGCTGCTATTTCCTGTATCTAGAACTAGCTTTTCTATAGTTTTATCTGCATATTTTAAATTCTCATTTTCTTTCAAATTTATATTAATTCTACTTATACTATCTTCATAGTTTTTAAAAATACTTTTAAACGTCTTTTCATTTATATTGAACATTGAGATATCAAGCCCTACTGCATTTTCATCTTTTTCCCCATCCTCAACAACAGCGACTACGTTAAATTCTTTAGTTACTTTCTCTACATTTCCTTTAGTATCTCTCATTATAAAAGTAAGAGGAAGTTTTTTTCCCGCTTTTATAAATTTGCTTTTTCCAGTTTTAGTGTAGTATATCAAACTATCGTCATCAGTAAAATCTAAAATGTCTATCTTTCCATCTAAAACTTTTGCACCTTTTAGCTTTTCATCTAATTTATCATTCTCTATGGATTGTACACTTGTATTTATAAAATCAGATTTTTCTTTAGGATTTCTTTCTTCCGATTTAAAATATTCATTATATCCTTTATAGCCATCAATATCTCTATTGTTATCTATTTCATTTTTAAGTACACCATCTAAGACTATATCTACACCAAAGCTATAAATTTTTCCACCTACATTCGGTACAATTGCCTCATGTACTAACTCAACTTCATCTACAAAATTTAATAGTTTTATATCGTTAATAAAATTTTGAGTTACCGGGACAAATTTTTCAGTATTGTAAAAGTCATTATTTGTTATTGATATATCGTAATTCATTTGTTTATCGGCGTGTTTCTTAGGATCCATACCTAAGCTTCCGTTAATTGTAAATACTACTATTAGAGCGCTCAAAGATATCGATAAAATTGATAAAATGGCTCTTTTTCTACTTTTTAGTAAATTTGACCATGCCATTTTGTATATCTTAGCTCCATGAATTCCTTTTTTACTATCTCTTTTAGATTTTTTTAAACCCAAATCTTCAGATAAATATCTTACAGCTTCAATTGGTGATACTCTTCCTGCAATTTTACCAGGTTTTCTACAACTAATAAAAACTGTAGATAGTGAAAATACAATAGAAGCTAAGAATACATAAATATTAGGTTTTACTACTACAATATTACCAAATATAGTAAACTTAAAAGCCAGAGGTACTAATACCTTTGATAGTAAATATCCAAGCAGTAAACCTATTGGTATACCTATAATTGATAGTGTTAATGCTTGTTTTCTAATTATCTGTTGTAGTTGTTTTGATGTAGTACCTATTGTTTTTAAAAGCCCGTAAAGTCTTATATCTTTATTTACAGAAATGTAGAATATATTGTAGATAATAAGATATCCTGTGAAAATTACTAATAATAAACCAATGATAACTGCTACTGTAAAAGTCATTTTGTCTGATGACGATACTCTTGAGTCATCGTATTTTGGATGCGCTTTATATTTAGTAACTCCTATATCCTTTGCAATCTTTTCTAGTTTTTTTTGCACTTCTTTATAAGAAGTATTTTTATCTACATTTTTTAAAATCACAAATGCTGACCTAGAATTTTTCTCTTTTATAATACTTTTATTGTACTTATCGATAAATTCACTTGATACAAATACCCTTGTTCTACCAGTACCTCTAGGAACCAACGATTCATAGTATCCAGATAATTTAAATTTTATATTCTTAACCTTTCCACCTAAAACAACATCTAACTCTACATCTTCACCGACTTTTTTATCTATTCCTAGAATATCTAAAACCCACGTTGGCATAAAGACCTCATTTGATGAATTAGGCAAATCCCCTTCTATTGGAACTATTGACATGATATCCATCACATTTTGATCAGAACCTGCCTCTAAATAGACACCTTCATTGAGAAGTTCTTTATTTTTTAATTTATCATCACTAGCGGACTGTTCTATACCTACTTTTTTTATATCTTTATGTGATTTTAAATTATCTAATTCTCTATTTCCAAGAATATATCCATCCGAATCAATTCCGTAAGTACTTATAGTTTGATATTTTTGACTTGTAGAGTATAAAGTAGTTCCTGCCGTTATAGCACTTGTAATCATAAGAGTAGTAAGTGCAATTGCCATTACCGCAAAAACATTTCTCATTTTATTTTCTGTTAATATTTTTTTTGTGAGTTTATTAACTATGGATTGGTTATTATTTTGAAGCATTTTCACTACCTCCAAATATCTTCCCATCTTCTATTCGGATTACTCTATCTGCCATTTGCGCTATCTGTTCATTGTGAGTAATCATAACTATTGTCTGGTTAAACTTTTGACTAGTAATCTTTAAAAGTCCCAAAACTTCCTGCTCTGTTTTGGTGTCTAAATTACCAGTTGGTTCATCTGCCAGCATTATAGATGGTTTGGTGGCCAAACTCCTAGCTATCGCAACCCTTTGTTGTTGTCCACCGGAAAGATTATTTGGAAGTCTATCTATTTTTTCATCTAATCCCAAGGTCCTGATAATACTATCAACATATTCTACATCTATTTTATTTCCGTCTAATTCTATTGGTAAAACAATATTTTCGTATACATTTAATATTGGCATAAGATTATAACTTTGAAATACAAACCCTATATTTCTACGTCTAAAAACAGTAAGTTCATCATCACTCATATTAAATATATCTTTATTATTTATAATCACTTTTCCTTTAGTTGGTCTATCTAGCCCTCCGAGCATGTGAAGAAGTGTACTTTTACCACTTCCTGAAGTTCCGACTATACATACAAATTCTCCAGATTCAATATTTAAATCTACTCCATCAAGAGCTTTCACTAAATTTTCTTTTTCACCATAGTATTTTTCTAGACCTATAGTCTCAAGTATCTTCATTTCTATCCCTCCAACTTTTAGTAATTGTTATACTCTAATTTAGACAATAAATATAACAAACTAGTGTCTCAAATATAACGGTAATGACAGTTTTTGTTTGTATGCTTCTATATAGTTGGTAAAAATACTGAGAAAGTAGATCCTACGTTTAACTTTGAAGATACCTTAATAAACCCACCTTGAACTCTTATTATCTCTCTAGCTAAGTATAGACCTAAACCAATTCCCTCATTTTGATTTGAATTTTTACATCTATAAAATCTTTTAAATACATTGTTTAGTTCACTTTCATCAATTCCTATACCATTGTCAGTAATATCAATTCTATTAAATAATTCGTAAGAGATTATATTTATTTTTATTGATTTACCTTCTCCACTGTATTTGATAGCATTTTCCAAGATATTGACTATAGCTTCTTTTGTCCATTTTCCATCGTAATTTGATGTTGTATTTTTATCTCCTTCGATATGTATATCTATACTTTTATCCTCAGCAACTACAGTCACTTCATTTACAGCTCCTGTTATTGTATCTATTAACTTTGTTTCACTTATATCTGGAGAGATTATACCACTTTCTAGTCTAGACATCTTAATTAGAGATTGGATTAAAAAATTGAGCCTTTCTGACTGTAAATTAATGTCCTGTAATATATCACGACTGTAATCATCAATTTCATCATTTTCTAATATTAATTGGCTAAATAATACTATATTTGATATTGGCGTCTTAGTTTGATGAGATATATCTGCAACAAGTGTATGTATTTGATTTCGTTCTTTTTCAATAGCCGATTTATTATTTTGAGATACTTTTATGTACTTATAAAGCTTGTACTCTAATGAGGACAATAGTGTATCATCGTATGTTTTGACTACTAATTTTTCATTTATGGCATCTTCTACTATTTTTTCTAGTCTGATAATTACTTTTGAGAGCGTTTTTCTAATTGTAAATAAAAAGCATATTACCAAAACTATTGTAAATAAAATATATGACATACAAATTTTCTTAGTAAAATCAATTTCAAATTTATTCATTTTGATAATAAATATAAAAAATGCTGAACTTGCTATTAGGAATAAAGAAAAAAATACTATGTAAATATTTTTAAATTTGTAGTTATTTTTCATTTAATCACCACAATCGAATATATAGCCTATTCCATATATAGTTTTAATATAATTTGGATTTGATTTATCATCTTCTATTTTTTCTCTAAGTCTTTTTATATTTACAGTTAGTGCATTTTCATCTACAAACTCCCCTTCACCACTCCACACTCTATCTATTAATTGCTCTCTAGTTAGTACTTGATTTTTATTATTAGCAAGTATCTTCAGTAGCTTCTGTTCTGTCTTACTTAAAGTTAACTTTTTATTTTTTTTAAAATACTCTAACTTACCAAAATCTAATACCATATCCCCTATTTCAAATATTTCCACTTGACCTTTTTTCTTTTCTGATCTTCTAAGCGCTGCCATTACTCTTGCCCTTAATACCATAAGACTAAATGGTTTTGTTATGTAATCATCAGCTCCTAATTCTAAACCTGTTACAATATCTAGCTCAAGATCGCAAGCAGTTAGAAATATTACAGGAATATCTGATTTTTCTTTTATATTTTTACAGAAATCAAAGCCATCTCCATCCGGTAAATTTACATCTAAAAGAATTAAATCTACATTTCCATTTTTAAGAGTTTGTATCGCATCTTCTAAATTATAAGCCTGTTTTATTTCTATATCAGGTTGTTTTAATGTCAACAGTATTCCTTTATTTAAGGTTTTATCATCTTCAATTATTAAAATATTTTTCACTTTATCACCTTTTTCTGTAGATGTTGTTATTTGATTTAATATTAACATTTATATTGATATTTTGGAATTATCTTTATGTTATAATTTATCTACAAGGATGAAATCAACGTCCAAATAAAAATAAATAAAATGTGAGGGTTACTATGGAAATATCAATTATTATTACATTAATATCTTTTCTTATATTCTTTTTATCTTATAAAAAAGAACCAAGAAGAATTGTAAATGGACTTTTATTTAACATCTTTTTATTCTTTGCTCTTATTTCTTTAGCTCTAATATCTTACACTGTGCCACACCTTCAGATAATATTAGTACTTATGATGATAATTTTCTTATTTGTAGCTATTTTTGGTATAGTTATACTAATAGCATTTTGTCTATTAAATGCTAGAGTAGTCATGAAAAAAGAGAGTAAAAAATTACAGAATTTATTAACGCTCTTCCTAGGAGTTGGACTTCTTGTTTATTTGATACTAAGAGCATTTTTACCTCATAAAATGCTAGGACTCAATGTTGGTATGATCGCTAATTGGATTGATATGATTTTAGTATTTTACTTCTTTAGCGTATTTAATTTCTTATCAATATCGCTACTATATTCATTTAATAAAGCAAAACCTAACCAAGATTTTATAGTAGTTTTAGGAAGTAGGCTAATTGGAGATAGAGTTCCTCCTCTTTTGTCTAGCAGAATTGATAAAGCTATTGAAATATACAAAAGACAAGAAACAGTTACCACTCCACCTAAAATTATATTCTCTGGTGGACAAGGAAGTGATGAGTTGATTCCAGAAGCATTGGGAATGCAAAGATATGCGATTACTAAAGGTATCCCAATAGAGAATACCATATTAGAGGATAAATCTGTTAGTACGTATGAAAATATGAAATTTTCAAAGGATATTATGGATAGCGATTCTACTAATGGTGATTACAACAGTGTATTTGTTACAAACAACTATCATCTTTTTAGAGCTAGTTTATTTGCTAAAAAAGCTGGTCTGAAAAGTCAAGGAATTGGATCTAAAACTGCTCTATATTTTCTACCAAATGCTTTTATTAGAGAATACATCGCTATTGCTTCAATGAACAAGAAAAAACATATTATTGTAATTTCTTGTGTTGTGGGGTTCAGTATAGCAGTTTCTATACTAGATATGATTTTAAAAAACTTTATGTAACAACTATAAATTGTTTAAAAAATAAATAAAAATAGTAGATAAAACTATATCTAACTCTATTTTTTATTTATATTATTATAATATAAAAGCTCTTCATATTATGTTTTTTATCTAAAATATGAAGAGCTTTTATATTTATTCAACTTTATTTACAATAATATTATTTTCTTCCAACTCTTTTTACAAACTCACCATATCCAGGAGTACCTACAAATTCTCCATTATCATATACAAGTTTTCCACGTACAAATGTCTTTACAGGATATCCATGAACTTTTTTTCCTTCCCAAATTGTGTAGTCGTAATCTGAGTGCATATTATCTACAGAAATAGTAAAGTCTTTATCCTTATCGTAAATTACTATATCTGCATCCTTTCCAACCACTATAGATCCCTTATTACTACATCCGAAGATTTTAGCTGGATTAGTAGAACAAAGTTCTACAACTTTATTAAAACTAATCTTTCCATCGTTTGCAGCTGATAACATATAAGGATATAGATTTTCTACACCTGCACATCCATTTGGTATTTTAGTAAAGTCATCTTTACCCCAATCCTTTTCGTAACTTTGGAATGGACAATGATCAGTTGCAACAGTATCAATTGCGCCTGTTTTTATAGCATTCCAAAGAGCATCTTGACTTTCTTGACCTTTCATTGGAGGCGAACATACGAAATTTCTACCATCATCTCTCTTGTAAACATCACAAGTAAACTCTAAGTATTGTGGACATGTTTCAATATAAATATCGGCACCTGCACGTTTTGCATCTATAGCTGCCTCAAGACCTTCTTTATCAGCCATATGAACTATATAAAGTGGTGCATCTACGGATTTTGCCCAATGAACTGCTCGTTTATCTGCTTCAGCTTCTACAAATTCTGGTCTACTTAAATAATGATACCATGCTGAAGTTTTTCCTTCGCTCAAAAATTTCTCTATGTTCATATCTATAACATCCGGATTTTCAGCATGAATATTAGTTATTGCACCTGTTTCCTTTGCTTTTAATAATACTTTAACTAATGTAGCATCATCAACCATCATTCCTTCTTTTTTATAAACCAAGAAGCATTTAAAGCTTGGTACTCCATAATCTACTGCATCAGCAAATTCTTCTAAAATTGCTCCCTCATTTAAATCCGTTATACAGCAATGGAATGCATAGTCGACACACGCTTCTGGATCACACATTTCTCTTCTTGCCTTAACTGTTTCTATAATGCCGCTTCCTTTTCTTTGCATTGGATAGTCAAAAACTGTAGTAACACCGCCACATGCCGCGGCTCTAGTTCCAGCTAAATAACCATCTGCTGATACAGTTCCACCAAAAGGCATCGCTAAATGAGTATGTACATCTATAGCTCCAGGTAGAACTAATTTACCAGAAGCATCAACAACTTCAACCCCATCACCTGAAAGGTTCTCTCCGATTTCGCTTATTTTCCCGTCTTTTACAGCTATATCTGCTTTGTACATATCTGTAGCAGTAACTATTGTTCCGTTTTTAATAATTAGATCCATAATATTACCTCCAAATTAGTTTAGAATCTATTACTTCTTATCTACATCTAAAACTGTATGCAAAAGTACATTTGCACCTTTCCAACAGTTTTCTACAGGAGTGTATTCTATTTCACAGTGGCTGTGTCCATCCACACTCGGAACAAATATCATAGTTGTCGGAAGCACATCTGCCAAATATTGTGCATCATGTCCAGGCCCGCTGTACAATCTCATATTGCTGTATCCAAATTCTTTGGCATTTTTTTCTACGGAGTCTACTAATTCTTTATTAAAAGGAGTAGTTTTTCTTCTCCAATTTAATTTAAAACCTACTTCACATTTCTCAACTTCTTTAGGTATTTTTTCTACAATATCTACAACTTGTTGTATAACATCTGGATTTTGATGTCTTGAATCTAACGAAAAACTTACATCATCTGGGATAACAGTATGTACACCAGGTTTTACATCCATTCTACCTGTAGTGTAAACTAATTTGCTATCAAGTTTATCCAGCTCGTCATGTAGATACTGTATAACTTTACATGCAGCATAAAGTGCATCTTTTCTATATGGCATTGGTGTAGTTCCTGCATGGTTTGCTTGACCTTTAAAGTTTATTTCGTAGTTTACCATACCTACTACACCTTCAACTACACCTATGTCTTGTTTCTTATCCTCTAGTACAGGACCTTGCTCAATATGTAGTTCTAAAAGCGCTCTGTACTTATCGACTGTCATTCTATTTGATTCATCGCCTTTGTATCCACTGGCTTCTAGAGCTTCTTCAAACGTAGTTCCTTTTTTATCCGCAGAAGCCATCATTTTAGCCTTATCGAATTTACCACTTATAACTCCAGACGACATCATAGCTGGTTCAAATCTAGCGCCTTCTTCATTTGTCCATACTACAACAGTTATAGGATGGCGATGTGGTATCTTTTCAGTAACGATAGTTTCAGCTACTTCCATAGCTGTGAGTACACCTAAAACACCATCATAATTACCACCTTGAATTACAGAATCAAGATGAGATCCCATAGCTATCGCTGGAAGTCCTTCTTCTCCAGGAATAGTAGCATAAATATTTCCCATATCATCAGTTTTTATTTCCATGCCAAGGGCTTTGCATCTCTTGCAAAGTTCTTCTCTGGCCTGAATTGCTTCTGGTGACAGCGACAGCCTTGTTATTCCACCTTTGCCTGTGTCACCAAATTTACTAAAGGTAACTATTTTGTCTTCCATTCTTTCTTTACTGCAAGTTATCATGCTAAGCACCACCTATATAAAGATTAATTTCAGAATTACCATTTTTTAAAACTTTTGATTTTTAATATTATGCATTTCAACTGTTATTTATTAACCATAAATTTCTTGAAGCTTCACGTCTCTTACTTCTCTTCCCTCTTTAAATTTGACTTCTCCTGGAGTTATACATCCAAGTACTGGACAGACATTTAAACATAAGTGACAACCTACACAGTTATCATTTATACTAGGCTCCCTATTTTCAGAGTTCCAGTCGATTGCTTGGTGTCCTGCATCATAACATGATACATAACATCTACCACACTCAACACATTTATCTTTATCTATCTTAGGGACTACCATAAAATCTCTATCTAATTCTTCTGCTGGAATTATGTTAGGTAGTGCAGCCCCTACTAAGTCTTCAAGTTTGTCTACTCCTCTTTCTTCCATATAATAAGACAGACCGCTTATCATATCCTTTACAATTCTATATCCATACTGCATAACGCTTGTAGTTACTTGGAGATTTGAAGATCCTACAAGTAAAAACTCTAATGCATCTTGCCAAGTCTCAATTCCACCTATTCCACTTATCGGAGTATCTTTAGTCTCAGGGTGAGTTGCTAGATTTGTCACAAATCTAAGTGCGATTGGCTTTATAGCTGCTCCTGAGTATCCAGATATAGATGATTTTCCGTTTACTACTGGCATAGCAGTCATATTTCCTAATTCTAAATTAGTAATCGACTTAACTGTATTTATTGCTGATATAGCCTTCGCTCCACCCTTTATAGCCGCAATTGCAGGAACTTCCATATTACCTATGTTTGGAGTCATTTTAGCTACTACTGGTAAATGAGTTTGACTTACTACTGCTTTAGTATACTTATAAACTAAATCTGGGTCTTGGCCTACATCAGAACCCATTGCACTAGTAGTCATCTGAGGACAGGAGAAATTACATTCTATAATATCAGCTCCAGCTTCAGTTACTAATTTAGATAGTTTTTCCCACTCTTCTACTGTACTTCCCATTATACTTACAGCCATCACTTTGTTAGGATAATCTTTTTTAAGTCTTGAAATGTACTCTAAGTTTACATCAAGTGGCTTATCAGATATCTGCTCCATATTTTTAA
Source organism: Metaclostridioides mangenotii (assembly GCF_018917235.1). Taxonomy (GTDB): domain Bacteria; phylum Bacillota; class Clostridia; order Peptostreptococcales; family Peptostreptococcaceae; genus Metaclostridioides. The sequence continues at coordinate 166,999 of NZ_JAHLOF010000002.1, forward strand.
AACCAGTCCATACAGTAGACTCTTTGCTACTTATATCAAAACGTGGAGAACATTCATCTGCTATAAATATCCCAATAGTCTTATAAAAAACTCCTGCCCAACCTTCATCAAATGCCTTAGCAATCATATCGTAATTGCTACATACTGGAGAAGATGATAAGAAAAAAGGATTTTCGCATTTGACACCTAAAAATTCTATAGATAAATCTTTTTTACTAGCCATATACTTTTACCTCCTTTTTATCTAAGTAGTTTTCTATTTCTGAAGCCACAGCCTTACCTTCTGCAACAGCTTGAACTACCGTATCACCAGAATTCACAAAATCTCCTGATGCAAATATTCCCTCTTCTAATTTAAAATCTTTAAACTCTTCTGATACATCTTGTCCAATTGCTACTATTAATGTATCTGCTTTTATATTAAGTTCTGAATACTCATCTCTTGATTTAAAATTTAGACCAATTAATTTTCCAGATTCTGAGATTGTTTTTTCTGGTCTAAAAGGAGTTATTATTGATACTCCCATACTTTGTACTATATCTAGCTCATCTATATTGGCAGGAGCTTCAGCAATACTTCTTCTATATACAATAGATACATTTTTCGCCCCTATTTGCTTAGCTGTCATAGCACAGTCCATGGCTACGTCTCCACCACCTATAACTACAACATATTCGCCTATATCTATTTTTCCGTCGCTTTCTCTTGCATCTTTTAAGAATTCAAGTGCACTTATAACACCTTTTGCACTGTAGTCTATATTACTCTCATCAACTTTTTTAGATTCTGACAGACCCACACCAATGTGAATCGCATCAAAGTCATTTTTAAGATCTTCAATTCCCTGTTGACCATCTATCTTTTTATTCAGAACAAAATTTACACCTAGAGATTTAATTTTTTCAATATCAAAGTCTACTAATTCTCTATTAATTCTAGATGGATTTATTCCGTATGTAAGTATACCTCCAATTTTATGCTCTGCTTCAAACACAGTTACTTCATAACCTTTTAATGCAAGCTCTGCTGCACAAGTTAGAGAAGCAGGTCCTGAACCTACACAGGCTACTTTTAAATCTTTTTTTACTTCTGGTGATTTCAGTATTTCCATATCGAATAATTTCTCTTGTTCAATAGCAAATTCTTGTAATTTGCCTATTTGTATCGGTTTATCAATTCCTGTTCTGCTACATGCACCTTCACATAACTTGTCATGCGGACAAATCAGGCTACAGCTACCTCCTAGAACATTATTTGTCCTAATTGTTTCTGCTGCACCCTTAACATTTTTAAATCTTATTGATTGAATAAAACTTCCTGGATCAGTTTCTGCAGGACAACTTTTGCTACATGGTGCATCATGACATAACAGACAACGTGATGCCTCTTCCATAGCTGTCCTAGTGTTGAATTTTTCAGTCAAAGACTCTTTGTACTTTAGATCTAATACTTTTGACATTCTAATCCCCCTTATTATAAGATTTTTCTATATCTTAAAATATAGGACCTGTCTCCAAAAATATTACTAATAAAAAATAATCAAATTCAAACAAAACATTTTACTGTTAATAGACAGTTCCTAAATATTTTATATAGCAACTATTTGACTTGGATCTATTCTTAGAATATTTATAAATCTTTATAGATTTTGTAGATATGTTCCTCGATGATATTCAAAACGTTTGTATTTTACTTTGTTTTTCATTTTTATATATTATAGATAAATCTAATATTACAAATTACTAAATACTTATTTTTGAATAACCTGTTGATTTTGATAGATATGTAGTTTATTGATATTTTATTGCATTTAATCTGCTTCTTTAGGTGTATGTTCTGCTTTCCCAAACATTGCATATAACCAATCTCCACTCTTGTCACATGCGATTCCTAATATAGCACCACAGATAAGAGTAATAACTAATACTTGCCAATTTCCATCAGCTGCAAATGTTGAAAAACAACCAACGAAACTGCCTGGTATAAACGCTAGGTACTTAAATCTTCCAGCTATACACATAACAAATGTTAATAGACCACTAAATACCATTAAAGATCCCGCAAACGGGAACAAATTGCATAAAGTGATTATAGCCATACCACATAATACACCAAACATATTTTGTCTAATGGTAGTTAAAACTCCTTCTAATCCATGTTTTCCTGAAGCAAAATAAGTCGTACAACCTGCAAATCCTATCCATGCCAATAATCCAATAGGACCACTTATGTACGACCATACCCCACATAGGATTCCCGTCGTGATACTTAAAGCCATTAATTGAGTCATTTCTACATCCTCCTTAATATTATTTTTGAGTGTAGCAACTTTCAAAATATAAGCTAAAATTTAATGTTTACATAATTTAAATAATCTAATAATTACAAATATAACAAATTTATTAGTTAATTATAGCACATCCATATCTAATTATCCAAGGCAAGTTGTTAATTTTTTATTACTAAAAATTCGTTATGTATTTTAGATTGTTTTAACAATACTACATACCATTTGTAGCTTTATAATATATAAAATTTATATAAAAATACTTAAAAAAATTAAGTTTTAAATTTTTTTATATATCATATTCTACTGTATACTGTATTCTATTATCCATTGAAAAATTCTATATATTAATTTAAATTTTTTTACCAATCTAGCAACTAATTAATTATCAATTTCTTTAAGTGTTGCTACAAAAAATCAGATAAATTAAGTGTTAAATATTATTGGTTATTAATTTTTTATAGTTATACTTAAAAATTTTTTCACCAATATTAGAAAATTTAATACAAATTTAAATATTAAATCTTTTTGGCTTATTTACATTGTTTACAATTACTATTTCTGCTGATATAATTTAAATAAATATACGATAGTGTAAAAACACTACAATAAATTATTCACATGCCATAATGAAATGGGTACAAAAATAAAAAGGAAGTGATGATAAATATGGTGGATAACGTTTTCTTCATTTAATTTAATCTAGGGGATTTATTTAAGATTCAAAAGATTTGTTTAAAATTTAATCATAAGTATTATATTAAGTTTGAGAAGATAATCTCAAATGGAAGGAGTATATTATGAACGATAATGAGAAAAAACTTACCTTAATGTCATTAATTTTAATGATATTTACATCTGTATTTGGCTTTACAAATATAACTAGAGCCTACTTCCTAATGGGATACTCTGCTATTCCATGGTACATCCTTTCAGCACTTACATTCTTTATACCTTACGCATTTATGATTGCTGAATTTGGTGCTGCTTTTAGAAAAGAGACTGGTGGTATTTATTCTTGGATGAATAAGTCCGTCAACTCCAAATATGCATTTATAGTTACATTTATGTGGTACACATCTTATATAATTTGGATGGTTAACGTTTCAAATGGTATATGGGTTCCATTTACAAATCTAATATTCGGTCAAGATATGACATCTAGTTTTGCTTTTATAGGATTATCTGCACCAAAAGTAATAGCTTTACTAGCAATTCTGTGGATGCTAGCCATAACATTCATAAGTAGTAAAGGACTTGATAAAATACAAAAAGTAACAACAGTTGGTGGTACTTTCGTCGCACTTATCAATGTTGTTTTAATTGTCGGGGCAATTTTAGTACTTATATTTAATAAATTTGAATTAGCTCAGCCTATAACAGCTACTGCATTTACAACTTCTCCTAACGCAGCTTATCAAACACCGTTGTCAATTTTCTCATTCTTGGTGTTTGCAATATTTGCTTATGGTGGTCTTGAAGTTGTCGGTGGTCTTGTTGATAAAACAGAAAATCCAGAAAAAACTTTCCCTAAAGGTATAACTCTAGCAGCTATAGTAGTTGCTGTTGGATATTCAGTGGGTATACTATGTGTTGGTTTCTTCAGTAATTGGAGTAAAGATTTATCTGGAGATACTATCAACATGGCTAACGTAGCATATTTAACTGTTGGTAACTTAGGATATTATTTAGGAGATTCTCTAAACCTAAGTCAAGGCGTTTGTCTACAATTAGCTATGTGGTTCTCTAGATTTGTTGGACTTTCAATGTTCTTAGCACTTACAGGAGCATTCTTTACACTGATTTACTCTCCTATAAAACAACTTATTGAAGGTACTCCTAAAAAAATATGGCCAGAAAAATTAATAAAACTGGATAAGAATGGAATGCCAGTAAATGCAATGTGGGTACAATGTTTTATAGTTGTTATAATCATCGCCATAACATCATTTGGTGGAGATACTGCTTCTAAATTCTTGGATTCTTTGATACTAATGTCAAACGTAGCTATGACTCTACCTTATATATTTATAGCTCTTGCATTTATTCCATTTAAGAAAAAAGAGGATCTAGACAGACCTTTTGTAATATTCAAATCAAAAGGTACTGTACTATTTGCTACTATAATAGTAGTTATTACTATAACATTTGCCAATGTGTTTACCATTATTCAGCCGGTACTAGAAAATGGAGACTATTTCTCTACTATACTCCAAATAGCTGGCCCAGTTATATTTACTGTAATTGCATTATTGCTTTACGGTAGATACGAACGTAATTATTTGAAAAAACAACAATAAAATTAATTGTTAAATATCCTAAAAAAGAGCCAGATTATTTTATAGTAATCTGGCTCTTTATATATATGTATTTATCCTTGTATATATTATAAACAGGCTCGCTTCATAAAAAGCAGTATAATATTAAATTAAACAATTTAGTATTTCATTACTGCTAACACCATGAATATAGTATCCAGCATTTAATTCATCTAGCCTTAATTCTAATTCATCTTTTTTATATTTGATTCCGACTAAACCATCTTCTAAATTTTCAACATCTCTTACTGAAAAAAAATCACCATATATTTTACATTCTTTTATAATTCCATTTTCAATATTTAAGTTGAACTCTACTTTTCCACCTTTAAATCTACTTGCTCTTGATATTGAATACTTTGGTGATTTACCATAATTCCATTCCCAAGTATTAAATTTACTATCGTATAATTGTTTTATAGATTCTTTATCATAATCAGTTAAACTATATATATAAAAATCACCGTCTAATAATTCATCTAACATAACAGATTTAAATTCATCTGGAGTTAACTTAATATCAATAAAATCAGATATATTAGCCACTCTAGACCTAATTGACTTAACCCCTTTAGAGGATATCTTTTCTTTTGACACCTTAAGACCATAGGTCATAGCATCGATATCTGCATCAAATAGGATAGATCCATGATGTACCATGCTTTTAGATTTCATAAATTGAGCATTACCACAAATTTTTTTGTTATTTACTAAGATATCATTTCTTCCTGTTAATTCAGCCCTAACACCAACTTTTTTAAGTGCTTTGATAACAGGATCTACAAAACTTTTAAAATCTATATTTTCCCTTTCATAGTCTTTTACAATAAAAGAAAACTGCCAAACTCCTGGATCGGTATAGATTGCACCCCCACCTGAATTTCTTCTAACTACTTGCATGTTATTTTTATCTATATATTCTTGATTTATTTCTTCTACAGTATTTTGAAATCTTCCAATCATGATAGTCGGATTGGTTCTCCAAAACATAAACATAGCTGGAAAGTCAATTCTATCACTTGTCGCTAGATACTCCTCAAGAGAAAAATTGTATAAAGGATCTAGTGAGTCACATGGAACGTAGATCATATTAAATTCTCCTCTTTATTTCTTATTTCAAGAGCTTCAGCAGCATTATACGAACTTCTAACAAGCGGACTACTTGCAACAAATTTAAACCCTCTCTGCAGGCCTTCGGATTTATATATCTCAAACTTCTCTGGAGTAACATATTCAACTAAATCAATATGTTTTGATGATGGTTGTAAATATTGGCCAATTGTAAGGATGTCACAGTCAGTTTTCAATATATCATCCATAAGTCCATAAACTTCATCATCTTTTTCTCCAAGTCCGACCATGAACCCTGTTTTTGTAAGCATGTTGGGATCTTTCTTCTTGACGTAATCGAGCACAAAAAGAGACCTTTCATAGTTTGCTTCAGGTCGTACTGTATCATAGAGCCTTTTTACTGTTTCTACATTATGATTAAGCACATCTGGCTTTGCATCGACGATCATATCTAAACTTTCTATATCTCCCTTTAAATCAGGTATTAGTACTTCGATAGTCGTATCTGGACATAGATGCCTAACTGCTTCTATCACTTTTACGAATTGATCTACACCACCAAATTTCAAATCATCCCTTGTGACACTAGTAACAACCACATGCTTTAAATTTAACTTCTTCACGGCCTCAGCGACATGAATCGGTTCCATAGGGTCTACGTCTACTGGTAGATCGTGAACCACATTACAAAATCTACAATTTCTAGTACATTGACTTCCCAGGATCATAAAAGTAGCAGTATTTTTCTTATAACATTCCCCCATGTTTGGGCAATTTGCTTCTTTACATACAGTATTTAATGATAACTGATTCATTAAATTTCTAACATTACGGACAGCATTATGATTGTATTTAACCCTAAGCCATTCAGGTTTTCTTTCCCTATTATTTGTATTGCGCATTAACATCCTCCTTCTACCTATATGGCATTTAAATTATTATCTATATATATTATAATATATCAATTTTTTATTTTCTGCTTCTATACTAAAAAAAGTTTCTCAACTAATATATTTTATCCATTGGTAGTATCGTAACATAAATAAACATTATAATACTGTATATTTAAATTGCAAAGTATGTTGTCTAATAATATAAAATAAAAGACCTAGCAGAAATATTCTCTAGGTCCTTACTTTATATTAATATAATTATTCGTCTTTCTTCAGTGTATATACATTTCTATAGTAGTTTTCATTTAATCTAATCTCAATCCCATCAGAATTAACATTGTTACCCTCTAGGCTCTTAGATATTAATTCCTTTTTATTGTTTGGCTCTACAGCATTAAGTGTCCCAATAACACCTTCTATAATGTCATTTAAGAAATGAAATGGAAAGCCTACACCCATTTCCCCTTCATCCCATCCACCTACAGCTCTTGTTCCTGAGCAAAGAAGCGATAAATTAATAGTGTTCTTTACATACGGAACTGCTGTTAACTCTGAACAATATGCTTGATTTCCTGAAATAGTGAAGTTATTGTGAATCCCATTATTAAATGTATGAGCTTGTACAATTCTCATAGCTATATATGGTGTAACCACCATAAGTACAACATCAGGATCTTCTTCAAACTCGGACAGTGGACCAACTGCAAAACCTCTAACTTTGTGATTACAGAAAGTAATTTCGTTTGCTACTTTTTTGCTTATCAATAAGTTTTTGTATATATTTAAATTTCTTCCGTATTCTCCTGACTTAAAATCGTCTGATATTTCCATAAGGCCTAAAGCTCTGGCCGCTCCAGGGCAATTTATATTCTTGATTGTCGCTTTCATCGCAAGTCCTGATGTAATTGCCTTCTTAACCATAAGGCAGTAAGTCATTCTTCCCTTTACTTCATCGCACTTAAAATTATTGTAATCATCATCATTTACTAAAAACTTCACAGCGATTGGCGATCTTTCCAAATCAAGTAGTGAAGATAGCAAATTAGTCTTTTCTCTAATACTCATAAAATCACCTATTTCAACTTTTTATAAACAAAATTTCCTGTCAATTGTATAGCTTCTACCAGAATTAAGATAATAAATACTGAAAAATACAGTATGAAGTTATTAAAACTTTGGTATCCATAATTTAATGCGACCGATCCCAAGCCTCCAGCGCCTACTGCACCTGCTAATGTACTAGCAGTTAGAAAGTTGATAGTACATAGAGTTATTCCTGAAAGAATTGCCGGAAGTGATTCTTTTATCATGTAGTGTACTATTATTTGAATATTAGTTGCACCAAATGATTTTGCCACTTCGATAAGCTGTTTGTCTACTTCAAGCAGACAGTTTTCAATAACTCTTGCAATAAATGGTATTGCAGCTATGGTAAGTGGAAATATCGCTGCTTTCTCTCCAATAGTGGTACCTACAAGAATCTTTGTAATCGGTGAAATAGCGACAATTAAAATTATTATCGGAAACGCTCTTATTATATTAATTAAAAAATCTAATATCTTATATACTTTTGGTCTCGGTTTAAGTCCATTATTAGGTCCATATAAAACTAATATTATTGCTAATACAAAACCAAATATGCACGCAAGAACCATAGAAATCATAGTCATTCTAATAGTAGCTCCGACTGATGGTAAAATTATTTTTTGTATATAATCCATCCAAAGTTCCATCTTACTCAATTTTACCACTCCTAATCCTTACAATTTTTTTAAATTTGTTTAAAATTATTTATTGTATTGTACTAATGTTCCATCGTACTCTTTTTCAAACCAAGTTTTGAATTCATCACTAGAAATATATTTTTGAGCTTCTTTAACCCAGTCTTTATCTTTATTCTCTTCGTTAACTGTAAGCCCTACAGGGAAGTCTATTGTTGTCTTATCTTCTTCTATAAAACTATTTGGATCTAATCCAGCCTGCTGTACTCTTATTGCAGGACATATTACTGCATCAACATCATTTAAGCTTCTTGCTATAGTAGCTACATCAGTCTCATAGAATTTTATATTTTTAGGATTTTCCTTTATATCTAGAATTGTATAGAATTCACCTTTTTTCTCACCAAGTTTTAATAAACCTAGATTTTCTAAGAATTTCAGTGAGTTTTCTGTATTAGTCGGATCATTTGCAATACCTATAGTCATATTTTCAGGAAATTCATTTACATTTTTGTATTTAGAAGAATACATAGCAAATCTGTAATATGCTATATGAGGATCAACAACTGTAAGTTTAGAGTTGTTTTCTTTATTAAATGTATCTATCCATGGTTTATGATTGTGAACAAAACCAGATAAATCACCATCTTTTGCCGCTATTGCTGCAGCATTATTTGCATCGAATAAAACAGTCTCTGCAGTAAAACCTTCTTTATTTAAATGATCTTTAATCTTTGTTACTATTGGTTCAGTTGTGCTCATAGAACCTAGTGTTATCTTCTCTTCTTCTTTTTTACCACAAGCTGTTGCTGTTACCATAACTGCTAATGCAAGTACAAATGTTAAAACCAAGCTTAATCTTTTTTTCATGTCTTTTTCTCCTATTCTTTTAATGTTTTATTTTAAATTTACTTAATAATTTACTAACTCAAAATTACTAAACCGCTATACTAAATTGTATTCCTTTGTCTTCAAGATACTTACTAAGCACATTTAGATCATCTGAATTTAGGTTAATTATAAATGATCCATTTACTTCATCTCTATACTTATCCATTGAGCCCCATACGATTCTATACCTTATATTTGTATCTCTTGATATATCAGAGATAATATACTTATCTTCTGAATTTTTAATGACAATCTTCAAGTTGATACCATCATCCGGAAGAATCTCATTGTCATCTTTGCCAAGTAATTCTCTAAGCTCTTTTGGTTCATTCATAAATACATCAGTAACTTCACCATTGGTAATAAGCTCTCCATCTTTAAGCAAGGCCATCTTATTGCATACCTTTCTTACAACTTCCATTTGATGAGCTACTACAATAACAGTAAGTTCAAATTCTTCATTGATTTTACGAACTAAGTTTAATATAGAATTCGCTGTATTGGGGTCAAGTGCTGATGTTGCCTCATCAAATAAAAGTATCTTAGGATCAAGAGTTAAGGCCCTGGCGATAGCTACTCTTTGCTTTTGACCTCCACTTAGCTCTCTAGGTCTACTATCCATCTTTTCGGTCAAACCTACTAATTCCAAGAGTTCCTTTACCTTTTTATCTATAACATCTTTATCGTATTTACAACACTTCATTGGCAGCGCAACGTTTTCATACACTGTTAACCTCTCTAAAAGTGAAAATTGTTGAAATACCATACCAATGTTTTTTCTAAACTCCATTAATTCTTCAGCGTTTAAGTTCTTTAAATCGACATCATCTACTATAAGTGTGCCGCTATCGTATTCTACTAAACCATTTATACATCTAAGTAGAGTTGATTTTCCAGCACCACTCACTCCAACGAGCCCATAAATATCGCCCTTTTCTATATTAAGATTGATATTTTCAAGAATTACATTATTATCATATGATTTTTTTAAGGCCGCAATTTTTATCATTTAAAACCCCCCTTAAACAAGCAACTGCCTTATTTATAATATCACACTAAACTTGCTGTATATTATAATTTATTTCTATATAACAAATCTTCTGAATAGATTTTGACTATATATCAGTATATTAATAATTTTTGGGGATTTTGGTTTAAGATTTATATTCCTGAACGAAAGCAATTGCAAGGTTTGTAGTATTTTGTCGACTTTTTATTGTATTAAGAGTAATTTTTTTATTAGGTTTTAAAAACAGAAAATTTAAATAAATTTTTTATTGGTAAATTTATACAAATAAATAAAAATAATTAAATTGAACTTATAACTGTTATCTAATCAAATTTGTGATATACTTTCATCAAATAATTATAAAAATTAAAAAGGAACAATTTGTAGTTAAATTAAAATTATTATTATTTATATTAGATACATTTTTTAATTCAAGGAGGCTAAAATGCAAATTAAAAGAGTACTTTCAGTATATTTTAGTGCGACAGGTACGACAAAGAAAGTAGTATCGCAAATAGCAGAAAACTTAGCAATATATCTTGGCGTAAAATGTGAAACATTTGACTTTACTTTAGCAAAAATGCGAACTATTGAAATAAAAATCGAAAAAGAAGATCTTGTAGTATTTGGAACGCCAGTTTACGCTGGAAGAGTACCTAACGTACTTCTTAAGTACTTATCAACCATCGATGGAAATGGTGCAGTTGCAGTTCCAATTGTAGTGTATGGTAATAGAAATTATGATGATGCCCTTATTGAGCTTAGAGATATACTTGAAAAAGGAGATTTTAAAACCATAGCTGCTGCTTCTTTTATTGGAGAACATTCTTTTTCAAAGGTACTTGCAAAAGGTAGACCTGATAAAGAAGATTTGAATATTGCTTTGGATTTTTCAGAAATGCTTTTAACAAAAATCAATCAAATAGAAGATTATGAAGATATCATAGATCCAATAAATGTGAATGGCTCAGATTATCCTTATAGAGGATACTATCAACCAAGAGATAGATTCGGTAATTTGATAAATATTTTAAAAGTTAAACCCAATACAGCTGACAATTGCAATGACTGCAAGTTATGTGTAAAAGTATGTCCTATGAACTCTATAAATTATGATGATGTTAGAAGTTTTAATGGTATATGTATAAAATGTGGCGCTTGCCTTAAAATATGTCCTAAAAATGCAAAGTACTATGATGATAAAGGTTACTTGTACCATAAGAAAGAGCTGGAAGAAATGTATTCCAAGAGATTAGAACCTGAAATTTTTATATAAATAATTATATCATGAGCTTGAATAATCATATAAATAAAAATACCAAAGCCTAAAAAGTTTGAATCAATATATTTTAGATATAAACTAGATTCTGATTTTTTAGGCTTTGTGTATTTAATTACTTTATAAAACTTTTACAGCAGTCTCATATGTAAATATTTCATCTACTTGCTTTTTACCAACAACTTCCATTCTATATTGAATTGACAATTTATAACTGCATTCTCTGTAAAGAATCTATTTTCTTCCTTTAGTCCATCTCATATTCCAATTAAAAGCCTTATCCATATCTTGGTGACCTTTAAAATACCTAACTACTTTTTCAATTCCAAATGTCCTATCTTCTTCATTTGTGACCATCGCTATTGCACACATATTATGTCCATTTTTGCATTCATCTAGCTTAACAACTAAATCTGGCCCATCTTGTTGTTTTAGTGTTACAACACCATTAGTTTCAGACCAATTTGCAATCCCCTGATATATAAAAGTATATATTAATATTCTTTTTATATCTGAGAGCTTATTGCCATTTATTCTAAGGTTTTCTCCTAATGTATTTGAACCAGTTCTATCATCTCCATCTAATTGTATATATGGAATGTTGTTTAGCGAACCAAATGCATTTCCTAAAGCTTGCACACATCCTTTCTCGCCATTTTTTAATTCATATAAACATCCAAGGTCCAAATCTACCCCTTGATTTCCCATCAATTTACCAAAAATACCCTTAGGCTTTTGTGGTGTTTGGTCCCAGTTTAAATTAACTAGTATTTCACCTAAATCCTTGTTAGCTGCTTTAGTAAGATTTACTTTACTACCCTTTTTAAGTTCTATAGCCATACAATCCCTCCTTATTCTCATTTAATATATATTTCAACTTTTTTATACATATTCCTTTTATATGTTACATTTTATTATAAAATCAAACATAAAAAAGGGATTACTCGATTGTTAAATCAAATAATCCCTCTTATTTTATAAGTAATCAATCTCTAAATGGTGGGTACTAATCATAGAAACGACCTCTATGACCTAATTTGATACTTATTAATACTGAAATTTTTCTGTATAACTTTTTACAAATTTATTACCCTTGTAAGAGTTAACTCTTAAAATTTTATTGTTGAAATAAAATTTAAATATTCAGGTGAATATAATTGTATATAAAGACTTAACTAATTTTTCTTAGTTTTCTTCTTCAACAAGTTTGCTTAATGTCTTATCTGATACGAAAAGTATTGCAGCTGCAACAAATAGTATTACAGGTATTATAGTATATACTTTAATCATATCGAATTTTAGAGTGAAAGCATATATATATCCATATCCTTTACCAGCTAAGAAAGTAGCAAATGTCCAAACTCCCATAAGTACTCCTAAGTATTTTTTAGGTGCATACTTACTTACAAATGAGTTTCCAAGTGGTGAGAATAACATTTCTCCTATACTTAAAAGTATACCAAAGAATACTATCCAAATTATACTAGCTTTAGCTGTGTCTGGGGCACCTATTCCTCTAGTTAATTCTGCACCAACAAGCATTAGGAATGCAAGTCCTAAGAATATTAATCCAAGTCCTGTTTTCCTAAATAAACTTATATCTCCTTGTGGTCTACTAGCAAGTTTAGTCCAAACTACTGCTAGAACTGGTCCTAAAACTATACAAACAAGTGCATTTAATGAGTCAAACCATGCAAGTGGAACTTCAAATCCTCCAACAAACATGTCAACAAATGCTGCACCATAATCATAAACCGCTAAGTAAGTTAAGTACCAGAACAACCAGAATATTACAGAGAATACAGATACAAGTATAATTGCCCAAATTCTTTTTTTCTCCATACCTGAAAGTGGAGCACTTGAAGAAGCGTCTTCTGTCTTTTCAGAAACTATTCCTTCTTTAAATGGTCTTTTACCTGCATCACCTAAGAATCTCCATCCTATGATGAACCAAATTCCACCAATAACACATAAAAGAGCCGCTATAAAGAAACATTGAGAGAAACCAAGAACTCCATTTTCAACAAATGTCTTTGCATATAAAATACCAACTGCTGTAGTACCTATGAAAGATCCTATATTAACAAAAGAGTACTGTAATGAGAACGCCGAATCAAGTTGATCTTGATCATCGAATAACTGACCATTTACAGCTGATACATTTCCCTTAAAGAATGCTGTTCCTATAGAAACAAGAATTATCATTATATTAACCATTGAAACTGAAGTAGCTATTGACCCAAAGTAATAACCAGCTCCCATGATAAACATACCTACTGGAATAGTGTATCTAGCACCTATCCATCTATCAGAGATATATCCCCCAATGATTGGAGCAAGATATGTGAATGCAACAAGATTTGCTTGCATTATCGCTGCTTGTCCTTGATCTATTCCTAGTCCACCTGTAGCTATAGAAGCAGTAAGGAATATATAGATAAGGAATTTAGCAGAATAGTAAGCTGCTCTTTCGAATGAAAACGTTGTTGCACAGAAATAAAACCCTATTGGATATTTCTTTTTAACTGTTTGTGTGCTCATAAGTAATGTCCTTTCTAAAATTGAAATTAAAATTTTATTATATTTTTTTAATCCTTAGCTAATTTAATATTAGCTATTTTAGCAAACCAACTTAAAATAACGTAAAATAATTGCATATAACTTGAATCATATTATTAAATAATTTTTACAAAAATAAATTAAATAGACTCAGGTTTGATAACTATACAAATTGATTTGCTATTATATAGTTGATTGTGCATTTAACTTCGCATCTTACTACTAATATTAACGAAACTTAATTTCATACTTAAAATATTGAACTTAAAGAGCCAAATCGTATGAAATAGCAACGTTTTCCTATTAAAATTTTATAAAATATATCCTACTATTTGTATGTAAGTATACTTTATAATATCAGCAAAAACTCAGTTACTGTAAGTTTAAGTCTATCTTTCCAGATCGTATCCACCAAGTCTTCATAATTACAACTCTTATGTTTTTGCTTAAATTTACGAAGTTTAAATTAATGAGAATTACTTGATACTCATATGCAAGTATTCCATTTTTCAGAAAGTTTAAAATAGGAGCTATTATTCATTTAAAACGTTGTAAATAGCAAAATTTTAATCTTTCCTTGATTTTTTGAAAAATGTCTTTCACCATCAAAAAATCTTTTCATGAATTTACAATAAACGATATCTTTTATTAATATAGACTTAAAACATCATCTATGTAAATCTCAATTTAAAAGCTTTTACTTTCTAGTGATTCCTTAAAATATCTACTTTATTTTAACCAACTCGCAATAGATCAAATCGTTGTGATATCTAGATCTAATAGCTTTTGAGGTTCAAATATTTTTAATAAATATTTTTCTTTATCACCCTAATATTTATTCCAACATTGTAAATGATACCACAATGTAAATTTTTATACAATATAAAAACGAAAAATGTAATAATTATTCGACAATAATATTATTTTATACTTTATTGCATTATTTCGACTATATATACTGAAACAAAAAAGAGATGTAATAAATTTACATCTCTTCCTTTATCAAGTAAAATTTTTAAAAATAATAGATACTATCATCAATGTTTAACTATTAAATTCATTAATATATAGTATTATCTATCACTAATATTTGTAAAATATAATAAGGGGGGTAAATTATTATTAAATTAATTAGAAAAATAATCTCCCTACTTTAATTATAACATGTAACTAAAATTGAAAATAGACTGTTTCATACCAGAAATAACCTATATAATTATCTCAGATTACTATAAATATATGGAGGTATTATATGAACTATAAGAAAACTTATAATGCATTATTAGCAAATAAAGTTATTAGAGCTTTAGAAAACAGAAATATAGAAGGCTTCTACTTTAGTACAAAAGAGGATGCTTTAAAAAAGATACTTGAAATAATTCCTAATAACTCTGTGGTATCCTGTGGAGGCTCTAGAACACTTTACGAAATTGGCCTTCATGATGCTCTAAATAATGGTCAATATAATTTTCTAGATCCAAATTCTGTAAAATCAGCCTCAGAAAAGGAGATAATTGCTCATAAAGCTTTAGGTTCAGATTACTATCTGATGAGCTCTAATGCTATCTCTGCAACAGGAGAGCTGGTAAACATCGATGGTATTGGAAATAGAGTAGCATCACTAATGTTTGGGCCCAAATACGTAATAGTAGTAGCAGGAATTAATAAAGTTGAACAAAACTTAGACGCAGCTGTACTCCGTGCAAAAAGTTATGCTACTTATATGACATTATTATTATTTAATCAAGACTACTCTTCATATGAAGATCTAAATGAGGCTTCAAAACACGTAGGTAAACAATTTGTAATAACTAATGGTTCTACAGTAAAAGGTAGAATTAAAGTGATGCTTATTGATGAGAATCTTGGTTTCTAGGCTAGAATTAAAATATATAAAATATACATGCAATCAAAGCATACTTTAAATATAAACGGTTAATTGTAATTTAATTGTATTGTATTGATATATTGATATTTCTTTAGGTCTTATTTGATGGTTTTTATAAAAAAAGAACTGCCTCAATTTTAATTTGAGACAGCTCCTTTTTCTTATTTTTTAATTATTGTTCTGTTTTGGCTAATTACACAAAATTTCATTTAATGCATCATACGTAAAATTAATTATCTCATCACAACCAACTCTACTTCTTTTTAGGTCAGCACATATCTCTGTGTTGTATTTTTCCCTTACCTTATTCATTAATTCCCTAGAATATTTTCTTGCTTCATTTTGATCAAGTTTGTCATTTCTTCCTTTTAAATACCCTATAATAACAACACCTGCATTTACTGCTCCACATACGCTACCTACTGTCATTCCAACACCCATTCCGCTACCTATCGATACTGGAATGTCTGAGTTATGTTCTTCGTTGTAGGACTTTATTAACGCTTCAGCACAGGTATACCCTTGTTTATGATATTCCGACGGTTTTGTCATATATATTGCTCCTTCATTGTTTTAGATTAATTTAAATTATTGTATATTTTATATTGAGTAGTATGTTTATTTGATTATTCTGATTCTAAAAGTGACTTTTGACTTATCACATCATACTATTATATAAATAAATTAAGACCAGAATCTTCAGTCGCACCTAAATACGAAGCAACTCCGCCAATTTCAACTCCATCAATAAACTCTTCCTTTTTTATTCCCATAAGATCCATACTCATTGCACACGCAACTACTTTAACACCCATATTTATAGCATTTTTAATTAAGGTATCTAAATCATCAACATTGTTCTTCTTCATAATTTGATTTATCATCTTTGGACCCATTCCCCCCATGTTCATTTGAGAGAGTGGCAACTTCCCTGAATGAGAAGGTAGCATAAAATCAAACATTTTTTCCATAGTATCTTTCGAAACATTAGGTTTATCTTTTCTTTTTAGCACATTAAGTCCCCAGAATGTGAAAAACATAGTAACTTCTTTTCCCATCGATGCTGCACCAGTAGCAATTATAAATGATGCTATAGCCTTATCTAGATCACCACTGAATACGACTAATGTAGCCCCATTTTTATCGCTCTGTTCGATACTACATGATTTACTGAGAATTGCATTTTTCCCTTTTCTTATATAAGCAACAAATGCTTTTTTGGATTTATCGAAATCAGATTTAATTAATGTATTCCCAGTTTTATCGCACCAAGCTTCGATATCCTTACCAAATCCAGGATCACTTGCTCTTACTTCCAAGATATCATATTCTTGCATCTTGTTCATTTCTTCAAATACTCTTCTTATTGGTCCAGGACATTGAAGTCCACATGCATCTAATGTCACATTCGTTTCTATATCATCTTTGTATATCATTTCATCACCTAATTTACTATTTGTCAAAGACTCTGGATGTTTTTCACCTTGCTTTTTTAAAGATTCAAGTCCTCTTTTAACAGCTAGGTATGTCTTTACTCCTCCGTCAATATTGGTACACTTAAGACCATTTTGTTCTAGTATTCTACATGCAATATAACCTCTTAAACCAACTTGGCAAGTTACATATACTTTTTTATCCCTTGGTATTTCATTTAATCTTTCTCTAAGCTCTCCTAATGGTATATTAATTGAATTTGGCATTGTACCTGAAATTAACTCAAATTCATCTCTTACATCTATAATTACTCCACCATTTTTCTGTATTTCATCTACTTCACTCCACTGTACAGTATCTAACATACCCTCTATAACATTACTTGCATAGTATCCTAACATATTTACTGGATCTTTTGCCGAATTATAAGGAGGTGCATAGCATACTTCTACATCAGGTAAATCGAAAACTGTAAGCCCACCTTTTATAGCTGTAGCTAAAATATCTATACGCTTTTCGACACCATCTATTCCAACTCCTTGAGCTCCAAATATCTGTCCTGTATTAGGATCAAAAGTCATCTTTATATAAATTGGAAAAGAACCTGGGTAATAACCAGCATGAGAATTCGGATGAATGTGAACTACTTTATATTCGATACCTAATCTTTTTAAGATTTTCTCATTATTACCTGTAGTAGCAACAGTATAGTCAAACACCTTAGCCACTGATGATCCTAATGTTCCTTTGTACCTTACATCTCTTCCGCAAATATTATCTGCCACCAATCTTCCTTGTCTGTTTGCTGGCCATGCTAGAGGTATCATTGTAGGTTTTTTATTTACAAAATCTATAACCTCTATAGCATCACCAATTGCGTATATATCCTTATCTGAAGTTTTCATGTGGTCATCAACTACTATAGCACCACGGTCATTTAATTTAAGTCCAGCATCTTTTGCTAACTTTGTTTCTGGCTTTACACCAATAGAAAGCATTATTAAATCTGTATCTATTTCTCTTCCACTTGTTAATACTACTTTTTTTCCTTTATTTTCAAATGAATTAACTCCATCACCTAATATTAACTGAACACCCTTGCTTACTAAATGCTCATGAATTACACTTACCATTTCTACATCTAACGGTGCCATAACTTGATCACTCGCTTCAACTAAAGTTACCTCTATACCCCTTTGATGCAAATTCTCAGCCATTTCTATACCTATAAATCCACCGCCTATTACAATAGCTCGATTTGGTCTATTACTATCAATATACGATTTTATCTTATCAGTGTTTGGTATATTTCTAAGTGTAAATAAATTATCGCATTCATTTATTCCAGGTATAGGAGGTTTTATAGGATTTGCTCCCGGAGAAAGCATTAAAGTGTCATAGCTTTCTTCGTATGTCTCACCTGTTTTATGATCTTTAACAAATACTATTTTTCTATCTCTATCTATACTTATAACCTCACTTAGATTTCTAATATCTAAGTTGAATTTAGAACTCATTGCTTCTACTGTTTGAACAATTAATTTGCTTCTATCATTTATTGTTTCACCTATATAATAAGGTAAACCACAGTTCGCAAAAGATATATATTCACCCTTTTCAAACATAATAATCTCTAAATTTTCATTAAGACGTCTTAGCCTTGCTGCAGCAGATGCTCCACCTGCTACACCTCCAACAATGATAACTTTTTTATTCATATATAAGCACTCTCCTAATCTTAAAATTAATATGATATAAATTTAACTTGTATAAATCTTATTTAAATCATAATTCATATGAATAAAAATTACTGTAACTTTATCACATATCCAGAAATTAGGTATAGCTATTTTATATAGACGACATATAGATAATTTATTTACTTTAGAAAACTTGAACATTAAAAAGATTTCATGTATTATAGTTGATAGGCAATTCGTACAGATAGTAATATTACTGATAAGAGAGGCGATTCCTACCTAGGTAGGAGTGGCTTCTTTTTTGCGTAGTTTTACTAAAAAAATAAAGGAGAGTGTTTTTTTTGAATAAAACAAACAAAGTCAACAATAAACTATTCCTTGCCATCTTTGCGACAGGAATTATGACATTTTGCGGTGTATTAATTGAAACCGCTATGAATGTTACATTTCCATCATTGATGGAGGAATTTAATATTTCAATATCAGATGTACAATGGGTCACTACAATATATTTACTTATTATTTCTATCATTGTCCCAATTTCGTCATTCTTTAATCAAAAGTTCAATAAGAAAAAACTATTTATAACATCAAATATTATTTTTATTGCTGGTGTAATTATTGACTGTATATCTCCAACTTTCTCTATTCTACTAGTTGGAAGATTATTACAAGGATTAGCGACTGGAATTGCACTTCCTCTAATGTTTAATATAATTTTAGAAGAAGCACCTCAGGAAAAAAGAGGTACTATGATGGGGTTTGGTGTACTGACAACAGCTATAGCACCCGCTATAGGACCAACTTTTGGTGGATGGCTAACTACGGAATTATCTTGGCGTTACATTTTTGTCTGCCTTATGCCTTTACTACTTTTATCTTTATTCATAGGTATCTATGCCATATCATCTAAAAAGGAAAATAAAACTACTGCTACGCTTGATTTTTTATCTGTATTTTACATTACACTTACATTTGGTGGATTACTATTTTTCTTTAGTCTTATAGGAGAAAATGGTATTTTATCATGGAAACCTTGGATATATTTAGGTTTAGGTATTCTAGGACTATTATTATTTATAAGACGCATGAAATTATCATATAAACCTTTAATTAATTTTAATGTCTTTAAAAATGTTGGATTTGATTTATTGTTAGTGAGTTTCTTAGTTTACCAATTTCTATTATTAGGACTATCATTTATTATTCCTAACTACCTCCAAATAGTACAGTTAAAATCTGCTTCAATATCAGGTATGTTTATGTTGCCTGGGGCAGTAATTGGTGCAATGCTTGCCCCTATTTCTGGAAGAATGCTTGATAAACTAGGTCCAAAGAAACCAATACTAATTGGTCTGATTCTTTCGACGTTTGCTTTAGGTATAATGACTTTATTAATTAAGACTAATATACTTATATTTATTATTATTTCTCACTGTTTATTTATGATTGGAGAAGGAATAGCTTATAGTAACTTAATGACTACTGCACTAAATCAATTGCCAGCATCTCTCGAAACTGATGGTAATGCTATCTTCAATACGCTACAACAGTTTTCAGGTGCTGTTGCGACTTCTATCATTGCAACTATTATTGCTTCATTCCAAAAAAATAGTACTACAAAAGACTATATTTTAGGTACAAAGATTGGTATACAAGTCGCTCTTATATTCTTACTAATCTTATTTGTTATTGGCCTTATCTGTTCAGTTAGATTTTTTATTAATCAACGTAAAATCACATATAATCATGACGAGTACGAATACGATGTAGTCAACGAATAATAATATTTATAAAAATAAAAAGACCTGAATTTCAATTCAGGTCTTTTTGATTATATAGTTATCACATCATTCAATAAATGATACAATAAATTAATTGTTTATAGACTAACAACTATCTTCTTTTATATATAATTCTAAAACACCAATATTATATAGACTTTCATCTATAAACTCTAATCCTTTTTCATTTAAATAAACATAGAGGTTGTTTAATTCGAACTTCTCTTGTATAAACTCTAGATCATCAATTAGTTGTTCTATTGTCATTTTCATTATTGATCATCCTCTAGTTCACTTTCAAAGAAGTTTTGTAAATCTCCAATATTTTTAAGTGCTTCATCTAAATTATGTTCAATTGTTATAAAATGCTCTATGTCATCTATGATGTTTAGCACATCTTTTATATCTTCTTTACTAACCAAAATTAACACTCTCCTTTTTAATAGTGTTGATTTTAATCTAAATATTATAATAGTATCTTTTACAAATTAAACTATAAAATGGGTATTTAAATTTTTGAAACGATAACCCGTCTTTATTCAAAAAAGTTTTAAAAATTTTAAAGGTATAAATAACAATATTGTTACTGTCATTAAAAATTTATTAGTGCTAAAATAACATTGGTGATGAAAGTGAAAAAAATAAAAAGAATGAATAAAAAAGTGTCAATAGCACTGTTTATTATATTAATTTTCTGTTTTGGATTTAAACTATACAGAAATAAGTATTGTGGGGATGTTTACTACACAAAGATCCAAGTTATACCAGATAAAAGAACTGAGGAAGTCTCACGTGGTAATTATAAATGCTGTTATGATTATGTAAAAAACGTATATAGCGAAACCAAGGAAATAAAAACTGTCTATTTTAAAGAACATAGTGATTATCCATTAAAATTAGGTACATATCTAAAGCTAGAAGTAAACAAAGAAAATAAAGTGATCTCTTTGAAAGAGGTAGATAAAGACGATATTCCTCAAAAGGTATTGAAACAAATGGGATCAGAAAATTAAGCATAAAAAATGGGACTCAATAATTTGAGCCCCACTTTTTATTTTTAGTACATATTACTAAATTGTAACTTTCTATTTATTTTCCTATTGTTTTATCTAGTTGTGATAGTCTTTGAGATATCTTTACAGCTGTTTCAAATCTATCAACCCCAGCAACTCTTTCCTTATTATCTACTCCTAAGTTCTCTTCAATACTCTTAGATACAGACTTATATCCTCCACCTATTAGTATGTTCTTTATTGACCAATCACTAATTTTTCTTTCAGTTCTCTCTGAAAGATCGTTTGGAGTTGTTAGCATTATTGGCGCTTTAAATTTAGATGCTAAACTGTTAATTGTTATACCATCAGGGAAGTCAGTACCATCTACCAAGATCAAATCATCGTGATTTCCAGTTAACTCTCTAACTTTTTCTCCAACTAATTCTGCTGTCTCATATCTGTCAGCTCCACCTATTCTACTTACATTTGATACTTCAAGATTATCTTCTATATCTTTAGATACAGAGTCATAACTTCCACCAATCGTTGTATTATTAATATTCCACTCTTTCAATGTATCTTTTGTTGATGCTACTAATTGATTCGGTTGAGTTAATAAGATCGGTGCTCTCTTTCCAGATGCTAAAGCAGAAATTGTGATTACATCTGGGAAATTTGTCCCATCTACTAATACTGCTTCTTCTAGATTTCCAGACAACGCTCTTACTTCGTCGCCTATTTTAACAGCAGTTTCGTATCTATCTTCACCTGCTATTCTTCTAACATTGAAGGCTTTGCTAAGCTTATTTTCAACATTTTCTGAAACTGAATCAACTCCACCAGATATTATAACTTCTCCAACTTTTAATCTCTTTATCTCATTCATAGTTTTTTGATCAACATAATCTTGAGATGTTAAAAGTATCGAACAATTTTTTTCATTTGCTAATACTGTAGCAGTTAAAATATCTGTATACTTTTCTCCACTAGCTAAAATAACTGTCGATTTTTTACAGTTGTTTTTCACTATTTTTTTATTTGTGCTTAAATTTCCAATTTCTGCAGCATTAACTGTATTTGTCATAAGTAATCCACTTATAACTACTGAACCTGCCATTAAAACTGATATGTACTTTTTAATATTCATTTAAACTTTTCTCCTCCTTGATTGATAAAAAAATTACTCAACAGATACTATTATGAAATTATTAACACCTGTTATATAATTATTTTTATATTTTCATTTAAATTTATACTAACATAAATACATTCTATTTTTCACTGTTAATATATGCTAACATTGTTATGTTTTGTTTTAATGTGTTATATCTACTAAAAATATTTGTATATAACAATTTACACTTACATGTGTGTACTTTTTTTATACTATATGTATTTAACTTATTTGCCAAAATAAAAAAGTCAGCATACACCGACTTTTTATTTATAAACTTCTAAAAACTTCTGAAGTTTTTCATTATTAGTATTTAAAAACGACTCTTTATTTCCGTCAAATTCAATCTTCCCTTTATCCAGGAATACAATCCTTGTTGATACTTCAATCGCCATTTTAATATGATGTGTAACAATAATCATAGTGTAGCCATCATTAGCTAAATCTTTAATTGTTTGAAAAACCTCATGTGATAACTGAGGATCTAGTGAAGAAGTGGGTTCATCAAACAAAATAATCTCTGGATCCATAGACAATGCTCTTGCTATAGCAAGTCTTTGTTTCTGTCCACCGGATAGTTGGCTTGGATAAACATCTGCTTTATCAATTAACTTGACTTTTTTCAATAACCCTGAAGCTATTTCTTCAGAATCTTCCTTTGGTACCCTTCTAATATGCCTTAATGGCTTTATAATGTTATCTAATACAGTATAGTGCGGAAATAGATTAAAATTTTGAAAAACCATACCTACTCTTCCTGCCACTCCTCTATAATCCCTGACTTCTTCTCCATCAAGATAAATATTTCCCTCTTGAATTTGCTCTAATCCATTGATGCATCTAACTAGTGTACTTTTACCAGAGCCACTCGCTCCAATTAGTGAGATTACTTCTCCTTTGTTTATATCTAGTGAAACACCTTTTAATACTTCTAAATCTTTATAGCTCTTAAATATATTCTTGATAGATATTATAGGCTCCATTTAGAACTTCTCCTTTCTATTGCTCTGGACAAAATTGATATTGTATATGTCATAACAAAATAGAATACAGCAATAGTTAAGTATACTTCAAAAGGTCTAAGAGTTCTTGAATATATTTGATTTCCAACTCTTGTAATTTCCGCTATTGATATTACAGATACTAAAGATGTTTCCTTAATTATACTTGCAAAAGAATTCATAAGTGACGGTAATGCGATTCTAAGAGCTTGCGGTAATATTATATTTATGTACATAGAAAATTTTGAGTATCCTAATACATAAGATGCCTCATATTGACCTTTATCAATAGACAAAATTGATCCTCTTATTACCTCAGACATATACGCAGTAGCATTTAGTGACAATCCAATGATTGCAGCTGTCATGGGCTGAAAATTTAAACCAAATGCTGGCAGGCCGTAATATATCAAAAATAGCTGAACTAATAAAGGGGTACCTCTAAATATTTCAACATACGATGATAATACAAAATTTACTATTTTAGGAAGTTCATAAGTTCTCAAAAATCCTATTAATACCGATAGTATTGCGCTAATAATAAAAATAATTACTCCTAATTGTAGAGTTATCTTAGATGCCTCAAAGAACTGATGTAAATATGGTAATAGAAACTCAAAATTTAAATTATACATTTATTTTATTTCCAACCATTTCTTAACACAGTCATCATAAGTACCTTTATCTTTAACAGCTTTCATAGCCTCATTTACTTTTTTTGTCAATTCATCAGCACCACCATTCATAACTACAACAAGATCACATACTTGAACTGGATCATTAACTATTTTAAAATCTTTGTTCCCATTTAATTGAGATACTGCGTATGCATAACCTACTATAACTGCATCAACTCTATCATTTTGTAAATCTAATATCGCTTCTGGAGTCCTATTAAACTTTCTTATTTCTTTAACCTTGATTCCTTTTTTGGCTAGCTCTTCTGCTGCAACATCACTACTAGTTGACGCTTGAACTCCTATAGTTTTACCTTCTAAATCTTCCTTACTAGTAATGTCTGTATTTTTACTGTTTACTACTATGATATCGCTTAACTTATAATATGGATCGCTCATGCTTACATTATCAGATGCCTGCGTTGCCTCTTGTGGAGACATTGCAGATATTATCATGTCGTGATCTCCCTTTTGCAGTCCTGCTACTAACCCCTCCCATGGAGTATCTTTAAAAGTTACCTTTAGATCTAACTCTTCAGATAATGCCTTTGCAAAATCAACATTAAAGCCTTCAACATCTCCTTTTTTGTCTCTCATTGCAAATGGTGGGTACTCTGGACACATTGCAACAACCATTTCACCCTTTTTTTGTACATCAGACCAAGAAGTATCCGCTTTTTCTGGCTTTGAACTATCCTCTATATCTCCATTAGAACTACATCCTACTGCTCCTACACATAAAATAATTGTAACGATAAATAAAAACGTTTTCCTGATATTGTTCATAAAATCCTCCTCTTAAAATGTAATAATTATTTCTCTTTAAATATTAGTACAAAATACTTTTCTTAACTTTTTAATGCTTTCTTCTGGACATTCTTCGTTTAATCCTACAAAGGTTAAGTCTAATCCAAAATTTTTTGCTCGATTCTTTATTGCTTTCATTAACATTCCAGATCCCTTTTGAGTTCTGAAATTGTCAAAGGTTATATTCTCACCTCCACAATTCCCTGTACAAGTAAGATCTACACCACATGTTGGACTTCCATCTATACCTATTACATACTTTATTTCATATCCATTTTTAGTATAGTTTCTTACCATATTGACTATATTAATGGCAATTTTATCACAGTGTTCCTCATAGAATGGATTGTCGTATTGGTCAATTGATTGTCCCCATCGTTTAATTCCCATACAAGTTAGCTCTGGACATTCCATTTGTATGATCCCAAAATCACTATCAAGCAAATAGTCAACAATATTTCTTACACATGCAGTAGAAGTTGCTAGACCTTCAACTTTTGAATTAACATTTAATAAACAGTGAGATACCAATACCATTTTTTTTGACCTTTTCACACGAACTCTCTCCTTTTCATACATATTTTTACAAATTCATCTATATTATACAATAGATAATAGATTATTTATTATTCTAATTTTCTATAATTACAATGGTAAGTAATGTAAATTTCTATTCATAATTACTAAATATATTTTAAAGTTATCCACATATTCTCCTATTATTGTTATTAAGTCAATTCATTAGAACGATTATTTGCAGCCACTTATAGAATTAAACTTAGTCTCATATGTATATTCTTCTATTGTTAAAACAAAAAACACATTGATGAAAGTATCAATGTGTTTTTAAATCCCCTTAATTTTTTCTTTTCTATATAGGCATTAATTGATATGAATACTAATTGATTAAGTAAAAAAGTCAGCATACGCTGACTTTTTAATAATAAACTTCAAAATCTTTAAAAGATAGATAGCCTCTTTTGAAATTGTAAAACAAAATAGCTTTTATTACATATTTATTAATAATTTTTTTTAAACTTTTCGATACCTTTTGGGACCTTTGCCTGATGCGATATAACAGTACAAGTAGTATTAGCTGACACTTTTAATGTGTTAATTGCTAAATTACATACTTTCTCTAACAAAACTGGTTTAAGATTCTTTTCCATAAACTTTGCTCACCCCTTCCTTTATAATACCTAATATTAACATTATAAAAATCCATACAATAACAGATGATAAATACATTCCATACTCATATGTTATTGATAAATTAATACCTATAAAAGAAATTACTAATAGAATAGTACTTAAATACTTAACGATTTTTTTATATTTTTTCTTTTCTTCAATGCTTAGTGGATTATTTCTATGTTCTTGAGGGACCAAAAATGGTATTACTATGTAACTTATAAATGCCATCACCACTATAGGCGTAGTTAGCTCTAAGCTGATTAATTTATCTATTACAAGTATATTAACTATATATATTGACAAGAAAACCAACAGACATCTTGTATAATTTTCAGCATGAAAGCCACCTGCAAACTGTCTTATAGGACAATAGAATACTAAAAATAGCAATGTTTCAGTAAACCTATTAAATAGAGCCCCTATAATTAATATAATTATTATATTTCCTATAGTAGATATTAAAACCTCAAAAGCATATGAAAAAAGTTCATAATCATTATTTTCAATTTTTTCATTATCGACTAAATATGTTGTCATTTTATTTGCATAAGATTTTACCATTTAATCCCTCCAAATCGTTTATTTTCAAATATTAACCGTTTTATACTTTCTTGTTAAAGGTATTAGTATCGTTGTTGTGATTACGTTATCATTATAGTCAAGAACAATATCGCCATTATATTTATTCAAGGATTTTTTTATACTATCTAGATTTATACCAGGAGGACTATCTCTTTCAACAGTAATAATATTTTCATCATTAATTATTTCATATGATTTAGAGCTCTCACATTTTATTACATAGTATTTACATACTTTTTTTCCTGAAAGTTTAATATTTCTTTGAGCAGCTTTTACTTTTATATTTTCACATTCTTCTATAGAATTATCCAATAAATTTGAAAATATATTGCATATATCCATTGTTTCGATAAAATCACATTTAGAGAAATCAATAGTTGCATTAAAATCAATTTTGTTATCATCACAAATAAATTTCTTTTCACTCAATATTACATCTAATGCTAAATTATTTGTTTTATACAATGTTCTTAATTGTGTTCTTTGTAATTGTGAATAGTATTTAAAATCTAGTCTTTCCTTAATTTTAATTATACTGTTCTTCACTTTTGTATCATTATTCTTTATCAAATTTGATACAATTAGAATTAATGATAGATTTGAAAGTATCAATACTAATGAAGCTATAAAAGCCAATATTCGTTGCGATTGTGTTGATATTGAAAACAATAAACTGAGAATTAGTATAATACTAATTAAATTCACAAGAATTGGAATAATTATTTGTATATATTCTTTTTTACTTATTTCAACCCTTAGTTTAATTCCTCTAATTATAGGGATCAAAAATAATAATAATGATTTAGATAAAATTGTTATTTGTAAGTTTATTATATTATTTCCTATCATTAAACTACCATCTGTTACTTTATTTATTAAAATTACCAGAGAACCCGATATTGTGTCTACTCCTGCTAATAGTAGAAAATAAAACAGAGTTATAAATAGACATTTTAATACTGTTGTCTCATAGTTTAATTTATATATTGCAAAGCCCATAATCAAACCAATTATTAATTTCAAAACTGGTTTTAGTCCAATTGCAGTGAGTAAAATAAAAACACAAACAGGTACTAAAAAAATCAGGTTTAGAAATAATTTATTATTCTTTGAATGACTAGCCTCATCAAGAACATACTTGAATATATACCATTCAATTAGACCCGATGTTATTGTAATGAGTGACCAAAATAAGTTTGATTCTAACATAAGGTAACCTCCTCTTAATATTTAAAAACGATTGATTAAACATATTAAGATGCTAAATACTACAAAAATTAAATTCTGTAATATTTTATACTATATTTATATATATTCGATAAATTATTATGAAATCCTTCAATAACTCAGAAAAAAATTTCACGGACTTTGACAGTTCTAGAAGTTTATAGGTTATTTAATATTTTTTTGTTAAAATAAAAAACACATTGATAAAAGTATCAATGTGTTTTTATTTTATTTAAATATTAATATAAATCTCAAAATTTTATTTATATCTAATTTATAATAATAAATATATTAATTTACCTTCAAAATTGAATTAATCTTCTACAAGTCTATTTAATTTCTTATCCATAGCCCATAATATTACACCACATACAACAACTATTGCTCCAACTATAGCATATGCAGGTGCAAATGAGTATTTTGATAAGAATTCATATAAATAACCATAAGCATATCCAGCAATAAATATTGCAAATGGCCATACTCCCATCATTAAACCCAACACTTTTGCAGGTGAGAATTTACTGATGAATGAGTTTCCAAGTGGTGAGAATACCATTTCACCAAGTGACATTAATATACCAACAAGTACTATCCACATCAAGTTTGCTTGACCAGTTCCTCTTATTACTTCTGCAAATGCCATTACACCAAATGCAGCTCCAAGTAATAACATACCTAATGCAGTTTTTTTGAACATACTAAGGTCGCCTCTTTTAGATCTTGCAAGTTTAGCCCAAAGCGCAGCCAACAATGGTCCAAGTATTATACAGCAAAGCGCATTTAGAGAATCAAACCAAGCTGATGGTACTGTAAAATTACCAATAACCCAATTAGCTTTGTTTGCATAATCGAAGTCTGGTCCCCAGTGATATAATATTGGCATGTATGTTAAGTACCATACCACCCAGAATACTATAGAAAATATTGTAACAAGTATGATTGCCCAAACTCTTCCCCATTCTTTTTTAGTTAGTGGTTCATCATTAACTACTTCTTCTTTAACTTCAGAATTAACTCTAACCTCATCAACTTTAAATGGCTTTCTACCTACATCTCCGAATGAGGCTTTTCCTCCGATTATAAACCATATTGTATCTAAGAATAAAAGTAATGCACAGATTAGGAATGTTCCTCCGAATCCAATTGTAGAGTAAGCTATAAATGATACTGCAGTTGTTCCGATAAACGAACCTATATTAACAAAAGAATACTGTATAGTAAACGCTGAATCAAGAACTTCTTTATCATCGAAAAGTCTACCATTTATACCAGACACATTTCCTTTAAAGAAGCCTGTTCCTATTGATACGAGAGCTATCATCAAATACACTAACATTTTTGATGTTTGTAAAGATGCTTGCCAACCGCAAACATATCCAAGTGCCATAATTAATGTCCCTATAGGAACACACAACCTCGGACTTAACCATCTGTCTGCAATCAACCCTCCAAGAATAGGAGTCAAGTAAGTAAATGCTACTAAGAATGAAGTCATTTTCGCTCCATCAGCAGGCTCTAATCCCAGTCCACCTTTTGCCACTGCTGCAACTACAAATATTCCTATTAACCATTTTGAAGAATAGTATGCCATACGTTCAAGTGTGAAAGATAAAGCACAAACATAGAACCCAAAAGGATACTTCTTTTTACCTCTTACTGTGTTTTCCATATTTTCCCTCCATAAAAATATATTTTTTGCTATGTTTTAAACCAACCTTATTCTTCTAATAAAAATGAAGGAAGATTGGGTAATACATAAAAAATTATGGTATCTATTAATACAATTAGTACATTTTTGTTACACTAACAGATCTGTTTTATATATGTATTACTATAAATAAATTATGAATTGGCCAAATTCATTGTTTATAGCTAATTATAGAATCCTTTTGGATTCATATAATACTTTTATATAGGGTTAAATTTTATAGTGTCCTTTGGATGATAGAAGTGATTTTGAAAATTATGATATATTTCTGATTATATTGTCAATAATTATATTTTTACCCCCCACTGTGAAATTTATCAGAAAACGTTTATCATGTCAATATAAATACCGTATATAAAAAAATATTTATTTATATCTAAAATAATTTCATGAAAACGCTTTAAATAAGGCTCTAAAATAAAATTAAGCTTATGTAAATTGTATCACCATATAACCGATTTTGCAGTATTGTTATTTTATATAACTTATATAATATTATATGCTATGAATTTATTTGTTAGTAAAATAAATTCATTTTTTTAAAGCCTTAACTCCATAAAATATAGGCATAATTTGTGACAATAAATAATTATCACTATAAAAAAGAACTTTTAAAGTGCATTTAGAAACTACGGGTTTATTTAACAATAAAAAATTAATTGATATAATAAAAATATATAAAAGTAGAGGAGGTATAAATATGAAAACAAGCGTAAAAATTGCAAAAGCAAGAAGTGAAATTAATCTAACACAAGATCAATTAGCAGAGCTATTAGATGTTTCAAGACAAACTATATCAAAGTGGGAGTTAGACATATCACTTCCAGATACTTCGAAGTTAGTAAAACTCTCAAAGGTACTAAATCTAAGTATCGATTATTTACTTAATGAAGAAGAAAATAATTCTAAAATTAAAGCATCAATTACTCAAAGTGATTCAGGCTATGAAATAGATTGGGCACAGGTTTGCCCTATATTAACTCAATATGAAAAAGAAGTTAATTGTGAGCATTACTATAAAATTTTTAATACAATGCTAGATGAAGTAGAGAAAACATATAAATATTCATCAGAAGATTCGATCGTAGTTTTAAAAGATTTACTGTATAAAGCATACTTATCAAAAAACGCATAAAAAAACAAGTAGCTTTAACAAGAACTTGATTGTAAAGCTACTATTTTAAATTAGTTTTTTTAAATAATAGATATTAATCTATTATCCCTTATATTAATAATTCATTAATAGACCAGTCTTTTATTTTATTAACAGTTACTTAATTTAAATTATTTGGTTCAATAAGTATTGGTTTAAAATTTCTAAATGGGGCGAAACATATATGCTTTAGCTTATATTGGGATATATAGTCTTCTTTCAACAACAACAAAATAAAAAGATATTATCTTTTAGCCTATTTTTTAGTGAATTTATTATAGTGGAACGATTTGTAAATTCCATATCAACGATTATTTTTATATTAATTATTGTGGTATATGACTTGATATATATGAAGTAACCTCATTTGGAGGAATATCTAAAATAATTGCAAATTCTTCATGTAATAATCTTTCTGCTTCTTTCATAATTTTTTCGTCAACATTGTGTAATTTTTTACCTATAGATTGTATGTATTCCTTATTACAGCATATACTTCTTATTAATTTAATAAGTTCCTCACATTTACCGCTTTTAAGCATTGTGTTGAATTGCTTGTTTCTTATTTTTTCATCGTCAATCCATATGGTTTCCATATTAGGAATATCATTTATCAGTGAAGTAACATTAACTTTTGAGATTATCTTTCTCATTGGAATTTGCTTATTATCTACAGGGGTTTTTATTATTGTATTCTCAGAATAAATAGGACTTAATACATAATAATCTCTTTTTTCCCCATTTGCAAATTTCTCGTTTGTTATATCTATAACTTTACATACTCCTGTCATACCATACATTATATAATCATAAACCTTAAACATTAAAACCTCACCATCCTTCATCAAATAAAAAAGTAGTTTTGACAACTGGACTTACGTAATCAAAACTACTCGCTGTATATATCTATTGTACCATATTCTAATATTTAAATCTAAGTAAAATAACTATTTATATTTAATACACGTTCTTCTAGGTGATTTCTATACCATATACATTCTTTAAATGATATTTTTATTTTTAAATAGAATAAGAGTACCATTTTTTAAGTAAACAATACTCTCCTTTTAATTTTATGTACTTTTTTCGTTTAAACTAATTAGATTTATATTATAAAAATAATGAGCTTAATTAAGTCCTCAGCTACTTAAATTTTTAAAAAACTACTTTAATAATTGATGTTTAAAAAATTCTTATCAGTTGAAATTATGTCATTAGCTACTAAAGTAACTTTGTCTTAAATCCTCCACCTCTTACTTCATCTACATTGTTAATAGATACAAAAGCTTTATTGTCTTTTTTATAAATCAATTCTTTTATCTTTGCTACCTGATTGGTTGAAATAATACAATAGAGTAACTTTCTCTTTTGATTTGTATAACCTCCTTCTGCCTCTAAAAATGTAACTCCTCGTTTTGTTATCTCCATAATACCTTGTGCGATTTCTTCATTCTTATCAGAAACAAGCAATATGAACTTCTTTTTGTTAAAGCAATCTTTCGCTACTTCTAATACCCTAGATGTTATATACATAGAAATTATTGTATACATTGATAATTTTGCACCAAACAGTACTCCACCGATACAAACAATTGCCCCGTTTATAGCTAGAAAAGTAACACCTAAAGGTATGTTATACTTTATTTTAATAACTGCTGTTAAAATATCCATACCGCCAACTGATGAGTTTGCTTTAAATATTAAGCCTATACCAGCACCTATCATTATTCCCCCAAAAATTGACTGTATCATAATGTCATCAATAACTATGTATTTATATAGATCCTTAGTTGCTCCTAGTAAAAAAGAATATATAAACATGTTGATAAAACTACTTACTAAAAAACTTTTATCTACATATTTTCTTGCATATAAAAATATAGGAATATTCATTAATAAAATTAATAAACCTTGATTTATACCAAATACGTAGTCAATAGCGACAGCGATTCCGGCTAAACCATTTGTAAGTAGTTTAGCTGGGGTTAAAAAAGCATTAATACCTATAACATTTAATATAATACCTGTAATAATTAGTAATACATTAGTAATTTTTTCTTTTTTCACGACTCCGACCTCCTCTTAATTATTTTTAATAAAATATCATTTGTACCTAACGAAAAAAATTAACCTAAAATAATACTATAGAGCTTTGAATAAAAGAGAATACATTACGACATATATAGAGTATCCTATAAATGAAATAGATACAAGTAAGCAGTACGTTATTTTATATTTAATAAAAAAGGGGTTGTCTAAACTATTTAGACAACCCCTTTTTTTAATCAATTCTCTAGGTATAAATAACTATTATTACACCCATTTAAAGTTAATATTATAAATTTATTTTTTTACATTTTTAAATGCTTCTGCTTGATTTTTTATGCCTACCTCTGTTGCAAATCTTTCTATACTTGACGCTCCAAAGAATCCATCTACACCAGTGGTTCTAGCCATAACGTACTCTACATCACTAGGCTCTGCTATCGGTCCACCATGACATATTACCATAATATCTGGATTTACTGATTTTCCTGCATCTGCTATAGCCTGAACTTTTTTAACACTTTCATCTAATGTAAGAGCAGTTTTGGCACCTATTGTTCCCTTAGTAGTTAAGCCCATGTGTGCAACTAGAATATCAGCGCCTGCTTTTGCCATTTTTATTGCTTGCTCCTCATCAAATACATATGGTGTAGTTAACATATCAAGCTCATGAGCCATTCTAATCATTTCTACCTCTAAATCATAGCCCATTCCTGTTTCTTCTAAATTAGCTCTAAACACACCATCAATTAAACCTACTGTTGGAAAGTTTTGAACCCCTGCAAAACCTTGCTCTTTAAGTTGTTTTAAGTAAACTTCCATTACTCTAAACGGATCTGTACCACATACACCAGCAAGTACTGGTGTATTCTTTACTACAGGTAATACTTCTCTTCCCATATCAACAACTATTTGATTAGCATCACCATATGGTAAAAGTCCAGCTAATGATCCTCTACCAGCCATTCTGTATCTACCTGAATTGTATATAATTATTAAATCAACTCCACCAGCTTCTGCACTTTTGGCAGATATACCAGTTCCTGCTCCTGCACCAAGTAATAAATTTCCATTTGCAACTTCATTTTTTAATTTTTTTAATACTTCATCTCTTGTTAGTATCATATTGTACCTCCTTAACTTTCCTATCATAACTTAATTTATTTTGACTTTGATTCATCCATTAACTCAATTAATTTTTTAGCTGCTGCTAATGCAAACTCTTCATCGTTTATATTATTATTCATTTCTATTATGTCAACGTTTTCCGAATTTATATTAGATTTCAATGTATTGAATAGCATCTCATCTTCTTCTTTTCCATAGAAAACTTCACCTTCTGCGTCTATCATGGATACACCTTTTAATGGTAACATTAAAGTAGCATTAGACTTTGCCATATTTAATTTACTTGCTATTATTTCACCTAGTTGTTTATTTTCTTCAACAGTAGTTCTCATTAAAGTAATACTTGGATTATGTTTATAAAGATTTCTGTCTTTAAACTTTGCTGGCACAGTATCTATTGCACCAAAATTAACCATATCCAAAGCTCCTACTGAAACAACTTGAGGCACATTACACTTTGCTGCTGCTTCTAGTCTCTTTGGACCTGCATTTAAAATTCCGCCTACTAATTCATCGCACCACTCTGTTGTAGTAAGATCTAATACACCTTCGAAAAATCCTGATTCCACAAGACTTTCCATAGTTTTTCCACCAGTACCAGTAGCATGGAATACTAATACTTCATATCCTTGTTTTTCTAAGTATTCTCTTGCAGTATCTACACAAGGAGTTGTTACTCCAAACATCGTCGCTGCTATTAAAGGCTTCTCTATTTTTTCTTGTTTTGTTTCAAATTTAACCATTCCACAAATCGCAGTGGCTGCATTTGTAAATATTTTAGTAGATATTGAATTTAGACCTGCCACATCTACAATTGATGGATACATTATAATATCGCTAGTGCCTACATATTCAGAAACATCTCCTGAAGCAACTGTTGAAACTATAATTTTAGGTACTCCTATTGGCAATTCTCTCATAGCAGGGGCTATTAGAGAAGTACCTCCACTACCACCGCAAGATATTATTCCATCGAATCTTCCTTGGGCGTAAAGTTTTGGTATAATATTCTTCATACCTTTGCATAAAACTTCTGTGGCTAGTCCTCTGTCTTTTTTGTTTGCAATCACTTTTATGTCATATCCTGCTTCTTTAGCTACTTCTTCATTAGAAATATCTGGTGTAAACACAGGATCAAATACACCACAATTTATTGTCAGTGTTTTTAAACCTAAGCTTTCTATTACATTTTTGATAAATAAATATTCTTTACCTTTTGAATCAAAAGTTCCTGCTATAGCTATTGTTTTCATTGACATTCCCTCCTTTAATGTTAGGATTAAATTTATTTAATTTCCGCAGTTATTAAATTAATATTACTATTATTAAGCTTCAAAGTATATGTATATATGTATCATTTACTTTTATATTTGTACTATTTTGTATATTTTTTAGGTGATATACCTACTTGTTTCTTAAATACTTTACTAAAATGTGCATAATCTTTATACCCTACCAAATCTGCAACTTCTTTTAGTTGTATCTTCTCTTTTTTTAATATTTCTATTGCCTTGTTAATCCTATATCTTGATAAATATTCAGAAAAAGTACATCCTACCTCATTATTAAATAGACGACTTAAATGAGTTCGAGATATATGTACGACTTTTGCCAGTTCAGTAAAACTTATATCCTCCATATAATGAATCGATACATATTCTTTTACAAATTCTACATAATCATAATGCTTATTTACTCCCTCTAGCATTTTATTTAATAACTGATCATCTTTAAATCTTGATGTAACTTTAAATTCCTTGGTTTTTTGTGTTATAAACTCTTCAGATGGTATTCTTTCAAATGT
The DNA here is from genome assembly GCF_018917235.1 of Metaclostridioides mangenotii. Lineage (GTDB taxonomy): Bacteria > Bacillota > Clostridia > Peptostreptococcales > Peptostreptococcaceae > Metaclostridioides. The sequence continues at coordinate 203,333 of NZ_JAHLOF010000002.1, forward strand.
TGAACCTCCAAAATAACCCATCGTATCAGTATTATCATACATATATTTTAGGTCTCTAGATGAATTTACAGGCCCGCCATATATAACCTTTATTATATCTCGTTTTGAATTACTGCATACTTCAAAAACTTCATTTGCCAACTTAACAGCAGCTTCAAGAGATAGTATCTTTTTAGCACCTAATGCTCCTCCCTTAGTTACTCCAAGGTGAGCGCAAATAACATCCGCACCAGCATCAATCATCTTCTCTGCTTCTTCTTTACTAAATACAAATGCAATTGTAAATATATTATTGCTACTAGCTATTTTTATTGCTTCCACCTCTTTATCATAAGAAAATCCCTCATCTTCTAGTGCCTCACCATACAAACCATCAATCATACCTATTGAAGGATAGTTAACTATTCCAGCAAAACCTATATTATAAATATTTTCAATGTATAGGTCTAAGTTAATAGTAGGATCTGTAGCACATAAGCCAAATACTACAGGTATATCTCTTATTGTAGGTAAAATTTCTCTGGATGCAAAATCCATAACTAATTCATTTGCATTATAATAGGGCATCATACCCCCTAATGAGCTAACCCCCATCTGCCTAAATTTTCCTGAGTTTAATGCTAGTATCAAATCTGCTCCACCTTTAGCAGCATATTTTGCTATTATTCCTGCCCCTAGAGATACTCCAATAATATTTCCATTTATTATAACCTGTGACCTTAAGTCACTGATGATTTTTTCTCTAGTAAAAAACACTTTTTTACCTCCATAAAAAATTCAACTTTAATGATTTGATTTCTGTAAATATTTTAATAACATTTATAAGTGTTTTCCAAACTATTAATTTTTGAAATTCTCTCTCTTATGTTATGTATAAATGACTTAAATATTTATATTGATTGTCCTAAATATAATTATATATCAAAAACAGATAGGTCTCTTAAATAAATTAAAAAGTAATAACAGATTTTAAATACAGAAAGAGCTAGTATAATTAAATAAACTAGCCCTTTTTAAACTCATATTTTATTTTAAACTATTTACCTATAGATAAACTTACATTAGATAATCTTTGAGATTTTTTTTACTGCTGTCTCATATCATCTGATTTAAGGTTTTATTTTTTTGAGCTATTTTTCTTTCTTACATAAAATTACCGCCACGAATGTTTTAATAATTTGAATTAATGCTGCAACCCCTAACATAAAACTCATGTAATAATATGCGTTCAATTTTTCTGTAGAATATAACAATATAAATCCTATATAAAAAAGTCCAAGCACAACCATAAAAATATTCATAGGTAATACAATATTTTTTAGTGTTTCCTTCTTTTTATTATAAAGTACAAGTACTGATATCATCAATATTACCAGTACTATAATTGTAATAAAAAGTAGCAATACTATCGGATATTTATCTTCCCATACGCTATTCTTGTGTATAACATGTCGTAACATCCCCATTTTTGTAATTGTAAAGTAATTCACAACGTATGCTCCGATTAATAATAAAACTTCTATTAATGTAGCTATTAAATAAAATAGTTTATTTACTTTTCTCATTAAATATTAACCTCGTTATTTTCAATTTAAATAAGTACCGCAATTTAATACGGTACTTATCATATATAAATTATTTTGCAGCTTTATCAGTTGATAATTCGCCTACTGTAGTGTACACACAATCATCACTCTTTGGATCTCCTACCTGTACTGGTAGATCCTTATCCATCTGCCATTGATACCATCCACCATCATAAAGAGTCATTCCTTTCATTCCGGCTTCATAGCAAATTAACCAAGGGATTGTTGCTCTCCAGCCAGTTCCACAATAGAATGAAAGCTCATTATCCTTTGTAAAATCACAGTCTTTCCATAATTCCAACATTTCTTCATATGTTATATAAGTTCCATCTTCATTTGTATAATCTTCCATATGATATGGATCACTTCCAGCATGTCCCCATACAGCACCTTTAGGTTCACCCGCTCTATCAATATATGTATATCCGCTCGTTTCACCTTTAAACTCAGCTTCACTTCTAATACTAACTAAACGGAAATTAGAATCATTTTTCAATTTTTCTTGAGCATCCTCTATTGATAGCCAGTACTCAGGGTGAGCTGGAACAGTCGTTCCAAAATCCTTTGCAGCTGTTGCTTTTTCTATTTTGGTATCCTTACTATACCCTGCTTTTTCCCATTTTTCGAGACCACCATTAAGGATTTTAACATTTTCTACTCCAGCCCAAAGATAAGCATACGCTACTCTTGCTGTACCCGATACATCAGAACCGTATAAAATCACTGTTTTATCTTTTGTTATTCCCATATCTAACATACCTTTTTCTACTACTTCTGGTTTAGATATATTCCAATTCGGTTCAGATTCTACACTTGCAATATCAACATGTATAGCTCCAGGTATATGTCCTTTTGTGTATGTCGGGCTATCTTTGTATTTACCCCATGAAACTTCTAAAATAGTATAATCATCAGATTCAGGTTGATTCCCATCTATCACACTTTTTACCCATTCCGGCGACACAAAAACTTTATTCTTCTCCACTTTCTCTGCTTTTACATTCGATTTTGCATCTTCGTTTTTAGAGTCATCTGAAGTCTTATCACACCCTACTAATACTAGAGTCATCATTAAAACTACTAAAATCATTGCAGTTATTCTCTTAAATTTCATTGCAAACCCCCACATTATTGTATTTTTCGCTAATTATATTATATACCTAAACCTTCCGATAATTTTATCGATTATATCTATACATTAAATATTTCAAATAGTTTTTGTATATAATCATTACAATGATTTTTATTGAAAATACTAAGAACCCAATTTTTTTATCATATTTATTTAGTAAAATAATTTCAATTAAATAATCTATTTTTAAATTGCGTATAATTTATTTACAATAAAAAAGATATCAACATATTTATGTCAATATCTTATTGTGAGCTAATAGGTATTAATAAAATCAAAACAAAACTACTAATATATTTATAAAATTGGTGCTTGACTATTCATTGAATATCCATCATTTCTAACATCACCCATATCTATTCTATCGCCTTTTGATTTGACTTTGCTAAGTTTTTTAACTGCTCCATATGACTCTTTTAATGAAATATCATCTCCTCTTCCGGAAATAACCCATAAAACTTTATACCCTCTAGGTATTACTTGTAGCTTATTTTCACCTTTGCCATCAGTAAAATAAACCAATAAATTGATATTTTTATTATTAGCATAGTCAAAAACTGGGGTAAATTTAGTCCCTCTACCATTACTGATTCTATCTTTTACATCCTTTGCAGATTTGACTTTATATACTCGTCTAATTTCGTTATCGCATTCTAATATTGTGATTTCATGATTATAATTTTTTACTATATTGAGAATTTCTTTAATAGCTTGCTTAAATTCTTCATCGCTAATACTTCCACTTATATCAATTGCGACAGCTATCTCTGCCTTATGACTTCTAAGCTCTCCCCTTAAATCTAATCTATTAGGCTGTCTTCTATTTCTTCTTGTTATAGTCTTCTTTTTATTGCTTTCAACAGTTCCCATTAATCTATTTAGATATAAATTCCAAGGCAATTCACCTTTACTATTTTTGAGTATTGATATCATATCTTCTAAATACGCTGGATTAATACCTTTTTGCGAATTATCTATAAATTTTTCTGTGAATTCTTTAAGTGTTTGTTTATCTATATCATCGAAATCTTCCCAAATGTCATGGGTTTTTTCTGGACTAAATTCATTTTCTATATTTTTAGATTCACTATTATCGACTTCTTCGCCATCTTTATCTTTTTCTCTTAAATCTAATTCAGTTTGTATCTTTTCTACATAGTATTCAAAAGGCTCATATGGTTCAAGTTTTAAAGAATATTTTATATTTACCCACTCCAGAGTAATAGCGTATGGCGGTAAATTATTTAAATATTTATTTACTACAATGTCCATTGCCATATTAATTGCCAATGTGCTATATCTACTTTTTAACTCTTTCGCCCTTACTAAATGCATCGATACTATATGGAGGATTTCATGCTTAATAGTAGTTACCATTTGATTTATGTCGAGATTTAAAAAAATCATAGGATTAAAATAAATAACATATTTAGCACCTTTAAAATTCACCGCTGTAGGGCTGCTTATATCAAACCTTATTTCCCTTGACATTTGAAACAAAAAATATCCATAAAAATTATCATTTTCTTCCATAAGACTTAAATTAACTTTATCAACTAAATTAAAAAAATGATCTTTAAAATCTTGAGGTATATCTACATCAAATTTCTCATTAGCTCGATTTGCCTTTAGTATAGAGACAGAGTTAATAATTTTAATTGCTTCATCATAAAGCTCTTTTACTTGTTTATTAAAATAATTTTGCATATATTATCTATCCCCTTATTAAACTATAAGACTTAAAATATAACTCTACAAACTCTTCATTTTCTATAGCTCTTTTGTAAACTTCACTATAGCTATTTTTAATATCTTTCATAATTCCAACCATTAGATCTACAGGATATATTTTTAAATACTCAATAAGTCTATTAATATTAAAGCTTGATTCAGACTTACCATCTTTCATATTAGATTCTAAGTTTTTTAGTATATTCATTGCCGATAGATAAAGTCTCGTATGAGTTTCACTTTTTACCCTTCCGATAACAGATTCACTAAGAGTATCCCCTAAAAAAACATCTTCATAAGATATCAATAGACTGCGTTCTGATTCTACGAAACTTATAAACTCTTCTGCTATAACCTTACCTACATTTCCTTTAATCACATTTAAAAAAACTGCTCTCGGTATTGAATCTGCATTATCCTTATAAATTTTATAACCCTTAGAAATTCTTTCGTAACTTCTTGGAGTTGCCCTAACATCATCTTCATTTGTTTTATTAAGATATTCTGGGAAGGTAGAAATAAACTCTATGACCTTTTGTTCAATTCCTACGTCTATTGCCCATTTTAACCATTGTACATAATCACTTTCCATATTCAACCAAACAAATCTATTTTCTTGCGCTGCATCCATATCCACAACTTGATAATCAAAATCAGAACCATATTTACTTGAAGGATTCATTGCTGCTAATATTTTTACATCTTCGTGTAAATTGTATCCATTGATTTCTCTATTTAATATTAAATTCATAAGTTCCTGCTGAACTGTATGCTCACATCGATTAATCTCATCTATAAATAAAAGAACTGTATTTCCTTTTGATATTTCTTCATCAATTTCTTTTAACTTGTTATGAACAGCATATACTGTCATCTTTTTTTCTATCTTATTTCCATCGGAGTTTATCCCTGTATAAGATACTATAGTTGGAAGGCCACCTATTTCACCTTCTTTAAGTAAATTTCCATCGATAACTATTAAACTCCAATCATTTTCTTTAGCAAGGTTCTTTGCTAAAGCAGTCTTACCTATACCACTTTCCCCAACTACTAAAGGTACTTCTCCAGTTGATAATACTAAATCAACACTTTTTAATGTATCTGTAAAATTCATTTTGTCTCTCTCCTAATTCATCTTTAACTTTTCATCTACAGCTATTTTTTTTGCCTTTTTACTTCCATATTTGTATATGAACATTATCTTATCCATTGGCATTATGTCGCTATTTCTATCTATAGTTGTAGAATTTATAAAATCTCTAACGTATTTTTCTTCGACATCTTCCTCTGATAATACTTGTATTAAAACTGCTTTTAATTCATCCTTAGATATTTCTTTTACAATATATTTAAAAACTAAGATGTTTGCCTTTAAAAATTCTAGCATTTTATTCTTATCCAAATCTTTTATAAGATTAATAGCCGCCTCATCATCCTTTATAGCTATAAGCTCTGCATTATGTGAAGGTGTATCTATATATCTTAATGCAATATAATTTATTTTAACAGCCTCTTCTTGTACACTATCATAAGGCTCATTTATATACTTTAGTGAATCGTAATTTTTTCTCACTGCTAATAATTGTAACTCCTCACTTGGATTTTTAATATACTGAATAGCCCATCCAGCTTGATTTATGGCTAATTTAACAACCTTATCAGTTGGATTTTTAATATATTCTAAGTTACTCCATCCATCATTTATTACTTTTATCATCATATCCTCTGTAGGATTATCTATAAGTGTAATTGCACTGGCATTATTTTCTATAGCTAACTCTTTCATCTGCCAAGTTGGATTTTCTATATATTTTAATAAAAGTCCATCTTTTTTTATGGCCAATAATTTCATTTCATCAGTTGGATTTTCTATGGTTTTTATAATAGAAGGATTCCATTTTATCTTTTCAATAAGTCTTAATTCTTCCATAGTATACCTCCCCATCTATTATTATTTTTAATTACTATTTTAAATTATACCTTATTATATAAATATACTATTAATGTCAATTTAAAACAGAATAATTATACCAATAAAATAAAATCCTAAAAGTATATCTTATTAGATCTTATTTCATTAGAGATAAATACAAAAATAAGAACTCTAATAATAGAATTCTTATTTGTCTTTGTATCTTTGCTTTTGTATACACTAAAATTTTCTTCTCCATAAGTTAGGCGAAAACATAATCAAAAAAGGGAACAATTCCAAACGGCCTGCCAACATGTTGAAACACAACACTAACTTTGAAAATATCGAGAAGTTATAAAAACTTTGAGTAGGCCCTACCCCTGCTACCCCTGGTCCGACATTATTTAAACAAGTAAGTACAGCACTAAATGTAGTAGAAAAGTCGAAGTTTTGAATCGAAATCAAAATCACTGATAATATAAAAATAAAAGTATAAGCTATAAAATATATGTAAACACCGCGAATAGTGTCATCGTCCACTCTTTTTTTATCTATTCTTACAATTCCTACAGATTTTGGATGAAGGATGTGTTTAATTTCTTGTTTTACTGTTTTGATAAGAATAATTAATCTAGAAACTTTAGTCCCACCACCAGTTGACCCAGCACAAGCACCAATCACCATGATTGCAAGTAATATAGATTTTGAAAACTGTGGCCATAAGTCAAAATCTGCAGTCGCATAACCAGTTGTTGTGATAATAGAAGCCACTTGAAATACGGCATATCTAAATGCCTTTAATGGGGTTTCGTAAATACTTAAAATGTTAAACGCTATTGCAAGAGTCGAAAATATAATAATTCCTAGATAAACCCTAACTTCTTCACTTTTAAATAATGTGGTAAATTTCTTAATAAGTATGAAATAAAACATATTAAAATTAATCCCGAACAGTATCATAAAAACAGTAATAACTGCCTCAATATATGCACTATTATAATATCCAATACTCGCACTTCTATTAGAAAATCCTCCTGTACCTGCTGTACCAAACATGTGAATTAAACTGTCAAACAAAGACATACCTCCACACATCAATAATATAGTCAAAACTACAGATAAAATAATATATATCCCATATAATATCTTTGCTGTTGATCTTACTTTAGGTACAAGTTTATCCACCGTAGGTCCTGGTACTTCTGCACGCATCAAATGCATAGAACGTTTATCAGTCAATGGAATAAAGGCCAAAACAAATACCAAAACTCCCATTCCACCTATCCAGTGTGTAAAACTTCTCCAAAACAACATTCCTTGAGATAAAGATTCAATATCATTTAATACAGTAGCTCCTGTTGTTGTAAAACCTGAAACAGTTTCAAAAAATGCATCTATATAATTTGGAATACTCCCGCTAATCACAAAAGGGATCGATCCAAACGCAGACCATAGTATCCATGCTAAGGCTACAATCACAAATCCTTCTTTTGCATAAATTCCTGTTTCTCTAGGCTTTTTTCTAACAAAAATTAAGTATAACAAAGATAAAATCATCGAGGTAATAAAAAAAGCAACTGCACTTTTATTTTCCCCATATAAAATGGATACAATTCCAGGTATAAGCAATAACAGTCCTTCAATTCCAAGCATCTTCCCCAATATATATACTATCATTTTTTTATTCATAGTTTATTTCCTATCCTTCTACTTTAAATATATCCCTTAAATCCTTAAAACGATGACAAGTTGTAACAATAATAACACTGTCTCCAACCTTTAACAATTCCTCTCCGTCTGGGATAATAATTTTTCGTTTTCTAACTATACAAGCAATCAGTAGATTATCCTTGAGTTTCATATCTTTAATTGGTGTATCAGTGTACGACGTATTTTCTCTAATAATAAACTCAACAGCTTCTATCTTTCCATTGATCAAACGGTATACAGTTTCTATATTTGCACTAGCCAAGGAATTCTGCATAGCCCTTACATACCCTAAAATGGTATCTGCAGTAACAGTCTTAGGCGATACAAGTGTTTCTATGCCAAGATCATCCACTATACTTGTTAATGCCTCTCTATTAACTTTCGTAACTACTTTAGATACATTTCTAGTTTTAGCATACATTGACATTATGATATTTTCTTCATCAATACCAGTTAAAGCAACAAAAGCATCTACTCGATCAATTCCTTCTTCTTCCAATAATTCATTATCTGTTGCATCCCCATGAATTATAGTTACTTGAGGAATCAATTCACACAACTCCATGCATCTATCATAATCTCTCTCTATGATCTTAACTTGTATACCCATACCGCTTAATTTCTTTGACAGATAATATGATACCCTACTACCTCCACAAATTATTACTGTAGAAACTCTGTTTTTAAACTTCCCTGTAACTTTAAAAAACTTTTCTACACCTTTATGAGAAGAAGCTATATAAATCCTATCTCCAGCTCTAAGGTTAAAGTTCCCCCCAGGAATAATTACTTCCTGATTTCTCTGTACTGCACAAATAAGAACAGAGTGTGAGTATTTTTTAGACAGTTCTTCAAGGCTTAATCCATTTATTGAACTTTCCTGATCCACTTTAAACTCCACTAATTCTACTTTGCCTTTCGCAAATGTTTCGATCTTACTAGCAGATGGGAAAATCAATACTCTTGAAATCTCTTCTGCTACTTCAAGTTCTGGATTTACAGCCATACTTAACCTTAAATCATCTTTTATCAAATACATTTGCTTATAATATATAGGATTTCTAACTCTGGCTATAGTTCTATCTGCTCCTAAATTTTTAGCAAGCAAACAACACATCATATTCATAGAGTCAGATGAAGTACAAGCTATTGCTAAATCTGCATTTTCTATTCCAGCCTCTATTAATACTTCATGACTTGCTCCATCGCCTTCAATTCCAATTACATCTAACTCATTCATTGAGTTCTTCAATTTTTCAGATTTATAGTCTACCAAAACAATATCATGATCTTCTTCTGACAACTGCTTTGCTAACTTATGTCCAACTTTTCCATCTCCAATAATTACTATTTTCATTTCAATTCCCTCTCATCAATTAATAGCTCCTTAATAATATAAATATAGCATATGTAAGGTATTGAAACAATTGCAAGGAGTAATTAAATAGTGCAACATGTTAAAACCTCTATTGTATTATTAAAATATTCATCATATAATCAAATCTGAAAGTGAGGTATAAACTATGAAAACTAAAAAAGAAAATACAGCTATTGACTATTTAGGTTATGCACTTTATGCATTTGGAGGACTTGGACTTGAAATACTACTGATGATGATTGAAACAAGTGTTTTTGGAACAGTAAGCAATGAATGGACTATCGCTCAAAGTATCATTCATTGGGTTTTGACTTGTGTTATTTGGGGTTGCATTGGATTCTTGCTTATTAAACAATTACCACAAACTAAACATAAAATCACTTTTACAAATTGGGCTATAACAGGAATCGTATTTATAACTTCTATTATCTATACTTCAATTACATGGGGAGGTTTTAAACCAGCGCTTGAATTTGCAACTAATGGTACATCAAGATTTATCTTCCAATACATCTATTACGTATTTGAGGGATTGTTAATTACATTAATTATAGCTCATGGTCAGAAAGCGTTTGAGTGTTGGTTCAAAAGTATAAAAATTGTTCCCTTCGGTGGAATTTTATTAGCTGTTACATGGGGATTGATTCACATATTGACACAAGGTAATTCAACTGGGCTTTACGCGTTTATTCAGGCTCTATTATACGGTGTTATTTACCTTTCACTAAACAAAAATTTCAAACTTTCTTATGTAGTTATCACTTTAATGTTCATGTTATAATCCCCTCTATGGAGGGGAAGACACTATTCCTCTCTTAAATAGTTTTTGAATACTAACCAAACATATTTAGAGCTAGCCTTAAGGCCTATTTTTTTTGTAAATTTTAAGCGCCAAAATTGTAATAACAATTTCAGCCAATATTAAAAATATAAAAAGTACATTACCATTAAGGCCAAATTCATCTACTAGTATTGCAGATTGATATGTGTTAACTATTGTAATAATCAGAGCTATCAATGAATTTATTAAATATGAATATGGTTTTATTAATTTTTTAAATAAAAAATATGTGTTTAAAATAACACTTCCAAAAGCTATAACTGAATATATATCCCAATAATGGAAATCAATAAGTACATTTGCCATACAATTATTATCTCCTTTACATGTATTATTCCATGTTTTATCATTATTTATTTTAAATAATCTCTCAGAATTGATTCTTATCTCAATATTATATTAACAAAAAATTTTTATAAATATCAATATAAATAGATTTTAGTTTTTCCTTTTATTTTTATGCTTTGATTAATATAAAAATTATGAAAGGATGCGGATTACTATTATTGATAGCCATGAGTAACATTTTTACAACAAAGGAGAAGATATAGTAGGGTTTGGCTTTCCGAAGCTTGCTCAGGCTATTAAAGAGACACAGTGGGATGTTTCTTTAGATAGAGATAACATGTTAAATAAAATAAAGATGTACATCTAGAGAGGAATATCTAGCAATGTACATCTTTTTTATATATTTATATAACATTTAAAAGAAAGATATTAATTAAATAATAAATAGTTTTTTTAAAATCGAAAATAATAATGTAATAATATAATTTATAGTATTTACTGATTTACAGTTTTTTGTTGTTTATTTGTTTTTCTCTTTGCTATTAACTCTGGAAAATCAATAGTAATAGAAATTATACCGAAAATAAGTAGGAAAATTGGGTAGTGCAAGTATTTAATAACTGAAACAGCTGAAACACCAGCTATACCTACAGCTGTAAGTATTTGTGCACCGTATGGTATCATACATTGCCAACATGAGGCAAATATATCTAGAATACTAGCTATTTTTCTTGGATCCAAGTCGTATTCTTTACCAATATCTTTAGCTAAAGGTCCTGCCGTAATTATTGTAATAGTATTGTTTGCAGTACATAGATCTATAATACTAGCTAAAATTGCTATACCAAACTTTGCACCTCTCTTACTCTTAATTTTGCTTGTTACATAATTAAGAATAAAGTCCATACCGCCATTGTGTTTAATTAATCCGATAACTCCTCCGACCACTAAAACTAGTAGACATAATTCCTGCATACCTGCCATACCCTTCGATATAGCTTCAATAAATTCCCACATGCCAAGAGAATTTGTAAAGAAACCGATTGCCCCAGCAAAAATTACTCCTCCAGCTAGTAGCATAAAGACATTTAGTCCTGATAGTGCTCCAACTAATACTCCAATATATGGTAAAACCTTTATAAATTGAAATGGATGGTCTGCTCCTGGAACAGTTTGAACACCTGAAGTCATTACAAGAATTATTATTAAACTTATAAGGGCAGAAGGAAATACAATAAAGAAATTTTTAATAACTTTATCCTTCATTTGGCAACCCTGAGTACTTGCAGCAGCTATAGTAGTATCTGAAATCATCGATAAGTTATCACCTACCATAGCTCCACCAACTATAATAGCAACTAAGAACTCTAATGGTATTCCCGTTTTATGTGCTATTCCTATACCTATTGGTGTTAATGCAGAAACAGTACCAACTGATGTTCCCATAGATATAGATATAAAACAAACAACTAGAAAAAGTCCAGCTACTAGTAAATTTGGTGGAAGAACAGATAAACTCATGTTTACTGTAGAGTCTACAGCTCCCATAGCTTCTGCAACGCTTCCGAAAGCTCCTGCTAATAAAAATATAACCAACATGATTACTATATTACTATCCCCAGCACCTTTACAGAAGACTTCCATTTTTGTATCAAAAGAATCTTTTTTACCTTTTGGATTTATCATAAAAGCAATTGCTGCTGCAACAATAAAAGCTATTAAAGCCGGCATTTTATAAAAATCGCCCGTTGCTATACCACAACCCATAAATAGTAATAAAAAGACTGCAATTGGAGCCAATGCAATTGCATTCCCTTTATTTGTTTCTGTACCTACTTCTTTATTTGGTTCTTGCATAATTATGGTCTCCTTTTAAATTTTATGTACAGTAAAGGAGAAGATATTGATACAAAAACACCTTCTCCTTTTATTATTTTTTAAATGTCAGTTTATAAATGTATTTCTAAATATTATAATCTATCAAGACCTTGTTTTAAGTCAGCAATTATATCTTCTGCATCTTCAAGACCAACAGATATTCTTATTAAACCTTCAGAAATACCAGCTTCAGCTCTTTCTTCTGGAGTGTATGGAGAGTGAGTCATTGAAGCAGGATGTTGTATTAATGTTTCACAATCACCTAAGCTAACTGCTAATGTACATAACTCTAAAGAATTTAAGAATTTTTTACCAGCTTCTAATCCACCTTTAACTTCGAATGCTATCATTCCACCTGGTTTATCCATTTGCTGTTGAGCTAACTCATATTGAGGGAAGCTTTTTAGTCCTGGATAATTAACTAGAGTAACTTTTTCATGACCTTCTAAGAATTTAGCAACTTCCATTGCACTTGCACAATGTCTGTCCATTCTTACTTGTAGAGTTTTCATACCTCTTATGATTAAGTATGCATCGAATGGGCTTAAAACAGAACCAGTCATGTCTTTGATTCCGAATAATCTTACTTGATTTATGAAGTCTAGTTTACCAGCAGCAAATCCAGCTACAACATCACCATGTCCGTTTAAGTATTTAGTAGCAGAGTGAACTACAACGTCAGCACCTAATTCTAACGGTCTTTGTAAGTAAGGAGTACAGAAAGTGTTATCAACGAATACCATACAACCTTCTACTGTATGAGCAATTTCAGAAACAGCTTTGATGTCTATTAGTTTTAAGTCAGGGTTTGCTGGAGTTTCTAAGTAAACAACTTTTGTGTTTGGCTTCATAGCAGACTTAACTTCTTCTAAATTTGAAGCATCAACGAAAGATACTTCAACGCCGTATCTGCTTATACCATGATTAAACATAGCATATGTACAACCATATAGAGTTTTACTTGCTACAACATGATCTCCAGCTTTAAGAGCTGACCATAATGCAGAAGTTATAGCACCTATTCCAGATGCAGTTGAAACACAAGCTTCAGCTCCTTCTAGTAAAGCAACTTTTTCTTCTAATTGAGTATTAGTTGGGTTACCTAATCTTGAATAGATATATCCACCTTCTTCAAGAGCGAATCTTCTACCACCTTGTTCAGCACTATCAAATACGAAAGTAGAAGTTTGGAATATTGGAGTAGTTAAAGCTCCTGTTCTTGTGTCTCTTTCATAACCGCCATGTACAGTTTTTGTTCCAAATTTAGCGTTTTTTATGTTTTCCATTATAAGTTCCTCCTTAAATTTTATTTACACTATTTATATGAGCAATTCCCATACCAACTTTTATATTTTTACACTGTAAATAAAATTAAACTCGAAAAACGTTGAAAAATCACTATTTATGAAAACATTTTCTCTATGATATTACGGCTTTTTTTTCAACTAAATTTTATGTTGTAAATAAATGTTTACGTTTTCCCGTTTTATTGTAAACATTTATTTACTTTTGTAAACTTTTGTTTACACATTGTTTTTTTGTAAATTATTCTATTTATCATTTAAATTAAGTTTATTATGTTTCAATTCAATTTATATTTTAATTATTAATAGCTTATACTATTCATTTATTTCCTTTATATTGTACTTTTTAATTTTATTCATTACTGCAGTGTGTGATATCCCAAGTATTCTCGCACTTTCTCTATAACTTTTCTTGCTATTGTATACTTTCATAATTATTTCTTTTTCATACTTATCCATTTCTTCTTTTAATGATTTATACTTTATCTCTTCTTTTTCAACAAAATTGTCTATAATATCTTCATTTTTATACACAAAATCATTAACAATTTCTTGAGTAGTTAAAATATCTCCATTACATAAATTCATTGCTCTCTCAATTAAGTTTTGAAGTTCTCTTACATTGCCTGGCCAGTCATAACGCATTAGTTCTTCTATAAATTCTTTGTTAAAACCTTTTATATTTTTCTTTAACTTCTTGTTTAGTTTATTAATAAAGAACTGTACTAATATAGGAATATCTTCTTTTCTTTCATTTAAACTTGGTATCTTTATAGGAATTACATTTAATCTGTAGTATAAATCTTCTCTAAACTCTCCCTCTTTTATCATTTTTTCAAGATTTTTATGAGTAGCTGCTATAACCCTTACATCTACTTCTTCTTCCTTACTACTTCCTATCTTTCTTATCTTACCTTCTTGAAGAACTCTAAGTAGTTTTGCTTGAAGAAGCATTGATAACTCCCCTATTTCATCTAAAAATAAAGTTCCACCATTAGCTTCTTTAAATAAACCGTCTTTACCACTTTGCATAGCTCCTGTAAAACTTCCTTTTTCGTAACCAAATAGCTCACTTTCTAATAGGCTATCTGGTAAAGCAGCACAGTTAATCACTACAAATCTATCATTATTTCTATCGCTCAATTTGTGTACAGCATTAGCAAATAATTCCTTTCCTGTCCCACTATCTCCTCTTAGTAAGACAGTAGAATTACTTTTAGCTATTGCAGTTGTGACCTTCTTTACTTTTTCTAAACTTTTACTACTGCCAATTATATCTTTAAAAGGTCCATCATTGTTTGTATTTATTATTTTGACAAGCTGTCTAGCTTTATTAACATCTTTTATAGATATAACTGCACCTTCAGTTTCATCAAAATCATTAGTTATTCTTCTTCCGGTAGTAATATAACTACTAGTAGTATCATCATGCTTTAAACTAGCTTTTATATTTTCATACTCTATACCTTTATTTACTAGTTCTACTATTGCATCATCTTTACCTATAATATCTCTGATGTCTCTTCCTATTACTTCTTCTTTCTTGTAGTTAAATAATTCTTGGCAGTAGTTATTAAATATATTAATTTTAAAATCTTTATCTATAGCTATAATTCCTTCATCTACAGAGTTAATAACAGCAAGAAGTTGTCGTTCATTTTTTTCATAACCTAATAACTGTATTTCATTTACTGATATTACATCTTTTATATTGCAAATAGCTTCTTTCAATATTTTTTTTGTTTTTATATCAATATCATTTATTTTTATACAAACCTGTTTTGGAAATACCTCCATAGATACTAAGTCTATATTTTTGTTATAAAGCTTGTACAAAATCTCGGTAGTAATACCAAATCGATCTCTTGTATCTATTTCAAATCTAATCATACAAACGTCTCCCTTATATTAAAACTACTTACTTTTTATAGACATTATTAATCTCATTATATTCTATTCAAAATTTAAAAGCCAGTTAGGGTTTAGTCCTCTATATTAATTTAATCCCATTATTTTCAAGTTACTTTTTATATAAATTTTAGTTTATATCACATTTTTAGATTTATTACTTTCATACTAATTTTTATACTGCTATGATATAATTAAGTTTAATTAATACATAAGGAAAAAGAATTATTATACAATATAACACAAATGGGGGTTATTTTAATGGAATACTTTTTACTAGATATCCCGCAACCGGAGCCGCCAGTGGACCTTTAGGTGTATATTTAACTAAATACTATTTTAATAATAGTATCCCTAATACTAGTCAAAGTATTGTAAGTTTACAAGGAGTAGATATTGGTAGACCTAGCAGGATATCTATTAATGTTGGAAAAAATGATCAAGAAATTACTAGCGTATCAATAGCAGGTACTTCAGTAATTATGGGTAAAGGTCAATTATTTTTATAAAAATAAAAACAAGAAAATAAACAGTCAATTATAATCCAATAATATTATTAGGTTTTATAATTGACTTTTATTCTTTATTTATTAATTCTAGTTACTTCTATTATTATTTAAATCAGTATTATAAACATAAAAGCTTAAATATAGTTTGAAAAATTTATATAAAACTCTATATACATAAAAAAGCACCCCCATCTTTTCTATAAAGACAGGAGTACTCTATAACCATATTATCTATAATTTAATATTCTAAGCTGTAGGATTTTTCTTTTTCTTCTTAGAGCTTATTCCACCATTTTTCTTAATGTAATCATTATGTACAGACTTGACAGTTCCAGTGAGAGCGAGTAATGCAACTAAGTTAGGAATAACCATAAGTCCATTAAACATATCTGACATTGTCCACACAATAGACACTTCTCCCAATGTTCCAAGTAACACACAAATACATACTAATATTCCGTATATTTTAACAGCCTTTGTTCCAAATAGATATTTTATATTTGCCTCTCCGAAGAAGTACCATCCAATGATAGTAGAAAATGCAAAGAAGAACATACAAATAGCTATAAATATATCTCCAAACTTACCATATACTGATGAAAATCCTGCTTGAGTAAGTGCAGTACCTATAAGAGAAGCATCTGGAGTTACTGAACGAGTCGTAATAATAACAAGAGCTGTTAAATTTAATATAACAAAAGTATCTATGAAAACTCCCATCATAGCGACAAATCCTTGTTCTGATGGATTATCAACTTTTGCTACTGCGTGAGCATGAGGTGTAGAACCCATACCAGCTTCATTTGAGAATAATCCACGTGCAACCCCTTTACTCATTGCCTTTTGAATAGTAGCCCCAACAACCCCACCCGCTATTGACTGAGGTGCAAATGCGCCTACAAATATTTCTTGAAATGCTAAAGGAATATTCCTAAAGTTTACAAATATAACAATTAAAGAACCTATAATATAAAATAATGCCATAATCGGAACAAGTGTTTCCGTGACTTTAGCTATTCTTCCGATACCACCTGAAAATACTACATAAGATAATAATGCTAAAATAATACCAACAATAAGCGGATTTATACCAAATGCAATATCAAACGCAGCTGCAATAGAGTTTGATTGCACTGCATTTCCCATAAAACCTAAAGCTAGTATAATAAATACTGCAAATGAACCCGCCAAAATTTTACCAAACTTACCTTTAAATGCTCCTTGTATATAATAAACTGGACCGCCTGTTACTGATTTATCTTCTCCAACTTGCTTATACTTTTGCGCCATTGTAGCTTCTGCATAGATCGTAGCCATACCGAAAAATGCACTGATCCACATCCAAAATATGGCACCAGGCCCACCAACAGCAATTGCTGTAGCTGCACCAGCCAAGTTACCAGTACCTACTTGAGCTGCTACTGCAGTAGCTAATGATTGAAATTGTGACATCCCATCTGCACCGGCCTTCTCACTTTTCTTGAAAAGGCCTCCAAAGGTTCTTCTAAACCCTTCTCCAAAACCTCTTATCTGGATAAATTTTAATTGAAATGTATACCAGATACCTGTTCCAACAAGTAAAAATAGTAGGATATTTTTATCCCATAAGATACCATTTACTGCATTTACAATTTTCGTGATTACTTCCATTACAAACGCCTCCTTGTTATTGAATCTAGTTTTTCTGAGTTTGTGTTTAAGTACTCAGCTGACTTATATTTATATCAAAGAATTTTTCAATTATATCTAGAAAACCCTGTGATAACATAAAAACTAATATTCTATAACCTAATGGACTACTTTGATGAGTTTACTTATGAAGCTAAGCCTAAGTTACCTTCTTTGGATGTGACCTTTTGATCATTTTTGAATTGATAAATTATTTGTTAAAAAATTTACATATATTTAACATTGTATACACTATTTTCAATATAAGCAATAGAAATATAGATATTATCTATATGTCGAAATACTCAGAAAATATTTACAATCTTACTATATACAATTTATATCCTTTGTTAATTAAGCAAATATACTAAAATAAAAATAATGGTAACTTAATTGATGTACATTTAGAAAGTTATTTGAATTAAATTAACTTCCTGTTGTATTTCAATTAAGTTACCATTTTTAAAGCTTTTATTCCTCAAAAAATTGTATAATCTCTTATGATTTTACCAATATATTAAACAATTTAACATCAGTCAACGCTTCAATACCGTAATTTATATTAGCTTCCATTGCAATAATATCACCTTTATTTATTACAGCTTCATCAGATTCATTATATAAAACTTTTGCACTACCTTCTATCATTACAAACAATGTTTCCATCTCATAATACTCTTTATCTATACTTTCTCCACTAGCAAATGAAAAAAATCTTATCTCTGTATTATCATTATCTATTAATGCTTTACTCGCTATAGTATTTCCTGTATGACTTATCATATCAGTCATAGCAATAGCTTCATTTGGTTTTATATTTCTTAAATATCTCATAAGCTAGTCCTCTTTAACAACTACTAAAAGCATTTTCATATCTTCTTTTGCTGTTACCTGATGTGGAGTATTGGCTGGCATTATAACTAATTGTCCTTTTGTAGCTTCTATTGTTTCTTCTCCTATTTTTACAGTTGCAACACCTTGGTGGATATATATTAAAGCATCCCCTTTAGCTGCATGAGGTCCTACCCCTTCTCCTTGCCCAAATGCTAGTGCAGTTACTCCTACTCCTTTTTTCTGAGCCATAGTTACTGTTTCTATTTGTCCTTCTTTACAACTTACCAAACTGTCGAAGTCTATTGATTTTGATTTTTCAATGTTTCTTATTAATTCTTGCATTTTATTTCCTCCCTTTTTTAGTTATTATTTTAATAGTTAGATTTAAGTCAATAATCTATTATTTCCTTTCTGTATTTAATAAATTCATCAATATTTATATCTCAAATGCCAATGTTTCCTTTATAGACTTAATTATATATCTAATTAATATGTTTTAGTATTTAGATAAGCTATGATAAAATAACTTTAAAAGAGATTATTTTATTTATGGGGGGTATTTTTTTGAATAAAGTATGTATATTTTACTTCTCTGGAACAGGCATGACAAGATACATTGTTAATAAAATGAAGAAAGAGTTTGAAGACCTACAAGTTTATGTAGATTGCATAAAAATTGAAAATATCAATGGATTTGATATTCAATTATTACAATATGATGCAGTAGGAATAGCTTATCCAGTTCATTCTTTTAATGCGCCTCAAATTGTGTTAAATTTTGTGAAGCGATTACCAAAGATAGACTCTATGGAAACATTTATAATCAATACAGCCGGAGAAGACCACCCGATAAATTACGCTTCATCAAATTTACTCATCAAAAATTTGAATAACAAAGGATTCAAAGTATTTTATAATAAGCTGTTTGCTATGCCATCAAATTTTGTAGTTAAATATGATGACAAAAAAATAAAAGAACTAATTAATGATGCAGATAATAAAATACCTCTTACTGTACGTAATCTAATAGATCGAATTTCATACATTCCAAGTAGTAGTATCTTAGTGAAAATCTTAGCTTTCGTGGGTAGATTAGAGTGGTATGGCGCTCATATTTTGGGTAAGTTTTTTTATGCTAAAAATAGTTGTACACGTTGCGGTAAATGTGTTAATAATTGTCCTAATCATAATATAGATATTACCAAAGGTAAGGTTAAATTTAACTGGAATTGTGGTTTGTGCATGAGGTGTATATATAATTGTCCTGAACAAGTAATTGACATCCATAAACCATTTAATTTTCTCCATTTTGATAATTGGTATGATAACAATATCTTCACTAGAAGATAAACAAACTCTGAAGCAAAGATTAAATTAAAATGGGAACCTAGTTGGTAATCTCCTTGTAATAAAAAAGAGATTAAACATATAATGCTTAATCTCTTTATTTATATAAATTTATATAATTTTAGTCATTCTCATTTAACCATTTATTTAAAACTTCTATATATTTATCATTTTCTTCTACAAACGGCATATGTCTTGAATATTCAAATAGTTCCCACTTGCTATTAGGAATTCTATCATACATAGTTTTTGCAATATATGGAGAACTTAAATCTATCGCCCCATTAGTTATTAGACAAGGTTCCTTAATTTCATGCAGCCTGTCTGTAAACTCATATCCAGAAAGAGTACCTGTAGGAGAAAATTCATTGTGTCCCCATCCTACAATATATGCTTCAGAACCTGCTTTTTTAGGTCTTCTTAAGCATTCAGGAGAATCTTCAGTTACCTTACCTGCACAGTATCTTTCCATAAACTTATCTAATGCTTCACTGTATTCCTTGCTAGAGTAATCTCCAGTTTTTTCTGCATCAAGTAATGCTTTTTGATCAGCTTCGTCCATATATGATATTTTTCTTTTTTGCTCTTTTTCCCAAAGCTTTGCAGATGAAAGAGTAGATGAAAGAATATATGACTTAATCCCTTTTGGTTTGTACTCAATTGCATACCAAATAGCCTGCATTCCTCCCCAAGATTGACCTAATAAATGAATTTCTTCAAGTCCTAAGTGCTTTCTTAGTTCAATAAGCTCTTTTATCCAAGTGTCAGCATTGAATAACTCAGGATGACCTTCCACAAATGAATTACCACATCCAATTTGATCATACATTATTACTTGTCTACCACTTTCAGCTATCTTGTCTAATACTTCAAAATAGTTATGTGTAGATCCTGGTCCTCCGTGAAGTAGTACTAATGGTTTCTTTCCTTCTGTTGCTTCACCTACTATACGGTAATAGGTTTTATAACCTTCAAAAGGCATGTATCCTTCAGTAATTTTCATGTTTACCCCTCCAATTCGGCATTAGGAACATAATTAGTTCCTTAATAAGAATGTTTTAAACTTAGCCATATTCAATATGTATTTAAATCTCTATACTAGCTTTCATAAATAGTATAACACAAAACTAAAATCCGACAATCAAATTATACTAACTTTATAATATTATTTTCTTCTGTCTTTGAATGCTGATATTAACGTAGTTTTGCTTTATGTACAGGGTTCTCGGCACTCCAAGTCTACTGTATTTCTGTATTGTATCTAATATAATATTATCACCTATAAATTCCTTAATAAAGAATACACTAATTGTAATAAATCTTCAGTTTCCTGTGATATAAATTGCATTGCAGGTTAATATTATTTTTTATGAATTTGTATTGGAGAAACAGGATAGCTGAAAGATTATTAAGTTAAATAATAAGGCATACATATTCGTATTTATCACTGTTCGACTTATTTTAAAGGTTATTATAATATTGAGATAATTCAGATAGTCGCTCATGTATCAGATTTTTTAGTTGTATGGGATAGATAGTCTTAATAAGTTTTCCGTATGAGATGAAATAATCAGCAATAAACTTTTCCTCTCCTATATTGTAGAAACCCTTAATTACATATTGCCCATTTATTTTCAGTAGTTGCATAGATGGATAGTTTTCTTTATAAAACAAATCTGCTCCTTTAGATAAAATCTGAACTTCAAAGTCAGTAGCGTCTGCGGACTTGAATATATTAGTTGAATAATCAAGAAGTTCTTTCATTGGTCTGGCTTTATAAATATAACACTCTGAAACATCAACTATTCTATCACTACGGAATACTTGAACTCTTTTTATATCATAATCAAATCCTGTAGCATACCATTGTCCAAAAGACGATGAAATATCGAAAAACTGTACATGAAAAGTTTTTTTTATTTCTTCTTTTTTATAGACAATTGTACACACTTTATCTTCTATTGTCGCTTGTAATATATCATTTAGAAATGGACTACTATTATAGTGTTTTGTTACTTCAAATCTTAGTACATTCTCCATTTTATGTATATTACTGATAAGTTCACTCGACAGGCAGGTCTCAAACTTTTGCTTCAATCTTTCAACACTCAAATGGAATGGTGTTGATTCATAGGCTTTTAACGTAAGCATAGCAAAGTACAAAGCATACATTTCATCAACAGTAAAAATAATAGGTGAAAGAAGTCGGTTTTTTAAGATGCCGTATCTTCCATTTCTCCCCGATTCAGAAAATATTGGCATACCTATTTCTACCAACGCTTGTATATCTCTAATTGCGGTACTTTTAGAGATTCCGTATTCTTGCATTATATCTTTTAGATTAAAGTAACTATTATCATTAAGAAAAATCATCATGTCATTCAGACGTGTAGATTTATGCATTTGGCTATTCCTCCTAAAAATATAAACGGTGTCATGTTTTGATACCTTTATATATTATACTATGTATGTATCGAGAACAGGTATCTCAAAATAAATCTATGAAAAGTTTTCTGATAAATAACTAGTACACTTGACAACGAGCCTTCATCATTTAGCGTTCTGATATAAAAAGCGCAGCAAACAAGCGCGTCAGAACAGCCATCGTATCTCAACGATTCTCATTGTAAGTGTTCGCTTCGCCGCCTCAGATAACACATCCAGTACTTTTAGAGGGAGACAGCGAAAAACAGTCTCGATACCTTATACATCAAGGGTTAGAAAGTTATCACGGATTTATATTTTGAATTAGCCGAAAACAAAAGGAGGAATTTTTATGGATACATTAAAAGAATTTAAAAGAATCTTGGAAGGACAAACGGAAATTGCTTTAGCAACCAGTGTTGATGAAGTTCCAAATGTTAGGATTGTAAATTATTATTTCAATCCAGATAATAACATTTTATATTTTGCAACTTTTAAAGGTAACGATAAAACAAAAGAAATAAAAGCAAATCAAAATGTTGCATTTACAACGATTCCACACAAAGAAAACGAACATGTAAAAGCAAAAGGAATTGCTTCCAAGAGTAAGCAAACTATTTTTGATTTAACAGATTGTTTTGTAAAAAAAATACCTGGTTACCAAGATACAATAGATTATGCTGGAAAGTCCTTGATAGTATATGAAATAGCCTTTGATACAGCAATTGTTACTTTAGATTTATCTACTATAAAAACAATAAAATTATAAAGAATGGAGGGCTATTAGTCCTCCACTTCTGCTGTCAGTACACTCTTTAAGTTATTTTTACTTTTCAGCTTCATAAACATACTGACCACCTCCTGAGTTTTTGACTGATACAAACGAGTATGACATATTTGGTGTACACGTCAATATTTTAGACTCATACTTTTTATATGAAAAGTTCGGCTAGGCTACAATTTTTCTAATAATTGTTTAACTGAGTAATAAATCCTCAATATAAGTCTATTTCATCAGGCCACGATGTTTGTCCACAAATTTGCCATGTCTTGTCTATATATTGATGAGTATAGTGTTGCTCTACTAAATGATATAAATATATACCAAATTCCGTTAATTTATATCCATTTTTAGTTTTCTTAATTATCCCTAAAACTCTAGATAACAATAATTCTATTTTAAAAATGTTTTCGATATCTTTTTTAAATATTTTTCTAAAGTTATCGTTATTAAATTCTAATGTGTAAGCATTCCAAAAACACCAATATAAAGCTCTTAGTCTTTCAGTGAAATCCATTGTTAAAGACTTTGGATTATTATCATTATTCACTGCAGAGATATACTCTTCGACTGAGAAAGTATTTATTTTAAAATACTTCTTTGTTAGTGAAGCTGCACTTGTTCCAAATCCTATATAAGCATCTCTAGTTATGGAAGAATATTTAGGAACTGATTCCTTTCCAAATGTCCATACTGAGGTTCTTTTTAAATTCAACTCCTCTCTTAGAGTCTCTAAAGAATTAAGAAGAACTTTTTTCTCTTTTCTTCCTAAGGGTTTATTTCTATTGTTTGCATACGAAAAATCAATAAATGGATAAGTAGATACCTGAGTCGCTCCATTCTCAAAAGCAGTGATAAAATCCTTTTTAAGATCTTCAATAGATTGTCCGTTAATTCCAAATATTAAATCTACATCTATAACTTTAAATTTTTCATTTTTTAAAATTGTTACTTTTTCATCACCATCTATAAATTCACGTCCTAAAGTTTTAAGCTCTTTTTGCTGAAAAGATTGGATTCCAATGCTAACCATAGTAAAACCTATATCTTTAAGTTTTTTAGCCAAATCTTTTGTTATATCGCTGGGATGCAGTTCTATTCCTATATCACAGTTGATATTAAATACTTCTTTTAAAGTAATAATAATATCATTCAATTCTTCTATCATTAATGAAGGTGTACCTCCTCCAAAATAAATACTAGTAATATTTCTTTTTTTATAATAATCACCTATTAAATGTATTTCTTTTAGTAATGCATCTTTAAATCTTAAAGATAGTGCTTCATCATATTTAACCTTATTGTAAGGACAAAATGAGCATAATTTTTTACAAAAAGGTATATGTATGTAGATGCCGATATCTTCAACATCGTTATCAATGTATTCAGCATTAATCTTTGTAAATTTTAATGGCTTAAAGCTCCTTGTTTCTATTATTCTAAATATATTACTAAACATTATGTCCCCCTATACATATTTTAAATATGTCTTTAGCATATCAAAAATAACTTTAAAATTACCTTTACATAATAACGTAAACACATTAACAAAAAGATAAGCACATTTTTCGCAAAGCCCTTCAATTTCAATTGGTAATGTTACCATCTTTCCAAAGTAAAGTTTCTCCACCACAAAAGAATAGTATTCTTATTCCATTATCATATAATGACTGCATAAATTACAATTATTTATTAATTATAACAAAATAAGCCCGTAGAATCTCTTCTACAGGCTTATTTTTAATTTATTAAAAATAAATTTATCCACTTTAGTATCTCTTTTAATTTTAATACTCATTAAAAATGGTATTTTATTCTTCAATGTTAATTACTACAACAGGGCAATAATCAGCAGCATCTCTTGCTGAGTCTTGTAACTCAGATGGGAGGTCTTCTTCTATTACCTTTAACTTCCCATCGTCCTTCGTATTAAAGACTTCTGGGCAAATACCAACACATGCACCACATCCTATACATGTATCTTTGTCTACATATGCTCTCATTATAATAAATTCTTTCTAATATTACTTAGTTCGATTATTAGACACTCACTCTCAGAATAAAACTATCATTATCTATATGAACGGTTTTACAATAAGCCTAGTCTAAAAAAATCTTTAAATCATCTTCCACATTAGTTATTCCAGCTATACCAAAGTTCTCAACTAAAACTTTAGCTACATTTGGTGATAAAAACGCTGGTAGTGTTGGGCCTAAATGGATATTCTTAACCCCTAGGTATAATAATGATAGTAATACTATTACAGCTTTTTGCTCATACCAAGCTATATTAAATGCTAAAGGTAAATCGTTTATATCTTCAAGCTCAAATACCTCTTTTAATTTAAGTGCTATAAGTGCTAAAGAATACGAATCATTACACTGACCTGCATCTAATACTCTTGGTATTCCATTTATATCACCTAAATTTAATTTGTTATACTTGTATTTAGCACAACCTGCAGTTAATATTACAGTATCTTTTGAAAGTGCTTTTGCAAAGTCTGTATAATAGTTTCTTGATTTTGCACGACCATCGCAACCCGCCATTACAAAGAACTTCTTAATTGCACCAGATTTTACTGCTTCTACAACCGTATCCGCAAGTTCAAATACCTGATTATGTGCAAAACCACCTATTATCTCTCCAGTTTCTATTTCTACTGGTGGTTTACAGTTTTTAGCATGTTTAATTATTACAGAAAAATCTTTATCATCCTCACTATTTCCTTTTATATGATGACAGCCTGGATACCCAGATGCACCTGTAGTGTATAATCTATCTTTGTAGCTATCTTTTGGTGGTACAACACAGTTTGTAGTCATAAGTATTGGCCCGTTGAAACTTTCAAATTCTTCTTTTTGCTTCCACCAAGCATTCCCGTAGTTACCTACAAAATGAGAGTACTTTTTAAATGATGGGTAGTAGTGAGCAGGTAACATTTCTGAGTGAGTATACACATCTACTCCAGTACCTTCTGTTTGCTTTAGTAACATTTCTAAGTCTTTTAAGTCGTGTCCTGATACAAGTATTCCCGGATTTTTTCTTACACCTATGTTAACTTTAGTTATTTCAGGGTGTCCATAAGATCCTGTATTTGCTCCATCAAGTAAAGCCATTGCGTCTACCCCAACTCTACCAGTATCTAAAGTCAATGCTATCAATTCATCTATTGTTAACTTATCATCTAAAGTTTTAGCTAGAGTGGATTGCATAAATGCATTTACTTCTTCACTGTCATAACCTAAGGCATTGGCATGCTTAACATATGCAGACATTCCCTTTAATCCATATATTATAAGTTCTCTTAAACTTCTTATATCTTCATCTTTTGTTGCAAGAACCCCTACACTAGTTGATTTATCATCTAATACATCTTTTAATGCCACTTCTTCTTTTGGTAATATCATATTTTTTAACTTTTCTAAAAGTCCAACTTTTTGATCTATCTCTCTCTTACTTGAAGCATTCCAAAGTGCTGCCTCTGATAAATTATTTTTATTCTTTAATTTAGCTAATAAACTTTTCTTTGTATCTAAAGTTTGCTTTACCCTTGCATAAAATACTTCATCGTTGAAGTTTGCATTAGTTATTGTTGAGAATAAGTTTATTGTTATCAAGTGATTAACACTACTATCAACAAATTGACCTTCACTTCTAAGTCTAGTTGTTACTTCAGATATTCCCTTTGTAGTATATATCAATAAGTCCTGCATTCTTGATAAATCTGGTGATTTTCCACACACACCAAACTTTGTACACCCTGTACAACCTGCTGTCTCTTGACATTGAAAACAAAACATTTTATTTTCCATCATTTATTCCTCCGATTTATTTTAAAATTATTATTAATTGATTGTTTCACATTCAAAACATAAATTAAGTTTAACTTAACTCAACATTATTTTCTGTAACATAAGTTACAGTTTATAAATTTATGAAACTATTTTAAAAAGTTACAAGAGCTATGTTGGTAAGCAATATTTTAATTGTACCTATATAAAACTAATCCGGCGTTAGAAAATTTATTTTAGCAATATGATTTTAAATAAATAAAAGGTGTAGCTGTTTTGCTACACCTTTTATTTATATGTTAATTATATTTCTTTTTTTATATCTTCAATTATGTCCTCATTATTTTCTGTTATTATAGCTTCTTCCTTTATATCTTCGCTTATCTCTTCATTATTTTCTGCTATTATAGCTTCATTTTTTATATCTTCGCTTATTTCTTCATTATTTTCTGTTATTATTTCTTCGTTATTATATTTTTTCAAATCATTTGTTATATAGTTTAGTTTATCTATAATATATCCTATTGCAAATGTAGCTATTGAGTAGAATAGGAATGGTATAGAAGCCGTTCCAAAATAGTTTATTACACTTTGTAATTCATCCTTTATTACAAGACCTTGAGATCCTAGACTTGAAATATAAATGTATGAGGTATATATTGTAAATATTGTGTAAATACCTAAAAGTATTGATATTGTGTAAAACGCTAGAACTACTGGATTTTTACTTTTTTTGTTATCTTTTCTCATAATTAATATTACTCCTTTTTTATTTGTTTTTTTAGTTTTGTTCAATGGTTTAGATTATAGTATAGCATCCTTAATTTAACCTTAAGTAAATACTTAATAAGTAAAATACATTAAATTTAAGGTGATGAGAGTATCACTCTTATTTTCAATGAGTTATCGTCAGGTAAAATAAGTGAAACTATGGGAAATGTAAATAATACACCAAATGATTTAAATAGGAATATTACAATGATAGTTTTATCTAATAGTAATAATAATGTAACATCGTTGTTTGCATATCAGACTGATATATTTAACCTATATTATAAAATAAAAACACTATAAAATAACTGAGTTTTATGTTAGATAACTCAGTTATTCTTATAGTGTTTATATCAATAATATTTTAATCAATTTCTTTGTCTACAATATTTAATAATTGTAAAATTCTATCTAAGTTAAATTAAGATTTTATTTAACTCATGCGTTATCTTAATTGCTCCGGATTCACCCATGTGATCAAAATCTATAAAATCATCTTCTTCAAATATATCTATTTTTGAAAAATCAATTAAGGTAACTTCATTTTTTTCTTTAATACCATTTATAATTTTATAAAATTCGTCTTCAAATGTTTTATTTGCAAACTTACTATAATATTTAGTGGTTGGAAATACAACTATTATCGGCTCTACACTTTTTTCTTCTAAAAAATTTATAAACTCATTAAATATACTATTATATTCTTTTTTAGTTTCAGTAAACTTAGACAAATCATTATGTTGATTAGCTCTCAATTCACCTAATCTATATTTTTCATCTTTACTAATATTACTTAATTTAACTCCACGTAAAACACTAGTCATTTCTCTCGTGAAATTTTTATTGAAGTATCCATTATTTTCCCTATATACTAAATCTCTAAAATGGTCGTCCAAGAATTCTAGATTGAATATATAGTCTATTAAATCATTATTTATTACTTTTTTTAGATTTAATAAATCTATACCATCCACTTTTTCTGAGTGGTGTTTATCTTTTAATATAGGATAATATATATGTTTAACCATATTAACAGAATAATCACTCTTACCTTTAGATAAATCATGATTTACTAGATAATATCCAGCCCCTATAATACATCTTTTGATATTTCCATTCTTATTTATAGCTTCTTTTGCTAGTTTATAAGAATAATATAAATCTTGGCTAGATAAAGATACATTTACTGATTTATTTGATAAAGATTTAATGTCTATACCTGTTAATGGATAAGAGTTACCTACTACTAACGTATCTATATTTTCACATTTACACTTTTCTAAAGATTTTATTAAATAATTGTAATCATAATTTTCATAATATATTTTTTCACTTGTTTCGAACATAATATTCATTAATTTATCATAATATAATACATCATTAAAATATAAGTTAAAATCTAAGTCACTATATATGGTTTCTTCACTTAATATCAATACGTTAATTTGATTAGTCTTGAATTCATTATTTAAACGTATATACTCATCAATATTATCTATATATATAACTTTTTCATTTATACATTTATATATTATATTATATTTATCTTTTCCACAAAAATATAAACTAACTTTTATATTATTAATATCTTTTTTTAAGTTAGATAAGTTTTTGACTAAACTATCTACTCGATTCTTTTTACCTATACTTAAATCAATACTTTCATTATTGAAATCCTCTATTATATTT
Source organism: Metaclostridioides mangenotii (assembly GCF_018917235.1). Classification (GTDB taxonomy): domain Bacteria; phylum Bacillota; class Clostridia; order Peptostreptococcales; family Peptostreptococcaceae; genus Metaclostridioides. The sequence goes on from NZ_JAHLOF010000002.1 coordinate 232,819, forward strand.
ACTACCACATCTGCTAATTTATTAAATGATTCTAAGTGCTCATACTGAAGATTATTTTTTATAAAATCAGCTAAAGAATTAATAATATCTATTTCCATATCTGTATTAATATCATCTTTACTTAATGTACTTATAATACTATTGATGCTATTCTTTCCTTGTATATATTTGTATAAATCATATTTATTATTCATAGTCTCATATTAACTCCTTACACATTCTTGTTGTAAATCACTTAATAAACTATCTATGCTATCCCATACCCTAGCACTTGATTTTTCATCTTTGTGATAATAAAAAATATCTTTTATAGTGTTACGTTCTTTTTTATAATAATTTTTATCATTAATACAGTTAATTATTTCTTCGGATAAACTTCCTTGATTCTGTACTTTAGGTCCAGCTGCCCAGAAATCATAAGGTTCTAAAATTATCCCTCTTTCTTTTTCATATATTTCCATATCTGTATTTACAAATATCGTAGGCTTATCCATATATAAGAAATCTCCATATATACTTGAATAATCAGTAATTAAAATATCAGCTGCATTTAAAATTTCATATAAATCCAAATCTTTATTTTCTAAATCATTATTAGATATAAATATCATATTATCTAAACTTCTATTCTTTACTTTATTTGTAATACTTTTTTCTTCTCCATGATGTACCTTAGATATACAGATTATATTATTGTCTATTAAAAATTGATTAAATTTTTCATAATCAAAGTTTTTTATTTTTATAGCATCATCAAGTTCACTTGAACCACTTACTACCCCTGAATTATCATGTACATAAAATGTTGGCATATTAAATATAACTTTTTTGTTTTCTAAAGATATTCCTAATAACTTTTCTAAATTTCTTTTTCCATCAGATAACATAAGAATATCCGTTCTAGGGTTTCCTGTTATTTCATATTTATCTTCTGGAATAGAAGCAAATGCACTTAACATTAACATAGACATTTTAGATGTAGTATATATTTTATCTATCTTTTTATATTCTTCTGGCGTAAATGCGAAATTCTTATTTTTCTTATCCATTAATCCGCACCCTTTAAAACCTACGACCCCATGACCTACCTCGATATTATAAGTGAATTTTGGATAGGCAGTACAAAAAGTATTAAATCCCGAAACAGTAATAGGTGATATAAGAGGTACTTTAATTATATTTTCTAAATTGTAAACATCAGTTCCGTTAATAACATTTAGCTTATACTTATCTTTATATTGTTTTGGCATATACTTTATTAATGCATATACATTTGAGTCTGCTACATTAAATCTATTTAATGTTATTGTTCTTTTATAATCTTCATCTTTTAACCCTATCATAGTTTCATTATCTATATCAATAAGTTTAAATTCTCCCTCAGAAGAAAGTAATACCGAACAATTTTTTAATCCTTTTGACGCTATGTTTCTTATTACATCTATATAGTTAATATCATAAGGAACTATTACATCAAAACCTGAATAGTTATGATCACATACAAAATCGTCAATGCCTATAATTTCTTTATTTGTAATAACATAATCATCTTTTATGTATGCCCAGTTATTTGCTATATTATTTTCATATGAAATATGTATATATTCTTTGTTCATATCGTTGAAGTGACCGGCTATATACATTATTAAACTAATGTTATTTCCTTCTACATAAAAATTAGTTTTAACTTCGTTCAATACTTCAATATACTTTTTTGATGTTTTTTCATATTTATATAAATTATTTATGTCATTTATATAACTTGTATCATCAATGTATCTTAATGATATACTTGCATTCAATACCGATTTTAATTTTTCTCCTGTAATCATATATGTATATATTAAATTAAAATATGCATCTATATAGTCATACTTAATATTGATTGAGGTTTTATAACAACCTATTGCCGCTTCATATTCTTTTATTTTAGAACATAGAATACCCCTTAAATTCCAGTATTCCGCATTGTTTATATATTGTTTCTCATTTTCAATTATGCAATCATACGCATTTTCTATATCATTTTCTTTTATTAAATGTTCTATTTTATTTATTATTTCCATATTGATAATTCTCCATCGTATTTATAAATTAGTCTTCATGTTTAACCTTTAAATGTATTGCATTTTCTACTTTACTTGTGATACCTTTGTATCTTTTATATTGGTAATAATTAAATTCACCATTTTTACATTCCCTACTACATCTCTCCTTTTTACCACTGAACCAACAACAATTAAATTCTATATTATATGTAAATTAATACCAATCGGATTATATCTACTATTATATTCTATAACATACTCTAAAATCCTTCTTATTTTAACAAAATAATACTTCTTGTTCTAAAAAGGGACATTTATTTCAAGCATATCATGCTTCGATGACTCTATCACGATAGTTAATTTTTACATATAAAAGCTAATTAATTTCACTTAATTTTTCTTTTTTATATATGTTAACAAATTATTATTGTTGTTATGCTATTTGTAAATTAAACTAAAAAAGAGAGTAGCAATTGCGCTACCCTCTAACATATCTACACCAATTTTCTATCTACAACCACGATTTAGTATTCTAGTTTATTATTAATTATTAGATATTTACTTAAAATTAAATTCTTTTAAGTGAACTTTTTATTTCTTCTGTATATATTCCACCATGATAACATATTATCTTATCAATATCATAGTTTAAAAATTTATATACTGATTCCTTAGCTTCCCACAAATCTAGTGTATAATTTGGATTAGCTATAGTTAACTTATTATTCTCTATCACTAATGCATCTCCCGATATTAAAGTCTTACTTTCCTTAGCATAAATCGATATATGACCCGGCATATGACCTGGTGTTTCAATTATTTCCATACCCCCACACCAGTCAAATTTATCTCCATCTTTCAATAACATATCTACTTCAATATTTTCTATTGATTCAAGCATCTTTTGAAAATTCATAGCACCTTCTTTTTGTTCTTCTGGCAATTTATCATATATTAATTCAGCTTGTTGCAATCTTAAAGATTTTTCTTTTCCATTAATATATTTTTCATCTATTATGGACGATAGTATTTTTACGTTTGGATACTTTCGTTTAAAATCAGCTGCTGAACCCATATGATCAAAATCGTGATGGGTTATAATTAATTTCGTAAGTTCACTTAAATCTATCCCATTTTTTATTGCACTTTCTTCTATTAATGATAAAAAGTTAGGATAACCACAGTCAATTAAAATCATATCATTGTCGTCTCTTAATATAACCGGATATATTGCATCTATAATTCCATTAAATTCAAATTCTACTTTTAATACATTTAATTTATTCACTGTACTACCTCCATTGTATATAATCCCCTAATTCAGATTAAATTATATCACTAGAATAATCTAGGTAATAAGTTAATAAATAAGTCTGTATTAAACTTGATTGTAAAAAATTTTTATACAATCTCCTTTTGTTGTCTAATTATTCTTCTAATACTACTTTCAGTAAGATAATATTGATTAACAAGTTCTTTAACTGATATTCCTTTATTATATTTATTAAAAATTTCTTTATTTCTTTCACTTAACTCTTTTTTTATTCCGCTTTTTTCTCCCCACGATTTTTTAGTGTCTTTTTTAGTAGGTATATATAAGTATCCTCCATCTACATATTCTTGAATTAATTCAATTATATCTTGAGGTAATATCTCTTGTGCTTTTTTGTACTTCATAACCTTTTCTCCTAATCTATTATTTTAATTTATAAATAGTTAGGCAAAGACTGTACAAAACATACAAGCCATATTTAATTTTTTATTATGGCTCCAAACAAAACTTTTTTGTAATTGTCTTACAGTCTTTGCTTGGAGCTAATTCTATAACCATTTTTGATTTATTAAGCATTTGTACACTTCCTTTCTTAAATATATTATCATAAAAAAACACATTGAATATTTCATCAATGTGTCTTTCGTGGATTTCAATGGTAGAGAGACAAATCGTATAACTGATTTAATTATATTCGTAAAAATCCTAAAAAGTCTTCACCACTAAACCGAGGATACTTTAAATTAAATGTCAATGATATTTTTTCTTGATTTTAAGTAATATTAATTAACTTAATGAGATATATTTGTAATATAAAGATATAAATATATCACATTAACAGGGGGATTTATTTATGAATAAAGGTGTAAACAAGTATTCATTTTTCTTAGGATTTTTAGGCTTTCAAGGTTTTAAAGAATTAAGTGGTGATCCATTAGGGCTTTTAGCTTTTTGTTGGTTTTCATTTTTTTCTATTTATTGGTGGAACAAGCTAGGAAATTGTGAAGATGAGCGCTTAATTTATAATAAACATCGAGCAGGTTCCATAGCACTTTATACAGGCTTTGTTCTAGCAGTTGCAGCAAGTTATTTAATCAGGCTATATTCAGTAGATATACTAACACTTTATAGGATGCAAGTATTAATACTAGCACTTGCTTTTGCAATATCAATGAATTTATGGGCATTTTTAACTTACAAATTTGATTTTGGAGTTTAAATATCATGACAAAGTTTATAAGTAATTTAAAAAAATATCGCCAACTTAAAGAATTAACTCAACAAGAATTGGCTGATAAAGTAAATGTTAGAAGAGAAACTATCGCTCGTTTAGAGAATGCTAAATATAATCCTTCACTTGAATTAGCCGTTAGAATATCAAAAGTTTTAAATACTCCGATTGAAGAATTATTTATCTTTGAATTTTAACTAGTCACTCAATTTAAAATGTATCTGAATACATTACATAAAAAATAGGGGTAGCAATTAAGCTACCCCTGTTTACTCTATTTAAATCCCCTATCCAACGCCACAAATACAGTGTATTTGTCTGACAAATTAAACTTCTTTAGTGCTTACTCACTTCTGCCATAAAAAGGTATTACCGAAAAATCGGTAATACCTTTGTTGTTATATTTTTATAAATTAGCATTTTAAGTGATTTTTCTTAATCTCATCAAGTAACCCATCTTTTAAATAAATTTCTAATGCACATCCCACCATTGCCTTTACTGTTTTGTGAAGTTTATCATAGGCTTCCTTAGAATTTGCATAATTTAAAAACTCTTTTTCATGAACATATACCATTGGATTTATATCTAAAGCTATTTCTGTGTACATAGTAGGACAAACTTGGCTTACATTTCCTATATCTGTTGAGCCAGTTGGCCCATCTTTTCCTTCCAATATATTTTTTATCCCTACATCAATTAGATTCTTCTTTGTTATATCTTGAAGCACCCTGTTGTTAACTATATTGTCATAAGAATTTTCAAAATAACTGTAAGAAAGCTTAGCACCTGTCATTAACTCTGCACCTTTTGCACAATTTATAACCTTTTTAGTTACTTCATCTAAATAACTTCTTTCACTAGCTCTTATGTAAAACTTACAAGATGCCTTTTCTGGAACTATATTCGGAGCTTCTCCCCCATTTGAAACTATCCCATGTATTCTAACATCTGATTTTACATGTTGTCTTAATGCATTTATTCCTGCAAATGTAAGTTGTACTGCATCTAATGCATTAACCCCCATATGGGGGTGACTAGCAGCATGTGCTGCTACTCCTTCAAAACTAAACTCTAACGAATCTATTGCTAAGGCCTTGCAGTTTATATTATTAAAAGCTTCTATATGCATCTGATAACTTACATCAACATCATCAAAAGCCCCTGCTTTAACTAAATCACATTTTCCTCCTGTTGTTTCTTCAGCTGGTGTTCCTATTAATACAATTTTTCCTCTGAAATTCTCTTTTAACTTACTTAATACTAGACTAGCCCCTAATGTAGATGCTGCAATCCAATTATGCCCACAAGCATGAGCTGGTTCTTTATTCTCTCCATATCCAGGCAATGCATCATACTCTGCTAAAAATGCTACAGTAGGACCATCATTATCTCCTAGTTCCGCTCTAAAAGCAGTATCTATATTGCAGTATGGATAAGTTGTATCAAATCCATACTCCTTCATTTTATCAACTAAGTATTTAGATGATATATATTCTTCTTCTCCTAGTTCTGGATTATTAAATATAAAATCGCATACTTCTTCAATTTCTTTTCCCAGTTCATTCTCTATCTCATAAGATCTTTTCTTTATACTCTCTATCATAATTTACCTCCTATATTAGAACCCTATATATAAGCCTGTTGTTAAAAATACCATTGTAGTTATTACTAACACTATTATTAAAGGCATTACGAATCTTACCCACTTTGACCAAGGTATATTAGCTAGTGCTAGTGCTCCCATTAAAACCCCTGATGTAGGAGTTATTAAGTTAGTTACACCTATACCAAATTGATAAGCTGTAACTATCATTTGTCTAGATACATCTACTAAATCTCCCAGTGGTGCAAGAACTGGTATTGTAAGTGATGCAAGCCCTGATGCTGACGGTATTAAAAATGCTATTAAACCTTCTATTAAGAAAGTCAAATTTATAAATATAGCTTTTGGTAATCCATTTAATACACTTGCTGCAGAATTTAAGATTGTATCTATAATAAATCCATTTTCTGCTATTATTACTATTCCACGTGCAAATGCTATACATAATCCTGCTGATATCAAATCTTTTGATCCACCTATAAATGAACTAACTATCTCATCTTGTTTAAGCCCTGATGCTATTCCTGACATTACACCTATCGCTGTAAATATCATTGCAATTTCACTTATATACCATCCTTGTTTTAAAACTCCATATACCATAATTCCCATACCTAATGCGAAAATAGTTATTACCATAGCTTCTCTTTTTGTAAACTCTTTTATGTTTGTATCACTATTATCTATTGCTTCTTGATTAAGAGATAAATCCTGCACTAATGACTTTGTAGGATCTTTTTTAACTTTATTAGCATACAACATAACAAATCCAATACATATAGCCATATATATTATAAACATAACCACTCTAAACTCTATTCCAGAACCTGGCGCAATTTGTGAAAGTGCTTGTGCTATACCTACAGAGAAAGGATTAGTAGTGGCTGCTCCAAATCCAGCTGTTGCTCCTATAAATACTGTTGCCACTGCTGTTATTGAATCATATCCCATGCTAGTCATAAGTGGAATAAATATCATATAAAACGGTAGCGTTTCTTCACTCATTCCAAATGTTGTTCCACCTAGCCCAAATAAAATCATTGAGATAGGTATTATTAAAAATTGAGATTTCTTCATTTTATTTACAGTATGAGCTATAATTGCTTCTATAGCTCCTGTTCTATTAACTATTCCAAAGGCTCCTCCAACTATTAAAACAAATCCGACTACTTCAGCTGCATCTATAAACCCATTTATAGGTGCTTTAAATACTTCAGTAACTCCTTGTGGATTTGATGATACTTTTTCATAAGTTCCAGCTACAACAACCGATCTTCCTTCTATATCTACTCTTTCAAAACTTCCACTCGGTATTATCCAAGTAAGAACTGCCATTACTATTATTAGTAAAAATATTATAGTAAGTGTCTGCGGCATAGTAAACTTTTTCTTTCTTAAATTACTCATTTTTATAATACCCCCATTTTTTAAGTCAAAATATTTAATTGCTTTCCCTTTTTCTATCTTAGTTTGTATAGATGTAAAAAAGCCCAACATGAATACATGTTGAGCTGAATGTGCTAAAACAACATACCTACATCTTCCCTTTATCTTATTTAAGATAGCTCCCCATCAAAATTTGGGATAATTTTGATGACAGTACTGTATTTATTAAATACAGCCCCAGCACTAGCTTTGGACACTAGCACTTCGGCACTTACTCCTTTTATATTGCTTCAATGGCTTCCGACCTGTTCAATATTAATCTTAGTAAATGCGACCTCTACCTCGATCTTTTAATTAGATGAGGTATTCCTATTAAGTTTTATATATTGTATGTAATTGTAGCATAACATATCAAGATTGTAAATGTTTAAAGTTTTTTAGTATTTATTATATTTAAGTTATTTATACTCTATATGTAATAGTATTAACTACACAATTGAATTATAATTTAATATAAAAAATTTATATAAAGTTTATTATTGTGTGTTCTCTGCTATTTTTTTAATTGAAACACATTATAGCAGACATCAGTGATTATCTTATTTATTTAAAACCTGAAAATCAAAAAATTTTTATACAAGCAAAAACCATTATATTAGATCTTAGGGATAGTATTATCAATGAAGGTTATTGACCTTAAGTAATATTTAATGAGACAACTATCCAACGCCACTAAATACAGTGCACTTGTCTGACAATTTAATTTTCTTTAGTGATTATTCACTTCTACCACATATAGCATATAAATTATGTGCTTTTTATCCCTCACCATAATATTCTGCGAAATATAGAAACCCTTTCTTTGCGACTTTGTAGTTTCTTAACTCACCTTGTGTTGCTTCTTCAATTGGCGGATTTGTTAATGTATAGCACTTTGCGTTTTCCTTTTTCAAAAGTTCCTTGTCTATCTTGTTGTGATGTTCATCATCAATAACATTCGTTGTCAATGCTTTTATTGGATAGCCACTAAAAAATACATGGGTTTTTAAAGCTAAAACTGGGGTAGAGTGAAAAACTAAAAATAATACAAAAATAGATAAAGATATTAATATTATTATCTTTGATTTTTTAATGAGATCTCCTCCTTTATTATTTAAATATGCACTTACATTTGCAACCTCAAGATAATACTAATTCAAAGTTGTTAAATGAACATAAGATCTAGGGTATTTATTTTCAGGAGCTGCTGTATTAATATTTGTCATCCATCTTTTACCAGTATGACTTGCTATTTTAAAATTAGGTCCTGGAGCAACAACTATATAGGTATGGAACCATGTTGATCCATTATGTATAAATGTTATATCTCCTAACTCAAGTGCTGAACCATATGTAATAGGATGTCCTCCAGGACCTCTATAGCCATTTTCATTCCTAACAAGAAATGCTCTTAGATAATGTGCTTGAGCCCATGCATCACCATAAGTTGGATTAATATGCCAAGAGTCAGGTGTTAATGACCAAGTCCTATTTTTTCCATCTATATAAATAGAATGGTTTTTATCTGCTCTAGCACCAGCTTTTCGTAAAGCTTGAGAAGCATAGTTTGCACAATCATACTGAAATGAAAGATAGTTTGGGTTACGTCTTTCCATTCTATATGCATACGCATAATCATAAATAGTTTTTCGTTGACTATTTGTAATAGCACCTAATCTTTGAACTTTATTAACTTCTTTAATTTCTTCATTTGAATATTCTTTTAACGGCTCTGAGTATATATCTTTTAAATAACTCAGTCTATTAAGTATTTTTTGTAAATTATCATCAGTAGCATTGCTATAATTTTTTAAATTATTTCCCTCATATCCTAATTCTTTGTTAATATTTCTAATAGTGATTTATACTTAAAAGTCTAATTAACTATAACATAATCGTATCAATATATTTATTCAACTATTATGGTAAAACTGGGCGATTAAAAGACATAACTGGGTAAAAAAGCAATTTTAAATAGTTTTATGCTGGAATTCAACAATAAAAAGAGAAAAAATCATTGTAAGAAAAAATAAAGGCAAGTACAAAATTGTACTCGCCTTATATCTAAATCAATTTTCTATTCTCACCCGCTCTACAGGCTATTTAGTTATTTCAAATCAATAAAAACACACTCTTTTATTTTCTATGTATTAAATCACATCATTTTATTTCATAAAGAATTGTCATTAAGCTGTCACACTTCCCTGTGATATGACTCCACTCCATGCCGGATAAACGAACTAATTATTAGTATAGTAGACGAGTCGCAGGAATCATACCCACGATTATTTTTAATCTTAACTATTGAAAGAATAACTAACATAACTAATTCAAGTTATTTAGGACAATAGTAATTATTTACAAGCTAATCTCTACTTACATCACACTTATTATAAGAAAGGTTTTTATTTTTATACGTTTTAGCCTCAACATATTCAAATAACGCTGGATTGAATACGACTAAAACTTATAAATTTATCTTCAAATATTTTAGTGTATCAGAGTAAATTGCAATAGGTTTTTCCCAAGAGTCTTTTCTCTCTTCTTTAAAATTAATATATATTTTAAAAAGAAATTTTTCATCTTCATTCATATGCATTCTTTCTACTACTCTCTCAATTGATTCTTTCTCTAATAATAGAAGTGTTCTGTACCAGAAAATGCAGATTTAACTTCATAGTAATTTCTTTTAATAAAATCTCCAACATCTGACTAATTTTAGGGTCATCTTCTACAATTAATATCTTAATCATGTATCCCTCCCTTTACCCATGCTTATATTTTTTATTCATAATTATATGATTTTTGAATATCGTGCTTCAAATTTCATAGCTACGCTCCTTATTGCAATCATAATAAATTATGTTTATCATATTGTATAGGTAGTGCTATGTGAATCTGTGTGCAGTATGTGATTTTTGTAATTATAATATAATTTCCAGTATCATATAATTGCTAAACAAATATTAGTGACCCTGACTATCCTACTAAAGTAAAAAAATAGAGTGGCATAATAGCTACTCTATTTAATAATTGATTAGATAATTTTGATACATTTACAAAACACTATTTATCTATTATTCAAATCTCACAAATATTTTATTTTCAATAATTTTAATTCCACCGAAGTTTGGATATAAATCCATTTGTTCTATCTCCTCTTTATTGCTTTTATATACTTCGTCATCGCTCTCTAATTGGATGTATCTATATCCGAGAAAGTTTTCTATAGATTCTTTTCTCGAATACGTATTTAATGGAGAGGAGTTACCTCCATATTTAAATGGCGTATATCTCCACCTCTCGTTATCAAATGTCTTGTCAGTGATCTTTTCTCCAACAAAATAAAGCTCCATATCTTGAGTGTAGTCTTCTGTAGATTTAATTCTAGTCATTAAAGTTTGATAGTAGTTTTCCAACTGTTTGTTTTCAAAGTACAGCGAACGATAGTTACCATTATTTTGCCAAGTATAGTTAAATACAGATACAAACACTATAAATAAAGTGAAAAACAACACTACTTTATTTAATTTATATTTATTAAAGCTCTTAAGTTTATTAACTCTACTAGATTTGTTGACTGTCGCAACTTTTTCATACGAACCTTCATTATTCAGCAATGAGCTTACCAATACAATTGTCAGATAAAATAAAGAGACAAATCCCATTTGCATAAGAGTATATATCTCGCCATTAGGAACCATAATAACCACAAAGTTTGCAGCTATAGGTAATATCAGAATAAATATTGCCATTAAAATAAGCTTAAGTACAGATTCTTTGTTAAATGATTGATTTTTTATGTGAAGTACAATTGCTATACAATTAATAATATACATACCTATAAACGAGTTTTGAATTACTTTCGTTGCACTTATTGACATATAATCCCTAAAAGTTATCCTTACTATTGATTTGTAAATCTCCTTAATTTGCATTGGAAGTGATTTGATATCTATTTGCCCCATCTGATCTATACCTTGATAATTACTAAGCTGCACATCATTTACATTTAGGTAAAATTGTAAAAATACATTGTACAGTAGGTATCCAATAGCCAAAGAAATCAGAAATTTAATCCCTGTAAGTATAATCTGCTTAAATGTAGTCCCAGAATCCATACACAATTTTATCAATATCAATAAAAATATCGCTCCACACAAAGGATAGTATGCTTGATATATACCTATCGAAAAGGAAAACAACAACACACCCATTATAAATCCGAATAATTTAAAATCCTTTATTAAGTAAATCCCCAAAAAAGTAAAAAATATAGCTACTGTGTAGTATGCGACTGTAAATGAATATATCATTGTGCTGGCTATAGGTGGAAATACAACAGTAATACCACCTACCAAAACACATAACCATTTATTTTTTATATCAAAAATTTTTATAATTATACAACAAGCAATCGCTAATATAAATATAGCTAAAATGCAATTAAATAGAGGTATATTATAAATTCCCCAATTATATTCTACAAAATCACCCATTACATTTAAAAACCATCTTCCACTACTGGCACCTGCTCCATACCCTTTAGGTGTATTACTTATACTATCATGGTTATATATATTATTTACAAAAAAATATAAGTATGATAATAGACCAAAGAATATTGAAGAGAAAAAGCAATAGACAGTGCTTTTATCTTTAATAAATTCTCTTACTTGATAAATTTCTTTTTCTTCCATTTCGCCTCCAAAAATTTCTGTTTTTTAAAACATACTTTTACTCCAAGATTTTGTTGTATGTATGTAAACATGCATACATATATATATTACACTAAAAGCTTATAATTTACTGTCTTATTTTGCTTTTTATTGTATTTTAATATTTTTTTTCAAGAGTGCTGCCTTCATCTAATATTGCTGTTTTAATTATTGGATAGAGTTGATACCGTATTTACTTTGACAGAAAGTTGTTGTCCTATATTGGTGCACTTAAAAAACTCAATATGAATACATATTGAGCTAACTACCTACTTTTGACTAATCCTAGAAATCTTTTAACTCTGCATCAGCTTCAGAAGTTGTACCAACTAAATCTTCCGGCATACTGTAAAGTTCATCAGTAGTATGTCTGTTTGAAGCAGGAGCCCCCCTAAGACTGTCCAAACCTTAATGGGACATTATGATACAGGTATAACGATAGATATTTATACTTTTGTTATGAAGGGTTTTAAATTAGAAGATGTAGATAAAATTAACGATATTTTTGCTTAACTTTTATATTGGTGTATAAATATAATAAAACGCTAGTTATCTTTTCGATAAATCTAGCGTTTTTAATATTTCCAAGTATCCATTTTTTAAATTGGTGTAGACGAATCGCAGAAATCAAAACACGATAATTTACTTAACCTTATTATCCGCCACAATATAAATATTTCCTTAATTATTTAACCTTATTTTTATATTTATACTGCTAAATTTAACATTCTAGTCTTAGTTCTTTGCTGTAAATTATCGATAAACCACTTACTAGCTCTCTCATTTTGAGCAAATACATCTTTAACTATCATAAGAATCTACAATTCTTTTCTTCTCTTCTTAAGTTAAAGAAGATTCATTTTTCAGGACACAGCTTTACGTTTAAATGAATATCACTAATTTGATATAATTTTGCCGTCGCTAATTGTTATAACATTTTCTGCAATCTTAGCTATTTCATCATTATGAGTTATCATAACTAATGTCTGTTTATATTCATTAACACAAAACTTTAATATGTCAATTACTTCTTTAGTCGTTTTACTATCTAAATTTCCAGTCGGTTCATCTGCAAATATTACTGATGGTTTATTTGCAAGTGCTCTAGCAATTGCTACCCTCTGCTGCTGTCCCCCTGATAATTCATTGGGGAATTTCTTGATTTGAGATTCTAGTCCTAATTTGATTATTAAATCTTCTATGTAATCCTTATTTACTTTTTTACCACTAAGCGAAACAGAAAGCACTATATTATCATAAACACTTATAACTGGTATTAAATTATAACTTTGAAATATAAATCCAAATTCTTCTCTTCTTATCTTAGACAATTTATCATCATTTAAAGTATATAAATCTAAATCATCCATAAATACTTTGCCGGAAGTCGGTTTATCAAGCCCTGCCATACAATGAAGTAGTGTACTCTTTCCAGAACCACTTTGCCCAATTATAGCTGTAAATTTATGAGGTTGTATTTCCAAATTGATTCCATCAATCGCTCTAACTTCACTATCACCCTTCCCGTATATTTTTCTTAAATCTATAGTCTTTAAAGTTTTCATAACATAACCTCCCAATACAATAAATGTTTGTAACTCCCTAATGTATAAATATTATTTATATCTAAGTAATTAATCGTTATCTTTTATTCCCTCAATAATACTCATCTTTTTCAAATCCCTACTGCTTGTAGCTACTGCGATTAAACATACAGTCACTGATATAATAAAAAATATTATCGATTGTTTAACTGGAAATTTAAAAGACATAAAATGCTCTATTCCATAGTTTTTATAAGCACTATTATTACAGTTTACAAATTTAATTAAGTTTATCATCGATGGAATTAAAGTGATTATAAAACTTAACATTGCATATGTTAATGCTTCATAAGTAACCATTTTTTTTATATCTCTTATACTCAATCCTATTGCTCTAAGCGTTGAAATTTCTTTTTTCCTCATAAGTAAATTGGTTTTTATTGTACAGAAAATGTTAATTCCTGCTATTATTAAAACCAACATTATTGTTGATATTTGTGACTTAATATAATCTTCATAACTCTTTTGCATCTCATTAAAAGCCAGCTTACTTTCAAATTGAGATAAATGAATACAATTAGAAACTTTTTTTACTTTTTCATTTACAGTTTTATCATATGGGTCCTCTAAGTTTATACCTAATTTATTATATTTTTTTTCTCCAACAATATGTTTAGAAAGGCTGCTAGCTGTTACAATCTCAAAATTACGGCCTAAGTCGCCATCTCCCTTAGACATCCAATCAGATTTCAATATTGCACATACCCTTACTTTACTTTCTTTATATTCAGTGTTTCCGTTTTCCGTAATCGGAACTTTTATTGTTATAATATCTCCTATCTTTAAATCAGGAAAAACTTTTTTAAACGTATTTGTCCCAGATTCATCGTAAAAATAATTATATACTGCTACATTTGGTACCCCTTTGTTTAATGTTCCAATCTCATATATGTGCCCTTCTTGTAAGAAGTTTTTCAATGTATATTTTATATAATCCGGTCCAAATAATTTTAGATCCATTTTATATTCCATTTGATCTTGTTCTTGTATTCCTTTGCTTTTTGCAAAGTCTTGATCCATTTCATTCTTTTTATAATCTAATATTCCACTTTCTATTTGAAGTGTAGTCACACTTTTTACACCATCTACATTTTTTAACTTATTTACATCACTCTCTGTATACTCTGCATTATCTATATCTGAATTTACTCCAAATTGTATTGTTATATCATATCTTTTTTGCATATCCTCAATTTTATCATTTAATTCGCCTTGCATACTTGAAAATGTAGTTAAAAATATATATCCTCCTAGTGCAATTGATATCATAGATATAAGCGCTCTACTTTTATTCCTTCCAATATTTTTAAGTCCTATAAATCCATAAAATCCAAATATTTTACTTGAAAATTTGCCTAATCTGTAACTTCCTCTATAACCTTTAAACTTATCTGTTTTCTTTGTAGCTTCAATAGATGATATATTACCTACCTTCCAAATAGGTATAATACAAGAAGTAAGAACAGAAAATACACCTGTTATTATAGCTTTCATAATATTTGCGTTACTTACATATAACTTTGGCTTTATTACTGCCTCTTGATATATCGAAGGATTAGATATATTAACTACTATATACGAATATATGGCACCGAATATTAATCCTACTACTATACCTGCAACCATTATAATTAATGCCTGGTATATTATCGTGCATCTAACATTTTTCTTACTTGAACCTATTAATCTAAGTAATCCCATTTCTTTTATTGTTTCATTTAATGTTATATTAAAAATATTGAACACGAAAATTCCTGCTGTAATTATAATTAAAACTTCTCTTTTATAAGCATCTGGATTATCCTTTTCTATTTTTTTATTCATTAATTGTCGTACAAGGGGCATATTTGGTGAATAACTAGCTTCCCCTAAATTATGTTTTGCCATAATTTTATGAGCCTGTCCATCAATATTTTGCCAACCGCTTTTTAAACTTAAGAGATTATTATAACTAATTATATCTTGTGGTATTAAGTCATTTTTTTCATCATTACCGTAAGTAAATGCTTCAAATGCAATATTAATATCATAAAAATCATAAAATCCCTTTGGTTTTTCTACAACTCCTACTAGTTTAAATTTTTTATCTACAGTATAAATTCTAATACTTCCTTCATGATCTTTATATTTCTTTTTTACTGTAAAATCTAAAGTAGAATTTAATTTATCTGATATATTCATTGCTTCTATAGCTTCTTTTTCCATTACTATTTCATTATTATCCTTTGGAAATCTACCTTTTATCAATTTAGAAGACTTATCAGTTATGTAATCTTTATCTGTTGATTTTAGTGGAAAAGAGTTTCCCTTTTCATCTACAATATTACCTAAGTTTTGTACTGTAGTAATTTTTGATACATCTTTATCATTTTTTAGCTTTTCAGTTCCATCGGAATTTAAATCAATAAATTCTAAATGATATCCACTATAAAGTTTATTTATTGCTTCTACATCATTTTTATTCTGGGATTCTTTTAAAACACTAGTTCCAAATATCAAGACTACACCTAGTGCAACACCTAATATCAATAATGAAGTTTTAAGTTTATTTTTCTTCAAATATGCCAGTGACATTTTCATATATATTCCCATAAAATCACCCTCTCTTTATTTTAATTTAAATTCCTCATTAAATCTTAGCTCTAAAATCTTAGTTGACTTATCAATTTTATTCACCAAAATATGTATGCCATTCATATTAGGAAGTTCTACATTACCCTCACCTTTATTATATGTTTTTTCAATTTCATTAAAAAATTCTTTCTCAGCTAATTCAGTATCAGTTAGTGATTTAAATATGTTATAAATGGCTTTTAAAAATTTATCACTTTCATTTAATTTTTCATCATTGGTATATTCTCTAACACATTGAATATTTAGTATTTCCTTAGTATTTTTATCATCTGGTACCATAGAATAATTTAAAACTTGATCGGGTTGCTCTTTAGATTTTTCCAAATTTCCTAGAGATAAAACAAAACTACCATCTGGTAAAACTTCAACCAACCTAAGACCACTATCTTTTATAGATTTTGAAATCTTCTTTGAAAAAATTTTTTTTATTTCAGACACTTCTTGTGCTGTATAAATTTTTTTATCTGGATCGGGTTTAGAAGATGCACATCCCACCATTAGACCCGAACTTACACTTATAGCTACTAATAACATAGCTACTATAAATTTTTTTACTTTCATATACCCTTTGCCTCCATTATTTTTACAACCCTCATTTATTAATTATTTCTGATATTAAAAGACTTTATGGTTCTTCTAATAAAAATTCGCTTCGCTCATGCCGCCAACTACTTCGTCAGTTGCTCAAAAAAATAAGGACATTATCTTTAGCTATTAAAAGATAACATCCTTATTTTTTAGTATCAATATATGTGCCCCAACTAGTAGGTTAATCGACCCAACTGTCAATTTTTTGATTAAGTGGTATGTATATGTTTAGTGTAAATTTGTCTTTCTTGTCTTCAAATAATATTTCTCCATTATATTTTTCTAAAGAAGATTTAATACTTTGAATTCCTATTCCATGTATGAACTTATCCATTTTGTCCGTTAATAATCTATTTTTATTAATTCTAATACTATTAACTTTGCTATTCTCACATTTAAGTACAAAATATGATTTATTTATAGTTCCTTTTATTCTAATATATCTATCAATATTTTCATCCTGTATTTTATCACATGCTTCTATTGCATTATCTAAAATATTAGCAAATATACTCGATACATCTACGGGTTTTATAAAATCAACTTTTGAAAAGTTTATATCACAAATAAATTTAATTCCTTTTTTTGTGCATAGTTCACTTTTTTCATTGATTATAATATCTAATATCATGTTTCCTGTATTATATTTAGATTTAAATTCTTTAATTTCATATTTTAAGTTATTTACATACTCATTAATTTCTTCACTATTTTTTTTAAGATTATCTATGCAACAAATATGATTATTTATGTCATGATAAAGCTTTTTAACCTTCATATGAGATTCTTGAATGCTTAAGTAGTGAGCATATTGCATATCTAATTTATTTTTTATTAGTTCATCCTGAGCTTTTAATTTATTTTCTTTTATTGTTTTTCTAAATAATATTATTATAATTATACTACTAGCTATTACTAACTTTGGAATCACCAATTGGTCAAAATAAGGCCATTCATCTTGTAGTACAGGTACTGACATCCTCCATTTAAATAAAAGCTTATTTAGAGTATAATAATCACCTATAGTATAAACTCCCATTGTATATCTTCCAATTATATTAATAATATTAGCCATTAACGCAATAAGTAAGTATATATAATATTTTTTTTCACTGTCAAATAACTTTAACTTATTGTTAATAAATGCAAATATAACAAAAACAAATATAATAAATATATACGAATATACTTGAATTTTGAGTCCATCACCATAAGATACTAAAAGTGCTTGTTCAGATGATAGAGAACTACCTGTAACTCTGATGAATAATATCCTATATACAACTTCTGTAAATAAGTCGTAATATACATTAAATAAATAAAATGAAACTATATATTTAATATATCTTACGTTATGAAAGTAATTGTAATATATCCCCCAAACAATAAATACTATAGCATCAATTAAATAATTTATATTAGTATGGTACTTTTCTAATACAACTATTAGAGATATGATATAAATTAATAATACTAAGATATAAAATACAATTTTGTAATTTTTATTGCTTTCTTTTTTATAAGTTATTAATGCTTTAAATATAAAAAAACGTATAAATATTGATAATGCTAATATTAGACAAGACATAAATTTTAACATATGGAATCCCCAAGGAATTTTAAGAATTTAATCTTAACATCTTTATATCTATATCTACTAACAGGCACTTCTTCCCCACTTTCTAATACTGCAATATTTGGCTTTATATTTTCTACATAATTTAAATTAGCTAGAAAGCTTTTATGACATCTTACAAATTCATCTTGATTTAAGTCTTTTTCTATTTTTTCTAGACTATACCGCACATCAAAACTCTTATTTATTGTGTGTATTAACATATCCTTTTTTTGAATTTCTATATACTTTATTTCATTTGAGTTAATCTTGTATGTATTAGACTTATTCTTTATTACAATATAATTGTTTTTATTTATTTCAATCTCTTTAATACATGTTAATACATGTTTTTTTAATTCCTCTGATTCTATAGGTTTTAATAAATATCTATAAGCTCTTACCTCATATCCTTCTTGTACATAATCTATTAAAGAAGTTATAAATATTATCTCCATTTTATTGTCTACTTTTCTAATCTTCCTTGCAGTATCCATTCCATTTATTTGCCCCATTTGTATATCAAGAAGTAATATATCTATATCTTTTAAGTTACATTCAAGTAACTCTTCTCCTAAACTAAATTTTTGTATTTCATATTCTATATTTATATTCTTTAATATATTATCAAGATAATCTTCTATTAATAGTTGTGTTTCTTCTTCATCTTCACAAATTGCTATCCTAATCATAAGTTCCCCCTTATGTACTCTTTCTTAGTATGAACTATTAAAAGCTTTTTAGTTGATATATTCAAATATTGTTTTATATATCCTATACTTTAGGATAACATTTTCAAGTTATTTTTATCAATACTCATGTCCAAATTAAAATTGATTGTTATAATGTATTCTTTTGTTGCTTCTATTGTTGCATTATTAAATTTTAATGTGATTTTTTAACAAAACTCTAAATATATTAAAAACACTTATACCCAATAGATATAAGTGTTCGTGGATAGTCGCTTTAATCATTAACATTACTAAGACCATTAGTGATATTAAACTACTATTTGACTTCCTCATAAACCTCCCTTATTTATGATGTCTTTAAAATTTATTAATTTAAATGTCAAATTTATTATATAAAACCAATTGAAAATAATTTCAAAAATAAGCTAGTAAATACTATTAAGAAATAGAACTATAAGACCAATCACTTTTATTTAGAGATCTGGCTTTTTCTTTATCAGTATTTCACCTATTCATCTTTTCTTAATTTATTTTTTATTTATTTAATATCAAAGTTACTTTTACAAATGTAATTCTTTATATAAAAAAGGTATATCAGCATTAATAGCCGATATACCTTTTCGTGGTTTTCAATGGTGGAGACGAATCGCAGGAATAATATCCACGATTATAATTCTATCTCCAAATTACTACTTAAACATATTTGCTAATTTATTAAATGCATTTTCATTTCCATTTCCACCGACCTGAGTTATCGCCTTAGGCTGTTTTTTAGATAATAAACTTTCTTGCTTATCATTTAAATCATTTCCTACTATAACTACTGGTGATTTTTTTTGAGAAGCTAGTACACCTACTGACAATGCATCTATTAAATCATCAGGTTTCTTCATTCCATCTTTAGCAATAAATATGTTATTTAATTCTTCACTTGTATAGAACTTTTCTAATATAACTGCATTAGTCTCATTTCTATCTATTCCACCTAATCTTTCTGGATTTGGTAGTTTATTAGCTATTTTATTTGATATAGCTGCTTCTTTTCCTATAATATAAGATTTATTTATATATAGATTGTTATCTTTTATATATTGATCAAATGCTTTAATTCCTTCTTTTGGTGATACTAATACTATTGGCATATCTTTCTCTGCTGCAACTGGCGCAATACTTACTGCATCAGGAAGCCCTGTTACACCATTTACAACTGCTATTTCTGATGGTGAATTTAATTTTTTAGCTATCTCTAAAGATGTCTCGTATCTATCATTCCCACTTATCCTCTCTACATTAAGATTCATAGACTTTAATTCATTTATAACTGAATTTGATACAGATCCCTCTCCACCTATTATACGAACTCCTTTTGCTTTAAGCCTTAATATTTCTTTTTTAGTATCACTATTTAATTTATTTCCTTCTGTTAAAAGTATTGGCGCATTTAACCAATTTGCATATGGTGTTGCACTAAGTGCATCTGCCATTGAGTTTGAGTTTACTATTACTATAGTATTTGCTACATCCCATCCTTCATTACTTACTTTTATAGCTGTTTGATGTCTATTTTCTCCAACTAATTTATTTTCATATACAACAGACTTCGGTTCATTTCCTTCTCTATTTTTCGTACTATAATAAGTATATGACCATTTATCAGTTACTCTTTTTATTTTACTATCATCATAATGCACCTTAGTATATGTACCTTCATCTTCTGCTTTTATTGTGTATGTATCTCCTTTTTGCTTTATATCTCCATCTATATATAGTTCTACTGGATTCTCTGTACTACTCTCACCTTTCTTTAAAACTATTGCGTCTTTTTTTGCACCATCAATCTCTAATGTTCCCTTTATTCTTATCTTATTTTCAAGTTTCTTGCTTCCTTTTGCATATATTGCATGGTCACCTGGATTTGTTATTTTTATATTTTCTAACTCTATATTTCCTCCATTTAAACTTATTGGTACAGCATAGCCTTGACCTTCTATTTCAGTATTGATTATTTTCGCTATTCCAACTTTATTTTCATAATAATCTGAGATTGAAATTTGACTATTTTTTAATTTACTTGAATTCACAACTAGATTCCCGTTACCAGATATTGACGCATAATCCATTTTTACATTTTCTAATGATACATTTCCTTCCAACGATATTGATGCACCATTAATTTCGCTGTTATTTACTATATCTAAGTTTTTCCCCTCTACAGTGTAGATGCTTCCTCCACCTATCTTTAAATTATCCATTTTTGTATTTGTTTTTATATTGAACCAATTTGATCCTGTACTATTGCTTATTGTGTGTCCATTTCCTTTTATTTCTTTTTTATTTCCAGATATATATATATTAAATGGTTCGCCTATAGATGAATTTATATCTATATCATTTCTTATATCTATTGTTTTTATATTTTGATCTTCTAATGATCTTAGTAAATAACGTTTATCTGTTACTACTGCAAGTGAATTTTCATAGCTAGGAAGTGGTGGTTTAATCCCTTCTCTATTTTTAGTATTGTAATATTCATTTGAGTATAGGTCAGTTCCTTTTTCTATTTTACTATCATCATAATATATCTTAATATGGTTTCCTTCATTTTCTGCTATTACTGTATATGTATCCCCTTTTTGCTTTATATCTCCATCTATATAAAGCTTTAAAGGTATATTTTTATTACTATCATTTTCCATCTTAAGAACTATTGCCTCGTTCTGTGCACCATCTACCTCTAACGTTCCTTTTATTCTTATTTTTTGTTCTGTTATATCTTTTGAGTGACTTCCTGCTGCATATATTGCATTACTACCTGGGTTTATTATCTTTACATTTTCTAATTCTACATTACCTCCATATAAATATATTGGTGCTTTATTGCCTCCATGGTCGCTCGGTGCAATAAGACCACTACTCGGATGATGCTCTTTTATTTCAGTATTAATTATCTTCAATTCTCCAACTTCATCTCCAAAATGTTTAATTATACTCTTGTTCATTTTACTTGAATTTATAACTAAGTTTTTATTACTTTTTATCATTGTATGATTTACTTTTACATTTTCTAATGTTATATTCCCACAATCTGTTATCTCTCCATTACTTATTTCACTGTTGTTTACTATATGTAAATTTTCTCTATTTGCGCTCGTTATAGCTATTTCTTTCAGCTTTAGATTATCTATTTTTGTATTTGTATTTAATAAAAAATTAAATATTTCACCACTACTTACTGTATATCCATTTCCTCTTATTTCTTTTTCATTTCCTTTTATTTCTATCCTTAGTGTAGGATTTGAATCTTTTATTACTATATCATTCTTTATTTCTACTGTCTTTATATTTGGATTTTCTAGTGCTATTATTAACTCTTCTTCGTTTGTTACTTTTACAATCTCTTGTTTTACATAATTAGAAGACTTTGGTTCGTTTTCTTCTATACTTTTTTCTAGTGTAGTTTGGTTTTTATCATCTTCCAGTGCATATGATATCGTTGTGATTTGTGTATTAGTAGCTATTACTACTCCCGATAAAATAATCGCCATATTTTTATTATATTTTCTCATGTTACCAACCCCCTATTTGTAATAAATGCAATAAAATTAATTAAATTTTTTTGTTATAATTTTTATATTTAAAGCTGTCAATGTATTTTCGTGGATTTTATTGGTGTAGACGAATCGCAAAAAATAAACCCACTAATTTCGCATAACTAATAATGCAATTATACTATGCCTCTACATCGCTACCACCACATCTTGTAAATTAAATATCTTCTCGTATTATACAAAGACTACCATAGTATATAAGAAAATTTTGTCATTTTATGTACTATTTTATATTGTATTTTATTTTCTCTTAATTTATTAATATGTAAATCAAAAAAGACCATATTGAATACTACTTTAACATGATCTTTAAATAAACATTTATTGCTCATTAAATATACAATCTTTCATATTCAATTTCTATTTATATCACTCATGATGATTCAACAGGAAAGACTTTTGATGATATAAGAAATGAAATAGAGTTAGAGAATGAACTTAGACAGTTGGAGAATGGGAATTAAGATTATGGTGAGTTTGTGTGTAATCGGATTTTTAAAGTTAAAATAGTTGTATATATTCATATTATTTTCCCCTTATATAGTCTTTTTATTTTTAATATTATATATCCCCCATTCCAAACTCCATTGCCACTTAAAATTTAATTTTATTCATTATTTTCTGTGGTTTGCGTATAGCTGAATTTTCAGATAACTTAAAATTGTAATTTATTTTTAAACAAAAAATATATTGGTCTTAAGACCAATATATTTTCGTGGATTTCAATGGTGGAGACGATTCACGAAAATAATACCCACAATTTTACCAAATTTTCTACCTAAGTTTACTTCCACGTACATGTAATCTCGCTTATTAATTATTTTATTAAATGGATTATTTTTTTTCATCGACTCTATCTCTCTCTAATCTAAATATAATAAACGCTTACTTTATTTAATTTTTAATGAAGGGTTAGCAGAAGATAATATCTCAACAAATTTTATAGAAGCTAATGAAAGTGGAACGCTCTTTAAATAACAAACACCAATGCTTCTACTAGGTATCTCTTCTGAAATATTAACCTCATATAATAATCCCTTTTCTAAATAATCCCCTGAGAACTCCTTTACTATACAGGCAATACCTAAATTTATCTTTGCAAACTCCAATAATAAATCAAAAGATCCAAGTTCAAAATCTGGAGAGATTTTTATCCCCTTGGATAGCATGAACTTTTCTACATACTTTCTTGAATTTGAATTAGCTTCTAGGAATATTAAAGGATATTTTACCAATTCTTCTAATGAAATTTTCTCCGTAGATAAATCCTTATACTTCTCTCCACAAACAAAAATATCTCTAACCTCTCCACAAGGTATTAATTCTAATGAATGATCATCAATTGGAAAATTACAGATTGCAATATTAATTTCTCCTGACTTAATTAAGGCGCAAAGTTCTAAGGTAGTACCATTTATAATCTTAAACTTAATATTAGGATATCTATTATGAAAGAACTCTAAATATGGAAGTAAAAAATACTTAGATATAGTATCTCCTACTCCAATCTTTAACTCTCCCACAGTTAAATCTTTAAATTCTAATATTTTTTCTTCTCCAGCATTGATTAAATTAATTGCTGAATTTACATATTCAAATAAAAGATTCCCCTCATTAGTTAAGGATACACCCTTTGGTGTTCTATTAAAAAGTCTAATATCTAGTTCTCCTTCTAATTGCATTATCGCTTGGCTTACTGCTGGCTGTGTCATGTAAAGAGCCTTTGATGCCTTTGTAAAGCTTTTGCTTTTTCCTACCTGACAAAACACCTTATATAAATCTAATTTAGTAACCATATAAGCACTCCTTATATCATATATTCATTCTATTTATTTTACTTATATCATTTATTGGTGTATATTACAATAGTATTAAGTATTTGAAATCAATTTTAAATTGTTAGGAGAGATTATTTTGGAAAGAGTTATTGGTACAGTTGTTAGGGGACTACGTTGTCCAATCATTAAAGAAGGCGATAAAATTGAGGATATAGTTATAGAAAGTGTACTTAAAGCTTCAGAAGTTGAAGGATTTACTATAAATGATAAGGATATAATTACTGTAACTGAATCAGTAGTTGCACGTGCTCAAGGAAATTATGCTTCTATAGATAATATCGCTAAGGATGTTAAATCTAAATTTGGTGACGATACTATTGGTGTAATATTCCCTATCTTAAGTCGTAATCGTTTTGCAATCTGCCTTCGTGGTATAGCAAAGGAAGCTAAAAAAATAGTATTAATGTTAAGCTATCCATCTGATGAAGTTGGAAATCATCTAGTTGATTTAGATATATTAGATGATAAGGGCGTTAATCCTTGGACAGATGTTTTAACAGAGCAAGAATTCCGTAATCTGTTTGGGTATAATAAGCATGCTTTCACAGGTGTTGATTACATTGATTATTATAAATCTTTAATTCAAGAATATGGTGTTGAGTGTGAAGTAATATTCTCAAACAATCCTAAAACTATCTTAAATTATACAAAGAGCGTTCTTACTTGTGATATTCATACAAGATTTAGAACTAAGAAAATTTTAAAAACAAATGGTGGAGAAAAGATCTATAGCCTTGATAATATATTATGTGAATCTATTGATGGAAGTGGATTTAATGAAGCTTATGGACTATTAGGTTCAAACAAATCAACAGAAGAAACAGTTAAGCTTTTCCCTCGTAGCTGTCAACCTATCGTTGATAATATACAAGCTATTCTTAAAGAGAAAACAGGAAAAGATGTTGAGGTCATGATTTATGGAGATGGAGCTTTCAAGGATCCAGTCGGTAAGATTTGGGAACTTGCTGACCCAGTTGTTTCACCAGCTTATACATCAGGCTTAAATGGTACTCCAAATGAAATAAAATTAAAGTATCTTGCTGATAATAACTTCGCTGATTTAAAGGGTGAAGAGCTTAAGAAGGCAATATCAGAATATATTAAAAATAAGGAATCAGATTTAGTTGGAGCTATGGAATCACAAGGTACTACTCCAAGAAGACTTACTGACCTTATAGGATCATTATCTGATTTAACTTCAGGAAGCGGAGATAAGGGAACCCCTATTATATTCATCCAAGGTTATTTTGATAATTACACAAAGTAATAAATTAAAAAAGTGGCTACCGTTTCAGTAAATTAAAAATCAATTAGTGGTAGCTACTTTTTTAGTTATTCAAATAATCAGCAGTGTAAATAATTTTATAATTAATATATAACTATAAAGTAAAAATCCACGATATCTCTATCGTGGATTTCATTGTTGGAGACGAATGAATCGCAGGAATAATACCAACGAGCATATCTATAACATCTCTGCTTTAGTAACTTTTCGTGGTCTACCTTTTATATTTTTAGTCTGTAATGCTTTTAATACCATATCACCTTTGTTATTTAGTACTTCAACATAAGTAGATACATCAAGTACACTTATAACACCAATGTCTTGTGCACTCATACCTTCTATACTACAAAGTGTACCAACTATATCAACAGGTCTCATCTTAGTTTTTTTACCAGCATTTATATGCAATTTCATGATTTCTTGACTTAGATTTGCACCTTTATCTTCTTTAATCTTTTGTCTTTGCTCTAACTTCTTATCAAATTCAGACTTTAAGCTCATAACAAATCTTTTACTTGGTTTCATCTTCATTGTTAATTCCTTGCCTGTGTATGAGTATATTTCAAATATACGTCTTTCATCAGATTTCATAACAAAGGTAATAGCTCTACCTTCTTTACCTGCACGACCTGTTCTCCCTATTCTATGAACATAATTTTCTTTTAATACAGGTACATCGTAATTTATTACATGAGTGATATTATCTATATCTATACCTCTAGCAGCTACATCTGTTGCTATTAGGTATCTAAAATATCCTTTTTTAAAGTTATTCATTACTTTTATTCTCTCATCTTGTTCCATAGCACCATGTATTTTGTCACATGGATATTTAAGTTTAGTTAATTCATTGTACAGTGAATCTACTTTAACTTGAGTGTTACAGAAAATCACACAGCTATCAGGATTTTCTATTATTGTTACGTCTTTTAATAAATTTAACTTTCCTGTTTCTTCTACTCTATATCCATCTTGTTGTATTCTTTCTACTGTTAAATTTTTTGCTTTAATTTCTATTGTAACAGGGTCTTTCATATACTTTTTTGATAATAAATCTATATCATCTGGCATAGTTGCTGAAAATAACATAGTCACACGCTTAGCAGGTAGTGCTGATATTATCTCTTCTACTTGTCCTAAGAATCCCATACTAAGCATTTCATCTGCTTCATCTAATACAAGGTATTTTATATTATCTGTTGTGAAGTTTCCTTCTTTGATATGATCTATTGTTCTACCTGGTGTTCCAACTACTATATGAGTTTTTTGCTTTAGCTCTTTTGCTTGTAGTTCAAAAGATGATTTACCGTATAACGCTGGTACCTTTATTCTTTTGAATCTTCCTATGTTAAATATATCTTCCTTAACTTGTATTGCAAGTTCTCTTGTTGGTGTAAGTATTAGTGCTTGTGGTTTGTTTTCTTCCCAGTCAACTAGTTCACATAATGGTATTGCGAATGTTGCGGTTTTACCACTTCCTGTTTGTGATTTTACTAGTACATCTTTATTTTCTAGTACAACTGGTATTACTTCTTGCTGAACTTTTGTTGGTATCTTATAGTTTAGCATATTAAGCGATTTTAGTATCTCATTGCTCAGTTCGTAATCTTTAAAGTTCGTTTTTGTCATTTATATTATCTTCCTTTATGTCATTGTAGTATTTTATATCTATCCTCACTACTAAATAATATCATAAAAATTCTATATCTCCTAATTAGAAAAAAGTAGTGCCTTTAAATGATTTTTCCATTAATTGAGACTCCCTTTTGTATAATCTCTATCTCCTTATTTAAATATAAAAATAAGCTAGATGTTAGTAGTAATCACCTCATTATACTAATCTCTTACAGTGAATTTCAATTTAAAAAACCATATTGACTATTACATCAATATGGTTTTCGTGGATTTTATTGGTGGAGATAATAAGGACGCATAAGAACCTCCATTATCCCGTATTTCATCTAGTAGAAACACGTCCACTTGCACAGGCGGCTGATTGCTCACATTGAATATTACAGTTGCTCTGTGACCTCAATCATCGTCGATAAAAATATAGACACTATTAACCATGGCAATCTCGCCAAAAACATAATTAGCGGTTCTTACCGACGCCTTGCCAACCTTTAGAGATTCTAAGAGATTGGCTTTTTGTTTGCTGTTTTCTTTCAAAAGACGTTGTAGCCGCTTCAAATTGGGATTGTCTCGCTCATGTTTACAAAGAGCGGATATTTCACGAGCGATCACGCGCTGATTATCCTCTGTAAGCATGTCCCGTACGACTTCAATTACCTTGTCCTCGATCTTATGCTTGGTGACGGTAAGGTTTTTACAACCTTTGTTCTTCTCCTTATAGTAGCTATGTAGTTTCCCGCTCTTGCTTGTGCCACTGGTTCCTGTCATGGGTATTAGGCAATGCCCACAAAATAGCCTGCCGCTCAAAATGTAGTCCTCTACAGCTTTCCCTCTTCCTCCGGCTCCGATATTCTCAACAAGTCGCTTTTGTACTTTGTCAAATAGTTCTTTCGAAACGATGCGGGGCAAAGCATCTGGTGTATCGATCCCTTTATAGCTATATATTCCGACATACCTTTTATTTCTCAAAATCGTCCAAAGACTGTTGTATGTAAATGGTCTTCCGTGAGAAGTCCTCGCACCAAAACCGTTTAAATATTTAATGATTTCCAGCATCGTTGCACCGTTGGCGTACATTTCATACACGCGAACAATGTGATGGGCGTTCGCATCATCAATAACGATCTGCTTGTCCACAACTTTGAAGCCAAGACCGGGGTTGCTTCCAAGGCTTAAATGTTTAGATGCGTTGATTGCTCTGCCACGCTGTATCTTCTGCGATAATTCCTGCGAATAGTACGCTGCCATACCCTCTAGCATGGTCTCCATCAATATGCCGCTTGCATCCTCTGTGTTGACCCGCTCCATTGCGGATATGACCTTGATACCGTTTCTGTTCAGTTTTGCTTTATATATAGCGTTGTCGTACTTGTTGCGGCTAAATCGATCAAGTTGGTATACAATGATGTACTCCCAACGCCCACGGACTGAATCTGCAATCATGCGCTGAAAGCCGGGACGTTTTTCCGCGGTCTTTCCGGTTAGCTTCTGGTCGGTGTATTCACCCATGATGTGATAGCCCTCCCGATTGACGTATTCGCGGCAGACTTTCAAATGTCCCTCTATGCTTTGGGAAGTTTGCTGACCACCGGGACTATATCGGGCATATATCACTGCTTTTTTCATTCTGAATCCTCCTTCTCATAAAGATAAGAGTATTTCTCTAACAATATTTCTTTGATTTTTTCAGTTGCACGCTCAAGTTCTATGTCTAAAAACCATTCTGCTATTATCTTCGGGTCTATAGGAATGGATTTAGGTTTATCACTAGTATAACTAAAGGTAAGTTTGCCCGTACTAGTAAATAATATAAAATCTTCTAAAGCTTTAATTAAGTTCGTCATAATTCCCTCTTTGAAAAGTGTGTTAAGAATTTCTATAAGTTGCTTTTCATTATGTTCTTCTGAATATTTTTTTATAATGTTAATAGCGTCTTCCGAAAGTCCTGTATACTCATGGGTTATTAGAGTCGGGATTTTTGGGAACATTTAATATCATATATTTGTAGTCATAATTTGTCTTAAAATGACTTATGACGACAAAAAAAGGTAGCTTAATTGCTACCCACCTTAAATCTGTATTAATTTCTTTTTTGTATTCAGTTGACAAAACAACATAAAAACCCTAGAATAGTTGACTTCAAACTTCAACTTAAAAAATATAATCTACATTAATTTTCTATTTTCCAACCACGCAACCACTTTTCTATATATATATTTTTGAAATACTCACTTATAAAAAATAAAAACTTATGTTATTTATATAATCCATTCTTTCCCAATTATGCACTTTAAACGACCAGTTTTGCTAAAATTATTGAATATTTTTATTTATTTTAGTATACATGTATAAATAGTATCATTTAATTTTATCTATATTCAGAATATAATATTTAAAAATTTGTAAACGTGGAGGTGTTAGTTATAAACAAAAATAGATTTTTATTAGTTTCTTTAATATCCTTATTATTTATTTTGAGTACTATATTTTATTTAAATAATAGATCAATTGTATTTACTGGTGAATCATCAAATTGGACCGCTAAATACACAGTTCAAAAAAATGACATAAGAAATTTAGAGGTAATATATAAAGATAAAATTAAAAAGGGAGAAGAAATAAAATACATTTGCAAAGTAATTGAAAACGGCGATGAAATAACTCGAATCGAAGATAGCTTAACTGAATTTAATGATAAAATTATAGGTAAAAGCAACATTGAGGATCACCTATATAAGAAAAATAATAAATATTTAATTATTATTGAATGGAATAATAAAACAGAAAAAATATCTTTATTTCGGAAATAATTTAAGAAAGAATAATTTTATTATATTTTAAAAATAAAATAAAGGAGAGTTTTTATGAGAATAATAAGAAAATATCTTGTATTAACATTATCAATATTTATGATTGGATCATTAGTACCTGTCAATGCAGAAGAAACATCTGGAACTGGTGATAAAACACTTACTTATTCAGAAAAACAAATTACAGATGTAGATTCTCTATACAATCTGGCAGAGAGCGGGATTAGCGATGTTGCAGAGAATTCAAATGATGTAGCCACAGTTACAAACCCCGAAACTGGAGAGGAAGAATTTTTAGAAACGATGTCAACAACTCAATTAGTTGAGGTGAAACAAGCAAGAAGCGAATCAGAGGAAACATATGTAAAAACAACTTTTATAAAAGAACCTGAACCAGAGAGTGGAGTAATTCAAACTAGAGCTAGTAAAAACGAAGGTGCCTATGATAAAACAGGTGGAGTAAGAGCATACTCAACAGTAACATATACAACTTCAAGCGGGGATGGTAAATTTACATACATAAAAATGACTAAAATGTCTGGTGGATTTTCTATAAAAGACAGTTCAATACAAATTACTAGCCGCTCTGTTAAAATGAACCAATATGGTAGGTTGTCTGGTAAACAGCAAGGGGTTACAAATACTACAAGTAGAAAGCCTATTAATAATACTTTCGGTTACAGTGTCCCAAACTGGCCTGCAGTTGGAAGAGGAAGTATAGGATATGATACAGGTGTAGGTATAACAGGCAATTTAAAAAGAGGAACTTACAAGTGGTCTGTTAATTTTTACAATTCTATATAAATATAAACAAGAGTAGCTTTTTTCAGTACACCCCAATTTAATATTTGGGGGTGTACTGAAATTAAGCTACCTTTTTACTTTACATTAATTCTTTCTTTGCCAATCACTCAACAACTTTTCTATATGTCTCCTCAAAGTCATTACCCACAAATTTAGTTACGTGACCGCTAAACTTATCTATATAGTTACTCGCTCCTTTTTTAAGTGCTGTCATATTAATCCTAAAAATTTCGTTTTTGTCTTCATCAATACAATAAATATCAGAACCGCCATTTACATATATATCATCAAACTCATTTATTAAAATAGAAATACCATTAAGGTCTTTATACCATTTCCATACACCATTAAAATCAATTTTGTCTACACGTTCTCTATATAATACGAATGCATTTCCCTTGCTATCTACTCCAATATCTAATGCACCAGATAATAAACCGGTACTACTTGATATTTCATTTAATTCATTATCTATTTTTATTACTAGATCATCTCTGCTCCTTTTTCCAATTGCATAAATTATATTGTTTCTAGATGTACCAATATAAAAATCATAACTTCGGTTAAATTCATTTGTTTTAATTATTTCACCATTAGAATTTATTTTTTGAATATGACCATTTACATTACGGTGATAAAGTACATAAATATTATCATCATCATCAATAATCATATCTGTAGCACTTGTGTTTAATGTAGCATTTGTACTTTCAAGTTCTTTAGTCCATTCTAATATACCGTTATTATTTAATTTGCTTAATGTGTAAAACCGGATAAAACATAAATATTTTTATTAGAATCTAATAGTATTTTTTTAATATTTACTATTCCCTTATATGTCCAAACAATATTTTTTTTCAAATCCATTTTCCTAATTAAACTAATATTTTTATTTAAGGAAGGAGGAGTACAATATATATATATCTATCTTCATCTATATCAAAATTTCTTAATACATAATCAGCTATACCTACAAAGTTATAAGTAGCATTTTTTCTTGATTTTATTGGTAATACAACTTTATCTTACTATTTCTTTAAAGCCTTTATAACTTCCATCTTCCCATTGAACAACCCCTATTTCATCCTCAGCAATAGGTGATCTTACTATAATACTATCTATATTATCCTTCATAACTTGCAAACTATCGTTAGCATTTGTAGGCACTTTCTTGCTAGTAATCGCAGTCGCTAGACCTTCTTTCTTAGTCTGCAAATCTGCACTTATTTGTTATGCTATGTCTACTACTTCTTTTAGACTTGCCCCTGTTTCTAATGGCATTATATCACCCCCTATAACTTGGATTCTAAACTGTTAAGAACATCTATCGCCCTAAGTCTTTGCCCATAAACTTCTGTATTTAAAGCCTTTGTCTCAGTTGCTAACTCCTTTAATGCTCCCTCTACTGTTCCACTTACAAAGTTGTTGTCTGTATCTTCTATTGTTACTTTATTTCCTGTAAGTTCTATGTTCCCTAAGTCTGTAGCAACTTCATTTATTGCTGCAACTAAATTACTTTTATTTTTAGTTACTAATTCATTTTTATCACCAGTTATTTTTTTAAATTTACTTTCAACAACTTCAATGTCTTTTTTAGTCGCTATCATTACAGTAGGATCGAGGCTGGAGTCCCCCCGAAAACGGTACAAACTTTAATGGGGCATTATGATATCAGCATAACTATGGATATTTATACTCATGTTATGGGAGATTCTAAACTTGAAGCAGTTGAAAAAATTGATGATTTATTTAATACAAAAAATCTCTAGGTGGTCATATGGTGGTCATAAACAACAAAAATGCCAAAGTTTATTTTCTAAACCTTAGCATTTCCAAAGTGTTCAATCATCATTTTTTAAAATTGGTGGAGACGAGGGGAGTCGAACCCCTGTCCGTAAGTCTTTTCCTCGTTGCGTCTACGTGTGTAGCCAGCTTAATTAAATCTCGCCCCACATACAGATAAGCGGCAATCTATATATGAGACCAGCCCCAGTTGTTCCACTTTAAGTCGAGACACCCATAAAGTAGTTCCCTGCATAGTGACGTCCAGTCTTAGCCGGCAGGAGGGCTAAGAGGGACGAGCAGCATTAGGCTGCTAACGCGTAATTATCGTCTGCGTTTGTTTTATAAGTTCCCCAGTTTTTACGTGACCCAGAGTAACACGACACGCAGCCCCAAGTGCCAAACCCACGTCGAAACCTTTACGCCCCCGTGGTAGTTTATAGTCTTTGAGACTTCTTATTTCTTTTGCAAACAATATTTACTTTGTTGTACTTTATATAAATTATCTAATTGTTAATTAGTATTTACCTGTCATTTCTCTTTCTATACGTCTTTGTGCATCTTTTTTAGCCATTTCTTGACGTTTATCGTATAACTTTTTACCTTTTGCTAGTGCTAACTCTACTTTCACTTTACCGTTTTTTAGATATAAACTTAACGGGATTAGTGAATAACCTTTTACAGTTGTTGCACCTATTAGCTTTCTTATTTCTGATTTGTGAAGAAGCAGCTTTCTTACTCTCAAAGGATCTACATTAAATATATTCCCTTGTTCGTATGGACTTATATGAACTTGTTTTAAATACACTTCACTGTTATCTACAGACGCATATCCATCACTTAAATTTGCTTTACCTTGTCTTAAAGACTTAACTTCTGTTCCTTTAAGCTCGATTCCACATTCGTAAGTCTCGTCTATAAAGTATTCGTGTCTTGCTTTTCTGTTTGTAGCTAAAACTTTTTTACCTGCCATATAAATCACCTTCTTCACTATCTTATTAATAGTAAATATAGTTATAAACACTACATCTACGATAATCTATGATAACATAATTGATAACTATAGTCAATATGCCCGCACCTAGTAGTATTTTCATATACAGTCTTTTTAATTCAGTTTTTCTACAATTTGTAGTTAATTATATATAAATCAATACATAATTGTATACAATTTTACAAAAAAATTGTAGAATAGACATAAGAGATAAAGTTAGTTATGTAGATTTTGCAAATACTAGCTTCTTTGATTTATGAAAGTATCTGAGCTAATTAAATTTAGCTACATATTAAAATAAAACTAGCTAGTAACAGGGAGGAATTATAAACATGGATTTAAGTAAAAAAGTAAGAGTACTGGAAAGTTATTCTGATGGAAGAAGTGAATTCGAAATATTAGAATACGATAAATTAGAAGGAGCTACTGATCCTCTAATGGCTATGGCACTTCATTTCTCAAACGAGGCCGGTCTAAAAGGTAGACAAGTGAGGGTAAAGTTAAACAACTCTAGTGTTAAGACTGAGTCAGGTGCTTTATACTACTATAAAGGACAGATATCATCAGATGCTAATATTGGAGGGGTTGGGGGATTCTTCAAGAAAAGTATCTCTGGTGCTTTGACAAATGAATCAGCTATGAAACCACAATACAAAGGTACTGGAGAGGTTTATCTAGAGCCATCTTTTAAACACTATATGGTAATGGAATTAGAAAACGATGTGTTGATTGTTGATAAAGGGACTTTCTTTTGTTGCTCAGATACTATAGAGGTAAGAGCATTTGCACAAAAGAATGTATCATCTGCACTTCTTGGTGGCGAAGGTATATTCCAAATAGAATTAAAAGGAACTGGAACTGTTGTACTTGAGCTATACGTTCCTAAGAATGAGATAATAGCTTACGATATAAGACCTGGTGAAGAGTTAAAGGTTGACGGTAACTTCGCTATAGCTAGAACATCTGGTGTTAACTTTGCAGTTACTAAATCGGATAAATCTATTGTAGGATCAATGTTAAACGGAGAAGGTCTTCTAAACACTTTTACAGGAGAAGGAACTGTTTGGTTAGCACCAACACAACCAATGTATCAATCTCTATCATTTGGATCTATGCCAGGTAATAAATCAATGAACAATACAGCTACAAACGCTAAAAATATATTCGGAAGTTTTATAGACTAAAATTTAAAAATTTAATAAACAAATAATAAAACCAAGATAGTAGCTCCTTAGCTATTACCTTGGTTTTTATTTATCTTACATTAAATTTGATATTTGTTTTAGTCCGTTTTTTAGCTATCGTTAATTATTAATATTAAAAAATTATTTTTTATTTTATTTAAAATTAAATTTTAATTTTTAATTTTTATTTGATATTTGCTATTTGTTATTTGAATAAATAAAATATATTAATTCTCTATCTTATTTAATATCTTCTATTTCTACAGTTTCTACTGATTCTGCTGTCTCTAATGTCTCTTCAGTATCATCCATTTCATTTTTAACTATTGAAAAATCAATTTCTCTCAAATCGACATTAACCCTTTCAACTTTTATTTTTAGAGGATCTCCGATTTTGTAAGCTCTCTTACTATGCTCTCCTATTACGCAATAATTTTTCTCATCAAATATATAGAAATCATCGTTCATATCGGCTAGTCTTATTAGACCTTCTATAGTGTTATCCAGCTCTACGAATATTCCAAACGAAGTTACTCCTGAAATATTACCTGTAAATTCTTCACCAACTTTGTCGTACATGTACATAGCTTTGTAGAAATCATGTACGTCTCTCTCAGCCAACTCCGCTTTTCTTTCTTGCTCTGATGACTGAGTTGATGCGTATTCAACTATAGTTGTTAGTTGTGCTTGTCTCTTATCGTTTATCTTGTTGTTTAACGACTCTTTTATAATTCTGTGAATCTGTAAGTCAGGATATCTTCTAATTGGAGAAGTAAAGTGTGAATAAAACTTAGCTGCAAGACCGAAGTGACCGTGACATTCTGGAGAGTACTTCGCTTGTCTAAATGATCTAAGCATTATTGAACTAATTGCTCTTTCTTCTTTTTTACCTTTTATTTGTTCAACTACCGATTGCAATGCCTTTGGATGAACTTCTTCCAAGTCACCCTTAATATGATATCCAAATGTAGAAATGAAGTTCCCCAAATTTTCCATCTTTTCTTGTGATGGAGTTTCATGAATTCTATATACAAATGGAATATTCATCCAATAGAAGTGTTCTGCTATTGTTTCATTACTTACAAGCATAAACTCTTCTATTATTTTATTAGAAATTCTTCTTTCATAATCTTTTATATCTGCTACTTTTCCTTCACTATCTAATATTATCTTAGCTTCTGGGAAGTCGAAGTCTATTGATCCTCTTCTCTTTCTCTTTTCCATCAGAATCCTTGCAAGGTCTTCAGATATATTGAATTCTTCTACTAAATTCGAAAAAGTCTTCTTAAGCTTTTCATCATCTTTTTCTAAAATGTCCGAAACCTCAGTGTAAGTCATTCTGGCTTTTGAGTTGATTACACTCTCTAATATATCGTGTTTTACAACGTTACCTTTTTTGTCTATCTCCATCATTATAGATAGTGTAAGTTTATCTTCAAATGGATTCAAACTACATACCCCATTTGACAGAACTCTCGGCAACATAGGAATAACCTTATCTACTAGATATACTGAAGTTGCTCTTTTTAATGCTTCCTTGTCTAATTTACTTTTTTCTTTTACATAGTGAGTAACGTCCGCTATATGAACACCCAACTTATAATTACCATTAGATAAACGCTCTATAGAAACAGCATCATCCAAATCTTTTGCATCTTCCCCGTCTATTGTAAATATCTTTAAGTCTCTTAAATCAGCTCTTCCATCTAATTCTTCTTTAGGAATTTCTACTGCGACAGATTCAGCCTCAAATACAACTTTTTTAGGAAATTCTTCTGGTAGTCCATGTTCTCTAATTATTGAGTCTATTTCAACACCGCGTTCACCTTTTTGACCTAGTACCTCTATTATTTTACCTTCAGGTTTTTTATCCTCTTCAGGCCATACAGTTATCTTACAAACTACCTTGTCCTTTGCTCTTGCTCCACTAAAGAACCTCTTTGGTATATAGATATCCTTATTAAATTTTTTGTTGTCCGGAACTACAAACCCAAACGCATTACTAGGCTCAAAAATTCCTACAACAGTATCGTTCTCTCTTTTTACTACTTTTACTATTTTTCCTTCAGCTCTCTTACCTTCCTCAGCTGGAACAATTACTTCAGCAACTACTCTATCATTATGCATTGCTCCATTTACATCATTAGCAGGTATAAAAAGATCTTGTTCAAAATCTTCATCTGATTCTACAAATCCAAATCCCTTTTTATGTGAAATGAATTTACCCACGAAATTCCCCACGCTCTGTGGTGATACTATTTTACCTTTTTTAGTAATAGTTATATATCCATCTTCCTCTAATTCTTTTATAAAATTATAGAAAAGAGGCATCTCTGATGAGTGTATGTCAAATATAGTAGCTAATTCTTCTTTTTTTAGCGGTTGATATGATTCTTCATTTATTAAACCTAAAAGGTTTTTCCTTATTTCTGGCGTCATCTTGACCTCCTTGCGTTTATTTGCACTTCTACCATTATACACCAATTAAAGTACAATGGTAAATTCATATTGCAGTTACTAATTATATTAGTATGCTCAAATTTATTTATATTAATTTATAAAACTTATATTTAGCAAAAATACATTTATATTGTCTGTGTATAGATTTATAAAGAGAATATTTCCATATAATTTTTTACCCAAATAAATAAGAACGATATCAAATAATACACAAATCTAAAATTCTTACTTAAATTTACATATTATTTTCATCGTTCTTCATATATAATTAATTTAAAATTTTTGTTATACGTTTTTAATTTATATTAATCTAAATAATTTAATTTTACTTTTCCGACATCACTTCTGACTTTTATGCTATTTCTACTATCTCCATATACATTTTTGCTAACATTATTGATAACTTTACCTGCACCTGTATCAGCATCTAGCATAAACTTCTGGCTTTTATCAATATTTAAAATTACACTTCCTACATCAGTCGAAAAGTCCATATGACCGTCTATTTTTTCTATATTACAAATCACATTTCCTACGTCAGAATATACACTACCTTTGCCTGTAAGTCTCTCTATAACTACCTTGCCAACATCTGATTCAAACTTATAATCTTTGGCTTCAACTCTACTAAATTTTATGTCTCCTGTATCACTACTTACATTTAAATTTGAAGTTACAATTTTTTTATCTGAGATAATTTCTCCTACGTCACTTACTAAATCAATCGCATCTAATTCTAGATCATTTTTTATATATAAATCACCTACATCTGTTTGTACTCTCAGTTTCTCTTTATAATTTTTCGGTAAATATATCTCTACAATTTTTTTGTCGTTAAATCCAAATAAGTTGAAATTGAAAAACTTAGATGGCTCGATAAAACTAAGCTCACTACCATTTCTTGAGATATTTAGTATCTGATTATTTTTTAGCTTTTTATTCGATCTCTCTATAACTTTTATTTTACTATCATCTGTAGTTTTTAGGACTACTTCGCCAACATCAGTTTCAAAATTGATTCTATCAACACCACTTAAACCTTCTTCTCTAACAATCCTATTTTTATAAGCCCAGCTTGGATTTTCCCGATTACTAAACCAGTTGAAATTGATGCTATTACTTATTCCGTTGACTAAAACACCTGTCATAACAACAATAAGAAGTATTAATGCAACTATCCTCATCCTCGTAAACTTTCTAGACATGTTCTTTCTCCTCATTTAAATCTATAAATGCACTTATTAATTCATCTACCGCGTACCCTATTATAAATACAACCCATGTTATATGCCATGAACCAGTTAAAAAACTTAATATAAAATAAACCGATATGATTATCGACCACACTGCTGATGTAATCGTCTTTTTTACTCTGCTTTTTTGATAACTCACAGATTTTTTTTCCTTTAATTGTTCAACTATTGATTCATCTTCTCTATCGTATTTTTTTATCTTAGACATATTGTTGTATACTAACATACCTGTCGCTATCGCTACCATAGCAAATAACATAAGCACTCCTATTTCTTCAACAAAATTAAATGCCTCGCAAAGTATAACACCGACCGGACTAAGTATATATAGAACTACTGCTATTGCAGTGATTTTTGCAGTTTTTTTTCTTTCTTCGGCTTCATTATGGCTATAATCATTATAATCTACTATAAGATCCTCTACATTACCGATATTGCCTACAACTGAGTCATAAGCATCATCCTCATCTATTCCAGCATCTACTAAATCTTTATATCTATCTAAGGAATTTGATAGTATCTCCTCTTTTAATTCTCTTGTACGTCTATTTGATGGTGCTTTTTCAAACAAATTCTCTACATATATTTCTATCTCTTTTCTCATAATATCCCCCCTTATTTAATCAAGCTATCGATCAGTTTCTTTGCATCTTCCCAGTCTATCTTATTTTGTTCGTATACTACAGATCCTAACTTCGTAATCTTATAGTATCTTCTTCTTGCCCCTTGGTTTTCGTTTCCCCAGTATGATTCAATCATGCCACCTTGCTCGAGTCTTCTAAATGCTGAATACAATGTGGCTTCTTTTAGTTCATACTCATTATTTGTTTTCTCTTTTATAGATTTATTTATTTCATATCCATAGCTATCCTTCTCTATAAGTCTAGCTAGTATTATTGTTTCTGTATTTCCTCTAATTAGATCAGAAGTAATAGACAAATCATCTTACCTCCTTTACATATGCTTATTTGTAATAATAGTATAATTATATATACCTCGCCTGTCAAGGTATGTTTAAAAATAAAACACTATTATATTTTACTTATATCCAACTAAAAAAGCCCCCCTAATAGCTAATTTATTAAAACTATTAGAAGGGTATTACAATAATATATTTAGTATTTTTTATTTAAATCGTTACAACTATAACTCCTAACCCTTATAATAATAAAGATATGTCTCTTTTATTTAAAAGCATGAAATAGAACGCAACAAAAAAGCTGGGATCATATGATCCCAGCTTTTAACTCAAAAATTAAATTTAATCTTTAAATCAATTTATTTATCAAATTAATGGCCAGTTAAATTGATATTCTATTTTTCTAATATAAGTAACGCTAAAGCGTTTATAAAGAATAACACTGCTGTTATTTTGGTAATTTTTCCAAGAAATGCTTGCTTACCTTTTGGTTTGAAGTATGTTTGGTTACCGTCTCCACCAAATTGTGAAGGTATAGCACTCTTAGTATCTTGAGGCATTATACTAACGACCATTATGATCCCTAATACAATCTGTAATCCCATTAAAAAATTGTTTAAGCTCACTTTTTATCCTCCTGTTCACACGTACTTAAAATCACTACTCTCCAGTGTATCACAACGTTACATTTAATTCAAGTAAATACGTCTATAGATATACTTAAACCATATTAGGTTATTAGTATATCTATAGACTATTATTATTTATTGTTATTTATTATGATTTTTTAGTTATTTGTGAGTATATTTTTAAATTTCTACGTGTTACTTAATTGATTATCTTAAGTTATAGAATGAGTCTAAACCACAGTATCTCGCTGGCTCACCTATTATTTCTTCTATTCTTAATAACTGATTGTACTTAGCAACTCTATCAGTTCTTGATGGAGCACCAGTTTTTATTTGACCAGCGTTTGTAGCTACTGCTAGGTCTGCTATTGTAGTATCTTCAGTTTCTCCTGATCTATGAGATATAACTGCAGTATATCCTGCTCTCTTAGCCATTTCTATAGCATCTAGAGTTTCTGTAATTGTTCCTATTTGGTTAACTTTTATAAGTATTGAGTTACCTACACCTGATTTGATTCCTCTTTCTAATCTCTCAGTGTTTGTAACGAATAAATCGTCTCCAACCAATTGTATTTTGTTTCCTAGTTTTTCAGTAAGTAATTTCCATCCATCCCAATCTTCTTCGTCTAGTCCATCTTCTATTGTAACGATTGGGAAGTTTTTAGACCATCCTTCATATAATTCAACCATTTCAGCTGCAGTAAGCTCTTTGTTTTCTCCAGCTAATACATATTTTTTAGTCTCTGCATTATATAATTCAGTAGCTGCAACGTCTAATCCTAACATAACGTCTTTTCCTGGAACATATCCAGCTTTTCCTATCGCTTCTACTATTAATTCTAAAGCTTCTTGATTTGAATCAAGGTTTGGTGCGAAACCACCTTCATCACCTACACCACAAGCTAATCCTTTTTCTGCAAGTACTTTCTTAAGTGCGTGGAATACTTCAGAACCCATTCTTAATCCTTCTTTGAAGCTTTCAGCTCCAACAGGAAGTATCATAAATTCTTGTACATCCACGTTGTTATCAGCATGTTCTCCACCGTTTAATATATTCATCATTGGAACTGGTAATTGTTTAGCATTAACTCCACCTAAATATTGGAATAATGGTAGTCCAACTTCTTCTGCAGCAGCTCTTGCAACAGCCATAGAAACACCTAGTATTGCATTTGCTCCTAAGTTTCCTTTATTATCTGTACCATCTAGCTCTATCATAAGTGCATCGATCATCGGTTGATCAAATGCATCCATTCCTTCTAATTCTGGTGCTATTATCTCATTAACATTGTTTACTGCTTTTTCTACACCTTTTCCTAGGTATCTTGAGCTGTCTCCATCTCTAAGTTCTACAGCTTCAAAAGCTCCTGTAGATGCTCCTGAAGGAACTATAGCTCTTCCAGTTTCTCCACTTTCTAACACTACCTCAACTTCTACAGTTGGGTTTCCTCTTGAGTCTAATACTTCTCTAGCATATACTAAATCTATTGCTGACATTTTGTTTCTCCCTTCACTCAATAAAAATTTATTAATATCGACTTACTTTTTTTATAAGTCTTATTATATTACACAGTTTTTGTTTTGTTAATAAAACTTACTTCTCAATCAATGTATGGCCGTCCATTTCTTCAGGTTTACTAAGATCCATCATATCTAAAACTGTCGGTGCAATATCAGAAAGCCTTCCATCATTTAAAAGCTTAGCCCCCTTGTACTTTTCACCAACCAAAATAAATGGAACTTCGTTTGTTGAATGTGACGTAACCATCTTTTTAGTTTCATGATCTATCATGTATTCAGCGTTTCCATGATCCGCTGTTATTATAGCTGAACCACCTACACTTACTATTTTATCTACTAATGATCCTACACAATTGTCTACTGTCTCCACTGCTTTTACAGTAGCCTCTATACTTCCTGTGTGACCGACCATATCTGGATTTGCAAAATTTATAACTATAAAATCAAACTTATCTTCATCTACTTTTACAAGAGTCTTATTTAAAAGCTCATGAGCAGACATTTCTGGTTGTAAATCATATGTTGCAACTTTAGGTGAAGGTATTAGCATCCTCTCTTCTCCATGATTTGGTTCTTCTACGCCACCATTGAAGAAGAATGTAACATGCGCGTACTTTTCAGTCTCAGCTGCTCTAAGCTGTGTCTTCCCATTCTCTGCCAAATATTCGCCTAATGTATTTTTTAGTGATTGAGGGTTAAAAGCAACCTGTACATTCTCGATAGTTGAGTCGTATTCAGTTAGACACACAAAATTAGTATTTATATATTTTCTATCGAAATCTTCAAATTTTTTTTCTACGATAGCTCTCGTCATCTGTCTAGCTCTATCGGGTCTAAAGTTGAAGAATACAATGCTATCTCCATCTGATATCTTACCAACAGGTTCACCATTTTTTTGTATAACTGTAGGGATTATAAACTCATCGTTTTTTCCTTGATCATACGAATTCTTTACAGCTTCTTCAGCAGATGATGCTGTTTCTCCAACACCATCAACCATAGCATCATATGCCAACTTTACTCTATCCCATCTCTTATCTCTATCCATTGCGTAGTATCTACCTGATACAGTCGCAAATTGACCTAAATCTACATCTTTTAGTGTACATTCAATTTCTTTAATGTACTCAATCGCACTTTGGGGATCAGTGTCTCTGCCATCTGTAAAAGCGTGGATATACAATTTCTCTACGCCTCTTTTTTTTGCCATAAGTATTAGCGCCTCAACATGTTCTATGTGAGAATGAACGCCTCCATCAGATAGAAGTCCCATTATATGAAGTGCATGGCCTTTAGACCCATCCATGACATTTAACAGTACTTCATTTGTAAAGAAATCTCCATCCTTTATTGATTTTGTTATTCTAGTAAGATCTTGGTATACTATTCTACCAGCACCTATATTGGTATGCCCAACCTCAGAGTTACCCATTTGTAGGTATGGCAATCCAACATCAAGTCCACTAGCTTTTATAAGAGTATTTGGGTACTCCTTAGTTAATCTGCATAGATTTGGAGTCTGTGCTTTAGCTACCGCATTACCTTCAGCATTTTCACTATATCCAAAACCATCCATAATAATTAAAGCAACTGGTTTTTTCATTGTTTCACTCCTTAAAAGTTGACAAGTTCTAAATAGTCTTTTGAAGCTAAGCTTGCTCCTCCAACTAATGCTCCATCTATATCACTTTGTCCCATTATTTCTTTTACATTAGAAGGTTTAACACTTCCTCCGTATTGTATTCTTACATCTTCACATAAATCTCCATATAATCCCTTTATAACTTCCCTTATGTAAGAGATTACGTCGTTTGCTTGCTCAGCTGTGGCAGTTTTTCCTGTACCTATAGCCCAAATTGGCTCATAGGCTACTACTACTTTTGCTAAATCAGAGTCTTTTACTCCTTTCAAAGCTTCTTTTACTTGAACCTCTACTACCTTTTTAGTATTATCAGCTTCTCTTTCTTCTAATGTTTCACCTACACATACTATTGGATTTATGCCCGTATCTAATGCCTTTAAAACCTTTTTATTTACTGTTTCATCAGTCTCATTAAAATACTGTCTTCTCTCAGAATGCCCGAGTACAACGTAATCTATATCTAACTCTTTTAGCATATTTGGAGAAACCTCTCCTGTAAAAGCTCCATTTTCTTCATAGTGCATATTTTGTGCAGCTATTTTTACATCAGTACCTTTAGTAGATTCTTTTAAATCTTTCAAAAGCGTAAATGGTGCGCATATAACTGCGTCTACTTCGTCGCTAGTTTTTCCTTTGATATCTGAAACAAACTCTAATGCTTCTTTTATTGTTTTATGCATTTTCCAGTTTCCAGCAATTATAGGTTTTCTCATCTGTTCAAATCTCCTTATATAAAGTTTGTTTATTTATTTAAAAATATAATT
This sequence comes from Metaclostridioides mangenotii, assembly GCF_018917235.1. Taxonomy (GTDB): domain Bacteria; phylum Bacillota; class Clostridia; order Peptostreptococcales; family Peptostreptococcaceae; genus Metaclostridioides. The sequence goes on from NZ_JAHLOF010000002.1 coordinate 277,376, forward strand.
TATATTACTTATCATCTAAAGATGCTATACCTGGGAGCTCTTTTCCTTCTAAAAATTCCAATGAAGCTCCTCCTCCGGTTGATACATGAGTCATTTTATCGCCATATCCAAGTTGGTTAACAGCCGCGGCGCTGTCTCCTCCACCAATTATAGTAGTAGCATCTTTTAAATTAGCCATCGCTTTTGCTACTTCAAGTGTTCCAGTCGCAAAGTTTGCAAACTCAAATACTCCCATAGGTCCATTCCAGACTACTGTTTTAGATTTATTTATAGTATTAACAAAGATATCCACAGATTTAGGCCCAATGTCTAGTCCCATATATCCCTCTTTTATGTTGGCATCTTCTGTAACTATAGGTTCAGCATCTTCTGAAAATTTTTCAGCCATTACTACATCTATTGGAAGCAGTAAGTTTACACCTTGTTTTTCAGCTTTTTCCATCATCTCTTTTGCGTACTCTATTTTATCTTCTTCTAATAAAGACGTTCCTATTTCATATCCTTGAGCCTTTAAGAATGTATATGCCATTCCTCCACCTATGATTAAGTTATCCACTTTATCTAATAAATTGTTAATAACTGCAAGTTTATCAGAAACTTTTGCTCCACCTAATATAGCTGTAAAAGGTCTTATTGGATTTGTAACTGCTTCTCCTAAAAATTTAAGTTCTTTTTGAATTAAGTAACCACAAACTCTCTCTTGCATAACTTCACCTGCACCAACTGTAGAGCAATGAGCTCTATGGGCAGTACCAAATGCATCATTTACATATATATCTGCAAGTGATGCCAACTCTTTTGAGTATTTTTCTTCATTTTTAGTTTCTTCTGCTCTATATCTAGTATTTTCTAATAGTACTATATCTCCATCTTTCATATTTGCTACTGCAGCTTTAGCATTATTTCCTACTACACTTTCGTCAGCGGCAAATACGACTTCTTTTCTTAACATCTCAGATAGTTTTTTAGCTACTGGTGATAATGAAAGCTCTGGTTTAGGCTCTCCTTTTGGTTTTCCTAAATGAGAACAAAGTATAACCTTTGCGCCTCTTGATACAAGGTTTTCTATTGTCGGTATAGCACCTCTTAATCTATTGTCGTCAGTAATTTTTCCGTCTTTAAGTGGTACATTAAAATCACATCTTACTAATACTTTTTTTCCGCTTACTTCTATATCCTCTATATTTTTTTTATTTAGCATTGACATAGTTAACTCTCCTTTTAAGTAAAGAAATTTATCCTACATTAATAGGCATTAATGTATACTTTTATCATATTTAATATATCATATTATTGGATATTTATGTATAGTATGTCACAATTATTTACGTAAATTTTATGTTTTTTGTGTGATTTTACAAAAAAGTCCATACCTATGGTGCTGCATAGGTGTGGACCTTTTAATTGTTAAATTTAGGTAATCGGTTTACCATATTATAGGTGACCGGTTTAGTAAGGATTCTCTTCCTTAGTAAATTTTCCCATCAATCCTAGCAATCTTATTAGCTGTGCTGTATAAGACATTTCATTGTCGTACCAAGCTACTACTTTCACAAGTTGCTCTCCATTAACTTCGATTACTTTTGTCTGTGTTGAATCAAATAATGACCCATATCTAATTCCTATTATATCTGATGAAACGATCATGTCATCTGTATATCCAAATGATTCATTCGATGCTTCTTTCATAACTTTGTTTATTTCTTCTACACTTACTTTTTTATCTAGACTACATACCAACTCAGCAATAGATCCAGTAGGTACTGGAACTCTTTGAGCAGCTCCATCTAATTTACCTTCTAAATCAGGAATAACTATTCCGATAGCTTTTGCAGCGCCTGTACTGTTTGGTACTATGTTATTAGCTGCAGATCTAGCTCTCCTAAAATCTCCTTTTGGATGAGGTGAATCTAAAGTGTTTTGATCATTCGTGTAAGCGTGAATTGTAGTCATAAGGCCTCTTTGTATTTTATAATTGTCATTTAACACTTTCGCCATAGGAGCCAGACAATTTGTTGTGCATGATGCCCCAGATAATATCGTTTCAGATCCGTCTAATATATCGTGATTTGTATTGTATACAATTGTCTTCATTTCACCAGCACCTGGTGCTGAAATAATTACCCTCTTAGCTCCTGCCTTAAGGTGCTCTTCGGCTTTCTCTTTAGACGAGAATAAACCCGTACACTCTAACACTACTTCAGTTCCTAACTCTAACCAAGGTATATCTGCAGGATTTCTTTCAGATGTGATTTTCACTTCCTTGCCGTCTACTACTAAGCTATTTTCATTTACTTCTATTTTGTTGTCTAGCCTACCTTGCGTTGTATCGTATTTAAGTAAATACGCCAACATCTCTACATCTGTTAGATCGTTAATTCCGACAACTTCAAATTTTTCAGGCTGCTCCATCATCAATCTAAATGCCAGTCTTCCAATTCTTCCAAAACCATTAATGCCAACTCTTATCATAAGTTTACCTCCTGTTAGTATGTTATATTTTAATATAATCAATGATTATATTTATAATGTCATATCGAAATATTTAATAGTATTAAATACTGTCAGGCTTTAGGATATTTCGTCTTTTACCTAGTAAATCAATATTATTTTAAAAATTATATTTACTAATACATATTTAGTATTGTCTATAAAAAAATTAATATGAAAATTTATAATTGTATAAAAACGTTTATCATTTCACAATTAACAATTTATTTAAACTTAGTTAAAATTATCTATACACTTTTAAATACTTATATATTTTTAAATTATTTATAATAATTTATACTAACTATTTTTTAATGTGTAAACTAAATTTTAAATAGATTTATTTTTATACTTAATTATCATTTTTTTTACAATATTAGACAAACATCCTTTTTACTATCTTATCATAAAAATTGGCTTATTTTTAAAGTTTTTTTAATGCAATTTAATTGTTTATTTCTGATTATTTCAATGTTCTTCGATGATTTTTATCTCTATTTTTTCAATCTGTTTTGAGTTCTTTTAGGGTCCATTTTGATAGCATAATCTATCTTTTTTGTTCTTAAATGTTTATTTATGTTCATTTAGATTTTTTAAAATTTTTTTCTTCTACTTGAAGACAGTATTCCCAACTCTTCACGGTATTTAGCCACAGTTCTTCTCGCTATATTAATACCTTTTTCTTTTAACATTTTTGAAATATGATCATCACTTAGAGGTTTATTTTTATTTTCACTCTCTATCATTTCTTCAATAATTTTTTTTATACTAATACTGGAAGCCTTTTCATCACTTTCTGTATCTATTGCACTGCTAAAGAAATATCTAAACTCATAAAGTCCAAACGGAGTAAGCATATACTTTCCATTTACTCCCCTACTTATAGTTGATTCGTGAAATCCAAGCCTTTCTGCTATTTCCTTCATCTTTAATGGTTTGATATATTTTGTTCCCTTTTCTAAAAATTCCCTTTGAGCCTTTAGTGTTTCTTCAGCAATTCTTAAAATTGTAGATTTTCTATTTTCTATATTTTTTATAAGATCAGTAGCCGAATTAAGTCTCTCTTTTATAAAACATTTAGCATTCTCATCAGAATTTGAATTGCTCAAAATTTCTTTGTAATAATTATTTATCCTTATTTTATATGAGTCTTTTTCGTTAGTATGAACTACAAACTCTCCATCAATCTTTTCTACAACAACATCCGGCTGAATGTATACGCTTTTTTCGGAAGATTTTGCCCTTCCTGGCTTCGGATCAAGCGATTTAATAATATCAATCAACTCAACACATTTTTGCATAGAGATGTTGTATTTTTTGCTTATTTGTTTATACTTGTTGTTCGCGAGTAAAACTAAATCATTTTTTACTATTTCAGTAAGTATCGGGTTGAATATATTCAAATTATCCATTTGAATTAAAAGACATTCCGATAAATCTCTTGCACCAACTCCAACTGGATCTAATTGCTGCACAGTTTTGAGGCATTCTTCAAACTCTTCTTCGGAAATTCTTAGTGCATTTATAATATCAATATCTTTTACTCTTAGATATCCATCTTCATCAAGACTGTCTATTATATATTCACAAATTTCTTTTTGTTTTTCAGCAATATTATATAGACTTATTTGAAACTTTAGATCCTCGTATAGATTTGAAGAATATCTAATTAGATTTTCTAAATCCACATCATTGTCTGGATTATAGCTAGACTCTGCTTTATATGTAGATCTAGAGTACTCCATATCTTTTACATATTGCTCCCAGTTTATCTCGCTTTTAGTCTCTAATTCAATTAAAGGGTTATTCTCTGATTCTTTTTTTATTTCTTCATCTAGTTCTAATTTGCTCATGTTTAAAATAGTAAGCGATTGTTTAATCTGAGTTGTCAAAATTAACTTCTGTGACTGGCTCAATTCTAATCTATTATTAAGGCCCAACTTCGTCACCCCACTTTTAATTATATTATAAATAAAAAACCCTTCTTTATAATTACATTCTAACATTATAGACATGTATTATGCAAAAGGGTTTTTCTTTATAAACAATTTTTTAGTAAGTTACTTATTTTTTCTTTCTATATGCTGTATCTTCAAGTGGCAATTTAGTTCTAAATTGCTTATCAAATACGTAGTAAGCATTTTGAACAGCAGGTGCTGCTGGTATTGAACATATCTCTCCAACACCTTTCGCTCCGTATGCTAAAGGTGCATCGTTCTTCTCTACTATAATTGGTTCTATTTCAGGAATATCAATTGATTTAAATAATCCTATAGTACCAAATTTACCAGTAGGAACAGAATCTACTAATGGATAGTCTTCTGTCAAACCGTATCCAAGTGACATAACTACTCCACCTTCAATTTGACCTTCAAGACTTATTGGGTTTACAGCTTTTCCAACATCATGGGCAGCTACTACTTTTTCTAATTTACCTTCTTCATCAAGCATAACTACTTGAGTAGCGTATCCGTATGCCACGTGGCTTATAGGGTATTCTTTGTCAGATCCCATTTTATCTGTAACTGCTACGTATTCTCCGTAGAATTCTTCACCTTCTAAATCTGTAATTGTTTTGCCTGAGTCTAAAGCTTCCTTTAATTTAAGAGCTGCTACTTTTGTAGCTTCTCCTGTAAATACCGTTTGTCTAGAAGCTGTAGTATTACCTGAGTCTGGTGTTGTATGAGTGTCAGGGAAATCATGTACTATAAGCTCTGGTGAAAGTCCTGCAGTTTCGCAAGCCATTTGTACCATTACTGTACCTAGTCCTTGACCTATACATGATGCACTTGTTCTTATATGAACTTTACCATCTATGATAACGAGATTACATCTTCCTGCATCTGGAACCCCAACACCAAGTCCTGCATTCTTCATAGCACAGGCAATACCTGCTCTTGGATGAGCTTCGTATTGATCTTTAACTGCTTCAAGAGTTTCAACAAGTCCAGTACTTGGATCTGCTATTTGACCATTTGGTAATACTTGGCCTGGTCTTATAGCATTTCTATATCTAAATTCCCAAGGAGATATTCCTACCATCTCAGCTAGTAAGTTTATGTTACACTCAGTTGCGAAACAACTTTGGGCAACACCAAATCCTCTGAAGGCTCCTCCTGGAGGGTTATTTGTATAAACTGCTCTTCCAGTTATATCTATATCTTGGTAATTATATGGTCCAGCTGCATGTGTACAAAGTCTTTGTAAAACCGGTCCACCTAGAGATGCATATGCACCTGTATCTGATATTATATCAGCTTTCATAGCGGTTAAATTTCCGTTTTCATCACAAGCAGTTGTGAATTCCATTTCAGTTGCATGTCTCTTAGGATGAATTATTATACTTTCTTTTCTAGTAAGTTGAACTTTAACAAATTTCTTAGTAACATAAGCAAGTAATGCGGCGTGGTGTTGAACACTCATATCTTCTTTTCCACCGAAGCCTCCACCTACCATTCTATTTATAACTCTAACTTTTTCATGAGGAAGACCCAACATATCTGCACACTCATGTTGTGTAGCATATACACCTTGGTCTGTTGAATAAATTACTACTCCATCTTCTTCATATGGTCCAGCTATAGAACACTCTGGCTCTAAGAACGCATGCTCAGTCGGTGGTGTAGAGTATCTCTTAGTTACAACATATTTAGAATTCTTTATTTTTTCTTCAGCATTTCCTCTTACAAGATGCTCTTTTACAAGTAAGTTACCAGTTTCATGTATAAGTGGAGCTCCATCTGCTAATGCCATCTCTGGAGTGCTAATTGGCGTTAACTCTTCGAACTCTATTTCAACTAAGTTTTTAGCTTCTTCTAATGCTTCTCTAGTTTCTGCAGCTACAAGAACTATTGCATCGCCTAGATATCTTGTTGTATCACCTTCTGGAATTAAAGTATCCCAATCTTTCTTTAAGTGACCAACTTTAACTGTTCCTGGTATATCTTTTGAAGTAAGAACTGCAACTACTCCAGGATGAGCTTTTGCTTTTTCTATGTTTATTTTTTTAACTATTGCTCTTGGATATTTTGTTCTAACTGCAGAACCGTAGATCATACCGTCTATCCTCATATCATCTACATATTCAGCCACACCAAGTGTTTTAGCTACTGCATCTACTCTTTGAAGGTTATCTCCAACTAGACCTTTACAAGCTACTTTAGGAACTTCAGTACCTTCTCTAAAGATTTTTGCAACTAATTGTATAGCTTTAATTATTTTTACATAACCAGTACATCTACATATATTTCCTCTTAATGCTTTCTTTATATCATCATCAGTTGGGTCAGGATTGACATCTAGTAAAGCTTTTGCACTAATTACCATACCAGGTATACAGAAACCACATTGAACTGCTCCTTGGCTAGAGAATGCGTAAGCGTATACATCTCTTTCTCTTTCAGTCATACCTTCTATTGTAACTATACTTTTTCCTGCTAATTTATCTGTTTTGAAAACACATGCTTTTGTAGCCTTGCCGTCAATTATAACCATACAAGTACCACAGGCACCTTCAGAACATCCATTTTTAACAGAAGTAATATTTTTATCTTCTCTCAAGTAGTCTAGAAGCTTTTTTCCTTCTTCTGCTACGACTTTCTCTCCGTTAAGTATAAATTCTACCATCTACTTGGCCCCCCTTGCTTGTCGCCTTTTTACATACTGTCCAGTCGGCGATTTGCTAATAACTTTACCATCTTTTACGACTTCTGTACCTCTTAGGTACACTCTGCTAATTGCACAATCTACCTCAAAATCTTCATATGGAGTATAATCTACATTTTGAACTTGATTTTCCGCTTTTATTACATCTTTGATATTTGGATTTATAACTGTTATATCAGCATCGCTTCCGATTTCAATAGCCCCTTTTTGAGGATACATTCCAAATACCTTGGCTGGTTTAGTTGATACAACGTCAACCAGTTGATTTATTGTTATTTTGTCTCTACAAACCCCATAAGTGTATAGAAGTTTTATTCTGTGTTCTACTCCTGGTCCTCCATTAGGTATTTTACTGAAATCATCCTTACCTAAATCTTTTTGCCCTTTAAAGTTGAAAGAACAATGATCCGTTCCAATAGTATCTATATCACCATCAGAAATAGCCTTCCAAAGAATATCATTATTAGACTTCTCTCTAAGTGGTGGAGACATAACATATTTTGCTCCTTCAAAGCCATCAGTAAAATACTGTTCTTCATCAAGAAGTAAATATTGAGGGCATGTTTCTACAACCACATCCACACCTCTAGCTTCTGCTTTTTTAACTTCTTCTAAAGATTCTTTACAACTTAGATGAACAACGTAAACTTTTGATTTTGCAACTTCAGCTATCTTCATCAATCTTGATGTAGCTTCTGCTTCTAATATGGCTGGTCTAGTAAGTGGATGATACTTAAGAGACAAATGTCCGCTTTCTTTAGCCTCTTTTATAAGCTCATCAATTACCTCTCCGTTCTCACAGTGAAAACCTATAATACCACCTATTTCTTCAGATTTCTTTAAGGCTTCATATATAACATCATCTTTAACTTTAAGATTTTTATATGCCATATACATTTTGAATGATGATACACCCTCATTTATCATTACATCCATTTCATCTCTAACAGAATTATTCCAATCAGTTATAGCCATATGGAACCCATAATCTGAATACGACTTATTGTCAGCTTTCATATGCCATACTTTAAGCCCATCTGTCAACGATTCACCTTTTGATTGTGTAGCAAAGTCTAAAACCGTAGTGGTACCACCTGCTATAGCCGCTTTAGTTCCAGTAGCAAAACTATCAGCTGTCATTGTGGCGCCGTTGTCTAAATCAAAGTGTGTATGAGTATCTATCCCACCAGGAATAATATAACTTCCAACAACATCAACTATCTCATCTCCACTTACTTCTATATCAGATCCTATCGCTACGATCTTTTCACCATCAATCCTTACATCTGAACTGTAAGTTTTTTCATTTGTTACTATTTTTCCACCTCTGAGTACAATTCCCATGCTTATTCCACCTTAATTCTTATAGCAAATCAGTGTTTCTAATTTTTAATTTTAATTTATAGATATTATTATTATAAATGCATCTTTTGCGCATCCAATTGCACAAAAGATGCATTCAAATTTTAATTATTTTTATCAAAACATTTCCATTTTTTAATTTTTAATTTTAATTTAATAATTAATTTTAATCATCTTACTCTTATATAAGTTATTTATTTTTTGTACCTATTCATAAACGTTTTCAACGATTTGTAATTTACTATCCCAATTTGCTACCACACTAAGCAAAGTTAGCAGCAATCTATGATAGCAAGTTGTCATTGATAGCTTATAACACCCATCAGGCGATGCTACCATCCTAAAACGATGTCATTTTAGCAGGCAGCATGCATGACAAATGACGATACTATCATTTAGCGACCTGCAGTCAAATATATTTACTGCGCTTGTTCTTGAGTTGCTTTTTTCTTACTTCCTATTTCATTGAAGAATATATTAAGTAGTACAGCAGCTAAACTTCCTGTAGTTATTCCACTGTGGAAAATAGTTTGAACCCATGCTGGGAAGTTATTATAGAAGTCAGCATTTACTATTGGTATAACAGATAAACCAACACTTACTGCGACTATAACTCCATTCATAGTTCCATTAAACTGTACTTTGCTTAGAGTTCTTACTCCTCCAACCATTACCATACCAAACATAGCGAAGGCTACCCCTCCAAGAACAGGCTTCGGTATAGCTGCAACAATGGCTGCAATCTTTGGCACAAATCCGAATAGTAGAAGCATTGCACCTGCGTACACTGCTACATATCTAGATTTAATTCCAGTAAGACCAACAATACCAGTATTTTGACCAAAAGGTGTTATCGGGAAAGAGTTAAATATACCTGATAAAGCTGTAGATATACCATCCCCAAATAACGCTCTTTTAATGTTTTTACCTGTTACTTCTTTATCCACCATTTCATGGATAGCTATCATATTTCCAACTGACTCAGTCATCAGTACTAACATGATTAAGCATAACGACAATATAGCTGAAACATCAAATTGCGGTAAACCAAATTTAAATGGAGTGTTTATAGTAAACCATCCTGCATCAGCAACACTGCTGAAGTCAGCCATTCCAACTGCCATTGCAAGTACTGTACCTAGTACTATACCTACGATTATAGCAGCACTGTTCCAAGTACCTTTTAGTAGTTTAAAAGATAGTAGAGTTATTGCAAGTACTGCCATAGAAAGTGCAAAAGTCTTTGGATCAACTGCTTCTATCTTATTGTTAGTGATCCATTTGATACCAACTGGAAATAAAGATATACCTATAACCATTACTACAGTTCCTGTAACAACACTAGGGAAAAATCTTATTAGTTTTTCAAACACTGGAGCTAATACTATACAGAAAATACCTGCTACTATTACTGCTCCAAAGACATTTTGAATTGCAAGGTTCGGATCATTATATGACGTAGCTATAGCTGTCATACCCGCAACCGCTGCAAAACTTGTTCCCTCGATTACTGGTATTCTAGCACCTATAATATTTCCTATACCAACACTTTGTATGAGAGTTCCTATACCTGCCATGAATAGACAGGCATTAATTAAAAATACAATACTAGTTTGATCTAGTCCTGCAGCACTTCCTATCATCATGGGAACTGCCACCGCTCCTGCACACATTGCTAATACGTGCTGTAGTGAAAATACCCATGCACTTTTGAATGACATTTTTTCATCTACTGGAGCTATTTTAGGGCTGTTATTTTGAGACATAATTGGTCTCCCTTCCTTTTATTCTATTAAATTTTGTCTTATATATATCTTACACTAGGTAAGGATGACAATCTTTTAGTGAAGCTGCAAAGTCAGCTATTACTTTTGGAGCATCTGCTAAAGCACATTCTTTAGTTTCTCCTTCAAAACGGTACATAACTTTGTCACCATCTAATAGTAAGAATCCTTGATTTGTACTATCTTCAAAATCACCTTTATTTGAGAATAGTGTTATACGATCTTTGTACGGAGTACACTTATCTGGACAGAATAGGTAACAGTTACCACACTCGTTACAGTAATCATCTATGTGTAGTAATCTCTTTTCTCCATTAACCATAGTTACTATGTTAGCTCTATTTGGACATACATTAGCACAGCTACCGCATACAACTTTACAAGCTACACCTACTTTTTTGTTTTCATCGAAAGATATAAATCCTTTTTCACGAACTGTAGGTGATTTTGAGTATTTTTCATCAGCTATAGATTCTTTAGCTAGTTTTTCAACTAATTCTACATCTACTACTTGATTCTTTGGATAATCGCATCCTGCAACTAAATCTGCTAATTGCTTAACTTTATTGTATCCAGTTGGTTTAAGTAGAGTAGTAGCTACTGTTATAGGCCAAATACCTGTGTTGAATATCTTTTCGATATTTCCTGTATCTGCTCCACCTGAATATGACATGGCAAGTTTACCGTCAAAAGCTTTTGCAAGTTTTGCAGCAACGTTTATACTTAATGGATATAAACTCTTACCTGACATATACATTTCTTCACCTGGTAATTCATTTTTCTCTATGTGAACAGGGAATGTATTTGTAAGTTTTACTCCAAATGCTAAATCAACTTTAACCGCTTCGCCTTGAAGACGTTTTATCATTTCTACAGCATCGTCAAATTTTAAATCAGCATCGAATTGTTTTTGATCAAATTTAATATAATCATATCCCATATCATCCATTATTTGTCTTACGAAATCATATCCTAATAATGTTGGGTTACACTTTAAGTAAGTGTTTATTTTCTTTTCGTTTAATAAATATGAAACTATTTTCTCTATCTCATCTTGTGGACATCCGTGCATTGTAGATAAAGTTATTGAGTTACATATTTTAGGAGATATAGACTTAACAAAAGCCTCATCTACATTCTTAAATCTATCAAGGTTATCAAGCGCCCATTTTTCGCACTCTTTCCACATATCGTTGCTTGAAGCGTCTTTTAATCCTTCTATAAAGGCATCTATTTTTTTAGTTTGTATTCCTTCTAGGTTATAACCTACACTCATGTTGAATATGAATCCATCTGGATCACCAAATCCAAACTCTTTTGCAACTAACTTACATGCATACCATCCTTTAATATACTCTTCTAAAGCTTGTGGTATATATAATTCTGTAGACCACTCTACGTTGTAACATTCGTCATCAGCACGTATACATGGCTTAGCTATTGGTAAATCTTCTCCATCTAAAGTTTGAACTGTCTTTAATTCTAAGAAACGACTTCCCCCAACGTATGAAGCTACTAAGTTTTGCGCTAATTGTGTATGAGGCCCAGCTGCTGGTCCTAGTGGATTTTCTAACTTATGGTTAAAAACATTTAGCTCTTTATCATTTTCATGAGTGTATAGTTTAGATACACCGTAAATAGTATTGTATTTTTCCTTCTCAACCAATACTCTATCCATTATATCAGCAAATGGAATTTGTCTCATTATATCGCTCATTACTTTACCCCCTATAAGTTTTTGGTTATATTATTTGAATTGACAGCACATTGCCAGTCAAATGCTTAATAAAGATTTTCGACTTTATTTAATAGATTTAAGAACATCATCTGAATAATATTAATTTAACAATTTCAAATATTTTTTATCTATTAATTATTCAACTCGGCTCCTTATATCCTAACAGCAATAATTGTTGTCTCCCTATTAAGGAGCCGAGAGAGTTTTTAAAATTATAGTTTATCTATTCCATAAATTTTGGCTTAGCTCTCTACTCTTAGCAAGTATTTTATCTTCATCAACAACAACTATTTCTCTATTCTTCATAAGAACTTTTCCGTTTGCAATTGTTGTATCAACACATTTTCCGCTTAGACCAAACAATATATGTCCAGCAGTAGTGTTTTCATTAAGCGGAGTATGTGGAGTATAATCAACCACTATAACGTCCGCATAAGCGCCTTTTCTAAGTATTCCTAAGTCATTTTTATAGTAAGCTTTTGCTATCTTTCTATTTGTATCAAATAGCATTTGTGTAGATTCTCCAAATCCAACTCTTGGATCTCCTAGTCTATGTCTGTGAATTATGTTAGCAACTTTTTGTGATTCTAACATGTCTGCAGTATAACCATCAGTACCTAAGCCCACATTTATACCTGCATTTATAAATTCTATAGCTGGACAACAACCTACAGCATTACCCATATTAGATTCTGGGTTGTGTACTATAAATGTGTTAGAATCTTTTAGTAATTTGATTTCGTTATCATCTACATAAATACAATGTACTGCAAGAGTTTTGTCTCCTAGTACATCGAATTCATTTAATCTTTCTACAACTCTCTTACCGTATTTTTCAAGGTTAATGTTTAAATCATCTATACCTTCTGCTATATGCACATGGTATCCAGTATCCTTAAGACCTGCCATCGCTGTAGCACATTTGTTAAGAGTCTCATCTGAAAGAGTAAACGCTGCATGAAGACCAAACATACCTTTTAACATGTCAGTATCATCTTTTTGAGCATGTTTTATGAAATCAACGTTTTCTTTAATACCTTGATCCATTGTGTTTCCGCCATCTCTATCTGATACTTCATAACAAAGGCATGTTCTGATTCCTAAGTCTTTTGCAGCATCAGATATTGCGAATAAACTTCCTTCTATTGCATTAGGGCTTGCATGGTGGTCGAATACTGTCGTAACTCCATTTCTAATACACTCTAAATATGTCGCATAAGCACTGTATTTAGTATCTTCAAGTGTGAGTTTCTTGTCGAGCATCCACCATAATCTCTCAAGAATTTCTATGAAATTAGCAGCAGGTTCGCCTGGTACTGCCATACCTCTTGCAAATGAACTGTAGATATGCATATGAGAGTTTATTAGTCCTGGCATTATTATTTTGCCATCAGCATCTATAAACTCATGATTTGGGTACTTAGCTTTCATATCTGCAGTAGGACCTATATCTGCTATTTTGTTGTCCTCTATAACAACGCATCCCTCATTTAAAAATGGGTTTAATGAATCTTGAGTAATAACTTTCCCGTTACCAACTAATAACATAGAACTATCCCCCTTATATTTTCAAACGTTTGCCTGAAGGCTCTTCCGCTATTTTAAAGTTGTATTTTTTCAAGTTTTTTATCTTAAAACCTTTCCGGCTTTAATCTTATGGTAAACATTTTCCTCAACTACAACTTCACCGTTTATGATTACATAGTCTATTCCTGTAGGGAATTGCATTGAATCTATATAGTCATCAGATCCGCTAACTGTATCTTTATTAAATATAACTACATCTGCAAAGTAACCTTCTTTAAGTTCTCCTCTATCGGCTATTCTAAAAGCATCAGCAGCTTTTTTACTCATTTTGTATACAGCTTCTTCAAGATTAAGGACACCTAATTCTCTAACAAATCTGCCTAGTACCTTAGGGAATGAACCATAAGCTCTTGGATGTGGTTTTCCGCCTAAAAGTCCATCAGTACAAACATTTTGCTCAGGTCTTTTCATAAACGTAATTACATGTTCTTCTTTTCCGTAGAAGTCAACCATACCAACTGCATTTTCTTCATCTCTAAGTAAGTCAAAAGTAGCATCAAGTGGATCTATTCCTCTCATTTCGCCTATCTCTTGTAGACTCTTACCTATAACATCTTTATTTTTATCAGTTTTTACACTAGTTACAAATATTTGATCAATACCTGCAAATTGTATAAAGTTATCCCATCCTTCAATTCCGTTAGCTATATCTTCTTTCATCTTTTGTCTATCGGCATCGTTGTTTAGTCTTTCGATCAATTTATCTGTTCCTCCAGAATGCGCCCAAGGAGGTAAAACAACTCCGAGCATTGTGCTTCCGGCTGCATAAGGATATTGATCTAGAGATACTGTAAGACCTTCATCTTGTGCTTTATCAAGTAACTCTAACATCTGTGGTATGAACTTCCAGTTAGCTTTACCACAAACTTTAAAGTGTGAGAAGTGTATCTTAACTCCTGATTTTTTACCTATTTCAATGATTTCTTCCATTGAAGGTACTATTGTATCAGCTTCACTTCTTTGGTGAACGACAAATGGTCTGTCATATTTTGCAGCCACTTTACATATTTCAATGATTTCTTCAGTCATTGAGTATGCACATGGTATATAAATAAGTCCGCTTGATATACCTATAGCCCCTGCTTTTAATTCTCTCTCTGTGACTTCACACATTTTTTGAATTTCTTCTTTAGTAGCAGGTCTATCTTCAAGGCCCATTGCTTCCATTCTTATATTTCCGTGAGGCACTAAATATGTCTCATTAAGACCTACTCCATTATCTTCCATCATTTTTAGATAATTTTCAGTAGTCTCATAATTCCAGTCGATTTCATCGCTTTCACCATCTAGACCTGCAAGATTTTTTCTCCATGGAGATATAAATTCTTTTGGTAATGGGGCCATGGAAATACCATCTTGCCCCAATACCTCAGTTGTAATACCTTGTCTAATTTTTACCTCATTATATGGATTTACTAAAATCATCAAATCTGAATGGCTATGAGTATCGATAAATCCTGGGCAAACTACTCTCCCTTGAGCGTCTATAACTTTATCAGCTTGCTCATCTAGTTTAGCACCTAATTTAAGTATTCTATCATTTTCGATTAATAGATCGCCTTCATAAGGAGTCGTGTTAGTTCCATCTATTATAAGCCCATTTTTTATTAAAGTTCTCACAAAACCATCTCCAATTCTTTTGTATCAATCACTTAAATATCTTTTGTACAGATTATTTTCCGTAAACTGATTTTAATATACCATAGTATCCTTCAGCACCTAAGAATAATTGTTCTACTTCTATATACTCATCTATAGTGTGAGCTAAGTTTTCTTTTGATGGACCGAATCCTATAGTTTTTATTCCAGCTTCACCAGCATAGTGGCTACCGTTTGTACAGAATGAGTATTGAGTTATTTCACAATCTATTCCAGCTTCTTTTAAACCTTTGTAAGCAGCTTGAACGAATTCATCACTCTCTTCATATAACCAGCCTGGGAAGAATCTTTCACTTTCTATTGTATTTCCTGTGTAACACATTTCTTTTGCAAATGCATAAGAAACTTTAGCGTTTAGTTCTGAATCTTCTTTCATCATTTTTTCTAATAACTCTTGAACTGGAGCTAAAACGCCTTCTCTAGTTTCACCAACTAATAATCTTCTGTCGAAAGTAGCTTTACAGTAATCTGGCACTACTGATGCTCCTGGATATGGAGAAGATTTTATATCAGTTAAAACTAATATACCATCACCTAAACCACCTTGGTTTGGAGGAGTTAAGTTTTGTATTTCTTGTATAACGTTAGCCATTTTGTAAACAGCGTTTATTCCTTTTTCTGGATTAGCAGAGTGAGCAGGTTTTCCAAAAGTTTCTACAACTATCTCAGCTCTACCTCTTTGACCTATTTTAAGGTTTAGCTCTGAAGATTCACCTATAACAACATAGTCAGGTTTAACTGCAGCACTTATTTCTCTTGCAGAAACACCTTCGAATATTTCTTCGTGAACAACACCAGCTACATATAATTCACCGGCAAAGTCTTTATTAGTATCTTTAGCGAAATATGAAACTGCGGCCATCATTGCACTAAGTTGACCTTTCATATCAGAAGTTCCTCTTCCGTATAATTTACCATCAACTATTTTTCCTTCATATGGTGGTTGAGTCCATTGAGATGGATCTGGAACTGGAACTGTATCTATATGCCCATCAAATAATATTTTCTTTCCTGGTTTATTTCCTTTTATACACCCTATTATGTTTCCGTATCTATCTCTTGACCAGCTATCGAATCCTAATTTTTCAAAGTTAGCTTCTATAGCTTTGACTACGTTTTCCTCTTGACCTGAATCACTTGCCTGTCTTATTAAGTCTTGGCAAACTTCTGTTAATTGTTTTTCTCTTACATTATCTAACATTTTAATTCCTCCAACTATTACATATTTAATTTTTATATAAAATTTATTTTTAGCTTCTTTAAAAGTTTTATTTCCGGTTTTAGTTCTAATTTTTTAATTACTTTCTTCCATGTGGTCCATGAACACTTGGGCAGTTACCATCCCAAACTATGCTCTTATACATGTCTGGATCAGTATCTCCTTCAGTACTTATAACTAATACCTGAGAATTTTCATCTAATTTAATCGCTTCTCTAAATTCTTTGAACTCTGGGTTTGTCATTATTTCGAGTACTGTTCCTGCAGGAACTGCTCCTGACTCTCCAGATATTATTTTTTGGTCTCCTCTTAATGGGTTTCCTAAAGTTCTCATACCTTTAGCAGCTACCCAGTCTGGTGCAGATACGAATGCTGTTGCATAGTTCTTTAATACTTCAAAGCCTATTGTGTTTACTTCTCCACAAGCAAGACCAGCCATTATTGTAGGCATATCTCCTCCAACAGCTACAGCTTTTCCGTCTCCTTTTTCAGCTGATCTGTAGTAACAATCAGCCTCATCAGCCTCTACAACTACAGTTATTGGGCACTCATCATAAGCATTCGCTATAAGTCCTTGAACAGCTCCTGCTAATGATCCAACTCCAGCTTGAACAAATACGTGAGTTGGTCTATTTACACCGTAATCTTTTAATTGTGCTACAGCTTCTTTAGCCATTGTTCCGTATCCTTGCATAATCCATGCTGGGATATCTTCGTAACCTTCCCATGCAGTATCTTGAACTACAAGTCCACCAGTTTCATTAGCTTTATCAGTAGCTAATCTTACAGCATCATCATAGTTTAAGTCAGTAATACTAGCTTCAGCACCTTCAGCTTTTATTTTGTTTAGTCTGTACTCTGTAGATCCTATTGGCATGTATACTACAGATTTTTGCTTCAACTTATTTGCAGTCCAAGCAACACCTCTACCGTGGTTACCATCAGTAGCTGTATAGAAAGTTATCTCTCCTAATTCTTTTCTTGTTTCGTCAGATATCATTTTGTCATATGGTAGTTCAGATAAATCTTTTCCTAATTTTTGTGCTATATATTTACCCATAGCAAAAGAACCGCCTAGTACTTTAAATGCATTTAATCCGAATCTATATGACTCATCTTTAACGTAAAATCCTCCAACACCGATCTCTTTAGCTAAGTTTTCTAACTTTACCAATGGAGTAACTGTATATTGAGGAAAACTTTCATGGAATTTTTGAGCTTTTCCTATTTCCTCATCGCTTAGAAACGTTATAAGCTTTTCTTTATCTTCGATTTTTGGTAAATCATTTAATTTCCATTTCATTTCTTTCAATTCTTTCATTTATTTTTCTCCTTTCAATATTTTACATTTTAATATATTTCCGTATATAAATAATAGCAATTGGCATGCCAACTTTTGATTTGAAAGATATTTTTTTTATTCGTAGCGACTAAGCCATTTATATATATTGTCGATTTTTCTGTATAATGCTTAAACTTTATTTAACACAAAAAATTCTCGTTATGAAAACTATTTCCCAATTTGAGAATTATCATAACGAGAATTTATTTATTCGTCCTCTAATTTCCTATACAACGTGGCTAATCCTATACCTAACTTCTTAGCTAACAACTTTTTTGTCTTTGTATCTCTTCCATACTTATCTAGTAATTTATTTATATATAAAAGCTCTAAATCCTTTATTTTAAGTATATTGTTTTCCTCTTCTAATAAATCAGCTGATACTTCATCTACGTACGTATCGACAGATACAGGCAATATCGAATCACTTCTACCATTAATCGGATCGATGTCTTCTCTGTAGTAGTTCAATATATCTACAGGAAGCATATCTTTAAAAATAATACCTTCGTCATCGACCAAGTTCATCATATACTCAACTGCATTTTCTAACTCCCTTACATTTCCAGGCCAGTTGTAATTGATGAGCATATCCTTAACAGGTTCTTTGATTTCGTTTAATTTCTTGTCCAATTCAACCGAATATTTAGATACAAACATCATCATCATATCTTCAATATCTTCTTTTCTCTCTCTTAGAGGAGGTAAATTAATAGGTATTACATTTATCCTGTAATAGAGATCCTCTCTAAATTCGCCTTCACTTACAAGTTGTAGTAGATTTTTGTTTGTGGCTGTTATAACCCTTATATCCAAATCAATAAGTTTATTAGAACCAATTCTAGCAAACTTTCTTTCTTGCAGAACTCTTAGGAGTTTAGCTTGCAAATGCATCGGAAGATCCCCGATCTCATCTAAAAATATAACCCCTTCATTTGCTAGTTCGAATTTTCCAACTTTTCCAGAGCTGCTAGCTCCACTAAATGCACCCTTGCTATACCCAAACAGTTCACTTTCCAGTAAATTTTCTGGTATAGCAGCACAGTTAATAGCTATAAAAGGTTTGTTCCATCTATCTCCTTCAGCATGAATCGCTTTTGCTATAAGTTCTTTACCCGTACCACTTTCACCAGTTATCAAAACTGTTGAATTTGACTTTGCAAGCCTTTTAGTTCTCTGTTTAACCTTTTTTATAGCTTCAGATTTTCCTACTATTGAATCTATATTTTTAAACCCCCAGCCAGTGTTTATCTCATGTCCTAGTTTTGTAGCATATGTTTTATCAAACATTAAGATTTTATCAAAAGCCGGAAGATAAGGATATACAGGTATCTTCTTCGATGTAATATTAAATGTTTCCTTCCCAATTTTAAATTCTAATAACTCTTTTCCATTAGAGAAGGTCTCAAGTAATTTTATCGTTATGAACTTGTTTAATGACTCACTTTTTATACCAAGCTTCTTTAAAGCTATGTTATTTATATACGAAATATGGCTGTTGCTGTCTAAAATCACTACACCTTTTTCGACATGATCCAAAATTTCTCTAAGAGTTGTAATCATCTTATCATTATTGTCACTGATCTCAAATTCCTCAATCTTCATTGATATAAGATCAGAAATATGGTTTATAAAAGTTGTATATGTCTCAAGCTTCTTTTTAATTTCTTTTTTCTTGTTTACATCAGTACTTATTGCCCCTATTACACCAATAGTATGATTATTATATTTAATCGGAACAGCAATAATAACTTTATTTAAACACATTTGATAATGATCGCACTCTATACATACATCACTGTCACAAATATCCAAAACCGTCATCTGTTCGCCCGACACCATAACTTTATTATAAATATACCCCTCTGTAACTACACTTTCATCTATTTTAGACTTGTAGATTCCCGAACCACTTATTCTCATCAATCTATCATCTACAATTTCTATATCTATATCTAACACACTTGCGATAGTTTCGGTATATTTTATCATATATTGCTGGAATTCTTTCAATCTACTTCCCATCAACATACCTCCATCAAAACTTAAATTATATATATAGTGCTCTCTATATATTTTATCACATTTAAGCAATCCTGGTGAAGCAGTTATTGACAATATAGCGATTATTTACAATATTAAGTAAAATTTTATAAAAAAATGCCTTTTATACAGCAAAGCGGAATCGCTCGCAATATAAAAGGCTAAATGTTTTTAGATAGATTTTTTTATATAGAATTTTATATAAACTTTTTCGTAGACTTAACTTTTTATTACTCTATTATTGCCAATGCTTCTATCTCAACAACAGCATCTTTTGGCAATTGTGCAACTTGTACACATGATCTTGCTGGTGGATTTTTTTCGAAGTATGTTGCATAAACTTCATTTACATCATTAAAATCTTTAAGATCCTTAACGAAAACTGTAGTTTTGAAAACTTTGTCCATGCTAGTACCTGCTTCTTCTAATATCGCTTTAACGTTATCTAAAGATGCCTTAGTAGCTAACTTAGGATCAGTCATTAATTCACCTGTTGCCATATCTATTGGAAGTTGTCCTGATGTAGAAACTATGTTTCCAATTTGTATAGCTTGTGAGTATGGTCCTATTGCTCCTGGAGCTTTTTCTGTAGAAATTACTTTTTTTGACATTTAAGTCACCTCCTGCTAAGTTTAGTATGATAATGTTCTGTGAACATTATTTTAAACACTAATAAACCTTATTTATTTAATTAAATAAATCATTTAACTTTGTTGTTAATGATTTATTAATGCTCTTTTATATTTTTAAAAGCAATTCTTATGCCATTTCTATTTTTATCTAATATTTTTTTAATTTATTTTATTGTTCTGTAAAACTAATACATTCAGCATTATATTTTTTTCGCTATATTTTTCAGGAATTAAAATATCAATATACTATCTTATCATTATGAGAAATTTATCATAACGAGAATTTATTTTGATAATTTTGGAAACTTAAACATAATAATTTATTAATTATCATTTATTGCACATCATTAAATTGAATCGATAAGCTCTTTTAGCTCATCTTCAGAAAAATTGTATTTTTGATTGCAGAATTGACAACCTACTTCCGCTCCCCTATCCTCTTCTAAAAGTTCTGCTAAACTGTGTTTACCAATAGATATAAGCGCTTCAGCCATTCTTCCCTTTGAGCAGTCACATTCAAACGTCACTTCATTTTTTTCTAGAACCTTTGGATTCAATCCAACTAGAGCTCTTTCAAGCATATCCTCAGGCTTGCACCCCGATTTTAACATATCAGTAACAGATGGTATTTCAGCAATATTTTTTTCTAACTGAATAATAACTTCTTCTGTTGCATCTGGCATAAGTTGAACAATAAATCCTCCAGCGTATTCAACCTCATCTTCTCTAGTGTACACTCCTAATGAAACTACAGAAGGAGTTTGCTCAGACATTGCAAAGTAATTTGTAAAGTCTTGTGCAATCTCTCCGCTATTTATAGGATAAGCTCCATTATAAGGCTCTTTTAATCCAAAGTCCTTTATTACTCTTATTACTCCATCTTGACCGACCGCTCCAGCTACGTTTAATTTACCATTTGGATAATCCTCTACCTCTACATTAGGATTGGATACATATCCTTTTACTATACCTTTAGAATTAGAAGTAACCAATATACTTCCTATTGGGCCTCCACCTTTTAAAATAACCGTCAATTTATCGCCATCATTTTTCATCATAAGCCCCATTATAGAAGTTGCTGTCAGGGTTCTCCCAAGTGCAGCAGTTGCAACTTTAGTAGTCTTATGTAAATCTCTTGCTTTTTCAACCATATTTGTAGTATCTGCTACAAATGCTCTAACTTGGCCATCTCCTGCAATAGCCCTAAGTACATAATCTTTCATTTTATTTCCTCCAAATATTACTGCTATAATTTAAATTCTATTATTATTTAAATCAAGCTTTTAAATTATATTACACTACTTTTTACATACAAAGAATATTCTCTGTGAAGTATTCATTGGTTCCTCAAAGGTAAAATCTCCATATATCTTTATTTCACTAAAACCTGTATCTTTTAAGTGGTTCACTATTTCTTGTTGCGTATAAGCCCTTTGTTGATGTTCTTCCTCAAACTTATTATACTTACCATCTTCATCCTTTATAAAAAAAGCTAGATCCATATCTAAAGTATTATCTTCTTCGTAAAAATAATTTTGCCACATATATGTTATGTCTTCTCTATTTTCCCCATACATATTATTTCCAAGCACTTGTGACAATTTATAATAAGAGCTTATATCAAATATAAATAACCCTTTATCTTTTAAAAGTTTATATGTTTTTTGAAAAACACTTCTTAAATCATCATCATCTATTATGTAGTTAAACCCATCACATGCGCATAAAATACAATCTAGATCTTCTATATCAAAATCCAATTCTGTTATATCTTGCTCAAGAAGTACAAGTTCTAAACCATCTTTTTCAGCCTTTTCTCTTGCCACTCCTAGCATCTCATATGAGATATCTATGCCCGCAATGTCGTAATGTTTTTTAGCAAGTGGAATTGTTATATTTCCAGTACCACAGGCTAATTCAAGTACGTTCTTTACTTTCACACCTTCTCTGGCTATAATATTTTCAAGATATTTTACCCAGCTGTCGTAATCGACTTCATCCATAAGTTCATCGTATACAAAAGCAAACTCGCTGTATTGCTCCATATTATCTATACTCCTCTTTTTTCCTCTTTCTGTTTCTGGAAGTTAAGATACCACCTATTTGACCTGCTTCTTTTGCAGTTAGCTCTGCCCATCCAAACTCTTTCACTTTATCAAGCAGACCGAGTTCAGATGCTATTTCATATTTCATATAGTCATTATTGGTTATTATCTTAGTGTTTTTTCCATTTACAACTTTAGTTATTTTGTTAACTTCTAATTTTTTATTATCAAAACCTCTATAATTTACATCTTTATCGTTCTTAGCGTTCATTAAAACCACCCCTTATGCCTATATTTTTGTCATATTAAAAAAATTTTATACAAAAAACATAAGGGGCATTTATTAATCTATAGATTTTTTAAACTTCAGTAATTTTTTATATACTTCTATTGCATTCATAAGTATCTTTTCATTGAAGTTGAAATTAATATTGTGAAGACTATTTACATATCCTTTTTCTTCATTTCTAGCTCCTAGCATGAAAAATAAGCCAGGAACTTCTTTTTGGTAATATGAGAAATCTTCTGATATCATAAGCGGGTCTAATACTATTATACTTTCTTCTCCCACTGCTTCTACAAATTCATTATATAAGCCCTTATCGTTGTTAACAGCCTCATAATCATCAATAATTTCAACATCAATTTTGCAGTCATATGAAACTTCAAATCCTGCTGCAAGTTTTCTAAGCCTTTCTTTCATTGTATTATAAACTTCTGGCTTAAAAGTCCTCATTGTCCCTTCTAATCTAATGTTTCCAGCTATTATATTCCTTCTAGAGCCTCCATTTATACACCCTATAGTAAGCACTGCATTGTCTATGGGACTTAGATTCCTTGAAACTATACTTTGAAGAGCACTTACAAAATTACCTGCGATAACAATTCCATCCACACTAGTTTGTGGCATCGCACCATGACCGCTCTTTGAAGTTATATCTATATTTATATCTCCAATTTGAGCTAAAAAATATCCAGGCCTAACCCCTATATAACCTTCTGGTATTTCTGGATATATGTGAAGTCCAAATACTTCATCTATATTATACTTTTTAAACACTCCAGACTTAATAATCTCCTCTGCCCCACCTGGGCCTTCTTCTGCTGGTTGGAATATAAATACTATATTGTCATTTAAACTATCTATATTATTATTTACGTACTCTATAAGCCCTAAAAGAATAGAGGTGTGACCATCGTGACCACATAAATGTTTCGGTCCTTCATCACTATAAAGAGCATCTATATCTGCTCTAAAAGCTAAGGTTTTGTTAGGATTTTTACCTTTTAAAATCCCAACTACTCCTGTCTCAAGAACGGTTTCGTAATCTACACCTAATTTATCTAGGTACTTTTTTATATATTTAGAAGTCTCAAACTCACTTCTCCCAAGCTCTGGAATTGAGTTAAGAGTTTGTCTATGATCATAAAGCTGCTGAGCTAAATTTAATTTTTCTGACATAACAATTCCTCCAATTTATGATATTTTTATATATCTTGATTCAATATATTCCAAAATCTATTGATTATACTGATTTTATCATAAATCGTTTTAATAGACTATCAGTTTATAGTATGATTTATTCTTCTTAATCCTAAACTCAAAATAAGGCGCCAAAGTTATAGTATCAATACTTATAAACTTTAAAGCACCTTATTTATATTATTATAAATGATTTAGTAATCAATCCGATCTATAATGTTATTTATCGTAAATATTAGCAAGAGAAGAAGTGTTTTGCAAGTCCACCCTTAGCAGTTTCTTTGTATTTATCTGACATATCCATACCAGTCTCTCTCATAGTTTCAACAACTTGATCTAAAGTTATCGAATGATGACCATCAGTCAATAAAGAATAATCAGCTGCATCATACGCTCTCTTCGCAGCCATAGCATTTCTTTCTATACAAGGTATTTGTACATATCCGTAAACTGGATCACAAGTCATACCTAAGTGATGCTCAAGACCTATCTCAGCTGAATACTCTATATGTCTTATGTCTCCGCCTTTTAAGTATGCTACTGCACCTGCTGCCATTGAACATGCAGCCCCTACTTCACCCTGACAGCCAACTTCTGCTCCAGAAATTGATGCATTAGTTTTGATTATATTACCTATCATACCAGCAATACAAAGAGCTTCAACTAGTTTTTTATCATCGTATCCGAAATGATCTTGCATTGAGAATAATATTCCTGGAATTACTCCCGCTGCTCCACATGTAGGAGCAGTAACTATAATATTACCAGACGCATTTTGCTCAGAAGCAGCAAGTGCATATGCATATACTAGAGTTGAAAATTCTTTATCTTCCTTATATTTATTATAGAAGTTGCTCGCTCTTCTCTTAAGGTTAAGTTTTCCTGGGATTACTTCATCAGTGCTCAATCCTTCTTTAACAGCATTTTTCATAGCTTCTCTGATTTTATCAAGATAATCGAGGATATCTTGACTATCATTTTCCACTACATAATCAACTAAAGTCTTATTGTTTTCTTCGCACCATTTGATAAGGTCGTCCATAGTCTCTAAAGAATACACACTATTAGCTTTACTGTTTCTCTGTCCTTCCTCTGCTAAAGTTCCACCACCAACTGAGTAAACAGTCCAGTCCGCAGTAACATTTCCATCTTTATCTAAAGCTTCAAGTTTCATTCCATTTGGATGGAACTCTTTAACGATTTCTTCTTGCCAAACTATCTCAACATGTTTTGGTGCTATCGTTTTCTCTATTATATAATCTGTTAAATGTCCTTTACCAGTTGCTGCTAAACTTCCATACAAATAAACCCTAAAGCTCTCAGCATCTGGGTTTTCATTTTTAAATCTCTCTGCTGCTCTTTGAGGTCCCATTGTATGCGAACTCGATGGACCACTTCCAATCTTGAATAATTCTTTTAAACTATCCATTTTTTACCTCCCAATATTTAATTGATTTTTACATCTAAATTTACATTTTTAAATAATAATTTTTTATTTTGACATCTAATTATATTATACATAATTTAAACAATCAATACATAATAATTGTAATAAAAAGCTAATTTATGTTAAATACAACACTTTTAAAACAATTTCATATATATCTTATAATTTACACACTAAAATATAAAACTTATGGTATATTTTTAAACTTTAACTATGTAACATAATCATTTTTCTACTATATAAATTTTGTGTATTTAATATGTAATAAATAATTATACGAATATTAAGTTGATTTTATCTTATTTTTGTATTATCATTAATGTAATTAAATAACCTATAACCTAGGGTAGAGGCGCTTCAACAAAGAGTATTCAATATGAGCTGGCGAGTTTTGATCATTGAAGAAAGGGGTTGTGGCCGAAGTTGGCACTGTGCAAAGGTGTCTTCTGGGATTACATATAATATATGTAATACTGTCGCTTTTTTAAGTGGTGAGCTACAGGGTTTACTTTGAATTGGAATAATTACGTACAAAGTATACCTTTGTACGTTTTTTATTTGTATGGTTATAGACTTTTATATGGATACTGTATTCAAAGAGGATATTTAAGGCATATTTTACAATGTTTACGGCAGTAATCGCAATTTACATAGCAAAAACTTATTCATATAATAGAGTAAAGCAAGTTTAATGATCTACAAATAAAAGAATTTTAAATATAAATATAAGCAATGAGGTGGATTGTATGAAAAAAGTTAATTTAGCAATTGTCGGTGCAACAGGCATGGTCGGAAGAACTTTTCTAAAAGTTTTAGAAGAAAGAAATTTCCCTATAGATAATTTATTTTTATTTTCTTCAGCGAAATCAGCTGGATCTAAGGTAAATTATGCTGGTAAAGAATATACTGTAGAAGAACTTACTGAAGACTCTTTTACAGATAGAGGAATTCAAATAGCATTGTTTTCTGCTGGTGGCACAATTAGTGAAAAGTATGCACCTATAGCTAGCTCAAAAGGTGTTTTAGTTATAGACAACTCAAGTCATTGGAGAATGGACCCAGATGTTCCATTAGTAATACCTGAAGTAAACCCTGAAGCTATAAAAAACCATAAAGGTATTATATCAAATCCAAACTGCTCTACTATACAAGCTTTGGTTCCACTAAAACCTCTAGATGACAAATTTAAAATAAAAAGAGTAATATACTCTACTTACCAAGCTGTATCTGGATCTGGAGTAAAAGGTGTTGAGGACTTAGAAAAAGGCATGGAAGGAAATCCTACAGGATTCTACCCTCATCAAATTTCTTATAACTGCCTACCTCATATAGATTCATTTACTGAAAATGGATATACAAAAGAAGAATTAAAAATGATAAACGAAACAATGAAGATTTTAGACAATTACGATCTAAAAATTACAGCAACTACAGTAAGAGTTCCTGTAAAAAATGGTCACAGTGAATCTATAAATGTTGAATTTGAAAACAATTTTGAGTTAAATGACGTAGTAAGCACTTTAAAATCAGCTCAAGGAGTTGTTGTAGTCGATAATCCTGGGAATAACGAATATCCTACTGCTTTTGATGTAGATGGTAGCGATGAAGTATATGTTGGCAGAATTAGAAGAGATTTTAGTATAGACAATGGAGTTAATTTGTGGGTAGTTGCTGACAACATAAGAAAAGGTGCCGCTACTAATACAATACAAATAGCAGAAAAAGTTATTGAATACGATTTAGTTTAATTTTAGAATTACTAGAAGTAAAAATAAATAATATTTGAGATTTCAATAAATATAGAAATGAATTTAACTAAAAATACATGGTATAATTATTTATATCTATAAAAATTAAAAAAATTGGGAGGTATTTGATTATGTTATTTAAAGGTTCTGCAGTTGCAATTGTAACGCCATTTACAGAAGATGGAAAAGTAAATTTTGATAAGTTCGGTGAATTATTAGAGTTCCAAATAGCTAATGGTACAGATGCAGTCGTTGTTTGTGGTACTACAGGTGAAGCTACTACTATGACAACTGAAGAACAATTAGCACTTATAAAATACGCAGTTGAAAAAGTAAACAAAAGAATACCGGTAATAGCTGGATCTGGTTCTAATAACACTATGCACTCAGTATTTATGAGTCAAGAGTGCGAAAAACTTGGAGTAGACGGATTATTAGTTATTACTCCTTACTATAATAAAGCTAACAAAGCCGGACTTAAGCTTCATTTTGAAACTATTGCAGCTAGTGTTAAGCTTCCAATAATACTATACAATGTTCCTGGAAGAACTTGTGTAAATATAAGCCCAAGTCTAATTGCTGAACTTGCTAAAATAGACAATATAGTTGCTGTTAAAGAAGCTAGTGGTGATTTAGGCCAAGTAGCTAAAATAGCAAGCTTAGTTCCTGATGATTTTGCTATTTACTCAGGTAACGATGACACTATAGTACCTCTATTATCATTGGGAGGCCATGGCGTAATATCTGTTCTTGCAAATATATGCCCTCAAGAAACTCATGATATGGTTGCTAAATTTATAGATGGAGATGTTCAGGGATCAAAAGAACTTCAGCTTAAATTGGATGCTCTTATTGCTGCATTATTTATAGAAGTTAATCCTGTTCCAGTAAAAACTGCACTTAATTTAATAGGGTACGAAGTTGGAGATTTCAGACTTCCTCTTGCTGAAATGGAAGAGAAAAATCTAAGTGTACTAAGAGATGAGTTAGTAAACTCTGGATTTAAAGTAGTAAAATAGTTTACAGTAACATAGGAGGAAAATATGTTAAAAATAATTACAACTGGCTATGACGGTAAAATGGGAAAAATCCTTGCCGATGCTATAAGAGAAGATGAAACATTAGAACTTGCATGTGTATCAGCTAGAGGTATGTCAAGTCAAGAAGGTGGACTTAAAATTTTTGAAGACATGACTCAAATAAGTGAATGCGCAGATGTTGTAATAGACTTCTCCCACCCATCAAATTTGGATAATATTTTATCATATGTGTTAAAAACAAAAACTCCTTTAGTAATAGCTACAACTGGGTATAATGAAGAAGAGAACAATAAAATAACAGAAGCTTCTAAGGTTATTCCTGTATTTAGATCTTACAACATGGCACTTGGTGTCAATATAATGTTGAAATTAGTAAAAGAGGCTACAAAGCTATTAAAAGGATTTGATATAGAAATTGTAGAAAAACATCACAATAGAAAAGTTGACGCACCAAGCGGAACTGCTGTAATGCTAGCAGAAGGAATAAAAGAAGTCCTGTCTGATGTCGAGTTTACATACGGAAGACATGGTAGAGACGCTAAGAGACAAACAAATGAGGTAGGCATACACGCTATACGTGGTGGTACTATCGTTGGTGAGCATGATGCTATATTCGCTGGTGACAGTGAGGTTTTAACAATAACTCACCAATCTGAATCTCGTAGAATTTTTGCAAATGGTTCTATAACAGCTGCGAAGTTCTTAATTGATCAAAAACCAGGCCTATATAATATGGACGACATGTTAAGTATATAAATAAGGAGAAAAACAAATGGTAAATTTAAATGACGCTTACGAAATAGCAAGGTACATCAAAGAAGTAGAGAAAAAGACGCCTGTTAAAATCTACGTTAATTCAACTTCAGTGGAAAAAGTAACAAGTAATGATTTCAAAGTATTTGGAAATGATGGTTCTTATGTATTTATCGGAGACTACGATAAAATAATGGGATTCTTAGACAAATACAAGATTTCAGAGCATGATATGCATATAGAATTTGACAGAAGAAACTCAGCAATACCACTTAAAAATACATTACACGAACATGCAAGAATAGAGCCAGGGGCTATAATTAGAGACATGGTAACTATCGAAAAGAACGCTGTAGTAATGATGGGTGCTGTAATCAACATAGGGGCTGTGGTAGGAGAAGGTTCTATGGTAGATATGAATGCAGTAATCGGAGCAAGAGGAACACTAGGCAAAAATGTTCATCTTGGAGCAGGAGCTGTAGTAGCAGGAGTACTTGAGCCACCTTCAGCAACTCCAGTTATCGTAGAAGATGAAGTATTAATTGGAGCTAACGCAGTAGTTCTTGAGGGTGTAAGAATAGGAAAAGGCGCTGTAGTAGCGGCTGGATCAATAGTAACTACTGATGTAGAGGCTGGTACCGTAGTAGCTGGTTCACCTGCAAAAGTAATAAAAATGAAGGACGAAAAAACACAAGATAAAACTAAACTTATGGAAGACTTAAGAAACTTAGATTAATTCGTTTAGTCTTAATATTAGTTAAAACAAATTGCAAGATCTGAAATTTGATAATATCGAATTTCAGATCTTTTTTATGCAGAGATATTTTATCATGTATAATTTTATACAATTATTTAATTAATAATCACTCTTTATCTAATTACGATTACTATTTTCTTTATACCTACCAAAAACTATGCTACACTTAAGTTAGTTCAACATTTATAAGCAATATGATAAATTAATTTAGTAGGAGGATAACATGTTAAAGATTATAGTAAGTGGATATAACGGCACAAATGGAACTATACTGACAAAATGTATAGATGAAAACGAGAACTTAGAGCTAGTTTGTGGAGTATCAAGATCATTAAATAACGGATCATATGACGGAAAAAACAAACTGTATAAACGTATGGACTACGTTGAAGAAAAATGTGACGTGATCATAGACTTCTCACATCCTTCAAACCTAGATTCTATTCTCAAATATGCGCTAGCAAATAAGACGCCAATAGTACTAGCTACTACCGGATATTCTCAAGAAGACTTAGATCAAATAGACATCGCATCAAAGCAGATACCAATACTCCTATCTTCAAATACATCACTAGGAGTTAACATATTTATAGAACTAGTAAAAAATGCAGCAACACTATTAAAAAACTTTGATATTGAAATAATAGACAAGCATCACAATAGGAAAGAAGATGCTCCAAGTGGTACTGCATCAATGCTAGCAAATGCTATAAAAGAAGTACATCCCGAAAAATACAATACATATGGAAGACACGGGCGAGATGCTAAAAGAAATAATCACGAAATAGGAATACATGCAATAAGAGGTGGAACAATTGTAAGCGATCATGATGTAATCTTTGCAGGCGACAGTGAAGTTATGACTCTAACACATGAAGCCCAATCCGATGTGATTTTTGCTAAGGGGTCACTAGCTGCAGCGGAATATTTACAAAATAAAACCGATGGACTTTACGAAATGAAAGATGTTTTAAATATAAACTAATTAAGAATGTTATAAAGTGTAATTAAATATTTTATAAAAAAGAACCCGTATATCGCAACTTAGTTGATTTTTCTAATATGCATTACATGGGTTCTTTAAAATTCAATTTATTCATTACTTTTTTTAAACCATTACCTTTTTAAAACCATTTTACTCCTATTTCTTTTTCAACTGCTTTGTCATAAATTTTCTTTGCTGTTACAACATCTTGTACTGATATTCCAACGGATTTAAAAAATATTTAGGCGCATGAATATTTGTTCTCAAAGGAACTACGCTTTTTTTTCAGTAAATATTCTAAAAGCTTCTTTATCAGCTTCAATAGTATCTTGCATAGTAAATACTTTTTTAATATCATCCTCGTTTAGCGATAACATATAAAATACCTCCTAATTGTTTCGTAACACATGAAACATTATAATATGTAATAAAAATAAAACATACAACTATTATATGCCCTTAACTAAACTTTGCATACATTTAAACTATTGAGATTTAATCTTTCTTATTTTCTTCTAAGTAAGTTAAAATAGTAGTATATCTTGAATATAAAAATCCTGCGTATTGCATTCTTAGACGCTCTTTGTCTAACATACACTACGCAGGTATTTATACTAAAGATACATTTTAATATTTCTTAGAGCATTATTACTTCACTTTATTCATATCATCCATTACATTTAGTATCACTTCATCTGTAACAGACATTCCTTTATCGCTAACTCTACCCAAGTTTTTTATGCTCTCTTCTACAGTACTACCTACTATACCATTTTGAGAAGGAACTAAACAATCCTGCTTAGCAATTATTGCATTTTGCATAGCTGCTGAAGCTGCAGATGATAATTTAAGAGCGCAACCTGGTTTTGCACCGTCACATATCATTCCACTTAAGTCAGCTATCATATTTTCTATAGCCCCTTCAATTTGATCTTGGGTTGAATCCATTAGCCAAGATAGACCTGCAGCTGCTCCAGTTGATGCTGCAACACCACATCCACATACTGCTGATAATCTTCCCGTAAAATTCTTAATGAATCCAGTAACTAAATGAGATATAGCTAAAGCTCTTGCTAATTTCTCATCTGTTTGTGGAAATTTATCATTATAAGCTACTATTGGAAGTATCGCAGTAAGACCGTGGTTTCCACTCCCATTAGAACTCATAACAGGCATTTTTATACCTGCCATTCTAGCATCAGATGCTCCTGCTGTAAGCATCATTGCATGGTTGATTAAATCATCATTTAGCAATCCTTCTTCTATTGATTTTTTAATTCCATATCCAACACCTATACCAACCTTTTGATCTAACCCAATACTTGCCATTTCTTCATTCATTTTCACACCATCAAGCAAAAACTCTATATCTTTAAAATCTATTTTTTCTACATTTTCAATAAGTTCTTTTATTGTTACGGTATCCATAAGTTTTACTTCTGTATCTGTTGAAGTTGCTTGTATTTTTCGATCTACTTCATTGTTTAATAAAACTTCTCCATCTCTCTCTAAGAATGTGAAGTTATCGTGTTTTGTTCTTATTTTTACTTTAGCACTGTGTTCTTTTCCTTTAAGTATAACTTGTATAAATACTTTTTCTTTAGTAACTGCTGGTGATACTGAAATAGGATTGTTGTCCATATATGTTTCACTCTCTTCAACCTCCTCAGAAGTCAAAGTCTCAAGTACACTTAAACCATTTTCAGAATGTCCGCCGATTATTCCCATTGCTGCTGCTATTTTAAGACCCGCTCTCTTAGATCCTGGTATTCCTACTCCCATACCATTTTTGTAGATATTAGGACTAACCAACATCTCATTTTCTAAAACTTCTTCTCCTAGTAATTCTTTTGCTTTTGCACAAGCTAAAGCAAGTGCCACTGGCTCTGTACATCCAACTGCGGGCTTAACTTCTGCTTTCAACATATCTATTAATTCTGCTCTTATATCTCTCATCATTTCCCCTCCAAAATGTTAATTTTTTATTTATAATTTATATAAAAGCAAGTTCCATGCCAAGTTAAAACCGTTTTTATAATTCCTATAAACCAGTAATTACAATGCTTTCAAAGATTTTCGTTTCATGTTTTGATATAAGGTGAATTAAATGTATTCAAAAAGAAACAAAATAATCCCAGAATGGGATTTAGTCTCAATTTGGGATTATTTCATACTTTTCAAGTTTTCTATAAAGTGTTGATCTAGATATACCTAAAGATTTAGCAGCTAAATCTTTGTCTTTTTTATACTTTTTATATTTATTTAAAGCTTTTATTATCTCTCTTCTCTCTAATTCGTCCAACTTAATAATACTTTCATCTTTTTCATCTGGAATAAAATCCATATTTTTTATTTTTTTAGGAATTACATCTGTAGTTATTATTGTTGATGAAGACATATTTACACTGTACTCTATAATATTCTGAAGCTCTCTAATATTACCTGGCCATCTGTAATTGATCATAGTATTAACAACACTTTCTTCAATGCCTTCAACGTCTTTATCAAGTTTTTTAGAGTATTCTTTTATCATATAATCAATTATCTGCGGAATGTCTTCTTTACGTTCTCTTAGACTAGGAAGTTTTATAGGTATTACATTTAATCTATAGTAAAGATCCTCTCTAAATGTTCCTTCTTCCACCATTTTTTCTAGATCTTTATTTGTCGCAGCAATTATCCTTACATCCACATATATATTAGATTTGCCTCCAAGCTTATTTAGCTCCTTCTCCTGCAGTACTCTAAGTAACTTTGCCTGTAGATGAAGGCTCATATCTCCTATCTCATCTAAAAATATACTTCCTTTGTGAGCAAGTTCAAAGGTTCCTATCTTTCCACCTTTCTTAGCCCCTGTAAAAGCTCCCTCTTCATAACCAAATAACTCACTCTCAAGAAGATTATCTGGAATTGCTGCACAGTTTATAGTGATAAATGGATTGTCTACTCTGTCACTATGGTTATGAATAGCCCTGGCAAATAATTCTTTACCTGTGCCACTTTCTCCTGTAATTAGAACTGTAGATGTAGATTTAGATGCCATTGAAGCCTCTTTCTTAGATTTCATAATAGCACTACTACTTCCAATAATATTATCTAATTTTATCCTGTAATCCTTGTTCATCTTATTGTAATTTTTAATTGCATCTTTTTTATCAATAAAGTCTATGACATAACCTTTTAATGCTCCTTGTAACTCTATCTTATTCATATTATAAATACCTTTTGAGTCATGTCCATTTCTTCTGTAAAAAAAGCCACAAGATTTATTCTTTTTGAAATTATCAATAGAAGGTTTATTTATAAATTCCAACTCTCTAAAAATATTTTTTCCAGTCATCTCATTCTTTAAATTAAATATCTGTATGAATTTAGAATTGTACTTATCTATTTTTCCATTTACATCAATTGATACTACTGCTTTATCCATATTATCAAACAAAGTTTCTAATTTCTTTTTCTCTAAATCCAACTCGTAAGTCTTAATATGCGCCTTTAGTTTACTCGATATAAGATCTGCCATCTTACCCAGAAAATTTATAAGATCATTTTCTTTTCCTTTAATTATCTGCGCTTGTTCTTCGGTAAATGCTATAAGCCCTATAACACCGTAAGATTTATCTTCATATACAATTGGGCAGCATACCTCTGCAAACTCCATACAGTTTTTGTTACCATAACACTCTTTACAAATTTCACTACTCTGAGGATCATCTATAAAAATAATGGATTGCTCTTTATATGATTTTTTGAATGCAGAGTACTCGTTTACTCTTTCGCCTATTTTATCTAGATATATACCTGTCCCCGCGATTCTCACTAAATTACTGTTAACTATAGTTACATCTATATTTAGCACAGATTCAATAGCATATGCTATATTTTGTATATCCTCTTTTATATATCCTAACTCCATCATATGCATCATTCCCTATTAATTTATTCTACTCTTATTAATCTCTATCCCTATTTTTTCTAATTAAAAGTATCTCTCTTATATCTTTCAACACAACTAATATTTTATTCATAGTAAACTGAATAGAGATCAACATTACAAACAACATCACTACTACTATTATCCTATATTCTACGCCCATAATCTACTCTCCTTATTAAGAAAAGACTAGGCTATTAGCCTAGTCTTTTCCATGTTGTATCTATATTTATATATTAACTCATTTATCTTCTTTTTCCTATATAAATGTATTTATTTGTTCTAAATTCTTCTAACTTTCCTTCAAAGTTAAGGTTTAGAAATGCATTAAAAACTTCATGTGGGTAGTAAAACTTAGTGTGAAGTCCGCAAAATCTATCTTTAAGGTATTCTAATTTTACTTTTAAATTTTTGAAATTTAAATCTTCAATAATTAAATCTCCTTCATTTTTTAAAACTCTTCTAATCTCAGATGATGCTTTTTTAAAGTTTTGTATCTCGTCTAATTGATATACAACTATAAGTTTGTCAAAATAATTATCCTCAAATGGTAGATATTCTAGTGTACCTTTGACAACATTACAGTTTTCATTGTGTACTAAAGAATAGCAAACATCTTCGTAATTACCATCTTCAAGTATTGTAACAGAGGTTCCATACATTCTAAGTCTTTTACCTAGGCTCCCAATTCTACCTACTAATAAAATTCTTTCCCCTACATTGTACTTTACTTTCTCTAAAAAACATCTTATTTCATCAGTTTCGCCTGATGCTTTGGTGTTATGCTCGCTCACCTGAAGTAACATGCTTTTCACTTATTTCACCTCTTTAATCCTCTCTCTAAAATAATGTACAAGATACATTATACTAAGTGGCACTCAACTATTCAATAGTAAATCAAAAATATTTTTTTTATTGAAGTTTTCATTTAAAACAAACATTAATAACTGTTCATATTTCAATAAATAGAGCAATTTTAATTGGTTAAATCACTCGGGTTATGCGTTATTATTTTCATAAAGTTTCTTAATTTTTGATATAGAAACCTCGTATGCTACTTTTTTAAGAACCTCACCGTTATCTAATTTTTTTTCATATCCTCTGCTCTGAACTCTACCCCAAAGTTGTATCCTATCCCCGACGTTCAGATTTTTAGCAAACTTTGCATTTCTTCCCCAAACTATTGTTGGTATGTAATCAGATTTGTTATACGGTCTATTTATAGCTACAAGAAGATCTGTAATCTCTCTTCCTAAAGGCGTCTGTCTATATACTGGATTTTTACATATGTACCCATCCAAAAAAATGCTATTTGGATCTTTATTATCTTCTTCTGCAAGTGTTATTTCTCTAACGAAAACTGTAAGTATTAATCGATTTTTATTATCTATTGATTTGTTATATGATCTAAGTTGTCCTGTGACATTCACAATATTTTGTTTTTCAATATCAATATCTTGAAGTAATCTTTCAGAAATCGTTATTGGAAGTATATCAAATGAATCACTCAATCTATCTATTTTTATATCAATATTATAAAATTTTTCTCCAAAAATTTCATGGCTAAACTTTAGCTCACTATCTAGCTCCCCTCTTAAGTTTACAATGTTGTTTTCAGTATTAATCGATATCATATTTTATCCCTCCAAATTGTTAAATTCTTATGTTTTCTTGTTCACTTATACAATAAATATATTTAACTTGAAGGCCTTTTATTACAAATACTTAAGTATTTATTTTGGCTTTTTAATTAGAACTTTTTTAAAAATAATATTTATATATTCTTGTGTTAAATCTTCAATATCAAATCCTTAAATTAAATAATACAATCGCATCCTAGTACTACCATTATAATCCTCCGATGTTTTGTATATTTGATATCAATTAAAAAGCAAAAAAAATAGTAGATCGATTATAATCTACTATTTTTATAATATTAAAACTAACATAGTTTTCTAATAAATTTTTAACAAAATTACAGCCTTTTATTGAACTTCAGCTTTCTTTTTAGAAGCTGACATTAACATAGTAACAGCTGTGTAAGCGATAACTGCAACAACTAGAAGTTTTAGTATATCCATAGGTAAACCTTGGAAGAACTTAATTGCAACTATAACCCCAACTATACCGCCTAGTGCTATACCTAGAGATGCTTTTTTGCTGTATGCTTCTTCTTTTATAAACTTAGAACTTGCAACTGGCATTAACATTGCACAAGATCCCATCATTATTGGGAAAGCAACGTCAGGAGACATTCCTAAGAAATAAACTAGTGCCATACATGGTCCATATAATCCTATACCAGCTGTCATTAAAGCACCTAGTATAAAGTTACCAACTGCACCTATAACAAGTTTAACTCCTGTTAGTCCTGTTGCAGTTCCTCCTCCTGGCATCATGTCAATCCAAGGATGAGATAATAACATTATAATTGCTGTAACTGCTAATGCTATCCCCATTATTAATTGAACTTTTTTCTCGTCCAGTTTAGCTATTATTCCTGCTCCGATATATGATCCAACAACCGCTGACGCTATTAATACTGTAAGTGTAAGTGGATCAACTTTGATAACTGCTGTAAATATAAATGCCTCTAAAAGTACTGGTATTGTATGACAAACATTTAAAGTTCCTGGTATTAGTCTATCAGGTACTTTAATCTTTAAAAACTTAAACATTGCTACTGTAGGTGCGAAAGAACCTATACCCAAAGTGTCACCAAAGTCAGTCACAAAACCTGTGGCGACAGATTTACCAAAGCTAATATCTTGTTCCATTTTACCTTCTTTATTAGCTTTTGCCACGTCTTTACCAAATATAATTCCGAAAAATGCTGCAAATGCAACAAACAAACCACGCACTATGTTGACTATCATCTCAAGTCCCCTTTCTTTTTTTTGTATATTCTGATAATTTACTCCGTACATAATACCTAGACTTTGATTTAACTATGGAGTAGCAAATATTTGTTATGCTACTCTATAGTATTCAAAATCTTGTTAAAACTTTACTTATTTTAAAATAAAACCGTATTTAACTGGATCTTCATCATCAAACATAAAGTTATTGAATCCTGTCATGTAAGCAGAACCACTTATTTTTGGTATTATAGCATCAAAATCTCCAACTTTTGTAGTTTCTACTATTTCACCTTTGAATAAAGTTCCTAGTATACTTTCATATACAAACTTTTCTCCTATTTTTAATTCACCTTTTGCATATAGAGTTGCAAGTTTAGCACTTGTACCAGTTCCACATGGAGATCTATCCACTTGACCTTGTCCAAATATAACAACATTTTTGTAAGTTGCTTCTGGATGAGTTGGCTCATCATAGATTTCTATAAGGTCTACTGTTTTAATATGAGCTAAAGTTGGATGTTGTATTTCTATAGTTTCATTTATGATGTCTCTTAATTTCAAAGATAATTCTGTTAATTTAGCAGCATTTTCTGGTACTATCTCTAATCCTAATTGGCTAGCATGGATTATCGCAAAGAAACTTCCACCAAATGATATATCGAATTTAACTGTACCAACACCTGGTAACTCAACTTCTACACCTTCTTTATATAAGAACGCTGGCACGTTTAAGAAAGAAACTTCTTTAGCTTTACCGTCTACAACAGAAACATCTCCTCTTACTATTCCTGCAGGAGCTTCCATAACTATGTGAGTTGTAGGCTCAGTTACTGGAACAACACCAGTCTCAACTGCAACTGTCATAGCACCAATAGTACCATGTCCACACATATTTAAGTATCCTCCACCGTCCATGAAGATTACACCGAAGTCTGCTTCTGGATCACAAGGTTGAGTCATTACTGATCCAAACATATCATTGTGTCCTCTAGGCTCAAGCATTATACCAGTTCTTATATGATCTAAGTTTTTCTCTAAGAATTCCTTTTTCTCAGCCATTGTGTTACCTTTTATGTTAGGTATTCCACCTACTACTATTCTTGTTGCCTCTCCAGCTGTATGAGAGTCAATTGCTTGAATACTTCTGCTGAATTTCATTTAAAATTCCCCCTTAGTTTTATTTGCCTTTTAAGCCTCTTTAACTTTTCTACTACACTTTTTGAGTTTTAGAAAAGCCAATGCCTTTTTGGCATCTATTTCTTCTACATTATTTTGGCCAATAATTTCAGTCTCTTCATGGCCTTCTGATATATAAAAATCAACTATGGTATCCATATACTTATCTTTAAAAATAAGCCCATGATTTCCCATAACTGTTATCAACAGTTACTATATCTATCTTTTCTAAGCCCTATATTACGTTCGCAAAATCAATATGATGATTGCCAAACATTTTCTAAAGATACTATCGCAATCGGTTCCATTGATTCGACCCAACTAAAAGTACGATTATATAAAAATCCTTACTTATAAAGTTCTCTGAAACTCCTAAATCGCCTCTTTATTTTTCATGGTTTCTCATCTTTAGTTTCAAAAATGCAAGCGCTTTCTTGGCGTCAATTTCGTTTGTATTGTTTTCTCCGACAACCTCTGTCTCTATTCCATCTTTAGATTTGTTAATATCTACTATTGTGTCCATGTATTGATTTGTAACTACAAATTTTGCTTGAACACCATTAAAAGTAACTCCTACAGTAGGTATGTCCCTTTTACCTATTTCTTCAAATGTATTAGCGTAATCAACATGTGAGTTTCCCCAACCATCAGAAGATAAGATAACTCCATCTACACGCATAGCCTCTAACCATGCTGCTGTTCTTTGTCCAACAAAGTTTTTGTACTTGTTGTCTTGAGGTGTACCCAGTACAACAACGCCTACAAAATCAACATCTTTGTCATCTCCTACAACATCTAAAAGAGGATCTCTAAAGTGATGGAGAGAGGTTTCTTTAGTTGAAGGTCCTATTCCCATTTTTTCTCCTCCTTTAAGTCATGGCTCTAAGAGCGCCATCCCTGTATTCATTTGGTGAAATTATCATAGGTACGTTACACATATCAATTATAGATGTACCCCCATGATATCCACTAGGTTCATCAGAAAATAATTGATTGTCATACATAGCTCCTTGTCCCGCAATTTGTTTAACGATGACTACTTTTTTAGCATTAGGTCTAATTTTGTCAAAATATTCACGAGATTCTACAGCATTACGCCCGTCTTCTTTTTTTAAAATTTCTCTAATGTCTTGTATAAATTCATCGCACACTTTGAAAGATTCTTGAGCTAAACTTCTTGAAAATGGCAATCCACCTTTTAGTGTAACATCCATATGTATTATATAGTCGTCTTTGGATGGAGTACCACATCTGTCAAATATCATTTGTTCACTAAGTATACCTTCAGATGATCCAAATTCATGCATTTGTCTACCATCTTCGTCTACTCCGGTAAGCATAATATAAACGCCTGTTAGAGTATGTGTAATTCCTTCTCCAATTCTTCCTAATACTTTCGTAGATATCGGTATTATATCCATAATAGTATTTATTTCTCTATCATGGTCACCTGGTTTAATTATATCTAGTTTTATATCTGTTATCAATTCACAATTCGAAAGTAGTTCATCAACTTTACTAACATTTATTGTAAGTTCGTTTTTATTTATTTTAGTCTTCGGTCCAGATTTAACTTCATTAATGTGAAATGGCTTAATTACAAGCCTTCTCAATATTTTTTCTTCCATTAAACTCACCTTTATTTGTAAGCCCTACTTCTTAATATTTAAGAAGCAGGGCTTTATATTTTGACTATTATCTACTAGATACTAGCGTGATACTCATATGGTAATGGAACTATCTTACCAGCTGAAGGTATCGCTATTAATTGTCTTAAAGTATCTTTAAGAATTCCTGTTTGCATTTCTATGTTATTTGGTTCACCAGCGTTAGCACCCATTGGAACTAATGGAGCAACTGATCTAGGAGATCCGTTTTGTCTAACTACTGGAGGAAGAGCTGCTATCATTATTGTTGGTATACCAGCTTCTTCTATGGCTCTCTGCACGATCGCGGCAGTTCTATGGCAAGTACCTCAGCCAGCTGTCATAACTACACCGTCAACGCCCTCTTCTTTAAGCTTTTGAGCTATTTCTGGTCCAGTTTTTTCAGTGAATGCTGTTTGGTCTCCACCACCACCCATGAATGTGTAGTGCATTGGAGCTATAGCTTTTATAAAACCTTCTTTAGCTAATTCATGTAATCTATCTATAGGGAACATACAGTTTATGTCTCTATTAGCATCTGCGTTATCGTATCCACCATGTGATACCATTAATTCTTCAACTTTAGCTGTATCAGGAACAATTCTGTAAGTTGTGTCTCCTGCTAGATTGAATCTCTTGTCGCTCTTTAAATGTACACCTGCTGCTGTAGCTAAAGCAATTGTCATATCTTTTAATTCTTTAGTTACAGGCGTCCAAACTGGAGGAGGTGTTATTGGTACGAAAATTTCAGACTGAAGTCCTTTTACTGATGTAAGACTCATTTATTTCCTCTCCCTTCTATATTTAAAACATCTAATTTATAATTTACTTATTTTTTTCTTGCATTCTGTTTTGGATTGCTTCTCTAGTTTGTCTTTCTCTTTCCATGTTGTTTAAGTAATCCTGGTTTGGCTCTGGATCCAATACTTCCGGATAGCTTAACAGAAAACCAACTTCCTGACCTAATTTAGGTTTATCTTCAGTTATAAGCATTCTATGCGGTATCTTAAATTGTCCAAGTCTACCTTTTAGGTCTATAGTTACACTGGCTTCAGTGATTTCTACTATTATTCCCTCGTACATTCTTTCTGAAGATATATACTTTAATCTATCCATACTACATTTTCCTCTCTTTGCCAAATTCATTTATATTAGTTACTAAGCTTCGTCTACTTCGTAGATTTCTTTTCTCTTTTTACTCATTGGTAGAGATTGTTCGTTCTCTTCAAGAACTATTTTCTCTCCAGTAGCTTTTTCTATAGCATCAACGTTATTTAATTTAACGTTAGCATTCCATTTTCTTTCTGGAGCCTTAACTTCTTCTCCAACCATAGCTGTCTTAAGCATAGACATTGCTCTTATAGCATCTTCTGGTGATAAAGTATTATTTGAAAGTATTTCGTTTTCTATACCTTGTCTAGACTTGTTGTTATCAACCATGTGAGTCATGTACTTATTACCAACAACTAGAGCACCTTGAACAGCTGAGAATGTTACACCTACTACAGGTATTCCTCTCATACCTATTTGCTCTATATGAGAAGCGAAGTCTATATGGTTGTTACCGAATCCTTCAGTTGTTATTATAGCTCCGTCAACTTCCATAGATTCAACTAACATTCCTAATCTCTTAGATACATAGAATTTCTCAGAGTTTGCTTGTGGAGAACCAACGAATACAACTCCTACTAAATCTACTTCTTCATCTTCCATAGCTCTTATTACTAGTGGCTCTCTGAAGTAATGTCTTGACATCTCTTTAGAAGCAGGTCCTATACAAGTAAGTGCATGTATACCACCATCTAATACTTCAAGTGGAGAAAGAACAACTGGTATATTTCCAAGGTCAACGTTTGGATGAGCTCCTAATGTACCAACTGGCTCAACTGGTAATATTAAGTTGTCATGCATTGCACCTTGTCCCATTATTTCTTTTATTACAACTATT
The DNA here is from genome assembly GCF_018917235.1 of Metaclostridioides mangenotii. GTDB lineage: Bacteria > Bacillota > Clostridia > Peptostreptococcales > Peptostreptococcaceae > Metaclostridioides. Next base: position 319,720 of record NZ_JAHLOF010000002.1, read on the forward strand.
TTTTTCTTTCCTGATCTTCTGTATTGCTCTATAACTTCTTCATCTACAACTAAAGAATTGTCAGCTTTCTTTAAAGCTTCTCTTATTTCTTGTGTAATGTAGTCGAAAGCTTTATGAGCAGCTAATGGTCCAACTCTCTCCATGTTAGTTCCAGCTTTTATAGTTGCTTGACCTTTTATGAATATTTCACCTTTGTCAGCAGCACCTGGTCTTCCCCACATGATGTTAGTTTCAAGAACACCTTCTGAAGAACCGAATTCACCTATTTGAACTCCGTTTTCGTCAGTTCCTGTAAGAACCATAACAACGCCGTCCATTACTCTAGTTACACCTTCTCCTAGCTCACCATCTTCTTTAGTAGCTATTGGTTGAATGTCCATTACAGCTTCACTGTATTTACCGTAATCAGCTGGAGTTATTATTTCTAATTGGAAATCTTTTACTAACTCTTCAGTTTCTTCCGCTTCTTTACAAAGTTCTTCTGCTTTTCTTAAGAAAAGAGTAGTTCCTTCTATTTTAGTTTCATCAGCAAATTCAACTTTTTCTATTTTATAATGAGTTTTCTTTAAACTTCTAAGTAACTTGATTTCATCAGCTGGAGCTGCTACTTCTGCTGCTGCAACTGGAGCTACTGCTGCTGCTTCTACTGCTGGTGCTTGAACAACGCCCATTTGAGCTGCTACACCTAAAGGAATTTCTAAGTTTATATCTCTTCCTTCACCTATATGAATCTTAACAGTTTGTCCTGCGGCTGCAACTGGAGCTACTGGTGCTACTGGTGCTATTGTAGCAACTGGTTCTACTACATCAGCAACTGGAGCTTCTTCTACTGCTGGTGCTGCTTCTTCTACACCTTCCATTGGAATCACTGCGTCTAAATCAGCAGCTGTTATTGGCATTAAAGCGTCTACAGTTTTCACTAATTTCGCTCCTAAAACTTGACCAATTTTTAAGCATTCGTCTGAAATAGTTAATAATCCTGAATCTTCTAAATCCGCAAATATAGCTGGATCTTCTAAATTTGATGGTTCTAATACTGTCCCTGCCTCAGCTCTACAGCAGCATACTGCTGGGTCATTTTCATGAGCTTTCGCTGTTTCTACAGTTATTGACATATTAAAATACCTCCTCTGTTATTTTTTTCTTCTATATAGTCTATGTCCAGCCGCTCTTAAAGTATGGTCTGTACTATGGTATACTGGCAATCCTAACCTAGGTGCCACTTGCATAACTGTGTTAGTTCAATCCTCACAGTTAGCTACTAGTACAGCTTCAGCGCCTTGACTTTTTAGCTTAAGAACTGTTTCAGCTTGTCCTGGACAGATTCCAGGCAAGTCACATCTATATCTTCCATTAACTTCAACCATTCTCTTACATCTTGCTTCTGCAACTATTTCAGCATCCATCATAGAAGCTATTTCTTCTAATCTTGCTTCTTGTGCTCCACATTCACATGCAATTATTCCTAACTTTTTCTTAGTAGTTGGGAATGGCATTGAAACTAATATTCCTCCAAGTGTTTTAACAACAGGACTATCCTCTTCACCGTGTTTACCAGTAAAAGGTCCACCTAAAACGATTTCCCCATATGGCTTAATAAACCCACCAGCTTCTTCGATAAAGTATTTTACAGGCATTCCTATTGGAACATCTAAAAATACGTGTCCTTTGTTTTCTGCACCTTTAACTCTTCCTGCTACTGTTAAGTCTTTAGTAATAACTGGTCTTCTATCTTCAATTGCAGCAACTATATTCTTTATAGTCTCAACGTTTGATATTATAGCATTTGCCTCTAGTGGCAATTGTCCAGGTACTAATTCTACACCTAATAATTCTCTAATGATAACTCTCTCATCACCAGCTGGATACATATTAGATAAAAACTTAACTTCTACATTTGGCTCATTTTTACAAGCGTTTTCTAAAGCAACAACAGCCTCTTTGTGATGTTGTTTTATAGCTATATAAGCTTTATCTGCTTTAGTCATTTCTAGCATGTATTTTAAGCCTTTTACTATAACTTCTGGATGTTGCTCCATAAATTTCATATTATGCTCAAGGATTGGCTCACACTCAGCGGCATTTGCTATTACTACTCCACCAGGTAATTCACCTTTTAATTTAACATGAGTAGGAAAACCTGCTCCACCAGCTCCAACTACACCAGCTTCTTGTATAGCTTCTAGGTAAGTGTCCGTATCTTTTATCTTTACAAATTCTTCAGGTTGATTTTCATCAGCCTCTATAAATATAGAAGCATCTGTTATCTCAACTACTTTACCGTATACACTTGAGTGAATATTGGCTCCAAGCCCTGTTGGTTCAGCGATAAGCTGTCCTTTTTTAACCTCTTGTCCTACTTCAACGATTGGTTTACATGGTGCTCCCACGTGTTGTCTTAGTTCTAATCTAAGTACGATTGTAATCACCCCCTCCTAAATTTATCACTACAGAATATATTAAGCAACTTACATGCCAACTTTTCTTACTAAAGATATTTTCTATAGTGATATTTTACATTATAGCATTTATTAAGGTATTTGCTATATCTAAAACTTTTTATTTTTTTAATTTATCTCGAATTTAACAAATTAAATTGTTAGTTATTCAAATGTTTCCATGAAAATTATGTCGAATTTTAGACGCTTTTGTTGTGTAAATTACTAAATTAATTGATAAAAAATCGTCAAAGCCATGAATTTACTAGATCGTTAATTTATTTTCTAAATTCGTCAATAATTAGTCATACGTCGATTATTCGACATTTTTATTTTTGGTATTTTATATCGTATTGTTCCATCTTATAATACAGTGTAGTCCTTGGAATATTCAGTATTTTTGAAGCCTTAGCTTTATTGCCTTCAGCCATTTCCAAAGCTTTTTTTATATTTTTTATTTCTAGTTGCTGCGTAGCTTTAGTTAGATCCATTGGATAGTTTTCTTCTATAGTAGGCTGTTTAGTTTGTTCTACTAAATAACTAGGTAGGTCATCAACATTAATAGTATCTGAGTTAGAAAGAACTACTATATTCTCTATAGTATTCCTAAGTTCTCTAATATTTCCTTTCCATCTACAAGTTTGAAGTACTTGTAACGCTTCTTTAGTAATATTTAATAACGGTTTATTATTCAGAGCGCAAATTTCTTCTAAAAAACTGTGTACCAGTAAACCGATATCCTCTTTACGTTCTCTTAAAGGAGGAATATTTATTTCAACTACATTTAATCTATAGTATAAATCTTCTCTAAACTTTTCTTCTTTTACCATTGCTTCTAGATCTTTGTTAGTGGCTGAAATTACTCTTACATTAATTTTTATAGTTGTATCTCCGCCAATTCTTCTTATTTCTTTTTCTTGTAGAACTCTTAAAAGTTTAGCCTGCATATTTAAAGGTAAATCTGCTATTTCATCTAAAAATACTGTTCCGTCTTTAGCTAGTTCAAAGATTCCTGACTTACCTTTTTTGCTCGCGCCAGTAAATGCTCCTGATTCATATCCAAAAAATTCACTTTCAAAAAGTTCATTTGGTATAGCACTACAGTTAACCGGAATAAATTGCCCTTTTCTATTGCTATATTCATGTATGGCTCTAGAGAATACTTCTTTTCCAGTTCCACTTTCACCACATATAAATATGCTACTATTTGTTTTCGCAACTTGTTTTGCTATAGATTTAGCTTTTTCAAGCTTGTAACTCTTTCCCAGTATATTGTCAAAACTACCTTTTGATAAGTTTTTAACCTCATCCTGTAGATATTTTAACTTATCGTGAGTCTGCTCTAATTCTATAGATAAATTTTTTGCTTCGGTTACATCTACCTCAGTACAAACAACTCCTATAAATTCATCCTTGTAAAAAATGGGTTTTGCATGCACAAGACCGTGCATTCCCTTCTTTTTATATGTGTAATAAACATCACTCATGCTTTTTTTAGTATTTAACACTTTTTCAGAGACAGTTCCTTCAAGAAAATCACTCATTGGACGTCCAACTAACTCTTCTGATTTTATATCATAGCGATCTTCCATAAATTTATTCCATAAGATTACTACGCCTTCCTTATTTATTGCGCAGATACCCTCTTTTATTTCACCTATAATATACTTTAGCGTTATACCATAATCCTCTAAATGCATATACAGGTAGTCTCTAATATGTTCCTGAGTAAGTACACCTACAATAGTGTTGTCTTCCATAACAGGCAATATACCTATTTTTTTTTCTATCATAAGATCTCTACACTCATCTAGATTTATTCCTTTTTTTACAGTAATCACATTTTTTTTCATAACCTGATCAACTGTTTTACTCTTACTCTCTTCACGGTTATCAAGATGATGTATATCTGTCATAGATATAATTCCCTTTAGTTTTTTGTTTTCGCCTAGAACTATCAAAGTTTTTTTATTTGTCCTTATCATTTCATTTATTACTTCTTGTATGGACGAATTGGCATTTACAAAAGCTATTTCCAAATCCATAACTTCTTCAACCTTTTTTACTTCTGGAATAGAAAACATGACTTCCCTCCCTCTGATTGATGTATACTTTAATTTTAACACAATCTAAAATAAATTGATTAAAAATAGATCAGGCATACAACTTTTTTATAAATCTTAATTTAAATAATTAAAAAAAGGATTACAAAAAAAAGGGAGAAAAGCATAAACATCTAACTAAAACTTCTTTCTTAGAGTTCCATCTTTTCCCCAACATTATTCTTTTAATTTTTATTTTTGTTTTTGCTCTCCTTTGGAATTTATTGTATATTTCTCCTTATATATGATATTCGATACTTTATCCATTTTATATCTATCCTTTTCAAGCGATGTAAGAATAGTGTCTAGATAGTTTTCTACATTATCTACATCTGCATGGAATAGTACAATAGATCCAGGTCTCACATCTTTAACAACTCTCTCTATAACATGATTAGCACCTATTTCTTTCCAATCGGTAGAATCTAAATCCCATTTTACTACTTTGTAACCAAGCTCTTCGCATATTTTTAATGATTTATTATCAGTATCACCATATGGAGGTCTAAATAACATCGTATCGGCACCGGTTGCTTCTTTTATTTTGTTACGTGTAGTATCCAATTCATTTACAATATCCTCTTTCGATATCTCTTTAAAATTAGCATGAGTATTAGAATGACTACCTATCTCATGACCATCATCATATATTTTTTTTACACTTTCTTTATTGTCATCTATCCAACTACCTACTAAAAAAAATGTAGCTTTTACATTATGTTTATCCAGTATCTGCAAAATTTTATCTATATTATCAGCACTCCAGGCGACATCAAAAGTAATTGCAATTTTTTTATCATCAGTATCTACTCTATAAATCGCCATTTTAGAGTTATCATTTACATCACTAAAGTACTTTATGCCATAAGAAAAAGAAAAAACTAATCCAATAGCTATACAAAAATAAATCATACAACTTATCAATACTTTAGTCCTTCTAAAATTTGATCTCATATCATCCCTCCATTAAATTTTAACCATATATTAAAACTTATTTTTAAAAAGCACAAAAAATTACTGTTAATTCATTCAACCTATTTTTTTAACATTTAATTAATAAACAATATCGGCATTAAAACTTTATTTTTTAATTTTTTTTACATTATTTCCTATTTTTCTCAGTATATAATGTGTTTTATTTGGACAAATTACTATTAACATCACATTGATAAAAAACTTATCAAGCAATTCGTAAAAAGTATGTTCTTGGATAGCATGCATCCAAACAACATCGTTTACAAGTTTGGTATCTCTTTTATAAAAGTGTTGTTGACATAATATGAGGAGGATAATTACTATGACAAATTCAAGTTCAAACAACAGAACAGTTGTACCAGAGGCCAAAGCTGCATTAAACCAAATGAAATTGGAAATAGCTAATGAATTAGGTTTATCTAACTATGATAATATAGATAAAGGTAATCTACCATCTAGAGTAAATGGATATGTTGGTGGATATATGACTAAGAGATTAGTTGAAATGGGCGAAAAACAATTGGCTGAAAATAACTGGAATAAATAGTAATTTTGACATCCAGGAAAAATAGGGTACCTTTTTGGTACCCTATTTTTTTATCTTAATAAACATTATGTTATCATTAAATTGTACTTTCAATTTTTCACTTTTTAGTTTAATATATTAGTAGATTGTAAAATAGTTTTGGAGGATGATAAGTATGTTTGAAAACTCATCTGAGGAATTAGCATACCATAAACTTTTAGTATTATATATATTAGAAAAAATTAAAGCTGATTTAACTAACTCTCAAATAACACAAGTTGTTCTCGAGACGGAAATGATAAATTATTTTTCACTACAACAAATGCTATCCCAATTGATGGACTCAAAACTTTTGAAGATCCATAAAAAAAACAATCGAGAATACTATACTCTTACACAAAAAGGTCTAGAAACTCTTGAATGTTTTTGTACGAGGATACCAGAAAACGTAACTGAAAAAGTCGATCACTATATAGAAGTAAATGGAGAAAGTCTTCTTAATGAGACTCAAGTAAAAACTAGTTACGTAAAGCAAAGTGATAATGAATTTATCGTTAATCTAAGAGTTATAGAAAATCAATCGAATTTAATAGATTTAAACTTAAACGTTTCATCAGAGAAACAGGCAAATCTAATTTGTAACAATTGGAAGAATAATGCTTCATACATGTACGCTCAAGTAATAGAATTACTTGTTCGCGATACAAAAGAGCCTACAGACACAATATAGCTGTAGGCTCTTTGCCTACTTTTATAATCTTTAACAAGCTATGGTTACAAGTTTCATATACCTTAATACAACTTCTGTCAGTATCAGATACTAGAAGTATTTCTTCATCTTCTGGTATTGCGAGTCCCTGAGGAACCCCATTTACTCCAATATCATCTATTTGTTCTCTAGTCTCGTAATCAAATATTTTTACACACCCATAGCCTAAATCTGTTATATATATTTTTTTCTTACTGTAATTAAATCTAACCTCTACTGGCAAAAGAAAATCATTCATAATTTCTTTAATTTTTAAGTCTTCTTTATCTAATATAACAACTTTTCCATCAAGTGTTGGTACGTAAATATCACCTTTTAAATTATCTAATCTCAAATGCCATAATTTATACTCGACCGTAACGCTTTTTTCTACAGATTTTTCAACAACATCTATACATGCAATAGAGTCGTTAGATGGAACATATAACTTTTTATCCTTCACACTAAAATCAAATCCATGTGGCATCTCACCAACCTTTATTACTGCTACAGGTTCGAGCGTAGACCTGTTTAGAACATAAATACTATCAGTATCTCCGTTTGAAACAAATATATCGTTATCGTTAAGTATAATTTGATTTAAACTTCCTCCGATAGATGCACTCTCAACCACATTTCCATTCGATAAATCTAAGACATAAAGTACTCCATCTATTAAACTTGGTACATAAATTAAGTTTTTATCTTTATCAATGCAAAAATGGTGAGGATATATATTTTCATCAAGGAGAATCTCTCTTTCTAATTCTAGTGTTCTTCTGTCTATTACACTTATGCTCTGTGACAAATAATTAGAAATGTATATTTTCAAGTTAAGCCTCCTCTCACAACCCCTAAATTATATCCATACTTAAATAAATATGATGTTAATAGCAATTATGTTATCAATTATTTAAAGTTGCAATATTATAATTAAGTTGTTATCATGTTAATATCAATATATAAAAATATCATAGAATTGGAGACATTATTGATGAAAATAGTTTATAAACCATCTGGCGTATGCTGTAGAGAAATGAAATTTGAAGTTGATGACAACAATAAGATTACAAGCGCTGAATTTATTGGCGGATGTAACGGTAATTTATCGGGTCTTAGAAGTCTAATAATTGGACAAGATGCAAATGATGTTGCTTCTAAACTTGAAGGAATACAATGTGGTGGTAAATCTACTTCATGTCCTGATCAACTATCTAAAGCAATAAAACAGTCACTTTAAAATAAAAGTGACTGTTTTCTCATCTATAAGTTAAATTTTTATTCTATATTTTTTACTATAGTTCTAATTGCCCCTATCATATATAGAGATCCAGCTGCAATTATAACATCATCTTTATTTGCATTTTTAAGAGCAAGATTAACTGCATCATTTATATCTTTTATTGCTACTACATCTTCTATATAGTTCGAAATTTTAATTTTTAAATCATCTACTTCCATAGATCTGTCACTTATAGGATAAGTTACTATAACCTTGTTAAAGTATGGAGTTAGCACTTCTAATACACTATCGATTTCTTTATCTTTAAGCATACCTATTATAAGAGTTTCTTTTTTATCCGAGAAATTTTTTTCTAATACTTTAGCTAAAGATTTAGCACCATCCAAATTATGAGCACCATCTATTATAAAAAGTGGGGCCTCTTTTATTATCTCAATCCTTCCTGGCCATTTAGTATCGAGTAATCCTGTTTTTATATTCTCTATATTTACATTTATTTTTTTATGTATATTTAAATATTCTATAACATTTATAGCAAGTATAGCATTTTTTATCTGATGTTCACCAATAAGCTTCATCTCAAGATTTTTATATTCATAAGTTGAACTAGTATAATTAAATACCTGAGTATTTATATCTGATCTCACTATTTCTATAGAATCAAAATCAACACCTATATATTTTGCATCTTTTTTCCTACAGATTTCTCTAATTACTTCTTCTGCTTCATACTCTTGCTTATAAACCACAACTGTACCGCTATTCTTGATAATACCAGCTTTTTCATAAGCTATTTTAGAAATTGTATCACCTAGAACTCCAATATGATCTAGACTTATTGATGTAATTACACTAACTAATGATTCTTTTATAACATTAGTTGCGTCATATCTTCCTCCAAGACCAACCTCTAGTACAACATAATCTACATTGCATAAATTATAATAGTATAATGCCATAGCTGTTACTATTTCAAATTCAGTAGGATTTGAATATCCTTCTTTTAACATTATTGAAATTTTTTTATCAATAATGTTAACTATATTCGCTACTTCTTCTTTAGGTATCTCATTTTGATCTACTCTTATTCTTTCTGTAAAATTTTCTAAATAAGGTGATGTGTAAAGGCCAACGCTGTAGCCTGCATCGATTAATATATTTGATATAAATGAGCAGACAGATCCTTTTCCATTCGTTCCAGCAACATGTATTATATTTAAATTTTCTTGAGGGTTACCCAATAACTCTAACAATCTTGTGACAGTTTCTAATCCTAATTTTATACCGAATCTATTGGTGTTTGAAATATACTGTAATGCTTCTTCGTAATTCATTTTATATCCTCCAATGTTATTGCTTAACTTTTAAATGTCTTTCAACAAGTTCTGTCACAGTATATATTGACACTAAATCGTGTCTCTTTATACTCATAAAATCAAAATTTATACCAAAATACTCTTCTAATCTTCTCAATAAACAATAACTATTCATTCTATTTAGACCAATATATTTATTAAATAAACTACACTCATATATAAAATTATCCTTTTTAGGTATTTTTAAAAACTCTTTGATAATATCTACTACATCCAGAAATAGTTGATTATCAATGCCGTATATCCCAACTTTAAAGTCCGGATATCTATGGACTTCTTTTAAATCTTTATTTAACCATCTATTTCTTTTCGACATAATTTCAAGCTTTTTGTTTAAACTCTTAAATGACATCATCGGATCATTACTCAATATTTTAGCTATTATCCCTGTTAGTTTTGCTGCTGCATAGCTATTACTACTATCGGATAAATTATATGTATTATCTATATTACACACCATCCTGGGACTAAAATCAATGATACATTGTACCTTTGCCTTTTCATTATACCAAAAAATATCTTCTTCATTTAATATGCTACCTTTTACACCGATAACATTTGAAAATATAGCTGGAAAACTGTCACTTTTTGTATTATCTGTAGGACATATTATAATTTTACCATTTTCATAAAGTTTCCAGCATATATCATTAAGTCTTTTTATGTCTATTCTGTCATTTACTGAAATATTCATTAGAACTAATCTAATATCACTATCTAATATAAAATGTAGTCCTTCTTCAATAATATCTAAATTTGAATCTCCGAATTTATTTAAAACTTTTACTGACATTACTTCTACGTTGTTGTATTCTTTCTTTATTATAGATGCACATGCCGTTCCATGACTATTATCATCTACGTAGTTGTCAGTTTCAAATATATAGTTATGAATACACTCATAACTTATACCAGAAATCTTACTATCTTTTAAATAATCATGATATCTATAAATACCTGTATCTAAAATTGCTACTTTTACGTTATTATTCATATGAATAGACACCCCATTATTAAGATTTTTCCATTGATCTATACCTATTCAAACTTTTAAATCTCGCTAAAAAACACTATTTTTGCACGAAAAATTAGCACTATTTTCTAACTTTAATTTTCAACAAAGAATAAAATATACATATAAATCAAACACACTCTTAATATAAATTAGGATATGCTAAACTTTTTAGCTATATTTCCTACAATGTAGCTCCTAATGCAGATGCTAACTTAATCTTTAAATCCTTTGATCTGTGTTTACTAATTGGAATTAAATTATCTCCTAATGTGATCGTATTGTTCTCGATTATATCAACTTTTACTAAATTGACAATATAACTCGTATGGCATCGATAGAACTTCTTTTGATTTAACATTCTCTCTATCTGTTTCATACTCATATTATGCCTATAATCTCGATATTCAGTATGAATTATAACATCTCTCCTGTCAGTTTCAATAAACAGAATATCATCTACAAATATTTTTATTGACTCTTTTTTACCGTTTAGAAGTAAATACTCGTCTTTTCTCTCCAGCAACATGTCAATACATGGGTTTAAGTTGTCCCTAAACTCATCGTTACTTTGACACTTCATCAAATATCTGTAAGCATTGACTTCGTATCCATATCTAGCATAATCAGCAGTAGCAGTCATAAAAATAATTTCTACTTTTTTGTCAAATTTTCTAATCTCTTTTGCAGTTTCAATGCCGTTCATTTTATCCATTTGAATATCTAATAATACAAAATCAGCGTCTTTGGGATAATTATCTATTAATTCCTCTCCTGAAGCGAATTCAATGATTTCGTATTTGAGATCTCTTTCCTTGAGGACACTTTCAGTTTGATCTCTTGCGACCCTTCTCGCTACGACTTCATCATCACATATTAAAACTGTTAACATAATTAATCACCCCAATTGTTAATTACTTATACTTCAATCAATATGATAACTTCTATTTACATTGATTTTAACACATATTTACAATTATATCACTCATTATATGTGTTTATTTCAATATAATCTGACTATGTATAATTTCTGGAGTATAAGTTTTAGCTTTGCAAAAAATTGAAAGAGGCAGACTCAAAAGTATATATAATTACTTCTGAGTTAGCCTCAAATTTTGTCTTTTATAAAATGTTATGATTAAAAAATCTATTTAATTTTATCTTGTAAATTATTAAGTCTATCTTCTACAGATTTTAGCATTTCCTCAAATTTTTCCTTTTTTGATTTCTCTTCATCAACTAAACTTTGAGGTGCTTTTGATAAGAAACCTTGATTTGAAAGTTTACCATTAACCCTTTTTATTTCTTTTTCTATATTGCCTTTTTCTTTAGAAAGTCTTTCGATTTCCTTTTCAAAGTCTACTAGCTCTGCAAGAGGGATAAACATCTCTCCTCCATCATTAACTATACTTACAGCATCTTCTGGTATTTGAGATTTTTCTCCTGTTATTTCTACTTTTGAAGCAGACGCTAATGTCATGAAATAGTTCTTCCCTAATTCAAAGGCTTCTTTTGACCCATCATTCGGTACTATAATAACTTTTGCTTTTTTAGAAGGAGGAACATTCATTTCAGATCTAACATTTCTTATACTTCTAATTCCACTCATTATAGTTTCCATCATTTGTTCTTCATCAGCCATACAGTCTTCTTCAGTGAATTTAGGCCAATCTGCCACTATGATAAAGCCTTCAGTTCTTGGTATATGTGTGTATATTTCCTCAGTAATAAATGGCATAAAAGGATGAAGTAACTTAAGTATTTTCTCCAGTACATAAGTTAATGTGTAAAGAGCCGATTTTTTAGCTTCTACATCATCTCCGTATAATCTAGGTTTTACAATCTCAATATACCAGTCACAGTACTCTGACCAAGTAAAGTCAGATATTTTCTGTAAAGCTATTCCTAAATCAAATTTATCCATATTTAATGTAGCTTCTTTTACTAAGTTATTTACTCTTGATATTATCCATTTATCCCCTAGAGTCAAATTGCCTTTTACATCTTCTCTACTTATATTTTTATATTCGTCGCCTTCAATATTCATAAATACAAATCTAGACGCATTCCATAATTTATTTGCAAAATTTCTAGCATACTCTACTCTTTCCATGTAGAATCTCATATCATTTCCCGGGGAATTTCCAGTTATTAAGGTGTATCTTAATGCATCTGCACCAAATTCGTCGATTATATCAAGTGGATTTATACCATTCCCAAGAGATTTGCTCATTTTTCTACCTTGTGAATCTCTTACAAGCCCATGAACTAATACATGATCAAAAGGTTTTTTATCCATACAAAACATTCCAGCAAAAGCCATTCTTACTACCCAGAAGAAGATTATATCGTATCCAGTTACTAATACACTTGTTGGATAATAGTAATCTAATTCTTCTGTTTTATTTGGCCATCCTAGTGTTGAAAATGGCCAAAGTGCTGAACTAAACCAAGTATCAAGTACATCTTCATCTCGTTTAATATCAGTGCTACCACACTTACTACACTTTTCAGGTGCTGTATTAGCAACCATAATTTCCCCACAATCTTGACAGTAATAAGCCGGTATTTGATGACCCCACCATAGTTGACGAGATATACACCAATCTCTTATGTTTTCTAACCATTGTAGATAGGTTTTATCAAATTTATCTGGTACAAATTGTAAATCCTTATTTTTCAATATTTCTATTGCTGGTTTAGCAAGCTCATCCATCTTAACAAACCATTGTTCAGATAATCTTGGTTCTACTACTGTGTGACATCTGTAGCAAGTACCTACATTGTGATCATGCTCTTTTATTTTTATTAAATATCCTGAATTTTCTAAATCTTTGATTATAGCTTTTCTGCATTCGAATCTATCCATGCCTTCGTACTTTCCACAAAGTTCATTCATAGTTCCGTCTTCATTCATTACGTTTATTTGCTCTAGATTATGTCTTTGCCCAACCTCAAAATCATTAGGGTCATGAGCTGGCGTCATCTTAACTACACCTGTACCAAACTCTAAATCAACATAATCATCAGCGACAATTTTTAATTCTCTTCCTACAAGCGGTAGAATAGCTATTTTTCCTATATATTTTTTATATCTATCGTCTTCAGGATTTACAGCTATTCCTGAGTCTCCAAGTATTGTCTCTGGTCTTGTTGTAGCTATTTCTAAAAAATCATCACTATCTTTAATTTGATATTTTATATGATAAAAATTACCATCTTTATCCTCATATTCAACTTCTGCATCAGATAAAGTCGTCTTACAATCTGTACACCAGTTAATTATTCTATTTCCTCTGTAAATTTGACCTTTATCATAAAGTTTAACAAAAAATTCTGTAACGGCTTCATTACACCCTTCATCCATTGTGAATCTCTCTCTATCCCAGTCACATGAATTTCCAAGTTGCTCAAGTTGGTTAACGATCTTTCTGCCGAATTCATTTCTCCAGTCCCAAGCTCTATTTAGAAACTCTTCTCTTCCAAGTTCGTATTTACTTTTTCCTTCTTCTTCTCTTATCCTCTCAACTACTTTAACCTCAGTCGCTATCGATGCGTGATCAGTACCAGGTATCCACAGAGATTCAAAACCATCCATACGTTTCCATCTTATAAGTATATCTTGTAAAGTATTGTCTAGTGCATGTCCCATGTGTAATTGCCCTGTTATATTAGGTGGTGGCATAACTATTGTAAATGGCTTCTTATTTGGACTTGGAGAACTTTTAAAATACCCTTTATCCATCCATGTTTTATATAGTCTAGATTCAAATTCTTTTGGATTATATGTTTTTGCCATATTGATTTCTTTCATATATTCTACCTCCTATTTAAATTAATTTTTATATTTATTTGTTTTTAAGTAATAAAAAAGAGCTTTAAGTCCAACAAAGGACGAAAAGCTCGCGTTACCACCTTAATTCCAAAGCACATAAGTACTTTGACTCTTTATAGAATTTAACGGTCCAACCCGTCTAAACCTACTACTACTTCAGCTTAGAAACTCCGAAGCTACCTTCAGTAAATCTTTACTTGGGATATCTTTCAGCCGGTGAATATCCCTCTCTAAAAGCAGTTTTTACTTACTCCTCTTCTTCACAGTATTTAATGTAATTACTATTATACAACTATTCTTTAATTTGTCAATCACTTTTTTATTATTTTCTGAATTTTCTAAATTATACTAAGCTTTCAGTAAATCGTTTTGCTAAATATTATTTTAAATTTTCCAGCCAATAATTTTTTGGGTTCTCATTTTCAGTTATAGGAAGTATGGTGTAATCCCTTTTTTTGAGAATTTTAATAATTGATGTTAGAGCCTTTACACTCTGCTCTTTCTCATGTATCAAAACTACAAGTTCATCTCTTTCCCGACCGTAATACATGACATTACTCACAATCTGATCTTCACTTGATTTCCAGTCTTGTGTATCTAAATTCCAATCCCAGATCAAATAGTTATTAGCAACAAGCTTTTTGTAAGAACCTTCAGGCATATATGGTTTACTGCCATATGGTAGTCTTATTAAATTAGATGTATGACCTGTTATTTTTTTCATAGTTTCCTTACAGGTATCAAATTCATTTAATGTAGCATTTGGACTCTTGTATAGACTTTTTACATCGTGCGTTACACTATGAAATCCTATACTGCTTCCTTCGCTTTTTATCCTCTTAACCTCAGATTCGTATTTTTTCATGTTTTTATCAATAAGAAAAAATGTAGCCTTAACATTGTTCTCCTTTAGTATATCCAATAAAACATTAGTGTATTTACTCGGACCGTCATCTATAGTTATGTACGCCACTTTTTTAGGAGTGGCTCCTGGTCCTTTATTTTCTTCTAGAGAAGTTTCGTGTATAATTTCACTAAGGGTTTTCTTTTGTAAAAATTGGCTTAACTCTTTTTTATCTGCATTTACTGCTGAAGTCTGTACACTTTCTTTACTTTCTCTAATATCAGCTCTAACTGCAATAAAAGCTATAAAAACAGCTAAACCAATAATCAAACTAATTATTGTTTTTTTGTTTTTTAAATCCATCCCCCAAATCTCCCTCTATTACATACATTAAAACTTTATAACAATGTCTTTTCTAATATTCTATTGTAAATACACCAAGTTTATAACTCAAATTCTTTAATTTTTACTAACAAAATCTCTACTGAATATTTTTTTAACTTGCTCTTCCTCTTTTTCACCTAATGACTCTAATCTCTTTATACCTAGAGATGTTAAAAACTGTAGTACATTTACATTGTCAAATGGTGTCTTCATATGTGTCTCTTCAGCATATTCATTTACATTTTGAGTTCCCTCTTCAACACTTAAGATTCTCTTAGGACCTCCTACACAACCGCCTACACAACCCATTCCTTCTATAAATGTAGCTTCAAGTTCTTTATTTATTACTTTTTTCATTCCTTCTTTACAATTTTTAGCCCCATCGAATGAAGTAGAGATAAACGGTATATCTTTATCCAATTTTTTTACTGACATTTCAACTGCTTTACTCACTCCACCGGTTCTTGCATAAACTCTTCCTGCAGTTGAAGCTTCAGATCTTTCATCATCTTCTAGCTCTTCAAGATTAATATTTATTGCATCAAATATTTCTTCTAATTCTTTGAATGTTAAAACGAAATCAACCGCATCTTTTATATCATCCAACGTTGCTTCTTTTTTCTTTGCTATACAAGGACCGACAAAAACTACTTTTGCATCTGGATCCAAAAATTTAATTGCTCTACCACAAGCTACCATAGGCGAAACAGATGGAGAAACATTTTCTAAAATTTCCGGAAAACTATGTTCTATTAAACTTACCCAGATTGGACAACAGCAACTAGTTATAAAATATCCATGGTCTTTGTTTTCCATATGATGTTGATATTCATATGCTTCTTTTGCCGTCAACATATCCGCTGCTAGTGAAACTTCAATCATATCTTTGAATCCCATTTTTTTAAATGCAGATCTTAATTTACCTGGAGTGACCTCTTTTCCAAATTGACCCACAAATGCAGGTGCAACTATCGCATAAACAGGCTTGCTATCATCCTTTAGTAAATCTATCATAGGAATAAACTGTATCTTGTCAGATATCGCTCCCATTTTACATGAGTACATACAATCTCCATATGCACTTAATGAAGATTCTTCATTCATGTGTTTATCTCTAACAGAACACGATTCGTCTTTTCCGTTATTTTCACAGAATTTACATGCATCTTTTATTACAGAGACTATAGGCTGTTGAACCTCACCTAAATCTCTAGCTTCCTGTAAAATATCTTTCACTGTTTTAGAGGAATCTTCTGCTACTTCTAAACCCATTACTACTCTAATAAGGTTTACAACAGTTTGTTTATCAAATTTCTCTTGATATGAAATATCTTCATCTAAAATTCTATCTGGTATATTGTCTATCCCATCAGTTTGACCATACCATATTGACTTAACTAGTTCATTAAAAATCAACATTTTGTATTTGTCTAGTATTTTTACTTCACTTTCTATATTGTTCATAATCGTCCTCCTTAGTATTTGGCGAAACCATATAATTCGTCATAAAATCATTAAAAATAAAAAAGTACTTCCTGGTTTTATACTCAATATAAGTATAATATTTCCGGAAATACTCTAATTTATTTACAATTCAATAAAACTACTCTAAAGTTATTGAAGTATTTAGTTGATTTAAAAATTCTATCTCACGAAGAATCTTCATCAAGTGGTAATTAAACACAGGACTCTTTTCTTCATCAATATTCCAGTCCAACTTTTCTAATCCAAAAACATCCTTTAGATAATCGAAAGTCTCTTGTTTTAGATAAAGTTTATCCTCCAATAGACATATCGATTGCATATGAAAATAAATTTCCCTACATATGTTTATAGTTCTTTCTAAAATTTCTACATTTTTATGATTTAAACTATAATCAACTTCATCAAGATATTTGGAGTATATGCTTTCTAATTTTTGAATTACTTCTTTTATCTCTGTAGCATCCTTTTCCTCATTATCGATTATCCTAACCTTAACCCAATCAAGGGTCATATTTTCTATCATTTTAAATTTATCTAAAGTATTGTCAAAATAATTTGGTCTAGCCAAAACATAGTTTACTACTATACCAAATACTACACCTACAGATGTATCTATAACTCTGTGTATTGAGTAGTATACAGGATCACTTGTTCCGACACCTAAATGTATCGCAAGAAACGTAACACATCCCACTACAACTGATTTTATTTTTAAAAGATTGCATATATATATTGTTATTATTATACCGAGGCCACATAAAAATGGATCTCCTGGATTAATTAATGCAAATATGAAACCTACAATACCACCTAATATAGTACCTGCAACTCTATTAAACCCAGTTTTTAACGATCCTTTTACAGTATCCTGTACTGATATAATACACGCCGTTGCGGAAAAGAACAGATTTTCAGCGGCATATTTCCCCAGTAACATACAAAAAATTACGGCAATCCCCGTTTTTATAGTTCTCATTCCTAATTTTGGTAGCTTCAAAACACCGACCTCCGAAAAGGTATAATTAATAATAACTGTTTGTAATACCTTTTTTAATAGTATAACATATATTATTATATTTTTCATTTTGAGTATGCATGTATAAAACTGCCAATGCAAAAAAAGAGATAGGTTAACCTATCTCGACCATATCTCCATCCACTGCATATATAATTTGCTCACATATATTAGTTATATGATCTCCAATTCTCTCTAAGTATCTCCCTATAAACAAAAGTTTAACTCCTTGGTCAATAGTTTCCGGCTTTCTATGCATAATACCAAGAGAATCTCTCTTAACAAGTGTGTATAAATAGTCTACTTCATCATCCCTATCTCCAATGCTATAAGCTAATTTAGTATCTAAAGTCTCTAGTGATTGTTTAGTTTGCTCCATCATTTCTACACATACTTTTGACATCTTAGGTATGTCTATAAGGTCTTTTATATACGCTTCACTACCTATTTCTATCATTTCTTTCGATATATTAGCAGCATAGTCACCTATTCTCTCCAATTCAACAGCTATGTTTCCAAATGCATATATAATCCTAAGATCTCTTGCCATAGGTTGTTTTAATACTGTTAGTTCGATACTCTTATCTCTTATCTGTTCTCTTAATCCATTTATAACTTCATCGTCTTTTATTACTTCCTTAGCACCTTCTAAATCCTTATTAACCATACAAGTTACAGATTTAGTTATGGCTTCTTCACACTTCTCCATCATATTTATAATGTACTCTTTTAAATTGTCTATACTTATATCCAAACTATTATTTTTCATTGTTATCTCTCCAATATATTTATATATAATTTAATATGATCTATATACCTAAATTCTATCCGAATCTACCAGTTATATAATCTTCAGTACGTTTATCAGAGGGATTTGTAAACATAGTTTTAGTATCTCTAAATTCTATAATCTCTCCATTTAAGAAAAATGCAGTTTCATCAGAAATACGAGCAGCTTGTTGCATATTATGTGTAACTATAACTATTGTATACTGACCTTTAAGACTACCTATAAGCTCTTCAACCTTCGCTGTAGAAATTGGGTCTAACGCAGAAGTTGGCTCATCCATTAATATAACCTTTGGTTTCATTGCCATAGTTCTAGCTATACATATTCGCTGTTGCTGCCCTCCTGAAAGCCCAAGAGCTGAAGATTTAAGACTGTCCTTAACATCATCCCATATTGCTGCACCTTTTAAACTTTCTTCTACTATTTTATCTAATACTTTTTTGTCTTTTATACCTTGTATACGAGGCCCATAAACTATATTATCGTAAATGCTCATTGGAAACAAATTTGCCCTTTGAAATACCATCCCTACTTTAGTTCTAAGATCTATAACATCTTGAGATTCATAAATATCTTTTCCGTCAACTAGAATTTTACCATCTATAGAGACACTTTCTATAAGATCATTCATCCTATTTAGAGTTCTTAAAAAAGTAGATTTTCCGCAGCCTGATGGCCCTATTAAAGCAGTTACTTTGTTTTCTTTTATATTTATATTTATATTTTTTAAAGCTTGCTTCTCTCCATAAAATAAGTTTAAATCTTTAACACTAATTTTTATATTGTTGTCCAAATACATAGTTACACCTCTCGTTTAATAATTAGCTCTATTGAACTTTTTAACTACAAATTTTGTTAAAATATTTAGAACAAATACTAGAACTATTAAAACTATACCAACGCCAGTTGCAGCTGATATATCACCACTCTCTTTTGTAAGTAGATATGAATGTACTGTTAAAGTTCTCGCACTGTCGAAAATTCCACCTGGCATATTTGCCACAGTACCTGCTGTTAAAAGCACTGCTGCAGACTCTCCTATAATTCTACCTACTGATAATATTATACCAGATAATATACCTGGTATTGCACTAGGAAGTATAACTTTGTACAATGTCTGAAATTTTGTAGCACCAAGTGCCAGCGACCCCTCTTTATACACTTGTGGCACAGTTTTCAAAGCTTCTTCAGTTGTACGTATTATTACTGGCAAAATAATTATAGATAATGTCAATGATCCAGCTAATATTGAATAACCAATCCCAAGTGTGACAACAAAGAATATACCTCCAAACAATCCGTATATTATTGATGGAATCCCAGCTAGGGCTTCAGTTGCAAATCTAACTATAGTAACTAATCTCCCTTGCTTTGCGTATTCTTGTAGATATATCGCACTAAGTATACCTAGTGGCGTCGCAATCAATATTGATAAAGCCACTGTATAAAGAGTTGTAATAATCATTGGTAAAATTCCACTTGCTCCCGTAGTAGAATAACCACTAGTCAAGAACTGTAAATTTAGTTTTGAGATACCTTTGATAAAAATAAATCCAACTATTGATACTAAACACGCTATTGTAAAAAATACAGATAAAAATATTAACGCTTTTAGTAAGTTTTCTTTAAACCTTCTCATTTATTTAACCACCTTGTTGGAAATTTTGTTTAATATAAGATTTAACGCTAGTATGAATACAAATAGCACTACACCAGCAGCGAATAACATATCTTGGTGAGTTCCATATGCATATCCCATTTCAAGTGCAATATTTGTTGTAAGAGGTCTTACACTATCAAGCAGAGATGTAGGCAGCAAAGTCGAATTACCTGCTACTAGAATTATTGCCATTGTTTCTCCAAGAGCTCTTCCAAGTCCTAAAACTATGGCAGATAAAATCCCTGATTTTGCTGCTGGGATAACTACCCTAAATACTGTTTCTATCTGTGATGCTCCTAAAGCCAGAGAACCTTCTTTATAAGCTTTAGGCACTGCTCTAATTGCTGTTTCTGATACTGATACTATAGTTGGCAAAACCATGATTGATAGAACAATTATAACTGCCAATAGTGTTTGTCCTTTTGGTGCATTAAATACATTTTGTATAGCAGGCACGATTACCACTAATCCAAATATACCGTAAAGAACAGATGGTATCCCTGCTAACAGCTCAACTGCTGGTGAAATTATCTTAGCAACTTTATTTGGTGCTAGTTCAGCGACATAAACTGCTGTTAGTACCCCAATTGGAACACCTATTACAAGAGCTCCTAAAGTACCTACTACAGAAGCAACTATCATTGGCGCAATTCCGAAAACACCTATCGAAGGCACCCACTCATTTCCTAATAGAAATTTTGTAAACGAGTAATGTTCAAATACGAATGGCTTTAATCCTTTATAAAACACAAAGCCTATAATTATAAATAAACACGCTACACCTAATAGTGCACTGATCATAAATACATGTTCAGCTATTTCATCAGTTAAATACTTCAACTTATTTTTGTTAGGTAATTTATTTGCGCTTTTTTTTTCAAATTTAACATCTCCTGATTTTGCTAACATTTAAATCCTCCCTTACAAACAATCTATTATATTTAAAAAGTTATAATACTCTGCTTGTTTATGTTTAATTTTCGTTCTTATTCTCTATAATTATTGTATATTTTTAAAGTTAAATTGGTGTTATAGAGAAGTTAAGCATCCGTAAAGTTCGTTAAGGTTTATAAGCTATTCTGGGTATAAAAACGAATTATTTTTATTTTATTTAAGTAAATCATTTGCTTTATTTAATTTGAATAATAAAAATTAATTTTTTAACTTCACAAAATAAGGCTATTATCTCACATGAAATAATAGCCCTAAAACCAATACCGTTATATATATAATGCCCTGTTTAAGCTTAAATTAACCTTTATGTCTAATTATTTTATACTGTTAAAAATATCTAATCTGTATAGAAAAAACATAAATTATTTAAAAAAGTTTAATACAATTATAATTTTTCTAGTTTACACTAACAAACCCATGTTTTTCAACTACTTTTTGGCCCTCATCACTAAGTATAAAGTCTATAAACTTATTTCCATTCTCTGAAATTTTCTCATCTTTATATATTAGTAAAAATGGTCTAGATATAGAATATTTATGGGATTTTACATTATCACTATTTGCAACGACTCCATCAATTGAAACACCCTTTACAGACTTGTCTACATATCCTAGAGATATATATCCTATTGCATTTTTATTATTTGCCACAGTCGTCTTAATATTTCCTGATCCATCGCTAATTAATGCACTTTTTACAAGTTGCTCTGGCCCATATCCTACAATTGATTCAAACCCTTCTCTAGTTCCAGAGCCATCTTCCCTAGACACTACTACTATAGGACTGTCATGTCCTCCTATCTCTTTCCAGTTAGTTATTTTCCCTGTAAATATATCTTTAACCTGTGCCTTAGTTAAATTACTCACATCATTCTCGCTATTAGTAATTACAGCTATTGCATCTAAAGCAATTTTAGTCTCAACTAAATTTGATTCTTTTTCATCACCTTTTAAGTCTCTTGATGTCATACCTATTTCAGAAGTTCCTTCGATTGTGTTTTTTATTCCAGATGATGATCCAACTTGTTGGACTTCTATATCTATATCATCGCTCAATGTTTTTTTATACTCTTCTACTAAAGGCTCCATTACAGCTCCAACTGAAGTTGAACCTGACACTGTCACTTTAGAACGACCTCCGCTATTAGCATCTTTATTACATCCCACAAATAATATCCCAGTCATTAATACCACGGTCAAAATCAGTACTTTTTTATATTTAAACATCGATGTTATTCCTCCCATAAAAAAAGTTATTATGCAAATAAAGCCATATTTACATAATAACTATTTTTTGTTAAGTCGATATTACATACTTGTTAAGAAAAAGTAAATATAGCGACCATTTATTTTATAATAGTTTAATATTATCCATCAGCTTTAATTAAAGTACTATAATATCTTATAAGATTTTATAGTAGCTTCTCTAAATCATCTACTAACTTTTTAAATACATTTATAGCCTCTTCTATGGATTCCTTTTTCTCCATATCTACACCAGCACCTCTAAGTTGGTTTAGTGGATAGTCTGATCCTCCGCTCTTTAAGAAATTTAAATATTTTTCTTTAGCCGATTCTTCTCCTGTTAGTATTTGTTTACTTAAAGCACTAGCTGCTGAAAATCCTGTGGCATATTTGTAGACATAGAAGTTAGAATAGAAGTGTGGTATTCTCGCCCATTCTAGCCCTATTAATTCATCTACTACTGCTGATTTTCCGTAGTATTTTTCGTTTAGTTCAAAATATATATTAGTAAATTCCTCTGCTGTAAGTGGTTCTTCAGCTTCTATTTTAGCATGTGTCACTTTTTCGAATTCCGCAAACATTGTTTGTCTATAAACAGTCGTTCTAAACTGCTCTAAATAATAATTTAGAAGGTATATTTTCTCCTCTTTTGAGTCTGACTTTTCAAGTAAATAATTTATTAAGAGTAGTTCATTTAATGTAGAGGCTACCTCTGCTACAAATATTCTATAACTAGAATAAATATAAGGCTGAGTTGATTTCGAATAATAACTATGAACAGAGTGACCCAGTTCGTGAATAAGTGTGAATAATGAATTTAAATCATCTTTATAACTCATAAGTATATAAGGATGGGAATCATAGCTACCCCAAGAGTAAGCTCCACCTTTTTTTCCTTCATTTTCGTAAACATCTATCCATCCTTCTGAAAAGGCCTTCTTAATAACATTTAAATAATCTTCTCCAAGTGGTGCCAGAGCTTTTAATATTATATCTTGTGCTTCTTCATATTGTATCTTTATATCGTATTTATCTGTTAGTGGAACATATAAATCATACATATGTATTTCATCAAGCTCCAAGAATTTTTTCTTTAATTCAATATATTTATTTAAAACAGGTAAGCTTTCGTCCATAGATGCTATTAGATTCTCATACACTTCTACATTAATATCATCTTCAAATAATGATGCTTCTATTGCTGAGTTATGATTTCTAACTTTAGCATAAAATATTTCTGATTTAATTGCACCATAAAGAGTTGATGCAAATGTATTTTTGTAAGTTCCATAAGTGTTAAATTCTGCTTCAAATGCATCTTTTCTAACCCTTTTGTCTTTACTTTTGATATACAAAGAGTAATTTGAATGAGATATCCTAACTTTTTCACCATTTTCATCTTCTATCTCAGGAAATTCCATGTCCGCATACGCTAACATATCGTATACATTCTCTGGTACTGATGTTAATTCTGATGTTGCAGCTAATAGTTCTTCTTCTCTTTCACTAAGGGTGTGAGGCTTATCTCTAAGTATTTCATCTATGAATTTTTTATAGAAAGAGGCTTTTTCATCTTCTAAAAATCCATTTAAAACCTTTTCATCCATTGCAATAATTTCAGGCACAATATATGAAGTTGCCATGCTTAACTCCGACGATAACATTTCAGTTCTAGATGCATCTCCTTGATATGAGTTGATTCTAGTATCTTCATGCTGCTTCATATGAGTATATACATATAAGTTTTGAACTAATCTATTTGCATTTTCATAAACGCTAAGTGCATTTAAAAAACTTTCTCTATTATCACTTAACTTTCCTTTGTATTTTTTTACTTCATTTATATATTCTTTTACAATTTTTATGTCTTTTTCTATATTTTCTTTGCTTGAATACATCTTATCAAGTTGCCATTTGAATTTATCATCTATTTTACTTCTATCTGTTCCCACTATTAACACTCCTTTTATATGTTATAAAACAGCTACAAGTATCGCTCCTTCAGAAGTAAATGTACCCATTATAGGGCCAATACTTGCTGTTAATATCTCTTTAAAATCATAATGTTCTTCTATGAATTTCTTAATTTTAGATGCCTTGTCTGGACAGTTAGAATGTGCAATTGCAATTGACTTGCCTTTAGCTTCTCCGACATTTTTCTTAACGTAATCAAAAAGTTTCTTTAGGCTGTTTACTTCCCCTCTCGCTTTGTCTATAGGCTTCACCAAGCCTTCATCAATCTTAATCAGTACTTTGTAATTTAATACACTGATTAATTTTCCCGCAATTGGATTAACCCTTCCACCTTTTACTGCATTTTCTAATGTATCTAAAACTCCGAAGAATACGATATCATTTTGCTGTCTTTCAATATCTTCAAGTATTTCATCCATGTTTTTACCTTCTTTTATAAGTTTTGCACATCTAGATATCATCAGTGCAACCCCAATAGAGCCACTTTTACTATCTACAACTTCAATTCTCTTTTCTGGATGTTCCTCCAGGTACAGTTGTTTAGCTAGAACAGCATTGCTATAAGTGCTAGATAGTTTAGAAGTCAAAGTTATTACTAATAGCTCCTCGTGCTTTTCATCTTTAAAAAGCTCTATAAACCTCTCTGGCGAAGGGCTAGATGTCTTTGGCAATTCTGCACTTGACCTCATTTTCTCATAGAAAGTGACATCATCAAGCTCTAATCCACCTACATACGTTTCATCCCCAAAAGAAACATTTATTCCTACTAAGTCCGGATTAGCTCTATCTAATATTTCTTTTGGAAAATCACAAGATCCATCCGTCACAATCTTAATATCTTTTTTCAAACTCTACACCTCAGTCTCATTAGTATTATATTTTATTGTAATTATATTATTTGATATACCTTATATTCTATACATTTTGGTAAGAATATTCCATCTTTATTTTTTGTAGATTCCTATTTCTACTCTGAACATTTTATAGATATAATACCTTCTAAATTTTTAATTTCATTAGCTACAATACCAAAAACTATTCTTCTATCGTGGAGTACAGTTAAAATAAGCTCCCAAGATTCACTATCACAATACTCAACATTAATATTTTTTACCATTACTCTCTCTTCTTCTAATTTGTTACAGATAAGCGAAAGTAATTTTATATCTTCGACTTTTATCCTTATAATATTTTTTTCGTTTTTAAACAATAACTCTGATCCAACTCTCAGCAAGAACAGTGTAATCACAATAGATAGCCATCCTAGTATTGATAGCATGTAATAGCCACATCCTATAGCTATACCTAGACAGGCAGTTGCCCACATACCAGCTGCAGTAGTAAGTCCTTTGACCCCTACTTTAGTCTTTAATATTGCTCCTGCTCCCAAAAAACCTATCCCTGTTAAAACTTGACCTGGTATTCTAGATGGATCGGCTGAATTATAATTAGAAACAAGTTCTAAAGATACCATTGCAGATATACATGCACCTAGTGCAATAAGTATATGAGTTCTAAAACCTGCATACTGATGTATTTTTTCTCTTTCCAAGCCAATTAG
Organism: Metaclostridioides mangenotii; assembly: GCF_018917235.1. Taxonomy (GTDB): domain Bacteria; phylum Bacillota; class Clostridia; order Peptostreptococcales; family Peptostreptococcaceae; genus Metaclostridioides. Next base: position 345,887 of record NZ_JAHLOF010000002.1, read on the forward strand.
TCCACCCAACACTAAAGCTAAAACTAACCTAGTAGCTATTTCCCATGAATTCATAAACTATAACCCCCAATTTCCCAATTTAATTATATCCTATTATAATCACCGATATTATATAAATATAATCTTAAAAATTAAAATTATTAATATTATATTAAATAAACAAAGTATTGTGATTTGGGTATAAAAAAACCCACTTATATGTGGGTTAACTGCTCAAGCTCATGTATTTATTAATAAGTAAGTCGATTTTTTTGCTTGATTCTACTAATTCTTCACTAAATATCTCTGGATATTCTATATATGTATTTATTTCGTCTCTAACTGATTCGATCTCAGATCTTAATTCTTCTAATTTATTATTCTCCATAATGATCTCCAGTATTAAAAAGTTTGTATTTTTATATGTATATCTTATCAAAGAACATCATATTTTGTCAATATTCTATCAATAAATCTTAATTACAATATACTATATTAAGGCAATATTTTTGGATAAAATTATACTGAATTTAGACTTTTCATAAAAAGTATTTGAATATTAGTATCCTTATTTAATTTAATATCTATTATTACGGAATTTTATACATTTCTGTCGATTAAATTATAATAAAATACACCTGTAAATGATAATAAAATACATTGTTTTTATTTTAAAAATTGTTATAAAAAAATAAAATGAACATCGCTTAATTACAGCGTCTATATTGACTTTTTTAAGTTTACTTGCTATAATAAATTAAATGAAAATGAATCTCATTAGATGGTGTTAATGATGACTGTTCCGTTATTAAAAAGTCTCTCACATCGCCATAAATATATAACATTTATTGTTAAAATACTCACTAGGAGGTGTCGACTATGACTGTTAAAGATTTGAAAGTTGGGCAAAAAGGCACTATTAATAATATATACGGAGACGAAAAATTAGCAAAGAGGCTTCTTGCTTTAGGGTGTATAAATAATACTGAAGTGGAAGTAAAAAAGATTGCTCCATTAGGAGATCCAATCGTAATTAGATTTAGAGGATTTGATCTTGCTATTAGAAAAGCAGATGCCAAAAACATTTCCTTACAACAATAAGGGGGCTTTAAATTGATAAACGTGGCATTGTTAGGTAATCCAAATGTTGGTAAAACTACAGTTTTCAATTTGTTGACAGGATCTAATCAGTACGTAGGTAACTGGCCTGGGGTTACAATTGAAAGAAAAGAAGGTTTTATTGGAAACGACATAAAGGTAACAGATTTACCCGGAATATATGCGATGGATACTTTTTCAAATGAAGAAAAAGTTTCAAAAGAGTATTTAGAGGAAGGCGATGTAGACGTAATTGTAAATGTCGTTGACTCAACAAATTTATCTAGAAATTTATATCTTACAACACAACTTATGAAATATAACAAACCAATTGTTATATTTTTAAATATGTTAGATATTGCAAAATCTAAAGGAATAAAGATTGATGCCGATAAACTTAGTAAAGAATTAGGTGTTCAGGTTGTTCCTTTGATTCACAAAGACAAACAAGAAGTAATCAAAATATCTGAAGTGATAAAATCTATCTCAGGTAGTACAGTTGAATACAAGACAAACTTTGGCGATGAAACACAAACGTATAAAAAGATCGAAGAAATTTTGTCTTTGAGTGCTTTCGAGGAAAATAAACAAAAAACTTCTATTAGTGAAAAAATAGATAACATTGTTTTAAACCCAATACTTGCTTACCCAATATTTATTGCAATTTTATTTCTATTATTCAAATTTACTTTTGACTGGGTGGGTGGACCGTTACAAGAGTTATCAGAATCTCTTATAGGACAGTTTATAGAGGCACCTGTAGCAAGTTTATTGGCTTCAGCAAGCCCATGGTTTAAATCACTTATAGTTGATGGTTTAATAGGAGGACTTGGAGGTACACTTCCGTTTTTCCCTCTTATATTTACTTTATTCTTAGGTATCTCATTATTTGAAGACAGTGGATACATGTCTAGAACTGCTTTTTTAATGGATAATATCATGAAGAAGGTAGGTCTATCTGGTAAAGCCTTTATCCCTATGGTAATGGGAATGGGTTGTTCATCACCCGCAATAATGGCTACTAGAACACTTGAAAGTGAAAAAGATAGAAAAGTAACAGCTCTTATTGCACCCCTTATGACATGTGGTGCTAAGCTACCAATATATGCATTGTTTGTAACTATATTTTTCAAAGAAAATGCAGCAATAGTTACAACATCCTTATACTTACTTGGAATAGTGGTTGCGATATTGGTTGCACTGTTTTTAAACAAAACTTTATTCCAAGCAGATGTAGAACCGTTTATACTGGAGCTACCAGAATATAAAGTTCCGAAGTTAAACTCATTGTTTAAAAGTGCTTGGAATAAATCAAAAGGCTTCTTAATTAAAGTTGTTACAATAATGTTTGCTATGTCTGTTGTTATTTGGGCTTTATCATCTTTTAATTTCAATGGATTTACAGAAGATATAAATAACAGTTTCCTTGCATCACTTGGGAAAATAATTGCTCCACTATTTAAGCCATTAGGTTTTAAAGATTGGAAAATATCAGTTGCCTTACTAACTGGACTTAGTGCAAAAGAGATAGTTGTAAATACTTTAAATATACTATACAGTAACATTTACACAACTTTGCCAACAGTTTTTACAGGAGTTACTGCATACACATTCTTAGTATTTACAGCTTTGTATACTCCATGTATCGCTGCACTTGCTACTATGAAAAAAGAATACGGCAACAAAATGATGTTTGCATCATTTGCATACCAATTTATACTTGCATGGGTAGTTGCTTTCATGGTTAATACTATTGGAGGTGTAATATTTATGAATGGATCAATATTTGAACTACTTATAGGTGGTGTTATCGTAGCTGTAGCACTATTTATACTATATAAAAATTTAAAATCTGCTAAATCAGGAAAAGGCGGATGTAGCGGATGTTCAGGATGTCCTTCAGCTTCACAAGGATGTCAAAGTGAAAAAGTAAAAGAAAAAAATTAATAAAAAGTTTTAATCCTAAATTCAAAAAAAGAGTATCTTTATGTATTAAGTACATTAAAGATACTCTTTTTGTTTTGTTATTACTTACTCATTTCTACTGATTTTTCAACACTCGCAACAACAGCTTTTATAACAGCCGATCTAAACCCTTCATCTTCAAGAACTTTTACAGCTTCAATTGAAGTGCCTGCTGGAGAGCATACCATGTCTTTTAGATCTCCAGGATGTCTTCCTGTTTCCAGTACCATCTTAGCAGATCCTAAAACTGATTGTGCGGCAAACTTATAAGCCTGTGCTCTTGGCATACCTGCAACTACTGCGCCATCTGCCATAGCTTCTATAAACATAAATACATATGCTGGAGCCGATCCACCAACTCCTATAACTGCATCCATCAAATACTCATTTATTATCTCAGCTTGTCCAAATGACTCAAAAAGAGATTTTATCTCTTGAAGTTCTTCATCTGTAACATTTTTATTTTTGCTAAGTGCTGCCATTCCTTCTCCAACTAGAGCTGGAGTATTCGGCATAGTTCTAACTACTTTTTTATCTGATCCTATAGCATCTTCTAATGATGCGATAGTTTTTCCTGCTGCTATAGATACTATTATTTTATTTGTATCTATATATTCTTTAACTTGCCCCAAAACTAATTCAACTACATTTGGTTTAAGTGCAATTATTATCACATCAGAGTTTTTTACTACCTCTGCTGAATCAGTAGTAGTATTTACACCATAATCAGCTTTAACTTTATCAAGAGCAGCCTTATTAAGGTCTGATATAGTTACATCATTTGCTTTTACTAATCCTGCATTAAGTATACCACCCAATATAGCAGTTGCCATATTTCCTGAACCGATTATCCCTAGAGTTTTCATATTATATCTCTCCTTTTAAATGTTTATTGTAACAATTCGTTAAGTGTCCTATATTAAATAATATCCTAATAAATTAATAATTATTAACTATAGATTATTTAATATCCTATGTAGTAGAGCAATAAATTTAATAAGCTAACTCCAATTTTGAAGTTAGCTTATTATTATAAGCCATGCTTATATTATATATAAGTTTAGAATATTCTACAAATTAAATTTAATCTGTATATTCGACATGATTTTCTCTAGAAAGTTTGCTCTGTTCTTCCTATTATCTCGTCTTGTAGAGTTCTACTCAGATTGTTAAAATGATCACTGTATCCTGCAACTCTAACAATCAAATCTTTATAGTCTTGAGGATTTTCTTGAGCTTTTAACAGTACATTTTTATCAAATACGTTAAACTGAATGTGGTGTCCATCCATACTGAAGTATGATCTAACTAAGTTGGCCATATTGTCTAATCCATCGTCACCTTGAACTACTGATGGAGCGAATCTTTGATTAAGTAGTGTACCACCAGTTTTTAAGTGATCCATTTTAGCACAAGATTTTATTACTGCTGTAGGACCATTTGTATCTGCACCTTTTTCAGGTGATATACCTTCAGAAACTGGTTTAGCACAAAGTCTACCATTTGGACTAGCACCCATCACTTCACCAAAGTATACGTGACAAGTTGTAGGCAACATATCTACTCTGTATTGGCCACCTGCAACTGTAGGTCTTCCAGTCACTTCATTGTAGTAAGCCATAAAAGTATCTTGCATTAAAACATCAGCATAATCATCATCATTACCATATTTAGGCGTTTTGTTTTGAAGTATATTATGAATTGCTTCATATCCTTCAAAATTAGCATCCATAGCTTTAATAAGTGTATCCATATCAAATTTTTTATTTTCAAAAACATTGTACTTAATTGCAGCTAAAGAATCAGTTATTGTTCCTATACCAACACCTTGAATATATCTAGTGTTATATCTAGCTCCACCCCTTTGATAATCCTGAGCTTTTTCTATACAATCATCAACTATAGTAGACATAAGTGGACAAGGCATGTGCTTTCCATACATTCTCTCTATTACTGAATTTCCTTCTACTTTTATATCGATTAAATATTTCATTTGTTTTTTAAATGCATCAAATAACTCTTCATAAGTTTCGAAGTTTCTTGGATCACCTGTTTTGATTCCTATTTGTCTCTTAGCAATTGGATCATATCCATTGTTTAGAGTAAGTTCTAATACTTTTGGAATGTTAAAATATCCAGTTAAGACATAAGCTTCTTTACCGTAACAACCAGTCTCAACACATCCGCTTGTTCCACCAAGTCTAGCATCTTCTATTGTCTTTCCAGCTTCCATTAATTCTTGTATTATTGCTTCTGTGTTGTAGAATGCTGGTTGACCCCAACCTTTTCTAGATATTTCACAAGCCCTTTTTAAGAATTTTTGAGGAGTTTTTTTACTTATTTGAACATTTGAACTTGGTTGAAGTAACTTCATCTCATCCATGACGTCAAGTATAATATAACTTACATCATTTACTCCATCTTGACCATCAGGGTTTACCCCTCCAGTATTGATATTTGCAAAATCTGTGTAAGTACTACTCTCTTTTAGTGTAATACCTACTTTAGGTGGAGCTGGTTGGTTGTTGAATTTAACCCACAAACACTCTAATAGTTCTTGAGCTTTGTCTCTGTTTAAAATTCCATCTTCAAAATCTTTCTCATAGAACGGATTAAGATGTTGATCAAGTCTACCAGGTGTGAACGCATCCCAAATATTAAGTTCTGTAGTAACACCTATATGAGTAAACCAATACATTTGTAACGCTTGATGATAAGTTTCTGGTTTGTGCGCTGGTACAACATCACAAACTTCAGCTATAGTTAAGAAATCTTTTTTCTTGTTTTCATCAGTTTCGTTAGCAGCCAACTCTCTTGCTTTATCTGCATATCTCTTTCCAAGGATCATCATTGCATCACAAACAATACTCATACCTTCTAAATCGGCTTTTTTATCGTAAGCTTCGGGATCATTTAAAAAATCGATTCTTGTTAATCTATCTTCTATATCTTTCTTTAGATCTAAAAATCCTTTTTTGTATATAGTATCTCCACAAACAGTATGACCAGGCGCTCTTTGCTCCATAAACTCGGTAAATATACCTGTTTCGTAAGCAGCTATCCACTCTGGAGTCATAGACTTAATTATTTTATCTCTCATCTGTCTTTTATTCCAAAATGGCATTATCTCTGTTTTGTGTATATCCCTTGATTCTTCTGATACACTAAAATTTATAATATCTCTGTTGTGCATTACCTCTAAGTCTTCCATTGTATGACAGCATAGTTCAGGATAAGTTGGAGCTCCATTTGGAGAATCTCCTTTTTCACCTACAATTAATTCACCATCATTTATACATAAACTTCTATTTTCAATATAATGTTTAAATGATAATGCACGTAATACAGGTGTTTCTACACTACCTTCATACTTCTTGTAGGCCTCAGTCATTAATATAGCTCTCTCCATAGAAATATGTGGCTCTGCATTGATACTTTGTTCTCTTAATTTTTTAGTTCTTTCAAATGTACCTCTAGACATACCATTATCCTCCAATCTTAGTATCAAAATTATTTTGTTCAAATAAATCTTTTATTTCTTCCATTTTTTCATCACTTGGCTTTTCAAATTCTTCTCCTTCATAAGTTTTATACAATCTACTATACTTATGTTTGCCTATATTGTGGTATGGTAAAAGACTTACTGCTTTTATATTTAGAGGTTTTAAAAAATCTATCATTTTTTTCACCTCTAGATTATCATCATCTACATTGACCCCTACTATAAGAGGTATTCTTATGTTGATATTCGCTTTATTGTTACTTAAAAACTCTAGATTTTTAAGTATCAACTCATTTGACTTACCTGTGAACTTTATGTGTTTTTCATTATCAATTACCTTCATATCATATAAAAATAAATCAGCGTATTCTAAAATATTCTCATAGTTTTCTGTCTTAGCAAACCCACAAGTGTCTATAGCTAAGTGAAAACCTTTGCCTTTACATCGTCTAGCAACATCTATTATATAGTCCATATCTTGTGCCATTACCTCTCCTCCAGAGAGTGTAACTCCGCCACCAGATTCTTCATAGAACATTCTATCTTTGTACAGTTCATCTACTAATTCTTTAGCAGTATACACTGTACCTGCGATTTCTCTTGCATTATTTATACAGTAATCTAAACATGTTTCACATTGATCACATTTTTCAAAGTTTAGACAGACTTTTTCATCATCTTTATATATCGCGCCATGTGGACAAACTTTAATACAAGCTTCGCATCTAGAGCATTTCTCTTCATTATATAAAACCTCTCTTGTATACGCCTGACTTTCAGGATTATGACACCACACACATTTTAGTGGACATCCCTTAAAAAACACTGTACTTCTTATTCCAGGTCCATCGTGGATGCTACATTTTTGTAAATTTATTACGAATGTATCCATAATAACTACCCCCCAACAGTTGATTAGAAATTTTCACTGTTAAATAACTATATTAATTATTTTTTAACAAACTATGATACCTCTATATTACTACACTTGTTATAATTTTGTCTATACTTTTTTAAGTAATATTAAATTTATTCACATAATTTTCACATATGTAAATTTTATATCCATTTTTTAACCTTTAATTATATTTATATTAAATTTTCGTATAAATGAAACTTTACTTTTAGTTAATTTTTTATAAAATTTTATCAAAAAATAAGACTATTATTAAATATAATATATTCATCTTCATACATATGAATACTTATAACTAACAATAGTCTTAAAATAATATAATATTTAGGATAAATTTTTTTATGTCGTTAAATTAAAATTGCGCTTTTAATTTAACTTCTTTTCCACCCCTATTTACTACTAAATCTACACTTTTGCCCTTTGAATAACTATAAAGAACTTTATTTAAGTCAGTCATTCCTGTTATTTTCGTATCTCCCACTTTTACAATTACATCTGCTGCTTTTATACCAGCTTTTTCTGCAACCGAACCAGATACAACTTCTGCCACATAAACACCTTCTTTTGCTTCTAAATCAAGTCCTGTAGCTGCCTCATAGTTTGTTAAATCCATTCCTTTTATTCCTAATGTAACTTTTTCATATTTGCCATTTGCTATAACTTCCTTAACTATACTTTTCGCTGTATTTATAGGAATAGCAAATCCCATACCTTCACCTTGAGAAGCCTTTGCTGTATTTATTCCGATAACTTGACCTTTGCTGTTAAGTAGTGGCCCTCCACTATTACCAGAATTTATACTTGCATCTGTTTGTAGAAGTCCAGTCATTTTAGCTTGTTCAGTCTCAATACTTCTGTCTAGCCCACTTATGATACCTTGAGTAACACTTTTTTGAAAATCTAATCCAAGTGGGTTACCAATAGCGATTGATATATCTCCAACTTTTACTTTGTCACTGTCACCAAATTCAGCAGGAGTAAGTCCATCTTTTTCAACTTTGACGATAGCCAAATCCATTTGTGAATCATACCAAATTACTTTACCTGAAGTATCTGTACCATCATTGAAAAGCACGTTTACACTAGTGGCACCACCATCTGAAACAACATGTGAATTTGTAAGTATATATCCTTTTGCATCTACAATTATACCTGTACCAACTCCCTTTGTTTCCGTTGGAAAAAATCCTCCGCTTCTATCAACACTAGTTGTCGTGATACCAACTACTGATGGAGTCGCTTTTTCAGCAACTGCTTGATATACATTCTCTGATTTACCATCATCATTTACAACAATGTCTTGAGTTTTAGAAGAATCATCTGAACTCAGGAATGTATTTTTAAGAACAAGTGTTGTTGCTGCCGAACTGATAATAGAACAGATAACTGCGACTAAAACAGTTGTTTTAATTAATTTTTTTCGAAACATAATAATCTCTCCAATCTGTAATATATTTATACTTTTACACTTTTTGTGATTTATATAAGTAATTTTTTTATTTTTAAGTTATTTTATAATAAAAAATGAAATCATATAGTGTAAACTTATGTCTCACTTAGTATGATTTCATTATATTATCTAAATCTTAATTTAAACTTAACTTATATTCTATTTTCTAATTTTTCTTTGTATGATTCATATCCAGGTTTACCTGAAAGTGCAAACATATTATTTTTGTATTCTTCGACTCCTGGTTGGTCAAACGGATTTACACCAAGTAAGTATCCGCTGATAGCACATGCCTTTTCAAAAAAATACACTAAATACCCAAAATTATACTCGTCCATATTTGGTATATTTATTATAAGGTTTGGAACTCCTCCATCATTATGAGCTAGAATCGTCCCTTGATATGATTTAAATCTTACAAAATCTAAGTTCTTGCCTGCCAAGAAATTAAGTCCATCTAGGTCTTCTTCATCGTACGGTATATCTAATTTACGTTTTGCATTCTCGACATTGAGTACAGTTTCAAACATGATCCTTTTTCCATCTTGTATATACTGTCCTATAGAATGTAGATCAGTAGAATAGTTTACTGATGCAGGAAATAATCCTTTATGTTCCTTACCTTCACTTTCTCCGAAAAGCTGCTTCCACCATTCGCTGATATAGTAAAGTTGCGGCTCATAATTAACTAATAATTCTACATCTTTACCACTGTTGTTAAGTATATTTCTAACTACTGCATATTGATAGCAGTCATTAGATTTTAAATCTGGAGTTTCAAATTTTTCTCTAGCATCATTTGCACCCTCCATAATTTTATCAATATCAAATCCAGATGCGCAAATAGGTAAAAGACCTACAGCTGTTAGTACTGAATAGCGCCCTCCTACATTATCAGGAATGACAAAAGTTTCATAACCTTCATTTTTAGCCATCCTCATTAGCGAACCTTTTTCTTTATCTGTAGTAACATATATTCTTCGTTTAGCTTCTTCTTTACCATATTTCTTTTCTATATATTCTCTAAATATTCTAAATGCTAAAGCAGGTTCTGTAGTAGTTCCTGATTTTGAGATTACATTTATCGAAATGTCTTTTCCTTCAATCACATCAAAAAGATCATTTATGTATGTAGAACTAAGGTTATTTCCAACAAAATAAACTTTGGGTATTCTATTTTCATTATCCAATTCATTGCTGAAAGTATGACCCAGCATACTTATTGCTGCTCTAGCACCCAAATAGGATCCTCCCACACCAATTACTAATAATACCTCAGAATCTAATTGTATTTTTGTAGAGCATTTCTTTATATTTTCAAACTCTTCTCTATCATAATTTTTCGGAAGGTCTATCCAACCTAAAAATTCATTTCCTAAACCGGTTTTATTGTGAAGCATGTAATGCGCATCATTCACACTACCTTGCATAGAATCTATATCATCTTGTGAAAAAAATCCAATAGCTTTTTTATAATCAAAACTTATCATATCCATAAATAAACCTTTCCTAATTATACTCTATTGAAATTATATCACAGGATCGACTCATAAACTACATCTTTCCTATTCTCTGAGCAATTACTTGTTGGGCTATATTAACAGCGTGGTCAGACACTCTCTCTAAATTTCCAACTACGTCTAAGTAAATTACCCCGTTTTCAATACTACAAAGATTCTCATTTAATCTTCTCATATGATTTGCTTTACAAGATTTCTCTAGCATATTAACATGTTCTTCTATTCTTAATACTTCGTATGCCAATTCTACATCATCTTTCTTTATAGATTCTATAGCATTGTTGTAACCAGATATAACTTTGCTAAACATTTCCTCTAATTCTTTTCTTCCTTCTTCAGAGAATACTATTTTAGAGTCTACAGCCTCTTGTGATAGCTCAGCTATATTATTAGCGTGGTCACCGATTCGTTCAATATCATTAACTGTATTAAACAAAGTATCCACAGTCTCTCTATCGTCATCATCCAAAGATGCTTTTGAAAGATCTAGCAAATAGTTCAGTATTTGTTTTTGTAGACTATTAATAAGTCCTTCACGTCTAAGCGATCTATTTATATCATCTTGAGATAGTTCAAACAATCCACTCATAGCTGCATTTAAACTTTCTTTAGCTTTTTCACTCATACGTATAGTTTCTTTAACTGTATTTGCAAGAGCTATTGTAGGTGTTTCAATCATTCTTGTATCCAGATATTTAACGGTTCTTGCTTCATCCTCATCAATATCCCCCTCTTTGTCAGGCACTAGCTTCATTGCCAGCTTGATTATTAACCCATTAAACGGAATCAATACTATAACAGAGATAATGTTAAATAAAGTGTGAGTGTTTGCGATCTGTCTTGCAACATTTCCTGGATCCCAAGATGTGACAACACTTACAACTGGCCTGTTGAGGAATAATAAGAATATAGCAGTACCTAAAACATTAAAAATCAAATGCATCACTGCTGCTCTCTTTGCATTTTTATTTGTTCCGATGCTTGATAACAGAGATGTTACACATGTACCGATGTTTTGTCCATAAAGTATTGGTAGTGCTGCCTCAAGAGGTATAAGGCCTTCTGCTGCTAGTGCAACTAACATTCCCATAGATGCACTTGAACTTTGAACTATTGCTGTAATTGCAAAACCAAGCAATAAACCAAGTATTGGCTTATTGCCAAACGTAACTAATAAATCCGTAAATCCCTGATAATCTCTTAAAGGTTCAACAGCACCTTTCATAAACTCCATTCCTGTAAATAAAATACCAAATCCTATTAAAACCTCGGCAAGGTTTTTAACCTTTGCATTATGAGCGAATAAATATATTATGATACCTATCCCTAAGGCAATTGGAGCCATACCATCTAGGTTAAAAGATACTAATTGGGCCGTTACGGTTGTCCCTATATTAGCACCCATTATAACGCCGATCGCCTGCTTTAATGTCATAATCCCAGCGTTAACAAACCCTACAACCATTACAGTAGTAGCACTTGAACTTTGTATAATCGCAGTAACTCCTGTCCCAACTAAAATTCCCATAATCAGATTACTTGTGAGCAATTCGATTATCTTTTTTAATTTTGTTCCTGCAGATTTTTGAAGTCCATCTCCCATCAAATTCATCCCATAGAGAAATAGCCCCAATCCTCCCATCAAATTAATTGTAATTTCCAATGTATTTCCTCCCTTTAAGAGTTTTCAGAACCTTTTTACACCTCTTGTATTTTACCAAATTTCGAGTTTTGTAGTGTTAAATATATGTTAAAAATTATATTTATATTAAGTAAGTGTTAAATCTTGGATAAATATGTTGTGGGATTTGGTTTGAAAAATAAAATTCAATTAAAAGTATACTAGGTTTTGATATTAGATTATGTTTTATGAAAGGTCATGACTTAATTCTTTTTTTTATTATATCTTATATTATACAAAAAGGATATCTTAAGTGAATTATACACACTTTAAGATATCCCATTATATTTTCTAGATGTTATTATTGTTTAGTATAAATTACATCTATATTTTCTTTATTTAAATCTACAAATAAAACTTCTTCAATTATATATTTTTTTAATTTAGTTTCAAAGTCATCTATATTGTCAATTTGTCCGTAATCTTCTACTATAGACAAAGCTTGCACCTTTTTCCCTAACCTGTTGGATAAAGAGTCTTGAACTTCTAAAATAACTACTCTAACACTACATACAAAGTTATCTTTGTCCCCAATATTTATTTCATCATCGTATTTGTATATAGAATATCCTACTTCGTTCTTATATGGAGTTATATTTTCAATTCCTATAAAATCCATATCCTTAATTACCTTCTGTTATTAGACCTTTTATTATTTTCATGTTATTAAATACTTTTTCAATAAAATTTTCTGCTTCTTCATTGTCTAATAACTCTATTTCTAGAGATTCGTCATCCAAAATACCTTTTGATTCACAGTATTTTTTAGCCATTTCTATTAACTGATCTCTTTTATCCTTTGATAAATTATATTCTTTATAGTCTATAATTATATATTGTCTTGTATCTAGGTGTCCTCCATTATTGTATCCTATTTCAATATGGTATATAAGTGCATACACTTCGTCACCTACGCAAATAGGTACTGCCGGATTTGATTTGATAAAGTTTGTTGACACTGTAATTTCTTTGCCTAGACTAAGATTCATTATCTAATACCTCTTTCTTAAACGTTGTATCATCACAGATCGTTTTTCTTTTATAATTATAAAATTATATTTTAAATTAAGTTAGCCTTACATACTAATAAGCAAACTCCAAAATTTCAAATTATTTAGCATTTTTAAATTCTTTATAACGCTTACCTAAAGTGCTTGCACTTGTATCGTACTTTTTAGCCACTTCTGCTTGAGTTGTAGCTTCTCCAATTTCTTTTTTTATATGGTACTCAACAGCTGCTGCCCAGCTGTTTTCTGATCCTTTTATTGTATCCATATTATTATTTTTGTATTCAGCCCAGAACTTTATGCATTTTGCTGAAAGCTCAGTATCTGAATTTAACATAAGCAATTTAGATACTTCACAATCTTCATTAGAAACATCCGCATCATCTAAATTAGATTCTGTATTCTCAGTTGCAGCTATCTCGTTAGATTTAATATTTTCTCTCTCTTCTTTTAAGTAGTCAGCTACTCTCTTATCAAGTAATTGTTGAATGTACTTATAAAGTATATGTGTATGGTATATTAAGAAAGTTTTCTTATCTTTGTATACATTTTTGTATTGATCGTATAAGTTATTGATATCATTAACGATAAGATTCTTAACTTCATCAGATATACTTAGTGTTATATCTATAAGTAGACTTGTATCTCCAACCTGAATTGGCCTAGCTATTATTGCACTACCAACTTTAAATTCCTTTAATAAATTAACGTCAGCTGTAGTTACTTCATCACCTGTTAAACAATCCTTTAACTTAACCTTTCCAGATGACATGTCCATTATCTCGTAAACACTTAAATACGATTCAAATAAGCTCTTTAATATGTCTATATCTACTTGAGTCAATGTGTTTTTATTTTCCTCGAAGAAATCTACTGTAATAACTTTATTTACTTCGTTTACTTCCATTATATGGTCTTGGATAAAGTAAGTATTGAAGAACACCTCAAATTTTGAATTAATCTCTTCATTATCCATTATAAAGAAAGCCTCTTTTGCCTTCTTTATTTCATCTTTATACTTATCCTGCATTGAATAATTATAAAGTCTCGTATATAAATCAGTATATTCTTTTTGTGAAAGCCCAACTTTTCTCGCAGCTCTCCCTGAAATAAGGTCTTTATTCATACAACATTTTTTATATTTTTTGCCACTGCCACATGGACATAGCTCATTTCTTCCTAACAATGTGACTTTCACTCCCCCATCAATAAATTAAAAGTACAATTCGTTATTATACCACATATTTTCATGGATATGTTAAATTCCAACGTTTTTCTAATCTTTTTCTAAGCTTTAATTTAGCAATATGTCAGTTATTTGTCAGTTGACATCACTTATCCACAATTACCACTTACGATTTTACCATATTTAGATATTTTTTTAAACAGTAATTATCAATAAGGAAAGCCTATCATATTCTGGTTTTTCATATTTAACTATTTTTTATCCATTATATCTTATAAAAGTAATATATATCTACTAATTACTTTATTTAATTTTACTTCATTAAAAATTCCAATAAGAATAAATTATAAATTATTATTGACTACCAAGTTTGTTTTTAATATAATAAAAATAGACTACACGGTCAATTTTATTTAATGTTGGAGGATTTTTATGAAACAAAAAGAAAAAAGTAAAATCAGTAAAGAAAAAATATTAAACTCGGCACTAGCAGAATTTGGCGCTAAAAGCTATGAAGGTGCTTCAATAAATAATATATGCAATGAAAATGGAATATCCAAAGGATTAATCTACCATTATTTTAAAGATAAAGAAGAATTATATCTAACATGTGTAAAAACTTGTTTTGATAAACTTACAGATTTTCTAAAAGACGTAGAAGAAAGTAATATTGTTCCTAACAAAAGCACAAACAGTATAAAAAATTACCTAGATCGAAGGGAACATTTTTTCAATATTAATCCTTTATATAGTAATATATTTTTTCAATCAATTATACAACCGCCGAGACATTTAAGAGAACAAATTAAAGAACTTAGAAAAGAATTCGATGTTATAAATATTAAATGTTACAAGAAGATAATTAATAACATTGCATTAAGAGACGAAATTACAGAAAATGAGGCATTGGAATTTTTCGTAATATTTCAGGAAATGTATAATGCTTATTTTCAAAATAAAGCATTTGGAAATTCAGACTTTAATACTTTGGTTGAGATACATGAATTAAAATTATCTAAACTACTTGATATTATACTTTATGGAATTGCAAAGGGGGAAAAGTAAATTTGATTTTATTAATAATACGTCTTATTGTCTCAATTGTATTAGCAATTTTAGTCGGGAAGATTGTTTCTAAAACCAAATTACCATCAATTTTAGGTTGGCTTTTAGCAGGAATGCTTTTGGGACCTCATGCTTTAGGTCTTATCAATAATGAACTCTTAAATTCTGATTGGTATAAAACTATTATTAGTATATTAGAATGTACAGTCGGTTTATTAATTGGTACAGAACTTGTCTGGAATAGAATAAAAAAAACTGGAAAACAAATAATTATTACAACATTGACTCAATCATTAGGTACTTATTTTGTTGTTAGCATAATATTTTGCATTGCATTTTATTTTACAGGTGTACCACTTTATCTTTCAGTTATATTTGGTGGTATTGCACTTGCAACAGCACCTGCACCAGCTCTTTCAATTGTACGTGAATTCAAAACAGATGGTCCTGTTACAAAAACCTTGATCCCTATGGCAGCACTTGATGATATGGTAGCAGTTATTGTATTCTTTACAACAATTTCTGTAGTTTCTAATCATATATCAGAACAAAAACTTCCTTTATATATGATACTAGTAGTAATTTTATTGCCTATAATAATTGGTGTAATATTTGGATTCTTTGTAGGCTTATTCTTTAAAAAAGAATATCCGACTTATGTTACAAATTTAATTTTGATAAGTACACTATTAATTGCTTCAGGCGTTGGTTTCTTTTTTAACAATATAGTTTTACCAAAACCAGTATTAAATTTCATGCTAATTGGAATGGCCTTTTCAGCTACTTTCGCCAATTTAATTACTGAAGAAAATTTAAATAAAATTATGCTCTCATTTAATCCTATACTTGGTATTTCAATGATAATAGTTATCTTAAATCTTGGTACACCTCTTGATTATAGTTTAGTTTTTGGAGCAGGATTATACACTGTTATATATATACTTGCAAGATCAATGGGAAAATACAGTGGTGCTTACTTTGGAGCAAAGATTACCAATTCTCCTAACACAGTTAAGAAGTACTTAGGACTTGTATTATTACCTCATTCAGGTGTGTCACTAGTTTTTACTGGTATTGCCGTCTCCGTATTATCTACCCCAGCTCCTGAGTGTGCAAAAATTATTCAAGGTACAATAGCTGCAGCCGCAGTTATCAATGAGATTTTGGCTGTTATAATTTCTAAAAAGGCTTTTGAATGGGCAGGTGAGTTTAATAAAAGTGACTCTGATATAGCTACAAAATAGGGTTATGTAGAAGTTGCTTTATATTATTAATAAGTTCTTTTGAATTTAATCTCTATAAGATATGACCCAGCAAAATTTATCGACGACAATTAATTTGTACCAATAAAATTAGCGTGGAGCGAATATAAATGTCGATAAATTTTCGCGGAGTCATCTTTTATAAACTTCTATTTGGGATAAAACTGCTCTGTATTAACTAATACTACAATGTCATTTCCTCCATCTTGGACTTTTAACGAAAAACTACCATCTCTACTTTGAGGTATTGGTATACTATTTAAATATCCCTTTTCTTTCAAAATTTCGACAGTTATATTATCGGACATATTTTTGTCATCACTTAACGCAATATTTGCCGCAGTTGCTATATTAGATGCATTTGTATAATCTGCATTTATTTTTGCATTTTCTTGTACCTTTCCATACTTGACAAGGGCAATACTAGATAAAATCCCCAGTATTGTAATCACAATAACCATTTCTACTAGTGTAAATCCTTTTTTCTTTTTTAGATACCTAAATTTATTATCCCTTTTTGTTAATATTTTTATCTTCAATACACCCACCTTTCTAAAACAACTTTACAGTAATTATATATATCTATACTGAAGATATTATTTCAAACATAGGTGTTACCATTGCTATTATTGAAGAGCCTATTATAGTACCTAAAACCACAATTATCGACGGCTCTAATAACTTTATCAATTGTTCTATCTTTATATTGAGTTCATTTTCATAAAATTTATTGGCTGTCTCTAAACTTTCTTCTAATTTCCCGCTTTCTTCACCTGCCTTTACCATAGATATAAAAAGTTCTGGAAAAATTTTAACTTGTTCAAGCGCGATCCCTATTGAACTTCCTTTTTTAATATGGTTATTAACGCTTGATATATCTTTATATACATATCTATTGTCTACAACATGGGCTGAAATTTCTATCGCTTCAATAATTTGTACGCCACTACTTATAAGTATCATTAACGATCTAGAAAACCTAGTCGTAATAATTAACTTATTTAGCATTTTACTTACAGGTAATTTTAATTTTATTTTATCGAAATTTTTCTGAAACCATCTATTGTAGATAAATAAATAGTATAATAAGATCAACATAGAAATAAAAACCAAAGTTAACACTATTAAATTATTTCTTAGAAAATATGAAGTATTTATTAAAATTTTTGATAGTAATGGTGGTTCTATAGCATTGCTCGAAAATATGATTTGAAAATTTGGTATGATAAATAACAAAATAAATATTATTGATATTAATGATAAAATGATTAGGATTATAGGATAAATCATTATTGTAATTAGCTTAGACCTAAGCTTATACTCATTATCATAATATACTGATAAAGAATTCATAACACGGTCTAAGCAACCACTAATTTCGCCTGCTGAAATAGTATTTGTAAAAAAATTAGAAAATGACCCTGTACTCTGAAATGCTTGCGTTAATGACTTTCCACGCTGGATCTGTTCTGAAATATGTGTAAGAGATTTTTTTGCTATACTGCTGGAATGTTCTTTAACTATGTTTAGTAGCTTTATAATTTCACACCCTGAATCTAAGAGAATGGCAATTTCCCTACACATTATTCTTAATTCTTTAGATTTTATTTTTGTTGATTTTAAATATTTAGCGTTTTTTATTATTTTTTTAATTTTAAAATTTTGTTCTAAATGTATAGAAGAGCTATATAATTTCTTCAATTGATATACACTCCTCTAAAGTGGTAATTTTATTTTCAATTAAGTTTCTACAACAATCATTAAACGTTATCATTCCACTGGTTATAGCAACGTTTTTTATGTAATTTGTATCTGGAGATTCTTTTATACACATCTTTATATCTTCATCTACATTTAATACCTCATAAATAGCGGTTCTTCCAATATATCCTATATCATTGCACTTTTTACAGCCTACCGCGACTTTAGTCTTTATCTCTTCATATAAATTATCTTTTATAGAAATTTCATGGCTGCAACTATTACAAACTTTTCTGACTAACTTTTGTGATAAAACACCAATTATTGAGGCACTTAATAGATAAGGTTCTACCCCCATCTCTATGAGCCTTGCAATGGACGATACTGCATCATTTGTATGTAACGTACTAATTACCAGATGACCTGTTATAGCTGCTCTTATTGCAATCCTAGCAGTTTCTAAGTCCCTAATTTCACCGACCATTATAACATCTGGATCTTGCCTTAGGATCGATCTAAGACCATTTTCGAAGTTGAGTCCAATTTTAGGATTTATTTGAATTTGATTTATTCCTTCCATCTTATATTCCACTGGATTTTCTATCGTCATTATATTTTTACTTGTATCTCTAAGATCTTCTAACAGAGAATATACTGTCGTGGTTTTTCCACTTCCAGTAGGTCCAGTGACTAAAATTAATCCCGATCTTTTGCTGACCATTCCCTCAATCATTTCAATCGATTTACCAGAGAAACCTAACTCTTTTTTACTCTTTAAAAAAGAATCCCTATTTAAAATCCTAAGTACTATCTTTTCTCCAAAAATTGTAGGCATAGTCGATACTCTTATATCTATATTCTTATTTTTTACTTTTATATCTACCCTTCCATCTTGAGGTAGTCTTCTCTCTGTAATATCCATTGATGAGCTTAGTTTAATAATTGTACTAAGTGCGGCATAATCATCAATAAATACATCAGAAATCCTGATAAGTTCTCCGTCAACTCTCATTCTAACATTTGTCATCTCTTCAAATGGTTCAATATGAATATCGCTAGCATTTAATTCTACAGCTTTAGTTAGAAGTTCTAAAAAAAGTGCCTTCATAGTGTTACTGCTATCTACATTTAAGTTTATGTAATCTAAATCTTGAATCTCTAGTGCATAGTTATCACCTTCATCAGTTAATAAGACATCTTGTGACATACTTTTTTCTAATACAGTAATTTTACTCACCCTCTATATATTTTATATTATTAGGTAAATTTATTTTCTCCATATGTATTTTTCTGTCAAATTTAAGATTTATTTTGATTGGGTTCTTGGACTGGATAGAGTTTAAATAATCGCTTCCCTTCTCCATATAATCAGATAACTTTTCATCATCTCCAATTACTTTAATAACATATGGTTGAGCAATGGGGGTCCCATTAATATTAATATGGCTACCTGCAAGTGCAATCTCTGAATACTGATTAACTCTTTGATCGTTTATAGAAATAAATTCTCCTCCCTCTGATTTTAATTCATTTACAATATTTACTAATATTTTATTATAATCAATTAAATTGGCTATGTTACCGATCTTTTCATCCACCGCATCTACTGTAATTATTATTCCAGTTCCATCCACATTTGTATAGGACAGTTTTTTTTCTAATGAATAGATATCTTTTGCTTCTTCAGAACTTTTAAATTTTTCACTTAACACTTCTACTTCCTCATCAAGATCCTCTTTAGCCTTTTGAAGAGATTTTATAGATTTTTTCTTTTCTTTTATTTGAGTCTTAACAATTTTATCTTTATTTCCATAAACAGCATCGTCACTGGTAGTGTCCTTTATCATACTTCCAATAAAAATACCTAACACCATACTCGTTAGTATTATAAACATATATACTTTTTTCATACTGATTAGCTCCCTACAAATTAATTCAAAATCTTTAACTTCTATAATATCATATTAAATATATTGACGGTAAAAAAGAATTATATAGATTAAAGAAAATTAAGTTGTTGCAATTCTCACCCCCCTTTATACTATTAATCAATTCTTGTACAATTCTCATCTCCATTTGGAATTTGTGCTATACTGAATTTAAGTCAATAGTTTAGCACAGTATTTTATACCTACACAATATCCGAAATAGTTATTAATATCCTATACGATATATTTGATAATTTTAAATAGGAGTGATTTAAGTGGACCACAAAATGAAAAATCAGATTAGTTTTGATAAACAAGCAAGTTTTTATGATACTAGTATTTATAGTAGAATCCCTAGAAAGTGTTATCCACATGTTATGGATGCACTTAAAAATATTGAATTTAACAACATATTGGATTTGGGATGTGGAACGGGCACAATATTAAATGTGGTATCAAAAGAAATGGATGTTAAAGAGCTTTATGGCCTTGATTTATCTAAAAATATGTTGGAAATAGCTAGAGATAAACTAGGTGCTAAAGCTGAACTTACAGTAGGTGATGCAGAGAATCTACCTTATGTAGACGACTTTTTCGAAGCAATTGTTTGCGTTGAAAGTTTTCATCATTATCCAAATCCTAAGCAAGCTCTATATGAAATAAACCGAGTGTTAAAACCAGGTGGAACATTAATTTTATGTGATGCATGGATATTTTCGCCTATGAGAGAATTATTTAACCTTTTTATTAAATACGGAAGCAGTGGTGATGTTAGAATATATTCTGAAAAGGAAATAGTGGAGCTACTTGAGTCAGCTAATTTTGTGAATATAGAGTGGAAAGCTGTAATTAAAAAAGCATACATATGTTTATGTAAAAAATAGAACAGCTGAGAACTTAGAGAAGTTAAACAAAAACCTAAAAAAGCAAGTTCACTTAGTTTAAACTCGCTTTTTTAGGCTCTTCTTTCTAATAAAATGATTTTTTTCTTTTATTGTTATTTCTTATAGTTATTTATTTTTTTAATTAAATCTTTTCTCAGTTCGCCTACTTTATCAAAGTCCATGTTAGGAACATAGTAACTTTCTATGATGTCGTGATTTGATTTTGCTCTCTTTAAACACGCAATTGCTAAATTTAAAATATCCTCAAGAGCCTTCTCATCTGCCTTTATATCCTCTTCATATCTTAATAATTTCTTTTTATCTACATATTCATCAAAATCTATTTTCTTGTTATCAAAAAACAGTTTACTAGTTGTAAATCCTATATTTAGATTTTCTATATAGACACTCTCAACTTTATCAGGGATAAGCGGGTAATGATACATTTCTACCTTCATTCCTTTTATCTCAGCTCTTTCAGCTAATCTCTTCAAAAATGTGGACTTGCCTGTACCAATTTGTCCTGATAAGTAGTATACATCTGCATCTTCAGGGAATATATTATCAGTATGATCAACACACCCAACTGGAGTTATTGCTGATCCAAACAAATGTACTTTTTTCCTAAAAACACCTGTATTTTTAATATCTTTAAAAAGTTCTTCTATAAACCTTTCTGTCATCTTATTAAGTTTTCCAAGATTTAAGCAAGAAGAATACTTCTCCTGAATATCTAAAAATATAGGTTCCGCTGCAGCTAGATATTTATATGTTCTCTTAAAACTTTCACTTATATCTCTATCCGCCTCTATTATCTTGTCTTTATTTTTTTCTAATTCATTTGTATTTAGAAAATCACCAAGGTTAACTATTTCGTCTTCAGCTCCCGGAAGTTTAGGGTCCACAATATGTGGAGCAGTTCCGTCTAATAAAAGCACACCCAGTTCTTTAATTACTAATGCATCAAGTGAATGTGGGTCTGATGGGCAGTGAAATAATTCTATATCATAACCATCGGTATTGTATTCTTTTGCTAGTTTTTTCATCAAAGAAGATTTTCCTACTCCTGGTCCACCTTTTAAACAAAAAACTCTATTAACGTTTTCTGGCACAATATAGTTAAAAAATGAATACGAGCCTTTTGAAGTGTTTCCACCGGGAAATGCTCTTTTAATTCTACCTTTCATTGACAATCCCCTCCTAAAAAATATTTTCACTCTAATAAGCTTATTACTAAATTACGAAATTTATTACTTAAATTTTTATTTTATTTATGTCTTTGATATGTATTCTTGCCTTTAAGCTAATTTAAAATCCATTATTTTATAGCTCTATATTATATATACAAAAAAGGATTAACTATTTTGTTAACTACAATTTAAATATGCAGTAACCAATAGTTAATCCTATATCGTTAGTCTACTCTAATTTCGTATCCGTGATCTTCATACTGAGCTATTATCTCTTGCCACAGCTCTTCTACTCCAGTTTTCTTTAATGATGAAACCGGAATTACTTTTTCTTCATGGGCCATTTGTAATTTTTTTCTTATTATACTTATGTGTTTTTGATATTGTCCTCTAGATATTTTATCTGACTTTGTTGCCACCACTACACAGTTATATCCATAGTGCTTTATCCATTCATACATAAGTTTATCGTCTTCAGTAGGCTCATGTCTAATATCTATAAGTAATAGGATTGAGCATAACACATCCCTATCTTCTAGATATCTTTCCATAATTCCGCCCCATTTTTGTTTTTCTGATTTTGCTACCTTTGCGTACCCATAACCTGGTAAATCTACAAAGTAAAATTCCTCATTAATTAGGTAAAAGTTTATTGTTCTGGTCTTACCTGGAGTCTGGCTCGTTCTAGCAAAGTTTCTTCTATTTAGAAGTGTATTTACTATTGATGATTTACCTACATTAGACCTTCCAACAAGGGCAATTTCTGGTATGCCCTCTGGTGGATACTGTGATTTATTTACTGCACTCATTGTTATTTCTGTGCTTCTAATTTTCATCTTTTACACCACTTTTCATTAATGCTTGTTCTAAGACTTCTTCCATATGTTCAACTAAAACAAACTCCATTTTTTCCTTAACATTATCTGGAATTTCTTCTAAATCCGCCTCGCACTCTTTTGGCAATAGTACTTTTGTAATTCCCGCTCTGTGTGCTGCTAATAGTTTTTCCTTGACTCCACCTACTGCGAGTACTCTACCACGAAGTGTAATCTCTCCTGTCATTGCTATGTTCCCTGGAACAACTCTCTTTGTAAGTGCTGATATAACCGCAAGAGCCATTGTTATACCTGCAGAAGGTCCGTCTTTTGGCACTGCACCTTCTGGAATATGGATGTGTATATCATTATCCTTGTAAAAATCAGGATTTATATTGTATTTATCAGCAATCGATCTTATATATGAGATAGCTGTTCTAGCTGATTCCTTCATAACATCTCCTAGTTTACCAGTAAGCACTATTTGACCTTTTCCTTTAAGAACATTAACTTCAACTTCTAGAGTAACTCCGCCAACTTCTGTCCAGGCAAGACCATTAACTAATCCTATATGTGCTTCTTTATCAGCAAGTTGATATCTGAAGATGTCTTTCCCTAGATACTCTTCTACGTTATCTTTTGTTATTTTCACACCTTCAAGTGTTGGGTCTTCTACATATTTCTTAGCAACTTTTCTACAGATCTTTCCTATAGTTCTCTCTAGAGTTCTAACTCCTGCTTCTCTTGTATAATGATTTATAATCTCTCTTATGGCACCTTCATCCATCTTGATAAAGTCTTCTTTAAGAGCGTGTTCTTTAATCTGTTTTGGAATTAAGTATTGTTTTGCTATATTTACTTTTTCTTCCTCAATATATCCTGTTACTTCTATGATCTCCATTCTGTCTAGTAATGGTCTTGGTATATTGCTTAAACTATTTGCTGTAGTTATAAACAGTATTTTAGATAGATCAAAAGGTATTTCTAAATAATGATCCACAAAATCTTTGTTTTGCTCTGGATCCAATACTTCAAGCATGGCTGATGCAGGATCTCCTTTATAATCTGCTGCCATTTTATCAATCTCATCAAGTAAGAATACTGGATTTTTAGTTTGGGCTTCTTTAACACCGTTAATAATTCTTCCAGGAATAGAACCTACATAAGTTCTTCTGTGACCTCTTATTTCAGCTTCATCTCTAACCCCACCAAGTGAAAGCCTTACAAAGTTTTTATTAAGGGATTTCGCTATTGATTTTACTATTGATGTTTTACCAACTCCTGGCGGTCCAACAAGACAAATAATAGGCCCTTTGTGAGTTTTAGATAATTTTCTCACTGCCAAATACTCAAGTATTCTTTCTTTAACTTTTTCTAGGCCATAGTGGTCTTCATCAAGTATATCTTTGGCTTTTTTGATATCTAGTTTGTCCTTTGTTTCTTTGCTCCATGGTAGTGAAAATATAGTATCTAAATAGTTACGACTAACAGATACATCTGGTGACATAGGAGAAATTTTAGAGAATTTATCAATCTCTTTACTTATTTTCTCCCTTGTAGCTTTAGGTACTTTAAGTTTGCTTAGTTTTTCTCTGTACTCTTCAGCCTCAGAATTTATATCTTCCTCTTCACCTAATTCTTTTTGAATGGCTCTAAGTTGTTCTCTAAGATAGTACTCTTTTTGTACTTTATTCATCTGTTTCTTGACTCTTAAAGTGATTTTTTTCTCTATTTTAAGTATATCTATCTCTTCTAATAGGATTGAGTATATTAACTCTAATCTCTTCTTAATATCAAATTCTTCTAGTATTTGTTGCTTTTGATTTGGTTTTAGATATATGTTAGATGCTATTGTATCTATGTATCTATCAACGTCGTCTATATCTGCAAGGGAGATAAGTATTTCTGGTGATACTCTATTTCCTATGTTGATATACTCTTCAAAAGAATCAAATACATTTCTCACAAATGCTTCAATTTCTGCTTCTGTTTCCGCATCTTCATCTTTATTATTGTAGATTATCTCTTCAACTACAGCTTTAAAATATCCTTCATCTTGATTTAGTTCTTTTACTTTTCCCCTCGAAACTCCCTCTACTAAAACTCTCACTGTATCTCCAGGAAGTCTTATCATCTGTTTTACTTTACAGATAGTACCTACATGATAAAAGTCCTCTTCAGTTGGATCATCTACATCCGCCTCTTTTTGAGAAGTCAAAAATATTAGATCTTCTCCCAACATAGCTTCATCAAGGGCTTTAAGAGAAAGTTCTCTGCCTATATCGAAATTCAAAATCATATATGGGAATATTGATAACCCTCTTAGAGGAATCAATGGCAATTCGTGTTCTACCTTAGTATAATTTTCTTCCATATCATATCTCCTTTACTTATACTTTTAGTGTCGCTTGTTATATTATATATTTACAATAACTAATTTTCAACATAATAACCCTTATTTAATAATATTTTAATATCTGTTTATTATGATATAATGGAAAGGTACTACAAACTTTGCATTATGGAGGTTTACATTATGTTTAAACTATTTTTTACATTTTTAAAGATAGGAGCTTTTACATTTGGCGGCGGATACGCCATGGTTCCTCTCATTCAAGACGAACTTGTCACAAAACAAGGTCTGCTTACAGAAGAAGAATTCCTAGACTATCTATCTATAGCTCAAAGTTACCCCGGGGTGCTATCTATAAATATTTCAGTTTTGCTCGGTTATAGATTATACAAAATACCAGGTGTGCTAGTATGCGCTCTTGGATCAGCGCTTCCTTCTTTTTTTATAGTACTTACTGTTTCATATTTGTACTTTAAAAATTCATCATCTAAAATTTTAGATGGATTCTTTATGGGAGTAGCACCGGTAGTTATTGCACTTATACTCTTCTCTTTCGCTAGTTTATTCGAAAAATTACCTAAATCTAAAGTAAATATTATTTTTTTAGTAATTACATTTATTTGTGTTGCTATATTTAATATTAGCCCTGTTTACTTAATAATCGGAGGAGGAGTGTATAGCTTATGTCAAAAATAGCATTACTATTTTTATTATTCTTTAAAATTGGTGCATTTAGTTTTGGTGGCGGTTATGCAATGCTTCCTTTTATACAGCAGGAATTTATAACTAAAAACCACCTGATAACGAGTCAAGAATTCTTGGATTTATTAGCCATATCACAGTCTACACCTGGACCAGTAGCAATTAATAGCGCAACTTTTGTAGGCTATAAAACAGCTGGTGTGCTTGGCTCTTTAGCTGCTACAATAGGTGTTTCTTTGTTTGCTATAATCGGGCTTACAATTATTTCTAAGCTATTTGATAAGTTTAAAAACAACAAAAGAGTTGAAAATCTACTTATTGTTCTTAGGCCGATTACTATAGGCTTCATTCTAGCCGCAGCATTTTCTTCTGGCAAAGAAGTATCCTGGAATTGGTATGCTATTATAGCATTTGCGTCATCATACTTACTTTTACATAAGAAAAAAATTGGTTCTATAGCAATAATATTCATTTACGGTGCGATCGGAATCGCCCTTGCATTTATTTAATTACAAAAAAGGAGCTTAATAAAGCTCCTTTTTATTATGCACTCTCTTCTTGATCTTTAAGTACAATTTCAGGTTCGACATCAGAATTTTCAACAGATTCTTTCGTAACCAAAACCTTCTTAATATTTTCTCTAGATGGAACTTCAAACATTGTCTCCATCATTATCTCTTCGACTATGCTTCTAAGACCTCTCGCACCTGTATTTCTCTCTATCGCTTTTTTAGCAATAGCTATAAGTGCATCGTCTTCAAACTCAAGTTCAGCATCATCAAGTTCAAATAATTTTTTGTACTGTTTAACTAGAGCATTTTTTGGTTCTTGTAGTATACGAACTAAGGCACTCTCATCCAGTAACTGTAAAGTAGCTATTACTGGTATTCTTCCTATAAATTCTGGAATTATACCGAATTTAAGCAAGTCTTCTGGAAGAACTTTTTCGTACATTTTACCGATATCCATATCTTTCTTGCTCTCTATTTTAGCCCCAAAACCTAGAGTATTACTTCCTCTTCGTTTTTGAACAATCTTTTCTATGCCATCGAAAGCCCCACCTAATATAAATAATATATTAGTTGTATCTATCTTTAGGAATTCTTGGTGTGGATGCTTTCTTCCACCTTGCGGAGGAACATTTGCAACTGTACCCTCTAAAATTTTTAGAAGTGACTGTTGTACACCCTCACCACTAACATCTCTAGTGATAGATGGATTTTCTGATTTTCTTGCTATTTTATCGATCTCATCTATATAGATGATACCTTTTTCTGCTTTTTCTATGTCAAAATCTGCTGCTTGGATAAGTTTTAAAAGTATATTTTCAACATCTTCACCAACATATCCAGCTTCTGTTAAAGAAGTCGCATCTGCCATTGCAAATGGAACATTTAATGTTTTTGCCAATGTTTGTGCTAATAATGTCTTACCAGAGCCAGTAGGGCCTAATAAAAGAACATTACTTTTCTGTATCTCAACATCTTTAGAGATAGTTTTTTTACCGCCTATTCTCTTATAATGATTGTATACTGCTACAGATAGAGATTTTTTAGCTTTTTCTTGACCTATTACATAGTCATTTAGTATCTCCATCATCTCTTTAGGTTTTGGTAAAGATATTGAACTATCTTCTATAATATCTTCCATTTCCTCTTGGATGATTTCGTCACAAAGCTCAACACATTCATCACAAATGTAAACATTTGGGCCTGCAATTAATCTTCTTACTTGATCTTGATTTTTACCGCAGAATGAACATTTTAACTGTCGTTTATCTTCGTATTTAGACATATTAACCCCTCCCTACGGTTTGCTTATAATCACTTCATCAATTAAACCATATTCTTTTGCTTCTTCAGCACTCATAAAATTATCACGTTCAGTATCCATTTTAACTTTTTCAAGTGGTTGACCTGATCTCTCTGATAATATTTTGTTTATTGTCTCTTTAATATTTAATAATCTCTTAGTGTGTATTTCTATGTCTGTCGCTTGACCTCTTGTTCCTCCAAGTGGTTGATGTATCATTACTTCACTATTTGGTAAAGAGAATCTTTTTCCTTTTGCTCCTGAAGTAAGTAGAAAAGCTCCCATTGATGCTGCCATTCCTATACATATTGTACTTACATCTGGTTTTATATACTGCATAGTATCGTATATAGCCATTCCAGCTGTAACACTTCCTCCCGGAGAATTTATATATAGGTGTATATCCTTATCTGGATCTTCAGCTTCTAAAAATAAAAGCTGTGCTACTACAAGTCCAGCTGTAATATCATTTACTTCTTCACCTAAAAATATTATTCTATCTTTTAGTAATCTTGAGTAAATATCGTAAGATCTTTCTCCTCTTCCAGTTTGCTCAACAACTACAGGTACTGATGCCATTATGCATACCCCCTTTTTTATTATTTATCAAACTTAGATAGATATACTACGGTTTATGAACTATAACCTCATCGATTAAGCCATATTCTTTGGCCTCTATTGCACTCATAAAGTTATCACGTTCAGTGTCCATTTGAATTTTTTCTAATGGTTGACCTGTTCTCTCAGATAAAATTTTGTTTAGACTCTCTTTAGTCTTAAGTATTCTTTTAGCATGAATTTCTATATCTGTAGCTTGACCTTGTGTACCACCAAGTGGCTGGTGAATCATTATTTCACTGTTTGGTAAAGCTAATCTCTTACCTTTTGTCCCTGCTGCCAATAGGAAAGCTCCCATTGATGCTGCCATTCCTATACATATTGTGCTTACATCTGGTTTGATATATTGCATAGTGTCATATATAGCCATTCCAGCTGTAATACTACCACCTGGAGAGTTGATATATAAATGTATATCTTTATCTGGATCATCTGCTTCTAAGAATAACAGTTGCGCTACTACTAATCCTGAAGTAACGTCGTCAACTTGATCACCAAGAAAGATTATTCTATCTTTTAATAATCTTGAGTAGATATCATAAGATCTCTCTCCTAACCCAGTTTGTTCAACTACCATAGGTACTAATGCCATATGCCATACCCCCTTTTATCTATACAATTTGCAGTGGGCTAACCACCCACTGCAAGTTGTTTTTGTATTAATTTATGCTAATTTTGCATTTTCAACTAAGAAATCTATTGTTTTTCTCATCTTGATTTGATTTTTTATATCTTCTATATCTTCTTCTCTAAATGCTTTCTTTATTTCTTCTAAATTCATATTGTACATAGTTGCCATTGACTCTAACTCAGTGTTTAGTTCTTCGTCAGTAGCGTCTATATCTTCTTTATTGCAGATAGCTTCTAATACTAATGATGATTTAACAACTTTTTGAGCTTCTTCTTTTCTTTCTTCTTTCATCTCATCTATATTTCTACCTGTCATTGATAAAAGTTGATCTAAGCCAAATCCTTGAGCTTGAAGTTGATAGTGTAACTCGTTTAACATATTGTCTACTTGAGTTTTTACCATAACTTCTGGAACTTCAACCTCTGTTCCTTCAGCTACTTTTTCAACAACTTTGCTTCTTAATTCATTTTCAACTTTAACTTTAGTCTCTTCTTCTAACTTTTCTCTAATATCTTTTTTAAGTTCATCTAGTGTATCAAATTCACTTACATCTTTAGCAAATTCATCATCTAATGTAGATAATTCTTTTACTTTAACGTCTTTAATAGAAACTTTAAATACTACTGGCTTACCAGCAAGATCTTCAGCATGATACTCTTCCGGGAATGTAACATTTACATCTACATCATCTCCAACTTTTTTACCTACTAATTGATCTTCAAATCCTGGTATAAATGAGTTTGATCCGATAACAAGGTTGTGGTTTTCGCCTTTTCCACCTTCAAACGCTACTCCATTGTCAAATCCTTCGAAGTCTATAACAGCTGTATCTCCATCTTCTATAGCTTTTTCTGGAGCACTTACCATTCTAGCATTGTTGTCTAACATTTGATTTAATTTAGCGTCAACATCTTCATCTTTTACAGTATCTTCAACTTTTTCTACTTCTATACCTTTATATATACCCAATTCAAACTCTGGTTTAACTTCAACATTAAGAACCATTACTATTCCGTTATCTTTACTTATTTCTTCTACATCTAAATCTGGGTTATCTATTGGATCTATTCCTAATTCTTTTACTGCATCTGGATAAACTTCTGGGAATAATATCTCTATAGCGTCGTTATAGAAAAGCCCCTTACCAAATTGAGTTTCAAGTACTACTCTTGGAGCCTTACCTTTTCTAAATCCAGGTATGTTATAGTTCTTTCTTGTTTTTTTATAAGCTTTATCAACTGCTACGTCGAAGCTTTTGCTATCAACTGTTATTTTAAAATTAACTTTATTTCCTTCTTTTTTTATAAGTTCTGCTTTCATTCTCCTACTCCTCCTAATTATCTTTATGCAATTCCCCATATTGGTATTATAATTCATTCGTTCAATAATGCAACCTCTTAATTATATCACATAAGTTTTTTTATTTACAAGTGATCAATCATATCAATTTAACAATTATACTTTGCCTATAATTTTACGTCTTTGACGTCTAATTTATCTCCATTTATTCCCATTATAACAATGCTTTTATAATTTACATGTCTAGGAATAGAAGTACTCCCTGGATTTATAAAAAATATGCTGTCTTCTTCATCTTTATACGGTATATGAGTATGTCCAAATACTACTATATCTGCTCCAATATCTTTAGCTTTTTTTTTAAGTAGGTCTACTCCATGTTTTACATTGTATTTATGACCATGACATAAAAAAATTGTTTTATTTTCAATTTCAATAGTTAATTCTTCTTCCACATTTTCGTAGTCACAATTACCTTTTACTGCAATTATATCTATCCCTGTTACTTGATTTATATATTTTGAATCTACAAAATTATCACCAGCATGAAGTATCAAATCACAATCTTTTAAATACTCTATTGCTTTGTCGATACTTTTTTTCATTCTATGAGTATCACTTACTACTCCGACTTTCATTATTTATTAACTCTTTTTTCAAATTCTACTCTCATAAATCTTAAAGCTTGTGCTCTGTGGCTTATAGTGTTTTTCATGTCGCTAGACATTTCAGAAAATGTTTTGTCGTATTCATCTACTATAAACAGACTATCATATCCAAATCCATTTTCTCCAACTTCTTTAAATCCTATTCTGCCATCACATGTTCCTCTAACAGTAAATGTTTTACCATCCGGGAATACAACTGCTATAGCAGATACGAATTTTGCACCTCTTTTTTCTTTAGGAACATCTTTTAAATCTTCTAGTAATTTTTTTCTATTATCTTCATCAGTTGCATTTTCACCAGCAAATCTAGCAGAGAATATTCCAGGTTTACCACCTAAAGCTTCAACTTCAAGTCCAGAATCATCAGCAATAACTATCATATTTGTTTCTTTTGCAATTCTTCTTGCTTTTATTAGTGAATTGTGTTCAAATGTCTTACCATCTTCAATAATCTCTATTTTATCTAGATCTAAATCTTTTAACGTATATATTTGATAGTCTAATCCTTTTAATATAGAGTTCATTTCTCTTAGTTTATTTTTATTTCCAGTAGCCACAACTATCTCTTTTCCGTACTCCATTCCAATTATAGCTTCAGTAATTTCACCGAGAACTTCTTTTTGTACCTTTATAAGTTCTTTATTACCTATTTCTGCAAGTTCTAAAAGCATGTATAAATTCCTTTTAGAGAAAGGCTTGTCTTCCCCAGCTCCTTGAACTTCCACAAATTCGCCTCTGTTTGTCATTACTATATTCATATCTACTGATGCCTTTGAATCTTCTTCATAACATAAATCTAAGGCATATTCATTCTCTACGACTCCTACACTAACAGCTGATACAAAGCTGGTAATAGGTATCTCTTTTATAATTTTTTCCTGATACATTTTGTATATAGCATCAGCTACTGCTACAAAAGCTCCAGTAATTGAAGCAGTTCTTGTCCCACCATCTGCTTGTATAACATCACAATCTACCCAGATAGTTCTCTCACCTATTTTATCTAAGTCTACAACTGATCTAATCGATCTACCTATGAATCTCTGTATTTCCTGAGTTCTTCCGTCCAATTTACCCCTAACTGCATCCCTTATTTTTCTTTGCTTAGTTGACATAGGAAGCATTGAATACTCTGCATTTATCCAACCTTTACCTGTATTTCTTAAAAATGGTGGGACTTTATCTTCAACATATGCTGTGCATATTACTTTAGTCTCTCCCATCTCTATAAGTACTGATCCTTCAGCGTATTTAGTATAGTTTCTTGTTATTTTTACAGGCCTAATATCATCATAATTTCTTCCATCAATTCTCGTCATACTTATTCCTCTCCTAAGCTATTTTCTTCTTGCATTACTTTAATCCTTTATCGTCATAATAAAAGACTATCACTATTTATAAAAGTTATCTACATTATATACACAAATTATAGCTTATATTGATAATTTTTCTTCAACTTCTTCTTTAGTTGATAGTTCTAATAGTTCCTTAAAGTAATTTTCATCTACTATTTTTACATTTAACTCTTCAGCTTTTGTAAGTTTACTTCCAGCTTCTTCTCCTGCTAATACGAATGTAGTAGATTTACTCACACTTGAAGTAACTTTTCCTCCTCTTTTCTCTATAAAATCTTTTGCATCATTTCTCTTCAGAGTTGGAAGTGTCCCTGTAAGTACTATCTTCATCTTATCAAATATCTTCGTTATATCATCAAAATCATCTTTTAACGATTCAGTATTTACTCCAGCCTTTTTAAGTTTATCTATTACTTCTATATTTTTATCCTCATTAAAGAATTCTACTACACTACTTGACATAATATTTCCAAATTCCTCTAAGTTGTTTAAATCATCTACTTTTGCATCAATTAATTCATCCAAATTCTTGTAATTATCTGAAAGAATCTTTGCAGCCTTAGTGCCAATAAATCTTATTCCTAAACCATTAACTAATCTCCATAAATCATTTTTCTTAGAAGCTTCTATAGAATTGAGAAGGTTGTTAGCTGATTTGTCTCCCATTCTCTCTAGGTTTACTATATCTTCTTTCTTTAAATAGTATAAGTCAGATATATCTTTGATAAGACCTTGATTAAGCAAAAGGGTCACTATAGATTCCCCAAGTCCATCTATATCCATTGCATCCCTAGATACATAATGAATGATACCCCTTCTTATTTGTGCTGGACATGACATATTTATGCACTTGACAGCTGCTTCGCCTTCTAATCTAACAGTCGGCTCTAAACAAGCTGGGCACTTGTCAGGCATTATAAAGTCTATCTCTTCTCCAGTTCGATCTTTTTCTATCACTTCTAAAACTTTCGGAATAACATCCCCAGACTTTTGCACAAGCACAGTATCGTTAATTTTAATATCTTTTTCCTTTATATAATCCTCATTATGAAGTGTAGCTCTGCTTACTGTAGTGCCTGCAAGTCTAACAGGTTGTAAAATAGCACTTGGTGTAATAGTTCCAGTTCTACCAACTTCTACTACAATATCGAGTATTTTAGTGGTTTTCTTTTCTGCAGGAAACTTATATGAAGTTGCCCATCTTGGACTCTTTGCTGTATTTCCCATAGCTTCTCTAGCTTCAATATCGTTAACCTTAATAACCATACCATCTATCTCAAATCTAAGCTTATCTCTATTTTCAGACCAATAGTTTATATGTTCTATCACTTCATCTATGCTTTTACATACCTTATAATTTTCTATTACTTTAAATCCTTGCTCTTTTAAAAATTCAATTGAACCACTGTGTGTTTTGATTGAAAAGTCGTCGATATTCTCAAGATTAAATACAAATATATCTAAAGGTCTCTTTGCAGTAAGTTTTGAATCTAATTGTCTAAGAGAACCAGCGGCAAGATTTCTAGGATTAGCAAATAACTGTAATCCTAAATCATCTTGCTGTTCATTTACTTTTTCAAAATCCTCTTTAGATATATATACTTCCCCTCTGACAATTAGCTCTCTTTTTTCATCAATTTTTAAAGGTATCGTCTTTACTGTCATAAGGTTTTTGGTTATATCTTCTCCAACTACACCGTCTCCTCTTGTAGAACCATTTTTTAGTTCTCCATCTTGATACGTAAGTCCAACAGATAGTCCGTCAATTTTGAATTCGACTACATATTCTAAATCTTTCCCAGCCAAATCTCTAACTCTTTTATCAAAGCTTCTAATCTCTTCTTCCGAAAATACATTTGCAAGGCTTAACATAGGAGTCTTGTGAACTATTTGATTGAATTTGTCCAGTGGAGCACCTCCAACTCTATTGGAAGGAGAATCCACTTTTTTAAGTTCTGGATGTTCTTCTTCTATAGATATCAGTTCCCTCATCAACGTATCATAATCATAATCCGAGATTTCTGGTTGGTCTTGATTGTAATATTTCTCATTGTGATAGCTAATCTCTTTAATTAAATCGTTCATTCTCTTTTCTATATCCATAATTCAATTATCTCCTATTGCAGTATATTTTCTTTACTTTTTACTCTTTAGTATTTTAATATCCTCTTTTTAGGTCTACTACATTTTTTAAGTTATCATTATTTATAAATTTTTTAAGATTATTATATACTAAATCAAATACCCTATCTGGATTTTTATCAGACCACCAAGAATTATGGGGTGTAACAATTACATTATCAAAATCCCATAGTTTATTATCTTCGCTCAACGGCTCCTCTTCAAAAACATCAAGAGCTACACCCCTAAACTTACCAATGCAATCAATGAGATCATCTTGATTTATTAAATCTCCTCTTCCTATATTAATAAAAACAGATCCTTCATTCATGAGTTCAAACTTATCTTTATTAACAAGTCCTATAGTTTCTTTTGTAGAGGGCATTGAAGCTACTACAACATCACATGATTTAAATATTTCATCCAAATTAGATGTAGAAAAACACTTATCGAAATACTCTCTTATACTTCCTTTAGTATTAACTCCCCACACTTCAACATCAAAGGCTTTTAGTCTCTTAGCAGCTTCCATTGCAATAGTTCCTGTGCCTAAAAATCCAACTCTTATTCCACTAACTTCTTTTGTTGTGAAATCCGGTTTCCATACTTTATTTTTCTGATTTTTATAAAAACTCACTGTGTTTTTGTATATGTCTAATATAGATTTTACTATCCACTCACCAATTGGTATACTATATCCGCCTCTATTATTGGATACAATTATTTCTCTTTCTACTATTTCTTGTTTTGGTAGTTGGTCGATTCCTA
Organism: Metaclostridioides mangenotii; assembly: GCF_018917235.1. GTDB lineage: Bacteria > Bacillota > Clostridia > Peptostreptococcales > Peptostreptococcaceae > Metaclostridioides. The sequence goes on from NZ_JAHLOF010000002.1 coordinate 381,363, forward strand.
CACTCGTTGTTTGAATGTATTTCAAGTTTTTCATTTGATTTATATCTAGTCTAGAAAAACTATCATATGTTACTAAAACATCAGCAGTATTTATTTCTTCAGTATTCTCAATAATCTTCTCTGACTTGTATATTACCTCATATCCTAAATCTTTTACCATATTTATTTTTTCTTCATCATATTTAACTGTGAATAAAACTTTCATTTATATTCCCCCCTCGTAAAATATCTAATTGGCTATTATTATTTATGTTCAAAAGATTTTCCACTAGAAAGGGCTGTGTTTTCCTCAATAAGATTTGCTATTAAGTTGCTTAGTGTCCAATCTATAGATGTTTCTGTAACCATAGCTGTAAGTGGTCTTCTCATTCTCATTTTTTTAAGACTATCCAAAAAACCACTAACCTTTTGTGCAGGTATGTTATTGAAAATAATCGCCTTGCTTGATAAAACTTTTTCATTATTTTCTTCTATTTTCCCAGATAATATGTCATTTATTGTATTTTCCCCATGTTTCCCGCTAACAACTATATTTTCCTTTATTCCAGCAAACCTACTCACATTTCTAATCAGAGATAATTCTTTTTTATCGAAATTAACAAGAATTATACATGTCTTACTGTCATTGCTGTTTTTATTATCACTTGATATTTTTTCAAAACTCATTTAATTCGCCTCTTTTTTCCATAATTTAAAAAACATTTATATATTTTAATTTACCCTATAAATTTGAATTAATCAATTTTTATGATAAAAGTTTTCATTTATTTATTTTCTCAATTAAAATAAAACCAACTCTTCATTTATATTTGATGTACGAAAAGTTAGTTTTTTTATTATTTACACGGAATCTTTGTAGAGCATGGTAACCCTACCACACATTTTCCACATATATCGCAAAGTCCAAGATATGAATATTTCCTATCGTTTTCTAAACACATCTCATAACAATTCTTTCTAATAAAGTCATCCTTTTTTAATGCATTGTTCACGCATCTACTTACACAACTTCCACATTTACCATTATTTTTATATATGCAAAACTCCTTATCGGGTCGTTTTGAAGGTTTTAATTTCATACTTGTAACAACACTTCCAATCCTTCCACAGCATCCTTTTTCCGTAATTAACATATTGTTTAATCCAAAAGTACCAAGTCCTGCTATATACGCTACATGCCTTTGAGACCAATCGCTTATGAGTTTATCTGTATCAAAATGATATGTACCAGGTATTGCGTAAGCTTTATCCCCTAGTTTATCAATTTCATCAGCTAAATTTTTATTTATCTCATATATTAATTCATTTGTCTCAACATACGCTTTTGCCCATTCTTCAGAAGATTCTCTCCCTTTGATATTGCTTTTGTTAATCTCATCTGCAAATGGTATAAAGTAAACTATTACGGTATTCGCTTCTGCTAAAAAATCTTTAGGCATTGCATGTGTTACAGCAACTGCTTCTTTAAGATCATAAAACAGCTTGTCACTTGCATCTGCATATTTTACTATCGCTTCTTTCCAGCTAGTATTTACATCTACTTTATTTGTAAATTTATTTATATATTCTTTGATAAACAATTCGATTTTTTCATGCATAGTTTTAACCTCCAGAAAAATAGTCTACTATTATAATGTGATAAAGGTTATAAAAAGTCCTTTTTTATTAGATAATAAAACTATCTTTTAATTCAACATAAATAAGGCTATATAGTATCTACATAGCCTTATTCTATTACTATAATTACACTTTTAACTATATTCAAAGCAAGAATATAGCCAAAAATTGTAATATCAACAATAGTCATCACAATAATACCTACAACATCCAGAGAAGCGGTATTTAACGCAATGGTGAATCCAATTATTTTTTCTTATTCTTTAAACCATTAAAATAGTTTTCGTTATATAAAACGGCATCATTATTAGGTTTAAGCTTTTTTGCCTTTTCATGATAAAATATTGCTTTTTCAATATCACCTAATCGATCATAACATACACTTAGTTGTATACTCGGAATAAAATCATAACAATCATTTAACTTAAATCCTTGTTTTCTATCATTTATATCTTTAGTTATTGCAATTTTATACCAAAATATTGCTTGATTAAATTTTTTTCTATCAAATAAATGTTTTCCAATATCACAGCAAATCTCAGCTCTAGGATCGTCAAACTCGAAACTTCTAAAAAGAGAATATAATGCATTTTTTTCATCTTTAATCAAGTAATAACAAGTTGACATATCTTTGCATGCACTTATACAATCTTCTACCCAACCCTCGCCTGAATTTAAAAATTTATTAAATCCTTCAATTGCTTCATCATATCTGTCATTGTAATAGAGCTCTCTTGAATAATAGAATTGCTCTCTCGGCCCAAATAATTTTCCATCTTTTATCATTTTTTCAAAAATTCTAATGTTCCTCTTTGGATCTTTACCACCTTGCTTTTTATGTGTAACTGCAACATCAGAATGAATCATGTTACCAGAGGGTGTTATAACTTCATGTATTTCTCCAACCCATTTGTAGTTATTTATTCTCTTAAAAATTCTTTCCCTAAAATACGAATATGTTGGTTTACCGTCTTCATCAAAAGCTACATTGTATTTCATAAACACCATGTCAATTGTACTGCTTAATGATTTCTTTAATTTTAATAAACCAACTTTATCCTTTTGCGTAATAACATCATCAGCATCAAGCCACATAACATATTCCTTAGTAGCTTTTGAAAATGAATAGTTGCGTGCAGCAGCAAAATCTTCTATCCATCTAAAATCATATAATTTATCTGTATATTTTCTAACTATTTCTTTTGTTTTATCAGTTGAACCTGTGTCTACGATAATTATTTCATCAACTACATCTTTAATAGAATCTAGGCATCTCCCTATAACTGCTTCTTCATTTTTGACAATCATGCATAAACTTAAATCTATCATAGAATTCCCCTCTCATAAATATTTTTATCTTATTTAATAAGTTTTCAGCATAAAAAAACTACTTATATATTTCAACTATTACTCTTTATAAATCATAAAATGACCTAAATTACATACGAGTTAAAATAGATTTTGAAATATAAAATAGTTATAGTTATTTGAATAATTAATAAATCACTATATGAAATTTATATTTATAATATTTTATTAATTACTTCTGCATGTATTAAATATATTATATTTAAACAAAATTTGTTACTAAACATGTTAAAATTTCAATCTTATAGCATAATATATATTTTTTTTATCTAAGATACAAATAAAAGCTATCAGCGATTATTAATCGCCGATAGCCTTAATTGGCACTTACATTTTACAATTTTTTTATTTTAATCAATTATAATATATTAACTCCCGCACTTGCTTGACCTGCAAGAGTATTAACTAGAGTAAGTCCTGTAGCTGTTATTGAGAATACCATCATTATTCTTGTTTGGTTTGTAACTGGGATACTTAGACCAGTTAAAGTTCCATTTGTTGTAGCTCCTACAACGATTGGAGTATTAAATGAAGCTAACGCAACATTTGTTCCTGCTATAGGTGTAAATGTATCGTTTGGTGTAGCTGAACTGTACAATTGTGCATGTACTGTTACTGTTGAGCCTGGAAGTCCTATACCTGCTGTTACACTGAAATATGCAGAAATTGAGGAAATAACTCCATCTCTAGACATAGAATATGCCACGTTATCTAATCCAGCTAAGTCAATTGTTGCACCTAAAACCGCTACTCCTGGTACCGCAAAACCAAAGCCTATAAATGCTGGTAAACCTGCTAATCCTCCAGCTATAGATGTCAAAGTGATTGGAATTCCTGAAGCAAATGGAATTATAGCTCCACTACCTGTTGCTCCTGTTGAGCCTGTCGACCCAGTTGCTCCTGTCACTCCTGTTGCTCCTATTTCTCCTGTCGCCCCTGTTGAGCCTGTTACTCCTGTTTCTCCTGTCGCTCCTGTTTCTCCTGTCGCTCCTGTTAAGCCTGTTGCTCCTGTTGAGCCAGTTGCTCCTGTCAATCCTGTCTCTCCTGTTGCCCCTGTTGAGCCTGTTTCTCCTGTTGCTCCTGTTTCTCCTGTTGAGCCTGTTTCTCCTGTTGCTCCTGTTGAGCCAGTTGCTCCTGTCAATCCTGTCTCTCCTGTTGCCCCTGTTGAGCCTGTTTCTCCTGCTTCTCCTGTTTCTCCTGTTGAGCCTGTTTCTCCTGTTGCTCCTGTCGATCCTGTCTCTCCTGTTGCTCCTGTCGATCCTGTCTCTCCTGTTGAGCCTGTTATTCCTGTCGATCCTGTTGCTCCTGTCGATCCTGTTTCTCCTGTTAAACCAGTTTCTCCTGTTGATCCTGTTGATCCTGTTGAGCCTGTTGCTCCTGTCGATCCTGTCGATCCTACTTCTCCTGTTGATCCTGTTGAGCCTGTTGCCCCTGTCTCTCCTGTTGAACCAGTTGCTCCTGTTTCTCCTGTCGATCCTGTTTCTCCTGTCGATCCTGTTTCTCCTGTTGAGCCTGTTGCTCCTATTTCTCCTGTTGCTCCTGTCTCTCCTGTTGCTCCTATTTCTCCTGTTGCTCCTGTTGCTCCTATTTCTCCTGTTGAGCCTGTTGCCCCTGTCGATCCTGTTTCTCCTGTTGAGCCTGTTGCTCCTGTTTCTCCCGTTGAGCCTGTTTCTCCTGTCGCTCCTACTTCTCCTGTTGAACCAGTTGCTCCTGTTTCTCCCGTTGAGCCTGTTTCTCCTGTTGAGCCTGTTGCTCCTGTTTCTCCCGTTGAGCCTGTTGCTCCTGTCGATCCTACTTCTCCTGTTGAGCCTGTTGCTCCTGTCGATCCTGTTACTCCTGTTGCTCCTGTTGAACCAGTTGCTCCTATTTCTCCTGTTTCTCCTGTTGAACCAGTTGCTCCTATTTCTCCTGTCGCTCCTGTTTCTCCTGTTGAACCAGTTGCTCCTGTTTCTCCTGTTGCTCCTGTTGCCCCTGTCTCTCCTGTTGATCCTGTTGAGCCTGTTGCTCCTCTTGATCCTGTTTCTCCTGTTGCTCCTGTTGCTCCTGTTTCTCCTATTGCTCCTGTCGCTCCTATTTCTCCTGTTGCTCCTGTTGCCCCTGTCTCTCCTGTTGAACCAGTTGCTCCTATTTCTCCTGTTGCTCCTGTCGATCCTGTTTCTCCTGTTGAGCCTGTTTCTCCTGTTTCTCCTGTTGAACCAGTTGCTCCTGTTGAGCCTGTTTCCCCTGTTGCTCCTATTTCTCCTGTTGAGCCTGTTGCTCCTGTTGCTCCTATTTCTCCTGTTGAGCCTGTTGCTCCTACTTCTCCTGTTGCTCCTACTTCTCCTGTTGCTCCTGTTTCACCTGTTGAGCCTGTTGCTCCTGTTGAGCCTGTTTCCCCTGTAGCCCCTGTTTCTCCTGTTGCTCCTGTTGCTCCTATTTCTCCTGTTGAGCCTGTTGAGCCTGTTGCTCCTACTTCTCCTGTTGCTCCTACTTCTCCTGTTGCTCCTGTTTCTCCTGTTGAGCCTGTTGCTCCTACTTCTCCTGTTGAGCCTGTTGCTCCTGATTCACCTGTCGATCCTGTTTCTCCTGTTGCTCCTGTTGAGCCTGTTGCACCTGTCGATCCTGTTTCTCCTGTTGAGCCTGTCTCTCCTATTGAGCCTGTTACTCCTGTCGCTCCTGTTTCTCCGGTTGAACCAGTTGCTCCTATTTCTCCTGTTGCTCCTGCTTCTCCGGTTGCTCCTGTTTCTCCTGTTGAACCAGTTGCTCCTGTTTCTCCTGTTTCTCCTGTTGAGCCTGTTGAGCCTGTTGAGCCTGTTGCTCCTATTTCTCCTGTTGCTCCTGTTGCCCCTGTCTCTCCTGTTGAACCAGTTGCTCCTATTTCTCCTGTTGCTCCTGTCGATCCTGTTTCTCCTGTTGAGCCTGTTGCTCCTGTTTCTCCCGTTGAGCCTGTTGCTCCTGTTGGGCCTGTCTCTCCTATTGAGCCTGTTGCTCCTGTTGGGCCTGTCTCCCCTACTTCTCCTGTTGCTCCTGTTTCACCTGTTTCACCTGTTTCTCCTGTTGCTCCTATTTCTCCTGTTGAGCCTGTTGCTCCTGTTGCTCCTACTTCTCCTGTTGCTCCTGTTGCTCCTGTTGCTCCTGTTTCACCTGTTGAGCCTGTTGCTCCTGCTTCTCCTGTCTCTCCTGTTGAACCTGTTGAACCAGTTGCTCCTATTTCTCCTGTTGAACCTGTTTCTCCTGTTGCTCCTGTTGCTCCTGTTGCCCCTGTCTCTCCTGTTGAACCTGTTGAACCAGTTGCTCCTATTTCTCCTGTAGCCCCTGTTGCTCCTGTAGCCCCTGTTTCTCCTGTAGCCCCTGTTTCTCCTGTTTCTCCTGTTGCTCCTGTTGAGCCTGTCGATCCTGTTTCTCCTATTGCTCCTGTCTCTCCTGTTGAGCCTGTTTCCCCTGTTGCTCCTATTTCTCCTGTCGCTCCGGTTTCTCCTGTTGCTCCGGTTGCTCCTGTTTCTCCTATTGCTCCGGTTGCTCCGGTTGCTCCTATTGTTCCCGCTTCTCCTGTTGAGCCTGCTGCTGCAATAAGAGTATAATCTGGTGATGTTCCTGGTGTTCCTGTTGGTGCTGTGGTATTAACTATATAAGTTGATCTGTTATATGTTACTACCTGACCTACTGAATATCCTGGTGCATCGCCTGGATTAAACACTACTATTCCTGATAATCCAACCCCTGTCGCTCCTGTTGAGCCTGTTGAGCCTGTTGCTCCCGTTGCTCCTGCTTCTCCGGTTTCTCCTGTTTCTCCTGTTGAGCCCGCTGCCGCAACAAGAGTATAATCTGCTGATGTTCCTGGTGTTCCTGTCGGTGCTGCGGTATTAACTATATAAGTTGATCCGTTATATGTTACTACCTGACCTACTGGATATCCTGGTGCATCGGCTGGATTAAACGCTACTATTCCTGATAATCCTATTCCTGTTGCTCCGGTTTCTCCTTTTTGTCCTGTTTCTCCTGTTTCTCCTGTCGCTCCTGTTGCTCCTATTGCTCCCGCTTCTCCTGTTGAACCTGCTGCTGCAATAAGAGTATAATCTGCTGATGTTCCTGGTGTTCCTGTCGGTGCTGCGGTATTAACTATATAAGTTGACCCGTTATATGTTACTACCTGACCTACTGGATATCCTGGTGCATCGGCTGGATTAAACGCTACTATTCCTGATAATCCTACTCCTGTTGCTCCTGTTTCTCCTTTTTGTCCTGTTTGTCCTGTTACTCCTGTCGTTCCTGTTACTCCTGTCGTTCCTGTTGCTCCCGCTTCTCCTGTTGAACCTGCTGCTGCAATAAGAGTATAATCTGCTGATGTTTCTGGTGTTCCTGTTGGTGCTGCGGTATTAACTATATAAGTTGATCCTTTATATGTTACTACCTGACCTACTGGATATCCTGGTGCATCAACTGGATTAAACGCTACTATTCCTGATAATCCTACTCCTGTTGCTCCTGCTTCTCCTGTTGCTCCCACTTCTCCTGTTGAGCCTGCTGCTGCAATAAGAGTATAATCTGCTGATGTTCCTGGTGTTCCTGTTGGTGCTGCGGTATTAACTATATAAGTTGATCCGTTATATGTTACTACCTGACCTACTGGATATCCTGATGCATCGGCTGGATTAAACGCTACTATTCCTGATAATCCTACTCCTGTTGCTCCGGTTTCTCCTGTTGCTCCAGTTGAGCCTGTTGAGCCTGCTTCTGCAATAAGAGTATAATCTGCTGATGTTTCTGGTGTTCCTGTTGGTGCTGCGGTATTAACTATATAAGTTGATCCGTTATATGTTACTACCTGACCTACTGGATATCCTAGTGCATCGGCTGGATTAAACGCTACTATTCCTGATAATCCTACTCCTGTCGCTCCTCTTTCTCCTGTTGCTCCTCTTGTTCCTGTCGCTCCTGTTGCTCCTCTTGCTCCTGTTGCTCCTGTCGCTCCCCTTACTCCTCTTGCTCCTGTTGCTCCTGTCGCTCCTCTTGCTCCTGTTGCTCCTGTTACGCCACGTGGGTAGCAACATTTTGGTCTATGTTGACAACTATCGTCGCAACATTTGTCACACCAATCTTTGCAACTTTTGTCATACCAATCGTTACAACATTTGTCACAACTATCGTTACAACATTTGTCACAACTATCTTTACAACATTTGTCACAACTATCTTTACAACATTTGTCACAACTATCTTTACAACATTTGTCGCAATTATCTTTACAACATTTGTCACACCAATCGTCGCAACATTTGTCACAACAATCGTCGCAACACTTGTCGCAACAATCGTCGCAACATTTGTCACACCAATCGTCACAACATTTGTCACAACTATCTTTACAACATTTGTCACACCAATCGGCGTGACAATAGTTACAAGAATCATGTTTATTATTTTTAAATCTATCTTTTTCACTAAAATATTTATAGTACTTTCCCATTAATCACAACTCCTAATCTTATTTGAGCATATACGCTCTCTATATATTATTCAGGTACGCAAATTCTTGTGATTAATTTACAATTCGATTTTATTTTATGTTTTTTTATAATTTATTATATTTTTTTACAAAATATTTTTCAAAATTAGAATATGTTATTAAATACAAAATGAAAAAGAGGTATGCAAATTTAATATCACATACCTCTATCTTTATATATTCTATTTAAAAACTTTATATTTATGTTCTAATGGAGCAAACTCTTTCTCATCTGGTGTTGATGTTGGATTACCAAATGGCATCTGTGCAATAAATTTCCAGTTGCTTGGAATATCCCAAGTTTTATAAACATCCTCATTTATAAGTGGATTGTAGTGTTGTAATGATGCCCCAAGACCTTCTATTTCTAATGATGACCAAACTATATACTGTAACATACCACTGGTTTGCTCAGCCCATATAGGGAAGTTATCTTTATAAAGAGAAAATCTATTTTGAAGATCTTCTACTACTGTTTGATCCTCAAAGAATAAAACCGTTCCGTATCCTTCTTTGAATGAATTGATCTTACCTTCGGTAGAACTTTTAAATTGTTCCTCTGGTGTTACTTCTATCAACTTGTCTTTAGTTATTTCCCATAATTTTTCATGTTGTTCTCCAAATAATACTACTACCCTTGAACTTTGACTATTAAAAGCAGAAGGAACATAGTTTACTGCATCCTTAATAATCTCTTCTATTCTATCCTCACTTACTTCTATATTTCTATCTAAACCATATATTGTACGTCTTTTTTGTAAAATTTTATAAAAATTTCTTCTCATCATAACTTACCTCCGAAATATTATTTGTTCTTAAAAAATCATTATATATTATATCGTATATATTATTTATATATACCTTGATGATCGTTTTTAAAACATATAAATTGCTAAATAGTTATTTCAATGAAGTTATCTATTTCAAATAATCAAATATTATTCTGTATTCAGTTATTAAGTCTTCATACGAATACCTGGCTCTGTTAGCGGAGCTTGTAGACGGAAGATATATTGATTCTATTGTTGTATCATTATAACAATACTTTTTATATAAATCTGTTGCCTTTTTACCTGTAGTAAATACTGCTTTCACCTTACTGTTTTTAATTATTTTATTTATATCATTCGCTTCAGGATTTTTTATACTACTATCCTCGGCACCTTTTATTTCGCATGATTTTAATACATCCCATAAGGCTATTTTCTTCTCTCTTAAGAATCTCATCTTCTCTTCATTATTACTAAGCTTATCTATTGAAAACAAATCAGACATAATAGGCCAGAACCTGTTTTGAGCATGTCCATAGTAAAAACCTACTTCTCTCGATTTTGGAGACGGCATCGTTCCTAGTATTAGAATTTTCGAATTTTCATCGTATACAGGATCTATCGTATGTGTAATTTTATCTAGCATATTCCCTATATCCTCCCAATATCTACCTCTTACTTCCCATTGAGAAGGAGGCAATGTATTTAATATATATCTTACTTAATTTTTATTAATTTAAATTTGCATCTTATATTTAACTTTATATTTTAAATCAATATATTTTCTAATTAAAATTGTAATTACCGTTCTAATAAGGTTGTATACTGGAATAACAGTTAATAATAAGGGTATCGCTATCGTAATTATTTTAAAGCTTAATATGCTTTCTAAAGAAAATATATTTCTAAAAAATACTATTAAAGTAACAAAAGTACTTATCAATGCTATTAACATGATTCCTATCTTTTTATTAATAGGTTTAGATATTCTAACTAAAGATGTAAAACATACCGCACCTGTAAGTAAAACACATAATGTCGATTTCATACCATAACTAAGTTCGAATATACTTCCGAGAATCATTATAGTTATAATATAAGCAACTACAGAGATACCAGAAGAAAACGCAGGAGTTAAAACATTTATTAGAAACCCATCTTTTATCTGAGAGTAATTTGGTCTTAACGCTAAGAAAAAAGATGGTATGCCAACTCCAAGTGCAGTTATTGGCATTAATTGTATTGGATGAAATGGGTAGGCTGAGTTTATAAATATAAATAAAGTTGCAAGTATTGTTGAATACACTGTTTTCATTAGATACTGAGATGCAATTTGTTGTATATTATTAACAACCCTTCTTCCCTCCATAACAACTCCTACCATTGATTTGAAATTGGAATCTAATAATACAAAGTCCGATACTCCCTTTGCTGCATCGCTACCTTCTGCCATTGCAATACTGCAATCTGCCTCTTTTAAAGCTAATATGTCATTTACACCATCCCCTGTCATACCGACAGTATAACCTTGTTCCTTAAATGTTTTTATTAATTTTTTCTTTTGCTCAGGGCTTACTCGACCAAAAACCTTATATGATTCTGCATAAAAAGCTAGGTCTTTTGAATCTTTTATTTCGCTCATATCAACATACTGTTGAGCACCTTCTACTCCCGCTCTTGTTGCAATTTTAGATACAGTTTTAGCATTGTCCCCAGAAATAATCCTTACTGCAACACCCTGATCTTTAAAATACTTAAGTGTCTCTTCAGCTTCATACCTAATTGTATCCTCCATTGTAGCTAGTCCAATTATCCTTAAATCATCAGGTATTTTATTATCTTTTATAACTATATCTGAATATGCGAATGCTAATATCCTTTCACCTTTACAAGCAGACATATCTATTATTTTCTTTACACCTTCTGATAGATCTTTAAATATAAATTCTGGTGCTCCCATTACATAACTTCCATGTTCTTCAAATGAAACAGCACTCCATTTTCTCTCCGATGAAAACGGAATCTTTTTAACAATACTCCAATTATAAGATTCAGTTAAATAATCTTTTAAAGCTAAGCTTGTAGAATTATCATCCTCAAGGCTATTAACTAGAGTTAATATACATTTTTTTAGATTATTTACATTCTCTTCATTTGCCGAGCCGTCATTTGAAATTGAAATAAAATCTTTAACCTTTATATTTCCATCAGTTATTGTTCCTGTTTTATCTAAACATAATAGATCTACTCTAGCCAAATTTTCTATTGATCCCATAGTTTTAACTAAAACTTTTTTTCTTGTAAGGTTAATTACACCCACTGCAAGTGCAATTGATGTAATTAAGATCAATCCTTCTGGAATCATACCAATCACAGCTGCTGAAGTACCCAATATAGCTTGATTTTTATCTATACCAGATGTCATTTTACTAGTAAAAAGCAATATACCTATAGGGATTATTGCAAATGTAAGCATTTTAATTATTTTTTTTAAAGTTCTTATAAGCTCACTATTAATATCTTTAGACTTCTTGGCCTCCATGGCAATCTTAGATGCATAACTTTTTACACCTACATTGGTTACATTAATATATGCTGATCCACTCAGAACAAAGCTTCCAGACATAACTTCCGACTCATTATGTTTATAAACTGGATCTGATTCGCCTGTAAGTTGAGATTCATCTACCTCTAGTCCATCTGTTTTAATTACTATTCCATCTACGCAAAGCTGATCTCCTCTACGAACTATTATCAAATCATCTTTTACCAACTCTTGTTGTTCTATCTTTCTTTCAATACCTTCTCTAATCACAGTAGTTTTTGCTTGATTTAACAAAGACAATTTATCTACACTCTTTTTAGCTCTTATTTCTTGGATAATCCCTATACTTATATTAGAAATAATTACACCCAAAAATAATACGTTTTTGTAACTTCCTGTATATATAATTAAAGCTGTTATAACTACATTTATAAGATTAAAAAGAGTGCAAATGTTATCTATAAATATTCTTTTATAGCTTCTTGTCATTGGCTTTATAGGTAGGTTGCTTTCCTTACACTTGACTCTATGTTCGACTTCAGCGCTTGTCAATCCGTTAAGTTTTTGATCCATCAACATTCATCATCCCTTCTACCTAAATTAATTCCTCAGTACTAATATTCCAAAATCTATTTTTATTATTTTCTTTTAGAGAATATTTATTTTTTTAATAATATCATACTTAAAGGAGTTCTAATCGAAAATTAAGTAAATCTTTAGTATTTTTAATATATTTTTTTCTTTTTTCATATATTTAAATGGATTTCTTCACAAGTACTATTTCTTATAAATCATATCTATTATATATAATAATTGAAAGAGGGAGTGTTCAAAATTAAGATATCTAACTTGAACAACTCCCTTATACTGTTTAAATTATTTTTATGTGTATACTTTAGATTTTATTTATTATAATATTTTATGCTATCACTATCAAGTTAGTTTTTTCTATTATTACTTTGAAACTACTGAAAAACGTTTTTGAATATATATTGCATTTTCAGCTTCATCGATCATAGCTACAGCAAAATCAGCATAACTTATCTCACTTTCACCTTTGCTATTTAATGTTAGAACATCTCCCCCCAGGTTATAACTTCCAGTTCGTTTACCATCTGCAACAAAATTAGCTGCTGGACTTAGATAAGTCCATTTAACATCGTTTCTTGATTTTATTTCATCAAATGCTTTACCCATATTTACAGCAATTGGCATATAATCATCTGGAAAATCTGGTGTATCCATCAATCTAGTCTCAAGTTCTTTATCAATGTATAAACTACCTGCACCACCTACAATTAAAAGGCGATTATCTACTTTACTAAGTATATCCGCTAAGTGCTTTAATGTAGTATAGTGCAAAGGTAGAGTCTCCTCTGTCCAAAATCCTAATGCATCTACAATTACATCAAATTCTTTAAGATCATTAATGTTTAAATCTAATGCATCCTTCACTAGTATACTAGCTTTATTATTTATCTTTCCATTGTCTCGTCTTACAATTGCTGTTGTATCATGCCCTCTATTTATTGATTCCTCTAAAAGTAAACTTCCTTGTTTTCCCGTTGCTCCTATAACTGCTATTTTCATAATTTTTCCTCCTGTATTTTAATTTAATTACTTAATATTAATGTCATTCTTGTTTGCTTATCTTATTATTATTTTAAAATTAATAGTATCTATAGTAAAGTAAGCACTTTATAGTAATATAGTATCTATTTAGATACTATTATGTATTTACAATACATATAATCTTAAACTTAGTCAAAAAATATATACATCTATTTGTAATTTATTAACGTAAGTATTATAATTAACCTACAAAACAAAGTTAGGTAAAAAATCATATATTTTAATTAATGATAAATCTCATAAAATTGTAATATTTTAAGGAGGAATCGATATGAAAGAAAATACTTTGCCTGCATGTCCTGTTGAAGTTACTCTTCAACTTATCGGAGATCGCTGGAAGGTCATTATACTAAGAGATTTAATGAATGGAACAAAACGGTTTGGAGAATTAAAGAAATCTGTCGGTAGCATAACACAGAAAGTTTTAACATCTAATCTAAGGGCTATGGAAGAAAGTGGCCTTCTGACTCGTAAGGTATATGCTGAAGTTCCACCAAGAGTCGAATATACTCTTACTGAAATAGGCTACAGTCTTAAACCCATTTTAGATGTAATGTTTGATTGGGGAACTGCTTATAAAAATAACGTTGAAACTAAAAAAAGGTCGCAAGTATAATAATCTCTTGTGACCTTCTTTTTATATTATATGTCGGATATTAATATTTTAGACTTCATAGTATTTATAAAGAACTTTTACAAATTCCGGTATATAGGATGATATATTTATACATTGATCTTTTTCTTCCCATTCCCTATGTTTCTCAAGTATGCCAATAGACCTCTTTATGAGATCCTTTGAGGTAAGATTCTCTCCTGTTTTTTCATTTATTAAGTTAACTAAACAATCAATAGTTTCTTTGTTTTCTAAAAAAGGAAAAATAGCGAACATACAAATCCCCAAATTATCAAAACTGCTCATTATGCTATAAAGATACTCATGATCGCTTAAGTACTCACACTCACTGACTCTATATGGTATTTTTATATTAAATTCATTTCCTCTAGTATTTGAAGGCTTTGCTACCATTATATCTAATGCTTTCTCATCTCTGTATAGAGAAGATATCCCTTTTGAAGTACTTGAAAGTATTCTTCCAATTGGTGTCAGCTTCTCTATTTGCTCTAACATATAATTTATGTTTTCTTTACTATATTCTATACGCTCTGCTTTTAAAAATAATGCACAACTAGATAAAAACTCTATTGTCTCGACTCCCAAATCGAAGCACTTTTTATTTAGATTTGAAACATAAGCATTGTCAACGATTCCAAATAAATTTTTACACGCATTTATAGCTTCCGTTTCCGAAGGAGCATCATAAGCCTTATCTCCATCTTTTCTATGTCTATTTAGACAACCTATAACACATCCTGCCGCACAATTCTTGTTTATTTTCTGCGACGATTCTCCTTCATATAAATGATATCCTTTTATTTTTCCAGCTTTTATTGTCTCCTCATCCATATGAAACTTCATACCTTCATTCATCAACTTAATGAGAGTAATCGAACCGTGAGTTGGAAGTGCATTCCCACAAATTGGATCATCGATAATGCTTTTAGATATAGTCTTACTGTTATCTATGAATATTGACCTATCCTTAACTGGTGATTCTGTAATCTTGTCTGTAGTAACAGCTACTGCCTTTAACCCCTTAACACCAAATATATCTCCCATAGTTCCTCTAGATCCATGAAATTTAGGTATCCCATTTGGATAAGTACTAAAAAGGCTAGCAATACCTAGTGCGTGTTCTCCAGCAGGACCGATTCCAATTATTGATGTGTTTTCTCCCCATTTTATTCTTAAACTATCAATGGTTTCTTCTACTTTTTTATACTTAAAATCATTTAGTTTATTTATACTTATACAATCTTCATTAATATGTAAAACTACGGTATCCATTGAATATCCTATTACTTCAATTGCCCCAATGTCTAAAGACGCCAATTTTTGAGATATTGGTCCTGATAGATTTCCTGACTTAATTCTATTATTATCTAGCCTTTTTGATACAATACTAAGTCTTCCTGTGCACGGGGCTAAAGTTCCAGAAAGAAGTCCCGGCGCCAATACCAATTTTGATGAATACTTATCAGTGGTATTATCATCCCTTATTAATTCTAAAGCAAGAGATTTACCTAGATTCTCAAAGGATTTTTCGAGATATCTTTCAGTAATTTTTTCATTGGTTAAGTCAACTGTAATAATTCTACTCATTTTGCTCCTCCAATTACATAATTTATTCAAACATTTCCATACACTCTAACAATACTTAACTATATCAATCATTTAAATCTGCAACATCATAGATAATAAGTACTGCCGATAAGACCAATGTAGCAAATTTCTTCATAAATTTCACCCCTTAGCATGATTTACTTTCAAGTTCATTATAGATTGTAAATATATGGCATGTACAATAGCTTGTATCTATATTTTATCTACGATTTATAATATATATCGATTTATTAAATAAAAATCATCTTGTTTCATGAGTATCACTAATCTTGATATTTTCATCAATATTAATTAATAATAAATAAACACTTTTTCGATCTATATATATAATTAAATATCTTTTTGTATGATACTATTACCATACTAGAAAAAACGACCTTCACTTTTTAAGTAAAGGTCACTTTCTAATAACTTTAATAATTTTTTAATAAATTCAATATTAAAAAAGGATATCCAAATTATAATTTTTAGATACCCTCTTTTGCACAAATTAAAAAATATGATTGCTTTATTACTTAAATAGAGGTTTTCCTACTGGAAGAACCACTCTTTTATAGTGCGCATTTAATACCGCTGCACCAGATCCATAAAATGATAATAATGCTATTAGTAACTCAGAATATGCAGCAAGGCTATGTCCAAATTCTGGAGCTATTCCAAAAGTGTTCATTGAAAGTCCTAAGAAAAGGAAATCAATTAATACAAATATAGAGAATAGAACTTTATGTGTTCCTGCTGCTCCAAAAGTCATAAATAATGTAAATATAAGGTAGCCAAAATAAATAAATCCTAATTGATTTACATCAACTGCTTCTTGTAATGTAGTACCAAATACACCATAGTTTATTAGCCAACATGAAGCAACTACTAACCAAAAGAACCCATAAGCTCCAAAAGCTGTACTTCCAAATGTATTTTTTATCTTTGCATCGTTAATGGACGCATAAATTTGTGCTAATCCTCCTAAAAAAATTGCCACAGGTAATGCATAAGATAAATCTGATGTAATTCCTAGTTTTTGACTTGAAGCAACTAAAGTCACCATTGCCAATCCAAAAAGACCTATTGCTGAAGGATCAGCTACAGTTATTGTTACATTCTGTGAATTCTCTGTCGAGTGTACACTCATTAAAAAATACCCCCTAAAGTTTAATTTTCCCTTTATAAACATTAACACAAGCAAGTGACTAATTCAAGAATTTTCAATCAATTTAGTGGTATTAAAGTGATTTATTATAATTTATCTACTCATATAACTTAACTAAAAGATAAAATAAGTCTATTTACATAAACTATTAACTGACAGTTTTATTCTATCTAGAGCCTCACTCAATAACTCTTTAGAACAACCGATGTTTATTCTAGCAAAGCCTTTACCATCAACTCCAAAACCCGATCCAAATGTAAGCGCTACTTTTGCATTATTTATAAAAAAGTCTTCCAGCTCAACATCGTCCAAATTTATATCTCGACAGTCAAGCCAAACCATATATGAACCTTCTGGTTTTATCACTTTTATCTTAGGTATATTTACTTTAAAATAATTTATTAAAAAATCTAAATTTCTTTGCAAATAAATATTTAACTCATCAAGCCACAATTCACCACCTGCATAGGCTGCCTTTACAGCTGCTAGACTAAATACGTTTACAGCAAAATCAAAATCATACCCTGTTAAAGCGGAATTATAAGTATCTAATAGTTTTTTATTTGGAATTATAAGTATTCCATGAGTTAATCCCTGTAAGTTAAAGGCCTTACTCACCGCAGTTATAACTATTGAGTTCATAGCTAAGTCCTCTGAAATAGATGCATATGGTATGTGTTTGTGACCTTCATATACAATTCCACCATGAACTTCATCTGACAATACTAAAACATTATGTTTATTGCATATCTCTCCAATCTTAGTTAGTTCTTCTATTGTGAATACTCTACCACTTGGGTTATGAGGGTTTACTAATATAAACATTTTTACATTATTCTCTACTATTTTATTCTCAAAATCAACAAAGTCTATAGAGTAATATCCATCATTAAGTACTAATGAACTTTGAATCAATACACGACCACTTTTCTCAACTATATCATTTATGGGATGAAATGTTGGCGAGTGCGCTAATATTTTTTCTCCCAGGTTGGTAAAAGAGTCTACACAAATTCTAACACCTGCCCAAATTCCAGGTGAATTAGATATCCAATCGCTCTTAATGTTCCATGGATATCTTTTTTTATACCAGTCAACTATTGAACTATAATATGATTCAGATTTTATTTCATAAGCAAATATACCAAGTTTGGATCGTTCTATAAGTGCCTCTGTAACACACTTAGGTGCTTTAAAATCCATATCTGCGGTTCCCATAGCTATAATTTCTTTATCATTGTATCTATCCCACTTAATTGATTTGGTTCCTATCCTCATGATCTTTTCGTCAAACATAGCATAAACCTCCTTTGATTAACATACTCCTTTATTCTATTAACACATAGAATTTATTTAAAACTACAATATTAAAAACCTCTCACCCTATATTTTAGGACGAAAGGTTTTGCTTCCGCGGTACCACCTACATTAACTTAATTAGTTCGCTTGTAATCAGTATAATTTCGTACTGCCTAATATATAACGATTTAGCTAAGTCCTAACATACTTACTAAAATAAGATTCCCACAGGAAGCTCCAAGATGTTATTCATTACACACTTAGTGTAATGAGACTTATTTTATTTTTTAAATTTAGATTTTTCGTAATTATATGGTATGCTAGTCCCTACGACAACATCTTCTATCTTTTCAATTATCAACCAATCGTCCATATTACCCTGATGATCGAAATCTAAAGGACTTATTTCCTCTAAATCCTCAAATTCCACTAAACATAAACACTTTTTATGCCAACGAGTTTTTTGCTTTTCAGATAAGTTTAATTTATCTTGATTTCCTTCAAGTGTATTTGTTATCTCTTCCTCTGTTAATTTTACATAGTTTTGTACACTTGAAACTATAGCACTTGCAGAGATCTTTTTTGTGCCTTTCTTCATAAAGTAAAGTTTCTCCCCTTCGAAAACTCTACTATGAGGTATCTTCCTTCCCGCTGCACCTCTAATTACCATCGTTTTTTCTCCATCAATTATCTTTTCTAATACATTTTCTTTGTCATCACAATACACTAAATGTACCATAATAATCCTCCTAACTAAATATAATAACTATTGAAAATTAACTTTCAATTATTTTATCACATCTTTAATAAACATACCTCTCATTTCATGCACAAAAATGTAGTTTATTATATTTTATAACTAATGCTCATTTACAAGTTCAATTATAGGCTTTAAAAACTCTTTATCGGTCCAGTCACATTTTTGGCCCTGTGATTTAACAAGAACTTCCTCCCATGGTTTATATATTGCTGAGTCCTTTTTTGATAAAGACTTTATTAAAAATCTACAAAGAGTTCTATCTTTAAAACTCATCTTCTCTTCATCCCAACTTCCTCTGCAGTAGTAAAAATGTGCATTTTTTATATTATCTTTAAAATTATGTGAGAAGACTGCATCCATTGATTTTTTATCATATGTGAAGTATAGCCTCTATACCAGAATAAAACATTATTATTCCTTAAAACAACTAGTTTTTTTCATCTATAAAGTTCTTACATAACATTTTTAAAATTGAATATTTTCCTAAAGTTAATTAATTATAGTGACTAATTATAAAACTGTCAATAAATAAAAAGAGAATCACAAAAATTTATGAGATCCTCTAATTGATAATTATATATTTAATTTATATTTTTTATTTCTTCCGAAATCTTATTTATAACTTTTAAAAGATCCTCATATGGATGTGCTCCTGATATCTTGTATTTTCCATTTATCACTAAAGTAGGAACTTCCTCTATCTTGTACTTAGCTACAAGTTTAAAATCCTCATAAACTGCATCCTTCACACGATCAGAATCAAAATGTTCTTTCCACTTTTTGTGATCTAAATCAGTTTTGTCAACACATTCGTATATCACTTCATGTTTTTCAACATTTTTATTTTCTACAAAGAAAGCATGTTGAAGACTATCAAACAAATCCCAATATGCGGACTGTCCACCAACAAAGCCTGCCGCTTTTACTGCATACAGTGATGGCATGGAAATTGGAAATAAGAAATTTTGTTTTTTCATACCTTCAATATTCATTCTATGCAATTCATCAATTTGATTTGCATGCTCCCAATGTGATAAAATTTCTTCTTTAGCTGCTTCTCTAGATCCAAACATCGTTTTAAAATCTTCCAAGTTGCTTATTAATGCAAATGATCTATGAACTATTTCTATATCAGGATTTTCTTTTACTAATTTTCTCATCTTAAAAGACATTGGGAAACAATAACTACAAAGTATATCGTGAAAAAATTCTATGCTTATCTTTTTCATTTAAAATACCTCACATTCTTAGAATTTAATTTCAAAAGCTTGTTATATTATTATTATATGAATAATACTATAATTTTTTACTTTCTTTGCTTAGTCTCTTATATTAAATAAATACCCAAACAATAAATAAAAATACACTATTTAACTAAAAAATACACCTCTTTATAAATCTAAAGGGCGCATTTTTTTCTATGTAAATTTATATTTAAGCTTTTATAATATTTTACTATAATTTATATTTTTATTCTAAGTTTTATTCCTAATCTTCTACACTGAACTGAAGAATTTCACCTGAAATTGCATTAACCTTTGCGTCATACTCTTTATTAGCTTTTATAAGTTTGATCTCATAATAGCCATTCCCATCTGCTAACTCACTACTAACAATCGTCCCACCACCAACATAATCTAATAACTTTTGTTTAGCTTCATCTATACTGATCGATTTATCTACTGAGATATATGTTTCTTTATCCATTTGAATTATATTGCCTTCTGTGCTAATTTCAAAATCATATTTTTTATCTCCATCTAAGACTTCAATTTCATAATAGCGTATCTCATCGTCATATGATTCATATGCAACTAAAATCTTACCATCGACTTTTTTTTGAGCTATTTTTTTTGCCTGATCTAATGTTATATCTCTAACATTATTAATACTTTCATTTTTTGATTTTTTAATTGTTATATTAGATTCAGCATCAGATTGTCTATTATCTTTAATCACTACTGAATCAGCTTTATTATTGCTTGTTGTACTATGAAAATCTTTTTCAATTTTTTGACATCCTGTTATAAAAACAATTCCTAATAAAAACAATCCTAATATTCTTTTCATTAATCCTCCAATCTATATAGTGATAAGGAAAATTTAACACTATATTATCTAAAATTTTAGTGAACTTAACTGGTTGAATTCCTACATAATATTAAGTTTAGTAAAATTATTTTAGAAGATTATTAGAAAAAGATGAGAATTAGATTAGAATTGTTATATTTTTCTTGATATATATAATGATCAATAAATTAATAATAATTATACGACATATTTTAAGGAGGTTTATTATGCAAAATAACTTATACGAAATAGCTAAACTAAGACATCCAGAGGAAAATGCTATAAAAAAAGCTGAACAATTAATTAAAGATGAGACTGGTAAAGATCTAGTTATTATAGCTTGGGAGAAGAATATGAGCAACAATGTAAACGAAAATACTCATCACTAAAATTTAATAATCTACTAAATATAGGTTAATATTATTTTATAATTAGTAAAAAACCTCTCATTAAAAAAATTTATGAGAGGTTTGATTTTTAAATGATTATAAATTATCTGAGATTTTTTGAATCGTCCTTCTAAAATCAACTAATCCATAACCTTGCGAGCTATTTGGATAGTCATAGAGTTCATCTTTTCGTGTTGCTCCCAACTTTAAGTATGAAGCTAAAGCTTCTGGATACAGTAACATTTTAGGCATACTACTCTGTTTTTTTATATATTCTATAATCAATGCCAACATTCCAGAAACAACTGAACTACTAACACCTGTTCCCGTTCCTAAACTGTAACTATCATTTCCATAAGTCGAAATAATATTTACTCCTGGTGCTACAATATCAGGCTTTATTCCAATAATTTTTGTTGGGCCTTTTGATGACCCAACCCATGTTCCATCGTACCTGTTATCATAAGCTCCAACAGTAATTGTCTTTATACACATAAAGAGTTATGGTAGAAAATGAATCTGAATCGATAAATCCATCACCATTATCTAGAAGATTTTGATTAGGAAGGTAAACATGGTATTCTCCATTCACATATACATCTGGTCTTACCCTAAGAGTCCATGCCCCCGGCTTCATGTTTCTTAAATTTATTTCAAGAAGCTCAGATCCAGTTGATATCCACGGATAAAAGTATCTAACTACATATCTTGTATTTTCTAAATTAAAAATTCCAGTGTATTCGTAATAATCAGGTGCATAGTGTGCCGTATAACTAACTTCTCCAGATGGTGAAATAATAGTCGCATTAACCCTATCCAAATCAGCACCTTCTAAGTAAATATCTAAATTTTCACCATCTCCGAATTTTATAATAATATCATTCAAATCAAATTCATCAATAAATTTACCTGCATAATGCATATAAGTATTTTTTTGATTCCCAGCTCCTGTAACAACAACTACTCCTGGGTATTGAAGTTCATTAAATGTATTAAGAAGGGTATTAAGACCGTATGATGATCTTGCTGCAATTGTTAAATTAATTATTAAAGATTTTTGTTCTTTAATTGCAATATCTATAGAATAAGAAACAGCTGCTAAAAAGTCTGATGCAGTGTAGTTTTCCTTTTCAACATAATATTTTCCGGGATATGTCCTTAATTTAACTACGATTAAGTCGGCTCCTTCAGATATACCTTTATTATTGGAATCCAACCTGCCTTCTCCTACAACTATCCCAGCTGCCATTGTGCCAGTGCCTACATCATCTCTACTTAAACTTGCATCATTTCTTGCTATAGCTGCATTTATTTCATCGCTAGTAAACTCGCTACCAAATAAATATCCCTCAGGAGGTGGATTTATACTACCTTCTTGATCCCAAAGATTTATTATCTTACTGGTTCCATTATTTCTAATCAGATCTGGATGTAGGTAGTCAACCCCTGAATCAATAATTGCAATTAAAACACCATCACCCGTAATATCATTGTAGACATTATTATATATATAATCTACTCCTGAAACTTCCCTTGCACTATCTCCTGAAGAGTTATATTCTGACATTTCTATCATTGAACTCATCGGAATAGATTCGCCATACCAAGATACTTCATATATATTGTTTAATATTTTATAATTAAAATCTTCTGGTGTATATAAAACAGCCAATCTTTCATTTAATATAATAAAATTATTTAGACCTAACGCAAAAAAAGCAGAAGCAATATCATCCTGATAAACTATATAAAAAGACTTCTCCATATTTCCCTCCTATCTAAAAACATCAAACATTTTTCTGATATCTAATACTCCGTAACCATAACTATTATTTGGGTACTGTATATTCTGATTTTGATTAGCGCCTAATTTTAAAAATGTTTTTAAATTTGACAAATATGCTTGTTTAGGATAAAATCCATCGACAAGAGTGTATTGAAAGTACATTGCCGCACCGCCAGACACGTGAGCTGCTGCAGCTCCTGTCCCTGTGATAGTTCCATATCTATTATTTGGGAATGGAGCTATTATACTTACCCCAGGAGCTATTATATCGGGCTTTAACCAATTTTGTATTGTTG
The DNA here is from genome assembly GCF_018917235.1 of Metaclostridioides mangenotii. Lineage (GTDB taxonomy): Bacteria > Bacillota > Clostridia > Peptostreptococcales > Peptostreptococcaceae > Metaclostridioides. The sequence continues at coordinate 404,769 of NZ_JAHLOF010000002.1, forward strand.
GGCCTCTTGACGAACCATTCCACAAACTTCTATTTAGAGAATTATATGCTCCTATAGTAATAATTTCTTCCCTTATTCCCGGATAATTGATCGTATAATCCGGTTGCGGATTTCTAAATCTAGTTCCACTTTTTATAAATACTCTATTCGGAAGATATAAGTTATATCTTCCATTAATTATACTTATACCTGTAAGTCTAATACTCCAAACTCCACGTTTAACATTTTTTAAATATATTTGAGTATACTGTTGACCTGATAGAGCAGTCGGATATGTTGAAATTAGAGTGTATTCGGTACCTTCTAAATCAAATAAACCGCTAACTTCTAAATAACTTGAATAAGCACCTATATTTCTCGTATATTCTCCTGAAGGCGAATATACTCTAACATCCATTTGATCTGGACTTTCTACCCATAGATCTATAGTTAATTCTTCCTCATCTTCACTAAGCTCAAATTCTACATTTGCCTCTTCACCCTTAAAATTAATTCTACCAGATGTATGTGTCTGTGTATCACCTTCATCTCCCGCTCCTACAACTTCGCAGTATCCCCTATCATAATATCTTGTAGTATCGATATTTGTAAGGCCTAATAGATTATTACTTCCAAAAGATAAATTTATAACTATAGGTCTTCTCAACTGAGCTGCCTTTTTATATGCGTATTCTGATGAAACATGTAACATTGCATCATTATAAAAACCATCTATAGTAGCTAATTTTACAATAATAAGTTCTGCATCTTCTGCAATACCAGCATACTCTGCATTGATATTTCCCATACCCGCGCATATTCCACTTATCATTGTTCCTCGTCCAATCTCATCTTGTGATAGACTTGCATCGTTTTCTTGAATAGCTTTATTAATATCTTCTCTCGTATATTCTGTTCCAATGTAAAATCCCTCAGGAGGATTACCATCCTTTGTTTGATCCCATAAATAGAGTATTTTTGATGTTCCATCTGGATATATAAAGTCTTGGTGTAAATAGTCTATCCCGCTATCAGCAACTGCAATTATTACTCCTCTTCCCGTTATTGAAATGTTAGGGTTATTCTTAAAATAATTTACACCTATGTCTTCAGTTGAAACAATACCATTTGTTATATCTTCAGATACTTTAGACAATGGAGCCATCCTTACTGTTTTCTTAACATTTGAAACTGATCTCATACTTAGTATATCTTCGAGACCTCTTACGAAGTTTCTGCTATTTAAACGTAATACGCCATAATTATCACCTAGTCTAAGGAATTCATATTGATATCCAGCTGCTGTATACTCGTTAAAAAATTCAGGTGAAAATGTAATATTAAGATCATATAAAACACTGGTTTGCCTCTTGAGACTATGATTTATATTTTTATTCATTATATCATTCCTTTTTTAATTAATACATTAATAAAATACGAATTATATTATATGATAAATTGTTTAATGTTTATAAAAAATAAATTAGTATAATATTAATGTATATAATAAAAAATTGAAAAATATAACTCTATAGCTTAGCTATATTTAGAATCTTCCTATTAAAGTAGTTCCCACCTTTATATTTTCCATATATAACTTTATGCATTATAATAATATTTCCTATTAATAACATCTAAGTATAAGCCAAACACCATACATTTTATTTTCGATTATAATAATGGTACTTATTATAGTATATACATTTAAATATTGTATCATAATATAAAATTATTGATATACAATAAATTAATATTGTTTTTTGTTGAGTAACATGATAAAATGTATTTATAATAATCAAAGAAGGTGGATACAATATGGAAAATAGTAATATTAATTAAAAAATTTAATATTAAAATATATATTTATAACTTCAAAGAAAGTTGAGGAAACGTTATGAAAAAAGACTCAAGTATAAAAATATTAGATAAAATTGTTTTGATAGGAATTATTTTAACTATAATTACTCTTTTAGCTACACCATTAATATTAACAGCTTATTTTAAATCTGGTTTAGGGATATTAGGAAGTAACATGCCAATGAATATATCAATCGGAATATATATATGCGCAACACCTTATGTTATTGCATTGTTTTATTTAAAAAACTTATGCAAAATAATATCAATGGGACAAATATTTTCAAGAGAAATACCTAGATATTTAAAACAAATATCATTTTGCGCATTTAGTGAAATTTTATTATTTAATATTGTACAAATATCATTATATTACTTTTTTGATTTATACATGTATGGACTAACTGTCGTGTCATCAGTTATAATTTCTTTTGTTTCTTTAGCAATTGGATTTTTATGTTTTGTTTTAGCCAATTTTTTTGAAACTGCTATAGAAATAAAAGAAGAAAATGATCACACTATATAAGAGGTGTAATATATAATCTTAATAAAATAAAAAGACGCCAAGTTCTATAAAAAATGTAGAAGTTGGCGTTTATATTTTAATGTAAATAGAAATGGATTAAAAGAATTCCCTTTTTAATAAAATTTATTAGATTTTAAAATTTAAGCAAAATTTTATAGAGTATAGATGAAATTTGATTTTGTGGTACGATTAATCCATCATTCAACCACTCTACTAATACACCCACAACTCCAGAAACAATAAATATAGATTCAACTTCATCAAATTCAGATATATTTTTACATAATCCCTCTTGTAATACTTTATTATTAAAAAAATTCTTAAGTTTATTAAGGTTTTTTCCATTTGAATCTGACTGAATAAGAAGTAAAAAAATATCTTGATTATTTTGAAAATATTCTGTAATATTTATTGTAAATGTTAAAAGGTTTGTTGGATTACAACTCGGATAGGACGCATCAAATAATCGTCCAAGTTCACAATACAATTCATCTTCTATATGATCGTACAGATCATAAACATCATTATAGTGTAAGTAAAATGTGCCTCTACCAAGATCAGCTTTTCTTGATATTTCAGACACTGTTATGCGGTTAAGTTTCTTTTCCTTCATAAGGGATAAGAATGCTTCACGGATAGCTTTTTTTGTTTTAATTGATCGTCTATCTTTCATATATTCCTCCTAAACAATACACTTTTCAGTTAAGTGTGCAATATTGAACACTTAATAGGTAATTGCCGATTGTATGAATTAATAACTAAAAGTATAATGAACACATGAGCATAAGTCAACATATGTTCATTATATTGTAAATAGATTTTTAGGAGAGATAATTATGATTTTATATTTTACCGGTACAGGTAATAGTAGGTATGTAGCTCAAAATATTGCAAAAGAAATAAATGATGAAATAGTTTCAATAAATCATCTTATGAAACAAAAAATTAAAAAGCAACTGGTGTCAAAAGATCGTCCATTTGTATTCGTATGCCCAACATATGCATGGAGACTTCCCCATGTTGTGACTGAGTTTATCACAACAATGACTTACTCTGGAAGTAACAAGGTATATTTCATAATGATATGTGGAGCTGATACATCGAACTCAATAAGCTATATTAAACAGTTATGCGAAGATAAAAACTGGGATTTGAAAGGTATAGCAGAGGTTATAATGCCTGATAATTATATAGCTTTATTTCCTTCATCTGATGAAAATACCGCAAAACAAATAATTCAAAGAGCTAATCCTCTGATACATCAAATTGCTTCAGATATACGTAATGAACATAATTTTATCAAAATTGCTCCAAGTGGATTTAAGGGAAAAATAAAGAGCGGAATTGTAAATGTACTTTTCTATAAATTATTTGTGAATGCGAACGGCTTTCATACTACTAAACGCTGTACTGGTTGTGGAAAGTGCGTAAAGTTATGTCCTCTTAATAATATTGAGCTGAATAACAATAGGCCTTATTGGTCAAGTAATTGTACCCATTGTATGGCATGTATTTCTTGTTGTCCTAATGAAGCCATTGAGTACAAAAATAAAACACAAGGTAAAACTAGATATTATTTGAAATAAAAAAAAGGGTAGCAAAATTAGCTACCCTTTCCTATACTCAGAAAGCAGTTTATCGTCTTTTTCTCCTCTTAGTACTGTAAAACTAAGCGACTTATACATACATTTCTATTAATAAAAAAGCAAACATAATAGTGCAATAGAAAAATGAAATAACTATTTGTTTTTATGTTGCAAAATTTAATCAATAAAAATCTGTAGGCCTCAATATACTAAACCTACAGATTTTTTAAGTATAATTTTTATCCTCGTTTAAATTAAATCTCGATATTTACAACGCTTGTTGCTTAGTAAAACGATCTGTTATACCCCTAGATATCTCTGTTAGGTCATACCTTTCCGCCTTTAATTTTTCTTCTAAAAACTTAAAGGCGGTAAAAGGTTTTATTGTGTTCCCACAAGTAAATAAATCTACAGCAGCATATCCATATTCAGGCCAAGTATGAATTGCTAAATGTGATTCTTCAATAACGATAACCCCACTAACACCCCAGGGACTAAATGTATGAAATACGCTTTCCACTATTGTAGCTTGAGCCACTTTAGCAGATTCTATCATATATTTTTCAATTAGCGATGTATTTTTTAATATTTTACTATCGCATTCATAGTACTCAATTAAAAGATGTTTTCCCAATTGTTTTAGTTTCATCATGATTTCTGCTCCTTTTCAATTGTTTATTACCTTTAACTAGTTCATTTTTTTTCTTTGAATTAAATCAAATATTTGACTATTGCATTTGTAACATCCTTTTGACTTTAATATTTCTATATTAATAAATTTTTCAGAACGCCCTACCTTTATTATTTGACCACATTGTCTACATCTGTAAGAGCGTACTGTTTCCTTAATTTCTCCTGTATACATAGCTCCTTTATAAGGGGCTTTTATTAATGCTTTAGTTATATTGGTAGTTTTAAGAATAACCATTTGTCCTGTATTTCCAATTATGCTAGCTCCTTCATAGATGTTAAACCTAGGTTTTACCTCTGAAATTGTAAGTCCCATGCTTAAAAAATATTTTTGCATAGATAATTGAAATTCTTGTGAATTGTGAGCATATGAAAAATAAATATTAAGCCCGCTATCGTCTTTTAAGGCATCTATTCCTCTTGAAATAAATAGATTCATTCCTTCAATAGTATAAGGTGGATCTGTAAAAAAACAATCAAATTGATTTTTAAAATCATTGTCTAATGGATTCCTAAAATCTACGTACTCACATTTAATTGGAAGAGATTCTTTTATAGCTATATTGTTTATATAGTCTAAAATCCTTTTATCAATATCCATTACTGTAATCAATGTATTATGATGAATATTATTATCAAAAAGTTTTTTTAGTAAAAACCCTAAAGCTATGCTTACTAAATCATCGTCTCCCAAACACAAAATTCTCTTTCCTGCTAAGTTATGATTTTCTAGACACAATATAGCCCTTTTTAAAGATGTATCTATACTGGATTTCGATTGATCTATAGTTACATCTACCTGTGGACGATTGTTAAAGACCTCCTGAAGTTTCTCTTTTATTTCGGTAACTTCTATATGTTCATCCCAAGGTTCCATTAATAATCTCATATATAAATCTTTATTTATCTTCTTAAACCCTAATCCTTCTTCTACAAAATGTCTCCCCTTATCTGTAAGTCTTGTTCCCCTATCTTGAATAACTAACCCATTATTAATAAATTCTTTTTTTGTAGCGGCAACAATAGGAATAGGTAGGAGATTCTTTCTTGCTAATTCTTTAGTAGAAATTCCTTCTTTAAGGTATATTGTTATTAATATATTCTCTATGGCTTTCTTGCCCTCTTCTATATTTATATTCTTATTTATTTTTTCTATATAATTAAGCATCGTCTATTATCCTTCCATGTTTATAGATATTATTTTTATTGTTTAGTTTCTTAAAAACTAAAATACTGATTTTTATCTATGAAAATATTTAAAAGTAAAAAAAGAAACATGGACAAAAACAAAAAAGGCCATAGTAACATAAAGTCACTATAACCTTTACCATTTAATTTATATGCAAAATAGTACCCTATATTGAAATTCAAAAATAATATGTTAAAAAACATATTAAAATAAGAATTTAAAACATTTATAATATAGAGTATATAATATTTCATATAGATATAAAATAATCTTAATAAATATTAATTATTTTATTGTTATACGGTTACGGTTTAATGATATCCATGTTTCTAACTTATCCTTAAAAAGTTATCAATAAATAAACCTAGATTGTATAGGTTCAAAAACTTTTTAAGATACAACTATTTAGTTGATTTAGTTAAAAACAAATGCGGACATCAACTTCCCTCCCTAAATCTTTCTTATCATTACTCTTTCAAACTTATTATAACATATAAAAATATCTGCTTCAAGTTAACATTGTGGTACCAAATTATTAGAAATTACTATTTTATTGTAAAATATGGGTAGCTAATTAGACTACCCTATTTACATTACATTAGTTTTCTCATTTCCAACCACTCAACTACTTTTCTATAAGTCTCTTTAAAGTCTTTACCCACGAACTCAGTTACATTGTCAGGAAACTTTTCTAATCCTTTGCCAGCTTCGCCACCTATAGCGTAAGCTTTTCTACACATGTAACTCTTATAGTCTGCTATATCTACTATAGTTGCATTAGGGAGAAATTCTTTCATTATTATAGCGATTGCTTTGTCTTTACCTCCACTATATATTATAGCATTTTCAAATATCTGAGGTTTAGTTTCTTTATTACATTCACTCTCTATAGACTTATTTAAAATACCTTCTGCTATTAATTTAGCAACTTCTCCATAACCAAATTTTGTGGCTATTTCATAGTCATCTTTACTGTCACAAAAGAAAGTTTCTATCATTATAGCTGGACTATCTGTAGAGTTAAGCATGTACAAATCTGGTCTGTCTTTTACCCCTCTACTTGTAAATACAGTTCCTAATCTATTTACTACTCTTTGAGCATACATCTTGCCCGTGTTGTTGAAATAAAGCACCTCAGTGCCTTTAGCTATACCATTGTAGCTATTAAGATGTAATTCTATTACAAGATCATATTTCTTTCGGTTTATCCTACTTAATTTATAATCTTTTTCTTGATTTTTACTCGTAAATTCTCTTTCAGGACATATAATTACATCTACTTCATATCCTTCTTTTATTAAAATATCTGCTAAGATATGTGCTAATATTTTACAGTATTGGTATTCATTGAATAGTCCATCAGCACTTGTACACAAACCATTTTTTAATATACTATGACCTACCGTAATTGCTGTTTTCATTAATTATCTTCCTCCTTAATACCGATAAATGTATCTAACTTTCTTCCAATACATTTATTTCCTTCCTTTAGATTTTCGATTCCCAGACTAAGAGCATGTATACTTTCAGAAAACTGTTTTGATGTTTCCGTAAATGTCTCAACACTATGTATATATATTGCCCTATCTTCCTTCTTTTCATCTAACGTATTTTTAAATAGTATGTACTATAATCCCTACTACACCAATGTTCACGAATTGTACAACAAAATCTTCCATAAATACCTCCGGTTTTGAAAATATATATAAGGAAAAGATTAGTCTATTCTTTATTTACAATAAAAAAGCACCTACCATTTGTAGATGCTTTAATTAATGGAATTATTCTCAAAGTTATATAATTCCATTAATTTTAAAAATAAAAACATCCGCTTGGGGAACGGATGCTTTTTTAGGTCTAAACTTTTGAAAACACTTAATATATGTTTTTATCTATTCTAATAAGAATTATAACAGTTGTTATATATAAGCTGGTTAAAATTACGTTAATTTTTCAATTATAATATAATATAAAGCCCAGATAAGTAGTAAAAGAGTAGCATCAAGCTACTCTTTTACTATTTACTATTATTATCTTTTATTCAAAAATATATCGCTATCACTAATCGTTACGGCGGCAGTGACAGTGACAGTGACATTCACATCTTCTGTCTCTATCTCTATCTCTATCTCTGTCTCTATCTCTGTCTCTATCTCTATCTCTATCTCTGTCTCTATCTCTGTCTCTATCGCAACGGTCGTCTCTATCACAACGGTCGTCTCTATCGTCCCACCAATTTCTATGTCTACCACAACATCTTATACACCAATGCCAATCATTATTACATCTGTGGCAACAACGACATCTTCTTCTTCTATCTCTATCGCAGCGGTCTCTGTCTCTATCGCAACGGTCTCTATCTCTGTCTCTATCTCTATCTCTATCTCTATCGCAACGGTCTCTATCTCTGTCTCTATCTCTATCCCAATTATTACACATAAAATATCCATCCCCTTTTAGAATTTGTTGTGAGACCTATTTATATCTCACAATACTATAATATGATCTTATGTATAAAATTGTTCTAGATTATGACACTTTACAACAAGAAAATTACAAAAATTAATTTATACAATCTATGGATAGTTTTAGTAAAATGTTACGTATAATGTAAAATTAACGGAAATAATGTAATTTGAATACTATACTTTAGGAGTATTTTTATACTTCTATTAATTTAATAGGAAGGTGTGTATTTATGGAAAGATTTTTCATCTCATGTATAAGATGTTCTCGCTGTAGAAGAAGATTCTCAAGAAGACGTATATGCAACAGATGTGGTTGCTGTTCAAGATGTTGCAGATGTTGCAGAGACTAAAATTTTAAGGGTAGCAATTAGCTACCCTTTTACTTACTTTTACACTATTTTCCAACCACTCGACCACTTTTCTATATGTTTCCTTAAAATCATTCCCTACAAACTTATTTACATTATAATAAGGTTTGTACTAATGATAATGGTAAGATGGTTAATGTATTAATTTTTATTATATCAGTAAAATAGGGAAAATATTTACAATTTTATCCATAATCAAAGATAATAAAAAAGAGCAGTTTTTATCTGCTCTTATTCTTTTTAATCTTTCAGATAGTTTTTTATAAGCACAGTCAACTCATCTTGTATACCCTTTTTTGTATTATAGGTACCCAGATTAAGTGTCCCTATTTTGTCTACTTCGATGGCATTATTATAACAGGTTGCTATATCTGCAATTTCCAACCCATATTCTGCATCTCTAAGTATTCCTACTTTTTTATGTCCTTTACTTGCCATGTCTTCCAGTTTGCTTGATATTTTATCTAAGTTTATCTCTTTCATTTTTTAATCCTCCATTTTTAATCATATTTAATACATATTTATTTCTCTACGCAATCTTTTTATAGTTTATCCTCCCTTATTCCTTTTAATACAGGTTGCCTTTTGCCATGTAGTCAAACGCTTCTTGCATTTCTGCTATTAACATTGGTTTATTCCTTTTTCATCGAATATATCCATATAATCTCCTCTTAGGAATAGTATTGGCAATGAAGAATCGATATAAACGCATGATTTATTAATCTTATTCAAACTCTTATTCAAGTTTAATGAATAAGATATTAATTTATGTTATATTAAAGCTAATAGAAATAAAGGAGGATATGAAATGGCTAGAATTATTGATTTTCTATGCATACTATTTGTAGTCGGGATATTATGTGCCGGAGCATGTTTCGGATTACTTTATTTATTAGCTACATTTCAATTTTTTGACGGCGGCTGGAGTGCTACTTTAAATGTTCTGATATATCCATTTAGAATAATATGGTACATTATAAGCGAACTATTATACGGGATAATAGGAATTGTACTGATCTAATAGAAAAAATATTTGTTAAATTAATTTCAATTATATGTTTTATTTAAAAGGGTAGCTTATTTGCTACTCCTCCATTTTATCTATAAATTTATCTAGTTTTTATTCAATTCTTCCATTACCTAGCTTGTCTTTCATTATCATCTCCTTTTGTTACATTAAAAAAGAACTCTATTTCTAGAGTCCTTGTCTGTTATATTTTCTATTTAGCATTCTTTTTACCTATAAAATATCCTGTTACATGAACTACAAAATATATAACTGTTAGATCGGTTGTAACATTCCAACTTCAGTTTATGAGAAATAATTATAAATTATCAGCATTATAATTATTGGTATTTTCCAATCTATTTTTTTATAGATACAAAAGATATTTATAAATATTAAAATAGCTGGCTATCCCAAGAAGAGACCGAATATAATAATATCCATAAACTCCGAATGCATGATATTAAACTAATATAACCATAATTAATTATAACAAAAAAGACAAAGAAATTAATCTAATACTTTAATGCTACTAATATATAGTCAATAGATCTACATCTTTTCGCTCTCTATATTGCCTTTTAATCTATAAGTAATTATATATAAAATTAATAAAACCGCTAATGATATCCCTAATGATATATATAACCATGTAGGCACATATCTATCATAACTTTGTATACCTGTAATCGATGTAACTAATAAAATGATGCCAAATATTTTTAAAACAAGAGATCTAAACTTTAACAGTTTCGTTAGAAATATTTTTTTATTTTCTATATCTTCCATGTTAGCCACCACCTTTTACATAGATAATAATTTCTAATCTAATACTATAATAACAGAATTAATAATAGAATTGTGTTTGGCGACAAAAAAAGACCTAGAAATTAATCTAAGTCTCAAGAGGAGTTGTATTTAACTAAAATACAATTGTTGTTAACTCATACAGGATTCGAACCTGTTTTGACATCTACACGGATTCCCCCGCCTGCTCTTCTTATTATGTTAGTGTGCCATTTTTGTTTTTAGGCTCACAATATGGCACACATTTACATTTTTCATCACTACAAAACAGGTGAAACCAAGCTATACTATCACAAGTTTAGCAACACTTTCCACATGAGTTGAAAGTTGAGTATGCTTTATTTATTATTATTTACTATTATTTTACGTTATTTAATATTTATCTGGAATGTATTTTTGAAAGAAACAATGTTACTTATCATTATTTAACATAACTTACCAAATTTTATTATTACATCCTCATGGTTGGCAAACTGTAGGCATTGCCAACGTGATATAAAAAGAGTTAGAATCCTTTTATCTAACTCTTTTTTATTATCCTATTAAACATATTAACTGCTATTTATACCTTTATAATTTTATTATTTTTGTTGCAACATTTTCACAAAATGCACTATCATGCTCAACAAACAAAATTGTAGGCTTATGTTCAATTAACAAATTCTCAATCTGCATACGAGAGATGACATCAATAAAATTCAATGGTTCATCCCAAATATATAAATGTGCCCGTTCACACAAACTTGCAGCAAGCAATACCTTTTTCTTCTGTCCTCCACTAAAATCCTCTATATTCTTTTCGAACTGTTCTCTTGAAAAATCAAGTTTTCTAAGCATCGATTTAAATAAACTCTCGTCAATACATTGTTCATCTGCATACTCAGATAAGTTACCATATAAATCTGAAGTATCTTGTGAAACATACGAAATGATTAACTTATTATTCTTTCCTACAATTCCACTATGGGGGATGTCTTCTCCAGAAATTAATTTCAATATACTTGATTTTCCGCTGCCATTCTTTCCTTGAATAGCAATTTTTTCACCTTGCTCTATAGTGAAGTTTACACCTTCACAGACAATTCTATCATCATATTTAATTGCAACATCTATAAGTTCTACAAGCTTTTTATCATGGAAAGTAAGCGGTACTATTTTTAAGCTTTCATTAGATTCAATATTTTTAAGAAGCTTTGATTTTTTCTCAATCATGTTTTTTTGTCTAGCTTCTATATTTTTAGCACGCTTCATCATTTTTGCAGCTTTATGTCCAACATATCCTTTATCTAATTTGCTACCAGAATTAGTAGTTCCATGCTTGCTGCTTTCAACACTATCTGACCACGTAGATGAACGTTTTGCCGAGCTAGAAAGTCTGCTAATATCTTTTTTCAGTTTTTCGTTTTCTGCTAGCTCAAAACCATCTTGTAATTCTTTGTTTCTCCACCATGAAGAAAAATTACCTTTTTGTATTTCAATATTAGTTTTATTAATAGACAAGATATGGTCAACACAGTTATCCAAAAAAGACCTATCATGTGAAATAAGAATAAATCCTTTCTTTTTTTTCAAGTAATTACTTAGTTTTTGCCTAGCTTCAGTATCCAAATGATTGGTAGGCTCATCAATAAGTAAGAAGGAGTTCTCCTTCAAAAACATAGCAGCCAACAATGCTTTGGTCTGCTCTCCTTTAGATAGTGTATAAAACTGTCTATATAAAGCATCGCAGTCCATATCTAACAGAGATAATTCTTTTACTATTTCCCAATCCATTGAATTTGGACTAATCTCCTTTATTACATCTATAGTGAAATTGCTTTGTTCCTGCACCTCATAAGGAAAATATTCAAAAGTCACATCAGCTGAAATGATTCCATTATATTCGTACTTCCCAAGCAAAAGATTTAGAAAAGTTGTCTTTCCTCTTCCGTTTCTTCCAGTAAATCCTAATTTCCAATCGGTATCGATTTGAAAACAAATATTTTCAAAAATATTATCATAGCTTCCTTCATAAGCAAAGGTTAGGTTTGTAACATTTATTAAAGACATATTTTTGTCCTCCTCTGTATTTAATAGTATAAATAACAAAGTCGGAACAATAGGCTACCTTGTTATTACTCCATATAAGTATAGCCTTCAGTATCCGACTCTATATGGAGATTATCATGTGTTAGCGAAGTGTCTTTATTTATCATAATATTATTTATCCTCCTTATTCGAATTATTTATAAAAAAGTAAGAGCCGCAAGAATTAAATATTCTTACAGCTCATAGATATACATAGTTAAGCTAATCAATAGCATAACACAAGTGTATATATTAAGAGAAAAAAGAATAACTTTCTTGCATAAGTACAACAAAACAAACAGAATGCACCTGTTTATCTTTGTATTAAATGTACTTTAAAAATTAGCAAGAAAAATTAATCATTTTTTCACCTCAGATTTCAATTTTTTATAATTATACTATTATACGTCGAAAAAGTCAACTAAGAGTGAATCAAGAAAATCTATTTCTTCTCTATCTTTACAACACACTCTACATGAGTTGATAGAGATACAATGACTAATATAATTTCTGACGAATTACATCATATAAATTTATATAATTCTTTAATTAATCAATTCGCAAATATAGAGTAAATAAAAATAGGGTAGCAATTAAGCTACCCTTGTTTACTGTCTGCATTCATTCGGTAATTTATCTTCTCTAATACCCTTTAATACTGGTTGCCTTAAACTTCATTATCATTAGGCATATACTCCACTGTACATACTAAGGTAGGCTCTAGCCAGACAGCATCTTCGTTATTAGATCCAGTAGGTACGTACTTAATTGGTGGTTCACTAACTTTTTTATATTTATATTGATTAAGTTTTCTAAGACTAACACCTAATGTAACATGTCCTTTATATATCAATTCGTTTTCTTCATTATATTGCGCAATTACTAAACTAGTCATGTTGTTTTCTTTTAATATATAACCACATACAACAAAGTCTTCATCTTTCATGTATTTAATCTTAATCCAGTCTCTACTCTTTTTACCAAACCAGTATTTACTTTGTTTGTCTTTAGCGACTATACCTTCTAGCTTTTGATTTACTGCAACTTGTTATAAGGCTTTTCCCTTTCCTTCTATATATCTAGATATTGCAAATCTATCCATTTCTTTAACAGTCTTCTCTAATAACTTCTTACGTTCTATTAGTGGTAAATCTGTTACTAATTCATCTTTATAATAAATAATATCGTATGCAATAAAAGATACTGGATATTTCTTGGCAGATAATTGCATTTTAAAAGGATCACTTAATAAAGTTCTTCTTTGTAATTCGTAAAAGTCTGGTACTCCATTGTTCATAGCGATTAGTTTTCCATCAAGTATACACTTTTCATTTACATACTTATGTAGATATTCTAGTTCTGGAAATCTTGGTATCAACTTAAAATCCCTTTTATTTATCAAATCCGTACTATCTTTATCTAAATATGCTATGCATCTAATTCCATCTAATTTTAATTCAAATATATAACCCTCTGAGTCAAAAGCCTCTTGCATTTCTGCTATTAACATTGGTTTGATTCCTTTTTCATCGAATATATCCATACTATCAACCTCCTGATTTTAGTATGGTCAATGTATGGTTATTTTAAGCCTCTTTTCAATGTATGTACCCAAACTTTAAAACATATACCTATAGTAAAACACTTTGGAGGTATATTATGTATCAAAATATTTACCCAAATCCCATCCAATTACAAAACTCAATAAATTTAATATCAGAAACAATAAATTATATGGAGAAAGATTTACTTATAGTAGATTGGATAAATGATAAATTACCTATTTCACAATTACAAACACTTCCCTTACCTAATGCCCAAAAGGTTAATGAAATTATAGAAATTTTTGAATCAATAGAAACTAATATCATTAAAAATATCAATTTGTTGAAAGAAATTTATTATCAACTGACAGGTACTTATGCACAAATTGATCAAGGTTATTATTTCGTTCCACCTAGGGATTTATTTATTGCTATAGACTATTCCATTGTGAGAAGTACAGAATATGTAAAACAATTAGAATTAATAATGTTCGGATTACCAAATTTCTACTATAGAGATGCACTTTTCAGTATAATATCTGACGAGTTAAATTATGGAACTTTGTTTAATTATGTGTATATAAAAATAATCCAAATTCAAATTGAGCAAAATTTAAACTTACCTATACCTATACAATTATAATAACTTAATTATATGTTATATAATATGGCTGACAAGAATCACAAAAATTAAGAGTAGCAAAAATTTTGCTACTCCTTAAAACTAATCTTAAGATGGTTTGTATTGTTTCATACTTTCACAACATCTACATCAATTTACTATTTTTTAACCACTCTACTACTTTTCTATATGTATCATTAAAGTCATTCCCTACAAACTTAGTCACATTATTAGGATGCTTCTCTAATCCTTTTTCATCGAATATATCCATCTAATCACCTCTTAGATTAGTATGGTCAATGATATGTGATTTTAAGCAATTAATGATAACGGAAAGTATACAAAATTCAATTATATCATATATCTATAGTAAAACGTCTAGGAGGTTTAATATGTATGAAGGTCTATACCCAGATCCGAATTCTTTTCAGAATACAATAGATATGCTAGTGGAATCTATAATATTAAAAGAAAGACACTTACAGTTTTATCAGTGGTTGATTGATCAAATTAAAATAGATGAACTTTCTCCTATACCTACTCTTTCTCCAGCTCAGACAAAAGAATTATTAGCGATTTTAGAATTTATTAAAGATGAAGAGTTAGATCACGCAAACATACTGTATAATATGTATTATCGACTTACAGGCACTCACGCACCATTATATGAAGGAATTTTTCAGCCACCTGAAAATCTTATAGGAGGATTGCGAAACATTCTTGTAGAAACTTTAGAATCTGTCCAAAAATATAGAAGCATTATGAATGGATTACAATATCCTTCTGATAGATATTTGATTTCAAATATAATATCTGAAGAACTAAATCACGTTGACTTGCTGTCTAAATTACTTTCTACTTAAATAATCTGTTAACTTAGATATAGTATAGTATAAAAATAAAAAAATAGGGTAGCAATTTAGCTACCTTTTTACGTTACATTAATTTTCAAGTACGCATCTAGAGTTATACATTATAGTCTGGGTATAATTTTTAATTTTCATAGCTTAAGGCATACTCACGCTACTACTCTTATTGAAAACGGTGCTAATATTAAAGATGTTCAAGCAAGACTTGGACACAATAATATCGAAACTACTTTAGGAACATATACACACGCTACTACAAAAATGGCTGAACAGTTGTAGATATTTTCGAGAATGCAGTTAATAAAATTTCAATTATAAAATAATTTGCCAACGAGAAATATTTCACGTTGGCAATATGTTGGCAAATCATATATTTTTAATGTATTTAAATTCTGAACCCAAGCTATACTATCACGAGTTTAGCTACACTTTCCACATGAGTTGAGTGTGGAAACATATCAACTGGTTGTATCTCTTCACATTTAAACCCATGTTCTTCAAGGTATCCAAGATCTCTAGCAAGAGTGGCAGGATTACAAGAGACGTAAACAACTTTTTCAGGCTTCATAGATATTATTGTATCTAATACCACTTGATCACAACCTTTTCTAGGAGGATCAACTACTACAACATTTGCAACTTTTCCCTCTTTATACAACCTCGGTACTACTTCCTCAGCTTTACCTGCATAAAACTCTGTATTGAATATATTATTAAGCTCAGCATTGATTTTTGCGTCTCTTATAGCTTCTTCAACTATTTCAATTCCATATACTTTTTTTGCATGTTTTGCTAAAAATAGTGATATAGTTCCTATCCCACAGTAAATATCGTATACAATATCATCTTTTTTTAGATTAGCGTACTCAAGCGCTTTGCTGTATAATACTTCCGTCTGTACAGGATTCACTTGATAAAAAGATAGCGGTGATATTTTAAACTCCAATTCACCTATAGTATCACTTATTTTTCCGTCTCCATAGATTACTATATTTTCTTTTCCGAGTACTACATTTGTATCCTTTTTGTTTACATTTAGGACCAATGTTTTAAACCCTGGTATATTCTCTCTAAGTATTGAACAAAGCTCATTTAAGTAAGGCAATTCACGACCGTTTATTACAAGTATTATCATTACTTCATTTGTAGAAAATCCAACCTTCGTCACTAAATGTCTTATAAGACCTTTATGAGTCTTTTCATTGTATAAACTAATTTTGTATGCTCTAATATATGTCTTAATAATTTTAACAATTTTATCGTTTACTTCATGCTGAATAACACACTTGTCAGTCGCCACTATATTATGACTCTTCTTCTTATAAAATCCTACAGCTGGTAAACCGTCTATATTCTGTATAGGAAATTGGGCTTTATTTCTGTATCTATAAGGTTTTTTCATACCAAGAGTACTCTTTATATTTATATCCTCTAATTTTCCAATTCTCTCTACAGCCTGTTTTACTTCGTTAGCCTTTAATTCAAGTTGCTTGCTATAATCTAACTCTTGAATCTGGCATCCTCCACATTGTCTTAAATCTTCACTGCACTCTCTCGTTACTCTAAATGGAGATTTTTCTATAATATTTACTATATCTCCTACAGCGTAATTTTTTTTAGATTTTTTTATTTTTACCTTTATTTTATCTTGAATTAGTCCACCCTCGACAAAGACGGTAAATCCATTATATTTTCCTACTCCTACTCCGCCTTGACCTATGTCGACTATATCAACGACATACTCCTCGTTTTCTAAAAGCATATTTCTTCCTCCGTACAATTTTCACCTAAGCCAAACCATTTATCTTAGTTTGATTTAGGTGAATTGATTCTTCTTATTAAACCACAATACTTTATTTTAACAAATATTGTCGTACTATTAAAGGTCTAAAACCTATAATTATTTAAAATAGAGAAATTATTTAATGTATAAGTCTTATTTGGGCGGTTATAGTTAAACATATCATTTTATAAACTAATTTATAGAACTCTAGATGACCCTCTATATACTACTCCTCTAGATGCATCAACAGTAATAGTTTCACCTGTTTTAACTTTTTCTAGTATCCCAGTAGCATTTAATATTACCGGTATGTCCATAGATAGCCCAAAAATAGCGGCATGTGAAGTCATTCCACCTTCTTCAGTTACTATAGCACTTGATCTCTCCAAATAAGAGTTCATATCTGTATTTATCACAGGAGCTACCAAAATATCACCATCTTTGAAATCCTCTGCCTCTCCTTTGGCATTCATTAAACAAACTCTGCCTTCTACAGTTTGAGTTCCTACACCCATGCCTTTTACAATTTCTTCACTAATAACATGAACTTTAATTAAATTTGTAGTACCGCTTACTCCAACTGGGACACCTGCAGTTACTACAACAAGTTGGCCATCATATATATATCCAGCACCTCTTGCACTGTCAATTGCAAGTTCTATAACCTCATCAGTATCTTTTCCTTGAGGACATTTAACCGGGTATACTCCCCAAGTTAAAGCTAGTTTTCTCATGACTTTATCATCGCTAGTTGTAGCTATAATTGGAGCCTTAGGTCTAAATTTAGAAACCATTCTAGCTGTATGGCCAGAAGCTGTAGCCGTAATTATAGAAGATGCATTTAAATCAACTGCAGTTGAACAAGTCGCATGACTTATTGCATCAGTAACACTTATCTCGGCGAATTCACTAGTCTTAAGTGACTTGACATATTCTAATGTTTCTTCAGTCCTTTTAGCTATTGTAGCCATCATTTTAACAGCTTCAACAGGGTATTTACCGGCAGCAGTTTCACCTGACAACATAATAGCATCTGTTCCATCGTAAATAGCATTTGCTACATCAGTAACCTCAGCTCTAGTAGGTCTTGGGTTCCTAATCATAGAATCCAGCATTTGAGTTGCAGTTATTACTGGCTTCGCAAGCTCATTACATTTTTTTATCATCATTTTTTGAACTATTGGCATTTCTTCTGTAGGTATTTCGACACCAAGATCTCCTCTTGCAACCATAAGTCCATCTGAAACCTTTAGTATTTCATCTAGATTTTCAACACCCTCTTGATTTTCTATTTTTGAAATTATTTGGATATCTGTAGCATTATTGTTCTCCAGTAATTCTCTAATCTCAAGTACGTCTGATGCTTTTCTAACAAATGATGCCGCAATATAGTCAATTCCTTCGCTTATTCCAAATTTTATATCTTCGACATCCTTCTCTGTAAGAGCTGGTAGGTTTATCTTAACTCCTGGTACATTAACTCCTTTGTGATTTTTAACCACACCTGAGTTTTCAACTACACAGTTAATTTTTTTTCCATCAATATTCTTTACTCTAAGTCCAACTAAACCGTCATCAATTAATATAACATCGCCAGCTTTAACATCATTAACAAGATTTTTGTAGCTTACTGTACATATACTTTTGTCACCAATTACTTCTTCCATTGTAATTGTAAAGTCTTGTCCATCTTCTAAAAGCACTTCCGGATCTTTAAAATTTCCTGTTCTTATTTCTGGACCTTTGGTATCTAAAAGCATTGCAACAGGTTTATTCAGTTTGGAACTAACTTTTTTTGCTATGTCTATTCTCTCTTTTTGCTCTTCATGGTTACCATGTGAAAAGTTAAATCTACATACATTTAATCCCTCTTCCATGAGTTTAGTCAGTATTTCTTCACTTTGTGAAGATGGACCTAATGTACACACTATTTTGGTTTTATTTTTCTTTTCTAACATCTAAATCCCTCCTTGCCACGTCTATAATGTATTTTGTAAATGCTACAACATCTATTAAATAGAAAGTATCTTCGCCATTTCGTAGACATCTCTATCAAATTTTTTCTCTTTAGATAGTGCATCTAATATTCCTAAATCCACTATGTCGTTATCTTTAATTCCAACAACTCTATTGCTAATTCCATCTAGAAGTAATTCTACCGCTCTTACTCCCATTTTACTTGCAAGAATTCTGTCAAATACAGTAGGACTTCCACCTCTTTGTACATGGCCTAAAATAGTAACTCTTAGTTCAAGTCCAGACGCGTCTTCTATCTTTTGTTTGAGATTTCCTGCACTATCCGCCCCTTCTGCTAGTACAATAATACTGTGTCTCTTACCTCTTTTTTGAGTAGTCTTAAGTCTGAATGCGATATCATCAATATTTATAGGCTCTTCTGGAACTACAATTGTCTCTGCACCACCTGCAAGCCCTGCGAAAAGAGCTATATCGCCACAATGTCTACCCATAACTTCGACTATATTTACTCTCTCATGAGAAGATGATGTGTCTCTTATCTTACTTATCGCATCTACAACAGTGTTCATGGCAGTGTCAAAACCAATTGTGTAATCCGTATACGCAAGATCATTATCTATAGTTGCTGGTATACCTATTGTAGATATACCTAATTCACTTAA
The DNA here is from genome assembly GCF_018917235.1 of Metaclostridioides mangenotii. Taxonomy (GTDB): domain Bacteria; phylum Bacillota; class Clostridia; order Peptostreptococcales; family Peptostreptococcaceae; genus Metaclostridioides. The sequence goes on from NZ_JAHLOF010000002.1 coordinate 424,769, forward strand.
TTTACTTGCCCCTATAAATGAACCATCTCCACCAATTACAATAAGGCAGTCAATATTATGTTTTTGTAAGATTTTAACAGCTTTAATTCTACCTTGATTAGTTTTAAACTCTTCACTTCTAGAAGATTTTAAGATTGTCCCGCCTCTGTGAATTATATCCCCAACAGAAGATAAATTAAGCTCCTCAAAATCTTCCTCCAAAAGTCCATTATAACCTCTGTTGATTCCATAGACTTTACAACCATAATAAATTCCCGACCTAACAACAGCCCTTATTGCTGCATTCATACCAGGAGCATCTCCACCACTAGTCAACACGCCTATACTTTTCATCCGATTAGCCTCCTTATACTTGTCATTCATCTTAATAAGTTTTGGTATTAATTTTTTATAAATATTTATAATAAGTATCTCTAATATAAATTAATTTATTTAATAGATTAATGTAACTTAATTCTACTTTTTGTATTAATATATTTAGCTTACTTAATTTTTATATTTTCACTTGGCATTATCTTCCCTAAACTGTATATAAGTTTATCATCTGCGCTCGTACCCACATCAGTAATTTTATATGTCTTCTTATTTCCTGAAGCATTTTCATCTTCAGGGAATAAATATATTTCATCATGTCCCGGATGTCTATACGCTATATCTGTGATAGTATCTGTCAATTCTGTATTTTTCAAACTATCTATTTTTAAATATATTTTTTTTGAATGAATAGCTTTTTTAAACTGTACAAAATTTCCATTAGGTCTTTTGTAATTATTTTCATCAAACTCACTATAATCCGAAATATCTTTAATTTCCCTCGCTATAAGTTTTGCTTCTTCCTCTTCTTTTATACTTAAAGTTCCTTTTATTACAACGATTCCGTCTTCATTTAAAACATCATTGTACTTTTGAAGTAATTGCGGAAATACTATTACTTCTATAGATCCGTATAAATCCTCTAAATCAACAAATGCCATCAAATCATTTTTTCTAGTAGTTTTTACTGATTTTTTGACTATCATACCGCCCATTATTACATTGGTATCATTTAATCTTAAGAAACCTACTTCATCGTCTTTTAATGCATTTAGCTTTCCGTTATCAGTTGAAGTTCTCTCTAAAAGTTCTTCCTCGTATTCAGACAGTGGATGTCCACTTACATATATTCCAAGAACTTCTTTTTCAAGGTTTAATTTCACTTTTTCATTGTATTCTTTTACAACAGGCATCGTATATAGATCTTGAATCGTATTGGATTCTTCATCTGTTCCAAGCCCATCAAATAGAGATATTTGACCTTTTATATTTTTCTTTCTATCCATTGCTATACTATCTAAAAGAGGTTCGTATCCTACCATCAGACTTGCCCTATTTTCACTTATTCCATCAAATGATCCACATTTTATAAGACTCTCTATTACCCTCTTATTGGTATCTTTTTGATCGAGTCTTTTAATAAAATCCATAAAATCCGTAAACTCTCCAACACTTTCTCTTTCATCTATTATATTGTTAATTATATTTATACCTACATTTTTAACTGCAGCCAATCCAAATCTAATATTATTCCCTTCAACCGAGAATTTAGAGAAACTTTTATTGATATTAGGCGGAAGAACTTCTATACCCATAGATTTGCATTCTCTAATATACTCAACAACTTTATCGGTATTTCCCATAATACTAGTTATTAAGGCCGCCATAAATTCAACAGGATAATAGGTTTTAAGATAAGCTGTCTCATACGCTAAAACTCCGTATGCAGCTGCATGTGATTTATTAAATGCGTACTTAGCAAAGTCAATCATATCATCAAATATCTCATTTGCAATTTCTTCAGGAACGCCATTTCTTACACAACCCATTATTTCTACATTACCTTCATTGTCGTATTTCCCATGTATAAAATACTGTCTCTCTTCTTCCATGACATCCATTTTTTTCTTACTCATAGCTCTTCTAACTAAGTCACTTCTTCCATAGCTGTACCCACCTAGATCACGTACCACTTGCATTACCTGTTCTTGATAAACTAGACAACCATATGTAACGTCCATTATAGGTCTGAGTTTATCATGAAGATAAGTAACTTTCTCAGGATTGTTTTTGTTTTCTACATACTTTGGTATTGAATCCATTGGACCTGGTCTGTAAAGTGATATTCCGGCAATTATATCCTCAAATTTATCAGGTTTAAGTTGCTTCATAAAACTTCTCATACCAGCACTTTCCAGTTGAAATACTCCAAGTGTGTTTCCAGATGCTAGTAGCTCGTACACTTTTGGATCGTCGTAGTCCATCTTTGAGAAATCTATAAATTCAGTATAACCTTTAGCTTCTCTATTTTTCTCAATTAACTCTAAAGCATCGTTAATAACTGTAAGAGTCCTAAGTCCTAGGAAATCCATTTTTAATAGTCCCAATTCTTCAAGTGTAGTCATAGTGAATTGAGTTGTTATAGAATCTTGATGCTTGTAAAGTGGAACGTACTCATCAACTGGGTTTTTAGATATAACTACACCAGCTGCATGTGTTGATGCATGTCTAAGCATACCTTCTATCTGTTTTGATAATTCTATGATTTCTTTGGTTTCACCATCCTCATCATACATAGATTGTAAATTCGGATTTGTGTCTAAAGCCTTATCTATAGTCATTCCTAATGCAAAAGGAATCTCTTTTGCTATTCTATCAACTTTGTTGTATGGAGTATCTAAAACCCTTCCAACATCTCTAATTGCAGCCTTTGCACCCATTGTCCCAAATGTAATAATTTGGGCAACGTGATCTTCGCCATATTTCCTCTTAACATAGTCTATAACTTCCTCTCTTCTCTCATAACAGAAGTCGATATCTATATCGGGCATGGATACACGCTCAGGGTTTAGGAAACGTTCAAATAGTAGTGAATACTTAATTGGGTCTATATCTGTAATCTTAAGTGTATATGCAACTATTGATCCAGCAGCACTACCCCTCCCCGGGCCAACTATAATATTGTTTTGTTTAGAAAAATTTATAAAATCCCAAACTATAAGGAAGTATTCAACATATCCCATTTTTACTATTACATCAAGTTCAAAATTTAGTCTATCTACTGCATCCTGTGAAGGATCTCCATATCTCTCTTCAAGTCCTTTGAAACAAAGTTCTCTCAAATAACTTTCGGGTGTTTTTCCATCGGGTACATCGTATTTTGGAAGGTGAATAGTATTGAAATCAAACTCTACATTACACATTTCCGCAATTTTAACTGTATTATCTAAAGCCTCTTCTATATATGAAAATGAATCTTCCATTTCTTCTCGAGATTTTAGGTAAAATTCATCGCTACCAAATCTCATTCTATTTGGATCGTCTACTGTCTTGCCCATTTGAATACACATGAGCACATCGTGTGTCTTTGAATCCTCTTTTCTCACATAGTGCACATCATTTGTAGCTACTAAAGGTATACCGGTCTCCTTAGATAATTTTACTATACCTGCATTAACCTCTTTTTGCTCTGGTATATTGTGATCCTGAACCTCTAAAAAGAAGTTTCCCTCACCAAATATTTCATTGTATTTTGTTGCATAGAATTTTGCTTTATTATAATTTCTATTCATTAGAGATTTGGCTACATCCCCTGCTAAACAAGCGGATAAAGCTATTATCCCTTCGCTGTGTTTTTCTAATTCTTCTAAATCTACCCTTGGTTTATAATAAAATCCCTCTGTATAGGAAATTGAAACAAGCTTTATCAAATTTTTATAACCCTGCATGTTTTTTGCAAGTAGTATTAAATGGCCTTGATATTTATCGTAATTCGGATCCTTATCCCTAATCGTTCTAGGTGATGTATACACCTCACATCCAATGATTGGTTTGATCCCTTCTTTCTTTGCTGTTTTATAAAAATCTATAACACCAAACATGTTTCCATGATCTGTTATAGCAATCGCGTTCATATTAAGTTCTTTTGCCCTATTTATAAGATTTGAAACCCTTGAAAATCCATCTAGCAAACTGTATTCCGTATGCACATGAAGATGAACAAAATTTTTACTCATTTAGACACCTCCTCCTGTATATTAATTTTACCATAAAAGTCTAGTCTAAAACTTCCTATACAAAATATAACTAGTAATTAAAATAGATTTTTATATACTTCATTTATAGACTCTTCTAGCCTTAATTCATCAATACCCAATATTGGAATATCTATTTTATATTCATCTAAAAGTTCAACTAATTCTTCGATAAATACCCCTGTACCATTTATTAATTTAATATTTTCTATTTTCTCATCTAAATTTTTACATCCGCTAAGCTCTCCATACCAAAGTTTAGAAGAACACGTTCTGTTGTATCCACAACTAGGACTTCCATCTATTGCTATTACAGCCTTTACCTCATATGCATTATCTATATACATCTTAATTTGATATATATAGCCTAATAATAACTCTCTGCACTTTTCTCTATATATAATATTATCAAACTGTTCTTTTGAATGCCCCCATCTATTGATTCCGTACATCATTAATTCAGGGCACGGAAGTTGAATAATTCCAAATCCATTGTCAATTAATTTCTTATTAAAGTACATTGCCCCTTCGTAATCTGAAGATCCTTCTACTTTGCTATTACAATTTAAAATACAATGGCATAGCACAACAATTTTTTTATTTCTCTTCATGGTCTACCTCCAATATATAGATATAGAAATGTGTTATAAAAGCAACATCTAAATAGTTATTATCTATACTTCATACTTTCTTTTGTAGAGTCTTGTATAATTATATAGTAATAATATCATATTATGAGTTTAATTTATACGAAAGGATTTAGATTATGAGAACAAAAGCCTTAACTTTTAGTGCAATGTGCATAGTTTTAAATGTAGTTGTTGGTTCTATTATGCAAGTTATAAACATACCCCTATTATTTTTAGATACCTTTGGAACTATAATGGGTGCTATTTTACTTGGGCCAGTATACGGAGCGGCTATAGGCGGGGGTACAAACTTAGTTCTTGGAATAATACTAGGGCCTATAAACTTTCCTTTTGCTTTAGTTAATATTGCTCTTGGGCTTTTTGTAGGATTTATATCAAAGAGATGGAAGTTTAACTACATGACTGCTATATTGACAGGAGTAGGACTAGCTGTTTTATGTCCTTTAATTGGAACTCCTATATCTATAGCTGTCAGCGGTGGATTAAGTGGAAGTGGCGCTGATCTATTGGTTGGATTTTTAAGACAGAGTGGAGAAAGTATATTTCAAGCCGCATTTATCGGTAGAATCACAAGTAACATAATCGATAAACCAGTATCATGTATACTTGCAGTATTTTTAATTTCTAGATTGCCTAAATATTATTTAAATCAACTTAAAAAAGCTGTAGCATAGACTCAGTTTATTAAAATAAAATGGACTCCGTATATTAGTAACTTAAGTTCCTAATATACGGAGTCCATTTTTATTTAATATATATTCTTTACAATTTATTCTCTTCTCTAAGCTTTTCAGCAATTACCCCGATTTTTCTAAGCCTGTGATTTACACCTGATTTACCAATTGGTGGATCAAGTATCTCACCTAATTCCTTTAGAGTCATATCTTCGTACTCAACTCTTATCAGTGCAATTTCTTGTAAGTTTTTGGGTAAATTGCTAATTCCGATTGTCTTCTGTATTAAATTTATATCCTCAACTTGTCTAACTGAAGCGTTGACAGTCTTTGAAAGATTTGCCGTCTCACAATTTACGATTCTATTTACATTATTTCTCATTTCTTTTAAAACCTTTGTGTTTTGCAAGCTTAAAAGCGCTTTATGAGCCCCAATTACGCTCAGAAGATCCGAAATTTGTTCACTCTCTTTGAGATAAACAATATAATTGCTTTTACGAGGAACAATCTTACTGTTTAATCCCAGTGAATTTATTAAATCTTTTAATGAGATGGCAAATTCCTCAGAGTTTGTCACAAATTCCATGTGATAGCTCTTATCAGGATCGCTTATAGATCCTCCTCCTAAAAAAGCACCTCTTAAAAATGCTCTTTTACATTCATCTTCTTCTACTAATTTTTCTGGAACCTTGTTAACAGTGAAAAATCCATCCCCTGGTTCTAACACTCCAAGCTCTCTAAGCAGTTCTGTAGCTCCCATTTCGTCCGTAACTGTAAGTACATAACTGTTATTTCTTTTTAACATTTGGTTTTTGTTTATAGAAATAGTAGTATTGATGTCAAAATTTACTTTAAGTAATTTAAAAACTTTACGTGCTATCGAATTAAGCTCAGTTATTATTTTTAGGTTTATTTTTTTATAACCTACTATTTGTATACTCCCAGCTGATTTGATTATTGCAGCTAATTCTGCAATAGCTACTTTGCGTCCATCAGGTAAAATCCTAGCTAATTCATTTTTTGCATCTGTAGAAAACGACATGTCAATCACCTATTAATTAGTTTTTCTTGATTCTCTTTTTTATCTCTTCTAAAGCAACTTTTATAATTTCCTTCTCGTCGTCATATCTAGCCATATCCACTACTCTATCCAAATGTACAAATTTAGCATCTATAAAACCCTCTTCTTTTTGAGGAACTGTATCCATATTTTTAGATTGCATTAAATACCAAAATACTGTCTTGTGAACTGCTTTATTTTCATCCCAATTTTCTTTAAATGTGTAATGAATCTCACCTAGATATTTGAGTATATCCGCTTTTACTCCTGTTTCTTCACTAACCTCTCTAAGAGCTGCCTCCTCGTTACTTTCGCCTTCTTCTACCTTACCTTTTGGCAATACCCAATCGCCATTAAACTTCCTCAGCAGAAGAACCGCGTTACCAAATAAGACAACACCTCCAGCACTGACCTCTTCTCTCATAGATGTTCACTCCTTAAAACTAACATAATAATAAGGATTTCTACATTTAATTTTAAAACCCTTTTATAACGACTACATATAGTTGTGATTTAGTGCTAGCTCTATTATTATGTTAGATATGTATTTTGCATCATGTCTAATGTAGTTATTCTTTATCTCAACCATATTTTTCTCAATACATTTAATACCCATATTTTTTAACCCCTCAGTTTGCTTTTTATCTAACAAAACTTGTTGTGCTCCATCATGTTTATACAAATTTAAGACTTTATTTGGTAGCTTTTCATTATTCACAATAACATAATCTATTATATTGCTACCCGCGTGCTTTTCTATAGCTTTTACGTGATCTAATACATTGTATCCGTCTGTCTCTCCGGGTTGAGTCATTATATTAGATATGTAAACTTTAGGTGCTGAAGAGGCTTTTATAGCCTTTACAACATCATCAATTAATAAATTAGGTATTATACTAGTATACAGGCTTCCTGGTCCTATGACAATAATATCTGACTCATAAATTGAATTTATCACATCTTTTAATGGCTTTACATCAGCTGGTTCGAGACTTATTTTATATATAGAAGTTTTTCTTGCTTTTGCTTCTTTTGGAATAACAGACTCCCCTTTTATAACACATCCGTCTTTAAGCTCAGCTATTAATTTAACGTCTTCTAGAGTTACAGGGAGTACCCTACCAGTTATTGCGAATATTTCACTCATTTTATATACTGCAGTTTCAAAATTTCCGTATAGTCCATTCATAGCAGCTAAAAAGAGGTTTCCAAAACTTTGACCCTTAAGCTGACCATCTGAAAATCTATACTGCATAATTTCATTCATAGTAGGTTCAATATTTGCTAGTGCCAGCAGACAATTTCTTATATCTCCAGGAGGTAACATCCCCAAATCCTCTCTTAAGACTCCAGAACCTCCCCCATCATCTGAAACTGTAACTACTGCTGTAATATTTTGAGTATTGTGTTTTAGCCCCCTCAAAAATACTGATTGACCTGTTCCCCCTCCTATTACTACTACTTTGGGATCATAGCACTCTGTAGTTGATCTAGTAAATAGCTTTATTTTCTCACGCTTGGCTTTTTGGTACAAAAATAGTGTAACAAATAAGCCGAGCCATCCTAGTATACCTACTAAAATAAGTATTTTATTCATAATAGCCTCCACACTATCTCAACATAGAATCTCTGTGCTTTTTAACAACTCTATAGCCTTTGTCAATCAAATCGTCTGCTAAAAGATTTGTAATTGTTACAGATCTATGTCTACCACCAGTACAACCAATTCCGATTACTAGATGTTGTTTTCCTTCTTCAATATACTGCGGAATTAGAAAATGTACCATATCCAATAGTTTATTATAAAATTCTTTACTTACTGGAGAATTCATAACATAGTTTCTGACTTCTTCATCATCACCTGTCTTAAGTTTAAGCTCTTCAAGGTAATATGGATTTGGTAAAAATCTTACATCAAATACTAAATCCGCATCTGAAAGTATACCGTGTTTAAATCCGAAAGAAACTACTGATATTGTAATATTTAAATTATCTTCACCTTTATAATAAATTCTCTTTATCTCATCCTGTAAATCTTTTGGCTTCATATTAGAAGTATCAATTATACAACTCGCTGAATCCTTAAATGGCTTCATTATATCTCGTTCTTTTTTTATACCTTCTGAGATCTGCATGTTTCTTGCCAAAGGATGATTCCTTCTTGTTATCTTATATCTCTTTATTAAAACATCATCATTACAGTTTAAATAAAGCATTTCATAAGCATAATTTTCTTTTTTTAGATAGTTTAAACTCTCATGAAAATCTTTAAAGAACTGTAGTCCTCTTATATCTACTCCAAGAGCAACTTTATCGATACTAGAATTAGGTTGGTAGCATATCTCTGCAAATTTAGTTATTAATGCAGGCGGTAAGTTATCTACACAGTAAAATCCTAAGTCTTCCAAAGCTCTCATTACTTCACTTTTTCCAGATCCTGATAACCCTGTAACTATAACAAATTTCATGATACTACCTCCCTCTTATAATATAATATTTTCTATCAGTGAAACATCTAACCCTGATTCTCTTACAGTCTTCATAGCCAGATTGAAGTTCCCAACTTTAATTGGTGCATGTGCATCTGATCCAATTATAAATTTATTATTTATATGCTTTATATTTTGTATCTGATTCACATTTAAAAATCTATGACTGCTATTAATCTCTAGTCTAGTATCTGTCTCAAATGCTATCTTTGCAATCTCTTCAATATAAACATCCCCTTTATCACCTGGGTGAGTTATACAAAATATGTCGTTGTTTTTTATAGCATTTATTACTGCATTTGTATTGTAAATTTTTGCTTTTTCACTCTTTATAGTATAGTTGTCGAAGTGATTTAATGCCGCTACTAACGATGTAGGCTTAGATCCAAAATGGTAGCCTGCCATTACATAGTCTAGAAATTTTCTATCATCGTCATCAACATCTATATTACCTTTATCATCAAGCACATTACATTCAAGACCCAGAAGAATTTTTATATTGGGATATTTCTCATTTAACATGTCTATTTCTTCTCTCATTACTGGGATATCACTCTTCTTTACACCATAAGTCATATGTTTATAACTGTGGTCTGAGATTCCAAGTATCTCTATTCCCTTTTCTAGGGCTACCTTTACATTATCCTCAATAGTCCCCTTGCCATGGCTAAATACTGTATGTGTATGATAATCAGCTAATATTTTCATTTTCTAGTCCTCTCCAAGTATCTTTACTTCTTCTTCTAACATAACTCCAAATTTTCTATATACTGTACTTTTTACTATATATATAAGATCTAACAAATCTTTTGCTGTCGCATCTCCAAGATTTATAACAAATCCACAATGCTTTTGTGAAACTTGTGCCCCTCTAAGTGTAAGACCTCTAAGCCCACTTTCATCTATTAATTGACCAGCGTAGTGACCAACTGGCCTTTTAAATGTACTACCCGCACTAGGATAGTTTAATGGCTGCTTTGTAACCCTTCTGTCTGTAAGGTCGTCTATATGGGCTTTTATATCATCGTAATTGCCCTTTTCTAGCTCTAATTTACAAGATAAAACTATGCACTTTATGTTAGCTACAAGACTGTTTCTATACTTAAACTCCATCTCTTCATTAGAAAGATCTTTAATGTTACCATCCATGTCTATTATTCTTACTGTTTTAACTATATCTTTCATTTCTCCACCATAGGCTCCAGCATTCATACAAAGCGCTCCACCTATAGTACCCGGTATACCTGTCGCAAATTCAAATCCTTTAAGTGAATTTCTTAAAATTTCTTTTCCAAGAGTTGATAAAAGTGCTCCTGATTGAACTTCAACTATATTACCCTCTACTTTAGACTCATTAAAGTTATCAGCTATTTCAATAACTAATCCCCTAAGGCCACCGTCTTTTACCAACATATTCGATCCATTTCCTATTATTAAGTATGGAATATCATCTTCCTTTATAAATTTAAGAATTTCTCTGATCTCTTTTTCTGTTCTAGGTCTAACCAACACATCAGCTGGTCCACCTACTTTAAAAGAAATGTGATTTTTCATAGGTTCATCTATTTTAATATCTTCCTTGTTTACTATTTTTGACAATTTTTCAAATACATACTCTTTATTCATGATTATAAGTTTCCTCCAAAATTTTGTTTCGCTTTCATATTTTAAATCGTTGGCTAAATAAACTTCAGCCCCAATTATTTCCCCATTTTCTATTAATTAAACCCTGGCTTAATTTTTCATTTATCTTCTTATCTTATTTCTATTTTTAATAAATTATTATAATTAAATATATAATAATGTATTGAGTTAGAAATAACAATATACTAAAGCAGACTAGACTTTCTGCAATTATAGTATATATACTATTATATCATTGCTTTCAGGTTCTGTTTTAATTAATATTAATAATTCTATAAATTTTCTACTATAAACTGATTTTTTATTTGTTATTTCGGAATAATTATATATAATAGTACTTATTACTAAGCTATAATTTAACAATATTTTTAAAATATAGGAGGAAAAAATTTGTTTGATCTAGAAATTTTCAAAGCTTCAATATACGAATTCTCAGTTACTGCAGTATATATAGTTAACTTTTTAGTTGTGCTAAATTTAGTATTTAGAGAAAAAAGGAATATAAACACTACTCTTACTTGGATAGCTATTCTAGTTTTAGTCCCAGTAGTAGGTTTTGTACTATATATAATATTTGGCAGAGATTTATCAAAAAATAATATGTTCCAACTCAAAGAACAAGACGATAAAATTTTAAAAAGCAATATATTAAAAACTCAGATAGCCTTGCATTCAAACTTAAAGTTTGATAGATCAGCCAGTGAACATAAAGATATGATTTCTGCACTTGCAAACTCAAATAATGCTCATTATACAACTAATAATAATGTAAATATCTATCCAGACTCTGAAAAGTTTTTTAGAAGTCTTATAACAGAATTAAAAAAAGCCAAACATTATATAAATATTCAGTTCTATATTTTTAAAGATGATAATATAGGTAAAGAAATTGTTGATATACTAGTTCAAAAAGCGCAGGAAGGTGTTGAAGTAAGATTATTGTATGATGCCGTAGGAGGCAGAAACTTTAGCAAAAATTCTATTGATCTTCTCAAAGAAAATGGTGTAAAAGTAGCTAGTTTCTTCCCATCTATTTTAAAAATTGTAAATTTCAACCTAAATTATAGAAATCATCGTAAAATCGTTGTTATTGACAACTGTGTTGGATTTGTAGGTGGATTTAATGTAGGTGATGAGTATCTTGGAAGAGATCCCAAATTTGGAGAGTGGAGAGATACACATACCAAACTTACTGGTGATTGTGTGATGGATCTAAATATGAGATTTATGCTGGATTGGAAATATACTACTAAAGAAGATTTGGATCTATACAGTCATTTTCAAAATAGCAGCACTAAATGTGACTGTGAAGAAGGAAACGTCGGCATACAAATAGTTTCTAGTGGACCAGATATTATAAACCTAGACGAAATAAAATATGGATACATCAAAATAATACAAAAGGCAACTGACTACGTATACATTCAAAGCCCTTATTTAATACTTGATACTACGCTCTTGGATACTCTTAAAATAGCTTGTCTATCAGGAGTAGATGTAAGAATAATGATACCTTCAAAACCAGACCATCCTTTTGTGTATTGGGCTTCATATTCTTATGCTGGAGAGCTACTTAATTTTGGTGCTAAAATATATACATACGGTGAAGATGCATTTTTACACGCAAAAACAATAGTTGCTGATGACTCAATCTGTTCTATAGGTACAGCAAATATGGATATAAGAAGTTTTGAGCTTAATTTTGAAGTAAATGCTTTTATATATTCACAAGAAAAATCTACAGAATTAAGGGAAATATTTGAAAGAGATATGCAAAACTCAAAAGAAATAACTCAAGAAATATACGATGCTAGATCTACATATATTCGATTTAAAGAATCAATATCTAGATTACTTTCAGCCGTTTTGTAACTAAATTAAAATTATAACTGAAAATTTGAAAAAATATAAATACTTTGTTAAATGATTGTTAATAAATGATTTATTTTTCTATACTTTTTGATATAATACTGTAAATGGAATATAAATCTAAATGAAAGAGTGATGCAGATGTGTAATTTTTATTCACAGAACGAAAAGCTATTTTCAGACTTAAATGATTTTATAGACAAAGTAGATCCATCTGAAGGTGCCCTAATCCAAGTGCTACACCATGCACAGCAAATTTTTGGGTACCTTCCAAAAGAAGTTCAACTCCACATATCAAAAAAACTAAACATTCCACCTTCCAAAGTTTATGGAGTTGTAACATTTTATTCATATTTTAAAACAGAGCCTATTGGTAAGTACAAAGTTAGTGTTTGCACCGGTACAGTATGCTTCGTAAAAGGAGCTGACAAAATACTTGCTGAATTTGAAAAACAACTCGGCATAAAATCGGGAGAAACAACTGATGACTTAGAATTTTCATTAGAGAGTTTAAGATGCATAGGGGCATGTGGTCTCGCCCCTGTCGTTACCGTAAACGATAAAGTTTATGGAAATGTAACACCCAAACAAGTTTGTGAAATTATAGATTCTTATAAAGAAAAAGAACTACACGCAAATTATTAGAATGAGAGGTGTAAACGATGCATAAAATAAATTCCTTTGTTGAATTAAAGAATATGGCTCAAGATCTTAAACCTAGACTAAATCTTAGATACAATCACATCAAAGAAAACATAAAAAAGAGAGAAATCCTGGTCTGCAGCAATACAGGATGTATATCATCAAACAGTCTATTAATTATTGATAAGTTTAATGAAGAAATTGAAAAGCTTGGTATTAGTGATAAAGTCTCTGCACATCCCACTGGATGTTTTGGATTCTGCCCTCAAGGCCCTATAGTTAAAGTTTTTCCGGATGATGTTTTTTATGTTAAAGTCAAACCAGAAGATGTCCATGAAATTATTCAAAAACATATTTTACATGATGAAATTATTTATCGTCTATTATATGAAGAACCTTCAAAAGATCATGAAAAAGTTAAGTATCAAGATGAGATGGATTTTTATAAAAAGCAATCTAGGATTGCCCTTAAAAATTGTGGTATTTTAGATCCTAGTGAAATAAGTGATTACATAGCAAATGATGGATATTTGGCCCTAGGGAAATGTTTAGAGTTACTTACTCCAGAAGAAGTAATATACAAAGTAAAAGAGTCTGGATTACGTGGCAGAGGTGGTGCAGGATTTCCAACTGGAGATAAATGGAAAGCATGTGCTTCAAACCCATCTGGACCTGAAGGTAAAAAATACGTTGTTTGCAACGCTGATGAAGGAGATCCAGGAGCTTTTATGGACAGATCTATACTAGAGGGAGATCCTCACTCTATTGTAGAGGCTATGACAATATGTGGATACGCCATTGGTTCAGATACAGGGTACATATACATAAGGGCCGAATACCCTAAGTCCATTGAAAGATTAGGGATTGCAATTGAACAAGCCAAAGAATATGGACTTCTCGGAAAAAACATACTTGGTAGTGGATTTGATTTTGATATAGAACTAAAACTTGGTGCTGGAGCATTTGTTTGTGGTGAAGGAACAGCACTTATGCACTCTATTGAAGGAAAGCGCGGAGAACCTAGGATGAAAACGTACAGTTCATCAAAAAGCGGCCTGTGGGAGTCTCCAACATGCTTAAATAACGTAGAGACTTTTGCGAATATTCCGCCTATTGTGTTAAAGGGACCGGGTTGGTTTTCAAATTACGGAACAAAAGATTCTTCAGGAACTAAAGTATTTGCTCTAGGAGGAAAAATTAATAATGTAGGACTGGTTGAAGTTCCAATGGGGCTTTCTATAAGAGAGGTTATATATGAAATAGGAGGAGGAATACCAGAAGGAAGAAAACTAAAAGCAGTTCAGACAGGTGGTCCTTCTGGCGGGTGTATTCCAGTTAAGTATATAGATACTCCTATTGATTTTAAATCACTTAATTCTATAGGATCTATGATGGGTTCTGGTGGAATGCTCGTTTTAGATGAACAAGATTGCATGGTTGATTTAGCTAAATTCTTTTTAGAATTTACTGTTGAGGAATCATGTGGTAAATGTGCACCATGCCGAATTGGAACTACAAGACTTCTAGAAATTTTAACTAGAATAACTGAAGGAAAAGGAACTTTGCAAGATATTGATGACCTCAGAGATCTATCAGAGGTAATAAAAGATGCTTCTCTATGTGGTCTTGGTAAATCAGCCCCAAATCCAGTTATTACTACTCTGCAGTACTTTATGGATGAATATATAGCGCACGTTATGGACAAAAAATGTCCATCTGGTAAGTGTCAAAGTCTACTGTCATTTTATATTACAGAAGATTGTAAAGGATGTACAAAATGTGCAAAGGTTTGCCCTGCTTCTTGTATTTCTGGCTCACCAGGTAAAATGCACTGTATTGATATATCAAAATGTTTAAAGTGCAATACTTGTATTGATAACTGTAAATTTAACGCAATAATAAAAAAATAATTTGTTTGGGGGAATTAAAATGAATCTAGTTAATTTGACTATCAATGGCAAGCCAGTTTCAGTTCCAGAAGGTACCTCCATACTGGATGCTGCTAAAACTATAGATATAAAAATACACAATTTATGCTATCTTAAAGCCGACGAAATTAGAAGACTAGAAACATGTGCTTCATGTCGTGTTTGCATGGTCGAAACTGATAGAGGGCTTGTTCCTTCATGTGGTACTCTAGTTAAAGAAGGTATGAAAGTTGAAACCAACAGTTTAAGAGCTTTAAAAACTCGTAAAAAAATTGTTGAGCTAATTCTATCGGATCATCCTCAAGATTGCCTCGTATGCGAAAAAAATGGTGAGTGCAGACTCCAGGAAATCGCAGCAGATCTTGGTATCAGACAAATTAGTTTTAAGGGTGCAAAATCTATAGATAAGATGGACACATCTAGTAAATCAATTGTAAAAGACCACAGTAAATGTATACTTTGCAGAAAATGTGAAGCTGTATGCAACAAAATCCAAACTGTTGGGGCAATTTCAGGTATAAATAGAGGATTTAATACAGTAGTCGGAACATTTTTTGATGCAGATATGGTCGACACCGAATGTACATACTGCGGACAATGTGTAGCTGTCTGTCCTACAGGTTCACTTAAAGAAGTGAACAATATCACTCAGGTTTGGAGAGAATTGAAAAATGCTGTTAAAACTGTCGTAGTTCAAGTTGCACCTGCTGTTAGAGTAGCTCTTGGGGAAGAATTTGGGCTAAAATCCGGAGAAATGTCTACTGGCAAAATAGTTGCAGCTTTAAAAGCTTTAGGATTTAAGTATGTATTTGACACAAACTTTGGGGCTGACCTTACGATAATGGAAGAAGCATCAGAACTAATACACAGAATAAAAGAAAATGAAAATCTTCCTATACTTACGAGTTGCTGTTCTGCTTGGGTTAATTTCATAGAATACAACTATCCAGAAAAACTTGATCTAATATCAAGCTGTAAATCACCTCAACAAATGTTCGGTTCCATAACAAAGAGTTACTTTGCTGAAAAATTAGAAATTGAACCAAAAAATTTATGTGTCGTCTCCGTGATGCCTTGCGTCGCTAAAAAATACGAAGCCAACAGAGAGGAACTTGAAGTAGACGATATTAGAGATAATGATATATCTATTACTACTAGAGAACTTTCCCATATGATAAAAGAATCTGGTATCGATATTCTTAACCTACTTGATGAAGATTTCGACTCCCCTCTTGGAGAATCGACAGGCGCTGGTACAATTTTCGGAGCAAGCGGTGGAGTTACAGAAGCTGCTCTTAGAACATCCTATGAATGGATCACAGGTAAAACTCTAGATAGTGTAGATTTTAGAGAAGTTAGAGGTTTTAGAGGTATTAAGGAAGCAAGTGTGCACGTTGGAGGATCTGAAATAAAGGTATGTGTAGTCAACAGCCTAGGAAATGCCCGAAAAATAATGGACGATATCGTCGAAGGAAAGTCTGACTACCATATAGTTGAAGTTATGGCTTGCCCAGGAGGATGCATAGGTGGTGGAGGCCAACCTTTCCACTTTGGTGACTATAATATAGTTAAATCAAGAGGAAAATCACTTTATAAAATTGATGAAAATAAAGAAATTAGAAAATCTCATGATAACCCTTATATTAAAAAATTGTACGATGATTTCTTAGGCGAACCATATAGTGAGACTTCTCATAAATATCTTCATACGACTTATAAGGATAAGAGTACTATATATTAGATATTAGGTATTTTCGTCACAACCTCTTCTGACTACTGGTAAAGGTAATGCAGATGCTTTTAAATAAAGAGTGCAGATTCGCACTCTTTTTATTTCTTTGATGTTTTTTATTTAAAGTAGGACTTTAAAACATATATTTCTAATTATGGTACGAATTATCTTTCTCCATAATAAAATTTTTCAATGTTACTCCTCTCACTTTTACAAGGTTATCTTTCACCACATGATAACCTTGATTTTCAAAGAATGGCTTAGCAGTAATTGAAACATGCGACGTGAACTTACTAGCATTTACGTAAAATTCAAGATTCCTCATAATTATAGTCGCTATATTTTGACCTTGATAATTTTTATGAAC
Source organism: Metaclostridioides mangenotii (assembly GCF_018917235.1). Taxonomy (GTDB): domain Bacteria; phylum Bacillota; class Clostridia; order Peptostreptococcales; family Peptostreptococcaceae; genus Metaclostridioides. The sequence goes on from NZ_JAHLOF010000002.1 coordinate 441,891, forward strand.
AAAAAGTCTATCTAAATAACCTGATTTATCCATATCACCAAAACCAACAATAATATTATCTTTTATGGCAACAACGGAATAATTATTTAGTAAAAATCTATTCCAAATAACAGGATCTAATTCATAACCACCCCAAGCTTGGACCTGTTCCTCGCTATAATCTTTGCTATTTATATATAATACCGTCTCTCTAAACAACTGAATTGTACTTAAACAGTCCTCTTCTTGATATTTTCTTATTTTCAATGTCATACCTCCAATATCCTCTTAACTCATATATTTTCAATTATCTGATTATTAGGCTTATCACTTTAACTATACTCGAAACTTACCTAAGAAAATGTTCCTACCGTTTATTACTAAATCTCCGTCATAATAATATCCGAGGCTTTCTAACCATTGTCTTATAATATCATAAAGTTCTTTCCAATGAGATTTAAGAAAATCAAAAATAGATGATTTTGCAACTAATGTAATTAACACTGAACCTTATTAATACAAAAATATAAAAACAAAAAGGTGCTCTAAATAATCTTAAAGCACCTTTTCTTAGTTACTTTTTATATACTTAACAAAATCCTACTACCTTAAAGCTTTTGACATTTCCCAATCATAATGGTTAGTATGAAGCAATTTATGAGACTTATGAGAAAGTGGTTTTTCTAGATAATTCTTGTAGATTTCTACTATTGATGGATTTTCGTGCGAGAACCTTAAGCTATCTCTTCTATCAAGATCATATAAAACACCGCATCTCTCTTTGCCTAACTCTTCACCTGCATGTATTGGTTGACCCCCTCCTGAAGCGCAACCACCTGGACATGCCATTACTTCAACAAAATCGTATTTTTTCTCACCACTTCTTATTGATTCTATAAGTTTTCTAGCGTTTCCGAGACCACTCGTTATAGCAATATTTAAAGATGTTCCATTTAAATCGATTGTCGATTCTTTTATTCCATCCATCCCCCTTATATCCATAAATAGGTCAGCATCTGGATTTTCACCCATTACTAAATAGTAAGCTGTTCTAAGAGCTGCTTCCATAACTCCTCCTGTCGCTCCAAATATAACTCCTGCACCTGATCCTATTCCTAGTGGCATATCAAACTCCTCTTCTTCTAAGGCATCTACGTCAATATGCTCGGATTTTATAAGTCTTACAATCTCTCTTGTAGTCCAAACAAAATCTACATCTTTTGGAGCTTCACTATCATTTATACTAGGTATATCACACTCATGCTTTTTAGCAACACATGGCATAATTGAAATACAGCATATTTTTGAAGGATCAACTCCCAGGATATCTGCATAGTAACTCTTTGCAACTGCCCCGAACATTTGTTGTGGAGATTTTGCAGTAGATAGAGAATCTACCATATCAGGATACTGAGATTTTAAAAATCTAACCCATCCGGGACAACATGATGTAAACATAGGATATCTACTCTTTTCTCCACTTCCAAGTCTTTCTAAGAACTCGCTTCCCTCTTCCATTATTGTCAAATCTGCTGAGAAGTCTGTGTCAAAAATATAATCAAATCCAATCTTCCTTAGTGCTGATACAAGTCTTCTGACAGTGGCAAATTCTCTAGTAAGTCCTAAAGCTTCTCCCCAAGCTGTTCTAACTGATGGCGCCACTTGAACTATTGTTATTATATCTGGATTGCTTAGTACACCGTTCATTCTTAAAATTGGACCTACATCGTCTCTCTCGTGGAGTGCTCCCGTCGGACAGTGAGTGATACACTGTCCACAAAGTGCACAATCAGCATCTTTTATGTCCCTATTGAGTGAAACATCTACTGTTGTACGCGAGCCAGTCTGAGCAATATCCCAAACATGAAGGTCTTGTATCTTGTCGCACACCTGTACACAGCGCATACATTTTATGCATTTACCTTCTTCTCTTATTAGAGGAAAGTCTTTTGGCCAATTTGAATGTGGTACATTTAATTTGTAGTGATTTTCAGGAAAATTTAAGTTATTAGCTACTGTTTGCAATTCGCAGTTTCCACTTCTTACACATGTAGGGCAGTGACAATCATGTTGAGATAGTATCAATTCTACATTTGTACGGCGAGCTTCCCTTACTTTTGGTGAATTAGTCAAGATCTCCATACCTTCTGATACTATATTATTGCATGCTGTAATCAGCTTTTCTTTTCCCTTCATTTCTACAACACATACTCTACATGCACCTATCTCATTTATTCCCTTTAGGTAACAAAGGCTTGGAACTGGCATCCCAACAAGTTTACTAGCTTCTAAAATCGTTGTACCTTCTGCAACTTCAATTTCTGTATTATTTATTTTTAATTTTACCATTGAGATACTCGACCTCCTTTGAAAACTCCATATCCAAAATAATCACATCTTAAGCATCTATTCGCTTCTTGTTTTGCTTCTTGGCAAGACATAGAAAGTTCAACCATTTCAAAGTCTTTTATTCTTTCGTCAGCATCTCTTTCCGTCATGTTTACTCTTCCACAAGCTTGGCGATCATCAAGCCTAGCAGTAGGTATATCTACATCTGTTGAAATTATATGGTCGTACCCTAGGTATGAATCTATATTTGCAGCTGCAACTTTCCCAGCTGCGATTGCACGTATTACAGTAGCTGGACCAGTAACACAATCTCCTCCTGCAAATACTCCCTCGGTATTTTCAATAGCACTCCAAGCTGCCGCGTCGATTCCACCCTTTTTAATTGGGATTCCTGCATCTTCAAAGTGAGGAGTTTCTATTCCCTGCCCAATTGCAACTATTACGACATCACATGGTATTCTAACATTTTCTAAGTTAGAATCTGCAGGTCTAGGTCTTCCATCTTTACCTACAAGGCCTACCATTTTAGGAGAGACCCAAAGTGCCTTTACATTGTTATTTTCATCTTTCTCGATATACTCAGGAGAGTGTAGTTCCAATACATCAGCCCCTTCAGCTATTGCACCTTCAACTTCTTCCATAAGCGCAGTCATATCAACTTTACGTCTTCTGTATACAACATTCACCTTTTTGGCACCTAACCTTATTGCTGAGCGGGCAACATCCATAGCAACATTTCCACCACCAATTACTGCAACTGTCTTATCTTTAAAGTTAGGCATCTCATTATCACCTATATTCCTAAGCATCTCAACAGCTGAGATTACTCCATTTGCATCTTCATTCTCTATACCAATTTTTTTGTCGGTGTGAGCGCCTATTGAAATGTAAACTGCATCGTATTCGTCTCTTAATTGGTTCATTGAAATTTCATCGTCATTACTTCCTATTGATGTCTCCATCCTAACTTCTGCACCAGTATCTAGTATAGTTTTTATATCCTCTTCTAAACGCTCTCTTGGCAATCTATAACTAGGTATACCGTAAACTAACATTCCACCAAGCCTCTTTCTCTTTTCAAATACGGTAGTTTGGTGGCCCATTAACTGTAAATAATAAGCTGCACTAAGCCCACTTGGCCCACCACCAATTATAGCTATTTTTTTACCTGTAGATTCTGCATTCTCAGGATTAGGTACTTCTACTGAATAATCTACAGCCATTCTCTTAAGCCCTCTTATATTCACAGAATCATCAATCATGTTTCTTCTACATCTTGCCTCACAAGGATGTTCGCAGACTAATGCGCAAGCTGTAGGGAATGGATTATCTTTTCTAATAAGCGTAACAGCATCAGCATATCTCTCCTCTCCTACTAATGCGATATATCCTGGTATGTCAACTCCAGCTGGACATAAAGCTACACACGGCACTGGCTGTTCTAAATGACAGAGGCATCTTCCCCTCAAAATGTGCTCTTCGTAATCATTTCTAAAACCCTCCAAGCCTTTTAGTACCATTTCAGCAGCTTCATAACCTATTGCACAATCTGCAGAGTTTGAAATAACACGCGCTGTTCTCTCAATTAATTCAATAGTATCTAAAGTTGCATCCCCATTCAATACATCTTCAAGCATATTCCCCAATTGACCAAGCCCAATTCTACATGGCACACATTTTCCACATGTTTGTGCATGACACATCTTTAAAAAAGACGAAGACATATCTACTGGACATAACCCTGGAGGACTGGCAACAATTCTTCTTTCTAGATCTTTGTAAAGTTCTTCCACAACCGTTTGAGCTTTACTTCTAGTAATTATACTCAATCTACTCATAAACTTACTCCTTTCGTATTGATAAAATATTGATTTCGTAAACGTTAATTTATTATCATATTATTCATAATTTTATGAATTTTCGATTATAAGATATTATATCAACGACAAATTATTTTTACAACTTAAATATACTTTTAACAAAACTTTTTAATTTCAAGTATTTTAGCTATTTTAATATAGAAATAAAGTGTATTATAGTCTTACAACCTTTAGTCAATCAATTAATCAATAGAAAAGCTTTATAGTAATGGTATTAACTTTTTAAATACTAAAATAAAAAGCCCCCTAATGGGGGCAATTATAATTATTTTTTAAAAACTATAAAATTAAGAGTAAACTTTATAAATAATCTGTAATCATAATATAAATTTTTATTAGATATTTAACAGATTAACTAAAACTCTTCACTGTTATTAGACTTTTTATCTATCATATTTAAAAGTTTATTGTTGAATTCCTCAGCTGCATCATAACCCATTCCCTTTTGTCTGAAGTTCATCGCAGCAACTTCTATAATCATTGATGTATTTCTACCAGGCCTTACTGGGATTATAAGCTTTTCAAGATTAACTCCTAGTATTTTTTCGTAGTCTTTATCTAATCCTAATCTATCATAGTATTTGGTGCTATCCCAAGCTTCAAGATATACAACCATATCAATAGATTTAGAGTTTTTAATTGCTCCTACTCCGTACAAACTTCTTACATCAATAATTCCTATTCCTCTGATCTCTAATAAATATTTTAAAATCTCTGGAGATTTTCCGACGACTTTATTATCATCATGCCTTCTGATTTCAACTGAATCATCCGCAACTAACCTATTGCCTCTTTGAACTAACTCAAGTGCCGTCTCTGATTTTCCTATATTGCTATCACCTTTAATCAAAACCCCTATTCCATATACATCAACTAATACACCGTGTATAGTTGTGGTCGGAGATAATTTGCTCTCTAAATAACTCAAAAGTTTACTAGTGATTTTACTTGTATTTTTTTTAGTACTAAGTAAAATTTTATTGTACTTTTTTGCATATTTAATAAAGTCTGGACTTGCATCAAGACCGGATGTTATTATTAGAGCTGGTATATCGTAAGAAAAATATTTATCGAGTATCTCTTCTCTTTTTTTAGAATCGACTTTAGCAAAATAATTATACTCGGTTTTTCCTACTATCTGAATTCTATCATTAGAAAAGAACTCAAAATATCCAGCTAACTGCAAACCAGGTCTATTCAATTCAGTAGATTCCACATAAATACTAGAATCTTTTGGCATATACACAATGTCTAGACGTAAATCCATTATTAAGTCTTTAATTGGTATCTTTTTATCTGTATCCATTGATTATCTCTCCTCAATTTATCTTATATCATCATATAATTTCCTTTTTATTTATCCTTGTGAAAGAAATTATATACACTCTCTGAAGATGACTTGTTCATACCATCAACTTCGTTTAGTTCCTCAAAAGTAGCAGCTTTTATTGCGTCTATTTCTTTAAAATGATTTAACAGAGCTTTCTTTCTCTTATCACCTATACCTGGTATATTATCCAGTACAGATTTTGTAAGAGCTTTGTTTCTAAGGCTTCTATGGTATGAGATAGCGTAATTATGAACTTCTTCCTGAATACTTGCAACAAATCTATACAAGTTTGACGTTTTATCTAATTCTATTTCCCTATCTTTATTAACAAGTCCTTTTGTCCTATGGTTGTCATCTTTATACATTCCCCATAATGGTAAATCAATTTCATATAAATCCAATATTCTTTTTACAGCACTGACTTGTCCCTTACCCCCATCTAACAACATCAAGTCTGGCAAGTTGCCGTACTTAATTCTTCTTTCAACTATTTCAGCCATCGAATCGTAGTCATTTGGCCCTTCTACCGTCTTTATTTTATATCTTCTGTACTCTTTTTTATCCTTCTTTCCTTTTGTGAAAACAACCATACTTCCAATAGAATCCACCCCTTGAATATTTGATATATCAAATGACTCTATTCTATTTGGAATTTCTTCTAATTCAAGAAGCTTTTGAAGCTCTTCTAACGCTCCTACGCTCTTTTCGTACTTTCTCTTATTCATATCCGAAAACTTCTCAAGATATTCTATCGCATTTTTACGAACCATCTCTACAAGACTCTTCTTTTCACCTTTTTGCGGCACTCTTATAGTTACTTTTTGTCCCTTTTTAGATGTAAGCCACTCCTCAAGCACAAAACTATCTTCGATTTCGTCTTCTATTATCAATTCCTTTGGAATATATTCTTGCTCCATGTAAAACTGTTTAACAAAAGATCCTAATATAGAAGATCTTGGACTATCCAATACTCCTTCTAGTATGAAGTGTTCCCTTCCAACTATCTTACCATTTCTTATAAAAAACACCTGTACACAGGCTTCATCATGAGCCCTCGCCATTGCAATAATATCTTGATTTAAATCCGAAGCTACATTGTCTATCTTCTGCTTTTGGACTAGTTCTTCAAGGCTCATAATTTTATCCCTATACTTAGCTGCATCTTCAAAATTAAATTCCTCAGAACATTTTTGCATTTTCTCTGTTAAAATATCTATTAGTTTCTCCTCTTTTCCAGATAAACAGTAGATTATTTCATCGATCATTTTTCCATACTCTTCTTTACTAACAGTACCTGTACAAGGTCCAACACATTTATTTATATGTTTGTTTAAACAGGGTCTCATATTGTTTCTAATTGCTTTATCTATATCTATGTTGCAACTTCTAATCGGATATACACTTCTTAGTACTTCAATAGTATCGTTGACTGCTGCAATATTAGTGTATGGTCCAAAATACTTCGCTTTATCTTTAAGAACTCTCCTTACTTTTAAAAGTCTTGGATAGTCTTCGTTAACCGTGACTTTTATGTATGGATAAGTTTTATCATCTCTGAGTAGAACATTGTACTTAGGTCTATATCTTTTTATTAAGTTACACTCTAAAATCAGCGCCTCAAGTTCAGAATCTGTTATGATGTACTCGAATTTATCGATATTCGTAACCATAGATTTAACTTTAGAGGAATGATTTTTAGATGATTGAAAATACTGTCTTACTCTGTTCTTAAGTGAAATAGCTTTTCCTACATATATTATATTGTCGAATTTGTCTTTCATTAAATAAACACCAGGTTCAGCTGGTAAATTTTTTAAATGTTCTTGTATATCAAACAAACTTATTCCTCCATTTTTTAATTTCTCTATTTAAATTATACCTCAAATACAATCTTTTAAAATATATTTTATAAATTTTAGAACTTATATTCTATACTCTTTAAGTAGATTAATTATTATGATGTAAATCAAATTGCATTTTATTATGTTTAGTATTTGTTGCATATTTTATATTATTATGATAAATTTTAGTAGTTAACTTATATTAAGTGATTTAGTAAATTAAATTTTACATAAATAAAAGGGAATCAGGTGAGAATCCTGAGCGATCCGGTCACTGTATTCAGGGAATCTAGTTTTGTACGCCATTGCAAAATATTGTGAGAAGGTAATTCTAGGTATTGATCTGTAAGTCAGGAAACCTGCTTAATATTGAGATGAAGCTTCCGTGTAAAGCATAACATCTAATTCATTGTATGATGCACATACGTTGTTTTTAAGATGCCTGCTTTTATAGCAGGCTTTTTCACAACTGAGGCTTCTTCTGTTAATAGTATTATATATTAAGAGGAGAAAATATGAAAAAACAAAATTTATTCACAAGAATTATATCTGTATTGTTAACTACAATACTACTACTAGGCTCTACTGCTTGTAGTCCTAAAGATTCACAAAAGGAGAACAAAGAAGTAAATAGCTCTACATCAAAAATTGAAACAAATTCAAAACCTGAAAAAACAAAATATCCACTTAAAATTACAACTTATGGGTCAAATGGTGAAGAACTAAAAACAGTATATAAAAAATCTCCAGAAAAGGCATTAGCAGTTTATCAAGGTTCAATTGAAACTTTACTTGCCCTTGGATTAGAGGATAAGATTGTAGCTGCTGCTGGACTAGACAACGAAGTGCCCAGTGATTTAAAATCAGCATTTGATAAAGTCAACTATCTTACGGAGTTTACACCTTCTAAAGAATCTGTAACAATGTTAAGTTCAGACTTCATACTTAGTTGGGGGTCTTACTTTAGCGATAAAACATTAGGAGATGCTGCTGGTTGGGTGGATAATGGTACAAATATTTATATTAATTCTAATACTCGTATAAAAGAGGGTGAACCTAGAACTCTTGAAAATGAGTTTTCTGATATTATAAATTTAGGTAAAATTTTCGATGTTCAAGAAAAAGCATATAAAATAGTGGAAAATATGAAATCAGAAATTAAAAATGTTACTGAAAAAACATCCAAAATAGACAAAAAACCTACTGCCTTAATTCTTGAATTCCAAGGTAATACTATCGTAAACTATGGAGCCTCAAGTCTTGGTGGAGATATGGTTAAAACACTTGGAGGACAACTTGTTAAAGAAGACGGGTCTGACCTTGGCAAAGAAGATATAATAAATTTAAATCCTGATGTTATATTCGTAGTTTATATGCCTTATTCTGGAGATGATCCACAAGCAGTAAAAAATGAAAACATAAATAAAATAATAGCAGATAAAAGTTTAGCCAGCCTATCAGCAGTAAAAAATAATAGAGTAAAACCGATTATGTTAGGCGATATGTATGCTAGTGGTATCCGTACAAAAAATGGGATCATTAACTTTGCAGATGGTTTATATCCTAATCTGTAATAGGATTTATTGAAGGAAAAATATGAAAACCCTTATTAAAAGAAACCTCGACAATAAATTTAATGGTGGCCATTTTTACTGGACAGCCTTTATAGCATTGATATTTGTCTTGCTATTTTCTATACTAGCATCTATTACTTTTGGTAATGCCGGAATATCTATGAGAGATGTTTACAGTGTAATATTTTATGAATTATTCCACATAGATACTTTTTCAAAGTTCTCAAATGGACCTATACATGATGTAGTATGGCTTCTTAGATTACCTAGAGTACTACTTGCAATATGCATAGGAATGGGATTATCTGTATGTGGAGTTGTAATGCAGGCAGTTGTTAAAAATGCACTCGCTGATCCATATATACTTGGTGTTTCATCCGGAGCATCTCTAGGAGCTACAACAGCTATAATGCTTGGTTTTGGAACTATATTTGGCAGTAATTCTATAGGTATAATGGCATTTTTAGGAGCTCTTATTGCTACATTTGCGGTTATGGCATTATCAAATATAGGGGGGCGTTCTAGTTCATCAAAATTAGTTCTCTCTGGTATGGCTATTGGAGCTGTTTGCACTGCATTTTCTAATTGTGTTTTATACATTACTAATAATAAAACTGCCGCCATTGAAGTAGCCTATTGGACAATGGGAAGTTTAGCTGGTGCTAACTGGAACAAAGTATTATTATTGCTACCGATGTTCATACTCGGTGCTGTCTTCTTCTCTACACAGTTTAGAAATCTCAATCTCATGCTTATGGGAGATGAAGTATCTATAACTTTGGGAACTGATTTATATAGATATAGGATAATTTATATGATTATCTCATCTGTGATAATTGGTTTTTCAGTTTATGCTGCTGGTATGATCGGTTTTGTTGGACTTGTAATTCCACATATAATACGAATGATCTTCGGTACAGACCATAGAAAAGTAATACCTCTTAGCGCCGTAACAGGATCAATATTTATGATCTGGTCTGATGTGCTTTGCCGTGTTTTAATACCAAATTCAGAAATACCTATAGGTATACTGGTTTCTATGATTGGAGCACCATGCTTTATATATCTAATGGTCAAAAAGTCCTATGGATTTGGGGGTAATAAATGATGAGTATTGACGTAAAGAATATTGAAATATCCTATGGAGTAGAAAAAATTCTTAAAAATGTAAGCTTAAATTGTGATTCTCAAGAATTTATAGGTATAATAGGTCCCAATGGTAGTGGTAAATCTACTTTACTTAAGTGCATTTATCGAATTTTAAAACCTTCACATGGATGCGTGTATATTGATGGAGTTGCTCTGGATTCTATCAGTATTAGGGACTCTGCAAAAAAAATTGCTGTAGTTTCGCAACACAATGACTATAGTTTTGAATTTACAGTTAGAGATATTGTTCTAATGGGTAGATCACCACATAAACGAACTATGGAGCGTGATAATCTTAATGACTATAGAATTGTTGAAGAAGCATTGGATGTAGTAAATATGAAAAGTTATGCAAATAGGAATTTCTCTACATTATCTGGCGGTGAACGTCAAAGAGTGATTCTAGCTAGAGCATTCGCACAAAATACCCCCTATTTAATTCTTGATGAACCTACTAATCATCTAGATATATCCCATCAGCTACAAATGCTTAGAACTATTAAAGGACTGAATAAAATTGTTATTTCTGCAATACACGACTTAAATATAGCAGCTATGTTCTGTGATAGAATCTACGCATTATCAGATGGTAAAATAGTTGGAGAAGGAAAACCGGAAGAGATTTTAACATCAAATTTTATTTCTAAAATTTATAATGTGGAATCTGAAATTATAAAAGATTCAAAAGGTCAGATGCATATTCTGTACACATAAATTAACAATAAAAATTTTTATAAGAACAGGGAGTCATAAAATGAGATTTTATCACATTTAGACTCCCTGTTTATATGAGTTTTATTCAAAATATTTTTTTAGGAATTGTCCAGTATATGAAGATTCTACTTTAGATACTTCTTTTGGAGTACCTGTCGCAACTATAGTACCTCCCTTATCTCCACCTTCTGGCCCTAGATCGATTATATAGTCACAGGCTTTAATAACATCTAAGTTGTGTTCTATAACTATAACAGAGTTTCCAGTATCAGCTAATCTCTGCAATACCTGGATTAACTTGTCAACGTCAGCTATATGAAGTCCTGTCGTTGGTTCGTCTAAAATGTATAAGGTCTTTCCTGTTGGTCTCTTACTCAACTCTGTTGCAAGTTTAATTCTCTGTGCTTCTCCACCTGACAACTGCGTAGAGGGTTGACCCAACTTAATGTATGAAAGTCCGACATCTATAAGTGTTTCAAGTTTTCTTCTTATATTTGGGATATTTTCAAAGAATTCGACGGCTTCCTCAACGTTCATATTTAGCACATCTGATATTGTTTTATCTTTATACTTAACTTGCAATGTCTCTCTGTTGTACCTATCCCCTTTACAAACTTCACAAGGTACGTATACATCTGGAAGGAAGTGCATCTCTATTTTAATAATCCCATCGCCTTTACAAGCTTCACATCTTCCACCTTTAACATTGAAACTAAATCTTCCTTTTTTATATCCCCTAGCCTTAGCTTCATTTGTAGAGGCAAATAGATCTCTTATCTGATCAAATACACCTGTATATGTTGCCGGGTTTGAACGAGGCGTTCTCCCTATAGGGCTTTGATCAATATTTATTACTTTATCTATATTTTCTATTCCCCTTATCTCTTTGTGTTTGCCTGGTCTCTTTCTAACTCTATTTACTTCACTAGAAACACTTTTATAAAGTATGTCATTTATAAGTGTACTTTTTCCAGATCCGGAAACACCAGTTATACTAACAAATTCTCCAAGAGGTATTTTTACATCAATATTTTTTAAGTTGTTCTCTGAAGCCTTGATAATTTCTAAGAAATTTCCATTTCCTATTCTTGTATCTTCAGGTATTGGAATTACTTTTTTACCACTTAAATACTGTCCTGTTATTGAGCTTTCATTAGCCAAAATATCGTCTAAAGTACCTTGCGCTACAATCTCTCCACCGTGTATTCCAGCTCCAGGTCCAATATCTACAATATGGTCTGCTTCCTTCATAGTGTCTTCATCGTGCTCAACTACTATAAGTGTGTTGCCTAAGTTTGTTAAATTTCTAAGCGCTGATATAAGTCTATCGTTGTCTCTTTGATGAAGACCAATACTTGGCTCATCCAGAACATATAGTACTCCAACTAACGCTGAACCTATTTGAGTCGCAAGTCTTATACGCTGTGCTTCTCCACCTGATAGTGTTCCAGCTTTCCTCGATAAATTAAGGTAGTCCAGTCCTACATCTCTTAGGAATGTTGCCCTTTCTTTTATCTCTTTTACTATCTCTTTAGCTATAAACTTCTGTTTTTCTGTAAGAATCAATCCATCCATAAAAGCTATTAACTCATTTACAGAAAGATCTGTTACATCCATTATATTTTTTCCATTAATAAGTACTGCAAGAACCTCTTTCTTAAGTCTTTTCCCCTTACATTTTGGGCAAGCTCTCTCTGCCATGTACTCTTCTATTTTTTCTCTTGCGTATTCTGAGTTGGTTTCGTTGTATCTTCTCTCAAGATTTACTACTACTCCTTCAAAGTACGATTTGTACTGTCTAACTCCACCGAATTTGGATTCGTAAGTAAATTCTACCTTTACATTACCTTTTCCGTAAAGAAGTTCCTCTATAAAGTCTTCTGGAAGGTCTTTAAAAGGTGTAGTTAATGATACTCCAAAATGTTCTGCAAGGCTCTTAATCATCTTGCTGTAGTATGTGTCATCGTTAACTCCAGTAGAACCCCATGCTGCAATTGCTCCTTGTTTTATAGATAAGTCCTTGTTTGGAACAACTAAATCAGGGTCAACCTCTCTACTCTCACCTATCCCCTTACAAACATCACATGATCCAAAAGGAGCGTTGAATGAAAACACTCTAGGTGATAGTTCTTCAATTGCTATTCCGTGTTCGGGACAAGCAAATTTAGTTGAAAACAGTATTTCTTGTCCATCAATAATCTGCGCTATAACAAGCCCATCTGCAAGTTTTACTGCAGTTTCTACAGAGTCGGCTAGCCTTGATTCTATTCCGTCTTTTACTACTATTCTATCTACAACAACTTCTATACTGTGTTTCTGATTCTTGTTTAATTCTATATCATCTGTTACTTCGTAATTTTCTCCATCAACTCTAACTCTTACGTAACCGTCTTTTTTAATATTCTCTAGAACTTTTTTATGAGTACCTTTTTGTCCTCTAACGACAGGAGATAGTATTTGTAGCTTTGTTCTATCTGGTAGTTCTAATATTTTGTCCACTATCTCTTGAATAGTCATCTGACTAATCTTTTCTCCACAAGTAGGACAGTAAACATCGCCAACCCTAGCGAATAGCAGCCTTAGATAATCATATATCTCGGTAACTGTTCCAACTGTAGAACGTGGATTTTTTGAAGTAGTCTTTTGATCTATAGATATTGAAGGAGAAAGTCCTCCTATATACTCGACACTAGGTTTTTCCATCTGCCCTAAAAATTGTCTAGCATATGAAGATAAACTCTCTACATAACGTCTTTGCCCTTCTGCATAAATTGTATCAAATGCTAAAGAAGATTTTCCAGAGCCTGATAAACCAGTAAATACAATAAATTTATCTCTTGGTAGCTCTATATCCACATTCTTTAGATTGTGTTCTCTAGCTCCTTTTATAACTATTTTATCGTCCATTTATTTTTGTATCCTCTCTTCCAACTCTTTTATCTTATCCCTCAATTGTGCCGCTCTCTCAAATTGTAGATCTTTAGCAGCTTCAAGCATCTCTGCTTTTAACTTCTCTAAATTTTCTCTGATTTCATCTATATCGTCTGTATCTTTTATTCCATAGACAACCTCATCTTCTGCAACTGCAGTCGCCTCAATGCTGTCTCTAATATTTTTTACTATTGTTGTCGGTGTAATATTGTGCTCTTCGTTATACGCATTTTGTATTTCTCTTCTTCTCTGTGTTTCGTCTAATGCATTTTTCATAGAATTTGTTATCTTATCTGCGTACATTATAACTCGTCCATTCTCATTTCTTGCCGCACGACCTATCGTTTGTATCAACGAAGTCTCAGAACGCAGGAATCCCTCTTTATCAGCATCTAAAATCGCTATTAAAGATACTTCTGGTATATCAAGTCCTTCTCTAAGTAAGTTAATACCAACAAGTACATCGAACTTGCCTAGTCTCAGATCTCTAATTATTTCAGTTCTCTCTAAAGTAACTATATCTGAATGCAGGTACTTAACCTTAACACCAACTTCTTTTAGATAATTCGTAAGGTCCTCACTCATTTTCTTTGTTAGAGTGGTAATTAAAACTCTCTCAGATTTCTCAATTGTCTTATTAATCTCTCCTAGCAGATCGTCTATTTGATTGTTTATCGGTCTAACTTCAACAATCGGATCAAGTAGGCCTGTAGGTCTTATAATTTGCTCCGCAACAGTCTCTGAATGTTCTATTTCATAAGGTCCAGGTGTAGCACTTACAAATAACATCTGATTTATATTTTCCTCAAACTCTGGGAAGTTTAGAGGTCTATTATCAAGTGCTGATGGAAGTCTAAATCCATTCTCTATAAGAGAAGTTTTTCTTGATCTATCTCCTGCATACATTCCTCTTATCTGTGGAATTGTAACGTGCGACTCATCTACTATTATTAAATAGTCATCAGGAAAGAAATCCATTAGTGTATAAGGTTTCTCTCCTTCAGATCTTCCTGTTATATGCCTTGAATAGTTTTCTATGCCTTGACAAAAACCTATCTCTCTAAGCATCTCTATATCGTAATTTGTTCTCTGCTCTATTCTCTGAGCTTCCAACAACATGTCCTTTTCTTTGAATATCTTTATCGTTTCTTCTAACTCTTGTTCAATTGTCTTTATAGCGTTCTCAATTCTCTCTGGAGTTGTTACATAGTGAGATGCTGGAAAGATAACAACATGGTTTCTTACACCTTCAATTTTTCCTGTTAAATAATCAATTTCTGTAATTCTATCTATTTCATCGCCAAAAAATTCTATTCTAATAGCTTTTTCATCGTTGCTTGCGGGAAAAATTTCAAGTACATCCCCTCTAACTCTAAATGTACCTCTAGTAAAATTGATATCATTTCTCTCATACTGAATCTCTATAAGTCTTTTGATAACCTCGTCTCTGTCTCTCTCCATTCCTGGTCTAAGTGATAGCATCAGTTCTTTGTAATCCTTTGGGTCCCCCAAACCATATATACATGAAACAGATGAAATTATTATTGTATCTCGTCTTTCAAGTATAGAAGCAGTTGCTGAGTGTCTAAGTTTATCTATCTCGTCATTTATACTAGCATCTTTTTCTATATAAGTATCACTGTGAGCTACATAAGCCTCAGGTTGATAGTAGTCGTAGTAACTAACAAAATACTCAACAGCATTTTCCGGAAAGAATTCTTTAAATTCACTGTAAAGTTGTGCTGCAAGAGTCTTGTTATGAGCCATTATCAACGTAGGTTTATTAACTGACTGGATAATATTTGCCATAGTAAATGTTTTACCAGACCCAGTTACTCCTAGCAAGGTTAAAAACTTTTCCCTTTTGTTTATCGACTCAACTAATGAATTAATAGCTTCTGGTTGGTCTCCAGTAGGCTTAAAGTCAGATTTTATCTTGAAATCCATACTAATCACTTCCTTTTTTCGAACATTAGTTCCTTATCTATATCATTATATCACAAATAAAATTATTTTTTAATCAATTTTCGTATTTATTGTAAAGAATTCTTTTCCTTTTTTGGATATGTAATCAATAATATTATTTTATAAATAAAAAGGCCTCTATGGGGGATAGAGGCCTTTATGGGGGAGATTGAGTAATCTATTTTGCTTATATATTACGTTTACATTATATATTATGTCCCAAAAGTTTGGTTCTCAAACATTTATCGAATAAAATTTTTTAAAACAGAGAAATATTTTAATTGGGTCTAGTAATTTTAACCTAATGCAAATATCCCATCAATTCTCAGACTACATTGTTTGACATGTTGGGATATTTAAATTACAATCCAATATTTTAACCTAATTAATGCAACCAAAACTTTTTATATGACTTGATTTTGTCTTTTTGTGAAATACTGATATAATTATTTCTATACATTTTAAATTATCTAAGTTTGCTTTAATATAAAATTTATTAAACTTATTAAATGTTTAAGATTACTTTAAATGGATTATTTATAAATATAGAGCTAATTAAATACGTATTATAAGCGAGGTATATAGATGAGTTTTAAAGAATTGGCTATTATTACACTAAAAAAAGATGCTGGAGAAATATATAAAAATCAAATAACCTACTTTCTAGGAAATTATCTTAAAATTAATCTTTACTCCTTTGAAGAGAATAACTATCATTCAGTAAAAGAAAAATTGATACTTCTGTCTGTTTATATGAAGCACGACGAGATTGCGAGAATATCATCTCCAGAGGCTCAAATCCTTATTCCCAAGCTTACTTTTGAGAAATCTAGCGTTGATACATTGACTGTACTATCTAAAAACGAAGCAGTTTATATGTATAATTTAACACGAGATATGGCTTTAGAAACTATATCGTTAGCTTATAGATTGGGTATAGATCACCTAAATATGCTTCCTTGTTATCCACACATGAACAATCCTCCTGTGGACTCAACGATTTTAACTCCTGGAGAGAAAGTTCTATTTGATACAAATACATGCGATATCATAGATTTAGGATATAGAATTATTGATATTAGTTGCATTGTTGAAATCGCAATTAAAACTAAACTAGAACACATAATCAAAGATGATTTAATCAAAAAGTATATGGATAAGGTAACTCCTACTAGTTACTGTACAGAAACATTACTGTCCAACAGAAATAAATTAGAAAATCAATTTGACTTATTACTATCGACAATAGATGATGGGATTATATGTATTAATCATAGTGGAATAGTTCAATTTTATAGTCATATAGCTAAAAAAATCCTCGGTATTGACGATAATCAAATGATAGGAAAGCACATAAGCAAATATATAAATGATATAGAATTTGATAATATAATAGAAAACAAAACCCAGATTTTTGGAAAACTTATTAAAATTAATAAGATAGATGTAAATATAGAGGTTAAATACGTACAACTTAATATATTCGATGGATTTATAATAAAAATAACTAAGTTTTATCAGGCAGAGAAAAAACAGGCAGCATTACGTGCACAGCTTGCAAATTCAGGCAATATATCTAAATATACATTCGAAGATATAATCGGCTGCTCTAAAGAAATTAATAATACAAAAAAACTTGCATACAAAATGTCACAGTCTAACTCCTCAATATTAATTATTGGAGAAAGCGGAACTGGGAAAGAGTTATTTGCCCAGTCTATTCATAACACATCAAATAAGAGTTATGGGCCTTTTGTAGCTTTTAATTGTAGTACTTTTCAAGAGAGTCTCCTTGAAAGTGAACTATTTGGTTATGATGAAGGAGCTTTCACGGGCGCAAAAAAAGGAGGAAAAATCGGTCTATTCGAGCTGGCAAACAACGGAACTATCTTCTTAGACGAAATAGGTGAAATGGATCTAAACTCTCAAGCTAAACTTTTGCGCGTGATACAAGAAAAGCAGATCAGAAGAATTGGTTCTGATAAAGTAGTAAATATTGATGTAAGAATAATTGCAGCCACAAATAGAGATCTAAATGAGCTCGTCCATCAAAATAAATTTAGAAAAGACCTGTACTTCAGGTTAAATGTTCTCCCTCTTAAGATAAAACCTCTCAGAGAACGCACAGATGATATTTCTCTTATTTTCGACTTCTTTAAAAAGAAATTAAACACTAACTTTAAACTCAACGAAGATGTCAAGAACATATTTACCCATTATTGTTGGGAGGGTAATGTAAGAGAGCTACAGAATTTAGCTGAATACTTTTCATATTTAGATAAAGACGTTATAGAAGTATGCGATTTTCCTGAATATATATTAGATACTATAAAAGCAGGAAACAACAATCAACCGCTGGAGCTAAGCGAACCAATAGATTGTGATAAAAGTTCTAACTTGCCAAGATTCAAAAGACCTTTAAGAGAATACCTCTTTGTTCTTAATCAGCTAAATACTGCCTACAATTTAAGACAGAGAATTGGTAGAAGAACGCTTCATAATCTAGCATCCTCTAACGGGATATTTTTAACAGAACAACAAATAAGGATTATTCTTATAGACTTACAAGAACAAGGATTTGTTGATATACTAACTGGTAGAGGCGGAACTGTAATAACTGAATCTGGAATAGATTATTTAAAAAAATATAAAAGGGTTTAATTGGGTGTATATTTACCCATTAAACCCATTGTTTTAATAAAAATCCCTCTACTATATATATAAATTAAATTATTATTATTATATTTTAATATAAAATCTCATTGAATATTTGTAATTGCAATACTTGTGTCCATTTTTATGTTATTTTTATGTAAAATAAATTTTTATGGCACATTTATTGCTTATTCTTTAAGTATAGAATTTTATATAATCATGGAGGTAAAACATTATGAAATACAATTTTGATACTGTAGTAGACAGAAGCGACAATTTCGCAGCAAAGTGGACAGAAATGGATAAAAAATATGGAACTAACGATCTCCTACCAATGTGGATAGCAGATATGGATTTCAAAGCAGCTCCTTGTATAGTCGAGGCTATAAGAAATAGATTAGATCAGGAGATATACGGATATACAACAAGACCAGATTCTTATAATGAATCAATAGTTTATTGGGTATCTAAAAGATTTGATTGGAACATTAAAAAAGAATGGCTTATATTCAGTCCAGGTGTAATGCCTAGTATAAGCTTAATAATTCAAGAACTAACTGATAAGAATGATAAAATAATGATTCAAGAGCCTGTTTACAGCCCATTTAACAGCATAGTTAAAGCCAATGACAGAGAGCTTGTTATAAGCCCTCTAATAAAAGAAGAAAATGGAAATTATGTAATGAACTACGCTGAAATTGAAGCAAACATTAAAGATGTAAAATTATTTATCCTTTGTAATCCTCATAACCCAGTTGGTAGAGTTTGGACTAAGGAAGAGCTTATAAAACTAGGAGATATATGCATTAGAAACAATGTAAAAGTTATCTCAGACGAAATTCACTGCGATATAATACTAAAAGGACACAAACACACTCCTTTTGGATCAATCTCTGAAGAATTCGCTCAAAATAGTATTACATGTATGGCGCCAACAAAAACTTTTAATATAGCAGGGCTTCAAATGTCTCAAGTCATACTTCCAAACGAGGATGACTTCAACAAATTAGATACAGCATTCACAAGAATCGATATTAAAAGAAATAATGCATTTAGTTTAGTTGCTACTGGAGCAGCTTATAATCACGGCGAAGATTGGTTAGATGAATTTCTTGAATATTTAGAAGGAAATATAGACTTCGCAGTTAAGTATATCCAAGATAACATACCCGCTCTTAAAGTAAACAAGCCTGAAGCAACATATTTATTATGGGTTGACTTTAGCAAGCTAGGTAAAAGCGACGATGAAATAGCAAAGGCCTTAGTAGAGAAAGGGAAAATTGCACTTAACAACGGACCTTCTTTCGGCATAGGTGGAAGTCAGTTCCAAAGGATTAATTTAGCCTGCCCAAGATCTATGGTTGAGGAAGGCTTATCTAGGATAAAAACTGCAGTAGAATCTCTACTATAAAATTAATAATCATACACATTTATAATTGAAAGGAATTAACGTTATGAGTAATAATACAGAAAAAAGAAAACCCACGTTTAGATTTGCCGTATTAGTTATACTTGCTGTAATAGTGTTCGCTACTATAGGCATGGTTGGATACGGAGCTTCTGTTACTACAATGTTCTTATTATCTTGGTTGATTGTCGTACCTGCAGCTATGAAACTGGGATATACTAATAGTGAAATTGAACGAGCTGGTTTTGAAGTCGGTGTCGATGCATTTCAGTCAAACTTTATAATACTATCTGTTGGTGCTCTTATTGCAACATGGACAGCCTCAGGTACAATTCCGACTATAGTATACAGTGGACTTTTAATAATAACTCCTAAGTATTTCTTAGTTGCTACTTTAATAATATGTTCCCTTACATCTCTAGCAACAGGTACATCTTGGGGAACACTAGGAACATCAGGTGTAGCACTTATAAGTATTGGTAATAGTATGGGTGTCCACCCTGGGCTAACAGCTGGAGCAATTATATCTGGCGCATTCTTTGGTGATAAGATGTCTCCTCTATCAGATACAACAAACTTAGCTGCTGCAGTATGTAAGACCGATATAATAACACATATAAAGCACATGATGGGTACAACAGTACCGTCTTACCTAATATGTATCGTTTTATATACAGTAATAGGTTTTAAATATGCAGACAGTACTATAGATTACCAACAGATCAGCGAAGTTGTAACAGTACTAAAAAGTAATTTCCATATTGGATTCATAGCATTAATACCAATAATATTCTTAATGATACTATTAGTATTACAAAAACCACCTATACTCTCAATCCTTGCATCTACTGCAATGGCTGGAGTCGTAGCGGTAATTCAAGAAGGTCAAAAAATACAAGATATATTTGAGTATATGTTAAGTGGATTCAAAATAGAAACAGGATTAGCATATACTGATAAGCTCCTAAACCGCGGTGGTATAATGAGTATGGCAGAAACTGCTCTTTTAGTATTCGTAGTCTTTGTAATAGCCGGAATACTACAGAGAACTGGATTCTTAGAAGTATTACTAGAACCAATGATAAAGAAAATTGGAAACTCAAGAACAAAACTAGTAGGATCAACATTCATAGTAAGTTATCTAGCAAATGCATTTAGTTCTTCAATGATGTTTACATCAGTATTCGTAGGAACAGTAATGTCTCCGATTTTCAGGGAATTTAAATTGAAACCAGAAAATCTATCGCGTATAATAGAAGATACCGCAACATTAGGAGCTCCACTAATACCGTGGAACTCTAACGCAATATTCTGTAGTCAAACATTAGGGGTAGGAATATTTACTTTTATACCATACTGCTTCCTAAATTGGATAAGCCCTGTAATCAACTTCATCTACGGGGTAACTGGATTTACAATGACAACGTACACAGACGAAGAGCTGAGGGAATTAGAAAAACAAGAACTAGAATCTCAAAACTTTGCAAATATATAGTTAAAATAATAGAATAATATATTTATACACTCTAAATACTAAATTAAGTCTATGTATAAAACTATTTTATACATAGACTTTATAATATATACAAAAGCTATAGACTAAGGAGAATAATAATGGAATTTCATTTCTACTATATAATTCAAGATATTGTTGGCGTTATGCTAGCGTTTCTAGGCATAAGGATGTTTTTATTATGTTTAAAAATGATATCTATAAATAAGCTATCCAAAGGTTCTATATTTTTATTAATTAGATACACTTTAATGGTACTGGCTGGCGTAAACCTTCTTTTAAATAAATTTGGACTTAGACCTTGGGTTATAAGTATACTACTAATGATTCTGGCGTTAGCACCTTTCTCCAAAAAGGAATAAATAAAAAATCGAATAGTAATAGAAGAATAAAAAACGTAAAACTCCTGCTCTGTTACAGACTACTAAAATGTCTGTAACTATCAGGAGTTTTACTTTTTCAATACTCTCTCATAACTAACTTTAGCGTAAGGATCCTTTAGGTTTTAGCCCTCAATCAAATGAAGGATTAATGAATATATTTCAAATGAATGAGAAGGCAATGTTAGTGATTGTCTCTAATGCGGTTCGAAAGCCAGTCTACAAGTAAATTTGATATAGGTTTTGACTTTGATCTTCCCAAAAACACAGCTTTAGTGTAAAAAGTCTTTAGGTTTTGGGGTTTAATCTAATGAAGGGTTAATGATTGTATTTAGAATGGATATGAGGGCGACGACAGTGATCGTAGCTGTCTGGCGCGGTTCGATAGCCAGCCTACATGAACTAATCTCTTTATATTAATTGAAGTTTTGATCTTTCCTATATATTGCTTTAGCGTAAGAAGTCTTTAGGTTTTGGGGTTTAATTTAATGAAGGTTAATGATTGCATTTAGAATGGATATGAGGGCGATGTTAGTGATTGTAGCTGTCTGGCGCGGTCTCTTAGCCAGCCTACATGAACTAATCTCTTTATATTAATTAAGGTTTTGAACTTTCCTATATATTAGCTTTAGCGTAAGAAGTCTTTAGGTTTTAGTTCTTAACTTAATGAAAAGTTAATGATTGTATTTCGAATGGATATGAGGGCGATGTTAGTGATTGTAGCTGTCTGGCGCGGTTTCTTAGCCAGCCTACATGAACTAATTTCGTCATCATATACGTTCAAAATTCAATCATTAACCCCTCCATACATAAAAACAAAAACTAAAAAAGATTACGCGGCTACGTCCTACTCTCCCAGGCAGTTTCCCACCAAGTACCATCAGCGCAAGAGAGCTTAACTTCTGTGTTCGGAATGGGAACAGGTG
>NZ_JAHLOF010000003.1 GCF_018917235.1 Metaclostridioides mangenotii
CAGGGTAGGTTACCCACGCGTTACTCACCCGTCCGCCGCTCTCCCCCGAAGGGGTTCGCTCGACTTGCATGTGTTAGGCACGCCGCCAGCGTTCATCCTGAGCCAGGATCAAACTCTCAAAAAAAATTTGATGGCTCAGATACTATTGTTATCAAAATATCTGGCTTTATATGGTTTATTTCTTGTTTTCTTATAAATTAACCTACTGTTTAATTTTCAATGTTCTTTTAATACAATTTCTGTATTTACTATAAGTTTCTTTTGTTTCTCGTGCTTCTCTTGAGCACAGTAATAATAATATCATCTATTCTGTCATGAGTCAACACTTTTTTACAATTTTTTTATTTTTATTTTATTTTTCCATTACTTTGTTGTCTATAAGCTGTAAATTGTAGTTTTTTATAACTCCTATTAACATATCTGCGTATATCTTCTCTCCATTTTCATTGATTTTAGTACTGTAACCAGCATCTTCAAGAGCTTGGGCTTGGTCTACATAGAAATTTGAGTTAAACAAACCATGTTTACTATAGCGGCTATTATCTGTTAAAAACTTTCCATAATCTCTTACTGATTCTTTTTGTGATTTATATGATCTAAAGTTAGCTACTATTTTGTCATCATAATTTTCAGTTGTCTCAATTCCAACTTTTTCACCATTCCATCTATTATCTGCTTTTATTCCAAATAAGTTATTGCTTTTTTTTGTTAGAGCAGAGTTACCCCATCCAGATTCTAATATTGCTTGACTTATAGTTATTGAAGGGAGTATTCCATATTCATAATAGTTTTGTATTGCTGCATCTTCCATGTCTTTTATAAATAAGATTCTATAATCATTCTCTGAAAGTGTCTTTCCTAAAAAAACATACTCTAGGTCAGTAATACTTTGCTTTACCTCTTCTTTTTGAACATCATTAAATTGCAGTTCATTTAATACATCATCAAGCTTTTTTACTTTATATAAGGTATTTCCAGATTTGTCTTTATCTTTTACTAAGAATTTTTCACCAATTTTTATACTTTCACTCTTTCGTACCTCGCTTAAATCACCATCATTTTTTACTGATTCTATAGCCAAAATTTCTTTCCAGCTAACTTGAGCCTTACTTTCACTAACTTCATCGGCAATATTGACATAATACTCAATTTTTGAATTTTCAATGTTTTTTCTGCCAAAAATATCTTCAAGAGTTTTGGTAACATTGAATAAGACAATTATACTAAGCACAGTTGCAAAGGTTATAAAGATTTTTTTCATGCCTCGTTTGAATCCGCTATTTCTTCTTTTATTTCTTTTTATACTTTTCTCAGTCTTAGTAGCCATAATCATCCTTTCCTATCAATATAAATGAATTTATTTTAATAATTTTAACATATTTATACCAATTTAAAAAGAATATATCATTCCCTAAATATAAAATCCATTTATATTTTTATAAAATATTTCTTCTACCTTGGAGTCAATTAGTGTGTTATGCATTATTAAAAAGCATGAGAATATTTGAAAGTGAGACTTTATAAATGAAAAATTATATTTAACTAATCAAACAAACTACTTAATAAGAAAAAGGATATTACAATCAGCCGATTAGGCTATTGTAATATCCTTTTATTTATTTTGATTTTAACTCTATCCATGCTTTATCATAAAGCTTAATACTATTGCCAATATCAATGAAAGTTTCGCACTTATCTAAAATTTCATCTGAAGGGTAAGCAACTGGATCATTTTTAATCTCGTCATCTAAAAGATCTATAGCTCCGTTATTCGGCGTAGAATAGCCTATATATTCAGTATTAACCTTTGCATTTTCAGGATCTAATAAGAAGTTTATAAACATTTCTGCTTCTTTTTTATTCTTATTTGTACTAGGAATACACATTGCATCTACCCATTTATTACTACCTTCTTTTGGTATAGCGTACTCTAAATTAGGATTTTCATCCTTTAGAGTAACTGCATCCCCAGAATATATCATTCCCATAGCTACTTCTTCTCCAAGGAGCCTATCTTTTCCTTCATCATTTACATAAGCTAAAACTAAATCTTTTTGCTTTAATAATAGTTTTTTTGCTTCTTCGATTTCTTTAGGATTAGTGCTGTTCATGCTGTATCCTAATTTTTTGAGAGTTATACCCATAGTATCTCTAACAGAATCAAATACCATCATATTACCTTTATATTTAGAGTCCCATAGTATATCCCAGGAATCTATAGGCTCTTTAACTTCTTTTTTATTATAGAGTATACCTAGTGTTCCCCACATATAAGGGACACTGTACTCATTGGTTTTATCATACTCTGGATTTGTAAATCCATCATCTATATATTTAAAGTTTGGTATATTTTTAAAATCAATCTTTTCTAATAGGTCTTCATTCTTCATCTTTTCAACCATGTAATCTGATGGAAAAACTAAGTCGTAGTTTGTGCTCCCACTTTTTACTTTTTGGTACATCATTTCATTAGTATCATACGTCTCATATTGAACTTTGATACCAGTTTCTTTTTCAAACTTCTTAAGAAGCGATTCATCAATATAGTCACCTACGTTATATACATATAGTACCTTCTTAGAAGTATCTGTAGATTTTTTACAACCTGTAAACATAGCTATAGACATAATTAATACTAGTAAAAGAGATAATATTTTCTTAGTTTTCATTATTTTTTATCCCCTCCTACTATAGACTGTTTTTTATTTGATAATAAAAGTAGTACCAAAACAACTGTAAACATTATTGTAGATAAAGCATTTATCTCTGGTTTTATTCCTCTTCTGGCCATACCATATATCTCTATAGATAAGTTACTTACACCATTTCCTGTATTGAAGAAACTTATTATAAAGTCATCTATAGACATTGTAAAAGCTATCAGAAAACCTGAAATTATGCCTGGCTTTATTTGAGGAAGAATAACTTTTCTAAGAGCGTACATAGGTGTAGCCCCTAAATCCATAGCAGCATCCTCAATATTTTCAGGAAGTTGTTTAATCTTAGGTAAAACTGAAAGTATTACATAAGGAATACAGAACATTATGTGAGATAAAAGCATAGTCATAAATCCAAATTCCATTTTTACAAATATAAATAGACTCATCAAAGCAACAGCTGTAACAATTTCTGTATTTAAAATCGGAATATAATTTATATTTAAGATTATTTTTTTACTTTTACCTCTCATTTTTACAATCCCTATCGCACTAATAGTACCTATTATAGTTGCTATAACAGATGCTAAAACTGCAATGGTAACTGTATAATAAAGCGCACTCATTATCCCTTCATTTTGGAACAATTGGCCGTACCACTTAAAAGTGAATCCATCCCATTTAGACATGTACTTAGAATCATTAAATGAGAATAGTACTAGTGCACCTATTGGTGCATATAAGAATAAAAACACTAAGAATAAATATACATTAGATATAATTTTCTTTAATTTTAAAATAGGAATCCACCGCCTTCCGTGCCTGAATCATCATCCATCTTAGACATAACAGCCATTGATATAAGGATAATCACCATCATAAACATAGATATTGCGGAACCGAAATTCCAATCACCTACTACTGTAAATTGTTGCTCAATTAGATCACCAACCAGCATAACTTTTCCGCCTCCAAGAAGTCTAGATATCGCAAATGTCGTTACTGCTGGCATAAATACCATAGTTATTCCAGAAAATACTCCAGGTAAACTTAATGGAAATATTATCTTTCTAAATACTGTGATATTGTTTGCACCTAAATCGTGTGCTGCATTTATAAGATCTTCGTCCATTTTTGATAGAGCTGTATATATAGGAAGTACCATAAACGGTAAGAAGTTATAAACCATACCTAAAAGTACAGCATAATTTGTGTATAATATATTGATTCCTTCTAGTCCGAAGAATCCTAAAAATGTATTTAAAAGCCCGTTTTTGCCCAGTATTGCTACCCAGGCATAAGTTCTAAGAAGGAAATTCATCCACATTGGTAGAATAAACAATAGTATTAATTTACCTCTTTTACTTACTGGAAACTTTGAAATCAAATAAGCTACAGGATATCCAATAACAAGACATAACAAAGTTGCACCACCAGCTAATACTATAGAACGTCCAAAAACCTTAGCGTATATTGGACTAATTACTTCTTTGTAGTTTTCAAGAGTAAATACATATCCGGTATCTACTTCTTTAGTAAAACTAAAAAATACTACTAGTAATAAGGGGATTACTATAAAAATTAGACTCCACACGAAATAAGGATAAGCTAATATTGATTTTTTTTGAACTGTCTTCATTAGCTTCTCACTTTTTTCATTATATGGATATCTTCTGGATATATATCCATACCTAGTTCTGTTCCAATTTCAGCATTTTTCGTGTTCTGTATCAACCAAGTTCTCCCATTCTCATCTAATTCCATCTCGTAGTGAACCCCTTTAAATACAGAAGATATTACTTTTCCTTTAAGCATTCCTTCTTCAGGCTTTACCATCTTAATATCTTCTGGTCTTACAACAACTTCTATATCTTCATTTTTCTCAAAGCCTTTATCGACACATTCAAATTCGACTCCAGAAAACTTAACTCTGTAATCGTCAAGCATAACCCCATCTATAACATTACTTTCACCGATAAATTTCGCTACAAAAGCATTTTCTGGCTCATTGTAGATATCCTCCGGAGTACCCATTTGTTGTATTTTCCCTTTGTTCATTACAATTATTGTGTCTGACATCGTTAATGCTTCTTCTTGATCGTGAGTTACAAATATAAACGTTATTCCTAGCTTTTGTTGAATTCTCTTTAATTCTATTTGCATCTCTTGTCTTAATTTTAAATCCAGTGCTCCTAATGGCTCATCTAGTAACAATACCTTTGGCTCATTTACTAGTGCTCTAGCAATGGCAATTCTCTGTTGTTGACCACCACTTAAGGATTCTACTTTTCTTTTTTCAAATCCACTAAGCGCCACAAGTTTTAGCATATCCTTTACCTTTTGATCTATAACACTTTTCTCAACTTTTTTAATTTTAAGTCCAAATGCTATATTTTCATAAACATCCATATGAGGAAATAACGCATACTTTTGGAAAACAGTATTAACGCTTCTTTCATATGGTGGAACATCGCTAATTTCCTTACCTTCAAACATCACTTGACCTTCATCTGCAAATTCAAATCCAGCGATAATTTTAAGAGTTGTAGTCTTTCCACAACCACTTGGCCCTAGTAATGTCAAGAATTCATTTTTTCTAATCTCTAGGTTGAAATTATCCAAGACAATATTATCTTCATATGCCTTAGATATATTTTTTAATTCTACTATGTTTTCCAATTATCCAACACCTCTCTTTTAGAATGAGGGAGGAGTAGTCACCCAAAGAACCTTTGCTATAGTTTTTCCTTCATTTGAAATATAGTGATTTTCGCGTGATCTAAAATAAAAGCTCTCTCCCTTTTTCACTTTTAGTTTTTTATTTCCCATATGGACATATATTGATCCTGCCAATACATATCCAAATTCTTCGCCTTCATGAGGTTTTTCTTCCTTATATCTACCTGAAGATTCTAGAGTGATTATAATTGGCTCCATCTCATTTTTTTGTGCATTAGGTACTAACCATTTCAACTTATAATTTAATTCCTCATCTTCAGTTTCAAACATATCGTCCTTTGTGAAAGTTATCCTTTCATCATTTCTCTCATTAAAAAATTCTCTTAAATCTGTACCTAGAATTTCTAATATATCTATTAATGTAGCTATGGATGGTGATGTCAAATTATTTTCAATCTGTGATATAAAACCTTTTGATAGTTCACATCTATTTGCTAACTCTTCCTGGGTCAGCTGTTTCTCTATCCTTAGCCTTCTGATTTTTTCACCGATATCCATTTTGTGCCTCCTAATTTTACTAAACATTAAGTTTAATTTTTCTAAACAACATAGCTAATTATATATAAATTCACAGATAAATTCAAGGGTTTTTTTGTTTTTTTTATTTTTAACATATTTCATGTAATTAAGTTATATAAACATATTGGTAGTTTATTTTAAAAATAAGTTTATATTAATATTTAAAAAGTTTAGTTTTTCTAACTATTTTTTTAAAAATATAAAAATAGATATATTGATATTTTCAGTAATCAGATACTTTTTATACATGTTTAATATTATTATTTATTTATAGTTATTTACTATAAAAAAAGCACTCTTAATATTAAGAGTGCTAAATACTTTTATGCTATTTACTATAACTAAAATTATATTTTTTTACCAATGAGTAAGAAAACTCTAATATTTTACTCATATATTTATCAAAATATACTGCTAGAATAAAACAAAGTGTTGGTCTTATCATAAACTCAAACAGAGTATTCGATCCTAAAATTCCTTCTGAAATACCAAGTTTCTTTAAAGTAAGTGTTATTGCAAGATTTATAGTCATGTGATGTATCATAATCGAACACGTATTAGTACCAATAAAGTTAAGTACTTTTCTCGTTAGAATTAAATCTTTCTTACTTAATACTGAATATATAAGTTCTGAAATATTTAATATATACAGTATACCTAACATTGATGCGATTATAGGAGAAAAGTTATTTCTATAAAAAATCATAGTCCTCATACTAAAAACTGTGTTTTTCCCTGCTATTACAGTAAAAATTAATTTAACAGTTATTATTATAATCAGACTTTTCCACGAAAATTGGATTTTATCTCTAATATAGGTTGTAAAACAATAACCCAAATGGAAAAACAAAATGCCAAAACTTGTTCTAAATATGAATAATAGTAATACGTGTTGTTTCAATTCTATATTATTAGAAATAACAATTGATACTATTGAAACTACAATGAGTACGATTAAAATGTATAAATCAACTTTCTCATTATTATTTTCTAAAACTCTCTTTATAAGAGTGTAAAATATTTGAATAAAAAATAAGGAAAGCATAAACCAGGCTGGTCCATTTAAATTATACTGATATGCACCAAAGATTGGTTCAATAATTAGGTTGTAAAGAGTTATAGTATTTGCATTGCTAAAAACATTAGTGTTAATTAATATAGTTACTAATACTCCATAGAATAAATTCCATTTATAGTATGGTAAAACTAAAGTATTAATCCTTTTTGATACGAGTACTTTTAAATTATGAATATATGAAGGATTAAAGAAATAACCCGATAAAAATATAAATAACGGTATGTGAAATGAATAGGCAGGAAATAATTCTTCTGGCTTTGTTGAATATATTGGTATTCCGATATACTGATATATTCCTCCAATATGTCCGCTAACCACTAATAAAATTCCTAATGATTTTGCTATAGTTATATTGTTTAATTTAGCTTCAAAATCTTTCATGCCATTCTCTCCTAAGTATTCAAAATCACATTCAATCTATTTACACTTTTGTTCATCAAATATTTAGTCTTATACATTTGTTTGAGTAAATAAACTAATATATAAGATTTTATCTAATTACTCTCCTCTTCTTTAATAACTTTGTAAATATTAACATAATAATCATAATTGATATAGATATACCAACTATAATTAAATTTTGCTTAATATTACCTATACTATTAGGATCTCCACCCATTTTAATGTTACCTCTTTCTGTTGGAGCTGCTTTATTTTCTCCATTAGGCATTTCTCTATTTTGCTGATTATTATTGTTATTGGAGTCTTTTTTACTATTCTCACTGACATTCGAATTGTTCTCTAGTTCTGTTGGTTGTACATTACCATTCATAGGAGGCATATTACCATTTCCTGGCGATTGATCTTCATTTTGATCTGCATTTTTTCCATTTTTATCAGATTCATTTATGCTTCCAATATCCTCCGGAGGACCAGCAAATGCCTCTGATATCTCTTCCGTATTTTTATCTTTTACAGAGGATGTCTCTCCTGAAAGCTGAGATTTTATTGTAGCGCTCATTTTCTCAGATACTTCTAAAATTCCTGGAGTTGATTTTTGGCCCCTATTATCACTACTATCTTCTACTTTTGATGATATATTTGTTTTAAAGTCCTCATAATTATAAAATATTGTTGGATCTTCTTTAACATAGGGGTCTATTAAATCTGCTACTTTTGTTGTCATGTTCTCTATGTAATCTGAATCTAGATACTTTGTGACAATTTCATTTAAGTACTCATGGTATTTCTCTTTGTACTCACTATTTTTAAGTATTGTAGATACCATAGGTCGTTCATCCATGCTTCCTGTAGTGGGTTCGTCTATATATATACTTTGAACGTCATTTTGAATATCATTTTCCTGATTATTTTCCTCTCCAGTGTCTGTTAAGTTTTCATTATTAGTTTCTTTATTTGAAGTTTGATTTTGTGTTTGTTTATTCTTAGTTGCTTGTCCATTATTATCTTCTTTTCTAGACATACCTCCAGCTCCTCCAAAGCCTCCAAAAGACATATTGAAATCCCAAGGTAACATTGTGAACTTGCCATCCTGCTCATACAAATAGTAATTATGTGCAAAATTTCCTTGGTAACTATCTAAATTCAACAAAGCTGTATTTATAGCAATATTTTTAATTACTGAGTCTACATCTAAATATTTTTCTATATCTTCTCCAGTTTTAAGTGATTTAAGTAATTTAGTAACATTTGACCATGAATTGTTCTTTTTATCACCTTTGTAGACTAATGATGAATAACTCTCACTGTCATCATTTTGATAAACAAGAGAGGCTCTCTCCTCAGCTTTATACAATTCTCCTGTTGTATTTCCAAAGTTATTTTCTAGATATGAATCTCCTATATCTTCAACTGCAAGATAAAGCCCATGATATTCACCATTTATAGATACTTTTGCAAATGCAAATTCTGGCGTAGGTAGCCCCATGTCCTTACATATACTGTAAGATATGTATTCTCTCATGTATGATGGATCTGAATAATTGTTATTTAAGTTCAGTGTAGTTAGTCCCTCCATATTTTGACCATTATTGTATTTATCAAAACTTATCTTATAACTGTAACGATCACTATCACTGTTAGCGACAGATGTAAGACTAGAGTTCCCTTTAGTTCTGACACCAACATTACTATAAATATCACCGTTTACAGTAATATTACCTAGTTTAAATTCTTCTTTAATGGCATTTTCATCCATATCTTTTAAATCTTCCTCTGATATATCAAGATTTATATCCATTACCTTTTCTTTATCAAAATATTTTTCAATATATGTATTATCAAATAAATCTACACTAGCTACATCAGAAATACTGTATAAACCAATTATTACACATAAAAATGTTGCCATTACAGTTGTCAGGAGCACAAGATTTTTGTTCTTTCTCATATAAATTACTCCTCTCTAGCCAACATAATCTCCGTTATAGCTAACAAGAACTGTATTAGATACTCCTAATACGTTGTTTAATTTGTTTACAAAAACAGTCTCACCGTCTTTCATTCTAACTTCAATAACAAGTTCTATACCTTTTTCTGATGTGATACTCTTAGACTTTAGTTGATATTTATTAAATATTCTTTTAACCAAATCCATTGTTTCTTTTTCTGAATTCTCACCGTCACAGTTTACCATTAGTATGTATGGTGTAGATAAAATTGTCTTGTTAGAAAATACAACTAATATAAGTCCAATAATCATTGAACCCAATACTGCAAGTGGTATAAGACCAGCGCCCAAAACTATTCCCGAAGCTAGTGACCAAAATAAAAATACTAAATCCATCGGATCTTTAATAGCCGTTCTAAAACGCACTATTGATAATGCTCCTACCATACCTAGAGACAACACTACATTTGATGTAACTGCTAGTATAACGAATGTTGTTAATACTGTAAGTGCTACTAGAGAAACATTGAAAGGTCTTGAGTACATAACACCCATAAAAGTCTTTTTATATATTAAATAGATAAACATACCTATCAAAAATGCTGCTCCTAAAGCTAAAACACTGTCAATTATAGAAAATCCCGAAACTTTTTCTATAAAGCTAGATTTGAATATATCATTAAATGTCATTTTAAAATCATCCTCTCTTTTCTATCAGTTATTCTTAATTTTTTAATTTATACTTTTGTTCTTATATGTATAGCCTACTGGATACATACTTTGACATAGCAGTATTACTACATTTGTTTATTTGAATCAAATCTCTAACAAAGTCAGGCATAAATTCATCATACTTAACTTCAAGCACACTCATATCATTTTCAACTATAGGTGTTGTTATTGATTTGTAATCAAAAGGATCCAATGAATTCACCACCTTTCTAATATTACTATCTAGAGTTATTCTTACATTTCCAAGTGGGTATACATAAGCTTCCCTCTCATAATCTACTATCGATTTCGGTTGTAGCATAGTATGTTTTAATTTTATGTAAAACTCTTTAAGTAAACTATCTTCTCTTTGTTTTAAAAACTCAATGTCATTATTTAAGATTTTTTCCACATCATCTTTAGTAATTGATGCAGAAAATTTTAAAGTCATACCATTATTTTTAATCTTTTTTTCCAATTTGATAAAATCTGAATTGTAATTATAAAATCTAATTCTAAACTTCTCTCTATAAGGAACTCCATCCAGCTTTTCTGCTACAGCTTTATTTTTTGGGGTATCAAAGTATAGACTTCTAATAGTGTATTTTCCGTTTTTAGATGAATTCTGATCATTGTTCATTATTCTACATAGTTTTGACTTTATAGAAATTACATCAGCTTCACTTACTATATGTTTTATCTCAAATCTGTATTTAAAATTACTCTTCATGCAACCATTCCTTTCGCAGTATTTACTCTATATAACATAATCTATTTACTAACTTAATTTAAATATCTCCCTCCTCTTGCTTTTTTATTATATGTCACTTGTTTACCCCATTTCTCCGTAAAACAACGGCAAATTTGTGGCAAAATATACGCTTTAAATAAAATAACCTATAGAATTCATGGGTGAATATCTCCCCGGAATCCTATAGGTTATACTTTAGTATTAGTATGTTGGAAATTTAATTGTAAATACAGCACCTATATCACTATTAGATGCCTCTATAGAGCCATTGTGTTTTATAACTATAGATTCAACTATTGAAAGCCCAATTCCATGTTTGCCACCTTCGCCTTTGTAGAATCTATTAAATATATGTGGTAAATCTTCTTTTGAAATACCTTCACCATCGTCTTCAATTGATATATTTATATAATCATCTATATACTTACATCTAATAAATATATTCTTTTTCGCGTACCTTAAGCAATTTTCAATTAGATTGAGAAATGCTCTTGCTAGATACTTTTCATCGCAATTGTGGAGTACTGGTCTGGCATCAAAATCATATATAAATTCAATTTTATTATTTATAGCTCTTGCATTTAATTTTATACAACAGTTTGACAGAGTTTCTCTTAAATCACATTCATTCATTACATAACTTTTTGAGATATTGTCGACTTTAGATATATATAAAAGATCTTCTACCATATCACTTAGTCTATCGCTCTCTTCTAAGATTATATCACTAGCTTCATCTTTCTCTATCACATTGTATTTTATCGCTTCAGCATAACCCTTTATCGACATAAGTGGAGTTCTTAGTTCGTGAGAAGCATTTTGGAAAAAAGTTTTTTGCTCTTTATCGTATTTATCAAGATATTCAGCACTTTTATTCATAACTTTAAATAATTCTGAAAGCTCTTCATCTAAATAATCACTTTCCCTTGTACTAAAGTTACCCTCTCCTATTTGCTTTGCAAATCCAGATAGTTCTTTTATAGGTTTAGCAATTTTTTCTGATAAAATAGTAGCTATAATTATAGAAAGAGCTTCTGCAACACACATTACTAGTAATAGTACAAAGTTAATTCTTTTCGCTAAAGTAATCGTGCTAGATATATCGATAAAAATAATTAGATACTGTTCATCTATCTCATTTCTATTGGATATATTAACACTTGATACAAAATAATCTCTGCTTTTAGTGGATACTCTTCTGTTTTCTTTCGTATTTAAATCAAATTTTTTATTTTTAAGTTCATTATTTAAATTCTCCATCTCTGTTATATCTTTTAAAAAATCATTGTATCTATTTGGAATTAACAATGTATAATTAGAATTTATTACCATAGCGTTTGATTCTGATTCTATCTCAGCAAGCCTAACTTTTTCTTGCACATCTCTCATAAAATCAGAAATTTCTCTCGGTTCTTCTGTATTCTGATCTGTGGGTGGTTTTATAGGTTTAGGCATATCGTCTATTTTTTCTACACTCTTTCTAGCTCTTATTAGCTGTTCATTAGCACTAGAATCAATATATCTATTTACTAGCAAATTAAAAGACACAATGATCGCTAAAAATACTACTGTTATTAAGCATATTATACTAGCTAATATCCTAAACTTTATACTTAGTTTTTTTCCTTTAAATTTTATAATATTAGATTTTATTATATCAATCATCAATATTTTCCTTTAATCTAAAACCATATCCCCACACTGTTTCTATTTTTATATTTGTATTAGAAATCTTTTTTCTAAGCCTTTTTACAGTATCATCAACAGCTCTAGTTTCAACTTCAATATTATACCCCCAAATTTTATCTAATAATTCTTCTCTAGAAATAGCTCTATCACAATTTTTAAATAGATAGGTTATTAAATTATACTCATTTGGAGTTAAATATATATTATTCCCATCATATCCGTATTTCACAATTTTACTCCTTTCATCTATTACTACATCACCAAATTTAAGTTCAAAATTTCCTACTACTCCAGAATTATTTTGATCATTTGTAACATTTGAATTAAATTTTTTTAGTTGATTTTTCTCAAACTCAATTCTTCTAAAAATAGATCTTACTCTCATTACTAGTGCCATTGGGCTAAATGGTTTTGTAAAATAGTCATCACTTCCCAAAGTAAGTCCGGCAATATAATCTATATCTGTGTCTCTTGCAGTTAACATTATTATTGGAACAGTACTTATCTCTCTAAGTTTACTACATACTTGAAATCCGTCTAATCCTGGCATCATAATATCTAAAATTACGAAATCGCTATTTTTAATAAAAAACTCTTCTAAAAGCTCGCTTCCGTTAACAAAATCTTTAACTTCATAACCATCATCTTCTAAAAACTTTTTAACAAGCTTTCTTATATTTTCTTCATCATCAGCTATATATATAAGTTTTGACATAAATACCTCCTAACTATTACTAAAATAAATTATATCAGTTTTCTAGTATAATTCTTTATAAAAGTAAAATTAACATGTGGCAATTTTGCGGCATCAACCTATTTTTTGTATATTATTACTGAATTTTGTATGTTATTATAAGATAAGAAGATAATATATAAGAGGTGAATTACTTGATAGAAATAGGAAATTTTAATAAACTTATAGTAAAAAGGAAGACAGATTTTGGTTATTTTCTAGATGGAATGACTAATAACACAAAGGATGATATTCTTCTTCACAATAGATTACTTGGAGATAACAAAGTTGATATAGGAGACGAAGTCAACGTGTTTATCTTTAAAGACTCTGATGATAGAATTGCAGCTACTCTAATACCACCAATTGCAAAAGTAGGAGATGTCGCTTACTTAAAAGTAGTAGACAATACTGATATAGGGAGCTTTGTAGATATAGGGCTTACAAAAGATATACTTGTCCCATTTAAGGAAAAAACTTATCCAATATTTAGGGATGAAAAATATTTATTTTATATCTATTTAGATAAAAGTGAAAGAATAGCTGCCACTACTGATATCGACTTGCATTTAGCTACTGATCATGTTTACAAAATAGGAGATACTGTAAATGGAATAGTATATGGTTTCCAGACTAACAATTCCGCTATGATCTGTGTAGACAACAAATATGCAGCAGTGATACTTCACAATGAATATTATAGTGAACTAAAAGAAGGAGATACACTAGAAGGTCTTAGAATAATAAAAATCTATGAGGATGGAAAATTAGGTCTTACTCCACGACAAGAAAGAAAAGATGAGTTAAATGATCTTGAAAAGAAGATTGTTAACTATTTAGAAGGCGCAGATGGATTTATGAGATTTAACGATAAATCAGATCCTAAGGATATATCAATTCTATTCAATTCTAGTAAAAAGAATTTTAAACGCGCTCTTGGTGTACTTATGAAAAAGGATCTTATAACCCAAGATGAAAGCGGTACTTATTTAAAATAATTTTATAGTAAAAAGTATAAAACCACCTATAATAGGTGGTTTTATCTTTATATTTACTTTAATATTTGATATATCTATCATCAATCTTTATTGAAGGTTAGATTATAAAAGATCATTACATCTTTATGCCCTATATTCTATTTACACCTGTTTTTATAGCAGCCTCTTTTACTGCTTCTATAACATTTTTAGTAACATATTTATTAAAAATATCGGGAAGTATATAGTCTACTGAAATCTCATCATCAGTTATTGTGTTTGCAATTGCGTGCGCTGCTGCAATTTTCATCTCTTCGTTTATTTCACTAGCTCTTACATCCAATGCTCCTCTAAAAACACCAGGGAAAGCTAAAACATTATTTACTTGATTTGGAAAATCTGAACGCCCTGTACCCATTACGAATGCACCTGCTTCTTTAGCTTCTTCTGGCATTATCTCTGGAACTGGATTAGCCATTGCTAATATAATCGGATTATCAGCCATGCTTTCTACCATTTCCTTCGTCAAAGCTTTCGCTGCAGATACACCAATAAAAACATCTTTTCCTTTAATAACATCTTTTAATGAACCTGTTTCATTATTGTTATTTGTTATTTCAAGCATTTCTCTTTGAGCCCAGTTTAGTCTCTGCATATCCGCTTCAATAGCCCCACTTCTATTACATAAAATAATATTTTTTACGTTCATTCCAAGTAATATCTTAGCTATTGCAATTCCTGCAGCACCAGATCCATTAATAACTATCTCTAAGTCTTCTATATTTTTGTTTTCTATTAGCTTTATCGCATTAATAATAGCTGCTGCAACAACTATTGCTGTACCGTGTTGATCGTCATGAAAAACTGGAATGTCTAAACATTCTTTCAATTTATTTTCTATTTCAAAACATCTTGGAGAAGATATATCTTCAAGATTTATTCCACCAAACACAGGCTCCATCAGTTTGACAGTTTGAACTATTTCATCTACATCATTTGTACTCAAACAAATAGGAAATGCATCTACGTCTCCAAACTTTTTAAATAGTATCGATTTACCTTCCATAACTGGAATAGATGCCTCTGCACCTATATCGCCGAGACCCAGTACTGCACTACCATCGCTAACTACTGCAACAAGGTTCCCTTTAGATGTATATTTATATACATCGTCTTTATTTTCATGTATCTTTACACAAGGTTCAGCTACACCTGGAGTATATGCTACAGATAAATCTTCCATACTATCTACAGGTACTTTACACTCTAAACCAACTTTTCCTTCATTTTCTTCATGCATTTTAAGTGCCATTTCCGAATAATTTTTAGACATTCTAATCCTCCTGAAGTTACTTATTTTCTCTTTTATCGTTTAAACAATTATTAATTTATTTCAAATTGTTTTCTTCCGATTTCGTATATATTATTACCTCTACTATCTATCGCTACTATAAGTTGTAAATTTTTTACTTCGATCTTTCTGATTGCTTCTGCTCCAAGCTCTTCATAAGCTATTATTTCACACTCTTTTATTGAGTTTGATATATAAGCACCTGCTCCGCCTATAGCAGCTAGGTATACAGCACCATAATTTTTCATTCCATCAATAACAGTCTGATTTCTCTTTCCTTTACCTATCATAACTCTAAGACCTTTTTTAAGTAAAGGCACTGTTAAATCGTCCATTCTATAGCTCGTAGTTGGTCCTGCTGCCCCTATTATTTCTCCTGGTTTTGCAGGCGTCGGGCCAACATAATATATTCCTTGTCCATCCACATCAAATGGAAGATCTACATTTGAATTAATGCATTCTATCAATTTTTTATGTGCAGCGTCCCTTGCAGTATAAAGTGTTCCAGTTATGCTAACTGTATCACCACAGTTTAATTTTTCTATATCTTCCCTCGTAACAGGCATATTTAAATTTATCATAATACCCTCCTATAATACAATCTCTTTATGTCTAGATGCATGGCAGTTGATATTTACAACAACAGGAAGTCCTGCAATATGTGTAGGGAAGGTCTCTATATGTATATCCAGTGCGGTTGTAGTACCACCCAAACCTTGAGGACCAATTCCAAGTTTATTTATAGATTCAAGTAATTCATTTTCTAACTCTTCTATATTTTTAACTTCACTTCTTTTTCCTATTTCTCTAAATAAGGCTTTTTTAGCAATTTGAGCACACTTATCTACAGTACCTCCTATACCTACTCCAACAACCATAGGCGGACATGGGTTTGGGCCAGCCTCTGATACTGTTTCTAATATAAATTTCTTAATCCCATCTACGCCATCAGATGGCTTTAGCATTTTCATTTTACTCATATTTTCACTTCCGAAACCTTTGGCTGCAAATTCAATCTTTAGTTTATCTCCTTTTACCATTTCATAATGGATTACTGCAGGTGTGTTATCTCTTGTGTTAATCCTATCAATTGGACTTACTACTGATTTTCTTAAATATCCGTCTGTATACCCTCTCCTTACACCTTCATTGATAGCTTCAGTAAGTGTATCTCCTTCAATTACAACTTCTTGTCCAACTTCAACAAAAAAAACTGCCATACCAGTATCTTGACAAATTGGTATATTGTTTTCTTTAGCTATATTAGCATTTTCAATTAATATATCTAGTATATTTTTTCCAGCATCACTTTTCTCTAGTTTTAGGTTTTCTTCGAATGAATTTATAACATCTGATCCTAGATAAAGATTTGCTTCAATACATAGCTGTTTCACAGCTTCGATAACTTTTTCCGAACTTATTTTTTTCAAACGAACTTACCTCCTACATTTCTAATAGAATATTCGTATTTATATCTATATTTTATCATTTTTATGCTAATTTCTCAACCTTTTTAGACAATGATACTTTTATGTATATTTATTATATTCTTCCCATAAAGCACTGAAGCACTTTATAGTAAAATAGGGCCATTTAGAATACATATGTACTCTAAATGACCCTATAAAAAATTATATTTATTAGTTTCCTAAATAATAGATCGACTCATCTGGTAATTTTTCATCCTCTAATTTATTCGATAAACTAAACACTTTTTTATAGTAATTATTATAATCCGCTATCATACTATTGATTGGTATGTATTTTAAATTCGATCTCTCAAGAGTTTCCTTTGTTATACTAAGCTTTGGTGACACATCCATTTCATGAACATATTTTTCTGTTTCATATGGATTTTTTATTGCCCAATCTGTACTAGTAGATACTTGCCCAACAAAAGAATTAACAAAGTCCTTATTAGTATTTAAAAAATCATCCCTTACAACAATAGTATACTGTGGACAACCTTTTGAATTAGAATAATTCTCTTTCCACGAATCATTAATACTTTTTACAATTCTTATATTTTTATCTGCATTTTTCACAAGCAATGTTGTAAGAATAGGCTCCGGTATAAAGGCATTTAGTGGTTTATTTGTCTCGATTTCTGAAATTAAATTTTGTTCTGATCGATAATAATCCATGATATCTAGTTGTTTTATATTTACGTCTTCAGAGTCTACTCCATTATCTTCTAAAGCTAGCTGAATGACATCATCAGTAGCGTCTCCGTAAGTAACGCTAACTGCTTCTTTACCTGATAAATCAGAAATACTATTTACACCCTCTTCATTTGAAACAAAATAGTATGGACTCATTCCAATTGTGCCCATAATCTTATATTTACCATTTTGATTAAATGCCCTCGCAGCCATGTCTGGCGTAACAATAGCTATATCGACATTTGATTCTAGTAGAGAGTTGAATAGTTCCTCTTTATCATCATTGATAATATATTTTGTCTCATATCCTTCTTTAATCTTAGGAGTTTCATTATAAAGTTTTGCAACTGAAACGGCTGGCAGTCCATCTAATGTCGCAACTTTAACCTCCCTAACTACAGAAGTTCTGTCTTTGACCGATTTTTCTTCATCAGCACTTTTACTACAGCCTATCACTATAACTACAATAAGCATAGCTAATAATAGCAGATATATTACCCTTTTCAAATTTTTTCCCCCTCAATCTAAGTTTGATTGTATATGTTTACAAAATAAAAATATTTACTGTCTCTTTTTCCTAGCTGTCTTAGCCACTTTACCCGTCTTATTCATCTTAGTTTTATTTCCTTTATTGCTATTTAATCTTCTATCTTTATTTCTAAACTCACCACTTTTATAACTTGGAGGTTTAATTAAGCATTTAGGTCCAAAACCGATTAAATCTTCTCTATTGGCTTTAGTTAAAGCTGCATGAACTAATTTATAATTTCTTGGGGCTCTGTATTGAAGAAGAGCTCTTTGCATTGCCTTTTCTGTCTTGCTTTTTGGAGTATATACTTCTTCCATTGTTATAGGGTTAAGCCCAGTATAAAACATTGTTGTAGATAGAGTTCCTGGTGTAGGATAAAAATCCTGTACTTGCTCTGGTTGATAATGTATATCTCTTAAGTATTCAGCTAGTTGTATAGCATCATCTAATGTAGCTCCCGGATGACTAGACATCAAATAAGGAACTAAAAACTGTTTTTTACCTAACTTTTCGTTCAGTTCGAAGAATTTTTTACTAAACTTCGAATAAGTTTTACCAGCGGGCTTTTGCATATAATCCAATACATTTTCAGAAATATGTTCAGGTGCTACTTTTAACTGACCACTGACATGATGTTCAACAAGTTCTTTTAAAAATTTATCACTTTTATCAGCCATAACGTAATCATATCTTATTCCTGATCTAACAAATACTTTTTTTATATTTGGTAAATTTCTTACTCTTTTTAATACTTTTAAGTAGTCTGTATGATCGACATCCATATTTTTACATGGAGATGGATATAGACATTGTCTATTCTTACAAGCACCTTTTGTTATCTGTTTTTTACAAGCAGGCTCTCTAAAATTTGCTGTAGGCCCACCTATATCATGAATATAGCCTTTAAAATCCGGAAGATTACTTATTTGAATAGCTTCATCAACTATAGAATCTTCACTTCTACTTTGTACTGCTCTACCTTGATGGAATGTTATTGCACAAAATGAACAGCTTCCAAAACATCCTCTCGAACTTACTATACTGAATTTAACCTCTTGAATAGCAGGTATTCCGCCTAGTTCTTCATAAGTTGGATGGTAAGTATTTGCGTATGGAAGTGAATATACTTCATCTAATTCTTCTCTATTTAAAGGTTTTTCAGGTTTATTCTGAACTAAAAACTTTCCCGAATGTTCTTGAACAAGTACTTTTCCTCTATAAGGATCTTGTTCATCATATTGTATTTTAAACGCTTCAGCGTATCTTTTTTTATCTTGACATACATCTTTATAAGATGGAATCAATATATAATCGTCGTAGATCTCATCTAAACTGTCTGACACATAACATGTTCCATCTATATGTCTTATATATTTCCTGTCATATCCATCGTTTAAAGCATCAGCAACCTCTACAATCTGTTTCTCACTCATACCATATACTAGAACATCTGCTCCACTGTCGATAAGCATTGATTTTCTAACTCTATCTCCCCAGTAATCGTAATGAGCAAATCTTCTAAGACTAGCTTCTATTCCTCCAATAATAATAGGAATATCTCCGTACGCTTCTCTAATCTTATTGCAGTAAACTATTGTTGCTAAATCAGGTCTGTGACCCATTTCTCCACCTGGAGAATACAAGTCTTTTTGTCTACGTTTTTTACTAACCGAGTAGTGATTTACCATTGAATCCATGTTTCCACTATTAACTAAAAAACCTAAACGAGGCTTACCAAGCCTTTTAAAATCATCTACATTCTTCCAATTAGGTTGAGCTATAATTCCAACCTTATATCCATGTTTTTCTAGCACTCTAGATATAATAGCCGTACCGAAGCTATGGTGGTCTACGTAAGCATCACCTGTTACTAAAACGAAATCAAGATCACTCCAACCTCTATCAATTATATCTTGAATACTTATTGGTAAAAATTTATTATCCATTGTTCCTCCTGCTTGAAATATAAAGCATTTCTATATTTATAACTTCTTATCATTTAATTTTTTGCATTAAAATCCATTCTAATTAATCCTTATTACATAGTATATCAAACTTTACTCGCTAAACAAAGTTTTATCTTTGTAATATAATCTGGTATCGATTGATAAAAAAATATCTATCACATTGTACAATCGCTGTATTAGCTCAAAATAGTGAATTCTATAATAAATTTCTCAAATCTTTAAGTTTATATTCATGAAATATTTTTCAATATATTTTTAAACAAAAAGATCACGATTAAATAAAATCCGCCATTTCTTATTTAATCGTGATCTTTTTATAATAAATAATTTTTAAATCTCTATGTACTCAACTTTTTCTGTGTCTTCTACACTTAGCCATTCTTCCTCATCAAGCTCTGTTTCAGAAATTTGACCTATTGGCATTTTCATATACTTTCCATGTGCAGTAGCAGCTATATCTCCATTTTGAAGTATTATCTCTCCTGTACCTTCAAATAATTTTCTGTTTTCTTTTGTTATTCTACCAACAACTTTAATAGTCTCATCCAATGGTACAGGCTTTTTATACTTAATTTCTAAAGATACAGTTACACCCCATATCTGATCGTCATTTATACTCACTGCTCTTCCAATTGTTTCATCTAGCAATGCAGCTGTCATACCTCCATGTAGCCTACCTGGATAACTTTGATGCCAATCTTTAGTCTGACAAATTGCTACTAGTTCACCATTTTCTAATTCATAGAAACCCGTTTTAAGTCCTAGATTATTTTTTATTCCACAAACAATACAAGATTTACTAACATTTTGCTTTTTAGTTACTTTATATTTCAACCCCAATACCTCCTTTAGCTATTCAACTTCTGCTTCGTCAATTTTTATCTTAACCCTTTTACCAAGTTTATGTAGAAGCTTACTTTCACTCTCAGCATCTATAGCATTTAAAAATATTTTTGATTTACCTTTATCTGTTATTATTTCAAGTTTTCTACCTATTATATTGATTTCTTTAATATCCCAAAAGCTTATTCTTACATTTCTTTTTTGTCCTATCATAAACATGAACTTATTATTTATATCTATCGCATAGTTATCTATTGATAAATATATTTCTTTATCATGCTTGTTTGTAAACTCACGGCCTTGTCTAAAAGCAAAAACTGCAAGTAAAATTAATGCAAAGTACATTATTTTGTTAAAGTTATATGCTACAAAGGCTAAACCAAGTAAAGCCACCGAAGTTACCATGCTTATAACTGTAGCTTTTCTAAAGTATCCTCTATC
This sequence comes from Metaclostridioides mangenotii, assembly GCF_018917235.1. Lineage (GTDB taxonomy): Bacteria > Bacillota > Clostridia > Peptostreptococcales > Peptostreptococcaceae > Metaclostridioides. Next base: position 21,498 of record NZ_JAHLOF010000003.1, read on the forward strand.
TGAATGCTTTATATGTAAAAACTTATTCTTACCCAAAAATATTCACTCCCAATATTATAATTGTATTTCTAAAAATCCACTCTGAAGAATTCAATAATCTCATCTTCATTATAATTTATAACTAGTTCATCTGGAAAATCCACTTCTTTTAATAATTCTAATGCATTTGAAAAATCTCCAACAGAATAGCAAATATGAGCATCACTACCCAGTATTATCCTTACTCCATATTCTTTACAAAGTTTAAGCATCTTAGCTCCATTTTCTTTAGCACATCGTCTATAAGAGTTCGGGTTCAAAGAAGAGTTATTTACTTCTAGTAATATATTTTTTTCTTTAGCATTTATAACTATTTTTTCATAATCAATTGGATACTGACTGTCATCAGGATGTCCTATAATTTTAACTTTCTCATGTTCCATAACTTTCAAAATCGAATTAGTATTTTGTTCTATATTTCCTGGAGTGATGCACGGCATATGAAAACTAGCTATCATATAATCCATTTTTAAAGATATCTCATCACTTACGTCAATACCTCCATCAAAGTCAATAATATTAGCCTCTATACCTCTAAGAATCTTAACACCATTTACGTCTCTTGGTATTACATACATATTTTGAAAATAAAATGGGTGTCCACTTCCAGGCATATTTGGAGCATGATCAGAGACTCCTAAAAACTTAATCCCTTTTTTAGAAGCTATCTCTATATTTTCCTTAACTGTACTATAAGCATGTCCACTATCAACAGTATGGCAATGCAAGTCTAAAATTGATTTTGCCATCTTTTCCTCCTCAAAATTTCAATAATAGCATTACTATAATATTATTATCAAATTAATTTAATTGATACAATAGTAGTAGCTATTCTACATCAATTAAAATGAGCTGTCTCTAAACGAGACAGCTATTTCTTTAGATCTAAATAAAAATATAAGTATTTTTACCTCGTTAAAAACGCCTTACTATATATCTAAGTCTTTGAATTTATCCTTGAATAATTCTCCTATACTTCCTAGAGAACCCTCTACCTCTAAAAATTCAGAGATGTCTTCTTCAGGCTCTCTGTTGGCTTCTTTTATAGATACTAACATTCTCTTATTTTTTGGTTTAAATTCTAGAACTTTTACTTTTATTTCATCCCCTACATTTACAACATTACTAACTTTAGCTATTCTGTCATCGCTAAGTTCAGATATAGGTAGATATGCATCTACGCCTTCAGAAACTTGAACAAATGCAGCATTTTCTATTATTCTTAATACTTTAACGTCAATTATATCTCCAACGCTAATTTCTTTAGCTATAAGATCCCAAGGATCGTTGTTTATATCTTTTAATGCTAACGCTATCCTTTTAGTTTCTTTATCAACATCTAAAACAAATACTTCAACATCCTGACCTTCTGATAGAACATCTTCAACTGCATCTACTCTAGTCCATGATAGATTTTTAATATGCGCTAAACCTTCTAATCCACCTATGTCAATAAATGCTCCATAAGACATTATCTTTGTAACTTTACCATCTTTCTTTTGGCCAACTTCAAGAGAATTGAATAAATCTTCTTTAGCTTGTTTAATTCTGGCTTTTTCAGCTTCTCTTTCCGTTTTTATTCTAATTTTTCTATCTTCTTTCTCTTTGTCGAGTCTCTCTTGTAATACATCTCTGTGAGAAGCAACTAGTCTATTCTTTTTAAGATCTAATTCTTTTATATAAACTTCTAAATTTGTTCCTACATATTTAGATGTATCTGTTATAAATTTTGTATCTAATTGTGATATTGGAATAAATAAAGTGTATGATTTAAACGTAGCAAATACTCCCTTATCAATATTTTTTTCAACATTTACTGTAATTATTCTGTGTTCATCATAAGCTTTCTGTAAGTGAACTAAGTCAGCTTTTTTATCAGCTTGTAACTTTGAAAGTTTTATTGTCCCATCTTTTTGTGACACTTTTGTTATTACTGCACTCATTTCATCTCCAACACTATATACTTCATTTGGATATGTTCCTTTTTTTATATTTAATTCATCTAATGATATAATTCCATCAAAACCATTACCTAAATCTAATTGAACAACTTCATTTGTAACGTTGTTAATTTTTCCAGTGATTATTTCTCCCACTTTTACTTTATCTAGTTCTTGCTCTTGCTGTGCAAGTAACTCTTCCATTGTAAGTTCTTGATCCATACTCTACATCCTTTCTCTAATTTAATAAGCATATGTAAACATTATACCATTAATATATGAAATACATATAAATTTCTTATATCAAATTATATTATTCATCAATATTTGATAATGTTTTTTTATAAAATATCATAAAACATGTAAATGTAACCACAGCAGCTGTTATGTCTGCTATAGGCTCAGCTAAAAATACTGCAAATAATTTGTTTTCTATTAATAAAGGTAGTATAAATATAAGTGGAACTAAAAGTACGATTTTTCTTAATATAGCTAATAAAAAAGATATTTTTGATTTTCCTAGAGCTAAAAATGTCTGTTGACACGATATTTGGACCCCTATAGTCATAATACCTGCAAAATAAATTCTCATACTCCAGCTGGTCATACTTAAAAGCTCTTTGTCATTATTAAATATACTAACATATACTTCTGGAAATAACATTAATGTCAACCACATTATAAACGCAAATGAAAAACAAAGCAAAATAGATAGTTTAAATGTAGACTTTACTCTATCAAAATTTTTAGCTCCATAGTTATAGCTCATAATAGGTTGTGCTCCCTGCATAAGTCCTACAATTGGCAACATAACTATTTGCATTATACTACTCATTATTGTCATAGCCCCAACTGCTAAATCTCCACCATAAAGTTGAAGTCTACTATTTAAAGACACTAAAACCAGACTCTCTGTTGCCTGCATAATAAATGGAGATACCCCTAACGCCAAAACTCCAATTACTACAGTTTTGTTAGGTCTAAGGTATTTTGTTCTAATTTTTATTATACTTTTCTTTCCAAACAAAAATAGAAGTACCCATAGCGCTGATACTCCTTGAGCTATAATAGTAGCTAATGCTGCTCCTTTTACTCCCATTCCTAACCCAAAAATAAATATAGGATCTAATATAATATTAATAATTGCTCCAATAACTACTGTAATCATCCCTGTTGTTGCAAAACCTTGAGTATTTATAAAAGGATTCATCCCCATAGATACAAGTACAAATAAAGTTCCCCATAGATATATACCAAGATAATCGCTCGCATACGCTATTGTCGATTCGCTAGCTCCAAATAACCATAGTAAATTTTCTTTATTGATTTGGAATACTAACATTAATATTACAGAGACAATAATGAGTATCGAAAAACTATTGCTTATGATCTTTTCTGCCCCGTCATTATCTTTTTCACCCATTTTGATAGCAGCAAGCGGACCACCACCCATTCCAACAAGGGCACTAAACGCGGATATTATGAGAATTATAGGAAACGAAACACCTACTCCAGCCATAGCTATACCACCGTTCTCCATTCTTCCTATAAATATCCTGTCAACAATATTGTATAACACATTTACTAGCTGCGCGATTATTGCCGGAGTTGCCAATTTAAAGAGAAGTCTTGATATTTTTTCTTCTCCTAAATTTGAACCTTTACTATTCATATAACCCCTCCATGTAAGTTTTTTCTACTAAATTAGTATATTTTATGCTCTTTCACTATAACAAATTAAGAGTAAATTTTCTATATTTAACAAATAAAAAAGTAGAAGATCTATATAATAATCTTCTACTTCATACATAAAAATAAAATTTATATAATACCTATAGTTTATAAAATGGTTCAATATGAACTATTACCTGAGTATTTTTATTTATCTCCGTCTTTATTTCTTCTTCTATTCTGTGCGCTAATTTATGTGAATCTTCCACACTTATAAATGGATCTACCATTATATGCATATCTATATGTAGATCGTTTTTACTCCCCCTGCTTCTTATATTGTGAACATCTTTAACCTCATTGAATTCAAATACAAGCTCCTTTATTTTACTTTTATCAACGGCTGCTCCATCTATCAAAATACCGATAGAGGGTTTGAGAACTTCATAGGAAGAATTTATAATGAATACTGATACCCCAAGTGATACTATTGGATCTATTATTCCTGGTAAACCAAGTCTAACGCCCAAAAGAGTAAATAAAACACCTATAGAAATAAATATATCACTTCTCGTATGTACAGAATCTGAAATCAAAATCTGGCTATTTAACTCTTTACCCACTTTGAACTCGTATGCAGATACAAATATATTTACAGTAAGTGTTAATATCATAATTACTAAACTCAAGGTACTTATAGATAGTTCTACCGGATTTTGCAAGTTGTAAAATGCAGTAAATATAATTTTAATACCTATAAATAATAGCATCAAACCTATAATTAAGCTAGCAATTGCTTCAATCTTCTTATGTCCATATGGATGATTTTCATCTTTAGGTCTAGAGGCAAAAAATACAGCTATAAGTCCAATTATATTAGAAGTTCCATCAGAGAGAGAGTGAAATCCATCTGCAGTCATACTTGCACTTTTAATAGAGTTTCCTATACATATTTTTAATATTGCCACAGTTAAGTTTGCAAATAATATTATTGCAAGAACTTGATTAACTTTTTTGTAATTATCTGATAACATTTTATTTCCCCCTCGCTTTAAATTTAGACGGATTTGTGTTTATACTTTAATATATTCACTAATTCACCAATGGTTACTGGTTTTATATTTAATATGAGAGGAGTCTTACGTTTGTTTTTTATTGATCATTTATCTATATAAATTTTTCTAGTTAAATATAAATAAAAAGGATGCGACATTATAATGTCGCATCCTTTTTATATATATTTATTCAAATTATTTGTTTACTTAATTAATCCTTCTTTTACTAGGAAGTCATGTGCTACATCTTCTGGTGATTTACCTTCCTCATCTACCTGATAGTTTAGATCCATCATTGTTTTATCATCTATTTTATCAGATAACATATTTAAAACCTTTTTAAGCTCTGGATATTTTTCTAAAGTATCTTCTCTAACTATTGGAGCTGCATAGTATGGAGGGAAGAATCCTTTATCATCCTCTAGTATCTTTAGATTATATTTCTTAACTAAACCTTCTGTTGAGTTTGCATCTATAACTTGAGCTTCATCTTGATTTACTGCAGAATATCTAAGACTTCCATCTACTGCTTTTACATCTTTAAATTTCATGTTATACAGTTTTGATAATCCTACATATGCATCCTCTCTATTTTCAAATTCAAGTGTACAAGATAGTATTAAATCTTTACTGTAATTACTCAAATCAGACATTGTATTTATACCGTATTTGTCTGCTAGCTCTGGTTTCATTGCCAATGTCCATGTATTGTTAAATCCTATAGGATCTAATAGCGTAAGTTTATGATCCTTTTCCATCGTTGATTTTACTGTATCATAAGCTTTGTCTGGATCTCTTACCATGTCGTGTTTCATTACATTTAATAAAAGTACACCTGTATAGTCTACATACATGTCAAGTTCACCGCTATCTAAAGCGTTAAATGTTACTGATGCTCCACCCAGGTTTAATTTTCTTTCTACATTTAAGTCTGTATGCTCTTCTATTAGGTCTGCGTACATATTACCAAGAACTAATTGCTCAGTATAATTTTTAGATCCTACTGTTATTGTATCTTTTTTTCCTGTAAATGCAGGTACTACTGCTGTAAATATTATTGTAACAATAAGTATTGCACTTACTACTTTTAATCCTATAAAATTCTTCTTACCTCTTTTTAAGTCAAGTCCCTTTGGTGTAACTGCAATCTCAATTTGTGAGAATATGTAATCTACAAAAAGAGCTAGTATACATGAAGGTATTGCTCCTGCAAGTATCATATTGTTGTTTACTGTTTGAACACCAGAGAATACTAGGTATCCAAGACCTCCAGCTCCTATAAATGCGGCAAGTGTCATAAGTCCTACTGCCGTTACTGCTGATATCCTAACCCCTCCCATTATTATTGGAAGCGCTAACGGAAATTGTATTTTAAATAAGGTTTGATTCCTTGTAAGTCCCATTCCTTTTGCTGATTCTAAGACTACTGGGTCTATACTCGTTATACCAATGTAAGTGTTCTTAACTATTGGAAGTAATGAATAAATTACAACTGTAAATATAGCGGGTTTACTTCCTATACCTAGTATTGGAACTAGCAATCCAAGAAGTGCCATAGAAGGAACTGCTTGTACTAAATTTACAAATCCTAATATAATTTTTCTGAGTCTTGGTGTTCTCGAAATCAGTATTCCAAGTGGAACACCTACTAATATGGCTATTACTATTGCTGTTGCTGTTAAGCTAACATGTTGTACTAACAAATCTATTATTTTTCCTTTTTGTTGAACTACGAAATTTAAGAAACTATCCAAGTATACTCACCTCCATCTCAAGGAATTGTTCACTTAAGACAGAAAGTAAACTACTTCTAGTAATAAGACCAACCAATATACCTTCTGATGATACAACTGGAATGTATCCTACTGAGTTTTTGTTCATAACTTCTAGTATCTCAACCAAACTGTCGCCCTCATTTACACAAAGTGGGTCTATTGACATTATATCTTTTAAAGTCTCCGTCTTATCTAAAGTTGCTTTTATATCTTTTACAGTTACTATTCCTTTTAAATGATCTTCTTTATCTACAATAAGTAAACTATCAACTTTACTTGTTCTCATTATCTCTATACCTTGTGTAACCCTTCTGTTTCCTTTAACAGAAATTGGATTTTTGATCATTATATCTCTTGCTTTTATATACTCTGGGTTATCCCAAAGTCTATTTTCTCCTATGAAATCTTTTACAAAGTCGTTTGCCGGATTTCTAAGTATATTTTCTGGAGTGTCATATTGTGCAATCTGACCATCCTTCATTATACAAATTTTATCTGCTATTTTTAATGCTTCATCCATGTCGTGAGTTACAAATATTATTGTTTTCTTAAGCTCTTCTTGAAGAGTAAACAATTCGTCCTGAAGTGTTGTTCTCGTTATAGGGTCTAGTGCGCTAAATGGCTCGTCCATAAGTATTATATCTGCATCTGTAGCTATTGCTCTAACAACACCTATTCTCTGCTGCTGACCACCGCTTAGTTCTGAAGGGTATTTATTTAAGTATTCTTCGCTGTCTAGATCGACCATCTTTAGTAGATCTTTAGTAGTTTGCACTATTTCTTCAATTGATTTTTCCTTTTTCAATCTAGGAATAAGCTCAATGTTTTCTTTTATAGTTAAATGTGGGAACAAACCTGTATTTTGTATAACATAACCAATGTTTCTCCTAAGCTCTATTTCATTTTGTTTTGAAATTGGTTTATCATCAATATATATTTCTCCTGATGTAGGTTTTATAAGTTTATTTATGAGTTTTAATGTTGTTGTTTTTCCACAACCACTCGAACCTATAAGGACAACTAACATACCTGTGTCAATTGATAGGGAAATATCTTTTAAAATCGTCTTATTACCAATCTTTTTTGTAACATTTTTTATCTCTATCATATAATTCATCTCCTTATTGTACAAGCAACTTATATTTTGTTCATAAGTTGCTTCATTAAAATTATAACACAAGAAATAAATCCTGTAAACAAACTGTAAGGTTACATAATTGTTTTATCTAATACTAAATAGTTAAAATCACCTAGATTTTCATTAGATTTTTTACAGATTTTCTTCTTTTTTCCCTGCATTATTTTTATTATTTATCAGTATTATAATCGATACTTTCATTATTTATGTATAAAAAACACCTATGGTTGCAACTTTAAATTTCGTCACATCCACAGGTGTTATTATATATAATGAAATTCTATTTTATAATAATGACTAGCTATTGTAGTAAAGGTTTTGTGATTGATATTCCGGATCACTAGTAACATCTATACCTAACTTTCTAAAAGTTTGTTCATCATCTAGGCTTAAAATTGTTGTTGAATGAGCTTGGCAACCTTTTAATTGATCCAATTTTTCCATAGCAAATTGTGCAGTAGGATTCGTAACAGCACATATACTTAGTGCCATTAGTATCTCTTGACAACTTAATGATGCACTTTTACTTGAAAGAGCATTTGACTTTAAGTTGATAATCGGCTCAAGTATTACTGGTGATATTAAATGCATATCATCTGATATATCTCCTAAATACTTAATTGCATTTAGTACTGCTGCTGCCGTACCATTCATTAAGTCTGATGACTTCCCTGTAATTATTTTTCCATCTTCAAGCTCTAAAGCTACAACTGGGCAAGTATCATTCTTTAGTGCGTGTTCTTTTAGCTTTGTGCTGTATTCTCTAGCTGGAGCAACAACTGTTCTATCCTCAGGTTTAAGATTAAGTTCCTCCATAATTATCTTCATTCTGTCTAGAGCACCTATATCTACTTGTCCTTTTTTACATTCACACGCAGTTTTAAAGTAACGTCTTATTATTTCTTCTATAGAAGCTTTTCTTACTACTTCATCATCTATTATACCATATCCTACACGGTTTACACCCATATCTGTAGGAGATTGGAAAATTGATTCTTCTCCTGTTATCTTTTCTATTATTTTTTTAAGTACAGGGAATAATTCTAGGTCTCTATTATAGTTTACAGCCATTTCTCCGTATTCTTCAAGATGGAATGAGTCGATCATATTTACATCTTTCAAATCAACTGTAGCCGCCTCATAAGCGATATTAAGTGGGTGTTTTAGTGGTACGTTCCAAACTGGGAATGTTTCAAATTTTGAATATCCAACTGCATTACCTCTCTTGCTTTCATGATATAATTGGCTAAGACATGTACCAAGTTTTCCACTATTGGGACCTGGTGCAGTTACTACAACTATAGGTTTAGTAGTTTCAATATAATCATTTGCTCCAAAACCCGATTCACTAACTATAATATCTACATCAGATGGATAACCTTTTGTTGCATAGTGTTTATAAACTTTTATACCTCTGTTTTCAAGCTTATTGATAAATACTGTAGTTGCTGGTTGTCCATCATATCTTGTTATAACAACGCTTGTAACATCTAACTCATAACCCTTTAAATCGTCAATTAATCTTAAAACTTCCATGTCATAAGTTATACCAAAATCGCCTCTTATTTTATTTCTCTCAATATCCCCTGCGTAAACACATACAACAACTTCAACTTTTTCTTTCATGTGTTGTAAAACTTTTATCTTAGCATTTTCATCAAATCCAGGTAAAACTCTCTTTGCATGAAGGTCCATAGTAAGCTTACCTCCAAACTCTAAGTAGAGTTTGTCAAAATTATTTACTCTCTCAAGTATATATTTAGACTGCTCTCGTAAATATTTCTCATGGTCAAATCCTATTTTCATCTCAACACCTCACTAAAATAAATTGTTTTTTTATATTTTTGTTACATGAAATATCATTTCACATTTAATTTAAATTTTTTAACTCAACTTTAAATTATACATTTATAGAATCTATTTTTCAAGATTGTTTTGTGTCTAAAAAATGCTTTTTATTTGCACACAAAAAAGAAGGTAGTAATATACTACCTTCCAAGTACTTATATTATTCTGATTTCCAAAATATTTCTTACGTGTAAGTATTTTTCTAACTAACTATTAGCATCCACATTCATCTTCGCACTGTCCACAAGATATAACTATTAGTAGTAATATCAAGAATGGTATCCAATCACATATTTCTATATCTTCCCAACAGTCTTGGAATGCTAAGAATAGGAAGAATAAAATTATTATCCACCATCCACATCCGCCAAAGAAATCATTTCCACATCCGCCGCCAAAGAATCTATCTAACATAATGCTACCTCCTAGTTGATTTTAATTGGAGTTTTAACTCCTAAACTATACTATGTTGGTAGCTGTTAAAATGTTAATCAATTGACTTTAAAGATTCTACCATTTTAACTTTTTTTAGCTTAAAATACATTGCAAAGTTAACTATTAAACCTAACAGTAATGTTATAACTATTGACAACATATAACTCTTAAAACTTATAACTCTTCCAAACATTAGATTATCTACTTCAAGTGTAACCATAATAAATCTATGCAGCACTTTTCCTAAACCTAATCCTACAAATGTACCTACTACTGTTAGCAATATGTTCTCTCTGTATATATACGCAGATACTTCGTTATCATAAAAACCTAATACCTTAATAGTAGCTATTTCTCTAATTCTCTCAGAAATATTAACATTCGTTAGATTATATAAGACTACGAATGCAAGAGCTCCTGCAGAAAGTATCATTATTAAAACTACATAATTAAGATTATTTACAGTATCTCCAAAGTTATCTTTGATTCCTGTAGTAAAACTTACTCCTTTTACTTTTAAATCTGTAATTAAATCTTTTGAAATAGAGGATTCATTTTCTTTAGAAATATCTTTTACATTTCCTAATACTCTATTGAAATTTATATTTCTACCAAATACCTCTTTATAATAATCTTTTGACATATAAGCATAATGTGAAACATAGTTTTCAACTACACCTGTGATCAATACCTCAGCCTTTTTATCTTTATCATTTGTTAATTCTACTTTGTCACCAGCCTTGACTCCAAGGTTATTCGCTACTTTTTCTGTAAGAACTACACCTTTTTTCTCTATTTTAACTGGTTTTTGTGATTCTCTTTCCTTTAAAACTATGAATTTTTTCATATGTTCAGAATCATCAGGGATATATATTGAAATTTTATTTTTATCTTTTACACTTTTAATATCACCATTTTGTAGATTGGCAAACTGATAATCTGATATTCTTTTATCTTCTGATATATATTCATCTGCTTTTTTGATTTCGCTATACTTAGAATTGCTGTCTAGCGTTACCATCATATCGTACTTGTAAATTGCACCAAATTGTCTATCCACAATCATTTTTATAGAGTCCTTTATACCAAATCCAGTCAGTATAAGAGCAGAGCATCCTGCAATTCCTAGTACTGTCATCAAAAATCTCTTCTTATATCTAATTAAATTTCTGATTGTAACTTTTCCAATAAAACTAATTTTGTTCCATATAAATGGAATATTCTCTAGCATTATTCTCTTACCATTTTTAGGAGCTTTTGGTCTCATAAGAACTGAAGGAGTCTCTTTGAGCTCTTTTCTGCAACTAAAGTACGCAGCAAGCGAAGTTATTAGTACAGAAACCACAGTAACTCCTAAAGCTATTGGTATATTGAATTCTAGTACTGCAGGTGGAACAATAAACATCATCCTATAAGCATTGTAAATTATTATTGGAAAAACTGTGTATCCAACCGCTATCCCTAAAATGCTACCCATAAAACTTGCGCTTAGAGCATATACAATATACTTTTGCGCTATCTTACCTTGACTGTATCCTAGGGCCTTTAAAGTACCTATATTTATTCTTTGCTCATCAACCATTCTAGTCATAGTTGTAAGTGAAACTAAAGCAGCTACAGAAAAGAAGAATACAGGGAATATTGACGCAAGTGCATCTATGTTTTCAGCTGCTTGAGAATATTGTACATATGAACTTAAACTATTTCTATCTAATATATACCACTCAGGCTTTTTAAGCTTTGCCACTTCATCTTCAGCATCTTTTAATTTATTTTCTGCTTTTACAAGCTCATCATTAGCCTTATTTTTCGCTTCTTCTAGCTCAGACCAGCCACTTTCAATCTTATTTTTAGCGATTTTCATCTCATTTTCTGCTTTTTCAAACTCGACCTTAGACTTTTGTTCCATAGATTTAATCTTTGACTTGGCTGATTCTAATTTTTCCTTATTAAGATCTAAATTTATTTTTGAACTAGATAACTGAGATTTAGCATTTTCATATTGTGTTACACTTTCATTCAATTCTTGTTTACCTTTCTCGTACTCTGAAGTAACAATGGTTAATTCCTTTTTAAGACTGGAAATCTGAGAAAGTATCGTATTTTTTTGATCTTCGGTTAAATTTTCATTATTTAGCTGGTTTTCTAGCTGTGAAATTGTTGAGCTTATTTTATCTATTCCAGATTTTACTTCATTTAATTTTTCTTTGCCAGCCGTAATTTTACTCTCTATTTTACCCTTATTAACATCAAACTGGCTTTTAGCTTGCTCATATTTACTGTATCCAGCTTCAAGTTTTTTTTCGCCTTTAATAATTTCCGCTTTACCATTTTTTATTTGATTTTCTACTTCTATTTTTTTAGATTTTAATTGTTGAGTTCCATCTTTTAATTTTCGTTTTGAATCTTTTAATTTTTTTTCTGCATCTGATAACTTCTGTTCTACTTCTTTTTTCTTGTCTTCAAATTCCTTTTTACCGTCCACTAATTTATCATTTGCTTCTTTTTTTACATCATTGTACCTAGCATCTATTCTTGCTCCTGATATCGAATCTAATTCATCCGAAACTTCATCTACTAAATCAAAATAATCATCCTTATATGAATTTTTCTCTTTAGCACCCTTTACAGTCAGGAATATATCTGTGTAAGCTTCCATGTCGAAGTCACTTTGGGGCACCATTATAAATCCAGAAACCGTTCCGCTTCCTATGCTACTCTCCTCATTTTCATGAGTAGTATAGTATGGAGTCTGAACCTGTCCTACAACAGTGTATTCAGTGCTTTTCATACTTTCAACTAGTTTTTCATCTTTTCCAGATCCTAGTTTTAATTTACTTCCTACTGGAATATCGAAGTTCTCTATACCAAGCCCCTCAACTACACATTCTCCAGATTTTTCGGGAAGTCTTCCCTTTACAACTTTAACTCTATTGATGTAGTCCTTATTTTTATTATTTTCATTAGATACTGGCAAGCCGTGAACTCTGAAAACCTTTTCTTGATCTTTATAATTTGATACTACATCTATAGAATACGTAGGAAAAACTCCATCAACATTTTTTATTTTCTCTATTTCATCAACATCCGAATCTGTTAATCCAAGAGTTGATAAAAGCCTTATATCCATAAGATTGTATTTATCATAATAACTGTCAGTCGTATTCTTCATTACTATAGGAGATATTTTAATACCAGAGAAAAATGCGACACCTAATGCTACTATAAATAATATAGATAAAAACCTACCTAGCGACCCTTTGATGTCTCTTAAAATGTCTTTAGTTAAAACATTTTTCATTTTACCACTCTATCCTTTCTACAGGAGTAGGATTTTCATTTATCTCTACACTTTCAATTTTACCATTTTTAACTTTAACTACTTTGTCACCCATTGGAGTAAGTGCTAAGTTATGAGTAATTATTATTACAGTCATCCCCATATCCCTAGATGTATCTTGAAGCAGCTTTAAAATAGATTTTCCCGTATTATAATCAAGTGCTCCTGTGGGTTCATCACATAGTAAAAGCTTTGGATTCTTTGCTAATGCTCTAGCTATCGCTACTCTTTGTTGCTCCCCACCAGACATCTGTGCAGGAAAATTATTCTTTCTTTCCTCTAATCCTACAGCCATAATTATCTTATCTATATCTAGCGGATCTTTACATATTTGAGTAGCTAGCTCTACGTTTTCCCTAGCAGTTAAATTTTGTACTAAATTATAAAATTGAAATACAAAACCTATATCATATCTTCTATATGTAATAAGCTCTTTATCAGTGCATGAATCTATACGGTTGCCATCAACTATTATCTGACCTTTTGTGGGTCTATCCATTCCACCTAAAATATTTAGTATCGTACTCTTCCCAGCACCACTCGCTCCAGCTACAACTACAAACTCCCCTTTTTCAACTGATAGATTTACCCCACTGAGTGCTTTTATGTCTACTTCCCCCATTTGATATGTCTTTTCAACATTTTTAAATTCAATGTATCCACTCATTTTATACCTCTATTCCTAGTAAATTATTTAATGTGTTAAATATCTTGAACTACATTATATATCAACCTTAACGATAATTCAATGCAATAAACATAAGCAAATTTGATAAAGATATCTTTAACTTTATTTTATCAATACCATTCTTTTAAATGTAGTTTTCATTTAATTATTATGTAATAATTGTATTCTATATGATTTTTTCTATATTTTGATTTCTTTACAAATGTTAATTAGTAGAATAATATAACAGGAAAAGGCAGGAAATAAAACAACAATAAAGACGAAAGTTACAGCCCTTACTCCAAGCTGTGATCGTCTTCGTTGTTGCTATTTCCTGCCATGTCTTCGTTGTTGCTATTTCCTGCCATTATTGTTCTATATAATTTACTACAAAAAATGTTATTTTAATCTATCTAAATTTATATCTTCAAATTTCTTTATCTCTTCATTGGCTAATACACTTTTCTTAGATGCTTGTGAATTCTTTTTGTCAAATGTATTTTTAGATCTGCTTCCTGAGAAGAACTTTCCTGATCCATTAATACATCCACCTTCACACATCATACCTTCTATAAAGTTTCCTGTAACCTTACCTACATTGGCCATACTCATTGTCTTTTTGATTTCTTTTGCTCCAGAAACTTTAACAGGATCAAATTTTATATCTAGACCTTTCTCAGTTACATAGTTTTCTATTGCCTTTGTAAGACCACCTGCAGCACCGAATCCTCTACCAAATATAGATGCTTCATCAACCTCTTCATTTGAGCACATAGCCATATCCACATCAAATGCGTCAAACAGAGCCATAAGTTCTTCAAAAGTTAGAACATAGTCAACTGCGTCTCTTAACATTGGTTTTGCTGCTTCGCTCTTTTTAGCAGTACAAGGTCCTACAAATACTACTTTAGCATCCGGATCTTCTTTTTTAATAAATCTACCCGCTGCTATCATAGGTGAAACTGTATGAGAAATTTTATCAACTTGTTTTGGGAAAGATTTCTCTACATAATCTAAAAATCCTGGACAACAAGAGTTCATCATATATTGATCACCATTACTTATTCTTTCAGCGAATTCTTCACTTTCATGTGCAGTTACAGCATCTGCTCCACATGCAGCCTCTATCATATCTACGAAACCTAATTTTTTGATTGCACTTCTTATTTGACCATAAGTAATATTAGGATCAACTTGTCCGGTTATGGCTGGTGCAACAACAGCATACATATTTTTTTCTTCAACTAGTTTTTTTGCTACTGATGCTATAAGACTCTTATCTGAAATAGCTCCAAATGGACAGGCTACCATACAAGCACCACAATTTACACACATTTTTTCATTTATCTCAGCTTTCATATTATCTCTATCAAAACCTAGGGCTGAAGTAGGGCATACAGTTTTACAAGGTCTAACAACTTCAGATATAGCATCGTATTGACATGCTTTTTTACACATACCACAAGCTTTACATAAATCGTGATTTATATAAGCCATTCCATTGACATATGTTATTGCGCCAAACTTACATGCCTCCTTACATCTATGTGCAAGACATCCTCTACATAAATCTGTAACGGTAAACTCATTTATTGGACATCTATCACATGCTGATTCTAATATATATATTATTTGTTCGCCTTCTTTTATTTCTTCTGTATCAAGGTTCGGTATTTCTCCACTATCTTTGACACCAGCTATTCTCTCAGCTCTTTCTAAAAGGACAGCTCTTTCCTTGTATACACAACATCTATATATAGCTTTATCTCCTGGTATTATTTCATGAGGTATCTTCTCTATTGCTTCTTTTGTTAAATTATCGTCCTTTCCAAGCTTAGCAACTGCAGTCAAAACCTGATGTCTTAGTTTATGAATCTGAGTTTCAAATTGAAACATCAACGCCACCCCCTGTTAAATTTTTTTGTCATTTTTATCAATCCAGAATTATTATATCACAAGAAAACTAAAATTGTAGATAAGTTTTAAATTTAATTAAAATTTAACGTTTTTGTTAAAAAAATTAAAAATGTTCGGATTATTTACGTTAATTATTTTAATTATAACTTATATAGAAATTTATAATAATAGTTGTTTGTATTGTATAAATTAATAAAATATAGAACCAAAGGATGTATCCTCGCTTGATATTTTAAGTTGCTTAATTTATATTTTTTATTTTATTTAAATTGTTTAAAATAATCTAAATAAATACTACAATAGAGATATGGTAATTAATAAAAATAAAAATGGGAGGTATTTATGAACGATACAATTAAAGGAAGTATATCAGCTGTTTTGTATTCAATAATTATAGGATTATCTTTCTTATTTAGCAAAATAGCTTTAATCGATGGAAATACTATAGACATACTAGCACATAGGTTCGGTTTAGCTTTTATAGCAATTTTTTTATATACAATTATAGCAAAAAAAGGGAAGGTAGTATCTAAATCTGATATTATCGCATTATTACCACTTAGCTTTGTATCTCCTGTTTTATACTTTTCTCTGCAGTTACTTGGACTTTCTATGTCCTCATCATCTGAAGGAGGTATAATACAATCTACGATACCAATTTTCACAATGATTTTTGGAATTATTCTTCTAAAAGAGAAACCTAGTTTAAAACAAAAGATATTTACATTTATCTCAATGTTTGGTGTTTTATTTGTATTTATAGCACAAGGTAAAAGTATTGATTCTAGACACCTTTTAGGTATAATCTTGCTTACTATATCATCATTATCGCTTTCTTTATACAATGTTATGGCAAGAAGAGACGCAAAAGAATACAGTGTTATACAAATGACCTATGTAATGACTCTTTTGGGATGTATTGTCTTTAATGCCATCGCAATAATCAAGCATTTATTTACATCCGATATAATTTCATATTTCGCTCCTCTAGCTAGCTTTGATTATATTGGATCAGTATTATACCTAGGTATAATGTCTTCATTAATTACTTTTGTTTTATCAAATTACGCACTATCTAAATTAGAAGCTTCTAAAATGGGAGTTTATCTAAATCTAAGTGTTGTAGTTGCAGTATTTGCAGGAGCGGTCTTCTTAAAAGAAAATATAACTTTTATACATATAATTGGTGTATTTATTATACTCATAGGAGTAATGGGGGCAAATTTATCTAAAACTTTAACCGAGGCTAACGCTAATACCGATAGTAATGACACAAATATACAAGATAGTTAGATTTGTAAAAACAATATATATAGTTATAAGGAGTAAAATTCTTTATGTATGATATCTAATCTATTGCTAAAAAGCTATATATTAAGAAAATTTTTCTGAAAGGAAAGAATACGATATATATCCGATATATTTGAATAGATACAATTTATGAATCAAAAAACGTATTCAGTAAAATAAAAGACCTGTGTGATTAGTATTTTTTTTACTTATCACACAGGTCTTTATTTATATTATTGTTCTTCTAATTTTTCAACTAATTTACTTCCAACCTTCTCTAAGTTTACTTTTTTATCATCAGTCATAACTTCCTTAATTCCCTTAAATGTTCCAAGTAAATTAACTGTATCCGAAGGTAATACCAACTTAGTAGCATCTCCTTCACCTAGTTTGGCAAGTGCTTCCATAGATTTAAGTGCAAGCATGTTGTCGTCTATATTGGACTCTTTCATAGCTGTAAATACTAATCTAAGGCCGTCCGCTGTAGCTTTTTGGGTTCTTGAAATCATCTCTGCTTCACCTTGTGCTTTAGCTATTGCCATTTGTCTTATAGCTTCTGCCTCACCTTGTGCTATTAGTACAGCAGATTCCTTTTCCCCTTCAGCTTCACGAACCATAGCTTCTTTTGTAGCCTCTGCTCTAAGAATAGCAGATTGCTTATCTCCTTCTGCTTGTAGAATTGCAGATGCTTTATTACCTTCTGCTTGTAGGATAGATTCTCGTCTCTCCCTCTCAGCTCTCATCTGCTTTTCCATTGCAACTTGTATATCATTAGGAGGCATTATATTCTTTAGCTCAACTCTATTTACCTTAATACCCCATTTATCAGTTGCCTCATCTAATATAGATCTCATCTTTGCATTAATTATATCTCTTGAAGTAAGAGTTTCATCAAGGTCTAATTCCCCGATAATATTTCTAAGAGTAGTTGCCGATAAATTTTCTATGGCCGAAATTGGATTTGCTATTTCAAAAACATACCCAACTGGATCAGTTACTTTGTAGTAAACAACTGTATCTATTTGCATAGTAACGTTGTCTTTAGTAATAACTGGTTGTGGTGGAAAATCCATAACAATTTCTCTTAAGTCTATTACATACGCCATTCTGTCTAAAAATGGAACTAAAAAATGTACCCCTGTGTCTGCAGCCTTGTGGAATTTCCCAAGCCTCATAATAATACCCATTCTAGATTGTTGAATTACTCTTATGCAAGATATACTTGCTACAGCAACCAATACAATCACTATCCCTATTAATAACATATCTATTCCCTCCTATATCTCAGCTTTTTCAGTTGCAAATTCAGACTTTTTTACAACTAGCTTTACACCTTCTATTTTCAACACTTCAACTTTGCTTCCCTTATCAATCTTTTCATTATCAAATGAGATTGCTGTCCACTCTTCTCTATCTACTATTACCAACCCTGTTTTATTAGGAAGTATATCCTCTTTAACATAACCTTTAGCATTAAGTACTGCCTGCAAGTTTGTATTATACTTATAGCTACTGTCTTTTTTTACAAAATACTTTGTCGCTATAAATAGCATAGTAAATGAAATAATAGCAAATATCAAAATCTGAATAAATAGGTTCTCAATCACCATACTCAAAAATATGAGAGCTACAGCACCTAAACTGAACCAAATTAGTGTAAGACTTGGTGTCAAAAGTTCTGCTATTCCAAAAACAATCGCAACACCTAACCATATCAATTGCATAGTATATCCTCCCTCTTTTTATGTCTAATACCCTATAATATAATATGAGATTATATTGATTTAATTATAACATTATATCTTAATATTATGTGAAAATTTTTAAAGTTTATTATTGACTTTTATTATTTTCTATTTTATAATAATCGATAAGCCAAGAGAGTTAAAACTTTCTGACAATTATATTAATAAAATTTTAAGGAGAGATAATTATGATTACTTTATTAAACAATAACAAATATTATTACTATAGCCAATACTTATAGGGTTTGTAACTATACAAAATAGATGCAAACCCGTCGACAAATCGAATTGGGATTGTATCTATGTTGGTTATAGAATTTTGTTTATATATAGTTTTCATATAATATATAAAAAAGCCACGTAGATAAAACTATGTGGCTTTTTCGTTGTAGCCACATAGTACTTTACTCTATGTGGCTTTTTTGTATATAAATTTTTAAGGGGGTTCTAAATATGAGCAGTATTTTATCAGTAATAACGCAAAGTTTAATTTTATCAATTATGGCCATAGGTGTTTATATTACCTACAAGATTCTGGATTTTCCAGATATGTCAGCAGATGGGAGTTACACTCTAGGAGCATCAGTAGTAGCTGCATCATTAATGGGAGGTATGAATCCAGTTCCTGCAACCTTGCTTGCGGTTATATGTGGATCATTAGCTGGAATGATTACAGGTTTGCTACATGTAAAGCTTAAAATTACAAATCTACTATCTGGGATTCTTGTAATGGGTATGCTTTACTCTGTAAATTTAAGAATAATGGGAAAATCAAATATCCCGCTCTTTAGCTACAAGCATCTATTTAACTCTGAATCATCACCTGTTTTACTAGCACTTATATTTTTAATAATTTGTAAATTATTTCTGGATTTATTTTTAAAAACTAGTATAGGTTATACACTAAAGGGAGTTGGGGATAATTCACAAATGATAAAATCACTAGGAATAGATATTGGCTATATAAAAATATTAGGACTTATGATATCAAATGGACTTATAGCACTTGCTGGTGCTCTTATGGCTCAATTCCAAGGATTTACAGACGTGAATATGGGTACTGGTACGCTAGTACTAGGGATTGCATCAATAATAATAGGTTTAACTCTATTTAATAAGTTTAAGTTTATTAACAATACCACTTCAATAGTAGTAGGTGCTTTTATCTATCAATTTACTATTTACTACGCAATGCAAAGAGGTATGCTACCGACAGACTTAAAACTGATTACAGCATTAGTTATAGTTGCATTTTTATCTGCGAGCAACTTAAAATTTCCTAAAAAGAAACAAGAAAAAGAAAAGGTGGTGGCGTAAATGCTAGAGATTAAAAATATATCAAAGACTTTTGACAACCCCTATGGAGATTCAAATACAATTTTTAGAGACTTGTCATTGAAAATAGATTCAGGTGAATTCGTTACAATCATCGGCAGTAATGGTACTGGAAAATCAACTCTTTTAAATATTATTTCTGGACTTATAAAACAAACTTCAGGAGAAATACTTGTTGACGATAAAGATATAACAAATGCTCCTGAACATAAGAGAACTCAAATAATAAGTAGAGTGTTTCAAGATCCAAGTCTAGGAACATGTCCGTCTATGACTGTAAGAGAAAATCTTTCACTTGCGCTAAATAAAGGAAATCTTTTAAATTTAAAAAGATGCTTAAGATATAAAAAAGAATTCTTAGAAGGTTTATTAGAAGGTGTCTCATTGGATCTAAAAAAATACTTAGATGTTCAAGTTATGTATTTATCTGGTGGTCAAAGACAGTCATTGTCTCTTATAATATCATGTCTTACAGATCCATCTGTACTGCTATTAGATGAACATACTGCTGCACTTGATCCCAAAACTTCAAATGAGGTCATTGAACTTACAAATAAGATTGTGAGAGAAAAGAAAATAACAACCCTTATGGTAACTCATAATCTTAAACATGCTCTAGAATACGGAGATAGGCTGATTATGTTACATAAGGGGAAAATTGTTCTAGACGTTAAACAAACAGAAAAATGCAAACTAAGTATTGAAGAGATCCTCAACAGATTTGAGTACGCAGTATAAATACAATTTAACTTTATATTTTGTTTAGTTGAGTATTTTAATATAAGTTACTTTATAAGTTATAAGATAAAAAAAATAATCATTAAATATACAAATAAAATTAGGAGGGTTATTATGATAAATAAAAGAAAGGCAATTAGTCTAGCACTTACATCTGTACTTGTAGGGACGATTCTTACAGGATGTTCAAGTAAGAATACTTCAGCAAATAACAATAACACCAAAAATGGAAGTGATACAAAGAAGATAGGTATAACTCAACTTGTCGAACACCCAGCACTTGATGCTACAAAAACAGGATTTATAAATGCATTGAAAGATAATGGATTTGAAGAAGGAAAAAATATAGATATAGATTTTAAAAATGCACAAAATGATATGCCCACTACTCAAACTATAGCGAGTTCGTTCGCATCAGATAAAAAAGATTTAATATTCGCTATATCTACGCCATCTGCACAAGCTGCCTTTAATGCAACTAAGGATATCCCAATACTATTTACAGCTGTAACTGATCCAGTAGAAGCTGGTTTAGTAAAAAATCCTGATAAACCTGAAGGGAACGTAACAGGAACTTCTGATTTTATACCTGTCTCAAATGCAATTACACTTATAAAAGATTTAGCTCCGAATGCTAAAACTGTTGGAATAATTGGGAATACAAGTGAGATAAATTCTAAAATACAAATAGATGAATTTAAAAAAGAAGCAGAGAAAAATGGATTCACTGTAGTTGTAAAAGGAATAACAACATCAAACGAAGTTAATCAAGCTGTTTCTAGTTTAGCAGGAAAAGTAGACGTTATATACACTCCTACTGATAATTTAGTTGCATCTTCAATGCCTATTATCTCTAAAATTGCAACGGAAAATAAAATTCCAGTTATTGGTGCCGAGGAAGCTCATGTTAAAAACGGTGCTCTAGCATGTAATGGTATAAGCTACGAAAAACTTGGATACAAAGCTGGAGAAGATGCAGTAAAAATATTAAAAGGTGAAAAAATTGCTAGTGTTCCAGTTTCAACTCTAGAAGAAACTGAGACTATCATAAATGAAACTACTTTAGACTCTCTTGGAATAGAGAAGCCTAAAAGCGAAGGAATTACTTTTATTAAATAATGTTAATACAAATGGGACTCCTCAAATGTAATTAATTTACTTTTGAGGTAGCCCCTTTTACTTATCAAATATACCAATTCTCTTATTCAATTAGTCTATTTCTTAATCTTTTGGTTCAATATAAACAAGTGTAATAAAAAAATAATATCCAATCGAGTATATTTTCTCAATCAGATATCTTTTTATGTTAATTAAAATATTATATGTTTTTTATTAAATGCAAAATAACTTATCCTCGGGAAATTCTAAGTATACTGTATCATTTTTTTCGTATTTAAAGTTATCCTTTTCTATATCTACTTGAACATTGCAATTATTATTATAGAGTTCAATGCTTTTATTATTCTCTTTTAAATTATTAAAATACAATTTAAAACTAAAAGGATTCTCAACTGTATATACTAAATTAAAACTAAATATATTTTCTGAATCAGTAAAAAAATCTCTAACAACTATATCATGTTCTCTTATCCCAATGTATTCAATATCTCTATAAATAATTTCTGGTACAGTAAGCTCAATACCCCAATCTAGAGCAAACACAGTGCAATCACCTGTTTTCTTAGCTTTAGATATGTTTTTACATCCAGTAATTTTAGCTTCTGAATAAGATTGCGGTCTATCAAATAGTGATTTTTTGTCTCTCTTATTTACACCAATGCCACTATCGTAAACAATAATATCATCGCATACCCTGTATGCTTCTTCAATATCATGCGTTACAAAGAGTATATCTCCACTGTAATCTTTTATCAAATTTAAAAGTTCTTTTTCCATATTACTTCTTAAATGATGATCAAGAGCAGAAAAAGGTTCATCTAAAAGTAGTATTTCAGGAGAAGTAGCAAGAACTCTTGATAGAGCAACCCTTTGTTGTTGTCCTCCAGATAGTTGCCAAGGGAATCTTTCCTCCATACCTTTAAGTCCAACTATTCCCAAATAATAGCTAGAAATTTTTCTTTTTTCTTTCTTATCTAAATTTTTAAGTCCCAACTCGATATTTTGGCTAACTGTCATATGTGGAAATAGAGCATAGTTTTGAAATAAAAAACCAACATTTCGATCTCTAGTTGGTATATTTATGTTTTTATCAGAATCAAATAAAACTCTATCATTTAGTATTATTTTTCCTCTAGTTGGTTTTTCAAGTCCAGCTATACATTTTAATGTCATACTCTTTCCAGAACCAGATTCCCCTAAGAATCCTAATATTCCTTTGCTTTGAATTATTTTTACTTTTAGTTTAAAAGAGGGTAATTCTTTCTCGATTTCTACATATAAGCTCATTATCTTCCTCTCTTTCCTACAATTTTTTGTTGTATATCAGACCAATAGTTAAGCAACAATATCATAGCAATAGACATTAATACAATTATAATAACCCACATCATTGCTTTATTCATATCCCCACCTTCTACTGCAAAAAATATCGCTAAAGGCATAGTCTGTGTTCTCCCTGGAATATTTCCAGCAATCATTAGAGTTGCACCAAACTCTCCTAATGCTCTTGCAAAAGATAAAACTAATCCCCCTACTATCCCTGGTAAAGCCAATGGGATTGCAATTTTGGTAAAAACTTTCCATTCATTTAAACCTAAAGTCCTAGCAGCTGACAACATATTATCATCAATTTGTTCAAAGGCCGATCTGGACGATCTGTACATCATTGGAAATGATACAACTACAGCCGCAAGAACTGTTGCACTCCAACTAAAAATTATATTTTTATCCATAGTTAAAAATATTTTTCCTACAAAGCCATTTTTTCCACATATTAATAATAAGAAAAAACCCACAACTGTTGGAGGGAGTACTAATGGCAATGTAAATACACCATCAATTAACCCCTTCCATCTTCCTCTATATGTTGCCATAGCATACGAAATTAGGATCCCTACTACAAATGTTATAACAGTTGCAAGAAGAGATGTCTTTACTGATATCCAAAGTGGTGCCCAGTCTGTAATCATATTTCTCCTCCTAATGTAAAACTAGTACATATATATTATTTCTATATATATAGAACGATAAACTATTTATTAAATTAAAAATATATTAATATCTCAAAAAAATAGTGAAATTAACTTTTGTATCAAAGCCAATTTCACTATTTATTGTAACTTATATATTGTATTTTTTAAAGACAAGTAACATAATGAATTATTTAGCTATTTTTTTATATCCGTATTTTTCTAATATAGTTTGACCTTTATCACTTAATAAAAACTCTTCAAACTTTTTAGCTTCATCAACTTTATTGCTGTCTTTTATTACTGCTATTGGATATGTAATAGGTGAATGAGTATCTGCTTCTGTTGTAGCAACTACTTTTATTTTATCATTTTTTATTGTATCGCTTAAATATACAAACCCAGCGTCCGCTTCACCTGATTGAACCCAAGCTAATACTTCTTTAACATCTTTAGCAAATACAAGTTTGTCTTTTAATTGATCTTTAAGCTTTAAATTTGTCAAAACTTCATCTGCATATTTACCAGCTGGAACACTTTCTGGCTCACCAACTGCAATTTTTTTAACATCATTTGCAGTGATTCCATCTATTTTTTCTAACTTGCTGTCTTTAGGAGCAATTAATACTAAATCGTTTTCAACTAATCCCTTATTAGTTTCTTTTACTATCAGATCTTTTTCATCAAGTGCATCCATTTGCTTTTTACCTGCAGAAATAAACACGTCACAAGGTGCTCCTTGCTCTATTTGTTGTTGAAGTGATCCTGATGCACCAAAATTAACTGTAAGTTTTACATTATCATTTTCTTTTTTATACTCTTTTTCAAGTTCTGCCATTGCTTCTTTGAGACTTGCAGCAGCAGAAATATTTAACTCAACTGTTTCAGTTTTATTATTGTTATCTTTTGCTACTTCTTTTTTTGAATCATCTTTCCCTGAACATGCTACTAATCCTATGGATAGACATAAAACTAAACATAAAATACCTAAACTTTTTTTCATTTTCAACTCTCCTTTATACCTTCTAATTTACAATCGAGACAAATAGACATGTTTCGTTATGTTTTGTCACGTTTAATATAATTATATATTCATTTATCGTATTTATCAAGAAAATCTTTCTTTTGTAGTATAAATTGATATAATCTATTATAATAATGTATAGTTTAATGATAGAATAGAGTTAGGAGGTGCGTTATGGAACCATTATCTTCATTAACACCTGCAGAGGTGGCTGATTTACTTAAAATAACGAAAAACACAGTTTATGAAATGATTAAAAGAGGGGAAATCCCATCTTATAAAGTCGGTAAAAAAATTAGAATAGATACAAAAGATGTCAAAGAATACATTGAAAGGCAGAAAACATCTAGCGTCTCAAATTCACAGTCTTTTACAAATTCAGTCGATAAAAAAATAAGTTTTAATGTAGCAAGTAACCATATAATTAATAGCGCTACTGTTGACTCTACCCAAGACATAATAATATCTGGACAAGATGTTATCCTAGACATACTCGCAAGATATATAGAAGAAAACTCAGAAGGTGTTAAAACTTTTAGATCTAATATCGGAAGTTATAATGCCTTAAATGAACTTTACCATAATAAGGTATCTATTGCATCTTCTCACTTATGGGATTTTGAAACAAATGAATACAATACAACATTTGTAAAAAAATTACTGCCTGCTGTTCCATGTATTTTGGTTAACCTTGCTTGTAGAACCCAAGGCTTTTATGTTGCTAAAGGTAATCCCAAAAATATAAATGCATGGGAAGACTTGACTAGACAAGATGTATTTATTATTAATCGGGAGAAAGGTTCAGGTACTAGAATACTGCTAGATGGAATAATGAGAACTTTAAATGTCGATGCATACAAACTTAACGGATATAATAAAGAAGAGACATCTCACTTAGGGGTAGCTAGTGCAATATCAAGAGGCCTTGCAGATGTTGGAATTGGAAACGAAAAAGCAGCTTTACAAGTAAGTAACATAGACTTTATACCAATACAAATAGAAAGATATGATCTAGTTATTAAGAAAGAAGATTTTCTAAACCCAGTTTACAAAAATATTATTTCAATAATTAATTCTCAAGAGTTTAAATCTGAAATAGAAGGAATCGGAGGATATGACCTTAGATTTACAGGAAAGATCGTAGCAGAAGTCTAAGTATTGTAAAGTTATTCAATACAATATAAAATAAAAATAGTAAGAGATATCATCTTGTTAAAATTAGGAAATACTACTTTTAATAGGTATCACTTACTATTTTTATTTAATTTATATTATATTTGAGATGTTTAAACTTATTTTTTAGTTATAAATAATTTCAATTCTTATATATACTATACACTAAATACTTGGTATTGAAGATAATAGTTCTTTTGTATGCTCACTTTTAGGTTTATTAAAAACTTCTTTTGAGGTATTAAACTCTACTAAACTTCCAGATTTAATAATAGCTACTCTATCCGCAATTTTTCCTAACATTGATAAGTCATGTGATATAAATACAATACTCACCCCTAAGGTATCAACTATTTGTTTAAAAAGATTTGTAATTTTTAGTTGCGATATAATATCTAAAGATGTAATAGTTTCATCAGCAATTATAAATTTTGGTGAAGTAATTATTGCTCTGGAAATACAAATTCTTTGTTTCTCTCCACCTGAACACTCAAAAGAATACTTATCAATAAAACTTCTATCTAAACCAACTATGTCTAAAACTTCTTCTACTTTAAAATTAATTTCAGACTTATTCGAGTATAATTTTTGTATTTTCAAAGGTTCTGAAATGATATCACCAATTTTCATCCTAGGATTTAATGCTGCACCAGAGTTTTGAAATAATAATTGCATACTTTTACAAATATAATTTCTATTTTTTCTATAAATAGTTTTATCAGAAATACATTTTCCTTCGAAGTAAACACTTCCACTCGTTGGCTTTTCTATATTCATTATTAATCTAGCAAGAGTAGACTTACCTGATCCAGATTCTCCTGCTAATCCCAATATTTCTCTATTACACACAGAAAGGTTTATATCTTTTATAACCTTTATCTCATGATTTTTATAGTAGTAATTTTTACAGAGATCTTTAACTTCTAATAAATTTATATCTGCCATTTGATTCTTCATATTAACTTCCGTCTCCCCCTTTAATATCAACAGATTTTAAGGAGTTTAAAAGATCCTTTGTATATGAGTTAATCGGATTATTAAAAATTTCCAAATTATTTCCTACTTCTAATATTTCTCCATCATGCATAACCGCTATTCTATCAGAAATACTCTTTGCTAGTATTAAGTCATGAGTAACAAATATTATAGATGTATTGTATTTTTTTTGAATGTTTGTCATAAGTGTTACAATTTGTTTCTGAACTATTGTATCTAGTGATGTTGTAGGTTCATCTGCAATAAGCAACTTTGGATTATTTGATATTGCAATGGCCAATAAAATTCTCTGTAACATACCTCCTGATAGTTGGTATGGATATTGTTCGAATCTTTTCTTTGGATTATCAATCCCCACAACATCTATTAACTCCAATGCTCTAATTTTAGCTTCCCGTTTAGGTATCCTATTTACTGCTATTATACATTCAACAATTTGTTTTCCAATAGTCAAAGTGGGATCTAAATATGAGGCAGGATTTTGAAATACCATAGAGATATCAACAGATCTTATCTTTTTAATTAATTTACTGTATTTATCTTCTTTTGATATTTTTCCAATACTATTAGACTCGGCTTTATCAATCATATCCACTCCCTCAAACTCGATACTTCCAGATTTAATATATGCATTTTTAGGAAGTATACCTAAAATAGTTTTACAAAGAGTGGATTTTCCACTTCCAGATTCCCCTACTATTGCTAATATCTCTCCCTTTTTTACATCTACAGAAACTCCATCTAAGACTTTTATTATATCTTGTTGAGTTGTGAAGTTAACAGTTAAGTTTTCTATACAAAGCAATGTGTTTGCCCATTTCAAATCCTTCACCTCAATTCTAGACACTAATTTATATCCCAATCAGCTATGTTAGAAAATATGCCTACTCCATGATGTCCAAGTACTTTATCACTATTGAGCCCTTTTATATTGTCTTTAGATATATAAACAGCATCGATATATGCTATAAAAGTATAAGGCATATCTTTTGTGATTTCACTTTGAAATTCTTTATATAATCTTATCTTCTCATCATTATCTTCAGTCTCTCTGGCACTTTGTAGAATTTTATCAACATTTTCATTTGAATATCCACTTAAATTTGATCCTTTATCAGTTCCAAAAACTTTATATGTATGATCATCTGGATCAAATGGGCTTCCCCAACCAATTATTGTCGCATCTTGATTTTCCCAATCGAGCTCAGTAGATATAGTAGCTTTTGCATTTACTCCAATTTTCTTAAGTTGTTGAGCGCATACTTTAGCCATATCAACTCTTACCGCATCATCTTCACTTGCTGTGATCTCAAACTCTAGATCTACGCCATCTTTTTCATACACACCATCTTTACCCTTTTTCCATCCCAATTTTTCTATTTCTTCTTTTGCCTTATAGGTATTATACTCAAATTTTTCTATGTCTGGATTATTGTATTCTCCTAATTGAAGTGGTGAATAAGACGACTCTCCATAGCCTAAAAGTATAGTTTTTATAATAGAATCTCTATCTATTGCATAACTAAGAGCATTAGGAAGACCCTTGGCTATATCCATACTAAAAAAACCTCCGTTGTGATTATATAGTATCCCTCTATAATCTGCCGTTTTCATAATATCAGTTTTAAATCCTTTTTGATCTTTAAAAATCGGTATATCTTTCGGAGCAACTTGAGCTAAGTCTATCTCCCCTGCTTTTAGCTGAATAGTTCTAGCTTTATCATCAGGAACTATTTTAAATATGACTTTATCAAGTTTTGGAGCTTTTTCGAAATAATCTTTATTTTTTAATAATGTAATACTTTGGCCTTTATCCCATTTTTTTATCTTAAATGGACCTGTTCCAACAGGATTTTGATTGAAGCTATCTGTCATAAGTTCTTTTCCTTCAAGTTTATGTTTTGGAAGTATTCCCACAGATAAATAATCTAATATGGCTGTATTTGGTGTTTTAAGGGCTAATGTTATTTCACTTTCGCTTTTTACATCTATATTAATTATATCTTCATAATTTGATGCAATCTCAGAAGCATTTTTAGGATCCATAATTGATTCAATAGTAAATTTCACATCTTCTGCTGTAAATCTCTTCCCATCATGCCACTTTACATTTTTTCTAAGTTTAAATGTATATGTATTGTTAGACTCATTATAATCCCACTTCTCTGCTAAACAAGGTATAATTTTGTTATCTTTATCATGAGCTGTAAGACCATTAAAAATAAGCGAATTAATTTCTCCATGTTCAAACAGTGCAGGATTTATACTTGTATAATCATTGCTACCATACACTAAAACTTTTTCATTGGTCGATGATTTATCTTTACTCCCCGCAGGATTTGAACATCCCACTATCAATAAAAAAGACATTATTAATACTAAAAAAATTTTCATTTTTTTCATATAATACTACCTCCACCTTATTTTACATTTTATATAGAATTATATATTATCTTAAATAGCTTAAATAATATTATCTATACCATACTTTACTACTTATACTAAAAATTCCTATACTTTTTATTAGAATTTTCTCTAATAAAATTTCCTATGTTAGTAATTGAGACTAAAGTTACTACAATAAAAATTCCAGGAATAAACACAATCCACCAAGAATTTGTCAATAAGGCTCCTTCTGACAGAGATAACATACTCCCCCAAGATATAATTTCAACAGGTAGTCCTAAACCTAAAAAGCTAAGAGTTGATTCTATAAGTATCGCACTCCCAATATTGCTCACCACAATAAACATTATTGATGGTATAAAATTGGGTATAAGATGGACTTTTAATAAATGTAAAAAACTTCCTCCCATAAGCCTAGACATTAAGACAAATTCACTATCTTTAATCTGCTTTATTTCAATTCTAACAATCTTAGCAATACTCATCCAACTACTAATACCTATAGCTATTGATACAGAAACTACATTGTTTCTCCCAAATGTACCCTGTACAAAGAGAATAATTAGTATCGTAGGTATACTTAGCACAATCTCGCAAAACCTCATAAGTAAATTATCCACACTCTTTCCAGATAATCCACTTATGCTTCCATATAAAACACCAATGCAAGTAGATATAATTGTAGACATAATTCCTATAAATAGAGAAATACGACCTCCATACCATATCATACTAAAAACATCTCGTCCGAGAGTATCAGTTCCAAAATAGAAGTCTCTATTTGGACTCATATTAGTCTTGCTTAAATCCATATATCCATAATCAACTTTACATAAAAAAGGTATAATTATACACCCTAGAATTATCAGTGTAATAAAACTCAAAGATATCATTGGAAGATCTTCGATTTTGTTATAGAAGCGATGCAACATTTTCACCCCTATCAAAATTTAGTCTTGGATCTATTTTTATATTCACAAAGTCAGCGATTAAATTAATTAACACTACTATTACCCCTGTTATTAAACATAATACTAATAACATATTGTAATCATGATATTTGGCACTTTCAAAACACAAAGTTCCCAAACCTGGATATGAAAATATGGTTTCAACAACATATGTACCAGCAATTATATGAGGTGCAGAAATTGCTACCATGCTAATATAAGACGGTAATATATTTCTTAGGCAATGTTTATATACTATAGCCCTTTCTGTTAAACCTTTTGTCTTATATAAAATGACGTAATCTTGTCTAATCTCCTCAACTAACTTATTTCTAACCATGTAAGCATAAAACCACAAATGACTTATTACCATAACTGTCAGTGGTAAAATTAAGTGCATTATCCTATCAAATATATCTCTATCTTCACCAATTGAATATGCTCCACTTGTAGGGAGTAGTTTTAAGTTTATACTAAATACTAAAATTAAAATTAAAGACATCCAAAAAGTAGGAATGCTATTAATTACAGTACCTATTCTAATTATAACTTTATCAATAAAACTGTTTTCTCTTAATGCACAAAATATACCAAGAATAAGAGATAGAACGAAAGTCAGTACATAACTAATTCCACCTAACACTAGTGTATTAGCATAAACTTCTTTAATAACAACTAAAACACCTCTTTTATATTTTAATGAAATACCAAAATCACCATTTAAGGCATTAATAACCCATTTTTTATATTGAATATATATTGGCTTATTCAAACCTAATCTCTCTGTTGCCTCGATTTTTTGTTGCGTGCTCATACGATTAACACTATCACCGTAGTATGAAACTAGTGGATCGCCAGGTGCTAATCTTGAAATATAAAATACTATTACCGACAACACAAAAATAAATAATACAGATTTAAAGATATTTTTTATTAATCTACCCACAAGTTTGTCACCTACCTTTTAGCAAAAAATAAACACCTCAAGCAAAGTGTTTACTTTTATATTCTAATTAAATATAAACTTTTTCTATCTATTTTCAATTTATAAATACATCTAAATTTTAACATTATAGATATTTAATGTAAATGTGATTGAGTAAATACTTATAAACTTTCGATTTATAAATTTCGATAAATTAATACTAAAATTTTACTTAGTTGATAGTTGACTAAATTATAATAATACTGTATATTAGTTTGCATACAAACTTTTTAAAAAGGAGATTTATATGAAAGGTCATACTGATAGTTTTAAAATAGCTATGTTGTTAAAAGAACTCTACTCAAAAACAATTAATACAGTTGAAGATAATTTTAAACAAGAAAATCTAACACATCAACAAATTATGGTTATAAAATTACTAGCTCACAATGGAGAGCTTACAGTTTCTCAACTTTGCGATGAAATGCATCTAACAAAAGGTACGGTTTCCGGAATAGTTACTAGACTTGAAAAAAATGGATTTATAGAGAAGTTTAAAAGAAATACGGATCACAGAAATACATATATAAAGTTTTCATTAAAAGGAGAGAAGTTTGCATTTGAATTTAAAAACAAAATGCAGCATAGCTTCGATTCAATATTTGAAAAATGTTCTAAAGATGATCTAGAAGAACTAGCTAATTGTCTTAAAAAAGTATTATTTAAAATCTAGGAGGCTTAAACTATGGATACAAAATTAATACTAGCAATTGTATTTATTACATCCGCTTTAATATTTTATACAATAGGTGTATTTGGAGAAAGAAAAGCTAAAATTTTAAAAAAATCTCATGTTATAATATTTTGGTTTGGATTATTGTGTGATACTGCAGGTACTATGACTATGAGTAGTATTGCAAAAAATGTTTCATTTCAATCAAGTGGATTAACTCAAAATCTACATGGAATTACCGGGCTTTTAGCTATAGTTCTTATGTTATTCCATGCACTTTGGGCTACTTATGTACTTTACAAAAATGATGAAGATAAAAAGAAATTCTTTCATAAATTTAGTATTGTAGTTTGGATTATTTGGCTTATACCATATTTTATTGGTATGTATATTGGAATGATGTAAAATTTATAAATTATTTTATAAAAAGTTATGTTATATCATAGCTATAGAGAATTAGACTTAATACTCTATAGCTATTCTTTTATTAATAAATTCTTCAATTTCGTTTATACTTTCTAATTTTAAACTCTTAACATATTTTAAATATATATCTTTCCATTCAGTATCAGTATTTATAGTTTTTATTAATTCAGTCAATAAATCTAATTGACCAGCCCTGATCACATCATAAAATACTACAGTCCCTAATAATGATAATTCTAAATTGCTTAATTTACTAAATAAAAATTCTATTTCCTCTTTAAATAGACAGTTTGATTCAAGTATATCTATAAAATCTTTTCTTGAATTAATGTTAGAAACTATAAGATTTATTTTCTCAACTTTATTTTGGCTTTCTAATATTTTATTATACAAGTCTCTAAAGGATTTATCATCCATATTTTTATCACCACTTATAATAATAACCTCTTCTTGATTCAATTCGTCTATTTTTTCTACAATCAACATGTTTTTTAGTAATTTATTATCTATAGAAGTCATCAATTGACCTAAAAATTTTGGCTTAAATTTATATAAATAATCTATTAATTTTGTATCACTTATATCTAGTTTTTCAATTATTGCCTTAATAGCTTTTTCTAATTTCTCTTTTATAGCTTCTTCCATTTTATTTTTATCTAAACTGTATAAAACTAGTTCTACATGTTCAAACTCGTAATTATTTATTACTAAATCACTTATATCTTTATTTATAAAGCAACAAAATATCATATTACAAATTGCTATTTCAAATATATTTATTAGCACAACTCGATAGTCAATCTTATAGTACTTACTGTATTCATCTAATAAGTGCTGAAGACTTTTTTCTTGAAGAAGTTTGATAAATTTATTCTCTTCTACTAAACAATCTAAATAATTTTTCATATAAACAAGTCCTTCAATTGTCAAATTATCTTCAATTGCTAAAGGATAATCTATTGTAGCCATAGTATTGTTAGCTGCAAACTCATAATTATATTTTTTAAAAAAAGTAGGAAATGCCTCATTTATAGTGTCTCTATACGCCATATTTTCAAACTTTGATATAGCATCATTTTTTAGCAACTCTTCAAAGTGACTTTTTGTCATATCGAATTCTTCTTTAATTATTTTTATTCCTTCTGTGTAAATTTCTACTAGACTCTTTTTAATTAATTTATCGGATATTTCCTCAACAGATTCAAATTTAATACAAAAAGCATCCAGTGCATACCAAATTGAATTCATAATCTGCTCCGCAGACTCAACTTTAATTGAGCTACTTTGTCCTTTGGTAGACTTTAAAATTAAGTTTCTTAGTAATTTAGCTACTTCTGATTGAATTCTATATATATCTTCCTTGCTTATTAAATCAATCTTATAACCATAATTTAAGATATCAATAGTAAATTTGCTCTTCCCGTAATTTGATTTATCTAAGTAACTTCCATATATACTCTGTAGCTCCATAATATCACCCTACCCCTCTAAATTAAATTTAAATTTCTTTGAATAATCTTCAACTTCTGCCTGAATATTTTTTATTTCGCCACAAAATGTTTCATGCATATCGCTGATTAATTCTATGGCATCATCATCACTTATTAATTCTAATGTCTCATTTTTAAGGTAATAAAATATATCTTGTAAATCAACAACTGCTTCAAGATAATCCTCTCGATTTGTGTATTGTGATTTGTATATGAATTCAACAATCTTCTTCGTAACATCTATCCCCAGATCAATCCTACCCATATGTTTTAATGATGTTTCTCTCCACTCAACTATTATTTCTACATCTTCCTTTGATAACTTTAAACCATACTCAAATGAATTTTCATTTAATTTCAATAAATCATTTTGTAATACTATGTTTAAACCTTCATTCATAATATCAATTACACTTGGAGTAATCATTTTATCACCTCTTATAAATCTCTTTTAATAGTTACTTGACTTATTTTCCATTTTGTGCTATGATATAATTGTAATATTATAATGTTTTTGTG
Organism: Metaclostridioides mangenotii; assembly: GCF_018917235.1. Lineage (GTDB taxonomy): Bacteria > Bacillota > Clostridia > Peptostreptococcales > Peptostreptococcaceae > Metaclostridioides. The sequence continues at coordinate 56,162 of NZ_JAHLOF010000003.1, forward strand.
ATTTTTGTCATACCTTTTATGTTAATACTTTTTTTATTTATTGTCAATAATAAGGTGATAAAAATACATATTTTCATTTTTACGTTTGATACAAAAAAAGTAGATCCTTATGTAAAATGATTTATACATAGAGGATCTTTTTTTAATTAAATACTTTTTTATTATTAAATTAAATTATTTTATTACTTATTAAGCTTTTTTGTTTCTAAGCTTTTTCTTTGACGACTTTTATTAACATTAGCACAATTTCTACATGATGGTGAGCAATACTGAGACTTAGCACGAGAAGGTATAAATATTTTTCCACAATATTTACATTTGTTTAAATGTGAATTCTCTCCTGTAATCGCAAAGGCATATATTGTTTCAATAGTAGTTTTTAATGAATCAAACTCCCAAGCAATATTAGCTTTATCTAGATATGTTATAGAAAACCCTATTTTTTGAGGATTGAATCCACCAGAAATTATGGTAACAGCATCTGTAAGGTGATTTGATGAGTTTCCATATACAAGCATTTGTCTAAAGTGTCTTGCTATATCTTTGGCAAAACTTAATATCCAATCGTATCTCTCTGCATAAAACTTTGAAAATATTACATCTAAAATTAACGGTCTCTTTCCAAAAAACTTAGGAGAATCTTCACTTTTCTTGACGTCTACTCCACGTTTAAATTTCCTAAAATAAAGATCTTCATCTTTTATAAATGGTAAAAATTTATTTATATATTCAGTCGCATCAAGTATACTTTCTTTAGTTATATAGTTTTTTTCTACCATTAATACTTTATCTTCATCAACTATATTTCTATTATAAACGCTTGAATAGGCAAGTCCAAGAAGTCCATACTTTTCACAAAATTCAAGTATCATATATTTTAAATTAGTTTCTTTTGATTCATCTTTATCACCAGATAGAGCATACTCACCAATTTGCAGTATATCAACTACTATGATATCAGCCACATCGAATGGATTGAAAAGTTCAAAAGTTGCTTCATCAGCAGGTACTATATACAATTCTCTACTCTCATTTTCTTTATATTCATAACTACTGTATCTAATCCATTCACTTGCAAAATTACCAATAAGCCCTAATTTTCCACTCATATACTAGTTCCTCCTTACTTATCATTTTGGTTTAACAATCTTCATGTAATATATTATTCGATTATACTATTACATGAAATTAATTGCAATAATTTATTTAAGATAAAAATTTTAATTAATAAAATTAACATTGTCTCCACTCTACTTTGATATATTTAACTAATCTAATATGTTTATGCAAATACAATATACAAAACTTTAAAAGTTATTTTGAGTTATCAAAATAAAATTTATAAATATCTTTTTTTTAAATACATAAAGTTAAAACAAAATAATTATAAAAAACCCCTTAAAGTAAATATAGATTTTAACTGTATTATCTTTAGGGGTTTTATATATTTCATTTTTAATTCAATAATATGTCCAATTTTCTTTTACTAAATTTATAGTTTATTATCTATTATTATTTCATAAATCCTAACAGTTAAAGCGTCCCATGTCTTGTCAAACATATCTACATTTGTCATATTAGTTTTATGAATAATTCTTTTCACACTTTTATCTATTGATTTTGCTAATCTTTTTTCAAAACTGGATAATTCATCACACTTAGGTAATCCCTGTCCAATCATACTAGGTAGCTCAACATAATCTATCTTACCAGATCTATTTATTTTATCTCCAATCCAATCTCTTACTCCTGAAATATCAGTTAGTATAACATCGTCTCCACAAGCTAATGCTTCCAAAACAACCACAGGTAAACCCTCGTAATAAGATGGTAGTATAAACAACTGCGATTTATTAAACAATTCAGCTAGATCATGTTGTTTTAGCTTTCCAACAAAATTTATTTTATATTTACAACCTTTAGCTAATTCTATAATTTCATTGTAAGTTTTAACATCACTACCTACACCTGCAAAATTTAACTCTATAAAATCACTTGGATATTTTAGAAGACCAAGGGCTTTTATTAAAGATTTTAGACCTTTTGATTCACAAATCTTACCAGCATAACTTATATATATTTTTTTGGTCGATAATTGATAATTTCTATTGTAAAATATTTTTTCATTATATCCGCTACCAATTACCTTTACTTTATCTGCATCTATAGAAAATGTACTTATTATATCATTCTTTTGTACATTGTGAAGAGCAAATACGGCATTTAATTTTCTTATTCCATCTATTATGTAATCGCTCTCTAGATCTATTGTTTTAAGTTGTCTTAAACAGGTACCATGGCATATTGCCACAACCTTAATATCCTTTATTAAGTTTCTCACAAATGATGTCAATAAGTATAGATGATGACATATAATTATGTCCGGTCTCAATTTTTCCACAGCTATTTCTATGTTTTTTTGGAATTCGTCCTTTAGAGCCTGTACCTGACATTTTTTTAAATCCCTATATCTAGTACTTTTATACGGCATTGAGTCGCTCATACCTACAACAGAAAAATCTAGTGGAGCTTTATTAAACAAAACAGGATAAAAATCAACACTTTCATCAAAATATCTATTGTCGTCTTCAATATCGATTCCCGCAATAACTGCCTGCTTATTCCCCATTTTTCTAAATCCATCAACTATCCCTGTAAGATAAACCCCACTTCCAGTACTATTAGGTTTTTGTGTTATTATATGAAGAATGTTCACCTTAACCCCCCCTTGTAAAAGTATCTATCTATTCTTTTCTACTCTAAATTTAGGTTAAAGTAAACACATGATGAATCATCTTTTATCTTAAATCTGGGTATTTTCATTGCATTTGAATCTTCATCCTCAAACTTTCTAACTAAATTATAAATGTATTCAATGCCATGCTTTTCTGCTACCTCTAAAATTTCCTCTTCAGTAAATAGTCCATATCTCTCACAGGCACATGTAAATCCATCACTAGCTAACATAATGGACGAATTTTCATTTATATTTAAATAACCGTGAAGTGATTTCTCTATAGATTTTTTATCAAAATCAAGAATCCAATACCCTCCATCAATATTCTTTTTTAATCGATTTGAAACTATTATATTTTGAACTTCATCTCTTACTTCCTCAAAAGGCTTATTACTAGTTTTTATTATCTCTATCATTTTATCAAAAACTAGGTTATCAAATTCACATACCGTTTTATCCTTAATAAGTTGGCTTATTCCATTTTTCACAAATAAAGAACAGTCGCCAAGCATCAAATACTCTATTTTATCATTGTGAAATTTTAATATTGCAATGGAACTCGAAGGCAGATCCAGTTTCTCTACATTTGTTCCATTTAACCTTTTTCTATAATCAACCGATATTTTTTCTATTCCTTTTTGCATGATACATTTAAGTGTTGTGTCATTAGAAATATTTTGATATAAATACTGATTCCACCATTGCACATACCATCTTGCATCACTATTTGTTGAAACAAAATTTTTTCCATTTAATCCAGTCGCTCCATCCAAAACCCAAGCACCAGCCGGTGTTATTCCAACTACATCTTCATTGTGATCAGAGGAGCCTTGATTGCACAACAAGCTATAATCCTTAATTATTAAGCCCATAAATGCCTCCTATTTGTCGTATATTAAAAGACTTATACCTATTATTTATACACATATTCACATAAAAAATATTTTATCTGTTAATTTAAAATTATATGGTATTAGCCTTTAATTATCAAGAACAAAGAAAATCACAAAAAAATAGAGCTACCAAACGAATAAAACTATTGGTAACTCTAAATATAGCTGTATCATTCATCGTACATTCCATTTAAAACTCTACTTACTGTAGCCTTACTCCAATTGGTAACATTTGAAATCTCCCTATAACTCTTTCCATTTTGCCTTAGATTTTTTATAATGTTTATATCAGAATCTTTAATCTGCTTCTCTTTAGGCTTAAGGTAATTTCTATGATCCTTAAATCTTTCAATTTCTGACTTTAATAAGTCTATCTCTTCTTGTTTAGTTTTTAATTTCTGTTCATATGTTTCTCTCATGTTATTAAAGTCTTTAATGTAATCTTGCTTCCAGTCTTTTTTTTCTTTAGTTTTAAAAATAGCCATATTTACCTCCTCTTTTCGTTTCTATCGTTATGTATCAATCATAGACAATAACTTCTATTGAGGAGCTTCAAACCCTTCTAAATGGTATTATAAATATATAGTTAAATTCTTTTAAATTCTAACAAGTTGATTAATTTTCTAACAACACACTTCAAAATCTTTGTCGTAAATTATATTTCTAGAACCTATTAAAGTGAATTTTTTCAAATTTTAGTTGTGAATCTTCATAGCCTTTTTTAACTTCATCTGGGTATCCGACAGATATAATGCACTCAATTCTATAATTCTCCGGTATGTTTAATAGATTTTTTATAAAAGTTTCTGTAGTTTCATTCTGTGTATACAATCTATTTCTAACTTGAATCCAACATGAACCAAGACCCAAAGATACAGCTTGCAATTGTATAAAAGCTCCTGCTATACAAGCATCTTCTACCCAGACATCACTTTTTTCTTCATTTCCCAATATAACAATTCCTAAAGGCGAATTTTCTAAAAATCTTGCTGCACCATTTTCTCTACTTTCAGAAATTTTTTTAAGAATTTCTTTATCTTCAACTGCAATAAACTCCCAAGATTTAGAATTCTTTGATGTAGGTGCTAATAAACCTGCTTTAAATAAATTTTCTACAGTCTCTTTATCTATAGACTTATCTTTGTACTTTCTAATACTTCTTCTATTCTTAAGCATATCCATCATATAGTTCTCTACCACCTTTCAAGTTTTTTATTTGCTTTTATTTTAGAGCTTTTTATTTGTAGTTAAAAGCTTCAATTCAAAAATACATTAAAAGAGTATCATTAGTCAATATGACTAAAGATACTCTTTTAATTAATAACACTTAAATATTTATAAATATTTACAAATTTCGTCTGCGAACTCAGTTGTGGAAGCACTTCCGCCTAAATCAACAGTTAAATTTTCACCTTTCAAAAATACTTGCTCAAGTGCATTTTCAATTTTTAACGCTTTGTCCTGTTCTCCTATATGTCTAAGCATCATAATTGCAGATTGTATAAGAGCTGTTGGATTAGCTTTATTTTGTCCCGCTATTTGAGGTGCGCTACCGTGTACAGCTTCAAATATTGCTACTTCTTTGCCTATATTGGCGCTCGGGATTATACCAAGACCTCCAACAAGCCCAGCGCCTAAATCAGAAAGTATATCACCATAAAGATTAGACATAACCATAACATCGTAGTTTTCTGGATTTAAAACTAAATTCATAGCTGCTGCATCAACTATAACATCATCATGGTCTACACCGTTTTGCTCAGAAACTTCCCTTGCAACCTCTAAAAATAGACCATCAGTAAGCTTCATTATATTTGCTTTATGTATAGTTGTTAGTTTTTTTCTATTATTTTCTTTAATATATCTACAAGCAAAGTCAACAATTCTCTCACAAGCAGGTCTCGTGATAAGCTTTATACTCTCTGCACCATAGTTACCTATTTTATGTTCAATACCCGCATATAGATCTTCTGTGTTCTCTCTTACAACTACTAAATCTACATCTTCATATCTTGACTTTATTCCTTTAAAACTTTTTATAGGTCTTAGATTCACATATAAATCTAGCGCCTGTCTCAGTGTAACATTTACGCTTCTAAACCCTTTACCTACAGGCGTAGTAATAGGACCTTTTATTGCTATTTTATTTCTCTTTATACTTTCTATTACATAATCAGGAAGAGGAGTCCCGTATTCTTCCATTACAGATTCTCCAGCTTCTACTTTATCCCATTCTATATCAACACCAGCAGCTTTTACAACTTTAACCATAGCACCTGAAACTTCTGGTCCTATTCCATCTCCTGGAATTAACGTAACTTTGTACATCTTAGTACCTCCAATATTTTTTGATAGTATTTTTTTGATTGTCTTTTAGTAAAAGTTATTTATTTTGCAGTTGCTGTTTCTCTTTTTGTGTAGTTTAGTTTTCCACCTGCTTTTAGTACTTCTACTTCTTTATCAGACAGCTCTACCTTTACTAATATCTTTTCATTAGTAGTAAGATTGTTAATTTCAATTAAACCACTATCTAATTTATTCAAAATATTAGGGAATTCTAATTTATCTAATAGATTAATTTTGTCGTAATCAGTTTCATTAAGAAATTCCATCGGAACAATTCCACTATTTATAAGATTTGCTTTGTGTATTCTCGCAAAACTCTTTACAAGCACTCCTTTAACGCCTAAATATAGAGGTGCAAGTGCAGCATGTTCTCTACTAGATCCTTGCCCGTAATTTTCACCACCTATAATAAATCCTCCACCATTTTCTTTGGCCCTGTCAGGGAAGGCTTCATCTACTGTGTTAAAGCAGAAATTTGATAGGTACGGAATATTACTCCTAAATGGTAGTAGCTTAGCATTTGAAGGCATTATATGATCTGTTGTTATATTATCTTCAACTTTTAGTACTACATTTCCAGATATACTTTCTTCTAACTCTTTACTAACAGGGAATGGTTTGATATTCGGTCCCCTAACAACATCTACATTATTACCAATTTCTGAAGGCTTTATTATCATGCTATCGTCAATTAAAAATTTATCAACATCTAAATCTATAAAAGTTATTTCGTATTTTGATGCATCAGTTAACACTCCTTCCAATGCACTTACTGCTGCAGTTTCTGGGCTAACTAAGTAAACATCTGCACTAAGAGTGCCACTTCTACCATAGAAATTACGATTGAATGTTCTAAGAGAAACTGCATCAGTACCAGGAGACTGTCCCATACCTATACAAGGTCCACACGAATTTTCTAATATTCTACCTCCAGCACTTATGATATCTCCTAACGCTCCATTTCTTGCTATCATCTCCATTACTTGTCTAGATCCTGGAGCTATTACCAAACTAACATCTTTATGAACTTTTTTTCCTTTTAATATCTGTGATACCTTCATTAAATCTTCATACGATGAATTTGTACAACTTCCAATAGCAACTTGATCTACTTTTATTTCACCAATATTTGATATCTCATCTACATTATCTGGGCTATGTGGTTTCGCTGCAAGTGGCTTTAACTCAGATAAATCTATTGTTATTTCTTGATCATAAGTTGCATCATCATCAGCCTTTAACTCAACCCACTCATCAAGTCTATTTTGAGCTTTAAAAAAGTCTCTTGTTTTAGCATCACTTGGGAATATAGAAGTTGTAGCACCTAGTTCAGCACCCATATTTGTTACTGTTGCTCTTTGAGGTACTGAAAGGTACTTTAGACCTTCACCTCCATATTCATAAACTTTGCCTACTCCACCCTTTACAGTTTCTCTTCTAAGTACTTCAAGTATAATATCTTTAGATGAAACCATTGGATTTAACTTACCAATTAAATTAACCTTACAGACTTTAGGTGCATTTATATAATACGTTCCACCAGCCATAGCTATTGCAACATCTAATCCTCCTGCTCCCATCGCTAGCATTCCAACACCACCAGCAGTAGGAGTATGGCTGTCAGATCCCAGAAGAGTATCACCAGGAGTTGAGAATCTTTCTAAAAATACCTGGTGACAGATTCCATTTCCAGGCTTAGAAAATAACACTCCGTATTTATCTGCTACAGTTTGAATGTACTTGTGGTCGTCAGCATTTTCAAATCCTTGTTGTAACATATTATGATCTACAAATGCTACACTACGCTTAGTTTTAACTCTATCTATTTCCATAGCTTCTAATTGTAAGTAAGCCATAGTTCCCGTTGAGTCCTGCGTAAGTGTTTGATCTATTTTTATACCTATAGAGTTTCCTGCTACAAGTTCTCCCTCAACTAAATGTTTCTTTAGTATTTTATAAACTATATTTCTTCCCATTCTTAACCTCCCACAACTTCAGTGTTTATTGTTTCTTCTTTTGCTACAACATCACAGTATAGATGTATTATTTCTTTATCCATTAAACTTCTCTTTAATCTAATTGAAGTTGCTCTTACGGCTTCTAATATTTTACCTGCTATCTCTGGTGTCACATGAATATCATATTCGTTTAATTTATTTACTATTGAAGCTCTACCAGAATGTTTTCCTATTAAAATTTTTCTTTCTAAATTTACTTCTTTAGGATCAAATGCTTCATAATTTTGCGGGTCTTTTAAAGCACCATCGGCATGTATTCCAGATTCATGAATAAACATATTATCGCCAACAACTGCTTTCCATATTGGAAGTTGTCTGCTTGAAGCTTGCGAAACATACTCACAGATTCCTTTAAACTTAGTAGTATCTATATTGTCTGCATTGTATCCATATAAAAATTTAAGTCCCATTATAACTTCTTCTAAAGCTGCATTTCCTGCTCTTTCACCTAATCCATTCACTGTTACTCCAACATAATTAGCACCAGCTTCTACTCCTGACAGTGCATTTGCAGTCGCCATACCAAAATCATTATGAGTGTGCATTTCTATGTCAAAGTTTGTTCTATCATATAGTGTCTTTATATTTTTTCCAATTTGTTGAGGATTCATTATGCCTACTGTATCACAATATCTAAATCTATCAGCTCCAGCTTGCTTACCTATTTCTATAAACTCTGTCAAGAAATCGATATCCGCTCTTGAAGCATCTTCTCCATTTACAGATACATAAAGTCCATTTTTCTTAGCGAATTCAACACTTTTGGCCATATTTTCTAGTACCCAACCTCTTGAAGTTCTAAGTTTATTCTCTATATGTATATCTGAAACAGATATTGATATAGCAACTGAATCAACTCCACATTCTATAGATTTTTCAATATCTGAAATTACTGCTCTATTCCAGGCCATTATACTAGATTTCAAATTTCTATTGCATATATCTTTTATTGCTCTTAGTTCATCTCCACCCATAGTTGGAATACCAACTTCCAATTGATCAATACCTAGATCGCTCAGCATCTCCGCAATCATTATCTTCTCTCTGTTTGCAAATACTACTCCCGCAGTTTGCTCTCCATCTCTAAGTGTTGTATCAACTATTCTTATTTTTCTACCATTTTCTTTTCCTATCAAGCTCATGTTATGACCCCCTAATTTTTTTATATTTCATTTTATCGACTAACTTTTGAATACTAATTTTGAATTTGTTCATTTTGCGAAATTTTGCAAGATGTTTTTTTAATCTTTCATTTATTTATTCTATTATATAATTTAATTCTCAAATTTGCACTACATTTTTGATCAATTATTAAACTTCTTTTTTAATAAAGTTTTTGCATAATTTAAGCTATAAAATGCATATTTATTAATATTTTTTGTGTAATTTTACTAATTTTATTAATTATTTTTTCTTATTTTAACCTAGTCTTAACAGATATTTTAGCACTTATTAAAAAAATAATTCTGAATAATTTTTGAATTAAGCATCATTTTCTCTTAAAAAGCAATAATATTGATATAGCTCCTCATGTATGATATTATTAGATAGCTATAAATTATAAATAAATTGCGGGGTAATTTAATGGATTTTAAAGATTTAAAAATAAACGATAATATGATAAATGTATTAAAGCAAAATGGAATAGAATCTCCAACTCCAATACAGGAAAAAAGCATACTTCCAATAATGTATGGTAGAGATATTATTGCTCAAGCAAAGACTGGTACTGGAAAAACTCTAGCGTTTCTACTGCCGATATTCGAACAGATTTCGGCCGACAGTAAAAACGTTCAAGCACTTATACTAACTCCTACAAGAGAGCTTGCACTACAGATTACTGAAGAAGCTAAAAAGCTAAGTAAGGCAAAAGAAATAAATATACTTGCAGCATATGGTGGTAAAGATATTTCGGGTCAAATAAATAAATTAAAAGGTAATGTACAGCTGGTTATTGCTACACCAGGACGTCTTCTAGATCATATTAATAGAAAGACAATAGATCTTAGCAAATTAAAAATGTTTGTTTTAGATGAAGCTGACCAGATGTTATTTATAGGTTTTAAAAACGAGATAGAAGCAATTTTAAAGGAAACTCCTAAAAATAAGCAAAACCTTTGTTTTTCTGCTACTATAGATTCTCAAGTTAAGAAACTAATGTACAGATATATGGTTAATCCTGAAATTATATCTATAGATACTTCTACCGAAGTTCTTCCAAATATAAAACAAGAAATAGTTGAAACTACTGATAGAAAAAAATTAGATGCATTAGTAACAACATTAAAAGAAGACAACCCTTTTATGTCAATAATTTTCTGTAGAACTAAAAGAAGAGTAGATAAATTAGACGCTGAGCTTAAGCAAAGAGGTTTTAACTGCGATAAAATCCATAGTGATATAAGTCAGGCTAAAAGAGAGAAAACTATGAAGTCTTTCAGGGATCTAAAAGTGCAGTATTTAATAGCTACAGATGTTGCATCTAGAGGACTTGATATAGGCGGAGTCGATTCAATTTACAATTATGATATCCCAGAACAATACGAAGACTATATACATCGAATGGGTAGAACCGGAAGATCTGGTGAAAAAGGTTATACTTGTACCTTTATCTCTCCAAAGAACAATAATATGTTATATGAGATAGAAAAAAGACTTGGTTTTAAAATAGATAGACGAGAAGTCTAGGTTATAAATTAAAAATAATAATAAAATAAAAATATTAATCATTTTTATATATTTTATATATAGAAAATCAAAAAGGTTGCCTCATAAATGAGACAACCTTTTATTTGTATTTTATATATTAAATTCTAAACATCAGCTTTCCATAATCCATGTAGATTACAGTATTCGTATGCACTTACAGCTTTATCTCCATCCGCTAACTCAAATGTAGCTATTGGTTTACCGTTTGGATCTAAGTATTTACGTTGACATCCATTTTCTGTATAAAGTACTATCCAAGATATATGATGTTCATCACCCATTGGATGTATTGTACTTCCTACTGTTACTTTAACAGTATTTCCATTCACTTCAATTACAGGAACGTGTTTTTCATTAGCAGCGTCTGTAGTATTTGGTTCTAATTCCTGCATGTAATCCCCACAACATACTAGCTCTATTCCTGAATCCTCTATCATTTCTACTATATTTCCACAAGACTCACAATAATAAAATTTAGGTGTACTCATAATCGATCCCTCCAATATTCTCTTTTTTTATTTTATATTTCTCCGGTTTCCCCTGTATTAATTTCTGTATTTTCACAATCAGAGCAAATGCCATTGAAGCTAATATTGCTTGATGTTATCTTTATACCCTTTTCCCTAGCTATACAATCATTTAAATTTGAAATTTTATCTGATTTTATATCTAGTACTTTCCCGCATACATTACATTTAAAATGATAGTGTTTACTAAGCATGCCATCAAATCTATCAGCCTCACCTGGAAAACTTACCTTATTAATTAATCCATTCCTTGATAATTGCGATAGATTTCTATAGACTGTACCCAAGCTTAAATGTGGATTGTCCTTTTTCAGCTTTTCGTAGATACAATCAGCTGTAGGGTGCTCAACACTTTCCCTTACAGCTTCCAAGATCATATCCCTTTGTTTAGAAAATTTCACTATATCATCAATTTCTTATAAATAGTTTTCTGACTTAACTTCAAAGAACGCTTGAGGATGAGCACATACTGGACATAATCCAGGAGCTTCTGTACCTACATGTATATGTCCACAGTTTTGGCATTTCCAAACTACAGTGTTACCTTTTTTAAATACTGTACCATCATTTAAATTTTGTAAAAGTTTTAGGTATCTTTCTTCATGTTCTTTTTCTATTGCGCCAACAGCCTCGAATAAGTAAGCTAACTTTGTAAATCCTTCTTCTTTAGCATCTGCTGCAAATTTTGCATACATATCCGTCCACTCATAGTTTTCACCAGCAGCTGCATCTTTTAAGTTTTGTGCAGTTTGAGGTATACCATCGTCATGTAAAGCTTTAAACCATAACTTAGCATGTTCTTTCTCATTATGAGATGTTTCATCAAATATATCAGCTATTTGATTGTATCCTTCTTTTCTAGCTTGAGAAGCATAGAAAGAATACTTAACTCTCGCTTGAGACTCTCCAGCAAATCCATTTAATAAGTTTTGTTCTGTTTTAGTTCCTTTTAAATTCATTTAAAATCCTCCTTGGTATATATACATTTTAAAAGTAGTAATCATTACTACTATTATTTATATAGTATATTACATTATAAATAATGTCAAGCTAATAAATAAAACTCTGTACAAAAAAACCTTAAGTAGATAATTTCTACTTAAGGTCTAATATTCTCAAATGCAAAATGTTTATTCTATTAAAAATTAATTAATTTACTCTGGAACTATCATTACTATGCAATTCGCTTGTTTCACTACGCTAGCTGTAACAGATCCTATCATTCTTGTTAACCCTTTTTTAGTTGATTTAGTCATTACTATATAGTCGAAGTTCTCTTCTTTAGCTTTTCGTATAATCTCATCTCCAGCATATCCAAAAGTAAAGTGAACTTTTACCTCGTAATCTCCCATTATATCAACTGCTTTATCTAGTATTCTTCTACCAAGCGCTTCAGAATTTTTAATTTCTTCAGCTAATGATATACCATCTACAAAAACTAGCTCCTTAACATTCATGATTTCTATAATTACTTCATCTTTATCAAATATGTCTTTTATAAATTCCAGGGAATGCATACTTCTCTCTGTTCCATCTATTGGCACTAACACTTTCTTTTTACTCATACTACACATCCTCCTGTCTAATTTGTTTTAATTATATAGCTACTATATTATATTTACATTAAATTGTTATGTAATCAGCTATATATCTTAACTTAATTTTATATCAGTTAAATTTTGATGTCAATACATACAAAATACAGCAAATTAAATAATAATTCTATAAACGATAAAATACTTTAATAATTTAGCAAAAATTCATTTTTAAATCTAATAATAATAATAATTTCAATTATTTTTCCATTTATTGTTTATTTTTTTCTTTATATAAACTAAAATGTAGTTTTTCTTAGACTTCAAATTGAAACAAGAGCAGACCTATATATTTATGATAACATCTCTTTTTACCAATAATTTTTAGGAAGTAATTTTACCATCATTAATTTTTATAATATTATCTGCACTGTTAGCTATTTCGTTATTATGAGTTATAAATAAAAACGTCCATCTATCCAAAGCATCTATAAACACAAAAAACACCTCCAATCATATATAACATACATTGCAAACAGATTTGGAGGTGTCGTATTATTAACATTCGTTTTACTATACCTTTGCAAATAATATCAATCACTATTTTGTTATTTTAGTTTTTGATAAAAGTAAAAGTTAGTAACTGGTTATTTTTTTAATAAATTATTTAATTCATCAGAATTTTTATCATTATACCACTTTGAGTAAAAATAAAAACTGATAATATGACCTATTACTGTAAGTATAAATATACCAATTATCCATGGTTTTATAAAGTTAAACATAGAAATTGAAAATAACCAAACTGCAACTAATCCGCCTAATGTATTTACAATAGATGATATAGCAATTTTGTTAAAAGCTTTCATAGATGAGAAATTCCATAAGGCTGGGTACATTATACCGAATATACTCGCAGAAATAGCACTTATACCTACTAGATTCCATGTATAATTAACTGAAAATGTTATATCATTTAAAAATATAGATATTAATAATAAAATCCATATAAATGTAATTGAAAAAGTTTGAAAAAAAGATGATTTTAATTGTTTATTCATAATAACCTCTCCTTTATTATTTTTACATAGTGTCTATTTACAAAGTGAGATGCTCCATCACTTAGTATCACTTCTAATCTTGCGTTTGGTGCAGATGAAAATTCCTTAATTTCATTTAAATTAATGATTGTTTGATTATTGATTTTTATAAAATGTGCATACTCTAACTTTTCTATTTCTTTTAATCGCTTGTTTATTAAGTAAACTTTTTTAGATTTCATCTTTACACAACACATATGCCCATCTGAATGAAATTCTAAGATATCATTGATATTTACTTGGAGTTTTTTATCATTTGTCGCATTTATAACTGTTAAATTTGAATTTTGTCTTACGTATTTTTTTAAATCTTGTCCTAGGTTTATATTCTCAGGACTTACTTTAATTTCAATTTCGTCTTTATTTAAAAATTTATCTATTAAAATATTAATTTTCATTGTCTCCTCCATTCTTAAATTCAATATACTATAAAAATAAATAATTCTCTACAAATTCATGCTTTGTTGCACTTATTGCTAATAATCTTACATATTACTTAGGTAATAGCTAGTCAATTCCAAAAAACTTATTTTACGACTAGTTATATATTATATATTTAATAATTATCTTTTAAAAAAGGGCTTGTTAATCAGTATTGTATAAACTGTCCATTTAGTATAATTCATTACTTTAATTTCATAAATATACTCTCTATAGAGATCATTTATAATCTCAAAAAAAACCTCCAAATCATATTCACATACATCATGTAAACAGATTTGGAGGTGTCGCATTCATTTGCGCTCCGAACGTACATAGTAAATTAAAAAATCACTTAGTGTATTAAGCCGCTTTCAATTCATCCTCTTCTTTTTTTCTTCTACTTTTTACGAATTTCAATACATAATGTATGGTCATACCTACTCCTATTGCAAATACTAAATCAAATACTACTGTAAATACAAATGTTACAACTAATACTAATGCATCCGATTTACTTGAAGATAATAACTTTCTAAAATGAGACCATTCTCCCATATTATAAGAAACTACTATAAGTATTGCCGCTAGTGTTGTCATTGGTATAAGTTTAGCAAGAGGCATTAATACAACCATTATAAGTAATAATGTTATAGCATGTACCATACCTGATATAGGACTTTTACCCCCATTTCTAACATTAGCCGCTGTTCTAGCTATAGCTCCAGTTGCTGGAATCCCACCAAATATTGAAGATGCCATATTTCCAAGTCCTTGTGCCACAAGTTCCATATTAGAATCATGCTTATCATTTATCATATTGTCAGAAACTACACAAGAAAGTAACGATTCTATCGCACCTAGCAAAGCAATCGTTATAGCTGGTTTTATTAAAGTTGTAATTGTTTGTAAATCAATATGCGGTATTTGTGGTTTTGGTATAGATGATGATATTTCATTAAACCTAGAACCTATTGTATCAGTTGGTAGATTAAATAGGTTTACAAGTAAAGTAGATAATATTAATACTATTATTGAAGCTGGTATTTTTTTGTTTACCTTAGGCCAGTAAACTAATATTAAAATACATGCTAATCCTATTAGAAATGATACTATATCAAAAGTAGATATATTATGTATATAGCTTCCTACCTTTTCTATAAATTCAGCTGGTACATCTTTTATTCTAAGTCCAAAGAAGTCCTTCAACTGAGTTGTAAGTAACGTTACTGCTATACCACTAGTAAACCCTACTGTTATAGTTTGCGGTACATATTTTATTAAATATCCAAATTTAAGTAGTCCCATAACTACCAATATAATTCCTGACATCATTGTGATCGTTATAAGTCCAGTTATTCCATAGGTTTTAACTACACCATAAACTATTACAACAAATGCCCCTGTTGGTCCACCGATTTGAACCTTACTACCACCTAGAAAAGATATTACAAATCCTGCAAATATAGCAGTTATAAGTCCTTTTTCTGGAGATACTCCAGATGATATGGCTAAAGCTATAGATAATGGAAGAGCTATTATAGCAACTATAATTCCTGCTACTATATCCTTACCCATTTGCTCCTTTGTTAGTTCATTTTCTTTCTTCATTCTAAATAACTTTGGTAACACTCAAACACTTCCCTCCAAAACTAATTATTGCGAAATTTACTATACTAGTCCTATTTTTTGATAAAATCTAAAATAATAACAAATTTTATATAAAAAACGAATTGTATAATCAAGTACGACAAATTAAAAAAGCTCATAGTTAGCGCTTTACATGTAACACTATGTTGCGGCATAAAATTTTATATATAAGGAAATCTAACTATGAGATGTAAACACCTTACCACAATTGAAAGAGAAAATAGAAATTTTAATAAAAGAAGGATATAATGCTAGAGAAATCTCTCTCGCATCTCTAATTTTATTATAACACAGTTCAGAAATTATAACTCCAGTATCAACCAAAAGAGCTACTATACAGCTATTTCTGGCATTAATATATGTATTATTTAGGCAGTACTCCTCTGTGCCACAATACGATAAAAACTCCTTATGTTTTTTAATATTAAACATCATATATAAGCACGTAAAAAACACCTCCAAGCATATTTATATAGTATTATCACTTATATAAACATATCTCAGAGGTGTAGTATATCTTCACTCTCTGTACGTACATCATATCATAATAAAAGGCTAATAAAATCCAGTTTTATATCTTGTACATCATCATCTTCTTCAAGCATATCTATAAGTTTGTCCATCATTTTTAATTGATCTTCCTCAGTTAATTGAGAAGTCGTTTGCGGGATCTAAATTTTTTCTAAATTTTTGAAGCAAAATTTATATTTACTTACTCTACTGTTCCAACTTCATTAAATGGATATAACCTTATGCTAATTTTTCCAATTATATCATCTAAATTGATAGCACCAATTTGTCGACTATCTTTACTTTTAGGTCTATTATCACCCATAGTAAATATGTAATTTTGAGGAACAATCATATCTACCTCCCCATTTGTATAAACTCCATGTAAATAACTTTCGTTTAACTTTTCGTTATCAATAAAAACTTCACTATTTTTAATAACTACATGTTCACCTGGTAATGCAATTACTCTTTTAACTAGATTTTTATTTTTGTTTGTTTTATGGTCAATTAAATCTGTTTTAAAAACAATAATATCTCCTCTTTTTGGAACATCATTAAGATATGAAAGTCTATTAACAATTAAGTATTCTTTATCATTTAATGTAGGATACATCGATTCTCCACTAACTACTGTAGGTTTGATGAAAAGAGTAATTCCAATAGCTAAAAACATTGATATACATATTGTTTTGAACCAACTAATAAGTTCTTTTTTTATTTTATCGTTCATTAATTTCCTCCAAGTAAATTATTTATTTTCTAACAGTATAACCTATTACAATAAATATTGATATAATCTAATTCTTTTATGGCTTTATTTTTTTCTAACTTAAATTCAATCTTCTTCTCCTCCATATAATTGCTACCCCTATCTCCTGCTACCTTATTCAAATATTCTTATATCCCTTAATTGTTCTTTCTGTATAGTTCCTTACTTTAATTTCTCAAATGTACTCTTTATAGATATCTTCTATAAGCACAAAAAACACCTCCAAATCATATTCACATACACTATGCAAACATGATTTGGAGGTGTCGTATATCTTAACTCTCCGAACGTACATAGTAATTAAAGTCAAAAACATATACCTTAACTATCTGTACGTACATCATTACAATTTTACACTTAATTTCAAACATATATCTTAAATAGAAGCTCATAAAAGCCAGTTTTATACAATTAAACAGATGCTAGAAAGATATAAGTGTTGATATTTCAATCTTTGGCAAATACCTATTCCATTTCCCAGTTATGATAGATATCTTGTACATCATCATCTTCTTCAAGCATATCTATAAGTTTGTCCATCATTTTTAATTGATCTTCCTCAGTTAATTTAGAAGTCATTTGTGGGATCATTTTAATATCTGCACTTAAAAATTCATATCCTTTAGCTTTTAGCTCATCTCTTACTGCATTGAAATCTTCTGGTGCTGTTACTACTTCATATCCTTCTTCTTCTGTTATAAAGTCTTCTGCTCCAGCTTCTAGTGCTGTATCCATAAGTTCATCTTCACTTACTCCATCTCCAGATGCAACTAGTATTTGTCCTTTTCTATCAAACATAAATGAAACACAGCCAGAAGTTCCTAGATTTCCACCATTCTTATCAAAGTAGAATCTTACATTCCCTGCTGTTCTATTTTTATTGTCAGTTAGAGTGTTTACAATAACTGCTACTCCACCAGGTCCGTATCCTTCATATACTATATTTTCAAAGTTTTCACCAGCACCTGCACCAGCACCTTTTGCTATCGCTCTATCTATATTATCATTTGGCATATTATCTGCCTTAGCTTTTTCAATAGCTGTCTTTAGTGTTGCATTGTATTCCGGATCTCCTCCGCCTTCTTTGGCTGCAACTGCTATAGCTCTAGCATGTTTTGTAAATATTTTAGCTCTTTGGGCATCTTGCTTTCCTTTTCTGTTGATAATATTCCCTATACGTCCCATAATACCACTCCTTATACGTATAATTATTATTCAAATTATTAAATATTGAAATTTAACTCCATTGTAGATTTTATCATATATCTCTTTATTAGTAAATTAGAACTTCGGTGGTTTTGGGGGAGTTGTTCTTTTGTGCTCACTAGTTTTATGCAATCTATTTATAATATCTAAATCTTTTTGCGGTACTTCTTCAGTTCTTCCATTTATTACTTCATCTATCATATCATAAGTTGTACCCATTTCATTTTCATCAGTCTGTCCTTCCCAAAGTCCAGCAGATGGTTTTTTATTTATAAGGCTGTCATCAACTCCAAGATCTTTAGCCCATTCGTAAACTTCTGCTTTCGATAAATTTGCAAGTGGAAGTATATCAACGCCACCATCTCCATACTTTGTAAAATATCCCGTATATAACTCAGCTGCATTATCTGTTCCTACTACTAAGTATCCTAAATTATTTGCTATAGCGTATATAGTGCTCATTCTAAGTCTAGCTCTAAGATTTGCATCAGTTATTCTAAGGTAGTCTTCTTTGAATAAATCGTTTTCTTCAAGGCCTTGAACCACAATATTCAAAATATTTTCATGCGGAGTAAGTAAATCTAAGTTTAGATGTTTTATACCACATCCATTGATAACTTTTAGCGCATCTTCCATATCTACAGAACTATTTTTTATATCCATTATTACTCCTAAAGAATTTTCTGGGCATGCCTTTTTTATTAAATAAGCAACTACAGCAGAATCTATTCCACCAGAAACTCCAACAATTAAGCCTTTAGAATGCGACTCTTTTACTTTTT
This sequence comes from Metaclostridioides mangenotii, assembly GCF_018917235.1. Taxonomy (GTDB): domain Bacteria; phylum Bacillota; class Clostridia; order Peptostreptococcales; family Peptostreptococcaceae; genus Metaclostridioides. Next base: position 75,367 of record NZ_JAHLOF010000003.1, read on the forward strand.
CTTGGATCCACTTTACTGTACTATTTATCTGTTCTCTTCTTGTGCTCATCTCTCTTCTCCTCTAAAAACTATCTATTTTTTATAGTCATATTATATCACAAATTTTGACAATCAATACGATGTATCGTCTTTAATATACTATCAATTACTGATAATTATATTTATATATATATTAAGTAATATAATTATCAGTTTTGGGCAATTTAAATAATAGGTGATTAAATGAAAAATATCAAAATTAAAGATACAGAATTCAATTTTATAAACACTATTATAGGTCTCTTTTCCGGTTTTGTTAATGGGTTATTTGGCTCAGGCGGAGGAATTTTATTAATTCCTATATTAAACAATATAGGAAAAACAGAAGAGCATAAATCTCATGCAACTGCGTTAGCTATAATATTTTTCCTTACTACAACAAGTTCTATTTTTTATGTTTCCTCTGGAATATACGATACTAATTTAACTATCAAGGTTGCGATAGGTAGTATTATAGGAGGGTATATAGGGGCAAAACTTCTTAGCAAAGTAACGGGTAAATTTCTTCGAATTTCTTTTGGGTTAATAATGATAATTGCAGCTTTAAGGATGGTGTTTTAGAATGTTTTATACACTGATAGGTTTAATTGCAGGTATAATCGGTGGTATGGGGCTAGGAGGCGGAACAATATTAATTCCTGCACTTGTACTACTAGCTGGAATTGATACTAAAATTGCACAAAGTGTGAATTTACTCGCTTCAATCCCAATGACACTTGTAGCTCTTTTAATACACATAAAAAATAAAAATGTTATTATTAAAATAGTTATACCTATCGCTTTGTTCGGAATTTTAGGAGCTATGTTTGGTTCTTTACTTTCTACACATATAAAAGCTGATATACTAAAGAGATTGTTTGGTATATTTTTGCTTATTGTTGGTTTTTTAGAAATTAAAAAGGGTTTTTCAAAAACATAAGTTGTGTATATGGGTTTAACATTACAAATAAAAATAGAGTGATATTGAACATACCAAATCTAAAGTATGTTCTGATCACTCTATTCTTTTTTATTCAATTATAATTCCATTCTCTTCTGATAAGTAGAATTCCTCTCCTAATACTATTTTACATTTATCACTAGTTATATCTACTATTTTTTTAGTAAACGACTTTATATTTTCTATTTTAGAATATACAAGTATATTTACATTATCTTCATAAACTATATCTTTTATGTAAAATCCTAAGTTCATTATCTCATTTTGAACTCTTCCAAGTAAAGTATAATCGAGATCTATCTTTACCTCTTGATACAAAACCTTATCTATTATTCTTCCCGCTTCAAGTCCTATTTTTGCACCTCTAGTATATGCTCTAACAAGACCGCCAGCACCTAGTTTAATACCTCCGAAGTATCTAGTAACTACAACTACTACATCTCTTAAATCTTCTTTTTTTATTACCTCTAATGTAGGAATCCCAGCTGTACCTTGTGGTTCACCATCATCACTGTATCTCTGTATATTCATATTTTCTCCAACAATGTATGCCCAAACATTGTGTGTAGCATCTTTGTGTTTCTTTTTAATCTCATTTATAAATTGAATTGCTTCTGCTTCAGTCTTTATCGGTTTTGCATATCCTAGGAATCTGGATCTCTCTATCTCTACTACGTCCATTCCAAATTCATGAAGTGTTTTGTAAGCCATAGTTACCTCCAATCTATTTATTTTAGAATAAATTTTTTAGATTCTCTTGTTTCAAAAAATAAAAGAGAGGACTCGATCCCTCTCTTTTGGTTTTATCTGCATTTTTAGTAAGCTACATTTTCTTTTTCTGATACTAATTTTTTAAGATCTTTATATTTTTTATATGATATTTCAACTAATGCTTTTTCTTTACTGTGAGTGAGCATCCCCAATGCATCTTTAAGTTTATAAAATCCACCGTCACTAAATTCAGGAGCAAGTACACACTTCGTATCTTCCGCTTCCATTACATACCACATAACTGCGTTACATACCTCTTGCTGTCTACTTCTTGAGAAAAATTCATACATTGTGTCACCAGCAATATCTACCATATAAGCCGTAATTCCGGATTCATGTTTAACTCTTTCGACAGCGCTTTCAAAAGGTAAACCTCCCCCAGAAATTTTCCCCTTTGGTAAAGTCCACTCTCCTCTGTCGTTTTTTAATAACAGTACTTTATTTGCGTAAAACACTACTCCACCTGCACAACGTCTAACTATCATTTCTAACCCCTCCCAAATAATTAAATAGTCTTGATTTTAAGAGATACATTATGATTAGCATTAGTAAGTTATATTAAATTTTATGTTGTTCTAAGGTATTGATTGCCTCATCATATGCTCTCAATACATAACCTTTTTCTGAGTTTTTGTTTTGTGAACTTAAACGCTTTAATATCTTCAAACTAACGTCATCGCCTATTTCTGATAGTGCTTTTGCCGAATACTGTCTAGTTTGAGCGTTTGAATCATATAGACCCTTCTCTAAAAACTCTTTGCTTTCCTTTGATCCTATCTTTCTAAGGGCTGAATAAGTTATTCTTCTAACATCTGAATGTCTATGATCTGTAAGTTGATGAAGCAAATCTAAAAACCTAGAGTCTTTAAGTTCGCCTGTCGCCCATATAAGCGATATAAGATCTTCAGCATTTTTCTCTTCAGTTATTCTTTTAAAGAGTCTTCTCTTAAAGTATAACATTTTTTTATCATCTAAGCTATCCATAAAATCAAGCCTGTTGGATTTATTTAACTTCAAGAATTCATCAAGTAAATCTTCTTTTTGGTTACCTTTTTCTTTTTGATACTCTCTAATCGCTAACTTTGCCTCAATAATCTGATCCTTAACCTCTTCTTCTGATAAATTTCTAATTATGCTTATTTGCGGAACTGACTTTGACTCTTTATATAGAAGATATGTTATAAAAAAGTCATCTATTACATCTATATTCTCCCAAGATATTCTCACATTTCTTACCTACTTCTCTAAAATAAAATTTTGATAAGTATTAAAATCTTTTTCATTCAAACTTACACTTACTTCTATACCATCTTCTACATATTCAAATTTCTCAATAGTGTATTTATTTTTAAGCTCACTAAATACATTGGCCATATCATATGGAAGAAGTAAATTAACATCATACATATCATCCATTAAAGATTCTTCGATCATATTCATAAGTTTATCCATGTTTATGCCCTGTTTTGCTGAAATGTATACCACATCTTCTTGGTTTTTAGGATATATATCTAACTCTAATTTATCTACTTTATTATAAACAAGGATTTGTTTCTTGTCTTCGATATTCAGCTCCTTAAGTACTTTGTCTGTAGTCTTTTGCTGGATCTCAAAGCTTTCATTTGTAGCATCGATAACATGAAGAATTAGATCTGCATATTGAACCTCTTCTAGGGTAGCTTTAAATGCCTCTATTAAATCATGAGGAAGTTTGCTTACGAATCCAACTGTATCAACCACTAAAAATTCTTTTTTATTTGGCAAGCTAGCTTTTCTTAGAGTAACATCGAGTGTTGCAAATAGCATATTTTTTTGAAAAACTTCCTTATCTTGATGATAATCTTTATGTGTTTTAATTAATTCGTTAAGAAGAGTCGATTTTCCTGCATTTGTATAACCAACTAATGCAACAATAGGAGTATTAGACTTCTTTCTTTGTATTCTCTGTGTTTCTCTATTTTTTTTGACAAGTTTAAGCTCTTTTCTTATATCCGATTGTCTATTTAGTATATGTCTTTTGTCAACTTCTAGCTTCTGCTCACCAGGACCTCTAGTTCCAATCCCTGCTCCTGTTCTACTCATTTGACCTCCCATTCCATAAAGTCTTGGAAGTCTATATCTAAGCTGAGCTAATTCCACTTGAAGTTTACCTTCTTTACTCATCGCTCTCTGCGCAAATATGTCTAATATCAGTGTAGTTCTATCAATTATTTTGACTCCTACAGCATCTTCTATATTTCTTATTTGTGAACCAGAAAGTTCATCGTTAAATATAACTAAAGAAGCATCTAAAGATTTAGAATAAGCAGCAATTTCCTCTATCTTACCTTTTCCTAAATAAAATGCCGCATCTATTGATTGTTTGTTTTGAATTAAGCTCCCAACGACTTCTGCACCTGCTGCTTTTGCAAGTTCTTCTAATTCTTTCATAGAATCATTTATATCAATATCATCACTTCTTTTGACATTTGTAGTCAAGTTCAATCCTACAAGTAATGCCTTCTCATGTTCTTTTTCTAATAATTCCATTTTTTCCATACGTTCACCTCTTGAATTAAACTTATTCTATCGCTTTTGATAATTATAACATTAGAATTATTATTTTGAATATACATACATATGTATCTCATAATAATTATTGTATAATATTATTATCGCCAATAAATGTTTTACTATAAATTAAAATATTTTTTATATAATTAAGGAGGACCAAAATGACTGATAACTATAAATTTTTCAATCACAAAGACTGCGAATACTTCCCATGCCATAAAACAGATAAGCCTGATGAATTTAACTGTCTGTTTTGTTACTGCCCACTATATGCACTAGGTAAAAATTGTGGCGGTAATCCAAATTTTATGGAAAACGGAGTAAAAGACTGCTCTAAATGTATGTTGCCACATAAAAAGAATAATTACGAGTACATAATGAGTAGATTCCAAGATATTGTTAAGATTGCTAGCAAAAAAGATTAAAACTTTATATCTCATCTATTTATTAACTTAAATACATGTATGTTATAGTAATAAAAAATCTCTCCTTATTAAAACTTAATTAAGGAGAGATTACCAAAAAAGGGCATAAAAACTGAGCTAGACATGAACTAGTCAATATATAATCTACTCTCCTTAATTTAAGCATCACAAAACCAAATCTGTATACACAGATTTAATCAATTAATAATACTTTAAATCAATAAAATAGATTATATGTTCATGACCTCAATTCATCCCTTTCTGTTTACATATTGAATTCCAAACATATTATAACAGATTTTCTTATCTATGTCTAAATTTATTTCTAGAATATTCCTAATAAAACTCTTTTGCATAAATGATATGAACTTTTACTCTCGTAACGAGTCTTCTTTTAGTTCTATGGCTATAACAATCTGACTTTCTAAGCCTACTAACCAAAATACGTTCATCTCCATCTGCATGTTCAGCTGTTTTAAATGCCATATATACTAAATCTTCTATTACCTTGTCAACTTCCTTCTAAAAAATCTATAAGATAAATATAGAAAAATACTTGTAAAAAGTATTAAAATTAAAATCATTAACCCTGCATGCAAGAAAAACTGCTCTGGTAGCATCATAATTACAGGATCCAACGCTGGATCAAATATCCAGTAATCATTACTAAAAAGCAACTCATGAAAAACAACAAAACTTCTTTCAAAATTTACTAATATAGGAATTGAAACCACAATAGGCATTACTATTAAAGAAATAGATGTTATTTTAAGTATATCAATATTCTTCTTTTTAACACTTAATATTGTTCCAAATAAACAAACTACGATACATATGTAAAATAACTTTATTACATTTTGGATAATCTCTCTAACTTCTTCAAAATGAATTTTTCCAAACTCAGATGATGGTAAAGTTGGCAACTTAAAACTATCTACTTTTTTATTTAGATTGTAGTCGATTAGGTAATCATAGTTTAGCTTTATATCTTGTTTTGACATTCCTGACATCTCTGTTATTTTTAATTTATCGATATCGTAGTAATAAAGATCTCTAAAACCTACAGTTATCCTAACTGCTGCGCCAATTATCAATAAACTAAAAAATATAGAAAATAGTATATTTAAGCCTTTGTTCACCCCTTACACCATCCTTCCTATTGATTTATTATAGCATATTTAACGACTTGTATGCATTTCTGTTCTCTGCTCTTCCGCTGTATATTAATAGTTGAATATACTAAAAATTATAGTATAAGAAAAAAAGCATAGCCAATAAAACTTGACTATGCTTTTATATTTTATTTATCAAAAACTTGTACTTTACCATCACAGTTATTATTTATTATGCTCATAAGAGTTTCTATATCATCTTTGGCTATATCTTCTCTTTTTAAAAAATATCCCTGATTTCTAGTAAACATTATTAATATATACTTTTTAAAAGCAAATACATTCTCTACTGCATCCCATTTATAGTTTTTACATGTAGATTCCCTTTTTGAAATCGCACCTTCATCATCAAAAGTTAACTCACATTCTGCAAGAACAGCTTTATTCATACGATAGCTTTTTTTGATACCCCTTCTATCATCTATAACGTTTAGCCACAACATCCATAAGAAAATTATAAACAGTAGGCCAACATTAACTAAATACTTATTTAAACTTCCAATTGTCTGAAAACGATTTATATTATTTATATAAAGTTCATATACTGTATAAGTTCTATAAATAAATAGTATTAAAGTTAGTGCTGTCATAAGCCAAAGAAATATCTTTCTTTTCTTGCCATATATTTTATAAAAAAGTTTATTTATCTCTAACCAATCTTTTTCAGTAATAATATAAATAATTTTAACTTTTCTTTTTTCTATTTTAATTGAACTATAGTTTTTATCGATTTCATCCATAGTTTTCCCTCCCCAAAAGATTAAACTATTTTTGTTGTAAAATCTTCTATATTCCAAACATCATCAACTATATCCATATAGAATTCAGGCTCATGACTTACTAAAAGTACTGTTCCTCTAAAGTTTTTTATTGCTTTTTTAAGCTCATCTTTAGCCTCTACATCAAGGTGGTTCGTCGGCTCATCTAGTACTAAGAAATTTATTCCCTTTAACATAACTTTACATAGTCTTACCTTTGCAGCTTCTCCACCGCTTAAAACTCTCATTTGACTAGTTATATGATCATTAGTCAGTCCACATTTTGCAAGTGATTGTCTAACCTCAAAGTTTGATAATCCTGGAAATTCTTGCCATACCTCATCCATTGGAGTATTAGAATTTTCTCTAGAGCTTTCTTGCTCAAAGTATCCAAGTTCTATATAGTCACCTAACTCAACTTTTCCATCATATGGCTTTATTATACCTAATACTGTCTTTAATAAAGTAGATTTACCAATACCATTCATACCTTTAAGAGCAATTTTTCTCCCTCTTTCTAGCATAAAATTTAATGGTTTAGTTAGTGCTTCATCGTATCCTAGCACGAGATTTTCAGTTTCAAACAGTATCTTACCTGAAGCTCTTGCTTCTTTGAATTCAAAAGTAGGTTTAACTTTTTCTCTTGGTCTTTCGAGTATATCCATTTTATCAAGCTGTTTTTGTCTACTATTTGCCATTCCACGTGTAGCTACTCTTGCTTTATTTCTAGCGACGAAATCTTCCAATCTTTTTCGTTCTTCAACTTGCTTATCATAAGCTTGCTCCTCTTGTCGTTTTTTAATCTCATTAAGCCTTACAAACTCATCGTAGTTTCCTTTATATCTATTAAGCTCTGCATTTTCTAGATGATATATGACATTACAAGTATTATTTATAAAATCTATATCATGTGATACAAGCACAAAACTATTTTCGTATTCTTGTAAATATTTTGTTAACCAAGTTATATGATCCTCATCTAAGTAATTTGTCGGCTCGTCAAGTACAAGTATAGTAGGATTTTCTAACAGAAGTTTTGTAAGCAAAACTTTTGTTCTCTGTCCTCCACTTAAATCTGTAACATCTTTATCAAGCCCAATTTCGCCTAATCCAAGCCCATTTGCTACTTCTTGTATCTTTGCATCTATTATATAAAAACCACTGTTTTCAAGAATTGTTTGGATCTCAGCCGTATCTTCTAAGTATTTTGCCATCTCATCATCAGTAGCTTCACCCATCTTGTCATATATATCTATCATTTCTTTTTCTAGATCGTACATATTCTTAAATGCCTCTCTAAGCGCTTCTCTAATAGTTTTACCTTTACTAAGTACTGTATGTTGATCTAGATAGCCTACAGTAGCTCTAGAAGACCATCTTATCTCACCTGCATCAGGCATTAATTTATTTGTAATTATATTTAAAAAACTTGATTTACCCTCACCATTTGCACCTACTAAAGCAATGTGTTCGCCTTTTCTAAGTCTAAATGATACATTTTCAAGTATTGTTCTCGCTCCAAATCCATGGTTGATATTTTCTGCTACTAGCAATTTTAACACCCCTCTAAAAAATTTTACTATTCTATATTATAGTTATTTTCGATTTTATTCAAGCTATACCGGTGTTTTAAATAAAAATAATGTAAGAACTACGAAATTTAGTCATTAATCGTAAAAATTCTTACATTACTTATCAGGGGTTATTTTAAACATTCTTTAGTTTTTATTTTGCTTATTATCTGTTTTAAAATTTTTCTCTATACCATCAGCTATACTCTGCATCAATTTTCTCTGATATTTAGGATTTGACATCATTTGATCCTCATTATAGTTGCTTAAAAATCCCATTTCTACTAAAACTACAGGAACTTGCGACCAGTTAAATCCTGTTAAATCATCCCTTTGAAAAATTCCATTAACTTGAATATTAGATTTTTCCATACTAGATTTTATAAGCTCCGCGCATTTGTAACTAGATTCGTATATAGATGAAGTATATTTTCCATTTTCCTGAGGTATTAAAATTGATGTTCCTGTTTTTCCTGAGTTATCTAAACTATCTGCATGTATCCTAATAACCATATCTGCTTTATCTTTATTTGCTAGAGTTGCTCTTTCCGCATTGCTTATGTTTACATCATGGGCTTCTCTCGTCATTTTAACTTTAAAACCTTTACTTTCAAGAATGTTTTTTAAAACTGTAGATGCTTCTAGATTTAAAACATATTCAGGTTTTTTTGTAGCAACTCCAGTTGCTCCAGATGACACTTTTGGTTTTTTATTGGGAGAACCTGGTGCAATTGGTTCTAAATTACTATCACCTTTTTCTTGATGTCCTGGATCGATATAAATTAAGATTTCTTTATTTGACGAAACTCCTCTATTGATTAAGTTGGTAACTTTATCAAATTTTACATAAGGATTTGATGTTCCCAATAGTATAATACCAATAGCAATAATGGCAGTAACTAGCAATTTGTAATTTTTCATTTTTTATCCTTTCTTTGATATTCGTGCTTTATCAATATCTAATTTTCTGTATTCAATTAAAACACATATTCATTCTTTATATTTTTTCTTTTTATGAAATCAACGGATTTACTGTGTCAGTTTACCAAGGATTAAAAATTCAATCCTGCACAATATAATATCAAGGCATCTTATTAATTTTGACTTAAAAATTTTTAAGAGAGAAGGTGTTATATGTTAAGTAGTTATAAGATTTCAACTAAAGTAAAAACCTTAATAATTTTTACATTACTATTTTTACTATATTTTTTCTCAAATAATTTTATTTATGCAGAAAATCCAGAAAAAAGTGAACCAGATTTCTTAATACCTATAGGAAATGTTCTTCAAATTGATGCCGAGTTGAAAGACTTAATTGTCAGTGACACTGTAGAAGGTTCTTCAATAAAAACAGGAGATATTTTGATGCAGATAGACAATAAAAATTTTGATGGATATAAAAATTTTGAAACAATTCTCTCTTCTTTACCTAATGGTAAAGAAATTGATCTAACTGTGAACAGAGGAGGTCAAATTATTACAACTAGCTGTACGAGAGAAGTACTAGAGGAAACCAGTTTTAACAATTTGCTTTCTGGTTTCGCAACATTAACTTATATAGATCCAAAAACTTTTAGATTTGGTGCAGTCGGACATCCTATTAGCATATACAACTCTAGAAAAATTCCAATAAAGGATGGATCTGTATCAACTACTAAAGATATTAAAATAGAAAGATCAGCAAAGGGCAAAGTTGGTTGTATAAATGCAAAAAGACTTGATATAATAGGTAACTTTCATGAAAATACTGAATTTGGTATAAAAGGAAATATAGATAATTTTGACATGTCCAAATTTAAGCAGTATAAGGTAGCTGAATTAAATGAAGTTAAACCTGGTAAAGCTCAAATTATTTTAGGAACTAAAAATAACAGGGCTAAAAAATACGATATAGAAATTTTGAGTATTGAAAATCAAGATGAACCTAAATGTAAAAGCTTTAAAATTAAAGTTACTGATAAAGACCTTTTAAGGCAAACTGGTGGTATTGTTCAAGGTATGAGTGGAACTCCAATAGTACAAGATGATAAAATAATTGGTGCCGTCTCACATGCAGTTGAAAATGATCCATCTGTCGGTTATGGCCTTTATATCAAGTGGATGTTGTAGTAAAGTTATAACTTATTAATTTAATTTTTTATAAGGAATTGTCTCAATGTAATATTATCATTGAGACAATTCCTTTAATTTTTTGTTGGTATGAAAAAATACAAAAATTTATTCTTTAATAGTATTATTTGTTTTTTTGGATTTTTAATACTATTTTGTTATATAAATTTTTATTTTTTTATATTTTTGTAAATTATATAATTAAAAAATTAATTATTTTTTGTATTGTTTTTTGTATTACTAGAGCTACCAGGGTTGCTAGGAATCACTTCTTTTATATCTTGATCTGGTATATTTACATAACTATCCGGAACATCACCAACTATTATAGTCTCACATATTGGTATTTGTGCTTTAATTTCTTTTGTCGATGTTATTAATGGAATAATAACTTTTACTTGTGTTTTAGCTTCAAGATAAATTCTGTGTCTAGTTTGGTTAATTCCCGATGATTCAAATTTAGTTTTAAAGTTTACAGATATAGTTCCTATTGGCTCGGTTGAAATTTCCAATTTAGGACCATATTTTGCGAGAATAGGACTTCCAAGTGCAGTCCCTATTGGAATATAAGCACTTGATGTTTTTCCTTTTTTAAGTTCATCCTGAATCTCTAGTGCAACAGCAGATGCTAATTCATTCATCATAATAGTATTTGCCTGTATCATTGTTATTTTACCCTCGTTATCTAACTGCACATCCATTAGATCTTCGTAATTAATTTTTCCTTCTACTAATTCAGCAACTGCCTGGTTAATAGATCTATTCGCTAGTTCTAAAGCTTTTGTCTCTGCAAGTACTGTAATTGTCGGTCTAAGTGTTTTATCTATGTATATAAAGCTACCGATTAACACTGATAATATAAAAATCATTATAAATACTAAAATCAGTTTTCTAATGCTTTTATCTTTTAAATTAGATTTTCTGGCCATAAAATCACCCCCTATATTTATTTATATGTATTAAATATGAATTTTTGTTTAAAAGGTGTATTTAAAGTAATTTTTGGAAAAAATAATTATATAAATTTATGACTAATATATGGTAAAATCTTAATGTACGTTTTACTAAATGTTACAGTGAAGTCATTTTTTCTGATATAATACACAACTATACTCCCGTTTATGTTATAATATTGGATTAAGTAAGGAGGTTAAACTTATGAACAATGATAATGAGAATAGCCAAAACAAGATAAGAAGAAAAAAAGTAAGTTCTTCTTCCAACAGTGGAGGCAACTCTAGTGAATTAAAAAAGAAATCTAAGCCTAAAAAGCCTAAAAAGAGAGATAAATTTAGAAATCTAAGAATAGCAGGTATAGTATTCTTAGTTTTATTTGTTGTAGGTGCTGCTTCAACTGCAGGTTTGGTTTTTGCATCATTAAGAGATGTTCAACCTGTTACAGAAGCTCTTCTTGATAAACAAACTCATCAATCTACAACAATTAAATATGCAAATGGAGAAAATTTGGCTATTGCTCCAAGCATAAATAAAAGAACTCCAGTTGCGATAGACCAGATCTCAAAACACTTGCAAGATGCTGTAATATCTATTGAAGATGAGCGTTTTTATGATCATAACGGAGTAGACATAAAAGGTTTATCGAGATCTGTACTAAAGACCATAACAGGCACTAAACAAGGTGGTAGTACAATACCTATGCAGGTATCAAAGATGTTGCTGACAACAAGTGAACAAAGTCTTCCTCGTAAAATAAAGGATATCTACTATGCATATGAAATGAGTAAAACTGTTAAAAAAGATAAGATACTTGAGATTTACTTAAATACATTCTTCGTAGGTAAAGGGTTATCAGGCGCGGAAGCTGGAGCAAGAGGATATTTTGATAAGTCAGCAGCAGATCTTACATTAGCTGAATCAGCATTACTTGCTGGATCAACTAAAAATCCATCTAGATTCTCAGCATATAAGACTTCAAAATTAGATGGAAACGAAACTAAGTCTGATTTAGAAAACAAATTATTGTTATTTATAAATACTCCTGATGATGATTTGGATGATCCAACACAAGTTGATTTTGATATGGTTGAAAAGTTAGATAGTTGGGATCTCATATCAAGTGACGAATACAAACAATTAAAAGCTGGAACAATGGTTGTTAGAAAAGCAATAAATAACCCTGATGCTAAAGCTAGACAAAAAGTTGTTCTTGATAAAATGCTTTCTCTTAACAAAATAACTCAAGCCCAATACAACGAAGCTATAGCAGAGGAAATAAAAATAAAACTTCCTGATAAAAAAGAAAGTGTTGCAAACTCTGTTGAAGACTATATAGAATCAGAAGTTGTACAAGCTCTTATAGATCAAGGTAATACTGAAGATGAAGCTAAAAACTTATACTATAATGGTGGTCTTACAATAAACACTACTATAGACCCTAAAATACAAGAGTCTATAGAAGAAGAATATGATAAAAAAAGCAACTTCCCTAACAATATAGTCGGTGAAGATGGTGTAATTCAACCTCAATCAGGTATGGTAATACTAGATTATAAAAATGGTGAAATAAGAGGCTTAATAGGTGGTAGAAATATTAAGAATAGGAAAGCTTTAAACAGAGCTACAATTCCTCAACAACCCGGATCCACTATAAAACCTCTATCTGTATATACACCTGCAATAGATACTCTTGAAATTACTCAATCAACTAAACTTAGTGACCAGCAAGGTGGATACAAGTTTGACCATGATGGATGGAGTCCAAAGACAACAACATCTGGTAAAGGTTCTATGAGTGTCCGTAAAGCATTAGAATTTTCATCAAACACAATAGCAGTTAAGACTGCTGAGATGCTTGGAGATACAAAAGAAGAATGTATCGATATTATGATTGACTACTTGAAAAATTTTGGTATTACGACTGTAAAAGACAGTAAAGTTGATGCAAGAGACAGACAGTTCTCTGCTCTAACACTAGGTGGTATGACTAAAGGTATTTCTCCGTTAGAAATGGCAGCAGCATACGGTACTCTTGCTAATGGCGGAGTATATATAGAGCCTACTGTATTTACTACAATCACTACTTTCGATGGACAGCTTCTAGTTAAAAATACTCCTGCTGAGCATAAGGTAGTTGAACCTGAAGTTGCCTATGTAATGACTGATATGCTAATGGGAGTTATTAATGAAGGTGGTGGTAAGAAAGCAGCTATATCTAATGGTATGCCTGCTGCAGGTAAAACTGGTACAACAAATAATACTAAGGACGTATGGTTTGTTGGCTATACACCTTACTACGTTGGAGCTACGTATATAGGTGATGACTCACGTATGGATGAAAATAAAAAATCTATTCCTCGTAGAAAAGTTGGCGGCGGTAGTGGGACAGCTGCATCTTTATGGTCAAAAGTTATGACTAAAGTACACAAAAACTTAGATGTTGCAGATTTCGAAGTTCCAGATAAAATATACTTCGCTAAGATTAATTTAACTGATGGCGGTAGACAATCTACTGGATCGAAAGCTGCATTTATTGAAGGTACGGCACCATCAAGATATAGCTCTCAACCTTCTCCTCCACAAACTAACCAAAATAGACCTGATAATGAAGAAAATCAAGATAATGGTCAAGGTAATGGAAATGGCGATGGAGATGGTGGAAATCCACCAACTGGTAATGGTGATGGTAATACAGGTGGTACTGGTGGCGGTGGCACTGGTGGTACTGGCGGCGGTGGCACTGGTGGCGGCGAAACTGGTGGTACTGGTGGCGGCACTGGTGGTACTGGTGGTGGCACTGGTGGTACTGGTGGCGGCACTGGTGGTACTGGTGGCGGAGAAGCTGGCGGTGGCACTGGCGGTACTGGTGGAGTTACTGAATAATAAAAAAGTAAAAGGCACTCTTTTGAGTGTCTTTTATTTTTTTAACTAATTTCCTTCTTTATGTTTAATTATATATAATATAACCGAGAAAATTTTACACTGTAATCTATAGAAAATTATTTAAATTTTTATCTGTAATGCAACTATCATTTAAGTTTATTATGATTTATGCTATAATAAATGAAAAATTCAGGAAGTGATTATATGTCCAAAATGCTTACTACTAATGAATGGATACTGCTAAATGATATTATTTACAAAATTAACTTAGCAGAAAATCATCAAGAAGTTGAAAAAATATTTCTAGAACAGATTAACCTATTAATTCCTAGTACTGCAACTTGTTTTTTTCTATCAGACTATAACGAAGATGGTTTTCTTTCGTACCCAATGAATCATGGTAGTCTCACAATGGAAGATCTTGAAGAGTATCTTTTAAATGGACAGGATTTAGACTACTTAAAAGATATCATGATATCTGGTCGATGTATGGTTTATAAAGAAACAGATTTTATGTTAGAAGAAATCAGAATTAATACGGAATACTACCAAAAGTACTACAAAACTAAAGATCTCCATTACTGTGTTCAACTAATCTTATCGCATAATAATCAGTTTATGGGCGTTGTATCTTTTTATAACTCAAAGGAATTTGGGGACTATTCAGAGAGAGATATCTTTATTCTAGAAACTTTAAAAACACATTTATCACTATGCTTATACAAAACTTTTTATGTACCTAAAATATCAAAAAATAAATTTCTTTATACCCAAAGAAATTGTCTGACTAATAATCTTTCAACTCAATATAACTTAACTAGACGTGAATCTGAAGTATTAAAACTCATGCTTGATAATTTAACTAACAGCGAAATCTCAGAAAGACTTTATATTTCTGTTAATACTCTAAAAAAACATATTGTGAATATATATAACAAATTAGGAGTATCAAATAGAACTCAACTATTAAAATTGTTACTTCAAAAAAGTTCTTAATTTTCTTTCATTGCTATTTTAAAAAATAATTATTTTACTTAACACCTCCACAATTATATTAATATAATTTTATAAAGGACTATTAAACATAGTTGTTAAATTATGTTTAATTACGAATCAGAATATATACATAAATAATCTCAAGAATTTATATAATAATTCTTGAGATTTCTTAAAAATTAAAAACCAAGGCATGTAAAGTATTATTAATATCTAACTCAAATAAAATAATCTACTTTTCTAAAAATTCTGCTAAATTTTTTTCTAGTTGTTCAAAATCTATATCTATCTGATTCCTATTTCCAATTTCGCAAACTCCAATTTGTTTTACATCTTCTTCATATTTATATATACTTGTAGGAGTTCTTCTGAGAGTTTTAAATAGAGGCGCTTTAGTTACATCATCTGCATATGGCATCGGGAAGTTATAATCTCTTAAATGCTGTAAATAATGATCCATAAATATAGTTCCGTACTCTCTAGTTCTTTTTACTAAATCTAAGTCTAGTGTTACTGTACATACTGATTCGGTTTGACCTGCTTCCCATAATAAATGTCCTTCTGGATTTACAATTAATGAATTTCCATATAGATGAGCTCCATTGAAAAATCCTACAGCATTTGTAGAAACTAAGTATGCTTGATTCTCTAATGCACGTGTAAAATGTACATTTTTATTTAATCCATAAAGTTCTTGAGGATCAAGGGTCAATTTGACAAGTACTTCTGCTCCCATTAATGTTTCATTTCTCGAAATCTCTGGGAAATTTAAATCATAACAAATTTGAACTCCAACCTTTGTATTTTTTTCTGGGATATCAAATACAACATATCTTTTACCGGGTTCTGTAATATCCTCTGCAGGTCTCCATGGAGCCATTTTACGATATACATCTACAAGTTCACCTTTAGGGTTAAAAATAGGTGCTGAATTATAGAATTTTCCTTTTGGTAAATCATTATGTTTTTCATACATACTACCAGGTATAAAATATATCCCATGTTTTTTCGCTATATTACTGAAAAACTCTGTCATTGGTCCTGGAATGTATTGAGCTGTGAAACTCTCCATACATTCTACTCCAACTATCAGCTCCGGTTTATGATAAGCTGACATTAATTCATTTGTTTTTTGTTCAATATACTTTAAATTAACTACAGTATCTTCATTTACTGGCATTTGTATTATCCCTACATTCAAAAATCTTCCCATAATAATACTCCTTCCTTCTTTTAATTAATTTTAAGATTACTTTTATATATTTATAGCAATTCCGATCAAACTAATATAAAAACTGCTCTATATTTATATATACAAACAACTACACAAATTAATCGGAATCGCCATAATTACGCGATTGATTCACCTTTATTTTTTGATAGTATCTTGATTAGAGTTAGACAAGCTAACACACCTATTAAAGCAAGTGCAGCACATACACCCCAACCTATTGTCCACAAACCTTTAACACCGAACATAACTCCAACAATAAATGGTGCAATAGGCATCATCATATCTCCAAATCCTCCTATAAACCCTGTTGATATTGTAAGTGTATCTTCGTTAAATATATCGGGAAGTACTGAATAAAAAACTCCAAGTCCCCAAGAAGCACCAAAAGAGAAGAACAGTACTGCTGCATAAAGTACGCCAAAGCTTCCTGAAGATGATATTAGTAATACTAAAATTGATGCAACTATAATTATTGATCCAGCCATCAACACACCTATTCTTCCTATAGCTTTATTCTTGCTCTTAGATGCAAAGTAATCTGAACATTTACCTGAAATTAAACAGGCTGTTATCATTCCGATTGTAACTGCTACTCCTAGACTACCATTTTGAATTTCACCATACCCTAGAAAATTTCCATAAAGAGGTAAATCTACCGAAATAGCTTGAACTGCAAATGTCGTAGGTATAAATGCAAGTATCAAACAATATACTGCCGGTATTTTTAACAAATCTGCGATAGATACACTTTTTTTATCTTTACTTTGGTCATGAAGTTTAACTACAACTACTTCCTCTTTTGCTATCTCACTTGCAGAATGTTTTCTCTCTTTAACAGTAAAAATCCAAAGTAAGCATATTGCAGTTGTAGTTATTGTAATTGCGTGGAATGAAGCTACCCAACCCCATTTATTGATAACAAACCCGGCAAATGTAGCACCAATACCACCACCGCCGTAAAAGATACCATTAAACGCTGCTGTAGCTATTCCTGTTTGGGTATCTTTTACCCAATCCATAATCATTAGTAAAAATACTGGAAAAATTATTGATGTGAATCCTTGAATAAATTTTAGTAGAAAGAAGATAACTACTGAATCGTTGTAAGGAAAAATTGATTGTGGAACTACAGTGAGTAACATTCCAAGCGTTATAGTTTTTTTAGCTCCTAGCGCTTTGAAACAAAATCCCGATATCATCATAGAAATAACAACAGCTATAGTCTTTACTGTATCACCTATTAATAATACTTCTTGTGAAACTTGCATCTTATCTGACAGATAACTTACTGCCATAGAAAATTGCGGAAACCCTGCTGAAAGCATGCAACCTATAAATGCACTTAATATTGCTATGTACCAACCATAGACATTATTTTTATTAGTCCCATTTGTATTAGCCATTTAGTTCACTCCCTTATTTTTAATAAAAGTCTAATGCATTACTCTTACTGAATAACTGAAGGATCGATTAGTCTTTGTTCAAAATAATTTTGTCATTAGTTAACTAAAATAATAATTATAATTATTATATCACTGCAATTTAAATATCAAAATGAAACTAATGTAGTGTTTTTATAACTAAAAAGTTCTAAAAATCTTAGAAAATGATATTTTGGGAGTATATTAACGACAAAAAAGAGCTATTTTTAAACAAAATGCTCTTCTAAAAGTAAACGATATACACAATCATTTAGAATAAATTTTATTTAAAATAGCTCAATTAAATAACTATGGTTTAGGTTTTGATTTAAATAAAACTGCCATTGTATATCCGAAAAATATAGCTGCTGCTATACCTCCTGCTGTAGCTATAGTACCACCAGTAAATATTCCTATAAATCCATCCGTATCAATTGCCTTTTTAACACCTTCCGCTAACGTATGCC
Source organism: Metaclostridioides mangenotii (assembly GCF_018917235.1). Classification (GTDB taxonomy): domain Bacteria; phylum Bacillota; class Clostridia; order Peptostreptococcales; family Peptostreptococcaceae; genus Metaclostridioides. The sequence goes on from NZ_JAHLOF010000003.1 coordinate 93,663, forward strand.
CAAAACCTATAATAGGTACTGTTGCTCCAGCCGCTCCATATTTAACTAGTGGCCCGTATATACCTAAAAAGCTTAAAACAACACCACTTGTAACATAACTTACTAATACATAAGGAGATTGTACCTTAAATTGATCCATCAGAATTTGTGCAATTAAACAGATTATCCCACCTACAAAAAATACTCTTAAATACTCCATCAACATAACATCACTTCCTATTCATTTACTACTACCACAGCATGTGCAACACATGGTATAGTCTCTTTCTGCAGTGTACTTGTAGGAGATAATAGTGCTCCAGTCGACACTAACATTACTTTATTGAATTCTTTATTTTTTAACTTTTGATAAATATAACCTGTAAACACTGTAGCTGAACATCCACATCCACTACCACCACAGTGAACATCCTGTTTTTCTAAATCAAATATTTCAATACCACAGTCTATATGTTTTTTAGAAATATCTACACCTTTATCTTTTAATATATCTACTAATATTTTTTTACCAAAAGTTCCTAAATCACCAGTTGCTATTACATCAAAGCTATCTGGATCATCATTTGTGTCTTTAAAATATGAATATATTGTATCTATCGCTGATGGGGCCATCGCTGCACCCATATTATTTCCATCTTTGATACCTTTGTCAACAACTTTTCCTATAGTTATATACTTTACCTTCGGCCCTTCTCCACTTGGAGCTATTAAAACACTTCCAGAGCCAGTTACAGTCCATTGAGCTGTCATAGGTTTTTGATTACCTAATTCAAGAGGAAACCTAAACTGTCTCTCTGCAGTACAATAGTGACTTGACGTTCCTGCGAGTACTAGATCTGAGAAACCTCCATCAACTATCATAGAAGCCAAACTTATGCCTTCAGACATTGTTGAACACGCACCATAAATTCCTAAAAATGGTATGTCTAACTCTCTAGCTGCAAAAGATGCTGGTGTAATCTGATTTATCAAATCTCCCGCAAACATGTACTCAACATCAGTAAGATTTTTTCCAGATCTTTTAACTGTATTCTCCATAGATGTTTTAAGCATTTTGCTCTCTGCCTTTTCCCAACTATCCTCTCCATACATGTCATCAGTTAGTATAAGATCAAAATACTCATTTAAAGGTCCTTCTCCCTCTTTTTTTCCGACAATTGATGATGCTGATATTATTGTCGGCATGTTTTCTAATTTAACTGTTCTACTACCTATTCTCTTATTTTTCATAACACCACACCTTTAAAATAACATTTTAAGTATTTAACCCTTAATTATTTCAACTAATTAATAATAATAATTTACAAATTTTTTTTAATTTATTTGAACATTAAAAAAATATAGTAAATAAAACCACATAGAATTGATGAGCCTATACCATAAACGAGTACTGGACCAGCAACTTTAAATAAGTTTGCACCTACACCCATTACATATCCTTCTTGCTTATGCTCCATTGCAGGTGAAACTATTGAATTTGCAAATCCTGTAATTGGAACAATCGAACCAGCTCCAGCTCTTTTTCCTAATAAATCGTAGACTCCTAGACCCGTTAAAAACGCACCTATAAATATTAGGGTAATAGACGTCGAAGTAGCTGCTGCTAGCTTATCCAATCCAAAAGTGTTAGCCCAAATATTATTTATTATCTGTCCTAAAATACAAATTAGTCCCCCTACAACAAATGCATTTATATAGTTTTTTACATAAGTAGGTTTGGGACCTATTTCTTCTACATACTCTTGATATTTTTTATCATCAAGGTAAATTTCATTATATTTTTTATTTTCCATATAAACACCTCTCTCAACTATTATCTGTAAAAAACAAAAAAATAAACCCTTAATTTCTATAATCTAGAATTAAGAGTTTTAACTATAAATATTAACTTATGTACTCCTTGAGTTTTAAAAGTACTTTTTTTTCTATTCTTGAAACTTGTACCTGAGATATATTAAGCATTTGACCTATTTCACTCTGAGTCATATCTTCAAAATACCTTAGTACAATAATTTGTCTCTCTCGTTTTTCTAATTTATTTAAAATATCTTTTAAAAGTATATTGTCTATTGCCTTTTCTTCTTCACACTCACCTTGCATACTTATCTTATCAATTAAGCATATAGGTGCGCCTTCTTCTTCATGTATGACTCCATGCAAGTACTCAACATTAAAATTTGCTTCAAGAGCCATAACTAATTCTTCTTTTTCCACATCTAAGTTTTGTGCGAGTTCTTCAACACTAGGTTCGCGACCCAATTTCTTTGTCATTAATTCACTCTGCATTTTTGCTTTTACAGCAATTTGTTTAAGAGATCTAGAAACTTTAATCATACCGTCATCTCTTAAATATCTTTTAATTTCACCTAAAATCATCGGAACAGCATATGTAGAAAACTTTACATTAAATTTAGGATCAAATTTGTAAATCGATTTAATTAATCCTATAGATCCAAGTTGGAACAAATCGTCTCTATCGTACCCAATATTTAAAAACTTCGAAACCACACTTCTAACTAAACCTAAATTACTTGAAATTAATATTTCTTTAGCTTCTTCATCTCCATTTTGAACTCTCTCAATTAATTCAAGAGTTTCTTCATGGCTAAGAAGTCCCTTTTTTTCTTCTCTCGTAGCAGTTGTCCCCATAATAAAACCTCAATTCTCTTTGGACTTTATTTAGGCATTTACCTTTTTAGCCATTTCAATCCTAGTTCCTCGTCCTTTAATAGAACTAACATTCACATCATCCATAAAGCTTTTCATAACAGTAAATCCCATACCGGATCTATCAAGCTCTGGTTTAGATGTATAGAGTGGTTCCATAGCTTGTTCAAGATTTTCTATACCGTAGCCTTCATCTTCAATTGTAATTTTTATCGTATCTCCATCAATTTCACATCTTAAATACACAAACTTATTTTCGTCTTCTTCATAGCCATGAATAATCGAATTCGTAACAGCTTCTGAAACGGCTGTTTTTATATCAACTAGTTCATCTAGGGTAGGATCCAGCTTTGCTGCAAATGATGCTACTATAACTCGTGCCAAACTTTCGTTTTCAGATTTAGCAGAAAATTTTACTTCCATAATATTACTCATAACCCACTCCTCCTTACAAAGAACTTACTGCTTCTTCATACGTTTCATAAATGCTAATAATTTTATTTAACCCAGACAGATCAAAGATTTTTTTTACTCTATCATTAATATTTATAACAGAAACTTTTCCGCCTTCATTTGATATTTTTTTATACCTTCCAATTATTACTCCTATACCTGAAGAATCCATAAAATTGATTTTTTCGAAATCAAACACGATATTCATGACTTGATTGGCATTCAATAACCCATCTAGCTCTTCTCTGATCTCACTAGCAATATGATGATCAAGCTCCGAGCAATCAAACTCTATAAAAAGATTCTTATCTTGAAAAGAATATGTGAACATCGATACCCCTCCTTAAAATAAAAATATAGTAACTTTTAATCAGTTCTATAAGCTAGTTGTTTATCCTTCAGTGAAAAATGACTAGTTTTGTCTCTTAAAAATTACTATATTTATAAACGGGTATCGACCCTATATTAAAATGTCTGTTAACAAATGCTACGAGTTTACTTTAATTTATTTTTATTTAGTTTCTTAGATTAATATTTATCTTAGTATCTTTTTTTAACTTCTTTTTTGGAATCCTTGTAATCTTTTTTGTTATCTCTTTTATTTGCTTTTTCTATATTTATTTTATTACCTTTTATCTTGATATCTTTCATTTTTTCAAGTACAGTTATTGCATTTTTCTTTGGTACTTCAACAAAAGTATACTTGTCATATATGTCGATCGATCCAACTAATCTTCCTGGGATACCAGCTTCTCCAGCTATAGCTCCAACGATATCTTTAGCTTGAACTCTTTGGTTTCTACCAACATTTATGAATAGTCTAATCATACCACTTTGAGCAGCAACTTTTTTATCTCCACGTGATCTTTCTCCACGTTCTCTTCTTGGCTTTTCTTCTATTATCTCTTCTTTTAACTCTTCTCCTAAAGATAATTTAAGAAGAGCAGCTGCCACATCTACAGTTGAGTAATCAACATTCTCGCAATACTCTTCAATCCACTGCAATTGCTTAGTTAAATTTCCTTTTTCTAAAGTTTCATTTACTTCTTTAAAGAAAGCACTTACTTTCTTCTCTTCAACATCAGATATAGAAGGTATGCTGTGTTTTACTAGCTTAGATTTAGTGTATCTCTCTATATCCTTCATTTTTCTTACTTCTTTACCAAATACGAAACTAAATGACATCCCCTCACGTCCCGCTCTACCAGTTCTACCTATTCTATGAACATAGTATTCTTCGTCTTGAGGTAAATCGTAGTTAAATACACATTCGACATCATCTACATCGATTCCTCTAGCAGCAACGTCAGTTGCAACAAGAATATCTATAGTGCCATGTCTAAATTTATCCATTACTATATCTCTTTGAGCTTGTTTTAAATCACCATGAAGAGCATCAGCAAAATATCCTCTTGCTTGTAGATCACCAACTAACTCATCTGCTTTTCTCTTTGTATTACAAAATACTACTGAAAGTTTAGGATTATATACATCTACCAATCTGCATAATATCTCTAATTTATTTGCCGCTCTAGTTTCTATATAGTACTGCTTAATATTTGGAACTGTAAGTTCTCTTCTTACAACTTTGATATGAGTTGGATCTTTTTGATATCTCTTCGTTAGATCTAATATACCTTTTGGCATAGTCGCTGAAAAGAAAGTTGTCTGTCTATCTTCAGGTGTTTTACTAAGAATCATCTCTATATCTTCTCTAAATCCCATATCTAGCATTTCATCCGCTTCATCTAGAACAACCATTTTTACATTGTCCATTTTAAGTGTTCTACGATTTATATGGTCTATAGTACGTCCTGGTGTTCCAATAATTATTTGAACCCCAGATTTCAACGATTTTATCTGTCTATCTATGGCCTGACCACCGTAAATTGGTAAAGCCTTAATTCCAGGACAGTATTTAGCTAGTTTTCTAATCTCTGTAGAAACTTGTATCGCAAGCTCTCTTGTTGGGCAAAGCACAACTGCCTGTAAGCTTCTATCATTAGGATCGATCATCTCTAAAATTGGAATACTAAAAGCCGCAGTTTTTCCCGTACCAGTTTGGGCTTGTCCAATTATATCTTGCCCTGCTAGAACAGCAGGTATAGATTGAGCCTGAATAGGAGATGGCTCCTCAAATCCCATTTCAGAAATAGCTTTTTTTATCCCTTCACTTATTTGTAAATCTTCAAATTTTGTTATATTCATATATTATTCCTCTCCGTTATAAATTATCTTAACCTATCCATTATATACTTTAATATAGTATTGTGCAATTGATATTTTATGTAGATAGGTTAGATAATATACATAGCATACAAAGTTCCGAGATATACAATATAAGTACCAAGCATAGCAATACCCTGTATTCTATACAATTTATGCTTTAATAAAGTAGGAATTACTAATATCATAAGAAGTAATATCATAAAAGGAAAATCCAAAAGTCTATTTTGAGATAATATAGGTAGACTATTTGGGATAGCCGATACCCCTATTACACAAAGTAAATTTAATGTATTTGCTCCAATTATATTACCTACGGAAATTGAGTGATGATTTTTTCTAATTGCTGTAAGAGATGATACAAGTTCAGGTAGCGAAGTGCCTAATGCTATAACAGTTAAACTTACTATTGCCTGAGGAATTCCCATAAATGTTGCGATTTTTACTCCATTGTTTATAAGTAACCTAGAGCCAATAATCATCATTATTAATCCAACAATAAATAAACTTCCTATCCTTATTATATCTCTTATATGAAAACCACCATATTTTCTTTCTTCGCTTCTCTTTAGATGTCTAGAATACCTTCCGAAAAGCTCTTTATTATTACTTTCATTAGAATTTTTAATTCCTTTATAGTTACTGTACATATAGTAAATAAATATTAAAAGTAATACTGCCGAATCACCTTTACTAATCTCTCCATCTATTCCTAAAACAAGAAAAACCACTAAAGAAACTATAAGTAAAACAGCTCTATGAAAAAACATATTTCGATCTACTTTAAAAGGACTAATAAGTACAACTAATCCCAATGCTAAACCCGTGTTACATATAATAGACCCTACAGCATTTCCTAAGCTCATAGTAGTATGGCCGTCCATCGATGCAAATAAAGAGACAGTAAACTCTGGTAGCGTTGTGGCAAAACTCACAATTGTCGCCCCTAAAACAATTTCTGAAATATTTGTTCTCCTACCTATTTCAACTGTACAATTGATAAAAATGTCTGCTCCTTTGGTAATTAATACAAATCCTATCATAAAAAAAATAACAGTTAAAAACAAATAATCACCCCTAAAATTCAATTTTTCGTAAAATTTCACAATGTATGTGTATTTTATATTTTATGATAGCGTTTACATTTTTATGATAGCGTTTACATTATTAAAGTTTATATAAAATATGTTTAAACAAATAAAATATATGGTATAATTTACTTAGATAACAAAAGATACTTTTCTGATAACACATTATTACAATATTATTCTTAAGTTTTCAATTTAAATAATTTATTTGAAAATTCTAACGAAATGAAATTCATTCTCATTAATTGCGGATCATTTTAAGAATATATAAAAATATAATTCGTGTTTTCTAGTATCTTTAATATAGAATCTAAGGAGGCAATTTACATGAGTGCATGGCAAGGATTTACACAAGGAAGATGGAACAAAGAAGTAGATGTTAGAGAATTTATTCAGTTAAATTATACCCCTTATGAAGGTGATGATAAATTTTTAGCTGGAGTAACAGATAACACTAAAAAGCTATGGAATGAAGTTACAGCCTTATTCAAAAAAGAAAGAGATAATAATGGTACATTAGATGTAGACACTGATACTATATCAGCAATCGATGCTTATGAACCTGGATATATACACCAAGAGTTTGAAAAAATTGTTGGTTTACAAACTGATGCTCCACTTAAAAGAGCTGTTATGCCGTATGGTGGTATAAGAATGGTAGAAAGTTCTTGTGAAGCTTTTGGTTACACTCTTGATCCAAAAGTAAAAGAAATATTTACTAAGTACAGAAAAACTCACAATCAAGGAGTTTTTGATGCCTACACTCCAGAAATGAAATTGGCCAGAAAATCTGGTATAATCACTGGTCTTCCTGATGCTTATGGTAGAGGGAGAATTATAGGTGACTACAGGAGAGTTGCTCTTTACGGAGTTGACATACTTATAGAGGATAAGGAAGATCAAAAAAAATCTTTAGAAGTATCTTGTATAGATGAAGAAGTAATAAGATTAAGAGAAGAAATAAGTGAACAAATAAGTGCGTTAAATAAATTAAAAGATATGGCAAAATCTTATGGATTCGATATATCTAAGCCAGCTATAAATTCAAAAGAAGCTGTTCAATGGTTATACTTTGGATATCTAGCTGCAGTGAAAGACCAAAATGGTGCTGCCATGTCTCTTGGTAGAACATCATCTTTCTTAGATATATACTTAGAAAGAGATTTAAAAAACGGAACAATAACAGAAGACGAAGCCCAAGAGCTAATGGATCACTTTGTTATGAAGTTAAGAATGGTCAAATTCTTAAGAACACCTGATTACAACAACCTATTCTCTGGAGATCCAACATGGGTTACAGAGTGTGTTGGAGGTATGGGAGTTGATGGACGAACTTTAGTAACTAAAAATTCATTCAGAGTTTTAAACACTCTTTATACATTAGGACCATCACCAGAACCAAACTTAACTGTACTATGGTCAACTAATTTACCAAAAGGATTTAAAGATTTCTGCTCTAAAGTCTCAATAGACACAAGTTCAGTACAATACGAAAATGACGATCTTATGAGAACATACTGGGGTGACGATTACGGTATTGCTTGTTGTGTATCTGCAATGAAGATTGGTAAACAAATGCAGTTCTTTGGAGCAAGGGTTAACTTAGCAAAAACTCTACTTTACGCTATAAATGGTGGTAAAGACGAATTATCAGGCATGCAAGTAGGCCCAAGATTTGAACCAATAACTTCAGAATACTTAGATTACGATGTAGTTATGGAAAGATTTGAGCCATTTGCAGATTGGTTAGCTACATTATATGTAAATACTCTAAACGTAATACACTATATGCACGATAAATATTCTTATGAATCATTAGAAATGGCTCTTCATGATAGAGATGTATTAAGAACTATGGCTTGCGGAATGGCTGGATTATCAGTTTGCGCTGACTCTTTATCAGCTATAAAACATGCGAAAGTTAAAACAATAAGAAACGAAAATGGACTAGCTGTAGATTTTGAAATCGAAGGCGACTATCCTAAATATGGAAACAATGACGACAGAGTAGATGATATAGCTGTTTATTTAGTAGAAAGCTTTATGAATAAAATCAAGAAAAATAAAACTTACAGAAATGCCTTCCCTACACAATCTATACTTACTATAACATCTAATGTTGTGTATGGTAAAAAGACTGGTAACACTCCAGACGGAAGAAAAGCTGGTTCTCCATTTGCTCCAGGGGCTAACCCAATGCATGGTAGAGATACAAGTGGTGCATTAGCATCATTATCTTCTGTTGCAAAATTACCATATGAGTACTCTCAAGATGGTATATCAAATACATTCTCAATAATACCGGGTGCCTTAGGTAAAAATATGGATGAGAGAATATCAAATCTATCTTCAATGTTAGATGGATATTTTGATCAAAAAGCTCATCACTTAAACGTAAATGTATTTGACAAAGCTACTTTAGAAGATGCTATGGAACATCCAGAAGAATATCCACAACTTACAATAAGAGTTTCAGGATATGCCGTTAACTTTATTAAACTTACAAGAGAACAACAACTAGACGTTATAAACAGAACATTCCACGGAAAAATGAGCTAATTATGACTACAGGAAGAGTTCATTCTATAGAAACATTTGGTACAGTTGACGGACCAGGAATAAGATATATAGTATTTTTTCAAGGTTGCCCATTGAGATGTAAGTACTGCCATAATAGAGATACATGGAACCCAAGTCTTGGCAAAGAATACACAGCTGATGAAATAATTACAGATGCCCTTAAATACTCATCATACAGAAAATTCTCTGGAGGCGGAATCACTGCTTCTGGAGGAGAACCCACATTACAACTTGATTTTTTAAATGAGTTATTTAAGAAGGCAAAAGAAAACTCTATCCATACATGCCTAGATACATCTGGATTTGTAGATATTAATGTTATAGATCCGATATTAGACAATACAGATCTTGTATTACTTGATCTAAAACATATGATAGATAAAGAATCTAAAGATCTTACTGGTGTTAGTATCAACAAAGCCATCAATCTTGCAAAACACTTAGATAAACGTGGTATACCCGTTTGGATCAAGCAAGTGCTTGTTCCAGGAATAACTGATACTACTGAAAACTTGGAGGCCCTTGGGAAATTTGTTTCGTCACTGTCTAATGTGGAAAGAGTCGAACTACTTCCCTACCACACTATGGGAATCCATAAGTGGGAGAACTTAGGCATAGATTATGAACTCAAAGGAGTTCCGGATGCAACTAAGGAAGATATCAAGAAAGCAAGTCAAATTATATCTCAGTTTGGCGTAGAAGTTTACAATGCATAAATAGTAAACTTAAAATATATTTTTTATTAAATTTAAAAGTTAATATAAATTAAAAAGCAGTTTAGTGAATGAGACCTTGTCTCCCACTAAACTGCTTTTTTAATTTATATTAACTTTTAATAATTCATTAAATAACAATTCTCTATTTTTAGATATATAGGGGATTAGTTTAATATATTATACAACAGAAAAAAGCATATATCTATTCCTAGATACATGCTTTATGAATTTACAAATTAAAATTCAATATCCTCAACCTCAACATTATCAATTGCGTCTTGGATTAACTTTTCAACATCAAGCTTACTCTCTTCTGCCTCAATTTTATCAAGCTTTGGTTTAGTTGTAGGCTTCTTCGGAGCAAACAAACTACAACAATCTTCTTCTGGAATTACAGAAGTTTCAAAAGTACCAATCTTCTCCGCTATATCAACTATATCAGATTTATCCATTGCGATAAGCGGTCTAAATACAGGTAAATCTACAACAGCATTGGTACAAGTAAGACCGTGAATAGTCTGCGAAGCAACTTGCCCTATACTCTCTCCTGTTATAAGAGCATCACAGTATCTTTTCTCTGCAAGCTCCTGAGCAATTCTCATCATAAATCTTCTTGATAAGATAGTAGTATCGGAATCATTGCAATGAGTAGCTATTTCTTTTTGTATTTCAAGTATATTTACCTTATGAAGTCTTACTCTACCGCAGTACTTAGCAAGAATCTTTGTTAAATCTCTTACTTTTTCCTGAGATCTTTCATTTGTAAAAGGATAACTATGGAAATGTACTGCCTCAACATCCATTCCTCTCTTGGCAACCATCCATGTTGCAACTGGACTATCAATCCCTCCTGATAATAAAGACATTGCCTTTCCGTTAGTTCCAAGTGGCAATCCTCCATATCCAGGTATAGTATCACTGTACACCATAGTATGATTCTCTCTGTACTCACATGATATTTTAACTTCTGGATTTCTGACATCAACTTTTATTTTGCCATCTATCTTTGCAAGTAAATATCCACCTATATCTACGCTCATTTCTTGAGATGTCAATTTAAAGTTCTTATCCCCTCTTCTTGAATCAACCTTAAATGATCTATATCCCTCTGAAATCTTTTCTTCTAACATCACGAGAGCAATTTCTTTTAATTTATCGTAGTCTTTCTCTGCTCTTATTGCTGGGCAAACTCCAACTATCCCAAATACTTTTCTAACTTCTTCAATTATTTCTTCATAATCGTAATCTTCTAAATCTACATATATTCTTCCGTATTCTTTATATACATTAAATTTGCCAATTGGCTTTAACATATTTTTTATATTTTTTATTAATTTATTTTCAAAGATGTATCTGTTTTTTCCTTTAACGCCTATTTCTCCGTATTTTACTATTAAAATATTGTACACTATTAACACCCCATCTATTGTCTCTCTAACTTTTTTATTACATTATTATCTTTGTCTACTATCTATTCATTATACTTCGTAAATCATCTACCGATTCTTTTATTATCTTTGCTGCTTCTAGTATTTCAGCTTCTGTATTCAGTTCGGACAAACTAAATCTAATTGTTCCTTCCACTTCTTTAGGAGATAACCCTATAGCATTTAAAACATGGCTCCCTTTTTTCTTTGCAGAACAAGCAGATCCTGTCGATACATAAACTCCTTTTTGCTCTAGGTAGTGAAGTAGTACCTCTCCTTTTGCTCCAATAAAAGATACATTTAATATATGACAAACTCCGTCTTCCGATGAGTTGACTTTTACATTGTCTATATTTTCAAGTATTTCTTTCTTAAGGAGTTCTTTTAAATAGTTTATCTTTTCTATATTACCGTTCAAATCTTCAAATAAAACTTCAACAGCTTTTCCTATACCATATATACCTGGAACATTTTCAGTGCCTGATCTAACTCCAGATTCTTGTCCGCCTCCAAACAGAATTGGTTTCATTCTGCTGTTTGATTTGACATACATAAATCCTATGCCTTTTGGTCCGTGGAATTTATGACCACTTACACTCATAAAATCTATACTGTATTTTGATGGTTTAAAATCTATCTTACCAAAAGACTGTATTGCATCAACATGGTAGTATATTTTTTCTTCCAAACTCTTAAGGTACTTACCTATTTCTTTTATTGGCTGTATACTTCCGATTTCATTATTTACATGCATTATTGTCACTAAACACGTAGTCGGTTTTATTGCTTTTTTTAACTCTTCAAAATCTATTACTCCGTTTTTGCCGACTTCTAAATACGTAACTTCAAATCCATCATCTTCTAAATCCTTTAAAGTGTTTAAAACTGATGGATGCTCTATATTAGTAGAAATAATATGATTTTTTCTCTTTTTGTTTAAATAAGCTACACCCCTTATAACAGTATTGTTACTCTCAGTTCCTCCAGATGTAAAATAAATTTCTTTGTCATTTGCTCCTACAGATCTTGCAATAGTCTGTCTAATATTTTTAATTTCCTTTTCTACTTCTACTCCCTTACTATGAGCAGCAGATGGGTTTGCATAATCAACTTCTAAAGCTTGAACCATCTTATTTACTACTTGAGGATATGGTTTTGTCGTAGAACTGTTATCTAGATATATATCCATAATATATTTCACCTACTTTAATATTTTATATTTATATTTATATTAATTAATCAAATGTTTAAAAAATTCAGAAGTATAATAAAATACGAACAATTTTAATACAATATATTCATAAATTCGTTCAATTTACAATAAATCATATCTTTTTATTATATCATTTTTAATATGCTTTTACACTATAGATTATAAAAAGATAATTTGTTCACAAAATTAGTAATCCTTTAGCATATTATCATTAGTTTTAAGAAAAATAATATTTTTAAGAATAAATTGCTAATATCATTGCATTTTTTGTCCTTTTTTATTATAATGTAATAAGGTTATCCCCCTGGTAACCCTAGTTAGTTAATATATCTATTCCCAATCCCCTTTTTATAAAGATATATTTTATATTTATTATAATAAGATTAATTACGGGAATTAATCTAACGTAGAAAAAAGAGCTTACCCCAAGCTCTTTTTTCGTTTTTTGAATAAATAAAATTAGTATTATAATTATATTATTTTCAATTCGTTATGTATTACTTAATAGCACTTTTTTAGAAATTCGAACATTTCCGTAAAACTTGTCTAATAAATATTTACATCGTAAGCTATATAATTTGTTTATGATAATCAATAATGTTTTTCTATTATAATTGTTACTATATAATAATCCCCTAATATCATCGAATATATACTTTAATAACTTCTTTATTGTAAATACATTACCCAATTTGTTATTTTGAAATTTGCGACTATTCTTCTTGCAATTTTCAAAGTATATTCATGTTATTTCTCTCACGTATATTTAAAAAGACTACTATAAATAATACTTACATCTTTTTTACAAAAAAAGCTACCCCAATATCTTGGAATAGCTCTTATTTGTATCTATTTAGAATAATTTTTAGTTTTATCTAAGAAAGTACTTTTCTTAAAAAGTCTTTTGTTCTATCGTTTTTAGGATTATTAAATACTTCTTCCGGACTTCCGTCTTCTAGTATTTTACCTTGATCGATAAATATAACTCTATCTGCTACTTCTTTAGCAAATCCCATCTCATGAGTTACTATAGCCATAGTCATTCCTTCTTCTGCAAGCTCTTTTATAACATCTAGAACTTCACCTACCATCTCAGGATCTAGTGCTGATGTAGGCTCATCAAATAACATCATATCAGGCTCCATCGCAAGTGATCTTGCTATTGCTATTCTTTGCTTTTGTCCTCCTGACAATTGTGATGGATAAGCATCTTTTTTATCATTAAGTCCAACTCTAGTTATTAAATACTCTGCTTTATCATTCGCTTCTTTTTCCGTTAACTTTTTAAGCTTAACAGGAGCTAATTTTATATTGTTCATTATTGTCTTATGCGGAAATAAGTTAAAGTTTTGGAAAACCATACCAATTCTTTGTCTTATTTTATCTATATCTGTACTTTTATCTACTATATTTTCACCTTCAAATATAATTTGTCCCCCAGTAGGAACTTCTAGTAGATTCATGCATCTAAGAAGAGTACTTTTTCCAGATCCACTTGGTCCAATTATTACGACTATTTCGCCTTTTTTTATCTCTAGATTTATATTTTTTAATACTTTAACATTACCAAAACTTTTATCTAAATTTTTTATACTAATCATATTATCACTTTCCCTTATAATTCTTTATTATTTAAAACTAATTAGATTAGATGCTAATTAGATACAGACATTTTCTTTTCCAGAAGTCCTACAAGCCTTGACAGTGTAAATGTTAAGACAAAGTAAATAGCTGCTACAACTATAAATGGCTCTAACGCAATATACGATGTATTTCTAACCATACTTGCTACGAACATTAACTCTACAACTCCTATTATAGAAATTATAGAAGATTCTTTTACAAGACTTATAAACTCATTAGCTAAAGCTGGTAATACATTTTTGATAGCTTGAGGAACTATAATATATCTCATCGTACTCCAGTAGTTAAGGCCAAGAGATCTACTAGCTTCCATCTGTCCTTTGTCAACTGCCTGAATTCCAGATCTTAAGATCTCAGCTACATATGCACCTGAATTTACAGATAGTGTAAATGCTGCTGCTGCGAATTCACTTGGAAAATCTATTCCGATCTGAGGCAATCCAAAGTATACTATAGATATTTGAACCATTACAGGTGTTCCTCTTATAACTTCAACATATATTGATGCTAAAATATTAAAAAGTTTATTTTTTGATATTTTGGCTAGACATACAATCAAACCTATAAATACACCAAAGAATAATGCTACAAAAGATATTGAAATTGTTGTCATAGTACCTTCGATAAACATCGGGTAGTACTTACTTAAAAAACTAAAATTCATAATTACATCTCCTACTTATTGTTAATATTAGTTTGAGCCGCCCTTAGCAGCTAAATTAGTAGCGTCTTCTAACATCTTATCTATTTCTCCGCTATCTTTTAAATCTTTTATTACTTTATTTATTAGTTCTAAATACTCTTTGTTGTTATCATCTTTCTTTATAGCTGCTGCCATACCTTCTTCTACGTTATCACCTAATCCTGAAGTAGCTAACTTAATTCCGTCGTACTGTTTAGTGTTTATCATACCAACAGTCTCATTTACAACAATTGCATCTATTTTTCCATTTTTAAGGTCTAATACTAGATCTGGAACATTAGTTAAAGACTTCATATTTTCCATTTTTAAAGTATCTCTTACATACTCTTCTTGTATTGTTCCTTTTTGAACACCAGCATTAAGTTTCTTTAAATCATCTTCTGTTTTTACTTTATTTTCGTCACCTTCTCTTACTATGACTGCATTTTGAGTTACATAGTAAAGATCTGAGAAATCAACACTCTTCTTTCTTTCATCTGTTGGTGACATACCTGAAAGTATTATGTCTATCTTATTAGCATTTAAAGCGCCTATAAGACCATCAAATCCCATTTTTTTAATTTCTACATCTACACCTATTTCTTTAGATATCTTGTTTGCTAGTTCTACGTCAAAACCAGCGACTTCATCTTTTCCATTTTCAACCTTTGGAAACTCAAATGGTGGATAGTCAGGATTTAACCCAACTACTAACTTACCATTTTCTTTTATTTGATCTAACTTACTCGCACTTGATTTAGATGAACATCCTACTACTCCTCCTACTGTAAGCGCTAACACTAAACCTAAACTTAATAATTTTTTTAATCCTTTCATAATTGCTTCCCCTCTCATCTTTTATTTTATATTTTTCTTAAATTTCTTATTATTGCTGTTTTATTAATAAACTTATTCTACTAGGATTTACTTCTTTTTGAATACAAAAAAGTCCCTTAGCCATACGACTAAGAGACGAATTTACCGCGTTACCACTCTTATTGATAAGTAAAATATACTTCAAGAAAATGTTCAGCCATTCGACATTAGATAGTGATTTTTTGTATTAAAAAAGTCCCTTAGTCAAATGACTAAGAGACGAATATATCCGCGTTACCACTCTTCTTGATAAGTAATTACTTATCCTCTCAATCCCTTAAGGCGGGCTACCTATTATCATACTGTTTTCTGATAATCTTCTCCGAAGCTCTCTTCACATAACATATCATTATTGGGCTCACACCAAAATCCCAACTCGCTGAAAATCCATATTAGTTACTTTCTTCTTCTCTGAATTTATTTATTAAATTATTAATATGATTATACTCTCATAATCTGTCTTTGTCAATGATTTTTTTGAAATTATTTTTATTTATATTAGATCTTAGTTTCTTCAATAAACATAGACTCTTGTACTTTTTTGTTGTGTTTAAATGTAGGATAACTTATACATACGTTTTGTTTCGCTCTAGTAATACCAACGTATAATAACCTTCTTTCCTCTTCAATATGCTTTTCTAATTCAACAGGATCCCTTTCTTTTTCATCGCTATATGGAATAGTCTTCTCATCAACTCCAACAATATATACATACTTAAACTCAAGACCTTTTGCGCTGTGCATGGTTGTGAGCATAATCCCATTGCTATCATATTTATCTTTTTTTGATATTTCTAATTTAACTTCTTCTATGTGATTTAAAAATTCCTCTGTTGTCTTGTAATTTTTAGCTGAGTCACTAAAATCTATTAAAATATTCATTATATCCTTTACTTTGATCTTTTTGTTAGTACAGTAGTCAAGTATATATCTGTCATAATCTAGAGTCTCTCGAATATATGATATAGCATACTCAGGACTTAACCCCTTTATGTAATTCATATCTATATCAAGATCTTCCAATGTTTCTACTTGCTTTTTGTGAAGGTCACATTTATTTATGAGAGCAAATAAAAAATCTTCATCATTCTTGACTTTGTTTATACTATCCCTAGAAATATATCTAAAAGGCTTGTTTATTATCCTAACCCAATCTTCATTGCTACTTTTTTCTATACCGATTTTTAAATAAGAAATTAGATCTCTACAGGCCCAGTGATCGTAAATCGTTACTGGAACATCCTTTACAGAAAAATTTATCCTCCTATCTATAAGAATGTCTACAAAAGCCCTAGATTGTATATTATTTCTATAAATTATTGCATAATCATTATAATTTGCTTTTCTATTCTCTACATCTCTAACAATTTCATTAATAATTATATTTGCCTCGTCATCAGAATCCTTTGCACTTATGTATTTGACATTTCCACCAGATCCGAGTTTTGATATTATTACTTTTTCATATCTGTTTTTATTTTTTTCGATAAGTTTGTTTGAAACCTCCAATATCTCACTATACGACCTGTAATTGGAATCTAAAACTATCTTTTCACTCTTACCAAAATACTTCTCAAACTCTATTAAAAAGTCTGGTCTTGCACCTCTAAATCCATATATGCTTTGATCTTCATCGCCAACTACAAATATATTGTTGTCTGGATTACATATAAGTTTCATAACTTCAAATTGAACTTTATTTATATCTTGAAATTCATCCACAAGAATGAATTTGTACTTATCCCTAACCATATTTAGAGCGTTTATATCTCTTTTTAAAAGTTCATATGTCTTTATAAGCATATCATCAAAATCTATTTTATTAATATCATATTTAATATTTTCATACATATTATATAATTTTTCAAAGTCATCTATTTCAACTACATTAGATTTAAAATCTCTAGGATTCATAAGTTCATTTTTCACATAAGATATTTCTTTTATAACGTCACCAATAACATCATTATTGTCTGCATCCTCAATATTTAAAGTTTTCATTATATTTTTTATTGTCATCAATTTAGTTTTATCATCTATCAAACTATTTAAGTCGTAACCTTCAAAATATCTTAATATCCTAAAAAACACAGAATGAAAAGTTCCGAAACTTATCCTGCTCATTCTGTGATCGTTGCTAAGAGATATGGTCCTATTTTTCATCTCTGTAGAAGAGGCCTTTGTAAAACTTATTGCCAAAACCTTCTTTGGAGATATATTTTCATTTAGTACTAAATTTATTAATCTATGTGAAATAACTCTAGTCTTACCTGAACCTGGCCCTGCTACAACTAAACAGGGACCATTCACATGTTGTACTGCTAATTTTTGCTCATCATTGAGCTCATTTAACAATGAATTTCCCATCTATAGCATTCACCATCCTAATAAAATGTTCTATACTATATAGTCATATCTATATAATTATATTCTTTATAAGAGTCTTACTAATTTAATTACTTTTTTTAAATAAATTAAATCTATTTAAAAAACTCAATTCTAATTTTCCTGTAATAAACAGGTACGCAACAATAATTAAAACAACCATAGCTATCGAGTAAACTACTCTGTAGTAATTTTTCTGTTTGTATGAACCGTAACCTACAAGACACTGTTGAAATACAAGAGAAACTAGCATTATGATTGCAATTACACTAAATGGAATGATATCAGTAAATGTTAGTGCCGCACACACTAATAATATAATAGCAACAACAATATGTGATCTAGCGATAATAATATTTAATGGATCTACTTCCTTTTCTTTAACGTCCTTTTTTGCATTTACCGTGTTATTATTTTTATAATTTTTCTTATTTTTCTTAGACTTTTTAGACTTTTTAGACTTTTTTTTACTCATGCCATCACCTTTTCTATAAATTCTACCTCTTAATTATACACACTTTCCCAATTATTATCTACAGTGTTATTATTTGCTCATTTAATTGTAATATATTTTATCTTTGTTATGATCAGCTTATAAATTTTAATTATTAATTTTTTTGACTCTAATGATCAGGAGAAATTATGTATAGAATTGGTAGACTTTCCAAAATAACAAACTTAACTGCAAAAAAGGTATTTATGTACAGTTTTGTCAATTTACATTTTTAACTTTTTCCTCTTTTGTAATTACTTTATGCAATTCTAGGTTATACTTTGCATCATTCATACTCGGCTCTTTAAGTTCATTATACATGTCACATGGATATTGATTACAGTGACCACAGTTATTTAAATTCTTTTCATCATAACAACACTTGTAAAGTGGACATTTATCAAATCCTAAGTATAAGGCCCAACTTACATTACCTTTGATCACAGTACATCCTTTACAAGAATCTGGATATGAAACACAATCGTTACATATACAGCCACAACATCCCATTATAATTTCTTCCATAAAATATCCCCTCACATACGCTAAATTTATTAATATAACAAGTTATTAATTCCGTATGTCAAATTCTTACACTTCATTTTGTTATAAATATATAATATTTTATACACTTTGTAAATGTACTTTTATTTATAAAGGGATACTTTTAAATTTCATAATTATTAATTTTAATTCTTTTAAAAATAAAATCTACAATATAGGGAATAGTTTATACAATACTAATTCCAAGTACTTCTTTCATATAATCTATAGACCATTTTTCTCGCTCTGTATTAAATGAAGCACAAGCATTTGAATCAACACTTAAATTTATACGTTTACCAGAATTAACTGCTACAGTGTATAAACCTATCACTGTTTGAAACACACAAATATCTGTTACTACACCTACAACTGTTATATTTTGATAATTGTCTATTATTTTTTTCAAAAAACTTTTGTCTGGACAATACGCTTTTTTATTAACATGGTTTTGAACATTATCTTTGCCTTTTATATTTCCATATATCTGATATCCATTAGTACCATTAATACAATGCTCATTAAAAACTTCAGACTCCGGGGTTTTTTTATTTTTCCAATCATCAATATCGTGATCGTCAAATGTAAAAAATATATCTTCCTCAGCATAACCATCTGCTAAGTTCTCTAAATATTCCTGTATATCTTGAGCTGCCTTTCCAACTGTTAATGCACCATTATCTGCTACAAAATCATATTGATAATCTACTATAATTAGAGCTTTATTCTTATTCATGTGTTCTAGCCTCCTATTTAACATACGTTTTAATAAAGAATATGTATAAATTATTATGTCTAAAATCATATTAATTAACCATTTTTTACATATCTACATAAAATATCTAATCATCTAACTTATAATATAACATAATAAAAAGGTGTTCATATGAACACCTTTACTGAAAACAAAAATAAAAAAGACACCATAAAGACGTCTTTTTGAATAGTATTTATTATATTATCTTCCATCAAAGAATGCCGTGGAGATTTTTGTAGTTGTTTTATTCTTATCAATAATTTGCCACTTACTTTCGTCATCCTTATTAGGTTCTAATTTAACTGGAATGGTTACCTCATTTTCACTAGCAACTGCACCCTGTACTACTGTTTTAAAAGTAACCAAAAACAACTTTCCAAGTTTTAATTTATCTTTGGCTATTTCAGGATCTTTTTGAACTTCTGCTGTCATTTTACTTTGAAATTCTTGCATTAATTTATCACTATCAAGACCTTTAATTTTAACTTCTAGTTCAGGATTAGTATTATCCTCTTTTACTACTTCTACTGTGTACGAAGTCTTTTCCTTTACCTGATTCATCATAACATTCCATAGCTCTTTTATTTCTTTTTCATTATTTCCTTCAATTATTCCCATAGTAGATAATGAAGAGCTAACGCTTTCTACAAACACATCTTCTGCTTGCTTTTTAGATTTGGTGGCATCTTCATTAAATACCTCTTTATATTTAGCTATATCATCGTTTTTCTGATAAACCATTGAATTTATCAAAACCTCAGTTGCCTCTTTAGGATTAACTTTTTTATTTGCACATGCTGTCAATCCTACCGTAACCAAAATAGTTAATAATAAAAATAAAATCTTTTTAGTTTTCATGTTTTCTCCTTTATCCCTATAAATTTCAACTAATTTGTAGATTAAGCAATAATTTATTTTTAGTACCCTTAAACTATAACTTTAATTTCTTGATTATATCTCTATAAGCATTAATGTAAACTACTGGATCAAGACCTACTCCAACACAATCAAAACCTTCTTCAAGGTAATTATTTGCATCATCGACATTTCCACTAAAAATAAAAGCTATCTTTCCAGCATCTTTACATGCCTTAAGTATGCGATTAATAGCTCCTTTTACATCAGAGTCATCAAACTGCGCAGGTTTATTCAATGCAATTGACAGATCAAAAGGCCCTATCAAAATTCCATCAACACCATCAATTTTAACAATTTCTTCAATATTTTCTAGACAGCCTAAAGTTTCACACTGTGGTATTAATAGAGTGTTTTCATTACAATAATTCATATATTTTTCAATTCCAGAAGATGCATGTTCTGCAAACCCCCACCCTCCGTCTCTTGTTGGACAAAATCCTCTAGATCCAATTGGTGTGTATTTAGCATATTGAACAATTTCCTTAACTTCATCAACTGTTTCAATACACGGAACTACAAGAGCTTGAGCTCCAGCATCTAGTAATCTAAGAATTGGGCCCCTTGAGATACCACTAACTCTTACCATTGGAGTTAACCCTGCATTTTGTGCAGCAGCTACATATTCAACAGCACTTTCAATTCCAACAGGAGTGTGCTCAGTATCAATTACTACAAAATCAAAATCAGTATAACCTAATGCCTCAACCGCAGTTGCACTTTTAAGTTGTGTAAAAGTTCCTATACTCTTTTCACCCTTTTTAAACTTTTCAATAACTGTATTCTTCATAACATCTCTCCCTCATTTCAATTTAGTTTGATATTATTGTACTCTTCTGAAATTTCTTATAAAATTAAATTTCATCTACCATTCTATAACCAACACCCATCTCAGTTAGAATATATTTTGGTTCTCCAGGATTTGATTCTATTTTACGTCTAATATTTGCCATATTAACTCTAAGTGTCTGACTCTCATTTGTGTATGGCCCCCATATTTCTTTTATTATAAAGTCATGCGTTAAAACTTTTCCAGCATTTTTTGATAAAAGTACTATTATTTTATATTCAATAGGGGTTAAATGAATTTTTTCACCTTCTAGTGTAACCAGACGCTTATTGTAATCAACCTCAAGATCCCCTATCTTTGCTTTTTCTAAAGTTTCTAAATTCCCTAATATCTGGAGTTTCGTGCTGTGTCTAATTGCAGTACGTATTCGTGCTAGTAACTCTGATGTACCAAATGGTTTTACAATATAATCATCAGCCTCTAAATCTAGTGCTTCGACTTTTTCTCTTTCATGACCTCTAGCTGATACAACTATAATTGGGACCATTGACCACTGCCTTATATTTTTTAATACTTCGATTCCATCCATATCTGGAAGCCCTAGGTCTAAAAGTATTAAATCTGGTACATGTGAAGCATTCATCTCTAAACCTTCTCTTCCCTTTCCTGTCTTAACTACATTGTAGTCATTTGATGTAAGTACAGCTGATGTAAAGTTACATATAGTCTCATCGTCTTCTATAATCAAAATAAGCGGTTTAATACTCACTATTGTTTACTCCCCTCAAGTGGTAGTGTAAAACTAAATACTGCTCCACCTTCTTTTCTGTTCTTAGCTTCTATTTTACCATTATGTGCTTTAATAATCGACATACAAATTGATAAACCTATACCCATTCCCCTAGTTGAATCTGCAGATTTGTTTTCAGATGGCATATAGCTTTCAAATAAGTGTGGAAAATCTTCTTCAGAAATACCCTTTCCATTATCTATTACTTCAAATAATGCTAATTTCCCCCTTTTTTTTAAATTAACAGTTATATAGGTATTATCTTTTGAATGCTTTACAGCATTTTCTAAAAGATTCATAAGTACTTGAACTATTAAAGTAGCATCCATTTGAACTATCAAAAGTTCTTGTGGAACATTGACAGATATATTAATATCTTGAAATCTATTTTTTACCCTACTTACAGCCTCTGCTACAATTTCTTCCGCAGCTTCTGGATATTTGGTTACATTCATAGACCCTTCGTTTATTCTTGTAACTGACAATAGATTTTCTACCATTCGAATTAACCACTCTGAATCTTCTTTTATATTTAAAATCAATTTATCATGAGTCTTTTTATCTATGCTTTCCTCATTCTCAAGTATTGCTGAACTTGCTCCTAATATACCTGTAAGAGGGGTTCTTAAATCATGGGATATTGCTCTTAGTAGATTACTTCTCATTTTTTCTTTTTCAGAGGCAACTAATATGTCTTTCTGCTCGTCTGATAGATTTTGTCTTTCTAAAGCCATTGCTAATTGAGAAGCTATCATTCTTAGAAAAAGTTTATTCTTGTGGTTTAATTCACCATTAATACAAGAAACACCGATTGTAGCTAATACTTTTCCTTGTGATGTAACAGGAATATAAAAAGCTCCTGCTCCCATCAATGTATCAGTTCCAGTACCAGCTGATTTGTTATTAATAAAAACCCAATGTGCTACAGCTCTTTCATCTTCTTCATTCATAAAAGTGGACTCTAAATCACAAGCAGTTCTCATCAATTTCCCGACCATTTTATTATTGCTATCTATGGTGTATATAACTGCAGATCTTTCAAATATATTTACAATGTATTCATTTACAAGTCCCACAATATGTTCTAGCCCTCTAGTAGACAATAATTTTTTATTTATCTCATATAAAATATCTGTTCGTCTTTCTCTTAACACAGCCAACCTTGCCTGTTTTTTTATTCTTACAGTTAGTGCACTTGTAATAAGCGCTACCATCATCATTATAACAAAAGTAATGGGGTATCCTGATTTTATAGCATTAAATGTAAAGTACGGTTCAGTAAAGAAAAAATTAAAAGTTAAAACACTTAGTATTGATGATATCACACCATACATATATCCTGTTGTAACTCTTGATATAACTAATACAGATAAAATATACACCATAATAGTATTCTGTTCACTAATATCAAATTTTTTTAATGCAAACCCAATTAAAGTCGAAAGTATTAATAAAGCAAATGTCTTTAGATTATCTTGCCAAGAAAATTTAATTTTATAATCGTACTCAGTTTTTTTTGGTTTTTCATAAGATCTATTTCGATAAGGTTTATGGACTATACTTCCCGGTATTATATGCACTTCTATACTTGGTAGTATTGATATAAGCTTATCTTCAAGCTCCATTTCAAACAAATTTTTCAAAGTTTTTTTGTTTCGGCTTTTACCGATAACTATATTAGTTATTCCTGACAGTTTTGCATACTCAGCAATTACAATTGCTATATCATGTCCAGTCAATGTAATTATCTCTGCCCCAAGTTTTTCCGCTAAATCTATATTTGAGCGAAGTGTTTTTAGTTGTTGTTCGCTCAAACTTTCGCTATCCATATTTTCCACATACACTGCTGTCCAAGGAGCATGAAATGCCTCAGACGCTCTTGCAGTCCATCTTATACACTTTGCGCTATAAGGAGATGGGCCAATACAAACTAATAACTTAGTATTTGCCATTTTTTCTGATAATTTACGCTCATTTTGATTCTCGTTACTTATTCTATCAGCAACTTTACGTATTGCAATTTCACGTAGTAACTTTAAATTATCTCTAGTAAAAAAATTATTCATAGCCGTAGTAGCACGTTCAGGTCTATAAATCTTACCTTCTTTAAATCTATTAAGTAATTCTTCTGTCTCAATATCTATTAATTTGATTTTATCAGCACGGTCAAATACATAATCAGGCACTGTTTCTTGTATATTTATCTTCGTGATATCTTCTACAATATCATTTAAACTTTCAATATGTTGTACATTTACAGTTGTATAAACATCTATTCCTGCATTAAGAAGTTCTTCAATATCTTGATATCTTTTTTTGTTTCTCACTCCTTTTGCATTAGTGTGTGCAAGTTCATCCACCAAAATTAGTTCTGGCTTTCTATTTAGAGCTTCTTCCAGATTAAATTCCTTTAACTCAATATTTTTATAATTAATAGTCTTTGGGTCTAAAGCCGATAGACCATGCAAAAGTTGCATGGTCTCTGGTCTAGTATGTGGTTCAACATATCCCACTAATACATCTACTCCACATTTTAATTGTTCTTGAGCATCATCAAGCATAGCATATGTCTTTCCTACACCTGCTGCATATCCAAAAAATATTTTTAACCTACCAGACTTTCTATCTTTTTCTTGCTCTAAAATTTCGCTTAATATATCATCTGGATTACGGCGATTATCTAAATTATCCAATGGAGTATCACTTCCTTTTAAAGTATTATATCATAACATATCTCTAAATTAATCCATCTAAATCTAAGTTGACTTTTAAAACATTTACAGATGGTTCACCTAGAAATCCCAGAAGTCTTCCAGTAGTATATTTCTCAACGGTATCTCTAACTTTTTTTTCAGAAATTCCTCTTTCTTTAGAAATCCTAATTACTTGGTAATCAGCTGCTTGTGGAGTAATATTCGGATCTACGCCACTTCCTGAGGCAGTTACTAAGTCTGCTGGAATTGCTTTGTTGTTGCTTGGATCTAGTTTGTGCCACCATTTAATTCTGTCGTTTACTATATGTTTTTGATCTTCACTTGTCGGTGATAGATTGGAATTTCCCATTGGCCTCCCGATTAAATACTCTTTTTTAGAGAATTCTTGTGCAATTAGTTCGGATCCATAAGTTTGTTTTGTTCCATCTTTTAATGCAACTTCTATAATACTTCCATTTGACTTTTTAGGAAATATCACTTGAGCAACACCTGTTACAGCAGTTGTATAAAAAATACCACAAATTACTGACATAACGACAAAGCACATTAACGCCGGTCTTAATATTTTAATTATTTTTATCATTTTATTCACCTCACGCTAAACCACATATGGTGGCCAATAACATATCAATAAATTTTATTGCTATAAATGGAGTTACAAGACCGCCCAAACCATATATTAGTATATTTCTCTGCAAAAGTTTCTCAGCAGGTAGTTCTCTATATTTTACTCCTCTAAGAGCCAATGGTATCAATGCAATTATTATTAAAGTATTGTATATAATTGCTGAAAGTATAGCACTCCTAGTGCTAGTTAATCCCATTATATTTAGAGCGTTTAATTGCGGATAAATACCAAAAAACAGTACGGGAATAATAGCAAAATACTTAGCAACATCGTTAGCAACGCTAAAAGTTGTAAGAGACCCTCTGGTCATTAAAAGCTGTTTTCCAATTCTAACAATATCAATTAATTTTGTAGGGCTTGAATCTAGGTCTACCATATTCCCCGCTTCTTTAGCCGCCTGTGTACCTGAGTTCATCGCAACAGCTACATTTGCCTGTGCTAAAGCAGGCGCATCGTTTGTTCCATCACCAGTCATAGCTACAAGATGCCCCTCTCTTTGGTATTCACGTATAAGCTCTAATTTCGCTTCAGGAGTTGCCTCCGCAAGAAAATCGTCTACTCCAGCTTCAGCTGCAATAGCTGCTGCAGTAATTGGGTTATCACCAGTTATCATTATGGTCTTTATACCCATTTTACGCATATCCTCAAAACGCTCTTTAACTCCATTTTTTACTATATCCTTTAAATATATTACTCCTAAAACAACACTATTTTTTACAACTACAAGAGGTGTTCCTCCTGCACCTGCCACACGTTTTACAATTTCATCACATTCTATAGGATAATCTCCGCCTTTTTCTATAACGTACTTCTTAACTGAATCTGCAGCACCTTTACGTATTTCATTGTCTTGATAATCTATTCCACTCATTCGTGTTTTAGCTGTAAACTCAACAAAATTTGCTTGTAATTTTGATAGATCACAACCACGTATTCCAAATTTTTCTTTAGCTAGTACTACTATACTCCTTCCTTCTGCAGTTTCATCGGCAATTGAAGAAAGTTGAGCTGCATCAGCTAATTCTTCTTCTTTTATTCCTGCAACCGGAATAAATTCACTAGCTTGACGGTTGCCTAGCGTTATAGTGCCTGTTTTATCAAGCATAAGAACATCAACATCTCCAGCGGCTTCTATTGCACGACCGCTAGTTGCTAAAACATTTGCTTGATTAAGTCTACTCATACCAGCAATACCTATTGAAGATAAAAGCGCACCTATAGTAGTTGGTGCAAGGCAAACTAGTAACGCGATAACATTTGTTATTGAAATCGCAGATCCAGATCCAGCCTGAATACTTGAAAAACTTGAAAATGGTATAAGAGTAGCTGTTACAACTAGAAAAATTATTGTAAGAGTTACTAAAAGTATCTGTAAAGCAATTTCGTTAGGTGTTTTCTTTCTTGAGGCTCCTTCAACCATTGTTATCATCTTATCTAAGAAACTTTCTCCAGCTTCAGTGCTTATCTCTATAACAAGCCAGTCTGATACTACTGTTGTCCCACCAGTAACCGCACTTCTATCCCCACCTGATTCACGTATTACTGGCGCTGACTCTCCTGTTACAGCACTTTCATCAACAGAGGCAGCCCCTTCAATTACGTCACCGTCCATAGGTATTTGCTCCCCTGCTTTTACGTATACTATATCCCCCTTTTTTAAATTATTTGATATAACTTCGGTATAATCATTTTTATTTGATGTAGATTTTAATTTTTTTGCCATAACATCTTTTCTTGCACTACGTAAACTGTCTGCTTGAGCTCTACCTCTGCCTTCAGCTATAGCTTCAGCAAAATTTGCAAATAAGACTGTGAACCACAGTATTAATGATATTGCTAAAGTGTATCCTGAACTTTCATCTTTTACACCTGTAAATGACAGCATATAAAGACTTGTTGTAAGTATAGCTCCTATATAAACCACCAACATCACAGGATTTTTAATCTGTAAACGTGGTGATAATTTTACAAAAGACTGACGTATCGAATCCAATAAAATGTCTTTATTTACACTTTTTTCTTTCATTTTTTCACCCCATTATTAATGTGTTATAAAATAATCTGCAATTGGCCCTAATGCTAATGTTGGTAAAAAGCTAAGTGCAGCAATTATAAATATAACTCCAATTAAAAGACCTACAAACATAACATTACTAGTAGATAGCGTTCCTTCACTTGCTGCAACTGATTTTTTATTAGCTAAATTACCTGCAAGGAAAATTGTCGCTATCATCGGTATAAAACGTGCGAGTAACATTATTATCCCACCTACAACATTTGTAAATACAGTATTTGCATTAAATCCAGCGAAAGCACTTCCGTTATTATTAGCTAGTGACGAAAAAGCGTACAGTATTTCTGAAAATCCATGTGCTCCTGAATTTGAAAGCCATCTTACAACATCAGGTATCATTACTGCACTAGCTGTTCCTATAAGTGTAAGTAGAGGTGGTGTAAGTATTATTAAACACACCATCTTCATGTTGTATGGTTCTATTTTTTTGCCTAAAAACTCTGGCGTACGACCTACCATTAGACCTGCTATAAAAACAGTAAGTATTAGGAAGGCTATCATGCCGTAAAGACCGCTACCAACGCCTCCAAATATTATCTCACCCAATTGCATCAAAAACATTGGTACCATCCCACCAAGTGGTGTAAAGCTGTCGTGCATTGAATTGACAGATCCATTTGATACTGCAGTTGTGGCTGTTGCCCATAATGATGAAGCACCAACTCCATGAATTACTTCTTTTCCTTCCATGTTACCTGAAGTTGCTACTCCACTATATACTGGTCCTGTAAATTGTTCGCTAAAAGTGGTAGCGAAAAGTGCTAACACAAATATTATCATCATCGTAGTAAATATAGTCCATCCCTGTTTACTGTCCTTTACTGCTTTACCAAAAGAAATACAAAGTGCAGCAGGAATAACAAGCAAGCAAATAGACTCTATGAAATTTGAAAATATTGTAGGATTTTCTAGAGGAAATGCTGAGTTTGATCCAAAGAATCCTCCTCCATTTGTACCTAATTGCTTAATAGCAATTTGACTTGCAGCAGGACCAAGTGGTAAAGACTTAATATCTCCACTTTCTAGCATAACCACATCTTTGTAATGACCAAAAGTCTGCACTACTCCCTGCGATGCAATTAGTATAGCAACCACAAAAGATAGAGGTATCAGTACATATAAAGTTATTTTAGTAAGGTCCATCCAAAAATTGCCTATTGTACTTTTATTTTTGAGTATAAATCCTCTAATAAGTGCAAACAGTACTGCTATACCAGTTGCCGCTGAGACGAAGTTTTGTACCGTAAGACCTATAAACTGTGTTGTATAAGTCAAAGTAGTTTCACCTGAGTACGACTGCCAGTTAGTGTTTGAAATAAAACTAGCTGCAGTATTAAAAGCCTGATGCCATGTAACCCCTTGTAAATCCTGTGGGTTAAAGTGTAAATTGCCCTGCATGATTTGCAACAAAAATAAAAATATAAACCCTACTACACTAAAGCTAATGGCTGATACAGCATATTTTTTAGCATTCATTTCATCATCAATATTAATTCCCATAAGTTTATATATTCCATTCTCCACTGGGCCGACTAGACGAGTTAAAAACACTCTTTCACCTTTCATAACCTTATATATATATATCCCTAGTGGAATTGATAGTACAATTAATACTACTATATAGAATATATCTTGAAAAATCATATAATTCATTATTCATCACCTCGAAATAAAATATAAAATAAATAAATAATTAATGCGACCCCCGTCAAACCAGTAACCACTAAGACAACACCCATATTCTCAACTCCAATCAATTTCCTTTTCAAATATCATCTTACCAGGATTTTTATCAAGACAGTGTTTAGAAAAATTAATAATATATAAAGATGTTATAAAGATTATTAAGTATCTAAGATTTTTTTATGTATGCATTGACAATGCGTAATATATTACTTATTATTAAGGTAATATATTACGTTTAATGGAGGTATTATAATGATTGAAAAGAAAGCTTATATATTTGGCAGTATTTTTATACTTGCTAATAAGCTACAAAACCTTGGAGACAAGACATTCGAAAACATAACAACTAAACAATGGTTATTAATAGCCGCTCTTTATAAAACACCCTCAGGTCAAGCGACTCTTACTAATCTCGCAGAAACAATCGGCAGTAGCAGACAAAATGTGAAGCAATTAGCTCTTAATCTTGAAAGAGAAGGTTTAATAGAATTAAAAAACAACAGTAAAGATGCTAGATCGCTTCTAGTAGTTCCAACAACATATTGTGATGAAATCTTTGAATTGAGAGAAGAAAAAGAAAATGAATTTGTTGAAAATGTATTTAAAGATTTTAAAGAAAATGAAATATCAAACCTTTTCGACGCTATAAGTAAATTAACAGTAAATATATATGAGATGGAAGAAAGCTTGCATGAAAAATAATTCTGTGAAAGGAAGACTTATGAAAATAATATTAACTATTATTATAATAATTTTGATTTTTATATATTTTAATATTCCCTACTCTCCAGTTTTAAACGATTATAAAAGACTTGTAAATAATATTTCAAATGATGTCGCTAAAGTAAATGGAAGTATTACTTTAGACGACCTCGAAAACATCCCTGTTCAGTTACAGAAATATATACTCAACAACGGTTATTTAAATACTAATAAAGTAAGTCACATTAAATTTTATTGCAAGGATGTAGATTTCCTATTGGATAAGGATAAACCTAAAATAAAGATAGATTTTACTGTAAATTTATTTGCAGACAATATAAAAAGATTTGCACTAATCGATTCTAAAATGTATGGCGTACCATTTCAAGGTCTAGATGTATATGAGAATCAAAAGGGATTTATGAAAGGTGTTATAGCAAAAAACATAACCCTTTTTAATGAGATAGGTAATCATATGGACAGAGGTGAACTGACTACTTACATAGCAGAAGGAATGTTATTTCCATCTATATTTTTAAGTGATAAATTTTTATTTGAAGAAATAGATGAATATTCAATAAATGTAACTGTAAAAGATGGTAATTTAATTGAAATCGGAACTGTTTTCTTTAATGAAAAATACGAGATAATAAAACTAACGATTGATAAAAGGTACAATACATCTACTGAATCCTTCGAAAAATGGTCTTGTCTATATGGATCATATAAACAATTTAATGGTGTTAAAAGACCTACTAATTTAAAAGCTATCTGGAACTTTAAAAGTAGTGATTCTGTGTATTTTGATGCTGATAATATATTTTACAATTGATACCCATAATTTGCATTGTACTAATGTTCATAACAAAAACCGGTAGATAATTGGGATAATTCCCATCAAGTACCGGTTTTTACACATATATAGGTGTCACCAAAATAATTATCTTCACAAAAAAATATCTGTATATTATCTATACAATAAAAGCCTTTTGAATAATTCAAAAGGCTTTTCATTTATTTATTTATTAAATTTTAAAATTTATTGACTTAATCTATGTATGGCGGAGAAGGAGGGATTCGAACCCTCGCACCGGTTAACCCAGCCTAATCCCTTAGCAGGGGATCCTCTTGAGCCACTTGAGTACTTCTCCACTTGTCACATGACTAAATTATATATCAAAACCCAACTTAGGTCAACTTAAATAGATTAATCTTCTAAAGTAGCCTCATAATCAGTTGCACTAAGTAGATCATCTATCTCATTTGTATCTGAAACTTTTACTTTAATTATCCAGCTTCCATAAGGATCTTCATTAATACAACCTGGATCATCTTCTAAAGCTTCATTTAATTCTACAACTTCCCCGTTAATAGGAGCTATAAGATCTGATGCTACTTTAGATGATTCAACAACACCAAAGTCATCTCCTATGCTAATTTGATCTCCAATTTCTGGCATCTCAACAAATAACACCTCTCCTAGCTGATCTTGAGCGAAGTCTGTTATTCCTATATATACTGTATCATCATCGATTACTTTCACCCATTCATGATCACTTGAATATTTTATATCTTGTAGTAATTTCATAAATATACCCCCTAACGTAAATTAAACCTTAAAAAAAGTTTATCCTATATTCTATTTAAGCCTCATTATATCATATCATTATGATAATTTTAAGTATAGTTAATTATTTAATCCTTTTATTTTCCGACAGAATGTATGGCTTCTCCGTTAACATCATTAAGAGCTTCAATTAATCCTTCAGATAAACTTGGGTGTGGATGTATCACATCTCCTACTTGTTGAACCGTAAGCCCTAAATGCACTGCTAAAGTAAGTTCTGTAAGTAGTTCTGTAGCACTTGCTCCTATAATAGATGCTCCTAAAATCCTATTATCTTCTCCTACAATAACTTTTACAAATCCTTGGAACTTTCCTATAGTTTGCGCTTTTCCAAGTCCTCTAAATTCAAATTTACCTACTCTATACGGTATCTCTTCAGAATTTAAATCTTTTTCAGTTTTTCCAACTGAAGCTACTTCAGGTTCAGTATAGACACATCTTGGAATAGCTGTATAATTAAGTTCTCTAGTTCTTCCTAAAGCATTCTCTACAGCTACTTCTCCTTCTTTTGATGCAACATGTGCTAAAAACGGAGTATCTATAATGTCTCCTACAGCGTATATTCCTTCAGTACTAGTCTGAAGATATTTGTCTACTAAAACCTTACCTTTTTTTGTTTCAATTCCTATATCTTCAATTCCGCTTCCATCAATATTTGCCTTTCTGCCAACACACACAAGTACATATTGAGTCTCTATTTTTTTACCGTCAGACAGCTCAACTACAGCTTTACCTTCTTCTACCTTGCAACTAACAACAGAAGTACCTGTAATCATTTTTATCTTATCTTTTTTAAACTGTCTGACTAGCTGTTTTACTATATCCTTGTCTTCATTGATTAGAAGTTGATCTGCCATTTCAACTATTGTAACTTCGGTTCCCATAGATCTAAAAAATTGACCTATCTCACAACCTATTACTCCACCTCCAACTACTAACATTGATTGTGGTAAATCTTTAAGGCTAAGAACATCATCACTTGTTATGACAACCTTGCCATCGTAAGGGAATATATCCGGTATAACAGGTTTAGATCCATTTGCAAGTATTATTTTATCTGCCTTAATTTTATCTACTGTACCATCTTTCTTTGTAACTTCAACAGTATTTCTATCTATAAGCTTTCCATATCCATTAATTAATTCTACTTTTCTTTTTTCTAGTAAAAATTCAACTCCTTTTACAAGTTGATCTACTACCTTGTCTTTTCTTGAGATAACAGTTTGATAATCTATAGATATATTTCCATCAATATTGATACCAAAATCTTTTGCACCCAATACTGTATTAAGTACATTTGCTGATGCTAGTAACGATTTGGTCGGAATACATCCGAAGTTTAGACAAGTTCCACCCACTTTGTAGTTTTCAATAACAGTAACTTCTACATCAAACATAGATGCTTTTAGTGCCGCTACGTATCCTCCAGGACCGCCTCCTATAATCACTATGTTCATCTAATTACCTCCAAGCGTATTATTATAGTAAATCTGCATATTCTAATAATTCTGGAATTTTGTCCTCTGCTCCAATTGTCATTATATGTATTCCATCACACAACTTCTCATTTTTCAATTCCCTAATTAATTCCGCAGCTATTTTTAAACCTTCTGTCTTCCAGTTTTCTTTTCCTACTGATTCTAATCTCTCTATTTGATCCTCTGGAACAAATATTCCAGGTATCCTATCATTCATCATTCTTGCCATACGTGGAGATTTTAAAGGCAGCACTCCACAAAGTATTTTGTACTCCATATCTTTTGTAATCTCTCTAAAATTTCTCATTACATCTATATCAAATACAGCTTGAGTTTGAAAAAACTTCGCGCCTGTAATTATTTTCTTCCTCATCTTCATTGTCTGTAAGTTTAAATTTGTATGCCCTGGTGATATCGCCGCTCCAAAATAAAACTCTGGAGTTCCTTTTAACTCATTACCAGACATATCAAATCCAGATGTCAATGCTTGACCTGCTTGTAATATTCCAACCGAATCCAAATCAAATACAGCCTTTGCTTGAGGATGATCTCCTAACGATGTGTGATCCCCTGTTAGCGCTAGTATATTTTCGATACCAAAGACCCCTGCAGAAAGCATTTCTCCCTGTAACGCTATTCTATTTCTATCTCTACCTGTCATTTGAAGAATAGGATCTATTCCCATATCTTTTATTACTTTACAGGTCGATAAAGATGTCGCTCTCATTACCGAAAGCTGAAAATCTGTAATATTTATCGCATCCACTTTTCCACGAAGCAATTCTGCACTTTCCTTAACTTTCGTAAAATCAATACCCTTAGGTGGAGCTATCTCTGCAGTTATTACAAATTTTCCATCCTCTAATAATTTTTCTAATCTACTCATAAATCTCACCATACCCCCAACTAAAAACTATACATTTTTAGCTGTCCCCCTCTGTTTCCTATTGTCTAAACGTACTTTATAATTCTTCTTTGAAAAATCTTTTGGCGCTCTAACTTCTATTAAGTTCTCTAATTGACCTATAGATTCTAATCTTTCATAAATTTTTACCCAAGCGCAGTCGTTGTTTTCATTGACCTCACACTTATCATTTTGAGATCCACCACAACCTCCGTTTATAAGACCTTTTGCGCAAGATGTCATTGGACATATTCCGCCAGTCCAACCCAGTTCGCACTTTCCACAAGCTCTACACGCTTCTTCGTACTTTCCTACTCTTTGAACTTCTCCAATAAAGAGAGTGTTATTAGCTGGATAAACAGGCTTATCCTGTATAACTTTTGCCAATGTTTGAGTCCCATCTCCACACGCCAATGAAAGTATCGCATCAGCCTCTTTTATATCTTCTTCAAGAGCTTTAATCTCTTTTTTGGTTTTTAGCAAATTACAAGCTGGATCTAAAATTAATTCTTTTAAAACCTTTTTATTGAGTCCTTCTAAATGGACCCTCATCTCATCAATTTCAGTCTCACCACCACTTTTGCAAGCTGCAGCACATTGGTTACAGCCAACTAGTATCAATTTTTTAGATTCCCCTATCATCTCAATCGTTTCTTTTATATCTTTATTCTCAGATATAATCATAATTAACCCCCCGTAAAAACCCTATTACTAAATGTCCTTCTCTTAAAGTCTACTACATTGATTTCACATTTTTTAAATATTTAATACAATATTTAATCTGATCCTCAGTTTAAATAATTTCAAATTTTCTTAATTTTAACTTTATGAATTTTGTAATTTATAGGCCTTTAGCACGTGTTTAGCTAAAATCGAAGTTGTAACAGATCCAACGCCAGCCGGAACTGGTGTTATAAGAGATGCCTTTTTAGATGCTTTTTCTGTATCAACATCTCCGCATAAGTTACCTTCATCATCTACATTTATACCAACGTCAATTACTACGCCCCCGTCTTTTACATAACTATCATCTATCATCTTTGCTTTTCCAACTGCAGCAACCAAAACATCTGCATTTGCACAAACCTCTGATAAATTATCAGTTTTTGAGTGACAAATTGTTACAGTTGCATTTTCATTTAAAAGAAGCATTGATACAGGTTTACCAACTACTAAAGATCTTCCTACTACTGCTACATTTTTCCCCTTTAAGTCAACATTGTAATGTTTTAGTATCTCCACAACTGCTGTAGGAGTACACGGTGGAAAACCACCATGATCACCCTCTACAACTTTTGCTAAATTTATCGGATTAAAACAGTCTACATCTTTTAGAGGAGATACTTGGTATTTTATTAGATTCTCGTCCAAATGTTTTGGAAGAGGTCTAAAACAAAGGATTCCATTTATAGAATCATCTTCGTTTAGTCTATTCAAAGTTTTTATGTATTCATCAGTAGTGACATCTTCTTTTAACACGATAACGTCAGTATCTATACCAATTTTACCGCATCTATTTAATGCCCCTCTTTCATAAGACAAGTCATCAGATCTCTCACCAACTCTTACTAAAGCAAGCTTTGGTATTTTACCAGAACTGTTTATTTCTTCTACTTCTTCAATTAATTTTTCGCTAATTTTATCAGCCACTGGCTTACCCTTGATTATTTGTCCTCTTTCTAAATCAAACTTCAATTATACACAACTCCTCTTTTGATCCTATTTTATTATTATCGCTTCTACTTTTAAGTAAACTTCATCACAGATTCTAACTCCATCTTCTACTAATGAATTAACCTCACTCTCAACTCTATCCACATATTCACGGTCTTTTATTGAATTAGTGTTTATAAATACACATAATTTTGCAGATAAAATTGCCGCTCTAAGGCACTGTACTCCAACGCCGACATCGCTAATCAGCAATCTCGAACCTTTATCTACTAATTCCTCATGTAGTTTAATAGAATTATGACACGCTCTAACTATATTTAATGGAACTTCACAGGCCATTTTAAGGTTTTTTTCCATTGTCTCCTGCTTTATTATTTTTTCTTCATCAGTTTCAGTTGGAAGTCCGTAAGCTTTTGATAAAGGTAAAAAGCATTCTGCATCTTCATCAATCATTCTTAATAGCTCGTTTTCTAATTTTTCTGCTTTTTTTAAAATTTCTTGAAGGCTTTCCTCGTGTTCTGCGTATTTCTTCTTACCTACAGTAAGGTTTGAAACCATACTGCTAAGCGCTACACCAATTCCTCCGACTAATGCTGCTGCACCTCCTCCGCCTGGAACCGGCTGCTTTGATGCTAATTCACTTACGAAGTCTATACAACTTTTATTCGAAATATTCATCTATATCCTCCCGCTGAATCTTTCACAATTTTTGCAAATAACAAAAAATTGTTTCTAATATTATAGCTCTATAATATCTAATTGTAAATGTAATTTTTAAAGATAATTGTTTGAACTAAAACAATCCAGAGATTACTCCCTTTTCATCTACATCTATTCTTTCAGCAGCAGGTACTTTTGGAAGACCTGGCATCTTCATTATTTCGCCTGTAAGAGCTACTATAAATCCTGCACCCGCAGATACATTAATTTGTCTTACTGTAATTCTAAACCCTGTTGGTCTACCTAGCTTAGTTTGATCATCTGTTAGTGAATACTGAGTTTTAGCCATACATATCGGTATATTATTAAAACCTAGCTTCTCTAAATTTGCAATTTCTTTGTCAGCTTCTTTTGTATAATCTACACCATCAGCACCGTATATCTTTGTAGCTATCGCATCTATCTTATCCTTAATACTGTCATTTAAGTCGTATGCATAAGCAAACTTATTTTCTTCTTCATCAATAAGTCTAAGAACTTCCTCAGCTACTTCAATTCCACCTTCTCCACCTTTAGCCCATACTTCAGATAAAGCTACATTTACACCTAACTCTGTACATTTATCTTTTACAAGTTTAAGTTCTGATTCTGTATCAAGAGGGAATCTATTTATAGCTACTACCGCAGGTATCCCAAATACTTGGGTAATATTTTCTACATGTTTTAATAGGTTTGGAAGACCTTTTTCAAGAGCCTCTAGATTTTCTTCGTTTAGATTTGCTTTGTCTACCCCGCCATTGTATTTTAGTGCTCTTACTGTGGCCACTATGATTACTGCATCTGGATTAATTTCTGACATTCTACATTTTATATCTATAAATTTTTCAGCTCCTAAATCCGCTCCAAATCCAGCTTCTGTAACAACATAATCAGCAAAGTGCATTGCCATTTTTGTAGCTATTACTGAATTACATCCATGTGCTATATTTGCAAATGGCCCACCATGTACAAATGCAGGCGTTCCTTCTAATGTTTGTACTAGATTTGGTTTTAGTGCATCTTTTAAAAGTGCCGCCATAGGCCCATTAGCTTTAAGTTGACTCGCTGTTACTGGCTCACCAGAATAATTGTAACCTATGATTATCTTTCCTAATTTTTCTTTAAGATCGGTAATACTATTAGCAAGACAAAATGCTGCCATTACTTCTGATGCAACAGTTATATCAAATCCATCTTGTCTAGTAACACCATCTATCTTTTTACCTAATCCATCTATAATATTTCTAAGTTGTCTATCGTTCATGTCCATACATCTTCTCCAGGTAATTCTCTTAGGATCTATATTAAGAGCATTTCCTTGATGTATATGGTTATCTATTAAAGCTGCCAATAGGTTATTTGCTACTCCTATTGCATGGAAATCCCCAGTAAAATGAAGATTTATATCTTCCATAGGAATTACTTGTGAATAACCACCCCCAGCGGCTCCGCCTTTGATTCCAAATACAGGTCCTAAAGATGGTTCTCTAAGAGCAACTATTGCATTTTTATTTAATCTAGTCAAAGCATCTGAAACGCCTATTGTAGTCGTAGTTTTTCCTTCTCCTGCTGGTGTTGGGTTAATTGCTGTTGTAAGGATAAGTTTAGCTTTCTTACCTGTCCCATTATTTAGCAAATTGTAATCTAATTTTGCTTTATATTTTCCGTACAGTTCAATATCGTCTTCTGTAAGACCCAACTTCTTACTTATTTCTTTTATTTGTTTTGGTGTAGCCTCTTGTGCAATTTCTATGTCTGATTTAAATCCCATACCTAATCGCCTCCTAAGCTTAAAATATAAAACTATTATTAGTTCGTATTTACAATTATACTATAATATTTTAAGTTTAAATAGTTTTAACCAAATTTTTATTGTATACAAAATACATCGATTTTTATCAAATTTTTAGAATTTTCAAACCTTATGTTCTATAATTATAATATAATATATATAAATTTAGTGAATGATGTTTATTTATTGTAAAATCAAGGTATCTAATGACATTAAATTTATTTGAAAATTCAAATAAAAACATCGATAAAAATTTTATTTACAAGCAAAACAATATAAAAATAAATACACATATATTTTAAATTTTTAATTTATTCTATTTTTCATTCTTTTACAATCATTCTATTTTTTATCTTTCTTTCTCAAATGTTCGGATTCTATTTTATAGAAATTTGCAAATATAACTAAAGAAATAACTCCCAACACGATGGATACCTTCATTTCTAGTCCACAATACCACAAGTGTTCAAATTTTATTGAGTAATATAATCTTTGTCCTAGTTCGTTTTTTTGAGTTTCACCATCAAATACAAAATATTCTTCAATCTCTTTAGATCCATGACGAAATATAAGATTTTCTTCTCTTCCTTTATACTTTTCTTCAGGGCCAGGAAGATTTGTAATTTCATACTTATTAAGTTTTGAAATATTTTCTGGTATAGGTATGTAGTTTATTTTATTATAAATATCTATGGAAGCTATTTTACTAAACTCGTTCTCATCTAATAATTTATCTAGTTGCCTTCCGTAACTTGATATATCATTAATATCCTTTGAATCTATAATTTTATTAAGTCTATATTTCAGTTTCTCTTCGACTTTTGATGCCTCATTTGACTCTATTGACATAGTTGCATTGTTATATCCAATAAAAATACTAACAAGTGTAAGTGTCAAAAATATAAAAAATAAATTTCTCAACTTTTTTATATGATTCTTTTCAATAAATTCAGTATTTATTTCTTCGCTCATTTCAATTCCACCATCAAACCTACTAATAGCCATTTTGATAGCTTCATCTTTATTGTGTCCTTCACTTACAATATCATTTACAGATTCAATAAGGTGTTCTTTCATCTCTTCTTTTAACTCAAGTATTTCATCACTTTTATTATTTTTATAAATACTATTTAAATATTCGTCAATTGCTTTCATTCTAACTCTCCTCTCCTAAAAATTCCTTCATAACTTCTTGGATAAAATACCATTCCTGTTTTTTAACTTCCAAGAATTCTTTTCCTTCTTCGGTTAAATTATAGTATTTTCTCCTCCCCCCAGAACTTTCACTTCCCCAATAAGATTTTATTAGTCGCTTACCTTCCATTCTCTTAAGAGCTAAATACATAGTCCCTTCTTTTAATTCAAACAAACTTCTTTCTCGAACATTTTTAGCTATCTCATATCCATAACAATCTTTCTCTCTAAGA
The DNA here is from genome assembly GCF_018917235.1 of Metaclostridioides mangenotii. Classification (GTDB taxonomy): domain Bacteria; phylum Bacillota; class Clostridia; order Peptostreptococcales; family Peptostreptococcaceae; genus Metaclostridioides. Next base: position 133,313 of record NZ_JAHLOF010000003.1, read on the forward strand.
ATTGCTAGTATTAAAGTATCGATATGACCTTTTAAAACTTCCTTATTTAATTCCAAATATCTCACCTACTTTTTATATATTACTCTATAATACAATGTACATATCAATATAGTATTATATACTACTATATAATGCAAGGTATTTATCTTTTAAGAAGATAATAAATTTGATATACTAAGAAACTGAGAATATTTAACTAAATATACGTAGGGTACTATAATAAAATTATAAAAAATAAAAGGTAGGTAATAGTTTTATTCAAAACTATTACACTACCTTTAAATATAAATTTATAAAATTTTGTCCTAAAAACCTATTCATTATTAGTCGCAATCAATGCTCCATAAGCTATTGAATACAACTTTGATTCATGAGAATCTGCTCTAGAAGTTAATACTATTGGAGCCTTTGCGCCCATAACAATGCCAGCTGATTTAGAATCAGCCATATAAGTCAGAGCTTTTCCTATTCCATTTCCAACTTCGATAGTAGGCACTAGTAAAACATCTACATCTCCAGATATTTTGCTCTTAAATCCTTTAATTTCAGCTGCTTCTTTAGAAACTGCTAAATCAAATGCAAGTGGGCCTTCTACAACAACATCTTTTCCAAATCTCCCTTTTTTGCAAGCCTGTGCTAATAAATCCGCATCAATTGTTGCCAGCATCTTAGGATTAACTTTTTCTTTAGCTGCTAAACAAGCCACTTTTACTTTGCATACACCAAGCGCTTTGGTAGCTTCTATAGAATTTTCTAATATTTGCTCTTTTTGTGCATAATTTGGAGCTATGTTCATTCCTCCATCAGTTATGATCAAAAGTTTGTGATACTCTTCTAATTCGTACATCATTACATGACTAAGTAGATTATTAGTTCTAAGTCCGTATTCTTTGTTTAGTACTTCTTTTAATAATATAGAAGTATCTAAAAGTCCTTTCATTACGAAATCCGCTTCATTTTGAGATACTAATTTCACTGCTATCTCAGCGCATTTTTGTAAGTCTTCTTCATCAATAATTCTTATCCCTGTTAGATCAAATCCAATTTCTTTAGATATTTTTACAATTTTGTCGTTGTTTCCAACTAATATAGGAGTTATAATGCCTCTTTCTACAGCATCTTTTATTGCCATCAAAACCTCATCGTCATGTGCCGCTGCTACTGAAAGTATACCCTTATTTGTTCCTTCGAGTTGCTTAAACATCTCATCTAGTTTTTTAATCAATTAAATCCCCCCTAATATTATTTGCTAATATCTGTCAGATTCTAATTATTGTCTATATTTATTTATTTCATGTAGACACGCAAGGGTTATCTCATCTTGCGGATCTAACTCAAGTGCATGTTCTACATAATATATTGCCTCATTTAATTCTCCGTTATTTAAATATGCCATACCTAAATTACATAAAATTTCTGGATCTTCCTTTATTTTAGCTGCTCTTTGAAAGAAATCTATCGCTCCAGCTAAATTTCCTGTCTGCGCTTCTAATAGACCTAACTCTACCATAGCATCTACTTGCTCTGGTTTTAAAATTAGTATTTTCTCAAAGTAATTTTTTGCATCTTCAACGTCACCTATCTCTTTATAACCAAGACCTATCATAAATAATAAATTCCACCAATCAGAATACTCTTCTTCCAGAGGAAGTAACTTTTCTAACCCCTCTTTTCCTTTACCTTGAAGCACTAAACTGTACCCTTGTTCGTATTGAACTTTAAAATCCATTTTTCCAAGATTTTCTTGAACCTCTGCATATAAATCTTCTTCTATTCCTAAGCTTATTGCTTTTTCCCAAATAAGTTTTGATTTTATATACTGAGCTTGGTTGTAATAATGATACCCTAAGTGATAGTATGCAAGTGCGAAATTTTCATCTAAGTCTAAAACTTTTTCAAGTTTATCGATAGATTCTAGAAGGAATTTTCCCATTGGCTCTTCTTCTGAGTCTTTCTGATATTGTTTCGCCAATTCTTGGCATACAATTGCATAATGGTATATTCCATCTAAATCATCTTCAAACATCGTTATTAATGCCTTTAAATAGATCAGAGCATCTTTAAATTCTCCTATCTCAAAATACTTTCTAGACATATAACCCATATAAGCTTTCAACTCTAGATCAGTTTTTAATTCAAGCGCCTTTAAAAATTTTTCGTATTCTTTATTGTGTTTAAAATTACTGTCTATACCCATTATATATATCATTGCATCTGCAATAGACATAGAACTAATTCTGTCCTGAGCAGTGTTCTCTTTAATTCCCTTTACTAGCACTTCATTTTTAATAGGTACATCAATACCACCTTTTGGTATTTCATAACCATCAAGATGGAAGTCACTATCGTCTTTTATGGTAATAAAGGCTAGTTCTTCAGCTTTATTAAGTATATATTTTTCTATTAAAAATTTCATGCTATACCTCCTATATTTGTATGCTATAAGCTTTGGATTTATCAAATATTTTTTTGTTCCCATACTCAAATAGCACAACGTTTTTGTCTTTTATAACCCTGCTGTCAATATTATCTTTTAAATCGACTACATTGTAATCAAACACTTCAAAATGTACATATTTTATTATGTTTTTTGCTGGTGTATCTTTATAATTTGGTAAATATAATCTTAAGTTGTCTTCGTCTTTTAGGAATATATGGCATCTATTTTTAAAATCTTCTAATTCATCTCTAACAAAGAAATCAGGTATATTTGAACTCTTTCCAAGAGATACATAATCGTATTTCAGAATATCTCTAAATACATCTGTATCTACACCTATTTCTTCACTGTAAAAATCAAGCAGTATCTTATACAACTGATTTTTTCCTTGAGCCAAGTCAAAATATCCATTCTTATCAAAATACGTTGCAAAAGCTTCAAAAAACTTAAACGGACTCTCTTTATAGTATTTATTTATAATAAACTTCATAGAAAGCAAAAAGTTCTTAGAATTATAATATCTTTCTAAAATTTCTTCTATATCCTTTAATTTAAGTATATCAGAATAACTCATGTAATCGTTATAAAGTACCTCATATGGAGGATAATCCTTGTATTTAAAACCATGCTTGTCCGCATTTTCTCTGATACCTGTACCCTTAATCATTTTCAAAAATCCAAGTTGTAATTGCTCAATATCTAAATTAAATACATCGTTAAATGATTTCTCAAAACTATTATAGTCTTCATATGGTAGACCTGCAATTAGATCCAGATGTTGGTGAATATTTCTATACGACTCTACCCTTCTTACAACATGAGATAATCTTTCAAAATCATCTCTTCTTCCTACTTCCTCTAAGGTTTTGTCATTTGTAGACTGTACACCAATCTCAAATTGAAAAAGCCCTTCTTTACAGTCCTTTAAAAATTCAAGCATCTTGTCGTCTATCAGGTAAGCAGTAACCTCAAAATGATATGTCGTAAATCCATTATCATTTTTCATAAGAAAATCCATTATTTCCATAGCTATTTTTCTATTAGCATTAAATGTTCTATCTATAAACTTAATTTGGGATACCCTCGCATCAATAAGCGCCTTCAAATCCTCTTTAATCCTATCTATACTAAAATATCTTAGACCTTCTAAGGTAGAAGATAAACAGTACTGACAGTCAAACGGACAGCCCCTAGATGATTCATAATATACTATCTTATTTTCGTATTCGTCTCTATTTATATTTTTATAAGGGCTTGGTATTATATCTAAATCGTCAATAAGCTCCATAGGTTCATTTAAAATAATCTTATCTATAATATTGGAATTTGTTTTATCTGCTACTTTTTTTCTATAAACAATTCCCTTTACTTCACTTATATCAAGTTCTCCTTTTATATGACGAACTAAGTCTCTGAAAATCTTTTCTCCCTCACCATAAAGTATATAGTCTACAAAATCGTATTTTTCCATAGCTTTTACACTATCATAACTTACTTCTGGTCCTCCAAGTGCTATCTTAGTATCTTTGGATATTTTTTTAAGGTTGTCACATAATCTTACTATATCTTCAATATTCCATATATACGTTGAAAATAGTATTACGGCGTAATCATGTCTATATATATCTTTTAGAATATAGTCTAAATCGTTATTTATCGTGTACTCTCTAATTTCTATATCGGTAATATCCTTTGCAAACTCTTTTAGATACCTTATTGCTAGGTTTGTATGAATAAACTTTGAGTTCAAAGTTGTTAGTAATATCTTCAAAATTTTCACCTCTTTTTAAAATTATACTATTTTTTAACGTGTTTATGGGTTAAAATGATATATGTATAAAAAATATTATTATTTTAGAAAGGAAGTTGATTATGGAATCAATAGATAAAGTGTCTATCGACTCACTATCGAAAAAAGATCTATTGCTTATAATAAAAGCTTTAGAATTTACTAATGAAAATACTAAGCTTGATGATTTTATCGACCTTAGAAACAATATAGTTAAAGAATTATGCTTCTTAACTAATACTACTGAAAGTGACTTCATAAATTATCTAGAAACTCACAGTAATAATTAGTGCTATTTTAGTTTCATAAACTTGAGTACATAATTGCCAGACTTACAATTAATTACAATGTTCAATGCATCATCTACTAATTTTTTAGAAACTACTTTCATTTGATTAAAAACTGGATCTGAAACTAATTCTTCTTCTTTTAGATTAATAATATATCTCGGATCTACACTTTTATTGAATATTTTTTTAGATACTCTATAGTTTCTAATTTTAATCAGATAATCGGACATTGAACTTACAAAAACTAAATTATCTATACTATTTTCTTTTATGTCTTTACCTAATAGTGATAGTATAGATTTTTTTATGCTCATTAATCCTTGGTCTTCTAAATCTCTATCCTCAACATACACATCATATAATACATTTAAAAGCCCTTTTAATATATTCTCATCATAATCATAGTGTTTTAAATCTATATAATCATCAAGAGTCTTAATTGCATCTATCCTGGCCATCTGAAACTTTACTATATCTTTTTTTTCAAGCTCAAAGTTGAACCCTATAATTTCTTCCTTCATCTTTTGTAATAAATCTTTATACTCTATATTCTTATCTTCAATTAACATGTGAATTAACGAATTGTACATCACTGATGAGAGTAAATAATTAAAATACATATCATCTGCCTTGAAATATCTTACATATTTGGTCATTAGATCTATAACTTGTACTTCACTTTTTTTTATATTTGTATTTGCAAGTATTAAAGGCAGTAAAATATTCAAAATATTACTCTTTAAGATTTTCTCTCCGTAGTATCTGTAGTATATTAGCTCTCCCTTTAATCGGCTTTCATCAATGTATACACACCTTTGAGTTTTATCATCTACTAGCGATTTTGTGTTAATTATAAGTATATCTTTAATAATTTTATCATCAATATCAAAAGAATTTATATATGCATTTTTTATTAACACTTCTTTCATAAATATCGCCTTCCTTACCAATATTCTATAATCAATTTTTTAATAATATTGACTTTATTTCAGAAAATTTATTTTCTAAACGATTATATATTATTATAATTTTTTAAAATCACAAATTATAGTGATTTTAATAAACCGTTACCTTTATTCAATTACTAATCTTTTCAAAAAAAAGAGACAGCAAATAAGCTGTCATTATATAGGGGGATAGTAGTGTACAAAATTCATGTAATCTACTATCTATATCTTATTATACGACACCATTTTTTTATATGTAAAGTATCAATTTTCGACATCCCCATATTATGCAGTTGTATCCCTCTTAATCTCAACGATCGACAAATTTATATTTAACATTAGTTAACAATTATTTTTTTAGTTTTACATTCTTTCTGGCGACTTCATCCCAAGTAAAGCTAATCCATTTTCTATTGTTTGTCTTGTCGCTTCTACTAAAGCAACTCTAGCTTTTTTTAGTTCGACATCTTCTACTAATATTGGATTATCGTGGTAGAATTTGTTAAAAGCTTGTGCTAAGTCTAAAACAAATCTTGTCACAATATGCGGCTCGTTCTTTCTAAGTGCTGCAAGTATGTTTTTATTAAATGATTCTATTTGTTTTAATACTTCAGAACTTCCCTCATCAGCTAATAAATCAAAGTTTATATCAGCTGAAACTGGTTCACCGAATTTTCTAAGAACCGAACAACATCTTGCATGTGTGTACTGAACATAAGGTCCTGTTTCACCTTCAAAACTTAGTGTTCTTTCCCAAGAGAACGTATAGTCTTTAATTCTACTATTTGATAATTCTTGGAATATAACAGCTCCAACTCCTACTTGTTTTGATATTTCATCTACATTTTCTGCATTTGGATTTTTAGTAAGAATAATGTCTTTAGTCTTATCTATAGCTTGATTTAATGCATCTTCTAAAAATACTACTCTACCTTTTCTAGTAGACATAGTACCTTCTTCTAATGAGACCATACCAAATTGTACGTGAACTAAATCTTTAGCCCATTCATATCCCATAAGTTCTAATATTTTAAAACATTGTTGGAAATGAAGTGCTTGTTGTGACCCAACTACATAAATACATTTATCAAAGTCATAAGTTTCTTTTCTATATATTGCTGCTGCAAGATCTCTTGTCATATAAAGTGTTGAACCATCATTTTTAGTAACCAATGCTGTTGGTATATTGTAAGGCTCAAGATCTACAACCTGAGCTCCCTTTGATTCTTGTAACAAATGTTTTTCATTTAGAGTATCTATAACACTGTCCATTTTGTCAGAGTAGAAACTTTCACCAGCAAGAGAATCAAATTGTATATCTAATAAATCGTATACTCTATCGAATTCTTTTAGACTCTCATCTCTAAACCATTGCCATAATTCTTTAGCTTCTGCATCTCCGTGTTCTAATTTAGAAAACCACTCTCTAGATTCATCTTCTAATTCTGGTTGTTTCTCCGCCTCTTCATGGAATTGAACATAAAGTTTTAATAGCTCTGGTATTGGATTTTCTTCAACAGCTTTTTTGTCTCCCCATTTTTTAAATGCAACAATAAGCTTACCAAATTGAGTTCCATAGTCACCTAAATGGTTAATTCTAATTGTTTTAAAACCTTGAGATTCATATAATTTGTATATAGCATTACCTATAACCGTAGTTCTTATATGACCTATATGGAATGGCTTTGCTATATTAGGTGAAGAATACTCAACTATTATAGTTTCATCTTTTCCTAAATCACTTCTTCCGTAATCCTTTTTCTCACTAAGAACTTTTTTTATAACAGTTTCAGCAAGTTGAGTTTTGTTTACGAAAAAGTTTACATATCCTCCAAGGTTTATTACTTTAGATATTCCATCAGTTAGCTCAATATCTTTTGATATATCTTCAGCTATCATATTTGGTGCTTTTCTAAATATCTTTGCCAATTTAAAACATGGAAAAGCGTAGTCTCCCATCTCTTTATTTGGAGGAACTTCTATCAATCCCTTAATTTCTTCTACTGATAAATCTTCAATTTTAGCCTTAAGACATTCTGCTACAGCTAATTTAAAATCTTGCATCTTTTTGCTCCTCTCATCATCATATCTATATTTATTAATACTTATAAATTTAATTCTTTAATATATACATGTTATTAAAACAGTAAATCACCACTTATAACATGTTAAAGCAAAATAATTCTTTTTTCAAGTATTTCCGTATTCTATTATTATATTAAATGTCTTTTTCGCTAATAACCGAAATTCCATGTTGTCTTAGAAGAGATGTAGTCACTCCTTGGCCATTTACCTTAACTCCAGAAAAAGAACCATCGTAAATAAGGCTTGAACCACATGAAGGGCTACCTTCTTTTAATATTGCTTGAGTACAATTATACAATTTTGCGATTTTAAGAGTTTCTTCCGCTCCTCTTACAAAGGAATAAGAGACATCTTTATCACTATTGGTTAGGACCTTGCCATCCCCTGCTAATATAGACTCTCCACCTTCTCCAACTATCTCGGAAGGATCTCTAGGAGTAGAAAGTCCACCCAGTTGTTCTGGGCACGCTATTTTAAATTCTTTATCTTTTAGATACTCTATTAATTTCTCGCTATTATTATTATCTCCACTATATTTACAATTTATTCCAAGTAAACACGCTGATACTAATATCATTTATTTACCCTCCATTATTTAAAGCTTACTATTGTTACCCCTATTCCGCCTTCTCCGTATTCACCAGGTCTTTGTGATTTTACATGCTTATTTTGTCTTATAACATCCTGAAGACCTTTTTTAAGAACTCCAGTACCTACACCGTGGATTACTGTCGCTTTTTCAATACCTGACATGTATGCGTCATCTAGATACTTTTCAACGGCCATTATTGCTTCCTCAAGATTCATTCCTCTAAGATCTACTTCACTTTTCACTCTTCCTGACTTTGATTTTATTATACTTCTAGTGGATTTTGTAACAACAGAATTTGCGCTTTTACCAACTTTCTTAAGTGATTTAAACGGTAAAGCCATCTTCATAATACCAATTTGAACAACAGCCTCTTTTTTATTTTTATCAACAGATATTACTGTCCCCTCTTGATTTAATGTTATTACCTTAACTTCTTCACCTGGTTTTAAATCTTTTACTTCTTTATTAGAAACTTTAGGAACTATCATACTTTTGACTGAAGGTTGAAGACTACCCATAGAGCTTGTTAGTTCTTTTTTAAGATCTTCAATAATTCTATTTTTCTCCTTGGAAGCTCTCTCATTTTCTAACCTTCTAAGCTCCTTTACTATACCATCTACTTCTTCTTTAGCTTGTCTTACAATAGAGAATGCTTCTGATCTTGCACGCTCCAACATCTTTTCTTTTTGAGATGATAACCTTTCTAATTTTTCGTCGTATTCTTTTTTTAAATTTTCTATTTCAAGTTTTAACCTCTTAGCTTCAAGTCTATCTGATTCTGCCTGAAGCCTATTCTTCTCTACATTTTGAAGTACATCTTCAAGTGCTATATTATCTGTATTTATAAACTCTTTTGCCTTGTCAATAACATAATCGCTAAGCCCTAATTTTTTGGATATTTCAAACGCATTTGACTTTCCTGGTATACCGATAAGAAGTTTGTATGTTGGACTTAATGTCTCTAAATCAAATTCTACTGCTGCATTTTCCACTCTTTCTTTTGTTAGGGCATAATTTTTAAGCTCACTGTAGTGAGTTGTCGCGATACATTTTGCACCCATCATGTTTACATATTCAAGTATAGAAATAGCAAGAGCAGCACCCTCAACTGGATCTGTACCAGCACCTAACTCATCAAATATTACTAGGGAATCAGATGTTATTTGATCTAGTATATCTACTATATTAGTCATATGAGAAGAGAATGTAGATAGACTTTGCTCAATACTTTGCTCGTCGCCAATATCAGCAAAAATATTGTCGTAAACACACATGCTACTTCCAAAATCCGCAGGAATATGAAGACCACTTTGAGTCATAAGTGCAAATAGACCTACAGTCTTAATTGTTACAGTTTTACCTCCTGTATTTGGCCCAGTTATCACAAGTGTATCAAAATCTTCACCCAAATACACCGTATTAGATACAACATAATCAGAGTCTATAAGAGGATGTCTACCTTTCTTTATATTTATATGTTTATTGTCATTTATTTCTGGTTCAATACCTCTCATTTGGATTGAAAGCTTTCCTTTGGCAAATATAAAATCTAACTTTCCTAATATCTCTTGATTTGAGATTAAGTCTTCACTTATCTCTCCAACCTCATTTGAGAGTTCAGCTAGAATTCTTTCTATTTCTTCCTTCTCTTTAAGCTTTAATTGTCTAAGTTCATTGTTCATTTCTACTATGCTCATTGGTTCTATAAATAGTGTTGCACCTGAAGATGATTGATCGTGAATTATTCCAGCCATTTGAGATCTATATTCAGCCTTTACAGGAACAACAAATCTATCATCTCTCATAGATACTATTGCATCTTGTAGATATTTTTGATATGTCGAAGAAGTTATTATTGAATTTAATTTAGATCTTATTGATTGATTTTTTTGAAGTATTTTCCTTCTAATATCTCTAAGAGTAGTTGACGCATTATCTGATATCTCTATTTCACTTATTATAGAATTAAAAATTTTATCTTCTATATCTCTAAATACATAAAGTGAATCAGACATTCCTTGAATAACAGGATAATTAAAATCCTCTTCTTCAGAACTAGATAAAGTTCTTTTTACATTTCTAGCAGCTTGTAAATTTTTAGCTATATTTAGCAAGCTACCAGTATCTAAAGACGCTCCAACATTAGCTCTTTTGACTTTATCCTCTATGTCGTCTATTCCACTTAAACTTACAGATCCGCTTTTAATAAGAATTGATTGTGCTTCACTAGTCTCTTCTAACATATATTTAACTTCTTCAGTTTCTGAACTTGGCATTAATTTATCTATATATTTTAAACCTAGAGAAGAGGAAGCTTTTTGTTTAAGTAATTCAATTATCTTGTAAAATTCTAGCACTTTCATAGATCGATTATTCATTAATTTTCACCATCCTCATTCTATTTTTTACTAATTTCTTTTTTATTTTTTAACAAACTCCTATTTGGGTATACTTATAATGTACATTTTGTATTATACTATTTATATAGCTATTTTTATACTATAAATTAAATTAAAGGAGATGTATTTTATGTCAAGTATACTAAATGGTCTAAAGCCTCAAAACGTTCTTAAGAACTTTGAAGCAATTTCACAAATTCCAAGAGGATCTGGAAACGAAAAACAAGTAAGTGATTACTTAGTTAAATTCGGTAAAGATCTTGGTCTTGAAACTGTACAAGATGAAGCTTTAAACGTAGTAATTAGAAAACCAGCTACTAAAGGTTATGAAAATGCACCTGGTGTAGTACTTCAAGGTCATATGGACATGGTTTGTGAGAAAGAAAAGGATGTAGAGCATGATTTCGAAAAAGACCCAATTAAATTGAGATTAGATGGGGACATGCTTTATGCAACTGGGACAACTCTTGGTGCGGACAACGGTATTGCTGTTGCTATGGCTCTGGCTATTTTAGAAGACGACACTGTTGAACATCCAGCGTTAGAAGTTTTAGTTACTACTAACGAAGAAACTGGAATGGATGGTGCTGCTGCATTAGACCCAAGTCTAATAAAAGGTAAATACATTATCAATATAGACTCTGAAGAAGAAGGATTTATACTTGTAAGCTGTGCTGGTGGTAAAACTTCTGTAGTTACTCTACCTGTTGAGTACACAAAAGCCTGCCCAGATAAAAAAGCTCTAGAAGTTGAAGTAAGTGGACTTTTAGGTGGACACTCTGGTATGGATATCGTTTTACAAAAGGCTAATGCAAATAAATTAGTTGGAAGACTTTTAAATATGTTAACTGTGGACTTTGATTTAGCTAGTATACAAGGTGGAACTAAACATAATGCAATTCCACGTGAAGCTAACTGTGTAATCTTAGTTGATGCTAAAGATGTTGATGAAGCTAAAAAACAAATAGGCGAATTAGAGGCTACATTCAGAAATGAATACAGCACTGCTGATCCAGGACTAATAATAAAAGTTAAAGACGCTTCCGCTGATGAAGTTATGACTGTAGAAAGCAAAGCTAAAATAATTCAAATGACTTGCTTAATACCTCATGGCGTTCAATCAGTAAGCATGGAAATCAAGGGGCTAGTAGAAAGTTCTACTAACTTCGCTATAATAGATAACAAGCATGATACAATAAGCTTTATGAGTGCTATAAGAAGTTCTGTTATATCTCTAAGAGAAGAAATAGCAGATAGAGTTCAGCTTCTTGCAGACGTACTTGGTGGAACAAATGAAATAGCTGGTGTTTACCCAGCTTGGGAACACAGAAAAGGTTCAGCTCTAGAGAAATTAGGCGCTGATGTTTATAAAGAATTAATTGGAAAAGAGCCAGTAATAACTGCATTACATGCAGGACTTGAGTGTGGTTTATTACTTGATAAACTTCCTGAAGCCGAAGCTATATCAATCGGGCCAGATATGTTCGATGTTCATACACCAAATGAGCACATAAGTTTACCATCTGTAGAAAATATTTGGGAATACTTATTAGCTTTATTGAAAGCTATAAAATAATAAAACAAGAGATGTCTCAGATATTGGGGCATCTTTTTTTGTTATATAACAAAAGTCAGGAACAATTTAAGTCCCTGACTTTTTAAATCTAATCTATCATATATAGTATACTTTGTAATTTAATATTCCCTTACTAAAAGTCTTTCTACGACCTCAAGCAGTATTTGCTTATATTCATTATCAGGAAGCTTGTTTATGTCTCTAAACGCCTTTTTAGTGTATTTTTCTGATATTTTAATAGCTTCCTTTATTCCTCCATTGTCTTTCACTGCATCGACAATTTGTTTTATTTCGTCTTCATCGTATTCATCATCTTTTAAAAGTTCTTCAAATTTATTAGGATTATTTTGAATTGCAAGAAGTAAAGGTAGGGTATACAGTCCCTCTTTTAAATCATTTCCCACACTTTTACCGAGCTGTTCCCCAGACCCAGTATAGTCTAGTATGTCATCTATAATTTGAAACGACATTCCAATATTATGACCTATACTCCAAAAAAGTCTACAAACCTTTTTGTCGCATCCACTCTCTGCAGCTCCTATATAAAAACTCAGTGAAAATAGCTCAGCAGTTTTCCCCGCAATAATTCTAAAGTACTCTTTTATAGATAAATTCTTATTAAATATAGAGTTTAATTGGTTGATCTCTCCTAGACATATCTTAGACATAACTTTTGTATCTACATCTATTCCTCTGTCAATAGAAGATGTAGTAGCAAGTATCCTAAAACATATACAAAATAAGTAATCTCCAATATAAACTGCATAGTTTTTACCGTACTTTGATTGAACTGTTTCTTTCCCTCTTCTAAACTTAGCTTCATCTATAATATCATCGTGTACCAATGTAGCCATATGAAACATTTCCATTACAGAAGCTAGTGCCTGTGCTCTCTCTTTATTGTAATCTCCAAACCTAGAGGCTATTAATGTAAATGCTGGTCTTAGCATTTTACCACCGGAATTTACAAGTTCTATTATACTATTTTCGATAATTTTATCCTTACACTTTGCATTCTTCTTAATTGTCTCTGTAACTTCTTCTATTTCTCTGTCTATTACGGGATAATCTCTCCAGAATTTACTCAATTTAATCCCTCACTTTACTTTGCTCTTTTAACTATTTGTCTCCGTACTATTCGTACCTTTTCTTCCTCCGTGAGCTTCGTATATAGGTCTTCTTTTGCCCATCCAGAAATCGCTGACCTTCTGACTTATCCACGGCATCAAGTAGTAGTCCACACCAAAAGTTCTACCTGCTCCAGACATAAGCGCTATACTACCAAATGTAAACCAAAGTATATCCCAACCTGCCATTGCTGTCAATATAAAGTTCAGAGTCATAAAAGCTGAAACAGCTGATGCCAAGAAAGTAAACAGACCTATTATCAAGCAAGCACCAATAGCTAACTCAGTCAACACTACTATTCTTTGAAACCAAACTGCTACTTCTGGAGTTGGCATAAATACTTTCATTATAGCCTCATAAAATCCAGGAGTCTTTGATAGTATTGGTGTAACAGTTGACGCAGCTGAATCTACTGCCTGTGATGCTCCTGAAACTGCATCTTGTAACCAAGAAAAAGGCATTTTGACGTTCCCTGCAAGTACCCAGCTATCAGGCCCAATTGTAAACAATTTAGAAGTAAGTGTACCAATATAGTCAAAAACTCCATGTGAACTTCCTGCTGCTTTAAATGCAGATGCCCAGGTTTCTTCACCCACAAGCTTTTTAGATGCTTCTATAATCCATAAAAATCCTATATAAAATCTAAGCGGCAACAACCAAAGTCTATTACCCTTAGATGACAGGTGATTTCCCATTATACTACGTCTTTCTTTCATTCCAAAGAACTCATGTAAAAGGTATTTGTAAACAGCATGAATATCATTTACACTGAATAAATACTTCATATTTACCAGATGTTTCATAACCATAGCAAAGAATCCTGAAAGTTTAATTCCAGATAAATTTGCAACACAGTATCTTCCACCTACAGATACCATGAATCCATGGTAATTTGGTTTAAAATCTACTTGTTCTTTTCCATCTATTGAAGCCATTATATTTTTTGCTGCCGTCACACCTGTTTGCTCTGCAGCTTCAACTATCTGTGGATTACCCTTCCCCTCTTCTACTTCTACCCAGGAAAGATCCCCTACTACATATATATTTTCTTTGCCTTCTATTTGCATTTTTTTATTTGTTTTATATCTATTCGCTCTTCCTCTTTCAACCTCTAATCCTTCTAATTCTTGGTTAGCTTGTATACCACATGTCCAAATCAGTGTTTCTGTAGGAATAACAGTTTCATCTTTTAATTTTATGTATTCCTTTTCAACTTCTATTATAGGCGAATTTTTCATTACTTCAAACCCATGCTTGATCATATACTTCTCGGCTTTATCGGCTTGATCTCTATCAAGCATATTTAGAATAGTACCCATAGCCTCAACAACAAGCAATCTAATCTCTTCTTCATTTACCCTGTATTCTTTAGCTAAAGTCTTCTTCCATTCTAAAAGCTCTCCTGCCATTTCTATTCCGGTAAAACCAGAACCTGCTACAATAAACGTAAGCATTCTTTTTCTTTTTTCTTCATCCTTTTCATAGGAAGCTCTTCTAACCATATCTTCAATATGCGCTTTTATTCTAAGCGCATCATCAAGAGACCATAATGTAAATCCATTTTCTTTTACTCCAGGTACACCAAAGAACGCTGGCTCACTACCTATACCTATCATCAAATAATCAAACTTGTACTCTCCATCTTTAGTCTTAACTACGTTATTATCAGAATCAACTTTTTCGATATTATCAACAACAACATTTACCTTTGTTGTTGAAAATATTCTGTATAGATCTATCTTAACAGAATCCTCTGGAACTCTTCCTCCTGCAACCTCGTGAAGCTCTGTCATTAAAGTATGGTATGGATGTCTATCTATGATTGTAATTTCTACATCATCATTTTTTTTATAATGCTTTGCAAGCTTTTTAGCCGCATGAACTCCTGCATATCCAGCTCCTAGTATAACAATTTTCTTTGACATACTTTTCCCCCTCTTTTCTTTTTATAAATTATTTACATTAGTACCATCCCGATTAAAATACATAGTAAATATGAAAATCCTAGTAAAGTAAAGTTCTGTACTGTTGTAACAAAAGTCTCTGACTTAACAGGATTTTGTGCTAATTTTTTAATATTTTTATTTATCACATTAAATGTGGGTAGAGTAAACATACAACTCAACGGAAGCACTTTTATAAATACTCCAATAAGCATGCAAATATATGCTATGTAATATATATATCTATACAAAATTAGTGCCTTGTCCCTACCTATATAATAAGTAAGTGTAAATCTATTAACTTTTATATCATCCTCTAAATCACAGATGTTATTTGCCAACATTATGTTAGCAATTCCTGCAACTAGAGGCATCGATATTAAAAGTATTACAAGACCTTCAAGTAAATTAAACTTGGCAGTCAATATATATCCATTTAAATAAACTCCGAAAAAATTATCATTATAAATGCTTGAATAAATTGTTAAAAATGTTATAAAAAACCCCATAAAAAATCCTGAAAATGCTTCCCCAAAAGGAGTCCTAGATATAGGCACTGGTCCAAATGTATAACTTATTCCCATAAGAAAACACACAACCCCTAAAACTAACAATAAAAGATTTGTTCTAAGTGTTAATAAAACTCCAAATACAACAGCTATAAATATTAACATTAGTATTATAAAGATACCTTTTTGTTTAGAAATATTGTATATAAACATGGGATTGCTACCATTATAATTACCATCTGTATGCTTCAATTCGTTTTTGTAGTCATAATAATTATTTATAGCGGTTGTTGCCATATCAAAACTTATCATAGATATAAACATTATAATTAAATTTGTAATATCTAATTTACCATATCTAAATAATGTAAAAAGTACACCTAGCATAAATGGCGTCACACTAGCGATTTTAGTTGGAAGTTCAACGTATCTAATAAAACCTTTAATCCCCATAAAACCTCCTTTAACTAACATTTTATTACTGTTTTCAATTATCTATATCATTTCTATATTACACTTACCGAGGACTTAATTAAAATATTTTCTAATTTGTTTCTAAATTTCGCTATACTATTCTTCATTTTGTTATCTATATCTTTTCTATATGACACATAAAAGTTATAATCCCACTCATAATCTACTGCATTTAGATTCACCAGAGAATTTGTTTCCAACTCGTCACTTATAGATATACGTGGTAAAATTCCAATACATTCATTATTAAATATATATCCTTTTAAAATGTCTAATGAATCTGTTCTTAGTACTATATTTTCATACTTTACGTTAGAATTAACTTTGCCAACTGTCTCAACTCTATCATTTAATAAAGCTATTGGCATATTATTGATTTCAGAAATATCTATTTTTTTATTACTCACTAATATAATCTTATCTGTGCCTACATAATCAGAAACTAAATCAGGATCAGCTATATATGAACAACCTACAGCCAATTCAGCTCTATTATTTAATAACATCGCATTTTCATTTGCAATATAGTCATTGTTAATGTAAACATCAGTCTCACTAAAAATTTCTATGATACTATTTGACACCTTGTTTACGATATAATTCGCATAAACATTGGAAATGTTAATCTTAATCTTTCTTTGATCATGGCTCTCTGATTTCATATCTTGTAAAAGATTATCATACTGCATGATTATTTCTTTTGCATACTGATAAAGAATTTCACCTTTCTCAGTTAACTCCACCCCTCTATTACTTCTCTCAAATAACTTTTCACCAAACTCACTTTCAAGCTTAAATAGTTGATTACTTAGAGCAGGCTGAGAAATATGGAAATTTGCTGCTACTTTTGATATACTCTTTATTTGGGCAACTTCATAAAAATACCTAAGGGTGCTTATTCTCATTACAATTCCTCCAGGGATCTAATTAACAAGTTTAAAATCATCTTTTAGTAGTTTAAAGTTTCCTTTTATTCCACTAGTAGTGTAAACTTGTTTGTCATTTGTAACAAATACAGCATCCACATTTTCCATTTCTTCAACCATTTTTAAACCATCTTCTAGACCTTTTGTAAATATCAACGTAGATAAAGCATCTGCGTCCATTGATTTATCAGCAATAATTGATACTCCAGATATTGAGGTATCATATGGATAACCTGTTTCTGGATTTAATATGTGATGATATTTTATACCATCTTTTTCAATGTATCTCTCGTAAATTCCAGTTGTTACAACTGTTTTATTTTTGACTTCTAGGCTTCCTAAAGCATTACCTCTAAGTTCTACTGGATCTTGTATTCCTATAGTCCATCCCTTATCTTTAGACTTAGATCCCATAGCAAATATATTCCCGCCTAAATCTACTATTGCTCTTTCAACTCCTGCTTCTTTTAATACCTTAACAGCTTCATCAGCGGCATAACCTTTCGCTATGCTTCCTAAATCTAGCATCATACCTTTCTCTTGCAAATAAACTTCTTTAGTATTTTTGTTTAATTGTACTTTATTGTAGTCGATAAGCTCTAATGACTTTTCAATTTCATCTTTGGTTGGGACTTTTGCTTCTGGGAGCCCTATGCTCCACAACTTCACGAGTGGCCCTACTGTGATATCATAACCTCCATTTGAAAACTTAGAATACTTAAGCCCTGAAGATATAATATCAAAACTTGTTTCACTCATTTTAACAGGCTTTACACCTGCATTTTTATTTACCTTATCTATTTCGGTCCCCTCTTTATTAACACTTACAATATCGTCAATTTCTTTAAGCTTATCAAATACCTTATCCATTACTTCATCGCTCTGATGATCGTAAAGTGTAACTTTTATGACTGTTCCCATAAACATCTCTGTTTTAGAAACAGGTTCAGTGGATCCTGCTGTATCCTTTGGCCCACAGCCACTAGAATAAGCAATTATAAATAGAACCAATAAAATTAAAAGAAAACGTTTTTTCATAATAAATCTCGCTTTATATAGTTTTTATTAAATTTTTAACTTATGCTGATAATCATATTTAATTTTAATTTTTTTAATGTCTGGTAGAGTAATAACTCTATGGTTTATTCAATTTCGAATGGTTGGAATGTTTTATTAGAATCGCTGTATTTATATAAAATTATATAACTCCTTATACCCAAGTATACATTTATTAAAACATCTCATCAATAAAACAACAAAACTACTAATGTAACAAATTAGTAGTTTTGTATATAATCAACTTAATTATTCAGCAGCTTTGACTTCAATTAACTCTTTTTCAGCTTTTCCATTCTCAGCATTTTCTAAAGCTTTTGCAAACAATTCTTTTGCTTTTGCAGTTGATCCAGTGGCACCAGTTACTCCATCAATTTCTCCTGATTGCGCCTTAACAACTTGATCAGCTATTGCTACTTCATATTCTTGAGGGTTAGTTCCAGAAACTTCTTTCATTTTTTTGTTGTACTCTTCATCGTCTTTTTTGTCGCCTTTTTCATCAGAGAACTCTACATATTTAGCTTCAGATATTTTTCCATCTTTTACAGTGATTTTTGCATTAGCTTTGAAACCTTTATCATCTGCTTCTTTTGTTTCAACTTCATATGTACCATCTTTTATTTTAGACTCATCTTTTGTTTGTTCAGTTGCTGCTGGTTTTTGATCTTTTGAATCTTCTTCTTTAGGTTGGCTTGAGCAACCTACAACCGAAACAGATATTAATCCTGCACATATTAACGATAAAAATTTTTTGTTCATGAATAAATCCCCCTACAACTTATATAGTTTTATAAAATATTTCCGTTAAGTAAATTATACTCTTGTTTGTTAAAAATATGTTAATAGTATTTAATTATACTACATAGTTTTTTTATATCGCAACTAATATAATTTTTAGTATATTGATATTTTTACATATTTCCTATAAAATTCAATTTAGAAGTATTATTATTTTTAACATTAAGTAATAGGAGAATAACATGAAGATAATAAAAAAAATGGATATTGTTATAATAGTATTTTTAATAGTTTTATCTTTTATACCAAACATTATTTTTGCTAAATCATCAGTATTTGCAAATTATAGTTCAACTTATGTAAGCATAACTCTAGATGGCAAAAATTACGACAATATTCCTCTATCATCATTTAAAGGGGAAAAAATCATTGAGATAGAAGATAAAAAGCATAAAGGATATGTAAATAAAATATTAATCAAAGATAATACTGTCAAAATGATTGAAGCAAACTGTGCCGACGAAGTTTGTATAAGACAAGGGAAAATATCGAAAGTAGGTCAAAATATTGCTTGTCTTCCACATAAACTTATAATTGAGATAAAAGGAGAGGAGAAGGATAGTTCTGACGATTTAATACTATCTCACTAAATAATATGAGAACTAATAAAACATCAAAAATGATTTATATGTCGCTTTTAGTTTCAATGGCACTGATTCTCTCTTTAATAGAAAGAACAATACCTGTACCTTTTATCACGCCTGGTGCTAAATTAGGTCTAGCTAATTTAATAATAGTAATTTCAGTATACACACTAGATAATTATAGAGAAGCATTTGCTGTACTTATTTTAAGACTTCTACTTTCCACTTTACTAGGTAGTACCGTTTCTGCTCTTTTATATAGTGCTACAGGTGGTGTCCTAAGTTTTATAGTTACTATTTTAGTAAAAAAACTTGGTGGTAAATATGTATCAGTAATAGGTGTTAGTACATCAGCTGCTGTTTTTCATAATATAGGCCAACTGTTTGCTGCATCCTTAATACTCAATAATTTTGGAGTGTTTATTTATTTACCAATACTCTCAATTGCAGGAATAGGTACAGGATTTTTTATTGGTTTATCCGCTAATTACTTATTAAACCATTTAAAAAAATTACCCCAATTCAGAGAAAAATTAATGCTAGAAGAAAGTTTATAGCTGTAGAATAAAATCATATTCTAAATAATATTTCAAATAAAAGAGGGATGCATTATTTTTATGCATCCTTTTTTATTAAAATTTATATTATATTTATTCTTTAATAGCATAGGTTCACATATTATCATTACTTTAAAATTTCTTAAATATTTCTATACTAAATTACTTCATTGTTACATTGATAGCTTTTCTATTAGCTCCTCTTCTATACTTTACATCAGGGTATCCAAGTATCACGGTCGTAGCTATAGCTTCTCCTTTTTTTAGTCCAAGCTTTTCTTGAAGTTCTGGTACATAATCAACAGCTCTTAAGAAAAATCCTACATGACACATTCCTAATCCTAGAGTATGAGCCATTAATTCCATATTAGATGCAGCTAATGCCCCATCAACACGAGCGAACATTCCACTTTGAGATTCATTCACAACTACTAATATGGCCATTGGAGCGTTATAAAATAACATGTCTACACCGTTTTCGTCGTAATCATCATACATCTGCTCGAATTTTTTCTTGTACACTGATGATGACTTAAGAGGCTCTTCATCACCATGGTTAACAGCTAAATTGTGTAGCCCCTTCATAGCCATTACCTTAATTTCCTCTAACTCTTTATCTAAGACAATATACCTTGTTGCTTGTTTATTGCTTGCTGTAGGTGTATATCTACCAGCTTCTAATATATTGTCTAGTTTTTCTTTTTCTACTTTTTTGTCCTTAAAGTGTCTAATACTTCTTCTAAATTTTATAGTATTTAACATGTTTACTGGATCGATATCAAAAGTAGCTTTATCATATTCTACTACCTCTACTTTGTTGTGATCAGTCATTTCCACAGCATCTACTGGACAGACAGACACGCAGTGACTGCACTTCATACAGATTCTATCTCTAACTACAGGTTTTTTATCCTTCATGATTATAGCTGTTGGTAAACACTCTGATGCACATGATCCACAGCCTATACATTTATTTTCATCAATCTTAATCAATTTAAAACCCCCTCTATGTGTAATATATTATAATTTGAAATTTGCATATTACTTGCCAGAGTTTGATTACCAAACTTTACTTTTGATATAGAGAATTATTCTATCCCTTCGTAATAATGACCTTCCATTATCCCATTTTTTTCTAAATACTTGAACACTTGAGTAGATTTTCCATCCAGCTTATTATTATTGTCTATGACATCTAAATATGATTCTACTATTTCTTTTATTTCATGTACTCCTTCAAATGTAAAATCTAGTCTAAATACGGATATTCCAACACGTCTTAGTCTATCTAAATCGTCCAATACGCAAAGCGGTTTAGAGTTGTAAATAGTGCTTCTACAGTACATATCTTGGAATAATTTAAATCTCTCTCCATCTGCACTCTCTAAAGCGTATTTACTTTGTGAGCATATAACACATCTCTTATCTCTCTTGCAGTCTCTTGCCACTACTCCCATTGGGCAGTATTCTGTTATCATCATAGGAATATATCCGTAAACAACTGCCTCAGCTTCGACCTCAGTGTATTTTAAAGTTTCCTCTATTTCATCTAGACTCATTTCAACTGATATACAAACAGATTTAACTTTTTGGCTATTAAAATAGTTCAGCGATTCACTATTGAAAGTATTTAAATAATAATCTATATACTTATCATTATTTTCAAAAACGTCAAGAGATCCCCAAGTACCTACCTGAACTCCGATTTTATCAGTAATATCTTTAAATTTAGATATTAAGCTAAACTCTCCATTTCTAATAACTCTTGGAGCTGAGTAAACTATTTTTTCACCTGTTTTCTCTGATATTTTTATTGCCTCCCCTAGAGAATAAATATCTTCATAGTATATAACGTCTAAATTGTATCCTAAAACAGCCTCTAATTGTTCTAAATTCTTAACTTTAACTCTCAATTTATTGTTGCTTACTATAACTTGCTGTATCGTTCTAGGAATATAATTTACATGCTTATCCTTGTACTTTCTTTCTCGAATATTAGATCTTTTGACACTTAAAAGATCTATACCTTCTCTTCTCATCTGATTAAGTACACTTATAGGCATACTAACATTATCATCAATATTTATATTTACATTGTGCATAATGTAAGGTGTATTCCCCAACTTAGCCAATTGAGACTTTACTTTTTCTTCACTAAGTGCAACTTTTATAGCCTTTTCTGCTGGATTAATACCTTCTACTGTTGCGATGTTTCCATTTTCATCTTTTATTGTAAGCACTGGATTATGGTCCAATTTGATTTTTATTTCAGCTTCTACTGGTATTTTAACGAATTCTTTATTGTCTTTGAAAGTTTCTTTAACTCTCTCCAAAAGCTCTCCATCTGAAGTTTTAAAGACTCTCTGATTTCTCTTTGCTTCGCCTATGAAGTCAAGTTCTATAGTTTCACCTACGTATCCAATATCAGAAATCTCTTTTCCCTTAATTATTCTACCAATAGTTCCTCCGCCTAAATTGATGCCGTCCCCTTTTTTTAGAGTCCCTTCCAATTTTAATTTAAGTCTTTTCATCTTTCTATTACAATCTATTACTTTTCCGATATATAAACCTTGATTATTTGGTTTTTCCCTATTCATAAGGTCATTCCCTATATCTCCAAGGATATGTCCTTTTGTGAACCTTCTATTGAATATAGTATAAAGATTTTCCATAGTGCTTTCAGATACACAGAAATCTCCTTTTTCCAAATATTCATCCACCGCATGTCTATAGCTAGATACCACCGTTGCAACGTACTCAGGCTTTTTCATTCGTCCTTCAATTTTAAGTGAATAAACTCCAGCATCTATTACCTTATCTATATCTTCTATAGAATTTAAATCTCTTGTACTAAGTAAATAATCTCCGTCTTCATTTACAACTTTACCAGTCTCTAAATCTATAAGTTGGTATCTTTGTCTACATGGTTGTGCACATCTTCCTCGGTTTCCAGATCTATTTCCTAACATACTACTCATCAAACACTGACCAGAGTAACAAACACATAATGCTCCATGAACAAACACTTCTATGTCTACATCAGTGTTATCACAAATATTTCTTATTTCACTAATATTTAATTCTCTAGCTAAAACTACTCTATCAAATCCTACACTGCTCAAGTACTTTACATCATCTAAAGAATGTGCAACCATCTGTGTACTAGCATGTATTTCAAAATCTGGTAAAAGCTCTTTTACTAATTTAGCTATACCAATATCCTGGATTATAAGAGCATCAACATCTGCATCGTATAAAAATTTTATATACTCGACAAAATATTCGATCTCTCTCTGTTTTATAAGTGTATTTACTGTTACAAATACTTGTACACCTCTTATGTGGCTATACTTTACTGCTTCTATTAATTCATCTCTATCAAAGTTATTTGCTGATGCTCTAGCACTGAAGTCTTTTCCACCCAAATAAACAGCATTAGCACCATTTTGAACTGCTGCCTTCAAAGCTTCATATGAACCAACAGGAGCTAGAAGCTCAATATTGTTTTTAATTTTATTAGTTTCCATATTACCTACTTCCATATCATATTAATATACACGAAAGAGCTATCCCATTTTTTGAGACAGCTCCTTACATTTATTGTAAATATCACCATATATATTTTTTAAATATTCTAATATTTACTTTAGCTTATTTTTGTTTATTGAGTTTTCTAATTCAGTATATTTTAACTGTAACTCATAAGCTTTGTTCTGAAATTCAGAAGCTAAATTTTCAGATATTTTTGCTCTTTCTTTTGCTTCAAAAAATTCTTTTTCTAATTTTTCATATTTATTTTTATATTCATCACTGTTACTACTGTTGTCATTATCTTTTATTGATCTTAAACTTGTAGTAAGCTCTTTCATCTCAGAGTCTTTACTTTCGATTTCCTCTGATTTTACTTTCAATTTTTCCTCTAAGTCAGCTATATGCCTTTTTAAATCTTCATGATTAGATCTTGAATCTTTAAGATTTTCATTTTGTTTAACTAAATCATCATTTTCACTTGAACATTCAAATAGGAGATTCGCTATATTCAATGCAGTTAAAATCCCCGCTTGTGATATACTCAACCTCGGGTTGTGCTCGACGATTTTATTCATCTCTTTATCTACAAAATCAGCTACTCTGATCATATACGATTCAGAATTTTCTCCTATCATCGTATATTCGGATCCATGTATTTTGACTACTACTTTATTCATACTAATCCCCCTTACACTTGGCGTTAGTTTGATCTTAAGTTTGCGTCTAGTTTTTCGCTCAGCTCACTCAATATCTTATCGTGCACCTTAGCTACATCTTCATCAGTCAAAGTTCTGTCTTTACTTCTGTATGTTATAGAGTATGCTATTGATTTGTATCCTTTTTCGATTTGATCTCCAGTATATACATCGAATAATTTGAAGTCTTCAATTAATCCTCTGCCATTTGCACTTATTATATCATCTATTTGCTTAACATAGATATTATCCTTAACTACTAAAGCAATATCTCTTGAAGTCGATGGATATTTTGGAAGTGGCTTGTATAATGCAGTCTCGTCTGAATTAGCAAACACAGAATCAACGTCAATTTCTGCAACATAAACTCTTTGACCTAAGTCGTAATTTTCTATTACATCAGGATGTAACTCACCTAATGTACCAATATTTTTGTTATTATATACTATTTTAGCACATCTTCCTGGGTGAAAAGTAGTATTATTATTTTCTGGCTCAATTTCATACCCTGCAAATCCAATTTTTTCAAATACAGTCTCTACCATTCCCTTAAGAGTAAAGAAATCTTTTCCTTTTCCGTACATTCCTATACAAAGCCTATCAAGCTGATTTGGTTCAACAATAGCCGCTTCAAATATATGGCCAAGCTCAAATACTGATAACTCCTCTACCCTGTGAGATACGTTAGTTGCAACTACATCTAACATATTTGGTATAAGAGTTGTTCTCATAACCGATGTCTCTTCACCAAGTGGGTTTAGTATTTTTACGAAATTGTGTTTGGCACTATCTTTAGGCTCATTTATTTTATCAATTCCTCTAGGGCTAACAAAAGAATAAGTAAGTATTTCATCTGACCCTAAAGCCACTAAGCTGTCTTTAACTGTATCAGAGAATTTTTGTTTATCAGTCTTCATACCTATTGTTGGATTTCCCTCTAACTCTAAAGTAGGAATTTTGTCGTACCCATATATCCTTGCTATTTCTTCTACAAAATCTGCTTCTTGCTCCATATCGAGTCTGAAACTTGGAACCTTAGCAATTATTTCATTAGACGAATTCAATTCACATTTAAACTCAAGTGACTCTAGTATAGCTATCATTTCACTGGCAGGTATCTCTACGCCTATTAATCTATTTATTCTATCAACATTTACAGTTATACTCTTTGGTTCATGTTTTGTAGGATACTCATCTACAACACCTTTTAATACTCTTCCTGCTCCTAATAGTTCAACAAGTTGAGCCGCTCTATCTACTGCTAAATTCGCTAAATCTTGATTTATCCCTTTTTCGAATCTTGAAGAAGACTCAGTTCTTAGTCCTAGTTTTTTAGATGTTGCTCTAACATTCTCTGCTTTAAAGTTTGCACTTTCAAATAGTATTTCTGTAGTACCTTCTGTAACCTCTGAGTTTGCTCCACCCATAACTCCTGCGAGTGCAAGTGATCGTTCACCGTTAGTTATTACAAGCATATCTTTATCTAATTCTCTCTCAGTATCATCTAATGTTACAAATTTTTCTCCATCCTCAGCGTTTCTTACTACTATCTTACCAGTAGAAACTTGCTTTAAATCAAATGCATGCATTGGTTGACCCAACTCAAGCATAACAAAATTTGTAATATCTACAATATTATTTATAGGTCTTACCCCTGCCTCTATAAGTTTTCTTTGCATCCAATAAGGAGATGGCTCTATCTTTACGTCTCTAACCATTCTTGCTGAATATCTTCTACATAAATCTTGATTTTCTATATTTATTTCAAATTTAATTTCTTCATCGCTCTCTTTAACTTCCACTTTTGGGTATTTAGTATTTTTACCTAATGTAACA
This sequence comes from Metaclostridioides mangenotii, assembly GCF_018917235.1. Lineage (GTDB taxonomy): Bacteria > Bacillota > Clostridia > Peptostreptococcales > Peptostreptococcaceae > Metaclostridioides. The sequence continues at coordinate 159,468 of NZ_JAHLOF010000003.1, forward strand.
GCAGCTTCTCTTGCTATACCTAATATACATCTACAGTCTGGTCTGTTTGAAGTAATTTCAAATTCTATAAGAGCATCATTTAATCCTAAAACTTCTCTCACATCTTTACCTAGTTCATATGAATCTTCAAAATCTAATAATAGTATTCCATCCTTGCTATTTTCTTTTACATAATGTGGGTCTATTCCAAGTTCTTCTGCTGAACACATCATCCCCTCAGAAACTTCTCCTCTAAGCTTTCCACTCTTTATCTTTACTCCACCCGGTAGTTTAGCACCATGTACCGCAACAGGTATATAATCACCCTCTGATACGTTTTGAGCTCCTGTTACTATCTGTATAACTTTTTCACCTATATCTACCTTAGTAACTATAAGTTTATCAGCATTTTCATGTTGTTTTATTTCAAGTATCTTTCCTACTACAACATTTTCTATATTTTCTCCGTAAAAATCTACTTTTTCAACCTTACTACCTGACATTGTCATTTTGTCAGCGAATTCATTTACATCTATATCTATATCAACGTAGTCTCTTAGCCATTTTAAAGGTACTAACATTTAAAAACCTCCCTATTAAAATTGATTTAAAAATCTTTTGTTATTTTCGAATAATAATCTTATATCGTCTATTTCGTATTTGAACATTGCAAGTCTTTCTACACCAACACCAAATGCAAAGCCACTGTAAACGTCTGGATCAATACCACAGTTTTTAAGTACATTAGGATGAACCATTCCACAACCTAATATCTCTATCCAACCTTCTTGTTTACATGTAGGGCAACCTTCTCCTCCGCATTTAAAACAAGTGATATCAACTTCAGCACTTGGCTCCGTAAATGGGAAATTATGAGGTCTAAATTTAGTTTTAGTATCCTCTCCGAATAATTTTTTTACAAATGACTCAAGTGTCCATTTCAATTGTGCCATTGTTACATCTTTCCCAACTACCATACCTTCAATTTGATGGAACATTGGTGAATGTGTAGCATCAGGAGTGTCACGCCTAAAGCATCTCCCTGGAGATATTATCTTAATCGGAAGCTCTGAACTTCTCATAGTTCTTACTTGAACTGGTGAAGTTTGAGTTCTTAAAAGTAAGTCGTCACTAATATAGAATGTATCTGTCATATCTCTAGATGGATGATCCTTTGGAGCATTAAGTGCGTCAAAATTATTATCAACAGTGTCCATCTCTGGGCCTTCTGCTATTGAGAATCCCATACCTATAAATATTTCCGAAACTTCATCTATTATTTGAGTTATAGGATGCTTTCTACCTAGTGCAAGTTTTTTACCAGGAAGTGTAACATCTATAATCTCTTTGGAAAGTTTTTCATTTTTTACAATCTCTTTTAATTCTTCTTTTTTGCTAATCAAACTTTCTTCTATAGCGTCTCTAACTTCGTTCCCTACTTTACCAATAACAGGTCTCTCTTCTGTAGATAGTTTTCCCATCTCTTTAAGTATTGACTTTAACTCACCTTTTTTACCTAAATACTTAACTCTAAGATTTTCTATATTGTCCATGCTACAAGCTTCTTTAATTTCTTTTAAAGCTGCCGCTTGCAAGTCTAACAGTCTTTGTTGCATCATTATCACCCTTTCATTTTTTTGTATAAAAAAAGCCCTTCATCCCAGCTAGGGACGAAAGGCTATAGTTTCGCGGTACCACCCTAGTAGTTTTACAAATTGCAGTAAAACCACTCGAAAAACTTAACGCGTTCAGACGTGCAAGCTTACTTGTATTCAGCCCACATACTCCAGAGCGAATTTCTTTTGAGTCCTTAGAAAACACTTCCAGCAATTGTGTTTATCTCTGTACTAAGTTTAAACAAAATACTTATCTCCTTCAACGTATAAATATATTAACATTAGTAAGTAATTATACCATTTCTGTATCTATTTTTCAATATAAAAAAAATATGATTAATATTATTTTATTACTATCTATATAATTTGTTCCATAAATTTAATATTATTTTGATTTACATACTTTTTATAAATATATCTATAAATATAACCAAGAATGTTAAAATTGTACTTGCAATTAGTGATAGTATAATTCCCTTTAAAAAACCCTTCAAGTGATACATATAATCTTTATAAGCAGGATTTCCTTTTGTACCAGGAAGTATCATAAAATCCGGATTGATTTTACAAAATACAATCCAATCAAATATAACTAAATCTATAGTATTCCATACCATAAAAACTATAAAAATATGCGAAAATATAATTTTATTAGATATTTCTAAATTTCTATATGTCACAATACATGAAAATATAATATATAGTGTTATTATTAATAACATAGGTATAGCCAACTTCAAAAATCCCTTTTTTTCATCTAATGTTTGTTTATCCACTTGATTAACAATTTCAGGGGGAAAACTCTTCATTTCATATCTTGGGTTTACTTTTAAAATAATAGAAATCCAACCACATATTAATATAGATACTATCAATCCGTCGAATAAAGATCTAATCCAAATCATTAGAAAACCTCCCATATAGTATACTTCTTTTCATTTAATTTTATTATAGATCTTTAAAACTTGAATTGCAAATATATTGATAATTACTCTTAAAGTATGCTTTTTCATTCTAGCTGTACCTATTTTATTACAAATAAATAAGGCAATATCTACACTAACATAGTAAAAACAAATTGTGTACATATTGCCATATAATTTAAACCAAATGCTTTTTAATTTCGTACATCAAGATCGCAGAACTTATAGCTGCATTTAATGACTCCGCACTTCCATACATAGGAATTTTTACTAATGTATCTGATTTTGATACTAAATAATCACTTACTCCATTTGCCTCATTGCCAATAACTAATGCTACTTTTGATCCGTAGTCAGCTTTATCATAGTAATTATCAGTATCTAAATAACTTGATACTATATTAAAATTTTTCTCATTTAATACATCTACTATTTCTTTTTCTTCAGAATTGATAATATTCATTGTATATATTGATCCCATTGTAGATCTTATAACTTTAGGATTATATATATCCACACTACCCTTTAAAATGACTACCGCTTCAACTCCAGCAGCATCAGCAGTTCTAATTATCGTGCCCATATTACCAGGATCTTGAACCCTATCCAAAACTACAATAAATTTTTGATCAGTTAAACTCTCTTTTAAGTTATTGGATTTATATGTTTTTACTCCAATAATCCCCTGAGTGTTTTCTGTATCTACAAGTTCATTAAAGTTTTTATTCGATGTCTTATATATGTCTACATCACTAGATTCAAATTCTTTAAGTAATTTTTTATGATCTTCTTTATTTTCAAAGTCATCATTGATAAATATATAATCTATTTTTGCACCTGATTCTAGTGCAAGTGAAAGAATACGAAGTCCTTCAACGATAAATTTAGACTCTTTGTTTCTATTTTTAGCTTTAAGTAGTGATCTTGTGTACTTTAACTTTTCATTATCCCTACTTGTAATTTTTTTAATCATTATTATTTTCTCCCAGGCATCTTATGACTCTCAGAAGTTATCTCACTAATCTTTGAGTTTTGTCCAATTACTACTAAGATACTTCCTAATTCTAATTTTTCCTCTGGAGATGGTGTAACATTTATATCATCACCCGTTTTTATTGCCAGAACAGTTATCTCATATCTAGCTCTTAATTCTAAATCTACTAAAGTTTTTCCTATCCATTTACTTGGAGCTACTATTTCAACGATAGAGTACTCTGGGTCTAACTCAATATGATCAAGTATATTATCCGATACTAAGTTGTGAGCAACTCTTACACCCATATCTCTCTCTGGGAAAACTACTCTATCAGCACCTATTTTGTAGAAAACTTTAGCTTGTAGCTCATCTTTAGCCTTACAAATTATTTGGGGAACTCCCATTTCCTTTGCTATAAGAGTAGCCATTATAGATGCTCTAATATCAGATCCTATAGAAATTACTGCTACATCGAAGTTCCCTAATCCTAGAGATCTAAGAGCTTGCTCGTCAGTAACATCTACAATAACTGAATGAGTAACTTTATCAGAAAGATTTTGTATTATATCCTTATTTTTATCAATTGCCATAACTTCATTTCCTAGAAGACTTATAGTCGTCGCAACGGAACTTCCAAATCTTCCACATCCAATAACAATATATTGTTTCATTTAATGTTCCTCCACATAAATAACATAATTTATTTTAACCTACTATTATTTTACCATCTGGATAGCTAATTGGTTGATTTTTTCTGTGTCCAAAAGATAAAACTGCCATAAATATAGTAAGAGAGCCTACTCTACCCATAAACATACATAAAATTATCAATAATTTACCAAATAGATTTAAGTTTGCACTACCAGCTAAACTACTACCTACTGTAGCAAGTGCCGATACAACTTCAAATGCCGATGCTGTTAAGTCGAATCCAGGTTGAGTTATAGAAATAAGTAGCGTACCGGTTGTAGCAGCAGCAATACCCATCACAAAAATTCCTAAAGATTTTTTTACGATATCTGGTGAAATTCTTCTTTCATATACTTCTATATCTGATTTGCCTGTTATAAAGCTCTTAACTGTAAGTATCAACACAGCTAATGTCGTTGTTTTAATCCCACCACCTGTTGATGCTGGAGATGCTCCTATAAACATCAAAATAATCATAACGAAAACACTACTTTCATCCATTGCAGCTAAATTTAGCGTACTAAATCCAGCAGTTCTAGATGTTACAGATTGGAATAATGATGCAAGCAACTTACCTTTCATTCCAAGTTGTGCTATTGAATCTGGATTTTTATATTCTATTATAAATATCAGTGCCATACCTACAAATATAAGTGTCACTGTTGATATTAATACTAGTTTTGTGTGTAAATTAAATTTAGATATCTTTCTCTTTTTAGCAATATCTAACATTACAGGATAACCAAGTCCTCCACAAATAATAAGCAAACAAATCGTTAGAGATACTGTAGCGTTGTTTACATATGAAGTAATAGATGTAAACTTGCCAGTTGTTGGTCCCATGAGGTCAAATCCTGCATTACAGAAGGCCGAAATAGCATGGAATATACTAAACCAAATACCTTTCGCTGCACCAAATTGCGGTATAAAAACGGTTGATAGTATAAAAGCACCTATTATTTCTATAGAAAATGTAATAAGTACAACATATCTTACCAGTTTAACTAACCCAGACAAATCTAATTGATTCAGGGATTCTTGTATAACAAGTCTTTCCTTTAAATTTATTTTTTTCCTTGTAAAAATTGCAAACATCGTGGCGACTGTCATAAATCCAAGCCCACCAACTTGTATTAATGTTATACATATAATTTGCCCAAATAAGTTCCAGGTTGTTCCCGTATCTACTACAACTAGCCCAGTGACACATACAGCTGAAGTCGCTGTAAATAAAGCATCTATAAAACCAACACTTTCTCCGCTCTGCGTAGCGATAGGTAATGTCAATAAAAGACTTCCAATTAGTATCACAGAAGCAAATCCAATAACTATTATTTGAACTGGTTGCATTTTATTTGCTAATGCTAGAAGCCTTTTTACCAATTTATTCAATTTAACGCCCCTCCTAATTTCAAATAAGTTGATTTAAGAATACTAATTTTTTAGTACTCTCCTTCAACCATTACTATATTATATTACAAAGATTATCTAAAAACAATACAAGTAATTGGCAGCTATATTATTTAACTTCTCTTTAACAGACGTGTATACAATTCTGTAAATTTCAAATGTTTGAACTGTTTTTAGAGACTTAATTTTATTTATTATTTTTCAATTTTACTTATTAACTTAACCTTAATATTTGATAAAGTAGATAAATTATGTACTTTGACAATGTCATTATATTATCGTATTATGATATTAAATTTTATTAAATATAAAAATCAAAATCTAAAAAGAGTTAAATTCTTCTAATAAGTCCTACCTTTTTTGATTTGAGTATCCATTTTAATATATTAAGGAGTGAAATTATGCTAGATAATATTGATAAGCAGTTAATACTACTACTACAAGAAGATTCTCGGATTTCTATAACAGAATTGTCGTCTAAAGTAAATTTGAGTAGACCTAGTATAAATGAACGCATAAATAAGTTAATTGATAAAGGAATATTAAAAAAATTTTCTGCACATGTTCCACCAGAATCAGTAGGTTTAAATGTTAGTTTTTACATCCAAATAAGTGATATAAAAGTATCCTTTAATAAAATATGCGAAATTCTTACTTCAAAAAAATGTATTACAGAAATACATGCTGTTACTGGTAAAATCAATTATATCGCAAAAGGATCTACTAAAAATATTTCAGAAATGAATGCCCTATTAGAAGAATTAATGCCCTATGCACATATAAATACATCAATTATCTTAAACACTCCTCTCGAGAACAGTATTATAATACCTGTAGATTAATATAAAAGTGAGCTCTAAATTATAGCTCACTTTTATTTTGCATATTTTTCTTAAAATTATATGCTTTTTGTAAAATTATATTGTCAAAATAATTCAAATTTTCATATTAGCATTTCTAGTTATTAACTATAATAGATTTAATCAACCAAATCAAAAAATAAGCATCAATTTAGTAAAATTAAATATTTAATAAGGAGGTTTGGAGATGATCAAAAATAAGTGGATAAAATTTTTTATCCTGTATCTAGGAGCTACGGTACTTTCGTTAAGTCAGCTAAAAATAGTTCCAATTTTCAATGAAGTATCTCAAACAATGAATATAAGTATGACACAAACTTCATTGCTTACATCTATATTTACATTTTCCGCACTATTTTTAGCTATTCCTGGAGGAAGTATACTTAATAAGTTTGGAGTAAAAAAGATAAGTGTAGCTATAATGTTTTGCTTATTTATAGGTAATATAATGGGTGGTTTTAGCGAAAATTATTCATTACTATTAATAAGCAGAATAATAGAAGGTATTTCTTTTTCATTGATTATGATGGTTTCAATGATTTATATTAATTATTGGTTTAGAGATGGATCCGCAGGATTAGCGATAGGAATATTCGGTACATTCTCTGCATTAGCTTCCATGATAGGAATGAATATATTTAGACCTATTTATATTGCTTTGGGTCTAAAAAGTATATGGTTTATAATGTCTATTGCATCTTTTATTGTTATACTTTGTTTTTACTACCTACTTGACGGCCCTGAAGAGTCTGATTCAAATGATGAGAATAAAGGACGTTTAATAGAAGCAGCAAGCGATAAATCAACTTGGATATTAGCTCTCGGGATGGGATGTATGTCATTTGTACTTTTTACTTTTATTACTATATATCCTCAAATTTTCACACAGGTGTACCATTTGAATCCAGACAAATCAAACTACTATAATAGTCTGTTTGGTCTATTTGCTGTACCTTTTGGTGTTATTGCCGGAGTTATAAATGATCGAACAGGTAAACCAGTATCATTAGCTTTTATTTCTTATATAGTACTTTCGTTAGCTTGTTTTGTAACAGTGCGATTGTCAAATAGTATATTAATTGCCCAAGTGTTTTTTGCATCTGCTGCTCTTAGCTTAGTTTCATCTTCTATTTCAATAGCAGTCAACAAATTAGTCAAGCGTCCAGCATTAATTGGTTCAACGTTTTCTATTATATACTTATTTTACTATATAGGCATATTTATTGGTTCTCCTATTATATCTAAAATTGTTGAAGCTTATGGCTGGAATATTGCTACATTAGTATTATCTGGAGTCTCATTAGCTGGAACTATATCAATCGCATATTTAGTTATTACAAATAGCAAAACTGCTGATAAGGAAAAAAGTATTCAAGTGTAAACAAATGAAGAATTAAACAGATAGGTTATATGATAATCAATAATTGTTTAGGAATTTATTGATTTATTCATATTCTATATATATTAAAATTTGGGAGGTAATCATATGTTAGACAGAAATTTTAAATTAGGAATGGATTATGCTTTAGAGCTTGACTCTAAAGATTCTTTAAAAAAATTTAGATCCAGATTTTACATGTTAGAAAATAAAATTTATATGGATGGTAACTCTTTAGGTCTTTGCTCAAAAGATGCATTAGACTCACTTCAAAATATGATAAATCAGTGGAAAAACTATGCTATTGGTATCTGGAATGTTGAAGATAGCCGTTATTATCACTATTCAAATGTGCTGGCTGAGCTCTTAGCTCCATTAATAAATGCAACACCTGAAGAAATTTGCGTAACTGGAACAACTACATCTACAATACATCAGGCAGTTTCTACATTGTACAAACCAACAGATAAAAAATATAAAATACTTGTTGATGACTTAAACTTTCCAACTGATAGATACGCAGTTGACAGTGTAGTTAGATTAAAGGGACTAGATATAGAAGATACAATAAAGGTTGTAAAAAGCCTAGATGGTAAATTAATTGATGAAGATGCAATTATTGAATCTATGACTGATGATGTAGCATTAGTTCTTTTACCTGCTGTATTATATAGAAGTTCCCAGCTCTTGAACATGAAAAAAATCACGCACGCTGCCCATAAAAAGGGTATTATAATAGGATGGGATCTTTGCCATTCTATTGGTTCTGTTCCACACGATTTTAAAGAAATTCAACCTGACTTTGCTGTTTGGTGTAATTATAAATATCTTTCAGGAGGTCCAGGAGCTACTGCTGGAGTGTACTTAAATAAGAAGTATTTTGGAGTTGTTCCAGGTTTAGCTGGATGGTTTGGCAATAAAGATGAGACTCAATTTTTACTAAGACATACTTTTGAACCTGAATTAAACGCAACAAGCTTACAGACCGGGACTCCAAATCTACTTTCTATGGCACCACTAGAAGGGGCTCTAAAAATATACAACGAAGCTGGACTTGATAATTTACGTGAAAAATCTCTACATATAACAGCTTATCTAATGTACCTAATTGATGAAAGACTTGTTAGATATGGATATAGCTATGATAACCCAACAGATGACGATATTCGCGGAGGCCATGTTTCACTTGTACATGATGAAGCATATAGAATCTCTTTTGCATTAAAGGCAAAGAACATAGTTCCTGATTATAGAGAGCCAAATGTTATTCGCCTAGCCCCTATTGCACTTTACAATACTTATGAAGAAGTCTACAAACTTGTCGACGCTCTTGAAGAAATCGTAGCTGACAAATATTATGAAGAATTCAGTAAAGAACGTCTATTAGTATATTAATAACCTACAAAGAACCCTAGAGAATATACTCTAGGGTTCTTTATATGAATTCAAATTATTTACTTGATAATTAAGCTAATTGTGATTTAGCAGTTTCTGCTAACTTAGAGAAACCTTCTGGATCTTGTATAGCTAATTCAGATAACATTTTTCTGTTAACTTCTACACCAGCTAATTTTAAACCATTCATTAATCTTGAATAAGATATACCATTCATTCTAGCTGCTGCATTTATTCTTTGTATCCAAAGTTTTCTGAAATCTCTCTTCTTTAACTTTCTACCTATATATGCGTTCTTTAATGCTTTCATTACGAAAGTATTTGCTGGTCTATATAATTTACTTCTAGATCCTCTGTATCCTTTAGCAAGCTTTAATATCTTTTTGTGCTTTTTACGGGCATTCATAGCCTTTTTTACTCTTGCCATCGTTATTACCTCCTTTTATTTTCCTAATGTTAATTATAGTTTATTATCTGTATTAATCCGGTCTTAGTATGGTAATAATTGAGATATTCTCTTTGCATCTCCATCACTAACTAAAGTAGATTTTCTTAAGTTCATTTTTCTTTTAGCAGACTTTTTAGTTAATATGTGCTTTTTATAAGCTTTTGCTCTCTTTAACTTTCCGCTTCCTGTTTTCTTAAGTCTCTTTGCTGCACCTCTATGAGTTTTCATTTTAGGCATGGTGTTTCCTCCTCTCGATTAAACATCTATTTTTTTGGATCTATAATTACAACCATATTATTTCCCTCAAATGCTGGGGCTTTTGTTGGTTCACCAAACTCTTTAACTATATCTATGAATTTAAGCATAACTTCTTTTCCTATATCCTTATGTCCTAATTCTCTTCCTCTAAATCTAAGCTCAACTTTAACTTTATCTCCTTTTTTAAGGAACTTTATGGCGTTATTAGCTTTAGTATTTAAATCATTTGCTTCAATACCTGGTCTAAGTCTTACTTCTTTAAGGCTAACTACTTTTTGTTTTTTCTTTGCTTCTTTTTCTTTTCTAGATTGTTCATATCTATGTTTTCCATAGTCCATTATCTTACAAACTGATGGCTTTGCATTAGGCGAAATTTGAACTAAATCCAAATTTTGCTCATCTGCCATAGCTTGCGCTTCCTTTAATGACACTATCCCAAGTTGATCTCCATTAGACGCTAGAAGTCTTACCTCTTTGTCTCTTATTTGCTCATTGATTGCTAACTCTTTGCTAATTGTTAGACACCTCCGTTTTTTTATATAAATAATGGCGAATGATATAATCATCCGCCATATAAGTCTCAAAATAATAAAGCTCTTCTAATCTACACATTAAGCTTTTACTTATATATACCTAGCTAACTTTCGTCGCAAGGTGAGAAGCGGACTTCTTCTTCGTTTTCTTTTCCTTATATACTATACCACCTTTGTTCAATATGTGCAAGTTTTTTTAAAACTTTTATATACTTTTTATAATTTCTTATAAATTAATACAAATTCCTACTTTACTATACATAAATCTACTAAAAAAATATATGTCTTTATTTACCAATGAAAATTATAATAAAATATATTAAATATGGAAAATATAAAGACATCAAATAAAAATTACCAGAGGTGTTTACATGAAGATGTTTAATAATTTTATCAAAAAAATCAAAAATCCTGTGCCAGCTTTTGCACAGACAAAGTTAGAAAAAGAAGAAAAAGCAGATGATGCGTTTTCAACTCATCCTAAGACTACATTTAAAGATGTTGCTGGACTTGAGGAAGTCAAAGAAGAGTTATTTGAAATCGTAGATTTTATGAGATCGCCAGATAAATATAAAAAAATGGGAGCTAAAATTCCTAAAGGAGTTCTATTTTATGGTCCTCCAGGAACTGGTAAAACATTATTAGCTTCAGCAGTTGCTGGAGAAACTAACTCTGCATTTTTCAATATTACTGGTTCAGAGTTTGTTGAAAAGTACGTAGGTGTTGGTGCAAAAAGAGTAAGAGCACTGTTTGAAAAAGCAAGAAAAGACGCTCCTAGTATAATCTTCATTGATGAAATTGACGCAATTGGTGTAAAAAGACATATGGAAAGTAACAACGAAAAGGATCAGACGCTAAACCAGTTACTTGTTGAAATGGATGGTTTTAACAAAGATTCAAATGTATTGGTTATAGGTGCGACAAACAGACTAGATTTACTTGATGAAGCCCTAATTAGACCAGGAAGATTTGATAGGCATATACACATGGGCGCTCCAAACTACCATACAAGATTTGAAATCTTAAAGGTACATACAGAAAACAAGCCTATCGATAAATCTGTAGACCTTGAAGTATTAGCAAAGAAAACGCACGGATTTAATGGTGCTCACTTATCTAATATTGCCAATGAAGCTGCAATCTTTGCTGTCAGAGAAAACAGCGAAAATATAACTTCAGTACATTTTGATAAAGCTCTAGAGAGAGTTATTGCTGGATTAGAATCTAAGAATTCTACACTTATAGAAAGAGAAAAGAAAATAGTTTCATTCCACGAAGCGGGTCATGCATTAGTAAGTGATATTATAGGCATAACCCCTATACAAAAAGTTTCTATAATTCCTAGAGGCCAAGCTTTAGGTTATGTATTGCAACTTCCAGATGAAGATAGATATATCTATACTAAAGAAGAACTTATAGGTAAGATAAAAATTCTACTAGCAGGTAAAGCCTCTGAAGAGATTATATTCAAACACAAATCTACAGGAGCAAAAGATGACCTTAAAAAAGTTACCGAAATAGCTAATCAAATGGTTTGTGAGTACGGAATGAGCGACTTAGGATTTATGACTATAGATGGAAATGATAAGACTTTTATGTCTGAAAAAATACAATTTGAAGCTAATAAGATAGTTGAAGAATGCTACAATGAAACTATTGAACTTCTTACTAATAACAGCAACGATTTAGATATACTCGCTAATCATCTATTTGAAAATGAAACTATGACTCATGAAGAGCTTAAAGCTTTAATAAGAAAAGAAGCTGCAAATTAAGAGAGTGGATGCATGTTTTAAAACATGCATCCACTCTGATTTTTATATCTAATTAAATAAATCAATATTTTCAAAAGAATATACTTCAATAAACTTATCAATAACTATATAATTTTTATTTTTAAGTTTTGGGTATATTGATTGTCCGCTTATATTCACAGGCTGAATTACAAAAATCAAAAGAAGCAATATCAAGGCCGGAAAAATTAATGACTTTGTTGAATCAAATACTTTTCTTATGTTTTTCATTATATCCACTTCTCCTCTACTTTTATATCTATTAGGTTATTATTATACCATATTTTTGTTGATATAATATATAACGTTTTTGTAATGTAAAAGCAGACATATTTTTTAAATATTCTAAATATCTAATTTTTATTAAATATATATCAAGTTAATTTAAAAAGCTGTGTACCAATTTTAGCTTAGTTATAAACTAACATATAAAGTACACAGCTTTTAAGTATATAAAATATGTTCTAGCGAGTTAATTAATCAAGTTCCTCTACATTCTCTCTTGAAGCAACTTGTTTATTTATATTAGAGATGAAGTCTTCTAAGCTTATATTTCCTAGCTCACCTTTATCTCTTGATCTAACAGATATATTTTTCTCTTCAACTTCTTTTTCACCTACAATTATCATGTAAGGAACTTTTTCAAGCTGAGCTTCTCTTATCTTAAATCCAATTTTCTCTGCTCTATCATCTAAGTCTACTTTTATGTTTTGTTGATAAAGAGACTCTTTTATTTCATTAGCATAATCTAAATACTTATCAGATATAGGCAATATTTTTACTTGAGTTGGAGCTAACCAAACTGGGAATTTTCCAGCATATTGCTCTATTAGGATACCTATAAATCTTTCTATACTTCCAAATGCAACTCTATGAATCATTACTGGTCTATGTTTTTCACCATCTTGACCTATATAAGTAATGTCAAATCTTTGAGGTAATTGCATATCTAATTGTATAGTTCCACATTGCCAAGTTCTTCCTAGACAATCTTTTAAGTGGAAGTCTATCTTAGGACCATAGAAAGCACCATCTCCTTCATTAAGTATATATGGAAGGTTAAGTTCTTCTAATGCTTCTCTTAGCCCATTTTCTGCATTTTCCCACTCTTCATCACTTCCCATAGAATCTGCAGGTCTAGTTGATAGCTCTAAGTGATATTCAAATCCAAAAGTTTTGTAAACCTCATCAATTAGCTTTACTACTCCTTTTATTTCATCTTTGATTTGCTCTGGTAACATGAATATATGCGCATCATCTTGAGTGAATGCTCTAACTCTCATAAGTCCATGAAGTGCTCCAGATAACTCGTGTCTATGAACTCTGCCAACTTCTCCAACTCTCATTGGGAAATCTCTATATGAATGTTGTTTGTGATTGTAGAATATAAGTGATCCTGGACAGTTCATTGGTTTTATTGCATAATCTTCGTCATCTATTTGTACAGTGTACATATTTTCTTTATAGTGGAACCAGTGTCCTGAAGTTTCCCAAAGTTGTCTATTTAATATTATTGGAGTCTCTATTTCAACATACTGATATTTCTTGTGAACTTCTCTCCAATATTTCATAAGTTCATTTTTAAGCTCCATACCTTTTGGTAAAAATAATGGGAACCCTGGCCCCTCTTCAGGCATCATAAATAGGTCTAATTCTTTTCCTATTTTTCTGTGGTCTCTCTTTTTAGCTTCCTCTAAAAGGTGAAGATACTCTTCTAAATCTTTATTCTTTTCAAAAGATATACCGTAGATTCTCTGAAGCATCTTATTCTTTTCGTCACCACGCCAGTAAGCCCCAGCTATGCTCAATAATTTTATAGCCTTTACTTTCTTAGTTGATGGAAGGTGTGGACCTCTACATAAGTCTATAAAGTCTCCTTGCTTGTAGAAAGAAATTACTTCTCCTTCTGGTAGATCAGATATAAGTTCTACTTTATAATCTTCACCTTGTTTTTTCATTAATTCGATAGCTTCTTCTCTAGGAAGTTCCATTCTTTCAGGTTTTAAATCTTCTTTAACTATCTTTTTCATTTCAGCTTCTAATTTTTCTAAATCTTCTGGAACAAGTCTGTGATCCATATCTAAATCATAGTAGAAACCATTTTCTATACTTGGTCCTATTGCAAGTTTTACCTCTGGATATATTCTCTTTAATGCTTGTGCAAGTATATGTGCAGATGTATGTCTAAATACATCCTTTCCTTCTTCATCTTCAAATTTGAATAAGTTAAGCTCACAATCTTTGTTTATAACAAAGTCTAAACCAACAAGTTCTCCATCTACTGATGCTGCTAATATATTTCTAGCTAAACCTTCACTTATTGATTTAGCTACGTCCATAACTGAAATTCCACTTTCGAACTCCTTGATTGATCCGTCTTTTAATGCAACTTTTATCATCATGATTCCTCCTATTTATATTTATTATAAAATCAAAAAGTCGCCCCAAATATATATTTGGGGCGACTGTACAATCGCGGTTCCACCCAAGTTGACTACAGTGAACTGAAGCCCTCTTGTTGACTGTAAGGTCGTCATCCGAATGCTTTTACAAAGCTACTCACATTCCGCTCCAAGGTAGTTTTTCAAAAAGACCTATTAAATGGGTTTACAGCCAAGACCCAAATTCTCTGAAAATAGTTTCTAATTTACTTTTCCTCTTCTACGCTTATTATCTAAATGTTATTTCAAATTGTATCAGAAAAAATAATAATCGTCAATAATAATTTTTTGATATTTCTACAATTTTTTTAAGTTTATATCAATTATTGCCATATTACTATATAATTATTCATTTATTAACTATTTTGCAACTTATATTATTTTATAAAATTACAACTATCAATCCTTGCACTATACCAATTAAGAAGCCAAGTACAAGACCTAGAAATTCTATATGCTTCAATTCTTTCTTTGCAACACTTATTATGAGATCTTCTAAAACTAGCAAATCTAATTGGTTAATTTTTTCTTCAATCATTTTCTGTATATCTATACGTTCACTAGCTTTTTTAACCATACCTTTACTCAAGTCATCTATGCTATTTTTGACTTCTTCTTCAATCATATCATTAAGATAACCTTCAATAAGTTTTTTTATACCTGATGGAACATATGATAATTTTTCATTAAGCATTACATTTATTCTGGATTTAATATAAATTACTACTTCGTCCTTATCATCTTCAGTAATAACATTATCTAATATATCATCAAGAGACAAGAATTCCTCTTCAACTATCTTTGCTATATTAGTCGCGATTTCTTCTCGCCTTTTAGGTATAAGTCCTATAATTTCTGTATTTAATATTGGTATTTTGATTGGGTTTAAAGGCCTGAATATAAGCCTTATTGCAACAACATTAGTTATATATCCAATAACCCCACCTATAGATGCCAATAATAGTATTTTTATCAAGTTATCCATGACTATCTCTCCTCTTCGTTTGTATATTGTATCTGTTTACATAATTCTACTATACAATTATAAGCCATGTCACTGTATTTAAAAAGGTCTTAATTATTAGGATTCTATTAGAAACATGTTTTTTGAAATCCATTTAGTTGCTAGATATAATATCTATTCTATTTTCAAATATTGATTTCAATGTATCTATAATCTCTTTTGAACAATTGTTATTTAATGTGTCTAATACTTCAATTTTTCTAGGACATAGTGATAGCAATGTACTTATTAAAAAGTCCTCGTAGTTAAGATTTTCTCTTATTACCATGTTTATAATATCTTCATCATCTATACTATCTATTTTTTCACCATTTTTATCATAAAGAACAAAACTATTGTCCTCCATAATATGAACTTTAAGTAAATCGATTTTTACATCTTGTGTGTCTATAAAGTATTTAAGTACCCTTATAAATTCTGCATGATCCCTATTTATTAAGTACTCTTCTAGAGATATATCTGCTATAGCAGATATGTATTTTAAAAATTCTTTCATCCTGAATTTTATAAAACCGTCGATATTTATGTAATCATTTTCTAAAATATAATTGCTTACCCTCATAAATATTGTCTCTCTAATGAATACCTCTTTGTCTTTAAATATTTTTAAGGAGTGTTCGTAAATATTATTAATTTCCATTGGATATGTCTTCCCATACTGAGTTTGTATATATTCCCTTAAAATCTGATCTCTCATGATATTTATAATTTTATTGGTTATTCTTTCAGTTATTTCGTCTAGATTTAAACCCTCACTGCTAAAAACTTTATCATCTATTACTTTTCTAGCAATCACTTCATTTTTTCCTGTACTTGTCACTACCTCTACTATTCCATTTGTATAAATTAATTTATTATTGATGTTATTGCCATAAAACTTCTTATCTGAAATTTTATCTTTACCTATCAATTATATCGCTCCTTTCTAGTCGTAGTACATATGTCTTTCTATTTTTATTCTGTGCTTGTAATTAATAATTTAATTTCAATATTCATCCTGTCCGTACTGTTGTTATATTGCATTATTGTAGTGTTATTTTTATAATATGAAAAAAGTTAATTTTAGTGCAATATAAAATTAAGTGTACTAAAAAAATATTTAAGATATTATTACAACTCATTATTATTTTTTACAAACCTACCTAATTTTATACAATGTTATCTATGTTAATAAAAATTATTTTATATTGCTTGTACTTTTATTAGATTTATACATATTCTGATAGTAATTTAAAATAAAAATCTTATTTTTTAGGATAGTTTTATTTTGAAAATTATCTTGTAAATATTTAAATATAAAAAGACTAGATTCAAAAGTTTTTTAAACTTGAAATCTAGTCTTTTTATATTTATAATTAATAATAAACGGCGTTAGTCTTTTTAAATTTCAGTATCATCTTCTACGTATTCTAGTATATCACCCGGTTGGCAGTCCAAGGCCTTGCAAATTTCATTGAGTGTTGAAAACCTTATTGCCTTAGCTTTGTTAGTCTTCAAAATAGACAAGTTTGCATTGGTAATATCAACTTTTTCTGCTAAATCTTTAAGAGATATTTTTCTTTTTGCCATCATTACATCTAAGTTTACCACTATTGCCATAATATCTCCTCCTAAATAGTTAAGTCATTTTCATCTTTTATATTTATTGCTTTATCAAATACTTCAGCTATAACGAAACAAACTGAAGCAATGATAAAATATACTAATTTCTCTGGTGTTAGTCCATAATTACCAATAGCTAAAAACTGCATTGTATGATTCCCTAATGGCTCAGCAAGCCTAAGTATTGCATTTGCTAATAGTAAATACCCTATAATTTTAAGTCTTCTTACATTATCTCTAACAAATGGATCTTTATCAATATTAAAAATAATTTTTATCAAATTATAAACTACTAAAAAGCAGCCTGCAAGATAAACTATTCCAAAAATAAATGCAGCTACTTCCATTATTTTAAACCCATTAGTGAATATTCTAGGTATATCAAACATTACTGCTATTATGCCTATAATAGGTATAAAAACTAAAAAAAGATGTAAAATTGTTGATAACATGTTTCTAAAAAAATATTTATTCATAATATAAAACATCTCCTTAATAAGAATTAATAAGTATAACCAGCATTTCGCTCATAAATTCATTATATAGTCAAGTCGTTCTCATTTTTTATCTTTATAGCTTTGTCAATAACTTCTGCGAGTACAAAACACATCAGAGCAAATATTATATTAAATACCATTGAACCTGTAAGTCCACCAATCATGTTTTTTGCATCCCTAATTCCAAATAATACAAGAGGAGCATCTGCATTTGAATAAAATCCAATAATACATTCAGACACAGAGTTTACTAACAAGCATGTTCCCATTATTTTAAACCTCTTAACATTTCCACTTATAAATGGCGTGTATGATGTGCTATTAACTATAAATGTTAGGTTTAAAACCACTATTATATAGTTAGCCGTGTATATTGTTAATAAAATTAATTCACCAAATTTTTTAATACTCATATTATTTAAAAAGTCAAATAATTCTCTCCACAATACACCTAGGCCACCCACACTCAAGGCAAATAAAACAATAAATAAAAAAATTGATAGTACGCCTTTAACAAAATTATCTTTCATAAAATGCCATCTCCTTTAATACATATTATATACTAAGTCTAACATTTTATATATTGTTTTTCAATAATTTTCTATTATTTATTAATATTTTTTTATTGTTTATAATTGTTTTATATATAATTCTATTAATCTATATAAATTAAATACAAAATAATCTTAAATTTACATTATTCAAAACCTAGAGGTATTAAAGATCCGAGATCTAGCAGGTTTTCATCACTGAGCATAACAATTTTTTTACCCTTCTTGTCTAAAAAATCCTTAATATCACTGTAGCTTGGATGTTTACTAATATCTCCAAAGAACGCCAATTCACTTTTAGAAATTAAACCAGTACATCCACCAATAAATCCGTAATTCATACCAAATAGTTCAATATGACCTGCTTCAATTAATAAACATTCTAATTCTGTATTTATAAGCTTATTATATATACCTTTATCAGATGTTATTACAGAGCTGTCATCAACTATACATATCGAACACTTAGAGTATCCCTGTTCAACATTGATTTTTTCAAGTCCATTATTTTCAATAAACTCTAGAATTTTTTTATCTGTATACTTAAAATTATGTATAGCGTAATTGCCAACTATCGCTACATTATAAGCTATATCAGATGGATACTTTTCTTGAAGTATTGTCTCTCCTTTAATTATGTTGAAGTCATATTTTTCAAGTAATTGATTGTAATGCTTGTACAAACTCGGTTCTACTACTATATTGCCATACCCTAAATTACAAAGACTAATGTCTGGATGGTAACTTATACTTTCATACACCCTATCACACTTTACAGTTTTTATAATTTCAATATTTCTTTTTCTCAATTCATCTTCCATACTCCTAGACAATCTTTTATCTACTAGAGCCAGAGCTAAGTCTTCGTCAATTAAAAAAGATTTTGTTGTAAACTTCATCACATAATCCTTTCTATAAATTATTTTATAGAATTATCAAATATACAATTTTTATATAAATTTATTCAATAAATTATAAAAGAACAAAAAAGATGATACATTGCATATAATGCATCTTAGCTAAAATGCAAAAAGCCATATATCATCTATTACTTTTAATTAAACTCTATAATTTTTATTATTTCTTTCTCTTACATATTACTCCTGTAACTCCAGGCCCTGAGTGTGCACCAATACAAGATCCTATTTGGAAAAATAATATTTCCTTTGGATTAAATTTATCTGTTAACATTTTTGTAAGTTGTTCTTTTTCTTTAATATCATCGCTGTAACCTATATTAACAACTTGATCTGATAGATCATTTCCACAACTTTCTTCTATTAACTCTAACATCTTTGCTATAACATTTTTCTTTCCTCTTACTTGAGAGGCTTGAGATACAAGTCCATCTTTAACTTCAAGTATAGGCTTGATACTTAAGATATTTCCAATTGAAGCCTTAGTAGAAGAAATTCTTCCACCTTTTTGAAGATGATCCAGTGTATCTACAGAGAATATAACAAACGTTTCATCACGTAAAACTTCTAGAGCTTGAATTATTTCTTCTATAGTTTTCCCCTCAGCTATAAGTCTACCTGCTTCTTTTACTAAAACCCCTGCACCAAAAGATACAGAGTTAGAATCAAAAGCGTATATGTTGCCTTCTAAATCATTTTTTGCCATAATTGCACTTTGATATGTACCTGTTGCTGCTGCCGATCCTGCTATATAAAGGATGTCTCTTCCCTCTTCTATATATTTTTCAAAAACCTCTTTAAATTGTGCATAAGTAATTTGTGAAGTTTTTGCATAAGTGTCTTTTTTTCTTAATTTTTTGTAGAATTCATCGCCAGTTATGTCTACTCTATCTCTGTACTCATGGCCATCTAATATAACGGTTAGAGGCATAAGATCAATATCGTATTTTTTAAGCATATCATCTGGAACATCGGATAAACTATCGCATATTAATTTAATGTTGCTCATTTGATATCTCCTTTCTAAACGGATTTATTATTTAAATTATCTTAAATCTGGATACCCTAATTGTCTAAGTGCTTCGTATGCTACGATAGCAACTGCATTCGATAAATTAAGAGATCTCGCCTTTTCTATGTCTAACATAGGTACTCTTATACATCCCTCTTTATTTTCTTTCAACAAAGACTCCGGTAATCCTTTTGTTTCTTTACCAAATACTATAAAACATCCATCTTCATATTGGACTTCTGAATGATTTTTATGAGTTTTTGTTGTTGAAAAAAAGTATTTTCCCTCAGGATATTTTGCTTGTAACTCTTCAAAGCTATTGTAATATTGTATATTAGCTATATCCCAATAGTCAAGTCCAGAGCGCTTTAAGTGTTTATCATCTAAAGAAAATCCTAAAGGTTTGACTAAATGAAGTGTAGAACCTGTTGCCGCACAAGTTCTAATTATATTTCCAGTATTTTGTGGTATTTCTGGTTCGACCAAAACTATATTTAATGACATATTTCCTCCTAATATAATAAAACAATTAATTAAAATATAATAGTATAAGTTCAAATTTGAAATTAAAAATTAATTATAAATTAGTTTAATAATTTCAATTAGTAATATTATAACAGAAAAATACGCCACTAAAAATAAAACTTGAGTAAAGTTTGATAGTAATGATATATTAATCTACTTGTTAATATTTTTGTGGAAGTTGCAGTATTCTGTTATATTACAATTTTCACATTCCGGTTTTCTTGCCTTACACATTCTCCTTCCGTGAAAGATAAGTGTATGATGTGATTTAGACCATCTGTCTTTTGGTATAGCTTTCATTAGGGCAAATTCTGTTTTTTCTGGTGTTGGCTCATCAACTATTCCAATTCTATTAGAAACTCTAAAAACATGAGTGTCTACAGCTATTGCTGGTTGTCCGAAAGCGTTACTAAGTACTACCCCTGCAGTTTTTCTTCCTACACCAGGGAGTTTAATTAAATCTTCTAGAGTGTCCGGAACTTCTCCACCGTAATTTTCACAAAGTTGTGTTGAAGTATCTTTTATTTTTTGAGATTTACTTTTATAGAGTCCACAAGTTTTTATTTCTTCGCTGATTTCATCTAAACTTAAGTTTGCAAAATCATCTGGCGTATTGTACTTTTTAAACATTTCTGAGGTTACTTTATTTACTCTAACATCTGTGCACTGTGCAGATAGTATCGTAGCAATTAAAAGCTCAAATGGAGTATTATAATTTAACTCACATTCAGCGTCTGGATACATTTCTTCTAATTTATCTAATATAATTTTTATATCTTTTTTACTCTTATTTTTTCTCTTCATATATATCATCTCCATTTTCATCATTCACATATAAAATACCTTAAAATACATATATCAAACATAAAAAAAGCAAAAACTATATAAGTCCTTGCTTTTTATTATACAATAAATACTAGTTACGTTAAGTTTAATTAGTATCTTAAACAATATTTAATTTTTTTCTTTAGGCTTATTTTGAATTCTACTAAATCCAAGAAGCTTATTCTTTACTTTTTCTTTTACATGATCAAATTTAGAGTCAGTTAAGATTTCAATAGCTTCTTCTACTCTATCTACCGTATGAATCGCAAATCTACCAGCTTTAATCTCTTCGTTCAACTCATCTGATAGTATTAAATTTTTAAAGTTATTTTTAGGAATAATAACTCCCTGACCTTCTACCAATCCTTTAATCTTACAAATTGTATAAAATCCTTCCACTTTTTCACTTATTCCTCCAACCACTTGTATATCCCCTTTTTGGTTTATAGATCCTGTTACTGCAATATTTTGTTTTATAGGTATATCGCTAAGTGATGAAAGAAGTGCGTAAAGCTCAGCTGATGATGCACTATGACCGTGTACTAATTACCCTAAAACTTCTTTCACTATATATGCTCTCATGAATTTCAGAGTTTTAATTTGTAATTATATTTAGTTATATTCTATATATAATGATAGTATTAAAAAATTATATTTATACCTTTTCATAAAGACATGCACATTTTAATATTAGTATGCATACACTTTATTACGCAAGTGAATAACAAGCGTAGCGTTCTTAAACTTGTTTTAAGATGTGATAAACGTTAAGAGTAATCGATTAAAGTGACCATAGGGGAAATCTATTTATTTAGATTTCTCTATTTTTTTATGTAAGTTTAATTAAAGTTCATTATTTATTACATAAAAAAACTACCTACGATTAAGCAGGTAGTTTCGCAATAAAACTAGAATAATTCTTCTCTTCATTTTTAATTAAACATAAAGCTGGCTTCATATTTTCATTTATTGGTATCTCTTTGTAAGAAAAAAGCTGAATATAAATTATTATATCAGTCACAATTCAACCTTACTAATTTATCTTTAAATGTATTTTTAAAATATATTGATTCATAAAGTTATTCTTAATAATCAATTCCTTTTAAAATTATTGTGAGGTTTAACTATCCCTATATGGAAAATACAATAATAAAAATGCCATCTTAATAAATATATGAGATGGCATTTTCTTTATAAATAAAAAGAAACATCCGTAGTGCAAACGGATGTTTTTACAGAAATCAACCTTCTTAACCACATTTAACAAAAATTTTATAACAGTGTTATTTTATCAATAATATTAGACTTAACTAATGTTGTCTAATGTATCTAAATAAGTTTCAATATAAAAAAAGAGGGTAGCAATTACGCTACCCTTTAATATTTATTTATTATTGATTTATCTATTAATCAGAAAAGATATTACTAACTCTAGTTGTTGCAGCAGTGACATCTTCTTCTGTCACAATGCTCTCTGTCCCTGTCGCATTCTCTTTCACATTCTCTTTCACATTCTCTTTCGCATCTTCTTTCACAACGATCTCTGTCTCTATCTCTGTCTCTGTCGCATTCTCTTTCACATTCTCTTTCGCATTCTCTTTCGCATCTTCTTTCACAATGCTCTCTGTCCCTGTCGCATTCTCTTTCACATTCTCTTTCACATTCTCTTTCGCATCTTCTTTCACAACGATCTCTGTCTCTATCTCTGTCTCTGTCGCATTCTCTTTCACATTCTCTTTCGCATTCTCTTTCGCATCTTCTTTCACAATGCTCTCTGTCCCTGTCGCATTCTCTTTCACATTCTCTTTCACATTCTCTTTCGCATCTTCTTTCACAACGATCTCTGTCTCTATCTCTGTCTCTGTCGCATTCTCTTTCACATTCTCTTTCGCATTCTCTTTCGCATCTTCTTTCACAACGATCTCTGTCTCTGTCTCTGTCCCTGTTGCATTCTCTTTCGCATTCTCTTTCACATTCTCTTTCGCATTCTCTTTCGCATTCTCTTTCGCATCTCCTTTCACAACGATCTCTGTCTCTATCTCTGTCTCTATCTCTGTCTCTATCTCTGTCTCTATCTCTGTCTCTATCTCTGTCTCTGTCGCATTCTCTTTCGCATTCTCTTTCGCATCTTCTTTCACAACGATCTCTGTCTCTATCTCTGTCTCTATCTCTGCCGCAACATTTAATACACCAATGCCAATCATTACTGCAATGGCAGTGAGATCTACGATTTTCGAAACAACATCTATTTCTATCAAACATAAAATATCTATCTCCTTTTAAAATTTTATGAGACATATTTACATCTCCAATACCATAATATGATCTTATGTATATAATTGTTATTAAATATGACATTTTATAACATAAAAACTTATCTTAATATAAATCCTACTATGAGAATAAAATTGAAAATACTTCTCAACGTTAAAGTTAATCCTTTTCATCTTTTAAGATTATTGAATTATATTATATTTCTTCGAAAGTTTCTAACAATCTAATGTAGTGATTCGCTTCTCTTAGCACATGATCCGCAAGAAGTGGAAGTATTATGGATCTTATTTCACAACTAGTAATTCCTTCTGTAGCTGCTTGCTTAAAGTTTTTAAGTTGTATAGTTTGAAATAAAGTCTCATCTGTAACACTATCTATTGTGGCATCTGTCTTAGCCAGAGCCTCTTTCCTTAAACATTTAAATTCATGAGCAAAATCATCTGCAGTATCAATCAATTCCTCTTCAGTAGGATCGAGTAACCCTCTTATAAATTGTGCATGTTCCATCATAATCTGATCCCAAAATAACTCTGTTTCTCTAGTATCCTCAGAATCAATATCAACCCCATTCTCAAGGTCATTTACTAATGAAAGATATAGTCTTGCTTCACGTAAACAATTAGTGGAGGTAATGGTGAGTTAAAAGCTGCAATGCAATATCTTTCACAAAGTTTCATAATTAAGGATCCTGAAATAAAAGATTTATTTTTAGATATCGCTGCTGAAGAATTAAGCCATATGGAAATGCTAGGAACGATGATTAATATGCTTAATGGACATGATGTAGACTATGAAGCAGTTGGATCAGGAGAAATACAATCACATGTTATACTCGGTTTAAATCCTGGTTTAATTAATGCATCTGGTTATTCATGGACTGCTGATTATGTAACGGTTACAGGTGATTTATGTGCTGATTTACTATCAAATATAGCATCAGAACAAAGAGCAAAAGTAGTGTATGAATATCTATATAGACAAATAGATGATAAATTAGTAAAAGAAACAATAGACTTCTTGTTAAATAGAGAAGAAGCCCATAATGCTATGTTCAGAGAAGCATTCAATAAAGTAAGTAATTCTGTATCAAACCAAAGTTTCAGAGTAACAGAAGATTCAAAATTATATTTTGACCTTTCTAGTCCATCACCTGGTCAAAAATTTAATGTTGATGCTAAACCTCAAAATTCCAATAAATTATTATATAATAGAAGGTCAGATATGACCTTCTACTACCTATATTGTTATTAATATTTTTAAATCAAATAAACTAGGCTCGTCCTCTTTGAAAACCTTACTTCCAAATAATGTTATGGCTATACTTTTAACTGCTTCACTTCTCTTGTATTTTAATAATCTTTGCTATAAGAGGTCTTATCAATTATTTCATCCCAACTTAAACAATCTATGTATTTTTAATCTATTACTTCTTTATATATAGGACTTAAATTATTTATTTCATTCTCTAATTTCATATTTTCTATATTAAGTTGCTCAAATTTTATTCTTTGCTCTGAGTAAATTTCTTGCTCTAACTTTCGTCCATAGTTATATATTATTATTAGACTAACGGTAGCTATTGCGATATAGGTTAACAAGGTTATTATATTAATCATAAATCTATCCTCCAATTCCCATCCTCTTGTATAGTTTTAGAATTTTCAGAACCTTTACCAATATGTTTATGCAATTTGTGTTAGTGTGTGTCTATACCTTTTAACTTCTAGTACATATTTAATAACTCTTACTTATTTAAATCATCATCGGATAAATTATTCAAACCTGCTTTTTACTTCAAATACTGGTTATCTCTCTCTAGCCTTTTATTTTTAGAAACCATTTTATTATATTTTTTATAAAACCTCATTTGTCCAGCCCAATGCCCAAGTAAGAATACAGAAATTAACGTCCCTATCCCTACCAGGACAAGTATCATCAAGATTGCTATATCATTAATCATTTTAGACCTCCAAATCCTTTTTAGCTTGTTTAATTGCTTCTAGAATATTTTATCCAACATCTATCCAATAATGCCTTGCTAGATCTATTAAGGCTTGTCTATTTTCTAGTTTTACTTCCATTTAAGCACCTAACCCAACTTTATAGGCTTAACAATCTTCATCAAAGAAGTCTGTATCTAATTTTGTAAGTAATATATCTGTTTCTAAATCTTGTATTTTCATTTTTAAGCCTCCTGTGATATACTACTAATAAACGTAAGATTAGTAGTATTATTTAGATCTGGGCCATTGCCGTGGCTCTTTTCTTTTTGTTCTTCTCTTTCTAATATTAGAATTAGACCTTTTTTTATTGTCTTTGTCATTTTTAGTTGCGATTTTAAATCATTTACAACTTCCTGTTGATTATCTATTTTGCCCTCGTCTCGTAAACAATATTTAACTGCAGCTCGTTTAATATCAGATAACCTTATTTCGCTATCTTTTATCATTATCTCAACTATATTAATGTTTGAATCAACAATCATCATGATTTCTTTTAGCTTGTACATTTTATACTCCCCATTCAAGTAAACGTGTTTTTTACCTTTTGCTAATTCTTTACTACAGTAGTTATAAAACTTTAGTGTTGGTAACTTTTTATGTCTCATGCAATTTCTTATGTACTCTTGTAATTTCATTTTATTACCTCCTGCATGTCCAATTTAATTTTAAGATGTGCCGAAGCACAACTTTAAGTTATACATACAAATCCATAGTAGCCTTGATATATGCCTCTTTAATTGCATTAAGTACTCTTTGTTGTTCCTCTTCTGTATTATTTGGAGAAATTATATAGGCTTTTGAATTTCCTCTTGTATATAGTCTGCTATAAGCCTTTCCGTTTTCTTCAAAATTTTGCTTCACCAGTTTTACCATGCAATCACCCCTTTTTACATAAGATATGTTTTAATGAATTTGTCCTATGTCACCCTAGTTAACTATTGATATTTGTTCTTGATTTTCAAATGCTTCTAACGCTCTTGTAAGAACTGGTATTTCATTTTCATAGTATCTAAATGTTGACACTTGTTGATTAAAGCAGTTATGAGTTGAGAAAGAGGAACTAGGAAAAGTTTCAATGTAACTAAAGTCGCTATAAGCAATTAGGAAAGTGGAAGAAGGTTTCCGGATCAAGACACGTTTATAAATATTTTCGATTATTTTAATGTGTCAATAGATTATCTACTTGGAAGAACCTATAATAAAAGTCCTATATCTGATATTGATAGTTAAAAAATAGAAGAATTATCTAATAATAATGAAGATATGTAATACGAAAACTATACGAGCAAGATCCTAAAATCAAAACAAGATAAAAAAATTATAGATGCAATGATTTATTTATCGCTATATTAATACAATTCGTTAACTGAATTTTGATAATTATTATAATTAATTATTATAACTTGTGATCAGATAAAGAAGTTGATATATTATTAAAGAAGGAATGTATAAGATAGGTTACGAAATACCTGCAGGAGAATATAAAGTCATAGCCGAGGGGAACTCCTTCATACTACGAAGTAGCTGTGAATAGTAAGGGCGATATAATGAGTAGTATTAAAACGAACGATAATTTCGAAGGAGAAAAGTATATAATTGTTGATGAAGGTGATTACCTAAAATTAATTGGTTGTAAATTAGTTACAAAATAGTTCTAAAAAGCATTGTTTAACAATGCTTTTTTTATTTTATAAATAATATAAAAAACTGTGTAGTTATATTAATATAATAGTGTTAATATAGTTCATATAGACAGGTTTAAGGAGGGATTTCAATGAACGTTGCTATGTATTTGCGTAAGTCTCGTGCTGACTTGGAGGCTGAACAAATAGGAGAATTCGAAACTCTTACCAAACATAAAGCCGTTCTTCTAGATGTTGCTAAAAAGAGAAATTTAAACATAATTAATATAAAAGAAGAAATAGTTTCTGGAGATTCTATAATAAATCGTCCTGAAATGATTAAGCTATTACAAGAAGTTGAGAATAAAAAGTATGATGCTGTATTAGTAATGGATATAGACAGACTTGGACGTGGTGGAATGAAGGATCAAGGTCTTATCCTAGAAACTTTTAAATACAGCGATACTAAAATTATAACTCCACAAAAGGTTTATGATCTTGAAGATGATTTAGACGAGCAGATGACTGAGATGCAAACATTTATAGCTAGACAAGAATTGAAAATGATAAAGAAACGTCTTTCGAGAGGACAAATAAATAGTTTTAGAGAAGGAAACTTTGTCTTTGGAGATCCACCATTTGGATACAAAAATCAATATGACTCTGCTGGTAAAAGACATTTAGTGCAAGATGAAAATGCAGAAACTATTTATCTGATATATGATTTATATGTTAATAAGAATTTAGGCATGTATAAAATAGCTAAACACCTTGATAGTTTAGGGATTAAACCAGCTAAAACGGAACATTGGCATCCTTCTAGTGTTGGAGCAATATTGAAAAATAAAGCTTACTGTGGATATTTTAGTCGTGGACGTGTTAAACAAACAAGAAAACTGAATGAGAATGGTAATTATATTTTTGAAAAACAAGAAGATGACAAAGTGGAATATATAAAAGCTAATATTGAGCCAATAATAAGCTTAGAAATGTTTGAAAAGGCACAATCAATAAGAACACGTAAACTTAAACATAGAGGTAAATGGGATATTAAAAATCCTTTTTCTGGGCTTGTTGTTTGCGGTAAATGCGGTGCTTCTATGAATTATAATACTAAAGAGGTAGGTACTTATTTAAGGTGCAATAAATCCTGCGGTAACAGACAAGTACGCTTTGAGGTTTTTGAAAGTTTTGTAATTGAAGCTATGCAGGATATCTTAAACAATTATAAAATACAAATAAATAAGAATGACTATGATGAAGAAGACGACTCAAAGGAATCAAAAACTATTTTTATAGATAAATTTGAACTAGAATTAAAAGAATTAGAACAGCAGAAAATAAAACTATATGATCTATTAGAACGTGGAATCTACAATGACGATATATTTTTAGAGCGTTCGGAAAATCTAAACAAAAGAATTGTAGATATAAAAAGCAATCTAAAAGAGTTAAAAAAGGAAAATAAAAAAAATATACAAAAAAAGACGCAAAAAGAAATTATTGACGGACTTAGAAATGTAATCGATTCATACCCAACTATAGAAGATATAGAAAAAAGAAATTTTCTTTTAAAAACAATTATAAAGAAAATCTATTGTATAAAAGAGCCAAATTCCAAGAAAGATGATTTTAAAATTGAAATTGAATTAAATCTAAACTAAATTAATTATATAGAAGTATTAGAATTCTAATACTTCATTTTATGGGGTAAGTAGATGACGATGACCTATCTCCGTCTATTCCTCCATAATTTTGTTCAAAGCATATATATGCATTTAAAGATAATACGAAATCTTGGGCAAAGTTCTCAGCTAAGTAGCCTCCTAATATAAGTATTCCTTTATTATGAATAGCACCACTCATATCTACTTCTCTCTCTATGTTTACTATCCCCTTATTACCTGGACTTGTTGTGGCTGTTATTCTAGAAGGTCTACCAAATGAATATTCTCCAGTATTCAGCACAGAAAGTCCATTTATAACCCCTACGCGAGAACCACTAGTCTCTATCAATGTAAACTCTTCTTCTACAGATTCGTTCAACCTTTGCTCAATCTTACTAATTCTTTCTTTTTTATTTTTTAAAGCTTTAATTATATCTGCCTTTTTTATAAATTCATTATTTTCAGAAGCTGTCATTGCATTTGCCTCTATTAAAATCTCATCAATTCTATCAAGTTTTGTAGAAATTTTTCCTACATCTCCTACCATTTTGGTACAGTGCTTTATTACTTCTTGAACCGCTTTATATTCAAGATGTCTTAAATTATTTTCACTACATTTTAATGCAATATATTGCGCTACCAAATCTTCACTTTTTTTATTATTCTCAACATTGTCATCAAAATCAACTAATACCTTAAAATAACTCCTAAAATCTTGTTCATAGCTGTATAAAGTATTATAAATTTGTTTATTTCCAATTAGAATAATTTTTAAATCAAGTGGCATATTTTGAGGCTTTAGCGATGTCTGTGTCTCTAATTCAATTGATTGCGATCTCAGTGCTCTCTTGATCATTTCCCAGGATGCCGCATTTCTAAAAAGTTGATCTGAGTGGAGTATTAAATATCCTCCATTAGCCTTTTGTGCTGATCCTGGAAGAAGTTTAGTAAAATCAGTCTTTATATTTCCGTTTGAATAATCGTATTCTGCTCTTCCAAATAAATTCAAAGGGGTTGGATTTAACTCTGTTACTACAGGAATATCATTACTTACTTCTAAGTCAGAGTTATTGATAAAAAGATTTACCTTGTATTTTTTAAAAAAGTCTTTCTCTAGTTTTGGCTTTGTAGCATCTGCATCCACGTAGATTAAATCCATATCCTTTATTATTTCATCGCTGTAATGATCCAAATAAATAGATACGCTTTTAGATTCCTTATACTTTTCTTTTAAAGATTCTGTAAGTGGATTTATAATGTATTCTGCTATTTGTTTCTCAAGCTTAGATACAGCTTCTTCCGCAGATACCTCGAGATCCTTTAGCTTATATACAACCTGTATAGCCATTTTTTCTAACTCTTTCTTATTCTTTTCAAATGATACCTCATCAAAATCCTCTACACTTTCATCGTTTTCTTCATGTTTAGGCATAAAGACTATTCCTGATCCTGTGTTTTTTAAAACAAATCCCTTATCCTCTCCATATTTTTTAATTTTTTTTAATAAGTACTCTTTTTTAGTTTCATATTCTTCAAGTAGTTCTGACTTTCCCAATTCAAAACCTTCACTCTCAAATACATTATTTAATTCTTCTAAAATATTTTCTAGTAAACTCTCTACGTCTTCTTTAAATTCTTTACCTTTACCTGGGTCAAATTTTGCAATCATAGGCTCCCTAGGATTTTTAAAATTATATAGATAACACCAATCTTTATATTTCTTTTCTATTGGTTTTTTTTTCTCTATCATTTTTAATACGTATCTACTCTTGCCAAGACCTGGCTCGCCAGCAACATATATATTATAAGTTGGATTAT
Source organism: Metaclostridioides mangenotii (assembly GCF_018917235.1). Taxonomy (GTDB): domain Bacteria; phylum Bacillota; class Clostridia; order Peptostreptococcales; family Peptostreptococcaceae; genus Metaclostridioides. The sequence continues at coordinate 190,505 of NZ_JAHLOF010000003.1, forward strand.
CAACTTTTAATCCTAACTCTATAGCTTTTTCAACTCTTTTCTGACTTAATATATCATCAGATGGCTTTATTTCGGATGTGTTATTATAATTTAGCATAAACAAACCTCCCTATTTGTTTCTCTAATATGTTATGTTTATTAATACATAAATGTTAAGCAAACGGGAGGTATTAACTATATCATTACACTACTTCTCGGATAAAATTTCCATATTTCTAACTAATATTTTTTTACCTCTCCAGCTAAAAGCCCTATCTCCATAAGTTCTTTTAAACTCTTTATTTGAAATTTTATTTAAATCCTCATAATTTAAATTTACTATTAAATTTTTTTTAAATTCTTCAATATTCGTCTTTATCGAACTGGTATTGTGAGGACAGATATCTTGGCAAACATCACATCCAAATACTGTGCCAGTTTTTTTTATAATATTCTTTTCCTCTTCTGACAATTCTCCCTTTTTTTGTGTAATATGAGATAAACACTTAGTTGGATTTACCTTATAATTTCCCAATATAGCATTTCCCGGACAATAATCTATGCATTTTCCACAATTAATACAACTTTTCTTCATTGGTTTATCTACAGCAAATTCGTAATTATTTATTATATATCCTATAAATACATATGATCCAAACTCATCTGTAATAATACTATTATTTATACCAAAGTATCCTATACCAGATAAATATGCCAAATATCTATCTACAAGTGGCCCATTGTCAACAAAAACCTTATACTCAAAATCCTCTAATTCTTGATTGATCAATTCGCATAACCTTGTTAACATACTTCTTATAACAATATGATAATCCTTGCCATAACAGTATTTAGAGATATTTGAGTTTGTAAATTCCCCTGTATAGTATGGAAAGGCGCATACAATTATTGATTTTGCATTTTCCATTATAAGTTTTGGATTTATTCTCTTTTCAATATCAGGTTCCTCTAAACCAGTGTTCAGATTATTTAATGCTCTATACTCTAGTATATTTTTAAGATTTTCACTTCTATCTACACCAGCAACCCCCACAGTTTTAATACCTATAGATTCACATAATAATTTAAGTCTATTATTGTCCATTACTTTACCTCTATTATAAATTTGATTTTTTTTAACTCCACAACTATAATTAATATAGCATAGAAAGGTGATGAATTTGATAAAAATAACTATTCCCGGAAGACCTATAAGTAAATCCAACTTTAAACTTCAAAATGTAAATGGACAAACATGGATGCCTTCCAAAGGTAAACATTCTAGATATTTAGCTTATGAAAACATGATTGCTGGATATATAAACAAGGATTACCATGGAGATACAATCGAGGAAAATCTAATTACTATATTAAAATTGTATTTCCCAGATAAAAGAATGGGCGACTTGCATAATTATCCCAAAAGCATTTGTGATGGCATAGAAAAAAGTGGAATCATAAAAAATGATAAGCAATTGAAGCCAGTATTGATGTTTGATTTTATTGATAAAGAAAATCCACGTGTAGAGATAGAACTATACCCTATTTCTGAGTATGATGTTAGTTATAATATTACTAAGAAATAGGGCTTTTGTCCTATCTTTTTTAATTTTTGTTTATATATTTGTTTTCTAGGTAATTAACTAATATGAATATGCTACCCTTCATTTATTAATTTTTTAATCATCTTTATTTCTCTTTTATGACCTTCATCGTCAAATGGAGTTTCTAAAAATAAAGGAATACCTTTAAGTTTAGGATTTTCTAAAATATTTATAAATGCATCTATGCCAATTTCTCCTTCACCTATAGGCGCATGCCTATCTTTTTTGCTACCAAATGGCATCATACTGTCGTTTAAATGTATAGTTTTAAGTCTATCTAGACCAATTACTCTATCAAACTCATCCAAAACTCCATCTAAATCGCTTACAATATCGTAACCCGCTGAAAATATATGACAAGTATCTAAACAAACACCTACTTTTTCGTTGTGCTCTACTTTATCAATAATTTCTTTAATTTGATTAAAGTTTGTCCCAATTTCAGTACCTTTTCCAGACATAGTTTCTAGTAGTATCGTTATATTTTCTTTACCAGTTAGAGCATTATTAAGACCATTTACTATCTTTTCTATACCTGCTTCAACGCCAGAACCAACATGGCTACCTGGATGAAAACACATATACTCTATATTTAGTGAATCCATTCTATCAATGTCTTCTTTTATAACCATATTTGCAAACTCATATACTTTATCTTTAACTCCAGCTAAGTTCATAGTGTAAGGAGCATGGGCTAGAATCGGACCAAAGTTATTTTCTTTTCTTATTCTTTGAAATTCATTTATATCTTTTTCATCAAATTTCTTGGCATTACCCCCTCTAGGATTTCTGCTAAAAAACTGAAATGTATTTGCATCTATTTCTACAGCTGTTTCTGCAGCCTTTTTAAATCCCTTTGCTATCGAAATATGTGGGCCTATATAAAACATAATGTCACCTTCTTATACTTTTAATTTTTCTTGGTTTGTTTTTAACTCAAATAAATTTTTATATTATATATACTGTGATATATTAATTTTTAAAAATACTTAAATCTAATTCTCTAGATAAATCCTCTAATACCTTTGTTCCTGCAACACTATTTCCCTTTTCGTCAAGGGATGGACCATAGACACCTATTCCCATTGTACACGGAACAGAACCCATAATTCCTCCTCCTACTCCTGATTTTGCAGGAATTCCCGTTTTTATAGCAAACTCACCAGAACCATCATACATTCCACATGTAAATAAAACAGTTTTTACTGTTTTTGCTACTTCTTTAGTTATTAAGCATTCATCTCCATGTTTGTACCCATCAGTTGATAAATTCAAACCCATCATTGCTAGATCCTTTATATCAACTTCAATCGAACATTGCTTAAAATATAAATCTAATACCTCTTCAACATGTCCTTCTATAAACCCATGACTTTTTAGTAAGTATGCCATTGCTCTATTTCTATCACCTGTAAGCTTTTCAGACAAGTATACATCATTATTTATTTCTAAGTTTTTATTACCTGCGAACTTTCTAAAATAATCTAACATTCTTTTTTCTTTTTCTTCAAAACTATTACCTTTTATCATAGAAGTTATTACTATCGCCCCAGAATTAATCATAGGATTAGATGGTTTTTTTACATCATTATTTCCAATGCTTACTATGGAATTAAATGGATTATCACTAGGTTCAAATCCTACTTTGGTATTAACGTATTCATAATCATTTTCCATAAGGATCATCGATAATAGTATTGGTTTCGATATACTCTGAATCGTAAACTTCTTATCTACATCTCCTGCAGTGAAGATATTGTCATCTTTATCTATAATACATATACCCAAGTCATTTTTTTTTGCCTTTTTAAGCTCAGGTATGTAAGTTGCAACTTTTCCAAACTCCGTATATTTTCTATTTTTCTCAATTATGTCATTTAGAATTTTTTCCATATATACACCTCAATTTATCTTTAGTTTTAATATTTTTGTCAATTAAATTAAATAAATACACTTTATCTTTTTTAACTCTATGCTTTTAAAATTTTTAAATCAAATAAAATAAGCCGTTGATCATTTGTTTAAAAATTATACCTTTATTAGTTAATATATACAAATAATCAACAGCTTATAAAATTTTAGATATTATTTTATTAATATACTATTCTTCTACAATTTTACTCCCACCGATGAATTCTCTAAGGATTGATGTAGAAGGGATATCTGAAGTATCCTCCAAATCAACAAAATACTGCAAAAAATTTAATAATCTATTAGATTCTATATAAGCTTCACTTGAAGTATCTATTTCTTCCAGAAGAGGCTTAACAAATCCTTTTAAAACCGAAAGCTCATATACACAAGCTGAATTAAATATAACATCAGATTCCTCTTGGAAAGGGAATATATTCTTCTTTTCTCCCCTTCTTACAGACTCCCATTGAATTATAGTCGTTTCTGCACTGTAACCTCTAAAATTATGATCTCTTACTATTCTTCTAATTAGTCTTAAATCTGTAGTAGGTATTCTGTTGTGATTATCTAAATTAAGTTGTGTAAGAGCACTCAGATATATTTTAAATTTTTCATTATCATCAATGGATTCAGTCAACATTGGATTTAATCCGTGTATTCCCTCTAATATAATTGGTTGATTCTTTTCTATTTGTATAGTTTTATCTATGTTCATTCTTTTACCAGTCTTAAAATCAAATTTAATCTCTTGTATCGCTTCACCATCCAATAGTTTTTTAAGATCTGAGTTAAATCTATCTAAATCAATTGCATAAATAGATTCAAAGTCAAAGTTTCCAAACTCATCTAAAGGTGTATATTCTCTGTCTACAAAATAGTTATCTAGAGATATAGAAATTGGATTTAAATTATTGACTCTCAAATGTATCGAAAGTCTGTTTGCGAAACTAGTTTTACCTGATGAAGATGGTGCTGCTATAAGTATTATTCTCTTATTGTTTTCACTAATCTCATCTGCAATTTGCGCAAGTTTCTTTTCATGTAAAGCCTCTACCGTTCTAATCATATCTCCGTAATCATTATTCTCTACAATTTTATTTAAAGATACTACCTTATCTATTCCCATAAGCTTCGACCATTGCTCTGTTTCATAGTATATGCTTGCTAGTTTAGGCTGAGAGACATAATCTGTGGGTACTGTCTTATCATTTTTATTAGGCCCAAATAATATAAGCCCTCTATTGTGTAACTCCACATTAAATACTGCAACATCACCTGTAGAAGGAAGCATATATCCATAGTAATGATCTATATAATCTCCACATTTATACACAGTCGTACTATCGTAGTCCTTATACTTTAAAAGTTCTGCTTTTGAATAAAGTTTGTTGTCATTGAATATTTTAATAGCTTCATCTCTGGACATTTCAATTTTTTCTATATCGTACTTTTTATCAATCTTTTCTTGCATCAATCTCTTTATATCTTCTAAATCATTTTTATTTAATTCTCTACCTGTATGAACTTCACAGTATAGCCCTTTAGATAATGAATGTTCAATAACAACTTTTCCATCGCCAAAAAGCTCTTTACAAGCCATAACTAGAACAAACGACAAAACTCTAAAGTACACTCTTTTTCCATCTTCTTCAGTAGTATCAATAAATTTTATAACGCAATCTTTAGTTATAATATAATTAAGCTCTCTAAGTTTATTATCTACACTAGCAATGCATATCTTACCCTTGTGCTCATCCTCAAAGTCCTCTGCAATCTTTTTTAAAGGTATACCCAAACTATTTTCTTCTAATTTGTATTGTTTTTCACTTCCATCAATATTAAGTGTTATTATTTTCATCAAAACAAATCCTTTCTGTATATTGGATATTAACAGGTCACAGTACATAAATAACTTATTAAATAAATAAACTATATAAAATAAATAAACTATATAAAACCGATTAGCCTATCTATAGAGTATACTAAATCTTCTTTATTTATCTCTAAAATCAAATATTCAGGATTGATTTCTAGTATTCTCTTAATTTGTTCATCCTTTAGCAAACCTTCGCCTATTCCAATATGTTGATCATTTAGTCCGTCATTGTCACTTAAGTGGATAAGCCTTATCTTCGCCATTAAATTTTCTATATAATTACTTCGATTTATTAAATTATGACCAGTATCATAGCAAAAAAATACTCCATCCTTTTTTATTCCTTTAAATATATATTCAAAATCATTATAAGTAGTACCTATATTTGACAGATCTCCACCTTTAGAATATGTATTTTCCAATGTAATTTTTGAATCAATATTTATATTATTGAAAAAATCAATACAGTTATCCAGATATTTCATCCTATTCTTTTCTAACCTATTAGTAATTGCATAACCTAGATGAAAGTTGTAGTATCTTACGTCTAATTTTTGTAGCTCATTGTAAATATCTTCAAAAAACTTTATCCATGACATTCTAATATAATCAACTTCTTCACAAGCGTTTAATTCCATAGGCATATGAATACCTATGGATAAACCTAAATCGTATATTTTATCTGTATACGTATTTAATTTTTTACAGTCACTAATACTGTCAACGCCGATTTCTAGATGAGTAATATTGTCGTATTGCTTACATATAGTTAGTGCTAAATCAATATCGTATACAAGCGCTGATATACCTATTTTCAATCTAGTTAACTCCACCTATTTGATTAAATGGATATAGTCTTACCATAACTTTTCCAATAACAGAATCTTCATCTACTAAACCGACTTCTTGCGCTCTGCTATCTAAACTTCTTTCTCTGTTGTCACCCATAGCAAATATTTTTCCTTTTGGTACGGTCATATCTATATCTCCACTAGTATAATTGTCATGAATATAAACTTTTTCATCTAATAATTTACCATTTACGTATACATTTGAATCCTGTATTTTTATATGGTCACCTTCAACTGCTATAACCCTCTTAACTAAGTCTTTTTTGCTTTTTCCATTCTCTTGAAGTATATCAGATTTAAATACAATAATATCCTTCATCTCTGGTTCTCTAAATTTGTATGTCATTCTATTTACTATTAAATAATCATTTTCGTGTAGAGTAGGAAACATTGATTCCCCTTGCACTCTAGATGGTATTATAAATCTAGTTATTACAAATGCAAGTATTAATGCAGTAATAATGACTTTAATCCATTCAAAAATCTCTTTTTTTACATTTTCACTCATATGCACATCTCCCTAAAACTATTACTTTTGTCGTTCAAACTATATACATTATACTTCTTTTTCAAAGAATATTAAACCAATTATATAATATTGATACAATAATGTAGCATTAAACAATTTTACTTAATATTATTTTTTTTATTTCTTATCTAATTCATCGTATATTTTAGGCTTCTCTTTTTCAATTATTAAACTCTTCTCGTCCATCTTTTTTTTAATATTATTATTTTTTTTCTTCCTCATATTGCTAATAAATATCTTTTTAGAGTTTTCTATATACTTCTCTAGTTTATCTACATTGAATTTTATAAGTACAATAATATAAAGTAAAAATAATATTATTGCCCATCTATATTGTATCATTAAAATAAAATCAAATACGCCATGTAAAAGAATTGGGACTAATATTGACAAATATAAGTACTTTCTCTTTTTCTTTTTAGAATCACAAAATTTGTACTTAGATACATAGTATCCCATCGTTATCGCAAACATGATATGCGCTGGAATAGAAATTAATGCTCTATTTAAAGCAACTTGATGTACAATTTCACTATCCTCTGAAAGTATATAAATTATATTTTCTATAGTTGCAAATCCTAAAGACAAATATATTGAATAAGTTATTCCGTCTATCCTTCTAGCAAACTCTTTCATTTTAGTAATTATAGGAATCAGCACAAGAGCTTTAAAGCCTTCTTCAGTTAATCCAGCAACTATAAAAGACATATATAAAATATATGAATAGCCACTAAAGGTATTAATTTTCACTAATAGTTCTTCAACAAATATTACAATAACACTCAAAAATACTCCCATTATAAAAAATTTAAATGAAGTAAAAATAGATTCTTTAGAGTACTTATTTTTAGAATATATCCACAAAATCCCAATTAACACAGGTAATATTGATAAAAAAATTAAATAATATACCATAAATCCCCTCTCCGTCATATATTAAAATTTATAATCTTATCCTAAAACTATCCAAATTACTGGTATTAAATTATTATCTCCAAATATCTTAACAAAATAGCTTTATATTTATTTTTTTCGAATATAAATAGTAATAAAGACTTTTTTAAGAAAGGGTGATTGCATGCAAGATAGTTATTTAACAGTCAGTTTGGTCGACTCTTCAAACAATAGACCAATACAAAATGGCTCTATTAATATCTACTCAACTCCAGATGATGTAAATAAAATAACGACTTCTATGTATCAAAATTTATTGACAAATGAATCAGGTCAAGTAGTAGACTTAGTACTTCCTGCACCAGACGTTGAATATTCTCTACAACCGTCTTCTCCTGTAAGGCCATATAGCACATATGTAATAGAAGCAATAGTTGATGGATTTGAGACAGTAATAATAGATGGAGCTCAATTATTTGCAACTGTAGAGGCTCGACAAAATATTTCTATGATTCCTAGAACAAGGAGCAAACTTTCGTATAGTAGACAAAATGAATTAATATTTCCAATTGCAGAGCACACTTTGTATGGAATTTTTCCACCAAAAATACCTGAAAGTAGCTTAAAACCACTTCCACCACCAACAGGTTTTGTTGTACTGGATAATCCAGTAGTGCCTGAATTCATAGTAGTACACGATGGTTTACCAGAAGATACTTCTGCCGAAAACTACTGGATACCATTTAAAGATTATATCAAAAATGTTGCATCATGTGAGATTTACTCAACCTGGCCAGAGCAGACGATATATGCAAATGTGGTTGCTATAATTTCTTTTACATTAAATAGAGTGTTTACTGAATGGTACAGAAATAAAGGCTATACGTTCACAATAACAACGTCAACCGCTTTCGACCATAAGTTTGTTTATAATAGGAATATATTCGATACAATAAATGTAGTTGTAGACGATATTTTTAATACTTTTATCAGAAGGCCACCTACTTCTAGACAGCCATTACTATCTCAATATTGTGATGGCGAAAGAAGTCAATGCCCTAATCAAATGACTCAGTGGGGAAGCAAGAGTCTAGGAGATCAAGGATATACTTGGCAAAATATACTAAAATACTTTTACGGAAATGATCTGTCATTTGATCAGGCTCCAGTAGTCACAGGGGTGCCCGTATCTTTTCCTGGATATACACTTCAAATAGGTTCTTCAGGAAGGTACGTTAGAACTATTCAAAATCAGATTAACGCAATTGCCAATAACTATCCTGCTATACCTAAAGTTCAAGAGGACGGTATTTTTGGAGAAAGCACTGCAAATGCTGTAAGAACATTCCAAGGAATCTTTGGACTTCCGCAAAACGGTATAGTTGATTTTAAAACGTGGTACGAAATTTCTAGGCTATATGTTGCTGTCACTAAGATAGCATCTTTAAATCCAACAATATAAAAGAAAGGTATGATATTTGTAATAATCAGATATCATACCTCTTTTTATTTAAATAAATTGATGTATTCTTTTTTAATTATTGGAATTACTAAATCTCCATCTATAACAAATTCTGGAATACCAGCAGCATACGGAGCAATATCATATAGGTCGAAATATATTACTATGTCATTTCCAGAAAAATAGTATTTCTGATTATCACTTATAGATTTAAACTGATATATTCCTTTGTTTTCAACATTCTCCATTTCTAATGTTTTTATTTGAGATTCAATTTCTTTATTTATAATTTCTTTATAGTTACTTTGTTCTAAAAATAGATCTGATAATCTTAAAAACTTTCCACTTTTTATATCTATATTATATGCTATATCTTCATAATAACCATGTGCACCACCGCTGTAGTTATAGTACCTTATTATAATGCTCAATACATCTTTGGTGTTTTTTACTACTTTATAATCAGTATTCGCTTCAAACTTTACACCATCTATATTATTATTTATATAATTATCTTTTGCTTCTTTATAATTTTTTTCAAAAAATGAATTTATATCGGCATTAATCTTATCATTAATAATTTTTTCAAGTTCTTTATTTTCATTAACAACATTTGGTACATTTAATACACTATTGATATATTTATCTGACTTATCCATTCTTATATTTTTTATTGTACTTTTTGAGCTTTGCTGATTAGACAATGATTTATTATTTGTTTTGTTTTTGCTCTCAATTGTATTTGTATAATTTGATTCTATAGATTTGTCAAATCTTTCACTTGTTTCAAGATTTAAATGCTTGTTAGAATAAACAATAACTGTCACTGTAACTATAAAAAATCCTATTAAAAATATAAATTCATCTAGTTTTCTATGTCTTTTCCTCTTTTTATATATCATGATAAACCTCCAAGTAAATATAGTATTTACTATATACTTGGTTTTTATTTATAATTCTTACTTTAACTAATATTAAAATTTTATATTAAATAAAAAAACTAATTTACTCAATTTTGGCGGTACTAAGCAAATTAGTTTTTTTTATTTATTTATTTTAGTTTTGTTCATTGGCGATTTTTTAAATTTTATATAGCGCGTTTATCTAAAGTTTTGAAAAAATTATACGTTAACGGACTTGTCTTTTTGAGATATGCTTTAGTCTCATCACTTAAGTAATAATGTGCAAAAGCTTCTGCAAAAAACTCCTCTTGGTAGGTTCCTAAGTAATTTATATTCCCTAATGTCGCTTTTTCTTTACTAAATATATATCTGAATTCTGGCGATTTTGATATATTATTAAAAACAAGTTTATCTAAAGAATGTGCTGTCTCGTGTAATTCTAGGTTCAGCGAACTGTGACCTCTACCTGGGTTGCTATAACCTATTCTAGCGACTACAGTTTTTCCACCTAAACCAGGTACATCATCCCATGTTTTACCTGTGTGTTCCCATCCTCTTGGCACTACTCCTCTAAGATACGTATACTCAGATACATCAGTTATTTTACTGTTAGTCAGTGTTATCTTTGAGTTCCTTTGTTTAAGTTTATACAAATACTTTGGATTAATATGCGATAACCTCTTCATCATATTATAGGCTTCTTTAGTATTGTAATCTCCCTGTGGCAATTCAACAATATGTTTAACCGGCTCTATATTTTCAATCATTGCATTAACTTGACTGTTTAAGCCTATTGCTAAGGTTAGAATCAGTGAATATGCAACCGGCAGCAATTTTTTACTTTTTGCCATAATAAAATTACACCCCTTATTTAATTTTTATATACAACTACCCTATTTATCATTGTATATCTAAGTTTAGGATAACATTTATATACTTCTTATTCAATAAATTTACATTATTTGGTAAAAAATAACACAAAAAACTATAGTATTTGTCCGCCAAAACAAAACTATAGCTATTGTGTTTTTACTTTTTTGTAAAAACATATAATTTTTTCAAAACTTTAAATAGAAATTAAGAATTTAACTCTAACTAAGATACTTGTCAAAATCCTAATTAGTAATTAATATCTAAATAATACAACATTTTTAAAATTTTTTGTTACAAAATGTTGTGAATAATCATTTTTTTGTAGTGAAATAATATTTTTTTACTTTTTTCATCTGAGATATAAACTTTTTTCTACTCTTAAACATCAACTAATCCCAAAATCATACCACTTTTAAAATATGATATAATATCATAAAAATATAAATTCAAGGAGAGATTAAAAATGAGTAAATATAAAATTGCTGTTTGCCAAATGAAAACTACAGATAATAAAAAGCAAAATATTGATAATGCAGTTAATATGGTAAATACCGCTAAAAATAATGAAGCTGAATTAGTAATTCTTCCTGAAATGTTTAATTGCCCTTATGAAAACAAGTACTTTCCTGAATTCGCAGAAGAATATCCAGGTGTAACTTCTCAAGCTATGTCTAATTTAGCAAAAAACAACAATATTTACTTAGTAGCTGGTAGTATACCAGAATTATGCGATGGCAATATTTACAATACTTGTTACTTTTTTAATAAAAATGGAGACTTAATAGGCAGACATAGAAAAATGCACCTATTTGATATAGACGTAAAGAACAAAGTATACTTTAAAGAATCCGATACTCTTTCAGCTGGCAATAAAGTTACTATTGTAGATACAGATCTTGGAAAAGTAGGTATCGCTATATGTTACGACATCCGATTTCCGGAACTTTCTAGAATAATGGCTTTGGAAGGTGCCGAGATTATAATTCTCCCTGCTGCTTTTAATATGACTACAGGACCTGCTCATTGGGAGTTATCTGTTAGGATGAGAGCTTTAGATAATCAAGTATTTTTTGTCGGTGCTGCTCCAGCTAGAAATAACGAAGCCTCATACACTGCATATGGTAATTCTAGAATAGCAAACCCTTGGGGAGAAATCATTGCTTCAGCTGATGAAAACGAATGTATTATATATGCTGATATAGATAGAACTATGATAAATAGTATAAGAGAGCAATTGCCCCTTCTTAAACATAGAAGGACAGATGTATATTAATTGATTTTAATCAGTTATTAATATCCCATAATACAATTAATAAATGTTTTTGTACAATAAAAAGGCTACTTATTATAACATTATTAAGTAGCCTTTTGTACAAATATTTTTATATTTTTGTAAGTATAAATTGGCATCTTCCTTCTATTTTTATTTCTCCTGTATTTGCTGGTATAAAAATACTGTCGCCTTTAGAAAAATCCATTGTAAACTCTTTATTTGTTAGCCTTCCATCACCCTCAAGTGCAATTACTGAATTGAAGCTAGACTCATCAACGTTTATTGTGCAATATTTAAGTACATCATACTTAAATACTGTAAAATATTTGCATGAAGATAATTTTCTTTTAGTATAATTATCAAATTTTTCAAATTTGTCTACTATATTAATATGTTCATCTATTTTTTTCAATTTTACTACATCAATAGCTTTATCTATATGTAGCTCTCTAGTATTTCCATTTTTATCTACTCTTCCAAAGTCGTATATCCTATAAGTCTTATTTGAGTTTTGTTGTATCTCACATATTACTATACCTGCGCCTATAGCATGTATAGTCCCAGCCTCAATAAAAAAAGCATCTCCTTTTTTCACGGGTATTTTATTTAAAACCTCAAGAACAGTGTTATCTTCTATTCTCTGTTTAAATTCCTCTTTGGATATATCTCTATTCACTCCATAGTATAAAAATGAATCTTCTTCGCAATCCATAACATACCATAATTCTGTTTTTCCGTGTTCTTTCTCTATTCTGAGTGCGTATTCGTCATCAGGATGAACTTGAACAGATAAGGAAGTTTTTGCATCTATAAATTTTATCAAAACAGGAAAGTCATCAAATTGTTTGCAATTTGTACCCAATCTCTTTCTACCTATTTTTTTTAAATAGTCACCAAACTTAAGTCCTTCGTAAGTACCGCTTGCAACTATACTCTGCCCATCTTCGTGATTTGATAACTCCCAACTTTCGGCAACTTTATCTAAATCAACTTTTTTATTGTATAATTTTTTAAGTTTAGTTCCCCCCCATAGATAGTTCTGAAAGGCAGGTTTTAACTTTACTATCTCCATTATAAAATGTCCTCCACATCTGTTTACTAACTTGTTTATCTAAAATAAGATCTATACTGTATTTTAAATTTGCTCTTTGGAAATAAGGTTTCATATAGGTTTATAAAATAATCATCGGTCATACTAGCTATATAATCTACAACTACTTCATCAGAATTAATTTTAAGCTCACCTTTATTATCTTTATAAAAACCCCTTAACTTAGGATGATTTACATGATGTCTGTAAATATAAGAACTATAATTCTTATTATCTATGTCCTCTATAAATGTATCGTACAAGCCAAATAACATATGTCTTATCGTCTCATTATAAACATCATCGATCTTTGGGTTTCTATATATTATTTTATTGTTCTCATTTCTTAAAGCCAAAAAATCACTGTATACTTTATCATCAATCTTTAAATAATTTTTACCATAGCTATTTTTTACTATATTTGACACCATCTTTTTTATAATCTCTCTGTTATCTTTACCTAGTATTCCTATATGATCAAAGTCATCGTCAGTTCTAAGCTTTGCTTTTATTGCATCCTGCCTATCCCTGCCAACATATGCTACCATATCACTAATTCTAACTACACAACCTTCAAGAGTAGCTGGTCTCATCTGGTTAATAGCTTCTTTATCCAAACAACATTCTTCAACTCTTTTATTTAATTCCTCAAAACCAAATATCTTAGAAGGTTCAAAATGTGAAAAATCTTTGTCTCCATTATGACATAGAATTCCATCAAGTGTCTGAAGTGTCAAATTACTGTTAGTTATCTTTTGTAATACTCTAACACTATGTACATTATGTGTGAAGTATCTCTTAGTATTTTTATAAAATTTTTCGTTTAAAAACTCTTCTCCTTTGTGTCCAAACGGTGTATGACCGATATCGTGACCGAGAGAAATAGCCTCTATCAAATCTATATTAAGGTTTAGTGCCTGTCCTATTGTTCTGGCTATTCTAGATACAAGCTGTACATGTAAACTTCTTCTCGTAATATCATCATTTAAATAAAATGAAAAAACTTGTGTTTTATCAGAGTATCGATTATAAAATAAATTATGAAGTATCTTATCAGTATCAATTACGAAACTAGACCTGATTAAATCAGACTTACTCCTCGATTTATCTATTCTAAATGCTTCATTATCTTTTGTTGCAAATTTATTTAAATTTTTATTTCTTTTTTCAATTTGTTGTTTAAGTAATTCTTGTTGAGATGGATCTAATTGAAAATACTTTTCCATATTATCACAACTCCCAGTGTTTATTATAAACTTATTATCATATAATTAATATAAAAATTACTTATTTTTTATTCAAATTTTTCAGTATTATACTATTATATCATATGAAAGAGAGCGAATCTAATTTAAATCCACTCTCTTTTATATAAATTAATTTTTGGATCCATCATACAAGAAAATTATTATATTTATCTTGTATAAAGATTGACTAAAAATTATTTTCGATATATATTAATCACCTTCACAATCTTAATCTATCATAATAAAAACTCTAATAGTACATCTTGCTTTAGGGCTGTCATAGGTATATTTATTTTATTTTCTACTAACATATAAGATAGAGTTTCCATAAATACTCCCTTTTCTTTTTTTAATGTTCCTCGTTTAATTTTCTCATCAAGGCGCTGACACCTAGAGAGTTCTCCCCCCCAATTTGCACAAAAACTAGTATCAATTCCACAGCTTGGACTTCCATCTATCCCAATAATCCCTAAAACTTCAAACCTCTCCTTATTCTTTAAGTACTCCTTCATTTGCAAGAGATAAGGAATAAGTATTTCCCTACACTTTTCCTTAAAAAATGGATTGTCGAACTGATCCTTTGAATGCCCCCACCTGTCAGATCCATACATTAAAAATTCAGGGCACGGCAGTTGTATTAACTGAACCCTATTTTCTGCTGCTTGATTTAAAAATCTAACTCTATTGCATTGTTCTTTATTAATAATCTTATCGGTATTATAAAAAATTTTAGATGCTGTATTAAGTACACAATGACTTACAAACAAAATCTTTTCCACTCTTTAATCAATTCCAATCTTTAATATATTTATTAATATCTATACTATAAAAACTAAAAAAATAATCTTAAATACTTATATAATTGTTATTTATTATTTAAAATTATCTTTTATAGTTAAAAGCTATATGTAAAAAAGCCAGTTATATAACTGGCTTTTTTATTATAATTATTTTTTATAGTTCTCAATTATAATAGGTTGTATTTGAACCTTATCAAAAGCTAATTCAACTGTCTCCACAAGCTTATCTAGATCAGCTGTCATACTACTAGGCTTTGAAACCGGATTGTCCTGTCCAAACGGTGTAAAATAAATATTTTCTGTATTTATTAACTTCATTAGATTCATTCCATTCATACCTAGAGCATCATTGGTACATGGTGCAATCACAAGAGGATGTTTATTTCTTAGAGTTGCTTTTGCTGCCATTAAAACTGCTGTATCAGTGATTCCGTAGGCAAGTTTTGCTATTGAATTACCTGTCATAGGTGCTATAACCATCATATCCAGTGGCATAATAGGTCCAAATATCTCAGCCTCATCTATTGTATAAATAACATCATTTCCTGTTATATCTTTTAATTCATCTAAAAACTCATCTCTATCGTGAAATCTTGAGCTACTATTGTATACAATATCTGTAACTACTGGATATACTTTAGCATTTAGTTCTACTAGTTTTTTCATTGGCTCTATAATTTCTTTTATTGTACAAAATGATCCTGTTATACCAAATCCTATTTTTTTACCTGTTAGCATGACTTCACCTTCCTATAAATATTTTTAGCTAGTATCTCTCCTGCAAACTTCACTGCGCATTTGCTTGGTATACTTGATAATACTACAAAATTTTCATTTATGCTCTTCATATACTCCACATCAAATCCATGAGGTTTAGAAGATATATCTATTATTAGAGTATCTTTAAATCTTTCTATATGCTCTCTTTCTAAAACTTTATTCGGAACTGTATTTACAATTACATCAAAAGAATAATTGTAAATGTCTTCAATGTATACTGGTTTCACTCCATTGGCTATAGCTCTAGCTTCTTTAACATCATTTCTCACTAAAGTATATGCATTTGCATTCAATCCGTTTAATCTTTTACATAAATCTTGACCACACACACCATAACCAATTACCAGTATATGGCTATCAAATACTGGCATATTCGTACTTTGTATGATATGTGATATTATACCTTCTGATGTTGGTACAGCATTCATGACAGATACACTTTTCTCCTCCATCAGAGGAAAATAATCTAGCTTATAAATGTCGCTCATTTTTTCTAAGAAGTTATTTCTTACACCTGACAATAATAATACATTTTTGCTTAGAGATTCAAAAAATCTATCATTGAATTTTTCTATGTCGACATCTTCTTTAAAAGGAAATAAAATAAAGTCTAAATCTTTAAGATTATCAAAATTTTCCTCTATTATTGCTCCTTTTTCCTTTAAATACGAACTTGCATAGTCGTATCTATCGTCATCTTTTATTATCAGCCCTCTCAGATTGAACACCCCCTAAATTCACAAGTCTAATGTTATTTTATGCTTTTTAAACCTTTCTGTGATAAAACATAAATATAGATTAACAAAATAATATGTATGCTATAATGTGTTTATTATATTTTAGAGGTGATAGTATGCAAGTAAGCCGATTATTTCAGATAGTATATATATTGTTAGATAAAAAAAACATCACTGCGAAAGAATTAGCTGATCGTTTTGAAGTTTCTGTAAGGACAATATACAGAGATGTTGATACTCTTTGTAGTTCTGGTATACCTATATACACAAGTCAAGGACGAGGTGGAGGAATTAGTATTTTAGATAACTATGTACTGAACAAATCTCTGCTTACAGATGATGAGCAAAAAGAAATTTTAATAGGGTTGCAAAGCCTTCATGCCACTAATTATCCCGAAATAAAAAAACTAGATAATAAACTCAGCAACTTATTTAGTAAAAACGATCAAAATTGGATTGAAGTAGATTTCTCACGATGGGGAGGAAAAAACGAAGAAAAGGAAAAGTTCAAGATATTAAAAGACTCTTTGATAAACAAAAATGTTATAAAATTCTGCTACTATAATTCTAATGGCGAGCAAACTACACGAGAAATAGAACCTTTAAAACTTATATTTAAAGATAAGTCATGGTATATCATAGGATTTTGTCTACTAAAAAATCAATTTAGGATATTTAAAATATCAAGAATTTCATACTTACAAATAACAGATAAATTTTTTGAAAGGGAATTACCCGAAGGACTTAATTTAATTAAAGAAAAGGATCATGATTGTGAAAACTTAAATATAGTACTAAAATTTTCTGATAGAATTTCTTACAGAATTTACGATGAATTTGCCTTAAAAGATATACAAAAAGATAATAACGGTAATCTTATTGTGTCATTATCATGCCCAGAAAACGAATGGCTTTACGGGTATATATTATCATTCGGAGTGTATGTCAAAGTTATTGAGCCAGAGAAATTAAGAGACATCATAATTGATAGGATCAATAAAATGTCGAAGTTGTATTAATAATTACTTAATACTAATTATATATTTAATTATAAAAAATTGCTTAAAAAAGAAATAAACTTCAATAAGTGTTTATAGTGAGCAAAAAACCACTCTTTGCAGTAAGAGTGGTTTAAATAAAATTAAATATTAATTTATAGTTGTTAGTCCTCAATAATTATATTATTTTTTTATTCTTTCTTTTAAAGTTACTTTAATTGTATCTCCTGGTTGTTTTCCTATTTTCTCTCTAATATCTTTTCTAATACCTATTATATGGCAAGGTGTTTTCATTCTCACTAGACTCCCATCATAAGGCTCTCCGTCAAAAGTAGCATGAACAGGTACTCTTCCCTTCCCAAATTCTTCTTTTACATCAAAAGGGATTTCAACATAAGCTCCGTTAATATCAGGAACTTTTTTTATCTCTGCCACGAATTCATATAACTTTTCCATATTATCTCCTCTATATATTTCTCTTATCTTCTATTATTCTATCCCTAGTCCTCTTTATAAAGTTCCCCGACATCATTCCCATAAAAGTAAATATAAAGTATAGTACACCATAATAAGTAGCAGAACTATTGTAAAACATAAATATTGTTGGTAAAAACAACAGCGGTATAATTAATACATACATTAGATTAAAGCTGTTGTTATATCCAAAAAATACACTTATTATGATACATGCGATTGGATTTATTAAAATTAAAAGAGCAATTGGTACGCTCTTGTCATCGATAAATTTATTCATAAATGGAACTATGTAAAATAAAATTACAAATATCCCAACATATAATGCCATACTATTTTTTAATTTGTTCAAATTCTTCACTCCTTTAGAGTTATGCTTTATTTTTTCTATTTTAAAATAAAATATACACTCTTGCTAAAAATATGATTAATATCATCTCAATTTTCCATAATTATACTATAGAAAATTTTATTAATCAACTTTCGTTTATATTTTAGATTATATATCGATTTTACTAAAGTGTAGATATATAATATAATTAACAGGCATCTTAAGGATTTCTTAAGAAATTAATAAACTTTAATTAAAACACTGAGACGTGAGTTTTGTTATGATTAATTTATCGAATATAAGACTTATCAATAAAAGGAGGAACAATGAGCATTAATATTTTAGTAGTCGATGATGAAAAAGAAATAGCAGATCTAGTTGAACTCTATCTGAAAAATGAAAACTACAATATATACAAATACTATAGTGCAAAAGAAGCTCTAAATTGCATAAATAATACCGATCTAGATTTAGCAATAATAGATGTTATGATGCCAGATATAAATGGATTCGAGCTGTGTCAACAAATTAGAGAAAGACACAACTTCCCAGTAATAATGCTAACTGCTAAAGTTGAAGATATAGATAAAATTACTGGACTTACTTTAGGTGCTGATGATTATATTACCAAACCTTTTAATCCATTAGAAGTTGTAGCTCGTGTCAAAGCACAACTAAGAAGATTTACCAGGTACAATGAAGGTTCTCAGGCTCAGAAATATATCATAGACTATGCGGGACTTGTTATGAATAAAAATACATATAAATGTAGTCTAAACGAAAAAGAACTGTCTCTAACCCCTACTGAATTTTCTATACTATGGATTCTTTCTGAAAATAGAGGTAATGTAGTCAGCTCTGAGGATTTATTTGAAAAAGTGTGGGGTGAAAAATACTTTAGCAATAATAACAATACTGTTATGGTTCATATTAGACATCTACGTGAGAAGATGAATGACACTACAAGTGATCATAAATTTATAAAAACTGTCTGGGGGGTTGGCTATAAAATTGAAAAGTGATATTTCAAAACTTAAGAATAAAATATTTTTACATATTTTATTTGTTACTATAGTATTTAGTTTAATCGGACTTTTTATTATTTTATCTATGACTAATGGAGTCTTTTCTAACTTCGTTAGATCTATTCTTGAAAATGTCTTTCTGATGGATTCAAACGGATCATATTATTTCTATAACGATATAATTAGAGGAAACAAAAGTATTCTCCTAGTAATTACATTTATTATTATACTACTTATAGGCTTTTACTTTGCACTTTCAAAACTAACAACCTACTTTAATCAAACGATTGAGGGTGTCGATAAGCTACTTGACGAAAATCATGAAACTATCAAACTATCTCCAGAACTTGAGTTTATGGAAAATAAATTAAATACTGTTAAAAAGACACTTCGAGATCGAAAAGAACAAGCACAAGAAAGTGAACAAAGGAAAAATGATTTAGTTGTATATTTAGCGCACGATATTAAAACCCCTCTTACTTCTGTTATAGGGTATCTAACATTATTAAATGAGGCATACGACATGCCCGTTGAACAGAGAAAAAAATATACAGATATAGCACTAGACAAATCATTAAAGTTAGAAGACTTAATAAATGAATTCTTCGAGATCACAAGATTTAATCTTCAAAATATAGAATTGAAAAAAGAAGAAGTTAACCTTTCTCTTATGTTAAAGCAATTATCTGATGAATTCTACCCTAGTTTTTCTGCTAAAAGTATTACATGTAATGTATTTAGCGATGAAGATATTTATATAACATGTGATGCAAATAAACTTGCGCGTGTATTTAATAACATACTAAAAAATGCTCTAACATACAGTTACGACAACAGTGAAATTAAAATTATAGAAAAAAATTTTGGAAACTATGTAGAGATAACTTTTCAAAACAAGGGTAAAAAAATACCTGACCATCAGCTAAATACTATATTTGAAAAGTTTTACAGATTAGATTCTGCTAGGTCTACAAATACTGGTGGGTCCGGACTCGGATTAGCCATTGCAAAAGAAATTGTAGAACTTCACGGAGGAAAAATACTTGCTAATAGCAATAATGACTTTACTAATTTCATAATAAAATTACCTAAATCGAAGTTAAACTAGTACTTAAAATAACTGCCATAAGCCCTTTAATCAAGTTTGTTTTTATATAATAATCGTATAGTTTATCTATTCAGTATTACTATATATAATAATTTGAATTAAATGGTTTTTCGGCAGTTTTATTATTTTTTGTTATATTAAATATATTCACAATACCATTCCTATTTAATTTTAAGGATATCTTAAGATTTAAATAAGTTTGATTTAAAACATCGTTCCCTGATATTTAGTTAAATAGTGTTATAAAGAATTAATTATCTAGGGAGGATATACAAGATGTCTAAAAAAAAGAATAATAAAAAATTAAAACCATTAAATATCTTTATACCAACTATACTTTTTCCAACTATTTTACTTTGTATTACTTTATTAATAGTATATAATACAGGTAAATATCAAAATTGGAGCAGCAAAACTATATCATCTAATTCAATTGGATTTAAGAAGTTTAATAACAATAATTCTAATATTAACGAGATTAATAATATCAATAGCAAAAATGCTATACTCGTAAATAATGATAATGGCAAAATAATCGCTCAAAAAAATAGTGACTCTAGATGCTACCCTGCATCTCTTACAAAAATAATGACTGCTCTTGTTGCCATAGAAAATCTAAATAATTTAGATACAAAAATACCAATTAAAAGCAGTATCTTTAACTCTCTAAAAGACTCTAATGCCTCAATGACTGGTTTTTTGCCTGATGAAAAAGTAAAAGCAATTGATTTACTTTACGGTATAATATTGCCTTCAGGGGCTGAATCATCAATTGCTGTTGCAGAGTACATTTCGGGATCTGAAGATGAGTTTGTAAATCTTATGAATAAAAAAGCTAAAGAATTAGGAATGAAAAACACTCACTTTACCAATGTAATAGGCTTACATAACTACGATCATTATACAACAGTATACGATTTATCTATTCTACTTGATTATGCTCTAGAGAACGAAACTTTTAGATCTATATTTACAACAGAAAAGTATTCAACATCTCCTACAAATTTAAATTCTGCAGGTATCACATTTAGAAGTATTACTTTTGAAAAAATAGATGAAGAAAATCTAGGTAGAGGAAAAGTGATAGGTGGAAAAACTGGATATACAGATAAGGCAGGTCTTTGTTTAGCCAGTCTTCTTGAAAAAAAGGAGAAAGAATATATTTTAATAACTACTGGTGCAGATAAAACAGCTAAAAAATCTGCTTCAAACATAACAGATGCTTTTAATATATATAATACTTATTTTCACTAATTCTTGAACAAATTTTGATATTTAGATATACAATAACTATATAAAACTATATTTTTTTATTAAGAATTATTATTAATTAATTGCATTAAAACAATCATATGTTTTGAGAAAGGAGTTTTTTAATGGAAAATAACTATCAAATCAGAACATTTAAAGAAGAAGATTTGAGACATGGTTTAAATTTAGCATGGAATGTATTTCTTGAGTTTGTCGCTTCTGATTATACATATAATGGTGTCGAGAGCTTTAAAAATTTCATC
The DNA here is from genome assembly GCF_018917235.1 of Metaclostridioides mangenotii. GTDB lineage: Bacteria > Bacillota > Clostridia > Peptostreptococcales > Peptostreptococcaceae > Metaclostridioides. The sequence goes on from NZ_JAHLOF010000003.1 coordinate 212,766, forward strand.
GACTACGATTCTATGTTAGAGCTTTATAAAAATCAAACTATGAACTTTTGGGGATGCTTTGATGGAGATGAAATTATAGGTGTAATGGCCACAAGAAATAAAAATCATATTGCACTTTTATTTGTAAATAAAAATTATCATAAACAGACTATCGCTGCTAATTTATTTACCACACTCACTACTTACCTAAAGGACTTTGCATCAGTAAAAAAAATAACTGTAAATGCTTCACCTTACGCAATAAATTTCTATCTTAAACTTGGTTTTTCTAGATTATCGGATGAACAAATTGTTGATGGTATGAGGTTTACACCTATGGAATATTTTATAAATTAAATTCCTAACATAATTGCAATATATGAGAGATTATAAAAATTATACTGTTTCTACTTTACTTTCTATTATCAATAAAAATATAGAAGAAAGAGACTTTAAATTAAAAAAGCAACTACAATTTACTAATTTGTGATAGCTTTAATTGCTCAGGTTAAACTTCTTAACCTAATACTTTAAGCTCTCAATTTTGTAAATTATAGTTGCTTTTTCATTAAATATTCTTATTTATTATTTTTACTTACATTAATTGCTTTATCTATATTTTTATTTTAAACATGATTTCTTATAAAAATTCACCATGTCTTCTTATATAGATTTTCTTTATAACAGTTACTAATAGCATATAAGAAGCTATGATAAGTCCTAACCATGAGTAGTAGTATATAGGGAGAGCTGCCATACCCAAACTAGCTCCTAGAGGAGTGTATGGAAGTATCGTTCCAACTGCTATTCCTATTGAAGTAAATAAAGTAACCGAAAGTGATGCCCTACTTTGTATAAATGGCAACATTGGCGTTCTTATCATATGGATTACTAAAGTCTGACTCCATAAAGATTCTACGAACCATCCAGCATGGAACAATGCCATAAACATCGTTTTGTCTACTCCTGCATCTCCATAAAAACCACCTAGTGCAATTGGACACACAACAAAGAACATAACTATATATGTTACTATGTCGAACACTGAACTTGTCGGTCCGATCCAAAACATAAACTTACCTATGGAAGATGCATCCCATTTTTTAGGCTCTCTAATGTACTCTTCATCTACATTATCCCATGGCATTGAAACACATGAAATATCGTATATTAAATTTAGGACTAGAATTTGAATAGGTAACATTGGTAAAAACGGTAAGAAGGCACTGGCCACTAATACTGAAAACATATTACCAAAGTTTGAGCTTGCTGTCATCTTTATATATTTTATAATGTTTGCAAAAGTCTTTCTACCTTCTTTAACCCCTTCTTCAAGAACCATTAGATCCTTTTCAAGAAGTATAATGTCTGCAGATTCTTTGGCTATATCAACTGCAGTATCCACAGAGATACCTACATCTGATTCTTTCATTGCTGCAGCATCATTGATACCATCACCCATAAATCCAACTGTATGCCCATTTTGTCTTAAAATTCTCACTATACGTACTTTTTGCATAGGTGAAAGCTTTGCAAACACAGTTGTTTTTTCTACTATTTTAGATAGTTCATCATCATTCATATTATCTATATCTGAGCCCAATAATAAATTGTCTACTTCTAATCCAACTTGCTTACAAATTGATCTTGTTACGGCGTCATTATCTCCTGTAAGAACTTTAACTCCTACTCCATGATCTTCAAGCGCTATTATTGCATCTTTAGTTGTTTCTTTTGGAGGGTCTAAAAAAGCTAGATATCCCATTAACACCATATTTGACTCATCACTTACAGAGAATAACCCCTCTGTAGTTGGATTAGTTTTTTGAGCTATAGCGATAACTCTCATTCCCTTAATATTTAAATCTTTTACTGTATTGAGAATTTCAATTTTTATTTCTTTAGTTAACTCAACTACTTTACCTTCATACTCAGCCCAAGAACAAATGCTTAACATTTCTTCAACAGCACCCTTTGTAATCAATTGAGTTTTTTGTTTTTTATCTTTTATTACAACGCTCATACGTCTTCTATTAAAATCAAATGGTATTTCATCCACTTTTTCATAATCTCTAGTTAAATCAGGGAATCCAATATCTTCTGCATGATTTAATATAGCTATATCCATTAGATTTTTTAAACCTGTTTGATAGTAGCTATTCATAAATGCATGGCGCAAAATTCTATCGTCACTATTTCCATGGATATCTAAATGGTACTCAAGAACAACCTTGTCTTGTGTAAGAGTTCCTGTTTTGTCAGTACAAAGTATATCCATTGCACCAAAATTTTGTATTGAGTTCAAATTTTTAATTACAGTTTTTTTCTTTGACATTTTAACTGCACCCTTTGCAAGGTTTGTGGTTACTATCATCGGTAACATCTCAGGTGTAAGACCTACTGCAACTGATAAAGCAAATAAAAATGCCTCCATCCAATCTCCCTTTGTAAATCCATTTACAAAGAAAACTATCGGAACCATACATGACATAAATCTAATTAATAACCATGAAACTGAATTTACACCTTTTTCAAAGCTTGTTTCAGTTTTTACTCCTACTATAGACTTAGCCATTGATCCAAAAACTGTTTCATTTCCTACAGAAACGACAACCGCACTTGCTGATCCACTTATAACGTTACTTCCCATAAAAGCTAAATTGCTACTATCTAGATGATTTTTAACAGAATCATCTATTGCATCAGGAAGTTTTTCTAACGCCTCGCTCTCACCTGTTAGAGCGGATTGACTTATAAATAAATCTTTTGCTTGAATTATACGAACATCTGCTGGAATCATGTCTCCTGCTGATAAGTGCACTATATCTCCTACAACGACTTCGCTAAGTGGAATCTCTTTCGCTCCTAAACCTTTACGTTCAATATTAGCAGTTACTTTTACCATTGCTTTAAGCTTTTCCGCTTCATTACCTGATCGCATCTCTTGTATAAATCTTAAAACACCACTTATTGTAACCATAGTTAATACGATGATAACTGCTGTATAATCTTTTTCTCCTGGAGCCGCCATTAGTACATCTGTGATAAATGATATAAATGAAAGTACTAATAGTACTATTGTGAAAGGATTTATGAAAGCTTCTATCAATCTTTTAAAAATAGAGTCCTTTTCATCGTGATCAATTATATTTTCTCCGTAATCGTCACGCATATCTTCTACTGAAGTATACTCCAAGCCCTCTGTTGAAGTGTTAAATTCCTTTAAAACTGTATTTACATCTTTTTTTGCTATATCTAGTAATCTATCTGTTGATATTAATTTTTCTTCTCTAATTAAACTTCTTCTAGTCATTATTTATACCTCCTTGTTATAATCTCTCCAAAATTTCCTGGATATATAAGGACATAAAATAATAAAGAAGTAATTCCTATAAATTAATTATTAAATTTTCATATAAAAAACCTTAGGTGGAAAAACGAACCGAGGAATAGCGTCAGTCTCGTCAATCCCTTTACTTCGTCTATCAAATTTTATGCCTTTGCTACTTTCAGGGTCCATTTTGTTCACCTCCATAATTTAAAATATCTATATAAACCCATAAATGGGGAAAATTAAGAAAACTAAAAAATCCCTCGCCAAAGCATAAGCAGTGACAAGGGATAAAAGTCCGCATTAAATAAACAACTGAAAAATTTACAGTCATCTCACCGTTCAAGCTTTAGCTTCGCAGGGCAATGTAATTGCATTAGATTATGCCTTGTTTATCGACATAAACTGCTAACCATCTCATAGTGTCTCCACTATTTTGCGGCAGCAACCCGTATCCCTGCGGTAACCTCACCTACCGAGTTTATTTGGTTCTCTCTTTATTTAGTATATGTATTAAATTTTAATTTGTCAACCTCGAGTTGTCATCTATTTATGATATTTAGATATAAATTTCTGTAGTAAATGTCTATTTTTAGCTATAATTATTTTTGTCCATTAACTAAATACAAGATTTTATAAAATCAATTGGATGCTGGGTTTTAGTAGCTATTTCTTCAATTGATAATCCTTCTTTCAAAAATCTCTTAACTACACTAGCCATACTTTCTCCTACTTCGATTATATGACCATCTAGGTCATAGAACCTAATTACACTTTGTCCCCAATCATAACTTTTTATATCGTGTAAAAATGTTATGTCTGGATATTCTTGTAAACGCTCTAAAAATCCAGGTAAATCTACTGTTTCAAAGTAAAGTTCAAAATTATTTGACTGATAGTTAATATCTTCTTTTTTCAAACCAGTTAACCAATCAAAATCTTGCTGAATGGATAATCCACAGTCAAATGCTATATTTGTCCCAAAATCCGATTCAATTTGTAAACCAAATAAATCTTCGTAAAACTTTTTAGAAGCATTTATATCTTTAACTGCAATAAGTGAACATGAAAACTTCATAATATATCTCCTTAATTATAAAATATAAAAACTTTTAATTTTTGTTTTTTAGAATTATAAACTTCCACTTAAATTTTTTTATGACCAAATTTTACATTGTTCAACTCTCTTTCCATCATCACCCTGATCTTTATCATATGAAAACGCTACAAGCAATTCACATGCAAATTTGCTACATTCTCCGCAGTGATTGTATTCTTTGCTTTCACAACATGATTTTATTGGACAGACTTCGCCCCAAAATGGTTTTTGAATATTTAAACACCCTATGCATTCTACTTCATCTTTGTATCCACATTTATCACATAAAAGTCCACATCTAGATTCTATCATTGTATCTCCTTTCAAATTATATAGTTTATATACTCATTTATATAATAGACTAATACTTAAATTCTTCATTGTAAAAATCGGACATGTTTTCCATAAATGACTTTGGCGTAACTCCGCAAATTGCTTTAAAATCCTTAATAAAATGTGATTGATCATAGAATCCAAAAATCTGTGCATTATCTGCTAAGTTATAATTTGTGTGTTTAAGTATATTAATAGTATTATTAATTCTTACTAATTTTAAAAACATCTTAGCGCTCATTCCTATATACTCATTAAATAATCTATTTAACTGTCTTTCACTTATATATTGCGACCCAGCAAGCTCCCTTATAGTCATAATGCCACTTACTTTTGAAGATATAATTAAAGAAGATTCAATAATTGAATTAGATTTCTGGTTCTTTTTTAACTCTTCAATAAATATACTGTTCATAGAAGTAATTAAATCATCCAAACTTACTGAGTTTTCCAGTGCATAGATAATTTTTTTATACAAGCCTTTATCTATATTTTCTATCGATGTTTGAATATCACAAAGCTCTGACTGTTTTATCCCAGTTATAGCATGTAGTCCCCCTGGTAAAAATTCTATAAAAAATCTTACTTTATCGGTATTTATATCATTTTCTACAGTAACTATTTTAGTAGTAGCCCCCCATAAATACATACTGAAATCATTATCTTCATATGTACAAACTATGCAACCACTTGAGTCTGGAATTAAATTTAAATAACCCAAGTCAACATTAGTATTAGTTTGTCCTCTATCTGGTATAGATACTGTATAATGCGCTATATATTTACTAAGAATAGGATGTGGAAAAATATATGTATAATTTTTATTTGATATTATATGATAATGGTCTTCTAACAAAATACTTTCAAAATACATAAACTTCCTCCTATTCCATATATCGTTGTATTAAATTGTATTATACAATTGAAAATTTAAACTGTAAACTTATATTCTAATGTGGTATTCTAATCATAATTATAAAATAATTTTGGAGGTAAAAATTAATGATAAAAATAACATCCTTGCTAGAAAACGTTAGCAATTTTGATAATTTGAGATCAGAACATGGTTTATCTCTATACATAGAAAAAGACAATTTAAAGTGCTTATTAGACACTGGTGGTTCAGATAAATTTATAGAAAATGCTAAAGAACTAGATATAGATCTAAATAATCTGAATTGGGTTATAATTTCCCACAACCATTCAGATCACATCGGTGGTCTCGAGACGCTTCTAAAGCACAATAAAAATGTTAAAGTAATAATTAAAAGTGATGCTAAGGGTGCCTTTCATTATAAGAAATTATTTGTAAGTAAATACATTGGAGTTGATAGGTATATATTTGAAACATACAAAGATAGAGTCTTCTTCTTTACTAAAGGCTGTAAAATTTCAGACAACTTTTACCTAAGATCTGATACTGTAAAAGATCCTTATTTTATCTGTAAAGATAAAGCTCTTAAGGAAAGAAAAAAAGGTAAACTCGTACCTGACGAATTCAATCACGAATTATTTCTAACTATTGAAGAAGGTAATAAAGTAGTCGTAGTAAGTGCATGTAGTCATAGTGGAATAGTTAATATTGTAAATACTACGAAACTTCTCTATCCAGACAAAGAGATTTCTCATATCATCGGTGGATTTCATATGATGGGATTTGGCATTAAATCTCTTAACTGTAACGAAAACTATATAAACGAGGTGGCTGATATACTCGATAAATCCTGCACTGAAGAAATTCTTACTTGTCACTGTACTGGGAAAAAAGCATATGAGATCATGAAAAATAGAATTGGAGATAAAATCTCATACCTGTCAACGGGAGAAAGTATCTTGATAAATTAGCTATGATTTTATATTTTAATTTTATTATCAAGATTAAAATATATGTTATAAAATCATAAAAATAAGGGAATGTCTCAAAAAACAAACAAAGTTTTGAGCAATCCCTTACATTATATAGAATATCTAACTATTCTTTTCTTCTAAATTTAATAAGAACTCTTTTACATCAAGTCCTCCACCATACCCTACTAATTTTCCATTCGATCCAATTACTCGGTGGCATGGAATGAATATAGAAATAGGATTTTTATTATTTGCTAAACCTACAGCTCTAAAAGCCTTCGGGCTATTTACTTTTTCTGCTATTTCCTTATAGCTGCAAGTCTCACCATACGGAATAGTTTTTAATGCTTCCCATACTTTAAGTTGAAACTCTGTTCCGCATGGTTCAAGAGGAATATTAAAATCTTTTCTGCTTCCGGATAAATATTCATTAAATTCATTATATGCCTGTCTTATCAACTTGGTTTCTTCAACATTTTTACCGTCTAAATTTATTTTATTTTTAAAATATAATTCTGTAATAGCTCTTCCATTATCAGCAATAGCCAATTCGCCGATCTCTGTTTTGTATACAAATATATTATTCATAACATCCTCCTAAAATAAGTGTTTAAGCGCTTTTCTGTTTGATTTTAATTAAATCACTATTTTTTGTTGCTAACACAGTTTGCTTGTATTCTTCTAACCTATTAATTTATCTATATATCATTTTTAATTTTCTTTATTTAAATTATATCAGTAAGTACATACGTTTGCTATATAAAAAAGTAAATATTCCAGCCTTTACCTGTAGAATATTTTATACCTTATTGAATATAATAGAACATAAGTTCTGTTTTTGTGGTAAAATAATATATGAGGTGGTTCTGATGGATAGAATTATATTACATTCTGATATAAATAATTTTTATGCTAGTGTTGAGTGCCTATACAACCCGTCTATTAGAAATGAGCCAGTAGCTGTTGGAAATAATTCAGATACTACATACGGAGTTGTTTTAGCAAAAAATTATTTAGCTAAAAAGTTTCAAATTAAAACTGGTGAATCTCTATGGGAAGCAAAACGAAAATGCCCTGAATTAGTAATAGTTCCCGCAAATTTTGATAGATATCTAAGATTTTCTAAAATGGCTATAGCAATTTACAAAGATTACACCAATCAAATAGAATCTTTTGGGCTTGATGAATGTTGGTTAGATGTTACTAATAGTCCTTATGGGGATGGCGAGACGATCGCTAATACAATTCGTAAAAGAATAAAAAGTGAACTTGGCGTAACTGTATCAATTGGCGTTAGTTTCAACAAGATATTCGCAAAATTGGGTAGTGATCTAAAAAAACCTGATGCCACAACTGTTATACATAGAGATAATTTCAAAAATGAAATCTGGAATCTGGATGTTAGAGAACTATTATGTGTAGGTAAATCTACGCAAAAAACATTAAAAAAGTATAATATATTTACCATAGGTGATCTTGCAAACACCTCCCCTAAATTTATAAGAAGAGTTCTAGGTAAAAGAGGTGAAGAAATATGGAGTTTCGCAAATGGTTATGATTCATCAACTGTTTCTGAATTAGGCTCTAAAACTCCAATTAAAAGTATTGGTAACTCTACAACAACTAAGAATAATTTAGAAACTTATGATGAAGTTAAAATTATACTTCAAAAACTTGTAGAAAGTGTAACTGAGAGACTTAGAAAACATAAGTTAGTGTGCAGCACAATCCAGATTACAGTAAGAGACAATACTCTATTTACATATGAGCGTCAAGTAACTTTAGATATCCCCTGTTCTAGCACAAATGAGATATTTGACAAATCATTTGAGTTATTTAAAACGCATCATAGTCCTTTTTTACCAGTAAGAAAACTTGGCGTACGTGCATGTAATTTATCAGATGCAAACATAACTCAGCTTTCTTTTGACGAACAGTTTATCGATGTTCAAAAACACGAAGAACTTGATAAAACAATAGACTCTCTAAGATATAGATTTGGCCACTTTGCTGTACAACGTGGCGTCTCACTTGTAGACACAGAACTTTCAAGTCTTAATCCAAAAGACGACCATAAAATCCATCCAATAGCTTGGACAAAATAAATTAGGTTGAAAATATCAATAAACATTAGGAGGGCCTTATGAAAGAAAAAGTTTTCGTTGAAATAGTAGCAAAATATACTCACGAAGGTACAATTCGCCCCCTAGCGATACTTTGGGACGATGGGCGTGTTTTTGAAATAGATAAAATCACCGACGTATGTAGAGCTGCATCTTTAAAATCTGGGGGCGCTGGCATAAGGTACACCATAACTGTAAAAAATAAACAAAGATACTTGTATTTAGATGAAGATCATTGGTTTATTGAATCATAAAAGTTATAATTGTATAGTTCTATTAGTTGCATTATTGATCTACAATTACTCTGCATCTTAATCCTGTAAGGTCACAATCATCCAACCACATAGTATAGACATTAAAAGGATCGCAACCTATTTTTTGTAGGTTACTAAGGTTTTCTATAACGTACACGCCTTTGCTCTCACACAGTCTATCTGCTGGTTGGTGCTCTTGACCTCTACGAATACCTGAACAATCTATGCCTATAAAGTTAATTTGCATTTCTAATAAATAATCTATTAATTTATTAGAAAGCTGAGGATGATTGCTAAAATATTCTTTAGTTCCATAATTAAATTTATCAATATGAGTCGTTCTAAAAATTACAAAAGTATTTTCTAAAATTTCAACTCCATCAATATCTTTAATATCTATTTCTCTGTCATAACATATATCAGATACATCTATTAAAATTCCCTTACTTTTAAAATATTCAATTGGAATGTCACTTTTACAATACGTATCTAGGTGTGTACCCACATGACCTGCAGCTCTTAATTTATCTTCTTGAGACTCTATCCACTTCATAGCCTCACTATCTTTTTCTATTTTTGTTGTTAAGTCAATTATCATAATTTTCCTCCTCTATCTCTTCTTTTAAATATTCATTAAATTTTTCTAAGACACTTAGAGTTACATCCTTATATTCATCCTCTATTTCTTTGAAAAATCTTTCATCTGTTTTCTCCCACATACTGTGAGACTTTTGATGTTTCAAAAATATATTCTCTCCTACTTTAGTAAGCAGAAAATATCTTTCTTTTTTGTTTTCAGGTAATTGATAAACACTAATGACACCTTTATTTAAAAGTTTTTTTATTATTTTACTTACTGCACTTTTCGTGATATTTAACTTTTCAGAGATTATAGTAACATTTACTGGATCATACGATCCCCCTATTGCATCTACACTATGAATTTCTGATAGTGTATAGCCTTCTATTATTCCTTTGTTTCTTATCTTACTAAGTACATCTTCTTTTTCATAAATTTCTTTTAATATCTTTATAATCTTCTTATCTTTATTCATATCTAACTCCTTTTTGTTTCCTAGGACACAATAATCATTATACGTCTTGACTTTACATTTGTCAATATGTATAAAACTAATTTAAAAATTAATTATTTAAAAACATAAAAAAACTACCTCAATATGCATTGAGGTAGTTTTTATTATTCATCTATATTTTCTAAAGATTTGTATCATCAGATTCTATCTGATCTAAACCTTTTTCTATACGAACGATATATTTGGCATTTACTTCGATATGATTTAGAAAAAGCAATAATCTCTCATACAGTGGTTTGGCTTCCTCACCGTACTCTCTGTCCATAATCTCCCCGATTTCTTTAACCGTTCTTTTACCATCTATGTTTAAAAATATAAAGCTGGCATAACTGTCTAATGTTACTCGAGTAGTCTCTGGAATTCTAAAGTGCAATTTTCTAAAAAATCTCTGTATCCAGTGATCTTGTCTTTTTAATATTGTAACGATACCTTTTTTATCAACCTCGTACTCTAAACCATCTCTGATTTCATATACAAGGTTTAAGACTTCTTCATTATTCTTCATCGCTTGTCTTAGTAGGCTTTGAATTCATAATTGGTATTGCAGTCAATATAACAAGGGCTGCAAGTAATATAAGTGCCATACCATTTCCAGCTGCAAATCCTGTTATCTCACCAAGAGTTATAACTCCTGTAACTTGTAGGATTATACCTATAAGACCTATTATAGATCCACCAGCAACTAATCCTGAAGATAAACTTACGCCATTAGAAACTTTTGCTTCTTTTTCAGCATCTGATTTAGACATTTTTTCAACTAGAACTCTTATTAAAGCACCTATTAATATTATAGATGTAGTTGATATTGGTAGGTAGAAACCTATCGCAACTGTCATAATTGGTAAGTTTAAGAAGTATAAAACTATAGCCATAAATACACCTATAAATATCATAACCCAAGGAAGATCCCCTGACATTATACCAGAAGTAAGTGTAGCCATTAAGTTAGCTTGTGGAAGACCGAATGGTGCATCAGCTCCTGTTATAGCTAATTGATCAGATAGTATTATCATTGTTCCAACAACAACTATAACACCAACTATCGCAGCTATAGCAAAATATTTTTGCATTTCACCTTTATCTCCACCTATGATGTAAGTAACTTTTTGTGATTGTGAATAACCGCCTGCAATGGCTATAGCGATAACTATTAAAGTACCAAATAATAATAACGATTTATTGTCTTCAACGCCAGTCCATTTCATTACAACGAATACCATAGTAACTATAACTAATGATGCTATAGTCATTCCTGAAACTGGTAAGTTAGAAGTACCTATAGTCCCAGTTAAACGACCTGCAACTATTACAAATAGTAACATTAGTATTAATGAAGATACTGTTCCTAATATAGCCATACCAATGTTTCCACCAGTAATCATAAATCCTGCTACAAATGATATAACAATACCAGCAAGTAATATTATTATTTGAAGAGAACCTTTAGAATCACCTTCACCACCTGTAGCTTTCATTGTTTCTTTTATAGAAGCAACTATTACAGGTATTAATTTTATAGCACCTATTAGACCACCAAAAAGCATCATTCCTGCACCTATGTATTTTACATAAGAACCTGCTATAGTTCCAACTTCCATGCCTTTTATAGCAACATCTGGAGCATTCCATACCATAGCACCTGGAGCAGCCATATCAGCGAAATAACCGATTAATGGTGTTATACCAAAGTTTGCTAACATTGAACCTGCGAACATAGTAAGTGATATCTCTAAACCAACTATAAATCCTATACCTAGTAATAGTGGATTCACTTCTATATCCAATTTCCACTTATATGCTTTTGTTCCGACAAAACTAGCCATGTTATTTACAAGACCTAATACAGATCCTGTTAATACAGTTAGTAGACCACCAATACCAAAACCAATTCCCATGTACTTAAGTGATTCTCCACCTGTATCAGATGCAACCAATGTTTCTGAGATCGCCATTGACTCTGGATACATTAAGTTTCCATGCTCTTCAATGATAAGGTAGTTGTGAACTAATGCCGCGATACCAATACCGAATAGTACACCGCCAACTCCTACCGCTAGACCTTCAAAAAACGTAATCTTCCCACCAATTAATAAAACTGCTGGTAATACGAATATCGCACCACTGGCAACTGACTCACCAGCACTTGACATCCCTTGAATTAAGTTCTTACCTAAGATTCCTTTTTCTTTAGCAAATACTCCAACTAAACCTGCACCAAGAATAGCACCTGGAATACCCGCTGCAACTGTCAACCCGGCTTTCATTCCTGAATACGTAGTTGAGGCAGCAAAGACTGCAGCTAAAACTATACCTATTAAGAGAACTGCTATATTTCCTCCTGTTCTCGACTTGTCGGTTACATAAGGTACGTAATCTTTACCTGATACGCCACCATACGCTTCCGTAGGTAATTTTTTCTTCATTTTTTTCACTCCTTTTTGGCTAATTTATATCCAATTAAATGATACCATAATTTCCCGAAAGATTGGAGTCCTATAATTATACATTTTTCTCTAACCCCTTATTACTACGTGATTTGAGCATTTCAAGAAAATTTACAAATAATTTTTAATTAAAAAAATATTTTAATTTACTCCATATTTTTTCTAAAATGTCCAAAAAAGCATAATTATAGACATAGGAAAACTCGAATAAGGTTAAAAACAAAATCTTTCATACTTAATATTATGCCACTATTTTATTATTTAAAACAGCTAATTTATTTTAACCACAAATATATAATAATGGATTAACATAAACCTTATTTTATTTTTTTAATAAAGTTTTCTGTAAATTAGCAATTAAAAAATTTCAACTTTACAAATGATTTGTTTTACTTTTTATATTAAAAATTAAAAAGCTATCTCATAAAGATAAAATTATTTATCTATTAGAGATAGCTTAAAATTAATTACATAAACATAATCAAACTAGCAGCCATAACAGCCATGCCTACAACCATACCATATATAGAAAGATGATGCTCTCCATACTCTCTTGCAGACGGTAGAAGTTCATCTATTGATATAAATACCATTATACCAGCAACACCTGCAAATATTACTCCAAATAGAATATCATTCATGATTGGAAGTAATATCATAAAACCTATTATAGCCCCTATAGGCTCTGATAAGCCAGATAAAAACGAATAAATAAATGCTTTTTTCTTGCTTCCAGTAGCGTAATATATTGGTACAGATACTGCAATCCCCTCTGGAATATTATGTATCGCTATCGCCACAACTATAGGTATAGCAAGGGATGGTTCTTGAAGTGCTGAAACGAATGTTGCAAGCCCTTCTGGAAAGTTGTGAATCGCTATTGCCAAAGCAGTAAATAAACCCGTTCTCATCAATTTGCTTTTATTTAAATCAGAGCTTTCCTTGTCTTCGATATTTTTTTCGTGGCTAACAATCTCTTCCTCTTCAATCTTATTTAGAGTCTCTACAAACTCTACTTCATGTGGGTTTTCCTCTGAAGGTATCAATTTGTCAATTAAAGCTATTAAAATCATACCACCAAAGAATGCCAATACCGTTACTATTGTTCCATTTTTTAATCCTAAGGGAACGATCAGTTTGCTTTTAGCCTCTGTAAATATCTCGATCATAGAAACATATATCATAACTCCTGCAGAGAACCCTAGACTTACTGCGAGAAACTTTGTATTCGTCTTTTTAGCAAAGAATGCAATTGCACTTCCTATCCCAGTTGATAAACCTGCTATTAACGTCATCATAAACGCAAATAAAATATTTTGATCCATAAACTACACCTACCTACTCATACTTTGTCGATATTTCTTAAATATTCATATCCGTTTTGTACAAATATATTTTTATTAAACTACACTTGACAATAGTAAAAATATTTTCGTACTTCTATTCTATCTATTTTAAAATTGTCACACAACTATATTATTATCTAAATTTAGTATTAAAAACATAAGTTATTATCCTAATACCCTAAATTAGCTAAACCAAATCGAAATTATATATTTAAAACAATACTTTAATTAAAAATATAACTATAGTATTTTTAATTTTATCATTATTACTAAAAATATCTACGTTATTGTAAAAATAAAATAATATTTTATGTTTAATCTTCATTTTTAATTGCATTTAATTTTCTTTCGTAATTGATATTGACTTTCATTTTCCATTTTGTTAGAATTATTACTGACATAGGAGGAGCTAAAATGAAAAAAAATATACTGCGATTGATTTCAAATAGAACCACACTAATTATATTACTTCTAGTTTTATCAGTGGTATCTATCGGAATTGGAGTCGAAGACTTTAGTTTTCACGGCTTGATCAAATACAATAAGAGTGATTTGTATCTGCTTATGATCAGTAGACTACCAAGGCTAATCAGTATTATCATAACAGGCGCAACACTTAGTATAGCTGGACTTATTATGCAGACTATTACTAACAATCACTTTGTATCACCATCAACAGCAGGAACTATGGAATGGTGTCGCCTAGGTATACTGATTTCAATTATAATAGCTGGAAGTCAAGCAAAAACGGCTAAAATGCTAATTGCTTTTGCTGTCTCACTGCTTGGAACAATGCTCTTTATGAATCTTTTACAGCGTATTACATATAAAAATGCTATCATGGTGCCTCTAATTGGTCTTATGTTAGGTAGCGTAGTAAGTGCAATAACTGAGTTTCTCGCATATAGATACGACGTTATTCAAAATATGTCTTCGTGGTTACAAGGAAGCTTTTCGTTGATCATAAAGGGTCGATATGAGTTACTTTTTATAGGAATACCAGTATTAATAATCGCCTATGCATATGCAGGCAAATTTACCATTGCAGGTATGGGTGAAAGCTTTTCAACGAATCTAGGGCTAAATCATAAATGGGTTGTGATGATTGGTCTTATTATTGTTGCATTTATAACATCGCTTGTAGTAATAACTGTTGGAAGTATCCCTTTTGTGGGTCTGATAGTCCCTAATATCGTAAGACTTTATAAAGGCGACAACTTAAAGAATACGCTGTTGGATACAGTGCTTATTGGTACATTATTTATCCTTATATGTGATATCATTGGACGAACTCTTATCGCCCCATATGAAATTTCAATAAGCGTAGTAATAAGTATTCTTGGAAGTATTATATTCCTAGGAGTCTTATTTAAGAAGAAGGAGGCGCTATGATTAATAGACAATTTATTAAAAAACACAGTAGGGATATCAAAGTTATCCTACTTCTTTTTCTAGCGACTTTATGCGTAATGTCTTTTTACACTTTCTGGGGTTTAACAGAAAAAAATATAGGATACTATCTTCCAAGAAGATGCCTTAAAATGCTTGCAATACTACTTGTAAGTTATTGTATAGGATATTCTACAGTAACCTTTCAAACGATAACGGGTAACAGAATTCTAACGCCTAGTATAATAGGACTAGATTCATTGTACTTATTTATACAAACCGTTATAGTTTTTGCTTTCGGATCAAGACAGCTATCAATGCTATCTGGATATCCAAATTTTATTCTATCAGTAGTTTTTATGATAGGAAGCTCATGTTTACTATTTTACTTCTTATTTAGAGGTGAAAATAAAAATCTATACTTTTTAGTTCTAGCCGGAATGATAATTGGAACACTATTTAGAGGTATGGCAACTTTTATGCAAGTACTACTCGACCCAAACGAATTCTCAGTGCTTCAAGGAAAAATGTTTGCAACCTTCAATAATATAAACCAGGATTTATTAGGTATTAGTTTTTTAATGATAATAGTTATTTTTCTAATAACATTAAAAGATCTAAAGGAATATGATGTAATTGAACTTGGAGCTGACCACGCAATCAACTTAGGGATATCTTATAATAAAGCAGTGCTTAAATCATTAATAATAACATCTATATTGGTTTCAGTGTCTACTGCTCTGGTTGGACCTATAACATTTTTAGGAATATTAGTTGTAAGTTTGTCACGCAAAATCGTGAAGTCGTATCATCACAGTCTGCAGATAACAGCTGCAGTATTGATTGGATGCTTATCACTTTCAGTTGGAACATTAGTAGTTGAAAAAGTATTTCAGTTTTCAATACCGATAAGTGTAATAATAAACTTCTTCGGAGGGCTATGCTTCATATATCTTTTGTTAAAGGAGAGTAAAAAATGATAAAACTAAAAAATATAACTAAGCATTACGGTAAAAAAGAAGTTATAAATAATGTGAGTCTAGAGCTCCCTCAAAACAAACTGATAGCATTTATTGGTAGTAATGGAGCTGGTAAAAGTACATTGATATCTATAATATGTAGAACTCTAGCTAAAAATTCTGGAGAAGTATTTATAGATGACAAAGAACTTAGAGAATGGAATAACAGTGAATTGTCTAAGCGACTTTCTATATTAAGACAATCAAATCATCTTAATATAAGACTTACTGTTAGGGATTTAGTTAGTTTTGGACGCTACCCCCACTCTCAAGGTAAATTAACAGAAGAAGATGAAAAATTTATAGATGATTCTCTAAGTTATTTAGGTCTTACAGATTTACAAGATAGATTTTTAGATGAACTAAGTGGCGGACAAAGGCAAATGGCGTACATAGCAATGGTAATAGCACAGGATACAGATTATATATTCTTGGATGAGCCATTAAATAATTTAGATATGTTGCACTCTGTTCAAATCATGAAAGTTCTTAAAAGACTTGTAAATGAATTAAATAAAACTGTAATGATAGTCATACATGATATAAATTTCGTATCTTGTTATGCAGATTATGTAATAGCAATGAAAAATGGGCAAATTGTTCAGGACGGAGACACAAAAGACATTATGAATTCCTCAGTACTGAGGGAAATATACGGCATGGATATAGATATTCAAAATATTGATGGAAAAAATATATGTCTGTACTACAGCTAACTCATTAGCTTGTTTTAGAATCGAACTGATAATAATAATTAATAGCATATAGCTAAATTAAAAATAAATTTAAACAATTGGAGGAAATCACAATGAAAAAACTATTCTCAATGCTTCTAGTTTTAACTATGACAGTAGTCATAGTAGCAGGTTGCAGTCCAAAGACGGACAACAAAGAAGAAGGGCAGAATTCTACAGAAGCCACAGAAAATGCTGGAGATGTAGTATTCAAACACTCAAAAGGAGAAACTACTGTTCCTAAAAATCCAAAGAAAGCAGTAGTATTTGACATGGGTATACTTGACACAATAGGTGCACTTGATGTTGATGTTGAGACTGCAGTACCTCTAAAAAACTTACCGAAATACCTTTCGAAGTTTGAAAAGTCAACAAATGCTGGTGGAATAAAGGAACCTGACATGGAAGCAATATTCGCTTTTGAGCCTGATGTAATATTTATATCTGGAAGACAAGAAGATTACTATGATAAGCTATCTGAAATAGCTCCAACAGTATATATTGACTTAAATGCAGATACTTACATGGACGACTTTAAGAAAAATACTACTGAAGTAGCAGAGCTTTTTGGAAAAGAAGATACTGCAAAAGATTATTTAACTAAAGTAGACAAAAAGGTAGAAAAAGTTAAAGGAATGGCTGAAGAATCAGACAAAAAATCTTTAATAATATTAACTAATGATGGAAATATAAGTGCTTACGGTAAAGGATCACGCTTTGGATTAATTCACGATGTTCTTGACCTAAAAGTTGCTGATGATAAAATAGAGGCTTCTACACATGGACAAGAGGTAAACTTCGAGTATATATCAAAAACAAATCCAGATATACTTTTTGTAGTTGACCGTGCTGTTGTAACTGGTGGAGAAATCAAGAGTTCAGACACTCTTAATAACGACCTAGTTAAAAACACAAATGCTGGTAAAAATGATAAAATAATTAATCTAGATCCTGAATTCTGGTACTTATCAGGTGGTGGTTTAACTTCAGTTGACAGTATGATAGATGAAGTTGAGGCTGCTTTAAAATAGTCAGTTAATAGACTCCAAAACTATATAAATCAAAATATGTTTCGCTAAAACTTTTCGAGTGAAAAGATATCCAACTAAAATTTAAGTATAAGATATGCTAAATTTTAAAGATATTTTTTCGCTCTATTTTTATTAATATAAAAATAGCATGTTTCAAATTTCTTGAAACATGCTATTTATAATATTATAAGAAATCTAAACTACACTATCAATCCAAGAATAAACCTGATCTACTATATCTTCAAAGCGAACCTTAAGAGGTAAATTATAACTAGAATTACCAATAAACTCATTGCCAGGCATAGCACTTTCAAGTCTCTCGAAACACTTGTCTGCTCCACCTCCCGAGTGGCATGCAAATAGAGCTATGTTCTTCCCTTTCACAGGATTTTTAGAAATAAAGGATGCAATTGGTGATGAGTAACTTCCCGCCCAAACTGGTGTACCAATAAAAATAGTATCATACTCATCTAAATCTATTTTATCATTTAATAATCTAGGTTTCTCTTTAAAAATAACACTCTTTCCACCTAGAAAATATTTCATAAATCCTTTTTTAGGTATTTCTCTTGCTGACTTTATCTCTAGAATATCTACATCAATTTTCTGTGATATAATGCTAGCAATTAATTGTGTACTTCCTCCTAATGAATAATATACGACCAATGATTTCATTTTAATTTACCCCCAAAGTTATAGATAATGTAATTTGATTACATTTATTATCTTTATTTAAAGTGTTTACAATTAAATTAATACTTAAAATATATTTTAAATCATTATAAGCAAGCTATTCAATTGTAAAATATACCAATCCTCCTCCAAGTAGAGTCGACTCAAGCCAAAGCTTCATATTAAAATCTTTTTTTTCACCTTCATCAGAGGCTGTGGCGTAAATTGTACCATCTTTGTCTTCCCAAAGTCCTACTAGCGTTACCCAATGCCAATTATATAAGTTATCTACCTTTCCATTTGATAAATTTAAAAATGCAATAGGACAGTTATTTTCTAGACCATCACTAATAAATTTAATAAACTTACCGGCACTTGCTCTCTTACAATCTAACTTATTAGAAACATTTAGACTATGTTCTTTTATTTCAACACCACGAGACTTTGCATACTTTTTGGCACCATCTATAAATAGCTTAGTAGAATTTAGACCTTTCATAGTAGGAGTCACAAAACTCCATATTGTATCCATATGTTCCAAATAGGTTTCTTGATCAAATGGAGGTCTTAATTCACATAGATCTTTCCCCTTTGGATTTTGACAAGCTAAATATGCAAATATATTTGCTGCTGTTGACGGACCACAACCACTTTTGCGTTGCCATTCACTTTTATACCAATTTTGATTTGCCCCATACTCAATATTTCCATCTTTTGTTTCTATATTTAATATATCTTTATCCATTATTGACCACCTACTCTATGTATTGTTGATTTATATACACTCTAATTATTATCAACGTTATGCTACAAAAAATTCATTTTATTATTTATTTTTAAATACTTTTTTAAACGATTCTTAGTTCAACTCAAAAATTATCTTAAGTTAAAATATACCCTAAGTAATTAATTTGTCAACAAAATTCAAAGAAAAAACTACATTAGATACCTTATTTTATCTGTATTAGGCAATAAATATAGATTTTTTCTATATACCTATTATTCGAGTGAATTAGTCTTTATTCACCATTTTAGCTAATAAAATTATTAAGTAGGCAAATATAGCATTTTATTTCTAATATTTATTTAATACACAGTATAAAAAAGGGCACTAATATATAATGTATTAGTGCCCTTAAAGACTTACTAGAATTCACTCTCTTTATAGAGATATAACATAAAAATTTAAAGCAGCCAAATACCCATCATTAAAGTAAATTTGACTGCTTTAAATTCATTCTATAAAAACTATTTTTGCATAAAGTAAGAAATGAAAAATAGTATATATATGTGTGCTGGATAAAAGAAGTAGAAGAAATTACGCATTCCTCTTCCCTTTTCTCCATTGTAAAGTATGATTGGAATTGAAGCTAAACACATCATCCATTGATAATTTTCTGTAAACGGATTTCCACTTCCAGCAAAATAAGCAATAATAGCTATAAGTATCAATGAAGACACTTGCATACCTTTTTTGCCATGAAATACATAAAATAATACAGCAAGTATTATAAACAAAGGTCCCCCTTCTACAAGTACTGGTATCGGAACAGTATTCATTAATATCAAAGCTACATTAAATAAGCTTTGATTATCACCAACTTGAGACATAGCTACTAAAATCACTGCTGTTAATACTACAGGAACTAACATTAGGGCAACTGAACCCATTATTTTAGTAGCCTTTTTTTCCTTAATTCCAGCAGTGAATAAATCAATAAAATACATATATAAAACACCTAAAAATAGTGTTCCAAATATATTATTTACAACTACTGTATTACCAATAGAGAAATATCTATTTACAATCATATTACCAATATTCATTATCCAGAAACCTACTAGCAATCTAAATAAATATTTCTTTTTATTTCTAGTATGAATATAACCCTCTGAACTTGTAAATAAAAACATCGGTGCAACTAAACGACCTAACCAATGAAACCACACTGGCGCTCCTAAAAAACTAAAAAACTCTCCTATATGATCGAATACCATTAGAATAATTCCGGTTAATTTAAGTTGAAAACTAGTAATACCTCTTTTAATATCTTCCATTTTATGACCTCCTATTTAATGTTATAAATATATAATATAGGATTACCTAAAAAAACGCCTTTTAATGATATTACATTTATATAACAATAATGTAAGATTAAAGTTTTCATACTTATGTTAAATTATTTCTTAATATAAAATATGCTACAATTACTATTAACTCTATTGTTATAAATATTCCATAAACAGCTATCGAATTAATTTGGACAATTCCATTTCTAAAATATACCATTGCTATTCCAACAAGTATTATTGGTAAACTATTTTGTTTTATAGAATTATCTCCAAATCCGTATAAAATAGGTAGCTTTAACTTTAATTCTAAAAGTAAGAGAATCAGTCCAAATACTATAAGTATTCCTCCTACAACTCCAATAATTGTATTAGCCAAATAATCATCCCCTTAGTTTTTTTGTTTTTAAAAGCCGTACTACACTTAGTACGGCCTTTGATTATAAATTATTAGACTTAAATTATAAGATACATAAACTTTATTCTAATTTTTTACCTGATTTTTTCCTTCGCTTCACACTCTCCGTTAGAAGGTATTCAATTTGACCATTGATTGATCTAAAATCGTCTTCTGCCCATGCTGCTAAATCTTCCCATAGTTTTGGAGATAGTCGAAGCAATACTTGCTTTTTATCCTTATCTTTGCTAGCCATCTATGGTCACCCTATCTATTTTTAATATATTGAACCGCTGTTCACAATTGGCTGAGCATCCTTACTTCCACAAAGTACAACTAATAGATTGCTTACCATTGCGGCTTTACGTTCTTCGTCTAAATCTACAACTTCATTTTCTTTTAGCTTTTCAAGAGCCATCTCAACCATTCCCACAGCTCCTTCAACTATCATTTGTCTAGCATCGATTACAGCCGCCGCTTGTTGTCTTTGAAGCATTGCTGCTGCAATTTCTTGAGAATATGAAAGATGAGTTATTCTAGCTTCCATAATTTCAAGTCCAGCAATATCAACTTTTGATTGTATCTCTTCTTTTAACTTCTGTGCTATTTCTTGACTACTTCCACGAAGTGATTTTTCATCATCAGCTGTATTCGCTGTATCATATGGATATAGACGTACTATATTTCTAAGAGCTGAATCACATTGAGTAGTCAGGAACTCTTTATAGTTATCTACATTAAACACTGCATTTGCTGTATTTACAACTCTCCAAATAACTACTATTCCAATTATTATAGGATTACCATTTTGATCATTTATTTTCTGCTTTTCATTATTAAGAGTCATAGCCTTTAAAGATATTCTCTTGCTTGGAAGATAAACACCTTTTCCAACTTCCTTAACACCCTCATCAAGGCCTGCTGGCGGTGATATTGCAGATGCAAAAGGATTTACAAAGTAAAAACCGTCTTCACGAATAGTCCCATAGTATTTACCAAATAGAGAAAGAACTATAGCTTCATTTGGTTTTACTACTTTTAATCCAAAAAATACAATTGGCGCTCCTACAAAGAGATATAGGAATAATAAAATGGCTATTCCTATTTTAAACGCATTTGGATCACCTGATAACATGAATATTATCCCTACCACAGCTACAACCATACATGCAATATTTATCAATAATACAGCCATACCATTTTTAGACTTAGCTTTAAATTCCTTAAACTCCCTTTTTTCTACTCTAGAAAGATCATTCATAAGTAACACCCCTTTTTGATTATTTTTATATAATTATGATATTATTTTGATATCATAATTATACTTCTATATTATTCCAATGTCAATTACAATTAGCTCCATAAATTGTAACTATTTAATTGTAACTATTAAAAAAAGGAGGGCAATTGCCCTCTTTCTTCTTTGAAGTAAAAAGCTAGTATTAATAACAAAATTTAAAATATCTAACTTATAAAATTATTTAATTATATTTGTTGTATATCAGTAGATTTTATTCTATTTATTAATTTGACAACTTCCATTTGAACTATCGATAATAGAGACAATCCTAAAACGATAATCCATTCTTTGCCACTTAATAACGTAAGTTTAAATGCTGTTTGTAAACTAGGTATAAATAGTATACACATCATTAGTAAGCCTGAGACAATGAAAGAAGTCATAAGCCATGGATTTTTTCCCTCTGCACGAACCCAAATTGGTTCTGTATTAGAACGCTGATTAAGCGCTCTAAGCATTTGAGAAAATGCAAGTACACTAAACGCCATAGTTTGACCTGTCGAATAACCATCTCTCTCAAAACCTATCCAGAATGCTGAAATAGTAAGTAATGCTACAAATATTCCTTGCGTCACTACTCTTGATATTAGATCCTTTTCAAACAAAGTACCTGATTTTACAGGTTTATGTTTCATAATATTTTTACTTGCTGGATCAAGGATCAACCCCGAGTGCTAATGCTGGAAGTGTGGCAGTGGCAAGGTTAACCCATAAAATATGGACTGCTAAAAGCGGTGCATCCCAATTTAGAACGGTTGCAACAAATAACGTGGTAATCTCAGCTATGTTTCCAGCTAATAGAAACTGTATAACTTTTTGTATGTTTCTATAAACCCTACGTCCTTCTTTTATGGCATAAGCTATCGTAGTAAAGCTATCATCCAAAAGTATCATGTCTGATGCATCTTTTGCTACATCAGTACCCGTTATACCCATGGATACGCCTATATCTGCCGCTTTTAATGCAGGCGAATCGTTGACTCCATCTCCAGTCATCGCAGCTACCTCACCTGTGTGTTTTAAGGACTGTATTATGTTTAATTTATCTGCAGGGGAAACACGTGCGAAAACTGTAGTAGTTTTAACCGCTTTATCAAGTTCTTCCTCAGTCATATTATCAAGCTCATCACCAGTTATTACAGTGTCACCGGCATTTAAGATTTCTAATTCTTTTGCAATAGCAATTGCAGTATCTTTATGGTCACCTGTAATCATAATTGTACGAATTCCAGCTTTTCTACAAGTCCTAACTGACTCTGCCACTTCTTTTCTAGGTGGGTCAATCATCCCCACTGCTCCAACAAATGTTAAGTCGGATTCTATATCTTCATCTTCATTTTCTGGCAATAATGATATATCTTTTCTAGCAAATCCAAGGACTCTAAGAGCATCTCTTGACATATTTAAGCATAGTTTTTGTATATTCTTCTTATCATTATTGGTTATTTCACGTACTCCTTTTGATGTCAATATCTTAGTACATAAAGGTAATATCTCGTCTACAGCTCCTTTTGTATATACTACAAATTTATTATCTATATTATTAATTGTAGACATACGCTTTCGATCCGAATCAAATGGTTGCTCAAATAATCTAGGGAACTTTTCTTCCAAAGTATCATGATCGATGCCAAACTCCTGTGACATGTATATTAAAGCACCTTCAGTTGGGTCTCCAATTATCTCTCCTTCTCTATCAGGGTCAAAACTTGCATTATTACACAGTGCCCCAGCATAAACAAGCTCTCTATATACATCTGGATGTTTATCTTTAGCAAGTGATATAGAAGTTGCGTTTCCCTCTTCAAAATCTCCATTTACAGAGATATGTGTTACCGTCATTTTATTTAAAGTAAGTGTACCAGTTTTATCACTACATATAACTGTTGTGCTACCTAATGTCTCGACTGCTGGCAATTTACGTATCAATGCATTTTTCTTCGCCATACGTTGTACACCAAGAGCCATTACAATTGTAGCAGTTGCAGGTAAACCCTCTGGAATTATAGAAATAGCAAGAGAAATTGCTACTAAAAATTGAGGGCCAAGAGGTCTATTGTATAGAGCTCCTATCCCAAAGATAAGTATACATACTACAATCCCCACTATCGTAAGTATTTTTCCTACTGAATTTAATTTTCTTTTTAATGGTGTATCAAAATCGTCTTGATTTTCTAAAAGTTCTGCTATATTACCAACTTCTGTATCCATACCAGTCTCAGTTACAACACCTATCCCACGACCGTATGTAACTATAGATGTTGTATACACCATATTACTACGATCTCCAAGTGAACAACCCTCATCCAAAATATCTTCTGAATCTTTTTCTGATGGTACTGATTCGCCCGTTAAAGAAGCTTCTTGAACTTTTAGATTTACTGACTCTATAAGTCTCATATCAGCTGGAATCATTGAACCATCTTCTAAAAACACAATATCACCTACAACAATTTCGTTAGCGGGTATTATACTTTCTTCACCCTCACGAAGAACTTGTGCAGTAGGTGCACTGATACTTCTAAGAGCTTGTATTGACGACTCCGCCTTTTTTTCTTGGACAATGCCTATTACAGCATTTAATATAACAATGGTCAGTATTACGAATGCTTCAGTCCATTCTTTCAATATAAATGAAAATGCTGCTGCTCCTATAAGTATTAAAACCATTGGATCGGTAATTTGCGACCATAACATTTGCCAGATTGTTTTTAAAGGCTTCTGGCGTAGTTCATTTGGTCCGTTAATTTTTAGCCTTTGAGCTGCCTCGGCATCGCTTAACCCTTCGTCTGATGTTTGTAAAGTTTCTAAAACCTCGTCGATATTTTTTGAATGCCAAGGCATCCGTCTGTGACTTTCCATAATTGGAAGATCACTCCTTTCTTTTTTAGTTTATTTATATAATTCAATAAGCACAAAAAAGACATAATAGTGTGCTAGTTTAATTAAAATGCACAAATATGCCTTGTATACTCTTGAATCTTATCAAATTTTATTGTATTTATATAAAGGCTCCTTTCAGAGTCGCTTTCATCGGAATCATCCATAATTTATAAATCTGCTCTCCTTTAATATAATATCTTACTATATTAATAATATATACTACAAATAAAAATACTTCAATCAGCTATAAATATATTTAACAAGCATTTTACATTTAATTTTAGTATTATATAGTCGATTAAAAGGCATTGAATTAATTCGACACTTTTAATAAATTATTTTATTTTTTACTCAATTTTAGGTAGCTTTAGCTTTACTACATTAAAATTTTGACTAGGCGAAGGGTTTGATAAATCAAATAAAAATATCCCGATAAATAGAAACTTTCTAACTATCAGGACATTTTTATAATATTATTATTTTAGTTTTTCAATAAATTCTTGAAGTTTTTGAGCTTGTAATCCCTCAGCTTCTGAATATGCTTTAAAACACTTACTCATTTCCTTATCTTCTATTTTATCAGCATACAACATAAAGTCTCTAACCTTTTCTTGCGTGTCTAGTAATGCCTTTTTTAGATAGTCTTGTGTGTTCATTTCCATATAATCACCTCACAAACATTTTTTTAATATTATCTCACTTCATGTAAAAATTATTCATGATTATCTATCTTTTAATCTTTAATTATTTTATATACTGAATCTTTATGTTTTTAACAATGTATATATATAAGAGTTATATATTTTTTCATTTTTATAAATACTTTTTTCTTTTATTCCCTCCAAATTAAAACCTGCTTTTTCAAGAACTTTGCAAGAAGCAATATTGTATTCGTAAACTTCGGCAAATATCCTAACTATATCAAAACATTCAAATGCTTCATTACAGATTTGTTGTGCAGCTTTTGATGTAATTCCTCTTCCCCAAAAAGGTTCTCCTATAAAATAGCCAAGTTCTGCACTTTTTTTATATACATTATCTTGTACTTGAATACTTATACAACCAATCGCCTCTTTGTCTACTAAAATGGCATAAAATAATTGATTTTTATCTCCCTTTTCTAAACAAGTATCGATAAATTTTCTAGCGTCATCCTCAGTATAAGGAAATGGGAAACCGTCTCTAAGATTGTCTCCTATTTTTAAATTATTAGCATATTTTGCCAATGAAGGTACAAAATCATAGCGCCATTTTTCTAGACTAAAATTCATATAAACTCCTCCTTTATTTGGGTGTAAAATTATGTATTAATACAATTTTATACAATCCTTAAATAAAAACAAGGATTTATCTATAATTAAATGTATACTAAATTAATAATTAGATAAACCCTTATAAACACGTAATTTTATTTCGTACATAATACAAATAAGATTATTGTAAATTTAATTATACTAACCTCTTGCATAAATTTTTATAAATCTTATATCAGCTACAGCATAAGTCGAAAGCGGCCTATAATCACTGTCATCGGTATGTGCAGCTATTAGAATATCGTCTGGGGTATTAAAATATCCCGTTTCCACCACCAAAAGAGTATGAGTAAATACGATTCCAGAATTAGATAGCTGAATTACGTCTCCAGGTTCTAACTCCTCCATTGTCACAAGTCTTCCATATGGACCTACACCTTTATTAGTCAATAAAAATTTATAAAAAAACTCTACACCAGTTCATGCAGGTGCCCTATTGTTCGGCGAAATATAGTACCAACCGTAATCTTTCGTAAAATTCATTTTAGCCCCGCCTGCATGAATACATTGAGATACAAAATTTGTACAATCTCCACCAATACCAGTGAAGTTATAGTATGCAGGATTTCTATCAAAAGCCCATCTATGCGCATATGCAACTGCATTTTCTCTATTATAAGCCATATTAATCCTCCTATATTTGTCTATACTATTAGAGTATGAAATAGATTAAAAAAAGCAACTTAACAAATCTATATAAATGACGTAAAATATAAATGAATATCAATATGATTAAAGCATTTACAAATTATGAAAACTATCGGAGGTAATTAATTTGTGTATAGAAATAAAAGTTGTGCTTAATGAATTAAAAAGTTTAGGAAACGATAAGCGTAAAATATTTAATAAAAAAAACGGCGCTGGTGATAATCAATTTGGTGTGCCTATTGGTAAATTAAGAGCGCTGGGTAAAAAAATTGGTAAAAATCACTCCCTTGGATTTAAGCTTTGGGATACGGGAAATACGGATGCTATGTTTTTAGCTACCATTTTATTTGATAAAGATAACTTTTCATATAAAGAAATTGATAATATGGTAAAAAATATAACTTATACTCTATTACTTGATGAATTTATTTTCACAAATGTATCTAAAACTAATTATGAACAAGAATTTATGCAAAATTGGTTAAATAGTGAAAATGAGTTAATTGGAAGATCTGGATGGAATATTGTAGTCTCTAAAATAATATCAAAAAAAATTACTTACGATGAAATAGATTATTTCTTAAATATTATAAAAAAAGAATTAACTACAGCTCCTAAATTAAAACAAGACGCTATGAATCGAGCTCTATGTGAAATAGGCATAAGAATTCCAAAATATACAGATGAATGTATTGCAATAGGCGAAGAATTAGGCGTCTACAAAGATTTAAAGGTATCAAAGGGTTGTACTTCACCGTACGCTCCAGAGTGGATAAATGCTGGTATAAAAAGAAAAAAATAGACTACAAATGTAGTCTATTTTAACTTTTAAATTTAATTTATAGTTTAAATACTATTTATTATCATGACCATGCCCTTTACATTTTCCATGGTCATGTTTTTTATGTCCTCCACATTTTGCATGGTTTTCATGGTTTCCATGACCTCCACATTTTCTATGATTCTCATGATGATCATGTTCTCCGCATTTTCCATCATCATGATGTCCACAGCAAGAAGTTTGTTGGGATTTTAGATTTCCAGCTAAATACTCTTTTACTGCTTCTTTAGAATTCCCACTAGCACCTACAATAATCTCAATTTCCTTTTCGTTTAATAATTTTGTTGCCCCTTCTCCCATATGGCTTGCAATAACTACATCTACACCCAAATCTCCTAAGAACTTTGGTATAAAACCTTTCTTATGTCCTGGATTTTGAATTGTCTCTTCTTTGCTTATATCATTTCCATCTGTGTCAAATATCATAAATTCTTTACAATGTCCAAAGTGATTATCTATCATATTCTCATTACTTGCAACTGCTATTTTTTTCATATTAAATTCCTCCATTTTTTATTTTTAAATTTATTGTTATCTTAATTTTTTATAATTACTCCTCATCTAATCTGCACTTCTTTCCTCTACGGCAACCTTTTCCGCATCCGTTCTCACTATTACAAAGTTGATATTCTCCGCCTTCAATCCACAAAACTTTTCCATTTACTAATGAATCTGCTAGCTTTTTTCTAGCTT
Organism: Metaclostridioides mangenotii; assembly: GCF_018917235.1. Taxonomy (GTDB): domain Bacteria; phylum Bacillota; class Clostridia; order Peptostreptococcales; family Peptostreptococcaceae; genus Metaclostridioides. The sequence goes on from NZ_JAHLOF010000003.1 coordinate 241,607, forward strand.
CTGTATAAATTCCCTGTACAGTTGTCCTAGCTATACCCATCTGTTTTGAGCATTCTTCTTGGTTTAGACCCTCATGATCAATTAATCTTATTGTCTCGTACTCATCTACAGTCATAGTAATAAGATATTTGTTCTCTTCAGATTTATCTAAGGGTCCAAATTTTATGTAATTTGGGAGACAACATACTTTTCTCCATTTTCTAGGTCTGGGCATTCTCTCCCTCCTTTTAAATAAAAATAAGTTATTGACATATGTCATAATTAAATATTACCTATATTAACGACATATGTCAATAACTTTATAAAATTATATTTTCGTTTCACTATTCCACATAGAATAATACTTACCTTTATTTTTTATAAGTGTCTCATGCTTACCATGCTCAACTATTCTACCTTTATCTAATACTAAAATATTATCTGCATTTTTAATTATTGATAGATTGTGTGCAATCATAATAATTGTTTTATCTTCTTTTATAAGATTTGCGATAGCCTCTTTTACATAGAGTTCATTTTCTATATCAAGTGAAGCTGTAGCCTCATCTAGAAGCAGTATAGGACTGTCTTTTAATATTGCTCTAGCTATAGATACTCTTTGTTTTTCGCCTCCGGATAGCCTATTACCATTCTCTCCAACCAGAGTATCATATCCTTTTTCTAAAGCTGTTATAAAATCATGACAATTGGATGATTTACATGCAGAAATTATCTCTTCATCTGTCGCATCTGGTTTAGCAAATCTTATATTATTTTTTATGCTGTCGTTAAATAAAAACACATCTTGGTAAACCATAGACACATCTTTAAGTACGCTCTCTGAATTTACCCCTTTAATACTAACTCCTCCAATCTTTATATTACCACTACCTTGTTCATAATATTTTGATATAAGATTGAGTATAGTAGACTTCCCTGAGCCTGATTCACCAACTATGGCCGTCAATTCCCCATGTTTAGCCTTAAAGCTAATATTATTTAGAACTGTTTCTCCTTTTTCATAACTAAAAACCACATCATGAAAATCAATATCGTAATTTTGTGGTCTAAAATTATTTTCAGAATAGATATCTTCATCTTGATTTGCTAAATTATCCATAGATTTTTTTGAAATCATAAGATTTTTATACGTTGTCAAGTCTACAAATAGTGTTCCCATTAGTTGAGATATAAAAAATGATAGTATTATGCATATAATGTATTGTGGCGAATCTATTTCATTTGAGAGCCATTTCGTACCTCCAAATATAATAGTCAAAGGCATGGATATATCCATGATAATTCTATAAATGTTACCGGTTGGAACAACCTTTGACTCAAATTTATAGCTTATATCACTTATATTTTTTAATGATTTATTTATCTTTTTATTTTTTGTCCCTCCCAGTCCATAACTTCTAAAAGTCTGGATTCCACTTATATATTCAACCAAGTCACTTACGTTATCATTTAGTATATCTTTCTTCATCCCACCGTATTTTGTTACAAGCTTCGTAGATAAATACATAAATGGGATTATGAATAATGCTAATATTATATTAATAGATCCAATAATAGGATTTATTACTGTTAAAAATAACAAAGTAACCAAAGCTAAGGCTATGTTTTTAGCTATTTCTCCAACTTTATGACCTAAGATGTCTTCATAGTTATTCACATCATTTGTTATTATGTTGATAAATTCTCCACTTTTATATTTCGAAAATTTAATCATAGGTAGATTTTTTATTTTATTACCTAAATATATTCTTATATTTCTTGCTGTGGATGAACCACCTACATGACCTAGTGTATAGCCAATAGAGTACTGAAATAATCGAAGTACAAATATAATTGCTAATAATATACAAAAATTTGTCAATTGTCTTATTTCAAATGTATCTTTGAATAGAGATTCTATAGTTAAAAATACAACACCAAGCACAGAACCATTGAGTAACCCCTCTATAATATTAAGGATAATTGATACTGTCAAACTCTTATCTTTTTTAATCCAGATAGCTTTGTCCATTCTAAACACCTGCCTTTACTGTATACTCAATTAACCTTGTTTTTTCATATGCATCATATATTCTATGATAATAATCATTTACTCTTCTAAGCTCGTCATGAGTTCCTATATCTGTAACAGTGTTGTTTTCAACTACTGCTATCCTGTCACATTCTTTTACTATGTTAAGTCTATGTGCGACAATAATTACTGTCTTGCCCTCACATAAAGTATCTATAGCAGCTTCTATATCTCTTTGATTCTCAGGATCTGCAGCCGATGTAGCTTCATCTAAAATGAGTATAGGTGAATCTTTTAATATGGCTCTAGCAATTGCAATCCTCTGCTTTTCACCTCCACTAAATCTTGAACCGTACGAACCAACTCTTGTACTATAGCCATCTGGTAAACTCTGTATTACTTCATGAATCCTAGCTTTTTTAGCTGCATCAATTACTTCTTCTATTGTTGCATCTGTACCCATAACAATATTTTCATATATTGTTTCTTTTGTAAGAAACGTGTTTTGGAATACTATTGATATGTTATCTAAATGTGTTTCATAATCTAATTCTCTTATATCCTTACCTCCGATTAGTATTCTCCCTTTATCTACATCATAAAATCTAGCTACAAGTTGAGTAATCGTACTTTTACCAGCACCCGACTTTCCAACAACAGCTATTTTTTCTCCTTCTTTAACTTCCAGGTTTACTTGATTCAGTATATTATTTTTGTTGTCGTAAGAAAAACAAACGTCCTCAAATTTAATATCTGCTTTATTCGGAAAGAATTTAGAACCATTTTTATAAGTTGGTATTTCTAAAATCTTATTTGCGTTATTAACACCATTTAATACTTTTGAAAAGCTAGAACCTAACTCCATCAAAGGACGAAGCTCTGAAAGATAAAGACTTCCTACAAAAGCAAATAACATAAGCCCAGCCGCTCCTAATTGACCGTTATTATACATAATTCCACCTATAGGAATTATAATAGCTGTACTACACTGTAAAATGATTACATAAATTGCATACAAAGGACCCATTTTGTATGCTATCTTTTTCCATAAGCTGTGTTGTTCATCTATAGCATCTTTATATTTTTTGAATGAATCTGAACCCATATTGTAAGCTTTGATAAGCTTCATCCCATTTATATATTCAATCATCACAGAGTTTAGATTTCCAATAACTCTATTTAATTCACTCATTCTTTGATTTTCACCCTTAAACATTCTTAGTTGTATTAAAATACCTATAGGAACCGGAATAAGTGATACATAAGCTAATTTAGGATTTACCGTACAAAGATATATAAATATTGCAAGTGGACCGCTTATATACATAAATATCTCTGAAAGGTGATGTGCTAAAAATAGCTCCAATTTCTCTATATCCTCGCTTATTACTTTTTTAATTTCCCCGGAATCTCTTTCATTGAGATATCCAAGAGGAATCTTTGCCATATGATTTATAATCATACATCTCACTTTGTATAGTGCATTGTATGCTCCTTTATGTGAAGCTACTATGCCTATTGCCATAAATAAATACCTAATAATAATAGATATAGTAAGTATGGCGCTGTACTGAATCAATAGATTTGTAGATCCTTGGTTTAGGTATACTGCTTCAATTATTTTATATATCACTATATAAGGCACTACTACCATTAAACCGCTCACTAGTCCACAAAACATAGCAAAATACAGCTTGTACCTTTCTTTCCCTGCTAATTTAAATAATACTAAAATAGGATTTTCTTTTTTTTTATCCATTTTATTCGCCTCCTATATTCTTCATAAATATAGAATACTTTATAGGTAAATCCTTATCTACTCCGTAAAATTGTAAATGATCCATTTTGAAATACAATATTTCATTTGATAATTTGAGTCAACTATAAATTATCTCTTAAGTACTTTAATGATTATTTTCTATATTTTAATACTTTATTTAAAATTCAAAAACGTTTAAGTGAACTAAAGAATATTATTTTGATACTAACTTAACTTCCGATGCAAAATAAACAAGTCAGGAAATAATAAAATTTCCTGACTTGTAATAATGATTAATATTTTTTTAAGTATATTTAGACTTTACTTCACAAAAAATGAATTATAAATTTCGTAATTTAATAAAAAATTATAAATTATATAAATTAAAACCAGTTATAATTACTTATTGGCCAATCCAGTTCTACTAGATATTTTGTATTCTGATGGAGTCATACCAAATTCAGTTTTAAAAGCTTTTGAAAATTTACTATTATTAATATAACCAACTAAATTAGCAACATCAGAAATACTCAAATCTTCTTTGATAAGTAGTTCTTTTGATTTTTTCATTCTGTAACTTTTTACATAAGCATAAATTGAACTTTGGTAAATCTCTTTAAAACCTTTCTGCAAATCAGTAGCATTTATCCCAACCATGTCAGATAGCTCTTTAATGGTTATATGAGAATCTACATTCGTAACTAGAATTCTTCTAGCATCTTTAATCTTTTCTACAATTGATTTCGGAAAATAAGTTTTTTCTTTAGTCTTATAATCAGAATTACTTAAAACATAAAGTAATAATTCAACAACTTTTATTCTGATAAACTTATCCTTAAACTTGTCTGGAAGCACATAAAATTCCTTAAATATATGATCTAGGCTTTGATTTCCGTGGTTTACTATACAAGTTTCCGAATTAAACGAAGAGTTTATCATATTCTTAATTTCTAATTCTGAAACACCAAGCATATTCCCTATAATCTTTGTTGCTTCATTTAAGTACAGCATAACCGTTAATCCCTTATAATGTTTAGTAGTAAAATCTGCTAAAACAACTCCTGTCCTATATCCGAAAATGGATATATCTCCTCCACCCATATATACAATTTTGCTATTTGGAAGTTCACTTTCCAAACAACCCTCCAAACAATAATTTATTTCTAAAGAATCGACACTTATCTTAAATTTTTCACTAAGAGGTTTGTATATTTCAAAATCATTATATGTAAGCTCGACACCACTCATCACGTTATAGCTTTTTATAGTTCCTCTTCCAAATTTTTCTGAAATATTATATACAACGTGATCTCCCAAATGCTGTTTTGAATCAATAATATGTCTGAACATATTCATATCTTGGTCAAATTTCCTTATTTAAAATACACCTCCAAAAATACATTTTTATGTATTATATCATAAATAATCTTATATCATTACGATCCTATATTTATCATCAACTAATTTATCTACTATTGTATTACTCTTTTATACATAAAAGTACCTAATAGATTTGATAATAACCATCCAATCACAATTGACCAGCATATACCTGCAAATCCCATTGAAGTCCGAGCTAATCCGTATGCTAAGACTACTCTTATTCCTTGAGATACTACTGTTAGAATAATTGATACTTTTACTTCTCCTATGCCTCTAAAAAATCCATAAAACATAACTATACATCCAAGTAATATATAAAATACACAAACAATTCGAAGATAATTTACACCTACAGAGATAATATCTAAAGACTCTTTTTTAACAAAGATAGAAATAAGATCTGGTGCAAATATAAAAACAACTATTGATATTGCAACTGAAATAATAGCAATTAGTTTTAAAATATCTTTGAATCCTTCTCGTATTCTTTTTATATTATCAGCACCCTTATTTTGCGCTACATAAGTTGAAAATGCATTACTCAGATCCTGTAAAGGTCTGTTGGCAAACTCATCAATCTTGGAACAAGCTGCAAATGCCGCCATTACAGTTGTTCCAAAAGTATTGATTAATCCTTGGATTAATAGCATACCAAAACTTGAAATAGATTGTTGCATTGCTGTCAAGACAGAGTAACTAAATATTATTTTGAAAAGATCTCTACTAAATACAATATCCTTTTTTTCAAATTTAAGAAATTGCATATGTTTTACTGTATGTATAGCGCACAAAATAGCTGCAAATCCTTGAGCTATAAATGTAGCTAGACCTACACCAAATACTCCCATATTAAATACTATAACAAAAACTAAATCTAATATAGTATTTATAATACAAGAAATAATTAAAAAATATAAAGGTGATTTTGAATCACCAACAGATCGAAGTAAATAAGCACAAATATTGTATAGACCTGTAAAGACAAGCCCTGATAATATAAATCTAAGATATTCAGCAGAATATACAATAGTATTTTGAGGCATTTTAAATAATTCAATAATTTCGTACATAAATGCATTTGTAATGATACTTAATAAAATACTTATAGCCATTATAAAAATAAAAGAAGTAGATATAGCCCTCTTCATTTTATCAAATTGTTTCGCTCCATAAAGTTGGGAGAAAAATGCAGAAACCCCCATAGCCATTCCAATTAAAATAGATGTCATGAAGCTCATAATTAGAAAACAGGATCCTACAGCTGCAAAGGCATTGTTTCCTACAAATCTACCTACAACTATGGAATCCACAACATTGTATATTTGTTGAAATAAATTTCCAATAAACATAGGAATAAAAAAACTAACGATAATTCCCATTGGTTTACCTTTTGTCATATCAGCCTCCATAATATTCCCTCCAATATTTAAGATATATAATCCTCAGCTTCTGGCAATTTATATGAAATAGCCATCTTACCATTTATAGGATTTGTGTATATATCACAATCTATTTCATATACGGATTTAACAAGTTCCTCAGTTAATATTTGATCTGGTTTTCCATAAGTAACTATCTCTCCATTCTTTATAACGTACAATATATCACAGTAATTAGATGCAATTGATAAGTCATGTAGAGCAGCTAATACTCCTATGTTTAACGACTTAACTATAGAGAAAATCTGTAATTGATATTTTATATCCAAATGATTTGTAGGCTCATCAAGAATCAAAAAATCAGGTTGTTGAGCGATAGTTCTAGCAAGTATAGCTCTTTGTTTCTCTCCTCCTGAAAGAGTTAAGTAACTTCTATCAGAGTATGAAACTAAATCTACTTTTTTTAAAGCTCTGTATACAATATCATGATCTTCTTTATTATCTGGTTCCATTAAGCTCTTATGTGGTGTTCTCCCCATCATCACCATATCATAAACTGAAAAATCGAAACTTAAATCATTGAACTGTCCAACAACTCCCATTTGTTTTGAAACTGCCTTTGGAGTAGATCTTAAAATATCTTTTTCCCCTAAAAAAACAGATCCTTTATCAGGTTTAATAACTTTATAAATACTCTTTAACAATGTTGATTTTCCACATCCATTCGGACCAATAATCCCTACGAATTTTCCGTCATTAACATATAAGGATATATCTTTGACAATTTTTACACCTGATAAACTAACAAATAGGTTATCAACTTTTAAATTCATCCTACTTACCTCCAAACCCATAACTCTTTTTTATCAACATATACATAAATACAGGCGCTCCAAGTATAGATGTAATAATACCAATTGGTAATTCGCTATATGGAATTATAGTTCTAGCTAATATATCAGCCCAAATCAAAAATATCGCACCACATAGTATACTTAGAGGTAAAAGTATTTTATTATCAGAACCAACAATGCTTCTAACAATATGTGGAACTATTAGTCCCACAAATCCTATGATTCCACATGTAGCTACTATAACACCTGTTACCGCAACTGAAATCACCATATAAACTCTCCTATAAGCATTAAGATTGATACCTAATGTTATCGCAGATTCTTCTCCGATCATCATGGTATTCATAATCCTAGACTGTGGTAAAAGTAGTATTACAGCAAGTGATACAATAATAACAACAACCGGTAGCTTACCCCATTGTGCAGAACTCAAGCTTCCCATTGTCCAAAATGTTACAGAACGGATGCCTTCTGCATCATTAGCAAAATAAACAATGAAGCTTGAAACAGAATTACATAAAGCATTTATTACGGTGCCAGTAAGTACCAATTTAACAGAGGACATTTTCCCTCCCATGCCTGCAAACCCCATTACCATAATAGAAGCAAGAAATGCGCCTAAAAATGCCCAAAATGCAATTCCTATCTCACTAAGAATACTTATTGATCCAAAGCCAATCATAATAGAGAAAGTTGCCCCTAATGAAGCCCCTGAAGAAATTCCTAATATATACGGATCGGCTAATGGATTTTGCACTGAAGCCTGCATAACCACACCACATAAAGTTAAACCAACACCTGCAATCATCGCCAACAAAACTCTTGGCAATCTAATCTGCCAAATAATATCTTCAAACATTTTTAATTGATCTGAATTGCTAATTTGTAAACCAGTTAGCTTACCAATCAATATTTGATAAGATTGATTGATCGGAATAGAAACTTGTCCTACTGATACCGAAACTATGATAGACAGTATAAGAATAATAACTAGAGCAATTATGGTCGTAGAAAATACCGAACGTTTTCTTAAAATACTCTCATAGCCCTCTAAATTGTTCTTTTCTATTCTTAATTCTTGTATTGAAGAAGACATATCTAATTTCCTCCGAACATCTCAGGTTGAATAAATTTTGCAACATCTTTATACAGTTCGGAAAGTTCAGTACTTCCACGTATAGCATTTGTATAATCCGCAACCATTACATTACCTGTTTTTATCGCCGTCACATTTTTAAGTCTTTTGTTGGATAGTAACTTATTTTTTATTGATTCACTATCAGAACCTTGAAACTCAGTAATAATTATTTTGTCTGGATTTGCAGCTATAATAGACTCAGTCGACATTTCTATATACGAATCATTTGAAAGTTCTAAGTACTTTCCGCCTACATCCTCAATAACTTCGTCAATTACACACCCTGAACGTGGATAGTAATTATAATTTTCTCGTCCTGAGCTTGCAACAAGTAGAACATTTGGTTTATTTTTTGCATTTTTTGTGATCTTTTTTATTTTATTAATCTTTGTTTTTTCTTCGGTTAAGTACTTAGTTGTCTTATCTTCAACGCTAAAAACTTTACCAAGGTTCTTAATATCATTGAAATACTCATCTATACTTCTTCCTATCGTAAAGTTAACTGCTGGAAGAACTGAAACACCTCTTTCATTCCAGAAAGAAATATCACCTACTCTATCTTCTTTAAATGATGAAGACATACCATAAATAATATCTGGCTGCAGAGCAATCATAGTTTCTTTTGATGGCCATGTTTTAGACATAACTGGCAACTTAGAAACTTCATCCTCGTATTTTGATGAGGATTGATCTAGATATCCTACACCAACAATCCTATCCTTAAGCCCAAACTCAATCATAAGCTCAGCCATGGCTTGGCCTATTACTATAATTCTTTTAGGTTCTTTATCTATAGTTTGAACTATTTCTTTACCCTCATCTGTGTAGACATTAATATCTAAAGGATAAGCGTCATTGTAATTATTTGTATCTATTTGAGAATGTTCTCCTATATTTTGATTATCTACAGCCTTTGTTCGAATAGATTTAGAACATCCTGACATCATAAAAATGAAAATAGTACCTATAAATAGTGTCATGTACTTTTTAAACATTAAATTACCTCCTTTTAATTGTAATTGATAGTTATTTTCATTAACCTTCTTAAAACTATATTAACAAAAGAGTTCAAAATTTATATGTTGATATGGCCACCGATTATGTTGAGAAAAAACCTTTTTATGAAATGTTCAATTGATTATTAAAAATAAAACTTAACCAAAAGCTGATTAGATAAATAATAAAAAATTTAAATTAAATATTAGGTGTGATTTTACCTATATTTTTAAATAAAAAAGTCAGAAAACATACGTTTCCTGACTTTTTATTATATTCTCTTTTTTAGAGGGTTCATTTATTAAGCTAAAACACTTTGTCTATCGTACAATCTTGAATAAATCCCTTTATTATTTACCAATTCTTTATGTGTCCCTACTTCATCTATTACACCGTTATTTAAAACAACGATCTTATCTGCATTTTTAACGGTAGACAATCTATGAGCAATAATTAAAGTAGTTCTTCCCTTCGATAATGCTTCTAGGGCCAATTGTATCGCCGCTTCTGTTTCCGAATCAAGTGCAGAAGTAGCTTCATCTAATATCAATATAGAAGGATTCTTGAGAAACATTCTAGCTATTGATAATCTTTGTTTTTGACCTCCAGATAGTTTAACTCCTCTTTCTCCAATAAATGTATTTAAACCATCAGGCATTGCAAGTATAACGTCTTCAAGTTGGGCTTGCCTTACTGCTTTCCAGATTTCTTCTTCTGTTGCATCGAGTTTGCCATAAGCTATGTTCTCACGTATAGTACCATCAAACAAAAATACATCCTGTTGAACAATACCGATATGGCTTCTCAATGAATTAACAGTTATATTTTTAGTGTCAATTCCATCTACATATATATTCCCATCTTCCAAATCATAAAATCTAGGTAGAAGACTGCATAAAGAAGATTTACCTGATCCAGATGGCCCAACTAATGCGACAGTTTGGCCAGCATCGATTTTTAAATCAATATTATTTAAAACATTGATATCATCACTATCATAACTAAATGTAACGTCTTTATATAAAATATCACCTTTAACCTTATCAATCGACTTTGCACCTGGTTGATCTTTTACATCAGGATTTGTTTCTAAAAGACTAAGGAATCTTTTAAATCCTGCTACACCTTTTGGATATGTCTCAATAATTGATGCAATTTTTGCAATTGGCGATAAAAATACATTTGATAACATTACGAAAGATATGAATTCACCATTACTCATTTCTCCATTTAGTACAAACCAAGTCCCACATAATAATACAAATATAGATACTAGTTTCATAAGTATAAAACTTAAAGATGAATTCCAAGCCATAATTTTATACGTAACGCACTTTGTCAAAAAGAAATTATGATTATTTTTTTGAAACTTATTTATCTCATAATCTTCGTTCGTAAAAGCTTGAACAACACGCATTCCGCTAACATTATTTTCTACACGTGCATTGTAATTACCTATTTCTTCATACATATGATCAAATGCAATAGCCATCTTCTTGCTGAAGTATAAAGAAAGATATATAATAAATGGAACAGTTATAAAGGTTATAATCGTTAACTTTAAATTTATAGAAAGCATAATAGATAATGCTCCTATAAGCGTCATAGCTGCAATAAACATATCTTCTGGGCCATGATGGGCTAACTCCCCCATATCCATAAGATCATTAGTCATCCTAGAAACTAAATGTCCAGTTTTATTATTATCAAAAAATCTAAACGAGAGTCTTTGAACATGCTCAAAAAGTACTTTTCTCATATCCGCTTCTATACTTATACCTAACTTGTGACCCCAATATGTAACTATATAATGTAAAATTGAACTTACTATATATATACCGAATAAGATCATACATCCATAAAGAATATACGTCCAATTTCCCTTTGGCAGAAAATCATCTAAAACTAAACTTATAGCAAGCGGGAAAACAAGTTCTAGTAGGGCTGATAAAGTAGCACATGTAAAATCTACTATAAAAAGCTTTTTATATGGTTTGTAATAGGAGAAAAACTTCCTCAATATATTCAATTAGAATTCACTCTCCTTATATTTGTGTAATCAGTTTTTATCAAATCATAAGTAATACATACTGGACGATGTGTTCTAGGATCTTTAACTATTTCGGCATCTATATTAAAGGTTTTTTTAAGTACCGTCCTAGTCATAACTTCATCAGGTGTTCCACTTGAAATAATTTTCCCACTACGAATTGCAATCATATAGTCAGCAAAACGTGCTGCAAGATTTAAATCATGTATTACCATAACAATCGTACTTCCTTGTCTTTTATTTAATTCATATAGTAATTCCAATACTTCTAATTGGTGAGATAAGTCTAAATACGTAGTAGGCTCATCTAGTAAAATTATACCTGTCTGTTGCGCAAGGGCCATAGCTATCCAAACTCTTTGTCTCTGTCCACCAGAAAGAGTGTCTACAGATCTGTCAGCAAATTCCGAGATCTTTGTAGCATCTAATGCCCAAGAAATAATATTTTTATCTTCAGATGTAAGACTTCCCAATCCTTTTTGATGTGGATATCGTCCATAAGCTACTAGCTCACCCACAGTAAGCCCGTTTGGAGATTGTGGTGACTGCGGTAAAACTGCCATTCTCTTTGCAATTTCTTTTGTTGATAATTTTTTAATATCGTCACCATTTATATAAATCATGCCGTTCTTTGGTTTCATAATACGGCCTAAAGATTTCAATATAGTAGATTTACCACAACCATTGGGACCAATAATAGTAGTTATTTTTCCTTCAGGAATACCTACATTTAGATTTTCTACTATTACACTTTCATCATAAGCAATAGATAGATTTTTTGCTTCTATACTAATCATTTTTTATTACCTACTTTCTATATATATGAACAATTATTCTGAACGAGCCAGAAGATATATAAAATAAGGGGTACTAAGAATAGTGATAATAATACCAGTAGGTATATCTGCACCAAAACTCACAGTACGCGTTATTGTGTCAGCTAAAACCATAATCAGTGCCCCTATTAGTGCACAACTTGGAAGAAGTACCTTGTGATTAGGGCCTACTATCTTTCTAGCTATATGCGGTGAAATCAGTCCAACAAAGAACATAGATCCACCTAATGCTACACTCCCAGAAGCTAAAGCTACTGCCGATATAGATAATCCTAAGAACTCTTTTTTTACTGGAACACCGACTCCTGTAGCTAATTGATTACCTAAATTTAAAATATTTAATGTTCTAGCTTTATAATAAACATATAAACAAAATACAAGTATCCATGGTAGTAATATAGCTATATATCTCCAATCATCTCCCCAAAGACTTCCTACTAACCACTTTTGTGCGAATTCAAATTGGTTACGGTTTAATTTCAGTGTAATAAACAGTGACAAAGCTCCAAATCCAGTATTCATCGCAACACCTGTAAGAACAAGTCTAGTTGGAGACATGTCTGCGTTTCGTTTATAGGATAATACATAAATTAGTATTGCGGCAATCATTCCTCCAATAAATGACAGTACCGGTAAAGCAATAGCTGAAGAAACACCATTAACTGCAAATACTGATAAATAAATAAGCATAAATAATCCTGATCCAGAACTAATTCCTAATATTCCTGGATCCGCCAGGTCGTTTTTAAATAGAGCTTGTAGAATACAACCGGAAGTTGCCATACCTATACCAACAAGAATCGATAAAACAATACGGGGTAGACGAAATTCATAAACTATTAAATTTTGTTTTTGTGTCCCGTTGCCAAGTATGACATTTAGTACTTCACTTGGATTTAGGTTCATCTTTCCAACATTCATACTAACAATAACTGATAATAGTAAAGCTAATAGCAATACAAAAGTTAATATATTTTTTTTCATAACATTATTTATTCTCACTCAAATGACCTCCTTTCCTTTCTTGATATATAAAGAAAGAAAGGCACCCCAATAATTGAAAACATTATTCCTAATGGAGTTTCATATGGTTTATTTATTAATCTTCCAAATAAATCTGCTCCTACCATAAAAGCTGCCCCGTATAAAGCTGATGCGGGTATTATGTATCTATAATCAACTCCTATTAAGAAGCGCATCATATGAGGTATAATAAGTCCCACAAACCCTATAGGCCCTGCTATAGAAACAGATATTCCTGCCAGTATAAGTACTACTATTGATGCTACCGATTTAACAAATACGGTCTTCTGACCTAATCCCTTAGCTACGTCTTCACCTAAACTCAGTACTGTAATTGAAGGGGACAGTATAATTGATAATATCATACCCATAATGAACCACGGTGCGACTACTAGAAGGTCTCCGAAAGAAACACTAGCTACCCCTCCTGATGACCAGTAGCTAAGCTGTTGCCCAATATTAAACTTAATTGCAATATAGGAACTCATTGCACTGAAAAGCATAGATATTGAGATTCCAGATAGTACAAGCCTTTGTGGCGTCATTCCTCTCTTACTTAATGAAGCAATAAAATAAGTTATCCCAACTCCTAGTCCTGCACCTGCAAATGAAAATAAGCTAAGATTAGAATACGAACTTCCTGGGAAAAAAGCTAAACAAATTGCTATTGCAAAGGCAGCACCTGAATTTACTCCCATAAGACCTGAGTCGGCTAATGGGTTTCTCGTACTTCCCTGCATTATCGCCCCTGCAACTGCTAGACTTGCTCCAACAATAATATCTCCGAAAGTACGAGGTAAGCGAAGTGTCCTAATAATTTGATGTTCAGTTATATTTGGATTAAATTTTATTATAGCTTCCCATGCCGTTGCTATATCCATATTAGCTGCACCAAATGAAATGGACCCAGCTAAAAAAATAATTAAAAGTACTAAGCCTATAGCCATAAATAATATAAAATCTACTTTACCTCTTTTTTGTGATTCTAAATTTTGTGTTTGCATTTCAATTCCTTCTTACATAATTATTTTATAAAACTTAAAATTATACAGATCTATCTATTAGTAGTATCTAGAATAGCATCAACGAATTTATCAAGTTGTACATCCATAGAATATATATCTACATAGAAGTATAATTCTGCACTAGTTTTTATAACTCTTCCTTCTTTTACTGCTTTAATATTATTCCATATATCGTTGTCTGCTAAGATATTTGGACCTCCCCAAGTTGAGTTAATCACATAATCTCCACAGTATTCAGGTAAGGCTTCTAGTGATAGCTCTCTATATTGGTCTGCATCTATAATTTCTTTTTCTATTATATCTGGCGCTTTAAGGTCAAGGTAGTCATAAAATATTTCTCCTCCTCTACCATATTTATTACCAAATATCATCAATGTCTTACCAGAATCACTTTCTATTAATGTAAAGGTCTTATCCATTACTCCTGCTTTATTTAACTTTTCTTTGCTATCTTTTACTTTTTGTTTAAAATTATCTATTACCTTTTTAGCTTCTTCCTGCTTTCCAACAGCCTCACCTATAAGAGTTACTCTCTCTTCCGTAGTTAGTTCTCCAAAAGGAATAAGTATAGTCGGTGCTATTTTATTTAATTTTTCATAGTCTTCCTCTTTTACTACTATCAACAAATCTGGATCAAGCTCCATTACTTCTTCTGGCTCCCATTTTTCAATTGTAGCAACACCAGCTAATTCATTTTTAAATGCTGATTCTTCCTTAGGTTTTTCTGTTGCTATAGGTTTTACACCCATTGCTAGTAAATCCCCTTGGTAACAACTTACAGCTACTCTCTTTGGGTTTGATGGAACTTCAATATCACCTTTAACGGTTCTTACTTTTCTTGTATTAGGCTCAGCTTCTGATTTTTTATTAATATTACTACTATTAGAGCAACCAATTGCCAACATCGAAATAATAAAAATCATACAAGCCAAAGGAATAAATTTCATTCTTTTTATAATCACTTTGTATCGCCTCACCTTTATGAGTATTTTATGTATGACCGACATACATTTTTTTATCAAAATTATCTCTATTTATCGGTAGTAGCTAGAATAGCATCTACAAAATTATCAAGCTGCACATCCATAGAATATATATCTACATAGAAGTATAATTCTGCACTAGTTTTTATAACTCTTCCTTCTTTTACTGCTGTAGTATTATTCCATACATCGTTGTTAGATAAAGTATCCTTTCCGCCCCATGTTGAGTTAATTACATAATCTCCACAGTATTCAGATAAAGCTTCTAATGATATTTCTCTGTATTGGTCTGCGTCGATTATTTCCTTTTCTATCACAGCCGGCGCTTTAAGATCTAGATAATCATAGAATATTTCTCCACCTCTACCATATTTATTTCCGTAAATCCATGTCTTTCCAGAATGACTTTCTAGCAATGTGAACGTTTTATCCATAACTCCTGCTTTATCTAATTTATCTTTGCTATCTTCTACTTTATTACTAAAATTATCGAGTACTTTTTTAGCCTCTTCTTGCTTACCAACTGCATCACCTAAAAGGGTTACTCTCTCTTCTGTTGAAAATTCTCCGAATGGAATAAGTATTGTCGGTGCTATTTTATTTAATTTTTCATAATCTTCCTCACTTGTTACTATTAAAAGGTCTGGATCAAGTGCCATTACTTCTTCTGGTTCCCATTTATCAATTGTTGCAACATCATCTAGTTCATTTTTAAAAGCTACTTCTCCCTCAGCTTTTTCTGTTGCTATAGGTTTTACACCTAATGCCAGCAAATCCCCTTGATAAAAATTTACAACTATTCTCTTTGGGTTAGCAGGAACTTCAACATCACCTTTAATTGTTTTTACCGTTCTAGTTTTTGCTTCGCCTTCTGACTCTTTCTCGCTATTGCTGCTACTATTAGAACAACCAATTGCCAACATTGAAATCATAAAAACCATACAAGCCAAAGGAATAAATTTCAATTTTTTCATTATCATTTTATGCCACCTCATTTTACAAATATTTTATATTCAACCTAGATCTTCTATTTAAATTCGCTCTACTTTTTTATAGTTTTTAGAATATCATTGACAAAAATATCAAGTTGGGCATTCATAGAATAAATATCCATATAGTAATATAATTCAGCATTCGTAGTTATAACTCGATCTTCTTTTACTGCTGATATATTTTTCCACAGATTATTATCTTTTAGATTGTCCTTTTCGTCCCAAACCGACTTAATTATAAAATCGCCACAGTACTCAGGTAAAGCTTCTAATGATAATTCCCTATATTGATCTCCATCTATTATCTCTTTTTCAATAATATCAGGGGCTTTTAGATCAAGATAATCATAAAATACTTCTCCGCCTCTACCCCATTTATTACCAAACACCCATACTTTTCCTGAATTATTCTCTAATAAAGTAAAAGTTTTATCCATTATTCCTGCTTTTTCTAGCTTCTGTTTGCTTTCTTCTATTTTTTTGTCAAAATCATTAAGTAATTTTTTAGCTTCTTCTTGCTTTCCAACAGCATCACCTATAAGAGTTAGTCTCTCTTTAGCAGACATTTCCGTAAAAGGAACAAGTATCGTTGGTGCAATTTTATGTAATTTCTCATATTGTTCTTCATCAATTACTATTATCAAATCAGGTTCAAGTGCCATTACTTCTTCTGGTTCCCATTTTTCAATTTCTTTAACATCCTTAAGCTCTTCTTCGAACGCAGTTTTTCCTCCAACTGTATTCATAGCTATAGGCTTTACACCAAGTGCGAGCAAATCACCCTGAAAATAATTTATAACTATTCTCTTAGGATTAACAGGCACCTCTATATCTCCTTTAACTGTTTTGACAGTTCTTGTTTTAGAAGCTTCCTCCATTTTTTCTCTGCTACTACTGCTATTAGTGCACCCAATTGCTAACATAGATATCATAAAAACTATACAAGCTATAGTAATTAGTTTTATTTTTTTTAGACTCATCTCGTATCTCCTCATATTTATAATGATTTAAGCTAAGTATTTTTTATTACATATATACTTATCCTAAAATATTAAGTATAAATTTTTTGATTTCATTTATCCCTCCATTATTGTATAAAAAATTCATAAATAACTTTTGAATTACATTAGCTAGCTATAATCGATTCATGAGTATTATATCAATACGCTTTTTCAACTGTCAATAATTATCATTTGCATTAAATTAGGTTCTAAATTTAACACTAACGTATAAAGTCAAGTAAACTCAATGCATACAAACTTATTTCTATTAAATTAAATTGTGAAATTGGTGTATAATTATACCGTTTTGGATCATTTGATATATTGTTTTAAAAATATTAATATGTTAACATGTGGATATAATTATAAAATTGCATATACAATAATATATGAGAGGATAAATTCATGAATATAGATGATAAAAGAACTGAAGTGATTAGTGACTTTGCATTACAACTAAATTGCAAGAAATTTAAATACGGGAATGGAAGTATTTATCGACTTCCTAAAGAAAATGGAGATAGTTGGTTTGTGGAAGTTATTCCTTACGACGGATTAATATTCAGTGATGCTTATTTTACTCTGCTTAAACCAGTTAATTATATTTATAATATTCCTAATAATCATATATTAATATGCTCTTTATACAGCGGAAACATAACTATTACAGAGAATGGGAAAAAAACAAAACGTTTATACCAAGGTATACACCTTTTGATTAATAAAGGAACGCAGTTTAAAATAACTATTGGTACAGATGAACCTGTATGGTATACTTTTGCCCTTTTACATGAAGATTTTATTACAAAATATATGGATGAGTTTTCTTATAATTTATCTGACAATGTAATAATAAATTTAAACCATTACAATACTCCTGAATTGATTATGATATTTGAACAGTTGAAATATGCAATAAGAAGATCAGATCTGCCTTTTATTTATTATTTAGGAAAGACTTATGAAATATTTTCAATAATTAAACGTAATTTAGAAAATGAAGAAACACTTCTAAGTAAATCACGTCATAACCATTTAAGCTATCAAAATTTACAGTTTATGTGGTTGTTAAAATCTGAGTTGGATAAGAATATTTTAACACCACCGACTATAGATGAAATGGTTAATATTGCAGAGATGAGTGAATCTAAACTAAGAAGGTGCTTTAAAGCTACCTATGGCAAAACAATTTACGAGTATATCAAGCACAAAAAAATGGAACAAGCTCTTAGATTTTTATCACATGATGATATGAGTATACACAATATTGCTTCAACCTTAGGATATGAAAGTGCAAGTAAATTTTCAGCAGCATTTAAAAAAGTTTACGGTATAACTCCAAGTGCATTTCGCAAATCCTTTGATATATAAATATATCTGTTTAAATTTTTAAGTTAACTGGGTAATTTTGTTGAGTCAACTTTATATTGCATTGGAGTTATACCAAATTCCCTTTTAAAAGCATAGCAAAAATTGCTCGGATTAGAATAACCTACATCTAGTGCTATTTCTCTTATGGATTTATCCGTGTCTGATAACAATATAGTCGCTCTTTGTAGGCACATTTTTCTATGATATCTAAATATAGTATCACCATATATTGCTTTAAAACCTTTTGTCAGCTTATTTTTGTTAATTGCTAATTTTTTTGAGATAACATTTATCGTTGGAAGCTCATATAAATTTTCCATTAATATCTCTGGAACTTTTTTAATTTGAGAAATCTCAAATTCATCTAACTGAGTGTTATATATTTCGTTATTATCTAAAATTTCATATGAAGCAATTTTTGATAATAACTCCATAACTTTACTCTCAAAAAACAAAATTTTAGATCTATAAGGCAATTTACAATTAAAAATTTGTAGAAATATATTGGATACCTCAGGTGATCCTTTTATTCCTTGATAGTATTGATTTCTAAGATCATTCTCTAAGGTTTCAATAGTATCCTCCCACAATTTAATACCACTACTGCCAAAAAATGATGTAATATCTGTTTTCTCTGTCATTATAGAAATACCTTGATATTTTTGGCCAGCACGATTTATAACCATTCCACATGTTTCACGGGACATTGAAATAGATAGCTCATTAGATTTTAAACACATCTTACCTACTCTATCTTCTATAAATGTGAGACTACCGTCTATACAATATTCTATTTCAAAATATTCATCAGATAAATCGAACTCAGTAATCATTTCATTATCGAATACTGTATCGTAAATTACAAGCATAACATCGTCCATTAATTTATAATATTTAATAAAACCTCTGCCGTACTCTGGTTTTATATCATAGATGATTTCTTTTTCTTCACTAATGATTAGATTTGAATTTTGTTTTCGCATTGTTGAAAACTTCATACGTATATCAGTATATTGATTAAGCATTGAAGTAGGCTTCTCTTTTGTATTAATCTTATATATATGTTTCATTTTCCAGAACTCCTTTTTATCAGATATTTTGTTTGTTCTAAATTGGTTAATTATTAATCTATTTGAAATTGTAATTCATTATCATTTACTTAATTATATTTCTTTTTCCCTACATAATCAATATCAATTAATTTACATAAAAAAAGTACCAACAAATGTTTTTTATTAAAACTTTTGTTAGCACTTTACATACATCTCAATTTACTTGTAGCTTACTATTTCTACACCTTCTTTTTCTATGATTTCATATAGTTTTTCTAAATCTTCTAAAGAAGGTCTTTTAAATTTTTCTGATGGTATATTAAGACCTAATGCTTCATATTTACCATCTCCAAAGGAATGGTATGGCAATAATTCTATCTTTGGATTTGACACATTATCTTTGATGTATTTAGCTGTTGCTCTGATATTTTCAATATCAGAATTTACTCCATCAATTACAGGAATTCTAACTACAATTGGTACCTTTAATTCATTCATTTTCGATATGTTACCAAGAATTTCTTTATTTCCTACCCCAGTAAATTGTTTGTGCTTATCATCATCCATGTGCTTTATATCTACAAATATCAAATCTAATTTTTCTAAGATATCTTTGACTTTATCAAATTCGAAATAACCACACGTTTCTATAGCCATATCTATTGCTTTATCATAACACTCATTTACAAGTTCTCTTAGAAATTTTTCTTGATGAGTTGCTTCTCCACCTGAAAAAGTCATTCCTCCATCGGAAAAATTATAAAATAATTTTTGCTTTTCTATTACCTTCATTATATCTTTTAAGCTATATTTATAAATTAAATTTTTCCTACTCTTCGTTGGACAAATTTCTGAACACTTACCGCATGAATTACACTTAATTCTATTAGATTTATCGTTTAAATCTATCCCTACATCATTCTCACAAATATCTACACATTTTTTACAGTTTACACAAGTCTTTTTGTAATAAGCAATTTTATTGGAAGAGGTATGGCTCTCAGGATTTGAACACCAACTGCATCTTAGAGGACAGCCAGCAAAAAATATATTTGTTCTTATTCCATCACCGTCGTTAACAGAAAAATTTTGTGGTTCCATTATATATCCTCTAATATCTTTCATACTACTTCCTCCTAGATCTAATCCGGTTTTTTTATATCTCATTTAACAATCTATTTTTTATCTTGATATTTTAAAATAAATTTTATATTTAGTAATTTTCATGTGCAGTTCTAGCTATAATAGCATCTTGCATAGATTTAGATAGATTTACAAACTGTGTACTATATCCTGCAACTCTAACCAATAAATCTTTGTAATCTTCTGGCTTTTCCTGAGCTTTACGCAGTACTTCTGTAGATATAGTGTTAAACTGAACATGGAAAGCACCTAAAGAGAAAAATGATTGTATCATAGACCCCAAATTGCTTTGGCCTCTCTTTGTCTTAACTAAATCCTCATTTAATCTTAAATTCAATAAAGTTCCTCCAGAGTGAACGTCCTGATTAAGTTTTGCTGCAGATCTCATCGCTGCTAGTGGTGTTGATGTATCTGATCCAGCAAATGGTGATACTCCTTCAGATAATGGTTCTTTTGCTTTTCTACCACATGGTGTAGCTCCAACAACCTTTCCAGTTGGCAAATAGTTAGAAATCCCCATAAATGCAGTGTTGAAATTATTTCCGTTTATGTCTGTATATTTATGGCCTTCACTGTAGTAATGATTTGCCATTTTTATTGCAATATCATCTACAAAATCTATATCATTACCGTATTTGGGTACGTTTAGAGCAAGTTGTCTTAACTCCTCATAGCCATCCCAATTTGCATCAAGTGCTTTGATAATAGTTTCCATTGTAGTCACTCTATCCTCAAAAACAAGTTTTTTAATAACAGCTAGAGAGTTTGAAGTAACTGCTAAACCTATACCTGTTAAAACTGGTCCTAAGTTGTATTTTGCACCGGCATTTACTAAATCTTTTCCCTTTATCATGCAATCCTCTATGCATGATGATAAAAACGGTCTTGGTACCATCTCTTTATGAAGTCTTTGTGCTACCAATGTCGCTATAATTGAATGCTCAATTAAATTATCAAATTGTTTGTAAAAAGCTTCTTCAACTTCTTCATAAGATTCAAATTTTGCAGGATTATTCTCATCTAATCCAATTTTTTCACCAGAAATTCTACTTTCACCTTGGTTTAATGCAAATTCTAGAGCAGCTGTAAAGTTAATATTTACAGCAGATGTCCACTCTCCCGTTTTTCTAAAATGTGGTACAACACATCCACAGTTGCTCCAATCTCTAGCATCTTCAGGCTCGTATCCTGCATTTATAAGCATTTGATATCCTACATTGTCATTGTGAATAGCTGGGAATCCAGTTCCTTTACTCACCAAATTAGTAACAGAATCTAAAAATTCACTAGGGCAATCCTGATGGATCCTAACGCTTAAACCTGGTTGATGAGTTTTTACTCTTTCCGTTGCATTTAAGCATAAATATGAAACATCATTAGTCGCATCCTTACCTTCTCTTGTTTTTCCACCTACTGTTAGATTTTGAAATTGATTGTATCCCGCGAAGAAATCAGCTGTATTAGCTGAAATAGTCCAAACCCACTCAGATAACTTCAACCAAAGTGAATCCACAAGTTCTTGAGCTTGCTCTTGAGTCATTAATCCTTTTTCTAAGTCTGATTTATAGTAAGGATACATGTATTGATCAAATCTCCCTGGATTAAGTGCAAGCGGGTTTTCTGAAATTATACCTCCAACTTGTGTAAACCAAACGAATTGAATAGCTTCATAAAATGTCTTTGGAGGATTTTTTGGCACAATATTGCATATTTCAGCTATTTTTATCAATTCATCCTTTCTATTGATATCATTTTCTTTATATGCCATATCTCTTGCCTTAGACGCATATCTATTTGCAAATGTTATAATCCCTTCAGAAGTGATTATGATTGATTCATAAAACTCTTTCTTTTCCATATCTTCTGATGAAGTTATAGATAGTTTAGACATATTTTCTTTGGCGTCTTCGATAATACCCGCAAAGCCTTTTTTGAAAAGTACATCTTGATAATCTGGGGTAATTTCTCCAACCGCTTGTCTCCACTTTGAGTCGTTATCGACAAACCCTGTATCAACTGCTACTTTTGCAGTTTGGTCGGGTAAACGAGATAAAAACGCCTCTTCTAAAGATTTTCCCTCCCAATATGGAAATATATTTTTTCTAACAAAAGCTCTTTGTTCATCAGTCATTATATACGGATCCTGAATTCTTTTATCAAAGTTATCCATCTCTCTATCAACCCATGTCCAAGAAAACTCAGGAGTTAGAATTCCACATTTTCTAAATTCACCAATAGCGCCAACAATAAGCTCGCCATCAAATATATTTACATCTAGTTGCTCACACGTATCTCTAAATGCTTTGGCTCTTCTGATTGCGACTGACTCGCCTTCAGTCCTTTTATGTGATTCAGTCCAAATTCTCGCCCTTTCATATGAAATAGCAGGTTTTGAGTTAATGTAATTCTGTCTTGTAGATTCAATTCTCTTTGTTATCATAATAGTCCCCTTTCAAACATATTATATTTATTTTAATATGTACAATATTTAGTACATACTTAAAAAATCCATAATATTTATAAACAATATAAATATTAAATTACATATATCTTATATATAAGACGATTTCGTTTTTTATATTGTACAAATGTATAATATATTGTAACTTTATACAAAGAATATCATCAGTAATATTAAATGTCAATACAGATTTTTAAAAACAAAAACCCTTAAAGTAGTTTGACTAATATTTAGTCTACTTTAAGGGTAGTTATTACATTTGACTCAGATTATCTAAAAATTTCAGGTGTTCAGAGTAATCTTCTCTTTCAGTTACTCCATCTTCAATTTCCTTAGATTTAATATCTATTTCGTCTAAATGCTCTTGGCTAAGGTTTTTTTCTGCGTATGGATAAACCACTCCATCTTCTTTTTCGATGTGACGTCTAAGTAAATATGTATATCCCATCATATTTGAAATTATACTTAGTTTATCCTCTGTACTATGAGTTTCCTCATATCTATTTATAGCTTTTTCCATTTCGAGTACGTTTAATCTTGCTAAGTCGTGCTCCACTAGCATACCATTTCTGACAAGAGTATTAGCAACTGATCCTAAGTTATCAATCATATATTGAAATAATATTTTTTCTTCTTTACCATGGTGATGTGCATCAGCGTATTCTCTTATAAAAACTATTGCTTTTCTAAACAAATTAGTATCTACTTCGGCTCCATCAATGATTTTTATACATATTCTTTCCATTTGATCAGTGAATCTCAAAATATTTTCGTGTTCTTTAACTAAAACTTCTATAGCATACATATTATCTTCTCCTCATCAGTTGATAAGTGTTGCCATCTAACTGTTCTAATTCGATGCCTGAATTCTCAACATATCCATCAAGCCAAGCTTTTCTTAAATCGTGATAAACTTGAACTGGAATTCCATGATCCCAATACTCTTCATGAACATCTATTCTAAGCCTCCAAACGACTTTATCATCATCTTTTTCGATTATTTCATTTGCTCTATCACATGGCATTCCATCTAAAAATATCTTGTTTATTGTCAGATATATATCTTCTGGAGTAATTGATTCTATGTTTTCAATTTCCCTTGAATTTTCACGCCCTAATTCTTTCATTACTTTTATTAATAAATCTTTTCTATTTTTTTCTTCTAAAAGCAATTTACTAACTACATAAGCAAAGCGTTTTTCCACAAGAGATACCTGATCCTGAAGCCAACCGTGAATATTACCAGTATCTATGACTGTATCAAGTGGCGCTCGCTCTATTACACCAACTTTCATATCAACTTCGTCTTTTAAGCCTATGTTCCAACCTTGTTCTTTTGATAAATCTAATATATTCTCTACCATATCTTCTTCTTGTTGAACTTTTCCGTAAACTAGAAAATGAATAGGTCCTAAATATTTGCTCATTTTTTCACCTTCTTATCATTCATTAGATATGAACCAGATATTTTTTAAATATCTAGTCCATATCAATTTGATTTAAATTACTTATTTAAAAAACTGTTTAATTTATCTAATACTTCTTGTTCTTTTAGTCCGTGTACTGCACAAGCATCTGATATACTTTCCATTTGAGATGATGGGCATCCTAGACAATGCATTCCCATATCCATGAAAACTGGTGCTAATTCTGGATGAGCACGAAGTACATCACCCATTATCATATCTCCTGTTATTTTATTATTACCTTCCACTTCTTCACCTTCCTTACTTTCTGGGAAGAAAAGTTCCATATCTTCCTCTACTGATTGTATTCCAGATATCCC
Source organism: Metaclostridioides mangenotii (assembly GCF_018917235.1). GTDB lineage: Bacteria > Bacillota > Clostridia > Peptostreptococcales > Peptostreptococcaceae > Metaclostridioides. Next base: position 266,850 of record NZ_JAHLOF010000003.1, read on the forward strand.
GAACTCTTTTACCAATACATTCGCAACATTTGGTGATAAGAATGCTGGTAGAGTTGGCCCAAGATGTATATCTTTTACTCCTAAATATAGTAGAGACAATAGTACTATTACTGCTTTTTGCTCATACCAAGCTATGTTGTAGATTATAGGAAGATCATTTATATCGTTTAGTTCAAATATTTCCTTAAGTTTAAGTGCTATCACAGCTAGTGAATATGAGTCGTTACATTGACCAGCATCAAGTACCCTAGGTATTCCACCTATATCACCTAAATTTAATTTATTATATCTGTATTTAGCACATCCAGCTGTAAGTATTACAGTTTTTTCTGGTAGTGATTCAGCAAAATCTGTGTAGTAACTTCTACCTTTTTGTCTGCCATCACAACCTGCCATTACTACAAATTTCTCTATAGCACCAGTCTTAACTGCTTCTACAACTTTATCTGCAAGTGCAAATACTTGATTATGTGCAAATCCACCTATTATTTCTCCAGTTTCTATTTCTTTTGGAGCTTGGCATTTCTTAGCATGTTCAATTATTTCACTAAAGTCTTTTTCTTCTCCTATATCTCCTGAAATGTGTTTACATCCTGGGAAACCAGAAGCCCCTGTAGTATAAATTCTTTCTTTGTAACTATCTCTTGGCGGAACTATACAGTTTGTTGTCATTAAAATTGGTCCGTTGAATGATTCGAACTCCTCTTGTTGTTTCCACCATGCATTTCCATAGTTTCCTACAAAATGATCGTATTTTTTAAATGCTGGATAGTAGTGAGCTGGTAACATTTCAGAGTGTGTGTATACATCTACTCCTGTTCCTTCTGTTTGTTTTAATAACATTTCCATATCTCTTAGGTCGTGTCCAGAAACTAGTATACCTGGTCTGTTTCCAACTCCTATATTTACTTTTGTCATTTCAGGGTTTCCGTAAGTTGTAGTATTTGCTTTATCAAGTAAACTCATACCTGCAACACCAAATTTTCCTGTTTCTAGTGTTAATCCTACTAAATCATTTACTGATAAACTATCATCAAGAGTTGAAGCTAAAGCTATCTGTAAAAACTTGTCTACTTCTTCATCATCTTCTAAAAGTACATTAGCGTGTTTAGAGTAAGCTGATAATCCTTTTAAACCATATGTTATTAGTTCTCTTAAACTTCTAATATCTTCATCCTCTGTTGAAAGAACTCCTACTGATGTAGATTTTTCAGCCCAAACATTAGAATTTTTATCGCTCCAAAGAGCAGCCTCTGATAAATTATCTTTATTTGAAAGTTCTTTTAATAATTCTTCTTTAACTAATAAAGTTTTTTCTACTCTGGCATTTATTGCGTCTATATCAAAGTTAGCATTTGTAATTGTTGTAAATAAATTTAAAGTTATTAAATGATTTACTTCTTTGCTAACTATTTTTCCTTCTTTTCTAAGTCTTGTTGTTATTTCTGATGTACCTTTTGTAAGCCAAATCAAAAAGTCTTGTGCGTTTGCAACTTCTGGTTTCTTTCCGCAAACCCCACCCATAGTACATCCTTTATTTCCAGCTGTTTCTTGACATTGATAACAAAACATTTTACTCATATTAAAAACCTCCTAAATTTTTTTCGCTTTCTGTAATTAAAAGTATAAAGCAAATTAGGAGGCTATTCTGTAACATATGTTACATGTTAAAAACTTTTTTAATTTTTTTATGAAATTTCAGCTAAACGTTCCATATCTATTATAACAATTACGTCTTTCTCAACTCTAATCAATCCGTCATTTTCCATGTTCATTAATTCCCTTGAGAGCGATGGACGAGTAGTTCCAATATAGTCCGCCAACTCCTCTCTATTAAATCCTAACTGTATCGTACCCGAATCTCTAGATTTTTGTAGTAAAAAGTTTGATAATTTTTGGCGGAGTGAAAAACTACCTAAAATTAAAACTTTTTGATTTAAATGATAAGCTTTTTCTGAAAGTATCTCTAGCATGTTGTATGTTATCTTTCTTAGTATTTCATTGCTTCCATTATTTGCATCAAAGAAGGACTTTGGAATAGCTAATACTTCTGATTTTTCTATTGCTATACAAGAATAGTCATAAGAGTGATGACTCAAATACAAATAAACTTCTCCAAAGATAGTTCCTTCTTCTCTAAATACATTCATAATTATCCGCTTTCCGTTAACATCGACTTTCTCTATTTGAACAGCTCCACTTATCAGTACATACATGTATTCTGGTATATCATCTCTTTCAAATATACACGAATCTTTTTTGTAATCAAATCTTTTAGACTCCGATAAATCAAGTGTAGTTTTTACTTCATCTTCTGTTAGGCCTTTAAAAAGTATGCAATTTATAAAACTCACTTAGCCTTTCCCCCTTATATTAAACTATGTTAAACAAAATCTCAATAATTAATAGTATACATTATTAACTGTGGTACTAACAAGCTTCACAAAACAATAAAACAAAGAGTAAAGTACTAATTCCCACTCTTTGTCTATTAATGTTATTGTATATTTAAATTGGTAAATTGCGTTTTTCAAAACACTTACAGCCGATTATATACATTATAACTCCTGCTATATATAAGCCACCCAACATCCAAAGTGCCTCGTTATCTCCAGCAACAATCTTTTCAGGTGAAAATAATGTGAAAAATGTTGCGTATTTTAGATTTTCAAATTTATCTCCTTGGTTTGCAACCATCTGAATAATATAACAAGCTATTGGTAGACCAATGCTAAGAGAATATGATATTCTTGTCTCATTACTTATACAAGAAACTAAAAAACCAAATCCACCAATTGCTATTTGTAATCCAAAAGCACCAACGCTTAAAAGTATATATTTTTGTATATTTAACTCATCTGGGAATGCATATTCGCTATACGTAATTCCTATTATCGTTACTAATGTAATAAGGAGTGCCGTGCATAAAATTGAAAATATTGCCTGCGTACATACTATCTTTCTTCGAGTATTTGGTGTAGCTAGTAAATAAGCCATTGATCCATTATCTACATACTTAGCAACTAATTTATTCGATAAAATTATAGAGAATATCATTGGAAACACTATCATGATAAATCCAAACAGATATGACGCCGCATAGCCAACTAAACTAGTAGCCCCTGCACCTTTCATCCCAACTGCTGCCATTATCCCAGGCATAGCTTTTTCAAAGTCTGCCAAAATATTTCCAAGATCTGGATCAAACATAGATAAAATAACTGTTGTATACATTGTAAGTACAGCTAAAAATATGATAAATATCTTCCATATAGACTTTAATTCCCTTTTAAACAATGGCATACTAATCATTTTCTACACCTCCATAATAGTGCATAAATAAATTCTCTAAACTTTGAGTTACTGGCTCTAAATTCAATATGGTATATTTTCCTAAAGCTTTTATAAAAGGCATTATATCTCCCTTTACACCTACAGTCACAACGTTTTCTTTGACTGATTCCACACCGTCTACTTCATTAGCAAAACTCTTTGCCATAATAGAGTTTTGCATAGTAACTATAAATCCTTTTCTCTTTGTTTCTTTTAAAGTTCCCATATCCTCGACAGCTACTAACTTACCTTCTTTAATAATAACTGCTCTGTCACAAGTTCTTTCAATTTCTTCAAACATATGTGAGGACATCAATATAGTCGTACCCTTTTCTTTTTCTAATCTTACAAGCTCTACGAATTTATTTTGCATTAGGGGGTCTAAGCCACTAGTAGGCTCATCCATAATTAGTATTTTAGGGTTTTGCATAAAAGCACATACAATTCCTATCTTTTGCTTCATACCTTTTGACATCTTTTTTATTTTTCCACTAGTATTGAGTTCAAAATAAGATATAAGCTCATATGCATGAGTTAAATCTTTTAAACCCTTCATATCCGCAATAAATTTTATAAATTGCATCCCCGTCATATCACCCATAAATGCAATTTCGCCTGGCAAATAACCTATATCTTTTTGAATTTTTGCTGTTTTATTTTTGCAGTCGAGTCCAAGAATACTACAACTTCCCTTATCTGGATGAGCAAATCCCATCAACTGACGAATTGTAGTAGTTTTCCCAGCACCATTTGGACCCAAAAAGCCTAGTACTTCTCCACTTCTCACCTTAAATGTTAGGTCGAATACACCTTTTCCTCCACCATAATCTACGGTTATATTGTCAACAACTATAACATCCATAAAAGTACCCCCCTTATAATTTACACATTACTACTTATAATCAAGAGACCTAGACTTAGAATCATTGCATAAAATTCTAATAATTGATCTTGTACTCGAATTTATTTTAATCTACTTTAATTTATTCTGATAAGATTTTAAATTATCATTAAGTTTTTTATTTTCTCTTTCGGAGTGCCATTTAACTGCTAGCCACATCATTGCAAACCCACCTATCATAAAAGTATAAAATACTACCTGACACCAAGTGGGATATGCTTCAAACCATCTAAATCCTATAGAAAAAGTAAATGTGACTATTGTTGAGAATATCATCCAAATAAAAGCTCGTTTTACTGTTATTTTTTCATATGACACAATAGCATGCTGACTAAACCCTATTAGAAAACAAGCTCCCATCATTTGTATTGCAGTAATAATATCTACAGTAACCTTTTGTGGTACTGCTAACCCTAAAAACAGATACAAAATCACAAATGCTAAGAAGTAAACTCCAGATGTAGTCTTCGACTCATAAATAAACAGATAATATCTTTGTATTAAATCTAAAGTTCTTTTATCTTTCATTTATAATCCTCCTATTTTACCATTATTATATGATTCCTAATTTACTTTTAAATTCCTGAATATAGTGCCTTGATACAATTAATTTTTCATCACTTTTTAGAGTTACCTCTATGCGCCTATTGGACATATTTTTCAGTTTTTTAATATATCTTAAGTTTACTGGCTGTGATTTTCCTATCCTAATATATCCCATATCTGAATATTTTGTTTCCAGATGAGCAAGTGAATCTTGTGAATAAAAAATATCATCTTTTGTATAAAGTATCGTTCTTCCATCTAAAGTCTCAGCATAGAAAATTTCATCTGGCATTAACATAAAAACTTCTCCATCTCGGTGTGCTAATAATTTTATAGTTCTTTCTTTCAAAAATGCTAATATTTCTAACATTTCATCGTCTAAGTGTGCACATTTTAAAATGATTTTGTTCTCTTCACAGGAAGTATGTTCAACTATAATTTTCATATATCCTCCTCGTAAAATACTAGTTCACAAATGCTTTATATTTTATATTAAATTTCATATACAAATATTAGATAAATTGAGTATACATTGAATATTTATTTAATACAACTAGTAGTTCTCTAAGGTGCCATATATTGATGCTAAGTTACCAATAAAAAATTATTCCAATTTATTCAGACAAATGATATTAAGTAAAAAGAGCTGATGCAACATAGATATACACTATGCTGTATCAGCTCTTATCAGTTACATAATTGGCTATATATTTTTTATTATATCTTCCTTTATATCTAATATTCTATTAGATATGTTGTCATTATTCTCGTATTGTTTCACAATTTTAACTGGATTTTGACCCAACACATATATAAATCCATCAAAGTAAACTGCTTCTTCAATATCATGTGTAACAAACAGTACAGTTCGTTTTTCTTTTGATATTATATCTTTAAAAGAGCTCATTATCTCCATTTTATTGATAATATCAATTGATTTAAATGGTTCATCCATTAATATAAGCTTTGACGGTTTAGCTAGTGCCCTAGCAATATTTACTCTTTGCCTTAGACCTCCACTAAGTTTTTGTGGGTAATAATTTCTGTAATCTACTATACCAACCATATCTAAATACTTACTACATACTTTTTTAAGGAAATTTTTATCATAATCATTTTTTAGTACAAATTCTAAGTTTTCTTCTACAGTAAGCCAATCTAATAGCCTATCCTCTTGAAAAATATAACTTATGGAGTTCAAGTCTACACCAAGGATTTCACCATCATTTTTCTTTTCCATCCCTGAAACAATTTTAAGAAGTGTAGTCTTTCCACAACCCGATTTTCCTACTATTGTATTTACTTTATTTTCTATAAAATCTATACTAAAGTCTTTATATACGTCTTTTTCTTCATAACTCTTATACAAATTTTTTATAATAATATCCATCTATGTCATCCACCTAAACATTGATTTTTTGCCTAAATTTTGAAGTAAACCAAGAAAAAACGAAATTAATGCAATTATAACAATCCAAGCAAAAATTGCTTCCGTATTGAAGTTCATTTTTTCATATTGTATAACTGTTCCTATTCCATACTTTGGCTGTCCGAATACTTCTCCAGCTATAACTACCTTAAAGGCTAATGAAAAAGATGATATAAACATACCTAATACTTGAAATTTAATAGCCGGAAAAAATATTTTTCTTATAATTTCTATTGTACTAACTTTATATACTTTTGCCATCTCAACTAAGTTTTTGTCAACACTATCTATAGAACTAGTAACTGCATCGAATAATAATGGAAACACTATAAACACTCCAACTATATAGGGTGCATTATTTTTATCAAACCATATTAAAGAAAGTACAACGAGTATCATGGTAGGAATAGAAGTAGCAAGCGCGTTTATAGGTCTTAATATATTTCTTATAATCATAGTAAATGATGAAGCTATTCCAGCTATTAACGCTAATATTAACGCAATCATGAAGCTTACTAATGTCCTATACATAGAATAATATATATTTAAAAAGAAATCATCCTGTACAATAATTTGACCTAAATTTTTTACGACAACTTCTACAGTTGGAAGATATATACTATTATCGATTATGATTGCTGCTATCTCCCAAATTGCAATTAAAAGCAGTGTCGCAATAAAAACTTGAGATCTATTTTTCCATGAAAATTCCTTCATCTGGTAAACTGCCTCCTAATGATTTTGGATTGCTGTCAAATAAATAATTGAAATATGTATTGTACTCTTTCTTTGTTTCATTAATGGGTATATACTTTAAATTTGCTCTTTCTATTGATTTTTCTATTATAGCCTTCTCTGTAGAAACTCCTATTTCTCCACAATAGTTTGCTAATTCACTTTTATTTGAGTTCGCCCAAACTACACTTTTGTTTACCTCTGTTAAAAATCCTTCCACAAATTCTTTGTTATCTTTTAGAAAACTCGATTTTACAATTACGGTTGCTTGAGGAAATCCAAATTTTGATTCGTTCAAATCTTTATATTCATCATTTAGACTTTTAAATATCTTTACATTTTCTTTTTTAGCCATCAATGCGCTAAGTGCTGGCTCTGGTACAACCGCCGTATTTGCTTTTCCTGAAACGATCATTGGAACTAGTTCACTAACTGCATTTACATAGTCCAAAGTTACATCATTACTAACATCGATACCTTTATCCTTTAAAATAGTTTGAGTTGTTATATCAGGTGTAAGACCTTTCCCAGTGTTTACTATAGTTTTTCCTTTTAGGTCATCGTAACTATTTAATTCCTCTGTTGAAATTAAATATAACGACCCAGACCCTGTAGTTCCTGCTATAGCATAATCTTTAGTCTTATTGTAAGCAATGGCAGCCATATTTGAAGGCACTATAGCAATATCCGCATCACCTTTCATTACTGTTGTTGATAGTTCATCTGGAGTTGCTTTTACACTGTAGTCAACTTTATAGTTTGGTTTGATTTCTGGCTTTTCTTTTATAAGTTTTGCTATTGATATTGTTGGAAGTCCATCAGGTGAAGCTACCGTTACAGTTTTAGTCTCTGCTTTAGGTTGCTCTTTAGTATTTCCTCGGTCATTTTTATTTGCACATCCAGTTAATACCCCTACAGCTAAAATGATACTTAATAATAATATTGATAACTTTTTCATCATTTTACCTCCTATAATTTAAATTTTTTAAGTTTTTATATTTTTCTAGATTTCTTATCTAAAGAATTTTTAACTTATAAATATAATTCTAAATATTTTTTCCAATATATGCAAATTATCTTGTAAGAATTCATACACTAAACTAATTGACGGGAATTAAAATTAATATGTTCATAATTTTAATTCCCGTTTGTTGAATATTATATATTTTTGGCATATTAAATTTTTTATAATTAAAAACTACATGTGTAATTCTATAATTTATCAATTTCAGGAATTACAACTACAAATTCACTGCCTTTACCTTCTACACTATTAACATATATACTTCCACCATGTAAATCCACAATTGACTTTACAATAGTAAGACCTACTCCGATACCACCAGTATCCTTGCTTCGAGATTCATCTATTCTATAAAATCTTTCAAAAATATAATTCATTTTGTCATTAGGTATTCCAATACCATCGTCCTTTATATGAATCTTTATATCATTATTATCCCTATATGCTCTTATATTTATATTTCCATACTCATTTGTATATCTAATAGCATTTGATAGTAAATTTAACACAACTTGAGTAATCTTTTCTTTGTCTAAATAAGTGGTGATATCTTCAATATCTGATGTTATGTTTATGTTTTTTTCTAAGGCACTCGCTTGATTATTGTAGATCGTATTTTTAATAATACCAGCTACGTCTACTTCACTTAATTCCAGTTTACTTTTCTCACTATCAAATTTGGCTAGATTTTTTAGTTCATTGACTAGATGTGTAAGCCTTATAACTTCTTCATTTACACTGTTTAATCTCTCATTGCTTGGCTCCCATATTCCATCTATCATTGCCTCGATATGTGTCTGTATATTTGTAAGTGGAGTCCTGAGTTCATGAGCGACATCTGTAGTTAGTCTCTTCCTCAAATTTTCCTGTTCATCTAACTTATATGCTAGTTCATTAATCGAAGAAATAAGCTTATCAATCTCAGATATATTGCTCTCATATTCTAACTTCTGCTTATATCCACCCTTTCCCATCTCATTTGCCATATTTGATACGATCTCTATTGGTCTTGAAATTTTATTTGCAATAAGAATAGCTATCATTATTGTAATTATTGTCATAACAATCCCTAATATTGCAATTATTTTATTTATCTCATTTAAAAAATTTACGTCATTGTCCATATAATACAGTGATCCATAAGATCCAACACTTGCGATTCCAATCGGTTTCTGACTTCCATCATATAGCTCATGTAATTCTACTGTATAATCACCATCCCAATTATTATGCATATTATTCATATTGTTCCTGATACTTCCCATGACTTCATGACATCTACTTCTATTGCTTTGCATTGCTCCCCAAACCAAATTTTTATCTTGGTCGTATACTTCAACAAATATACCTTTACTGATCGCAATATCTCCCATTTTTTTAATACTCATTACATCCCATTTATTGTCTTTATATCCGGATTCTATAGAATTTAGCATTACAGAGACTTCTTTATCGTAATTTTTAGTTATATAATCTCCGAATTTCTTTTGAAAAACCTTATTTATAGATACCCCTATCGCTACCACAACTAATAATATTACTGAAACTAAAGTTATTATTAATCTTTTGTTTAAACTTGTCTTCTTACTCCTGTAGTCCAAATTTATAACCTACCCCATATACAGTTTGTATAATTTTTGATTTTTTCGTATCTTTTTCAATTTTTTGTCGTAAGTTTTTAATATGGGCATCTATTATCCTATCAAGCTTTTCGTAGTGTTCATCAATGGTAAGCTCAAGCAGTAGCTCTCGATCAAATATTCTTTTTGGATTTTTAGCTAAAAGCAATAATATCTTATATTCAGTATTTGTAAGAGTAACAATTTCACCTCTTACTTTCACTTCATGGGACGTAGTATTTATTTCTAACTCGTCTTCAAATATTAATGTATTTTTATGTGAGTTATCAATTTTTCTTAAAACAGCTTTAACTCTTAGGACAAGTTCCTTCACATTAAATGGTTTACATACATAATCATCACAACCAGTGTAGAACCCTTCAATTTTATCTTCATCCTCTATTTTTGCTGTAAGCATAATTATATGAACATTAGATGTTTCTCTTATTTTTTTACAAATCTCCTCTCCAGTTATATCAGGCAACATTCTATCTAAAATCACAATATCAATTTCATTTTTATAAAAATAATCAATCGCTTGTGATCCGTTATTCGCTACTATGCAATTATATCCTTCTTTATCTAGATAGGCCTTTACGACCTCAGTTATTTTAGCTTCATCATCTACTATAAGTACATTAAACATTCTTCTCCCTCGACTTTCTATATAGGATTCTTAAATCAAATATATCATATAATTGTTGATACTTTATGAATTTTTTATTAAATTTTAAAATAAAAAACACCTACATATGTAGGTGTTCATAAAAAATTTTAATAAATCTAACGACGACAATTTCCTGCTCCATTACAGTCGCCCCTGTAGTTTCCGTTATTGTTATTATATCTTTGATTATTTCTATATTGATATTGATTTTTGTTATTTTGCCCATTTGTATATTGGTTACTATCCAATGTTTCTATTTTATCTGCTTTCTGATACAGAGTTTCAAATTGTGCATTATTTTGAGCGTTATCTTGGTCAGCACTAATTGTTGCCACATTGTTATTGTATATTTGGTCACTTACTGATGTATTATCATTTGCAAAAACATTCATACCGAAAGCTCCTAATACTAATCCTAATCCTAATGTACCTATTAATGATTTTTTCACTTAAAACACTCCCTTAATTTAATTCTTAATTTAATATTAATCAACTTTTATGAATAAATTATGAATGGTACGGGAGTTTTATCCTAACTTATTTTGTCTCGTTTAAAAGTCTTATATAGTGATTAGCTTCACGTAAAACATGGTCTGCTAAAAGTGGTAGTATAATAGATCTAATTTTACATTCTGCTATACCTTCGGTTCCAGCAGCTTTAAAATCTCTATATTTTATAGTTTCAGTCAGTGTTTGATTCGTAACACTTGGTAAAGTAGCTTCATTAGCAGCTCTAGCGCTATTTAACAAATCATTATATTGTTTAGCATAATCATTGGCGGTGTTTATTAAATCATTTTCTGTTGGATCAAGCAATCCTCTTATAAACATTGCATGTTCCATCATTATCTGATCCCAGAAAAGCTCCATTTCCTTAACATCAGCGTTGATCTCTTCTCTGTTTTCTATGTTCATTAAAAGTGTATTATACATTTGAGCTTCACGTAAGATATGGTCTATTAATAAAGGATAGTTCATTGTAAATATATTACAAGATAAGACGTTATTTAATATCATAATCTTAAAATTAATTAAACCATCTAATAGCATTCTTGCATTAGAGTTAAGCACCATTACACTTTGCATTAGTTCAGGTGTAATATTTGGATTATTACCACTTTGTAACTGAGATTCCCTGATGGTAATATTTTTATTAATCGGTATGCCTGTAAAATTCTCTGTTTTTTGTTCACTGCCTAGTGTAAAATCAGTAATTATTTCCCCAGAAGACAGAGCATCTCTACTAATAATTCCGTTACTTAACTGAACTGTATATTCCAACAATCTTTCAAATTGTTGTCTATAATTATCAGCTATATCAGAATAGTCTTTATTTTTAGGTGTAAATCCAGCTTCTAAAAAAAGTGAGTGTTCTTTCATTATTCGTCCAAAATATAAATGCAGTTCAAGGGATAAAATAACATAATTTTGATCATTAATCATTGTAAATCTCCTTTCTTTGTCTTAAGAAAATATATGCCTATAAAGTTATTACTATTACACTCAAAATTAAAATAATGGTGATATCGTAGGATATCACCATTATTTTAATTTTTATATATATATAAAATCAAGTAATTTTAATATTAATCCATAATTTTTAAAATTCTGATATAGTTGTTGGCTTCTCTTAATACATGATCTGCAAGTAGAGGCTGAATTATTGAACGAATTTTACATTCATTAATTCCTTTAACTCCTGATTCCTTGAAATCTCTAAATTTTACAGTTTCATCTAATGTTTCACCAGTTATACTATTTATCAATGTATTAGCAGCTTGATCTAATCTATTTATTATTTCACTGTAAACTCTGGCAAAATCATTTGCGGAATTAATTAATTTGATTTCTGTTGGGTCTAACATTCCTCTTATAAAAAGCGCATGTTCCATCATTATCTTATCCCAAAACCTTTCAGTTTTCTTTACATCAGGGTTTTCTATATCTTCTCCATTTTCTAACATCATAAGTTGATCACTGTACATTTGAGATTCATGCAATAAATGTTGAAGCATAAGTGGATAATTTGATGTTGTTATATTGCAAGAAAGAACTTGATTTAACACCATAGATTTAAAATTTATAAAAGACTCAACCAGCATTCTAGCATTAGTATTTAATTGTTTAATATTTTGATAAAAATTTGGAGTGATATTAGGGTTTGTACTACTATGTAACTGAGCTTCCATCAACGTAATATTTTTATTAATAGTTATTCCTGTGAAATTTTCTGTTTTTTGCTCACTTCCAAGTGTATATTCCGTAATTATTTCTCCTGATGTAAGTACATCGCTTCTTACAACACCATTTCCAAACCTAACTACTTGGTCTAACAATCCTTCAAATTGTTGTTTAAAGTGATCTGCCATCTGTGACATATCAAAATCTTTTGGAGTAAAGCTTGCCTCTAAAAAGATCGCATGTTCTTTCATTATACGCGCAAAAAATAGATGTAATTCAAGAGATAAAATAACATATCTTTCTTCACTTACCATTGTTAATCTCCTTTCTGTTTCTTAAGATTATATATGATTTTGTTTGTATAACTATGACTAAAGACTTTATATTGTAATAAAGAAGAAGTGTTATATTTTATCTTCAAAATAAAATACCCAAAGATCCTTTAGACTCTGTGGGTATTTTATAATTTCTTCTATAAATAAATTTAGGCTATAAACAATTTTTTTCCTTACAATCCCTAAACTATTGAGAATCCACCATCAACTAGTAGATACTGACCACTAACATATGAAGCACCTTCGGAAGCGAAGAATAAAAGTGGTCCGTTTAGTTCTCCTCTAGATGCTGGTCTTCCTGCTGGGCAAAGTGCATTGTACATATTTAAGAAGTCTTGAGCCTTAAATAATGTATTGGCTGTCATTTCTGATTCGAATAATCCAGGACAAACAGCATTTACTGTAATACCGTATTGTGTATACGAAGCTGCCATTCCTTTTGTTAATCCAATTACTCCCGCTTTAGTTGTATTATATGAATGTCTCCATAATGCTTCTGGCTTATCTGCTAAGATCGCATTAATTGAGGCTGTATTTATTATTCTTCCATACTTATTTTCTTTCATTACTGGAATTACATATTTACTCATGTGTATTATCCCTTTAAGGTTGACATTTATGGCCTTATCCCAATCCTCATCACTTAGAGTCTCTACGCTTCCTCCAACTGCTACTCCCGCATTATTAAAAAGTATATCTATTTTTCCGTAATGATCAACGATTGTTTCTACTGCATTTTTTACACTTTCTTCATCCGATACGTCACATTGAACTGCAAAAACTTTTCCAACGCCCTTTGCATTTATTTCATCTGCTAGTTCATCTAATCTATCTTTTCTACGAGCTAAAATTGCTACACTTGCTCCATGTTCGGCAAACGCTCTTGCTGCATCTGCTCCTAAACCACTTGATGCTCCGGCTATTACTGCTACTCTATCTTTAAAATCGAATAAACTCATTCAAATCACCTTCCAAATAATATTTATTGTGTTGCTTTATATATACCCTTATTATTTAGATTTAACATATTTTATAATAAATATCATAATCAAATTTTTGTCAATTTACTTTAAAGACTAAAACTGACAATATATTATTAGAAATTGATCGTTACCACTTATACACTTCTTTTAGTTTATTTTTAAATAAAAAAAGACTAGGTGATAACCTAGTCTAGCTATTTTTTCTCTTTATATTTACATTTTTAGTTCCACTATATTTCTCATAAAAAAGTGTCTTATTTTTTTTAAATACACAATATGAAAAATTAATAAATATAAATAAGTTATATGCAAGTAGTATAATAAAAATTACTATTATATAATTCTTGTAAAAATATTGATTTAAGTCTTGTATTTTTAAAAGTAGTTTATTAATTCCAAATACTCCATAGTAAAGTATCCCATATCTAATAAATAGTTCTCTAAACGTTATTTTATCATTTTTACCTTTTACCTTAATTCCAACTAATAATTTTCCTATTGTTTTACCATTAGTTAAGTAAGCTATTAAAATAAAATAAATAAAAACAGTAATTATTTGAATCGAAATATGTGTCTTTATATTAGGAATAAATCCAAGAATAGCCCAATCTATGAAATAAGCAAAGAATCTTTTAATATAGCCCACTTCAAGATTTTCAATATCTATTTCACCATCTAAATTATCAGTTTTAGGAAGAACATAACTGAATAATGGGGCTATTGAATAACCAATAAATCCACCCAATGTATTTAACATTAAATCATCTACATCAAATATTCTGTAAGGGGCATTATAAATTCCGTATAGCCCTGTTAATTGTGTCAACTCAAAGAATAGTGATACTAAAAATGTAATAATAAGAGTCTGTTTTAGACTTCTCTTAAAATAATATTTTAAAAAAATTCCAAGTGGTAACAATATAATCGCATTAAAAGCAGCTTGTAAAAAAGCTCTTTCTTTTAATATATAAATAAATGTTGATGGTTTATTAAATTTCAATGAAGTTTCACTAAGAAAATCACTAATAAATTTGAATGGTACTAATTGTACATGTTGTGTTCCAGGTGATTGTAAACTCAGTACATCTCTTGTATTAGGCAATGGAAGTATAACTAGATAATAAGCAGTCAATAAAAATAGTAAAAACGAATACAAAATTAAAACTCTAAACTTATTAATATAACCGTATTTTCTATATTGAAATATTGCAAACGGTAATGTGAATAGTATCGCTAAAAAAGGAAATGTTATAAATGCTATCTTTATTGGAAAAATATAACCGTCCATACTTAACCTCCTTTGTATAATTATTATTTGTATTGTATTATATCACATTCCTTAATTTTATTAAGTTAAATCACATTATATTACGAAAATGTAAGGTTATAAATAGCATATTATCTATATTTTCTAAATTTTAAACATAAAATCTATATTTATAATTTGTAGACTTAAGATATATTTTTTATATACTGATAAGCGAAATACTTTGACATCAATAGATATAATTTATATTATAAAAACATAAACATTTATATATAAACCATAATCTAAATCTAAGGAAGTGTATAAATTGCATAATGAAGATTGTAATGAAAAAGTCTGTTACTGCAATAATGTTACAAGAGAAAATATATTTAAAGCAATGCAAAATGGAGCTGATACTGTAGAAGATGTAATTAAGGAAACTGGAGCTATGCTTAATAGCAACTGCGCTGTTAATAATCCTAAAAAAACTTGTTGCTATAAAGATATAGTGAAGGTTTTTAATGATTTAAAAGGGAATGTTTAATATAGTAT
Source organism: Metaclostridioides mangenotii (assembly GCF_018917235.1). GTDB lineage: Bacteria > Bacillota > Clostridia > Peptostreptococcales > Peptostreptococcaceae > Metaclostridioides. The sequence continues at coordinate 282,404 of NZ_JAHLOF010000003.1, forward strand.
AAATACTTATTTAAATAGATGAAGATACCTCGACTTTAAATTTACAATAGTTGTATTTATCAACATCCCCATTTTTTAGTTATTTTTTAACAGATGTAAGCTGATTGTAAAAACTAGCCTTGCTTTAAAGAAATAATATTGATGTAACAAAATAAAAAAGTTGTCTCAAAGTTAACTTTGAGACAACTTTTTATTTATCTACTTACTTCCTTTAGCAATATTGCCTTGTGAAAGTCTTTGTGATATTTTTACTGCTGTTTCATATCTATCCTGCCCGAATACTCTCTCCTTACGGTTTACACCTAATTTATTTTCTATATCTTGTGAAACTGAGTTATATCCTCCGCCTATTAGTATATTTTTGATAGACCATTCTTTTATCTTTTCGTCTGTTACATGATTTAAATGTTCTGGCTCAGTAAGCATTATCGGAGATTTAAAATTAGTAGCTAAACTATTTATTGTGATACCATCTGGGAAGTTTGTGCCATCTACTAGTATCATATCATCATCGTTTCCTGTTAACTCCCTTACTTCCGATCCAATAAGTCCAGCAGTTTCATATCTATCTTCCCCTCCAAATCTACTTACTTTACTTATTCCTAGGTTATTTTCTATATCTCTTGATACAGAGTTATATCCACCACCTATAATTACATCGTTTACTCCCCAGGATTTTAAAGTATCTTGAGTCGTATTATTAAGTGTTTTTGGTTCAGTTAAAAGTATTGGAACCCTTTTTTGTGACGCTAAACTTGAGATTGCTATTACATCTGGGAAGTTTGTTCCATCTACTAGCATAGCCCCAGTCTTATTTCCTGTCTTTCTAACTTCAGCTCCTATTTTTGAAGCAGTTTCGTATCTATCAGTCCCTGCTATCCTTGTAACATTGTAGCTTTTCAACTGTTCAACTACTTTTTGTGATACCGAATCTACTCCTCCTGAGATTATTATATATTCTGCACTTAGTCTTTTTAATTCTGCTAAAGTCTTATCGTCTACTTTGTCTTTTTGAGTAAGCAGTATAGGAGCATTCTTTTCGTTTCCTAGTACTGTTGCTGTAAGTACATCTGTATATTTCTCTCCACTTGCTAATATAACAGTTTTAGATGGTACCGGTGGATTTACTGGTGGGTCTACTGTTCCACCGCCTCCGCCACCTGTTTGTTTTTTCCACTTAGCATATAATATAAGATTATCATTTACATCTGTTTTAAAATCAAATGGAGATGTTGTTTCTTTATCTGTATACCATCCCTCTAGTGTATATGCTGATCTAGTCATTTTGACTGGTATTACTTTATTTAAAGGCTCTACATTGACAACTTCTTTAGGACCATTTTCATAGTTACTATCGAAAGTGATCTTATTCCCAATCGGAACTATTATAGGTAGATAAGATATTTGTTTACCATCTTCCGTTGTACCATTAAATCCAAAGACTATCCCTAAAGTTTTATCCTCCCATTTACCAGTTACATAATTATAAGCATTTATTTCTTTTCTCTCATTTAGCTTAAGAGATACAGAAAGACCATTATCAGTAAATTTGTAATTATAAATGTTAAATGATCCCAAATAATTTTGCATTGTAGTAAAATTTGTAATACTACCCTTTCCAAAATTAAATGTATGATCTAAATCAATTACTTTTAAATTCTCTCCATTTTCAGCTATATTTTCAAAGTACTGTGTATTAAACCTATACTTCATATAACTAGCCCCTTTGAAGTAATCCTTATCAATTATAGGAGAAAAGTCTGTTACATAAGTAGCATTAATGTTTAAGTTAGTTAGATTTTGAAGCTTGGAAATTGATTCCACACTTTCAAGTGGAGAATCTGTTATCGATAATCTTGTTAATTTTGCAAGAGAAGTAATCCATTCAAAATTTCTATCGTCAACATCAGCTAAATAAGATAATTCCAGCTCTTTTAAGTTTACAGCTTTAGACAGACCAGATAATGAAAAGTTAGTTCTTAAAGAATAAGAATACGGGCTATTTTCTTGAAATCCATTTATATTAAACTTAAATGACTTTAAATTATTTAAATTTGCTATAGGCCCTAAATCAACTTTATTAGAAATAGGTATTATTTTTTTATCTTCTATCTGCCGTCCATTTATACCTATATTAAGTACGGCCGTTGTTGCATCTTCTCCGTCAAAAAAACTTGAATTAATATTAAGATCTTCTAGTGATGCCATTTTTGAAATGTTTTCAATTCCATCTGTTGGTATAATAGTGCGAAGAAACCTAATATTTTTTACATTTTTCAAATATTCTAGTCCTTCCAAAGATTCAAATTGAATATAAGATTCTAAAGGATTTATATTTGGATAAATATTTTGATTCCATGAAAAATCTAATGAAATTGTTAAATTTTCTAGCTCCTCTAGACTAGCAGAATATGTTTTTAGATCTTCACCTTTTTTTCCGAGTTTAGAATTTATTATCATTCTAAGCTGCAAATCAGGAATCAAATATTCTGATTCAACTTTAGAAGTTTGATTAGTCTGTGAAATATTATTCTCTACAGAACTTTCTAAACTATCCAATGAATAAACTGAGCAAATGCTACTAAAAAATAAAGCATTTATAAGTAATAATACGAAAAATTTCTTTTTAAATTTTTTAAAAATAAAAACCATACTATTGACACCCCTTTTTTTATAATAATAAAAATTTACACAATTAATTTTTACTTATATACGAATATATAATAAAAAGATTTAATTTATGTTGTAAATGTTGTGAAATAGCATTTTTTTGTAGTAAAAATTTTAATTTCAAAAATAATATAATTTTTGTCGTATTTTTTATGATTATAGCTGTATAGTCTTCGTGATTTTTATGCAAACAAAAAGTCCCTTATTTAAAAAGGACTCAAAAACTTATTTTATTTAAATAAATAACTAGTCATAGACAAGCTCCCAGATAAACAACCTTCATTAAATACCTCAATTTCATCATTATCATCACAAGCTCCTAAAGTATATAATAGCGGATAAAAATGATCTGGCGTAGGAACAGCTAGTTCTGCTAGTTCATGATTTTCATAGTTTACTACATTTTCAAACTCTCTATTTAAAATAGATTCCTTTATATATGAATCAAACTCTTCTGCCCAAGTGAACCCGTCATCGATATAACTAATTTTACCTAAATTATGGACTACATCTCCACTTGCAAGTATTAGTACTCCTTGGTTTCTAAGTTCTTTTAAATATTTGCCAATTTCAAAATGCTCTCTACTGTTGACATATCCATCTATACTTAATTGGTATACTGGTATATTGGCACCAGGGTACATTCTAACAAGCACTGACCATGTACCGTGATCTAGCCCCCAGGAATTGTCTATTATAACAGGATTTTTAATTAACTCAATAGTTTTCTGCGCATATTCAGCTGAACCTCTAGCTGGATACACTACCTCGTAAAGATTTTTAGGAAAACCATACATATCATAAATCATCTTAGGGTACTCTTCATCTTGAATCCTTGTACCTTTGGTATACCAATGTGCAGAAATAGCAAGTATTGCTTTAGGTCTCGGTAATTTTTTTGCTACTTCTCTCCACCCTCTTGTGTACTTATTGTCTTCAATTGCATTCATCGGTGATCCATGTCCAACAAATATCATTGGCATTTTTTCTTGATTCATCTATCTCATTCCTTCCAATAAAATTATTTCTAAATGTTTAAATGTTCTTATAACTTACTCTATAATTGCTTATTTATTGATTAATTTATTAGTCTATTAACTTTAAAATAAATACCCCAATCATGCTGTGTCAAAACAACTTGATTAGGGTATTTATTTATATTTCATAACTTTTTATCTTTTTATATTCTTTATTATCCTTTATTGAAAATATTACAAATAATGTAATTAAATAATAATATTATTCTGTGTTTTAATTTACATCTTAACAGGATCTATAAAAACTTCTATAAATCCACCACAAACCATTCCTTCATCTTCATAAGAGTTCCCAGTCATATCGACCTCTTTTATTAAGCTCTTTTGTTTTTTTATAGAACTTATTGCATCGTTAAATACCTCTGCTTCTGCACAGCCTCCACCGATACTACCAAGGAACGTTCCATCTTCAAAGACTAACATCTTAGAACCAACATTTCTAGGTGCCGATCCTCTTCTGCTAATAATAGTAATCATTGCCATTTTCATCTTAATTTTATCTTCAGTCAATATTGCGCTCAATAATTCTTTGTTTATTCCGCTGTTACTGTTCCCCTTACTTTTAACTTGAATAATTTCTGCCATAATCGAAATTGAGATTTCCTCTGGAGTCTCAGCTCCTATTTTTAGACCAATTGGTGAATAAATATTATCTAGTTCCTCTTTTGTAAATCCTTGTTCGATAACTAATTCTTTAACTTTTTTTACTCTCAATTTGCTTCCTATCATACCAATATATGAATTCGGTCTTCTGAGAACTTTTGTTAAGCAGTCTTGATCGTATCTATGACCTCGTGTAACTATTACATAATAGTTGTTAACATTATCCTCGACACTGTCCAATGCAGACATAAAATTATTACATATCACATTATCCGCATCTGTATTTTTTAACACATTATTTGTAAACTTAGATCTATCATCTATAACGGTAACATTAAATCCAACCATTTTACCTACTTTTATTAGTGGAATAGAAATATGACCCGCACCACAAATTATAAGATTGTTTTGACCGTTTGTAATCTCACAAAATACTCTACATCCATCAATATCAAAGCTCTGTGCTTTTTTTATATCTTTAATATTTTCCTCTAGCTTACTCCATATTTCTAAATCTTTACTTTTATACTTATATTGTCCGTCACTCCATAGAGCCTTTTCTCCTTCAAAATCTCCATTTAGAATTACAGCATTTATTACAACTTTATTTTTATCTATATCTCTAACCTGTCTATAATACTCTAACAATTTAACGCCTCCCTATCCAATATAAACTATTCTTTTATGTTTAACACAATTTAGTACAATTATAATACTTTTAAGATAACACTATCGACCAAATATGACAATCATTTTAGAATATTATTTTAAAATAAAGAAAGTATATTTCTATATTTCTAGATTTTTGATCACTTCCAGATTATGGTGTACACCCTCATAAGTACCATCTTAAATTTTATACCAATGACAAAGCATTTACTATAGCTGCTAAAGTTGTAGGTAGCGATGCAATTGATTACTTAAAAAAACCTGATCAATAATTGAACAGGCTTTTTTATAATAATTTTTAACACGCTAATTAATATTTAATATTTAATATTTTTAATGATTACTATCCTATTATTCCCAGCCTTTACCTACATTTACCCATTCAACATAATCTGAACACTTCTCAAGCTCTTCTATTGTAAGCTCTATTGCACTATTTCGGCTACCACAAGCAGGAAAAACTGTATCAAATCTTTTTAATGACTCATCTAAATATATTTTTATACCTTTATTTACTACAAATGGACATATTCCACCCGAAGGATGTCCAATAAGTTTTTCTACTTCATCACCTTTTACCATTACTGCCTTTTTATTAAACTTTGACTTATATTTAGGATTGTCGACTTTAGCATCTCCTGCCATAACTATCAAGATAGGTTTTTTATCAACCATAAAAGACATAGTCTTTGCAATCCTTTTACCTTCACATTTTAGCGCTTCAGCAGCTTCTTCTACAGTAGCGCTTGATATAGGAAATTCTAATACTCTATCTTGCATACCAAATTGTTTAAAATAATCTCTTACAACGTCTACTGACATATTAACCCTCCTGTAATAAAGTATCTATAGGTTTATTATACGGGAAAGACAGTTCGAATCAAGATCATATAACATGCTGTTCCCAAAAGTATACTCAATATAGTATTCTTTTTATTAACCTGTAATAAAGCAACAAATGCTACGGAAATAAGTTCCGCAAGCCCAAATGGAAAAGATGTAATATCAATGTTTCTAAGACAGTATACAACTAATATTATCATAATTGATGCAGGTAACACTGTACCAAGATACTTAATTGTAGATGGTATTTCCTTTTTACCACCGAAAAGTAGATATGGCATCCCACGAGTTAAAGCTGTGACAAGTGCTACTATAACAAGCGTTACAACAGATGATATAAAGTTAAATGTCATTCGTTACTCCTCCAGTCTTCTTGTTTATTTTTTCTTTCATAATTATTAATACAATTAAACTAACTGATAGTGCAGGAAGTATAAAGTTGTCTGCTCCAAATAGTAAAAGAAATATAATTGCGCTTATAAAACCAGCTATAGCAGGTATATGAGATTCGAATTGTCTCCATTGGTTTACACAAACTGTAACAAAAAGTGCAGTAGCAGAAAATTCAATTCCTGTTAAATCAAATGGAAGCATCTTCCCAAATAACGCTCCAATAGTACAGCTAAATATCCATAACATATGACACACAGATGCAATATAAAAATCCACTTTTTGTTCATCAACATCGTCTGGATATTTTAAAGAACACATTACTGAATATGTCTCATCTGTAAGTGTCAGTGCCATATAAGGATACTTCCATCCCATTTTTTTAAATTTCTCAACGAACCCAATTCCGTAAAAAATATGTCTTGCATTTATAAAAAAAGTCATAATTGCAATCATAAACAGTGATACCCCTGACGTCATTAGAGAAATCATCACTATCTGCATGGATCCCGCATATATAAACATCCCTGCGAAAAAAGACCATATAACAGAATAACCTGCCTCACTAATTAAAACTCCAAATGCTATCCCAACAAATAAGTATGAAAAAAGTAATGGAACTATTTGCTTAACTGCAAAACGAAAAGATTTCAATGTATGTTGTCCCCCTTAAAATTGATTTAAGCTTAATAAATCTATGTTATCATATAAAAAAAAGCCATACAATAAATTTATTGTATAGCATATAAATTTTTCTAAATAATCAGATAAAATTATATATATGTCAATTATTTTGATCCATATTTAACTTGTCATTAATTCTTATCATCTACTGCTTGAAAAAAGTTAATAAGTTTATCATCTATATCATTATGATGATTTTTTATTATATATAGTATTTCTTTATCTTTTATAATATCTTCTAAAAGCTCATAACTGTATTCACTATGAAAGTAATAACACTTAACTTTTTCTGAAAACTCTATGTTTTTTAATTTTTGATTTGTTATTTTTGCTAAGATTACTATAATAGACTTATCGATAACATTTAATCTTTTTCTCGCCTTACCTACATCATGCAAAAGTGCAACTTTTATAAGCTTTTGTTTATTTGAAACTAATTCTTCATCTCTAATTTCTTTGCTATCGATTAAATTTTCAATATCTGTTGCAATTCTAACGCTATGCTTTTGTTCGGATTTTAGAAGTTTAAAAAATAACTCTTCTTCTTTGTCATTTAACTTTTCTTTTACATACTTTATATCATTTTTATTCATTCTATCCGATATATTTATGAAAAATTGTCTTACTCTCTTTGCTATCATTGTATTTCTCCTAGTGACATATAAATTAATAGTTTCTTAATTCTTAACTATTAATTTTATTTTAATACTATATTTAATTAAGTTAGAATTATATGAAATAGACAGTGTTAAATTAAGTAGACTAAAGTATATGCTTTAGTCTACTTTTTAGTTTTCGTTGCAAGTACAATTGTTTTTTAAAATTAAATATCTACATTATAAGTAATTAAATTTTATATTAAATAATTAAAATAAATATTTCTGAAAATGGTTTAATATATTATTTTCTATCATATACCATTTGATCATAATTTAGATATTCAAATCCTAATCTTTCATATAAAGCACTTGCTCTTTTATTACTCTTTGTAACTTCTAAACGGAAACGAACAGCATTTGGGTGAGATTTAAATACTAAATCAAAGAATTGCTTTCCAAGACCTTTACTTCTGTACTCAGGTCTGATAAATAATTCTTCTAACATAACCATTCTTCCACCAGCTTCACATGAGTAACCTTCTGACCAATATCCATATCCTATGATTTTATTGTCATCCCAAAGAACAACTCCATGTGCTAAAGGCTCTTCTTCACTTGTAGCATCATCAAATGTTCTCTCTAATATACTCATTGATACTTCATGCTCAACAGCATCACTCTGGTAAAATCCTTTTACCATAGCCATTACTTCATTTTTGTCTTCACGTTTTGCTTTTTTAATTGATAACATTAATATTCTCCTTTTTTGTAACAGTTTAGAGCTATTTTTTATATCACATTATTTATAAAAAATGTAAAACAATAATACGGAATTTATATTATTTTATATGAATTCCTTACTATTTATTAATAGATATTATTATACCATTATGTCAACTAATTAACTAATAAATATCGTTTTTTATTCTAATTATTTAAAGAGATCTTATGCTTATCTCATACTTCTAGTAGTGATATCTTTTTATATAAAATAATCCGAAATATTATAAAAGTATATTTTAAACTCAGTATATGCATTTCTTTCTGAATATACTTCTACCTTATGGCCTAACTTATCCAGTATATTTTTTGAAAAGTAAAGTCCCATACCTGTAGACTTATAAATTCGTTCTCTACCATTCGAACCAGTAAACCCTTTATAGAACACTCTACCTATATCTTCTTTATATATACCGATACCATAATCCTTCATGCTTAAGATTACACAGTTCTCTTCTTTTACAGAATTAAATTTTATTTTACCTTTTTCTTTAGAATATTTTATAGCATTATTTATTATTTGATCAAATACATATAGTATTAATTTAGTATCTGTATAAATGTCATAATTCAGATCCTTCAATTCTACATCTAAGTTATTTTTAATTAATAAGAAAGCACTATTTTTAATAGCTTTTTTTACTAAACTTTCTAGATTCACTTTACATATAAAAACATCTTCTGACAAACTAGTTCCTCTACTCCCATACAATATAGAATTGACTAAAAAATTCATTTTTTCTGTTTCATTTTTTATACTTATACTATCATCTGGATTTTCAATTCTCTCTGAAATTATATTTAACGCTGATAGTGGAATTTTAATTTCGTGAACCCATTTCGCTATGTATTCATCAAGTTCTTTTGCTGCAGTTTTGTATTTGCTTAATTCAATATCACTTTCTTTATTTAAATTACATATTATTCCCATCATTATTTCTTCTTCAAAAGAATTTACTTTAATTAAATGTCTCCCTATATTCTTTTCTTCCTCAATGCATCTATATATATCCTTATACTTTGATTTCCATTTAGAATAATCTAAACACATAAATGTAAATATAATTGCAAGTACAAATACATTGATATAAGTAAGTTCAATGTATTTGTTAACAAAAGAATTTAGAGAAATAAGATATATATCAATTATGGCAATCACAATACATATAAGAATAATATAGTTTAGCCTATACTTTATAAATTTTATTATACTCATTCGATTATGTACCCCATGCCCTTTTTAGTTTTTATAAAATCATCAAATCCTATATCTTTAAACTTTCCTCTCAACCTATTTACATTTACAGTAAGAGCATTATCCGTTATAAACTCGTCACTATCCCATAGAGACATCATAAGGCTCTCTCTCGATACTACCTTATTTTTATTCTTAAGTAGCAAAGTTAGTACTCTAATCTCATTTTTTGTAAGGTCTATATTGTTCCCTTTGTGATTCACTGTCCCTTTTTCTACATCAAAGATCATTTCATCATAGTAGATGAGGTTACTTGATTCACTGTAATCATAAGCTCTTCGTATTATTCCATTAATTTTAGTTACTAAAACATCAATCGAAAATGGCTTTGTAATATAGTCATCTCCTCCGTTATTTATCCCCATAATCAGATCCATATCTGAATCTCTTGATGATAAAAATATTATAGGTACATTAGAGATTTTTCGGATTTTCTCACACCAATAAAAACCATTAAATGAAGGTAAATTAATATCCATTATAACTACATGAGGTTTTTTCTCTACAAATTCCTCTAAAATCATTTCAAAGTTATCTATCAAACTAACTTTAAATCCCCATTTTTCTAAAGCTATAGCAATCTCTGTCGCCAATTCATTGTCATCCTCTACTAATAAAATTTCTTTCAACAAGATAACCTCTCTCCTAAAAAAATTTTTCTACATCTAACTTAAACTACTACTTCTATCGAATTTTATATTTAATTACATTATATATCTATAATAATAAAATAACTAAATATAATTATTGTAAATTGAAATTATTTTTTACAATTATATATAAATTTTCGAATAGCTTATCCTAAGTATTTTTTATCCGCATAAATATATAAAAAACAAGAGTAACTATACCATTTATAAATAATTTACAGTATAATTACCCTATGTATTTTCTTTATTTAAATTGCTTCAACCCAATAATTTGTTTAAATTTACTTACAGAAACAACTCCGTATATTAGGAAAATCACAAAACAAACAGCTAAACTCATAATATATATACCAAACATCTTATCAAGTGCCATAAGAATATCTCCAGCTAATCTTAGTGCAAAATAACTTGATGTAGCTGCAGTTATTATTGGCAGCGCATAAAACAAAGAAACTTCTTTAATAATACTTCTATTTATCTCTTCCCTGTTAGTTCCTATTTTAATTAAAATATCATATTTGTCTTTATCATCATAAGCATCATTATATATTTTCATATAAATTATGCTTCCAGCTACCATTATAAAAACTATAAATAAAAATACTAGAACTGCATACGCAAATACCATCCATTGACTTTCATTTTGTGCTTTATAACCATTTTGTAAAGATAATATATTCTTTATTTTTAAATCTTTTTCTATATTATTAAACATAAGTTGGCTACTTTTTTCATTTTCGACCTTCGCTCCAAAAAAGTACAATTGAGTTCCCTTATTTCTTAGTTTCTGATACTCTTCATTGTTTAAAATATATATTTCTTGATTAAAACCAGTTCCCAAAACTGGAGTTTTCACTTCTCCTATAGAAATTTTATACACATCGCCATCGACATTCACGGTTTCAGTTTTATCTGCTAATGAACCTATCAACTGTGGACTTTTTAACTCAATTATACCTTTTCCATCAACAAGCTTAGGACCAAGTTCTTTGATTGCTTCCTCGTTACCATTTACCTTTAGTATTTGAACAAAATCCCGATAATTCATAAAAACATTTCCTATATCTCCCAAATACTTATTATCTTCTTGCTTCACAACTGTCATTTCAGGATTTATAGAGTATTTAATATCATTAGTTTTTTTAATTATATTTTCAAGTCTATATTTATCTAATGCTTCCTTTTCACTTGTTACTGCACTTACTGTGTAAATACTTCGCTGCGCTTGTGCATTTTCTTGTATAGTTTTTATTGCAACTGCAGATCCCAAAGTAGATATTGTAGCCGTTATTATTATTGAAATCACAGCATAAGTTTTGTAGTTCTTGCTTAACCTATAGTTTAAATTGCTAATAGATATTATATTTTCTCCATTAAAGAGTATTTTTTTGTTTTTCATTAGAATACTAAAAATAACTGGAACTACTGATTTAAACAGCCCATACGTTGCAATAATGATAATAATTATTATTGGTATTACACTGTTAATATTTCCACTTCTAACGCCAAAAGACAGATAATATCCATATCCAATTATCATTAATGAAGCTATCGCTAGAAAATACAAAGGTAATCCAATCTTTGGCATTTTCTCTTCTTTCTTGGACATATTCATCAAATTTATAACACTGCTTCTACTTATTGTAATGAATCCCTTTAAAGTCATTATAAAAAATATTGATAGAAATATTAAACCTGAAGTTATTATTGCTTCTATTCCAAATCTACTTGATACATCAATATCAAATCCTGACACCTTTACTATAATTACTTGAAAAAATCTTGATGATGCTACACCTACTACTAAACCAGTTATAAAAGCACTTACCCCAATAAGCATATTTTCAACAAAATACAATTTTCCTATAGTAAATAAATCAAGCCCCATGAAAGATAGTATACCTATTTCTTTAACTCTATTTTTAAAAAATACATTGGTTGCATACCAAATAAAAAAGAATAAAAATACAGTTAAAATTACAATAACCGAAATTAATACTGACTCTGTAAATTTTTTATTTTCACCTTGCAAAAATTTGATTGTTTCGCTGTGTTTTAATATCTCGAAATTGGTAAGAACGACAACTGAAAATACCATAGAGATAAAGAATGCTGTATATGTTTTAATATTACTCTTAAAATTATTAAATGCTATACCAAATACACTCAATTACAGCCCACCCCCCATAGATGAAAGCATCTCCATTATTTTTCCATAAAATTCTTTTCTGTTTTCGCCTTTACTTAGTTTGCATTTTATATTTCCGTCACTAATCATATATACTTCATTTGAATAACTAGCTGTTAAAGGATCATGTGTGATCATTATAATTGTTGCATTATTCTCTTTATTTACTCTGTCAAGCGAATCTAATAGTTCATATGCAGATCTTGAATCCAGTGCCCCAGTAGGTTCATCAGCAAATATTACAGATGGATTTGTTATCAGTGATCTAGCTGCCGCCCCTCTCTGTTTTTGTCCACCTGATAATTGATAAGGGTACTTGTCTAAGTGTTTATCTAGACCAAATTTTTTAGAAATTTCTACTACCCTTTCCTCTATTTCTTTACTTCTCTTTCTTCCAAGTGCTAAAGGAAGTGCTATATTATTCATTAATGTCATATTGTCTAGTAAATTATAATCTTGAAATAAAAAACCGATCTTATCTCTTCGAATTTTAGATAGATCTTTATTTTTTACTTTATCTATATCGATCCCATCCAGTATTATCTCTCCAGAAGTAGCTTTATCAAGAGTTGACATCAAATTTAATAATGTAGTTTTTCCAGCTCCAGAAGGTCCCATTATCGCTATAAAATCTCCTTCATAAACTGATAGAGATATATTTCTAAGTACATTAGTCTTAAAACCTTTAATACCATAATCTTTTGAAACATCTTTTAATCTTAGTATTTCTTTCATAAATATTCCTCCATATATTTTTCACAGATTTCTAATATACTTATATTTTAATATTTTTTTACTATTTAATCCTGCGATTAAGGTTACTTTTTGATATCTAATGTGACAATATCGTAACTTTTAATTTATGAATATACTAAATATTAATTTATTAACTTTCTTACTCATATACATAGTATAGTAACAAATCATGTAAAGGAGAGTAATTATATGGCCGATAATTATCAAGCAAGCCAATTAGAAGGTACTTTTGAGTTTGCAGACATCAATGACTTAAAACAAATTTCCTCTAAAATAATGCCTAGAGGTGCATTTGACTACATAACAGGAGGAGCTGGTACTGAATGGACATTAAGACAAAATACAATCTCATTTAATCAAAAAGGAATAGTTCCAAGAGTTATGACTGGAGTCGAAAATCCAATTTTAGCAACTAGTATTCTCGGCACCCAAATAAGCAGACCAATAATAATGTCTCCAGGCGCTGCTCAAGGATTGGCACACGTAACTGGTGACGCTGGTACAGCACGTGGTGTTGCAGCAGCGGGTACTATTATGACTTTTAGTACTTTTGCAAATAAAACTTTTAACGAGATCGCAGAGGCAGGAGGAGGTGCTCCTCAATGGTTTCAAGCTTACTTCTTACAAAATAGAGATTTCAATAAATTTCTTCTCGATAAAGCAATGGCCGCAGGAGCCAAAGCTATAGTTATAACTTTAGATGCAACTGTCGGTGGAAATAGAGAGGCAGATGTAAGAAACGACTTTACGTTCCCAATTATAATGCCAAATATACAAGAATTTGTGCAGACAGAAAATGTTAATGTTGGGCAACTTCTTTCGCAAACTCTTAGAAAGATATCCCCTTCTATAATAAATGAAGTTGCATCGTATACAAATCTACCTGTTATAGCTAAGGGAATACAGTCCCCAGAGGATGCACTAATTGCCATATCTCACGGTGTATCTGCTATATGGGTTTCAAACCATGGAGGAAGACAACTTGATGGTGGTCCTGCTTCTTTTGATGTATTAAAATCTATTGCAGATGCGGTAGGGGGAAGGGTTCCAATTATTTTTGACAGTGGAGTTAGGAGAGGACAACATGTATTTAAAGCTATTGCATCTGGCGCAGATATAGTAGGCATCTGTAGACCTGTTTACTATGGTTTAAATATCGGGGGATGGCAGGGAGTTCAAGAGGTATTTGATCATATAACCTATGAACTCTGGCTTGATATGCAACTCACTGGTTGCAAGACTGTAGAAGATATAAAAAATGCTGAGCTAGTGACAAATAGGTGCTTATAAGACACGTTGATTTTAATATATGTGATGAATTAATAAAAAAATACCTGATGAATTAACTAATCATTAGGTATTTTTATTTATACATTGTATACAATTTATAAACTGAAAGTACGAAAAAATAGGTATTTTTGGATAAAGTCAAATAAATTTTTCCATATACCAAGGTCGTACAATTCTTCTATATAAAAACAATTGTTCTGTGGAACATTTCCCTCATAGCAGTCAGAAATTATAATATCTGCATGCCCGTACTAAAATATAATTTTGTTTTGTATTTAAAACGAAACCTGTCCCCCTGATTGCAGCATTTCACCCTAAATTGATCTACACAAAAAGTAGTCATAAGATATACTTCCATATTTCTAAAGACACTCTTAATAGAAATCTAGCGCTGAAGATTATACATAATAAGAAACTAATTGTGAATTCATAAATTTAAATAATTTATAGCTACTATATTTACCCGCATCATTAATTTAGCAATACTTTTATATTCACCCGCTTAATATATTAAATTTCTAGTTTGCTTTGTGGAATCCTTTTTGAGTAATTAATTTATGAATTGTAGATTGTAGATTGTAGATTTATGAGTCAGTAATATTTTATAATTACTAATCTCTATAATAGAATAACTTACAATCCTTACTATATTTTATCCACCTTCGGAACTAACGTGTATCAAAATCGGATAATTTAAATCTAAACCAAAAAAAGTTGATTTCTATGAATGATAGAAATCAACTTTTGATTTTATAATAATTATTACTTTTATATAGTGTTAAATACAGATATTTATATTTTTTTCATCACCAAAAATATTGGTAATCCAAGTAATGTTAAAAATATACAACCTACTGCTAAAGCAGTTGCTGTAATTAATTGATTTATGATTACAAAAAGTCCACATGCTATAGCTAACATTGGTGTTATAGGATAAAACGGAACTTTGTAAGGTCTTATCATATTAGGCTTTTCTATTCTAAGTTTAATCACTCCAATAAAAGTAAATATATAAAATATCCAAATTGCAAATATAGATAAATCTGTTAGTAAATTAAACTGACCCGTTGTAGCATAAATACATGAAATTATAGCTATAAACCAAGTAGCATTGTATGGCGAACCACCTTTGTTAACTTTTGATAAATTTTTACTAAACGGTAAGAATCCTTGTAAAGCCAAAACATATGGCACTCTAGATCCTGTTAATATAAATCCATTTAACGTTCCAAATACTGAGATCATAATACCTACACTTACTATTTTTCCACCTATTGGTCCAAATATCTTAGTTGCCACCAACGAACCTGGAGATACCGCTTGTGCAAGTTCACTAGCAGGTAGTACCCATAGATATGCAATATTTATTATAATGTAAAAAGCCATTACTATAGATAAACCTCCGATTATTGCCTTAGGTAAATCTTTTCCTGGATTTTTCATTTCACCTGCTATGGAACCAACATTTATCCACCCATCGTAAGCAAATAAAATAGCCAATAAAACATTTCCTAGAACACCTGTAACAGTTTTACCTTCTCCTACCATAGGAGTAAGTACATCTGTACTCTGCCCTTTACTAAATCCAAATATTATTATTATAATTAGTGGAACTAATTTGCAGATCGTAGAAACCGTTTGTATCTTTCCTCCAAATTCAGACCCTATATTATTAAGTGCTGCAACAAATATTATAACACCTATTGCAATAGGAAGAGTTGATACCATATTATTAGGATCTTTTCCGATATATTCCATTACTTGCTGAGAAAAAACTACTGCTAATGCTGCAGATGATCCCGGAAAATAAAGTACTGATTGTGCCCATCCTGCTAAAAAACCTAATTTTTCTCCATAAATTTCTTTGAGATAAACCATCATACCCCCAGTCTTAGGTATTGCAGTTGATATCTCTGCCGCAGTTAATCCTGCTGTTATTGTCATTAAACCACCTATTACCCATGCTATAATACCAAGCCCGGGTTCTCCTCCAGTTAGCTCATATACAGCCTGTGGTTTAAAAAATACACCTGAACCTATAACCATACCAACAACAATCGATAGTGCTATCGGTAGGCCTAACGTTTTCTTAAGTTGTTTTCCCATTCATTTCCTCCAAATAATCGTAATTTTAACCCCTTATTATTAGTATATTTTCGCTGTGTCTTTTTAAAATTTCATATATTTGAAGAATCCATAAAACAAATATAATTGCATCTTGTTGATCCTTCAGTTAATTTTTTAATTCTACCTTAGGACACAACAGATTCTATTATAGTATATTTTCTATAATAATTAAATATTAAATATGACTAATTATTGTTAAGTTTTTATGTAAAATTACTTTATAATAATATCCTAATATTTAGAAAATAGATAAAAAATAGTATTATGGGAGTATATAAAATATACATTCCTATAATACTATTTTCCATAAATTTTTAATATTTTTATATATACCATTCTTGCTTAGTATCCAAGCAAATACAACTCAATTTTCCGCCATCTTCTCTAAAGCCATTTCCACAGTCTATATTCATATATCTCTTATTTTTCATTATTTTATTCTCTCCATACTTTATAGTTGGATGGTGACCTACTATAAGATATCTATCAAACTTAATCCCTGCTGGAATATAGTGTATATCACTAGAAATCAGATAGTTAAATTCATTATACTTTATTGATTTTTCTATTGTTTGTTTGATATCTACTTTCCCATACTCGTTTATTATTGGCTCTACATCAGCGTCATATCCAGTGTGAGTAAGAGTATACTTAATATCAAACTCGTCAATTTCGATATAGTAAGGTAGACTTCTTAAGTAATTTAAAAACATCTCTTTTTCTTCTGTTGATATATTTTTAAGTTCTTCTATAGTATTTTGCCCACCCCACTTACTCCAATTGCTTGTAGTTAAATTTGAATCCTCTAGATAAAGTTGCATAAAATACTCATGATTACCCTTAATTAAAGCTATATTACTTGAATTCATACAAAATTTAAGCATTTCTAAGTTTTCAATTCCTCTATCTATAATATCTCCTAGTATATATAGTTTGTCATCATTAGAAAATTTAATTTTCCTAAGCATCTTTTGAAACCTTTTATAATCGCCGTGAATATCACCCATTAAATATATCATAACTTTTATACCCCCAATAAAAATATAGTATATATAACTAATATTATAATTTACCATGTTAAATCTTATAGTTAATGCATTATATAATACTTCTATTAGTTAATTATATGTATTATTCCAGTTTTGATCTATTGTTATAAACTTTATTAAATAATTTTCTACTTCTTTTTAATAACATTAGATGCATCTTTAACCTTTGCCTTTTCAATTAATCTATTCTTGCCAATTATTAAATAAGAAGGACACAAATAAACCCACTATGAATTCTAACAAATCCATAATGGGTTATATTTTTTACTTAAAAATTCTAATAGATCTTAAAATACTTTTTACGATATTATTTACCTTGGTTAACATATATATCCCTTGAAGCTCCAAGCCCAGCTGCAAAACATATTGCTAAGATTGCCAGAAGCATTATAAGTGGCATAGTCCACCCATTTGATATATCGTGTAAATATCCAAACAACATAGGGCCACAAGCAGCTAGTAAATATCCTACTGATTGAGCCATTCCAGAAAGCCTTGCAGCTTCATCAACACTAAGTGTTCTAAGGTTGAAAAACATCATAGAAAGTCCTAATTTAACTCCTCCACCTACACCTAACAAAATAACACAAATATAGGCATAATTTAAATTTCCACTAAGTAGACCCAAAATTCCTATAAGTGCACAAACTGTACCGATAATAACTAAAAAACGCTGATTTGATCTTCTTCCCGCAATTATCGATATTATAAAAGTAACAGGAATGAATGCTATCTGTAATAATGAAAGCATGAGTCCAGCTTGGCTTGAAGCCATACCTCTATCAATTAAGATTTCTGGAAGCCAAGCAACCATTGAGTAAAACAATAAGGATTGAAGGCCCATATATATACTTACTTGCCAAGCTAAAGGCGATTTCCATAAACTAACTTTTATATTTTCCTTGTCTTCATTATTTACTGATTTTTGATTTCGTTTTAATTGAGGAATCCAAATTGCCATTGCCACAAAGCTCAGTATAATCCAAATCCCCAAAGAGCCAGACCAACCAAAACTTAACGCAATAGGAACACTTACACCAGAAGCAATAGCACCAAACGCATTCATCGATACTGTATAGATTCCCGTCATAGTACCAATTTTTTCTGGAAAATCTAACTTAACTAAACTTGGTAAAAGTACATTACATACTGAAATTGATAGACCAATTATTGCTGTCCCTAAAAATAATCCTATACTTCCAGCAACTGAACGTATTGTTATTCCAATAGTTAAAAAAACTATAGATGAAAATATGGTAAGTCTCGTACCGTATTTGTTAGCTAAGTTTGGTGCAAATGGGGAAAATAAAGCAAACGCTAATAATGGTAACGTCGTAATCATTCCTGCCAATGTATTTGAAATTCCAAGGTCATCCCTAATATATGATACTAATGGTCCAACAGAAGTTATTGGTGCTCGTAGATTAGCTGCAATAAGTACAACCCCTAAAATCAATGCTAAATAAGCAGATTTTGTATTTATATAGTTAACTAAATTTTTAGTAGTTTTATTACTTAATTCATTCATATTAACACTCCTTCAAAGGCATGTTTAATCATTCATCATTGTACTAAATGCCTTTTTTGATTTATTTAAATATTCATTGACACTGTCTAGAGCTAACTGAGGATTTCTATTTTTAATTGCATCAAATAAATCAATGTGAAGTTCATTTTCAAAAGTCCCTTTGCTTCTCATTTGCATTACTTCATCTATAGATTTTTGTAAGCCATCTGTAATATGCTCATATAGTTCGATAAACATTTTGTTATGTGTAGCCTTGACAATGGACTTGTGAAATATAATATCTTTTTGAGTAAATTTATAAGGATCATTACTAGCTGCAGCTATTTTGCAATCATCTAAGCAATTTTCAATGTATTTTAAATCCTCATCAGTCCTTTTAATAGCTGCAAGTTGAGATGCTTCTCTCTCTAATCCCAAACGTACTTCTAAAATTTCAAATAGATCACTCTTTTGAATCTCATTTTCTAATACTAATCCCAACTTACTATTTGATTTTACAGTCGTTCCTATACCTTGTCTCGTTTCAAGTAAACCTATGTGAACAAGAGACTGTACTGCCTCTCTAAGTGTATTTCTACTTACATCAAATTTAACCATTAATTCTGGCTCTGGTGGAATCTTTTCTCCAACCCTCCATTGGCCGCTCTCTATCATGTATTCAATCTGACCAGTAACTTGTCCTACTAAAGTCAAACGACTTGCTTTTTTAATATTCATATTATTACTCCTTTCAAACATAGGATGATCATATTATTATATTATCATACCAATTTTTATTTGTATATATTTTAATTTAATATTATTATTAAATCTAATACAAATATAAAAAACAGTGCTCTAACTTAGAGCACTGTCTTTAACATAATAATTAATTTCTAACTTATTTCCATTATATAATTAAAAACATCTTCATTATTCATCTGCACAGTGTCTAAGACTTGGAACAAGCATAGTAAACACTGCAATAAACATAGTTGCTATTCCTGAAATAAAAAACCATCGTTCAACTCCTATTACCTCAGCAAAAGCCCCTGCTAACATAAGTCCAATAGGCATCGCAAACATAGTCAAACTAGATGTGAGAGATAGTACTCTCCCTAAATATTCAGATTCGAATTTCATCTGAAATATTGAAGTCTTAACACCTGTAAAAAACGGAACTGAAGCACCCATTATAGAAGAAATTACTGCAAATATTTTAAATCCACTAGCTGGTAGCGTCCCAATAATTATTAGTCCTATACCGTATACTGCAATTGACCTGCCTAATGACTTTGATTTGTTAATCTTGCTACCAATTAAACCTAGTAAAAATGATCCTAAGAACGAGCCTAATGAAAATGCTATCTCAACTATACTAGAATCAAATGTATCTCCTTGAAAGTAAGTCATTGTAATTAAAGGATATAGATTACCCATCGGGAAGTAAATTATTGCATATACAGCCCCAATAATAACTAATGTCATCATTCCTGGGCTTTGGCGAAGAACATTTACTCCTTCTTTAAACTCAGTTATAAATCCATCTTTACTTTCACCTTCACTCTTCCTTATATCCGGAACCTTTATAAATATCAGCATAGTAATAGCAAATGCTGCTCCTACTATATCTAAAAATACAATAATATGTAGATCCCATATGCTGTATAAAAGTGCAGCAATAGCCGGACTTATTAAATAAGACATCGAAGTAAAACCTTGTGAATATCCAGCATATTTTGTCAGTTTATCCTTTGGAACAATTGCTGGTGTAACAGCCTGCAACGATGGATTGTGGAAAGCTGATCCAATCGATCTTCCAAACAGTATAACCATAATAAACCATACCGGTATATCTCCAAATGATCCAACTACAACTAGTAAAAAAGTCAAGAATGCTATTGATGCATCAGATATAATCATAATTTTTTTTCGGTTGTATCTATCTATAAAGACGCCAGCAAAAGTTCCTATTATAGCTTGTGGTAAGTATCCAATTAAAGTGGCAAATGTTAAAACTGCCGCTGACCCCGTTTTATCTATTAAATACCAAATAATTGCCATTTGTATTATTGCACTTGTTAAAATTGATACTGCTTGACCTGTCCATAGAATTAAAAACTCTTTTTGCCATTTTTCTATTTTCTGTCCCATATTAATTCTGTTTCCTTTCACTTTCTAAAAGTATAAGCCCTTCTTCTCCGTTATTTCTAAAAGATTTGTACTTTTCACAGCTCTAGTTAAAATATCTAGGCTATCAAGTACACACTCTCTTTTTTCTTTAGGGATATTATTAAAAATACTATCGTAGTAGTTTTCCATACTATCTTCAATTTTTTTATACAGTTTATCTCCATGTTCAGTTAGTTCAATTGTAACATATCTTCTATTCTCTTCATCTAAATCTCGCTTCACTAAATTAGATTCAACGAGCCTATTTATTGTTCTACTCATGGTACTTTTATCTAACAGCAGTATATCAGAAAGTTCCACTAATGAAACTTTTTTCTGTCTCCCAATCTCAACTATAGCATGGCATTGAGCTGTAGTAATTCCACAGCATGATGCATCGCTTTTTTCCAGTAAATCTAAATTTCTTAGTAGTATTCTAATCAGCTCTCTAAGGCTACTACTTTCTTGTTCTTTCATCTCATCACCTCTTATATATATTAATATACAACTGTTGCATAATACAACAATTTTATAAATAAATTATATAATGTAATCAACCAAGCGGTAATTCTATGGATTAATTTATAAAAACAGCAATGCTTATAAAAGATCGATAATGTACTCAATCTTAAATCTAGGGTTAAAGTTTTAATTAGATAAATTTATTCAGTATACGCTATTGACTTATATTTTATATTTTATATAATATAATGAAGTACAAAATAAAATACACCTTATAACAATTCCGCCGGGAATTGTGAAGTATAAGGAAAAAGATTGCGTGGTAGGCCTTGAAATGCATCAAGGTTCTACCTTTTTTTATTTTTAGGAGGTTTTTATGAATACATTATTGACTAATCCATCAAGCACAAAAAAAGTATTCTGGAAGTATGCAATCCCCGGAATAGGTGCACTTTTATTTAATTCATTGTATATTGTAGTTGATGGTATTTTTGTATCAAAAATGCTTGGAAGAATTGCACTTGCAAGTGTTACAGTTGTAGTACCCGTAGTTGAAATCCTGATAGCTCTAAGTATGTTAATTTCAGTTGGCGCTGGAGTTATTATTTCAAAATATCAAGGAGAAGGAGATTTAATATCTGCCAGAAAATATTTTAATATTTCTTTCTGGATGTTGATAGTTGTTTCATTGATATTATTAATATCATCGATTGTATTTCACAACCCAATTATTTCGATACTGGGTTCAACACCAGATACTCATGAAGAAATCAAAAAATATTTCCTTTGGTTTATAGTATTTTCACCATTTTTTATGTTGAACTACGGATTGTGTACATGGCTTAGAAATGATCAAAGACCAAATTTAGTCATGATAACTCAAATTATAGGAGCTGTCTTAAATATTGCTCTAGACTGGCTGTTTATGGGACCGTTAAATATGGGAATTGCAGGTGCTGCAATTGCAACAGGGTTGGGTCCTGTTGTAGGAGTATCTCTTATGCTTCCACATATTTTACGCAAAAAAGGTAATTTATATTTTGAAAAAGTGAAGATTCGTATTAAAGACATTAATATCATTACTCTAAAAGGTATCCCCTCTTTTGCTATGGAATTTGCTTTAGGTTTGACAACTTTATTCTGTAATATAGCAATTGCTAATCACTTAGGCTCACTGGGGCTTGCAACATATGGAATAATTGGATATATATCTTTAATAGCACTATCCCTGTTTTTAGGAATGTCACAAGGAACGCAACCATTAATAAGTTATTATTTCGGAGCTAAAAAAATTGAACTTGTAACTAGATTAGTTAAAATAGGCACTACTTCTTGTGCTATTATAGGTTTAATTACATTTGTATTCTTAGTACTATTTAAACAGATTCCAATTAATATCTTTGCGCAAAATAATGATATTTCATTAAAAGAAATGACAAGTAGGGCAATTAATATTTACTTTTTTGCACTATTTGCATCTGGTATAAATATTTATATTTCTTCAGCTTTACAATCTGTGGAAAGATGGATTCCTTCAATATTCATCTCTTTAAGTCGTTGTTTTATTATTTTAGTCCCTCTATTATTAATTTTACCTAATATATTTGGTAAGAATAGTTTATGGATCTGTGTTCCCTTAGCTGAAATATTTACTATTTTTTTAACTGTTAAATTGTGGGTTAAATACGGTATAAAGAATATTATTTAAATAATAAAAAATAATTATTAACTCCGCCGAATCTACGGTCTGGAGTTAATAATTATTTACTAAACTTTAATCGTTATATTTTTGTATTATCACATTTTTTCTTTTATAAGTTAAATCTTATATTAATTTATAATATAAAAGTGCTTACTATTGGTACAACAATGACGACTATAACACCTACAACAACTAATGCTATACTTGCCATTGATGCCTCTACACTTCCCATCTCGTTAGCAACCGCTGCACCAAGAGAATGTCCACTAGTTCCTAAAGCCAAACCTTTAGCTATTGGTTCAGTTATATTACATAGCTTCAACATCTTACTGCCCAAAGCGTATATAATCACGGCATTTAATATACATGCTAAAGATGTGATTTCTGCGACTCCACCGATAGAAGTAGAAACTGGCATTGCAATCGCTGTTGTTGCTGCTTGCGGAAGCATAGATGCAATTATTTGTGGTCCAAGGCTAAAAGTTGTAGCTACAAAATAAATGCCTACAACAGCAGCTACTGTCCCAAATGTAATTCCACTCATAATTTGAACGAAGTATTTTTTTAAAACATCTCTTCTTTTATATAATGGAATAGCAAAACAAGCTGTTGCTGGATCTAGGAAGAAACTAATCATTTTTCCACCTTGGTTATAATCCTCATAGCTAAATCCCGTTGTTTTTAAAAATACAATACCTAGCACCATACCTACAAATAATGGCGCAAATAAGAAAAATCCATTTGTTTTCTTAAATAAAAATTTTCCTATAGAAAATGAAATCAATGTGACTAAAATACCGAAGAATGGAGTCATTGTACTCATACTAATTCACCCCTTCGCTTTGTGGCGCTTTTTCTGGTAGCTTTACTTTTATACTATCTGGTTTAAACCTAAGAATCATTTGAGTAATCCATCCAGTAAAAGCTAGAAGTAAAAATGTTGAAATTATAATTAGTCCAATAATAAGGAATGGATGTTGTGCTAAAATATTAAAAGAATTTATTACTGAAATTCCTGCTGGAACAAATAGAAGACTAATATTATCAACTAGCAAATTCCCTACAGATTCTACTTGCTCTAATTTTATAACTTTTGTACAGAGTGCAATAAAAAGTAACATTAAACCGATTACAGAAGATGGCATTACAAATGGTAGCACACCTTCGATTAATTTTGATATTATCATAATTATAGAAATAATTATTGCTTGATACATATATGAATATACTTTTTTAACTTTTTGTTTTTTATTGTCCATAAGAAGCATCCCCTTTAACTTTTATTAATTAAATTATAATAAAAAGTTAAGAAAGAAGGACGTTTTCAGAGCGAAATGCGACTTTAACAGTCCCAAATACACAAATATTATTCTTAAATTCAACACTAAATTCCGAGCTCTCTTTTAAAATCTTTTATATAAGATCTACTAACGGGAACTTTTAACTTATTTTCCATGGTTACTTGATATGTATGATTAAACCACGGTTGTATTTCCTTAATAAAATTTTTATTAATTATATATGCTCTATGCACCCTTAAAAACAAAGTCATAGGAAGTTTCTTTTCATATGTGCTCAAAGCTGTTGTTGTTTGATAACTATCCCTAATAGTATGCACTGTGGTTTTTCCCTCTTCAACTGCAACTGCTACTATTTCCTCAATTTTTACTACAAAAATACTTTCATTAACTTGAATAGGCAAAGTAGCCATCCCATTTTCTACGCTATTATCAGTTAAACTTTCAAGTGAATGGCTATTTTTTAGTTCATATTTTTTATATGCTTTGTTTATTGCTTTTCTTATGCGATCTAAATCAAAAGGTTTTAAGATATAGTCTGTAGCATTGAGCTCAAATGCTCTTATAGCATGCTCATCATATGCAGTTGCAAAAACAATCATCGGCGGATCTTCTATATTCTGTAATTTTTCTGCTAGACTAAGTCCACTCTCATCCGATAAATGAATATCCAAAAATATCAAATCAGGTTTGTTACTCAACATCTTGCCAAGAGCTTCGTCGATTGTCTCTGCATCATAAATATCATTTACTTCCTCACATTGCTCTAGTAAATAACGAAGTTCATTGCGAGCTAGTGCTTCATCATCAATAATTAATGTTTTCAATCTAAATACCTCCTATTTCTCGTTTAGGTATATCACAAGATACTATGGTTCCTGAAGATGAGGTTTCAAATTTTAGTAATGAGCTATCACCAAATAGACTCCTTAATCTATTATTTAAATTTTCAATAGCTGAACCAGTACCACTTTCTGATTCTACGACTTCACTTCCTAATTTATCAATTTTTGTTTCATCAATTCCAAAACCATTATCTATTACCTTTAACCTTATATCACTACCCAAATCTATTACCTCTACCCAAACTTTATTATCTTCTTTTCTAGATCCAAAAGCATGCTTTAATGAATTTTCAACAAGAATTTGAATAATAAACGGCGGAAGCAAATAATTCTTCATGTAGTCTTCTATTTGAAATTCAACGTTGTACTTATTTGGAAATCTAGCTTGCTCAATTGATAAGTACGCATTAACTTGATCTAATTCCTCTTCTAATGTAATTAGATTTCTTCGTGCACCCTGTAAATTTGCTCTAAAGAATTTGCTTAACTGTAACAATAAATTACGCCCTTGCTCACTATCAATTCGAATAAGTGCGGAAATAGTATTAATTGCATTAAAAAAGAAATGTGGATTTACTTGGGCTTGTAAAGATTTTATCTCTGCATCTTTCTGTAATTTATTTTGAAGTTCAATTTCTCCAAACTCTATTTGGGTTGAGAAAATTTCACCAAGACCTTCTGCCAACTGTCTTTCAACAAACGTCAACTGTGTTTCATCGGTAAAATACAGTTTAAATGTCCCTACAATTTCTCCACGTGAATGTAGAGGAACAACAATAGCTGCTTTTAATGGGCATCCTTCATGATTACATCCTATTTCATGTGGTGAATTAGCGATCTTAATATTTCCAGTTTGTACTGCTGACTTTGATAAATCAGTTAGAATTTTATATGAAGGAATATGATGATCACTCCCCGCCCCAACATGTGCTAGTATTCGCTTATTATCCGTTATACTTACTGCTGAAACACGAAGAAATTTACGTATATAAGTTGAAGCTTCTTTACAAGATTCTTCATTTAAGCCAGATCTAAAAAACGGCAAGGTATGGTTTGCTAATTCTAGTACATCATGTGTCTGTACTGCTAATGCACTTTCCTCCTGTCTAAGGGTAGAAGAAATAATTGAAAGGAATATACCTGTACCTATTCCGTTTATTAAAATCATCGGCAATGCAATTATTTTCACAAGTGCTAAAGAATCAGCAAGGTTACCTTTAAATACAATAATACAAAGCATTTGAATACATTCCATAACGATCCCTGTCAACACACCTTGCTTAACTGACGGAAATTTATTTTTAATCAGTGACTTATTTCCAAAATATCCTGAAAGTAGACCTACCAAAACTGAAGAAACAAAATACGTATAAGCTGCGTCTCCGCCCTGACATAGACGAACTATTCCAGAAATTACACCTACGAAAAATCCAACAAAAGGTCCCCCAATTAAACCAGAAACCCCTATCGTCAGTACTCTTGTGTTAGCGATTGAAGATTGCTCTCCTACAGTTAATAAAAATCCTTTGAAAAAGGTACTCTTCCCATTTACTTCTACCCCGGTAAAATTAGAAATTATAGCAAAAATACTAAATATAACAATGAATTTAACTTTTGTAGAAAGCTTATTTCTATTTTTTAAAAGTACTTTAAAGTAATTTATATTTAATAATATATACGCTAAAATTATAATAAGACCAACTCGCTCAAGTAAAGGAATAAATAAATTTATCATCGTATCACCTCTTTCTTATCCTAAATATCTTATTACTTTTTATAAAATTATATTCAATTATTATATTATACCCAGTATATCATAATCATTAATATTCAATTTTTGAGTACATAAACTAAAGTACATAGAAAATAAACCACTTACATTTATATTAGATGCAAGTGGTTTATTTTTATTTATAATTTATTTGTTGTTAAATAATTTAGTTATTTGTAACTTGTCCACCTAAAGCTTTATTTGCTTCAGTTAGTCTTTGTGCAATTTTAACTGCTGTTTCATATCTATCTTTACCAGCTACTCTCTCAACATTTTGTAAACCTAGTCCATCTTCAATTGCTTTTGATACTGAATTGTATCCACCAGCTATTAAAACATTTTTAATTGACCATTCTTTTATTTTATCTGATGTGATTTTAGTAATGGTTTTTGGATTTGTAAGCATTATAGGTGCTTTATATCTAGATGCTATGCTGTTAATTGTTATTCCATCAGGGAAATCAGTTCCATCTACCAGTATCATATCATCCTTACTCCCAGTTAAATTTCTAATTTCATCTCCTATAATACAAGCTGTTTCGTATCTATCCATTCCTCCTAGACGTTTTATACTACTAACATTAAGGCTATTTTCTATATTTTTAGAAACTGAATTATAACTTCCACCTATTGTAATATTATCTACTTTCCATGATTCTAAAGTTTCTTGAGTAGTTTTATTTAGTTTGTTTGGTTCTGTTATTAGAATAGGTGATCTTTTACCAGATGCTAAACTCGATATTGTTATAACATCAGGGAAGTTAGTTCCATCTACTAACATTGCTTCAGAATTATTACCAGATAATGCTCTAACTTCATCCCCTATTTTTACTGATGTCTCATACCTATCTTGTCCTGCTATTCTAGTCACATTGTAATCTTTTAACTGTTCAACTACTTTATCTGATATAGAATCAACTCCGCCTGATATAATCACATCTTCAGTCTTTAATCTCTTAAGCTCTTCTAAAGTTTCTGATGTTACTGAATCTTTATTACTTAAAAGTATTGGTGCATTTTTTTCATTTCCTAATACTGTAGCTGTTAGTACATCAGTATATTTTTCACCACTTGCTAATATAACTGTTTTACCAACTGGAGGTGGTGGTAAAGGGTCAACAATTGATCCGCCTCCGCCACCAGTACTTTTTTTAGACCACTTAGCAAATAAATGTAAGTTATGAGAAGGAATTTTTTCTTTATTTGTGTCAATCAACTTAAAATTTACTGTATCACCTTTTATTTCAGGTACTGACCATCCTGCAAAATCATAGCCTTCTTTTGTTCCATGATCAGGTTTTTCAACATCTCCTAAATTCTTTTCAAATTTAGCCTGAATTTTTTCGTTGTTTAGTTTATCGTAATCTGAATAAAAATCTATATTGTATCTATTTCTATTGTAATACATATTAATATAATCCATTGCTCTATTTAGAACTTTATTTCTATTGTACATATTAGAAACCATTGCTCTATTTAGAACTTTTTCAGTAAATCCTTTAATCCCTACCTGGGTGAAATAACCGTTATCTGTTGGTTCATACGATATATTGGAGTATTGATCATCTTCATAAAAAATATTATCTAAGTCTATATTTTCTAATAAAGTTTTTATTTGGTATTGATTATCGGTATTTTTATTTGCTTTACTAATTTTAAACTCACAATTGTCCGCTAATTTTTTATTTAGAATATACTGTTTGTCTGCATACTTATAGTAGAAATTCTGTTCATTGTTATAATTTTTTGACCCAGCTACTGTGATATCTTCAATTATATTCTCATCTTCATTTAATAAATCTACTTTATCACTAGATGGCCATTTATCGCCTATATTTTCTTCAAACCTAGCAGTAAATTTATATGGATTTTCAGAACTATATACATCATTTTTATCTTTAAACTTAAACTTACTAGCTTCAGGTATACTTTCATCAGATGGCTCAAATTTTAAAGTATATTCATTTCTATCGTAAAAGACATTTACTATAGTGCTACCATCTGAAGATACTTTTTTATTATTATTTAAACTATTTGTTTTATCAACATTACGACTTATATAATTAAACTGTTCCTCATTAGGTAGAGATCCATCATATTTCCTTACATCTATAGGAAATTGTACATCTACCGGATCACTTTCGGGGACTACCACAGGATAGCCTACTTTACCACTCTCCTTAACATTACCCGCAAATGTATACCCATCATCATCTGCATTTTGCAACCAATAAAATACTTGATATGTAACCTCACTACCTTCAGAATCACTTTTATCGATTGTTAAAGCAAACGAACTTACTGACATTGGCACAATCAATATAAAAGTTATAATAAGTGACAGAATTTTTTTCATAATATTGCTCCTTTCAATTTAATTATTTTATACAATTCATGAATTTCATCCTTTTATACTACATAAATTCAAACAATTTTAGTTATAAAATGTAGTGAAATGGTATTTTTTTGTAGTAAAAGGATACTTTATTCTAGTAATAATATTTACAGCTTTATAATGTCAATAAAAATATCAACAATTAATAAATCGCTACAAAATAATTCAAAAAACCCTTATTATTTAAAATAAATAATAAGGGTTAAAAAATAAATTAAATTATTCTTCAATAAAACGCATAAGTTCAATATTGAAATCGTCTCTTTGGTCATAAAATGATCCATGCCCACTGAAAATAAACGGAATTAGTCTAGAATTTTTAATACACTGATTTTGTATCTCTCCCAATTCAAATGGAACAACTTTATCGTGAACTCCATGTATTATTAAAGTCGGCACCTTTATCTCTTCAAGATCACAAAATAAAACTTCTTCTATCCAAGTTTTAGCAATATCTGCTGTTGCCCATCCAGCTGCCTGCAAACCAAGTTGTAAAAACCATTCGGAAAAAGGTTGTGTAGTATGTTGAAAGAAAAATATATCTCCAAAATCTCTAAGCATCTTAGGTCTATCAGTATAAGTCCCTTTAATTATATTTATTATATCTTCACGGTTTGCTCCATAAGGGAAGTTTGGTCGTTTTATTAGGCTAGGTGCAGCCGCGGCAAATAATGCGAGCTTTGATACCCCATGACCCCTATGTCTTCCCATATATCTTATAGCCATAGCTCCGCCAGTCGAATGCCCTGCAAGTATAAAGTTCTTTAGTCCTAAGGTATCAACAACGCACCTAACATCATCTGATAAACGATTATAATCGTATCCATCATAAGGCTTATCTGAATATCCAAATCCTCTAGTATCGATTCCTATACATCTATAGCCCATTTTTGGAAACTGATCAAACTGATATTCAAATAGTTTATGACTACCTGGCCATCCATGTAAGAACACTATTGTCTTTCTTCCGTTAGGATTTAAATCCTCAACATAAATTTTTACATTAGGTTGTACTTTAATATAGTATCCCACACTAATACCTCCATTAATAAAATTTATACAATAACAAGTTATTCTAATGTTTGTAAATATGTGCAGGGCTCTTTGTATAATTCTTTATATAAAAAAAGTGATAAGGAATGTATCTTATAATTCCTTATCACTTTTATGTATTTTTATTTCATATTTTATAATAATTATTCAACTTCTAATGACACAAAGCTAAACGTTGTACAATCTACAAGTCCTCTATTTGTTAAACGTAACTCCGGTAAACATGCAAGCGGAATTAAGGCCATTGTCATATATGGTGAAACTATATCGCATCCTATAGTCTCCCAAGATTTTGATACTTCAGCTACCATTTCAGCCATTTCATCAACGGGTTTGTTGTTCATAAGTCCTGCAATAGGAAGGGGTAACACACCTATAAGTTTACCTCCTTGGGCTACTGCCATTCCTCCACCACACTCAACAAGTGCATTGGCAGCTACAGCCATGTCTACATCGTTACTTCCTACAACTAGTAGATTGTGAGCATCATGAGCAACAGTCGAAGCCATAGCTCCATCTTTTATATGGAATCCTTTTACAAAACCAAATCCCTTTGTTCCAGTATTGTGATGACGTTCAAATACTACAGCTTTTAGTACATCTTGATCTGGATCGGCTTGAATTAAGCTATCTTTAACAGGAACTTTTATATGTCTTTCAAAAGTGCCGACCTTTTCAGGAATAATCTCTATAACACGGACTTCAACACTATCTTTTTTATCTGTTGCTATTTTAAATGAATCTTGAGTTATAGTCTCCTTAATATGCATCGTATTAGTTGCTTTTTCTGGGAACTCATATTTCTCTAGCTCAATACACATCTCACCATCTATAGCAACTAAATTGCCATCTATTATAACTTCTTCGATATTTAAATCTGTAAGATTATCTATAATAACTATATCAGCACATTTCCCAGGAGTTACAGACCCTAAATCTTGATCCATGTGGAAAGCTTGAGCACAGTTTATTGACACCATCTGTATTGCAGTAAGTACATCAATGCCTTCTTCTACTGCTCTTCTAACTATATGGTCTAGATGACCTTCATCTACTAATGTGTGAGGATGTGTGTCATCAGAAATTAACATAGCGAAACGAGTGTCTATATTCTCTTCTGTAATAGAACGTGCTACATCTTTTAAGTCATGCCAAGCGCTACCTTCCCTAAATTGTGCGTACATACCTAGTCTCATTTTAGCCAGTGCTTCTTCTTTACTAGTTGACTCATGACATGCTCGAACACCACTTGCAATATATGCACTAAGTCCCTTTCCAGTATCTGGTATAGACCAATGTCCAGTAACTGTCTTATTGGCCTTAAGTGTCTCTCCTACAATTTGATGAGCATGATCACTACTATTTATTATTCCAGGAAAATTCATCATTTCTCCTAGACCAACCATACTGTCCCATTTCATACATTCTGCCACTTCTTTTGGACCAACAAATGCTCCTGTATCTTCAAAACCAGGAACAGCTGGAACACATGAAGGCATTGTAACCATATTTTTTAAAGGTGTGCGTTTACCATCATCTATCATGTATTTCACACCGTCAATTCCTAAAACATTACATATTTCATGTGGATCCATGTAAATACCTACTGTACCATGTGGAACTACAGCTTTTGCATATTCACTGACACTCATCATTGATGACTCTACATGTATATGACCATCTAAAAATCCTGGAGATATATATCTTCCATTTGCTTCAATTACCTTTGTATCTTCACCTATACAATGGCTTGCATCACCTACTAACGCAATTCTACTATTTTTAATTGCAACATCTATATTATCTATAATTTCTTTTGTACATACATTAATCAGTTTACCGCCTTTAATCACAAGATCTGCGCTTTGTACGCCCATAGCAACCGCAGACAAGCTTTGAGATACTTCCCAAAGAGGCTGATCTTTAAACATATTAAACATTACTTTCCTCCTCTTATTTATTTAATATTATTTATACTATCCAATTTCATTATAATATAAAAAACAAAATATTACATTAAGTTTTTACATAAATGTTCGTATAATGAAACCATATTAGTATTATTTATATGTCAAATTTTATAGGCCCAAGATTTTCTTAGGCCTTTTTTTATTTTTTCTGCTATTCCAAATACTTGCAAATACTATTAGCAAAACTTGTATAATAATTACTATCATTGATACAGGACTTCCTTCCAAACCTAAATCATCTGTAAACACAATTGCTTGCGAATAATTTACCAAACTAATAATTATTGCAATAAATGAATTTATGTAATAATAGACTTTTTTAAAATCTTTTGAAATGAAAAAACACATATTTACAATCGATATTAGTAAAGCCAAAAGGGAATAGATGCTAAAATTTAACTCTGATATAGTTCCTCCACCTAACATATTAATACCTCCTTCATTAAAGATATTATAATATAATTCTCTATAAATATATAAAATGTCATAACTGGGCAATTAAATTACATAAGTGGGAAAAAGGATTTAGATATTTTATTTGTTCTGATTATTGTTAGCCTTTTTTTGATAAAAATAATACCAATAACGGAAATGATGTATATGGTGGAGATAATTTCTTAATTCTATTAGACCATGTGTATTTATACAAATTATCTATAAAGGTAGAATCTCCTTGTAAAATATTAAATCCCTCCTTATCATGTAATAAGATATATTACATAATAAGGAGGGATTTTGTATGAAATTAAGGAAATTTGGAATTTTATGTTTAGTTGTAATAATTATTACTGGAATGATTGGTTGTAGTAAAGGTAGCAATAATGATGATCAAAAAAGTAATAAAAAAGAAAAAATAGTAATTGGGACGTCGGCTTCATATAAACCTTGGGCATTTCAAGAAAATGATGAAATAAAAGGGTTTGAAATTGATATTTGGAATGAAATAGCAAAACGAAACAATATTGATGTAGAATTTAAACTAGGTCAATTTAGTGGTCTAGTTGGTATGTTAGACGCTGGTGAAATAGATACAGTAGCTCATCAAATGTCAATAACTGATGAAAGAAAAGAAAAATATCTTTTCACTGATCCATATGCATATAGTTACTATGATTTATTTGTAAAAGAAGATAGTAATTTTAAAAGCAAGGAAGATTTAAAGGGCAAAAAAGTTGGATGTTGGCTTGGTGGAAATGGAGAGGCTACATTAAGAGAAATTAATGATAAATATAACCTAGGGTTTGACATTATCACTTATGATGGTGTTGCAATGGAAAAAGAATTAACTATCGATAGAATAGATGCATTTTGGCAGGGAGAAATAAAAACAAAAACTATTATTAAAGATGAAAATTTTAAAATACGCCAACTAAATGAAAAACTGGTATATGAAACTAATGCATATCCATTTAAAAAAGATGATAATGGACAGCAATTTTCTGAGATGACTAGTAAAACACTTAATGATATGAAAAAGGATGGAACATTAAAAAAACTTTCTGAAAAATGGTTTAATATCGATACAACAGAAATTGAGAAATAGGTGATATTGTGACATTTGACTTCAATTTTATGATCAAACTTATCCCCACTATGTTAAAATATAGTGGGGTAACGTTAAAACTTTCAATTTTAGCAGTTTTTTTTGGATTATTATTAGCTTTTATAATAGCTTTAGTAACTGTTGCAAAAATACCCATATTGAGTAGTTTTTTTAAGCTTTACATATCATTCTTTAGAGGCACACCTTTGATGGCGCAATTATTTTGTTTATATTTCGGTATAATCCCATTAATTAGAAATATTATACAAATAGAATCGTTTCAAGCGGCACTTATAATTTTAAGTTTAGCTAGTTCAGCATACATGGCAGAATCACTTAGAGCCGCGATTTTATCAATAAATAAAGGACAAATGGAAGCAGCAAACTCTGTTGGTATGACATATATTCAATCAATGTTTTATATCATTTTACCACAAGCAATTAAAGTTGCTATACCTACTCTATTTAGTAGTTTCATAAATATAGTTAAAGATACTTCTTTAGTATTTGCTATAGGAGTAAAAGAAATGATGGCCCAAGCTCAATTAGAAGGCTCCTCAGGATATAGATATTTGGAAGCATATGTATGCGTATTGTTTGTATACTGGGGAATAACTGCGGTTATGGGAAAAATCCAGAAACACTTAGAAGAAAGATTAGAAAGTCAGTAGGTGAATTAAATTGTTAAAACTAAACAGCATTTACAAAAAATTTAGTGACAATGAGGTTTTAAAAGGAGTGGATTTACAAATAGAAGAAGGTGAAGTTGTATCTATAATTGGGCCTTCCGGTACAGGAAAATCTACTTTATTACGTTGTATTAATTGTCTTGAAAAAGTTGAATCCGGGAATATTACAATAGATAACAAAAAACTTGATCTTGCTAGTTTAAAAAAAGAAGAAACTCTTTGGCTTAGAAGAAATACATCCATGGTTTTCCAAGGATTCCATTTATTTAATAATAAGACTGCATTTGAAAATATAACTATAGGTTTAAATGTAGTTAAAAAAATCAGTAAAAAAGAATCGGAAAAAAAGGCTTTAAAAATATTAGAGCAGGTTGGACTATTAGAAAAAAAAGATAAATATCCGTCGAGTTTATCTGGTGGTCAGCAGCAAAGAATTGCAATTGGAAGAGCTTTAGCTTTAGAACCTAAGATAATCCTATTTGATGAACCTACGTCAGCACTAGATCCAGAATTGGTAAACGAAGTATTATTAATAATTGAACAATTAGCAAAACAAAAAATAACAATGCTAATCGTTACCCATGAAATAAACTTTGCTAGAAACATTTCTGATAAAGTCTGTTTTATGTCGGATGGAAAAATTATTGAACAAGGTTGTCCAAAAAGTGTTATAGATAATCCAAAACACGATAGAACAAGACAGTTTTTAAACAAATTACAAAAAAGATAAGAAATTCATGTGAATCCTTCTTATTGGAAGACCAAAAAGCTCTTATCGCTTTACTAACATTGGTTTAATTCTAAAATAAAAATAGGTGGAAAATTAGTTTTAATTCTCCACCTATTTTATTATAAAATTTTATGTAGATTATTATTTTTTCTCATTAAAAAGATGTTCAGCTATTGAAAGAGCTTTCGCACCATATGCTGTAGAAGGTCCACCACCCATTAAAATTGCCACTTCTACTGTCTCAGCTAGTTCTTCCATTGTTACTCCAGCATCTATAGCATTTTTAACATGTGATAATATACATGCATCACATCTAACAGATACTGCTATACCTACAGCTACTAATTCTTTCGTTTTCAAACTTAATTTATTATCTTTTAACACTTCACCAGCTATACCTTTGAATTTTCTCATAACACCTGGACTTTGTTCACCTAGTAAGGCATTATTCTTTGCTAATGTTTCAAATTCTTCGTTGTAATTTATCATATGAATGACCCCCTTGTTTTACTTAATTATAACATTGAAAAGTATTGGTATTGGTCGATTTTTGTAAAATTCTGTATGTTATTTTAAATACTAATATCTGTTTAAATAGATATTTTCTATAATCAGTATATATTTAATAAATATGTTTATTGTTTATGTTGCTCTGAACTATTCCCACGTTGCCCCTTTATCTTTTGAAATGTATATTGCAGACTTATCTCCATCATTGCCTTGCCCTACATTTACATATAAAGATCCATTTTGTTCATACGGAAGATCTGGATAATCTAGTTTATCATCTTGGAAATTAACTTGTTTAAACGTCTCTCCTCCATCTTCTGTACGATAAAGTTCGCCATAGCTACCTCCACTATGAGACAATATTATAAATCCTAGACTTTCATTTATAAACTTTATTCCTGAAGCTACACCAACAGATCCTGCATAAGGATCCTCATTGATTCTTACCCAATTTTTTTCGTTATCTATTTTGTCTAGAGCATAAAATCGACTTCCTAAAGCAGCATCGATAACAACTAAACGATATGCAATATTATTTGTTAAATAATATTCTAGCGTTCCGTCTTTTAATTCTTTATAACCACTATTTATATCTGAAGTATCTTCTTTTGGTAATTCACTACTTAAAATTTCAGATGCATTTTTATTAGACTGATAAATATTTGCTATATCATCTACCACTAGATATCTAAATGGAATATATACATTGTTATTTTTACCATTAGCATCCAAATTCTCTCCAGGTTCTTTTCCAGGCAGGTATATGGATACAGAATAATTAACTATTTCTGTTTCATTTATCGATGATAATTCGGCTGACAATGTATTTTCATTAGCATCGATATATTTTATACCATCTGTATTATACCCCCAGCTTCTAATTCCTTGATATAAAATTCCAAACTCTTCATAACCATCAGTTTTCCAACTATGGATGACATTTTGTATAGAAATATTGCGAGTTGCCTCAACTAATGGTTGAATAATCTTTGATTCTTTGTATTTATACTTATTAGTGTCTTGTATATATACTGTTATTCTTTCTGATTTCTTTTTATTATATGAAATTAAATAATTTTTTTCTTCTCCTGTATCACTTTTACCGTAAAGATATGTGTCAAAGACTGTAATTGTTCCGTCTGCTGCAAATTTTAAGTCAAAACTGCTTTTGACATATAATTTATCTGGTAGATCAATCTTTTTATCAATATCGTTTAAAATTCCATCAATCCCATCCTTATAAACATTGTTGTGTTTGAATGTTACAGTTTTCTTATATTTTAAATCATTAAGAAACCATGATAGTTTTCCATTATATGATATTCCAGTATTTACAGTCTTTGTACCAAAGAAAACAGTAATACTAATCAAAACAAAAATCGCACATATGCGCCAAACTAAAATTTGAGGTCTATTTTTTAGAATTTGAAAATGTTGAGTTTCGGAAGTGTTCTCAGATAAATCTTTTAAATGATTTCCTTTTTTATTATATATTTGGTTCAAAAATTTAACAAACCATACAATAAAAAATAAAAAACTTACAACGATAATTGGTAAGTTTTTATGTTTGTTTCCTATATCACATAATAGAAACAGATGTCTCCAGAATAGAAAATAGAAGATGATAAAAATAGGGTTAGTTAACATGTTTAAGAAAATAATTCCAGCAGATTGAGTCTTGTTTTTTTTCATAAGACTTTCCCTTTCTAATAATATTTTTCTATTAATTGACGAAATACCCTTTATGTCTTGTTAAGTTACTCTATTATATTTCAAATAAAATGGATTGTCAAAAATGCTAATTTAGTCTTTATTATATTTCTTAATATGGTTCAAATGAAGATTTAAGAGTAATTTAAAAAAATTATAAAATAATCCAGTGTATAGTAGCTACACTGGATTTATCCATTTATTATTACATACTAAACATCAATCTTCTTTAGTCTCGTTTATCAATAAATTTGCAAGATTAACAGCACCTCTGAAACCTACAAACGGTGGATCATATGGATGTAAACGATATTTAGTATCAGGATTTGATATTTGCATATCTGTATTGTGCCCTGACCAATCTAGTGCTTCACCACTTGCCATAAGAAATCCTTTTTTATGAGACTGAATAGCATAAATCCACTCATCTTCTGAAAAAAAGGGGATTTCTTCACTTCCCATATCAGGGCTATCACACCAGCAAGTTCCTTTAGATAACAAAAGCTCACTACATCCAAAAGAAAGTATCCCGCTTACTACATCAGCATGTCCCCCCAATGACAATACCGTTTCGTCTGGATGAGACTTTGCAATATGAAAAAAAGATGGCATTACAGGCTTAAGTTGTTTTCTTGCATCCTCTCTCTCTTTCTGTAAAAACCCAGTATTTAAATTTAAATTAAATATATTTGCAATTTTACCAATCCAGCTCAAAGTTCCATTAATACCATAAGGCCTTCCTACAATATATGGTATCCCAAATCGCTTTTCTAGATATTTAGCTGCTGGTATTCCTTCACGACGTAAAACAATATTAAGATGTGCACTTCCCATGTTTTCAATATCCTCAATAGATGTATCTGAACTCAAAACACAAACTGGCTTAATCCCAAAAGATCCATCCATTATTCTAATTATTTCATTAGCATCAGATTGAAATCTAAAAATATCGGCGCAAGATCCTATTATATTAAAAGTTGGTTGATCTGTTTTCTTTATATCTACCGGTAGTTTTTTTACTAATAACAAGAGAGCCTCTTGTACACCACGATGCTGGTTAACATCGAATCCTCCACATCCAAAAGGTATTAGTTTAACTTCAGGATATTTTAGCTGTAAACTTTCGCATACAGCTTTTAGGTCAATTCCTATTACCTCCGGTATAGATGACGGTAAAAGAAAAATCACTTTTGGGGAATCTTTTTCTATAATATTTTCAATAGTTTTATCAAGTCTACTTGTATCACCAAAGGCTATATCAGTTTCTACTATATGTGTAGAGTAGAGTTTACACCCATCATAAACACCTGTACGTTCTAGTGTTACACTGCTATAAAGCATATGACCCATACATCCAAACTCAATAAGAGCTGCATCTCTAATTGAAGCTATGGTCCAAAGAGTGCCCATTCTTCCTGAAGGAATTGGTTTAAATCTGTGTAATCCCATATTCAGTCCCTCCATCGTTTAAGTCGTTTTTTTCGTCCAATATCGATAATATTCTCCTTAGTATACTAACTGTACGGCTGTATCCTATTTGTCCATAAAAATCAAGCAACTCTGGCACGCAAGTAATATTATTATTTATATTTGGTGAAAATCCAAAATACAAGTCTGCACCTAACTTTTCTAAAATAGGCAAATCTGCTTCAGGATTAACCATTCTACAAATTAACGGATTATAACCCATTGAAATAATATCTTTTGCATTAGTTTTGTCCTCTGGATAATATTCTTCTAAATGTAAAAGTAGAGGTTCCATTTCAAGCTTAGTAAGATAGTGCGCTAAAGGAATTGTCATATCAACTCTAGGCAGAAATATAAATTTAAGTCCTCTAAACCTTTCCCCTACTTGGTTTTGTAAATTAAGTGCTTGTTGTCTTTCTTCCTCAAAAATATCATGTAAATTAAGGCCAAATTGATCTGCAATATCCTCGTAAGCCTTATGAATACTATTTACATCGTACATACTATGTAAATCTATATATGGTATACCAAAATTTCTTTTCATTTTGACTGCAAGTGGCTGCATATATGGTGAAACCACTATATTTAGCTCAGCATCTGTAGCTATTTGAAAATTTTCAAGAGAAGCACCTGGTGCTAAAAAACGTAAATTAAGACCTTGATTTGTTAATTCTCGAAGTATATTTGGCATAGGAATTTCTTCTTCGTTTTGCGCACGACCCAGCACATTAATTCGAATAGGATCAGCTTCTTTTACATCCATCAGCGTTACAAGGGCCTCCATCGTTTTCCTTGAACCTGGTGGATAGCTAACATTTTTGAATTGACCTAACATTACACAAGTGATCTTAGCATTCAATTTGGGCTGAATTTCACAAATAATTCCCTCAATATCCTCACCTATTAATTCGAGAACACAAGTTACAATTAATAAAATCGCTTTTGCACCGGATTTATCCATCTTGATAAGGGAGTCGATTAATCCTTGTCGGCATCCGAATACTACTTCATGCGAGTCCAATACATAAAGCCAGTGAAGTTCACCGTTCTTACCTTCTGGATTTGGACTGAAAAGTCTTGAATAAGTAGTGCACTCCTGCATGCCTACAAGTAAGGATGAAAGTCCTTCAATATCTTCTGAAATAACCGATGCTATACGCATTGGGCAATGATTTCCTTTAAGAACAGCCGGCGTTAGAAATTTTATACTTTTATTAGATTTAACTTCTGAAAGTAGTTTTAAATGTTCAAAATCATTCAATACATTTTCCTCCTTCTGCTAATAGTTTAGCAAGCTTCATGTAATGTTTTGCCATTTCTGAATCAGGGTATGCCTCCACAACAGTTTTACCTTGATCCTCTGCTTGCTGCACATACGGATTACGAGGCAAACGATAAATAACTGGCACATCAATTTCCTTAGCTACATCATCTACTAGCTTATTTTCTCCTTCAATATTCTTAGCATTTAGAATTAGACCTCGTATAGATGCGTAACCTCTACTTCCAAAACTCTTAACTGCTCGGGATATATTTGTCGCAGCATATAAAGACATCATCTCACCAGAAGTCACAACACATACTTCATCTGCATAACCACCTCGAATAGGCATTGTAAAACCACCACAGACAACATCTCCTAACACGTCATACAGAACTATATCTGGCTTGTAAATATCATAAGCTTCTAACTCCTCAAGTTTTTCAAAAGCTGTAATAATACCCCTACCTGCACATCCAACTCCAGGGATCGGGCCTCCAGATTCTACACATAATACTCCAGTGCTACTTTTTACCACAAGTTCATCTAAATTCGCATCACTATTCTCTCTCAATGCATCAAGTACAGTAGTTATATTTTTTCCTTCAGTTAAATTTCGGGTAGAATCTGCCTTTGGATCACACCCTATTTGCATCACAGTCAATCCCATACTAGATAAAGCAGCCGCCACATTAGATACGGTAGTTGATTTTCCAATTCCACCTTTACCATATATCGCTATTTTTTTCATTTTAACATCTCCTTACACACATTTTTCTATTCATTAATAAGATCATATGAAATACACGTTGGGCTTCCTGTGCGAGGATCCGTTGCAATCATAGCATCAATATTAAAGGTATCTTTTAAAACTTCAGCAGTCATAACATCTTGCGGTTTCCCATGATGGATAATAACACCATCTCGAATAGCTATCATATAATCTGCAAATCTAGATGCAAGGTTTAAATCATGTAAAACCATTGCTACTGTACATCCTTCTTTTCTATTCAAATTATGTAATAGATTTAGCACTTCAAGTTGGTAAGATAGATCGAGATAAGTTGTAGGTTCATCAAGTAGTATTAAGTCAGTCTGTTGAGCCAACGCCATTGCAATCCAAACTCTTTGACGTTGACCTCCTGATAAACTATCGACTGGTATATTCTCAAAATTAATAAGTTTTGTTACCTTAAGTGCCCATTTAATAATATTTTTATCATCTGAATTAGGTTTAGCAAAACCTTGTAGGTGAGGAAACCTACCATAGGACACCAAATCTTTTACTGTCAATCCAGCAGGTGCTTGTGGTGATTGTGGTAAAATAGCCATCTTACGTGCAACTTCCTTTGTAGTTAAGCTATCGATATTATCTCCATATAAGCGTACAATACCACTCTTAGGCTTCAAAATACGACCTATCGCTTTAAGTGCAGTAGATTTTCCACAACCATTTGGTCCAATAATTATTGTTATTTTTCCCTTAGGAATTTTTATGTTAAAATCTTTAACTATAGTATTATCCTCGTAAGCTATAGATAGATTATCTGTTTCAATACTATACATCTTCATCATCTCTTTCATTGTTATTTCCCCTTAACCAGTAGATAAAGTAAATACGGTGCCCCAATAATTGCTACCATAATACCTGTTGGAATCTCTATAGGTTGTAAAATCACACGTGCAATAGTATCTGCTGCGGAAACT
Organism: Metaclostridioides mangenotii; assembly: GCF_018917235.1. Classification (GTDB taxonomy): domain Bacteria; phylum Bacillota; class Clostridia; order Peptostreptococcales; family Peptostreptococcaceae; genus Metaclostridioides. The sequence continues at coordinate 324,786 of NZ_JAHLOF010000003.1, forward strand.
AAAACAGCACCTGTAAGTGCACAAGTCGGCAGTAATATATTATGTCTTGGACCTACAAGTTTTCTACCCAAGTGCGGCGCTATAAGACCTACAAAACTGATATTACCACTTACTGAAACACAAGAAGCTGCCAGTGCAACTGAAGCAGCAAGCAACCATCTGCGTTCCTTTTCAATAGGAACACCAAGTCCTTTACTCACATTTTCATCCAAATCCATCAAATTTAATATATTAGATTTATATAAAACATAAGGCACAAGCAGTAAAAGCCATGGTAGGAGAGCCAAAACAAATTTCCAATTGCTTCCCCAAATACTTCCAGCTTGCCAAGTTGCTACAAAGTCAAATTGAGTCTCATCTAATTTTACTACTAACACAGTAGTTAATGCAGAAATGCCCGCCTGTACAGCTACTCCTGTCAATACAAGAGTAAAGGATGAATAGCCTCTATTTTTCCTAAATGCTAATAAATAGATTATTATCGCTGCAACACTAGCACCGACTAGCGCTAAAAATGGTAGAGTGAATATCGACAGAAAAGACTGAGATCCAAAGAAAAGTACATACAGAATTACCATCATACCAGCACCTGCATTTATACCTAATAAACCTGGATCTGCCAAGGCATTTTTTGAAATATTTTGTATAATGCATCCAGATAAAGCTAACCCTACCCCTACTAACATAGAAAGTACGATACGTGGCAATCTGATATTAAATAAAATAATATTTTCCTTATATCCACCACCACCGAATAAAGTTTTAAAAGTATCTAATGGCGAAAGTCTTATATAACCTGTGTTTAAGCTGATGATAACAATCAAAATAAGCAAAATAGTAAGCCCAATAACAATTGTCCAATTGTACAAGGCAAGTTTTTTTTCATATACGTTATTCGTTTTTTGCTTAACCATCAACATCTACTCCTTTTTTTACTTGACAGATACAAGAAAAATGGAACGCCAATTAGAGAAATTAGCGCTCCAATAGGTGTTTCAAAAGGCGGATTAATCATACGTGCACCCAAATCCGCTAGCACCATTAAAATTGCTCCCAAAACTGCAGATGAAGGTATTATCCTACGATAATCAATACCTACAAGAAAGCGGGATATATGCGGCACAATAAGGCCTACAAATCCTACTGCACCTACTACAGATACAGAAGACCCCGCCAATATTAACACAATAATGGAACAAAGTGTATTCGTAACTATCATATTTAATCCTAATCCTTTTGCTACATCCTCTCCAAGACTTAACATCGATATATATGGAGAAAGAAAGATTGCTCCTAACAACGCTACTGTAATCAATGGAAATATTATTTGAACTTGATCCCAATTAGAACCTGCCAGCCCACCTACTGTCCAAAACATCATGTTTTGTGCTACTCCAAAGCCAAGTGCTATTCCCTGGCTTAGAGATGTCAAGAGTGCATTGACAGCAACGCCCGCCAAAACAAATCTAGCAGGGGTTACACCTCCACGTCTTATATATCCAACACCGTTTACAAGCATAGCTCCAAAAGCTGCACCTAAAAATGAAAAAAGAATAATTTGCATATAACCAATTCCAGGGTAAAAAGCAAAGCAAATAGATATAGCAAATACTGACCCAGCATTTATTCCCATAATACCAGGCTCAGACAGAGGGTTTTGAGTCATACCTTGCATAATAGCTCCAGAGACTGCAAATGCTGACCCCACAAGAGCACTAGCAACGACACGAGGAAGACGCAAATCAATTATAGTTAGGTGTTTAGAATTATTACTATCAAAATTAAGCAAAGCATCACGTACTGTATAGATCGAAATGTTTGCTGCACCTTTGGTTATGGAATACATCATAAGTAAAGCCAATGCAACAAATCCAAATATAATTATCATCCAAAATAATTTGGTTTTATTTTTATTTTTAGTACCTAGAATAGGCTGTTTTAATTCTTTTGTTGCTTTCATTTTATTTGTCTCCTTTTCGTCATTTTACAGCCTGTACATTACTTTTATTAATTTTGACCCGAATATATATTTACAAGTTTCTCAGCTGTTAATCTCATGGCAAGCGGACCAAATGTGTTTAAAGAATCATCTAAGTAAATAACATTGCCATTTTGTACCGCATCTAATTTATTCCAAACAGATGATTTTTTCTGAGTCTTAACAAATGTTTGTGCTGTTTCTGTAAAATCTTGAAAAATAATATAGTCTGGATTCATCTCAGCAACAGCTTCCAAAGATAACGTTTCAAAACTATCTGGGTAGCCTTTAGGTTTTGTGATTCCAAAAGTTTCATAATAGTTTTTATCACCACGTGTAATGAAAGATTTACCATCTGTTCGGAAAAGAGCTATCGTCTTGTCGTTGTATTTACTTAATTTTTCTTTAGATAAAGAAATTATTGATTCTGTCTCTTTAATAAATTCTTTAGCCTCTGATTCTTTTCCGACAATTTCAGCACATGCCAATGTCTGATCCTGCCAAGAGGAATCGAAGTCTATTTGAACTACAGGAGCAATCTGTACAAGTTGATCATAAATTTTATCCAAATTACCATGCTCCTTAAAAGTAACGATAACATCTGGCTTTGCTTCTAAAATTGCTTCTAAATTTAACTCTCTAGAACTACCTAAATCTATAATATCAGCTGTTTTATTATATGATTTAAGTGTTTCCCACTCATTTACAGCTTTCATTGCATTCCCTGTAGAAGAACCAGCTGATGCTATAGGCGGTGTTCCTAATGCTAAAAAGTGTTCTAAATATATAGTGTGAAGAAGTGCTATTCTTTTAGGTTGTTCTTTTAAAAGCACTTTATTTCCTGCTGCATCAGTAATCGTTCTAGGCCATAAAGCTTCTTCCGCATTTTTCTCTGAATTATTCTCATTATTTTCTACTGCCTTACCAGTACAACCAGTTGAAAATAAACCTACCAAAATTATAATTGAGGCAAAAACTGTCATTAATCTTTTCATCTTATATCCCTCCAATAAGTTTATAGTTACTTTATTAACTTATAGATAATTCTAGCAAAATGCTTATTATATCTGAATACAAGTATCCTGAAACTCATATGGATTATTACTGAAATTTTTTCTGAAACCACTTGGAGAAATACCAACTCGCCTCTTGAATATACGACTGAAATATAAAGCATCAGAATACCCTACACTATCTGCTACATCTCCCACCGAAGCATTACAATTAATAAGTAACTCCTTTGCACGATTAATACGAAGTTCTATAAGATAGTCTCCAGGACCCATTCCCGCATACTTATTAAAAACATAGAATAAACGATTTTCGTTTACACCATTTTGCTCTGCTAAATCACGTACAGTTAAGGTGTCCATATAGTGGTTTTGAATATAGCTAGATACCTGATCAAATAAAGCCTGAGCCGAGCTATGTCCTTTATTGCACCAACATACAAAAACCTCTTCTAATGCACAACGAAATAATGTTTCTGATTGAAATGCAGATATAGCGCTTCTCTGATTGAAAGACTTACACAGTCGCCACAAAAGCTCAATCAAACGTGGACTTTGACCAATATTTAGCTCGAAATGAGTATTTTGTAAGTAAACATCCTTTTGTTCTGGTGAGTTAATATCATACAGTACTGTAATATATTCCCATCTTCTATCTCCTACCACACGCTTATCTAGATTCATATTTGCTCCTCCGTGAATAATATTCCCCACTCCAGCTAGATAAGGTGTACCATTAAAATGAAATTGTGCTTTCCCACTAAGTGGAAAAATGAACCCTGGATAAGGAGCTGATCTCTGAAAGCCAACTTTACCCGGCTCAATTTTGTGGTGATAAACACCTTGCACTTGTATAGGATTTTTTATATAATTCTCTATTAGTTCATCAATATTTATATTCATACTATCTCCTTTTATTTTATTTAAATATTTTTAGAGTTTATGTTTTCTTACATTAGTTCTTTTTTATAAACACTCTTAATACTTTTTATCTGTAATTACTAAGAAATTAGACCTTTATTATCATTATATAAATAATGATTATCATTATCAAGTCATGCAAAATAATATATAATATAAATAAAAATCTATCACATAAGTGTTTTCTATTTTCTACATAAAAAAACTGCCTCAAAAAACTTCATTTTGAGGCAGTTCTTTCTAATCATATATAGTTAACTTTTTAATATTCCTATTAGAAACAATAAAATTAGATTATATTATATCGCTTCAACAAATCTTCAATTACAGTTCCTGATATCTTCTTCAAAGTTCTTTTCTCAATCAAATTCAGCATAAATGGGAGCTTCATGTCTACAAGCTTTTTGCCATCCATCATCTTTGAAGTAGAATCTAAAAGTACGCGAATATCATAACATGAACCAAATACCTCAGGTACACCACGATCTACATTAAGTAACGTATAAACCGCCTCCATTGCTGTTCTTACTGAATATTCCGTAGTAAACACAGTGTCTCTTACTGTATCAGAAAACTGACCAATAAATGCAAAGTTGACACATCCATCAGGAACAACGTTTGGTCTATCACCCGCTGTTCTTGGCATAAAAAATGATGTGATATAAGGCATCATACATGGTATACAGTGAGCAGATTTCGTAGCCATATCGTGAATTTCAGATTCAGGAACACCCATATGATACAGCCATTCTTCAGTAATTTCTATACCAGTACATTCTCTCATAGGTTTTTTAATGTAGTCACCAGGAACATCGGTAAATAAACCATAAACCCAAACAACGAGCTGATCCCTAGGCTGTTCTTTAAAATGTGGTTGACGATTTAATGTATAGCTCATAAGCCATTTCGAGTCTTTAACCGTAACAATACCACCAGTAACTACCTTACCACTGAACGGATCACGTTTACAAATCTTCTCTATATATGGTGGAATTCTATCGTCAAGAGTAGTTATAGTTGCAGATTCCCAATTTGTCGCTTTCGTATTGGTGCAGAATTTATCTGGACGCCCAAAAGAAGGATCTTGTTTGGCTATATTTCTCCAAAGCTCCCAACAACCCCCTAGAGAATCATTAAACTCTGGTGCGTGATTATCGTCTCCTAGAGTGGAATTTTCTGTACAACTTCCATTCGTAACAAATACTAAATCGTCTTCGATCAAGTCAATGCATTCTTCTTTTCCGTCATGTTGACACACAATTTTTGTGGCAACTTTTTTATTATTTTTAATATCAAATTCAACATTTGTAACTCTCATATCGTATAGGAACTGAACACCATGTGATTCAAGGTATTTTACCATAGGAAGAATTAATGATTCATACTGATTATACTTTGTAAACTTCAAAGCAGAAAAATCAGGTAAACCTCCTATATGATGAATAAATCTTTGAATGTAGTTCTTCATTTCTAAGGCACTATGCCATTCTTCGAAGGCGAACATAGTTCTCCAATAAAGCCAGAAATTAGAAGAATAAAATTCATCTGTAAATACATCAGATATTTTTTTATCGTACAAGTCCTCATCACGAGTCATAAACAATTTCACAATTTCCATTGACGCTTTTTCACTAAGGCCAAATTTGCCATCAGTATATGCATCTTTTCCTCTGTTTATAGTTGCTCTCATAAGAGAGTAGTTTGGATCTTTTTTATTAAGCCAGTAAAATTCATCTAAAACAGATGCGTCTTCTATCTCAAGAGAAGGTATTGAACGGAATAGATCCCACAAACACTCAAAATGATTTTCCATTTCACGTCCACCACGAATAATAAACCCTTTTTGACTGTCATTGATACCATCACAGGCACCACCTAGTATATTAAGTTCTTCTAAAATGTGAATACGATCACCCTTCATCTGGCCGTCACGGACTAAGAAACATGCCGCAGCTAGAGATGCCAAACCAGAACCAACTAGATACGCTGATTTTTTATCCACATCAGCTGGTTTTTCGGGGCGAGCAAACGCCTCATAATTTCCATTGCTATAATACATAATAAATACCTCCTAATCTTTATACTATATTTTATACTATATATTATCGATTATTCAGAAGTCTCACAATAGACAATATGAGCCTTGTGTCGTAACTTCCAACACAAGGCTCATATTGTAAAAACTTTATACATTAAAGTTTGTTCGTCTAATAATGACGATCAGTTCTGAATTTTTCAAGTGCTTTTGTTATATCTCCATGGATTAAAATACTCAATCTCTCAATAATTGCAGATGGATCTTCCTTCATTCCTCCACCTATCCACTCTAACATAAGTCCAACAAAGGCATATTTATAAAAGTTTGCAATAAAGAATTTATCATCATCACGCACAGACATACCAGCCGCCTTTTCCTCAATAACACCGATTAAAAGATTATAAGTTTCATTATAAAGGAAGCGCTCTAAGTGTTCTCGACTAATAGAATGATATGTATTTTTTACAAAATCTTTGTTTTCAATCACATAATTAAAAATCTGTAAAATACCCTGTTGCCATGTATCATATGTTTTTTTACCATTAAGTGCTTTCGATGCTTCACTAGTATAAATTCTTTCGACAAGATCATATATATCCTTATAATGATAATAGAAAGTTTGTCTATTAACTTCGCAGTCCTCTACAATATCGATAACAGTAATCTTATCGAGCGGTTTTTCTGAAAGTAACTTTTTAAGAGATGCAGCAAGCGCTCTTTTAGTTGTTTGAGCCAAAGAAATTTCCTCCAATCGAAAGTCCAGTATTTTTTTATTAGCGGTTACACGTTGTTAAACCTTCTTACTTTAATATTATTAACTTATCATTCCATTGATATTCTAGATTTATGTTTAGAGTATAGCATATTCATTTTGTTTCAACTATAAAAAAATATAGGAGCAATTACGCTCCATATTTAGTGATTTACACTTTTTAATTATTATCTTACTTATAAATTATATCTAGATATATTCAAATAATATAATAATTTATAAGTTATCAGATATTATTTGAATAGTTCTTCTAAAATCTACTAACCCATAACCTTGAGATTCATTTGGATATTCATATAATTCATTTCTTATAGCACCTGACTTCAAATATGCTTTTAAAGAGTGCGGATTTAACAACAACTTTGGTACGTTACTTTGCTTTTTTATATATTCCATAATTAGTGCTAGCATACCAGAAACAATGGAACTACTCACGCCTGTGCCAGTACCTAATTTATAGTTTACATCTCCATAAGTTGAGATAATATTTACACCAGGAGCAATAAAATCAGGCTTGAATGATACACCTTTAGATGGCCCTTTCGATGATCCAATCCACAATCCATTATATCTATTGTCATAAGCTCCTACAGTTATAGTATCTTCACCACGTCCATAAAGAGTTAGTGTTGAAAATGAACTAGAATCTATAAATCCATCATGTATATCTAATAGATTTTGGTTTGGAAGATAAACATGGTATTCTCCATTTACATATATATCCGGTCGTACTCTAAGAGTCCATGCCCCCGGTTTCATATTCCTAAGATTTATTTCAAGTAACTCTGATCCTGTAGATATCCATGGGTAAAAGTATCTAACTAAGTAATTTGTATTTTCTAAATTAAATTTACCAGTGTATTCAAAGTAGTCAGGTGCATAGTAAGCAGTATAACTTGCTTCCCCAGAAGGTGATATTATGGTTGCATTTACTCTATCTAAATCGACACCCTCAAGAAAAATATCCAAATTTTGGCCATCTCCATACTCGATAATAATATCATTTATATCTGCCTGATTCCTAAATTTACCTGCGTAATGTATATCTCTATTTCTCTGATTTCCTGCTCCACTTACTACTACTACACCTGGATATTGCAATTCACTAAATGTATTTAGCATAGTGATAAAACCAAACGATGATCTCGCCCCCACCGTTAAATTTATTATTAATGACTTTTCCTCTCTTATTGCAACATTAATCACATAAGAAACTGCCGCTAAAAAATCCGATATTGTATAGTTTTGTTTTTGTACATAATATTCTCCTGGATATGATCTTAGTTTAACAACTACAAGATCAGAACCCTCCGTTATTCCTTTGTTGTTTGAGTTAATTCTTCCCTCACCTACAACAATTCCAGCGGCCAAAGTACCTGTACCGACATCATCTCTGCTTAAACTTCCATCACCTCTAGCTATAGCGGCGTTTAATTCTTCTCTTGTGAATTCACTACCGAACAAATATCCCTCTGGAGGAGAATTTATGGTTCCTTCTTGATCCCATAGCTTTAGTATCTTGCTAGATCCATCTTCCGTTCCCAGATCTGGATGTAAATAACTTACTCCTGAATCAATTATTGCTATTAATATTCCTCTCCCTGTAATATCATTATACGGATTTTTATATAAATAATTTACATCCGAAATCTGCCTTGAACTATTACCAAAACCAACATTTTCTGTAATGTCAATCATAGAACTCATCGGGCGAGATTCATTATACCAAGAGATCTCAGATATATCATTTAAAACACTTGGATTAAAATCTAATGGTGTATATAGAACTGCAAGTCTATCATTTAAAATTATAAAATTGTTTAAACCACTACTCCTTAATGCTGATTCTAAGTCATATTGATACACTAAAATATATGATTTTTCCATATCCCGCCTCCTTTCTAAACACTTAAAATACAGCCCCTTTAGTTTTAAAATGATGACATTATAAATTTTTATATCAATACATTTTATTATAATTTCAATTATTCTAATATATTATTTATTTTGTAAATGTATTCATTACTTTTCAAACAAAATGGTTGAATTCTGCAACACTCATCCTATCTGTAAAAATTAAAAAGGACCTACTTTTTTAGCAAGTCCTTATGAAGTATACACTACTTTATTATTTTTTTATATTAAATCACACTTTAATAGTCAAAACCTAATTACTTAAATTCACCTGAAACAAACCTACCTCTATATAGAACAACTCTGTTTTTACAAACTCTACCTATTAAGTGAGCCGAACATTCTGCCTTCACAAACAGAATATTTGCATTATCACTAACTTTTGGCCACACATACTCACCTTCTTTATCAAGAGGAGTGACACCATTTGTTACAAGCCCTAAGGTATTTGACAATGAAACCTCATCTGTCATAGAAAATACCTCTGCTGCTCGACTGGCACGTTCAATTAAATCTCCTGTGCCAAAAGGACTCCAGTGATCATTTATATTGTCATTAACTACATTTACTATTACTCCACCTTTTTTTAACGCTGGAATAGATAGTGCCTTTGTGTCGATTGGAACTGTTGTATTAATAATTATACGTGCATCTTTTAATCGCTTAACAATATTGTCTAACTCCGAACCACTTACATCTGCTAAAGCGAAAGCATGACTTATCTGAACTTTTCCTTGTAGGTTGAATGCTAATGTATAATCAATAATGCGATTAATTTCAAAGATGCCTAAACTACCTCGATCATGTAAATGAATATCTACTTCTTTTTTATATTTAGTTGCTAAATTAAAAGTGACTTCTAAAGATTTCTCAATATCGCCATCAATAGTAGCAGGGTCTAATCCCCCTAATACAGTAACCGATTCATCTTCTAACGCTTTACTTAATAAACCTAAATCTTCCGTAACTATTGTACCATGCTGTGGAAAAATTACTATTTCATAGTCTAATTTATGTCTATTCTTTTCTAGAATCTTTTTAATAATATCCAAATTGCCTAGCCCAATAACAGGGTCTACATTAACTTGCACCTTTAAGTAAGTTGCCCCAGTACTTGTGACTAAGTCAATCAAAGCCTGTGCCTTTTGTGGTGTTTCAGGCAAAAAATCATGTAAAAATCCTTGCTCTTCCTCTATTCTTTCTACAACACTATCCATAGGAACGACAGCTCGCCATTCACCACCATAGTGACCTTTATCTAAATGAATATGATTATCTGCCAAAGATGGCACAGCTAAATATCCTTTTGCATCTATAACATCTTCCGCATTATCTGGTAGAACATCAGATATTTCTTTTATAACTCCATCTTGTATCAAAAGACAAGCTTTTTTTGTTTTTGTAACAATATTATTTGGAGAAATCTCCATTCTGCCTTTTTCTAATAATACATTCTTAATCCAACTCATTACTTATTACCTCCATGCTTAGAAATTACACATCTCGTACTAAAACAATAATGAAAATATCAAATATTATCCCTAAGTATATGTAATAGATAGTGATAGTCTATAATAAAGAGAAAAAATATGAGCTAAATTAGTACATATTCAGTGTCCTTAGAATATTTATCAGCTAATATCTATTTTCCACTTTTCAGAAAGATGTTCTTTTCCTTTATCTGTTAATTTAATAGCTCTGCTATCTCCTGTACGTTCTATCCATTGATTCTTGAAAAACATATTCATCAGGGCTTTTCCTATACTACCAGCTATATGATGTTTTCTCTCACTCCAATCTAAACACATTCGACAGTAACACCTATTTTCCTTTTTTAATAACTCTATATTTACTTCGTTGGATTCAAAAAAATTTTCCCCTTCTATACTTAAGTCCCAACCAGTTTCTGTTTTTACAATATAACTCTTTTCAAGCAGCCAATCAGTAATCTGTACGCCTATTTTTCCAGCTAAATGATCATAGCAAGTTCTGCCAAAATATAACTTCTGACTTTCTATACTTTGATTTAATGACCTTGATGGTTTTAAGGGAGAAACCTGAAGCCAAAGCTCTAGCATTTGAGCCAACTCTTCGTTTCTTATTTGGTAGTAATGGAATCGTCCATGTTTTTCCATAGCTAGCCATTCTAATTCAATAAGCTTAGCTAAATGATAAGATGCAGTATGAGATTTAATTCCAGCATCTCTAGCCAACTCATTAACAGTGTGAAACTCGCCATCCATCATAGCCATAAGGATGGTACAACGTGATTTGTCTGCTAAAATTTCTGCTAATTGTGAAACTTGTGGAGTCCCTACCATATTATATCCTCCTAATAATTTCATATATCGATGAACATTGATGTATCTATAGTATATAATAACGTATATAAATTGTACAAGGAATAGGTTTATATGCTATAAACTTATAAATTTAAAAAAGTGAAAGGATAAAAAATATGGATTATAAAAAGCAACTATATTTAGCTAATCAATTTCAAGAGATGCACCGCCAAGATAAGATGTTTATACTTCCTAATGCTTGGGATGTTGGTAGTGCAGTTATTTATGAAAAACTTAATTTTCCAGCAGTTGGAACAACAAGCGCTGGATTCGCTTATAGCTTAGGTTATTCTGATGGAGAAAAAATTGATTTTAAACATATTGTTCAAACAGTAAATAAAATTACTCAAAGAATTTCAATTCCTGTGAGTGTAGACATTGAATTAGGATATGCTGACACAATTGATGAAGTAGCAGAAAATGTAACTAAGATTATTGAAGCTGGTGCAGTTGGAATTAACATTGAAGATGGATACACTAAACCAACTCCTCACTTAGAAAGTCTCGATCTTCAAATAAAAAAAATACAAGCAATATCTACGCTTAGAGAGAAGTTAGGAATTCCTTTTGTTATTAACGCCAGAACTTGTGTGTACTTTATTAAAGCAGGAAAAGGGGAAGAAAGGCTATCAATTGCTATTAAAAGAGGGAAGGCTTATCATAAATCAGGAGCTGATTGTATTTTTATACCGGGCGCATTTGAAGAATGTGATCTTTCAAAATTAATAGAAAATATACCTTCACCTATTAATATTCTCGCCACACCTAAAACAAATAATTTAGAAAATTTAAAGCGAATGGGTGTTAGACGATTTAGTCTTGGTTCTGCTCCAGTTAGATCTGCTTATTCAAACTTAATAGAAACAACAAAACAGATAATGGATGATAACAAAATTTCAAAATTACTTGATCACGATTTCTCTTATGAAATAGCAAATGAACTATTTGCTCGTAGATAATACTTCATTACATAATTTATTACTAGATCAAATCAAACCATCCGTTAGATGGATGGTTTGATTTAATCATACTTTAAAATCATTGTTAAAAACTTCATTTATAACTAAAAACTTTTCTAAATATCCTTTTTAAAATATTTTTTGAAAAAATAAAACATCCGTTGAAATACGGATGTTTTAGTCTATACACAACATTGGATATTATCATTAGCCTTATGATTATATGTTGTCATATGTATTATAACAAATTGAGAACATAATATTTGTTAAATCATTATTAAATATCTTTATATGATATTATCCAATAAAAATTATTTTAGTATTTAATAAATCCTATAATTATACATTGTTGCAATAGAATATAATTATTAGCTATGAAAATAAAAAGAGCTAAAAATAGAATCTATTTTATTATAACAACTCTATTTTTAGCTATATAATTTTTTATCCTGCTACTATAGTACCTCCATTAGGATGAAATACTTGACCAGTCATATAGCTAGAATCATCAGATGCTAAAAATACATAACAAGAAGCAACTTCAAATGGCTGACCGGCTCTACCCGTTGGTGTCTTTGAACCAAACACTGTTAAATCTTCTTGTGGTTGGGATGCAGGTTGAAGAGGAGTCCAAATTGGACCAGGAGCAACTCCATTTACTCGTATGCCTTTATCTATTAATGATAGAGCTAGAGATCTGGTGAATGATGTTCTAGCACCATTTGTAGCACTATAATCTATCATATTAGCATTACCCTCATAACCAGTGATTGACGTTGTGTTAACTATTGTAGATCCTTTTTTTAAAAATGGTAGAGCTGCTTGAGTTAAATAAAAATATCCGAATACATTTGTTTCAAAAGTTTTTATCAATTGTTCTATACTTATATCTAATATACTATTCTGAAATACTTGCATACCTTGGTTATTTATTAGAATATCTATTTTACCAAAGGTATTTAATGTCTTCTCAACTACTTCTTTAGATGTAGAAGGATTTCTTAGGTCCCCAGGTATTAATATACATTTACCCCCAGAGTTTTCTATAAATTCCATTGTTTCTTTAGCATCATTATGCTCATTTAAATAAGATATGGCAACATGTGCTCCTTCTTTAACAAATGCATAAGCTACTGCTCTACCTATCCCGCTATCACCACCAGTTATTATTGCTACCTTATCCTTGAGTTTACCACTTCCTATGTAGTCCGGATTAATAGAAATCGGTCTTGGGCGCATTTTATACTCAAATCCTGGTAACTCTTGATGTTGAGGAGGAAAACCTATATTTACCTCTTTGCATTCTTCTTTTGTTCCAATAGGATCGTAAATTGGATACATAATATCACCTCTTAAATTATTGATTTTAGGATGCTTATCTAAGTTACTTGACTGCTAATGCCATTTTATTTGATAACTGCGTTCTCATAATAAATTACTAGAAGCATCCAAATCTCCGTCCTACAGTTAGTATAGACAATGCAAGGTGATTTTAAGCATAATAAAAAAGCTAGTAACATTAAGCTATAAAAGTAATTAAAAATTATTTGACAAAGCATATATTTAAAGCTATTATAGATACATTAAGTCTTTTAAAGGAGGTGATTTATAAATGAAATATTCAAAAGCTACAATTTATGCTCTTCACACCATGCTATTTCTTGCAATGGACACACAAAACAAGCTTGTTGGTGTACAAGAGTTAGCAGAAAAACAAAAAGTTTCTCCAACATATTTGTCTAAAATATTGACTAAATTGGTTAAAGAAGGGATGATTAATTCTACTTCAGGTGTCAACGGAGGTTATTCTCTTAGCCAATATTGGGAAGATATTTCATTCTTGGACATTATTCATGCTATAGAAGGTAAATCATCTTTATTTGATTGCTGTTTGGATTCTCCTTCGGAATGTGCTATAAAAAAAATAATGCTTTCGGCAGAGGAAAAAATGGAAGAAGATTTGAAGAATCAAAAATTAGTAGATTTAGTAAAAAAAATATCTGTGGATTAATAATCCACTCTTATTTTTTAAATAATTGTAGATATAAAGAGTCTATAATATCTTTTATAAAAGATTTAAATAATAAAGTTAATATAAGGAGGTATATTTATGCAAATCACACTTTATTTAATTATAGGAGTAATTATTGGAATGTTTTTCCCTATTCAAGCATCTATAAGTGCTCGTTTGAGCTCTTATTCAAAAACACCTTTAACGGCTTCATTCATCGCATTTTCTTTAGGAACAATTATACTACTCATTATAAATTTAATAGTAGATCCTGTAGGGATCACGGTTGGAATTGATTTTTCATATCCATTGTATGTTTTTATCGGTGGAGCAATAGCTGGTGTTGGCTTTAATGTGGCTAATATCGTTCTTTTTTCAAAACTTGGTGCTTCAGTTACAACAATAATCACAGTAACTGGGCAAATGATTGTGGGTATTCTAATTGATCACTTTGGGTGGTTTGGTGTACCAGCCAATCCTATTAGTATTACAAGGACAATTGGAACTATCATTATGATTTTGGCTATTTCATTAGTGCAACCTAAAAAGAAAATAGATTTAACTATGGAGTCGGAAGTAGAGAAGAAGGATAGTAGAATTACTTGGGTAATTTTAGGAATTTTGGCTGGATTTTTACCACCATTACAGACCGCTATTAATGGAAAACTACGAGTTGCAACAGGCTCGCTTTTAGGAGCTACTTTTATTTCTTTTTTTGTTGGCACGATTATCTTGCTTATTTTGATAATGATTACTCAACGCCGCTTAGAGTTTCCTCTATACGACACTAAAGGAAATCGTATTCCTATATGGATATATATAGGTGGTATATTTGGTATATTCATTGTAACAGGTAACATTGTCTTATTACCTGCACTTGGATCAGTTCTGACAACTATGATTTTTCTATTAGGGCAAATGATTATGGCATTGACAATCGATCAGTTTGGAATGTTTAATTTACAAAAAAGAAAAATCGACAGTAAAAGAATTACCGCTATAATATTAACGATTATTGGAATTATGTTTGTAAAGTTCTTTTAACTACTTTTATTATTTGTATTTATTTGATGAACTGTACATATTTAAATACAGTTCCTCTTTCTTTTTTAAAGTCAATAAACAGTGGTTTTAATTTGAAAATTACCAGTTTTTTTATAATTTTTAATTCTCGACTTATCATCTTATCTTGAATTACAAAAAAAATACCGTATATTCACTTCTGAATAATACGGTATTTTTATATTTTCATTTATGTTACGTTGTATATTAAATTACTTTTTACCAAAAGACATTGTATATTCTATCTCTTTTGTATCCTTATGAATTTGTTCATCAACAACTATAAAATCATTTTTCAGGTAGAATCTTACTGCTTTTTCGTTTTTTTTAAAGACATCTAATACAAGATATGGATACTTAGATTTACAGTACTCTATAAGTTTCTGACCTATCCCTTCTCTTTGATGCTCTTTTTTCACAAAAAGCCCTGCTATATAATTTTGTTCTACAACTCCTATAAATCCTTTAATAATATTACCATCTTCATATACATAAACATCAGAATATGGTAACATTTTTTTTACCATATCAAAATTTTCAATCCAATATTCTTTTGGTGTAAACCTGTGAGCTTCTATATTAGTCTCAAGCCAAATTTCCATTATGTCATCTAATTTACTTGCATCAAATTTATTAATCATATCATTCTCCTTTATTTTTTTAAATGTTAAAATTAGGAGTTAATACACTCATGAAGTTCACCCTTTCTTTTTGCTTTTTTGTACCTTGTTTTTATACAAATTATAACATGTGTTATTTATTAAAACAAACAATTTTATATACTGTATTATCCAGCTTTCAAAGAATAATAATACAATTCATCTCTTTTGATGTAATCGTTTTCTTAGTATTTTATCGTTTTGAGTAATGAAATACAGCAACTCCATCGCTAATGGTGTATTTATCAAGATGAAGCTGTATTGTCGGGTTGTTTCCTAAAAATAGTGGACGGCCTTTTCCGAGTATCGTTGGAATGATTCCAACAATATATTCGTCAATAGCATTGGCCTTGACAAAGTGATCTATCAGACCGCCGCCACCAAACAGGAATATATTTTTACCGCTGTTTTTTTCTTTTTCAAATTTGTTTACAATATCGCCACTGATAAAATGGATATTACCCTCATCTTCTTTCTTTTCACTAGTAGCTACATAGATCGTCTTTGTTGGGTAATCTTTAGCAAAGCCCTGCTCATAGCAGTTTTTGCCCATAACAACAATATCGATACCCGCAAGAAACTCTGTAAACTCACTTCTTTCGGCTGTATCAATAGCGGTATCTCCTTGTCCCACAATCCAGTCAAAGCCCCCGTTTTCATCAGCAATATATCCGTCAATGCTAATGGCTAAGTTCATAATAATTTTTCCGCTCATTGCACCTTCTCCTTTATAAAATCTATCAAGTACTTTCTAGTTAAATTGATTCTTCAACTCCATTTACATAGGCTGCCATAAAATTTAGTATTTCCGCGAAAACAACTTTTTTATCTTTAGAAAACTCCTTTTCCACCGCATCCAGTACAGAGTCAGTTTTTGTACTTTGGCTACTCTGCTTTACTCGGTTGGATAAAGAGATGTAAAAGAACCTCTTATCTTGTGTGGACTGTACTTTTTTTATAAGCCCTAATTCTTCCAGCTCGTTCACCTTTTGAGTCACGGCAGGACGAGAAAGTCCCAATTTATCTGCCAGTTCGCTGACCGTAGTTCTTTCGCTGTGTCCAATGACAAACAAATGTAGAATATTGATATAACTGGTTTCTTTGCCCCAGTCGCTATTTTTCATCTCATTATATTGTTCCATATCCACAGCTCGCATGAATCGCTCAAATGCTTCTCTCACAGAATACCTCCATCTATAATAGTTTCAAATACAAAACTATTATACTACCATTAAAGGAAAACATCAAGTAGTTTCAAAAATGAAACTACTTGATGTATACCTAATTTAGCAAATATTTATTAAAGTAATGCTTTAATGTGTATATTATTCTACAAGGAGTTATTGGAAATTCAAAAAGAGCCGGATCCTACCGGCTCTTTTTAAATATTTATTTCCTATTTCAACAATTCCTTTAATTCATTAAATGCGTTTTCATTTCCTTCTCCGCCTACTTGAGTGATTACTTTAAATTTTTTATTTTTTATTAACAGTTTTTGACTAATATTAAGTGAATTACCCACTAACATTACAGGTGACTGTTTTTTACTTGCTACTACGCCTACTGAAAGGGCATCAATAAGGTTATCTTGATTTCCCATCCCATTTTTTGATACATAAAGATTATTTAATGTTGTATCTTTATAGAATCTATTTATTACTTTTAAATTCGTCATATTTCTATCTATTCCTGATATTCTTTCGACCGATGGTAATTTATTAGCTATATCGTTTGGGAACCATCTATCTCCACCAACTACATATGTTTTTTTGATATTTTCATCTTTAACGAGTTCAATTATATTAACCATATTATCATTTTGATTTGTTAAGATGATGGGCATTCCATTTTGAGCCGATATAGCGCCAATACTTACAGCATCTGCTAACCCCTTTTCACCATTAACTACCGATATCTCCGATATGTTTGATATCTTATCTAATTCTTTTGCTACTTTTAAAGATGTTGCATATCTATCTTCCCCTGATATTCTTTCAACACTATATCCTCTAGACTCTAAATCATTTTTTACATCCTTACTTACTGAATTTTCTCCACCTACTATATATAAATTTTTTGCTTTTAATCTTTCTATCTCTTTCCTTGTCTGATCATTTAATTTGTTGCTTTGCGTTAATAATATAGGAGCATTTTTCACTTTTGCATATGGTGTTACTGATAATGCATCTGGTAGTGATGAGTCATTTACTAATATTATATTATTTGCTGACGTAAAAGCATTTTGACTTATTTTGACAGCTGTATCGTATCTATCTTTACCAGTAAGATACTCAATTTTCGTAATATCTTCCTCTGGTTCTTCTTTTTGAGCTTTTTTTAATTTTGCTGTAATAGCCATTGCAAAGCTCTTATCATTAATTTTATATATTCTGTTGAATTTAGCATCATGTGATGCATAATCATCATCATCAAAAATTATAACATAACCTAAATCGATATATCCATCTGAAGTATATTGACCATAAATAGGTCTTAAAACTTCAACACTTGATTTAAAATTATTTCCATCTATATTTTTACCAACATTAATTGAGTATTGGCTATTGTGTCTAATTAAATTGTATTCAGCACTTTGTGTTCCTAACTCTGCTTCAGATAAATTTATATTTTTTGATAAATTTAAGTTATCTAACTTATTAAAGCTACAATACAATTTCTTCAAACTTACATCTCTTGAAACATCTAAATTAGTTAATTTATTATTTCCACAATATAATTCTTCAATGTTTGACTCTGGTAATACTAATGATGTTAAATTATTGTATGTACAATCCAACTTCACGATATTTGAATTCTTAGGAAGTTCTAATTTACTTAAATTATTATTAGAACAATTTAACTCACCTAAATCAACTTGTTCTGGTAGTACTAATTTAGATATAGAATTACTAAAACATAAGATATAATTCAAACTGTTATTTTTATATAGATCTAATGATTTCAAATTATTATCATTACACACCAAATTCGATAATTTTTCATTTTTGGATAAATCCAGAGATTCCAAAGTATTTTTAGAGCAGTTTAAAGTCCTTAATGATTCAAAATACTCAATTCCTTTTAAGCTCTTAATACCTTTATTGTCTAAATTTAAAGTGTCAACATTTTTAAAAGTTTCAGATGTTATTTTATATTTATCTTCATTTATATTTGTATTCTGTATAATTTGCATTTTTATATATGATTTAAAATTCTCATCATCAAATGCATCTTTAAATAAAATTCCTTCTTCTCCAGGTGTATTATTTTCTTTTTCTAACACTTTATTTTCCTCATATGATGAATTAGAACTCTTAGCCTCATTTAACGATATTTTATCTCTAATTTCTAAATTATCATATGCAAAAGTTGTATTCACAATTGGAATTATTAACGAAAATGCTAATGTAATTGTTACTAACTTCTTTGTAAATTTTGATAATGATAATAATTTTTTATAATGTCTCATAAAATGTCCTCCTTATTTTTATTCAATGCTTAAATTATACAACATATTTAAACATATATCTTTTATATCATAAATTTATACTATGATTCTTATACTCTAATATACATGTATTCACATTTAAAAGCAAAATAGAGATTATCTAAACGCAGTTGGATGAATAACATGATCGTCTTTAGGATTTATATGTGATAATTCAGTATCAACTAATGAGATTCCACGCTGTACAGAATAATGTCCAAATCGAAACCTTAGCTTATCTATAGTTTCATCTATTTTCTCATGTCTTTGCATATCAATAAAACATCTATCGAATGATATTTGTACATAATTAGAATTAGATAAATTACAAGCACGAACACCAAGTTTTCTAACTGGCACAAATGGATAATGATGTACTTTGAAAAGCTGGAATGCCTTATCAAATATTTCATTTGTAGTACAGCAAGGAATAAGTAATGCTCCTTGTCTTTCATATGACATTAAAGAACTATCTCTTATAGTTATTTGTACGGTGTTGCATACAAAACCATGCTTTCTTAGTCTCTCAGATACACTTTCTACTAATTTATATAATACTATTTTTACGTCTTCGTATGTCTCTAGATTCCTCTTTGTTGTTATTGAATTTCCGATACTTTTCATAGGTGGACTGGATCCAAAACTTGAAACCGAAGAATTATCATAGCCATTGGCAAATGACCAAAGTTCCTCTCCTCTTTTTCCTAAGATTCTTTTAATGAAATTATGATCTGTTTTAGCCAAGTCTCCTATATTAAATATATTATATTTCGTAAATTTATTTTTAGTTGATCTTCCTACATTTAATAGATCTTCAACTGGTAAGTTCCATATTTTTTCTTTAAAATTATCTTTAAGAATAACTGTAGTCGCATCAGGTTTTTTCATATCACTGCCAAGTTTAGCAAATATTTTATTAAAACTTACCCCAATTGACACCGTTACGCCTAACTCTTTTTTCATTCTTTCCCTTATTTCATTTGCGATTGTCTCACCATTACCAAATAACTTAGTACTTTGAGTCACATCAAGCCAACATTCATCTAATCCAAAGGATTCTATCTTATCTGTGTAATCTTTATAAATTTCAATAGCCATCTTTGAAAATCTCATATACTGTCTAAAGTTTGCAGGAACTACAACTAAACCTGGACATTTACTTTTAGCTTCCCAAATTGCCTCGCCTGTAGATACCTTATATTTTTTAGCTATATAGTTTTTTGCAAGTATAATTCCATATTGTGAGTCGCCTTGACTTCCTACTGCTAGAGGCTTATCTTGTAACGATGGATTGTACAAGCATTCCACACTAGCATAAAAATTGTTCATATCTGAATGTAATATTGTTCTTTCCATGTAAATCTACCTCATTTTTATAGAACACAAGTTCCGAATATACGTTCTAGTATATGCTTTAAGATAGTGATATTCTACAGGGGATTGATGGAAATAAAAAAGGCTGCAATTAAGCCGCCCTTATCTCTCTAACATTATTTATCTCAATATTTCTCTTTGTCGAATACAATAACCTCGTTTTTGCCTCTTTTTACTAAGGCTGCATTATTATATAAAATCTTAAATATAGGCTTTGCTAGACAATTATCTACAAAGCCTATATATTAATTTAGTTTATAATTATAGTAGTTTTATCTAATACATTATCATAAATCCAATGAGCATTTTCTACAGCTAATCGAACACATCCATGGCTCAAGGCCATCCCAAGTCTATCATCAATTATTTCAGTTCCTGTCGGATCAAATAAAATTGAATGATAGTAATAACTACCTCGAATTCTAGTAGCATATTTTACTCTATAAGTATCAGAGCCAAAGTAAGGCTTTCTACCGCTAACATAAAAAGTGCCCTTAATAGTTGGTGTACTAGGTTTACCTATTGTACATAGCCACTTATACAGTAAATTCCATGAACCATCAAAATTTTTTTCAAACACATAAGTAAGCTTATTTTCTAAATCAGTTGTAATTAAATTTGTTGTGGGGCTTTTAATTTGATTATCATTTACAAACTTTGTCATATCTGTGTAAAAGTACTTATAATCATATTCTTCAGGTGGATTTCCATCATCAGAAAGTAGATAGCTAAATATATATCCTTCTTGATTGTCATACATAGCATGACTCCAGTCTCCATTTACAGATAACACTTGTACCATAGATTTTGGAGGAATTATAGTTACTGGATTTGACTCAGCAGATGGATAAGACCTTAAAGTAGCATCTGTCCATGTATATTTTGTTGTGGATAAATAGTCACTATATACATACCCTCTTTGTCCGTTATATGATACTTCATACCAATCTTCTTCAGCATCGATAACTTGGACCATAGACCCTGCCGGTATTACAGTGATTACATTTGAAGTAGTAGATTTTTCTTCTCTTAGATTAGTATTAGCTAAGGTATACTTATATGAATTTTCTTGTTGTCTTTTATATTTTTTCATAATTCACCTCTAAATTTACTTTTTATTATATCCTATGAGACTTTTTCTTTATTTAGCACTATTATACTCATGACCATTGATACAATTTAGTTGTAAAATAATACTTTTTACAGTTTATAAATGGATCTAAACATGCAAAATAAACCCTAATTTTTATTAGGGTTTATTTTATATAAATTATATTATATTTTTTTTAATATTTTGTAAACTATATAAAAAATCAAAACTAAAAGTGCAGTATTTATAATTTGTCCGACAAAGTATATATCTATCATTTTATTCTCTTCTTTCTATTTGATTTTATATGTACCTGTAACTGTATGATCTTTTGAAGCAACTGTACCAATACCATTGACTAATATATTCATATTAATTGTTCCTCTTGCTTTTAATGTAACACTCTTCTTATTAGATGCTAATTGGATTAACGGTATAACATGTAGTGAGGTGTTTGATACATTGAGTCCTTTTGAAAGAAGAATGCTAGTTATGTGGTATATAGAAAAAAGGACAGATTCATATATAGCTGATACTTTTGGTGTATGCAGAGTAACTATCAATACTAAAAGAGCAAAAGCTAAACGTAAACTAGTTATATATTTAAATAAAAAAGAGGATTCTAGACTACTAGATCCTCTTTTGTTTTTTATTTTTTATATTTAACAAATGTATCAGCTGAATTAACTAAATCCATAGGAGTTACAGTTATCTTACTTTTTGGTACTAAGCTTACTTCCCAATTACTTACAGCAAGATAAGACCTGAATACTAATTGTGAACAATAAAATTTTTTATCTTCGTATTTGTCAATAAGAAGACTATAAGGAAGTCCTCTTTTATTGTAAGCCCAATCAGCAGCTTTTGCATCTGTTGCATTCGTAGTCTTTCTAATACCTAAAGCCCAACAAGTGTCTTTTGAAGTATTCCAATTGTTTGAGCCTACAACTACACCTTTATTAGAACCTGGCAGTGCTTCTACCACATTTGATGAGGAATATATTATAGCAGCATGCCCATGAGCCCATCCAGAAGTTTTGTTATCTTTTGTTGCAAGTATTTTACCCTTTTCACTTTTAGGATATGTACCGGTTGCTTTAGCGGCCATTAAGTTTTGATTTGAATTTAAATCTCGAGCTGCTTTTTCTTCAGCCTTTTCCCATTCGGCATCAATTTCATCCTGAGTCATGTTGTTAAGTTTATTCATTTCGGCATTAATCTCTTCTTGAGTGAATTTTGGCACATCATAAGGGTCATCATAAGCCAATACCCCTATTGTTGTACTAGAAAATCCAATCCCTGCCACTAAGGCTATTGCTAAATATTTTTTTAATTTAAATCTAATTTTATTGCTCATAAAACCATCCCCTTCTTAAAATTTATTTAATAAAAAATCCTACTGGGTACATTGAATCTATATCAGGATTTTCATGTACTAAGTTGAAAGAATTTTTTAATTCAAAGTTATCAAGGCTATAGAAATACATTTTTTGTCCATCAGAAGAAATATATACATCATCTTTTATATAAGAAAACTGCTGTGCATTTTTAGAATAAATAGTTTTTAATTCACCATTTTTAGTATCATACATAACGATTCTATTATTAGCTAATTTTCCTTCTAACGGTTCTACTGAGTTATATTCGGGTATGTATAAATTATTTTTATAAACGCATATATTATCTAAGTTCTCAAAAGGCAGTTCTATATGTTCAACAGAGTAATCTCTCAAATTTATTTTAACTAATATGTTAGAAGGATTTCCTTTTTCATCTGTACTATTCAACACATAAAGATCATTATTTAAAATTGCTGTAACCATACCTGAACCGCCTTTTCCGATTGGTAATGATTTTTCAATGTTTAAATTATCACTGTTTAATATATTCAAAGTTGAAGAGTATGGCTCACGTAGGTCGGTAGTTATTAAATAAAGCTTATCTTTATAAGTCGTTATAGAAAAAGCTGTGCCTTTATTTTGTAGTGTTGTTTTTTTTATAACTTTATTCTCTTTTATATCTGTTTTGTATAGATCGAAATCATCAATACTTGTCATCCCAGCATATATATAATTTTTATCTACATCAAAGAAATAAGCAGGAGAACCTTCAAATATATTTATTTTTTTTACATCTAGAGTATTTTTATCTATTTCTGGAATATAATCTGTTATTTTTGTACCAATTTCTGGTGAGGCATAATAGATTTTGTTATTTGTTTCATCAGGATATTTTTTAAATGCACTACCTGTAATTGCCCCATAAGGGATTTCTTTATCGTATAAAAATATTCCGTTTTTATCATATAATGATATTATAGATTTATTTTTAGCCCAAATAGAATGAACAAATGCATATTTATAATCTTTTATAGAGTTTGCGTGTTTTGACGATTTACAACCAATAGTTAATAATGAGATTGATATGAGAATTGAAGTTAAAATATAGATAGTTTTTTTCATAATACTCCCCTTAATGTATGAATTAAAAAGATTAATCCACTCCTCTTAATTTTGAATAAACTATATTATCTGTTTATATTTTTTATATATAACAAAATTTTAAATACACCGCAATGAAATCTACATAACTGGTCATTTTAAATGCAAAAGTGGATTTATTGTCATTATCAATTAAATTATTAGAAAATATAAAATATTAAAAGCTGACATTGTTTCTTCTTCACTTTTATCTTTTAAATATGAGTCTGTAGTTGAAAGATTAGTTAGAATGACTAAATTTACTACTCTTTGCAATTAAATAAAACCGCTCTATTATACATTAGGCGGTTTTAAAATTGCAATTTATAATTATTTGCATAATTTACACTTATTTAATATACCTCGTTCTTCAGCTTCTTCTTTAGTTATTAACTCATAGTCATAGCTTCTGCTAAGTGAAAAACAATTTTTGTTAGTATGATATGTTTTGCTATTAGGTGTTACAATAACATTATTGTAATATAATTTGTATTCATCTATAATATATGACTAAATTGGCATATTTTGACATGAAAGGTTTTTTAAATAAAATAAGCAACTCATCTACTGCCTTTTCTATTAATTCAGAGGTAATAATACTAATGCTGCAGCTAATAAAATAGCTACTTTTCTTTTAAAATACTTTCGTTTCATATTTCTTTCCTCCTTTGTTACATTTGTATTAACAACCAACATTAGAATAGTAAAATTAAAAGATAATTTCAACATTTTATACAAAACTGGCCACTTAAAATGCATAACTGGTAATTATTATTAATTAATCATAATTATCAAATCGAAATAATTTTTCAGAAAAATGTATTTTGATTTTATATCTATCTACTTACAATACTACAAGTTATTACAACAATAATAATTGGCATGTTATAACACCTATTTTAAGAATTGCATTGTATAAAAAATTTGAAGAATTATTCTTTTCTATTTTGAAGAATATTTCTTCTCTAATACTATTTAAAACTGGTTGCCTTAAACTACCGAACGTTCTTTCTCTTTTTACCGAACCAATAGTTATTGTGGTACATGATTCTATCTGTATGATATAATGTATACTATTGTCTAAAATCTAAAATTATTATTGGAGTGTGTGCTATGGATATATTATTATCATTAATTGAAATTGCAATTATCTCGATATTTACTTTATTTTTAAGTATTTTTATTCATGAATTTGGTCACTTTATTGCAGCAAAAATCAGCGGTTATAAGTTTCTTTCTTTTTCATTTCTAGGGTTAACTGTGTACAAATACAAAAATCAATTAAAGTTTAAATATAAAAATATAAAAGGAATAGGGGGACAGTGCTTGATGCAGCCACCTCCATTTAATGACAAGTGGCCTTATAAATTTTACAACTTTGGTGGGGTTATTGCAAATTCCTTAACAGCTGTAATTAGTGCTGCTGTAATACTAAAATCTAATCCATCTATATTATTTCATATGTTTTTATTTTGTCTAGTTGTTTACAACCTTTTATTTGCGTTTATAAATGGGATTCCTATACAAAGTTCTGGAATACCAACAGATGGCATGAATATCCTATATGCAAGTAAAGATAAACATTCCAAAAAAAGTTTTTATCATATGTTTCAATTTGAAAAAGAATTAGAAATGTATGAGGGATTTAAAATTATGCCCTATGAAATAGTAAAAGTATCAAAAGACGCAGATCTGTCAAATTTCATAAATGGGTACATGAAGTTAAATGAAGGATCTTTTTTTATGGAAAATGGTAAAAGCGAAGATGGATTAAATATATTTATGAAACTTATACTATACACTGATAATTATCCAGGCTACTATAAGGCAATTATCAAAAATGAAATTATTTTTTATTTTTTAATAAATAACGTAGCTTATGACTTGGTTGATAAATATTGGACGGAAGATCATATTAAGTACTGTAAAAAAATGAGCATTATCAATTACTTTTTAGCCCAATCCTCCTATGAGTTAATTATAAATAAAGACATAGAAGAATCTAAGAAGTGCATAGAGAAATACGAGGAAAAGATAAACTCAATTTTACATTCTTATCAAAAATATTTGGCTCATAAGCAAATTGATCTAATTGAAAATGCTATTTCTAATTCAAACAATTTCTAATCTATCTTTTAATTGTTCTATAGTTAAAAAATCAATGATGGGAACTATAAACTATAGTGAGGATACTGACAAAGTTGAATAATTTAGTTTTTATTATGTGATAGAATATAATAAGTATTTAAAATAAGGGCTAACTATTAACATTAGCCCTTTTTTATAAACTATATCAAATTTTTACCTTCTAACCACTCAACAACCAATCTATATGTCTCTTTAAAATCATTACCTACAAACTTAGTCACATTGCCTGGAAATTTCTCTAGTCCTAGCAGCTTAAACCAAGCTATACTCTTACAAGTTTAGCAACACTTTCCACATGAGGCGTGTGTAAATACTTAATTCCCTAACACTAATTAGCATTTTGTAGAGTGTTTTATCATATTATTGATATTCAATACTTTTGGTTATTAAATACCTAATTGTAGTTTTTCATAATGTATTATTATTTATAGTATATTTGTATATTGGTACACAATTTGGCACACATTTAAATTATGTGTGCCATTTTATATCCCTAACAACTCTTTTTTCTTAGTGTTAAATTCGTCCTCTGTTATGGCTCCCATGTCTAATAATTCTTTTAAATGTGCTAGCTCTTTTTCATCTTCTCTATTAGCTGTATATCCTAAAAATATAATTAGAATACCACCCAAAATTCCAATTAAAGACAATGTTAAGTCCATATGTTAAATTTGAATATAGAGAAGTGAAGTTATAAATTTCTAACGTACGATACTAACGACCCTACATTATCTTTATTGGTAAAGTTTATTGGATTTATATAAGCATCTAACATCCCTTTAATATCCTCATCTCTATCTCCTTCTTTTATTCCCTTTAATTTGATTTTCAACATATTCATCATAACTTTGTCTATCATATTTAAATTTTTATAATTGAATGCACCTCTTAAATAGAAATGTTTTATATCTTGTAAACCTTTAAAATTCATTTCCTCAATAGCTTTTATATCTTCTTCTCTTTCACCAGTTGAACATCCTACTGAAAATACTACAATATTTTTGTCTTTTAATTTATCAATATCTTTTGATATTACCTTAAATCCTTTTATATTTCCTGCATGTAACCATCCACCATAAATTATAGTATCGAAAATTTTTAACTTTTCTACTGTAGCATCCTTTGTTTCAATTAATGTACATCCTAAATCTTGTGCTATCCACTGTGCATATTTTTTAGTACTTCCATATCTTGATTCATAAACGACTGCAATATTTTCCATTATATACTCCCCTTATTTGTTAGTGTCAATGAAATTATATTCATAATAATCTTTTAGCACATACATTTCAGGCATATCACCTTGATCTATGATACCTTTAATTATTTCTTTTATAACATTTATATTAGCACATATCTAATTTTATACAAATAAAAAAGGAAAAATTAAACTAGAGATTTAGAAAATGAATATAGAAGATAAAATAAACGGATATAGTTTCTTATAGAATGAAAATGAGCTAGAATAATCTTTTAATTGATCTAGTTCTGGAAATCTTGGTATCAGCTTAAAATCCCTTTTATTTCTTAAATCTGTACTCTCTTTATCTAAATACGCAATACATCTAATTCCATCTAATTTTAATTCAAATATAATAATCCTCTGAGTCAAAGGCTTCTTGCATTTCTGCTATTAACATTGGCTTAATTCCCTTTTCATCGAATATATCCATACTTATCCCTCTTAAGGATAGTATGGTAAACGAGAGGTTATTTTAAGCTTCATTTCTATAAAATGTATCCAAAATATTGTTTAACACTGATTTTAAGCACAAAAAAGACCTAGATTCTTCAATATATTCAAACCAATCATCTTGCCTATTACATAAATCAATTATTGTCGAACCACCTCCACCTTGATAGTATGCTATGTTAAAACCTACCATTATAGTGAATAAAATCGAATTCCTTTGACTCTTAGCATTATTTATAATCCTAAGTTCTTATTTATATTTACCTAAAACTTCTAACACAATTTGTACATGCATTGCTGCTCCAATTTGAAGAGCATCCTCGTTAAACTTAAATTTGGGACTATGAATCATGTAACCACACCCTTCTTCCTTGGTACCCGCACCTAAAATATAGTATGAACCCGGTTTTACTTCTGTGTATGCAGAAAAGTCATCTGAACTCATAGATTTTGGAATAGCAATAATATTATCTTTCCCAACGATTCTCTCCCCTGCACGAAAAACAAAATCAGTAGCAGCACTGTCATTTTTAACTGAACTATACCCTAATAGATAATCCAAATCATAATCTGCACTATACATACTACATACACCATTTACTATTTCTTCAATTCTTTTTTTTGCATACATTCGAATTTCTGGTTTTTTGCTTCTAATCGACAGCTGAATTCTTGCAGTATTAGGAATTACATTTGCTGTTTTTCCTGAATTAAATTCTCCTGCTGAGATAACAAGATTATCGAATGGACTTACATTACGAGAAACTATATGGTTTATATTATTTATTATTTCTACACCTATAAGTATTGGATCAATAGATAATTCAGGCGAAGAGCTATGTGATCCTTTTCCTTTTACAACTATAGTTACTGAATCAGAAGAAGCAGTTATAGAACCTTCACTTACAGAAATCATACCAACTGGTATATTAGGCATTACGTGTAATCCGAATATCATATCAACGTCATCCAGTACGCCAGCTTCAACTAAAAATTTTGCACCACCAGGAGGTTTTTCTTCTGCAGGTTGGAAAATAAACTTAACCTGGCCCTCTATTTCATCCTGTAATTTTGATAGAGTATCCACTGCACCTAGTAGCATAGCTGTATGTGTATCATGTCCACATGCATGCATAACACCTTCTATTTTGGAGCGAGAATCTATATCTGTTTCTTCATGAACAGGCAGAGCATCTATATCTGCACGAAATGCAATAGTTTTACCAGGCTTTGAACCTTTTAAAACTGCAATTACACTGGTTTCTGTTAAAGAACTTATTTCTAAGTTTGGATATGTTTCTAAAATACTCTTTATATACTTTGCTGTTTCAACCTCATGAAATGATAACTCAGGGTGGCTATGTATATGTCTTCTCCACTCAACCATTTTATCTTTCTGTACTAATTTTATTGGATCCATAATTAAACCTCCATTTATTTTAATTTTTTATTTAAATATTCTTAAAGAACAAATCAACAATAAATAAAGTAAAATTTATTGAATGTTGCATACCTTATATGTTAACTAGTATAACCAATAAATTAGAGTAAATTTATTATTTCCCAATTAATCAATATCTTAGTTTGGATCGTAACTTTTTTAATTTACTAATTTATATTTGTATATATATATTTATTTTATCACCCCAATACTCTAGTGTATAGGTTCGATTCATTGTTATAAAATAAGGAGTAGCAATTAAGCTACCCTTTGATATCTACATCAATTTTCTATTTTTCAACCACTCAACCACTTTTCTATACGTATCTTTAAAGTCATTCCCTACGAATATATCCATACTATCACCGTCCTATGATTAGTATGGTCAATGAATGTTACTTTTAAGCTTCATTTTCATGAATGTACCCAAATATTATTTAAAGCATATATCTATAGTAAAACAATTAGGAGGTTTATTATGTATGAAGGTTTATATCCAGACCCTTTGCAATTAGAAAAATCAATTTACACAATAGGAAATTCTGTGGAATCTGAAGAAAAAATTAACAGATATTATCAATGGTTAATTGACAATATTCCGGAAACAGAACTTTCTCCAGACCAGGTCGGTCAAATAAGGAATATCCTTCAATCAATACAAGAAGATAGGATTAACCATAATAATATATTTACAAATTTATATTATCAACTCTCTGGTAATCCTGTAGTTGTTGTAGAAAAAGAATTTGCCGAACCTAAAAACTTTAAAACGGAGATTGAGAATGAACTTTTTAGAACATTAGAGTCTATTAAAAGAAATAGAACTATTATGTTTGGGATACCTAGTCTTCAATATAGAGATTTAATTTTTACCATTATATCTGACGAAATTCGACATGCAAGTTTTTATAATTATATATTTGCAAATTTATATAATTTAATGTAGTTACATATTCTATTTATTTAAAGTCAAAAGATATTCTGTCCTTTGGCTTTATTTTTTTATCCATAAAATAAATAATATAACTTGTATCTCTGACTTAACATTGGTTTGATTAGTTTGATTCCTTTTCTTGGAATATATCAATATAATCACCTCTTAGGAATAGTGTGGCAATAATGGGTAGTTTTAAGCCTGTCAGTAAGCTCTTTTAAGTTTGCATTGCATAACCACTCAACTACTTTTCTATTTTAAATTCCCGCAGCATAATTTTCATTTGTGCTATCAATTTGTATACAAAATATTAATTAGAACATATATCTATAGTAAAACATCTAGGAGGCTTACTATGTATGAATATATTTACCCAAATCCGATTCAATTACAAAATTCAATAAATATGATAGGTGACTCTATAGAGTCTGAAAAGAAAGATGCACAATATTATCAATGGTTAATTGATAATATTCCAGCCCAGGACCTTAGTTCAAATCAAGTGAAGCAAATAAAATCTATAATAGAATCTATAAGAAATGATGAACTCAATCATAATAAAATGTTTCAAAATATGTATCATCAACTGACTGGCAACATAGTGACACCAATTGATGAAGAATTTATGCCACCAGAGAGTTTTGAAGCTGGAATAACAGATGCTCTAATGGGCGAATTAGAGGCTGTTAAAAAATATAGACTTATTATGTCTGGACTGCCTTCTCTATATTATAGAGATATAGTTTTTAATATATTAACAGACGAATTAAGACATGCGGATTTATATAACTATATATTTACAAACATACAAACATATCGAATTTAAGAAAGAAAAAGAGTAGTAATTAAGCTACCCTTTACTTTATCTACATCAATTTTCTATTTTCTGCAATACTCATCACCATACACATTATTTCAATAATTTTATATAATATACTAGTGGGACATAACCACTAATTAAAATTATTTGCTTCTAAATTAAATATTAAGTCTATGCTTTCATATATTGCATAGACTTTTTATTATTCATAAATTATAAACACTTTTTCTACATAGATTTCATGTAATATGTCAGTGGACAAGAATATAATCTGCTATATTATTACTATTAAGTGAATGAGTAAAATACTCTTTTATCACTATTTAAATTGAAAAATCCATTGTTCAGCCTGTATGGTTTGGATAAATTTAATATGCGATGATTACTACTAAGATTACCATAATTATAAATAAGGGTAGCTATCAAGCTCAGCTCTCCTTATTACACCTATATAATATTTAAGTCATAATTCACATATTAATATAAAACTACATATTATATATTGATTCTAAAGTTTTGGATCCCTTTTAAATTTATTGTGAGATTCATAAATAACCCCATTACTATGGGATCATAGTTAAAAATCATCTTTCCTATATATATAATGTGTAGAAATGTAGCATGCCATATTATTAAAATATAATGTGGCATGTTCTTATTATTAAAAATCGTTTTATAATGCAGTTTCTAAAGTTATAGATTATTTAAATATAAATTTTTTTAAAAATAAGGTATGATGATATAATCTAGTTCCTAAGAATCAAAATATAAATAAGGAGATTACATATGGGAAATTTTCTACTTTTTATTTCAACAGTTGCGGCCCGATAATAATTGCAATCATATATAAAAATCAAAATAGACAATGAAATAGAGTAAAGTCATTATTTACTAATTTAAGAATTGAATAAAAAAAATATTTTAATAATTTTAGAATCATATCATAGGAGTGTGATAACTTGAATAACGCAAACGGTTTAATATGGTCATCTTTAATTCTATCCCTTGGTTGTATTGGTTCTTTATTGTTCCATAATTGGATTTACTTAGCTGGTGGGTTAATTTTATCTATTTAGGGTAGCAATTGAGCTACCCCATTTACTACATCAATTTTCTATTTTCCAACCACTCTACTACTTTTCTATAAGTCTCTTTAAAGTCATTACCAATAAACTTAGTAACATTGTCTGGGAACTTTTCTAATTCCTTAGATACCCCACCACCTATAGCGTAGGCATTTCTACACATGTAACTCTTGTAATCAGTTATATCTACTATAGTTGAATTAGTGAGGTATTCTTTCATTATAATAGCAACTGCTTTGTCTCTATCTCCACTATATATTATTGCATTGTCGTATGTCGTCTGTGGAACTGGTGGAGTTGCATTACCTTCGTCTATTTTAACATCAAATAATCCTTCAACAATTGCTTTGGCCATAGATTCTGCATCATATATTTTTATGTCGTCCAGATCATCAAGGAAGCAACATTCAACAAGTAGCATTTTCTTCTTAGTTTTTCTTATAACTGCTTTACCGCTTCCATCTTTCAGACCTCTATTTTTAAATCCTAATTTTTCTATGCTCTTGCAAATTCTATCTGCATCTGGATTACTTGCATTAGGATTATAAACAAGCACTTCTACGCCTGTAGTGCGACCGTTTCCTCTTTCATCTTTTGCACCACTATTAAAATGTATACTTAAATTTATATCTGCATTAAATTCGTTATGCTTTGCTACTAATTTATTTAATATATCATTTTGGCTTGTCCCATTGTCTATAGTACAATCATATACTTTGTTTACATATGGTTTTGCATATTCTTTTATATATTTAACTACTAATCTATCTTGAGTACTTTCTTTCGTAATTATTGTGTTAGATCTATTATAAACAACTCCTACTGCACCAGAACCAGGTTTACCATCTAAACCATGTCCTCCATGAATTGCTAGACTATTATATTTAATCATGTGTTTATTCCTCCTTACTGTTTAAACTGCTTGTACGTTTGATTAACTCCTATAGCTACACCCCAACACAAGATACCTTGCATAATTGATGTAACATTTAGTCCAACTAAGCAAATACTAAAAACAATTCCTAGCAATAAAAGTATAATAGGAATATATTTATTATCTAAAATAGGATAGCTTTTGCATGCTACCCCTAATACGTTAAGTACAACTACAATAATTAATAATTGTTCTGGTATAAAACTCATAATATCCATGAAATCACCCCTTCTATTTAATTAATCCTGATTGTACCATGTATATAAAAAATCCTATAAGTGTTGTAATTAATACACCAACGAGCCACTTTAAGGCTCCTGTTAGGTCTTTTAAATCACTACATAAATTTTCTATCTGTATTGAAAACTTGGTTTGCTGTTGTTCTATTTTCTCTAGTTTCACTGAGTGAGCTTTTAATTGATTTTCATGGTCGTCTAATTGAAATTTAATTAAATCTTCATTCATATATCAATCTCCAATCATATATTTTAAATTATTACAATAAAAAAGCACCACATAAAGCGGTGCTTTCATGAATTTAAATCTATCACTTAAAGAGGATATTCACTTTTAAAGTGAATTTATTTACTCTTGTAAACATTATATTCA
Organism: Metaclostridioides mangenotii; assembly: GCF_018917235.1. Classification (GTDB taxonomy): domain Bacteria; phylum Bacillota; class Clostridia; order Peptostreptococcales; family Peptostreptococcaceae; genus Metaclostridioides. The sequence continues at coordinate 358,547 of NZ_JAHLOF010000003.1, forward strand.
ACTATTTTATTTTAATACTAAAAAACACCTCTAACGAATTAGTTTAAAGGTGTTTTGTATGGAAACCCTACATTAGCACTTTGCTTAAGATTTTGCCCAATCTATTTCAGCGCTAATATTATATATTAAATTCGTCTCAATATTATGCATGTAAAAAGCACCTACAATTGTAGATGCCTTTTAGGAATATATTATAAATGTTGAGAGAAACACTATTAAAGCGAATTTTCTCAAGCCTGTTTATATTATTTACATTAATTTTAATTTAATACAAAAAACACCTCTATTTGTAAAGATGCTTCTTAGTGTTACAGAATAACTTTTTTAATTTATAATTAATATCTATTGTCGTTATAATATATTTAATCATCCTTACTTTAATACATAAAAAAAGAACCCTACTTAGTATAGTCCTCACTCGTTATTTCCTTAATTTTTTAATTTATTTTGTTTTCAACTTTTCTATTTCTGTTTTTAAATTCTTTAACTCATTAAATACATCAATACCATCAACAACTAATCTTTTAGTAATAATTGACTGAACAGGTTCGGTAGATCTACCAATAAAAAATTTCGTATTTGCTGTTGGCATAAAACTAATAGAACCTGGGTCCCCACTTATATTAAGTGTACTGCTATCAGGTGAATTTTTATCACCCATTATTTTAAGCGGATAAGACATCGATGTAATTAACTTTGCACAATAAATTTCGCTTATCGGATTGCTACCTGTTCCCATTTTTATTAAAGTTCTTGGATATCCATCTATCCTTAGCGATTCCCCATCCTTTGATACATTAATTCTATGTCCATCAGGTAAATCGGGATCAGCAAAAATAGAAAATGTATCTGCGCCTGAAGGTATATAAATTCTTTTGGTTTCAATTTCTCTCGGCGCTATATACTCTCCATCAACGCTACCACTTGTACCTGGTTCACCTTTATCGCCTTTAGGACCTCGTATTCCTTGAATACCTTGTTCGCCTCTTTCACCCTTTGCACCTTGTATACCTTGTTCGCCTTTATCGCCTTTATCGCCCTTTGGGCCTTGTATTCCTTGTGGTCCTATATTACCTTTTTCACCTTTTAGCTCCCCATACTTAAACCAACCATCTTTTTTCCAAATGTACAGATCTCTTTCTACCATATAACAGTCACCTATGCTATTATCATTTAAATCGTTTGGCAATTCTTCTATAGTATTAAAAACATCTGTTATCTCTAATCCTTCGCCATCTTTCCCCGATAAGCCCTGTTCGCCCTGAGGCCCCTGAATCCCCTGGTCTCCTTTTGGTCCTTGTATTCCACCCTTTGCACCTTGTATACCTTGTTCGCCTTTATCGCCTTTATCACCCTTTGCACCTTGAATACCTTGTAATCCAACATCACCTTTAGGACCTTGATTACCTTGTATGCCTTGTTCGCCTTTATCACCTTTGTAAGTTCCACCATCTTTAAAGTCTTTAGTATTTTCTGAGAATACATAAATATGGCCATTGATTAAGTAACTATCACCAATCATAGCAGTTCCTTTTAATTCTTCTAATTCTTCAACTGATGTAAGGACGTCTTTTATATTAAATGACTTACCATCTTTACCATCTACGCCATCTACGCCATTTTTACCATCTGCGCCATCTTTTCCATCTACGCCGTCTGCACCATTTTCTCCATCTGCACCATCTTTACCGTTAAACTGTTCAGGTTTTTCTATCCAACCCTCAACTACTTTTCTTGCATCTTCGATTTTCTTATAATCTATTACAATATTTGTGCCTGCTGCTGCTCCCGTAAATATACTTTTACCTATATCGATTTTAAATATTGGTGACTGTAATGTTCCTGTTGAATCAGATATCTTTACTTGTGCTTCGTGTTTTCCGTATTCGCTTAATTGGTCCGAGTTTAGAATGACCTCAAATAATCCCTCTTTAGCATTTAAAACTGATCCCTCAGCAAATACACCTTTGCTTCCTACGGCCACTACAAGTTGCAAACTTAATCCTGAAGTGTCTCTAATTATTCCGTTAGCATCTAGTATTTGAAACTCATAAACTCGGCTATTAGAGTCATATTGCACTGCAAAACAGTCCTGTATAAAACCTTCTCCCATTCTTATTTGATATCTGTGTCTTCCGAATTCTTTTAACATATTATCAAATCCTTTCTATAAATACATAAAAGTGAGATTTGTTACACCTCACTTTTATTTAATATTTAATAAATTTTCTATTTTTTCTAATCTCGTTTCTAATTCTTTTATTTTTTTATCTTTTTCTTCACTCTTTGTTATTTCTACTTGTAAAGCTCCTGCAATTACTGAAGTATAGTTGTTTAAATTGTAAGCTAAAGCCCCTTCATTTTCCCCTACTATAATACTTCCCACTAACGTATCAGAAATATCTTGAGCAACGAACCCTAACTTATTTCTGAAATTATTATCTGTACACTCTCCGTAATATTCATCGTTGTAATTATATTCACATAATTTTAAATCATTTTTAATAAAGCTGTATAAATCATCTGACGTCATGCCTAAATTGATATTATTATTTTCATTAGGTTGAATTATGTCCTCTTCTACAAAGCTTCTTGATATACTCATTAATTTTGCTTTATATGCCTTTATTGGTTTATTAATATAATGTATATTCTCTTTAAATTTCATGTCCGAAACCGAACCGTTATCGCCCCATACAGACCTCGCTGATACTTGATTAAACTTAGAGGTCGCTTGGCCAAGGTTCATACCATTTCCATCTATCGATGAGTACATTAATATTGGATCTGAACCGTTACTCTCTAGTGTCCTTGTATAAAACCGATCCATTTTTAAACCATAATCATTAACAACCGTTTCGGAATCCCCGCTTATATAGAAACGTATTTCTCTATTCCCAACAAATACATAATTATCTGCATCAAATTTCAATCTTATGCCATAATTATTTGAGTCTATACTCATACAGTTATTGTCCCCAGGGTCATATCCAGGTTCTAATAATACACGTCTATTCGTACCAGGTAATAAAATATCCGTTGTTATTTCCCCAGCCTTCAATTTTGGTGTAGTAACATTCCCAGAAGTGTCTACTATGAGTTGATTACCAACTTCGTTCCCAAGTATTAAACTTCCGTCTGTGTCTAAATGGAAAGTTACGTCTCCATAATTATAACCAACGAGTCCTGATAAACCATTAATTACGTTATCCCCAAAGAATACACCACGACTTGAGTTTCCAACATACATTTGAGGAGTTAGAATCCATTTACCACTTATAGTTGTCGCTGTCTTATTCCAGTCTTGCCACCATTGTGGAAGTGTAGCATTTGTACCATTTAAACCATTCTGACCATCTTTTCCATTCTTTCCATCTTGACCTTTTAAATCTTCCTTCAATTCTGGAGTTAGTGTTTCAGGTGTAATTGAACCAGTTCCAAACTCCATAAGTCCACTGTCTAAATCTATATTAAAGTTTTTACCTTTTAATGCACCCGCAGTAATAACATTTGCATTTAATACACCGGAGGTTATGTAATCAGCTACTATACTACCGTCATTGGTCATGGCCAAACCATATGGACCATTAATACCTGTAGAAGAAAATCCTAATCCATTCTTATTCCATTGCCATACATTCTGCGCTGTCATTTCATCCTCAGTGTCCATAATTAGAATTCTATCAGGATGTATTCTAACGAACCCACCAAAACCTGTATTAATTAACTCTGTGGCATGATCTTTCGCAGTGTCTAATACACTTTTACCAGTATCATCTATTTTGTTGTCTAAATCCTTTATTTTACCAACTATATCTGTGAAACTCTTTTGATAATTTCCAATTTCGATTTCATTATATTTTTTAGTCAACGGATCAAATTTATAGCTAATTACTCTAGCTGTTATATTTAGATTTTCTTCTTCATGGATTACTGTTACTGTGTCGCCTAAGTATACTTTTTCAAGAACTTGAATATTCTTATATTCTTCTGTGCTAGATAATTCAACGAAATCAACTTTATAATTAGCATGAGGTATATCTATATTATTTTCGATGAACTCCCTTTTAGCAGCTTCTCTTAGAAGTCTGTATGCCTCTTCTAACGGTACAGCTCCTTCGTCATTGCTTGGGTTCTCTTCATCTTCTTTTATCGCTTTAATATCTCCATATTCAACGATACGTATTTTTGGATGAGGGTAATAATCTATATTTTCACTGTCGATATATTTCTCGGGTAGTAATAAACCATCGTAGCCTTTCGGCATAATTCTTGTAGCTACCTGAGTATAATCAATATCAGCTTCATAACCGATTAGATTCTTCTTATATCTTATTTGAGTTCCCCTATTTGTACCTAATCTTTTATGCATTGTAATATTATAGTTATCTCTTTCAATCTCTCCACCCCAACGTGAAATAAATGTATTATCTTGAGAACTGTCTAAAAGTGCTTGAACTACGTTATAACGAACTATTCTACAGTTATTTACTGTATCTATGTCAGAATACATTTTAAATGGGTGTTTATATTGACTACCTTCGCTTATTTTATATATAGCGTTTCTTCCACCATTATCTACAATGAAAATATCTTCAATCAAGTTATCAGATAGATCATAAAATAGGTGATAAGCTGTGACGTTATAATAACCGAGTTCCTTATTAACTTTTGCTATTCTAAAGGGTTGCTCTCCGTTTTTAGGAGTTGGAGAAGTTATAATATTTTCTTTTTCAAGATATTTAGTATAAAAAATTGGATACTTAAATGTTAAAGAATATATTCCATTAACTACTTCATAAACTTCAGGATCGATTATAGAATCATCTAATATTTGTAGTCCGTTACTATTAAACTCAGTCTCAAATTTATCAAATATTTTAATCATAGGTATCTCTCCCTTGTTTTATATTCAAGTGTACAGTTGCCTAATGTAATATTATTTTCTCCTGTATTTAAAATAGGAAAATCACCAGTCATTTGAGCTAGCATATTTAAACTACCTCTAGTACAAGTAAAAGTTTCTGAGTTGATTTCCACATAATCACTAACACCCTTTATATCTACTCTCTTATTATTTAAGGTAAAATAAATATCCCCTTTTCCTGTTAATTTAAAGTATGGTCTACTCTCGTAGGTCCCTAAGTTCAATATTTTGTTAGAATGTAGTTCATTTATTAATTCCCCATTACCAGAATAAACGAATGGATCACAATTAAATTTGACTGTAAATTTTCCATAACAATCTATCTCATTTTCTATATCGTCAATTTCGACGTTTTTAACTTTATAAAAGTAACCATAATCATCACTAAAACTAAAATTCTTTGCATTAAGTAACCACGCCTTTATTTGTCTAAGGCGTGGTTTTAATATTTCTTCCATAATGTTTAATTCGACTTCTACTTCTATATCTGAATAACCCTTTTTCCTTGTAAGAGATCCATCACGACCATCTACTTCTATTTCTTCTACTCGCATTGAAGGAGTAGGGATTTTAGGCCTTTCGTATACTGATAAACTGTATTTAGATGATGATATGCCATCTACTATTATTCTTAACATATTCTACCCCCTACCTACTCCATAACTAATTTCAAAACCTTTATTTCCAAGCCACTTATCTGTTTTTTCAAAGAATTTATTTCCATCAGCATCATTTTTTATAGTGTTATGCATTACAATGTGTGCGTAGTTTTGACTATTAGCGTAGGACTCCATTTGTTCTCTCATGTTCATCTGACTGGCTAAGGCTTTTGCAAATGGATGCATATGTCTCCCCTCTAAAGGAAGTACCGCCTCTTTTCCAGCTTCACCTACACCTATTACAGATGCACCTCCAAATATACCACCTTTTTTATACCAATTAACATTAAATCCTGAAGGGTACTCATAAGTTTGACCAAACACTGTAGCCTGAGACTTCTTCAAACTAAAGTGAGGGAGTTTAGGCATTGATGGAGTAGGTATTTTTAATTTTAGGTTACTGAAGAAGTTTTTAAGTTTGTTCATTTTGTCTACAATCCAGTCATAAGCATTTTTAATAGGTCGCATCATGAAGTTAGAAACACTTTCCCACGCTCTGCTTGTTACTCCTTTTATACTTTCCCATGCTCTACCTATTGCATCACCAACAGTCTTAGCCAAGTTTGTTACTGTGTCCTTAGCCTGAGTAAACTTATTAACCATTGTTGTCTTTACATTTTCCCATGCATTTGAAGTAATTATTTTTGTCTGCTCCCATTTCTGAGATACATTCTCTTTAATTGCTTCTACTACTGGTGCCATTGCTTCCTTCGCTTGGTTAATCTTTTCGTAAAGTGCATCTTTTAACTGTTGCCACTTCTGTCTTGTAAATCCTACTGCTTGTCCCCACTTCTCAGATATAACAGATGCTATCTCTTGTGCCTTTGTTGATGTTGCTTCCCACGCTTTTGTCATATGTTGAGTAACTGCATCTTTTACCTGATTCCATTTCTCTCCTGTAACTTGCTTAACTTGTTCCCACTTCTCATATAAGGCAGTACCTATCTCTTTAGCCTTGTTAACTACTGCATCTTTAGCGTCCATGATTGGCTTGATGATAGTGTCCTTAATCTTATTCCATACCGTTTCAGCTACCATTGCAATAGCGTCCCAAGCAATGTTTAAAGCCATCTTTACCAACAAGAATATACCTTCAAGAAGGGATTGTAATAGTGACATAGGAACCATTATAACATTCTTAATGTTTTCCCATGTTCCTTCAGCGTAACTCTTTATACCTTCCCAAACTTCTACGAGAATAGCCTTAGTATCATTCCAGTTTTGTCGCATCCAGTCACCAACAGGTTCTGTTACAGACTTAATTCCATCAGTGATACCAGTCCATGCATTAGTTGCTATTTCCTTTGTACCTTCCCAAACAGATTTAAGTGCATCACCTATACCAGTCCAAAACTGTACAGCCATATCCCTGTAGCCTTCCCATATAGCCACTATACCATCAATGATACCATTCCAAATATCTGACGCTTGTTGTTTCAAATCCTCCCAAGATTTAGATATGTTGCCTGTAATCTCACCCCATATTTCTGAAGCCCAGTTGGATAAGTCTGTCCATAACTTGTGGAAGTACTCTTTTATTTCATCCCAATGTTTATATATCTGATAACCTATGTATACTACAGCTGCGATTGCTGCTACTATAGCTATGGTTTTTAAACTAACTATACCACTAATTGCTCCCCATGCTGAACTTGCTACACCTTTTAATTTTGTAAAAGCCGTTCCGACTTTGGTAACGCTACCAGGTATTTTACTAACTGCTTTAAACACACTGCTTAAACCTTGCACAGCTCCATTGACGGCGGATGCTCCTTTAAAGGCAACAGCCCAAGCGCCGGTTAAGGTTCCAAGTACGCTAAGAAGACTCCCTATGATAGTAAGTACAGGTCCAATTGCTATTACAATACCGCCTATAACCATTATTAATTTCTGTGTCTCTGGGCTAGCTTCCGCAAACCTTTTAGCTAAATCTGCTATTGCTTTTAAGAATGGTTCCACTGCATCAAGGGCCTTGCTAAATGCATCCATAAGGGGCCCACCAACATCAATAGCAATATCTTTTAACTTATTTCTTAATATTTTAAGTTGTGACTCTAATGTCTCATATCTCTTTTTAGCCTCTTCACTTAAGGCTGTATTTTCCTTCCAACCATCAGCCGAAGTCTTTAAGGATTTGCTTAGTAAATCACCAGCACCAGATAGTCTTAACATTGTATCAACCTCTTGAGTTGATGTAATACCCATATCTTTTAATGCACCCGTGACATCTTCCCCTGAATCTTTTGCTTTTCCTAAACCTTTTACAAACTCCACTAAAGCACCTGCGGCATCTTCCTTCCAAGCTTTTTGGAATTCGCTTGAACTCATACCAGCCGTTTTTGCAAACTGCTCTAGATTACCACCGCCACTCATAACATCAGAGTTAATTTTTTGCATAACACGTGACATACTACCGCCACCGGCTTCAGCATTTATACCCAGAGAACTCATAGCAGCTGAAATCCCTACAATGTCCGCCTCACTCATATTTGCTTGTTTTCCAGTACCTGCAAGCCTAAGTGACATTGCGACAATGTCAGCTTCAGTTGTTTTTGAATCATTACCGAGCGCAACTATACTCGATCCTAAATTACTAAAGCTCTTTTGCGGCATGTCGGTGATCGCTGCTAATTTAGCTAGAGACATTGCCGCTTCTTCGGAACTTAGGTTTGTGGATTCGCCCATATCTATCATTACCCTTGAGAATCCTAAGACATTCTCTGTCTTAATACCAAGTTGCCCTGCCGCTTCTGCTACTGCTGAGATCTCCGTTGTACTTGCCGGGATCTCCTTGGCCATATCTCTTATCCCATTTTCAAGATCCTTGTAAGAGATAATTGTTTTCCCATTTGCATCCTTTACTTCATCAACTGTCTTCTTTACACCAGTAAAAGCACTATCGAAATCACTTGCAGCCTTAATGGCCCCTCCGCCTAATGCAACTAGCGGTACGGATACACCTTTTGTAAGGTTTTTACCAGTTTCTTTTAAACCTTCACCGGCTTTAAGCATTTTATCTGAAGCTTGCTTAACCTTGTTACCAGCATCTGCGTATTCATTTGCAAACTCTTGCGATGCAATTCTAGCTTCTAGTAACTCTTGTTCAAGTTTATTTACTTCCTCAGAGCTTTCACCATACTCAGACTTAGCTGTTTCTAATTGCTGCTCTAAATTCTGTACTTGTTTGGCTGAATTTTCCATAGCCTTTTGTAGATACTCTTGCCTTGCTTTTAATTTATCTGCTTCGCTTGCATTGTTACCAAGGCTCTTTACTTGTAGTTCATACTCTTTGCTTAATTTTTCAGATGTTGCAAATGATTTATTTAAGGTTGAAATAGCTTTATTTATATTAGATATCTCAGAATTGAACTGTTTGTTGACTAAAGTATATTGAACTTTAATTTCTGTATTTGCCAATATTTCTCACCTTCTTTCGGTTATTGACATAAAAAAAAGAAGAGGTTTTAATCTCTTCTTTTAATCATCTCCACTATTTCTCCAACCTTCTATTGCTATTTTATTTATCATTAACCTATTTAATCTATATATTGGAATATCCCAAATATCATTGCCTAATTTAAAAAAATAAGCGTAGATTGAATAAGCATCTTCGACACAATTTATTTCGAATTCTGGTACTTTTTTTTCGATTTACCAGTGTTCTTTGTTGATTTTTGGAAGTTTTGTGCAAGTTGTGGCTTAGATTTTACATTCCCAGATAGCATTCCTCCAATTATTTCAACACAAAGTTCTAAATCTACTGGAACGTTACTGTCAAATTCTTCTTTGCCCATTCCATTTGGATTAGCATTTAAATACGCCATATATGGGGCATTTAACATATCGGTATCAGTTATTCCTCCAAGGGCATCTGATGGATTACCGCTTTTAGTTACAATTCCCATCATCGCGGATAGTATATTTTTTGAAAAATACCCCTGTTCTTGTGCTTTTAAAAAGGCATTAAGAGTAATGCTTGTATCCAGTTTTACTTCTTTTCCATTATTTAAAGTTATATATTTAATCATATTATTCCCCCTCTTTCGCTTCTCTTATCTTTTCTTGATCAAATTTAGTGTGCCATTCATTAACTAAAGTTTCATCTAATTCAGATTTAAATGCTTCATAGTGATAATTTTTATGTTTATCAGGTAATACCTTAAATTCTAATTCTATTTCAGCAACTTCATCTTCTCCATTTTTTATTTTAAGTTCAAGTCCACTTGCTATTGTGACAACTGGATAAGCTATCATTAAAGTATCAGTTTCCCACAAATCATACTCGTCAAACGTTAGGGTACCTTTCTTACCTTTAGAATTTGCTCCGTAAGAGTATACACCGGCTTTTAATCCTTCTGTGCTTATTCCAAATACATCCCTTAACATTTCTCTAGTAATATGACCTACATACTTAAGTGTCATTTCTTCTATCTTACTTTTTGTATCCACAATTGTACCTTCAGCAATTTTATTAATCTCCTTAGTTTTTGCTGCCACTTCAAGCTCCCCAGTATCTCCAAACTTCTTAGCTGCCAAATCACCCTCAAATAACATATTTGCATTTGTAACTTTATATATTGAGAATTGCTCGTCTCTTTTAACTGCGTTCATATTTATTCCTCCTACATTTGTATTTTTAATTGTTCTTCTATAATTTTCATAATATCTTTAAATAAAAGATCTTCTTTTGATTTCAAACCTTCTTCAAAGAATCGTTGCGCTATTAAATTGCTTGTTCCTCTTCCTTCGTCAGGGAACACAAGATATCCAAAACTACCACTTTTATTTGCAGCTCCGCCTTTTGCGTAAACTTCAAAACCTAAATTTAAAGCCTGTATTTTTAAAGGATTTGAGGTTTTAGCATGTTTTTTATTTCTATTTGATACAGGCATAAAACCTATTATGGCTTGCATTACTTGTTTACTGCCTTTTATGTGTAGATATTCATTTATTTTAGGCTCTAAATTAACAACACTTTTCTTTAATGCTTCTTCTAATTTCTTAGAGTTATCGAAATTTAAATCATACCTAGCCCCCATTACATCACCCTATCTATATGATGAAATACGAAAGTAACCATTTTAGCTTCTACGTCCAAATCTTGTATTTTACCGTTATCTATCTCCGTTCTATCAAAGAATAAAGCATGTTTTTTACACGTTTCTATTAATTCAATTTGATTAATTGTAGATTGATCTCTTGTAAAAAAAGATAAATAAAAATTAGTTAAGTATTGGGTTGTGCCAGTCTGAGCCTTTGTTATTTCTCCATCATCATTATAAATAAAGAAGGACGGGTTCTTTTCAACCTCGTCCTTTCTTATATTCATTGCAAAAGTAGGATACATATTATTTAAGTTGTTTATTAATTTATCCAGGTCTTTAATCATCTAATGACCTCCTTTTTGCTAAATATAAATACATATATTTACGTTCATTATCATAATCAATTTTAACTATATCGAAAAATTCCTTATCCATCTTAACTATGTGGGATTCTTCAATATTTTTTACATAGTAAGCTTTTACTTTTATATCTAGCTTATTTGCAATTCCGTAATATTGATTATAGTCAATCTCTCGAATCGACTTATACTTAAATTTTAATCTTCCTTCAACTATAAATTTAGTCTTAGGGTTTTTACCTAAACTGTCTCTTTTGGTTTCTTTTGTTCCATAAAATAGTAATCCCGAATTTAGTTCCTCACCATTATTTTTATTGAATCGCAATTTGTATTTGAAGATTAAGAATATCCGACCTAAAATTCTGTTCAAAATATGCAACAGATCCATTCCAAGCATATCTGCAATATTCTTTTAATAATCGAGATGCCAGGGGGCTTGAATCAAAATCAACATCCCCTACCCTAGCAATTATAAATGCTTTACCTTCCTCGATTATCTCTTCTATTTCCTCATTATCGTAATCCCAAGTTATGTTGAGTCTACGTTTAATTTTTTCTAACATGTATTATAAATTCGGGTATTGATAAATTTTTGCATAAAAAAATAACCTCCTTTAAGGTTACTACTTATTTTTATTCTCCTGTTCCTGTCTCTGGAGCACCTAATTTTGATATATCAAATGTTAAGAAAGATTTTGCTTCAATAGGCTTTCCATGTCCTGTCATTTTAGTAATATAAATTCTTTCATCTTCTAAGAAATGGTATTCGTCTGAGAACTGTATCATTGAATTAAATCCTATTCCCATAAAATAATCCTCTGGTACACAAGCTATCATTTTACCTTCCGGTACATAAACAGATTGTACAATATCAGCCGCTATCGGTAATTTATTAAATACATAGTTACCGTTTAGATCCTGTACAGTTGTTTGAGGGAATATTTTTTCCCAGTAATCTCCAGGATTACATACTAGTATTATACTTTGAACTGTTTTTACTTTACCATCAACTAAAGGTTTCATGACAAGCATACCAAGTGTAGCTGGTTTTAAATCAGGAAGAGCTACAGCAGTTCTATCCGGATAACCAGTCGTTGGATTAACAGATTTCGTTATATCTTTTAACATACCAATAGGTTGATCTACACCAGTTCCAGTTATAATGGCTTTTTCAAGTCCAATAGCAATAGATTCTTGTAATATTGCCCTTACAAATTTATCTAACCAAATAGGACCAAGAGCCAACATATCTTTAGATAGTGGAACAAAAGCCGATAATTTGTTTAGTTGTGTATCTATAACCTCAAAGCTATTGTCTAATTTCTTAGTTATCTCACTACCTAGTTTCCCCCAAACAGCTCCCTCGGCATCTGCTTTTCTTGCAAGCCATCTTGTTATACCTGTTGTATTAACCAGTTGTATTTTAGTTAAAAGTGGGTGCTGTGCCTCTAAATCCTTAAATATCCTATCGATTACAGTCACCGGCATTAATTCTTCTTTGCCTTTAAATCCTCCGTCTGATAAAACTTCATTGTAATACTTAGTTTCTGCAGTTGTTAGTACTCTTAAACCTCTTTCATTAAGTACATTTTGATCTCTCAATTGTTCATCAGTTATCCTCTTAGCTTCAGCTATTATATTAGCTTCTATAATTTTTGAAGCTTCTAACTGATATTTAACAAAGTCCTCTTCATTTTCTGCACCTATTGCTTTAGCAAATAGCTCTTCTACACTTAACTCTAAATCTTTATTTTTCATTATTTAACATCCTTTCTAAATTTATTTAATATATTTGTTTTTGGTTCTTCATGCTTTTTATATTTATTTAAAATACTTGCTTTAATTAATTCTTGTTTTTGTTGTGGTTCCTGATTAACTACGCTATTAGCAAAACCTAACGTTATACACTCTTCAGCAGTTAAATAACTTTCATCGTCTAAAAGTTGAATTAACTCTTCCTCAGTTCCTATAAATTTGTTCATATAACTTTGTCTAACGGATGAATTTATTTTCTCTAGTTTGTCTGCTTCAGCCCTTAATTCACTAGCATTTCCCTCAGCATAAGTCCAAGCATTATGTATCATCATCATAGCGTTATTAGGCATAACTATTTCATCAGCCCCCATAGCTATTATTGATGCAGCACTCGCAGCTATTGAGTCAATGTATGCTACAACTTTACCTTCATAATTCTTTAATTGATTGCAAATCGCTATTCCAGCAAAGGCATCTCCGCCATAACTATTTATGTGTAGGTTGATTTGCTTGCCCTCGGCTTGTTTTAACTGGTCTTGTATTTGCTGAGGGCATGTATATTCATCTTCATCATACCAATAGCTCTTTTGATTCAAAATAGGACCATATAATAGAAAATCTAATTCCGAATCCGATGTTTCAACAATCTCGCATTTTACCGGTATTTTTTTAGTTTTCATTTCCATCACTTTCACCACCTTTCAAATAGTTTGATATTTCTTGATAGTTCTTAGTTATCATGTACATATTAGCCCAATCCTCACTTATTTCTTCTTCTCTTAACATATCTCTAACCCAATTTGAATTTACTGAACCTATTCTATATAAAGCCTCTGCACTTGAAGCAAGTTTAAGAGGATCGTAACCTTTAATTGTATTAGTTTTAACTTTTATCTTTGATCCTTTTAAAATCTCGTCTTTACCGTATAGTTTTCGGTTTATTTCATCCTCAATTAGTGATGCTATAGGATTCATACCAAATGTAATAAAGTTATCTGTCATAGCTTCAACGTCTGCCACATCTCCTTTTAATAATCCTCTAGGTATGTTAAAGGCATCAGCACAAATATTTAAAATATCATCAAATAAACGCCTGATATCATCAGTTGTCTGACCATTAGATTTTTTAGCGGTATCATTATTTGAAGTAGATCCTCCTGATACAATTTCGAGTCCATCTTCAATAGGTGTAACTGAATCATTTTCAGAAAAATAACCTCTCATTCTGTTTTTAAATATATCGTCAAGAGTTGTGTCATATTCTGATTCTCCAGTTTCCGGATCTACTTTGGTTTTTAATTGTGCAAAGGTTGTTCCTATTTTCAAGAATAACTTTTTGCTATTATTCCGATTATAGTTTTTAATAGAAGTTGTAATTAATTTTCCGTAGCTATTATAAACATCTTCGATATAATACTTTACACTTGAATTATTTAACTTAAGCCTCAATACCTCACTTTCTTTAAATTTTTTCGTAAAGGTATAATCACCAATAGTTACTTCACTATAAATATTTTCTGAATTTGGAAATTCTTCTAGAGTGTAGCTGTCCGCAACTAAAAAATCCCCATTATTGTTTTGAACTATCAAACAACCTTGGGGATTTGTAACCATATTAAATACAACTGCATTCCAAAAATCTGATGCATTTTGGTTTTTATTTGGCTCGATGTTAAACGTATACCAAATATCTGCTTTTAATTTTTCTCTTTGATTGTAAGTTTCAAAAGTACATTGAGTTAAAGCATTTGCTATCTTATTCATACAAATTGCTAAAGCGTATTCTTTATAACATGTTTCTGCGGTTATAATTAGAGTTTTATCAGTAGTTTCTATTTTAGGCCTCTGAAAAGATGTGCGCCCAAATAAGTTATTTAAAAACCCCACTTAATTCACCTTCTTTCTTAGTAAGTATAAGTCTTAAGTTTCTTATTATATGTAAATGTATTTACAGAAATTTGCTCCCTTAGAGCCATAGCATGGACAAACGCCATAAACCCATCTGTTTTACGTCTTTGTGGTTCTATTTTTTCATAGGTTTTGTTACCCTTACTATTTGTAACTACTTTTACGTTATTTGTATACCATCTCATCATCATATCATCACCAAATACTATGTTATGATCTGCAAATGCTTTTTCAATAACTGGTGCTAATTTTCCATGTGTAATAGGACCATTTCTTACAGTTTCTAGTGGTAATCCTTTTTCCTCAAAATCTTTTTTTATAAGAGAAGCTCTATAATCATCACAACCTATATTTATAAGTCTATAATTATTTTCTTGTATCTCTTTTAAGAACCACTCTGATATATATTCTTCTTTCATTGTATTTCCTGGTATAATTGTGACTAATCCTTTTTCTTTGGCCACATCTATATCAATCTTATATTCAGCTAATCTTAAACTTTCAGCAACTATAAAGGTATGGTGTTTAAAGTAATATTTATTGTCTTTCTTAAATAACAGCCCAACTCCTATAAAGTCCCTTACGCTTGCATAGTCTATACCACCCACACATTCACAACTATTAAAATCAGGTATTTCTTGATTTGTTGCTTTTATCTCTTCCCAATTTGCAACGGCTGTGGTGATATCTTCAATCTGCCAGTTTAGCCTTTTTAATAAAAACTCCATCTTCATCTGAGGATTTTTTAAAGCTTTTTTATAATCTCTTTTGTATGCCCTTTGAAGTTCTGGTAAATATGGTAGCATTGGATTTGCTTTAATCCAGCACTCTTCATCTTCCCACTCTTCATATTTATTAATTTTTGCCAGAAATGGAAATAGAGTTGAATCTAAATCCAACTCATTTAATACTCTTTTACCTTCTTCTTTTAAATCGTCTAAAACAGATCCCCTAACATTACCATCAGTTGTTATATAAATGATTCTAGCATCTTTTATTTTTCCAAGTGCAGATGTAAATACTTTTATATTTTCATAATCTTCATATGCATGTATTTCATCAAATACCACCGCTCCAGGTCTTAAACCGTCTTTAGTTTTTGCATTAGATGTATGAAATGCAATTTCTGATTTTGTTCGCTTAAATTCAATAAGCTCTTTTGTTATGCTATATGCTTTTTCAAGTTTTGCATTGCCTTTTACAGTTTCATAAATGTCATAAAAACTAGTTTTTGCCTGTTTTTCACTTGTTGCAACCATATCTACATTATAATTATTAATTCCATTTTTATTTGAAGTTGCCCCAAATGTAAAGTCAGATATCCACGAATTTTTACCGAAACCTCTCCCACATAAAATAAATATTTCATCGAAGCAAACACCACCATCATCAAAATAAATGTAAGGTACAGAATGTAAAAATTTTTGAACTGGTGTTAATTTGTATGGTCGATATTTTTCAATTAATTCAATAATCCCATTTACTTTATTTATATCTACATATATATTTTGTTTTTTAAATTTTAATTTTAAAAGTTTAGTTAATTGCCTCATTTCATAACTTATTTTATACTTTTTTGAATCAACTATATCAAACCAATCTGTGATATATGGACAATTTATTTTTTCGTATAACTTCTCTTTAGATATCACATCCATCATCTGCCTTGACTTTATCCGTTGTTATATTTAACTTATCTAGTAAGATAAGCATTTGTTTGTTCATCTGCATTAATTGGTTCACTGCATCATTTTTCTTTACACCGCGATCAGTATCGAACATGACCCCATATTCTTCGATATTCATTTCAAGCTCAATAGTTGTATCCCACATTTTCATATACCTTTTTACTAAATCTGCGAAAGGCTCTTTATATTGTCCCCTTATTTCTAATTGCTCTATTAATGCATTTTCTATTTTCTCTCTAGTTTTTAATATCTCATTTTTCTTATTAGCAGCCATAATCTCACCTCCCTCGCGCGCGCATGATAAAAATATTTATTCATATTTAGAAATCCCCCCTCCCCGTTGCTTGGTTCCCCAAAAACAAACTCATTTGGTTTGACCCGGGGGCTTACCATCTCTCTTCATTCTCAAACTTTACTTTGTTACTCTCAAGTCTTTTGTGTCTTATACTGTGGCAGCCATTACATAAACATATTAGGTTATTTAAATCAAGGAATAGATCAGGTCTAACCCTCTTATCTACTATGTGATGCACTTCTAACCTCTTGGCTTTTAAATCATCCGCATTCTCTTTGGTCTTCAAGTAACTAACTCCACCTTTACTCTTACAGTCTTGACACTCATTGTTATCTCTCCTAAGTACTGCTGCTCTAAGTATCTTATATTCCTTCAACTGATAAGGTCTGTAATATTTACGTTCAGCCAAGTAAGTATTTATTTTTATTAGTAAGTCAGGTGTCATTAAGTTCATTGGATCACCTACCTTTCATTAGAAATCTTTATGATTCTTAATAATTAAATCTTGAATCATATTAGATATATGTATATTGATTTCGTCTGCTTGTTGCTTAGTTAACTGCTTACCTTTGTAATATAGCGTTACTGTTTCAGCTATCATATTGCAGAAGTAATAATATGAAAATGTATATTCAGTAAAGTTCTTAAAACATCCTTGTATTATAATGGCTGCTATTTCATTACTTGTCTTATCTTTAAACATATTTACTTGGTTTGCTTTAATCATTCTATACTTAGCGCCTCCTTTGTATTAAGACTTATAGTTATAGCCATAGCGTTTTCTCTGCATTTATAAGGACTATCTTGACACGCTTGTAATCTTGTTAAAACCATTAAAATTAAATCTATTTCTACATTATGTTTTTTATATATCAAAAGCATTATCTCTGTTAGGGCTTCTTTGTCTTGCCACATCACCACCTCAAATTACTTTATTGTATTAAAATAAAAAAAGAACTTTTAATCCAAGTTCTTTTTTTATCTATTTATAAAATTTTACCTATAAACTTTCCTTTGAAGCCGCACTTATTACATTTTACTTTTCCACCATCAATTATTTCTGATTCGGTTTGTTTTTCACATACAGGGCAATTAATTTCAACTATTTTTCCCTTATGGAATTGTGATAAGTATTCTTCTGTATCATTTTGACAAGTATCAGCCATATTTTCTAATTGCTTAGCTAATTCCTCTAGTCCACTTACATCAAATTCTATACTCATATAATTCACCTCCTAATAATAAATTACTCGAAATATTTAATTTAATCAATTTACATATATTAAAAGAAATAATTCTACTTTATCTGAGGGAATCCTTCTTTTTTCTCTAAATTATTTACTACTTTAGGACTCTTAGGTATCTTCCTCATATCCTTATTTATCACTCTTAATTCCTCGTTATTGTTATTAATTTACAGTCTTAAGTGTGTACCAATCGTTATTATCAAAATCTTTTTCATTATTAAATATGTATATTTGCATAGAATCAAAATTTACTATATTTTCTTCTTTAATAGAATCACATGCATCATCAAATATTAAAGACTTCTTAATCGCTTTCACAGTTTCATCAGCTGTAATTGTATTATAGTGTGTCATTAGGTCCATTATTGGTGTCACAACTGCTATTTTTAAATTATTTCCATCCGTTTGAATCTTAAATTTAGAATTTTCATATGCGGTGTCTTCTGTCCACAGATTTAAACTATCTTCTATTTTTTTAACCTCTTCTTTACTTAATGCTAAATCTTGCTCATCAGAACCACATCCTGCAATTACTATTGTAAAAGCACAAAGTAAAGTTAATAATAATACCCTCTTCATATCCCTTCCTCCTTTTTATGGTAACCAAACTAAAATATACCATAAATCTAGATATAAAAGTAGAATCTTTTATTATTTATAGCTTGATTAGAAACAAAAAAGACTTATAGATTAATATAAGTCTAATGGGTTGCATCCATTTGCTGAATACAAAATATAATTGTTAAGCGAAGTCTATGAGTTACACATAGATTAATACTACACTTCACATGTTAGGGCAAGGCACCACCCCTGCCCTATTAACTAGAGATATGTTAAGATAGTCTCTATTCTCTTTCTCTAGTTAAAGTAAGATAGTTTTAAAACTAACCTACTAATACTCTACGTTAAATTATTGAAATTATGAATAAAAATCTCTGCCGTTTATTTATATTTACTATACTTACTTATAACTTTTCATATTACTGGCTAGAAAGTCCCTATAACTTAAACTAGCCAGTAAATATTTAGTTTTTATGGATAATATTTCCATGATACTATTATCTCATGTTTATTTTGATAAAATGGGGTACGATTGGGGAATAACTGTGGAATTAGTGTGGAGAAAGTGTGGAATTTTCCACTTTAAACAATGGTAATTCCAATTCCTTAAGTTTTGGGTATAACATGTCCATCATTTTATAAATAATTTTATCTTTAAGTAAATAACAAGTCTTCCTGTCCATACATAAATCTAAGCTAATACTTACCATGCTGTGTTTATATTTATCTTTACTTTCAAAATATAATTTAAAGAACTCTTCTTCTCTACTATCTAAACATGTTAGAGCATTTTTAATTCTTAACTTCTCTATTTCCTTTTTCTTTAGATCCCTTTGCATTATGTCTAATTCTTTTTCTCTTGTTATAACTTCATTTTCTGTCGTTGAATTAAAGCTATTGCTATGAGTTATTACATCATCCGAATACTCTATTGCTTTGCACCCTATAAACTCAGCCTTGTAACTTTCTATGTCTAATTTTATACGGTTTATCTCCATATCTAAGTTCTTATAATTATGTAATCTTGCTTCTACTACTTTGTATAAATCTTTTTTAGTCATACCCAAAATTCCCCCTTCAAATATCAATTAAGAAATTATATGCACATTTTCAATTCCTTCTAATTCGCTTTGTAAATATGCTTTAATGTCTTGCATTGCTTTATTTCTCCATGCTCCACCATCTGCCTCATATAATGCAACTTCTACGCCTGTTCTCATTCTAAAAACAAAATCACTTGTTGGCTGCTCTATCTCTGTAAAGGTTCTATATGGTGCTAATTGTACTATGTTTGGAACGATCGCTTCAGTAACAGAAGCAACCCCAGACTTCATTACAACACTTTGGCTTACACCATCATCACCAACATTTTTAACAACTTCTTCTTTAACATTTCCAGTTACTTTAAGTAAAGTCTTCTTATCTTCATTCATAACAAAATTTGATTGCAGCATTATATTAAACTGTTCTAGTTCTTGGAATCTATCAAAATTAATTCTTGGTACTAATGCTGAACAACTTATGTAGCACTCTCTATCTTTACTATTATTTAGTTCAGAATATAATTTAACCTCTGTTGGACTTTCAACTTGCACTAACAACTTTTTACTATGTTTTCGACTTATATCTAACTCAGATTTTATGTAATCAATTAACCCTGTAAGCGTTCTAATTTCTATACTTCTTGCCCTTGGTTCTGTAATTAGATTTAGATTGTCATTTGTGTATGTAAGCCCATTTAATTCTATTTCTCTTTTTCTTCCACTTCCTAAATTAACTAAATATCTTAATGCGTTTTCTATCATTTTCTTATTCTCCATTTATAATTAATTTGATTT
This sequence comes from Metaclostridioides mangenotii, assembly GCF_018917235.1. Classification (GTDB taxonomy): domain Bacteria; phylum Bacillota; class Clostridia; order Peptostreptococcales; family Peptostreptococcaceae; genus Metaclostridioides. The sequence goes on from NZ_JAHLOF010000003.1 coordinate 378,829, forward strand.
AGTTCTAAAATCTACGACTTGACTTGAATCATTAGCTTTTTCTTCTTCAATTTCTATTTCAGTATTTTCACTATTCTGAAAATCATTAATATTCATCTGTCCTTTTATTTGATGCTTGCCAAACTCACTAGCAAAGACTTTGTTTTTCTCTAGATCTCTACCTATAAGAATCTTAGTCCCAACTGCCTTAGTGCCTGCTAGAGCTGACTTTGAATTTATTTCTACATGTGCAACTTCTCTGTCACTGTCTGGTTTAAATTTAATGTCTAAACTAATCTTTCTAACTGTTTCTTCTTTGGTGTTTGGATCCGCAATATTTTCTAATACTTTTGTTAATTCTTCTTCGAATTTCTCCTTTAATACTCCGCCTGCAAAACTGTCTATTCTTATTTTCTGCATATTGTTCCCTCCAATTTATAAATCTTCTATTACAACCTCAACCCTTGCTTCATCGCTATAATGCTTACTAGCATGTAACTCACATATGTATCTATCATCTTTGAATGCTTTGCCGTTTAATCCATCTAATACAGCCTTAACCATATTGTCTATATCTTTCTTTGTAGGTCTTAAGTAACTCGACTTTTTAGGCTTCTTAGAGTAGATATCAATGCTTACTTTAATTAATCCCTCAAAATAGTGTCTCTTTCCATACAAGTACTTGATTGATTGTTCAAAATATCTAGTTTTATCAGTCGTTCGAGCATGTCCATTATGAAATCTTGGTCTATCCTTGCTGACACACTCTCCTGGTATTGTAAACTCTACTTTCAAATTAACCCTAATCCTCCTCCATAATTATTAAATCCTCTGCTTTTAGTTCAAGTGCTTTAGCCATTTTATAGATAGTTTCTTGTCTTGATGTAGAACCTCTTTTAACAACTCTAGATACTGTGACTTTTCCTAAACCGCTCTTCTCAGCAAGCTTATTCATTGAATATCCTTTGTTTAGCATTGCTAGTTTTAATGCTTTCAAATCTAAATCATAGTTCATATTACTTACCCCCCATATCCTTCTTAGTTAAATTATTTAAACCAACCTTACTTCTCAAATACTTATTTTCACGATTCAACTGTATGCATCTACAATATACTTCATCCGATAACTTGTTACTTTCTAAATGACTTCTATATTCTACCCAACGCCCAAGTAAGAATACTGAAATTAACGTCCCTATCGCCACTAGGACGAGTATTATTACAATTGCTATATCATTAATCATGTTTACCCTCCAAATCTCTTTCAGCCTTAATTATGGCTTCAAGAATGTTATAGCCTTCATCTATCCAATAATGCCTTGCTAGAACTATTAAGGCTTGTCTATCTTCTAGTTTTACTGTCATATTGATATCCTTCTTATTCTCCTAAGTTTATTTCACATTTTTTATATACTTTTTTAATAACACCTGTTCTTTGTGCAATTCCTCCGACGTATAGTTCATTTTCATCTATCGATAAATATTGTCCATTTTCCATATCTACTAAGTAATAATCGCCCCAAATAAAGGCAACTATTGCATTAAAATCACCAGTGGGATGACTAACTTAAACTTTACTCCCTTTTATGAATTCTCTTTCTTCAACTTTATCCTTAGCATTTATAATTGTTTCAGTTATTAATCTCCTTTCTAGAGGGGTTATCCCCCTCCTACTTAAACTTTTCTCTTTGGCTCTTTCTGATTATTTCGTCCAGTTCATCAGAAGAGTATTGTGTGAATGATTCCTCAAAGTTATGGAATCCTGTCTTTTTAGATCTATAATTCGTTTCTTTACTAGTTGTTTTTCTTTCCTGCGATTTAATTTTCTCTTGTTCTCTTTCCAACTCTAGAGCTTTTAGTTGGTCATATGTAGTAATGTTGTTATCGTTCCATTGTTTAATAATTCCTTTTAAATAGCCTTGTGTTAACTTTCCACGTTCTGTACATATTTCTACCGCTCTTCTAAATAAATCTAATTCCATTTCCTTAGAAAGTTCTATAAGCCATTGTGCAGTAATTCCGTTTACTACTCCGATATTTTGTTGGTAGAGTTTACTAAATTCTCCTAAAGAGTTATCCACAGGCTCGTCCTCATTTTCTATATACATACTTGTTATATTAGTATTGTTAATATTAGTATTGTTACTGGACGCGTGGCGACCTACCCCTTGGTCGTGTGGCGACCTACCCCCAGTCGTGTCATGACCTAGGTCGTGTGGCGACCTACCTACTACACTCATGACTAAATATAAATTACTATCATTTTCTTTCTTTCCTGATTTAGTTCTTTTTTGCTTTATTATTAATTTTTTATCTTCTAAATCTTTAATAACCGTCTTAACTTTTGTAGTACCGCAACCTGCTTTTTTAGCTATAGTTGTAATACTTGGAAAACAACTGCTATCTTCATTTGCATGCCTTACTAAAACCATGTAGACCATTTTCTCGTAAATTGTTAGATTTAGATTATCTATTAACTCATTCTCAACCATAAACCAGTTCTTTTCTCTGTTGTCCTTAAGTAGATTCAAGGCTTATCACCCTCTTTTATATCTCTGTAAAACTAATAACCTTATTTAATACCTTTGTACTTTTGCAGTAATCGCAACACTCACATCTATGAGGCTCTCTTTTACCACTCTTA
>NZ_JAHLOF010000004.1 GCF_018917235.1 Metaclostridioides mangenotii
TAAGATTTCCCACCGCAAGGTTAAGATCCCAGGAAGACTACCTGGTTGATAGGTCAAAGGTGGAAGTGCAGCAATGTATGGAGCTTATTGATACTAATAGATCGAGGACTTGACCTGATTTTTAGATGACTTACTAAAATATATGTGTAGTTTTTAGAGTACTAACTCTAAATTTAAGATTATGTGGTTACAATAGCAGAGAGGATACACCTGTTCCCATTCCGAACACAGAAGTTAAGCTCTCTTGCGCTGATGGTACTTGGTGGGAAACTGCCTGGGAGAGTAGGACGTAGCCGCGTAATCTTTTTTAGTTTTTGTTTTTATGTGTGGAGGGGTTAATGATTGAATTTAGAACGTATATGATGACGAAATTAGTTCTTGTAGGCTGGCTAAGAAACCGCGCCAGACAACTACAATCACTAACATCGCCCTCATATCCATTCTAAATGCAATCATTAACCCTTCATTAGATTAAGAACTAAAACCTAAAGACTTCTTACGCTAAAGCAATATATAGGAAAGATCAAAACCTTAATTAATATAAAGAGATTAGTTCTTGTAGGTTGGCTAAGAAACCGCGCCAGACAACTACAATCACAAACATCGTCATCATATCCATTCAAAATGCAATCATTAACCCTTCATTAGATTAAGAACTAAAACCTAAAGACTTCTTACACTAAAGCTGTGTTTTGGGGAAAGTGAAAGTCATCAAACGTATATGATGACGAAATTAGTTCATGTAGGCTGGCTAAGAAACCGCGCCAGACAGCTACAATCACTAACATCACCCTCATATCCATTCGAAATGCAAACATTAACCCTTCATTAGATTAAGAACTAAAACCTAAAGACTCTTACACTAAAGCTGTGTTTTGTGGAAAGTGAAAGTCATCAAACGTATATGATGACGAAATTAGTTCATGTAGGTTGGCTATGGAACCGCGCCAGACAGCTAAAATCACTAACATCGCCCTCATATCCTAATGAAGTAATTAGTTCATGTAGGTTGGCTATCGAACCACGCCAGACATCTACAATCACTAACATTGTCCTTATATCCATTCGAAATGCATTCATTAACCCTTTATTTTAATCAAGAACTAAATTCTAAGAATTTCCTAAGCTAAAGTTAATCATTTTCTAATTTTGAATCTTCATTTACTTTGACCTATTTAGACTAGCAACCTCATGTTATAATTAGTAGTATAATAATTAGTGAGGTGAAAAATGAACTACTTACATAATAAAGAAATTAATGGTGAGCAATTACAAAAATATATTGATTTAGTAACTAGGGAGAACTTAAGATCAAGTAAAGTTATGTTTTTAGTTCCTAGATCAGATCTTGTATATAATTATAAAAATCAATTAAATTTTGATTACAGTGAAGAATTAAATATTACTACATATTTAGGATTTATTAAAAAAGAAATTGTTAAATATTGGCCTTTAATACTTGAAAAATGCTCATATATAAAAAAGAAGTGCGTATCTCCCACTTTTATTTCAAATAACCTTAGCGAGTATTTATTGGTATCTAAAGTTGATGAAAAGAGAAATCTAGAAGGTTATTTTTCAGATATCACGGCTACTAGTAGATCGATTGCTAGGAGCATTAAGCTAAACATAGAAAAGGCATCTTATAATCTTATAGATTTAAAGAGTATTGGTGAGAAAGTTTATTCTTCTAAAAAAAATAAAGGTTCCATGGAGAGATTTTCTTTTAGTCAGATGGATGAGATTATAGATTATTATATAACTGTTTTATTATCTAATTCTATACTGGATAATGCTTTGAGTGTATATTTATATAACAATTATCTTTTAAATGACTCTACTTATTTAATTAAATTAAAAGAGATTGCTGATTATTTAGTAGTAGATAGTTTGGAAACGTGTACTAATGCAGAAGTTGATTTTATTGAATTGATTTCAATATATACTAAGGAAATACATATATTTTTTAATAAAAAGAAGGATTATTCAGTTTTTAATAATGTTGATTTAAAATATATTACTGACAAATTGAGATCTAGTAAATTGAATAACGTAAATTCAAACAACATAAATTCAGCGAAATTCGTCAAAAGGATTAGCTTAGATGACATATGTTCCTTAGATCTAGATATGTATATAGATGATACAAGTCAACTTTATAATCAGATGATAGATACTATTGCCAAAAAGATAGAAGTACTTATCAATGAAGGTTATAATACAAAAGATATAGTATTAATTTCACCTATTAACAATACAGTTCTCGATATGAGATTAACTTCAATACTTAATAAAATATCATTAAAAGTTGAAAATACTAAATTAGATAGAAAGATAACTGATTACCCATATGCAAATGCTTTACTCGTAGCTGCTTGTTTACTATATAATAAATACGATTATATAAATGATGAGGAGTATATTAACTTTATTGAGGTTGTTCTAAATGTAAATCCAATCGTTGCTAGAGATATTTTTAATAACCGCTATATGATAGAAAATAGTGATAGACTATATGATAGTGACAGTTTTGATGAAGACAAAGAATACAAAAATTTTAGAGATTATGAAAAAGTTTTTAAATATATAGTAGAAAAAAGAAACGATGATATTGAAATTTATGAGTTTTTAATTAAATTTTATATAGATAATATGTTGCAGCTTAAGTACGGCAAAGAAAATGTAAAAGTGTGTAAGCAGATTGTTCATGAGAGTAAAATATTTACAGATAATATTGATATGTTAGGAATAACAGGTGATAAGAGTAAGGAAGAGATATTTATTGAGGCATTTAAGTTGACAACTTACGATTATTACTCAATAATGGATTTAAATGATATAAAAGATGGAGAAAATATACTTTTGACTACTCCGTATACGTATATTTCTGCTAATATTAATAGACCAGTACAATTATGGATAGATATCGGTAGTAATCTATGGAGTATGAAGATTGAAAAAGAAATAAGTAATTTGGTTGTACTTCGTAAGTCATTTTCAGACAATCAAGTATACACAAAAGAAATGGAAGAAGACTACAAAAAATACTATTTGTACAACACTATTTACAACATACTTAGTTCGGCAAAGAGTGTGTATGCATTTAAAAGTGAGTATTCTGTTAATGGATTTGTACAAGAGAGTAATTTGTATGGCATTTTTATGAAGATACAAAGTGGAAAGGAGGCTAATCTTGAATAATATAAATTATAGAGAAGATCAACTTCCAATAATAAATTATGAGTCTGGTACTATGGCGGTGCCAGCGGTTCCCGGAGCAGGCAAAACTTTTATTGTTACAAATTTGGTGGCTAAACTACTATTAGAAGGTAAGAATGAAGGTAAAAAAATACTTGTACTAACTTATATGAATAGTGCGGTAAATAACTTTAAAGGCCGAATTAAAAAATTACTTGAAGAAGAAAATATAAATGAAATGAATTCTTATGAAGTTATGACTATACATAGTCTTGCAATAAAAATAATCAGAGAAAATCCTGAAGCTATTATGCTGAATGACGATTTTAATATTGCTGACGACTTACAAAAAAATATAATTCTAACGGAGTGTATAAGTAATTTTAGAGCAAATGGTGGAGAAAGTAATTTCAGCTGGTTCATTAAAGACCAAAAAGATCTTGAATGGAGACAAAGAACATTAGATTCCTGGCAGGAAGGTTTTTTTGATATTGTAGTAAATGCAATAAGTCAGTTAAAGTACAGAGAAATAACACCTGAAGTACTTGGTAATTTGGTTTATAGTAGAGAAGTAGAATTTCTAAAGGTTATATATCCAATATACAGGCAATACGATAAAAAACTAAAGCAAAGCGGTTTACTAGACTATGATGATATTCTTATACTTGCAAATAAGGCACTTCTAAATGATGAAGGCTTGAGAGCAAAGTTTGAAAACAGATATAAATATATATTTGAAGATGAATGTCAGGATTCGAACGAAATACAGGGTAAAATAATAAGACAGATATCAGAGAGAAACAATAATTTGGTTAGAGTTGGGGATGTAAATCAGAGTATAACAGGAACATTTTCTTCTTCAGATCCGAAGTTTTTTAAACAATTTATGAAAGAAGCGGATATGTGCTATAAAATGAACATGTCAGGTAGAAGTTCAAAAGATGTTCTTGATTTGGCAAATAGATTAACAGAGTATGTTATAAGTGAGTTTAAACAAGAAGAATGTAGGGACGCACTTGAATATATGGATATAAAAACAGTACCTGAAGGAAAGGGGTATAAATCAAACCCTTCACCAGATAATTACAATATCAACGTTAAGTTTTACAAAACTTGGAAGGAAGAAATTGAAAATACGGTAAGATACGTGAAGGGTATTAACAAGAAATATCCCACTAAAAGTATCGGAGTTTTAGTTCCTTTTAATAGTCAAGTAACACAAATCGGAGAAGTTATGTCCGAAAATAAAATTGAGTTTGAAGAGCTTGGGCCTAATTCTGCTAAGAAGAGAAAAGTGATCAATAAAGTAGCTGCGGTAATTAGTTTTTTACTAAGCAGTAACGATTTAGATAAACTCTTAGATGCAATACAAAAAATTTATCTAGATGCTTACTCTGATGAAACTAAAGAAATGTTAATAAATTACATTAAAAACAAGAATTTCAGTGTAGAAGAACTCCTTTATATCAATGTTTTCGATAAATTATCTACTTTAGATTTAGATGAAAATCTAATGAACTTGCCTGAAGGTAGCAGTATTTTTGATAAATTTAAAGATGGCTTATTAAAATTAAGAAGTATGTTAGAGTACCCTAGAACCAGGCTAGATCTTCTAATAATTTTTATAGGTGATAAGATGGATTTGAGTCTAGAGGATGCTGCTATAGTTGATTACATCTCTTTTTATGCTAAATATTTATCAACTGAAGATATACATTTTGATTTAAATAATTTATACAGTATCTTAGTAGACCCTAAAAACAGAGTTTTTTCGCACATAATAGATGTAGTTTATGAAATCAACGGTTATGAGCCTGAGCCAGGAAGTATAACTATTTGTAATTATCATAAATCGAAAGGTCTAGAGTGGGATTGTGTGTTTTTATTAGGACTTACCGAATTCAATTTTCCAGACAATATAAATCAAAAATTTCAGGGCGAAAAGTGGTATTTAAAAGAAAAATATAAAAATCCTGTAGCAGTTATAAAGTCTGAAGTCGATGAAATATGTGGTAAAAAATATTATGGCGATTATATATATGAAGAAAAAATAAACTTAATAGAAGAGAAAATTAGACTTCTGTACGTTGGAATTACTAGAGCAAAAGAGATGTTAGTTTTGTCTAGTAGCGTTTATAGAAATGAAAGTGATATAGGTAGAAAAAATAGAGAGCAAGCCCCTTGCGATTACTTAAAAGAATTAGGGAAGTATATAATTTCCAAAAGAAAAGAGTAAAAAAAAGTATGTGAATTTTTAGTAGAGATGAATAATATAATATCTAAATTTTAAGGGATGATATAATGAATAAAAGATTAGAAAATTTTAATTACAGTCAAAACTCAATAAATACTTATAAATCATGTCCTGTAAAGTTTAAGTATAAGTATATTGATAAAATAAATTGGATGAAAGATGATATTGAAAGTAGAGGCTATTACGATAGTTTAAAAAAAGGCCTTGACTTTCATTTATTATGTGAGAGGTATTTCAACTCTATACCAGTAGGAATTGATCAAATTAATAATGATGATAAAAATAAATTTACAAAATGGTTAGATAAAATTAAACACGATATTCCTATAGTAGAAAATAAAAAATATTTAACGGAGTATGAGATTAGCCTTAATTTGAACGGAAACCATATAAAGGCAAAATACGATCTTATTGTACTTGGAAATAACTCTATTGAAATTTGGGACTGGAAAACAGAAGCAAGAAAAATTAACTTTAAAAACGTTGAAAGTAGGGTACAAACAATAGTATATTTGTTTTTAGCAAAAGAGGTTATACCAAGGCTTTTCAATATAGAAGTTGATTATGAAAATATTAAAATGATTTATTATCAACCTGAATTTGAAAATACAAAAATAAGTATATCATACAGTGAAGAGAAACATAAATTGTTTAGAACTTTTATTGAACACTATGTAGATATAATTAAAAGAACAGATTTCGACGATGGTAAATTTATAGAAAGTGAAGTATACAAAAATAATTCAATAGATCAAAGTTTAAAGATAAATGCGGAAGTAGTGGAAGATGATAATATACAAAAAACAGAAGAAATAGTGTATAATAATATAGAACATATGTGCTGCAATGATTTATCAATTAATAATGAAGAAATGTTAGACAATATAAAATTAACAAAGAATAAAAAACATTGTAATTACTGTGAATTCAATAAATTGTGCAATAATTTAGATGTGGATTTTGATATTTTGGAGAGTGAGGTTTATGGCACTTAGATTTATTTTAGGACGTGGTGGGGCAGGTAAATCTTCATATATACTTGAGAACATAAAAAATCAAGTAAAGTCTAATGAAAAGACCCCAATTTTAATTATTGTTCCTGAGCAATATACATTTGAAATAGAAAAAAGAGTAAGTGAAATGTATTTAGGAGTGGAAAAGGATAAATATCTTAGAACTAGAGTACTTAGCTTTAATACATTGAGTAAAATTATTTTTTCTCAGGTTGGTGGGCTTGCTGATGTAAATATAAATTCTAGCGGAAAAGCCATGATCACTTACAAGGCAGTTGAAAGTGTATCAGAAGAGTTAAAAGTTTTTTCTAAATCATTTACTCAACCTGGATTTATAACATCTATAACAGACACTATATCTGAACTAAAACAGTATAATTTGTCATATGATAAATTAAATGAGATATCTGATAGATTAGACAATGAGATGTTAAGTATGAAACTTAAGGATATAAGCATGATATACGAATCATTTGATAAAAGCTTACACGAAAAATATGTTGATTCACAAGATATATTAGATTCTTTAACAAAAAAAATTTCTTTATCAAACTATTTAGATGGTGCTGTTGTTTACATAGATGAATTTACTGGGTTTACACCAAAACAATACAATATTATTAAGGAAATTACAAATAAAGCAAGAGAAGTAAATTTGTCTCTTACCATCGATAGTGTAGACGATATTAATTTTAGAAAAATGGATGTATTTTCTAGAACAAAATATACATACAATAAAATAATGAAGATGTGTAAAGATGAAGGTATTAAAGTTCTTAATCCTGTAAATCTAAATGAAGAACAAATCAGGAGATTTAATGGAAATAAAGAATTGATCCATTTAGAGAAAAACTACAGCTTTTATCCATATAAAGTATACAATGACAAAACAAATAATATAGAAATAAGAGAATTTAACAATCTATATCAAGAAATAGAAGAAATTGCTAAAGACATAACCCTGTTAGCTAGAGATAAAGGTGTGAGGTATAAAAATATTACTGTAGCAACAAGAGACTTAAATCGATATAATTTTTTAGTACAATCTATTTTTAGTGAGTATGAGATACCATATTTTATAGATGAAAAAAGAGAAGCTAAGAGCAACCCAATTATTGTACTTATTATCTCAATTTTAGAGATGAAGAGTAAAGGGTATAGATATGATACTATGTTTAGATATTTAAAGAGTGGTCTTTTAGGATTTTGCGATGATGATATAAGTTTAATCGAAAATTACGTACTTGCCAATGGTATTAAAGGTAAAAAGTGGTTTGAAGAAAAGTGGAATTATCGTATTAGTCAGAACTATTCGAATGCTGAGAGCGAGTATGAAATTAATCTAAAATTAAGAATTAATGAAATAAAAGATAGAATCATAAAGCCGATTTCAAAATTTAATAATAAATTAAAAAGGAGAAACAAAGTATCAGAAATATGTAAATATATATATGAGTTTTTATTAGATATAGAACTTCCGGAAACTCTTGAAAACTTAATAACAGAATTTAAGTTATACGGTGATTTAGATAGAGCTAATCAGTATTCTCAGATTTGGGATATCGTAATAGATATGTTAGACCAAATGGTAGAACTTCTTGGAAATGAATATATATCCTTAGATAGATTTACTAAGCTTTTAAATTTGGGTTTTGAAGAAAATGAGCTCGGTCTTGTTCCTCCAAGTATTGATCAGGTACTGGTTAGTAGCGTTGACAGAATGAAAAATCCGGATACAAGATATTTGTATTTAGTTGGTACTACTGATGGAGTATTTCCAATGATAGCTAAAGACGATGGATTGCTAAATGATAAAGATAGATATTTACTTGAAGAAAAGGGAATTGAAGTGGATATAGACAGTAAAACTAAAACTTATGAAGAGCAGTTTTTGATATATAAAGCTATTACATCAAGTAAAGAAAATTTAATAGTAACTTATCCAATATCAGATCATGAGGGTAAGACATTAAGACCATCATCAATAATCTCAAGATTAAAGAAAATATTTCCTAATATAAAATATACAAGCAATTTGGTAAATATACCTGATAACACGGATGAAAGTATTTTGCACAAAATTACAGCTAAAAAACCGACATATAATGATATGATAAATGCCTTTAAATATTACGATGTAAATGATTATAACAAAGAAGAATTAAATAGTATTTGGTTAGATGTATATAGTTATTTTTTAAAAGACAATCAGTATGAAACAATAACTAATAACCTAATAAAAGGTCTTAGGTATACAAATCGTCTAAATAGAATTGAAGAAAAGAAGATAAAAAAGCTTTATCAAAGCAATTTGCTAAGTGTATCTAGGTTGGAAAAGTATTCTGAATGCCCATTTTCGTATTTTATTCAATACGGTCTAAAGGCTAATGAAAGAAGAGAGTACGATTTCACCCCTCCTGATCTTGGAATATTTGTCCACAATATTCTTGAAATATTTTCAAAAGAATTATCCAAAGATAGATTAAGTTGGAGGGAAATTGATGATCGCTATATTCATGAAAAAGTGTCAATTATTGTAGATGAGATGGTGAAAGTAATACCCGGATATATATTAAACAGTTCAGCTAGATATAAATACTTAGCTTTTAGGCTAAAGAAGATGGTAACAAATGCAATAAATATTATAAGTCATCACATTAAAAATGGTTCATTTGAACCATCTGACTACGAAGTACAATTTGGTTTGGATAGCAAATATCCACCTATAAAAATAGTCTTAGAAAATGGTGAAGAAATTAACCTAATAGGTCAAATAGATAGAATAGATGAATTAGAAAAAGGGGATGAAAAGTATATTAGGATAATAGATTATAAGTCTGGGACAAAGTCTATGAGTTTAACAGATGTTTACTACGGGCTTCAGCTCCAACTTATGGTGTATTTAGATGCAATATTAGAGAGCAAAAATTCGAATGATTGTAATTTGAAACCTGCAGCAATAATGTACTTTAAGATAGACGATCCAATAGCTAGTTTTAATGAAAATAAGGATGATGCAGAGATTAAAGATGCTATTCTAAAAGAACTTCGAATGAAGGGCCTTCTTATAAAAGACAGTGATGTAATAAAAGAAATGGATAAAAATTTACAGGGAGAAGGTAGAAAAACATCCCTCATCGTGCCAGTTTCAGTTAATAAGGATGGTAATTTGAGCAAGGGAACTTCATTAATAGGTTATGAAGAATTCGATGTAATTAGGGCATATGTAAAAAACACTATAGTAGAAATTTGTGAAAATCTGATGGGTGGAAATATAGATATATCGCCTTACAAACATAACAATTCTACGTCTTGTGATTTTTGTAAGTTTTCTGCAATCTGTCAATTTGATACTACTCTAAAAGACAATAAATATAAAATAATAAATAAAAAATCTAATGAAGAGATTATTCAAATGATGAAAGGAGATATTGAAAGATGAGTTCTCCTAAATGGACAAATGAGCAACAAGAAGTGATTAATAGTAGAAATTCTGATCTATTGGTTTCAGCTGCAGCTGGATCGGGAAAGACAGCTGTTTTAGTTGAGAGAATAATTCAAATGATAACATCTCAAGCAGATCCTATTGACATTGATAAGTTATTGGTGGTTACATTTACGAATGCAGCGGCTTCAGAGATGAGAGAGAGAATTGGAGATGCAATAACTAAAGAGCTTGATAAAGATCCAGAAAATAAATCTTTACAAAATCAAATACTATTATTAAACAAAGCTAGTATAACTACGATACACTCTTTTTGCTTAGATGTAATAAAATCTAATTTTCATACAATAGAGCTTGATCCAAACTTTAGAATTGGAGATCAGACTGAATGTGCACTTCTTAAGAAAGAAGCAATAGAAGAGGTTTTTGATGAGTTGTATGAAGAAAATAACCAAGGGTTTTTAAATTTGGTGGAGAGTTATGCAGAAAGAGGCGGTGATAAATCTATACAAGATACGCTGCTACAAATACATTCATTTGCAATGACTACACCAGATCCAATAAGGTGGCTTAATGATTCAGCAGAAAGGTTTAATGTAAATGAAAACTTTGATTTTTCTGATTCTATATGGGCTAAATATCTCCTAGAATTTGTTGAGTTAGAGCTTGGAGGAATTGTTGAAGAATTAAGTGAAGCCATCATTAACGTTGAGGGTATAGAAGAATTAGAAACTTTTACAGAAAAATTGAAGATTGAATATAAAAAAATTCAAAAGGTACTAAATAGTTGTAAAGTATCATGGAGTGAAGTTTATAAAGAGCTGTCTTCATTTGAATTTGAAAATTACGTAAAAGGTGTAAAGAAAATACCAAAAGATACTCCAGAGTATATCAAAATATACAAGGATAGATCGAAATCTACAAGAGATAAAGCAAAGAAATCTATAGAAGAAATAGTTAAGTCTTCTTTTAATAAAGATAGCGAATCAATATATTATGAGTTAAATATACTTTATAAACTTATGAAACCAATTTCAGACATGGTACTTATGTTTGATACAAAATATTCTGAGAAAAAGAGAGAGAAGTCTATAATAGATTTTAACGATATTGAACATTTCGCTCTTAAAATTTTAACAGACAGGGATGAAAATGGGAATATAATCCCATCTGATATAGCATTGAAATATCAAGAAACATTTTATGAAATATTTATAGATGAGTATCAAGATAGTAATTTGGTACAAGAAGTTCTACTTAAGTCTGTATCTAAAACTGATTGTCCCAACAGATTTATGGTAGGGGATGTTAAGCAAAGTATTTACAGGTTTAGACAAGCTAGACCGGAATTATTTTTAAATAAATACAATAACTACAGCATTGAAAAGGGAAGTTCTCATAGAAAAATAATGCTTTATAAAAACTTCAGAAGTAGAGAAGAAGTTATAAATTCAATTAACTATATATTTGAAAATATAATGAGCAAAAATATAGGAGAAATAGCTTATACAGAAGAAGAAAGGCTAAATTTAGGGGCCAATTTTAAATTAAATGTCGATGACAAAACTGCTGTAGGTGGTTCGACAGAAGTTCATTTAATAGAAAAAAATAATAATTTAAAAGTAAGTTCTAATAATTATTATAATTCTGATGATGACTATTCTAGTGAGAGTGATGATGATGAATATGAAGAACTAGACAATATTCAAATTGAAGCGAGAATGGTAGGTAAAATTATAAAGAATATAATAAAGCCAAATATTGATTCTAAAGTTCAAAAGGTTTATGACAAAAACTTGGATGATTACAGGCCAGTTGAGTATAAGGATATAGTAATATTATTGCGTGCTACCTCTTCATGGGCTCCAGTATTTGCAGAAGAGCTTATGAATATGGATATACCGACCTTTGCAGATATAGGTGTTGGTTATTTTGACACTATTGAGATAAAAACCGTAATATCTTTACTAAAAGTAATTGATAATCCAATTCAAGATATACCTTTAATTGCAGTGTTAAAATCTCCTATCTTTGGCTTTACACCAGAGGATTTAGTTAATGTAAGAGTTGTTAATAGACAAGGAAGTTTTTATGAAGCACTTAAGAGTGTATCCAAATTTGATATTGAATTTGAGAAAGGATTTCAAAATCATAAGGTAGATATACCATTCGATTTTGAAAAAGAGGAATTTTTAGAGACCGTATATAAGTGTGTAAATTTTTTAAGTAAACTTGAGGAGTACAAAGTAAAATCGACATATATGAGTACATATGAGTTTTTATGGTATGTATATAACGATTCTGGATACTATGCTTATATTGGCGCTATGCCGGGGGGAACTCAAAGACAGGCAAATCTAAGAACTCTGTTTGAAAGAGCAAAACAATTTGAGGAAACAAGTTACAAGGGGATATTCAACTTTATAAATTTTGTAGACAAACTTAAAAAGTCAAGTGGAGATATGGGAAGTGCAAAGACGTTAGGTGAAAATGCAAATGTTGTTAGAATTATGAGTATACATAAAAGTAAAGGTCTTGAGTTTCCTGTTGTCATATGTTCGGCTCTTGGCAAGAATTTCAATATGATGGATTTTAGAAAAAATATACTTTATCATCAAGAATTGGGATATGGGCCTCAATTTGTGGATTTTGATAGAAGAATATCATTCCCTAGTATCGCTAAAGAAACCTTAAAGAAGAAGATGCTAATAGAAAATTTGTCAGAAGAGATGAGGGTACTATATGTTGCACTAACAAGAGCAAAGGAAAAATTGATTCTTACTGGTTCAATAAAGAGTTTAGATAAGAATTTAGATAAATGGGCATCAAATATAAATAGATATGGAAAAGTTTCAGAGTATGAGATATTTAAAGGAAAAAACTATCTAGATTGGATAATGCCTGTTGTAATCAAACATAAGGACTCGTCAGATCTAAGAGAAAATTTAGATATAGATATTTATGTTGACAATGACGAATCAAGCTGGACTACAAGATTATGGAATAGAGAAGATATAAGCATTAATTCTGTAGAGAAAGAAGATAAAAATAGCTTAGAAGAAATATTAGAGAGTATAAATTTAGAAGGATACAATAGTGAGTACGGAAAATGTATTGAAGAATCGTTAAATTGCCGTTATTCTTATATATTATCAACTATTAAACCATCGAGTATTTCTGTTACTGATATAAAAAAAATTCAGGAGAGCTATGATGAGGATTTGTCGGATAATTTATTCAGTCAGAAAAAACATGAAGTCAGTCTAAAAAAACCTCTATTTATACAAAATAATGAGGTAAATAAAAGTATAAGTCCTTCAGAAAGAGGAACTATAGTTCATATGTTTATGCAAGTTGTAGATCTTAATAAAATTGAAACAATAGATAGTATAAAAGTTCAAATAGATAATCTTATAAATAAAAATATCATAACAGAAAATCAGGCATCAGTTATAAATCCATTTAGGGTTTACAAGTTTTTCAAAAGTGATATAGGATCTAGAATGCTTAAATCAGAACTTATAAATAGAGAAAAGGTAATATACTCTAGAGTTAGTATGAAAGATGTATATTTTAAGGATGATGAAATAATAAATGACAATTTGAATATATACGACAATGAGACTCTTATGTTGAGAGGTGTTGTTGATGTTTATTTTGAAGAAGATGGTGAAATTGTTCTAATAGATTATAAAACTGACTTTGTAAATGAAGAAAATGTGGATGAAGTTATTAATAAATACAGAAAACAATTAGAACTTTATGCTATAGCATTAAGTGAACTAACTGGAAAGAAAGTGAAAGAGAAGTGGATATACTTGTTTGGTTTAGAGAAAGGTATTTTATACAAATAGTATTCCTAGGAGGAGTAATAAATGAGATTTATACACACATCAGATTGGCATTTGGGTAAAACTTTAGAAGGCCACTCTCGTATAGAAGAGCAAGAGAAATTTTGTGAGGATTTTATAAAGTTAGTAGAGGAAAAAAACATAGATTTAGTGATAATAGCGGGAGATATTTATGATACTTACAATCCACCAGCTCAAGCGGAAAGACTGTTTTATAAAACAGTATCTAAACTTGCTGACAATGGACGAAGATGTGTATTTATTATATCTGGAAATCACGATAATCCAGAGAGACTATCTGCTGCAATTCCATTAGCGCATGATCAAGGAATAATAATATTAGGAAAGCCGAACAGCTCAACCAATAAAAGAAAATACGAGAAGTTCGAAATAACTGAAGCTAAAGAAGGATGTACAAAATTAAATATATCTGGAGAACAGGTAGTAATAGTATCTCTTCCCTATCCAAGTGAAAAGAGATTAAACGAGGTCATAAAAGATAATGAGAGTGAAGAAAAGAGACAAATTTCCTATTCAAAGAAAGTTGGAGAAATTTTTACAGAGTTAGAACAAAACTTTGGAGATGATACAGTGAATATTGCCGTATCACATATTTTTGTAGTTGGTGGAGAAAGTTCTGACTCTGAAAGGCCAATACAACTTGGGGGTAGTTTACTTGTTGATAAAAGAGATTTGCCTGAGAAGGCAGATTATATAGCACTTGGTCATCTACATAAACCACAAAAAGCTTCTGAGTACTATAATGCATATTACTCAGGTTCACCATTACAATACAGTAAGGATGAGAGAGCATATGCTAAAGGTGCTAATATTGTCGATGTAAAGGCTGGAAAAGAACCAGTTATAGAAAAAGTATATTTTAATAATTATAAACCTATAGAAGTTTTTAAATGCAATGGAATAGATGAAGCAATTAGAATATGTGAAGATAATAGAGATAGAGATATGTGGTCTTTTTTTGAGATAACAACTGATGAAGTTATTGCGCAGTCAGATCTTAAAACAATGAAAGAGTTCTTAAAAGATATAATAGAGATAAAACCAATTATAAATACAATAGTAACCAATGAAGAGATAGACTTAAAAGAAAAATCCATGGGCGAACTTTTTAAAGAATTTTATGTGTTTAGCAAGGGAGTAGAGCCAAAGGGAGAGTTGATGGATTTATTCTTAGACATAATTAATGAAGAAGGTGAAATCTAAGATGAGACCGATTAAACTAGAATTATCAGGTTTAAATAGCTATATGAATAAGCAAGTTGTAGACTTTGAAAAACTAACGGAAAGAGGACTATTTGGGATATTTGGACCTACAGGAAGTGGGAAATCAACAATACTAGACGCTATTACGCTTGCTATGTATGGCAATATTTCTAGGAACACTAAAGAGTTCATAAATAGTTCGTGCAAAGAGACCGTCTTATCTTATGAGTTTGAGATAGGAACAAAAAATAACAAGAGAAGATACCTTGTAGATAGAAACATGATTAGAAGTAAAACTGGGACTAAGACATCTTATGCTCGTTTGGTTGAAATTTTAAATGACGGAAATAAAAATGTAATAGCCGACAAAGTAGGAGAGGTCAATGAGAAAATTACGGATGTAATAGGTCTAACAGCAAATGATTTTACAAGATCTGTAGTATTACCTCAAGGTAGATTTAGTGAATTTCTTCAGCTTACAGGATCGGAGAGAAGGGATATGCTAGAGAGGATTTTTAATCTTGAAAAGTATGGAAGAGGTTTATCTGAAAAAGTAAAAAAGAGAAAAAATTTTAATTTAAGAAACCTTTATGATATTAAATCAAAGCTTACACAGTATGATGAAGTGTCTCAAGATATTTATGAAAGTGTTTTAGAAGAGCTAGATGCGTTAAAACTACTTGAGAAAAATCATAACGAAGAAATAAATCGACTGCAGATAACTTATGATGAAGATAAAATTATTTACGAACAACAAAATAAATTAGGTATTTATAAAATAAGATTAAAAGAATTAGAGTCTGAAAAAGAAGAAATAGATGATAAAAGAGAGACTATAGAAAAGTCTAAAAAAGCTATGATGATCGAGCCTCACATAACATATTATGAAAATTTAGGAAATAGGATTGTTGAAGATTCTAAGAAACTAGATACATATAAGAATGAGAGTATATTTCTTGAAAGAGAACTTGAAGGTATAAAATCTAAATATGATGAAATTTTAAAATCGAAGTTTAATGATATACCAAAAATGAGTCAAGAAAAAATTAAACTAGAATATGCTTTAAAGTTAGAGGATGATTTAAATATTATTGTGGAAGAAATTGACAAGCTAATCACTAGCAGAGATGAACTCAGTGCATTAAAAGAAACTTTATCTAAAAAGAAATCTGATTTAGATGTAGATTTAAATGTTCAACTTAGAAATATAGAAAAAATTGATGCTCAACTTAATAAAATTTCTATTAGTGTAGAGCTAAAACAAAAAATATTTACAGCTAACGACCTAGAAAAAGAGTTTAATAAAGTACAAGAAGATAAAAAGTTAAAGACAATAAAGTTAGAAAATTTGTTTAGAGAGTTAGATGATTTAAAGTCAAAATATAAATTTATACAAAGGGATAAAAAAGATATAATATATAATCTAGAGAGAGAATCAAATAATCTTGAATTTATAGAAAGCAAATGTCCTGGAAGTAGTGATGATATACTTTATAGATCTCAAAAAATATCAGAACTTAAAAATAATGCATCAAATCTCGAAAAAAGCGAAAAAAGAAGAGCTGTATTACAAGACAAAGTAAATGAAATTTTAGAAGAAGCTTATAATTTGGGAAAAGAGATATCGGAGCTTAGTTCTCAACAAGAAAAATTAGATGAAAAGAGATCAGAATTAATAGAAGAAATAGAAAAATACAAAATCTTAAATCAAGCAAATAAGTTTAGAGAAAATTTAAAGGACGGAATTCCTTGTCCAGTATGTGGATCATTAGATCACTATAAAATGGAACAGGTAAATTACGATCCTAAAATAGTTTTTTTTGAAAATAAACTGGATAAAATGAATATACAACATAAAGAAGTAAAAGATAAAATTAATGATCTATCTCTTAGACAGAACTCACTTGAATATGCTCATAAAATAAAATCAGAAGAACTGGATGAAGTCAAATTAAGTATAGGTGAAAAAGTATCTAATAAAGTTTTTCAACATATAGAACAAGAGAAAAAAAGTTTGGATATGTTTAAAGTAAGTTACGAGAATTGGCAAAATGAAAAAGATAAATCAGAAAAAAGAATATTGGACTTAAAAGATAAGAAAAATAGCGTAGATATTGAAGAATCTAAACTTAATGAAGGTATTAATAGTAAAAGTAAAGTTATTGAGGAATTAAAAGAAGAAGTCGAAATAATTGAGGAAAAGTACAGTAATTTAAAAACTAAGTATCTATGTTTAAAGACTTCATTAAGAATAGATAACTTAAGTGCAAAAGTTGTCGAGATAAGAGAAAATGAAAAAGAAATAGAAAAATTAAATATTAGCGTTACTTTATTAAAAAATGACAAAGAGAGAATTGAAAAGAATTTAAACGTAAATGAGAACAGGCTTTATGAAGCTAGTATTGAGCTAAATAAAATAGAAGATATGCTGTTAGAAAAAAAGAGTTATCAATTAATGAAAATCAGGGAACTTAGTGAAATAACTAAGGGTAGAAAAGCTAGTTTGATGATAGAAGAGATTGAAAATTCTATAGAAAAAATTTATGAAAGTGAAGTCAACATAACGAAACAATTAGATAGAAAAAAAGATGAATATGAAAGAATTATATCTAATACAAATATATTAAAGATAAATCTAGAAGAAGCTAAGAAAGAATATATAATAAAAGAAGCAGAATTAAAAGAACTTATAATATCAAATGGATTTAATGATATATATAAAGTGAAAGGCGCTTTAATAGAGCCAGTTGAGTTTTCAAATTTAGAAGTTGAAATAAAAGATTATACAGAAGAAGTAAAGGTTATAAACTTGAGGATCAATGAATTTGATGAAAAGGTTCTTGATAAAAAAGTTCAAGAAGATGACTTAGTAATTATAAAAAATAAAATAGATAACTTGAAAAAGAGCGTATCTTTAGTTTCAAAAAAAATAGGTGCTTTCGAAAACAGAGAAATTAGTTTGAAGGAGTCTCTAGAAAAAGTAAAGATATTAAATAATGAACTTAAGGTAACCCAGCATCAAGTAGATTTATTAGATGATTTAGATAGGACTATACAAGGAAATAAGTTTGTTGAGTACGTATCAACAAACCAGCTGAAGTATATATCTTTAGAGGCATCAGAGAGATTAGATTCAATAACAAGAGGCAGATATGCACTTGAGATTGATGAGAGACTTAATTTCGTGATGAGGGATAATTTTAATGGAGGAGAGAGAAGAAGTGTGGACACATTATCTGGTGGTGAAACATTTTTAACTTCTCTAGCATTAGCCCTAGCACTTTCTTCACAAATTCAACTTAAAGGAAAAGCTCCACTTCAGTTCTTCTTCTTAGATGAAGGGTTTGGATCTCTAGATACTGAGCTTTTAGAAATAGTAATGGAATCTTTAGAAAGATTACATTCAAATGAGTTAAGTGTCGGAATTATAAGTCATGTTGAGGAGTTGAAAAATAGAGTTCCAATAAAACTTGTAGTTAATTCAAGTAAAAGTGATGTTGGATCTAAGACCAAAATTGAATACAGTTAAGGATTAGAAATAGAGTTTAAAAGATCCTTTATATAACTACAAAATGGTTAGTTTATAAATTTCCATAAATTATATAATTATGATATAATAATAGAAATATCGGGTTAAGAGACTGAAATATTATAAAACAAAGTAATTAGGAGTGTGGTAAAGATTGGAATCGCCCAATGATATAGTCCAGATAGTAATACTAGCATTACTGCTTATTACATCTGCGTTTTTCTCAGCATCAGAGACTTCACTGATGTCTTTGAGCAAAATAAGAATTAGATATATGAAAGATGAAGGAATTAAAGGAGCAAAATTAGTAAGCTCTTTAACAGAGGATTCAGGGAAATTGTTAAGTGCAATATTAGTTGGTAACAACCTTGCAAATATAGCTGCAACTTCAATATCTACATCTCTATTAGTAAGTATATTTGGATCACGAGGGGTAGTAATGGCTACAGCTATAATGACAGTTTTAATATTGATATTTGGTGAGATAACACCGAAGACAATAGCAGCAAATGATACTGAACGAGTTGCATTATTTGTATCTAAACCTATAAAACTTGTTATAACAATGCTTACTCCAATAGTTTGGGTTCTTGATAAAATAACAAACATTATATTTAAAATATTTAGAATCCCAAATAAAGGTAATACAAGTTATGTAACTGAAGAAGATCTTAAAACTATGGTAAATGTTAGCCATGAGGAAGGTGTTCTTGAGGTTGAGGAAAGAGAGATAATAAATAATGTCTTTGAATTTGGAGATATGCAGGCAAAAAGTGCAATGGTACAAAGAATAGACATTATAGCTATAGATATAGAAGATAAGTATGAAGAAATTATAACGTTATTTAAAGAAGAAAAATTAAGCAGAATGCCTGTGTATGAGGAGACTGTAGACGATATAATAGGTATTCTTAACTTTAAAGATATTATATTCTTAACTGATGAAGAAGTAGAAGAATTTGATATAAGAGATTATATGAGAACGCCATTTTTCACTTATGAATTCAAAAAGGTTGCAAGACTTTTAGGTGAGATGAAATTAGCAAAAGCACAAATGGCAATTGTTATTGACGAATATGGTGGTACTTCAGGATTACTAACGATTGAGGATTTAATAGAAGAGATCGTTGGTGAGATAGAAGATGAATATGATGAAGATGAAGATGAAATTCAAGTAGTAAAAGAAGATGAATTTATCGTTGATGGTAGTACTAAGATAGGCGATGTAAATGAACTTATAGGCATAAAATTAGAATCTGAAGAGTTTGATTCTATTGGAGGATTTATCATAGGTCACCTTGGTAAATTTCCAGAGGAAGATCAAGTCATTGAGTGTGATGGAATTAGATTCTGTATTGAAAGCATTGACAAGAATAGAATCAAAAAGATTAGAATATTTACGTAGATTAGTGGTTGTCTCGAAATAGAAAGCAATTTCTAGAGTAAAGACAACCTTTTTAATAAGTATATATAAACAAAATAAAATAACTATTAGAAAGGAGTAAGAAATGCAAATTTTAGAGAAAAATTTTATATACAAACTTAAAGGAAATACAATATTTTTAGTTGCTTATTCTTTTATATTCCTGTTTATATACAAAGCTTTTCCGTTTATTGCACCATTTTTTCTCGGGACTTTAATCGCTTTTATGATAAAGCCAATTTCTCAAAAATTGTACAATAAATTCAAAATTAACAAAGGTATATCTACTTTGTTACTTAGCTTTATAGCAGTTGCTTTGGTTATTACACTTACATCTATGGGAGTAGTGAATCTGACTAAACAACTTATGATGTTTATGAACAATGCTTCAAATGGTTCGTATTTATCGGACTTAGCCGCTGATGTTATAAATAAAGCAAACTTACTTATAAGTCAAGCTAACAGCATGGCAAACATTGACCTTCAGGAACTTACAACGAAATTTAGTGGAAATTTAATGAATATTTCTAAGAATATTTTAGCAAGTACAATAAATTTAGCTACATCTATACCATACATACTGATGTTTACTGTTACACTATTTGTTTCTACTTATTTTATAGCGAAAGACTTAGATAAAATGGAAGCAAGCTTTTACAACATGTTTACAATGGAAATTAGAAAAAAGGTACTTAATGTTAGACATGAGATGGGTGCATCTATATTTGGCTACTTAAAAGCTTACGCAATACTCATGAGTATAACTGCCACATCTATTTTTATAAGTTTTCTTATATTTGGACTTCCTTATGGATTTATCGTCGGGATAGTTGGTGCGTTAATGGATTTAATACCGTTTTTGGGTATTATATCTATATATCTCCCAATAATTGTTTATCATTTTATGATAAATAACTATTTTGTTGCAATAGGTATGACTATAGTATTTGTAATTATATCGGTAGTACGTCAGGTACTAGAGCCAAAATTAATTTCGGCGAATATTGGTCTTAGCCCACTTGCAACATTAGCAGCTATATTTATTGGAATACAATTAAAAGGTGTAATAGGGATTTTATTTTGTTTCGGATTTGTGTGTATGCATAATATCCTTAAAAAAGTTGGTATATTGTAAGATTGACACAATTTTGAATAGTAGTATGTTATAATTGTTGTGTGATAAATAACAAATAAATTTATCACGCAACATTTTTTATTATATATAAGAAAGAAGGGTTATTAATGGAGCAAAAAGTAGTAGAAAGATTATTAAAGTATGTATCATTTCATACAACATCAGACTCGAAGAATGAAAATTGCCCATCATCAGAAGGACAGAGAGTTTTTGCTGAGTATTTAGTTGATGAGCTAAAATCTTTAGGGCTAGAAGATGCTTCTTTAGATAAAAATTGCTATGTAATGGCTACATTAAAAGGAAATATTGACGGTGTGGAAACTATAGGATTTATATCACATTTAGATACCAATGAAGATGTAAGTGGAAAAGATATAAAACCAAGACTTATTAAAAATTATGACGGCAAAGATATCGTTTTAAACGAAGAATTAAATATTATTACATATGTGTCTGACTATCCAGAACTCAAAGGCTTAAAAGGGGACGATATAATCGTTACAGATGGCACAACTTTATTAGGGGCAGATGACAAGGCTGGTATAGCAGAAATAATAACTGCAATAGAGTACTTAATTGAGCATCCAGAAATAAAACATGGGGATATAAAAGTAGGATTTACTCCTGATGAAGAGATTGGAAGAGGAGCAGATTTATTTGATGTAGAAAAATTTGGTGCTAAATATGCATATACTTTGGATGGAGCAATTTGCGGAGAACTTCAATATGAAAATTTTAATGCAGCAAACGCTACCATAACAATACATGGTAGAAATGTTCATCCAGGAACTGCCAAAGATAAAATGGTTAATGCACTTCATATTGCTGCAGAAATATCAGAACAATTCCCTGCGTCTGAAAGGCCAGAAACAACCGATGGTTATGAAGGATTTTATCATTTAAACGGATTAAATGGCAATGTAGAAAAGGCTACGATGGAATATATTATAAGAGATCATTCTAGAGATAGATATGAAGATAGAAAAAAATTCTTTAAAAATAGTGTTGATGAGATTAGTAAAAAATATAATGGAAGAGTCGAATATCAACTAGATGACGTGTACTTCAACATGAGAGAAAAAGTTGAACCAATTAAGTTTATAGTAGATATAGCTGAAGAGGCCATGAAAGAATCTAATGTTAAGCCTCTATTAGTTCCAATAAGAGGTGGAACTGATGGAGCAAGACTTTCATTTATGGGATTACCTTGTCCAAATATATTTACTGGTGGTCTAAACTTCCATAGTAAAAACGAATGTGTTTCTGTAAATGCTATGGCTAAAGCTTCTCAAGTTATAGTTAAAATAGCTGAAAAGTTTGCACAAATTTAGATATTGTAATGATATTAAAAATATTTGATGATAGAGAAAATAAATATATATAAAATTTAGTAATAAATAAACGGCAAGACCTATAAATTTTAGGTCTTGCCGCTATGATTTAAATTTATTTTAGTTAATTATTTTCGATTAATAAAAACGACTTATTCATCTAATTTAACTTCATCCATTGTATTTAGATCAATAAATTTAATATTAAGGTTATTTTTATTTTCGCAGTCACCATTTATTATTTCTATTGTAGCCACTGAATTGATCCCGTCTTTCGGAATTGAAGTGCTTCCAGGATTTAGGACCACTATATCTTCATAAAAAGTCAATTCTTTTACATGAGTGTGACCTAGTATTAATACGTCTGCACCCATTTTTTTTGATTTTTCTATTATTTCTTCCTTAGTTTCTGTATATCCATGGTTTAAAATAAATCTTGTTTTATCTATTTGACAAACTGCGTATGGGCTTTGGATTGCATGTTTAAGTACCATTTGATCTACATCCGCTTCACAGTTTCCCTTTACGATTACTATATCTTTAAGGTTGTTTAATTTATCTATCATAGGCTTTGGGTCGTAACCTTCAGGCAGATCATTCCTAGGCCCATGGTATAAAATATCTCCTCCATGAAAGAGTATATCGCAGTCAGAGAGCGCTTCTATTGCTCTATCAAAGTAAGTAAGACTTCCATGTGTGTCGCTCATTACCCCTATTTTCATATCTTGCCTCCATGTTTAACTTAATATATTACAAGAATTTTTCAGAGACTCTTTTCCAAAACTCATAATTAGGCAATCTAAGCAATTTAACTTTCTTTTTTGCTAAGTTAAGTTTGATGGAATCTACCTTGCTAAACCTATGTTCAACGCCGTCAATAACTATAAGCGTAGAGTCTTCAAATGTATTTTCAGGTGAAATTTTAATGACAGATTCACTAGATGAAATTATACTAGATGTAAAACATCTATACGCATTAGTATTGATTGGGTGCAGTGGAGTGACTTGTATAACTTCAAGGCTCGTATCTACAATACTTCCTCTAGCAGAGTAATTGTAAGCAGTCGAACCTGTGGATGTAGACACTATCATTCCATCTCCACTAAAATTTTGAATCATCCTGTCATCAAAACTCAAGTTAAGGTGAATAACTCGTGATTTATCACCTCTCACTACTACTTCATTAACAGCTAATTTTGTAAAACATGAATTTTTTGTTCTAACATCCGCTTCGAGAAGTGAAATACTTTGTATAATAAATTCGTTTTTCAAATAAGTCTCTATAAAGTCATCTATTTTTTCAGGAGATATCTCAGCAAAAAATCCTAAGTGTCCAGTATTAATACCTATTATAGGTACATCAGGAAAATTAAAATCATGAACAGTTTTTAGAAATGATCCATCTCCACCAATTGAAATAATAAGTTCAGTGTTGGGATCCATCTCTGAGTAAACTTCAAAGCCTTTAGAAGCTAACTTTTCTTCAAGGATTATTTTGGTTTCCTGAGATTTTGCCAATTCGTTTGATTTTACAGTAATTATTTTTTTCATATACTCACCTCTCTATGTTCTATCTAGTATTATAACACAACTTGTATAAAATATTATTATCTATTCACTCTATTTTAGTGTAAAATAGATAATGTTATGATGAAATAAATTAAATGAAAGTAGGGGTTATGTTGTTCGAGAAAGAAACGCAGAAGTACAATCTTATGTCTTATACCTGTGAAGAAGAAGGCATATTGAAGAATGTTCTATTAGATAAATTGAATTTTTCTGTGAGGTCACTTTCTAAAATGAAAAGGGAAAGAAGTATTTTAGTAAACGGTGAGTTTAATAAGCTAAATACTAAGATAAAAAAGGGTGACTTAATAGAAGTCAAAATAGATGAAGAGAAGGCAAATTTCGAGCCTCAAGACTTAAATTTAAACATACTATATGATGATTTTGATATTATAATGGTAGATAAGCCTCCATTTATGGTTGTTCATCCGACTAAGAGCCATAATGATATTACTATTGCAAATGGTATAACGCATTTTATAAATGAAAAACACGAAAGTGTAAAGATAAGATTCGTAAATAGGTTAGATATGAATACTTCAGGGCTTGTTATAGTAGCAAAAAATGCATATGCGCATCATGTTCTATCAGATGATATGAAGTATGATAAGGTTGAAAAGAAGTATATAACTGTAGTAAGAGGTATCGTTAAAGATGATGAAGGAGTGATAGATGTCCCTATTTATAGATCAACTGACGATTCAATAAAAAGAGTAGTCGATGAAAGAGGACAACACGCTATTACTCATTATAAAGTATTAGAAAGATTAAAAGATGCAACTGTGTTAGAGGTTGAGTTATTTACTGGTAGAACTCATCAGATTAGAGTTCATATGGACTATATTGGCCATGGAATAATTGGAGATGAGCTATATGGTTACGTGGATGAAACTTTAATAAGTAGACAAGCTCTACATGCTTATAAGCTTAAATTTGATCAGCCTAGGACTAAAGAAGTGTTAAAATTCGAAACAGAGCTTCCGATTGACATGGTGAAGCTAATAGAAAAACTGAAATAAAAGTAATTAAATTATTGAAATTTGGGGTGGTAAAATGATTATTCATAAGTTTATAGTACATGTATTAGATAAAAATAGTGATGTACCTATTTTAAATGATTTTGAAGGTAAAATAAATCAAGAAGTTGATGGATTTTTTCAAAAAGTAATTAAAAGAGTAAGTAAAGATGATGATGTAAGAAAGGCCGTATTTAAAAATTATAATGATAACGTTATAAAAAATTGCTGTGAGCAAATGATATATAATGAAGATACGTTTTTAGATAATTCAAAAGAAATAGCTTCCTATCTATTTGAGATAATGAAAATAAATTCTGAGCTTGAGTCTTGTGATTTAGCAATATGTCTTTATACTATAAAAGACGAAAAAAATATAGCAGTTCTAAAACTAGACTACAAAAAACTATACACTCACTCAATAGAGTTTGTAGATGATAAGTTTAACATCCAAATGGTAGCAAATGAAATTGGAATTACAGAGACTCAAAAACCTAAACAATGTGCATTTATAGGTGTTAGTGGCATAAATGACGAGTATCATCTTAGACTATTAGATAAGGACTCTGAGAAAGAGGGTATAGACACTAAGTTTATATCAGAATTTTTAAATGCTGAGAGAGTTGATGATGATAAATATAAGACTAAAGTATTTAAAAAATCAACAGAAAACTGGATAACAAATGCACTTGGTGAGAACATAAAAGAAGCTGAGGATGTTAGAAGTATTTTAAATTATACGTTAAAAGAAAAACAGAATATAGACCTTGAAGAATTTGTAGAGAATTCAATAAAGGATGACGATAAAAAAGAAAGCTTTAGAGAGCTTATGGAAGAAAAGGGAATAGTAGAAAGCTTTAATATTGATAAAGAGTGGGTCGAGAAAAAACTCAAAAAGAGAAGTATCAAAACTGACAATGGATTTGATATAAAAGGAAACTTAACTGACTTTGAAGATCCTATGAAATACAGTATGAGAAAAAATGAGAATGGAACATTTGATATAGTTATAAAAAATGTAACGTTCTATGAAGAAAAATAAGTTAAAAGAGGTTTGTACGTTAATTTTTGAATATACGTACAAACCTCTTTTTGAATACAATAGTTTTATGATTAAAAATCTAATTGTTATCTTCGATATATTTACAGATATCTCCAATGTTTTTAAAGTTTTCAGCTTCTTCATCAGGAATTTCTATATCATACTCATCTTCTAGTGCCATTATTATTTCAACAGCATCTAATGAATCTGCTTCTAAATCATCAACTAAAGATGTAGTCATAGTTATCTTATCAATATCATCTAGCCCTAATTGGTCTGCAATTATTTCTTTAATTCTTTCAAACATGTTAAGCCTCCTAAAGCAGTTTAATTAATTTTAATAGTAGTTTAATATAATATAGGAAAATTTTCAATATTAAATGATAAAAAGTATAAAGATTTATTTAAAATGTATTAATCTCAAGACTTTTGAATATAGTTTATTGATAATATTTTTGATAAGGAGGAACTTATGAAGAAAAATATTTTGATTTTGGGATCATCGATTTGCGTATTTATAATTATGATGATAAATCTCTATTACAATACAATAAATCTGGACATGCATGTTATGTCTGAGCAAATGGTAGAAACAAATAATATACTAGAGGATTTGATTACTAAGAAAGAAGAGGTTTTAGATAAAAAAGATAGCTATATATCGAGATTATTAGATATAAAAGATGATTTTGAGAATCAGAGAGTATCATTTTTTATGAGTAATTATAAAAACTATAAATTAAAATCAATAGAAAGTTTAATAAATGCAATTTCAAGCGAAAATAGTGAATACATTGATGAAGTATATAAATACAATCGACTTGGTGATAAAGAAATTGACAAGCTTATTAAAAATAATTTAGCCAAAGTAACTTATCTGTCCACAAAATCATATATTTAAACCAAAGGGATTATTAATCTCTTAATATTCAAGGAGGATTATTATGACAAAATTAGAAGAGAATATGTCACGTTTTTTTGGATCTAAATGCGGTTGTGATGACGGCGGATTTTTAGATGGCAAAATGCTAATTATAATAGCTTTGATATTTCTAGTTTTATGCACAGATATTTTAGAAGACATATTGTGCGATGACAGCATTTGGATATGGGTTATCTTAATAGTTTTACTACTGTTTAATTTTGATGATGGATGTTGCTGTTAAAAATTTTAAAAATTTATTATCACAATTTATAGGAGCTGCATAGTATATAGCAGGAGCAAAAAGCTCAACAAAATATCAACAGGAGGTAACTATATGTTAGATAGATTCTTTGGAGAAGATGGCTTTGGCGGAGGTTCTTGGTGGATAATTGTATTATTCTTCTTGTTCCTTGCGTTTGGAGAAGGATGGGGAGACATCGAAATGATGGATTGGATACCTTTCCTAATAATATTATTAATTTTATGTTCTTGTGGGGACTGCTTCTAACTCAAATTTGAAATTTTTACAAATATTATATAGGAGGACTTAATTATGCTTGATAGATTCTTTGGCGGTGGTGATGGTTGTTTCGGTGCAGATTCATGGTGGATAATAATATTGTTTTTCTTATTCCTAGCTTTTCAAGATTGCTGGAGTGATATTGAAATCTGTGATTGGATTCCATTCTTGATATTATTGTTAATAGTTTGTTCATGCTCAGGATTCTTTAATAAAGATGATGGATGTGGCTGCTAAAAAATAGCATTTATCTAAATAAAGGGTTGCCTAAATTGATTTATTTCTTTTTAGGCGACTTTTTTAATGGATAGAATTGTGAAGCAATGGTATAATATTGACATCAAGTGATTTTTATTATCATATTATGGACTTTTTATATTATTCAATAGATTAGTAGATTAATTCTAAATAGATAACCTACAAACAAAGGAGGAAGATTTTATGAAAAAAACAGTTACAATTAAAGATGTAGCAAAACAAGCTGGAGTATCTATTTCGACAGTTTCGAGAGTAATTAATGATTCTAAGCCAGTTACTGATGAGATAAAGCAGAGAGTAGTAGATGTTATTAAGGAGACTGGATATATACCAAATCCATTAGCTAGAAGTCTTGTTACAAAAAAAAGTCAGCTTATTGGAGTAATAGTTCCAGAGGTATCAGATACCTTTGTAAACGAAATACTTAACGGAATAGAAGAGATTGCTAAAATGTATGACTACGACATACTTTTATCCAATACATATTCGGATAAAGAGCAAGAGTTAAAAAGTATAAACTTACTTAAGGCAAAGCAAGTAGAGGGAATAGTTCTAATTTCTTGGGTAATCGGTGAAGATCACGTCAATTTCATACAAAATAGCGGCATACCTGCAACATACATCAGTAAAACAGCAAGAGACTACGATATATACACAGTAAGTACAAGTAATAAAAAAGCTACGTTTGATATGACGGAGCATCTTATAAATAAAGGACATAACAAAATAGCATTTATAATGACTAGTAAAGAAGATACTATACTAGAGATGGAGAGATTATCAGGATATGAGGCTGCATTAGAAAAACACAACATTAAACTGGACAAGTCTCTAATTAAATACGGTGAAACAGATTATGAAAGTGGTTACAATAGTATGAAAGAATTACTTGATGATGGTATAATTCCTCATGCTGCATTTGTAACAGGCGACGAGGCAGCTATAGGAGCTTTAAATGCTATATGTGATGCAGGATATAGAGTTCCAGAAGATATATCGGTAGCAGGATTTAATGATGTGAAGATTGCAAAGATTTATAGACCAAAGTTAACAACGGTTTCTCAACCTCTATATGATATGGGAGCAGTAGCAATGAGAATGGTAATAAAGCTTATAAATAAAGAAGAAATTGAAAATAAAAAAGTGGAATTACCGTATAAAATTGTTGATAGAGAAAGTGTTATAACAAGAAAGTAGTAAAATAATAGCTTAAGAAAGTAATATTTATTATAAACATAACACAATGAAAATTCTAGATAAAATAAAAAGGAGTTATACAAAACACATAAATGTTTGGTATAACTCCTTTTTATATTTAAATATGTTCTTGTTACAATAATGTATTTTATTAAGACATATAAATGAATTAATTAATACAGTTTTTTAATTTATAATACTATTTAGGTGAGTTTTTTTTCATTTTTCCCAATAATCCTTTAGGTCTACTTGTGCTTGATTTTGCAGTAGTGTTTTTTGCAGTAGTGGTAGGTTTTTGTGAAGATGTTTTTTTAGTGCTACTGCTAGTTTTTTTTCTCTCTGGTTTAGATTTTTTAGATTTTGGTTCAGCTTCGGCTTGAGAAATTTTTTGCATTATAGAATCTAATTTATTTTGCTGATCCTCATCTAAAAATGCTTTAAATTTAGAAACAACCTCTTCTTTGCCTTCAAGGCCTTTCCCTACTTTAACCAGTTCACTCATTAATTCATCCTCAGATTTATCCTTATAATTGTTGGCCATTTTTTCTATTTTACCCTTATCAATATTCTTTTCCTTAGCCATTTTTTCTAGAGCGCTTTTATCTAATTTTTTCATAAAAAAACCCCTTTCTATAAATATATGTTGAATTTTTCTCATATTATTTATATATAGAAATAATATTTAGTGATAGACAGTTGATGCTTTTATATAAATAAAATTACCTATAAATAATATATATGCAAGAGTAGAGAAAAAAGGAACATTAAACCGTAAAAATCATAAATTAAAATAAGGGTTATACATAGGGGGGCATTGGTTTGAATAATTTACTGTTTTTGATAGGGATTATTTTTTTGAGTAACGGAAATATATCTCTGCTTGATTATATAGATAAATTCAAAAAAAATATAGGCCTAAAGGCAAATAAAGTAAGTAAAGAGAGGGTCAAGAGAATGCCTAATGATGGAAAGATTAAATTCAAATTTAATGCAAATGATATCAGTAAAGGTTTAAAACTTATGGAATTAAGTGACGAAGATCTAGACATGGGAATGGAGCTTATTACTAGAACAAAAAAATACATGTCACGAGAAGAAAGAAAAATTTTAATTCAAATTGAGAGTATATTAGATCTTGTAAGTGGTATCAAAAAACTAAACAGTATTGAGACTATTGATATGGATACAGAAACAGACTTTTTTAGAAATATGGATGATGAAGATAAGAAAAATATGATGATTAAAGAAATTTTGGAAGTTTTTCCTCAAAAGAAAAAAGGTTCTGTTAAGAAAGCTTTAGATATGAAAAAGAAAATAGATGTATTTGCAGAATTATTTTTGCCTGATGATTTTGGTGAAGGTGGATTCAGCTTAAGCTCACTTGCAGATATAGGAAATTTGGGAAGTATGAATAATCTAATGATGTTGGGCAACTTACTAAGATCTGAGCCGAGCAATAAGAAAGAAAACACAAAAGAAAAAAAATACCATAGAAGTAGCGTAGTTGAAAATGAAGATTTTGATATTTCTGATTATGAAAACGAAAATTATTATTTTGAAGATGATAATTATGATAACAACGTTGAACATGAAAGCGAGATTGATGATGACTTCGAAGATGATGATTTTGATTTTGAAGATGATGATTTCGATTATGAAAGTGATGAATACGATTATGATAGTTAGTTATAGCTTAAATACATACCTTTACTTTCTACTCTTACATAGTAGTAAGTCAAGGTATGTATTATTGTTTAACAAAGCAGTTACTAAAACTAGTAGCTGCTTTATATGTTTTATAGCTAAGCTAGTATGTAATACCCAGAGTTAAAATAGTAAATACAATTTAATGTGTACATATGAAATGAAACCTAAAGGATTGTTATGTATAGATTCCATTAGGCTTGTACAAGATAAAAAGAAATATATACATAATCTTCTAAAATCATTAAAAACTTTAGGGTTAAATTTTTTCTAAAAATAATTTATATTACCATTGATTTTTTATACCCCTAGGGGGTATAATAATGTTAGAAATATAAAAAAATTTTGGGAGGTTTGAATTTATGAGTTTAAGCATAGTTAAGAAAACATATAAGATAACAGGAATGTCATGTACTTTATGTGCAAAGTTAGTTGAAAGTAGTGTCAGTAAGCTTGATGGTATTTTAAATCATAATGTAAATATAGAAACAGAAAAAATAAATATAGAATATGATATGTCAAAAGTAAAGTTTAATAATATAAAACGAGTAATTGAAGAAGCTGGATACGGTATACTTGAAGAAAATTAACTTGAAATATTCGATTACAAAGTAAAAGAAAAGAGGAGAAAAAATGAAAAAAATATTAGAGGTAAAAGATTTAAAGAAGGTTTTCAATAAAAAAGATGGTAGTGAACATATTGCAGTTAATGGAATTAGCTTTCATTTAGTAAAAGGAGAGATTTTTAGTTTTCTTGGTCCCAACGGCGCAGGGAAAAGTACTACTATTAATATGTTAACAACGCAAATGGAACCAACAGGAGGTACCATTACTTTACACAAACAACCAATCAAAGAAGACCCAACATTCGCGAGAGGAAGGATTGGAATTGTAGCACAGCATAACAATTTGGATAGAGGATTAACTGCAAAGGAAAACTTAATCTATCATGGTAAGTATTTTGGAATGACCAATACTCAAGCCGAACAGAAAGCTTCTGAGTTATTAAAAAGTTTTGGGTTAAGTAATTGGCAAAACGAATTTGTAAAAAGCTTTTCTGGTGGAATGGCGCAACGTTTAAAAATTGCACGAGCTATCATGCATGAACCAGAAATTTTATTTTTAGATGAACCGACTACGGGTTTGGATCCTGCTTATCGTGAGATTTTATGGGAACATGTTTTACGTTTGAATAAGGAAAAAGGGACAACAGTCTTTTTAACAACTCACTATATGGAAGAACCTGAGCGTTTTTCTGATCGCGTTGCTGTATACAATCAAGGTGAGATTAAAGCGATGGGTACAGTGGATGAATTACGAAAACTTATGCCATCGAGTGATGTTATTACCATTACTATAGATTCATTAGCTTCTATTAATATTAAAAGTGTAATGGAGATGAAGGGAGTGAAAGATGTTACTTTGAAAGATGAAAAGTCCTTTATTGTCTATACAGAAAACAGTAAAGAAGTCCTGAACAAAATATTGGGTTGGTTAGATGAACAAAATGCCAGAATTGAAAATATCAATTTAAGCTTGGCTACTCTTGAAGATATTTTCATTCATTTAACAAATCAGAAAACTAAGGGAGGAAATTAATATGATGACTGCAAAACAACGAAAAATAAAGAAACAAGTTTTTTGGACAATGGTAAAGCGAGATTTGTTGATACAAGGCAGAAACTGGATGGAGTTTGTTTTCCGAGTAGGGATGTTACCATTCATTTTAATTTTAACATATGGATATGTATTACCAAAAATAGGTATTCTTTCACCTGATTTTCCAAATCAATTATTTCCAGGAATGGTGGGTATGAGTTTATTGGTGACAGGTATACATGGCACAGCTGTTCCTATGGCAATGGATTTCAATAATTCAAGGGAAATTGAAGATCGTCTACAGGCTCCTGTTAACACATTAATGACCGCTTGGGCCAAAATGTTTGTGGGTGTTGTGGAGTCATGGATTGGAGCATTGATTGTACTGCCAATTTCTTTGGTATTTATGGGTGCAAATATTAATATCCATTTAAATATTGAATCAAGTATTCTTCTGATTTTTATTCTTATACTAAGTTCTATTACATCTGCAACATTAGGTCTACTAGTTGGAACGATTGTTAAACCGATGCAAATCGCTGCGATGTTCCCGGGGTTCTTGATGCCATTAATCTTCACTGGGGCAATTTTCTTTAGTTGGTCTGCATTATCGACACTACCAATTTTTAAATGGTTGGTATTAGTCAATCCATTGGTTTATATCAATGAAGCATTGAGATATGCAATGGGTACGTCTATGGAAACAATGCCACTATTGGTTAGTTTAGCAGGTATAGTATTCTTTACTATTTTGATGGGTGTTGTTGGGATAAAACGATTTAAAAAAATGGCTATACATTAATATTTGAAGTTCTAAATTTAGATGAATAAATATAGAAGTAAAGAAAATAATAAAAAGAGAACCAGTTAATACAGATATATTTTACATTTACATCTGATTATAAATGCTAATACTCATTTTAAATTTATGTGAAGTTGCAAAATATTAAAGTTAGTTAACGAAATACTGTTCTGTTATAGTATTATTAATGAAATAAAGTATATATAGATTTAAATTTTTAACTATTCAGATTTTAAATATACAATTTAATTATATCTTAACGGTAGATATGATAAAAGACTTTTATTAAAATTTGTTTTATTATATAATGTTATTAAGATATCCTGAGGCATTCGACAAGGCTCTTTTAAATTCAACCTACAATTTTTATTCGGGAGACAGCGTTTGATAACTTATATAACATGCCTAGTATTACTTGGACGTTAAAACTTTATCAGTATGTCACCCACCTAGATGACTCTAGGGCGTGAATTTAACGGGTCACCGGTGTTTCGGGGAAAAAGATTGTCGCTATATATATTATAGCGACAATCTTTTATTTTATATTAAGTTAATTTTTCAATAATATCTATATAAAAACAAATTTTCAGTGCCTCTGTAACAAATGTTGTTTTAAGTGCATATTATTTATTAGGCTTAAAAAAGCCAAGTCACTTTTTAGAATTCACTTAAGGAGGCACAACAAATGCAAGATACAAAAAAAAATAGAAGAAGGATGGGTAATAATAGTCAAGTAGTTAATGATACAAATATAGAAGAAACTTTTGAAGATTCATTATTTGAAGATGATAATATGGAAAGAGGATTTAAAAATAAGAAACATGACAAATGTGAGCCATGCCATGATCACCACGATAATTGCGACTGTGATAAATGCCATGATCGCGATGATAAATGCCATGATCGCGATGATAAATGCCGTGATCACTGCCACTGCGATTGCCATGATCACTGCCACTGTGATTGCGAGCCATGTGAATTGAAGTCTGATGAATGTTTTAAAAATAATTGTGGGCCAGAGTGCTGTCGTCCAATAAGACCAAAAAACCTTTCACCTCAAAATAGTGTTCCTATAGCTATTGAGACTAATAGAGTTTTTGATACTATGCGCTTTCAAGTTTTTACAGACGCTACAGGACCAAACGGAGAACCTTTAGTTTTTAAAACAGAAGTAGTTGAAGTAAATGGGCGTATACCTCACGGCGGACCAGTTAGTGTAACTATAGAAAAAATATGTGTAAACTTTGATGAAATAATTATAAATCCAGGTATGACGACACTAGAAGATTTTGAGTTAACACCGCTTGACCCAGAACCTGGAAGAAATTGTGAGACTATATTTGAATCTGCTGTTTGTTCAGATCATATCAATCGTGAGTGCTGTGACAGAGGTTTAGGAACTACAGTTGCATTTAAAGAAAGAGGATTAAATGTAGAAGTTCATGATTTGGTATTAGAATTAAGAGGAAAATGTGGATGCACTACATTTACAGCTCTTGCTTTCCCAGCAGTTTGTGAATCTAGATGCTTGAGAAAAGTACCATTTGTTCAGTTTAATTTTAATACATTATCTGCACCAATTTGTTTACCATCAGATGGCACACCTACTCTTTTAAGACAACAATTTAATACTCATTTAACAGTTGATTGTATAGGAAAATCTATATTAAAATTCGAAGAGAAAGACGATTGTGATTGCTTCTTCGATTTAATTATTCCAAATGATATAGATTTAATACTTTGTTTAGAAGAAACTGTAAGCACACTTATTAGTGAACAAATAATAGTTTTAGGATCAAGAAATCCATTAGAGCCTAGACTAGTAGACACATTCGCAAAAGTATGTGACTTCGATCAATGTGGGCCTAGTAATAGATAAATTTATTTAACTTTTAGATAATCAAAGTTGTAAAAAGCCATTGAGTTTAAAGATCTCGATGGCTTTTTGTTTTTCAAATTTAGAGTTACAGAGAGCGTAGCGACTTTATCGATCTCAATAAAACTAAAGAGTGGAGAATGCAAGTCAACATTGACACTGAAGTCATAACATATATTAAAGCGTATATATTTAAACTTGGTATAGGAAGCAATGTGTACAGAGCTATAATCTGTATTACCATTCCCACAATAGTGTTTATACTAGAGGCTAGCTCTTTTCTAATAGCGTTTAAAATACCAGATAATGTTTGATTTAATGACATAAATAAAGGCACTAGAAACATGGATTTTAAATATTTACCAGCGAGTTCGTTTTTAAATACGAATACACAGACCCTCTCACCAAAAAAGTAAAAAAATATAGACGAAAGTATGCCAACTGCTAAAGTTAGAAGAATTGAGTACTTTATCTTTTTAATTACACTGTCTTTTTTATTTAGAGCCATTCCCTGAGATATGCTTGGAATTAAATTTACGATTAGAGCTGATCCTAGTGTAAAAGGTATAAATACAAATGGCATAACCATACCACTTATAACTCCGTACATGCTGAGGGATTTTGTATATGTCATTCCAGAAAGAGCCAATCTAGAAGGAACCATCATAGAACTTATAGACTGTAAAAATATACTGGACATCCTGTTGCATGTGATTGGTATAGACATCTTAATAGTTTCTAATGAAGAATTATAAAAATCTTTAGCACTAACTACATATTTCTTGAATAAAGTAGAATCTCTCCATAGATATACAGTCATAAAAATTATATTGCTTAGCTCACCAATTGAAACTCCTAAAAGAGCTATATAGCAGTTGAAGTTTTTATTACCCATGTACATCACTAGTAAAACAACAAATAAAATTTTGGTAATTTGCTCTATTATTTGCCCAACAGCAGGTATTTTCACCTTTTTTACTCCATAGTAGTATCCCCTAAGTACATTTGAAATTGTAATTGTAACTATAGCAGGTGCTATTGCAAGTATAAATAAGTTTAAGTGTGGATTGTTTAGAAATTTTGCTGAAAAGAACTTACTGTTAAAAGAAACTATAAGGGATATAATCAACGAAACAAAAAATGCTATGTATAGTGTAGATATAAAAAGTACATTTGAAGAATGTTTATCTTTTATAGCCTTTTTATTGGCAATTAAACAACTTAGTGCTGTAGGAATTCCTGTAGTAGTTACGGATAGACATATCATCAAGAAGTTAAATATCATATGGTATATGCCTAGTCCTGTTTCACCCAAAGCTCTAGATAAAAATACTTTATATATAAAGCCGAAGATTCTAACAATAAAATTGGATACAAACAAGATTGCTGTAGACATAACTAGATATGGAATTTTCAAAAAAAACACCTCCTTACGTTAAATATATTCGTAAGGAGGTCAAAAAATTTATAATTTATATCTTTATAAATTCTGGATTCATTTTATCAAATCGAGTTACATACTTAAATCCAAGATCTTTCAGTACTGAGTAAATATAGTTGAATTTATAAGCAACTTGGTCAGGATTATGTGAATCAGATCCAGTTGTTATAATTTCACCGCCTAATTCCTTGTACAACTTTAATATGTATGTAGAAGGCGTTAAATCTGGTAAATTGTATCTATAGCATGATGTATTAAGTTCGATTCCTTTTCCATCTTGAATAGCTTGTTTAAGTGTAGCTTCTATTATATCGAGGAATAATTTGTCATCTAAATATGAATTAAAGGGCGCATATCTTTTGATTAGATCTAGATGACCTAAGACAGAATAGTTTTTATAGTTTTTAACTACATTATAAAGTTCCATATAATAATTTTCATAAATTTCATTTTGTGATCTACCTTCAAAATAAGAACTTAAATATAGATCCATTCTATCTATTGCGTGGATCGAACAAATTATAAAGTCAAAATCGTGTTCGTCGAATCTTTTATTGTAGTAATCACTCAAATCTTTTTGTAAACCAAATTCGATTCCTTTTTTTATAGATATTTTATTTCTATATTTATTTTGAACATAAATTAGTTTTTCAAAATAATCGTCTAAATTAACCATAAATGAATCATCAGTAAAAATACCATAATCAACGTGGTCTGTAAAGCAGATTTCTTTTAAACCTAAGTCTATAGATCTTTCTATCATATCTTCCATACTTGTGTGGCTATCCGTAGAAAAACTCGAATGCATATGATAATCATAAAACATAAATAACTTCACCTCATTTAGCAATTGTTTTCATGTAACTTGTCAATAATATTTAAATACTAAAAATGTAAATGTAACATTTTTTAATATCCTATATGATATTATAACAATATGTAGCTCTTAATAACAGAGTAGTTTATGAGCAAATTTTATCTCGATGTAGTATCAATAATTAAAAATTAATAAAATAAATATAAAAATTAATTATATAAGAAAATCCATGAGAAATATTTATTCATTTGTGCTAGAATTATAGTAAATAAAGGTTTATTTAAGTGAAATACCAGCTTAGTATTAATAATTTATTAATCGCTGAATACATACAGTTAAGTGGTGATAGTTATGGAAAAATTTTTAATTGATATGAATATGTGTAATACAACAAAATATTTGTATGTATATAATCATATTAAAAAAATGATTATTGAAGAAAATTTAAACGTGCATGATAAGTTGCCGCCAATAAGAAAGTTTTCAAAGTTGTTGGGGGTTAACAATGCTACAATAATTAAAGCATATGAACTTTTAGAAATTGAAGGCTATATTTATAAAATTGTAGGTAATGGGACATTTGTATCGAATCTAAAAGGAGAGAATACTAAGCCTAAGGAGAAAAGAGATGGAATAATACATTTTGATAGTGGTAATCCATCTAATGACATGTTTCCAATAGATTCATTTAAATACGCTGTAAATATGGCTCTAGAGAAAGATGGAAACTCTATATTTGATTATGAAGAAGGACTTGGATCGGAGGATCTTAGAAAAAATCTTGTTGAATATCTAAATACTATAAAAATTGATACCAATGTTGATAACATACAGATAATTTCAGGTGCACAGCAAGGGATAGATATAGTTTGCAAGGGAATAATAAATCATTCCGATGTAGTATTTGTTGAAGAGCCAAGCTATGCAGGAGCAATAGATGTATTTAAAAGCAGAGGAGCTAAAATAGTATCAATACCAATGTTAGATGATGGAATAGATATAGGGATTCTAAAAATGAAACTTGAGAAATTTAAACCTAAATTTATTTATACTATGCCAAATTTCCAAAATCCAACTGGGATATCTTATTCAACTTATAAAAAGAAAAAATTAATTGAACTTGCAAAAGAGCACGATTTTACGATATTAGAAGATGATTTCATTAGTGATTTTAAATTTTATTCGGATGACAATAGGCCTCTTAGAAGTTACGACGACGCTGGTAGAGTAATATACATCAAGAGTTTTTCTAAGATACTGATGCCGGGACTAAGAATTGGTCTTGTTGAAGTTCCATCAAAACTTATAAAAAAGATACTAATAGCTAAACATTCATCTGATATCTCTACACCAGGACTTATACAGAAATCTATGTACTATTTTATGAGGAATTTTGAATGGGATGAGTACCTAAAAAATATGGAAAAGGTTTATATGGATAAATACTGCTTAGCTAAAAATCTAATAGAAGACAAATTATCAAAAAATTTTAGAGTTCGCAAATCATGTGGTGGAATAAATTTCTTCTTAGAATTACCAGTAGATTATAACTCTCAAACATTTACTCAATTTTTGGCAAAGAAAGGGGTATATATAACTTCAGGAACGTATTTCTTTGACAAGATAGTAGAAGATAGGTTTTTTAGAATAAATATTGCAAAGCCAAGTACAGTTGAAATAAAAGAAGGTATATCTATAATAAGTGATAGTATAGATGAATTTTTAAATAAATATAAATATAAATAGGTAATTTGGAGGAAAAAATGTTTGAACAAAAGAAGTTAGACAGAATAAATGAACTTGCAAAAAAGCACAAAGAAGAAGGATTGACACACGAAGAGCATCATGAAAGGGAAGGGCTAAGAAAAGAGTACCTAGAACATTTTAGGGCTCATGTAAGATCTAAATTAGATAATATTAAAGTTGTATCACCGGAAGAGTACGAAGAATATATGAAAAACAACAAAAAATAGGAAAATTATTGAAATTAATAATTTAATATATAAATCTAAGGAGAGGATACAATATGGATTTAAAATATGAATTTAAAAACGCTTGGAAAGAAGCACAGAAGGATAATACTATTGGTGAAATAATGGATTATGCCAACGGTTATATGAAGTTTTTAAGTAAGGCTAAGACAGAGAGAGTATCTGTAGAAGAAATCGTAAACTTAGCAAAATCTAATGGATTTGTATCTCTAGATGATGTTATTGCTAATGGAAAGCTTAATGCAGGAGATAAAGTTTATTCAGTAAACAGGGCTAAAGCAATAGCTTTATTCGTAATAGGTGAAAACCCTATAGAACAAGGTATGAGAGTGGTAGGTGGCCATATAGATTCTCCTAGAATGGATCTAAAACCAAATCCACTTTACGAAAGTTCTAACTTAGGATTTTTAAAAACTCATTATTACGGAGGAATAAAAAAATATCAATGGACAACAATTCCTCTTGCAATACATGGTGTAGTTATATTAAATGATGGAAGCAAAGTAACAGTTTGTGTAGGTGAAGATGATAGCGATCCAGTATTTTGTGTAACTGATTTATTAGTACACTTAGCAGGAGACCAGATGGAGAAGAAACTTAAAGATGGAGTAGCTGGAGAAGCTTTAAATGTACTCGTAGGAAACGTTCCATTAGATGGCGAAGAGAAAGATCCCGTAAAAGCAAACATATTAAAATTACTTAATGAAAAGTACAACATTGTTGAGGGGGATTTCTTAACTGCTGAGATCGAAATAGTTCCAGCGGGGAAAGCTCGAGACATGGGATTTGATAGATCTATGATACTAGGATATGGACATGACGATAGGGTTTGTTCTTACGCAGCAGTTAGGGCCATTTTAGACATAGAAAAACCAGATTATACAGCAGTTGCATTATGTGTAGACAAAGAGGAAGTAGGATCTCAAGGAAATACAGGAATGCAATCAAGATTCTTTGAAAATGATGTGGCAGAACTTATAGCAATTCAAGGTGATTACTCAGACATCAAAATAAGAAGGGCTATGAGCAACACAAAAGTACTTTCTGCAGACGTAACAGCTGGACATGATCCTAACTATGCAGAAGCTTACGACAAGAGTAATTCAGCCATTATGGGAAATGGAATAGTTTTAAATAAATATACTGGAGCAAGAGGTAAGGGCGGATGTAATGATGCAAATGCCGAATTTATAGCAGAAATTAGAAAAATATTCAACTCAGAAAATGTTATATGGCAAACAGCAGAGCTTGGAAAAGTAGACCAAGGTGGGGGTGGAACAATCGCCTATATTCTTGCAAATGCAAATGCCGAGGTAATAGACTGTGGAGTAGCTTTACTAAACATGCATGCTCCTTATGAAGTGGCATCGAAAGCTGATATACATGAGATGTACAAAGGTTACAAAGCTTTTTATATGAGTAACTTTAGATAGAATAATAATTTTATAAAGTATATACTACTAAAAAAGAGGAGCATATTCACCAATATGCTCCTCCTTTTATAATTTAAATCTTTCTATTTACTTATTAACATAATCAAATTTTATAATATATAATTATTTCTCTACATTAAAGTTTTCACAAAGTTTATCTAAAAACTTATCTTCTAAAGGTGTAAAGGTTTTCTTTTTAGAATAAATAAAATAGAATTGTCTTGCAAAATCGACACCTTTAATTCTGTAAAGTTTAAGTTTGCTAGAATTAACGTAGCCAATTGCAGACATTTTAGAAATAAATGAAACTCCTAGCCCTATTCTAACCATCTCTTTTATTGCTTCATTAGATTCTACATGAGCTATTATATTTAACTTATCAGCGGCAAAATTATTTTTACTTAAAGTCCTCATAGTAAGCATTCGAGTCCCAGAACCATCTTTTCTCATTATAAAATTTAAATTTTTTAGTTCATCTAATTCAATATATCCGTTATCATTTTTTATATTTAGATTTGCAGGTGCTATTAATACAAGTTCATCATTTATAAGATCAATGTACTTGATTTGAGGATTGTTTATCTTTGTACCGACCAAACCGAAACTTACCCTCTCGTTTAATATCTCTGATATAGCGTACTGGGAATCATAATGGCTTATTGAAAACTTGACATCTGGATAACTCGCGGAAAAATCTTTTATAAATTCAGGTAATATGTAGGTCTCTGGTATAGAGCTACATGCAATATCAATAATTCCTTCAATTTTACCAGAGTATTCTTTTATATCGTACATTGCCCTTTTACAATTGTTTAGTATGTAAATAGCATGATTATATAAAATTTCTCCGGACTTTGTAAGTGTAATAACT
Organism: Metaclostridioides mangenotii; assembly: GCF_018917235.1. Classification (GTDB taxonomy): domain Bacteria; phylum Bacillota; class Clostridia; order Peptostreptococcales; family Peptostreptococcaceae; genus Metaclostridioides. The sequence continues at coordinate 41,462 of NZ_JAHLOF010000004.1, forward strand.
TTATTGCTTCTGTTGACTAGTACTGTGTCTAGTTCTCTTTCTAGATTTTGTATATGTGCACTGACTGTTGGCTGTGTGAGAAAGAGTTCTCTAGCAGCTTTAGAAAAGCTCTGATGCTTTACAACGGCGACAAAAACTTCTAGTTGTTTGAAATCCATTACTAAATCCTCCTTAAATCTTCTAGACTTATTATAACATAGTTGCTAAAAACATTGATTAATCAATTTATTATGAAATTAATAAAAAAATATTTTTTATAACATTTGATATGTTTCAGTGAATCTGATATACTACTATAGTATTTTTTTTATATAAAAAAATCATTTTGCAATAAAAACTCTTTTTGTTCGTTTTTTTATTACAATAATATTACAGAGTTTGATAATTTCTTATAATAAGTATAAAAATATTATATAATTAATTTACTTATTATTTAACCTGTATATGTAAAAACGATTATTAGATTTTATTTAATAGATACAATCAATGAGAGGGGGTAGACGATGAATCTAAAAACTTCATTTATATGTTTAGCTATTGTGGGAGTTGCAGTCAGTGGTTGTCAAAAAGAAACAGATAGCTACAATAACTCTGTTGCTGATAGGGTGACACAACAAAAAACAATGACTAAAGTTCAAAATGATGTAAACGAAATTATGAACAAAGACTATAAATATGTTATAAAAAATATGGGAGTCCCTTATATAACTAATTTTTATATAGACAATTCACAGTTACAAAATATTGATAATGCATTAGATTTACCTTATAATGTTGATGCAAAATTGGTATATCCAAAATCAGTTGAAAATGATGATGTTGAAGGTAGTGCAATATATATCAATATAAAATCAAACAAGGTAAGTGAGGTTAAGACGGGAATATTTTCAAAGTATGACAGCAGTTTTATGGACAGAAAGTCTGACATAAGAATTGAACAGACTGACAGAGGTATAGTTGAAAAGAAATTGAGAGAAGTGGAATCAATTGACTTTAAAAGATATATCGGAAGTGATATAAGTAGATTTGATAGTGTAATCAGTAATAACAGTACAAATTTTAGAGTTTACGATAAAGAGGAGAATCTTCAGGCAATTTGTTACCTAATTAAGAAAGACAATAAAAATATTAGCAACAAGATCTTAGTCATATTAGTTTCAGATAATAATATGAAATCAATACAGTTATTAAATCAGAATAAAGTTATGAAAGAAATAGATAGACATATGAATCAATATTAATAGATACTTTAGACAATACCTATATAAGGAAGTCGTTAGTTAAGAAATTACAAAACTAACGACTATTTTATTTAAAATTAATAGCTTAAAACACAATATGTAGTATAATTCATATTAGGTATACTAAAATATAACAATATAGGGGTATGTATATGTATGGATTAGAAAATCCAATAAAATCTACGATAAATGTTGACACATTGATATGCAAAATTTTTGTAGTATGAGTATTGTCAAAGGATAGGTTCGTATTTATTGAAGATACTGAACAACAAAAGTCATTATATGATATTATTAGTTTATATAATAATACTTATTTAATTATTATTGAAGGATTTATGGGTATAGATTTAAGACGATAGAAATTACTAAAAGTACTTTGTATACAAATTTAATATCTGAAATATCGGGTTTAATTGGTATAGTGAGTATGTTAATTATGATATTGATATCGAACAGTTTAAGCTATACTATTATGTTTTAATTGCAAATATGTATATACTGTTTGATACTAAAAACTAGAGTTAATGTGAGAAATTGAAAAAAATAATTTATCAATAAAACTTAATATGTATCATAATTATTCTTATTTCACAAATACCGATTATTATTGTGAGATTTTTTACTGAAATCTTATAAAGATTATACATTACTTGGGAGAATTTATATAAAATTTAAGACAGGAGGAAATAAGAGTTATGATAAAAGATTTTATAAAGTACTATAAACCGTATAAAAAACTTTTTATACTAGATTTAATAGCAGCTTTTCTTTTTTCACTTTGTGATTTAGTTTATCCTATGATAACTAGAAATATTATGGATGATATTGTACCTGATAAAAACTTCAGAATGCTTATTGTCTTCGCAGTAGTTCTTATAGTAATATTTGCACTAAAAGCTGGGCTTAATTATTTTATGCAATATTGGGGACATGTTGTAGGGGTTGAAATGCAAGCGGATATGAGAAATGAAGTATTCACACATTTACAAAGGCTTCCTAATACATTTTTTGACAACAATAAATCTGGCGTTACAATGTCTAGGATAGTGAATGACCTGATGGATGTTACAGAGTTAGCACATCACGGCCCTGAAGATTTATTTATTTCAATAGTTATGTTAATAGGTTCGTTCTTTATACTTATAGATATAAATGTACCGCTTACCTTATTGATTTTCGCAATACTTCCACTAATAGTTTGGTTCGCAGTAATGAAAAAAGATAAAATGAATGATGCCTTTATGGAGAGTAGAGTTACAATTGGTGATGTCAATGCAACTTTAGAAAATAGTATAGCAGGTATGACTGTAACCAAATCATTCTCTAATGAGAAACAAGAATTAAAGAAATTCAACAATAGCAATAATAAATTTAGAAGAGCTAGAGCGAAGTCTTATAAAGCAATGGCAGAATACTATTCAGGTATGAACTTTTATATGGATTTGCTTGAGTGGATTGCCGTTATTGCTGGTGGATATTTCACTTATAGTGGAAAGATTACCCTAGGTGATTTTGCGGCTTATATCCTCTATGTAAAAATGTTTACACAACCTATGAAGAAACTAATAAACTTTACTGAGCAGTATCAAAATGGTATGACAGGGTTTAAGAGATTTAAAGAGATATTAGATGAAGATCAACAAAAAGAAAAGGAAAACCCAATAGAACTAAAAGATGTTGTCGGAAAGATAGAATTTAAGGATATATCTTTTACTTATGATGATAATACTGAAGTTCTAAAAGGGCTAAATCTTACAATAGATGCTGGTAGAACTGTTGCTTTAGTTGGACCATCTGGAGGTGGTAAGACAACAATATGTAATTTATTGCCTCGTTTTTATGAATACGACAGTGGGGAAATAGCTATAGATGGTACAAGTATAAGAGATGTTAGTTTAAAATCTCTAAGAAAAAATGTGGGCGTTGTTCAGCAAGATGTTTTCCTATTTACAGGTACAATAAGGGAGAATATTATGTGCGGTAATCCAAATGCTACAGATGAAGAAATGATAGAAGCAGCTAAAAAAGCAAAAATTCATGACTTTATTTGTAGTCAACCTCAAGACTATGAGACTTATATTGGAGAAAGAGGAGTTAAATTATCTGGAGGTCAAAAACAGAGAATTTCAATCGCAAGGATATTTCTAAAAAATCCACCTATTATAATTCTGGATGAAGCAACTTCAGCGTTAGACAATGTTACTGAAAGAGAGATACAAGAGTCATTGGAGGATTTAAGCAAAGACAGAACAAGTTTAATTGTAGCACATAGACTATCTACAATTAAAAATGCAGACGAGATAATAGTTTTAACTGATAAAGGTATTGAAGAAAGAGGTACACACGAAGAACTGATATCTAAAAAAGGTATTTATTGTAATTTACACAGCAAATAAGTATAAAGATCTCCAAATAATTCGATTTACATTAAAATATTATAGTGGTTCTTGTCCAGTTTTGTAGATATAAGAGCCACTTATGAAAATATGTTGATATAAAATGATCATAGTGATATTTTTAAGATGTGATATTCAAAATGTAAGGAGTGTAAACAATATATGAAAAATACTGATGATAATGAACTATTTTACGAGTCTATTAAATACAAATATCCAAGGTTGTTGGAAGAAACAAGGGTACATATATGTCCTGATGAGAATATAATTATAAATTCAATTGAAACTGAGAAAAAAATGTTAAAAACGATGTATATTGACACCTTAGGTTCTGAATCATTACTTATACTTGCTGAGTGTGATGGAAGCAAAAGTACTTTTGAAATTAAAAAAATCGCTAACGAAAGATATGGCATAAGCGATCAAGAATTTGAAAATAACATAACTTTATTTAATATTTATCAAAATATATTTTTAGAATTTAATGATGAACCAGTTAGTTTTCCGAATGTAGTTGAAATAACTGGAACTACTGAATACTTTATTCCTATATACACAGTACTAGAATTTGATTCGGAAAAAATTGGAAGGATGAATATAACAAGAATAATCGATTCATTAGAAATAATATACGATAAAGGGTGTAGAATTATAGAGATTTTAGGTGAAAATGTACTAACTAATAAAAACTCTAATGAAATATTTAAGTACATACTTTATAATTTTGATCTTGTTATAATAAGAATCGATAATTTTAAACCAGACAGAATTCTTGTAAAAGACTTGGAAAAGTGTAAAGATAAGGTAATTTGTGTTGTAGATAAAGAAAAAGGCAGCGATAATTTGGGATTAAAAAATCAAATTATATGTACAAATCTTTCTAAAAGAGGCAATAGTGTTAGAATATCGAGAAAAGGTACACCGCTTGAACTTGAAGATATGAATATAAAATATGTAAAAGATGAATTTAAAGATAATAGATATAACTATGATAAAATATATATTTTTTCAGATGAAAGAGTAGAAATAAAAAAAATAAACGAAAATGGCTTTGAAATCGGAAATTTAAATGATTTTACTATAGAAGATATACTTTTGAATAGATACATAAAGTCAAATAAAAGCTCACAAATAGTAAAAAATTTTTAATTTTTAAATTATATAATTAGATTTCTTATAAAAACTAATTAAATTTATAACCATATATGTTTGCAAGTTAATAAAATTTGGTTAACTTGTCAATAATGGCAGTTAAGATAAAAAATAATTTCTTAGCTGCCATTTTTATCAGCTGGGAGTTCAGGAGTTGATAAATATTAATAGTGTAAAAAGATCTTATTTTGATTTTATTATACATCCTATACTATATATATCTTTATGGACGGTAAAAAGATTAGTTGAAAAAAGCAACCCAAAATCAGTTTAATAGTATAAATTCATATTTTTTTTATACAAAACTCACACAAAATTCATATAGTGGCAGTATTATGTATATAGAAAGAATAGTTTAAAAACCATAATATAATACCCTATTTTAATGATGACTTTCCCTAACATCCTCAATATAGTCATCATTAAAGCAAGAAACTCCATGGATTTAATTCATGGAGTTTTTGCTATTATTTTTTAAAAATAGGTAAAAAAAGAAGAAGGCGATTAAACCTTCTTTGTGTAAAAAGTTTGAATATGTATCATTTGTATATTCTGATTATATAATATATTTTTTTACAAAATTTGGCAATGTTATTTACAAAACTGGTCGTCTAAAGTGCGAAACTGGGAAAATAGGCAGCAAATTACGAGTTTATTAGTTAAAATATGTATATATAATACAGATATACATAAATTCACTATACTATTGTCCATATCATAATATGAATAATAAGGATGGTGATGTATATGTTTATGAACGAAGAGATAAAGAAAAAGAATAGAAGTTCTTTTAATAACTCATGTTTTTTTAATATGCCAGCTAAACAGTTTTCTCTTCTTTCTTCAATTTTAGGTATTTTGTTGATTGATGATTTAAGTGTAGATCAACAGAATGCTCTTGGAAATTTTCTTGTTAATATGGGTCAGAATATACTTACTGCTGCAGCACAAGGACAAGGTAATAGTAACATTAACAATAAAAATGATGACTTATCGAATCAGATTGATTTACTTAAAAATCATATTTGTATTCTTGAGAATCGGATTAAAAATAGATAATAATAAAATGATTATATAACGATATAATATTTATACGGATGAAATATAGAGTCTTTGTTATGATATAGTCTTTTTAATTAAACAAATACATAATATCGAAGATTATTACAATGTTAGAGGATTTATATTAGTAAATAAAAAAGAGTTATCTAAAAAGATAACTCTTTTTTTACTGGTGCCGCTGGCCGGACTCGAACCGGCACGGTATTGCTACCGGTGGATTTTGAGTCCACTATGTCTGCCAATTCCATCACAGCGGCTCGCTACCTTTAATATTATAACAAAAATAAAATTCGAATGCAATATAATAAAATTAATAAAAAAACTGAAGGTTTTATTTTATAAAATTTATATCTAATTTTCATTAAAAAAATTACTATTAGATTGTAAGCTTTATCTGATTTTATTTCCATTTTATGATATGATTTATATTATGTAAAATAAAATCTCAAGTATTGGATTTAATACAGAAATAATGGAAATATTATATATTAAGTATAAAATATATTTCGTTATCAAAATTTATGAATTTGTACTTAATAGTAGAATTAGACTAAACTAGGAGTGATTTAATTGGATAAAACGTTAGTTATTATAGATGGAAACTCAATAATAAATAGAGCTTTTTATGCTCTACCAGAAATGAACAATAAAGAAGGGCAAAAGACTAATGCAATTTATGGTTTTACAACGATGCTGCTGAAGATTATAGACACGTATAAGCCTACACATATTAGTGTAGCATTTGATAGGAAAGCACCTACATTTAGGCACCTAGAGTTCGATGACTATAAAGCAGGCAGAAAGAAAATGCCTGATGATTTAGGAGAACAGTTTGAACCTTTAAAAGACTTACTTGATAAATTTAATATAAATAGGTTAGAGATAGATGGTTATGAGGCTGATGATATAATAGGTACTGTCTCTAAAAAAGCCGAAGAAGAAGGTTTTAAAGTATACATAGTTACTGGAGATAAAGACGCTATTCAATTAGCTTCAAATAAAACTACTACTTTAATTACAAAAAAAGGAATTGGTGAGGTTGAGGAGTATAACTACGATTCAGTTATTGACAGATATGAGATGACACCAGATCAGTTTATAGATTTAAAAGGACTAATGGGCGATAAATCTGATAACATCCCAGGTGTTCCAGGTATTGGTGAAAAAACAGGAATAAAGCTAATTAAAGAATTTTCTAATATTGAAAATATTATAGAAAATGTTGATAAGTTGAAGGGGAATGTAAAGAAAAAAATTGAAGAAAACAAAGAAACAGCTATTATGAGTAAGAGGCTTGCTACTATTATTAGAGATGTACCAATTGAATTCGATATGGAAAGTATGATATTTGGAGATTACATTCAAGATGAATTAATAGAAAAAATAAGATATTTTGGATTCAATAGTTTGTTAACTAGGATATCTTCACTAAATAGAGAAGAAGCAGAAGAAGAAAATCTTGAAATAAAGAAGCTTGACGATATTACGAGTTTTGTAGAAAAAGCTAAAAATGAGAAAAAGATGATCTTAAAGGCTGTAACCAGGGAAGGGAATATACTAGAGAAAAATATAATATACATGTTTATAAGCATAGATGGAGAAGAGATATATTATGTAGATGAGGCTGATATTGTAAATTTAACAGAGATTTTATCAGATTATGAAATTAAAAAATTTGGATACAATTTAAAAGAAGATTATACAGCTTTAAAGCCGTATGAAATTGAATTAAATAACATTGATTTTGATATATCTATAGCAGAGTACTTGATAGACTCTACATCATCTACATCTTACGATTGTTCAGCTATAGCAATGAAATACCTTACAAAAAATGTAAAATCAAAGGAAGATTTACTTGGAAAAGGAGTTAAAGCTAAGAAATTCCAAGATCTTGACTTTAATGATTTATCAAATTACATCGGTAGTGTTATCAAAACTGTTTTAGAAGTAATTCCTCAAATGGAGAAGACCTTAATAGAAATGGAGATGGACGGACTATTTTATCATGTCGAGATGCCTCTTGTTGAGGTTTTAGGTCATATGGAGTTTGTTGGGATCGAGGTAGATAAAGACAAGCTAAAAGAGCTAGGTATAAAGTTTAAAGAAATAATTGATACTTTGGAAAAAGAGATATACGAGTTAGCAGGAGATAAATTTAATATTAACTCACCAAAACAACTAGGTGTTATTCTTTTTGAAAAGTTGGAGCTTCCAGTTATTAAGAAGACAAAAACAGGCTACTCAACAAATGCAGACGTTCTAGAAAAGCTAAAAGATAAACACCCAATAATAGAAAAAATAACAGAATACAGACAGATAACTAAACTAAACTCTACTTATGTAGAAGGTTTACTTGGAATTATTAATCCGATTAGTCATAGAATACATTCAACATTCAATCAAACGATAACTACTACTGGTAGGATTTCTTCCACTGAACCAAATCTTCAAAATATACCTGTAAGAATGGAGATTGGTAGGGAAATACGTAAAGTATTTATTTCTGCTAGTGGATGTCAACTTGTGGATGCAGACTACTCTCAAGTAGAGCTTAGAGTATTAGCACATATGAGCCAAGATGAAAATATGATAGAAGCGTTTAAGGAACATGAAGATATCCATACAAAGACTGCATCGCAAGTTTTTGGGGTTGATACAAAAGATGTGAATATTGAGCTTAGAAGTGCAGCAAAAGCAGTAAATTTCGGTATTATATACGGAAAAACAGACTTTGGTTTAGCAGATGACTTAAATATACCAGTACCAAAGGCAAGAGAGTATATAGAGAGCTATTTTGCAAAATATAGCAAAATAAAGGAATTCATGGACAATACAATAGAAAAAGCATCTGAAACTGGGTATGCAACAACAATCTTAAATAGAAGAAGGTATATACCTGAAATAAAATCTTCTAATTTCGTAGAAAGAAATAGGGGAAAGAGATTTGCTATGAATGCACCAATACAAGGAAGTGCTGCAGATATAATTAAAATAGCAATGGTGAATGTGCACAAAAAACTTGAAGAAAATTCTCTAAAATCGAAACTTATACTACAAGTTCACGATGAACTTATAGTCGAAACCTATGATGATGAAATAGAAAAAGTTACAAAGATAGTAAAAGAAGAGATGGAAAATGCGGTTCAAATGGATGTACATTTAGATGTAGATTTAAATGTTGGAAATTCTTGGTATGACGTTAAGTAGGTGATATAAATGTTAATACTAGGACTTACTGGAAATATAGGCTGCGGAAAAAGTAGCCTATCAAAAATATTTATTAAAAATGGTATAGATGTAATAGATGCAGATAAAGTTTCAAGGGAAATTATGAATGATCTAGATTTTTTAGAAAGGATCTTTACTGAGTTTGGCTACGGTATAAAAAATGAAGATGGTACCTTAAATAGAAAAAAACTTGGTAAAATAGTATTTAAAGATGATAAGAGATTAGAAAAATTAAACTCTTTAACGCATCCAAAGATACAAGAAGCTATACTTTCTAGATTAGAAGATTTAAGAAAACATGGTAAATCAATAGTTGTAATTGATGCAGCTATATTAATTGAACATGGCTATACTAAAATAGTAGATAAATTATTGTTAATTACGTGCAATAGTGATGAACAGATAAGAAGAGTTCAAAAAAGGGATAATTGCACAAAAGAGGAAGCTTTAAATAGAATTAACTCTCAAATGAGTCAGGATAAAAAAGCAAATTTTGCAGACTATATAATAGATAATTCTGGTAGTTTTAATGAGTTAAATGATAAAGCGTATAAATTTATGAAGTATATGAAGGAGAATTGGTGTGAATAAGAAAAAAATATTAGTTTTGTTTATTTTTATTATCTTATTTGGCTCATTTTTATATGAAAAGAAGGTTGTACATAAATTTATATATCCTCAGAAATATTCTGAATATGTGGAGAAATATTCTAAAGAATTTAATTTGGATAAAAATATAGTATATAGTGTCATAAAGGTCGAGAGCAAATTCGACTGCAATGCTGTATCCAAAAAAGATGCTAAAGGTTTAATGCAAATACGCGATATTACTCGTGATTGGGCAGCTGAAGAATTAGATCTTAAAAATGTGGATATATTTGATCCTGAGACAAATATTAGAATTGGTTGCTGGTATCTAAGTAAACTTTATAAGGAATTTGGACGACTGGATCTTGTGATAGCTGCGTACAACGGTGGTTCTGGAAATGTAAGAAAATGGCTAAATGATGATAAGTACAGTAAAGACGGAGAAAATTTACATTCTATACCTTTTGATCAAACCTCAAATTATGTTAAAAAGGTCAAAAAGAATTATAGAGAATATAAAAATATATACGAGAAAGATGAATCTAAGTAGGAAGGAAATATAAGAATGAAAAAACTAAAGATGATAATTGCAACCCTTGTTACAGTAGTTTTAGTAAGTGGATGTAGTTCAAATAAACTTACAGGAAAAAATAATGAAGAGAACAAGGTCTATAATGATTCGAAGTATATAAATTTAACTATGGTAAAACCAAAGACTATAAATCCTATAATAAATAATGAGGAGTCAGTATCTCATATTATGAATTTAGTTTACGACGGTCTATTTGAGATAGATAAAAACTATAATGTAGAGACTCGTCTGGTAAAAGAGTATACGACATCGTCAGATGGTATGAGTATAGATATTGAGCTTACGGACGCAAAATGGCACGATGGAAAAGAGGTAACGGCTACAGATGTAAGCTATACTATAGATCTTATAAATAAAACTCCTGAGAGTATTTATAAGAGTTTAACAGAAAATATTGCATCAACAACTGTAACTAGTAGCAAAAATTTAACAATAAAATTTAAGACTAGTGAAGCTTTTCCTACCAACAAGTTAGTATTTCCTATAGTGTCTAGCGATTTAGGAACTAAAGGTATAGATGCAAATAAAAAAAATCTTATAGGCAATGGGCAATATAAAGTAGAGAGTTACTCAGAACGTGAAGATATGGTATTAACGGCTAATGATAATTATTACATCGATCAACCTAAAAACATAAAACAGATAAAAGTAAAGATAGTTCCAGATGAAGAAGCAAGAGTATCTATGGTTATGTCGTTAGACAGTGATATAACTGACGTGACTATTAACGATTTGAGTAAATTTCAAGAAGATAAGTTTAATATCACTAAATATCAAGGAAGAGAATTTGAATTTGTATCGTTTAACTACAACAAAAGTTACTTACAAAATAAAGATTTCAGGAAGGCAATAGCACATTCAGTAAATAGAAAAAATTTACTTGAAGAGGGTTATATGGGAGATGCACAAATGGTTAACTTTCCTTTAAATACAAAATCAGAATACTACAACGATAAAATAGGCCAACTTGAGTTTAGCAAGGATAAGGCTCAGAGTTACTTAGACAAAGTAAAGTTTACTGGAGAGGACGATAAAGATTCAAATAAAAAAGTTGATGACAATCAAGTAAATACGCATAAAAATAATGATGAAAAAGAAGTAGCAAATTCAAATAATAAAAGCGGAATACAAAACAGTAAAGCTGATAAGAATCTAGAAGCGGAAGATCAAAATGATAAAGACGCTAAAAATGATTCTAAGAAAGCTAGTGATGGTGAAGTTGACAAAAATATAGTTGATAATAAAAACTCTAAAAAAAGTAATAATCAAAAAATTAAGAGTCTAGATGATATAAATTTAAAGATTGTAGTAAATAAGGATAATATAGAAAGAGTGAAAACTGCTAACCTTATAAGTGCAAATTTAAAAACAGTTGGAATAAATTCGACTGTTGAGCAACTCTCTGCTGAAGATCTTGAAAAAGCTATGAATACAAATAATTATGATTTAGCTGTTACAGGTTGGGTATTATCTAATGTACCGAATGTTAAAGAGATAATTGCCTATAGTGGATACTCAGATGAAAAGTTAACTGAGTATATGAATCAAATAGAGAAAGAAACTTCAAAAGATAAAATAAGAGATCTTTATGGAAAAATGCAAAAAAATATAAATGATAATGTTGGATTTATTAGTTTGGTAGTGAGAAATAACCACATAGTTACTAATAATAGACTTGATGGTAAAATAGAGCCAAATGATTTTGATGTATATGAAGGTATAGCAAACCTTAATATAAAAACTAACAAATAACAAATACGGAGGTTACTTATGAAAAAGAAACTACTTATAGAAGGTATGAGCTGTGGGCACTGTGTAAATCATGTTACAACTGCCCTTACTGAAGATATAGAAGGTGTAAAGGTTTTAGAAGTAAGCTTAGAAGATAAATGTGCTTTCGTTGATATGGATGAAAGTGTTACAGAAGATAAATTAAAAGAAATAATAGAAGATTTAGGTTTTGAACTAAAAGGTATAAAATAGGCTAAAAGTTAATGTAGAGCCCTGGTTTTTTAATCGTTATAATGGCATAGACATATACTGTCTGACACTAAATGTTATAACTAGAAACCGAGGGCTTTATATTTTTTTGATTGAAAAATAATGTAAAAGAAATTATAAAGATGAAATTTTAATTTAAAACTTAATATTAAGTTATATTTTAAAAAAACAAACAGTCTAGTATTTTCTAGATATTTTTTGTTTTTTAAAAATAATTATAAAAAATCTTTTAATTTTTGTATAAATTAATTATATCCGGACATAATAATTAATGTAAAATCAAACATACTCAATCTCCCCCCATTTTATAGACCCTTATTTCCCCCAATAAGGGTCTTTTAATATTTACAATACAATACGTTGTAAGTATATTTTTTTTAACATAACTATTTAATTTGAATATAATATAAATAGTTAGAGGAGGGGATGTCATGGAATCTACAATAAACAAAGATGAACTAAAAAAAATGATACTTGATATGGCCCATAAAGAACTTAAAGGATATACATCACAAAAGGGTTCAGGTAAATACTTTGAAGGAAATCTTGAAAAAATAATAGATAAAAATATATCTAAATTTAAGTCGTTAGAGAATAAAAAGAAGATATATTCAAGAATTTTAAATGAATGCTCAAATCAGAAAAACTCTACTGCTATAATAAAAACTTTGAAAAGGGAAAATCTTTTTAGAACCAAAAAAGAGCTTTTTGAATTCTCAAAGTCAATTGGAGTAGAAGTTCATGGAAAACTATCATATAGTAATTTAATGAGAAGAGTTTCAAATCATATTTTTTCAAACAAAAATTTTTATTCTGATAAGTATATTCTATTAAAACGTGGTGAAGATGAGTACCTATTAGAGCCTAAATTAATAAAAGAAGAATTAATAGAAAGCTACAAGTCAAAAACAAGAGGCGATATGAAGAATATAGCAAAAATGCTAAATATAGATACTGATGAAGAAAGCAGTGCTGAAGACATAAGAAGAAAAATAATAAATAGTATTGTAAGAGATAAAATGTCAAATTGGTAATATAATAGGGCACGGAGAAATTAACAGTTAGATTATAGTGTTTGTAAATAAGGCTGTAAACGTCATCTACATTGTTAATTTTTAACGTGCCCTATTTCTTATACAATAAACTAACTATACTTATTATTCCCTATTATTTTACGGCAAATTAAAATAATATAGATGAATTTAATGTATATATTTGGTATAATGTTACTATTAGGGATTTACTAAAGTTTAGGAGGGGATAGGCATGAATTTTAAATTTAATCATAATAATTACAATGTAACTAATCTAGATAAAAGTTTAGAATTTTATAATAAGGCGTTAAACCTAAAGGAAGTAAGACGAAAAGAGGCACAAGATGGCAGCTTTGTGCTTGTTTATCTTGGAGATGGGGAAACAGGACACAACTTAGAGTTAACTTGGTTGAGAGACTGGGATAGAGAGTATAATCTAGGGGATAATGAATTTCATTTAGCTCTTGAAGTTGATGACTTTGAAGGAGCTAAAAAGTTACATAAAGAAATGAATTGCATATGCTTTGAAAACAAGGCCATGGGTATATACTTTATCGCTGATCCAGATAACTACTGGATAGAGATAGTTCCACAAAAATAAAAAAATAATACTATCTAAACGGGTTTAGAAAATTTAATTAGTTATTTAATTAGAATATGAATATACATAATATTTTAAAAGAACAGAATATATTGCATTTAGATGTGATTAAAGGAGTTGATAAGGTTGAAAAAGGCATTAACCGCATTAGGAATAGGTGCTGTTGCTATAGCAGTAAATACTGTAGATGCTAGTGCACTTCAAAAGGGAGTAGTTACTGCTAGTGCTTTAAACATTAGAAGTAATCCAAGTACTAATTCTAAAAAAATTGGACTAGCATATAAAGGCTCTAGTGTAGAGATAATTGAAAAATCTAATGGATGGTTTAAAGTTAAAGTTTCAAGTACTGTAGGTTGGGCAAGTGCTCAGTATATATCTCTAAATTCAACAGGAGGTTCTAATACAGGTTCAGGATCTTCTAATAATGGAGGATCGTCTACACAGAGTGGAAATGGTAAAGTATCAGTAGGAACTAGACTTAACGTTAGAAGTGGCCCCGGTACAAACTATGGAATTGTAGGAAAAGCAAATAATGGTGAAGTTTTTCAACTTTTAGAATTATCAAATGGTTGGTATAAAGTAAAATTAAGTAATGGTGCAGTAGGATGGGTTACAAGTCAGTACATAGTGAAGACTTCAGAAAATGTTGGATCAGGTTCAAACTCTGGTTCTAATTCTGGAGATAAAGGGAATTCAGGAAGTACAAATGTTGAAGGGACAAAAGGAAAGATAAGATCTGGCATAAGATTAAATGTTAGAAGTGGAGCAGGGACTAGTTATTCAGTCGTTGGAAAGTTAAACGGCGGAGATGTAGTTAAATTGTTAGAACTCAAAAATGGCTGGTATAAAGTTCAAATGTTAAGCGGATCTACAGGATGGGTTAGTGGAGATTATGTTTCTAATACAAATGATGCCTTGTATGAAAGTGGCTCTTCAGGATCTGGAAGTAATAACAATAATGGTAGTAGTAATAATGGTGGATCATCTGGTGGACAAACACCATCATATGGAAATGGAGCTAAAGTAGTAGATTTTGCATATACATTGATAGGTATACCTTATCAATGGGGGGCAAATGGCCCAAATTCATTCGATTGTTCTGGATTTACTAAGTATGTGTATGAAAAATCAGCTGGTATAAGTATTCCGAGAGTATCAAAGTCGCAAGCAGCATATGGCAGTCCTGTTTCGATGGGCAACTATGCTCAGGGTGATTTAGTGTACTTTGATACAGATGGAGATGGAATTACAAATCACGTCGGTATTTACGTTGGAAATAGTAAATTTATACACTGTAGTGGAACACAAACAAATCCAAACAAAGTTAAAGTTGATAGTTTAACTGGATCTTATTGGTCAAAAGCATTGCTTGGAGCAAGAAGAATCATATAAATGGAATTTTAAACTTTATTAATTTACATATAAAATATTTTTAATTAAAAGTTGTGGGTAGAAAAAAATTTTCCCCACAACTTTTTTAGCATAAAGTACAACCTCCTCGAATATTATAAATACAAAGAATATATTATTGGAGGGATTAACTAATGAATAGAAGGAAGATGATGTACAATCGCTATTACAATAGAAGAAGAACCAATATAAGAAAGGTAATAGTAACCTTTTGTTGTCTAGCTATAATATGTTTTTACTCTTATACAAAGTTAAGGGAATCTAGTTTGGTAGACTATATAGCTGATAAAGTTGAGTATTGGAATAAGTCGATAGATACTATATCAAATAAAGATATAACATCTGAAGATATTTCAAAAGAATTGGACGAGTTAAACAAGGGAAAAGATATAGCTAAAGATAATAATAAACAAAATAATGAAAAGAGCGAAATTAATGAAAAAGAAGTATCAAAGATTGCCACTATAGATTCTTGGAATGCTTATACTGTACAAGTTGCATCAGTTGATAATGACGAAAAATTAAAAAAGATACAAGATACACTACTTTCGAGCAAGATTCCATTTTCTGTAATGGAAAAAGATGGAGTTAAAAAAATTCAAACTTATTGCTTCTTTGATAAAGAGGCATCGAAGGAGTCAATTTCTTTAGTAAAAGGTAAATTTCCGGATGCATTTGTATCAACACTTGAGGCTCCAGTAGTATCTCTAAAATATACTAGTAAATACGGAGCAGCAGATGATATATCAAAAGATATAAATACACTCGTTAAGAATTTTGAAGAAGAGTCGAAATATTGGAAAAATAGTGATGATTTAAAAAATGTAAATGTTGACACATATAAGAATATAATTTCAAATAGAAAGACAATTATAGAAAGTATTGAAACTAGTGCAAAACAGCTTAATTACAATGAAATGAAAAAATTTAAAGAAGGGTTGTTAAAATATACACAAAGTATTTCGGATAAAACAGAAATTTCTACTAAAGCTGTAGAGGAGTCGAAATATGACATAAGTATGGGGCTGATGTTATCATCTATTCAGGAATATTGTCAATTTATAACTTCTATAGAATAATAATAAAAAAAAGCTGTTATAAAAACAGCTTTTTTTAGTTAACGATAATTTAATTATATTTTACGTTATTTTAAAATAGTTTGTCTCTTTTTTAACAATTGTTAAGATTTTTATATTTATATAGTATACTATAAACGTACAGAAAAAATATGTTTATTCAATTGATAAGGGGGTAAACCAATGAAACTCTTAACTTTTAAAGGAGGAATACATCCTCAGTATAGAAAAGAGTACTCTAACAGCAAAGCGCTTGAAAAAGCTTTAGACCCAAAGATTGTTTACATTCCTCTACAACAGCATATAGGAGCGCCTGCTAAACCTATAGTTGAAGTTGGAGATGAAGTTAAATTTGGTCAAAAAATAGGCGAGTTACAAGGTTTTGTGTCAGCAAATGTTCATTCATCAGTTTCGGGAAAAGTAATTGCTATTGAACCGCATGAAATTCCAGGCGGCACTGGTCTATGTATCGTAATTGAAAATGATTTCAAAGAAGAAGTACATGAAAGTGTCAAATCAAAGGGTGATCTTGAAAATCTAACAAAAGAAGAAATAATTGAGATCATTAAGGAAGCTGGTATTGTTGGTATGGGTGGTGCAACATTCCCAACACATGTCAAAGTATCTCCTCCACCAGACAGCAAGGCAGAAGTTGTTATATTGAACGGAGCCGAATGTGAGCCATATCTTACAGCAGATCATAGGTTAATGGTTGAAAAACCAGAAGACGTCGTTTACGGTTTAAGAGTTTTAATGAAAGCTCTAAACGTAAGTAAAGGTTTCATAGGAATTGAAGCAAATAAACCAGATGCAATCGAAGCGATTTCAAAGGTTGCAAAAGGCTATAGTAACATTGAAGTTGTCAGTTTAGAAGTTAAATATCCACAAGGTGCTGAGAAGCAGCTTATATTTGCGTGTACAGGAAAAGAAGTTCCGTCAGGAGGCCTTCCGATAGCAGTTGGTGCTGTCGTTGACAACGTTGGAACAGCTGCACAAATAGCAAAGTCAGTTAAGACAGGAATGCCATTAGTTGAAAGAATTACAACAGTTACAGGTAGCGGTATAAATGAACCTAAAAACTTAATAACTAAAGTCGGTACTTTGGTATCTGAAATCATCGAACAGTGTGGTGGTCTAAAAGATAACAAAATAGGTAAATTTATAATGGGTGGCCCGATGATGGGTATAGCTCAATATACAACTGATATAGTAACAAACAAAGGGTCTTCAGGGATTTTATTGTTAAACGAAAAAGAAGCACATATTCCAGAGTCTAAAAATTGCATAAGATGTGGTAGATGTGCAGAGGTATGTCCTGCGTTTTTACAACCTTTATATATTAGTGCATATGCTCTTAAAAATGACTTTGAAAGTGCAGAGAAATTTAGAGCTATGGACTGTATAGAATGTGGATCTTGTTCATTCATATGTCCAGCAACGAGACCATTACTTCAATCTATCAGATTGGCGAAAAACGAGATTGGCGCTAAAAGAAGAAAACAATCAGCTAAGAAATAGAGAAAGTTAGGGGGAAAAATAATGGAAAATAAATTGATAGTATCATCTTCACCTCATATTAGAAGTAATGAAGATACGTCATATATAATGAAACAAGTTACAATAGCACTTCTTCCAGCTGCAGTCGCAGGAATTTATTTCTTTAGACTGAGTGCGCTGAGTGCAATGTTTTTTTGTATATTAGGTACAGTTGGTTCAGAATTTTTATATCAAAAACTTATGAAAAAAGAGAGTACTATTGGTGATTACTCAGCAGTAGTAACAGGATTATTATTAGCATTTAACGTTCCAGCATCACTTCCATGGTGGATGTGTTTACTTGGTGGGGCGTTTGCAATCATAGTAGTTAAAATGGTATTTGGTGGAATAGGGAATAACTTCTTAAACCCTGCACTAGCAGCGAGAGCATTTTTATTAGCTTCTTTCCCAGTGGCTATGACAGCTTGGACAGCACCAAAAGCTACAAATTGGATAGGAAGTAATATTGATGCAGTTTCTACTGCAACACCGCTTAGTTTTCTTAAGCAAGGTGCTGATGGAGTATCAGCTATTACACAAAGTGGAGTTAGCCTAACTGATTTGATCATAGGTAACATTGGAGGATGTATAGGTGAAACTTCAGCTATACTATTAATCCTAGGTGGAATTTACCTAATGTACAAAGGAATTATAAACTATGTAATACCAGTTGTATACATAGTTACAGTTTTTATATTAACATTTTTATTTAGCGGATTTAATATAACGTTTGCAGTATATCAATTATTCGCTGGTGGACTTATGTTAGGTGCTTTTTTCATGCTTACAGATTATACGACATCTCCAATGACGAAAAAAGCTCAAATAATTTATGCAGTAGTAGCAGGTGTACTTACTACTGTTATAAGAATGTACGGAGGATATCCAGAAGGTGTATCTTATTCGATACTACTAGTGAACGTTTTAACACCACTATTAGATAAGTTTGTGAAGAACAGAGTATTTGGGGAGGTGGCTAAATAATGAAAAGTATGATCAAACTAGGCCTTACCCTGTTAGCAATATGTGTAGTAGCATCATTCGCTCTAGGAGTTACAAACGAAGTTACAGCTCCAGTTATAGAACAAAGAAATATACAAGCTAACAACGAACTTAGACAAGCGGTATTACCAGATGCAAAAGATTTTAAACAGGTAAAAGAATCGGTATATAAAGGAATTGGTGACGGTATAGTTGCTGAAATAAATGAAGGTCTTGATGGTTCAGGTGAAGTTGTTGGATATACTGTAAAAACTTTGCCTAGTGGTTATGGTGGAGCGATAGAACTTATGGTTGGTCTATCTAAAGATGGAAAAATTACAGGGGTAAAGACAGGAACTATGTCTGAGACACCTGGTTTAGGATCAAAAGCAGCTGATCCAACTTTTATAGATCAATATAAAGACAAACCAACATCAGCCCTAGAAGTTGTCAAAGGAAGTGCTTCAGGAGATAATCAAATACAAGCAATATCGGGAGCTACTATTACATCTACTGCTGTTACAAATGGAGTTAACGCTGCAATAGAAGTTTATAATAGTGCTTTAAATAAATAATAGGAGGGTTATATATGAGTTTAGCTAAGATATTTAAAAACGGGCTAATTGATGAAAACCCAACGTTTGTTCAGGTAATCGGGATGTGTCCTACACTAGCTGTAACAACTTCAGCAATTAATGGACTTGGTATGGGACTTTCGACAGCTCTAGTTCTACTATGTGCGAATGTTTTTATATCAATAATGAGAAATATTATTCCTGATAAAATTAGAATACCTGCATTTATCGTTGTAATAGCAACATTTACTACAATAGTCGGAATGTTACTTAAGGCTTACGTGCCTGCTCTAGATGCAGCTTTAGGTCTTTATATACCTCTAATAGTTGTTAACTGTATACTACTAGCTCGTGCTGAGAGTTTCGCGTCAAAAAATGGAGCTATAGCTTCTGCAGTTGATGGAATTAGTATGGGGCTAGGATTCAGTGTGGCACTAACAATACTAGGGGCAGTGAGAGAAATACTTGGAAATGGTAGTATATTTGGATGGGCACCATTTGGGGCTTCATTCCAACCGATATTAATATTTGTATTGCCTCCAGGTGCGTTTTTAACACTAGGATTTTTATTCGCTGGATTTAATAAATTAATGGGCAAGAAAGCATAGTGGAGGTGCGATAAATGAATTTAATACTTTTATTTTTAAGTGTTGTTCTTGTTAATAACGTTATAACTTCTCAGTTCTTGGGTATATGTCCATTCCTTGGTGTATCTAAGAAGACTGACACTGCATTAGGAATGGGAGTTGCAGTTACTTTCGTTTTGACATTAGCATCATTTATTACTTATTTTGTTCAAGTGTTATTAGTAAAAACTAATACAGAATTTTTACAAACAATAGCATTTATACTTGTTATAGCTTCTATAGTACAGTTTGTTGAGATGGTAATACAAAAAATGAGTCCATCGCTTTACCAAGCGCTTGGAGTTTTCTTACCACTTATAACTACAAACTGTGCGGTACTTGGTATAGCACTTGTTAACGTACAAAATGGATACAACCTTATTGAAACTATTATAAATGGGTTCGGAGCAGGAGCTGGTTTCACGCTAGCAATAGTATTATTTGCAGGAATAAGAGAGAGATTAGAGCTTGCAGATATACCAGATGGATTTAAAGGATTTCCAATAACTTTAATCTCTGCTGGACTTATGTCAATAGCTTTCTTAGGTTTCACAGGGCTTATAAAGTTATAGAATTGGAGGTAAATGTATATGAATACAATAATAATTTCAGTACTAGTTTTAGGAATCATGGGATTGATCTTTGGAGTAGTACTTGCATTTGCTTCTCAGAAGTTTGCTGTTGAAACTGATGAAAGAGTAGATGCAATACTTGAAGTTCTTCCCGGAGCAAACTGCGGTGGTTGTGGATTCCCTGGTTGTGGAGGTCTTGCAAGCGCAGTTGTAGAAGGTAAAGCACCAGTTAATGGTTGTCCTGTTGGTGGGGCTGCTGTCGCTGCAAAAGTAGGAGAAATAATGGGAATAACTGCAGATGATGGCGAGAGAAAAGTTGCAAAAGTAATATGTAAAGGTGACTGTTCAAGTGCTAAGAATAAATACGAATACGAAGGTATAACTGATTGTAGAACTGCTAATGTTTTAAATTCAGGAGCTAAATCATGTAAATTCGGTTGCCTTGGGCTTGGCACATGTAAAGATGCATGTAATTTTGGTGCTATTACTGTAATAGATGGTGTAGCTGTTATTGATGAAGATAAATGCGTTGACTGTGGTAAATGTATGGAAGTTTGCCCTAAAGGAATAATCAAAGAAAAGCCAGTTAGTAAAGAAGTAGTTGTTGAATGTAACAGCAAAGAATTCGGAAAAGATGTAAAAGAGAAGTGTATAGTAGGATGTATAGGTTGTGGAATATGTGTGAAAGCATGTAAATTTGACGCTATTATATTCGAGGATAAGCTAGCAAGAATAGATTATGATAAGTGCGTAGGATGTATGGAATGTGTTAAAAAATGTCCTACTAAAGTTATAAAAGGAAATTTACCTAAGAATGCTTAAGTAAGAATAGAGATGAGCAACTTTGCATTGGGTGTACAGCATGTAAAAAACAATGTAGATTCGATGCAATTGATGGTGAATTAAAACAAACTTACAAAGTGGATCCAGAAAAATGTGTTGGATGCCATTTATGTCTTCAAAAATGTCCAAAGAAAGCTATTAAAACAATTTGATTTGGATAGAATAAGGGTATGGGAAAAATTCCATACCCTTTTTTAGTGGAAACATTTGTTATTACTGAGAAAGATAACGATAATGTAATAAAAAAGGTTCGACATTTCTGTTGATATTTTTACAATATAATGATAGACTTAATAGGTACAAATTTACGTACAGATGAGGTGAACTAATGAATATAATCTTAGCATCAGCTTCTCCAAGAAGAAAAGAAATTCTGGAGAACTACAATGTAAACTTTAATATAATTAAGAGTGAAATAGACGAAGTTATATTAGATCATGAGTTGCCTATTCAGGTGGTTATGAGATTGGCATTGGAAAAGGGGATGGATGTTGCATGCAAGAATCAAGGAGAACTGGTTATTGCTGCTGACACGATTGTTGTACTCGATGATATGATCCTTGGTAAACCTAAAGATGAATCTGATGCGTATAATACACTAAATAGTTTGTCTGGAAGAGAACACCAAGTTGTAACTGGAATTAGTTTAATAAATTTAGCTGATAACAAAAAAGTTGTAGACTATGTTGTTAGCAAAGTCAAATTTAAGAATTTGTCTGAAAAGCTTATTTTAGATTATTTGAAGACAGGTGAATTTCAGGATAAAGCAGGTGCTTATGGCATACAAGGGTATGGTGCATTGTTGGTTGATGAAATTAAAGGTGACTATTTTAATATAGTTGGACTTCCGATTTCTAAACTCAATGATTTATTAATCAAGTATTTTGATATAAATCTTTTTTATGGAGCGTGATTTTACTGAAACAGTCATTTAGTTCTAATATTACTTTGAAAAAAATGACGTTGGAGGAAAGACCGAGAGAAAAGATGCTTATTAATGGTGCAAAGGGTTTATCAAATTCTGAGCTACTGGCAATAATACTTAGAACTGGTACAAAGAATATAAATGCGATAGATCTTGCAAATCAGATTATAAACACAGATGAACAAGGGATTAGAAATCTTGAACATATGACTATTGAAGAGTTATGTGAAATTGAAGGCATTGGATTATCCAAAGCAGCACAGATTAAAGCTGCACTTGAATTAGGAGTTAGGATAGCATCTTATAAGCCTTTAAAACATAAAATAAACGATCCCTGGGATGTATATAATAGCTATGTAGATAGTTTAAGGTTTTTAGACAAAGAAGTATTCAAAACTATTCTTTTAAATACAAAAAATGAAGTCATTTCTGATGTTGAGATATCAGTAGGAACATTAAACTCATCGTTGGTTCATCCTAGAGAGGTTTTTAAAGAAGCGATCAAAAGAAGTACTAATAAAATAATCTTAATACATAATCATCCATCTGGATATGTAGAACCTTCTAGTGAAGATAAAAAAATCACTAATAGGTTAGTCAAATGTGGAGAAATTTTGGGAATTGGAATTTTAGATCACATAATAATTGGAGATGGAATTTATTTTAGTTTTAAAGAAAACATGTTAATTTGATTTATATATGAGGAAGGAGCATTTAATATGGCTAAAGAGAAAAAGGAAAAAAAAGAGAAAAGATCATGGTTTGGTGGATTTAAAAAAGTAACAAAGGATATGGGGATAGACTTAGGTACTGCTAATACGTTAGTTTACATAAAAGGTCAAAATATAGTTGTTAGAGAACCTTCTGTTGTTGCTATTAGAGATGACAGTAAAGAGGTTTTAGCTGTTGGAGAAGAAGCTAAAAAAATGATAGGTAGAACACCAGGAAATATAGTTGCTATAAGACCTATGAAAGATGGAGTTATAGCTGACTTCGATATTACACAATCAATGCTTAGCTACTTTATTCAAAAGGCTGCAGATAAAAAAGGTGTTGTAAATCCAAGAATAGCGATATGTGTTCCTTTCGGAGTTACTGAAGTAGAAAAAAGAGCAATTGAAGAAGCTGCTAGAAATGCTGGAGCCAGAGATGCATACTTAATAGAAGAGCCAATGGCTGCTGCAATAGGTGCTAATTTAAAGGTTGAAGAGCCAGAAGGAAATATGGTTGTAGATATCGGTGGGGGTACTACAGAAATCGCTGTAATATCTTTAGGTGGTATAGTTACGGCTAAATCTATCAGAATAGGTGGAGACGAGTTTGACGAATCTATTGTAAGTTATGTTAAAAAAGAGTACAACCTTATGATAGGTGAGAGAACTGCTGAAAATGTAAAGATTACAATAGGATCTACTTATAAAGAGGATCAAGAAACAAATATGCAAATAAGAGGTAGAGATTTAATTTCAGGACTACCTAAAACTATAGAAATCTGTTCAACAGAAGTTAGAGAAGCTTTAAAAGAGCCAATAAGCTCTATAGTTGATGCAATAAGATCAACATTAGAGAAAACTCCGCCAGAACTTGCATCAGATATAATGGAAAACGGAATAATGTTAACAGGTGGAGGAGCACTTCTTAGAGGATTAGACAAGTTAATAAATCAAGAAACTGGTATGTACGTACAAATAGCAGAAGCTCCACTTGACTGTGTAGCACTTGGAACAGGAAAATCTGTAGAAGATCAAGAGATATTTGAAAAAGTATTGATGATGAATGCAAACAAGTAAAGGTTGGTGTTAACCTTGAAATTTCAAAAACCCAAAAAAGGTAAAAAAAAGATTAATGTTAAAGTGATAGCGACAGGCGTAGTTGCTATCACTTTAATTGGAATTGTAGGTATATCAGTTTTTAAGTTTTCTGGAACAAATCCTATATCAACTAGACCTGTGAGTGATTCAGTTACAAGCGTAGGAAGTGGTGTAAATAAGGGATTTTCATTTATATCAAACAATCTAGGTGGTATTTTCAAATTTAAGGCAAATGCCGATAAAGCTAAAAAGTTAGAAAAAGAAAATGAAAAACTAAAGGATGACGTTATAAAATTAAATGCAAAGCTTGATAAAGTTGAAGCATTAGAGGAATTAAAAAAATCACTTAATTTTGTAGAGGAAGAATATAAGGCCAATAGTATTGCTACAACAGTTGTAGAAAAAAATGATGGCAACTGGTACAATAGTATGGTTTTAGCAGCAGGTAAGAAGTCGGGCGTAAAAAAAGAGAGCATTATAATGAATGGAAGAGGCTTAGTAGGTCTTGTTTATGAAGTATCAGACAACTACAGCAAAGCCATCTCTCTTTTAGACTCTAAGGCTTCTGTAAGCTTTAAATTATCAAAAAATGATAATTCTAAGGGGATCATTACACAAAACACTAATATTGAAGATAAAGAAAAATACAATAGCAAAGGCTATTTACAAGGATATATGTTTGACTCATCATATGACGTTGTTCAGGGAGACGTAGTTGTTACTTCAGGACTTGGTATTTTTCCAGAGGGAATTCCAATTGGAGAGGTTGAGAAAGTAATAGATGATAAAAATAATTCTCTTAAATACGTCGTTGTTAAACCCTACGTAAACTTTAAAAATATTGATGATGTCGTAATTGTTGAACCTAGAAATATAGAGCAAAGGGGAAATTAAACTATGAAAAAAGTTTTACTTTGCTTACTAGGATTATTACTTGTAATAGTTGAAAATAGTATTTTAAATTATATAAATATACTTGGAGTAAGTATTAATTTGATTCTTATATATATAATCTTTATATCTCTTTATTCAGATAGCCTTGAAGGTGGAATTATTGCAGCTATTGTAGGATTGTTAAAGGATATAACTGTAGGAGGAGTATTTGGAATTAATGCTTTAATACTTTTTGTAGTAGCCTACGTAATAGGATATATGAGAGAAAAATTATACAAAGATAGCTATAGCACAATATTTATATTGGTAGTTTTAGCTACAATGTTAGACTCTATTTTAAATATAGCTATGTCCAGTATAATTTATCACAGTTATGGACTACTCACATTAGTTTTAAAAGGACTACTTATTGCTCCTCTTACTAATGGAATTGTAAGTCTTTTACTGTATCGATTATCTAGAAAACTAGTGCTAAAACTAAAAGAAGATTAGTTGGTGATATGATGGATGAAAATAAACATATAGATAGGCTTAGTACTATAAAGAAAATTATAATAATTGCGTTTATTATAATTTTTGCAAAGATTCTGTATATGACAACCTTTAAACATGCCCATTACTCCGAATTAGCTGAGAATAAAACGTACAAAAAACTGCTTATTGAGGCACCAAGAGGGGAAATTAGAGATAGATACGGAAGATTACTCGCAGGAAATAAAAATTCGTTTACAGTTCAAATTTCTGGAAATGATTTAAATAAAAACGGTGCAGAAAAAGCAAATGAGATTTCTCTAAAGCTTATTGAATTGTTGGAAAAAAACAGTGAGGAGTATGTAGATGAATTTCCTATATACGTTGAAAATGGTAAATACTTTTACACATTTGATAGAAATATAAACGAATACAAAAAAGAAAATAATATACCTCTAGAATATAATGCTAAAAAGAGTTTTTACTTCTTGGTTGATAAAGCTATCAAAGATGGAGTTTTGACTAATGAAGATAAAGATCTGGATCCAGTTAAGTTACAGCAAAAATTAAATGAAAATGGATATTACCCACCGATTTTAGTTAAGACTTGGACTTTTACAGATCAGAGAGACAAAAAGGATTGGCTAGAGAGTTATAAAATTAAAGATAGAATTCCTAGTGCTAGAGAAGCATTTTTAGAAATAAGAAACAGTGAATCACTTGAAATAGACAAGAACTTAAGTGACGAAGACGCTAGAAAAATTTTAGTTGTCAGAGATTTAGTTAAATCACAGGGATATTCTCAGTACAATCCGGTAACAATTGCAAAAGACATAGATGAAACTGTTATATCGCAGATTGAAGAAAATGCGATGGATTTAGTTGGAGTTTCTGTAGCAATTGAGCCTGTTAGATACTATCCAAACAACAATTTAGCATCACATACACTTGGATATGTTGGTAAAATGCCAGCGACTCAAAAAGAAGAGTATGAAGAAAAAGGATACTCTGATAAAGACATGGTAGGTCTAGCGGGTATTGAGAAGAGTTATGAAGATCAATTAAAAGGTAAAGATGGATATAAAATGGTTCAAGTAGATGCACTTGGAAGAATTAGTCAAGAAATAGAATCAAAAGAGCCTGAATCGGGAGATACAGTATATTTAAGTATTGATAAAGATCTTCAAGAAATTGCTGAGAGTTCTCTAAAACAAGTAGTTGAGGTTACTACTAAAGGTGGAACTTTTAAAAGTAAATTTGGAAATAAATCCATATCTACTTATGCTGGTAAAGCTAAATCAGGAGCGTTAATTGCAATAGATGTTAAAACTGGTGAGGTACTTGCTTCAGCTAGTTACCCAGATTATGATCCTAATAAATTTGCAACAGGTATAAGTTCAAAGGACTATAAAGAATTGCAACCGCAAAATCAAAATGATTTACTTGCTGCGAGTCCATTGTTAAATTTAGTTTCACAGGGGGCATTCCAGCCAGGATCGACATTTAAGATAATAACAGGTATGGCTGGTCTAGAAAATGGTCTTGACCCAAATTATACAATAGCTGATACAGGGGTAATAAGACTTGGAGGTCAAACTTTTGGAGACTTTATCTGGAACCATGGTGGAGGTAATCACGGACTTACAAACTTGTACAAAGCAATACAAGAATCTTGTAATATTTACTTTTATACTATAGCTACAGGTAAAAACTGGATAGGTGGAAGTGACCCTGGTATAAATATGGGTGCTGATAAGGTACTTGAGGTAGCAAAGATGTTTGGTCTTGATGAAAGTACTGGACTTGGAAGACAGATTGAAGAAAGATTCGGTAGGGTACCTAACCCTGAAGATAAGTTGAAATCAACACAAGCAATGTTAAAATCTGACTTGATGAAAAAGATGGCAAATGACTTTTCAGATATAACTAAAGCTAAGGATCCAAAAGAATTTGAAAAGAGAATAGATGAAATTGTGAGTTGGGCAGCAGAAGATAAGACTCCAGGTAGAGTAGAGGCTATGAATAGACTTAAAAAGCTTAAGGTAAAAGAAGATAGAATTGAGCCTGACGCGGATTTAATAGTTTTCAGTCACTTAAATTTTGCAAAATGGAGTACAGCGGATACATTTAACTTAGCGATCGGTCAGGGGGAAAATGCATATACGCCAGCTCAAATGGTTAGAGCTATTGCAGCTGTTGCAAATGGTGGAAATTTGGTGGATATGACCGTTGTAGAAAAATCAGTTGCTAGCGACTATTCTTCTTCTAAAGAAGTAGAGAAGAAATCTACTAAGATACCATTTAAATACCCTGAAAATCTAAAAGAACTTACAAAAGGAATGAAGTTAGTTTCTAAACAAGGTTCTGCTAAAGGCGTATATGCTAATTTCCCTGTTGAAGTAGCTTCCAAAACAGGAACAGCAGAGAAGAGTGGTAAGATTCCAACTGAAAATGAGTACGAGTATCTTAAGAGCCACATAAAGTCGTATGGAGTAGATTTAAAAGAAGCTGAGGAACTTGCAGACAAGTTCAAGAAAGAAAGAGAGAAAGAATTATCT
Organism: Metaclostridioides mangenotii; assembly: GCF_018917235.1. Classification (GTDB taxonomy): domain Bacteria; phylum Bacillota; class Clostridia; order Peptostreptococcales; family Peptostreptococcaceae; genus Metaclostridioides. The sequence goes on from NZ_JAHLOF010000004.1 coordinate 69,641, forward strand.
AAAGATAAAGAAAAAGAAATAAAACAAAAATTAAAAGATAAAGATTTAGATGAAAAAGAAAGAGAAAAATTAGAAGAACAGTTAAAAGATGGTGTAAAAGAAAAACTAGAGAACACAGATAAAATAAATGCTGCTTATTTAAGAAAAGCAATAAAAGAATTGAATCCAGATATAACCGATGATGATATCGATAAATTTAAAGATACTTATGGTTCATTCTCATGGAGTGTGTCATTTGCACCTGCAGATGATCCAGAAATAGCAGTTGTATGTGTTATCCCTCAGGGAGATTCAAGTTCATTCTCACTTTTACCATCGAGAGAAGTTATTGGCGCTTATATGGGTCTTCTTGACGATAAAGATAAAAAAACTGAAAAAAACTCTAAAAATCAAGACACAGATAAAAAAGAACAATCTTCTAATAGTATGAATTTTTCGTCACAAATTAATAGATAATTCAAAAGTAATTTAAACTTTTGCATTTATTACAAATTTAAAAGGAATTTGCGATTAATTTGAAGAATATTAAATGTATATCATTCTGGAGGTTGTTATGTCTTTGAAAGAATTTATAAATCAGGAGCCCATAGAGTTTAAGGGTAATAAAGAGGGCATAATAGTAAATATAAAAAGAAAGTTACCCTTCGAAGAAATTAAAGAAAATTTAATTAATAAATTAGAGTCGTATGTTGGGTTTTTCAATGGGGCGAAAATCAGTAAAATTAATAGTGATTTTCTGAATGATATTGAAATTTTACAGCTAAAAGATAGCATTGTATCGAAATTTGATGTAGAATTTATTGAAGAACAACTTATTGAAGAACTTGCTAAATTTGATACTAAATATGTAAAATCATTAAGATCAGGGGAGTATATTGAATACGACGGAGATGTTGTTGTACTGAGCGATATGAAACCAGGTTCTGAGGTTGTATCAACATTTAATACAGTAGTTATGGGTGACGTCCAATCTGGCGCTAAAGTGATTGCTGGAGGAAACGTAACTGTAATGGGAAGTATTTCAGGTTTTGTACATGCAGGTTCAAATGGTAATCAATCTGCATATGTTGTATCTATAAATCTAAGGCCTAAAGTTCTTAAAATCGCTGAGGTTATAGCAGAGGCACCAGACGATGAAGATTATGGGGAAGAAAAAGACTCAAGTCCAGAAATAGCATATGTAAGTAATGATAGAATAGTAATAGAAAGTTATTTATCTATCGCGGGTAAATAACGAATAATTAGGGGGTAGAAATATGAGCGAAGTTATAGTTATAACATCTGGGAAAGGTGGAGTTGGAAAGACTACCACTTCAGCTAACCTTGGAACTGCGCTAAGCTTGGAAAATAAAAAGACGGTAATAGTGGATGCCGATATCGGACTTAGAAACCTTGATGTGGTAATGGGTCTAGAAAATAGAATAGTTTACGACATAGTAGATGTTGTTGAAGGAACTTGTAGACTTAAGCAAGCCCTTATAAAAGACAAGAGATTCGATAATCTATACCTACTTCCTGCAGCTCAAACCAGAGATAAAAATGCAATTAAGGCAGAACAAATGAAAGAGCTTTGCGATAAACTAAAAGAATCGTTTGATTATATCTTAATAGACTGCCCAGCAGGTATAGAGCAAGGATTTAAAAATGCTGTATCAGGGGCTGATAGAGCTATAGTTGTAACAAATCCAGAAATATCAGCAGTAAGAGATGCAGACAGAATAATAGGCTTATTAGAAGCAAATGAAATAAAAGACATAAGACTTATAATCAATAGAATAAAACAGGATATGGTAAATCGAGGAGATATGATGGATAAACAAGATATCCTTGAGATTCTAGCCGTCGATTTATTAGGACTAGTTCCTGACGATGAAAGCATAATTATATCAACTAACAAAGGGGAACCAGCTATACTTGATTCTAAATCTCAGGCTGGACAAGCATATAAAAATATTGCCAAAAGAATATTAGGTCAAGATGTACCTTTACTAGAGTTTGCTACTGAAGGTGGTTTTTTCAGTAAGTTAAAAAGGCTAGTTATGGCAAAATAACAGGAGGGGAATATGGCTGTTTTTGATTTGTTTAAGGCTTTTTCTAACGACAGTAGAAAAAGTAAGTCAGTAGCTAAAGAAAGATTAAAACTGGTTTTAGTAAATGATAGAGTTGATTGTTCGCCTCAACTACTGGATATGATAAAATCGGATATGTTAAAGGTAATTGCAAATTATGCAGAGATAGAAGAATCAGGACTTGAGATAAAAATGTCAAAATGTAGAAGTGAAAAGGATGACTCTGCAATTTCAGCACTAGTTGCTAATATACCATTAAAGAGTATTAAAGAAAGAAATATGTAGATATATAGGGGGGATATAACCTCCCTTTTATTGTTTTATAGTGTTTTGGTTAGTGAAGAGTAGGTGAAAATATGTTTAAGATTGACTATAAGATGATGTTTAAGTTAGTAAAACAACTTGATTGGAAATTGATAGTTATTGTTTTATCGATTCTTGGATTTGGCCTCGTAATGATAACTAGTGCAACACATCTAAATTCGGGTGGAAGTTTTGCAAAGATTTCTAAACAATTATTAGCATTTGTACTAGGAGTAGGACTGGTTATTTTTATATTATTCTTTGATTATAATACTATAGGTAAATACTATAAATTACTTTACCTTATAAGCTTAATATTACTAGTTGCAGTTCTTTTACCTGTTATTGGGCTTGAAAGCAGAGGGGCTAGGAGATGGATTAAGTTAGGACCTATAACACTTCAAACTTCAGAAATTGTTAAATTTACATTTATTATGTCATATGCAAAAATATTAGAAACTCACAAAGGTAAGTTAAACAATTTAAAGGAAATTTTTCCAGTTGTTATGTATGCAGTACCATTTATAGGGTTAATAATAGCTCAACCTGATTTAGGCTCAGCACTTGTATTTATTTGTATTGTTGCAGCAATGTTATTTGTTTGTGGTTTAGACTCAAAGATAATTAAGAGAAGCATAATTCTCATTGTTCTTATTTCTCCGATTCTATACTTGATGATGGCAGACCATCAAAAAGTGAGAATTGAGGCATTTCTTAACCCTGAAGATATTACATTAAAAGGAAATTATCAGGTTATGCAATCTTTGATAGCTGTTGGATCAGGTGGAATTAGTGGAAAAGGTCTTTTCAATGGGACACAAAACCAAGAGAATTTTCTACCTATAAATGATAGTGATTTTATCTTTGCAGTAGTAGGAGAAGAGCTTGGAGCAATTGGTATGTTTGTGTTAATTGTTCTGTATATAATGTTGTTGTTTAGGTTGATATACATATCGGGGGAGGCTAAGGACTTTTATGGCACCCTTATAGTAATAGGAGTTTTTGGAATGCTCTTTTACCAGATAGTTCAAAATATTAGTATGACAATAGCTCTGCTCCCTGTTACAGGTATAACACTTCCATTTGTCAGTGCTGGAGCTAGCTCTATACTAACATCACTGGCAAACATTGGATTAGCATTAAATGTTTATATGAGAAGAAAAAAGATAAATTTCTAAAACTTATAAAAAGTGTATATTATTAATGTCGTATTTTATGATATTATAATATATATGAATTTTATTAATTAAATTATAGGATTTTTAGAATAAGAAATCTTAAAGGGGGATATCCTAAGGGACGATTCTCCTTTATTTAGTAAAATCGTCTTATATAAAGTTGGAGAGTGGTGGTTATTTGTTCAATATAAATTATAAATTGACATTAAAATTAATCAAACAGTTAGACTGGAAGTTGATAACAATAGTTTTGGTGATATTTGGTTTTGGATTAATCATACTGAGTAGTGCAACACATGCTAACTCTACAGGAGGATTTAAACAAATCTATAAACAGATATTAGCTTTTATTCTAGGAGCAGGAGCTTTAGTTTTTATACTATTGTTTGATTATAATCTATTAGGAAAATATTATAAAGAAATATATTTGATAAGTTTAATTCTCCTTGCTGTTGTGCTAATTCCTGGAATTGGTGCAGTAAGAGGGGGAGCTAGATCTTGGCTACATATTGGTCCTTTAGATTTTCAAACGTCGGAGCTAGTTAAGCTTACCTTTATAATAAGTTACGCTAAGATCGTAGAGAGCAAAAAAGGAAAATTAAATACAATAAAAGAAATAATACCGGTGTTGTTATACGCAGCACCATTTATTGGGTTGTTACTTGCTCAACCAGATCTAGGAGGAGCCATAGTTTTTATTTGTATTATTGCTGCGATGCTTTTTTTATCAGGTCTTAGTACAAAGTTAATTAAGAGAGCTATAATTATTGTTGTTTTAATTTCTCCGCTTCTTTATCTAGTGATGGCAGATCACCAGAAGGTTAGAATAGAGGCCTTTTTAAACCCAGAAGATGTGACATTAAAAGGGAATTATCAAGTTATGCAATCATTGATAGCTATTGGATCTGGAGGCATTACAGGTAAAGGTCTATACAATGGAAGTCAAAATCAAGAGAACTTCTTGCCAGTACAAGACAGTGATTTTGTTTTCGCAGTTATTGGAGAGGAACTTGGAGTATTTGGGATGCTCTTTGTAATTTTTATGTTTACTCTATTTATAATACGGTTGTTATATATTGCCCAAGAAGCGAAGGACTTTTACGGTTCCTTAATTGTAATAGGGGTAATGGGGATGTTTGCATATCAAATAATACAAAATATTGGCATGACAGTTGCCTTAATACCCGTAACTGGAGTAACACTGCCTTTTATAAGTGCAGGAGCAAGTTCGGTTCTTACATCTCTTGCTAACTTGGGACTTGTTTTAAATGTGTACATGAGAAGAAAAAAAATAAATTTTTAACTATGTTAGGTGGAAGTTTTATGAATATAGCATTAATTGCTCATGATCAAATGAAAGAGACTATGGTAGCATTTTGTATAGGGTACGAAGCAATACTAAAAAAATACGGTTTATACGCAACAGGAACTACAGGTAAGAGAATTATGGAAGGAACTGAACTGAATATCAATAGACTGGCTTCAGGACCTTTAGGAGGCGACCAGCAAATAGGATCCTTAGTAGTTAATCAAGAAATTGATTTAGTAATTTTTTTAAGGGACCCATTAACATCGCAACCACATGAGACAGACATACAGGCTCTTATCAGATTATGCGATGTATATTACGTACCTATAGCTACAAATCTAGCTTCGGCTGAAATATTTATTAAGGCTTTGGATAGAGGCGAACTATCGTGGAGAGAAGTTCGTAAAAGATAGAAATAGAACAAAATAACCGGCTAGTAATATTTGAATTAATTCAAATATTACTAGCCGGTTATTTTTGCTATATTTGAGTTAAAAAATATACTGTACATTAGCTAAGTGTTATGTTATTATTTATTTCAAGTAATGAGTAATTCTTAAAAAATTTATAGATTGAGGTGATATAATGGGCGAATTAGCAAAACTGCCTAATATAGGAAAAGAAGTCGAAGCTCAATTGAATAGAGTCGGTATAAGCACACTTAATCAACTTTCTGAGTTAGGTAGTAAACAAGCCTGGTTGTATATTAAAGAGATAGATGATTCAGCTTGTATACATAGATTATATGCTTTGGAAGGTGCAATCAGAGGTGTAAAGAAATGCGAATTACCTAGTATTATTAAAAATGATTTAAAAGAATTTTACTATAATGCTAATAATAAGTAGAGAGCAAAAAATAATAAATATAATATAAAAAAGTAGCTATAAAAGATCCTATAAAGTGTTTTTTTAGCTACTTTTTTAATAATATTAGGATTATTTTAATTTTCACTAGGTAAAAAGTTATACATAAAATAAAAAATTTATATATTTAAAGTTTTAGAAAAGCTAAGATAATAAGTAAGACTCCACTTATCCATGAAATATCCATATTAATTTTATCGGATACTTTGCCACCAAAATTACATGCTATAATCATTAACGTAGTATTAACAACTAAAAAAGAAAATAAAATTAATGTGTAGCTAAAATTAGTAATACCAGCACCAAAACCAGCAGCGAGCGCATCCATTGAAAGAGCTAAAGCCAAAACGGCAGATTCTTTTACTGATAAAGATTTCGAGAGATCTTTGTCTGCGCTTTCTGGATCTACGTATATTTGAAGTATAAAGCTCATATTAAACATAGAAAAATTTATTTCTTTATTAATATTGTTATTCTTTCTCTTAATAAAAGATTTAGATGTACTATCAAATAATTTAATTAAACCTATTAAAAATAATATAGAAAAACAAAATATTTTAGTTAAACTGACGGGAATATAAGATCCAATCGTTGAACCTAAAAATAATGAAATGCCTAAAATTAAAGTACAGATAATATTTATAACTGCTATTGATGATAAAGGTAACTTTATTTTATTAGCACCATAAGCAAAACTTGCGACAAAAGAATCTATAGAAAGTGCTACGACAAGCAACATTATCTCTAATAAATAAAACACATTAAAACTCATAAATGACACCGCCTTTCATAGTCTATTTTATATTTATTCATTCTCCAAAATTTTGTTACGAGAATCAGAATTCTAGAATTATAAATTTTAAAAATTAAGAATATACATAGGAATTTTACAGATACTAATAACATGATTATTAGATTTCTGATTTATGGAGCATTGGGTTGGTGTATGGAAATTTTATGGACTGGTTTTCATTCACTAAAAGACAAAGATTATAAGATGACAGCGACAACATCTATTTGGATGTTTTTTATATATGGCATGGTAGTTTTTTTTGAACCTGTTTGCGATTTGTTAGCAGGGCTTCCAATTATAATAAGAGGTGGTGTATATGTTTTATGTATATTTGGTATCGAGTACTTAACAGGAGGCTTTTTAAGAAGACTAGGGACATGTCCATGGGATTATACTGGAAGTAGGTTTAGCATCAATGGTCTTATAAGGTTAGATTATGCACCTGCATGGTTTTTAGCTGGAATAATATTTGAAACAGTATATAGGCAATTGATTTAGTAAGTTTCAAAAGAATACATCGATTTATTGGGTTAAGTATTCAAGTATTAATTATATTTGACCCAATAAATCGACGCTTTCTACTGATTATTTGAGTATCAAAAAAATAAGAGGCGTTAAATGCGTTAAATAAAATTAAATATAAATGTTTTAATCTCTAATTAGACAAAATTGAACTAAAGACAAAAAGGAGTGAGGTTAATGGCTATAAAGAACAATACGAATAAGAAAAATAAACAATTTGAAAAAATTGAAACTGAAAACAAAAATATGTTTAACAGTATAACAAACTCTGTTTCTGTAGAAAACCAAAATCAACATCACAATGTTAAAAAAGCATCTCTTGGACCAAACACTAAAAGATGAGGTAAGGATATATTGCAGGAGCAATTAGAAAAAAATAAGATCAAATAAATAGTTTTAAATCAAAAGGACTGTAGCAAATAAATGTGTACAGTCCTTTTGAATATAAATATGTAAATCACAGTTCATCTATTAAAGTGTAAAACTTAAACTTTAAAATTAAATAAGGATAGTCTTAAAACTGAATGTTATCCAGTTTCAATACTATCCTTATTTATGAATAAACTTTTATAATTATTTTATTAATTGTGCAAATTCTTTACCGAAGTTTATACAATCTTCAAAAGTATCATCACTTGGTGAGAATTTTTTCTTAAGAGGCTCTACTGGAGACTTAAATACCATTGATTTAATTAAATTTTGGGCTATTGTTATTCCTTCACCGCTCCATCCAAATGATCCAAATACACCAGCTATCTTACCTTGGTTAATAACAGGATCTACAACTGAGAATAAATCCCACATAGGTTTTACCATAGTTTTGTTTATTGTAGGTGAACCTAGTAGTACAACTTTCGAAGACAAGAAAGCATCATGAACTTCTGATAATTTCATATTTTCTAAATCGTAAAGCTCAGCTTCTACACCTTCAGCTTTTAAACCTTCAATAATTTTTTCGGCCATTCTTAAAGTATTGTTATATGCTGATAAGTAGAATACAGCTGCCTTATTTTGGTTTATAAATCCTACATCTTCTGTAGCCCATTTTACATATTTTTCAACTATTGCATTAGGATCTTTGCTAAGCATTGGTCCATGAGAAGTAAGTATTGTATCAAATTCTACATTTAATTTTCCCAATTTCTCAACCGCACTTAAAACATGTTTGGCAAAAGGTTTTACTATACAATCATAGTAGAATCTTAATGAATCTTCATAGTTTTCTGTACCAACTATATCAGGATTAGTGTCAGCGTAGTGGCAACCAAATGCATCACATGTAAATAATAATTTATCTTCTTCTACATAACTAAACATTGTATCTACCCAATGTAAAAATGGCGCAGTTATAAATTTGACAGTTCTTTTACCAATATTAAGTGTTTCACCATCTTTTATCACATGACAATTAAATGGTTTATTTATTTGACCATCTAAATAAGTTTTAGCAGCTTTTGTACAATAAACTACAATATCTGGGTTTATGTCAAGAAGATACTTTAAACTACCAGAATGATCTGGCTCTGTGTGATGAACTACAACATAATCAATATCAGATATAGAAGTTACGTCATTTAAATTTTCAAAAAATTGATCCTTGAAGTTCTCTTTAACTGTGTCAAATAGAATAGTTTTCTCATCTTTTATTAAGTATGAGTTGTATGTAGTACCATAGTAAGTTTCCATTATAATGTCAAAGACTTTTAAGTCTTTGTCAGTAACACCCGTATAATAAACATCTTTTTTAATTTCAAAAACATTGCTCATTTTATATTCCTCCTCTAAAAAATTTTCATTTTTATCCATAAATTAAATTATACCCATATATAGGAATAAATAAAACACTATATTTAATTTCTATAAAAATGTTCAAATTCACATATTTATATATTAACATAATTTATAAAAGATACAATAATCTTTAATTAAAAATCAAAAAATGCAAATATTCTGTATCATTATGTATAATATTTGTCTACTACTTTATAACATTAAATTTTGATAGTAAAACTTATATCGTGTATAATAAGAATGATTAATTTAAATTGAATATATAACTAATTGGAGGTTTACTAATAGATGAAGAAAGTTGATTTAAAGAGGATACTAAAAAAAGTGGAAAAGCCATCTAGATATTTAGGTAATGAGATCAACTCTATACACAAAGATACAAATAAAGAGAGTTTAATAAGATATGCACATTGTTTTCCTGACATATATGAAGTTGGTATGAGTCACTTAGGGAGTCACATACTTTACGATGTAATAAATAAAGATGAAGATGTTTTTTGTGAAAGAGTATATTCTCCTGGTGTAGATATGGAGAATATACTGAGGGAAAAAAATATACCTATATTCGGTTTAGAATCAAGAGAACCTATTACAGATTTTGATTTTGTAACATTTACACTACAATATGAATTATCTTATACAAATATATTAAATATTCTAGATTTAGCGGGAATTCCTATATTAAAAGAAGAGAGAAATTTAAATGATCCTTTTGTAATGGTAGGGGGGCCTTGTGCTTATAACTCTGAGCCACTTGCAGATTTTGTTGATATTGTAATCTTAGGTGAAGGCGAAGAAGTTAATTTAGAGGTAGTAAATGTATACAAAGAGTGGAAAAAAAATAAGACCAGTAGAGAGGATTTTCTGTACAAAATATCTAATATAGAAGGTGTTTATATTCCAAGTTTTTACGATGTAAACTACAATGATGATGGTACAGTAAAAAATGTCTTTGCACTAAAAGAAGGAATACCAACAAATCCAAGTAAGAGAATTATTAAAGATGTGGAGAGCGTTGATTATCCAGAAAAATTTATTGTACCTTATATAGATACTGTACATGATAGAATTGTACTTGAGCTTTTTAGAGGTTGTACTAGAGGATGTAGATTTTGCCAAGCTGGCATGATTTACAGACCTATAAGAGAAAAGTCTGTAGATAGGCTAAAAGAGATATTAGAAAAATTAGTTAAGAGTACAGGATTTGATGAAATATCACTATCATCTCTAAGTACAAGTGATTATAGCCAATTGTCGGAACTAACTGATTATCTAGTGGATGAATATGCTTCTAGCAATATTGGAATATCACTACCGTCACTAAGACTTGATAACTTCTCTATGGAGATAGCAGATAAAATACAACAAGTAAGAAAATCAGGTCTAACTTTTGCTCCAGAAGCAGGAACTCAGAGAATGAGAGATGTAATAAATAAAGGAGTAACAGAAGAAGATTTAGAAAATGCAACACGTAAGGCTTTTGAAATGGGATGGAACAGTGTAAAATTATATTTTATGATTGGACTACCAACAGAGACATATGAAGATCTTGATGGGATTGCTAAATTAGCTTATGAGGTTATTGACATATACAGAGATGTTCACAGTGGAAAACTTAAAAAGAACTTTGGTGTAACAGTTAGTACATCTACTTTTGTACCAAAGCCGTTTACACCATTCCAGTGGCATGCTCAAGATACAACAGAAGAAGTTGTAGAAAAACAGAGACATTTAGTTAAAAAGCTTAGAAATAAAAATATTAAATACAACTATCATGATTCAAGTACTAGTTTAATGGAAGCAGTAATAGCTAGAGGTGATCGAAAGATAAGTAAAGTAATTTACGATGCATTTAAATTAGGATCTAAATTTGATGGATGGTCAGAGCATTTCAAACTTGATATATGGAAGGAAGCCATGGAAAAGAATAATTTATCAATTGAGTTTTATGCTAATAGAGATAGAGGTTATAATGAGGTCTTCCCATGGGATCATATAGATGTAGGAGTACACAAAGACTTCCTACTCAAAGAAAATGAAAAAGCCAAAGCAGATGAAATAACGCCTGATTGTAGAAATGGATGCAATGTATGTGGTATAAATACGCATGATATAGGAAGGGGACTATGCTAGATGAGCAAGATTATTAGAGTTAAATTTAAAAAGGAAGGGGATATGATTTACATCTCTCACCTCGATTTACAAAGACTACTTCATAGAGCATTTAGAAGAGCTGAGATAAATTTATCCCACTCACAAGGTTACAACCCTCATCCGAAAATGAGCTATGGAAATGCATTAGCACTTGGAACGGAGAGCCAAGGTGAATACGTAGATATAGAAATAGAAGACAATCTAACAATTGAAGAATTTTTGGAAAGAATTTCTAAGGAGCTACCTGAAGGAATAGAGTTTTTAAAAGCAATGGAAATCGATGCTCAAACTCCATCTCTTTCTTCGATTATTGACTATGGTGAATATATATTTAGCATTGATCTTGAAAGAACACTTAGTAAGGAATACGTCAAAAGCAAGATTGTCGAGTTTATGAACAAAGAAGAAGTTGTAATAACTAAAAAGAACAAAAAAGGAAAGATGGTGGAAGTTGACATTAGGCCTTTAATAAAAAGTTTTGATCTTATAGACTTAACTGAAGAAAAAATAACTCTAAACGCAATGATAGCTACTGGATCTAAACAAAACTTAAATACAAATATATTCATACCAAAGGTTTTAGAACTTTTTGGTATAGATATAGATCCACTAGATGTCGACATACTTAGACGTGATCTTTATATTCAAATGGATGGGCACCTTGAAACACCAATGTAAGTGGTGAATTATCTTAAGAATAGTTAAATCGTAGAGGTGATCGGTTTGAAAAATATAATAATAGAAACGCTAATTACATCACAAAAAACAGCTGTAATCGAGGATAATAAATTAATTGATTTTTTTATTGATGATTATTCCTCTAAGAAAAAAGTATCAAACATATATAGAGGAGTTGTAAAAAAAGTATTAAGTGGAATCGATGCATGTTTTGTTGATATAGGATTGGAAAAATTGGCTTATTTGCAACTAGATAGTGAATATGAAATTAAATCTGGCAGTGACGTACTTGTTCAGGTAAATAAGGATGAAGTTGGAACAAAAGGAGCAAAATTAAGCTTGGAAATTAGTATAGCAGGAAGATATTTGGTGTATATACCTACAAATACTAGAGTAACCATGTCAAGTAAAATAAGAGATGAGAAAGAAATTGTTAGACTGAAAAAGTTAGTCAAAGAAACCAATGTTGAGAATTTAGGTCTTATTATAAGGACAGAAGCACAGGGATGCACACAAGCAGATATTCTAAATGATATAAGCGAATTAAAACGCTTATACAATGATATTCTAAACGAATTTAATCTTGGAATGGGACCTAAACTATTGTATAAATCTGAGAGCTCAGCAGTAAAGTATATAAATGATTATATAAGTGAAGATATAGATAAAATAGTTACAGATAATGTTGAAACTAATGAAGAGATCAAAACTAAATTAAAATCAATTGATGAGAGGTTTATCGAAATTTTATCTTTGGAAGAAAATGACAATATATTTGAGATTTACAGAGTAGATGAAAAGGTAAATAAGATCTTTGATAAGAAAGTATGGCTGAAAAGCGGTGGATATATTGTAATAGATAAAACCGAAGCTATGACAGTCATAGACGTTAATACAGGCAAGTTTATAAAAAGTGCTCAGCTTTCAGATACGATTGTTAAAACGAATATTGAAGCAGCTTTAGAGATTTCACAACAACTGAAAATTAGAGATATAAGTGGAATTATTGTTATTGATTTTATAGATATGAAAACAGACAAAGATAAAAACAAAATCATAAGGATATTAGAAGAATGTCTCAAAAATGATAGAAGAAAATCTGAGGTTTTTGGTATGACTAGATTAGGATTAGTTGAAATAGCCCGTAGAAGAGAAAAAAGCTCGGTAGACTCTTATTATTTAATGGATTGTACTGTTTGTAAATCTGGTAATAGTCAAAAGTCGATAAAGTATATAATTGATAATATAGAAAGAGAGATAAGAAGAACGAAAAAGCATACAGTATATAGAGATGTATCTATAGAGCTTAATGATGCCGTTTTTTATTTAGTTAATAACCAATATTTAAGTGTTATTAATGAAATAAGTGAAAAATATGGCATAAAAATTACTCTATTACAAAATAATAAAATTATGCATGAGAATATACACGTGGTTTTCAATAAAAATAGTTGACAAAGCATTGGAATTATCATATAATTAATAACTGTAATGCCGCTCAGTAAAGGTCTAAATCTCTGTTAGGAGTACCTTGTATTGGCGAGTTTGTGACCGAGGAGGTGTATATATGTACGCTATAGTTAAGACTGGTGGAAAACAGTATAAAGTTTCTGAAGGTGATGTATTATTTGTTGAGAAGTTAGAAGCTAACACAGGTGATACTGTTACTTTAGATGAAGTATTAGCATGCTCAAAAGATGGAGAACTTAAATTAGGTGCTCCTGCAGTTGAAGGTGCTTCTGTACAAGCTAAAGTAGTTGAGCAAGGAAAAGCTAAAAAAGTTATAGTTTATAAGTATAAAGCTAAAAAAGACTATAGAAGAAAGCAAGGACATCGTCAAGCATATACTAAGTTAGTTGTTGAAAAAATAAACGCTTAGTGAGTATTTATTATGATAAAAGTAAAATATTATTATAATGATGATTTCCAAATAATAGGGTTTTGTTTAAGTGGACATGCTGGATTTGCAGATGCAGGACAAGATATAGTTTGTTCGGCAGTTACATCCAATGCAATTGCTGTCATAAATTCACTAGACAAACTACAAAAAGTTGAATTTGAAAAGATAGTTGCTGACGAAGGTCATATAGAGTGTATAGTAGATACGCCCTATATAGAAAAATCGAAATTGTTGCTAGAACATTTTCAACTTGCAGTTGAAGAGATAAAACGAGAATATCCGAAGTATATAAAAATTTTGAAAAAGTAGGGGGTGACTCCATATGTTAAAAATGAATTTACAATTACTAGCATCTAAAAAAGGAGTAGGTTCTTCTAAAAACGGTAGAGATTCTATATCAAAGAGATTAGGTGTTAAGAGATTCGATGGACAACTAGTAACAGCTGGAAGTATAATAGTTAGACAAAGAGGAACTAAAATACATCCAGGAACTAATGTAGGAAAAGGTAGCGATGATACTTTATTCGCATTAGTTGACGGTACTGTTAAGTTTGAAAGAAAAGATAAGAAGAGAAAAAAAGTTAGTATATATCCAGTAGCAATTGCTGAGTAATATACATGGAAGGAGTGTGGATACACTCCTTTTTATTTTAGTAAAAATATGATCGGACTTTATCTGGAATTTATTAATTAATTCGGGGTAAAATAGTAAAAAGATTAATCAAGTAGGTGATATTGTGTTTATAGATAAGGCGAAAATATTCGTCAAGGCCGGAAATGGTGGAAACGGAGGAGTATCTTTTAGGAGAGAAAAGTACGTTCCAGCAGGGGGTCCTGACGGAGGAGACGGCGGACGTGGTGGAAGTATAGTATTTGAAGTTGACTTAGGGATAAGAACTCTCTTAGACTTTAAATATCAAAGAAAATACTTAGCTCCGGCGGGTGGAAATGGAACAAAGAAAAATAGAGCAGGAAAAAATGGAGAAGATATTATTCTAAAAGTACCTGCAGGTACTATAATTAGAGATGAAGCAACTGGATTAGTTTTAGCAGACCTAAAAGACGAAAATGATAGACTAGTAGTTGCGAGAGGTGGTTATGGAGGAAAGGGTAATCAAAACTTTGCTACTGCTACAAGACAAGCTCCTAACTTTGCAAAACCTGGTACAGATGGAGAAGAGAGATGGGTCGTACTAGAACTAAAAATGCTGGCAGATGTCGGTCTTTTAGGTTTCCCAAATGTTGGAAAATCTACTTTCTTATCTCTTGTTACAAAAGCGAAACCAAAGATTGCAAACTATCACTTTACAACTATTACGCCAAATTTAGGAGTTGTACAAACTAAATATTCTGATAGTTTTGTTCTTGCAGATATTCCTGGGATAATTGAAGGTGCATCTGAAGGTATAGGGCTAGGTCATGAGTTTTTAAGGCATGTTGAAAGAACAAAAGTGCTTATTCATATCGTTGATATATCTGGGATAGAAGGTAGAGACCCAATTGAAGATTTTGACAAGATAAACGAAGAACTTAAGTTATATAATGAAAAACTTGCAAAAAGACCTCAAATAGTCGTTGCTAATAAAATAGATATACTAGAAGATGAGACAGTATTCGAAGAATTTAAAAATAATATAGAAGAACGTGGATACAAAGTATTTAAAATGTCTGCAGCAACAAGAGAAGGTGTTGACGATGTAATAAATTATGTATCTAATCTACTAAAAGAAGTAGAAGAAGTTGAACTGATCTCAGAAAATGATATGTATAAACCAGAAGCTGAGATAATCAATGATGAAGAGCTAGAAATAGTAATAGATGATGATGGAGTATATGAAGTAACAGGTAAGGCTCTTAGAAGAATCATGTATTCTATTAACTT
Organism: Metaclostridioides mangenotii; assembly: GCF_018917235.1. Classification (GTDB taxonomy): domain Bacteria; phylum Bacillota; class Clostridia; order Peptostreptococcales; family Peptostreptococcaceae; genus Metaclostridioides. The sequence continues at coordinate 85,084 of NZ_JAHLOF010000004.1, forward strand.
TGATGATATGGAATCTCTTCAATTCTTCCAAAAAGCTATGGAGAGTAGAGGCGTATTTGATAGACTTAGAGAGATGGGAATAGAAGACGGTGATGTCGTTAGAATTTATGAATTAGAATTTGAATTCTACAACTAAAATAAAATTAACTATATTATAATAGAAATAGATTTTAAGATAATCAAAATATACAAAAGGAAAAGTGGTGAAGTAATGTTAAAAGGAAAGCAAAGATCATATTTAAAATCTCTAGCCAACAATCTTAAACCTACGACACAAATTGGTAAAGAGGGAGTTACAGAGGCCTTTTTAGAGCAGTTAGATAATATGCTAAGATCGAGAGAATTAGTAAAAGTAACAATATTAGAAAATGCTGGTCTGGATACTAAAGAAACTGCAAATCAAGTTTGTGAGGCATTAAGAGCGGAGTTTGTACAAGCTATCGGTTTTAAATTTACAGTATACAAAAAAAATATTGAAAGTCCTAAGATAGAGTTCCCTGGATACAGCCAGGCTAAAGCTAAGGTTAGAGATAACAAAGTTACAAAAAAAGGAAATCTTACGAAGAGCAATTTTAGATAGTATATCATTTTATTGAGATTTAAAAACACCCAAGTAATACTTGGGTGTTTTTTATAGTTAAATTAAAAAAGAAAACTTAAATATTTACCTTTGTTTATATTTAGGTATCATTACTTATATTTTAAGCTTAACTTAAGTCCATCTATTCCAATAATAGTGTTTTCGAAGACTTCTTTGGCATTATCTAAAAAGATTTCAGGTTTCATTACAGATGGACTGAAGTGAGTCAATAATAGCTGAGACACATTTCCGAGTCTAGCTAGATTTGCGCTCTCTCTAAAGGTCATGTGTTTATTTTTAACAGCTTTATCAATATCTAAATCATCTCCATACATTGCCTCACATACTAAAAGGTCGCTACCTTCGATAAATTCTGGAATATCAATTAATGGCCTAGTATCAGTAATAAAACTCAATTTAATACCCTTTCTCTCACTTCCTAAAACCATCTCTGGAGTATAGATTTTATTATTTATTGTCAAGGTTTCTCCATTTTGGAGTTTTTTCCATAAAAATCTTGGGACATCGTTATAAAAAGCTTTGTCCATATCAAATTTTCTAATTCGCTTGAATTTAAAACTATATCCGAGGCATTCGATAGAATGTTCTAATTCTATAGTTGATATTTCAAGGTTTTTAAAATGAGGATTGGAAAGATTAAAATTTACACCAGGATTTTCAACAACCTCTAGATTGTATGGAAGGGGACCAATTAAGGATTTTATTGATTTTATAGCATCTATTATTCCTGAAGGACCAAGTATCGTTAAATCATCAGTTTTACCGCTATTTCCAATTGTCGATAAAATACCAAGTAAACCAAAAATATGATCTCCATGTAAATGTGTAATGCATACTAAATCTATATCTTTGAATCCACATTTATTTATTTTCAATGATACTTGGGTTCCCTCTCCACAATCTATTAATATTTTTCGCCCATTGTAGTTTACAAATAAAGATGATAAGTATCTATTAGGTACAGGTACATTTCCACCACATCCGAGCAAAGTTAAGTCTATCATGTTATTTAAAGGCTCCTTTCGAATAGTCTTATCGAACTGTATATAATTATTTTACCATTATTTATATTTTAAATATTATTTTTCCTCAAATTTAATTAAATATCCATTTAAAGATTTTATTTATAATAATTATTTCCAATTATTACCAATATTTTTCACTAAATTGTATAAAAAAGTACTTAAAACTGGTAAAATGGAGTTAACTAAAGGGTAAAAATGGAGGATTTAATTATTATGTCAGTATCAGAATTAAAAGTAGAAGAAAGTATGTGGTTATTGGCAGATAGATTGAGGGGTAGTATGGATCCATCAGAGTATAAAAATATTGTTTTAGGCTTAATCTTTTTAAAATATATATCAGAGACTTTTGAAGCAAGATACGAAGAATTAAAAAAAGATAATAAATCTAATGAAGAAGATAAGATTGAATATATATCTAAGAATATTTTCTGGGTGCCACAAAAGGCTCGTTGGGACTATATAACTGAAAAAGCTGATAGCAAAGATTTGGGTAATATAATTAATGATGCAATGGTAATGATTGAAAAAGAGAATCCATCTCTTAAAGATGTATTGCCTAAAGACTTTGCTAGACCTCAGTTAAATGCGTCTAAATTAAGAGATGTAATAGATCTATTGAAATTTAAAGTAAGTAACACAGATAGCCAATCTAAAGATATACTTGGAAGAATTTATGAGTATTTCTTAAGTAAATTTGCAAGTGCAGAAGGCAAAGCAGGTGGAGAATTTTATACACCGAGATCTGTTGTTAAATTACTTGTAGAAATGTTAAAACCATGTAAGGGTAACGTTTATGATCCGTGTTGTGGATCTGGGGGATTGTTTGTTCAGTCTGAGAGATTTATTGAAGATCATAAAGGGAAACCTGGAGATATACACATATATGGGCAGGAGTCTAATCCAACAACTTGGAGAATGTGCAAGATGAACTTAGCTCTTAGAGGAATTGATGGAGATATTGGAAAGAGTAATGCGGATACTTTTCACAATGACTTACATCCAAACCTAAAAGCAGATTTTGTACTGGCAAACCCACCATTCAATATAAGTGATTGGGGTGGAGAAAAGCTAGAAGACGATGAAAGATGGGTGTATGGTATTCCGCCTCAAGGTAATGCAAACTATGCTTGGATTCAGCACATCGTATCCAAGCTTTCAGATAAGGGAAAAGCCGGATTTGTAATGGCTAATGGTAGCTTGTCAACAAAAAATATTCTAAGCGAATATGAGATAAGAAAAAAACTAATAGAAAATGACTTAGTTGATTGTATTGTTTTACTTCCGGCACAGATGTTTTACTCAACTCAAATACCAGCGTGTTTATGGTTTTTGACTAAAGATAAAAAAGAAAAGAAGAAATCCCGAGAAGGTGAAATATTATTTATCGATGTAGGCCAAAAAGGTTTTATGGCTGATCGGATTCATAAAGAATTTACAGATGATGAAATTCGTGAAATCTCAAGAATATACCATTCTTGGAAGGGGAGTAACGATCAAGAATATAAAGATATACCAGGATATTGTAAAGTTGAAAAAATAGAGAGTGTAATAAAAAATGATTTTGTATTAACTCCTAGTAGATATGTAGGTATAGAGATTGAAGAAGAAGATACAGAGCTATATGATGATAAAATGAAAAGATTAACTAAAACTCTAAAAGAACAATTTAAGGAGTCTCGTAAGCTTGAAGAAGATATTAAGAGAGTACTTGGAGGAATTGGATATGAGTTATAGGGAAGTTAGAATAGAAGATTTATTTGTCGTTCGTTATGGTAAATCACTCCCAAAGTTAAAAAGGAAAGAAGGAAAAGTAAAAGTCTATGGTTCAGGCGGAGTAATAGGTTATCACGATACGGCCTTAGTAAAGGGGCCAGCAATAATAATGGGGAGAAAGGGTAATGTAGGTAAGGTATTTTATGAAGAAGAAGATTTTTTCCCTATTGATACAACGTACTATATCCAAGAGGACAGTTCATATGATTTAAAATTTATATATTATTTATTGCAGACACAAAATCTAGATAAATTAAATACTCACAGCGCAGTACCAGGTATTAGCAGAGAAAACTTATACAGACTAAATGTGAGTATACCAGATAAAAAAACACAGATAGCTATAGGAAATACTTTAACACTATTTGATAGAAAAATTAAGATTAACAATAATATAGTGGACACGATTGAAGAAATAATCTCAGCGATATTTAGAAGATGGTTTAAAGACTTTGAATTCCCAATTAAAGATAATAAAACATATAGATCTAACGGTGGAGAATTTGTAGGAAGTGAGTTAGGCGAAATACCAGTTGGCTGGGAAGTTTCAAAGTTATCTAAAATAATAAAAATAAAGTCAGGAAAAAGACCTGAAAATACAAGAGAAAAGTACAATAGTGAATACTGCATTCCAGTTGTAGGAGCAAGTAAAATTATAGGGTACACAAATGAGCCACTTATAGAGGGCTCGCTGATAACTACTGGAAGAGTTGGGACTCATGGATGTTTAAGTAGATTTGATCAGCCAGTATGGGTATCAGATAATGCTTTCTATATTAAAAGTGAGTACGAAGAATATATTTATCAGATCATGAAATACATAGACTATTATTCTCTTAATAGAGGATCTACACAGCCGTTAATTAGCCAAAGTGATTTAAAAAAATATCCAATGTTGTTACCGCCTATTGAAATACTTAAAAAATATGAGGAAAGAGTATCTCTTTTATCAAGAGATATTGATACATATAAAAAAGAAAATTTAACTCTTAATTATATTAAGAAAGCTATAATGCCAAAACTTATTTCCGGAGAAATAGAACTACCATTTGAAGAAGAGGAAAAAGCACTTAGTTACTAGACTTTATTATTGATTGAAAAAAAGGCCAATTGATTATAGATATATGTAAATAGTTTTAAATATTTACAATATCTATAATCAATTGGCCTATGTATTTTAATAATATTACTTCATACTCTCTTCTTTGTATAATCTATAAACATTATATAAACCTAACATAAAGCTCAGGGCTCCAATAAGAATCTTAGTCATAACAAACCTCCGATTAAGTTGATTATTATCAATTATTATACCACATATATCTACATATCATATTCATCGTAGTTTAAAAGTTTACTTATTACCCTTTTTACTGTGTTGTAGTCAAAACCCTTATAAGTAAGGTGTTGGTATAGTTTTTGATAAGCTTTCATTTTATCTAATTTCTTTACTTGTTCATATTTTTTCTTAGCAAGATACATTGCATTTTCAAACTCTACATCCTCATCTATTTCGGAAATAGCATCATTTATATCTTCTCTTTTTATACCTTTTGTATAAAGATTTTGCTTAATTTTATTTTTTCCCCATTTATTTAAATGCACATTTTTATTTGTTAACTTATGAGCTAGCGAATTATCATCTATTAATCTGTATCCTTCCAAAAATTGTATAACTTGGTCTACAATATGTTCATCATAGTCTTCTGAAAGCTTGTCTCTCATATTTTTTTCTGATTTGTCAGCCCGAGTAAGAACATTTAGCGCTTTATTTTTTGCCTTAATAAACATTTCCTTATCCAACATTTCTTTTAAGCTTTCTTCGTCTATAGTATCTCCTTTTTTTAAATTAAAAGAGTAGATTAATTCTTTAAATACTGCAACAAAATATTTTTCATCCACATATATATTTACTCTATCTTCATTTTTCTTTTGAATCTCTAATTTTGTAATTATCGCCATAAATTTTTCCCCTTCTAATAGAAATTTATATTTATTTCACGAAGTTTGTATTGTTAAATATACATAACTATTATACTACAACTAAAAATATATTAAAAAAATAATTTGTTCCCAATATAAATCTAAATTTTAGATAAACTATATATAAGTTGATAAAATAGTTTTACTAAATATACAAAATTAAATCGTTAAAAAACATTTATATACTTTAAGAAATCTGAAAAAATGATACAATATATAGTATAACACTAAAAGGAGACTTAATATGAAAATAGATAATCTAGTTAAGACCGCTGAGAAAAAAAATGCTGAAAAACTAGAGAGATTTAAAAACAGTTCAAAAAAAATACGACTAGGTATTCTAGGAGGAACTTTTGATCCAATTCACTACGCTCATTTGGCAACTGCAGAATTCATTAGGGATAAATATAAATTGGATAAGATAATATTTATTCCATCTGGAAACCCTCCACATAAAACTAGTATTGTAACTGATAAAATAGATAGATATAATATGGTACTTCTAGCGACTGAAAGCAACAAAGATTTTTTTGTTTCAGATATAGAAATCAAAAAAGAACAGAGGTCCTATACCGTTGATACATTAGAAATGTTAAGACAGTGCTATAAAGAAGCAGAGTTATATTTTATAACTGGGGCAGATGCCATATGTAGTATTGAAGAGTGGAAAGATGTAAAGCGAAACTTTGAACTCGCTACATTTATAGCAGCTACAAGGCCAGGTATAAGCCTTCTTAGAGCACAAGAAACAATTGAAAAGCTAATCAAAAAATACGATGCTGATATTATTAGCGTATATGTCCCTTCTCTGGACATATCTTCAACCTATATTAGAGATCAACTCGAAGATGGTAAATCTGTTAGGTACTTAATGCCGGATAGCGTAGAAAAGTATTTATATGATAAAAAAATATACAGTATGGAGATGAGTAGATGAACATAGAGGAGATTAATCAAAAACTTTGTAAATTATTACCTAAAGGTAGAATTAATCATTCTTACAGAGTTGCCGATTGCGCCGTTAAACTATCAAAAATTTACAATTGCGATGAAGAAAAAGCGTATATAGCTGGCATAGTACACGATGCTGCTAAATGCCTAAAAGACGATCAAGTTAAGGATTATGTAGATAAGTATGAAATATATTTGGATCCGATAGAAGAAAACAACTTAGCTTTATCTCATAGCGTAATAGGATCATATATAGCAGAATATGAATTCAACATAGACGATAAGGATATTATAAATGCCGTAAGATATCATACTACTGGAAGAGAAAATATGGCACTTATAGAGAAAATTATATACATAGCTGATCTAATAGAAGATGGGAGGACGCTACCTCATGTACAAACGTTACGAGAATTGGCATTTAAAGGAAAATTAGATGAAGCTTTACTAATTTCATTTAATAACACTTTAAATTTTGTAATAAAAAATAATAATTTAATACACCCCCGTACAGTGAGTGCAAGAAATTACATGATTAAGGAAATGATATTATAACTGAAATGTTATTATAATTTAAGTTTTATGGTATAATAACTAATAGATTGTTTACAAGAGAAGAGATTTGAATTACGAAAGAGAGGATTATTATATGGCATTTGAACAAATGACAGTAGACCAAATGACTAAAGTTATATATGACGCTATTGAAGATAAACTTGGTAAAGATACAGTTGTAATAAATGTTGGAGCAGTTTCGAGTCTATGTGATTATTTTATTATTACAACAGCTTCTTCACAGAGACAAGTTAAAGCTATTGCAGATTCAGTAGAAGAAGAGATGACAAAAAATGGTATGGAGCCAAGAGGAAAAGAGGGATACGATAGTAAAAACTGGATACTATTAGATTATGTCGATATTATGGTGCATGTTTTTGATGAAGATAACAGAACTTTTTATAACTTAGAAAAGTTGTGGAAAGATGCTCCATATGTGGATGTAGATAGTATATAATAAATATTTTTAAAAAATATTGACAATATAAAATATTTATGATATTATCTTAAATACTTAACAAAATTGTTGATATATTTTGTATAATTTGAATATTATAAAATTAGAATTAAATACAATAGACTAGAGTAGTAGGACATTATATTTTTTTAGAGAGTTAGTGGTTGGTGTGAACTAATATAATATATATCTGAACTTGCTAGACACAATCTATTGACCTTAGCAGGTTTAAAAGCTTATGAGAGAGTTCAGTTTAAATATTGAACTAATTAGGGTGGTACCGCGATGATATCCTCGTCCCTAAACGTAAAGTTTAGAGACGGGGATTTTTTTATTTCCAAAAATATAAAAAAATCATCAATAAATATGGAAGTTAAACCTTAAAAAGTATGTATTTACTTTATAATAACTAAAGCAATAATAAGTCTTCAATATATAAAATTTAACCTAGGAGGTATTATATGAGCGTTTATAATTTTAAAGAAATAGAAAACAAGTGGAAAAAAATATGGGAAGAAACTGGTCAGTATAAAGTGGACACAAGAGAAACTGGCAAACCAAACTACTATACTTTGGAGATGTTCCCATACCCATCAGGACAAATTCATATGGGTCATGTTAGAAACTACTCTATAGGTGACGTAGTAGCTAGATTTAAGAAGATGGAAGGATACAATGTACTTCATCCAATGGGATGGGACTCATTCGGTCTTCCAGCTGAAAATGCTGCTATAAAAAATGGAATTCACCCACATATATGGACAATGAAAAATATAGAGGAAATGAAGGATAAGCTTAATTTATTGGGTGGAAGTTACGACTGGGATAAAGAGATAGCTACATCAACTCCTGAGTACTATAAATTTACTCAAGAAATATTCCTGAAATTTTTAGAAAATGGTCTAGCCTATAAGAAAAAATCTTTTGTTAACTGGTGTACATCTTGTGAAACTGTTTTAGCAAATGAGCAAGTTGTTCAAGGTGGATGTGAGAGATGCGGATCTTCTGTTATAAAGAAAGATCTTAATCAATGGTATTTCAAAATCACTGATTTTGCTGAAGAGTTATTAGACGATTTAGATACACTTGATGGATGGCCTGAAAAAGTAAAATTAATGCAAAAAAACTGGATAGGTAAGAGTGAAGGGGCTGACATAGATTTTAAGATCGCAGATACAGACAAAACTATGACAGTATTTACAACTAGACCAGATACAATATATGGAGTTACATGCATGGTGTTAGCTCCAGAGTTGGATCTAGTTAAAGAGTTAGTCGCTGGTACAGAGTATGAAAAGAACGTAGAAAATTTTGTAACGGAGATGTACAAATTTAGTGAGATAGAGAGAACTGCGGCTGATGCAGATAAACAAGGTATGTTTATAGGTAAATATGCTGTAAACCCAATAAACGGAAAAGAAGTTCCTATATGGATAGCAAATTATGTTATGCCTGACTATGGTACAGGTGTTGTTATGTCAGTTCCAGCTCATGATGATAGAGATAAAGAGTTTGCTCAAAAATACAATATAGATATAATAGATGTAATAGATGAAGATGGTAAGATGATAAACTCTGAAGAGTTTAATGGAATGGATAGTAAAGATGCATTCTCAAAAATATTAGATAAAATAGAATCCTCTAAATTAGGAAAGAGAACTGTAAATTATAGACTTAGAGATTGGTTACTTTCTAGACAGAGATATTGGGGATGCCCTATACCAGTTGTTTACTGTGACAATTGTGGAATAGTCCCAGAAAAGAAAGAAAACCTTCCAGTACTACTTCCAACAGATGTTGAGTTTACAGGAAAAGGGGAATCACCACTTACAACTTCAAAAGATTTTATGATTGCAACTTGTCCAAAATGCGGAAAACCAGCTACAAGAGAAGTTGACACTATGGATACATTTGTAGACTCTTCTTGGTACTTCTTAAGATATGTAGATAACAAAAATAAAGAAGAAGCATTTGATAGCGAATTAGCAAACAGATGGCTTCCAGTAGACCAATATATCGGTGGAGTAGAGCATGCTATTCTTCACTTACTTTATGCAAGATGGTTTGTAAAAGCATTTTATAAAATGGGAATGGTAAACTTTAGAGAACCATTTAAAAATTTACTTACACAAGGAATGGTTTTAAAAGACGGAGCCAAGATGAGTAAATCAAAAGGAAATACAGTATCGCCAGTAGAAATAATAGAAGAATACGGAGCAGATACTGCTAGACTATTTGTACTATTTGCCGCACCACCAGAAAGAGATCTTGAGTGGTCAGAGCAAGGTGTTGATGGATGTTTTAGATTCCTAAATAGAGTATACAGATTAGTTGATGAGCTAAAAGACGTTGTCAAAGAAGAATCTATATTTGGCGCGTTAACTAAAGAAGATAAGCATATGAGATATACAATTAACTCAACTCTTAAAAAAGTGACAGAAGATTTAAGTGAAAAATTTGGGTTTAATACAGCTATATCAGCACTAATGGAGTTAATAAATGAAGCTTACAAATATAAAGAATTAGAAACTAGAAATAATGCAGTACTTAAAGAATGTGTTGAAACAGTAATAGTTATACTAGCACCATTTGCTCCACATTTAGGTGATGAACTTTGGTCTATGATTGGTAAAGATGGAAGCGTATTTAGTATATCTTGGCCAAAATACGATGACTCTGCACTTGTTCAAGATGAAGTAGAAGTAGTTGTTCAAGTGAATGGTAAAGTAAGAGATAAAATGAATATACCAGCAAATACAAGTAAGGAAGATATGGAAAAGTTAGCCATAGAAAATACTAAAATAAAGGATTTTGTTGAAGGAAAGACTGTAGTAAAAATTGTTGGTGTACCTAATAAATTAGTAAATATAGTTGTAAAATAAGATTTTTTAAATTGATCAAAAATTTGATTTTAAATATTAACAACAATATAAAAACGAGCTGACAATTATGTTAGCTCGTTTTTATATTATATAAACTTAAATAATGCTATCTTTCTTTTTTATAAAATCTTGACTTTACAACATCTAAAATGTAGTCAGTTGCATCTATTTTCAATTGAATAATAATTATTACGTATACTATTGCGCCAATAGAAGTCGAAATTAAAAGTGCAATAATTTCATTTGTTTGGGATATTTTATCAAATGTAAACAACACGACAGTTGCCATAATCCCTGATGCAAATAAAGTCTTGAAAAAAGTTATTATCATATTTTTAGCATGTAGTCTTCCTATTTTTTTTCTTAAATTGTACATCAAGAATGTAACGGCAAAAATGGCAGATAGACTAGATCCCAATGCAAGTCCTGGTGCTTTTAAAAAGCGAACTAGAATTAAATTAAAAATTATATTTAAAAAAACACATAGTAAACTGTTTTTCATAGGAGTTTTAGTATCTTGCAAAGAGTAAAATACTCTTATAACTACATCGATAATTCCACTTGCTAACATACCTATTGCATAAAAAGATAATACTCTTGATGTCACTAAAGTAGCGCTACTATCAAATTGTCCTCTTTCAAATAAAGTTCTTATTATTGGTTCCGATAACACAAATGCTCCAATAGATATAGGCATGGTTATTAAAGTAACTGCATTTATTGATATGGAAAGAGTATCTTTTAATTTTTTTATATTTTTACTAGCTCCTAATTTCGAAAATAAAGGATAGAGAACTGAAGTTATTGAAGCAACAAATAGCCCCGTTACGAAGATGTTTAGTTTGTATCCGTAATTTAACGCTGATAACGATCCTTCAGCTAATGTAGAGGCTAAGTTTTTATCTACAAGGTTGTTTATTTGGTTTGCAGAAGCTCCTATTAAGATTGGAACAATTGCCAATGCCATGTGTTTAACATTTTCATCTTCCAAACTAAATTTTGGTTTGTATTTAAAGCCCTTTTTATAACAAAATGGAATAAGAAAAACCATTTGAGCTAAAAATGCAAAAACAGTACCATATCCTAACATACTAATTCCAAATTTTTTGCTGAGTAATATAGATATAATTATAGATAGATTATAGGGTAAGGACATAAGCCCTGTTATCAAAAAGTAATCGTATATTTCTAAATATGCTTTTAGGATATAAGTTACTGAAACCAAACCGACTGAAAATAAAACAATTCTGGTTAATTGTACGGTAAGTTCTAAAACTTCTCCCTTAAATCCCATAGCAAATAATTTTACTAATGGCTCTGTAAAAATCCATCCTAAAACAACTATTAATATCGAGATTATCATAATAATATTAATTATATTGCCTGTAAACTCTAAAGCTTTAGAATGTCCACCTTTATTTTCAGCGTCGGTATATATAGGCATAAAAGTGCTTTGAATAGCTACACAGAATAGGCCAATAAATGCCACTGAAATAATATTTAAAGCCATTAAATATGCATCTGAAACAACTCCAGCACCATATATATACGCGATAACAACATCTCTGAAAAATCCGAGTCCTTTTGCAATCATTGTTGCAACAAATAAAATAATTGCTGATTTAACCGTTTTGGACATAAGTTTACCTCTTTTCTTTTCGTAACAAACTACATTCTGATTAACTTAAAATATTATATAGATTATATGTAAAAGTATACAATTTATCAAGTTTTAAATCTGAATTAATTGAGAGCTATAAAAAGTTATCTAAAAAAAGATTTAGGATTCGTTAATACTATTAACTGAATCCTAAATCCTTTTACTTTTATAATTATTGAATTGATCTATTATAGAAAAGTCTAACAGTATATACCTTTTTCAAAAATATCTTTTATTTCACCTAAATCATCAGTTTTGCCAAGAGCAAGAATTAATTTGATTCTTGCCTTTTGACCTGGAAGGTCCCCACCAAAAATACATCCGAGATTTCTAAGGTCTCTTCCAGAGCCATAATAACCATAACTATCTAATACTCTACCAGAGTGGCATCTTGATACGACTACTACAGCGATGTCCTTTTCTCTTGCGTATTTTATACCAGAGAACATACTAGGAGGAATGTTTCCTCTTCCCATACACTCGACTATAATACCTTTATAACCTTGATCGACTGCATATCTTATAAAGAGATCATCTTCACCAGTACAAGCTTTAAAAATAGCAACCTTTGGCTCGATTTTATCGGTTTTAATTATAGATCTATTGACTATATCTCTATTTAATACAAGTTCGTTGCAGTCAATAACACCAAGCGGACCACTTGTAAGTGATTGAAAAGTATTCAAAGAAAGAGTGTTTGTCTTAGTTGCTTCCGATGCAAGTAGTACCTCATTGTTTAGAACTACCAAAACACCTTTGCCCAAAGCATCTTTTGATATTGCTGTACAAACAGATGCAGATAGGTTGCTTGATCCATCATAACCCAGCTCAGAGCTACTTCTCATTGCTCCAGTAACAATTACTGGTTTTATACTATCTATTGTTAGGTCTAGAAAATACGCAGTTTCTTCTAAGCTGTCCGTTCCATGTGTCACTACAACTCCAGTAATATCTTCTCTAGCTAGTAATTCATTTATATAGTCTCTAAGTTCCATCATTATTTCAGGTGTAATATGCGGTCCTGGTATTTCAGCAAAATTTAGTACTTCAATATCAGCCACTTTATCAATATTGGTTACCATTGAAAGTATTTGCTCTCCAGATAGAGTCGGTATAGCAGCTCCTACAGTATCATCTACTGTCATTGAAATGGTACCACCTGTAAAAACAATTGCGACTTTTTTCTTTAAACTCATAGTATCTTCCCTCTTTTTCAAATAATATATTATCCGAATGAAATTATATCAGAAAAACATATCTTGGTCTATTACAATATCATTTCGAAACTTATAAATTATGACTTTTACATAAATGTTTTTTTGAATTTAAATTATATTTTTTTAGTTTTATACCATTCATTTTCATATTCTGTAAAAATATTTTTAATTGCATTACCTATATCTGTATACGCATCATCATTTAAATTTGCAAGCGATACACGTAATGACCATTTTGGTCCTGCAAACCCATCGCCACTTAGTAGCACAGTAGAGTAATCATTTGCAAGTTTGTACAGTACATCAACCAATGAATACTTTTTATTGATAAATTCAAAAAATTCCTCTCCATGATATGTTTTAGCCCATTTTTCGATATTAAGTACTGTATAGTAAGATGCATTATTTTGAGCAAGTTTCAACGGTAAACCAAGTGCATTGTAGAGAAGTTTTATACGTCTATGACAAATGCTCATGCTAAGTTTTTTGTATGCATCTACTTTATCAATAAGCGCAAATGCAGAGAAGAATGCCATCTGTACTTGTTGTGGAGTAGATAGACCAGCGGTATGGTTAAGAGCAACCATTCTACTATCAGCGACAACTCTCTCCATAAATGTAAGATTTGATGGATCTATACTCATATCACTATATCTCTTGTTTACTGTAGCTTTTAATTCATTAGATAAAGACTTAATCTTTTTGTCAAATACATTAGATTTGTGTAATGCAAATGTTCCAAGTCTCCATCCAGTTACTCCAAAATATTTAGAGTAAGAGTATACTCCAATTGTATTAAATGGGAGTCTAGACATTAGTGAATGAAAATTGTTAACAAAGGTTCCGTAAACATCATCAGATATAATCATTAGATCTTTGTTATAATTTTGTACAACATCAATTAGATTATTATAAGAAGTCTCATCTAGCGCTACTGAAGCGGGGTTGTTAGGATTTACAACAAAAAGAGCTTTAATAGATTTATCTTCAAGTTTTTTTAACTCATCCCTAGAGTATTGCCAAGTATTATTTCCGTCTTTATCTATTGTGTCAGCGTTAACATGAACAATTTCAAAATTATATCTTGGAAGATGTGGTATTTCTAAATAAGGTGTAAATATCGGAGTCATTAGAGCAATTTTATCTCCTCTTTTAAGAAGTTCATTAGCCATTAATGAATCAAATATATAACACATTGCGGCAGTAGCACCTTCTACTGCAAAAATCTCAACATCACCGTATTTTCCGTTAATGTCGTATTTCATTTCTTTTACTAAGTAATCATGTACTATTTTTTCTATATGTGGAAGCATTCTATCTGGTAGAGGATAGTTGTCACCAATAATACCATCGGCTAACTCGTATATAAATTCATCCTTGTCAAATCCTAATTCATCAATCCCATACTCAATGATCTCTTTAGCAAGATGTGCACCTGGCATGTCTATATTTTTGTTAATGTAATCGTAAAATCTTTTCGAAATACCTACTTTTTTTGGCATTCCAGATAAGTTACCGAGATCCCAGTTTCGTCTAGATTCTGAGACTGAGAAGTTCCCAAATGTAAAAAAAGCCTCTCTGGCAGTTGAATTTGTCCAGTTTGGATTTCCGCGCCCAGCATCTAACAGTTGACGACTGTTTTCTTTTGCTGTTACTTTGGCTATATTTAAAAGTTTATCTTTAAATTCGAATGGACTTAATTTTCCATACATATTTTTAATTTCTTGGTAGTTATAACATTTCATTTAAACTCCTCCTTTTAGAATAGATTAAACAATTTTTTATAAGTTAAGTCATACAATTTTATACTAAAGAGATCTATACTTTAATTATATATGGTTATATAAAAAAGTAAAGCTGAATAATAAACTTTTTGAAAAATATTGCTTTAATTAATAAGTAGTTTTTCTTTAAAAAGATTATTTATATATTTAATCAAAAATTATTTAATAATCGATAAAGTTAATTTTAAAAACTCAAGATGTTGATTTTTTTTACAAAAAAATATAGAATCTAAGTGTAAGATATAAAATATGTTCTACAGGAGTGAATAAAAATGAATAAAGTTACATTAGAAGATGTTAAGAGTGCAAGAGAAACCATCAAGGATATTGTTAAAAAAACTGACTTGTTGGAAAGCGTTAAGCTTAGTGAAAAAACTGGTTCTAGAGTTTTTTACAAATGTGAGAATTTACAAAAAACAGGTTCTTTCAAACTAAGAGGAGCATGTAATAAAATTGCAAATTTAACAGAAGAAGAAAAAGCATGTGGCGTTATTGCTTCTAGTGCTGGTAACCATGCACAAGGGGTTGCTTATGGTGCAAAAATGACTGGCATAAAATCAACAATAGTTATGCCTGCTACAGCGCCTATAGCTAAAGTAAGTGCTACTAAAGGATATGGAGCAGAGGTAATACTTAATGGTACAGTTTACGATGATGCTTATGCAAAAGCTGTTGAAGTTCAGAAAGAAACAGGTGCTACATTCCTACATCCATTTAATGACAAATTTGTTATTGCTGGACAAGGAACGATAGCTTTAGAGGTATTTGAGCAATTAAACAATAATGTTGACACTATACTTTGCCCAATCGGTGGTGGTGGCATAATATCTGGGATAGCGGTTGCAGCAAAAGCTTTAAACCCAAATATAAAAATAGTAGGTGTTCAAACTGAGAACATTCCATCTATGAAAGAGTCAATGGCAAATGGAAAAATAACTACTGCATTTAAAGATACTACAATAGCTGATGGTATAGCAGTTAAAACTCCTGGGGATTTAACTTTTGAAATAATACATGAGCTAGTTGATGAAGTGGTAGTAGTTACTGAAGAAGAAATAGCAGATGCTATACTATTTATGATGGAAAGTCAAAAAATAGTTTCTGAAGGTGCAGGTGCAGTTTGTACAGCAGCTCTATTAAGCGGAAAATATGTTCCTGAAAAAGATCAAAATGTTGTATGTATAATATCTGGAGGAAACGTAGATGTTAATACACTTTATAGAATTATAGGTGTTGCATTAGCTTCAGAAGGAAGAAGATTCTCTTTTACTGTAGTAATGGACGACAAACCAGGGAACTTTGCTAAACTTACAACTTTAATCAGTGAAAATGGTGGAAACATATTAACAGCTAACCAAGGAAAAATATCAGCTGGAGAGTCTCTAGGTAAACAAAGCGCAGAATTTACATTAGAAACTTATGGATTTGATCATATAAATAAATTAACTGAAGTAATAAGAGATAACGGTTTTTCAATAATATAATGATTCAACCTGTGGATTATAGTAGATGTTCGTAACAAATATATAAATATATGACAAAAAAACTTTTCCATAAAATAGAAAAGAGTTATAATAGTAACGTGTTTAAGATGATTAATACACTAGTATACAAAAGTAAATAATCAAATTTTAGGAGGAATTAATTATGAAGCATAATGTAATACATACAGACAATGCTCCTGCAGCATTAGGACCATATTCTCAAGCTATAAAATCTGGAAACATGTTATTTGTATCAGGACAAATACCACTAGTTCCAGCTACTATGGAAATTGTAGAGGGAGATGTGAAAGCTCAAACAGCTCAATCATTAGATAATCTTAAAGCTGTTTTAAAAGAATCTGGAGCAGATTTCTCAAATGTAGTAAAAACTACAGTATTTATAAAAGATATGGATCAATTTGGTGATATAAATTCAGTTTATGCTGAATACTTTGGCGACAATAAGCCAGCTAGAGCTTGTGTTGAAGTTGCTAGATTACCAAAAGATGTACTAGTTGAAGTAGAAGCTATAGCAATGTTATAAGATTGTTAAAATTAAAAAAACTATATACTAAAAATTAGTTTTAGTGTATAATGCTAGTATAAATTAATAAATAACTACTTCGAAGGGGAGTAGCAAACACGAAAGTGATGGTTGATCGTCAAGACAGTAGAGATACTCGGTCAATCTACAAGTAAACCTTGATAGCAAGACCTTCGAAACAGATACAATGTATTTGTTTTGAAGGTTTTTTTGTTATCAAGGTTTTTTATTTATTAATTAGGTCATCATAGTATATATATTACTATAGAGACATAAAATAACTTTATTATAATAGGAGGAATGTGAGATGTCTTACAAAAGTGATTATGAAGAAGTAATTGAATCTTTGGGCTCTAGGTTAGATGGGCTAAGTAAACAAGAGGCAGCTGAGCTTTTGAAAAAATACGGACCAAATGAATTAAAGGAAACTGATAAGGTTCCTACATACAAACTATTTTTGGAGAGTTTTAAAGATCCTTTAGTAGTGATTTTAATAATTGCAGGTATAGTTCAGATGGTACTCGGAGAAAGAATAGAATCGTTGATTATATTTGCAGTAATAGTTTTAAACTCAATACTTGGTGTAGTTCAGACAAAAAAAGCGGAGAGCTCGCTGGATAGTCTAAAAGTACTTTCGGCACCTAATGCTAAAGTTATAAGAGATGGAGAAAAAAATACAGTACCAGCTAGAGAGTTAGTAGTTGGAGATATTGTATTTTTAGAAGCAGGGGATTATATTCCAGCAGATGGAAGAATTATAGAGTCTCAAACTTTAAAAATCGAAGAGGGAATGCTTACAGGAGAGTCAGAAGCGGTATTGAAGAATTCAAATAAAATTGAGGAAGATGTTGCATTAGGAGATCAAATAAACATGGTTTTCAGTGGATCTATGGTTGTTTACGGAAGAGGTAAATTTGTAGTTACAAAGACTGCTATGAATACAGAAATGGGTAAAATTGCATCAATGATAGAGAGTGCAGAGAAAAAAGCAACTCCTTTACAGAAAAAAATAGATGAATTTAGTAAAAAATTAGGTATTGGAATAGTTATTCTTGCTTTACTTATTTTTGGTATACAAGTAGCAAGAGGATATCTGACTGGTGGATCAGGAGAAATGTTTAGTATAGTTGTGGATTCGTTTATGTTTGCAATTGCGCTTGCTGTTGCAGCAATACCAGAAGCATTATCTTCTATAGTTACAATTGTACTTGCAGTTGGAACTAATAATATGGCTAAAAACCATGCAATTATTAGAAAACTTCCCGCAGTTGAAACTTTAGGATCAACAAGCGTAATATGTACTGATAAAACAGGTACGCTGACTCAAAATAAAATGACAGTTGTTGATGGATACTTATATGGAGTTGAAGAGTTTGAAGTAGATAATAAAAAAATAAATACTTCATATCATGCTAAGCTTCTAGCTCTAGTATCTGCACTTTGTAATGATTCACAAATAACTAATACAGGAAAAGAAATAGGGGATCCTACTGAAGTTGCTCTTATAAACTATTCAAATAAAAATGATTTAGATTACGATAAACTTAGAAATAAGTACACTAGACTTGATGAAATTCCTTTCGATTCTGACAGAAAATTGATGTCTACAGTAAACAGTATCTATGGAGATGCAATACTTCTTACAAAAGGAGCTCCAGATATAGTATTTAGTAGATGCAAATACGTGCTAAACAATGGTGAAACGGAAGAATTAACAGAAGAGATACTTTCTGAATACAAAAAGAAAAATGAAGAGTTTTCAAATAGAGCGTTAAGAGTTTTAGCTTTTGCAATAAAAGATGTACCAGACACTGGATTTGAACCTACAGTTAACGATGAGAATGATATGACATTAGTCGGTCTCCTATCGATGATAGACCCGCCAAGAGTAGAGGTAATAGACGCTATTAGAAATGCTAAAAGCGCTGGAATTAAAACGGTCATGATTACAGGGGACCATAAAACTACTGCTAAAGCTATTGCCAAAGAAATAGGAATAGTTGAAGAGGGTGACATGGCACTTACAGGTAAGGAGTTAGATGAACTCACTGATACAGAATTAGATACGGATCTAGAAAGAATTAGCGTATATGCTAGAGTCTCGCCAGAAAATAAGATAAGAATAGTAAAAGCATGGCAAAAGAAAAATAAAATCACAGCTATGACTGGTGATGGTGTAAATGACTCACCAGCATTGAAACAAGCTGATATAGGAATAGGTATGGGAAGCGGTACTGATGTTGCAAAAGACGCTTCAGCTATGATACTTGTCGATGATAATTTTGCAAGTATTGTAAAGGCTGTTGAAGTTGGTAGAACAGTTTACAGCAACATCAAAAAATCGATAACTTATCTATTTGCAGGTAACTTAGGAGCGATAATAGCGATACTTTTTGCAGTATTTGCAGGATGGTCCAATCCGTTTACAGCACTTCAGTTACTGTTTATAAACTTAGTAAATGATTCTCTTCCAGCTATAGCGCTTGGTTTTGAAAAAGCAGAAAAAAATGTTATGAAGAAAAAGCCTAGAGATCCAGATGAAGGTATACTTGCTGGTGGAACACTTCAAATTGTATTATTTAGAGGGATATTAATAGGTATTGCAACGATAATAGCTCAAAGAATAGGTATGATTGTATCACCTGAGATGGGAGTTGCGATGGCTTTCTCAACTTTAATACTTTCTAGAATTATTCAGACATTGCCAGCACGTTCAAATGAACAGACATGTTTTGGAGTAGGATTTTTATCAAATAAATATGTAATTGCTGCAATGGCAGTATGTTTTGTACTTTACTCAATAACATTGGTACCAGCATTAAGAGGAATTTTCTCAATTCCTATAACATTTGGATTTAGAGAGCTCGGTATTTCTTTCGGTTTAGCTTTATTTGCATCAATAATTATGGAGTTGAAAAAGCTTATATTTAGAAAGAGAAAAATTTCTATAGAATCAATGAATATAGAGTAACAATTATTAAAAATAATTATATGGTTTAAGTTTAAGATATAATATTAAGAAATGATATAAAAATAAGCCTAGAGATTAAAAGTTATTCTTTAAATCTCTAGGCTTTAAGATTTTAATGTAATAAAAAAATTTACTTTTTTTTAGTTATGAAAATTGAACATGCAATTGCGAGAGTACCAAGTACAACAGACCATTTACTTGAAGATATTACACCATATGCGAATAGACAAGCACCAAGGGTTCCATTAGTAATAGTACTAATCTGATAATCTCTTTTACTAGGTTCAGGTATTTTAGGGATTTTAATTTGAACATTGGCCAACTTTGAAGCTGATTCAATAGTAGTGCTTAAGTTTTCAACTATTTTTTTCATTTATTTTTTCTCCTTTAAGACTATTAATCTAACTATAATGTGACAACATAAATGCAAAAATCGAGTTTATAATTGCGCTTGCTGCACTTAATATAGATATTATAAAACATATAATAGACCCAATTCTTTTGATTTTGCTAAATTCCTTATTATTGATTGATATGTAGTAACTAAAAAACATCATGACTATGGCAAAAACTATATTTACGGTAATAAGTATGGGAGTAAATCTTAAAATAAAGTCTATTACATTTGAAATTAATTCTACCATTAATTTTTACCTCCGTTTATTTTTTATAATTCTCAAATTTAAATAAATTAGTAGATTACGAGTAGTATATATTTAAATTTACTATTCAAATATATCATCAACGATTCTATTTATTATAAATAAAAATGCACCGTGGTAATCACCACATTTCGATAAATCATCTTTAGAAGCTATTGTCGAGAATAATAGTGAGAATACTGAGAAGGCTAGATTCTCATCAATCTTAAGTTTTAAGTCTGCTTTTTGTATAGATTTTCGGAAAAGCTCAACATTGTAAGCTTCGAGTGTTTTAATTTGTTCTAGTGTAAGTTTATTATATAGCAATAAAAAATCAGGAGTCTTAGTATTGTATAAAAAAGGCTTATTGTTGTATTCGAAGTATAATTCATTTACTGCATGTAAGAAACCTTGCTTAGTTGAGTTCTGCGATATTGCGTCCATGAATTTTTGATTTATTGAAATCTGCACTTCACAAAGAGTCTCGAAAAATAAACTTTCTTTAGAAGAGTATAGATTATAAAAAGCTCCTGTAGAAATCCCCACCCTAGAAGATAGCTCTTTTATACTTGTTTCCTTATATCCTTGTGATATCCAAAGCTCTTTACAAATATCTATTAGATTACTTTTAATTCTGTTTTTGTCTTCGGCTGTAAACACCTTCAATCCCCTTGCCATAATTTACCTCCTAAAGTTATGAATAATTCATATGAATATTCTTAAAGCATATTCATATAGTATATTTATTACACTTGATTGTCAAGTGAATATATAAAAAATGAAATAACTATTGGCATTTAAATAATAAAAGTTATTACAATTGATATAGCGAAAATTATGTTATAATTTAAAGAGGGTAAACAAATTTTTTTATACAATATAGTAAAAGGTTGTGAAATAAAATTATGCAATACAAACTAATAGTGACGGATATGGATGGAACTTTATTAAATAGAGAACAGGAATTGACTAAAAAGAATAGGGAAGCTATAGACTTTGCTATAGAAAATGGTGTAAAGGTAGCTTTGGCCTCAGGTAGAATGTATGATTCAGCCAGACAACATATAGAGTATTTAAATATGGAGATACCTATAATAGCTTGCAATGGATCCCTTATAAAATCATCTGACGGCAAACTTATATATTCAAAAAAAATAGACACTGATTTATGTTTAAAGGCGGCAGCGGTATTAGAGAGGTACGGTGTATACTATCAATGTCAACATGAAGATCTTTTATTCTGCAAAGATACAGATAAAATAGATAGTGTATATTACAGAATAAATGAATTTATGAAAACTCAAACTAAAGTAGTTATAGAAAAAGATCTAAAGAAATCTATACAAAATAATGATATTTTGAAGTTTACTATTATTGAAGAAGATGATGCATCTATTCTACCTATTATTAGAAAAGAGCTTGAAACTATTAAAGGGTTGAAAATTACTTCCTCATGGGAAAATAATATAGAGATAATGAGCAAAGGAGTAGATAAAGGAGAAGCTATAAAGATGTTATGTAAACATTTAAATATTGATAGAAGTGAAATAATTGCTTTTGGCGATAATTACAATGATATTGAGATGATAGAATATGCGGGTCTTGGTGTCGCAATGGGAAATTCAAATGACGACATTAAAAAAATTGCAGATTATGTTACAGATACAAATGAAGAAAGTGGATTTGCAAATGCGATTTTTAAATTTATGGATACTGATGAAGTTGGAGATTTAGCTACAAATATAAAATAACTATTAATATGAGGTGACGAGAGTGAAATTATGGGGTGGACGTTTTAGAAAAGAAGAAAATAAACTTATGGAGGAATTCAATAAATCATTTGGATACGACTGTGTACTATACAAAAAAGATATAGAAGGAAGTTTAGCTCATGTACATATGCAACAGCAATGTGGTTTGTTAACTCAGGGGGAAGCAATACAAATATCTAATGGTTTAAGCAGTATATTAAGTGATATTGAAGATGGAAAGTTACTTCTTGAAGGTAACTATGAAGATATACACAGTTTTGTTGAGATAAATTTAATAGAGAGAATAGGCGAAGTTGGTAAAAAGCTACATACGGGAAGAAGTAGAAATGACCAAGTTGCTGTGGATATGAGATTGTTTGCAAAAGAAAAAACTATAGGTCTTATAAAGTTAGTTTCAAATTTAAAAGGAACAGTTAAACAAGTAGCTGAAAACAATTCAGTAATTATGCCAGGATATACTCATCTACAAAGAGCACAGGTTGTAACTTTTAAACATCATCTACTAGCGTATTTCAGCATGCTTGATAGAGATGAAAAGAGACTAAAAAATGCACTTGATATACTTGATGAGTCACCATTAGGATGTGGTGCTCTAGCAGGGACGACTCACGATATAGATAGAAATATTACAAGTGAGAAGTTAGGTTTTAAAAAACCTGTAGACAACTTTATGGATGGTGTAAGTGACAGAGACTATTTATTAGAATTAATGAGTGATTTTTCTATAATAATGATGCACTTAAGTAGACTTAGTGAAGAACTAATCCTTTGGAGTTCACAAGAGTTTAAGTATGTTGAATTAGACGATCTATATTCTACTGGAAGTAGTATTATGCCTCAAAAGAAAAATCCTGATGGAGCTGAGCTAATAAGAGGTAAAGCAGGTAGAGTTTATGGGAATTTATTTAGTCTCTTAACTGTGATGAAAGGACTTCCTCTTACTTATAACAAAGATATGCAGGAAGATAAAGAAGGATTTTTTGACAGTGTTCATACTCTTGAGATGTGTCTACAAATAATGGAGAGAATGATTGCTACATTAAGAATAAATAAGGAAAATATGAAGATAGCAGTAAAAAATGGATTTTTAAATGCTACAGAAGTTGCAGACTATTTAGTTAAAAATAAAGTTGCATTTAGAGACGCTCATGGAATAGTTGGTAATATTGTGATATATTGCGAGGATAACAATAAAGCTATAGAAGAATTAACTTTGGATGAACTTAGAAAATTCTCAGATTCGTTTGACGAAGATATATATGATTTTATAGATTATGAGAGTATTTTGAATAAAGGTATAAAGAAAAATTTAAGATAATAAAGTTTTAAAGAATAACTAATAAAACCAATTGAGAAGAACCTGTTGATTATAAGTGAAAAAGCTTAGATCATATGGGTTCTTTAATTTTGTAAAAAAATTTAGAGGGAGTTGACAAAAATGTAATTTAGGTATATCATATTATCTAATGATAATGAATATCAATATTGAGTAATAATTAATATAAATGGAGGAGATAATATGAATTTATTAGTAATCGGTGGACACGAAAGAATGGAAAGAGACTATATGCAATTAGGTAAAAAGAATGGATTTAAAACAAAAGTTTATACAACTGCATCGTCTAAATTAAGTAAATCTATCGGAAACCCGGACGCAGTAGTTATATTGACCTCAACAGTTTCACATAAGATGTGTAGAATTGTAGAAAGTAAAGCAAAGAAACAGGATATTCCAATAGTAAGACATAAAAACAGCAGTAAGGTTGCTTTTACAGAATGTCTAAACATGGTAAATGAATGTCTTGGAAATTGTGATAACTGTATTTACAATATTGATATTGAATAATCGTTCGGATTAGTATATTTAGCTTGATTCATCTTAGAATATAGTTTTTAAAAAAATAATACATAAAAATATAAAAGGTCTACAGAATTTATGGTGATTTTTCGTTTTCTGTAGACCTTTTTATGTTTTATATTATTTATTACGTTTTTTCTTTATTTTAAATCCAATTTTTACTACTATTAAAATTACTGCAAGTCCTAATACACCTTTAAATATATTAAAGTATAATGCGTTTTCTGTTATAAATGCAAATATACTATTTAAATTGTTTTGAGCGATTAAGTCTATAGATTTCTCTTTTTCACTACCGCTGTATACATCTAAAGTACCAACTTTATCACCTTTATTAACAGGAAGATTTATCTCATCTAAGTTCGATTTTATTGTGTAATCTTTCATTTGTTCACCGTTTTTAAGTGTTAGTTTATAACTATATTTAGGTTTATAAATTAACTCCTTCTGTTTAGTGAACATGACTTTTTTAGTCTTTACATAATCTTCTCTGTCAAGTACAGTAGCTGTGTAGTAATTATCGAATCCGTAGTCTAAAAGCTCTCTTGAGTCTAAATAAATACCATCATTAGTAGAATTAAATACTGCTGCGATTACTCTTCTATCATCCTTTACTGCGCTAGAAAGTAAGCACTTACCAGCCGCATCTGTAAATCCAGTTTTTATACCATCTACTATATCGTATTTTATATTTACCTCTTTACCCTTATAGGACATTTTTCCGCTAGAAGTTAAAAGTTGATTAGTATTAGAAAAATGTCTTTCAAATGGATACGCCTCTGTAGCGTCATATTTTATATATGTTGTTTTAACGATTTCTCTAAATACAGTATTGCTCATTGCTTTTCTTGACATTACAGCCATATCATGGGCTGTAGTATAGTGGTTTGGATCCGGAAGACCATGTGGATTTGTAAAATGAGTATCTACAGCACCGATTGCCTTAGCTTCCGTATTCATCATTTCTACAAATTTATTTACGTCTCCTTTTCCTACATATCTAGCCAATACAAATGCTGAGTCGTTTGAAGAATGAACAAGTAAAGCATCTAAAAGTTGTTTTACAGTAAAGGACTCTCCGTCTTTTAGGTACATACTTGAACCTTCAATAGTTGGCAAGTCTTCTATTTTTATTATTTCGTTTAGGTCAGATACATTTTTTAAAACATTATATGCCGTCCACATTTTTGTAGTAGAAGCAGGGTAAAGCTTTTGATTTCCGTTTTTACTATATAAAGTTTTTCCTGTTTCGTAATCAAGAAGTACTGCATATTTTGCTTGCAATGGCAGTGAATCTTTATTACTGACCTCTTGAGTTGTCTTGTTTTCGGTATCCCCTTTAATTGGATTAACAGTTTCATTTGTTGTCTGAGTGGTATTATTTTCTTCATTATTGATAGCGTAAGAAATATTAGTCATACCTATGGCAGGAGCTATTGTAACAAAGCCGACTAATAAAAGTGACAATATCCTTTTCATATTAACCTCCAAGTTATAAATTCATATTTTAGTATAGCATAAACATGGCAATAATTAAAAGAAGGGAGTGGTATATATGAAAAAAAAGAAGAAAATTATGGTAATTTTTTTTGTTGATTTTAGTTTTTAGTCTTATCGTATTAATAAAACAAGGTATAGGTACTGGTAATGTATATGTTGTAAGTGACAGTAAAATAGACACCAGCAATAAAAGTAATATAAAGAAAGAGGCAGGGGAGAATAAATCAAAGAATGGGATAAAAAAATTGGATGGTAATAAAAACGAAGTGAACCTAGACAAAATTACAGTGTATATAAGTGGTGCTATTCAAAAGCCAGGTATAGTTACTATTGAATCTAATAAAAGATTGTTTGATGCAATTAAGATGTTAGGGGGTACGTCCGAAGATGCAGATCTTAACAGAGTTAATATGGCTATAAAGTTGGAAGATGAAAAACATTACATTGTACCGCGAATAGGTGAAGTTATCTCAGTTGAAGATGAGGAGATAAATCAAGTAAGTAATAGTGGACAGACTAATACATCTAACAGTAATGCTAACAAACCGGATCAGAACAAATCTTCGAAAGTTAATATAAATACAGCAGATGTTAAAGAATTAGATACACTTCCCGGTATTGGGGAGGCAACAGCAAACAAAATTATTCAACACAGAGAGGATAATGGAAAATTTAAATCAATAGGAGATATAAAAAATGTAAACGGTATAGGAGAGAAAAAGTTTGATAATATAAAAGACTTAATAAGTGTTAATTAAAGGCCAAAATAATTAACATAACATAATAATAAGTATTTTTTATAGATTTGTAGTATGTTATTATTAATATGTAGAAGTATGGGACAGGAGGAAGAATCATGGGAAAAGAATTTAAAAAACTTACTGATATGACAAAAGCGGGAGGTTGAGCCGCAAAAATTGGTCCAGAAGTTCTGGCATCAGTGTTATCTCAGCTTCCAAAAAATGAGAATACAGAAAATTTAATAGTTGGATTAGAAACAGCAGATGATGCTGCAGTATATAAATTAAATGATGAAACGGCTTTAATTCAAACACTTGACTTTTTCACACCAATGGTGGATGATCCTTATATATTTGGACAAATATCCGCATCGAATTCACTTTCTGATGTTTATGCTATGGGAGGAAAACCTTTGGTAGCTATGAATATAGTCTGCTTTCCGTCTTGTCATGATATGGACGTGCTAGCTGAAATTCTTAAAGGCGGTTTTGATAAAGTTAAAGAAAGTGGTGCTCTTTTAGTAGGAGGGCATACAGTTGATGATCAAGAACCTAAGTACGGGCTTTCTGTTTCAGGTACAGTTCATCCGGATAAAGTACTTGCTAATTCTGGAGCAAAACCTGGGGATAAACTAATTCTAACAAAACCAGTAGGAGTTGGTATCTTAAATACTGCTATGAAAGAAGGAATGGTATCCCAAGAGATTTTTGATGAAGTTATAAGAGTTATGATTCATTTAAACAAATACGCGGCTATGAGTTTTGAAGATTATGAAGTGAATTCTGTAACCGATATTACAGGGTTTGGCTTAATTGGTCATACACTAGAGATGGCTAAAGCATCTGAAGTAGTTATAGAAATAGATTCAAAAAAAGTGCCAATATTAGATGGTGCTGTGGATATGGCAGAAATGGGAATTATACCAGAAGGAATGTATAAAAATATGTATCACGCATCAAAAGATGTTGAAGTTGTTGGAGATATAAATGAAGCTGTCAAGGATGTATTTTACGATCCTCAAACAGCTGGAGGCCTGTTAGTATCTGTTAGAGCTGATTTAGCAGAAGAGTTAGCTGAAGACATGAAGGATAACGGATCTATTGAAGCTAAGATAATCGGTCAGGTTATTGAGAAAAAAGAAGAAGATAAATATATTAAAATAATATAAACTTTATAGGGAGAGGATAGTTTTGGACAAAAGAAATCTATTTGCAATGTTGCCATCGGTTGATGAAGTAATAAGTGATAAAAGAATTGTTGAAGTTTTAGAGTCTTATCCAAGAATGTTGATTCTTGAGTCGATAAGAGAAAGTATTGAGTATAATAGACAGAAGATTGTTAAACTTGAAGATGAAGAAGTTGATTCTTACAAGGTTGATTTTGATAAAATTGTAGAAATCTCTTTAGAAAATGTTATTAACAAATACTCTTTATCGCTTAAAAAGGTAATAAATGCTACAGGCACAGTTCTTCATACAAATCTAGGAAGATCTTTACTTAGTGATAAAATAAAGGATGAATTGTGGACAGCTGCGTCAAGGTATTCAAATCTTGAGTACAATCTTGACAAAGGAGAGAGAGGGTCTAGGTATGTACATCTTACAGACACAATAAAGAGACTTACAGGGGCTGAAGATGTACTAGTAGTTAATAACAATGCAGCAGCAGTTTTATTAGTCTTAAGTACAATGGCGAAAGGTGGAGAGGCAATAGTTTCTAGAGGAGAACTTGTAGAAGTCGGAGGATCTTTTAGAATACCAAGTATTATGACTTTAAGTGGAGCTGATTTAATAGAGGTAGGTTCTACTAATAAAACACATTTAAATGATTATGAAGACGCTATAACAGAAAATACAAAAGTACTTATGAAGGTTCATACTAGTAACTACAGAGTCTTAGGATTTACAGAAAACATTGGTGTAGATGTACTTTCAGATCTAGGTAAAAAATATAAACTCCCAGTAATAGAAGATCTTGGAAGCGGAGTTTTTATAGATCTCTCTAAATTTGGAATGACTTATGAACCAACAGTAATGGACTCACTAAAAAATGGTGCTGATATAGTTACATTTAGTGGTGATAAGATGTTAGGTGGACCACAAGCAGGTATTATAGTTGGAAAAAAAGAGTATATAGAGAAGATGAAGAAAAATCAACTTACTAGGGCTCTAAGGGTTGATAAATTGACTATTTGTTCTCTAGAAGCAACTCTAAGAATGTATTTGGATGAAGATATAGCTTTAGAAAATGTTCCAACGCTTAAAATGCTACTTTATACTTATGATGAATTAACTCAGAGAGCAGAAAACTTGTTCAATAAAATTGATAATTTAAACTTAGATGCAAATATTTCGATGGAAGATGGTCTATCACAAGTTGGTGGAGGTTCAATGCCTCTAGAAACTATGAAGAGTAGAGTAATAGCGATAAGTCCAAAGAGTATAAGTATTTCTGAACTAGAAAAAAGACTAAGACTTAGCAATTCACATATTATTGCAAGAGTTTATGATGATAAATATATATTAGATGTTAGAACTATATTTGATGATGAATTCGATGTAGTTGCAAAAGAATTAGAAAAGGCTTTTAAATAGGAGGAAAAAATGAAGAATGTCATTATAGGAACAGCAGGACACATTGATCACGGTAAAACTACTCTTATAAAAGCACTAACAGGTAGAGAAACTGATACTCTTGATGAAGAAAAAAAGAGAGGAATTTCAATAAACATAGGATTTACTTATTTTGACTTACCTAGTAATAAAAGAGTTGGTATAGTCGATGTTCCTGGCCATGAGAAGTTTATTAAGAATATGCTTGCAGGAGCTTCGGGTCTTGATATGGTACTTTTGGTGGTTTCGGCTGAAGAAGGTGTAATGCCTCAGACTGTAGAGCATCTTGATATACTATCATACCTAAACGTAAAAAAGGGTATAGTTGTACTTACTAAATGCGATGCTGTTGATCCTGAATTTGTTAGTTTAGTAAAAGAGGATGTTTCTGAAAAAATAAAGGATACATTTTTGGCAGGCTCAGAGATAATTGAAGTAGACTCAATTTCTAGAAGAGGTATTGATAAACTTATTCATAAAATAGATGAGTTAAGTGACGATATAGAAGATAAAAATGTGTATTCTCCGGCTAGATTAAATATAGATAGAGTTTTCTCTGTAAAGGGATTTGGAACTGTGATAACAGGTACATTATTTGAAGGTAAAATTAATATTGATGATGACTTAATAATATACCCTAAAAATCTAAAAACTAAGATAAGAAGTATACAGGTTCACGGGGAGGATGTTAAAACAGCATACGCTGGACAGAGAACGGCGATAAATATTTCCAATGTGAAAGTAGAAGATATAGAGAGGGGAAATGTTTTAGCATCTCCAAATTCTCTTGAAGAATCCATGATGTTAGATGTTAAATTGTCAGCTGTAAAACATACAGAAAAATCTATAAAGCACTGGGATAGATTAAGGCTTTATCACGGTACTAGAGAAATTTTATGTAGAGCAGTACCGTTAAATATTGAAAAGATCGAACCTGGAGAGAGTGCTTTTGTTCAGCTTAGATTAGAAGAAAGTATAGTATCTAAAAAAGGAGATAAATTTGTACTTAGATTATATTCTCCTATGGAAACAATAGGTGGTGGAGTTATAATAGATCCATCTCCTAAAAAACATAAGAGATTTGATGATAAAGTAATTGATGCTTTAATTGTTAAAGAAAAAGGTGACTTAAAAGATATTATCGAAGAATTTATTAAATCTAGTGAAGAGTATTTATCCATAAAAGAAATTATGAGTTATAGTGGGGCTCACGAGGCTGATGTAACTAAATCATTAGATAAACTCATAGAAGAAGGTAAATTACTAAATATAAACAATATTTATATGCACATAAATAAGTATAATATGCTCAGAGATAAAGCAGTCGATTTATTAGATAATTACCATAAAAAATTCAGACTTAGAAAAGGTATGTTAAAGGAAGAATTGAGATCAAAGGTAGCGAGTAAGTTTAAAACTAGAGAGATGGATTTACTGCTTGATAGATTTAGCAATGAAGGTATCATAAAAGTTGTTGGAAATATAGTTTCATTAAAAGAATTCGAAGTTAAATTAAATGAAGCTCAGAAATCTATTTTTACAAATATCAAGAAAAAATTAAAAGCCTGTGGAATGTCATCAATTTTAACTATTGAAGAAGTTTGCGAAAATAATAACTACAATGAAGTTTTAGAATCTATGATAGGTGAAGATATTGAAAAACTAGATGATATGTATATTATGGATAAGGAAATTTATGAAAGAGCTAAAAAAATACTTATAGATTATATAGAAAAAAATGGAGAGATTACTTTAGGTGAGTATAGAGACCTAGTTGACTCAAGTAGAAAGAACTGTATGATTATACTTGAGAACTTTGATAGAAACAAAATAACTAAAAGAATAGATAATAAAAGGGTGTTTTTTAACTCTTAAACAATTTTAATAAACACTAAAGGTGCATTACAAATTAATTTGAATGCACTTTTAATTTGTATATAAAAACGAATAGATTTATTTAACGAAAATTTAAAATATTAGAACTATATTATGTCGAGTGTTTATATTTAAATAAATTTTGTACGATATAATGAAGTTGAAAAAAATAAAAAAATATATTTATTTGTATTTGAAAATGAAAGAAGGAATTAATGTGTCGAGTATCGTATAGTTATTTATATTAAAATATTGTTAAGGAGTATGAGCGATTTGAAAACAGGTTTAGCCGAAGCTGTAAATATAAATGGAATAAAATTTAATGAAGTTAGAGATGTGACGATTTTAATTTTGATATCGGTAACGGTTATGTTTTTAATAAATGATATTGTAAGATTTGAAATTATGATTCATTGTTTATATGCCACATTTTTAATTGCAATGGGAATGATTATATTAAACACAAGTCGTTATAAAATGGAAACTTTACAGACATTTTTAGGTATTGTTGCAATAATAATAGGTGGTGTAGAATGTATATTCTTAATTAAGTATTTAAATTTTAGAGTCTTACCAGAAATGATGTTTGATATTAACATAATAACACTTGCAATTACTGATTTATCTCCTGCTGTAGCAATATACTTAGGTATTAGACATGTAAAGAATAAAAAAACTGTTACTAGGAGTGTAGTTGAGTTTGTAATTTTTTTAGTAATTATAGTATCAGTAGTATTGTTTTTTAAATTTATAGATAGCAATAGAAATGGAACGATTCCGTACTATGAGGTTAGGGTTTTTATTAGTTTGACTATGTTATTTTTCTCAATATTAGTGCTTAGAAAAATTAAATCGGATAGTATTAGTATATTAGGGGAAGAAAAAATTTGTTATAAGAGAATTGTACAATTATTGTTAATTTCCACAGTGCCTTCTTTGCTTTACCCTATTATAAATAATTTATATGTAATTGATGTAATAAGTCAAATTACAATCAATCTAACTATGTATTATATTTATAGATATATGACTTATATAACAGTAAAAAAGACATATGATCAATTAAATTACACAAATGATCAACTTAAAGAAAAGAATGAAATATTGCAAGAAAAAAATAAAATGCTGATTTTAGAAAACCAAAAAATAGCTGATTTAAAAAAAGAGCTTCAACAAAAAGAAATAAAACTTCAAACTACATTAGATCTTTCCTGTAATGGGATTATTGTATTAAATTTACATAAACAAATATCTTTTGCAAATTCAATTTTTGAAGAGATATTTATTTCCGGAAAACCTAAAGATAGTTTACATGAGTACATAATAAACTACAATGACTTGATGGAGAGTTTTAATTATGTATGTAAAGAAAAATTAGACGCAATAAAACATATAGAAACAGTAGATAAAATGACTTTTGAAGTGAAGTTATCACCTTTGATAGTTGGATCAAATATACAGGGAGTCTTATGTGTATTTAAAGATAAAACTAAAAAGTTAGAAGCTGAGGAAAAAATATATCAAGCAAATGAGAGATATGAAAGATTTTTAGAAAGCGTTGGCGATGGTATTGTTGTTGTTCACGACGACAAAATTATTTATACAAATAGAGCTTGTAAAAAGATGTTTAAGGAAAAAATAGATGAAATAGATTTTTTAGCTTGTTGTAAACGTGGACAGCTTGAAAGAATGTATAGGGTTGGAAAGAATATTATCTATGTAGAGTTTGACTATGCTAAATATGCAAAAGATGATAAAGATACCTATATAATAGTTGTTAGAGATGTAACTGATCGTAAAATATCTAAAATAAAACTCGAAGATAGCCAAGATTCATATGCTGACTTTATAGATGTACTTCCAGATGGTATTTGTCTTGTAAACAGAAATATGAAGATTGCATATGTAAATAAATCTATGTTAAATATATTGGATATGGAAACTTCATCTGAGATAGTAGGCAAAAATCTTAAAGAATTTGTAGACAATTCTTTAAAATACGAAGATATAGAGAAATTAGTGAAGAATGTAAAAAATGATAGCAGTAGTGAAAACCTTATATCTCACGAATTTATTTCACTGAGTGGTGAACGTAAAAATGTTGAACTAAGTATTCTTCCTTTTACGATGAAAAAAAGTAAGTTAATTATGATTATTGTCAAGGATTTAATACATAAGAGAAATTATGAGCTAGCAGAAGCTGAATTGCTTGAAAGGTTTAAGGCAGATAAAATTAAGACTGAGTTCTTTGCAAATATGTCTCATGAATTAAAAACTCCACTAAATGTAATTTCTAGCTCTAACCAACTAGTAGACTCTTTTTACAGAAGTGGAAAAGTTATAGATTACCATAACAATATTAGAGGACATGTAGAGTTAGTAAGACAGAGTTCATATAGACTTCAGAGGCTAATAAACAATATTATAGACTTAACTAAAATGGAATCTGGTTTTTACAGATTGAAGTTAGCTAGTTATAATGTTGTAGAAGTAGTTGAAGATTTATTCATGAAAATAGAGCCATACTCATCAAGGAAAGGATTGAGTATAGTATTCGATACTGAGGAAGAAGAGATAAATACATACATTGATAAATTAGAGTTTGAAAGAATTATGCTTAACCTACTCTCAAATTGTATAAAGTTTACAGATTACGGAGGGACAATTTCTATAAACATATACGTAGTAGAATCTGAGGATGTTGTGGTTAGTGTGAAAGATACAGGGGTTGGGATACCAAATGACAAGCTAGAGATAATATTTGAAGAGTTTTCACAAGTAGATAAAACACTTTCTAGAAATACTGAGGGAAGTGGAATAGGCCTTTCAATAGCGAAAAATCTTATAGAACTACATGGTGGAGATATTAAAGTATTGAGTAACGAGAATGAAGGAACTGAATTCAGGCTAAAAGTACCAATTAAGCCAGTAATTTACGATATAGTTAATGAAGATAAAAGAATATATAACTTAGAAGAAAGAATAAAAATTGAGTTTTCTGATATATACTATTAAATCAAAAAAACACCGTATAATTAATATACGGTGTTTTTTTGATTTAATAGTATATATTTAAGAATTACTCAATGACTGTATATTCTTTACTGATTAAATTGAATTTACCTTTAGCGCTGTTAGACAAGTAGATTTTTTTATCTTTAGTTATAAATATTGCGTCTACATCGTCAAGACTATTAACCAATTTAAGTCCTTCATCTACTCCAAGTCCAAATACTGAAGTAGAAAGTGCATCGCAGTTAATTGATTTTGAAGAGATAATACTTACTCCGCTAAGTTCATTATCATAAGGATAGCCATCGAATGGACTTAATATATGATGATAAAGTTTTCCGTCCTTCTTTATGAATCTTTCATAAATACCAGAAGTTACTACAGATGTATCATGAGCTTTTATATTACCTATAGCTTTTCCATCTTCTTTATTTGGGTCTTGAATACCGATACTGAATTCCGAACCATCGTTTTTAGTACCAATTACATATATATTTCCGCCTAAATTTACTATAGCTTTTTCTACATCTTCAGACCTTAGATATTTCGCAATTTCATCAGCTGCATATCCTTTAGCAATTCCGCCTAAGTCTAATTTCATACCAGTTTTATTTAGTTTTACTGATTTATTGTTGTCATCTAAAAGTATATTTTTATAAGAAACTAACGGAAGTAGTTTATCGATTTCATCTTTAGTGGGGACTTTTGCTTCATTTGTTCCTATGTCCCAGAGGCTAGATAGAGGACCGATTGTTGGATCGAAATTTCCGTCAGAAATCTTTGCATACTTAACTGCTTCTTTAATTACAAAATAAGTCTTATCAGAGACTTTTACATATGACTCTCCAGAAGCATTGTTTATCTTATTTACCTCACTTGAAGATATTTTTGTACTCATTTTGTTTTCTATGTCTCTTAATATTTTCTCGCATTCGTCTAGGATTACTTCGCTTTTAGATTTTTTTACATTATAAATTTTTACCTCATTGACTGTACCAAGAGCAAAATAGTTTTTTGAGTACTCAGTAGGCTTATTATAAGCTCTATAAAAAGAAAATAATATAAGTCCTAAAGTCAATAGTATTATAGGGTAGGTGACTTTTTTATTATTCATGATAGTTCTTCCTCCTATGAATTTGTATATTGTTTATTATATCATAGTTATTTGTAGAATTTTATTTGTTGTAATAGAATGCTGAGTTAAATTAAAAAATGAGGATTTATTTGTTATATTTTAAATCAAAATTTTGAGTTTTTTAGTCATAAATGATATTATAAAATAGTGAAAAAATAGTATTAAAATATTTTAAAAAGACAAAACCTTACAAAAAATAATTAAAATACATTAATAAATTTTCATTGGTATTTTGTATAATTACATATACAATTTTATCAAATAAATAATATATTGGAGGACTGTTAATATGGTGAATATAGGAAATGATTGGGATGATTTACTAGCTGCAGAGTTCGAGAAAGAATATTACAAAAACTTGAGAAAGTTTTTAATTAAAGAGTATAGCACCCGCGAGATATTCCCAGATATGCATTTTATATTCGAAGCACTAAAGCATACGTCATATAAAGATACAAAAGTTTTAATACTAGGACAGGATCCTTATCATGGAGATAATCAAGCCCACGGCTTGTCATTTTCAGTGCAGCCAAATGTAAAGACTCCACCATCACTTCTTAATATGTATAAAGAACTTCAGGATGATTTAGGTTGTTACATGCCAAATAACGGGTACTTAGTGCCTTGGACGGATCAAGGGGTGTTGCTACTTAATACAGCTCTGACAGTAAGAGCACATGAAGCAAATTCTCATAACAATAAAGGATGGGAAATTTTCACTGATAAAATAATATCTCTTTTAAGTAATCGTGAAGATCCAGTCATATTTGTACTTTGGGGAGGCAATGCAAGAAGTAAAGTAAAACTAATAGATAAAAGTAAACATTACATATTAGAGGGGCCTCATCCAAGTCCATTATCAGCATATAGAGGATTTTTTGGATGCAAACATTTCTCAAAAATAAACAATATTCTAACCGAACTTGGTAAAGATCCTATAAATTGGCAGATAGAAAATCTGTAGCAAATTTTGTAAAAACTACAAAAGTAACAGTGTTGTAACAAGTCGAAAATGTACTCAAATGCTTGCAATAGCTTGGTGGGTACATTTTTTTTCTTTGAATTTGACAAAATAAAATTTAAAGGTTACAATATGGTTACAGTAAATTACGAAAGAAAAATATGGAAATTGAGATTAAATATAAATTATATGGGTTTATCAATGGAGGAAATTTTTTATGAGTTTTAAGAAAATGAGCAATTTGAAAGTCTCTGCTTTAGCAGTTGTACTGTCAGTTGGAATTCTATCAGGATACTCGATGATTAATAAGGAGATAACCTTAGTAGTAAATGGTGAAGAGACGAAGGTGTCAACATTAAAATCGGATGTAAAAAGTATTCTAGAAGATCAAAAAGTTAAATATGATGATAATGATATAGTAAGCACAGGATTTAATAAAAAGCTAGCAAGTGGAGACAGAATAGAAGTTATAAACGTTGAAGAAAAAACAGTTAAAGAAAAGAAAGAGATTCCTTTTTTAACAGAAGTTATTAAAAATGCAAATTCTACATCTGGAAAGACTGAAGTAAAAGAAGAAGGTAAAGCAGGGGAAAATGAAGTAGTATATAAACTAACTTACCATAATGGTGATCTAGTAAACAAAGAATATGTTAAGGAAATTGTAAAGACTAAACCAGTAAACAAAGTTGTTAAAGAAGTTGCTGATGTAGATATGCAAGTTGCTACATCAAGAGGGACTAGTTCAAGAAATTTAGCAACATCTTCATCTAAAACTAGCACTAGTCAAAATGGACAGAGTATGAAAGTTGTTGCTACTGCATATTCAGGGCATAGCATAACAGCTACAGGAACAAAACCAAAGTGGGGGACTATAGCGGTAGATCCAAAAGTTATACCTTACGGTACTAAGGTGTATATACCTCAATTTGATATGGTATTTACTGCAGAAGATTGTGGTAGTGCAATAAAAGGTAACAAGATAGATATATTTATGAACGATTCTAGTACAGTTTATAACTGGGGTAGAAAAACTATAGATATACGTATACTTGGTAAATAAATTTAAATATATAAAAATTAAAGTTTTGTAATTAGATATAACTATAATAAATAAAATACCTCAAAAAAGTAAGAATAAATATTACTTTTTTGGGGTATTTTATTTATTATAGAGTTAAACTATAAAATATATAGAATTGTATTTATAATTTCTATAAAGATTATTGCAAATAATTCAAATTTGTGATATTATTAACTTCGTTGGTAAGAGTTTTATCGAAAAATATCTAAATATGGGGGTGGATGGGTGCCGGTGTGCCCTCTAGTCTTCAAAACTAGTATGAGGGGTTAGGAGCCTCTTAGGTGGGTTCGACTCCCACGCATTCCCGCCAGTAAAACCTCTAAGCGTTAGAAATTCTAATGTTTAGAGGTTTTTTATTTATCATTGATACATTTTCGATACCATAAAGTCTAATCTATGAATATGACGATACTTTTAAATCAATTACTTCTATAACAATAAGTTATGGACGATAGATCAAGTTCAACTAGCAGTAGAATTAAACAAGATAAACACCCTGGTTATATTGTTATTCGACTCTTAACCAGCGGTGTTTTTGTATTTAAAATTAATAATGCACGATATATGGATAACCAAAACTGTTTCACTCCTATTATTAGGTATTATAAATTATTATAAACTGATACGCATCATCTTAAAAGGCACCTATTATAGAGGCATAATATTAAGGATGATTAAATATATTATAATGACATTATATTTATTAAAAAAATTAAAAAAGTTATTCTGCAACACCAAAAAACATCTTTACAAATAAAGATGTTTTTTGTATTAAAATAAAAATAAATGTATATAATATAAACGGCTTGAGGTAATTCTCATTTTAATTGCGTTTCTCACAATATTTATAATTATTACTAAAAGACATCTACAATTGTAGGTGCTTTTTTATTGTAAATTTTGAGGTAGATTAGTCATAAAATCAAAAATTCTATTATCGGTGAAGAAATAACTATGTAAATTAAAGAAGGAATTGCAATTGCTTTATTTATCGGTTTTTTATCTACTAAATTCCTCCAAAGCAGAAATAGCAAATCTTACATTTGGGTTTGTAGTGGATCCGCTACCAATAACTCCAATCTCATTGCGTCAAGCTTCAATTATCTGTTGTTTGTATATCATAGAAAGATTTAAAGATTTATTAGTTTATAAATAGGAAATTGTAGGCGTAGTTACTGAAGGGTAACTAATTTTATGCTTAAAATGACCCCTGAATGAATATATTAAATTCATAGGTTATATAATAATATCAGATATGTTTCTACGTTGATGTTTTTATATATAGATACTCTTTTTTTATTTTATTATTTTGTTATAATATAATAAGGATTTTTTATAGATATACAGCTAATAGGAGAGTGGAATGATTGGATAACAACTTTACAACAAGAACAAGCTTTTTGCTTGGTGACGAAGGTTTAGAAAAATTAAAAACTGCAAATATAATAATATTTGGAGTTGGAGGCGTAGGAAGTTTTGTTGCAGAGGCAACTGCTAGAGCGGGTATAGGCAACATTACTATTGTAGATTTCGATGATGTAGATATAACTAACATAAATAGACAGATACCAGCTCTTCACTCTACTGTTGGAAGAGATAAGGTAGATGTAATGGAAGAAAGGATTTTGGATATAAATCCAGAAATAAATATAAGAAAGTTTAAGGAAAAGTATAATGAAGATACTAGCGACAAATTCTTTGACCAAGAATACGATTATGTGATAGATGCAATTGATATGGTTTCATCAAAGATACATCTGATAGAAACTTGTAAAAGAAAAGGTATAAAGATAATTAGTAGTATGGGCATGGGCAACAAAGTAGATCCAACAAAGATAGTGGTAACAGATGTATACAATACATCGACAGATCCTCTTGCGAAGGTTATGCGTAAAGAGCTTAGAGACAGAAAAATTAAAGATTTAAAGGTGGTATACTCTACTGAAATTCCAGTAGAGCTTAAAAAGAGAGTAGTAAATGGAAGAAAGTTAACTCCTGGAAGTATTTCGTTTGTTCCTTCTGTTGGGGGACTTACAATTGCTTCTGTTGTGGTAAATGAAATAGTTGGTGAACAATAAGAGTAAAATTTATTGAAAAAAGTATGGTGAGTCTATATTTAGTCTCATCATACTTTACATACTATTTATGTATTTTAATCGTGATCATAATTTTTCTTTGTAAAAATTTTGCTACCATCACTATAAAAAATCATATCTCCTACTTTATCGGTTCTTAAGACAAGAGATCCATTGTTGTGAAGAGTGTTTAAAGTTTCTTTATGTGGATGTCCATATTGGTTTTTGTAGCCACAAGAAATAACAGATATATTAGGACTAACTTCAGATATAAACTCTGAAGAACTAGATGAGCTACTTCCGTGGTGTGATACTTTTAAAAAGTCGATATCGTCAAAATCGTATGAATTCAGAATTTCAATTTCATTTTCTTTTTCTGAATCTCCTGTAAATAAGAACTCATTATCTTTATATTTCATATAAAAGACAATAGAGGAAAGATTGCTTTCATCATAAAGCCTGGATGGAGATAAAACTTGCACATCAATGTCTTTATCAAAATCTAGTTGGTCGTCTTTGGCCAAGAACTTAATATCTAAATTTTTCTTTTTACAGGAATTTATCAAATTTATATATGATTCACTGTCAGAAGTTTTTTCAGTCATGTATATAGAATTTACTTCAAACACATCAATAATATTATCGAGGCCACCAATATGATCGCTGTCAGGGTGTGTTGCTATTACCTTATCGATGGTTTTAATTCTCTTTCTTCTGAGATAGCTTTTAACTATATTGCCGCTATCTTCGTCACCTCCATCTATTAAAATATTTTTTTTAGATGGCGTTTGAATAAGGATAGAATCACCTTGTCCGACATCGATAATATGAACTGATAGTAGAGGAGTTTTGTCACAAGCACTTAAAAGTGTTATTATAATAAGTAATATTGTAATAAGACATCTTTTCAATTGATAAACCACTCCATTCTTTGGATGTTTATATGTAAAAAGTATGGGTAATATATAATAGAAGTAAATTACCTCATTTGTATTTTTGACATTTGAAGGTATCTTAATACAATATATTAGCTATAAATCTAAATTAAATTATTCGATTTAGATAAATAGGTGTTTTAAACAATGCACGTTAAAATGTAGGAGGATTTTATGTTATTTAAAGAAATAAATCTAGATGCAAAACGGGATTTGGATCCGTATTTTGATCTAGTGGATTATGAAGCATGTGAATACTGTTTTAGTACGCTTTATATGTGGCAACATGTATACAAAACAGGTTACTATATAGGAGATGATTTTGCAGTATTAGTTGGAGAGTACGAAGGAGATAGTTTCTCTATACTTCCTTTAGCAAAAAAAGATAAGCTGCCAGAAGTAGTTGACTTTGTACTTAACTTCTTTGAAAAGCACAATAAAAAAATATTTTTAAGAGGTATAACGGATGAGGTAGTAGACTTCTTAAAAGAAAAGTATGTTGGAAAATTTGAATATATAGAAGAAAGAGATCTATTTGACTATGTTTATGATGCAGATGCTCTTAGAACATTAAAAGGAAGAAAAAATCAAAAGAAAAGAAATCATATTAACTATTTCCTAAAAGAGTACGATGGAAGATATGAATACAGACTTCTAGGAAAAAAAGATTTTGATGCCTGTCTTAAACTTCTAAATGATTGGGAAGCAAACAAAGAAGAGAGCGATGACTTTGATGAGAGCATGGATGATGAATATGTAGGAATCAAAAAAATATTTGATGATTATGATGTACTAAGTGATAGAGTAAAAGTATTTGGAGTTTCTATAGATGGAAAACTAGAGGCATTTTCTATAGGAGAATACTTAAATCCAAATATGGCTTTAATTCATGTAGAGAAAGCTAATCCAGATATTAGAGGTTTATATCCTTTTATAAATCAACAGTTTTTAGTGAGTGAATTCCCAGATGCTGAGTTTGTAAATAGAGAAGAAGATATGGGAATAGAAGGACTTAGAAAAGCAAAACTTTCTTACCATCCGATAAGATTTGTGGAAAAATACAGCGTCAAGGAGGCGTAATATTGTATGTTAAATGTTAGGTATGCTATAGATAAAGACATAGATGACGTAAAAGAGATATGGAGTTACTGTTTTGGAGATACAGAAAAATTCATGGATTATTATTTTTCAAAAAGGTATTTTAAAGAACACAATGTTGTAGTTGAGCAAGATGGGAACATTATTTCATCTTTACAACTTGGTCAATATAAAATTAATTTAAACTCTAAAAATTACGATACATCATATGTTGTAGGTGTTTCAACTCTACCTGAAGCTAGAGGAAAGGGATTTATGAAATCAATGATGAACTTCACTCTTGAAGAGCTGTATAAAAGAGGAGAGAAAGTATCTATACTAATGCCTATTGACTACAGAATATATAGAAGATATGGCTATGAGCATTGCTATGACCAAATACAATACAATATTGACGTTGATGATTTGAGAAGCTTTAGGATAAAAGGAAATTTTCATAAATCTAATAAGGATCATATGGAAGCTCTTATAGATATGGCTGATAGCTTTCAGAATGGATTAAATGGATATACTATTAGGGACAATAAGTATTTCAAAAATTTATTTGAAGAAATACAGAGCGAAGATGGTAATTTTTATATTTATGAAAATGATGGTTATAAAGGATATTTGATTTACTCTTTTAACGGAAATACTATGTTTGTAAGAGAATTATTTTATAAAGATATAGACTCGCTGAAATCAATGATGGGATTTATATATAATCACAATACTCAGTGTAAAAAAGTATCTATATCAGCTCCTATAGATGATAAACTTAAACTTATATTAGATAATCCTAAAGATGTCGATCTTAAACTTATACCGTTTATGATGGGGCGAGTAATTAATGTAATTAAATATTTTGAAAGTATTGATACAAATAAAGATTATGAAGGAAGTTTAAATATAAAAATTGTAGATGATCAAATTAAAGAAAACAATCATGTATTTAAAATGAATATAAAAGATGGAAGTGCAACAGTTAAAACTACAGAAGAAAAAGAAGATTTGGAATTAAGTATAAATGCATTGACTCAAATTGCTTTTTCGTATTTAAATATTGAAGAAACATTATTTCTTTATGAGGTGGATGTAGCTGATAAAAGAAATATAATTATAGAATTTTTTAATAATCTAATCTGTAAAAAAGTTAATTTTATAAACGACTATATTTAATAAATATAGTCGTTTTTGATTTTATAGTATAAATTTTATTTCCATATTAATCTAAAAAGAAATTGTACCGATACAATTTCCATTGTAGCTATAATTATATTCAGATATAATTAAGCTATAAAAAATATGAGGAGGGTAGTAGATGAATAACACAAAGAATTTAGTTTTAAACGGACTTATGATAGCTTTTGTATGTGTTGCCACAATGGTTATTCAGATACCAATACCAGGAACAAGTGGTTATGTAAATGTTGGAGATAGTATTATATTTATTTCTTCAGTTGTATTAGGTCCAATACCGGGGATGCTAGCAGGGGGAATTGGATCGGCCTTTGCAGATATTCTTAGTGGATACACGCATTGGGCACCGTTTACATTAGTAATAAAAGGTTTAGAGGGTTTAGTAGTAGGTTTGATATACAGATCTATAAAAACAAAAGGTTCTATGGCTGTTGCCATGATAGTTGGTACTATTGTCATGGTAGGTGGATATTTAATTGGAGGATATGTTCTAAAAGGTAGTTGGATAATCGCATTTGGATCTGTTCCAGCAAATTCGATACAAGGTATAATTAGCACAGTTATCGCACTTCCGTTTTCATACTATGTCGGTAAAGCTTATAATAAAAATTTCTTACACAAACAAGGAAATATATAAATCTATATATATGAGCATTTACAAGTATTTAAGTATACTTGTAAATGCTTTTTTGTTAAAATAGGTTATTTATATTATACGAATCTCTATTTTTTTATTTTTATTTGTTTTAAAATATCTTATATATGAAATAATCTAGATAAAACTTTGTGGAGTGGATAATGTTTGAGAAGGCCTATGATTATTGTTTTTCTAATTGTTTTGTGTACAGATATTTTATTTACTAGTTTTAAAAAATATGACTACAGTTTTAATGATCGTTTAGTAGTTATTGAGGGTATAGTAAAAAATAAAGTTGAGAAGAAAAAATACAATCAATATAAAGTAGGTTCTTATTTGGTAAATGATTATTCTAAAAATTTTAATCTAATGATTGGACAAAATGTTGTTGTAAAGGGTAAATTTAAGAGCTTAGACAATATGAAATTTAATAACTTTGATTACGGAAGATATGTAAAAAGTACAGGTTGTAAGGGAATTATCTATATTAAATCATATAATATATCAGGCGTTAATTTACTTTATAAATATATAGGCAAGTTTAAGTTGCGTATAAGAAATATAACTAGATATTTGTACAAAGAATATTCTAATTTCGTAAATTCTATTTTGCTAGGAGAATCAAGTGACCTAGAAGAAGAAGAGAAGATTATGTTTAAGAGAACGGGTACAAGCCATATTATAGCTATTTCAGGACTTCATACAGGTATATTGTGTTTAATTATCACTTTTCTAATTAGAGGTGTAAATAATCTTTACAAACTATTTATTTTAATGGTATTTATGTTTATATTTAGCGTAATGGTGGGATCTTCTCCTTCAGTATTAAGAGCTATATTTTTCTCATTAGTGCTTTATTTTTCTGTTTTTGTCGATAGAAAAAGAGATGGTATATCAACACTAGCTTTTATAGG
This sequence comes from Metaclostridioides mangenotii, assembly GCF_018917235.1. Classification (GTDB taxonomy): domain Bacteria; phylum Bacillota; class Clostridia; order Peptostreptococcales; family Peptostreptococcaceae; genus Metaclostridioides. The sequence continues at coordinate 128,997 of NZ_JAHLOF010000004.1, forward strand.
TGTTTTATTAATATTTAGCAACCCTTTTATTGTGTATAATGTAAGTTTTCAATTGTCTTTTTTATCTACATTGTCTATAATATACTTCGGACCCTTTTTTTATAGGGTTATAAAATTTAGGCTGATTTCAATCACAATATCTTCAAATATTTTGACATTGCCGATAATATACTATACATTTGGAGGGATTCCTCTTCTTTCTATATTAGGAAATATTATTGTAGTACCATTTATAGCGGTGATAATGTACTTGAGTATTATTAGTATACTTTTATATAAAATTTTATTGATAAGTAAAATTGTTGCGTTTATTAATCTATCAATTATTAAGAATGTATACTGTTTACTTGACAAAGTCGGCAATTTAAGTTTTGCATATTTGGATATTAATAACCCTAAGTTTTATATTGTGTTGGTTTATTATATAGTTGTATTTACATATATGGTTTATTGGGAGATAAAGGAGATGAGGGAGCAGGATAATGGATTACAAGGATATTATAAAGAGTATTAACGGCGACAAAATGGAAAATCTATATCTTTTTTATGGTAAGGAATTCTTCCTTATAGACAATGCTATAAAGGCTTTTAAGGGAAAATTAAATGAAAGCATGATAGATTTTAATTTAGATATTATAGATGGAAGGGAAACAGAACTTAGTAACCTAATAAGTTCTATTGAAACACTTCCGTTTATGGATGAAAGAAAGATAATAATAATAAAAGACTTTGAGCTATTAAAGGGAAAGAAAAAAAATTTCTCAGACAGCGATGAAAAATATTTACTTGATTATATTGATAATATGCCAGATACAACTACAGTTGTATTTTTAGTGTATGGTGAAATTGATAAGAGAAAATCATTTGTTAAAAAAATAAATAAAAATGGTAAATTAGTTAATTGTGATAAATTATCTGATATGGATTTGTTTAAGTGGACTAAAAAGACATTTGAAAACAATGGAGTTATAATAGAAAATCCACAAATCATGCACTTTATAGAGCAAATCGGATACAGAGATAAAAGCAGCGAAAAGACCTTAGCAGATCTTGGAAACGATATAAATAAGATTAGTTCATTTATTGGAAAAGGAAATGCTGTTGATAGAGAGGCAATAGATAAATTAACTGAAAAGAAAATTGAAAATGACATATTTAAACTTATTGATAATATAGGTGCAAAGAACTCATCTAGTGCTATGAAGATACTTAATGATATGATTGAAGAAGGTGAATCTGTTCTTGGAATATTTGCGATGATATCAAGACAGTTTAAATTAATAATACAGGCTAGAGGTCTTCAGTCTGAAAGGCTATCATCAAAAGCGATAGCTGAGAGATTGAGAATACATCCTTTCGTTGCGGGTAAAGCAATGAAGCAAACATCAAACTTTTCAGATGCTGAGATAACTGAAATTATTAATTATCTGCTTGACAGTGATTATAAGATAAAAAACGGGCTTATTAGGGATACTTTAGCAGTTGAAATTTTTATAGGTAAGTACTGCTAAATAAGATATGATTAAAAAAGGAAGTATCTTAACTAATGATTATATTAGTTTTAGGTACTTCCTTTTTTATATGATTTTGATTTTTGATTTAAGTTTTATATTAAGCAGTTAAATTTGTGATATTTCCTACTATAATAAAAAAAGCCACAAGATAGTTAATATCTTTGGCTTTTATATTTTATCAATAAGAATATTAAACAGAATTATGCGTTCATACTGTTTAGCTTGTTAGCAAGCTTAGCTACTTTTCTAGCTGCAGCATTCTTATGTATAGTTCCTTTAGAAGCTACTTGATGAATTCTCTTCTGAGCTGATTGGAACTTAACAACAGCGTCTTCTTTGTTTCCTGCAGCAACAGCATCTTCAAATTTTCTTATTGCAGTTTTTATTTGAGATTTTCTTACTTTATTTAAAGCAGTTTTCTTTTCGATAACGCGTATTCTTTTCTTAGCTGATTTAATATTTGCCAAACCATTCACCTCCTCATTTATTATTGTCTGTACATTGTCAACATATTAGATTTTAGCAGAAATAAAACTAAAAATCAAGGATAAATATTTACATATAAAATATAAGTTCAATAATTTTTCCTTTTAGATTATATAACATAGAATAGGATTTTACAACACATAAATTAGATCTAAAGTCTTTATTATAATATATAATTTGACATCTATATTCTAGTACAAGGACGTAAAATTTATACCACTAATTATAAAAAAAGTAAATACTATTTATTATTAAAATTAAATAAATTCTTCTTTAATATTATCGATCTACTTAGAAATAAAATTTAATACCTAAAAATAAAAGAACCAAATAAAAATAAGTTTGTGCATAAAAAATTTAAAATACCTTTTAGACTAAAAAAGATTAAATTCATAATTTTTTTCCTCCTATAATTCATATTTTACGACTTATAGTCTTTATAATATACAACGAAATAAATACAAAAAATTGGATACTTTTAATAACAAATAAATTGTTTAATCCACAGAAAGTAAATAAATTTACTAATTTTTGTTATAAAATAATAAATTTTGTTAACAATTATAGATATCATTTAGTTAAAGATGGAGGTTAATATGATTCAAATTAGGACAGATTTAGCTGTAGAAGCTAAAGAAGTGTACGAAGAAGCTCAAGCAGGAAGTAGTATCCCAGGCGTAGAAGTAGAAAACAAAGAACTTGAAAATTGCAAAGTAACAAAAGTTGAGATAAAGAATGAAGAAGGTTCAAAAATTATGAACAAGGAGATAGGTAAGTATATAACATTAGAGAGCAATCTTATGAAGTTTGATGATGACGAGTCAAGAGAAGAAATGATTGAATACTTAAAAGATGAGCTTAAAGAGGTTTTAGGTGATGACAAAACTAAGAAAACTCTGGTGATAGGACTTGGTAACTGGAATATTACATCAGATGCATTAGGTCCAAAATCAGTATCTAAGACACTGGTTACACGACACATATTCAAAAATTACAATAAAGATTACGACGATGATTTTTCTGAAGTTTCGGGATTAAGTCCAGGTGTAATGGGAATAACAGGTATAGAAACTAGTGAAATTGTCAAATCTCTAGTAGACAAGATAAAACCAGATAGGGTAATAGCTATAGATGCATTAGCTTCTAGAAAAATGGAGAGAGTAAATTCTACAATTCAAATAGCTACTTCTGGGATAGCTCCAGGAGGAGGAATAGGAAATAAGAGAAGATCTTTAAATAAAGAGTACTTAGGTGTCGATGTTATTGCAATTGGTGTACCTACAGTTGTAGACGCTGCCACGCTTACAATCGATGTACTAGACTTAGCTATTGATAATTTAATTACACAATCAGAAGGTAATGAAAATTTTTACAATATGCTAAAAAATTTAAAAGAAGATGAAAAGTATCATCTTATTAGAGAATCTTTAGACCCTTATGATAAAAATCTAATTGTAACACCAAAAGATATAGATGAGACAATAGAAAATTTATCAATAATAATAAGTGAAGGGCTAAACAGATCTCTCCACCCTGGTAGGGTGGCTAAATAAGGAGGGAAACGTATGTTAAAAAAATGCTTCAGATCATTGATAGTATCTTGTTTATTAGTAGGCATTTTTACAAATACAACATTTGCAGTAAGCCAAGATGAGTTCTTAAAGTTTTTAATAAATTCAACTTATCCAGAAGCAACAGTTAAAGAAAAGAATAATAAAGAAGTTAAAGATAAAAAAGAAGAACAAAAAGATACAAATGAACAAAAAAAATCTAATGACAATGAAAATAAAAAGGAAGATGAATCTCAGGATGCAAAAGTAAATAAAGAATATGTAAAAGTATTTGTAGGAGAAGAAAATATTCCTAAAGAAGATGCGGAAGAGGAAAATAGTAAAGCAGTATCAAGTTTAAATTATAAAAACGATATGAGAGTTACAAAAGACAACCCTAAAATACTTATATACCATACACATGGATGTGAGACTTATTCAAATTCACCAAAAGGGAACTATCATTCTACAGATAAAGTAAATTCTGTAATGGAGGTAGGAAGTGTATTAACTAGTGAGTTAGCTAACAAAGGATGGGGAGTAGTCCATACAACAAAATACCATGACTATCCATCATATAATAACTCTTATTCAAGTAGTTTAAAAACAGTAAAGGAATTGTTGCCTAAGTATCCTTCTGTTGATATAGCAATCGATTTGCATAGAGACGCAAGAGATATAAAAGATAAGGCGACAAAGGAAAAAGATCATAAAAAGTATACAACTGAGATAGACGGAAAAAGAGTTGCTAAATTCTTCTTCGTCATCGGTGGTAAAAATGACAATAGTAAAGAGTTAAGAGCTCTTGCAGAGGATATAAATAAAGTTGCTCAGAAAAAATATCCGGGTCTTGTATCTCCAATTATAGAGAAAGATTATGCAAGGTTTAATCAATTTGCAGCGAAAAAACATCTATTGATAGAAATAGGTAGCAATGCTACGACAATAGAAGAAGCGAAAGAAACATCAAAATATGTGGCAGAAATTTTAGATGAGTATTTTAGACAAAATGGAGAAGCAAATATATAGTTTTAATTAGGAGCATGCTGTATGAGTCGTTTAGAAAGGACAATAGAGCGTAAACAAAAGAACAATAAATATAAACTTGTTTTAAGAGTTATATTTATATTAGTAATGATAGTTATAACTGCATACTGTATATTTGAAATAGATAGCAGTGCAAAAGATATGTTAGGAGAAAATGTCAGTAAATTTCCTTCTATAAATACACATATATCAAATATTTTAAAAAATTTCAAATAAAATTCAGAAAATTGGGGTTGCCGAAAATAATCGATAAATTTATGGCAACCCCAATTCTTACTATTTCTGTGAAAATAGAGGTAAATCAAGTGACAGTTTAGGTTAAATGCTATATAATATTTATTGACGAATAAAGAAGGAGGAATTTGTAGGTGGACAATAAGCAAAGTAGAACTAGAAACTTTAGTATAATTGCACATATAGATCATGGTAAGTCTACCTTAGCCGATAGATTAATACAACAAACTGGCCTTGTTAGCGCAAGAGAAATGAAGGATCAGCTACTAGATAACATGGATCTAGAGAGAGAAAGAGGAATTACAATCAAACTTCAGAATATAAGATTGGTGTATAAAGCTAAGGACGGAAATGAATATTATTTAAATCTTATAGACACTCCAGGTCATGTTGACTTTAATTATGAAGTATCAAGAAGCTTGGTAGCATGTGAAGGGGCATTATTAGTTGTAGATGCAGCCCAAGGAGTAGAGGCTCAAACACTTGCCAACGTATATCTAGCTATAGAGCAAGATTTAGAAATACTTCCAGTAATCAATAAAATCGATCTACCGAGTGCTAGACCAGATGAGATAAAAGAAGAGATAGAAGAGTTAGTGGGGTTAGATGCAAGTGAAGCACCTCTTATTTCTGCTAAAAACGGAATAAACATAGAAGATGTATTAGAAGATATAGTAAAAAATGTGCCGGCGCCAACTGGAGACAAAGATGCGCCACTTAAAGCACTGATATTTGATTCTTACTATGATGCATATAAAGGTGTAGTTGCCTATGTAAGAGTATTCGAAGGAACTGTAAGAAAAGGTACAATTATAGAGATGATGAATACAAAAAAAGACTTTGAGGTAACAGAGGTAGGAGTAATGTCTCCAGGACAGACAGAACTCGATAATTTAAGTGCTGGAGATGTTGGATATATAGCAGCAAGTATAAAAGATATTAGGAGCTGTCAAGTTGGTGATACAATTACGGATGCAAATAATAAAACTACTGAGATATTACCAGGATACAAAAAAGCAACTCCAATGGTTTATTGTGGAATTTATCCAGGTGAAGGCGAGAAATACGAAAACGTTAGAGATGCATTAGAGAAACTTCAAGTTAATGACGCAGCCTTAGAGTATGAGGCTGAGACATCAGCTGCCTTGGGATTTGGTTTTAGATGTGGATTTTTGGGGCTTCTTCATATGGAAATTATTCAAGAGAGACTAGAGAGAGAATTCAATCTAGACATTATAACAACTGCACCATCAGTTATATATAGAGTGACTAAAAATGACGGTGAAGTAGTAATGATACAAAATCCAGCAAACTTACCAGAGCCAGCTGAGATAAATATGATAGAAGAACCAATAGTTAAAGGTGACATAATTGTTCCGAAAGACTATGTTGGTGTTGTTATGGAGTTATGCCAAGAGAGACGAGGAACAATGAATAATATGGAGTATATAGATGAAAGAAGAGTAATGCTTCATTATGATTTGCCACTTAATGAGGTTGTTTATGATTTCTTTGACGCTCTAAAGTCTAGAACTAGAGGATATGGTTCTCTTGATTATGAAATAAAAGGATATGTACCATCTAAACTAGTAAAACTTGATATACTAATAAACAAAGAGCAAGTAGATGCACTTAGTTTTATAGTTCATGAAACTAGAGCCTATGCAAGGGGAAAAGCTATGTGTGAAAAACTTAAAGGTGAAATACCTAGACATCAATTTGCTATACCGATTCAGGCAGCAGTTGGAAATAAGGTAGTCGCAAGAGAGACTATAAGTGCTCTTAGAAAAGACGTTCTTGCAAAATGTTATGGTGGAGATATATCTCGTAAGAAAAAACTTCTTGAAAAACAAAAAGAAGGTAAGAAACGTATGCGTCAGATTGGGTCTGTTGAAGTACCACAAAAGGCGTTTATGTCTGTTCTTAAACTTGATGAATAAACAAAGAAAAAGAGTATTTGATTTTATATTATTACAATTATAATAAACATAAATTTGCCTACGATTTGCCGATATTGGTTTTAAGTCGTAGGCAATCTTTATATCATTCTGTAAACCAAGCCTTTTTTAACCTAGAAATACAATCTGGTATATCAAATATATCAATCTGACTAAAAGCAATAAATAAAGTATTTTTTGGGCAATGTTCTTTATTCTGCCAAAATTGTATTGTTGGATAAACTTGTATCTGTTCATCACGAGCTTTTCTTATAAGCCACTTCTGATTATACTTTTCTGGAAACTCTAATATAAAATATAAACCTGTTCCATTTTGATGTATTTTAATATCATCATTCATATTTGTTAATTCCTTAATAAATAAGTCATATCTCTTTTTAAATTTTAGACGAAACTTACGAACATGTCGTTCATAAAAACCACTTTCGATAAATTTACTTAAAATATATTGATCGATCCAAGATACACTATTATTATATCTTCCATAAGTTTGATTATAAGTATTTAGTAGTTGTTTTGGTATAACAAAATAAGCTATACGAATTGATGGTGAGAGTGTCTTTGAAAAAGTTCCCAAATAGATAACTCTATTGTCTTTATCAATAGATTGTAATGATGGTATGGGATTTGTATGATATCCAAATTCACTATCATAATCATCTTCTAGTATGTATGTATTATTTTTTCTAGACCAGTTAAGTATTTCATAACGTCTATTAATTGGCATTGTAGCTCCTGTTGGAAATTGATGTGAAGGTGTAATATATATAGCGTTTAAGTATGAATTCTCATACTTAATTAATTTAGATACTTCTAGACCTTTATCATCAACATCTATTGCTTCAATGTTTAAATTATTGTTTTCAAATACAACTTTTGCACCATCATAACCAGGTTCTTCAAAGCCAATAGTCCCACCGATGGGGGGACATACAAGTTTACAAATAATGTCTAAAGAATGTTGCAAACCTGAAGTTATTACAATCTGATCTTCAGTACAACAAACTCCTCTTGATTTACCCAAGTAACTTACTAGTTGTTTTCTTAAATGTATATCTCCTTTACCATCAATGCATTTATTTACATTAGATATATTTTTTTCTGATAATGCTTCTGACATGTATTTCTTCCACTGAATAGCCGGAAATAAATCAACTGTAAAATCTCCATAGGATAAATTATATATTATATTTTCCTCACTGAATTTTTCTGATTCGTATTTTAAATTAGGTAAACTTTCAGTATTTGAAGTACTAAAATTTACTTTATTTATCTTCTGAACAACAAATCCTACCCCTAATTTAGATTCAATATAACCCTCTGCAGCAAGTTGAGCATAGGCATTATCTACAGTGTTTCTTCCAACACCAATTTCTTTCGATAACATACGACTTCCTTTAAGTATATCCCCTGATTTAAGTTTTCTATTTAATATATCTGATTGAAGTTGATAATATATTTGCAAATAATATGGAGTTTTGCTTTTTTTATCTATATAAATCAATTTTAATCTCCTTTATGTGGCTCCTATAGTTTTTGATTTAGTGGCTCTTGTTATAGAACCAGTGTAAGTATATACTAATACTCAGCATAAAACAAGTATTTAGATTTAAATTTATATAATATTTTTTCTTATTTTTCACTATTACTTTTTATTATATAGGTTAAAAATAAAACATAAAGGAGATATCATTATGCAACATAGAATGAAAGAACACCAATTAGATAAGTCACAAATTGAAACAATGTTAAATTGCATACAAACAGGTACAATTGCTACAATAAATTTAGATTCAACACCTTATGTGGTACCTGTCCATTTTGTATATTTAAATGATAAAATATATTTTCATGGACTTCCTAAAGGTAAAAAAATAGAAAATATTAAATTCAATCACAATGTATGTTTTAACATTTATGAAATGTATGGAATAGTTTTAGATCAAGATAAAAAAATATGTGATACAAACACAAAGTATCAAAGTGTTGTTATTTTAGGAACTGCTAAAATAATAGAGGATTTAAAAGTAAAGGAAGAGGTTTTAAATAAAATAATAGTTAAATACACACCTGATATTACAAACTATGAAATACCTCAAAATATGATTAAAGGAACTGCTATTATTGAAATAAATATAGATCAAATAACTGGTAAATACTATTAGGATTAGACGGATTAAAATAAAAAGAGCTAGAGTAATAAATTACTAGAATTTATTTTTATACTTAGTTTTCAATCATACTTAAAAAGGCGTTAGTTTTATTAACTAACGCCTTTTATTTATAGAAATCATGATCTTATATTCTAATTATATATCAACATTAGATCATTAGCTATACACTTATAAATGAGTTTGAAAAGTTGTTGATACAATAAAATTAGTTCCTCCCCCTGTACGTACGCCAGCGGATAGGCAAGAGTTCTCTACTACTGTAGTAATGAGGGATTGAAGATAAGAGTTATATGGATTAATAATATTTATAACAATTGGCTAAGGATAAATATGTTTTTTAAATATTAATATGAATAATAAATTTTTTATGTGTAAACAATATTTAAAAAAGAATGGGCTTAATCGTGATTTGGTTTTTGAAAATAAATCAATTTATATTTATAGCCTTTTTTAGTTAAATAATCAACAAAAATATAATATAATTTTAAAAAAAATTAAATAATATACTATTAATTGGTTTGAATAAAGTTACCAAAATGTGTATAATTATAGTGATAAGAATAATGTTGAAAAAGAAGGGTTTTAAGATTGGATAAAGGTGATATTAATGGTATATATTAAAATGCCAGAAGACGTTAGAAATATAATTGATAGATTAAATCTACACGGATTTGAAGCATTTATTGTAGGGGGATGTGTGAGGGATTCGCTATTAAAAAGGGATCCGAATGATTGGGATATAACCACAAATGCAAAACCAGAGGATATCATAAGAATATTTGAAAAAACGATACCAACAGGAATAAAGCACGGAACAGTTACTGTGTTACTAGAAACTAATAGCTACGAGGTTACAACATATAGAATAGATGGAAAATATACAGATAAAAGACGTCCTGACTCTATAGAATTTAGCAGTAATATAAATGAAGATTTAAAAAGAAGAGATTTTACAATAAATGCTATAGCGTACAATGGGGATCAAGGACTTATAGATCCATTTAATGGATATGACGATATAAAAAATAAATGCATAAAATGTGTAGGAGAAGCAGATGAAAGGTTTGAAGAGGATGCACTGAGGATGCTTAGAGCAGTAAGATTTTCCTCTCAATTAAACTTTAAAATAGAAGGTACTACTTATAAAAGTATAAAAACAAAAGCAAATCTTATAAAAGAAGTTTCAAATGAAAGAATACAGATAGAATTAAATAAAATTATGATTTCAGATTCATCTAAGATAAAATTGCTAAAAGATATAGGTTTACTTGAGCTTATTATGCCAGAGATTTGTATATTAGAGGAAGTTGAACAAAACACACCTTATCATAGATATAACGTATTAGAGCATACGCTTTTTGCAGTAGATGCTATTGAAAATAAATTGATTTTAAAGCTGGCTATGTTACTACATGATACAGGTAAGGCCACATCAAAGACAACTGATAGAAAAGGAATTGACCATTTTTATGGACATGCTAAGTCGTCTGTAAATATATCAAGGGATATTCTTAATAGATTGAAGTACAACAATAATACAAAAAGAAAAATTATCACTCTTGTTATGTACCACGACTGCAAACTATTGCCTAACAGAAGAAGTATAAAGGCTCTTTTAAATAAATTAGGAAGTGTCGAGCTTTTTAGAGATTTATTAAAAGTAAAGTGGGCTGATACTCTTGCTAAGAATCCGAAATATATTAAATGCAGGATCTTGGAGTTAATTGAAATAGAAAATATACTTGAAGATATTTTGCTGAACAAAGAATGCTTTACTATTAAGGATCTTGCTATTAATGGAAGTGATTTGATAGAGTTGGGATATAAAGGCAAGGATGTTGGTATTGTTTTGAATAGACTGTTAGGGATGGTGATTAATGATCCTGAGTTGAACGAAAGAAAATTATTAAAAAAAATTTCTTTATAACAATTAAGATATGGAAAATTTATATACAATTGTAAAAACTAAATAGGAGATTGTAATGTTAAATAATTCAGTGTTTTGGGGAGTATTTGATTCATCAATAATATTGATTGAATTTTCAGTACTTTATTATATTTTAAATATATTTTCTGATAAAAAGACGAGTGATAAATATAGGAATATAAGCTTTACAGTTATGGTAAGTCTTTTAATAATAATGTTAATATTGAATATCCTACCTGACATTAGAGCGTTAGTTGCAATAGGAGCTAGTTTTATTTTTTATAAAAAGAATTATGAAGTAGAAATAAAAAAATGTTTCATGATTGTATTAATATTTTGGACTTTATCGATGAGTTTAGAAAGTCTTAGCATGGTGGCTATTATGCATTTAAATTCATTGAATGATTTGAAATTAGTTGTATATAGAGGTGTATTCAGGCTTGAACTTATAATATTATCGAAAACTCTACTAGTAATAACAGCTTCATTTTGTAGTTACTTTAGATTTTATGGCAAAATTGCAATAAAAGATTTTCTCTATATAGCTATTCCAATAGTTACCAATATATTTAGTTTATTTATTATCTTTGGTAGTGGTATTGGCGATTTTGAAAATAGAAAAGTAAGCAATTTAATAATATTTTTTATAGCAATATTATTATTAATATCGAATATTTCATTAATATTTATCACACAGAAGATTATTAAGGATAACAAACTTATTTTGGAACACACATTAAGAAATAAACGAAAAGATATGGAATACAATTACTATATTAATATAGAGGAAAATAATATAAAAGTAAGAAAATTATATCATGATATGAAAAATCATTTAATGTGTATTGCAAATTTATGTGATAATAATGAATCAAAGGATTATGTAAATAGTTTGAATTTAGAATTAAATAAGTTAGATAATTCATTTAATACAGGAAACAAAGTCCTTGATATTATATTAAGTGAAAAGAAATCTATTTGCATTGAAAATGATATTGAACTTACTTCATATATAGATTTCTCAAAATCTGATTTTATGGAAATGGATGATGTCTGTACTATATTTGCTAATTCTTTAGATAATGCCATAGAAGCTTGTGATAAAATAAATAATAAAGATATAAAAAAGAAGATTGATATTAAGGTAAAATATGTTAATGGTTTTTGCTTAGTAAAAATATCAAACACAAAGACAAATAAAATAATAAGTAGAAATAAAAAAATACTCACAGATAAAAAGGATGGATTTTTCCATGGAATTGGACTAATTAACATAAAAGATGTGGTTAAAAAATATAACGGTGAAGTATCCGTAGATTTTACAGATCATGAATTTATATTAACCATATTAATACCAATTAAAGTGAAAATGAATTATAGTTATTAATTAAGATCTTTTATGATTGAATATAGATCCTTATTTTTAATATCTAAAAGATAAGAAAATAATATTAGAAAATTAAATAAAATATAAAAAAAGTTTATGGAGTACGATTATTATGTTAGAATAAAGGAAATGTATTATTTTTGCAAACCTATTGGATAATGCTAATAAAGTGTTTAAAGTAGTAGTTTATAAATATAATGGAGAGATTTATATAGACTATACTGAAGCTAAATTTGAAATATCAATTTTAATCCCTATTTTAGGATAAAATTAATATACAAATATCAATTTATTTATAATGATATTTTACTTTGTGGATGTTTGAATATTTATAGTATATTCCTTATAAAAACTAAATTTTAGAGGAGGAATTATTATGAAATTGAGAAGTTTAAAATTATTTAAGAAGTTAATTGCTTTAGCACCTGTTGTTGCACTGATGTCAGCGCAAGTTACTTGCGTATGGATGGCGCACCAAAGTGAGATACCTGAGGAAGTTAAAAATATGAAAAAATCCTTAAAGTAATATTAATTTTTATTTAAGAATTATTTTATATTCAAAATGTTTAAATTATAAAGGTTATGTATAAAATGTTATATAGCATAATCTGTTATTTTTATTATGAAATATATTAAAAAAATCGAAAGATTTTAATTAATAATAATACTTAGAGTCTTTAAGCAAGAAAGCTTTAAGGACTCTTTTTTATATGTAAGCAAAATTAATAATTAGGACCTTTAAAGCACTTTAAAGGTCCTAATTATTAATTTTTAATCAATTATATAATATAATAAACAGAAAAAGAAAGAAGGAAAACCATGTTAATGTTATACATACACATACCATTTTGCATAAAAAAGTGTAACTACTGCGACTTTAACTCATACAACTTAGACCTTAGCCAAAAGAAGAGATACTTAGAAGACCTAAAAAAAGAAATGAAAATGTACAAAACTAAAGATAAAATATCAAGCGTATTTATAGGAGGAGGAACACCGAGCATACTAACAGAAGAAGAATTAGAAGAATTATTTAATAATATAAAAGAAAATTACAATATAAAGAAAGATGCAGAAATAACAATAGAGTGTAATCCAGGGACACTTACACTGGATAAGCTTAAAAAAATGAAACAACTTGGTGTAAATAGATTAAGCATTGGTTTACAAGCAATTCAAGAGAAGCATCTTAAATATATTGGAAGAATTCACACATACGAAGATTTCCTTAAAAATTATAACGATGCAATAAACGTAGGACTTGATAATATAAACATAGACTTAATGTACAACTTGCCAAACCAAACAATGAGCGATTGGATAGAAACATTGGAAACAGTTATAAAGCTAAATCCAAAACATATATCAGCTTACTCCCTAATATTAGAAGAAGGTACAAAACTTTATACGATGTATGAACACAGTGAATTTGAATTAAATGATGAAGATACAGATATAGGCATGTACAGATATGCAATAAAATACTTAAGTTTAAAAGGCTATCATCAATATGAGATTTCGAACTACTCAAAAGATAGCTATGAATGTGAACACAATAAAGGTTATTGGAGATGTGATCATTATATAGGGGTAGGTGCTGGAGCATCTGGATATCTTGATAAAAAAAGGTATAATAATGTAGAATCTTTAGATGAATACCATGATATGGTAACAGACGGAAAAAAACCAATAGTCTATAACGATGAATTATCTACAAAAGATAGTATAGAAGAAAAAATATTTATGGGGCTAAGAATGAATGAAGGCATTAAATATGAAGACTTTAAAAAACAATTTAATATAGATTTTTCGAACGTATATTCTAAACAAATAAAAGAATTATCAAATAGAAATTTAATTAATGAATGCGAAACTGGTATAATGTTGACACAAAAAGGGCGTGAAATATCGAATAGCGTATTTATAGAATTCTTAAATTAATTAAAAAGTGTTGACAAAAAATTCTAGAAGTGATATATAATATATATAATCTTTTTAGCACTCGTAGCTAGTGAGTGCTAACAGCTAGGGAGGTAACAAAGATGGATTTAAACGAAAGAAAACTTAATATCCTCAAAGCTATTGTTAAAGATTATATAGAAACAGCAGAGGCTGTAGGTTCTAGAAGTCTATCAAAGAGATATGATTTAGGAATCAGTGCTGCGACTATTAGAAACGAAATGGCTGATCTTGAGGAACAAGGATATCTTATTCAACCTCATACTTCTGCTGGGAGGGTGCCTTCCGAGAAGGCCTATAAATTGTATGTAAACTCACTTATGAGCAAGAGTGAGCTAAATAATAATGACAAAATACTGATTAAGCAGTGCATGGAGCATAATGTAAATCACATAAAAGAGTTGATACATGATACATCTAAGTTATTATCTACTCTTACTAATTATACAACGATAGCTGTTACAAGCAGCGCACCAAAGCATAGTGTTATTAGACATATTCAGTTAGTATCAATGGATGATAACAATATTTTGCTTATAGTAGTTACAGATAGAGGTGAGATTAAAAAATCTAATCTGACTACTAAGATGTATTTAGATCAATCTAAATTGAACTTGATTTCCGATAATCTTACAAGAAAACTTGGAGGTAAGGGTATCAAGGATTTAGATGAATCACTTATAAACTACATAAAATATGAGATAAGTGATTACTCAGCTCTTATTGATAAATTACTGCATGTTTTAAACTCCAACATGACAGATGAGGACTTTTCATTATCGTTGAATGGAGCCACTAATATATTTAACTATCCAGAGTTTAACGATATATTAAAAGCTAAATCATTCCTTAATATGATAGAGGAAAAAGATAATTTAGCTAGTATGATAAAATCGTCAGGGATTAAAAAGGATAATCTTAATATTGTAATTGGTAGCGACAATGATTTTGAAATGGCGAAGGATTGTAGTATTATTACAGCAACTTATAATGTTGATAATGATTTAGTAGGTAAAATTAGTTTTATTGGACCTACTAGAATGGATTACGCAAAAATTTACTCTATAATAAACTATATGAGTATTTTAATTGATAAAAGGTAAAAAAAATGAAGTTGAGAGGTGTATATCTTGGATAACAAAAAACAGCAACAAGATGAGGAAGTATTAGAAAAAGACGACTTAGTAGACAATAAGTCGGTAGATTCATCAACTGATAATGACACTGCCCAAAGTGAAGATACAGTAGAGGGTGATAATGTTACTGATATAAATTCAAAAATTGATGAAAAGAAGTTAAAAGATGAATTAGATGAACTAACAGATAATTATCAACGTCTTCAAGCTGAATATGCAAACTATAGAAGAAGAACTCAACAAGAAAAAGATTCTCTTTCATTGTTTGCAAATGAAAAGATTATGACTGAGTTAATTCCGGTTATAGACAGTATGGAAAGAGCATTAGATGCTTGTGAGGACAAAGATGATAGTATGTATAAAGGCATAGATTTGGTTCACAAACAGTTAATTGATACATTATCTAAACTAGGACTTGAACATATAGAAGCTTTAGATCAAGAGTTTGATCCAAATTATCATTTAGCAGTAATGCAAGAAAATGTTGAAGGTATAGAACCAAATAAGGTTGTAATGGAACTTCAAAAAGGATACAAACTAGGAGAGAAAGTAATAAGAGCTTCAATGGTAAAAGTGTCTTGCTAAATGCATTGTAGGTAAAATTATAATAAATAGTATACAAACTAAAGTATAAAATGTTAGTAAATCTATAAAAATACAATTATTAAAAGAAAATTCGATTAAAAAATATACAAGTATTTAAGGAGGATTTTAATCATGGCAAAAATAATAGGTATAGACTTAGGAACAACGAACTCTTGTGTAGCAGTATTAGAGGGTGGAGAAGCACAAATTATAGAAAATAGTGAAGGTATGAGAACTACGCCATCTGTAGTTGCATTCACTAAAGACGGTGAAAGAATTGTAGGTGAGCCTGCTAAGAGACAAGCAGTAACTAATGCAGATAAAACAATAACATCAATCAAAACTCATATGGGTACTGATTACAAAGTTGATATAGACGGAAAAAACTATACACCACAAGAAATATCAGCAATAATACTTCAAAAATTAAAGGCAGATGCGGAGAGTTACTTAGGAGATAAAGTTACTGAAGCAGTTATAACTGTACCAGCTTACTTTACAGATGCTCAAAGACAAGCTACTAAAGATGCTGGTAGAATAGCAGGATTAGAAGTTAAAAGAATTATAAACGAGCCAACTGCTGCAGCACTTGCTTATGGAATGGATAAATTAGATCAAGAGAAAAAAATATTAGTATTTGACTTAGGTGGAGGTACATTTGACATTTCTATACTTGAAATAGGAGACGGTACTTTCGAGGTATTGGCAACAGCTGGTAATAACAGACTTGGTGGAGATGATTTCGACCAAATAGTTATAGATTACTTAGCTGACGAATTCAAAAAAACAGAAGGTGTTGACTTAAGAAGCGATAAAATGGCTCTTCAAAGATTAAAAGAAGCAGCAGAAAAAGCTAAAAAAGAATTATCTTCAACTATGAGTACTAACATAAACTTACCATTTATAACAGCTACAGCTGAAGGACCAAAACACTTAAACTTAGACTTAACTAGAGCTAAATTTGAAGAATTAACAGCAGGATTAGTTGAAAAAACTATGGAACCAACTAAAACAGCTTTAAAAGACGCAGGTCTTTCTACAAGTGAAATAGATGATGTATTATTAGTTGGTGGTTCTACAAGAATACCAGCAGTACAAGACGCAGTTAAAAAATTCATAGGAAAAGACCCTCATAAAGGTATAAACCCAGATGAGTGTGTAGCAGCAGGTGCTTCTATACAAGCAGGTGTTTTAGCTGGAGATGTTAAAGATTTATTATTACTAGATGTTACTCCATTATCACTAGGTATCGAAACTATGGGTAATGTAATGACTAAAATAATAGAAAGAAATACTACAATACCAACTAAAAAATCACAAGTATTCTCAACTGCAGCGGATAACCAAACGGCTGTTGATATACACGTTCTTCAAGGTGAAAGAAGTATGTCTTACGATAATACAACTTTAGGAAGATTCCAATTAACTGATATACCACCAGCTCAAAGAGGTATACCTCAAATAGAAGTTACATTTGATATAGATGCTAACGGTATAGTTAATGTTAATGCTAAAGATTTAGGTACTGGAAAAGAGCAAAAAATAACTATAACTTCAAATACTAATTTATCAGAAGAAGAAATAGAGAAAAAAGTAAAAGAAGCTGAAATGAATGCTGAAGCTGATAAACTTAAAAAAGACAAAATAGAAGCAGTAAACCAAGCTGATTCTACAATTTATCAAACTGAAAAAACTTTAAAAGAAGTAGAAGACAAAATTAATGCTAATGACAAAGCTGATATAGAAAAAGCACTTGAAGATCTAAAAGCTGTAAAAGATAAAGAAGATGCTACAGCAGAACAAATAAAATCTGCTCTAGACGAAGTAATGAACAAATTCCAAAAAGTATCTCAAGAAATATACCAACAAGCAGCTCAGGAACAACAAGCTCAAGGTGGAGCTGATGAAGCTTCTGATGCTAATGAAGGTCCAAAAGATGACAATGTAGTAGATGCAGACTTCAAAGAAGTTGACGAAGATAAATAATAAAAATTATAATATAAATCTATAATCAATATAGATAGACAAGACATAAAGTAGATAATATAATATATCTATAAGTGAAATGTCAATATATTAAAAAGAATTACAATAGCTTGTAGCAACTTCTCTACAAGCTATTGTTTTGTAGACTAAGGTGGTGTGAAATTTGAGTACTAAAAGAGACTATTATGATGTATTGGGGGTTAGCAAAAGTGCTGATGCTCAAGAAATTAAAAAAGCATACAGAAAATTAGCTATGAAATACCATCCAGATAGAAATCCGGATGATAAAGATGCTGAAGAAAAATTTAAAGAGATAAATGAAGCTTATGAAGTTCTTTCTGATGAATCAAAGAGAAGCACTTATGACCAATTTGGACACGATGGATTAAATGGTCAAGGTGGATTCGGTGGTGGAGGCTTTGGCGGAGGTCAAGGCTTCGGAGGATTCGAAGATATATTTGGAGATATGTTTGGCGATATATTTGGCGGAGGAGGCTTTGGTGGAAGTGGACGCCAAAGAAGAGGACCTCAAAGAGGCGCTGATATAAGACAGGGTGTAACGATATCGTTTGAAGAGGCAGCATTCGGTAAAAAAACTTCAATTAAAATAAATAGAAGTGAAGGGTGTGACGCCTGTGGTGGAAGTGGTGCAAAACCAGGCACTTCTAAAAAGACATGTCCAACTTGTAACGGGGCCGGTCAAGTTAGAAGTGTTCAAAGGACTCCATTTGGAAATATAGCAAGTACTAGAACATGTAGTACTTGTGATGGTTCTGGTGAAGTTATTGATTCTCCATGTACAAAGTGTCATGGAAAAGGTAGTGTAAGAAAAACTAAGACTATAGAAGTAGATATACCAGCAGGTATAGACGATGGACAAATGATAAAACTTAGTGGTCAAGGTGAAGTAGGCGAAAAAGGAGCTCCAAGAGGAGATCTTTATATACTTGTTTCAGTAAAACCACATGATCTGTTTACAAGAGAAGGGAATGATATATACTTTGAGATGCCTATAACATTTGTTCAGGCAGCATTGGGAGATGAAATTGAAGTTCCTACTCTTGATGGTAAAGTTAAATATACTATTCCGGAGGGAACTCAAACAGGAACAGTATTCAGACTAAAAGAAAAAGGTATACCAAAAATTAGAGGGAACTCTAGAGGCGACCAGTATGTTAAAGTTGTCGTTGAAGTTCCTAAGAAATTAAACGAGACTCAAAAAGACCTTCTAAAACAATTCGCAGTAGAGTGCGGAAGCAATGTTCATGAGAAGAAGAGGAGTTTCGGGCAAAAGATAGAGGATATGTTTAAAAAAAAGTAAAAAAGCTGTTTTTTGGAAAAAATGGTTATCTCAGAAGTGATTTTTAATCTCTTCTGAGATTTTTTGTATTCTATTAATTTTTTTTATAGGAGATATTATAATTTAATCATTTTTAATAATATTATTATTTGTATGGACAAAACTATTAGCTAAATTAAAATAATTGTGGAATACAGTACAATATTATTTAATTGATTGTCACAATAATTTTATTTATGGTAAAATAAATACGTAAGATTTATAAAAAAAATTACAACAATCACACTCTTTAAAAGAAAAATTCGAAAAAATTTTAATATTTGTTTGATGAAAGTCCCATGTAATTATGGGACTTTTTTATATAATGTATTGACTGAGGAGGTTTTATGTATAATTTAGGAATTGATATCGGTGGTACTAATTTAAGGGCTGGTATAGTTGATACAAATGGTAAAATATTAGCTCGCTCTAGCAAAAAACTTGATGAAAATAAAAGTGTAGAAAAAATGATTTATGATATTGAAATTTTGTTAAGTGTTTTATTAAAAAATCTAAATATATCTAACTGTAACCTAAATTCAATAGGTGTAGGTATTCCAGGTATTGTAAAGAAGAATGGTTTAGTTAAGTGTATTAACTTAGGATGGAATGATAGTGACTTCATTGGAAAACTAAAAGAAAAAATGCCACTGCACAATTTTAAAGTTGAAAATGATGCTACTGCAGCAGCTTTAGGAGAAGCAAAATTTGGAAGTATGGCAAATAAATCTGTAGCAGTAATGTATACTATAGGAACAGGGGTAGGTGGTGGAATTATAGTAGATCAAAAGATATGCTCCGGAAGTCATAATATAGGTTCTGAAATAGGACATATAGTAGTTGGAGATAATTTTTATAATTGTAACTGCGGTAATAATGGATGCCTTGAAACATTTTGTTCAGCTACGGCAATAACAAATTATGTAAAAAATTGTATAAAAGATGGATATAATACCTCTATATATGATATTGTAGATGGTGATTTGAGTAAGATAAATGCAGAGATAGTTTTCACTGCGTACAGAATAAACGATGAATTGGCAGTAAATGCAGTAAAAAGATTTATAAAATATCTAAGTATCGGAATTGCTGGAATTGTAAATATACTTGATCCAGATGTAGTTTCGATTGGTGGAGGAGTTTCAAAGTCGAGTGATATATTTCTTCCTTTTTTGAAAGAAGAAGTTAGAAAGTATATTATATACAAGGATGAAGAGTTCTGCGATATTGTATGTGCAGCTTTAGGATCGGATGCAGGTATTATAGGTGCAGCATCTTTATGATTACTTTACTACATATTGGCATATAAAATACAAATTTACGAATACTAATATTAAAAAATATCTGGTTGTTTGTGTTATAATTAAGAATGGTAGAAAAATATTAAAGGACGGGAATTTTATGAAAAATTGGATTGAAATTGATATAAAAACATCTACAGAGGCTGTAGAAGCTGTTACAAATATACTATATGAAACTGGGGCAAATGGATCTATAATAGAAGATCCAAAGGACTTCTTATTTCAGGAGCATGATCCGCTAGATTGGGATTATGTTGATGAAGAGCTTATGACAAAAGGACATCAAGAGGATGTGGTTATAAAAACATATATATCAGAAGAAAAAAATATAACTGAGTTTGTAGAGATTATAAAGAATAGAATTTTATCATTGAGAGATTTTGGAATAGATATTGGAAAGGGAAGTATTGATTTAGGAAATGTAAATGAGGAAGACTGGGCTAATAATTGGAAGGCTTACTATAAACCTACAAAAGTTGGGGAAAAAGTAGTAGTTAAACCAACTTGGGAAGAGTATTCGCCAAACGAGGGAGATTTAATTATTGAACTTGATCCAGGTATGGCCTTTGGTACAGGAACTCATGAGACAACGAGTATGTGTATACAAGAGTTAGAAAAATATGTATCAAAAGATTCAACTGTATTTGATATTGGATGTGGAAGTGGAATACTTGCAATCGCTGCAGCAAAGTTAGGTGCGAGAGAAGTAGTTGCTGTTGATTTAGACGAGGTTGCAGTTACAGTATCGAAAGAAAATGTAGACAAAAATGAAGTAAAGGACAGTGTAAGAGTGCTTCATGGTAATCTAACAGAAGTAGTTGAGGGTAAAGCTGATATAGTTGTAGCAAATATAATTGCAGATATAATAGAAATACTAGCAAAAGATGTTGCAAATTTTATGAAAGACGATGCAGTGTTTATATCATCAGGGATAATACTTGCCAAGGTTGATGAAGTTAAAGAGTGTCTTATTGAAAATGGCTTTGATGTAATAACTGTTAATAGACAGGGTGAGTGGGCTGCAATTGTCTGTAAAAAGAATAACTAAGCGTTTATTATGTGTAATTAGGAGAATGATATGGATAGATTCTTTGTGGATAAAGAGTATATAAATTTAGAAGAGAAGACTTGTATAATGACTGGTGATGACGTAAAACATATTTCTAAGGTTTTAAGGGCTAGAATTGGTGATAAAGTTGAGATATGCGATAAAGAAAAAAGCGAGTATATATGCGAGATAGACGATATATCTAAAGATGAAATTACTCTTAATATTATAGAAAAGCTAGATGTAAACAGAGAGCCAAATGTCAAAGTTAGGCTTTATCAAGGACTACCGAAAGGAACTAAGATGGAGATGATACTTCAGAAATTGACAGAGGTAGGAGTAGATGAAATAGTACTAGTACAAAACAAAAGAAGTGTAGTAAAATTTGATAACAAAAAAGAAGAAAAAAAACTTGAGCGTTGGGAACGTATCATATATGAAGCTGCAAAACAGAGCAAAAGAGGAAAAATCCCTAAACTCAGAGGAGTTTTAAGTTTTAAAGAAGCTCTTAAAGATATGAAAGATAATAACATGAATATATGTCCTTATGAGAACGAAAAAACAGTGTCTATAAAGGATTCTATTAAAGGTAAAGATATAAATACTATCGGAATATTTGTAGGGCCTGAGGGCGGATTTGATGAAGAGGAAATAGAAAAGATACAGTCTATAGAAACAAAAGTAGTATCTTTGGGACCTAGAATTTTAAGAACAGAAACAGCATCTGTTGTAGCGACATCAATAGTTCTTTATGAGCTTAGTGATTTGGGAGGAGCAGTGTAAATTGAAAAAAGTAGCATTTTATACTTTAGGTTGTAAAGTAAATCAGTACGAAACAGAGGCAATGATCGAAATGTTCGAAAAAGATGGATACAAACACGTAAATAGCGAAGATTACGCCGATGTTTATGTTATAAATACATGCACAGTTACTCATATGAGTGATCGTAAATCTCGTCAATATATAAGAAGGGTTAAGAAGGTTAATCCAGATGCACTTATAGCTGTTGTGGGATGTTATTCTCAAGTATCGCCAGAAGAGATTTTAGATATTGACGAAGTTAACTTAGTAATGGGAACTAATGATAGAAGAAATATAGTAGAAGAGATCAAAAAACTAGATTTATCGAAAAAGATAAGTACAGTGGACGATATTATGAAAATAAAAGAGTTTGAAGAAATAGAGATAAGTCAAACTAATGATAAGACAAGAGCATTTATGAAAATACAAGATGGGTGTGATAGATACTGTTCTTACTGTATTATTCCCTATGCTAGAGGTAGAGTAAGAAGTAGAGATATAAAAAATATAGTTGAAGAGGCAGAAAATTTAGTTGATAGTGGTTATAAAGAGATAGTCTTAACTGGTATTCACGTTGCCTCATATGGTAAAGATTTGATTGATGATCAGTTAACTCTTTTAGATGTAATTAAAAAACTTAGCCAGATAGATGGTCTTGATAGAATAAGACTAAGTTCAGTTGAACCTATTTTATTTACAGATGAATTTGTAAATGAGATATCGACAAATAAAAAGCTTTGTCCTCACTATCATTTATCACTTCAAAGTGGTTGTGATGGGACTTTAAAGAGAATGAACAGAAGATATACAACAAGGGAGTATAAAGAGATTGTTGATAGGCTTAGAGAGAGAATACCAAATGTAGCTATTACTACAGATATAATAGTCGGATTCCCAGGAGAGACAGCGGAAGAATTTGAAATTACCTACAATTTTCTTAAGGAACTTGAACTCACACAAATGCACGTATTTAAATACTCTATTAGAAAAGGCACTCCGGCTGCAAATATGGAAGATCAAGTTGATCCTCAAATCAAACATGATAGAAGTGAAAAGCTTATTAATATGAGCAATGAGAACTTTAGAAAATATGCATCAAGATTTATAGGCAATGAACTTGAAGTTCTATTCGAAAAAAATTTAAGAGATAATATATATGAGGGTTTGACTACTAATTACATCAGAGTTTACGCTAAAAGTGACACGGATTTACAAGGGTTAATAAAAAAAGTGAAAATAATTGACGTAAATGATGATTTTGTTGAAGGAAATTTGATATAATATGTAGAATTACATTATTTACTAAAGGAGGTGTTTAGATGAGTTGTCTATTTTGTAAAATAGTCGAGGGAGAAATTCCATCAAATAAAGTATATGAAGATGATAAGGTACTAGCTTTTAATGATATAAACCCAGTTGCACCATACCATATACTTGTTATTCCTAAGGTTCATTACAATAGCATAACAGATATTTCTCAAAAAGATATGGAAATAGTTGCACATATTCATGTTGTGATAAATAAAATAGCTAGTGAATTAGGTTTTGATAAAAAAGGATTCAGAATAATAAACAATTGTGGGGACGATGGTGGTCAAGAAGTAAAACACCTACATTATCACGTTTTAGCAGGAAAGAAACTGCCACTTTATGAAGCTGAAGCTAAGTAATAAGAGAAGGTAAGAGAGAGCAAAAGAATTATTTGAGAATTTAAGTTTCTTCTTGATAAAAATACTTGATAAAAGTAAAATTTTAGTTTATAATAAACAAGGTGTTAGGTTGTAATGCAGATTATGCAAAATAACATGAGTTACAGTCCCAGCATAATTGCGCTATTGGAGGGAGGGAAAAAGAATGTCAGAAGTAAGAGTTAGAGAGAATGAATCACTTGACAGTGCTCTAAGAAGATTTAAGCGTCAGTGTGCAATGTCTGGCATAATGTCAGAGGTTAGAAAAAGAGAACATTACGATAAACCTAGTGTTAAGCGTAAAAAGAAAGCTGAAGCTGCTAGAAGAAAAAATACCAAAAAATAGTAAATTATAACAAAGAGGTGAGGGGAATGTCCCTTAAACAAAAGTTACAAGAAGATCTAAAATCTTCGATGAAAAACAAAGATACAGTGAGAAAATCTGTTGTGACTCTAATAAGAGCTTCAATTAAGCAATATGAAGTCGACAATCGTGTAGAACTTGATGACAATGGTATTATTGACATAGTTGCTAAGCAAATGAAACAACGTCGAGACTCGCTAGTTGAATTCAAAAAAGCTGAAAGAGAAGATTTGGTAGAGGAAACAGAAGCTGAAATCGAAGTTTTAAAAGAGTACCTACCTCAGCAATTAAGCGAAGAAGAAATAGAAGATATCGTTAAGACTACTATATCTGAAGTTGGAGCTACTTCAATTAAGGATATGGGAAAAGTAATGTCATCTATTCAACCTAAAGTAAAAGGAAGAGCAGATGGTAAACTAGTAAACGAATTGGTTAAGAAAAACCTACAATAGATTATTACAGCCTAGAGAGAAATCTCTAGGCTTTTTAGATTTTTAGAATAATAAATACTTTACTGTGCATATCTATAATCAAAGAAAAATTTGAAAGAAGGGGAAAAATTTGATTATATCAGTAAAGGAAATTAGAAATTTTTTAATAAACGTAGCAATAGCATTATTAGTAGGATATCTGAGCAGTGTACTAGTAAAGATAATAAGTGGATCAGATATGCAGATGCTTTATAGTGCTCTTACTAAACCTAGTTTTGCGCCACCTGGAATTATATTTCCTATAGTTTGGACAATTCTATACATTTTTATGGGTACATCATCTTATCTGATTTTAAGAAAAGGTAGTAATGTGCCTAGGGTTGTAGATGCTATGTTTTATTATGGACTTCAGCTAGGTCTAAACTTTACATGGAGTATACTTTTCTTTGGGTTTGGACTTAGATTTACGGCTATGATTTGTCTAGTACTTTTAATTGCAGTGGTTGTGATTATGATAATGAAGTTTTCAAGAATAAATAAAAAGGCTGGATATCTTAACTTAGTTCAGTTGATTTGGCTTGTTTATGCAGGATTTTTAAACTATTTTATATGGCTAATAAATAGCTAGATCGTGTACATATTTCGAAATTATCCCTTCAACTTTATAATATCATATTGATAAAAAAATAAACAGACTATTTAATGAATGTTTTATGAAGTATAATTATATTAATTTAGAAGGAGGTATGAATTGTTTATCTATCTAAATTAAGAATAAAATGTTGCAAGGCTTGAAGGGAGAGGTTTTTATGCAAATAACAGTATCTGCATTACAAATGAAAATGACGGATGGAATAAAAGGATACATAGAAGAAAAATTGAGTAAGTTGGAAAAATACCTTAGTCCTGAATCAGAAGTAAAAGTTAAAGTTAGTGCAAAAAAAGATAGACAAAAAGTTGAAGTAACAATAAACTCAGTTGGAGGTCAAATCATAAGAGCTGAAGACGTGGAAGAAGATTTGTACGCAGCGATAGATATTGTTTGTGATAAGTTAAATAGACAAATAGTAAAATTTAAAAATAAAGTTAAAGATAAAAAATATAATGGAGATAGTATTAGATTTGATAACTTAGACTTCTTAAATGAAGGAGAAGTTGACTACGAAGATGATTATGAAGATCAATATAGTAACTTGATTATTGAGAGAAGAAAGAAATTTGATATGAAACCTATGAGCCCAGAAGAAGCGATACTTCAAATGGAGTTGGTAGGACATAATTTTTATATATTTACTAATCAAGAGACATTTGAGATAAACGTAGTATATAAGAGAAAATCTAATGGATATGGCTTGATAGAGCAAGAGTAAATTTTAAAGTTAAAATTATTAATTATGTAAATCGAATAGAATAAAAAGCTGTACATTTAGCTATTTAGCTAAGTGTACAGCTTTTTATTTTGGTCATTTTATTAAAAAATTAATTTATTATATAAGAAAATTATTATTTATTATTTATCGTGAATAGATGTTCAATTTTTTTTATTTAAAGTTTAAAATCATCATAATTAAAGCGTTAAATCATAAAATGTATTAAGGAGGTAATGCCAATGTTAGATATTTCAGCAGATTTACAGGTAAATCAGCCAATAGTTACCATTACAGGTAGTACATTTATAAGTGTTGAAAACTATCTGTCTATAATAGAGTTTGAACAAAATACAATAAAGATTAAGACAAAGATAAAAACAGTGAAAATTACAGGGGATAAGCTTTCATTAAAATTTATAACTGACACAGAAATTGGCATTAAAGGTCTGATTTTTGGTGTTGAGCTGATCGATGATTAGGAGGGATAAAGATGCTGAGCTACATAAGAGGTTATTACACAATTATTGTAGAAGGAATAGGAATTGAGCAATTTTTAAATCACCTTAAAAGAAATGGAATTTGTGTATACGATGTAAAGAGGATAAAGAGTACAAGTCTTGAATTTAAAGTAGATAGGAGAGACTTGAAAAATGTTAAAGAGCTCTATAGAGGCAGCAATTTTGAAATAAAAGTTAAGCGAAAAACCGGCATTCCTTTTTTTGTAAAGAGAATTTATAAATATAAAGCGATGTGGATTTGTGCAATTATTTCATTGATAATATTAATGGGAACTTCTCAGTTTGTAACAGACGTATATATACAAACTCCAGAAGGAATTAAAAAAGAAGAGCTTAGAAAAGAGTTTAATAAAGCTGGGGTTAGACCGGGTGTGTATAAAAAGAGCATAGATAGAAAAGAAGTTAGAGATTATATAATGTCTAAATTCGATGATGTGGCGTATGTATCAATAAATGTAAAGGGAACAAACATATTTGTAACTGTAACCAAAAAAGCTGAGTCACTGAAATCAACAGATGATTCAAATTATTGTAATATAATTGCATTAAAAAATGGTATAATAGAGAAAGTAATACCAAGAAGTGGTAAGCAGGTTGTACAAAAAGGTGACATTGTGCAAAAGGGAGATGTACTACTCAATGGTTCAAATAATAGATCAATACCTGAAGTTTGGGCGAGCACTTTTTATGAATCTAAAAAAAGTGCTAATTACATAGATGTGAAAAAAACTAAGACAGGTGAAAAAAAGAAAGTTCGTACTTATATTTTTTACGACAAACAGATAACATTTAGGAAGAAAATAAATTTTAAAAATTATGTAGTTGAAAACTCAGAAAAGAAATTATCAATAGGAAATTATACATTTCCATTAAAAATAAAAACTAGCGTATTTTATGAGACTAAAGATGTAAAGGTCAAAAAAAATCAAAAGGAACTTAAAAACGAACTGTCAAAAAAAGCTTTAAAAGAACTAGAATATATGCTACCAGTGTCTGCAAGAATAGTAGATGTAAAACACAGTTATAAAATAAATAAGAGTGTTTTGGAATATGTTATTACAGTTCAGACAAGCGAAAATATAGCAAAAGTTTATCCACTTAGTAAGGCAGAGGCCGAAAAACTTATAAAAGAACAAACCAAACCAAAAGAAGGTGAAGAATTGCAGGAAGAAATTCCTTCCAATCCAGAAAAAAGACCTATTAATGACATAAGAAATGAGTTTGAAGAGCAAGATAATGAAAAGGATGATAATAATGATAATGCAGAAAATTAATTAATCCTTTAAAAGCTAAAAAACTATTATGGATATATTTAAGAAATATAGATCTTACACTAAATATTAAATTATAAATAAATTAACTACTTAAGGAGGAATTACTAGGTGATAATGCAGAAAAGTTTTGTAATTACAGACGCAAGATTTGAAAGAGAACTATTTGGCGATTTTGATGAAAATGTTAAGTTAATTGAGAAAACTTTAAATATAGATGTGATACTCAGAGAAGGTAATCTAACTTTAATTGGAGAAGAAAAAAATGTAGATTCAGCAATTAAGCTTATGAATGAGCTGCATAAAACAGTTTCTAATGGAAAAAAATTAGATAAACAAAGTGTGACTTATTCTCTTTCGTTGCTTCTAGAGGGAAGTGAAGGGAAATTAAAAGATCTTGAAGATACAATAGTCATCACTCAAAATGGAAAATCTGTTCAGCCTAAAACACTTGGTCAAAAAGAGTATATAAAGCTTATAGAGAATAATGACATTACATTTGGTGTTGGTCCAGCTGGAACAGGAAAAACATATTTAGCTGTTTCTATGGCTGTAAGAGCGTTTAAACGTGACGAAGTAAAGAGAATCATCCTAACAAGACCAGCAGTTGAAGCAGGAGAGAGTTTAGGCTTTTTACCAGGGGATTTAAAAGATAAAGTTGATCCATACTTAAGACCACTTTACGATGCATTATTTGAAATGTTAGGTGCTGAAAAATTTGCTAAATATCAAGAGAGAGGTACTATTGAAGTTGCTCCTCTGGCATATATGAGAGGTAGAACTTTAGATAATTCATTTATAATTCTTGATGAGGCACAAAATACTACACCAGAGCAAATGAAAATGTTTTTAACAAGACTAGGTTTTGGGTCTAAGGCTGTAGTAACAGGGGATATAACTCAAATTGACTTGCCAAATAAAAAGAAGAGTGGCTTACTTCAAGCTACTGATATTCTTAAAGATGTCAATGGGGTTGGTTCAATAATACTTTCAGAAAGAGATGTTGTAAGACATGAATTGGTTCAAAGAATTGTAAGAGCTTACGACAAATATGATAAAAAAGAAGAAGCAAAACTAGAACTTAAAAGACAAAGAGACAAAGAAAAATTTACTAGAAAAAAATAGATATTATAGTTTCTAAATATCGGCAAGATGGCAAGATAAAGTAATAAAAACTTAAAAACAATAGATTAACTAAAAAGCAGGTGTTGTAATGGAAATAATCTTAGAGAATAGACAAGATAAGATAAACTTAGATGATGAACTTATAGAAAAATTAAATGATACAATAATTGAATGTTTACATTATGAAGGATATGATGATGATTATGATGTGAGTTTATCGTTTGTAGACAATAAAGAAATAAGAGAATTAAACAATCAATTTAGAGGTATTGATAAGGAAACTGACGTGCTTTCATTTCCCTTATTAGATAATGATTTTGATGTAGAACTTGGTGAAGTATCATTGGGTGATATAGTTATATCATTAGAAAAAGCATTAGAACAAAGTATAGAGTATAACCACAGTATAGAGAGAGAAGTATGCTTTTTAGTATGCCATAGTATGTTTCACTTACTTGGATACGATCACGATACAGAAGAAAATACAAAAGAGATGAGACAAAAGGAAAAGGACATTCTTGGCAAATTAAATATAACGAGGGATTAATAAATTATGAAACCTGAAAAAAAGAGAAGAGGTTTAATAAAAGCATTTAACGATGCAATTGAGGGAATACTGTATACTTTTAAATTTGAAAGAAATATGAAAATTCACTATCTAGGCTCTGCTTTAGTACTTGTAGTGAGTTTATTTTTAAATCTTTCTAGAATTGAAATGATAATGCTATTACTTTCTATTAGTTTAGTAGTAGTAGCAGAGATGTTTAATACTGCTGTAGAAAAAACGATAGACTTAGTTACTGATGAATACCATGTTCTTGCAAAAATAGCTAAAGATGTAGCAGCTGGTGGAGTTTTAGTTGCAGCATTAAATTCTGTAGTCGTTGGATATATTCTATTTTTTGATAAATTAACTGAGTTATCTGGGTTATTTATATTAAAGTTAAGAGAATCTGAGCTTCACATAACTTTAATATGCATATTGCTCGTCCTTTTAGCAGTTGTTGTTGTGAAGGCTCTTACTTCATCAGGAACTCCTTTGAAAGGCGGAATGCCTAGTGGACATGCAGCTTTAGCTTTTGCTATAGCAACTGCTATAACACTTATGACTGAAAGAGTGGTGGCGTCTACTCTTGCGTATATTATGGCTGTTTTAGTTGCGCAGAGCAGAATTGAAGGTAAGATACATAGCTTTTGGGAGACATTTGCTGGGGCGCTTTTAGGTGCGTTAATTGCAGTTTTAGTTTTCCAATTTGGTGTGTTTTATAACTAAAGGCTAGTTAATTGTTAGTTAAAACAGAGTGACATACTTATTTTTTATGCACTATTATGGTATAATATTTAGGATTAAATAATTTACTAGTTATTTGGATAGGAGGGTAATATAGTGGAAAATAGAGATCTACTTAAACTCGCAGAAAATGCAAGAAAGTACTCATACTCCCCTTATTCAAAATTTAGAGTTGGAGCTGCTCTTCTAACAAAATCAGGGAAAGTATATACTGGATGTAATATAGAATGTGCATCATTTGGTGGTACAAATTGCGCTGAGAGGACAGCTTTATTTAAATCTATATCGGAAGGAGATATGGATGTAGTGAAAATCGCTATTGCTAGTAATAATTCAGAAAAAAATCTACCTACATATCCATGTGGTATATGTAGACAAGTTATACTCGAGTTCGGTGCAGATATTGATATAATCACTGGATATTCAGAAGGCGATATATTTGAAGAAAAAATTGGAGATTTGCTTCCAAGTTATTTTTCCAAAGAAGAATTTTAGTATAACTTAATTTAAAATTAGTTAGGAGATATTTGATGTTTAAATCAGGATTTGTCAGTATAGTAGGAAGAGCAAATGTCGGTAAATCTACTTTGATGAATAACATAGTCGGTGAGAAGATTGCTATAATGAGCGATAAGCCTCAAACAACAAGAAATACAATTCAAGCAGTTTACACTGATGAGGAAACTCAGGTAGTATTTTTAGATACTCCAGGAATACACAAACCAAAAAATAAATTGGGCGAAGTTATGGTTAAGGCTGCTTCAGATGCTTTAAAAAATGTTGATGTAATATTATTTGTAGTAGATGATTCTAAAAGCATCGGTCCAGGTGATAGAAAGATAATCGAGGAGTTGAGAGGTTCTAAAACTCCTATTATTTTGATTATAAATAAAATTGATAAATTGGCTCAAAAAGATGAACTTTTTGATTTAATTGAAATGTACAACAAAGAAGGAATTTTTAAAGAGATTGTACCGATATCAGCACTTAAAGGAAAAAATATAGATTCACTTATAAAGGCTATAAAAATTTACCTTGAGGAAGGCCCTCAGTACTTCCCAGATGATATGATCACTGATCAGCCCGAAAGAGTTCTTATATCTGAACTGATTAGAGAAAAAGTACTTCACTATATAAGTGATGAGGTTCCTCATGGTGTTGCAGTTGAAGTTGAGAGAATAAAAGGAAGAAAAGACAAAGATTTAGTAGATATATCTGCTGTCATTTACTGTGAAAGAGATTCTCACAAAGGTATAATCATAGGAAAAAATGGTAGAAAACTTAAGGGGATTGGAAAAGCTGCAAGAGAAGATATAGAATTCCTTTTAGGCTCAAAAGTAAACCTTCAGTTATGGGTAAAAGTTAAAGAAAACTGGAGAAACTTACAAAACTATATTAATAATTTTGGGTATAATGAAAAATAAAGGTGGGTTATATGGATAGGAAACAGGAAAACTCCGGAGATTTGTTATCTGAGGTAATTAGTTTGATAGACGCCAATAAGCTTTTGGAACTTCGAGAATTAATAGAAGAATATCATATAATGGATATTTTAGATATTATCGAAGATCTAGATGAAGCTATGCAAATAAAAATGTTTGAGGTACTTCCTCTAGACATGGCAGCAGCTATACTTGAAGAAAGCGATTCAGATTTTTTTGTTAGTGTACTCTCAAAAATTGATGTTGAGCACACAAAAAATATATTAGAGCTTATGTCACTTGGTGATATGGCAGGTATATTAAATAAACTCGATGAAAATGAATGTGAAAAGATACTAAATCTTTTAAGTGAGGAAGACGCTAAAGATGTAAAAGAATTATTGTTTTACGACGAGGATACTGCTGGTGGGACAATGACCACTGGATATATTGCAGTAAATAAAGATATGACAGCACTTCAAGCTATAGAGCACATGCGTGAAGAAGCAGAAGAGGCTGAGACAATTTATTATATTTACGTTGTCGATGATAAGGAAAAGTTGGTTGGTGTACTTTCTCTTAGAGAACTTATCATAGCTAGAGATAAAAGTATTATTAATGATTTGATGAGTGAAAATCTAGTATCAGTATACGTAGATGAAGATAGAGAGGAAGCTGTTAGATTAGTTTCGAAGTATAATCTAGTTACTATTCCAGTAATTGATAGACAAGGTCTACTTAAGGGTATAATAACTGTAGATGATATTATAGATGTTATGGAAGAAGAAGCTACTGAGGATATGTACAAGATTGCAGGAAGCTCTGAACACGAAAGAGGACTTTCAGAAAATGAACATGTAACGATAAAAGAACAAGTAATGTCATCAATTAGAGGAAGAACTCCTTGGTTGATTATATCGTTGATCGGTGGATTTATTTCAACAATGATACTTTACAATATAGGAGATGTCTTAAATCCTACATATGCGCCACTTGTGTTTTTTATACCGCTTGTAATAGGAATGGGTGGAAATACTGGTACACAATCGGCATCTGTAACAGTTATTAATATATCGTCCAATAAAGACTTGGACTATGGAAATGTTTTAAGGGAATTTTTAGTCGGTCTTATGACTGGATTAATTTGTAGTATAATAACAGGAGTAGTAATATTTATGTTTACGAAAACTTTTGATATAACTTTTGTAGTTTCAATAGCGGTATTTATAAATATGGCACTTGGTTCAACTTTAGGAGCATTACTTCCTGTAATTCTAAATAAAATAGATGCAGATCCAACTACTATTTCAGCACCAATAATATCTACAGTACTTGATATTACTGGATTAATAGTGTACTTTACAATAGCAACGATATTATTGTCAAAAATTGCTTTATAAATTTATGTATGAATTATCCTCTTCTTACTAAAAATAGAGATATAAAAGTAAGAAGGGGGTTTTTAAAAATGGACGATCTTTGTTGGGAAGTTTTTAAAATGACAGGAAGTATCGACGCATATTTATATATTAATGAGTATAATAATGTATATGGAAATAAAGAAGATATGAGGGAGACAAGTAAAGACGATGATAATTTTGAATACCCAGGGGATAGTACTTAGAGCAGTAAAATATAAAGAAAATGACCTTATACTTACGTTATTTACACGTAAATTAGGGAAGGTTTCTGCTATCGCAAAAGGGGCAAGAAGAAACCAAAGTTCTCTTCTTTCGTCTTGTCAATTGTTTTCATACAGTGACTTCATATTAAAAAAGCAGGGTAATATGTACAGAGTTACGCAGAGTGACATTATTAAGAATTTTTACAATATATCCTACGATTTCGAAGCATTTTCGTTCGCAGCGTATATTATAAAGTTGGTGGAAAGTTCAATATATGAAAATCAGACCAACAATAGACTATTTACATTGTTAGCTCAGACTCTTTACCTATATACACAAGAAAATGCAGATAATCAGTATGTAACTTCTGCATTTGAATTAAAATTTTTAGATTATGCTGGAGTAAAACCGGTTGTCGATAAGTGTATATATTGCTCAAAAAAAAAATCCGAAAGTTTTGTTTTTAATATTGAAGAAGGAGGTATTTTGTGCAATAATTGTAGTAATCATTTTACACATAATACCAAATTAGATTTAACAACTGTTAAGCTTATGGAATATGTATTAAGTAACGATATTTTAAAGTGTAGTAGAGCAAAAGTTTCTAAATATATACTTATTGAGCTTGATAATATATTAAAAAAATATTTGCAAACTCATATAGGTAACATTAACATGAAGTCATTGCACTTACTAAAAAGTGTACAAAATGATAAAGGAGTGGATAATAATGGATAATATAACTATTGAAAAAGTAGATGCTGTATTTGAAAGAATTCCAAGTGCTACTTACGCTGATGCAAAAGATGCGCTGATAAAATGTAATGGAGATGTAGTTGAAGCTGTAGTTTACCTTGAAAATCAAAAGAAGAACAAAGGTAAAAAAGCTAAAGAAACAATAGAAGAAGTATTTGGAAAAGACGGAGAAGATGTAAAAAATCAACTAAAAGAACTTTTAAAGAGAAGTAGCGTAGTTAGAGTTATTGTTGAAAAGGACAATAAAGTTATGATAAACATTCCTTTAACTGTTGGAGTAGTTGGGGCAGCTTTTCTACCAATTGCAACTTTACTAGGTTTGTCTGCAGCAGTCATGACTAAATATCGTATTAAAGTTCAAAATCAAGATGATGGTGAAGTTGTTGATTTAGGTGAATTAAACGAAGAAAAACTTCGTGTGCTTAAAAATATGATAGTAAATACCGCAAAAGATGTTAAAGATGTAGTAGTAGATAATAAAAATACAGACAAAGACGATAAAGACATTACAGATGACCTTATGAAAGAGTTCGAAAACAGTAAGAATGAAGACAAAGACAACAAATAAAAATATTTTTAAAAACTAAAATTATTTCTCTATCAATATTGACAAAATTTGTGTCATTTGATAATCTAAAAATTAGAGAAAGTTAGTTTTAGAAACTATTAGGGGGCCTTTCGTGAAGACGAGAGGCTTTATTATTATAGGAGGAGTTTTTATGAATTTTCAAGATATGATACTAGCGTTGCAAAGATACTGGGCAAAGCAAGGATGTATCATGATGCAACCATATGATGTTGAAAAAGGCGCAGGAACAATGAACCCGAATACATTCTTAAGATCATTAGGACCTGAACCATGGAAGGTTTGTTATGTTGAGCCTTCAAGAAGGCCAGCGGATGGTAGATACGGTGAAAATCCAAATAGACTATATCAACATCACCAATTCCAAGTAATACTTAAACCATCTCCAGATAATATACAAGAATTGTATTTGGAGAGTTTAAAAGAAATTGGTATAGACCCTAACGAACATGATATAAGATTTGTAGAAGACAACTGGGAAGCTGCAACTATGGGTGCTTGGGGACTTGGATGGGAAGTATGGTTAGATGGTATGGAAATCACTCAGTTTACGTATTTCCAACAAGTCGGAAATGTAGAATGTGAGCTTGAAACGGGTGAGATTACTTATGGTCTTGAAAGATTAGCTATGTACATCCAAGAAGTTGATAGTGTATACGACATAAAATGGAACGACGAAATTGCTTATGGAGAAGTATTTAAGAAAGCTGAATTTGAAAACTCTGTATACGCTTTTGAAAAATGTGATATAGATATGTTGTTTAACCTATTCGATACATATGAAAAAGAAGCACTTAGACTTATGGATGAGGGACTTGTAATACCTTCTTATGACTATGTACTTAAGTGTTCACATGCATTCAATACTCTAGATGCAAGAGGAGCTATAGGGGTCAGTCAGAGAGCGTCATTTATAGGTAGAGTAAGAAATATGGCAAAGGTAATTGCTGTAACTTATGTAAATCAAAGAGAAGAAATGGGATTCCCTCTTTTAAAGGAAGGTGACAAATAATGAAAAATTACCTTTTATTTGAAATTGGTGTTGAAGAAATGCCAGCAAGATTTGTAGGAAATACATTATTTCAATTAGAGAGCAATCTTTCTAAACTTTTGAAAGATAACAGGATAGCATTTGATGAAATTAAATCTTATGGTACACCTAGAAGATTAGTTTTAATAGTAGATGGTATTCAAGACAAGCAAAGTGATTTAGAAGAAGAAATTAAAGGACCGGCTAAAAAAATAGCAGTTGATGCAGATAATAATTTCACAAAACCTGCAATAGGTTTTATGAAAAGTAAAAATTTAAATCCAGAAGATATATACTTTAAAGTAGTTGGAAAAGATGAGTATATGTTTGCGACTATCAAACAAAAAGGTGAGTTAAGCGAGGATATAATAAAAGAAATACTTCCTCAAACAATTAAATCAGTTGTATTCCCTAAATCTATGCGTTGGGGAGGAAAAAATTTAAGATTCGTTAGACCAATTAGATGGTTAGTTACTTTATTAAATGATAATGTAGTTGATTTTGATCTTGAAGGTATTATATCTTCAAACGTTACAAAAGGACATAGATTCCTTGGTAAAAGTGAAATAACAGTAAATTCATTAGAAGATTATTTAAAGAAATTAAAAGAAAACTATGTTATATTAGACCAAAAACAGAGAAAAGAAATTATAAAAGATCAATGTACAAAAGTTGCAGAGGCTTTAAGCGGAACAGTTGAACTTGACGAAGAATTACTTGAAGAAGTAACTCATTTAGTTGAATATCCAACAGCATTCTATGGAGAGTTTGATAAAGATTATACAAAACTACCTAAAGAAGTAGTCATTACGCCTATGAAACAACATCAAAGATATTTCCCTGTTACTAAAGGTGGAAAATTACTACCTAATTTCATAGCTGTAAGAAATGGTAGTGATTATAGAATAGAAAATGTAAAAGTAGGTAATGAAAAAGTTCTAGAAGCTAGATTAGCGGATGCATTATTCTTTTATAATGAAGATATAAAAAATAATTTAGAAAGTTATATTGGAAAATTAAAAGATGTTGTGTTCCAAGCTCAACTTGGATCTATATATGAAAAAACTCTAAGAATGGATAAATTAAGTTTAGATATATTAGATGAGCTTGATATGCAAGAAGAAAAAGTACATGCATCTAGAGCAGCCAAACTTTCTAAAGCTGATTTAATAACAGGAATGGTTGGAGAATTTGATGAACTTCAAGGTTTTATGGGTAAAGAATATGCAAAAGTATCTGGAGAAGACGAAGCAGTTTGTGAAGCTATATTTGAACACTATCTACCAAGATTCTCAGGGGATACACTACCTCAGACTAATGTAGGGGTTGCTCTTTCTATAGCAGACAAACTTGATTCAATAGCAGGTTTCTTTGCAATAGGAATTCAGCCAACGGGATCACAAGATCCATATGCACTAAGACGTCAAGCTTTAGGAATACTGAGTATACTTATGGACAAAAAGATAGATGTAGATTTAAAAACACTTATTGAGCATGCACTAGATAATTACATTGAAATAGATTTTGATAAATCAGCTGTATGTGCGAATATCATGAATTTTTTCAATGAAAGAGTCAGAATACAATTTAAAGATATGGGCATTAGATACGATGTTGTAGATGCTGTTATCAGTTCAGATGTAAATGATGTATACGATATGTACTGTAGAGCTTTAGCTCTTAATAACTGGCTTGATAGAGATGAACTAGTTGAGATGCTTACAGCCTTTAACAGAGTTTCTACCTTAGCACAAAAGGCTGAGAGTGACAAAGTGGATGAATCTTTACTTAAAGAAGATGCAGAAAGAAAATTATACAGTGAATTTGTAGATGTAAAAGAAAAAGTTGAGGCGTTAATATCTGATAAGAAATACAGTGTTGCACTTGAGACTTTTGCGTCATTAAGACCTGTAATTGACTCTCTGTTTGATTCAGTTATGGTTATGGATAACGATGAAGTAATTAAAAATAACAGATTAGGTTTACTTAAGCAAATATATGATACTATGCTTAAGATTTGTGACTTATCTAAGATAGTATATAAGTAATTATTAAATATGAAAAATTACTTTCAATTGTGTAGAAAAGACAACTAAAAATAAAATTATTTAAGTAAAAAAAGACAAGTTCTCTATGGACTTGTCTTTTTAATGTTTAGAATTATATTTATCATTTCAAAAATGATAAATATTTAACAAAATAATTAGAAAATTAATTCACGCAATTGATTAAAACAACATATGAGCAATTTGACATTAATCACATAAGTTCAGCAGCATTCTTTTTTAACGCATAAATTTATTGTTATGATAATCTATAATTTTAAATTAATAGATTAGTTACTAGATATGTTATATAATTTATTATAGTTCTTAGAAATTTATATATTAATTAAATAATTAAGTTGAAAACTATAATGAGAGAGGTAATACAATGTTGGTCATAAGAAAAAAAATTATAAATGATATGATAACCAAACATGGTGAACTTAATATGTTTGGTGCTTTTGCTGAAGCCAGGGATTTTTCAATAATAGATGGACAAACAATACTTATGTTAAATGATGATAAAATTGTCTCAGTTACAATTAGCAAATTATATAATGAAGTAAAAAAAGTAGAAGTATTTAATAAAAATGATCTGAGATCAATAAAAGTGATAAAATCTATTATGAGTACAAAACTTTATATTGAAACAGATACTTTCAAGGGTATATTTATTATTAAAAATAAGATATCTACATTGGGCGATATGCAAAAAGAATTTTTAGAGAAGTTAAATTTATTTATTAATGCGTATCAATAATATATATTAGAATATAACATACAATATTTAGTTATATATCTTATAGACTTTATAGTAAGAATTTTGATGGTTAGATAATGATATATAATAAAATTTTTTATTATATATGTTACACTATATAAAAAAATAATTTTATAATTTAAAAAAATATAAAATTATAGTAGATTATAGGAGATTATAAACAATATAGATTTTATTTGATATGAAAAATATGCAGTCTAAAAATTAAAGACTGCATATTTTCTTTATTAATTAATAAAGAATTTTTTACTGAATATTTTTTTATTTGAATTCTTTATATTCAAGTATTTACAATATCTAAGGGTCTAAAGAATATTTATAGAGAAATAATAATTAATTCATTTTGTATTGATAAAATAATATCTATTAAAACTATTTTTATATAAAATTATAATTATTAATAAAAATTTTGCATAAATTTGACAAGAAAAATTAATTATTAATAAAATTACTATTTACAGAACAATATATTGAGTTATATAATATACTATATCAGAGTTAAAAGTTATAAAGTATAGCACAATGAAAGAAGGTGAATCCTATTCAACTTAATGAGAGGCAACAAAAAATTATTGAAATTGTCAAAGAAAATGAGCCTATAACGAGTGAGAACATTGCCGCGAGTCTAAATGTAACAAGAGCTACACTTAGATCAGACTTGGCTATACTTACAATGACAGGCATATTAGACGCTAGACCTAAAGTAGGATACTTTTATACAGGTGTAAGCAAGATAAATTTACTTAGTAGTAATATAAAGGACAAAAAAGTAGAAGACATAATGAGTATGCCTTCTCTAGCTAAAAAAGATGAGAGTATTTACGATGTTATAGTTACAATGTTTTTATCTGATGTTGGTAGTATCGTCATTATTGACGAAGAAGATAAGGTATGTGGAATAGTTTCTAGAAAAGACCTACTAAAAGCTACTATAGGTGGAGGAGATATCAATAAGATGCCAGTCGGTATGATAATGACCAGAACCCCTAATGTAGTCACTACAAATAGAGATGACAGTATTCTAACTGCAACTAAAAAAATAATACAACATGAAATTGATTCTATACCAGTAGTAGAAAGATGTGGAAAAGATGGTCAAGATATGAAGGCTATTGGTAGAATATCAAAGACGAGTATTACAAGATTGTTTTTAGAAATGATCGATAATTAGGGAGGAATGCCAGTGGAACACTTAATTATATATGTGCTTTCTGACTCAGTTGGAGAGACTGCACAACAAGTAGCTAAAGCAGCTATGTCACAGTTTTACGTGGATGAAACTTATGAAATCAGAAGATTTCCATATATATCTGATGAAAAAATATTAATAGAAGCTTTACATAGTGCAAAAGATGAAAACGCACTTATAGTATACACTTTAGTAGATGAAGGAATGTGTAAAACTGTTGAAGAATTCTGTAATTCTGAAGGTCTAAGTTGCACAGATCTTATGAGTGGGCTTTTAAATTCAATAAGTGATATAACAAAAAGAAAGCCTAAAAGAGAGGCAGGAATAATAAGAAAATTAGATGAGTCTTACTTTAAAAGAGTTGAGGCGATTGAATTTGCAGTTAAATACGACGATGGTAAGGATCCGAGAGGCATACTTAAGGCTGATTTAGTTTTAGTTGGAATATCTAGAACTTCTAAAACTCCATTAAGTATGTATTTAGCTAATAAGAATATTAAAGTAGCTAATGTACCTTTAGTTCCAGAAATTCCAATTCCAAAGGAAGTATTTGAAATAGATACTAAAAAAATAATTGGTCTTACTAATTCTCCAGACAAATTAAACACTATTAGAACTGCAAGACTTAAGGCGATGGGATTATCAAGTAGGGCAAATTACGCTAACTTAGCAAGAATACTAGAAGAGTTAGATTATTCTGAAGAAATAATGAAGAAAATAGGATGTCCAGTTATAAATGTTTCTAACAAAGCAATCGAGGAGACAGCTGGAATTATCTTAGACATTATGAAAGAAAATGGTTTGAAGATATACAAGGAAATAGAAGTTTAAAAAAATTATCAATATCTAAAGTAGATAATCAGTCATAAAACATTAATAAAAAATAATGGAGGCTTAAAAATGGAAACGAAGTTTGTTTATGATTTTAATGAAGGTAGTAAAGAAATGAAGTATTTACTAGGGGGAAAAGGGTCTAACCTAGCAGAAATGACTAAAATAGGTTTACCAGTACCTCCAGGATTCACTATAACAACAGAGGCTTGTAATGACTACTATGCAAATGGAGAAAAAATAAAAGAAGCCGTAATAAAAGAGATAGAAAATCACTTAGAAACATTAGAGAAAAATTTAGATAAAAAACTAGGTAGCGATAAAAATCCACTATTAGTTTCAGTACGTTCTGGAGCAGTTTTCTCAATGCCAGGAATGATGGATACTATACTTAACCTAGGTCTTAACGATACTAGTGTTATTGGTTTAGCTGAAGCTACTAAAAATGAGAGATTTGCTTATGATAGCTACAGAAGATTTATACAAATGTTCTCTGACGTTGCTATGGAAGTGCCTAAATATAAATTTGAGAATGTTTTAGACAGAGTAAAAGAGGAAAAAGGATACGCACAAGATACAGATCTTACTACTGAAGACTTAAAAGCTATAGTAGAAGAGTTCAAAGAAATATACAAAAAAGAAATCAAATCTGATTTCCCACAAAAACCACAAGAACAATTGATGCTTGCTATCGAAGCAGTATTTAAATCTTGGAACAATAACCGTGCTATAGTTTACCGTAGACTTCACGATATAGCTCATGATTTAGGAACTGCAGTTAATATACAATCAATGGTATTTGGTAACATGGGAGAAGCTAGTGGTACAGGAGTAGCTTTTACGAGAAACCCTGCAACAGGTGAAAATAAATTATTTGGTGAGTATTTAATAAACGCACAAGGTGAAGACGTTGTTGCTGGTATCAGAACTCCTCAAAATATATCTACATTAGAAGATGTTATGCCAGAAGTATACAATAGATTTGTAGAGATAACTCAAATACTTGAAAGTCACTACAAAGATATGCAGGATATAGAGTTTACAATAGAAAATGAAAGACTATTTATACTACAAACTAGAAATGGTAAGAGAACTGCTGAAGCGGCTATAAATATAGTAGCCGACTTAGTTGATGCAGGTATAATAGATGATAAAGAAGCAATACTTAGAATTGAGCCTAACCAATTAGATCAACTTCTACACCCTAAATTTGAAGATGCAGCTTTAAATGAGGCTAAATCTTTAGCTAAAGGATTACCAGCTTCTCCAGGTGCTGCAAGTGGTAGAGTATACTTTAATGCTGATGATGCTGTTGAAGCAGCAGATAGAGGAGAAAAAGTAATATTAGTTAGACTTGAGACATCTCCGGAAGATATAGAAGGTATGATAAAAGCAGAAGGTATACTTACTGCTAGAGGTGGAATGACTTCTCATGCGGCGGTTGTTGCAAGAGGAATGGGTAAATGCTGTGTTGCTGGATGTGGAGAACTAAAAGTTGACGAAGCAAATAAAGAAGTTTCAGCTTCAGGGGTTACACTTAAAGAAGGAGATTATATCTCGATTGATGGATCGACTGGTCATGTATATGCAGGCGACATCAAGAAGACTGAAGTAGCTTTAACTGGAAACTTTGAGAGATTAATGAACTGGGTAGATCAATACAAGCAAATGTCTGTTAGAACTAATGCTGATAATCCGAGAGATGCTCGTTCAGCTATAGAGTTTGGTGCAGAAGGTATAGGTCTTTGTAGAACTGAGCATATGTTCTTCGATGATGCTAGACTTCCAGCTGTTAGAGAAATGATACTTTCTGATTCAGTTGAGCAAAGAGAAAAAGCTCTTGCAAAAATACTACCAATGCAAAGAGAAGATTTCGTAGAATTATTCAAAGTTATGGATGGAAAACCTGTAAATATAAGATTACTGGATCCACCACTACATGAGTTCTTACCTCATGATGATGAAACAATAAACGAGCTTGCTGAGTCTATGGGAATAAGAGCAAGTGACATCAAGAAAAAGGTAGTTGACCTTGAAGAGTTCAACCCAATGCTTGGACATAGAGGTTGTAGACTTGCAATAACTTATCCAGAAATATGTGTAATGCAAGCTAAAGCTATAATACAAGGAGCTATAGAAGCTACTAAAGATGGATGCAAAGTAAGCCCTGAGATAATGGTTCCTTTAGTTGGAGAGGTAAACGAATTAAAAATACTAAGAGAATTAATAGTTGAGACTGTAGAAGCTGTTTTAAAAGAAGAAAACTCAGATGTTAAATATACAGTTGGTACAATGATTGAGATACCAAGAGCTTGTTTAACAGCAGACGAAATAGCAGAAGTAGCTGATTTCTACAGTTTCGGAACTAATGATTTAACTCAAATGGCATTTGGATATTCTAGAGATGATGCTGGTAAATTCTTAGGTGAGTATGTTGACAAAGGAATACTAGAAAAAGATCCATTCCAAGTACTAGACCAAAATGGTGTTGGAAAGTTAGTAGATATGGGATGTAAATTAGGAAGAAGCGTTAAGCCTAACCTAAAACTAGGTATATGTGGAGAGCATGGTGGAGAGCCATCATCAGTTCAATTCTGCTACGATGTAGGTCTTGACTATGTATCTTGTTCACCATTTAGAGTACCAATAGCTAGACTTGCGTCAGCTCAAGCATCAATCAAAAATCCTAGAAAATAATATTTGTTAATTAGTTTATATTTTTAATATTATGTTAAGATAGATAGAACGGTTATAAAGAAGCGACCGCACTCTAAAGAGTGTGGTCGTTTTTTATTATATATCAAGGAATTTTATTTTATATTACTAATATATATTTTACAAAATATATTATAAAAACCACTTTAGAAACTTATTTAAGTACAAAGCATAGACTATTATAATAGAAGTGATTTTATAGGATAACAGATAGTTTCAACTGGGGGTGCATAAAATGATCAAATGTTCAAGATGTGGTAAGGAAGTTTCATCGCGTCCTGGGTCTATTTGTCCGAAATGTGGATATAAAGTGGCAGAAGACGCATATAAAATAAGATGTCCTGAAGCTAGCTGTAGAGCTTTGGTATCAAAGAAATATGATTATTGTCCTAATTGCGGCTGCAAGCTTAAAGGATACAAATTAGGCGAGATTTTTGATATGGTAAGATATAAGATTGATGAAACATTGGATAAGAAATAATCTAACCATTTAAAAATAGATTATAAGTATTTAATAATAGGGTGCCTATATATAAATTAGGCACCCTATAGTTTTATCTATTTAGATAAAGGTTCTATTTTCCATGAATATATATTATTACTTGGGTTTTTCTCATATTTTAAAACTGCATCAAACTTTTGTCCATTTTTATTAGTAAGCGACTTAACATTTGCTTCACCTTTTTTTAGTAAGTTTTTAACCATGGTTTTATTAGGTTTTTTCTTATAGAAAGCCAAGTACTTATCATTTTTCCAAACACCGTATTTACATTCCTTGTAGTTTTCGCAGAAAAATCCCTTTTCAAATTCAAAAACATCATGTTTGCAAACAGGACATTTTCCTAGAGGCACTTTTGACTTGTCAGAATCGTTATTACGAGTACTGAGAGAGTCTTTGTCTTTTGAAGATGATTTTGATTCTCTAACAGCCCCTGTAAACTTAGAAGATTTTTTTGTGAACTTTTTAGTCTTAGGATTAAACACATAACTATCTGTGTTTATATTTTTAGATGAATCCCTTTTTATTAGTTCAACATTTTGAAGTGTAAAGTTCATTATATTAGTTAAATATTCTTTTTTTGTATATTGACCCTTCTGTATATCGCTAAGGCTTTTTTCTAGTTTACCAGTATAGTCAACGTCAAAAAGATCTTTAACAGGAAAAATCTCTACTAAGTTTTTGCCGAG
This sequence comes from Metaclostridioides mangenotii, assembly GCF_018917235.1. Lineage (GTDB taxonomy): Bacteria > Bacillota > Clostridia > Peptostreptococcales > Peptostreptococcaceae > Metaclostridioides. The sequence goes on from NZ_JAHLOF010000004.1 coordinate 173,655, forward strand.
TTCAGTTATTGAATAAGCTTTACCTTTTTTCTTAACATAACCAACCTGACCGATTTTTTTTAAGACATCAGCTCTTGTAGCAGATGTACCTATTGAGTAACCAGAAAGAACGGTAGTATCATCGTCAGGTACATTTTTACCACAATTTTTCATGGCTTTAAGTAGAGTGTCTTCAGTATAAGGTTTGGGAGGAGTGGTTTGTTTTTCTTGAGGAGTAATACCTAAGACATCAACAATCTCTCCTTTGTTTACCATTGGGAGTAAGTTGTCTTTTTCCTCTTTATTGTATACTTCCAAATAACCTTTACTTTTTAATACCTTTCCCTTTGTTACAAAAATATTTGAATCTACATCGGTTTTGATCTCTGTATTCTCATATTCAGCTGGGAGCATAAAGTTAGCGATAAATCTATCTTTAATAGCGTGATATACTATTGCCTCATCTGGAGTAAGACTATTTGGAACTATATATGTAGGAATTATAGCACTGTGAGAATCTACCTTCGAAGAATCAAATACTCTTTTAGTTTTGCTAAATTTTATCTTATTTTCATAGCTAAGTCCAGATTTTAATTTACTAAGTGTCTGTTCAACTTTTGAAACCAAACTATCTTCTAAATACATTGAATCAGTTCTAGGGTATGTTATATATCCACCTTTACCTTTACCTTCATACAGGCTCTGACATACATTTAAAACCTTATCAGATGTGAAGCTCCCGTATTTAGATGTAATATAACCTTGAAGAGATGTCAAACTGAAAAGCTTAGGAGCATATTCTTTGCTTATTGTAACTTTTTTTTCTGTTATAGTACCCTTGTCAGAAGTTATTGTATTTATAACTTTATTCACATCATCTAAAGTGTCAAATTTAGATTCCTTTTTTATTGTAAGTTTCCCTTTATATTCACCATCATTACTCTTGAAATGACCTTCTATTTCATAGTAAATTTTAGGTACAAAGTTTTGTATTTCCATATCTCTATCGTAAACTAATTTTACAGTAGGTAGAATAACTCTACCTATATTTAATAGTTTACCATTACCATATTTTAATGTAGCAGCTGATGTGAAGTTAATTCCTATAAGCCAGTCAGTAATAAGCCTAGTATAACCTGCTGCTTGAAGATTTATCATCTCACTATTGTCTTTTAGATTATCGAGACCACGAGTTATATCTTCTGGCGTCCATTCATTTACTAGAATTCTTTTGATTGGTTTTTTATTTTTAGCAAGTAAAAATATTAAAAAGGATATTAATTCACCCTCCCTATCATTATCGGTAGCATTTATTACATATTCAATATCATCTCGTTTCAAGAGTTCCTTAACGGTATTAAACTGTTTTTTTTTGCTACTATCTACTTTAAATTTAAATTTATCTGGGAAGAATGGAAAGTTGTTCATCTTCCATGAGCCAGAGTATTTATCTTTGTCATAGTCCTTCATATCGTAGAGAGATACAAGGTGACCTACTGCATATGTAACAATATAGTTATTTCCCTGAAAATATCCATCACTTCTAGTTTTAGCTCCTAGGAAAGAAGCAATAGTCTTAGCAACTGATGGTTTTTCGGCTAAAACAAGTTTCATGACGACCTCCTTTGTAATATATAGAAAAATTCTATATTACAAAAAATAAATGACTGTTGTACAGTCATAACATTATACAGTATATTATACCAAAATGGGACAGAAATCTAAAGAGATCTACTAAAGTAATTGAAAATACAAGGAATTTTGGTAAAATTGATTTAAATAAAATAAAAAATAATTTATCTGTATAGTTGTATGTAAAAAACAATTAATTTGATATAATTTAAGATATATGAATTATAATAAAAGAATTTATTACAAGAAAGAGGTAGACTATGTACACACTAAAAGTAAAAAAATTAAATCCAGAAGCAAAACTACCAAACTTTGCACATAAAGGTGATGCAGGTATGGATGTGTATTCTATAGAGGAAGCAATAATAAAAAGTGGTGAGACTAAACTAATAAAAACTGGTATAGCAATCGAATTGCCAGAAATGACAGAAGCTCAAATGAGACCTAGAAGCGGCCTTGCTTTAAAAAACTCTATAACACTTCTTAATAGTCCCGGGACAATAGATGAAGGTTATAGAGGTGAAATTAGTATTATAATGATAAATCATGGAAAAGATGATTTCAAAGTAGAAAAGCATATGAAGTTAGCTCAGATGGTTGTAAAACCAATATATGATATTGATATATTGGAAGTAGAAGAACTGAGTGATACAGCAAGAGGAGAAGGTGGATTTGGCTCTACTGGATTGTAGGAAACACAAATAATAAATTAATATGGATACCATTAATATTAAAATGGTATCCATATTTTTATAATTAATAAATTTATATAAAAAATTAAATAGTTTAAAATGTTTTCTGGCTTTCTTCATATTCATAAACATCCATCAAAGCTTCCCCAAATCTCTGATAGTGTATTATCTCTCTTTGACCTAAGAATCCTAAAGCTTCTTTTACGTCTGGATCGTCTGTTAAATTTATTAGTTGATAGTAAGTTGATAGTGCTTTTTGTTCTGCTGCCATATCTTCATGAAGGTCAGTTATAGGATTACCCATAACAGCTATATAAGCTGTAGTAAATGGTACTCCATTAGCATCACTTGGGAATATTCCATATCCATTTTGTGCATAATTAGTACCTAAACCAGCAGCTTTTAGCTCATCTGGCGTAGCTTCTGATGTAAGTTGGTTAACCATTGCTGCAATCATCTCAACGTGAGCTAATTCTTCTGTTCCTATATCTGTAAGAAGTCCTTTAGTCTTCCCAGTAGGCATAGAATATCTTTGACTTAAATATCTGATTGATGCAGCTAATTCGCCATTAGGTCCTCCAAATTGAGTAATCAAGTATTTAGCCATTTTTATGTCATTGTTCTTTAGATTAACAGGGTGCTGTAAAGTTTTCTGATATATCCACATTTATAATAATCCTCCATATTAATTTTTAGTCGTTAAATTCTTTTTCCCAAGGCCAAGGATCCTCTGTCCATTGCCATGGGGCTCTGCTTGGAGCATACCCGAAATTAGTTAAAGGCCCATATTGATTTTCATATGCATATCCTAAGTGCCTCACATATGAGCAAGTATTTGCAAGCACCTTAGGGTATGATTAATTAGTTATTTAGTTTTAATTTTATATAAGCATCAAATTGATCAGTTTCGTAACAATCCTCTTTATAATATTCAATTTCATCAACTATACTTTTTAAGAGTTTGTTTTTCTCTTTTGCATTTGTTGAATGTGGATAAACTTCTAATACATTTTTTATTCCTTTTATGATTTCAGCATCACTTTTTTTATTTTTAGGTATCTTAGAATTAAGATCAATAATGGTTTGTTTTGTTGTCTCGATTCTATCTTTTATAATATTAGAGCGTTCTATAAATGTATCATCATCGTAAATTTTACGTTCAAAAAAATCATAAAGATTACTTCTTTGTATTTCTAAATCCTTCAATTCTGATTCTAGCTTTGAAATAATTTGCTTAGTAGTTTTTGCTGAATCAGAAGAGACTTTTTTATTTTTTATTATATTTTTATCAATTTTAATTTTATAAGCTTCAAGTATATCATTTAAAGAAATTAAAATTTTATCTTCTACAAATTCTAATTGTGTTGACCTATTACCGCACTCATTTCTACATTTTAAATATATTTTACCACCTCTATTAACATTTCTTTTTAATATGGATCCACATTTTTTACATTTCATTATACCCGCGAAAGGATTTTGAATGGAGTATTTACCACCAGGATTAGTAATTTTAGATTTACTAGACATTAAGCTTTGTGCTTTACAATATACTTCTTCAGAAATAATAGCTTGATGCTTTCCTTTTGCAAATTCTATATTTTCTTTAGCATTTCTTTTATGTATAAAGTTACCACTTTCATTTATTTTTCTAGTTTGTATAGTTTTCCCATAACTTAGAAAACCGCAATATGTTTTGTTTGATAAAATTTTTATGATTGACACTGGCGACCATTTATTAGATTTTTCAGGTTTTATATTTAAACTATCCAGATACTTAGCAATATATCCTGAACCAAATTCTTCATTAATATATAAATTATATATTAATTTTACAATTTCGGCTTTTTCGTTTGGCACTATCGTACGCTCACCATTTTTATTATATACAGCATCATATCCATAAGGTGGGGTAGAGTATATAAATTTGCCATCTTCAAAACTCTTTTTACGCCCTCTCAACATACGTTTTTTTATGGTTTTAAGCTCTTGTCTAGCGATGAAAGTCTGAAATTCTGTCATTTGTTCATCAATTTCATTCTCTAAATCGTATGTTTTTTGTGGAGTTATTATTTTTGTATTATTATATTTAAACGTTTCTAAAATAACACCTTGTTCTTTCATGTTACCACGTCCTAGGCGGTCGATATCCATTACAAGAACTGCTCCATATTTTTTATTCTCTACCTCTTGTAACAATTCAATCATTTTAGGTCGTGTAATTATAGATTCGCCTGATACTATTTCTTCTTTTATTTCAACTATATTTAAATTGTTTTTCTTAGCATAATGAATTAAGATTCCTCTATGACGTGATAGTGTTTCAAATTCGCCATTCTTTTCTGCTTCTAAATCTGCTCTAGATTTTCGTAAGTAAATAGCTACATTCATATGTTAACCCCCTTAAAGCTCATCTATAGTAATTATATTGATATAAATATTTTAATATCACTTTTGGTTGATATTATCACAAAACAGAATATACGTACTATAGTTCCTCATTTAATTAGCAAATGTCTATGATTAATTAAGAGGTTGTTTTGACATAGGACAAATTTTTATATGCATACCTATGTAAAAAGGGGTGATTGCATGGTGAAATTAATGGCTGAAAATGTTGAACAGGATGGAGAAGTATATGATAGGTTGTACCATGTTGATAAATGCAGGTTCTTTGTAGATTTTGCACGCAATACTGATGAAGAGCAAGAGCAAGTATTAGATAATATACGAGATGTTATTACAGAAATAATGCAAAACTTAGCTAATGAAGGTATTTATATATAAGTGCTTCGGCACTTCTTTGAAGGAAAATGGACAAGCTAGGAGATTAAAAATAACAACTAGCTAATTGTGTTCCTCCTTTGATATACGATTTCACTACTTTTAATTTAAATTCATATTTAGTCAAAAAGATGAACCTACATTGCCTTTCCTTTTTTATTTCATAGCAATTTATAGTTAGAGAAAAGCTATTAATTCAATAATTTAAAAATATATAAGAAAACAATTATATTAAGTAATATTAATACGAGAGATATACGTTAATTCCATGATTATCACAATTACCCTCTAATTAAATCTAAAAACATTTTCAATATTAGACGTAAGATTTCGTTGGAAAGTTTTTATCGTAAATTTTTAATATAAGAGAACTGCCATAATGCATAATGATACATGAAGGTATACGCCAAGCGAAGTAGGCTCACTTAGACAGCCAGTTTTACGTAAGATAAGAAATGATAAACAAACATTTGAATGTAGATATTAAATTAGAAGGGCTGTTATGAAACAGCCCTTCTAATTTAACGCTTAACATTATTTCTTTTTAAATTTTTGTACATCTTTAGGAAGTTTAGGTTGGTGGGATATAAATCCAGATGTCGAGTTCGCTGATAATTTTAATGTACTAATTGCTAATGATCCTACTTTCTCTAGTAATACTGAGCTTTTGCTTTTTTTCATAATTTACTTACCCCTTTCTTTATTATTCCTAATATTAACATTATAAAAATACATACAATCACAGATGATGCATACATCGCATATTCATATGTAACTGTATAATTAATGCCCATAAATGATAAAAATAAAAGAAAACTGCTTATATGTATAACTATTTTTTTGTATTTTTTTCTTTCTTCGTTGCTTAAAGGGTTATTTCTATGCTCTTGAGGTGATAAATAAATTATCCCAATATAACTTATTATTGTTATTACTATCATAAGTACAGTTTTATTATTATGTATAATTTTATATAAAAAGTATGTGTTATACAAATATAGAGTTATAAAAACCAATAAACATCTTCTATAGTTCTCCGCATGAAACCCGCCAGAAAACTGTCTTATTGGACAATAGAAGCATAAAAAAATAAGTGTTTCAATGAATCTATCTAACATATATCCCACAGTTAATATAGCTACTATATTAACTATAAAAGCTATTAATGTTTCAAATCCATACGAATAAATTTCAAATTCTTCATCTTTAATTGTTTCTCTTTTAATTAAATATGAAGTTATCTTGTCAGCATATGCTTTGACCATATTTAACGCCCCCGAATTTTTAATGTAGGTACATTTTCTTAATCTTGTACTTTTATATTAGCTAAAGGTAAAAGTATAGTCATGCTATAATTTTCATTAGAGGTTTCTATTACCAGTTCTCCACTATATTTATCAACAGATTTTTTTATACTGTTAATTTTTAAATCATTTAGCAACTCTTCACTTTCTAAAACATTTGATTCTTTAGTTGAATTTTTATCTATTACTTCAAGCATTTTTGAGCATTCGCATTTTATTACATAAAAATTATTAATGTCTTTTCCAGATAGTTTGATTCTTTTAGGTATATTCTTACCTTTCATATCTTCGCATTTTTCAATTAAATAATCAATCATATTAGAGAATACACTACATATATCTGATAGTTCAAAAAAATCACATTTTGTAAAATCAAGGTTTACTAATAACTTTATATCATTTACATAACATATAGATTTTTTTTCAGTTAATATTATATCTAGGAAATTATTTTGTGTTTCAAACTCTGTTTGTAAATTATAAAAGTAAGATTTTTTTAGTAAATTTTGATAATGTTTTGATTGCATTCCAACTTTTTCATTAATTAATCTATTTTTGAAATTTATATGATTTAAGTTTATAACTCTAGTAATAATGAATATTAATGATACATTAGATAGTAAAAATAAAATGGAGACTATAGAGATTAATAAGAACTTTGTATTATCCGATGGTGTTCCTTCAAAAGTATATCTAATACAAACTAAAATTGAAGCAATATTGGCAATCATAGGGATAATTAAATAAATATATTCTCTTTTTGTTATTTCTCTTTTTAATTTTGTACTTTTTATTATAGGTATCAGTAATATTAATATTGATTTAGCTATAATGATTACTTGCAATCTAAACATATTCTCATCTAATAGTGGATCTAAATTCGAAATTTGATTAAGCGAGACAACAATACTAGAACTTATTACATCAATAAAAACTATTAACGCCCAATAAGACAAACTAATAAATATTGCTTTTAATACTGTTGTTTGATAATTAAACTTAGCTATTATAAATGTTAATAACATGCAAATAAATAATTTGAAAAATATATTAAGGTCAACTACTATCATCAACGTAACTATTATAATAGGCACTATAAAACTTAAATGTGAAATTAGTTTACTTGTTTTAAGTTTACTTGATTCTTTTAGTATTAACTTTAGTACTGACCACTCAATTACTGCTGGTATTATTGTTAGAATTAACCAATAAAAATCTGCTTGTAACATTTAATACCTCCTCACATGAAAAATTGACTATAATTTTAAAATTCGACACTTAATATATAATATTCGATAAAAAGAATTAAAATCCTTCTAATTTTTTAAAATTTAACGAAAAAGGTTATATATTTTGTAAATTCGATATAAATTTTAAACTAATTCAGAAGCATGAGAATATAAGTAAAGCTAATATGTAATATATAGCCTTTATAAATAAATAATCAAGATAGAATTAAAATAGTAGGCACTTAGAGTATGGGTATTCATAAGCATATCTAGCTTGAGCAAATTGATTACACAAAGTATTGTAAGTATTTATTGCGTTTTTATCGTCAGGGTTATTATCTAGATATAGGTTCATATCTACACAAGCAAAACAAGTCTCCTGAACTTTTCTCATTAGTTCACTTCTTGATGACTGTCTCATTTTCTCTTACCTCCCATTTTCTTTTTAGGTCTAATATACTGTTCTTTATTGTACATTTCTGACTCAAATAGGTCTAATTCTGGAAAAATTGTACCTCTTGATAGAGCTGTACTTAAATCGTATATTTTTGAATAAACTTGATTGTTTATATATGGTCTGGCTAGAGAATCGCCACATATTTTTTCCATATCTCTATTCATTTTTTTCAATGTCAATACCTCCTGTTAGTAATTGATAGAAGAGACTATCTAGTAATATATTATTCTTATAACATAAAATAGTGACTTTAAAAGCAATTAAGATGAATTTGTGATAAAAGAATTTTAAAATATATGTTATTATAGACTAAGTACAATATATGAGGTGATTTTATGAATGAATTGTCAGGAAAAGGGTGCGAAATTATAGTGCCTTTTGAAGAAAGACTTTCTTTAGAAGAAATAGAGAGAAATCTTATTAAAAAAAATAGAAAAAATTTATGGTCTAAATTTATAAAAGCAATAAAAGACTTTAAACTTGTAGAAGAAGGAGACAAAATAGCTGTTGCAGTATCTGGTGGTAAAGACAGTCTACTTATGTCTAAAATGTTTCAAGAGCTTAAAAGGCATGGACAAGTTGATTTTGAACTTGAATTTATAGCTATGGATCCAGGTTATCATGAAAGCATAAGACAACTTTTAATTGATAATTGTGAGTATTTAAATATACCTATACATTTATATGAATCTAGGATATTTGAGGTAGCAGATAAAATAGCTAAAGACTATCCTTGCTATATGTGTGCAAAAATGAGAAGAGGATCTCTATATGCAAAAGCTACAGAGCTTGGTTGCAATAAGCTTGCACTTGGACATCACTATGATGATGTTATAGAGACGACTATGATGAATCTGCTGTGTTCAGGGAATTTTAAGACTATGCTTCCAAAGCTAAACTCAACTAATTTTGAGGGAATGCAAATAATAAGACCTCTATACTATATTAGAGAGGAACATATTATCAATTTTATACAGAGATCTGGTATTTGGCCATTGAATTGTGCTTGTATGGTTGCAGCTAAAAAGACAGGAAATAAGAGATACGAAATAAAAGATTTGATAAAAAGCCTTGAACCTAATTTTGTTAATGTTGAAAAATCAATATTTAGGGCAGCCCAAAATGTTAATGTAGATTCAATTTTAGGATGGCAACAAGATGGGGTTAAGCACTCATTTCTTGAGAGATTTGAGTAGATATAAATATATATACTAATAAAAATTGCTAGTGCGTAAATATTATATATCTTTACTTTGTAATATAAAATACTGATATATAATTACGAAACTAGCAATTTTTTTATTAAAAATATTACTTATATAAATAATGTTTGCTTATGTTTCTGTATATTTCCCGTCATATAAAAATAGAATTTATTAGATAGGCTAGAATAATAAAATAAAAATATAAGGAAGTGAATATATGCTATTTTCTAATTACTTTATGACTATTATTTATGTATTTATATGTCTTTCATCTATTTTTGTATTTTTTGAAATTATAAAACTAACAATAATTAAAAAAAGAAAGAAGAATAAATCTAAATCAAATAATTTCTTAATCCACAAAAATAACATTATAGAAATTAATCATGAGCTCGATAGTAGAGCGATAACCAGAGTAGAAAATAAAACTAGTAGAAAAGAGTATCCAGAAATAAAATGTTCAAATATACTAAACTTGGATACTGAAATAACAAGTGAAAAATTAGAATTAATTAGATTAAATGAAGTGGAGACTAATTTTGAAAATCAAATAAAAACAATAAAAACTAATGATCGTGGTAAAGGTATAAAACAGACAAAGAAAATTCCTGGCAATAATATTGATACGATAAACTATGAAAATGGTAATATTTACAAGGGAGAAATTGTAAATGGCAAAAGAAGTGGATTTGGAGAACTGATTTGTAATGAAAATGAAAAATACGAAGGTCTATGGAAAGAGGATTTTATGCATGGAATTGGAAAGTATATTTACAGTGATGGAACAGTATATACTGGTGAGTTTAAATTTGGTAAGAAAAACGGATTAGGGAAGTTTGTTTATCCAAATAATGAGATTTTTAAGGGATATTTTTTAGAAGATAAAAAAAATGGTAAGGGTATAGTCTATACACAAGAAGGTACAAAAGAAGTAGGAGTTTGGAATAAAGGTGAAAAAATACATGATATTGATATAGATGAATTTGACAAAAATCGAAATAATTATAAAATATATAATAACAATAATAATTTTTAGACTAAATTTGATAAAATTCACCTATAAGGTATTAGATTACTTTATAATATAATTACAGAAGACTAATGAAATTAAGGAGATTAGATATGGGAGAGTATGTAGTTGTAGATTTAGAGACTACAGGTCTTGATCCGCGTCAAGGTTGCGAAATAATTGAAATTGGTGTTACAGAAATTTCAAATAATAAAATAGTAAGGAACTACTCTAGATTTGTTAAACCAAATGGTATAATCCCTACATTTATAACTAATTTAACCAAAATAACAAATGAGATGGTAGAAAATGAACAGGGATTAGAAGAAGTACTACCTAGATTTAGAAAATATATAGGAGATAGAACTATAATAGCCCATAACGCGAAATTTGACCTGAACTTTCTAAATTATTATTTAAAAAAAATGAGTTTAGACCCTATAAAAAAACATTTATGTACTTTGGAAATGTTGAAAAAAACGAAATCATATAAAGGAAAAAACAAAAAGCTAGAAACAGCTTGTGAGTACTACAATATAGAAAATAAAAATGCACATAGAGCAGATAGTGATACTCTAGCTACTGCAAAATTATTTTTAATTATAAAAGATGAAGTGCTATAACTAATGGAAGATTGGCGAATCAATAAGCTAAAAAATTAGAATTAGATTGATATTTGAGACATAATTAGATTAACTTATTTTGTCTCCCGGCATTCAGTAGAAATCTTACAAATTTGTTCTTTGATTTATTATGTAGAACATTGTATAATTTGTTTTATATAGAGAAGGGAGAGGAAGATGAGCTCTTATAATAATGAAGAAAACAAGATCAGGCGTAAAAAAGTTGGAAGTCCTAGACCTACTTCTGATAGTAGAACTAAAAGCTCAAGATCTGCTTCTGCAAACTATGATAATGTTTATGATATAAAAGATGCTGAGAGATATAGAAATAAGCAGAGCATAAAAAGAAATAAAAAGACTCCATCTAATCAAAAGAGTAGTAGTGCTAGTTTGGAAAGCGTAAGAAATACTAAGCGTGCAAAAAAAACACAAAGAAGAAATAAAATTATTAAGTCTATATTAGCCGTTGTATTGACGCTTACATTGATTGGGTCATTATTTGGTGTAGGATTTACCCTATATGCGATTCAAGGAGCTCCAAAGGTGACAAAAGAGCTTATAGAATCAAATTATATTAGTAGCCAAGTCGCTAGCTCAAAAGAAATACCAGATAATTTAAAAAAAGCAATAGTTTCTATAGAAGATGAGAGATTTTATACTCATAATGGTATTGATAAAATATCCTTAGTAAGGTCCTTAGTCAATAATATTAGAACTGATACAACTCAGGGAGCGAGCACTATTGATATGCAGGTTTCGAAAAACTTGCTTACTAACAATGAAAAAACAATGAAAAGAAAAATAAGAGATATGTACAATGCAATTCAAATGAATAAAGTAATGACGAAAGATGAGATACTCGTAACATATCTAAACAATATGTATCTTGGTAAATCTACTTATGGTGTTGCTAAAGGTGCAAATGTTTACTTTGCTAAAAATGTTGAGGATCTAAATTTAGCTGAGTGTGCTATGATAGCAGGGATTACTAATAATCCGGCGAGGTATGAAATTTACGGGGAAGCTAAAAAAAGACAAGAGAGAGTTCTGTTTAAAATGAACGAGCTTGGATATATAAATGAGTCAGAGTACAAAAAAGCACTTAGAGAAGATGTTCATTTTAAGTCGGAAATAGATTAAAAGTATAATATACCACTAGCGAATGCTAGTGGTATATTTGTTATATAGAAAAATTAAAGTTTTTATAACATATAATAATGATTAAATTGATTTAAATAAATATAAAATAATTGTGTTCTATAAATTATAAACAAAAAATAAAAGGATTTTGCATTTATAAGTATAATACAAAAGATAAGAAATAATATTATCTTAATAAGAATATCGCACAAACTTACTAATTTATTTGTATTTTTAAAGGGGGAGTCTCAGTAAAATGGAAAACAGTGTACTTTTGTTAATTGTATCTTTAGAAGTGTTCTTTTTAGGATTTTTTGCTGGTAAATGGAAGGACTATATGGATAGAAATAAATTTAATAAAAATTATGATAATATGATATATAAGATTAAAATATTAGAAAGAGATAATAAATATTTAAAAAATAAGCTTTTGTTAAAAGATAGGACGTTGTAAAAAATAAAGCAATTTTATTAAGAGCCCTTTTATAAGGGCTTTTTTGTTATACTATATTAATAAAGTGAAAATTATAAGTATAAAAAGGAGAAAAATATGAGTTCTTATAAATTTAACTACAATGAAATGGAATATATATTATCTGAAGAAAATTGTATAGAAGTTGTAAATGATGAAGAAAAGCCTGTTAACAAATTTGATCTAAAAGAAGTGTTAGAGCTACTGAATAAAACTGAAAAAGGAGTAGATTTTGATACAGAATACTATCAAGAAGCATGTACAGTTTGTTTAGATGGAGTAAAGGAGAAGCAAAAGTTCTTTGCATTTTTAGAGTATCATTTTTATATCTTCACAAAGAAAGGAGATTATAAAATAAGTGATTTATCTATAGATTATTCAGGAAAATCTTTCAATAAGCTTTCGAAAGCAAATGAAGTTGATTATAGCTATATAGTAAGTGTTATTGTTTGTAAAAGCTGTGGTAAATTTGTTGTTCAAATTGAAAACTGCATAGTATAATTTGTTAAAATAATATATATAATTATACAGAAATTCAATAATATATTAACAATGTTATGAATTTTCATAATATCACAAATATTTTTTACCAGCTATGAAAAAAGTAAAATACTTTACATATTTAATTTATGTATTTAGTTAAAGTAGATTTCTCATATTTAGAGATATCTACTTTTTTTAAAAAATTTTTAAATAATATTTTGAATAATATAAGAGTTTTTGAAATTATTCAATTATAAATTTAAAATATATAAAATAATATGTAAATACTAAAATAATTAGTGAATTAAAAGTGAATTAAAAAATATTTCACTTTAATGTATTTTAATTCATGATTATTTGTTATTATTATTAGGGGAGTGATAAACAGTGAAAAATAGCTTGGGTATTATAGTTAGAATGTTTTTTGGATTTTTTATAGTTGCTGTTGCCTCTGTACTAATGATCAATGCAAATATTGGCCTAATGGCTTGGGATGTACTTCATCAAGGCTTGTCAAATCTAATCGGTATAACTATAGGTCAAGCGTCAATTACTGTTGGCGTTTCTATTGTTATTATAGATGTTTTGTTGGGCGAAAATATCGGTTGGGGAACAGTTCTCAATATGATATTTATAGGAGCATTTATGGATTTAGTAATATATCTAGACTTCATACCACAGTCGCACAATATTTATATGGGACTATTTATGAACTTTATAGGATTAATTCTTACTTCTATCGGATCTTTTTTATATTTGGGTGCTCATTTAGGAAGTGGACCTAGAGATGGTCTTATGATTGCACTTCATAAAAAAACTAAGATGTCAGTACGTATGGTAAGAACTATGCTAGAAGTAGGAGCTCTTATTGTAGGATGGACTTTAGGTGGTACAGTTGGTGTGGGAACTTTCTTATGTGCAATAGCGCTAGGATATGTTATGCAGCTTGTATTTAAAGTATTTAAGCTTGACACATCTACTATAGTTCATAGATCAATAACAGCAGATATTGTGTTTTTAAAATCAAAGCTTAATTATAAGCAAAAAGAACATGAAGAAAAAGATTTAACAGCTTAAAAAATTTAATTAACTACGAGTAGTGCAAAGTTAGGCCTACTCGTATTTTAATATAAAAAAGGAGTGGTTGGCATAAATAAAGTTACAGTTACCGGTATATTTAGGATGTTCTTGGGATTTTTTATTTTTGCGATTTCTTCAGTGCTTATGATTAATGGAAATATAGGTCTTATGGCATGGGATGTATTTCATCAAGGCGTATCACAAACTTTAGGAATTACTATAGGGCAGGCCGCTATATCTGTAGGATTAATGATAATTATTATCGATGTGTTTTTAGGTGAAAATATAGGTTGGGGAACTGTATGCAACATGATTTTTATCGGATTATTTATGGATTTGATTATATACGTCGATATAATTCCAAAAGCTGAGAATATTTATATAGGAATAATAATGAATTTGATTTCAATAGTTCTAGCCGCGTTTGCATCGTTCTTATATCTTGGAGCTTATTTAGGAAGTGGTCCAAGAGATGGTTTGATGCTTGGAATTCATAAAAAAACTAAAATATCAGTTAGAATGATTAGAACACTAATAGAAGTTGGAGCTTTAGTTATAGGTTGGCTCTTAGGAGGAACAGTAGGAGTAGGTACATTTTTAAGCGCTTTTACTTTGGGATATGTATTACAGTTAATATTTAAAATTTTTAAGTTTGATACACAGTCTATAGAGCATAGACCTATAGCTACTGATGTGAGATATTTAAAAAATAAATTTGGCAATAAAGTTGATTATAAGTCCGAAGAAGAAAGTAAAAAAGAAGTAGAAGTTTAAGAAATGAAAAGATATAAATAGATAATTTGTAAATTTACCTATGCGAAAGTTCATAAACTTATGCAAATCAAAAGGTGGCCGTATTGACCACCTTTTGGTTTTCTTAAAATTAGAACTTATTTTGAAACAAACGTTTCACAACTAGCATCGTTAGCATTTATGTGTACGCTTTCTGCTTTGCAAAGTTCACTTTCGTTATATTTACATTTAGTTGCTTCGCAATGTATATCGTTTGGATTTACTTGTTTAGAAGAGTCGGCGCTATTAGTCATTCCTGATTTTTCTCTATCTTCAAAAGAAGCACAATAAGTACCATCTGTAGACATTGCTTGTCTACCGTCTACTTTAATATTACCAGCGTAGCATAATTGGCTAGAGTTATAGACACAATTAGTAGCTGCACAATCTAAATTTTCATGCATAATTTTACCTCCTAAAATTTTAGTCGATTTTAGTATGTGTAAAAATGTACTGTTTATTCATAAAATTGCGTAATCGTTTTAAAATAGTATTGACATTAATTTGAATATTAATTATTATTTTAAAGGAATAAAATAAAATATAAAGGATGAGGTATATGATAACTATAAAAGATATAGCTAAGAACTTAGGTGTCAGTTACTCAACTGTATCTAGGTGTTTAAACTCTTGTCCTAATGTATCAGAAGAAACCAAACGAAGAGTAGAGGAAGAAGCAGATAGATTAGGCTTTCATTTTAATGTAAACGCTAGAAATTTAGTAAAAAAGAGTACAAATACAATTGGTGTAGTTTTTTCAAATAATTTCAATGACAGTGATATGAGAAGATTTTTTAGTGATGCAATGGAAAGTTCTATAAGATCGATCGAATCGAATAAATATGATTTTATTATTCAGCCAAATAATAATATTTCTGGTGAAAGTAATATATATAAACTTGTAAACGGTCAAATGGTAGATGCGTTATTGATAGTATCAGAGGATATAAAAGAGAAAGAATATGAATTTCTTAATAAGAATAATTTTCCGCATGCATATGTATTTTTTAAACCGAAATATTATATAGAAGAAAGAAATAACTATTTTTGGGATGATAATGAGTATGGTGGGTACATATCCACAAAACATCTTATAAATAAAGGACATAATAAAATACTTACTATAACATCTAAAGATAAAAATAGTGATATGTATATGGATAGAACCGCTGGTTATCTTAATGCTATGAAAGAATCAAATTTAGAACCGCACATTATGGAGACTAACATGGATTTTGAATCTCAGGTTGAATTTGTAAATCAAAATATAGAAGAGTTAAAAAAATACACTGCAATTTTTATACAACAAGATATTCCTGCAATTTCGATAAATCAGGAACTTAAGCTAACTCATAATATTAATGTCCCAGATGAAATATCTATAATTACATATAATAATATAGAGTTAATAGATTATTTCAAATCTGAACTAACTACAATAGATGACAAAAGGGAAGCAGTTGTAAAAAATGCTACAGATTATTTAGCAGAAACTGTAAATAAAAAATCTGGTGAAGGTATTAAAAGGGTTCAGTACCCATCAATTATAGAAAGAGGCAGCGTAAAATCAATAAATTAAAATAAATAAAAAAGAGGATAATTTATCCTCTTTTTTATTTATTTATATTATTTTTATAAAATTTACTAACTAACTAACTAACTAACTCAAGATTTTTCTCTTTTAGCTTCTTTCCGTATTTAATAGTTAAGAATGCATATAAAAGTGTTAATGGTGCAGAAATAATATAAGATATATTTAAACTTAAGTTAAAACCTATTTTCGCATTAAGTATATAACTGAATATTACGTATGCGTAGAACATACCTGGTATTAATGACATCAGATAGTTTTTATTTCTAACAATCAAATACACTGTAATCATTGCAAATGCGAACACTGCAATTGTTTGATTACTCCAAGAGAAATAACGCCACAGAATATTAAATCCTTTTTCGCTAGATTTCGCAAATACAAGTATTGCAATTACGGGAATAAATATACCTATAGTAAGAACAATTCTATTCCTTTTAATTTTTTGATCAAATTTAAAATGCTCTGCAAGTATTAATCTTAATGATCTAAGAGCAGTATCACCTGAAGTTATTGGAAGTACAATAACGCCTATTATTGCTATAACTCCTCCAACAGAACCAAGTAGATCTCTTGCTACAAGTCCTATTACAGAAGCTGTACCTACAAATGAGCTATCAATTCCTTTAGAATAGATCCCCATTGCAGCAGCAGCCCATATCATAGCTATTAAACCTTCTAATATCATAGTATTGTAGAATGTGCCTCTTCCTTCTCTTTCGTTTGATACAGATCTTGCTATAAGAGTAGCTTGAGTAGAGTGGAATCCAGATACAATACCACAAGCAATTGTTACGAAGAAAGTTGGTATTAAAGGAATTCCATCAGGATGAATACCAAGCCAGTTTGCAGTACTAAGTTCGCTAAGCTGATAACCATTTGTAAATATTCCAACTCCGACACCTACAGCTGATAACAGTAATATAGCACCAAAAATAGGGTAAATACGACCGATAATTTTATCGATTGGGAATAGTGTAGCACATAGATAATATAAAAATATAAGTCCGTATACAATCCATACAACTGGGTTACCCATTACTGGTTTTTGTCCAAGTAGCTGAGACACAACTAAATCTCCTGGTGTATATATAAATACTGTACCTACTAGTAACATAAGTAGACATAAGAAAATCTGATAGACTCCGTAAACTCTTTTACCTAAAAATTTGTTTACTAAAGCGGGCATTTGAGCACCTTTTTCTCTAATAGATATCATTCCACACATATAATCATGTAGAGCTCCACCAAAAACACAACCAATTGGAATTAATATAAAGGCGATAGGTCCAAATAATATCCCTTGTATTGGCCCTAATATAGGTCCAGTACCGGCTATATTTAATAATTCGATAAGACTATTTTTCCATTTTTTCATTGGAACGTAGTCAACGCCATCCCCTTCTGTAATTGCAGGTGTTTTTCTGTCATCTGGCCCAAATACTTTTTCACAGTATTTTCCGTATAGGAAGCCACCAACTAATAGTAATGCAATACCTACTAAAAATGTTAACATAAAATATCACCTCTCCATAGAAATATTAAATTTTGGTTAACTTTTTAACCAAAAGTTAACTCAGTATTTAGTATAAGTTATAATCACGAATAAATCAAGAAAGATTAGTTGAAATTTTCTGACAATAGGGGTTAATAAATTATCTTATTACCGAAATAATAGATAAATACTATATTGCAATTCGTTGATATAGTTAAATGCAATTGTACTTTGCATCTTATATAATTGTATAATTATGTAAGAAAAGAATATCAAAAAATGTATAATTTTGGGGGTATTAAAGTGAAGGTTGCTTATATTTTTAGTAGTACAAACGCACATAAAATATTGGACAAGATGATAATTCCTCAACTTGAACAAGGAAATCATGGTGCAGAGGTTCTAGGAATGTTTTTCTTTATGGATAATACGTTATTTCTAACTAAAGGTAATCCGGTAGGTGAAAGACTTAGTAAGCTACATGATAAATCTGGAATGATTATTATGGGTTGTGATCAATGTACAATTGAAAGAGGAATTGATAACAATTTAGTAGATGGGGCTACTATTGGTTGTTTTCCAAATCTATATACGTGCTTAGGTAATGCTGGTATAGATCAAGTAATTACATTATAAAGTATATTTTTATAAAGTAGATTATAAATCACCCATAGAGAGCGATATCTGTGGGTGATTGTTACGTAAAAAAACGTTATATATTTATAAAATTTAAAATTTATTTTGTGGGATAGAGATTTTTATTTTTTAATTGGAGTGTGAATTATGTCAAAAGTTTTAGTTGAGTTTATAAGCACTTGACCATCTTGTGATGAGCATGGAGGGCTTATTAAAGAGCTTGGCGATAAATACAGCGATAAATTAGAAGTAAAGCTGTATACTGCCGGAAAGGATTTTTCGTATGTAAAAAAATACGGGCTTATAACAAAAGGGACGATGATTATAGGTCAAAAGAAAAAATACGACAGATTAAATAGAAAAAGTATTGAAAAAGCAATATTAGAAGCGATTAAATAGAATTTATTTTTATGATATTGAGTTTTCAGTTAAAATTTTCGCTATTAAAATCTATTAATTTTTATATTTAATCAAAAATTTATATTTTTAGGAGATTAATGAATATGTTAGAGACGATCTTTACTGCTGTAAAAGATACTATTATTACAGCATTTATTATGTTAAATGGATCATCTGGTTGGCTAATGATAAGTTTTGTATTAGCTGGTGTTCTTCATAATGTCGTTACTCCAGAGAGATTTCAAGAACATCTGGGTAATAAAAAAGTATCATCTTTATTAAAGAGCACTATATCAGGAATGTTTTTACCAATTTGCAGTTGTGGAGTTATTCCTATAGGAATAAGTATGTATTATTCTGGAGCATATTTAGGACCAATGTTGGCATTTATGACATCAACACCTATTATAAACCCGATAGCTGTAATACTTTGTTTTGGCCTATTAGGTCCTCAGATAACTATAATATACATTATTGCAGGGTTTACGCTGCCGATGTTAGTTGGTTTTTTAGGGAATACATTCGCTAAAGACGAACTTTATGTTGTTAGTAGTGGTGATGATTCTGAAAAAATAGATTTAGAAGAAGAAAGAAAAGGTTTTTTTGAAAATTTAATAGACGGAATGAAATGGTCATTTAGTGAACTTGCCCTTACTATAAGTAAATATGTAGTAGTAGGGATGATCATGGCAGGGTTTATTACTACAATTCTTCCAAGCTCGATCATACAGAAGTATTTAGGGAATCCAGGTATGATATCAATGGCAAGTATAACCATTTTGGCATGTATCATGTATGTCTGTGCAGTTGGCCACATACCATTTATTGCTGCACTAGTAGCAAGTGGAGCGTCTCCTGGAGTAGCGATAACATTCTTAATTGCTGGAGCAGCTACTAATTTACCCGAGCTTATTAGTATGTATAATGTTATTGGAAAAAGATGTGTAATTATATACACAGCAACTCTTACTATAGGATCCATAATTATAGGTTATATAACCAATCTACTTTTAAGTGGCAATTCAAATATTGTAAATAGTCAAGCCGATGGACCATCGGTACAACTTGCAAATAGTTTATTCTTAAATATCCCAGAATCTATCACATATATATGTTCAATAGCAATAATAATTTTCTGTATAATTGCAATCTTTCCTAAAATGAAAGAGTCAATTAATAATGCGTAAAAAAATAATTGTAGCTGGCATTGTGATAGTATGCTTGATATTGGGTTCAAAAATATTGGAAGAAAACTTAAAAGAAGATGATGGATTACCAAATGTAAATAAACAAACACTTAAATACTTTAAATCAAATTGCGAATACAAAGATATCATAACTTATGCTGAAGAAGATGTTAATGGTGATAATAAAAAGGACCTTGTAGTTATTTATAAAAATATAGAAGGTCATAATAGATTAATTGTCGTTGCAAGCAAAGGTGATGATTATTACATGACAGATCCAATAACAGCACCAGTAGAAGATCAAGCTATAACATTTAAAGATATTGATTCAAAAGGTGTTATGGAGATTATGATTTCTGGTTCTAAAAATAAAAAGTTTGGTTACGCAATTTACAGATTGGAAGGCAATAAGCTAGAAGATTTATTTGGTGAAAATATGGAGAGTTGTTGTTAATTTAATTTAATTTGGAGGGAAAAAAATGAGTAAATCAAAAAAGGTTAAGGCATTATTGTTAGTTACTGTACTTGGGACTTCGGTACTGACAGGATGTAGCTCTAAAAAAGAAGCAGCTAAAAATGATGATGATTACGCAATAACAGTTGGATATTATAATTGTGATCACATGACTGCTGCACCAGTTGGAGTTAAAGCTGGAATTTATGAAGATTTGGGTTTGAAAGTTAAAACTTTAGGAAATGGAAAAGTTCCTGAAGCAATGGCTGCTGGGCAGATGGATGCTGGATATATAGGTACTGGAGGTTTAGCTGGAGCAATTCCAAAGGGATCACCAATAGTGGTTGCGGCAAATAATCATAGTGGAGGTTCTGAGTATTTGATTGTCTCAAATGATATAAAAGACCCTAAAGATTTAATCGGGCAAAAGATTGCTGGGGATCCTGATAATGATACTTTGTGGCAAACTGACTATGGGCCTGAAGCAGGGATACCTGCAAAATCAAGTGAGTACGATTGTGTAGATATGGAGTCAGACAAAGATGCGTATTTAGCATTTAAAACTGGTAAAATTAAAGCTTTTACATCTTGTGATCCATGGGGATCAGTAGCAGAATTTGAAGGTACAGGTAAAATAATTGCTTCTACACAGTATAAAGAAGAATCAACAGGGAAGCAGTATAATTGTTGTTCGTTTTCACTAAATAAAAACTTTATTAAAGAGCATCCAGAACTAGCTAAAAAATTAGTTTTAGCTCATACAAAATCAATTGAATACATATACACTAACCCGGTTAAAGCAGCAAAAATATTTGCTGAAGACTATAATGTAGAAGAAGAAGTAGCACTTATGACGATTTATAAGAAAACAGTTGGGGAAGGTAGAACTTTAACTTGGAAAATTACTGGTGATGAGTATAAAAACAATTTAGAGATGTATAAAGAGTACAAAAAAATGGATAAAGTTCCTAATTATGACGAAGTAGTAGATAAAAGTTTATTAGATTCATGTGGAGCTGATGATTTCGATACATTTATTAAAGAAAAAGTAGATCCAGTATTTCCTAAAGGCATGAGCTATGAAGAATGGAAAGCTAAAGCTATGGAAATGGATGAAAAATAGATAGGCTATGAAGTTAATGAGTAGATTAAGAAATATTGTAATTTCGGTAACAATAATTTTAATATGTTTGGTTTTGTTATTTTTAAATTTTAATACGAAAGATCATATAAAAGGCAAAATGAAAATAGGGGTATCTGATGATACCTCTGGTTTCGTAATAAACTACATGACAGAAAAAAATATATTTGAAGGATTAGAAATCAATGATGTTTTAGATATGTATTCTGTATCTGACTGCTGATCAAGTACTACACAGTGGGCTCTGAGTTCAGAGGAAATGGATATGGCAATAATCTGCAAAGATGCAGCTAAAGAATATGTAAAAAATGATGCAAACTTTGAGATAGTTGGACCTCTAATTAAAAATTCGGATATATTTTTGTTAGGGCCTAAAATACCAAAATCTATTGGAGTAACTCAAAAAAGAGATTACCAATACGATTTGGTTAAAAAGTATTATAAAGATGCAGAGATAGTTCCACTTATAGGAACAGCTTTGGGCTATGGACTTGAAAGCAATTTAGTCGATGCAATAGTTATTGATGCTATTAAATCTCTTACTATAAAAGGTGATAAAAGGTCAACTGCAACAGAAGGTGAGTACGAAAGCTATGTACTAGTTGTAAATAAAGATTTCAAAGATACAGATTCATACGCAAAATTTATAAGGTTTTACAATGAAGCTGTTAAAGATCTAGAGAATGGGAAAGTCTTTAAAAAAGCTATCGAAAATTATAAGGGAATTGATATTTCAAATAAAGAGATGGAGGAAATAATAAATTGGAAAGTAAAATTTCTACAGATAGAAGAATAGCTATTAGAAAAAAGAAAAATACAATAAGTTTTTTAGAAACACTATATAGAGTTTTACTTGTGTTGACTATAGTAACAGTATGGCATTTTGCTGCGATTGAGATAGGAAGCTCATTACTACTTCCTATGCCATTAGATGTTTTTAAAGGATTTATAACATGTATTACTGATCCTGAAATAGTAAAAAATCTAATGATAACTCTTCAAAGAGTATTAAAAGGTTTTTTATGTGCACTTGGGATAGGTCTTCCAATAGGGTTAATTATGGGATTTTCAATAACTAGCGAAAAAGTATTATCACCTATGATTGACTCGGTGAGACAAGTACCAATAATGGCATGGGTCCCACTTACAATAGTTTGGTTTGGTATAGGCGATGGGCCTACAATATTTTTAATAGCATTTGCAGGTGTATTTCCTATTATCCTAAATACTATACAAGGGGTTAGAGCAATATCAAAAGATTACTACAATGCTGCAAGAAGTATGGGTGCATCTCCGATATCGATTTTCTTTAATGTTATTATTCCAGCTGCTCTACCGGATATACTCACAGGTTCAAGGCTTGCAATAAGTACTGGTTGGATGTCTGTAATCTGAGCAGAGTTTATAGCTACGAGTGCCGGTCTTGGTTACTCTATGGTACAAGCTCAGACAATGATGAGAACTGAGCTATTGGTTGCCCTTATGTGTATGGCAGCTATTATAGGATTTTTAATAGATTTAATATTAAAATTTGTAAACAAAACTCTTTGTAAATGGAGGTTTGCAAGCTAATGAAGTTGGACGTAAAAAATATAAGCAAATCGTTTATAAACAATAAAAAACATGTAGAAGTACTCAAAAATATTAATTTAGAAGTAGATCAGGGCGAGTTTATATGCCTACTTGGTCCTTCTGGATGTGGTAAGACTACTTTGCTTACTATAATAGGTGGATTTCAAAAACCTGATAGTGGAGAAATTTGGGTAAATGAAAACAAAGTTACTAAACCTGGAATTGATAGAGCATTTATATTTCAAAATTATGCTTTATTTCCTTGGAAGAGCGTAAGAGACAATGTACTATACCCTATGAAACAGCAAAAGATATCAAGAGAAGAACGTGAAAAAAAGTTAGCAGAACTTATAGAAATGGCTGATTTAAAAGGAAAAGAGAGTATGTATCCGCACCAGCTTTCTGGAGGGATGAAACAGAGAGTTGCAGTAATAAGAGCTTTAGCATGCAATCCAGAAGTACTCCTTATGGACGAACCTTTGGGAGCTGTCGATCTTAAGATGAGACAAAATCTACAAGAAGAGTTAGAAAAAATATGGTCATCTAATAAAATTACTGCTGTTATGGTAACTCATGATGTGGATGAAGCAGTATATATGAGTGATAGAGTAATAATTATGTCACGTAACAAAGGTGAGATTATAGGAAATATAAAGGTTGAAATTCCTAGACCTCGAAATAGAGAATGCAAGGAATATGAAGAATACAAATCTCATGTATCTGAAATACTATCAACTTGTTATGATGCTTAGGGGGAAATATGAGCGAAGTAGAAAAGTATAAAAATTTAGATGAAACTGAAAGACATATAAGACTATCAATAATGAATATGATAATTGATGAAAAACGTAGTGTTTCAGTTGATGAAGTTGTAGAAAAACTAAGTGCAGAATTAAATTTGGATGAATATCGTTTAGTAAAGACGTTAGAGCATTTTAAAAATGAAAATGTACTTGTAACCGATGAAGAAAATATTAATTTTATATATCCAGTGTCTGCATTAGCAACAAATCACAATGTTACTCTTGATGATGGTAGAAGTTTTTATGCAATGTGTGCAATTGATGCAATTGGAACATCATGTACTTTTCATCAAAATGTAACAATTAATTCGATGTGTTGTGTAAGAGGTACAGAGATTAATATTAGAGTTAAGGATGAGCAGATTGAGTATGTAAACAATCAAGACCTTAGAGTTCTACATGTTAATTTAGACAAGCACTCAGAATGGGCGGCAAGTTGTTGAAACATTATGAATTTCTTCTGGACGAAGGATGAATATTCAAACTGGGTGAAACTAAATGAAATGGAAAATAATGAAGATATATATTGCTTGGATATTCAAGAAGCATTAGATGTAGCATATAAAATATTTAAACTATAATTCATACGGTACTTTTTATAAGATAAATTATTATTTTGTAGGAAGTAGCGTATTTTTTATTATTTTTTTTACTATGTTATAATTATATGTAATAAATTAATATCAAAAATATTTATAAACTAGTGAAATGAAGGAGATGATATTGTGAAATTTTCAGAATTTAAATATATAAGACCGGATTATTTGTATCTAAAATCTAATTTTATAGATATTGTGAGTAAAATTGAGAAAGCAAAATCTTATAATGATCAAAAGTCACATATCGAAGAGATAAACAAACTTAGAAATGACATAGAATCTATGAAGACTATAGTTTCTATAAGATACGGATTAAACACGAAAGATAAATTTTATTTAGATGAAAAGCAGTATTGGGATGACTACGGTCCAATATACGATGAATTAAATTCTATGTTTTATAAAAGTATAGTGAACTCTAAATATAAAGATGAGATTGAAAAAGATTTTGGAAGGCAATTTTTAAAAATATGCGAGTATTCTATTAAAGCTTTTTCATCTGATATAATATCTGAACTACAGGAAGAGAATAGACTATGTTCAAAATATACAAAGCTATTAGCATCAGCGGAGATAGAGTATGATGGAAAATTGAATAATTTATCAGGTGTAAATGCTTATTTGTACAAACAAGATAGAAAAAGTAGAGAGGAAGCTTCCAAAAAATATTATCAATACTTTGAAGAACATCAATTTGAATTCGACAATTTATTTGATGAGCTTGTAAAGATAAGGGATTGTATGTCTAAAAAACTTGGTTTTGAAGATTTTGTAGAATTAGGTTACTTAAGAATGATGAGGACAGACTACAATGAAGAGATGGTAAAAATCTTTAGAAATCAAATTTTAAGTGATATAGTTCCTTTAGCAAACGATCTATACGACATGCAAGCTAGACGTTTAAATTTAAAAAGCTTAGATTACATAGATGAGAACATAGAGTTTTCAAATGGAAATGCAAGTCCAAAGGGTGATTCTGAATTTATTTTTAATTGTGCAAAGAAAATGTATTCAGAACTTTCTAATGAAACGAAAGAATTTTTTAAATACATAATGGATAACGAACTTATAGATTATGAAAATAGATCGAACAAAGGTGCTGGTGGATACTGCACGTATATACCAAATCAAAAAGCACCTTTTATATTTGCCAATTTCAATTCAACGCTTGATGATATTGATGTACTTA
Organism: Metaclostridioides mangenotii; assembly: GCF_018917235.1. GTDB lineage: Bacteria > Bacillota > Clostridia > Peptostreptococcales > Peptostreptococcaceae > Metaclostridioides. The sequence goes on from NZ_JAHLOF010000004.1 coordinate 199,602, forward strand.
CTCACGAAGCTGGTCATGCTTTTCAACTTTATATGTCTAGATGGATAGATTGCCCAGATATAAATTTTCCAACTTTAGATAGTTGTGAGATACATTCAATGAGTATGGAATTTATAACGTGGCCTTGGATGTATTTATTTTTTAAAGAAGACACTGAAAAGTATAAGTTTTCACACCTATCTACAGCTATTAAATTTATCCCGTATGGTGCTTTAGTTGATGAATTTCAACACGAAATATATAGGAATCCAAATATAACAAATACTGAAAGAAAAAATATTTGGAGAAATTTAGAAAGAAAATATCTCCCTCATAGAAACTACATTGGATGTGATTTTTTAGAAAATGGTGGTTGGTGGTATAAACAAGGACACATATTTAAAAACCCATTTTATTATTTAGACTACGCACTGGCACAAGTATGCGCTTTGGAAATATGGAAAAAAAGTAGAAATAAAAAAACAAATTATTTTGAAGATTATAAAAATATGTGTAAAGCAGGAGGTAGTAAGTCTTTTGTAGAAATGATAGAAATAGGAAATTTAAATTCTCCTTTTGAAAAAAATACAATAAGAGAAGTCATAGATGCTGTAGAATTATATATTGAAAATATCAATGAGGATATATTTTAAAATAATGGGCACTAATTAAAAATTTTATAAAAAATTCATTATATTTAATCATTTTTTTGAAGTATATTTCATATAACATAGTAAGAAAAGTTTGTGATTTCAGTGAATTTTCGGTATAAAATGAAAAAACTTACTTTTTTTGTAAAAAATATGTTGCAATTTGGATTGAATATTTATATACTATTAATTAAAGAGATAGTAAAAAACTATTAGACAAAATAGTTAAAAACTTATCCAAATGTATTTTTGCATATTTATATACTAAAACTAAACATACGGTTGAAGCGTATAGGAGACGGCCACATACTATGATGGCGACCGAAGGGACAAATCTAATCTTAGAATCCAAAAGGTTTAGATGAAATTCTCAGGTAACAGAAGACTATACGTGGACGTGGCTCTGAAGAATATTTTAACAGGGAATGCAAATTGGATATTTGTATTTTCTGTTTTTTATTTTAAGTAAATTACAAATTCGAAAGAGAGAGTGTATAAATGATCATTATAACAAACAACTCAAAAGTAAAAGAAGAAACAAATGATGATTTAAATGTTCTATATAAAGAAGTTGGTTATATAGATATACTGAAAATTTGTAGAGATTTAATTCATGAGGGTTTTAAACTTCTTTCACATCCACTATATGGAAGTGTGAAGCCAAATGAAACACCATATAGAACCATAATTTTGAAAAAAGGCAGCGAACTTGATGTACAATCGTTAAGTTTAATCGAAGATTCAATAATTACCGCGACAAAATTCCAAAATGACAAAAAAACTCCAAATTGGACTGAATCAGTAAAAGATGATTTTAGAGTAATTGATTTTGATATATTTTACAACACAGTTCAAAGGATACATTATGTATAGACAATAGAGGGGAATAAAATAATTCTTTTAATAAACAAGTAATATGAAATAAAACCTTGACAAAGTGGAATTTTCTGAAAAAAGGGAATTTTTAAAAAAGTAACTGAGGTTTATTTGTTATACCTAAAAACGTTAAAAATCAAATAAATGTGTTTAGTTTAAGTAGATTGTTAAAAAATAGGCGAAAATGTTAAAAAATAATCATGATTTTAATTAGTTAATTATTACCAATTATTATAAAACAAAACAGGAGGAATATAAAATGGAAAACGTTTATGACTTAGTAATAATAGGCGCTGGTCCGGCAGGTTTGTCAGCTGGTTTATATGGATCTAGAGCAAAACTTAATACTTTGATCATCGAAAAAGACAAAACTGGTGGGCAAATAGTTATTACTCACGAGGTTGCAAACTATCCTGGATCTGTTAGAGAAGCTACTGGACCATCATTAGTTGCAAGAATGGTTGAACAGTGTGAAGAATTTGGAGCAAAAAGAGTAAAAGATACAATAGAATCAGTAGAGCTAGATGGTGATATAAAAGTTTTAAAAGGTCAAAAAGACGAGTACAGAGCTAAGGCTGTAATTATTGCAACTGGAGCATCTCCAAGAAAAATAGGCTGCCCAGGAGAGAAAGAACTTACAGGAAAAGGAGTTTCTTACTGTGCAACATGTGATGCAGATTTCTTTGAAGATTTCGAAGTATTTGTTGTTGGTGGTGGAGATAGTGCACTAGAAGAGGCTATGTATCTAACAAAATTTGCTAGAAAAGTAACTGTCGTACACAGAAGACAAGGATTTAGATGTGCTAAGAGTGTGTTAGAAAAATCTCAGGCAAATCCAAAAATAGAGTTTTTACTAGATACAGTAGTTGAAGAAATAAAAGGTGATGGTTTACTAGAGTCAATAGTTTTCAAAAACAAAGTAACTGGTGAGACTCATGAGTACTTTGCTGATGAAGAAGATGGAACAATGGGATTATTCGTTTTCGTTGGTTTAGTTTCTCAAACAGAGCTATTTAAAGACAAAGTAGATATGAATGAACAAGGTTATATTATTACAGACCAAGATATGAAAACCAACATACCAGGGGTATTTGCAGCGGGAGATGTCAGAGAAAAATCATTAAGACAAGTTGTTACAGCATCTGGAGATGGTGCAATAGCTGCAGTAATTGCAGAAAAATACATTGATGAAAAATTCCCAGAATAGTATCCGATTGAATATTATTTAAGGGAGTTTAAATAATAAAATAAAAAATAATTAATATAAGGGGGAAACAATATGTTATCACTAGATAAAGAAACATTTGAAGCTGAAGTATTAAATTCTGATGAGGTAGTATTTGTTGATTTTTGGAGTGAAGGTTGTGAGCCTTGCAAAGCTTTACTACCAGACATTGAAAAGTTATCTGAAACATATGGAGATAAAATAAAATTCTGTAAGATGGACACTACAAAAGCAAGAAGATTAGCTATAAAACAAAAAGTATTAGGACTTCCAACTCTAGCAATATACAAAAATGGTGAAAAAATAGACGAGGTTACTAAAGATGATGCAACAGTACCTAATATAGAAGAAATGATCAAAAAACACTTATAAAATACGTTGAAAACATTCGCAATCAATAGAAAAAAGAAGTAGACTAACAAAGGTATAAATTTGACACTGGTCAGATATATATAAATCTAAATATTAGGAGGTGCAGTATGCGTCTTGAATTAGGTAAGATCAATATTAAAGATGTTCAATTTGGTGATGAGACAAAAGTAGTAGATGGTATTTTATTCATTAACAAAGATGAGATGCTACAAGAAATTGGTGGGGATGAGCACATTAAATCAATTGATATAGACATAGCTCGTCCAGGTGAAAGTGTTAGAATTACGCCAGTAAAAGATGTAATTGAGCCTAGAGTAAAGGTTGAAGGAAATGGTGGAATATTCCCAGGAATTATATCAAAGGTTGACACTGTTGGAGAAGGTAGAACTCATGCACTTAAAGGTGTTGCAGTTGTTACTACTGGTAAAATAGTTGGTTTCCAAGAAGGTATAATAGACATGACTGGGGAAGGTGCAAAATACACTCCATTCTCTAAATTAAACAACGTTGTTGTAATAGCTGAGCCAGTTGATGGATTAAAACAACATAATCATGAGTACGCAGTTAGAATGATAGGATTTAAAGCTGCAACATATTTAGGAAAAGTTGCTAAGGAACTTACTCCTGACGAAGTGTCAACTTATGAGACTAAGCCACTACTTGAGCAAATAAATGAATATCCTGAACTACCAAAAGTGGGGTATGTTTATATGCTTCAAACTCAAGGACTACTTCATGATACTTATGTATACGGAGTTGATGCAAAACAAATAGTTCCAACTTTATTATATCCAACTGAAATAATGGACGGTGCTGTTGTAAGTGGTAACTGTGTTTCTGCTTGTGATAAAAACCCAAGCTATGTTCACATAAACAATGGAGTTATAGAAGAACTTTATGCTCAACATGGTAAAGAAATAAACTTCGTTGGTGTAATAATTACCAATGAAAACGTATACCTAGCTGACAAAGAAAGATCTTCAAACTGGACTTCTAAGTTGTGTAAATACCTAGGTTTAGATGCGGCTATAGTATCACAAGAAGGTTTTGGAAACCCTGATACTGACCTTATAATGAACTGCAAGAAGATAGAGAACCAAGGAGTTAAAACAGTAATAGTTACTGACGAGTACGCTGGTAGAGATGGTGCATCCCAGTCATTAGCAGATGCTGATCCAAAAGCAGACGCTGTTGTAACTGGAGGAAATGCTAATCAAGTAGTAGTATTACCAAAGCTTGATAAAATTATAGGCCATTTAGATGTAGTTGAAGTAATAGCAGGAGGGGCTGACGGTAGTTTGAAAGAAGATGGAACTATCGAGGTTGAGATACAAGCTATAACTGGTGCTACGAATGAAACAGGATTTGGTCATTTAACATCAAAAGGATTTTAATTAAATTTAAATTGTAATTGATATTTAAGAATAAATATATAAATTAGATTTTAAAATAAACGAGGAGGAATATTATGAGCTTATTGACTAATAAGAAGGTCCTTATAATAGGTGACCGTGACGGAATACCTGGACCTGCGATAGATGAGTGTGTAAAAACTGTAGAAGGGGCAGAGATAATATTTTCATCAACTGAATGTTTTGTCTGAACGGCTGCCGGGGCTATGGACTTAGAAAACCAAAAAAGAGTTAAAGATGCTTCTGATAAATACGGAGCTGAGAACTTAGTGGTTTTACTAGGTGCTGCTGAAGCCGAAGCTGCAGGTCTTGCAGCTGAGACAGTTACTGCCGGAGATCCAACATTCGCTGGACCGCTTGCTGGAGTTGATTTAGGATTAAGCGTTTACCATGTTGTTGAATCAGAGATGAAAGAGTTATTTGATGATGAAGTTTACGAAGATCAAGTAGGAATGATGGAGATGGTTTTAGAGGTTGACGAGATAGCAGATGAAATGAAAGAAATAAGAGATGAATTCTGCAAGTTCAATAACTAAAATAAAATCTAAAGGGGTGAAATCGTATGGAAAAGCTTAGAGTAGTTCATTATGTAAATCAGTTCTTCGCTGGTATTGGTGGAGAAGAAAAGGCTGATACAAAGCCTCACGTAGCTGAGACTTTGCCACCAATAAGTGTACAACTTAATAAAAATTTGGGCGATGAATTAGAAATAGTTGGAACGGTTGTTTGCGGAGATAGCTATTTCAACGAAAACATTGACGACGCTAGTGAAGAAGTTCTAGGTATGATAAAAGAATTCAAACCTGATCTTTTTATAGCAGGTCCTGCATTTAACGCTGGTAGATACGGGGTTGCTGCTGGAACAATAACAAAAGTTGTTCAAGAAGCATTAAATATACCATGTGTTACAGGAATGTATATAGAAAATCCAGGTGCAGATATGTTCAAGAAGGATGTTTACGTTATAGAAACTTCTGACTCTGCAGCGGGAATGAGGAAAGCGCTTCCTAAGTTAGCTAAATTTGCAATTAAACTTACTAAAGGAGAAGAAATCGGAGCTCCTAAAGAAGAAGGATATATGCCAAGAGGAATAAGAGTTAACTACTTCCACGAAGATAGAGGATCTAAGAGAGCAGTAGATATGCTTATCAAAAAGATCAAAGGAGACCCATTTGAGACTGAATACCCAATGCCTGATTTCGACAGAGTTGATCCAAATCCAGCAGTAAAAGATATTACAAAAGCTACAGTAGCTCTAGTAACATCTGGTGGTATTGTTCCAAAAGGAAACCCGGATAGAATAGAGTCTTCGTCAGCTTCTAAGTACGGTTCTTACTCAATAGCTGGAGTAGAAAACCTTACTGAAGAAACTTATGAAACAGCACATGGTGGTTTCGACCCTGTTTACTGTAATATAGATTCAGATAGAGTTCTACCTGTTGACGTTCTAAGAGACTTAGAAAAAGAAGGAGCTATAGGTAAACTATATGAGACTTTCTTCTCAACAGTTGGTAACGGTACTGCCGTTGCAAGTGCTAAGAAATATGCATCTGAAATAGGTGCTAAATTAAAGGCTGACGGCGTAGATGCAGTAATCTTAACTTCTACGTGAGGCACTTGTACTCGTTGCGGTGCAACGATGGTAAAAGAAATTGAAAGAGCAGGAATACCTGTTGTACACATGTGTACAGTTGTTCCAATCTCACTTACAGTAGGAGCAAACAGAATAATTCCAACTATTGCAATACCTCATCCACTTGGAAATCCAGCTCTAGAGCCGGAAGAAGAAAAGGCTTTAAGAAGAGGATTAGTGGAAAAAGCACTAAAAGCATTAACAACAGAAGTTGATGGTCAAACAGTGTTTGAAGACTAGTAAATAAAAGAAACAACATCAAATTATAATGTCACATCATATAAATACTTAACTATATACTATCCAATCTATGGATTTCGCGGGCGTCCTGCCCGTGAAATCCACAATAAAATTAAGAACATAATTGAGAACAAAAAATCTTTGGGGGTGCAAATTAATGACTTTTCCAGTATTAAAAGGTGCAGGCTACATACTTGCTCATACTCCGGATATGATAATTCAAAATGGGACTACATGTTCTGTTGAGAGACAAACACATCCAGATTCGGAATTTTTAAAAGAAATAGGTAAACACATCAGAACTTTTGATGAAGTAGTAAACTACATGCCAAATCAAGTTTATATAGGAAACAATAGGCCAGAAGATTTAAAAGATTTAGAAATGCCTTGGTGTAACCAAAAAGTTGAAGGAAATAGAAATGGTAAATTTGGGGAAATAATGCCTCAAGATGAATTTTTAGCATTTATGCAAATTAGTGATGCTTTCGATTTAGTTAAATTATCTGAAAGCTTTGTAAATGAAGTAAAACCTAAAATTGAAAATAACTACCCTGAGATCGCGCCATTCTTTGGTAAATTAAAGGGAGACGATATAGAAGACGCAAGAGCTCTTATTGATGAGCATATAGCTGAAGGTTTATTCCACAACGGTGAACTAGTAGGATATGTAAAAAGAGCTCATGACGTAGATATTAACCTAAATGCACATACTATGTTTGAAAACTTAGTAGTTAAGGCTTCAGGAATAATATCTGCAATACACATGTTAAGACATAGCGAAATAGATCCAAATGCTATTGATTATGTAATAGAGTGTTCAGAAGAAGCTTGTGGAGATATGAATCAGAGAGGTGGAGGAAACTTCGCTAAGTCTATAGCTGAAATCGTTGGTTTAACTAATGCAACAGGTTCCGATACAAGAGGATTCTGTGCAGCTCCAACACATGCACTTATTCAAGCAGCAGCTTTAGTAAAAGCAGGAATTCATAAAAATGTAATGGTAGTAGCAGGTGGTGCAAGTGCTAAATTAGGAATGAACTCAAAAGATCATATTAAAAAAGGTCTTCCTGTTCTAGAAGATGTAGTTGGGGGATTTGCAGTTTTAGTTTCTGAAAACGATGGTGTAAATCCAATTATAAGAACAGACTTAACAGGAAAACATACTGTTGGAACTGGGTCTTCTCCTCAAGCAGTTATGACCTCTTTAATCACTTCAGGGCTTGATAGAGCAGATTTAAAAATAACAGACGTTGATGTATACTCAGTTGAAATGCAAAATCCTGATATAACGAAACCTGCGGGAGCTGGTGATGTTCCAGAAGCAAACTACAAAATGATAGGTGCACTTGCAGTTAAACGTGGAGATATGGAGAAAAAAGATCTAAAAGCTTTCGTATCTAAGAGTGGTTTGCCAGGTTGGGCTCCGACACAAGGTCATATACCATCAGGGGTACCATATGCTGGTTTCGCTATAGATGATATGACTACAGGTAATAAAAATAGAGCTATGATAGTTGGTAAAGGAAGCTTGTTCTTAGGAAGAATGACTAATTTATTTGATGGAGTTTCTTTGATTATAGAGAGAAATACAGGAGTTACAGAAGATGCATCTAATGGTGTATCTAAGGATGAAATTAAGAAAATAATTGCTGAATCCATGAAAAAATTAGCATTAGATATGATGGAAGAATAGGGGTGATTATATGTCTAAGAAAGTAATTGCAGATGTATTCTTAGAAGTAGCTAATGCAATAGAAAGTGGAGAATTCGGAAAAAAATTCAAAATAGGACTTACTACTCTTGGAAGTGAACATGGAGTTAAAAACCTTGTTGATGGTGCTGAACTTGCGAATTCTGGACTATTTGACATTGTTTTAATCGGACCAAAGTATGATACAGATTTAGAAGTTGTAGAAGTAAATGATGAAGCTGATATGCACTGTAAGATGGAAGAACTACTTGATTCGGGATATATTGACGCTTGTGTTACAATGCACTACAATTTCCCAATAGGAGTTTCAACTGTTGGTAGAGTTATAACTCCAGCTAAAGGCAAGGAAATGATACTTGCAACAACTACAGGGACTAGTGCGACTAATAGAATAGAAGCTATGATTAGGAATGCTATATACGGAGTTTCTACAGCTAAATCAATAGGAATTAAAAAACCTACAGTTGGTATACTAAATGTTGATGGAGCAAGACAAGTAGAAAAGGGTCTTAAGGAGTTAAAAGATGGCGGATACGATATAGAATTTGCAGAATCTATAAGAGCTGATGGCGGATGTGTAATGAGAGGTAATGACCTTCTTGTTGGAGCCCCTGATGTTATGGTAACAGACACTCTATCAGGAAATATATTTATGAAGGTATTCTCCTCTTTTAATACCGGTGGAGATTATGAAGCACAAGGATATGGTTATGGACCTGGTGTTGGTGAAAACTATGATAGAAGAGTTTTAATACTATCTAGAGCTTCTGGTTCTCCAGTTGTAGCCAATGCTTTGAAATACGCTTATGATGTTGTAAAAGGTTCAATTAATACTATAGCAAAAGAGGAATTTTCAAAAGCAAAAAAAGCTAAATTCGACGATATAATATCTTCTTTAACTAAAAAAGAGGTTAAATCTGAGAAAGTCGAAGTAAAGATGCCTGATAAAGAGGTAGTTACTTACCAAATAAATGGTATTGACATAATGGATCTAGAAGATGCTGTTGCCGAACTGTGGAAAAATGGAATATATGCAGAAAGTGGAATGGGATGTACTGGACCAATTGTACTTGTAAATGAAGACAAGGGCGGTGTATCAATAGACACCCTTATCAAAGCAGGGTACACTGCCAATTAAGCCTACTAAAAAATTTATAATATAGAATTAAAAGCTATAAAATCCAAACTATTAAAAAGAAACAGACTCTTATTTTTACTTAGAGTCTGTTTCTTTTTTGTGTGGTTTAGTTGTATTAAAAACTAGTATTCATTTGTTTATATATTTTATGTAGTTTGACACCTAAAGATATTCGCTCATAAAACTCTATTGTTGAATCCTCAAGGCCTAAAATAGATTTAACTTTAAGAACTCTATATCTAACTGTATTTTCATGTTGATAGATAAGTTGGGCAGTCTTCTTATAATCTCCGCAACATTCAACAAAAGTGATAAGTGTGTGGAGCAGGTCTTTATTGTGATTTTTATCATATTGTATTATTGGTACAATTGTATTATTGTATATAGATTTTATAACAGGAGTATCTTTAAAGGATAGTAATAACGAGAATGATCCTAATTTACCATAGTATACAATAGAATCATTGTGCAGCACTCTTGAAGTACAGCTTATAACAGCCTGTGAAATAGACTCTTGAATGTCCATTAAATGTAATAAGTTATTACTAACACCGACTATATAATCATTGACGTTTGTCTTTATAAGTTCCAGGTAGTAATTTATATGCGAAATAATTTTACTGTTAGGCATATTATTGTAAGTCAATATTATTAGGAGACCATTTTTATAAGGTATGCAGAAATTTTGTTTAGATTCATTTATAGCATTAATAAAATGGTTAGAAAATTTATAGTCAGAGTCGTTTGAATAACAGTATAGAGTTGTTACATATCCTAAAAAATGGGGATTTATTTCGTTGATAATTTTGTTAGTTTTAAGGGGATCTTTGGTTTTTATTAAATTCATTAACTGCATTTCTAAAATAATGTTTTTTTGATCTTCAACCATGAGAAGATATACGCTTTTCATAATATCACCATAAGATACTGAATAATCTATCGTTAGGATAGGAAAATTTATATTGTTGCAATGTTCAGCCATATCTTTAGTAAAGTATTCAAGGTATTCACTAGTTATGCAAAGACAACTACATTTTCTGGAATTTAAAAAATCAATAGCGAAAATAGCTTCTTTATAATCGTCTTTCCAAAAATAAAAGTTGGATACAAAAAAATCCCCTTCTTTTAAAACTATCAAATCCCTTTCAATTTGAATTGGGCAATCAAATACCGATACTCTTTTCACAATACGATCAAGGCCATTTTTACCAGCTAAAACTGTTGTATTTTTGAACAAGTCTAGTTGTAATACATCCTTTACAGTAATTGACATAATTAAGCCTCCGAATATATTTAATTATAATCTAACATCATATAATTATATTCTATCAAATAAAAAAGTAGAATGATATATCTTTGTAATAATTACCAAAAAAACATATATTAATTAAAAAAATAACAAATAAATAAAAATAGTTATGTAATAAACTTATATTAAGGGGTAGAACTATAGTAAATATCTATGATAGAGGAGGGTTATTATGAAATTAGAAATTGGACAATTTTATGTTAAAAAAATCACTTTTGGCAAGAAAACGTTTTTTCAAAATGGTGTTTTAACGCTTAATAAAAAAGAACTTCTAGATTTTGTAAAGATGGATAAGAGGATAACTGAAGCCGATATACACATAGTAAAACCGGGAGATATGGTTAGAATTTGTCCTGTAAAGGAAGCAATTGAACCGAGGGTAAAATTAGATGGTTCGCCTCTGTTTCCAGGATACACTGGAGATGTAGTTCCTTGTGGAGACTCGAAGACACATGCGATGAAAGATTGCAGTGTATTAGTTGTAGGTAAACATTGGGGTGGTTTCCAAGATGGTTTAATTGATATGGGTGGAGAAGGTGCTAAATATACTTATTTTTCAAAGCTGAATAATATTGTATTGGTAGCAGATACAGATGAGGATTTTGAAAAACGTGAACAACAGAAAAAAAACGATGCACTTAGAAAGGCTGGACATAAATTAGCTGAGTATATAGCAAATTGTGTAAAGGATCTAACTCCAGATGAAACTGAAGTTTATGAATTACCATCAGTTACAAAGAGAGATAGAGATGTGAGTAAACTACCTAGTGTTGTATTAGTTATGCAAGGTCAATCTCAAATGGAAGAATCCGGTTACAACGATTTAGTTTATGGATGGGATATGAACCACTTTGTACCTACATTTATGCATCCAAATGAGATCTTAGATGGTGCTCTTATTTCTGGAAGTTTTATGCCTTGTTCTTCTAAATGGTCTACTTATGATATACAAAATACACCAGTATTAAAAAGTTTATATAAGGAACACGGAAAAACTATAAATTTTTTAGGCGTTATTTTATCAAACCTGAATGTGTCACTTGAGCAGAAAGAAAGATCAGCAATATTTGTAGCACAGATTGCGAAATCATTAGGCGCAGATGGTGCTATTGTTACTGAAGAAGGATATGGAAATCCTGATGCTGACTTTGTTGGTTGTATTGTAGCACTTGAAGATGCAGGGGTAAAAGTAGTAGGACTTTCTAATGAATGTACGGGTAGAGATGGGAATTCACAACCATTTGTTACGTTAGATAAAAAACTTGATGCAATAGTATCTTGTGGTAATGTTTCAGAAATTATAGAACTTCCAGCAATGGAAATTGTACTTGGAGAGCTAGAGTCTCTAGGGAGAGATGGATTAGCAGGTGGATGGGCTAATGATGAAGTACTAGGGCCTTCAGTTAGAGAAGATGGATCAATAATAATGGAAAATAACTCAATGTTCTGTGGTGACCAAGTTTTAGGTTGGTCTACTAAGACAATGAAAGAATTCTAGTAGAATAGGGGGGGGAAATTTATGAAAAAAGCAATTTTGTATTTAAATCAGTTTTTCGGTCAAATCGGTGGTGAAGATAAGGCTGACTATGAACCAGAAATTAGAGACGGTTTAGTAGGTCCAGCTTTACAATTAGATAAATTGTTAGAAAATACTCAGATTACACATACAGTTATTTGTGGAGATAATTTTATAGGATCAAACACTGAAGAAGCCATTAATAAAATACTTGGTTTTTTAGAAGATAAGGAGTTTGATATATTCTTTGCAGGCCCAGCCTTCCAAGCAGGAAGATATGGAGTTGCATGTGGACATATATGTAAAGCAGTAAAAAATAAATTTGGTGTAGAAGTAGTCACATCGATGCATGAAGAAAATCCTGGTGTAGATATGTTTAAAAAAGATATGTATATTCTTAAAGGCGGAAATAGTGCAGGAAAAATGAGAAAAGATTTATCTAGTTTAGCTAAACTGGGAAATAAAATACTAAATAATCAAAGAGTTTTAGACGCAGAAACAGAGGGAATTTTTGAAAGAGGAAAGAGACATCAAGTTTGGAGAGACGATAATGTAATGGCAGCAGATAGAGCAGTAGATATGATTATTAAAAAACTTACTGGACAAGATTTTATATCTGAGTTAGAGATACCTTTAATTGAGAAAGTCCCAATAGCTCCTGCTGTAAAAAATATTAAAAATGCAAACGTTGCACTTGTTACAACTGGTGGAATAGTTCCTGTCAATAATCCTGATAGAATTCAATCTGCATCAGCTACTAGATGGGGAAGATACGATATATCTAATATGGGGGATTTAAAAGCTGGTGAATTTAAAACTATACATGCCGGATTTGATCCTGCTGTGGCAAACGGAGATCCTGATGTAATAACGCCTATAGATGCTCTTAAAGAACATGAGAAAAAAGGGAATATTGGAAAACTTCACGAATACTTTTATTCTACCGTAGGAACTGGCACAACACAAGGTGAAGCTATAAAGATGGCAAATGAAATGATTCCTTATCTTAAGGATGCAAACGTTGACGCTATTATTTTAGTTTCCACATGAGGTACTTGTACTCGTTGCGGTGCAACGATGGTAAGAGAGTTTGAAAAGGCTGGATATCCTATAGTACAAATGTGCAACCTAGTTCCAGTTGCTAAAACTGTTGGAGCAAATAGAATAGTAACTACGGTATCAATACCGTATCCGATGGGTGATCCAAAGATATCTAAAGAAGAACAGTATAAACTTAGATTCGATATGGTTAAAACAGCTTTAGATGCACTTACAACTGAAATTGATGAGCAAACTGTATTTAAATACAATTAGTTATAAATAATTAACACCGGTTTTACAAATATGGACTATAACTTATATAGAAAGACATATTTAATAAATACGATATAAGAACCAATGAACTTACTATATAAAGTATAGTCCTTAAAGTAGGAGGAGTTAAGTATGGCAAAGAGCAATGAAAAGAGTTTAAAAGTCGACAATAGGGTTTTTTATACTTCATTGATTGTACTAATACCAATATGTTTATGGGCTATCTTATCAAGTAAAAGTTTTACTAATTCCGTTAATACTGCATTTAACTTTTTCACGAGCAGGTTTTCTTGGTTGTATTTACTTTCAATGTTAGTTTTTGTTGGGTTTGCTTTATGGCTTGCATTTAGTAAATACGGCAATATAAAACTTGGAGCAGATGATTCAAAACCAGACTACAAGACAAGTTCTTGGTTTGCTTTGCTGTTTGGGTCAGGTATGGGGATAGGATTAGTATTCTGGGGTGCTGCAGAGCCTATATCACACTTTGTATCTCCTAAACCAGGTATAGATCCAACAAGTGCAGAAGCTGCTGCATTTGCTATGAAATCATCTTTTCTACATTGGGGAATTCATCCTTGGGCTGCATACAGTATAATCGGATTATCTCTAGCTTATTTTCAATTTAGAAAGGGTAAATCTGGATTAATCAGTAACCTTTTTGAACCACTACTTGGAGATAAGGTTCACGGTGCCACAGGAGTAGTTATAGATACTTTGGCAGTATTTGCAACTGTAGCTGGTATAGCAACATCATTAGGTCTTGGCACGCTACAAATTAACAGTGGGCTTAGCTATATTTTCAATATAGAAAATACTATTAGATCTCAAGTAATTATAATTGTAATAACAACAGTTATATTTATCTGGACAGCAGTTTCTGGTATTGATAAAGGAATGAAAATTCTATCAGATATTAATTTAGCAACAGCAGCATTGGTTACTGTAGTAGTATTGTTAATCGGTCCGACTATTCAAATCATTAACGGTTTTGTAGGAGGGTTAGGAAATTATCTACAGAATATTTTTGCAGATAGTATGAATATAAGTGCTTATGGAGATAACACATGGGCAGGTAAATGGACAATATTTTACTGGGCATGGTGGATTGCTTGGGCACCATTTGTAGGAACCTTTATAGCGAGAATATCAAAGGGAAGAACAATAAGAGAGTTTGTATTTGGAGTAATGATAGCTCCAGCTCTAGCTTCTTTTACATTCTTTGCAGTATTTGGAACGTTAGGAATAGATTTATTTATGAAAGGAACTGTAACAGGACCACAATTAGCAGATATGACTAAGGATGTATCAATAACACTTTTCTCTGTACTGTCACATTACAATTTAGGTACTGTTATATCATTAGTTGCAATATTTTTGCTTTTAACGTTCTTCGTTACTTCTGCAAATTCAGCTACATTTGTTCTTGGAATGTTTACATCTAATGGAGACCTAAATCCATCAAACAAAAGAAAAATAATATTAGGAATAACGCAGTCGCTATTAGCTGTAAGTTTACTTTTAACCGGTGGACTTGAAGCTCTGCAGACGGCATCTTTGCTAGCTGCATTTCCATTTATATTTATAATGTTTTTTGCTTGTGTGTCTTTATTTAAATCACTCAAAGATGAAGACTTAAATGCAGTTAATGAACAGAGGTTAAAAGAAAAGACTTTAAATAATAAATAAGATATATACAAGAAAATCTATATATAAAACAATAGAAGAGAATTTTGTATTAGATTTTTAACATATTTTTATTATAAACAAAATAGTTAGATGTAAAAGAGTGGTATATAAGTTTCTTAACAAAGACTATCTAAATGTAAGACAGTCTTTATTAATACAAAAAAAGTGAGCATTTTGATAAATGCTCACTTTTGAAAATTTTATACCTACTAAAGGTTTCTATTGTCTTTTAACATAACGTCATGTGCTCCACCTTCAACGATACTAGTAGATGACACAAGAGTTAACTTAGCATTTTTTTGCAATTCTGGTATTGTTAGAGCGCCGCAGTTACACATTGTGGACCTAACTTTGCTAAGAGTCATTACCACATTGTCTTTTAGTGGACCAGCATAAGGAACGTAAGAATCAACACCTTCTTCAAATGATAGTTTTTTGTCTCCACCAAGGTCGTATCTCTGCCAGTTTCTAGCACGTGCAGAACCTTCTCCCCAGTATTCTTTCATGTAGTTTCCGTTTATATTAACTTTATTAGTTGGACTCTCGTCAAATCTAGAGAAGTATCTACCAAGCATAACAAAATCTGCACCCATAGCAAGAGCTAAAGTTATATGGTGATCATAAACGATACCCCCATCTGAACATATAGGTATATATATACCAGTTTTTTCAAAATATTCATCCCTAGCTTCTGCAACTTCTATAATTGAACTAGCTTGTCCTCTACCGATCCCTTTTTGTTCACGAGTAATACATATAGAACCCCCGCCGATTCCTACTTTTATGAAGTCTGCTCCAGCTTCAGCAAGATACAAGAAAGCTTCTCTGTCTACTACATTTCCGGCACCCACTTTTACAGTATCTCCATATTTTTCACGTATAAAGTCTATAGTTATTTTTTGCCATTCACTAAATCCTTCAGATGAATCTATACAAAGTACATCTGCTCCAGCTTCTACAAGAGCAGGTATACGTTCTTCGTAATCTCTCGTATTAATACCAGCACCAACTACATATCTTTTAGATGAATCTAAAAGCTCAAGAGGATTTTCTTTATTTGTTTCATAGTCTTTTCTAAATACGATATATATTAGTCTTCCATCATCATCTACTACTGGTAGAGAGTTAAGTTTGTTATCCCATATTATGTTATTAGCTTCTTTTAAAGTTACATCTTTATTTGCATATATTAAAGAAGAAAGTGGAGTCATAAATTCAGATACTTTTATATCTGTACTCATACGGCTTACTCTGTAGTCGCGGCCTGTTACAATACCAACAAGCTTTCCGTTTGAAGTGCCATCGTCAGTTACAGGCATTGTAGAATGACCACTTAATTTTTTTAACTCCAGAACATCTGCTAATGTGCTATCAGGAGTTAGGTTTGTATCACTTACGACAAATCCGGCTTTATGAGATTTAACTCTAGAAACCATAGCTGTTTGATTTTCTATTGATTGTGAACCGTATATAAAAGAAATTCCGCCTTCTTTTGCTAGAGCTATTGCCATCTTGTCATCAGATACAGATTGCATAACCGCAGAAGTAAGAGGAATATTCATATTAAGCGAAGGTTCTTCACCTTTTTTAAATTTAACTATTGGTGTTTTTAAACTTACATTAGTTGGTATACATTTAGTTGAAGAGTAACCAGGTACAAGTAAATACTCACTAAAAGTATGTGATGGTGTAGAAAAATAAAATGCCATTTTTAATATCATCTCCTTATATTTTATATAAATAATTTCTAATTATATCTTGATTATAATTGTTAGTATTTATTATAACTTATTATGATAAAATTTAATATGCTTCAACAAGGTTTTTTTAAATGAAATTCGTTATTTTGCATATTATTTTGAAAAAAAGAGCAAAATAGTATATTTTTTATAAAGTCATTATGTATATTAACAGACATTTTATAAAAAAAACCATAATTCGTTAGTTATTTATCATTGTATATATGAATATTGTTAACTGGATATATTTAAATTATATCCTATAATATGATAAATATTATTTATTTAAGTATCTGACTAATAATATTGATATCTAATTAAAATACCCATATATTAATAGATTAAAATTTTTACTATTATAAAACTACAAATAATAACAGATATAAACAAATTTAATTGATTTATAAAGCATGTTATAATAATATGTATATATGGAATTTTTGAATTAATAGTAGTATTAATTGATAGAAAGTTTATTAGGAGGAAAGTATGAAGGCCTTAGAGGAAAAAATTTTAAATGAGGGTAGTGTGTCAGGTGAGGACATACTAAAAGTAGATCGATTTTTAAATCATCAAATAGATGTAGCATTTTTAAATGAAATAGGAAAAGAATTTAAAGAAAGATTTAAAAATGTTAAGGTGGATAAAATATTTACAATAGAAGCG
This sequence comes from Metaclostridioides mangenotii, assembly GCF_018917235.1. Classification (GTDB taxonomy): domain Bacteria; phylum Bacillota; class Clostridia; order Peptostreptococcales; family Peptostreptococcaceae; genus Metaclostridioides. The sequence continues at coordinate 217,071 of NZ_JAHLOF010000004.1, forward strand.
TCCGGGATAGCAATCGCATCTATTGTTGCACAGTATTTCGATAATATTCCTGTAGTTTTTGCAAAGAAAGTCGAATCTAAAAACTTAGATAAAGATGTTTACGAAACTCAAGTATACTCTTTCACAAAAGCAAAAAATTACTCTGTAAAAACATCTAAAAAGTATCTAAATGAAGGTGAAAATATATTGATTCTTGATGATTTTCTTGCAAATGGGAGAGCTGCCCTAGGTCTTATGGATATAGTAAATCAAGCAAAGGCAAACCTTGCCGGTATTGGGATAGTTATTGAAAAAGGATTCCAAGAAGGTGGACAGATACTTAGAGAAAGAGGAGTTAGATTAGAATCATTAGTTATAGTTGACTCTATTGCTGAGGGTAAAGTAAACTTTAGATAGTATAGTATAAATAGAATTAAGATATTAAAGCTACTTTAAATTAAACTAAATAATTTGGAGGGATACAATGAGATTTTTTATTGACACGGCAAATGTTGACGAAATTAGAGAAGCTAATAGCTTAGGTGTTGTGTGTGGAGTAACTACAAATCCATCGTTAATAGCAAAAGAAGGTAGAGATTTTGTAGAAGTAGTAAAAGAAATTGCTGAAATAGTGGATGGACCAATTAGTGCAGAAGTAATAAGCTTAAATCATGAGGGTATGATTGCTGAAGCAGATAAACTAGCAAAAATACACAAAAACATAGTTATTAAATTACCTATGACTGCGGATGGTTTAAAAGCTACAAAAGCTTTATCTGAAAAGAATATAAAAACAAATGTTACTCTTATTTTTTCAGCTGCTCAAGCATTACTTGCTGCAAGAGCTGGCGCTACTTACGTAAGTCCATTTGTAGGTAGATTAGATGATATAGGACAAAATGGTATGGGATTAATAGAAGAGATTGTAGAAATATTTGAAGTTAATGCTATAGAAACAGAGATTATAGTAGCAAGCGTTAGACATCCTATTCACGTAGTTGAAGCGGCTAGACTTGGAGCAGATATTGCAACAGTACCATATAAAGTTATAAATCAAATGTTAAAGCATCCTCTAACAGATAAAGGTATAGAAAATTTTATTAAAGATTGGGAAGGCGCTTCATTAAAATTATAATATTAATAAGACACTAAAACTTGAGCATAGCTATTTTTGTTTTAGTGTCTTTTATTTAATAAATAAAAAATAAGATCGAAAAATAAGTAATTTTTAAGGAGATAATTATGCATAAGTTACAAAATGGATCAGATATTAGAGGTATTGCATACCCAAACGATGAGAAGGAAGTTAATTTATCTGATGAAGTGGTAGAAAAAATATTTATATCGTTTTATATTTGGTTAAAAGAAAGAACAGGTAAAAATAAATTGAGTATTGCTATTGGGACAGATTCTAGAGTTACTGGTGAAAAATTTAGGAAAATTGCAGTCGATACACTTAAAACTAGAGGGTGTGATGTTTTTGATTGTAAAATGGCTACTACACCGGCAATGTTTATGTCTACAATTATGGGGGGCTATGATTGTGATGGAGCGGTTATGATTACAGCTAGTCATCTTCCTTATTACCATAATGGATTTAAGTTTTTTACCAAAGATGGAGGCCTTGAAAAAAATAACATTAAAGAAATTTTAGATTTAGCTTCTAATCTTAATAAAAATATAGAATACGATATAGATAAAAATTTTCAAAATGGAAAAGTAGTTTATCCAGATCTAATCAGCGACTATTCAACACTAATTCTAAATATTATTAGAGAAGGAGTCAACTCATCAGAGTGCTTCGACAAACCACTTGAGGGTATTAAAATATTAGTAGATGCTGGAAATGGCGCTGGAGGTTTTTTTGCAAATAAAATATTAACAAGCTTAGGTGCAGATACAACTGGAAGTCAATATTTAGAACCAGATGGAATGTTCCCTAATCATATACCGAATCCAGAAAATAAAGAAGCTATGGAAAGTATATGTGATGCAGTAATAGAAAATAATAGTGATCTTGGTATTATTTTTGATACAGATGTAGATAGAGCTGCTATAGTAGGAAAAGGCGGTAAACCTATTAACAAAAATGCACTAATAGCTCTTATCTCAAAAATTATTTTAAATGATCATCCAAAAACAACGATTGTTACAGATTCTATAACTTCAAATGGACTTACTAAATTTATAGAAGTTAATGGAGGGATACATCATAGGTTTAAGAGAGGTTACAAAAACGTAATTAACGAAGCCATAAGATTAAACAATGAAGGGCAAGAGTGTCATATAGCTATAGAAACTTCTGGTCATGCTGCGCTTAAAGAAAACTATTTTTTGGATGATGGTTCTTATCTAATTGCCAAAATACTTGTAGAAGTAGCTAAATTACGCTCTAATGGAACTACTGTTACTGATTTACTTAGTAATCTAGAGGAAGCTAAAGAAGAAAAGGAATTTAGAATTAGTATAGATGTAGAAGATTTTAGACCTTATGCAGAAACAATTATTGAAGATTTAGAAGCTTACATTTCAAAATTAGATGGTTTAAGTATTGTTCCAAAAAACTATGAAGGTATTAGAGTTAATTGCAATGAAGATAGTGGTGATGGGTGGTTTTTACTTCGAATTTCACTACATGAGCCACTTTTAGTGTTAAATATAGAATCAAATAAAATAGGTGGAGTTGAAGAAATCTACTCAAAACTTAGAAAATTTTTATCTAATTACAAACTAAAAAACTTTTAAAAATTTAGTGGATTATTAAAATAACTTAATTAAAATAATATTATTACATCCCTGTTACCTTAGATTACAATTTTGTAAACTCAAGTAACAGGGATGTAACTGTAAATAGAGATTCACTGTGGTATTATATGGGTATAAGATAAATAAGCAATTATAACTTTAATAAATATCGAAAAAGGGAGTGAATCTTATGAAAAAATTAGTTACAGTAGTATCAGTATTATGCACAGGATTATTAGTTGTTAGTCCATTAAAGAATGTTAGTTATGGGGCAGAGGTAGCTAATAATACAACTCCTATCGTTGTAAATTCTAACAATGGTGAAATGAAAAATTCAAATAAAGTATCAGACAAAAATTCATACATAGATAACAGCAAAAATAATATTGCTAGCAAAACAAAAGAGAGTGCATTAAAATTAAATGAAGTACTTGCAAATAAAAATAAAAAAGTAAATTCTGAAAATAATGTAAAACATACAGAAAACGAGAAAGTAGTAATAAATAACAAACCTAATGTTGAAGAAAAGGAACAAGATAAAAAAGATGTTGTAGTAAACAACAATTCAAAAGAAGGTAAAGATAAACAAGATGTTATAAATAATGAAAACAAAAATGAGAGTAAAGAAGATGAGAATATGAATTCAAAAAAAGATGAAGATAGCACAGTAAAACCTGTTGAGTATATAAGCAAAGAGCAGTCTTTAAACTTACTTAAAAAACACTTACCTGATGTGAATTTCTACTACGAAGGTGACGAAAGTACATTTGATTATATAAAAGATAAAGGTTTAAGTGGTTATGTTTTCTTACCAGAAGTAGATGGAGATTTAGCATATTTCGTAGATAAAACTACTGCAAATATTTATTTCTTCCATCCAAGTGGATATTTAGAATTAATTGGATAGTCATAAAAAATATGTAGCTACTTAAGAATTATAAAAATTCTTAAGTAGCTTTTTTATACTACAAATAAGGTGTGTGGAGGTAAGAAGGCGCTGACTTATTTTTTAAAAGTTCATCGAAAGACTTATGATCAGATTTATATCCTATACCTTCTCGAAAACTGTGTGAATCTACAAACTTATATTGTTCGCATGCATTTTTTATCTTATTGTAGTCTCTTTCAGATTTTACAGTGTAGATAATTTTATTATTTCTTGTAATTTTATCTTCGTATTTTGGTTTTACAAAGTACTTAGCATCTTTTATTTTCCCTGCATTGTACAATCCTTGAATAACAGATCCATTTTTAATATGTTGAAGGTGGTCATCTAATTTATAAGTATGAGCTACATGAGTAACACTATTAAATTTATTTTCAAATTTTATCGCAATGTTTTCCATTGATTCAAAATAAGATTCATCCTGAGGACTAATCTTAGGAAGAATAATAGTGTTTTTAGGTATTACACCCAGATTTTTAGTAGATGCCAAGAACTCCCTATTTCTGTATTCTATTTTGTCTTCGGAATTTAAATTTTCAAATTTTTTGTACCTATCAAATACAGCTATTCCAGATCCGTTTGAAACTAAAACGACATATACATTATCTTTACCTACCTCATTAATTGCATTAATTATAGCACTTCCCGCCCATAAAACTTCATCGTCTTGATGTTGACAGTAAAATACTACATGATCTTTAAATTTTTCATTATTTTGTTGGCTGTATATATCGTAAGTAGTAAAAACAAAAAAAGTGGATAAAATAGCAGATAAAACTATATATTTAATTGATAAGTATTTTTTGAAAAAATTCATAGAATCATCTCCTAATAAATTTTATCCTGTTTATATTATCGTTCAAAACCATTTAAAATATCGCAAGAATATCTCGTTAATTATTTACATTATAGTAAATAAAATTTAAATTTTTTAGATATTTTTTATACCATCCTTTTTTGTATATAATAAAACAAAGTTTTAATATGATATAATAATATTTTAGGTAGAAATACATATAAAAATAATTAGCAAATTTAATAAATATAAATGACTTGAAAGGAATTTAAATATGGGGAAAATTTTAGTATTAGCGGAAAAGCCATCCGTTGGTAGAGATATAGCAAAAGTATTAGGATGCAAAAATGATAAGCATGGATTTATAGAGGGCCCTAAATATGTTGTAACTTGGGCATTAGGTCATTTGGTTACACTTGCAGATCCAGAAATTTATGACCAAAAGTATAAATTCTGGAATATGGAAGATCTTCCGATGCTTCCTAAATATCTAAAAACTATTGTAATAAAAAAAAGCGGTAAGCAGTTTAACACAGTAAAGAGTCAAATTAACCGAAATGATATAGATGAGATAATTATTGCTACTGATGCAGGTAGAGAAGGAGAACTTGTTGCTAGATGGATAATAGAAAAATCTAAGTCTAATAAACCAATAAAAAGGCTTTGGATTTCGTCTAGTACTGATAAAGCAATAAAAGAAGGATTTAACAATTTAAAAGATGGTCACAAGTACGACAACTTATATTATTCAGCAATAGCTAGAGCTGAAGCAGATTGGATAGTTGGTATAAACGCAACTAGAGCTTTAACTACTAAATACAATGCACAATTATCATGCGGTAGAGTTCAAACTCCAACAGTTTCTATTATTAAAAACAGAGAAGATGAAATTCAAAATTTTAAATCAAAAGATTATTTTGGAATAAATGTAAATGCAATTAAAGGAAGCTCTGAATTTAGACTTACATGGAATGATAAAAATAATTCTACATCTACTTTTAATAAAAATAAAGTAGAAGAAATAATAACTAAAATTAAAGGAAAAGATTTAGATGTAATAAACGTTAATAAGACGTATAAAAAGAAGCAATCTCCAGCGTTATACGATTTAACTGAGCTTCAAAGAGATGCTAACAAGATATTTGGGTTTTCAGCAAAAGAAACATTATCAATCATGCAAAAACTTTATGAGCATCATAAAGTATTAACTTATCCAAGAACAGACTCTAGATATTTAACAGATGATTTAGTCGATACACTAAAAGATAGAATAAAGGCTGTTAATTTCAGTGAATATTCAAAAGTATGCAACAAGCTGCTTAAGAATAAAATAGTTAAAAATAAAAATTTTGTAGATAATTCTAAGGTTACTGATCATCATGCCATAATTCCTACTGAAGAGCGTGTATTTATAAGTGATTTAAGCGATAAAGAGAGAAAAATTTTTGATTTAGTAGTAAAAAGATTTTTATCAGTTTTATCTGAACCTTATGAGTACGAACAGACTAAAGTAATAGGAAAAATAGACGATGAAACATTTACAGCATCTGGAAATAAAGTTGTTAAATTAGGTTGGAAAGATAACTATAGAGAACAAGATGATGAAGGTTTAAAGACAATGCCTAATATTAATGAAGGTGATATTCTTAATATAGTGAGTATTACTATGAGTGAGGGCAAAACAAATCCTCCATCGTACTTAAATGAAGGTACTTTGCTTACACAGATGGAGAAAAATGGTCTAGGTACAGTTGCAACCAGGGCTGATATTATAGAAAAATTATTTAACTCATTTTTGATTGAAAAAAAGGACAGAGATATACATATAACTTCTAAAGGTAAACAGCTTTTGGATCTTGTTCCAGAAGATTTGAAATCAGCTCAGATGACTTCTTCATGGGAAAAAAGGCTACAGGATATATCTAATGGTAAATTAAATAAAAATGTATTTATAAACGATATGAAAAATTATACTAAATCTATTATTAAAGAAATAAAAAATAGCGAAAGTAAATTTAAACATGATAATTTAACTAAAAATAAGTGTCCTGAATGCGGAAAATATATGTTAGAGGTTAACGGAAAAAAAGGAAAAATGTTGGTTTGTGAAGATAGAGAATGTAATACAAGAAAGCTAATTTCGCAGACAACTAACTCTAGATGCCCAAATTGCCATAAAAAACTTGAATTAAGAGGCGAAGGGGAAGGAAAGATATTTATATGCTTATGTGGGTATAGAGAAAAACTAACTTCATTTAATAAGAGAAAAAATGAAGAAAAATCTAAGGCTAGCAAGAATGATGTAAATAAATACCTTAAAAATCAAAATAAAGATCAAGAGATATTTAATAATCCATTTGCTGAAGCCTTAGCTAAGTTAAAAAAATAAATAAAAAAAATAATCGATTTGTTTACTCATAATAATTATTTAAATTATCGTTTTGAGTAAAGAATTGATTATTTTTATTTAATAAACTTTATCGCTCCTGTGTCGTGTAAATTCTTGATTATAGTGGCTGCTATAGGAAATCCAAAAAGACCTAAGATTCCGAAGAGTTGCGCGCCAATAAACATACACATTAGAGTAATTAATGGATAAAGGCCTATCTGATTTCCTACAACTTTAGGCTCTAATACTTGTCTCACAATCGTTATTAATATATAGATTATAAATAAACCGATAGCCATACTACTGTTTCCGTTAATAAGCGAGATTATTGCCCATGGAATAATTATACTTCCTGTTCCTAGTATAGGGAGTATATCTACTAAAGCTATTAAAACTGCGATAGGAAAAGCTGCATCTACACGAAGAATAGTGAGACCTATCCAAAGCTCTATAAAAGTTACCGACAACAAAATTGCATATGCTTTTAACAATTTTAGTACAGCTGTAATACTACTATTTTTTACATTTAGAATAAATTCACGATTTTTCTCTGAAAACTGATTCAATACAAAATTGATGATTTTTTTATAGTCAAAAGTAAAAAAGAAAGAAGCTATTATTGTAATTATTAGTTTTAACATAAGCCCCGGTGCTCTCGTTGCAGCGCTAGTTATAAAGTTTAACGCATTAGATGAAAATGAAGCAACTAAAGACATTATAGATTGCGATAGATTGTCCCAACCAATTAGGTCGATATTCGGAGCTAATAACTCTATTTTTGAAAAGAAAGTATCTAAGTATGGTTCTATAGAATACTTGTATAAATCAGGAAGAGTAAATACCATTTCACTAATTTTCTCAAATATTTTAGCACCAAAACCTGTAAGTGCAGCTATCATAACAGCGTAAAATAAAAGAAGAACAACCGTTGATGTTAAAGCAGGATTGATTTTTATTTTTTTTGTTAGGAAATTTATTGCTGGTCTCAATATAAAAGCAATAAAAAATCCGATTATAAATGGCATAAAAAGTGGCAGGATAAATTTAAAGCTTGCAAATATAAGAGCTGCTATCAATATAAAGTATGTAAATTTTATAATAAAAGCTCTTTGTTTTTCTAGACTGATCATAAAAAACCTCCATAGTCATTGTTGTTTGATTGTATTATGTAATTATTGACTAAAATTAACTAATCTATAACGTTGATAACATATATATTATATTTGGAATAGAAGGGCTAGTTTTTATATAGTGAATATATACTATTTTAAAATTCTACATATTGTTGATTTAGTTAATTTTAGCATTATTCTCATTTAAGTACCAGTTAAATTCTGATTAAATTGTCTGAAGGAATTAAATTTATATTTAAAAAAAATAGGATATCAATATGATTTAAGATTAGCGATTGAATTGTAATTATATATAAAAGACAAGAATTTTATTATGAAAATATGGATTTAATAGAATATTTTTATAAAGTTATACAAACATATTATATATTTTACATCATCAACATATATATACATTATGAGTGTTTTATAACAGTTTGTTTTATTGACTAAGACTTATTATATAGGGTATACTTTAATTAAGGAAAAAGAGATTACATGCTATGGGCTTAGGGTGTATCTCCATAGAATATAAAATATTTAATATTTTAATCTGAAGCATCCGAATTGCCGTTCGGGTGTTTTAATTTTTTGATGTCTTTTTTTAACTTTATATATGTATTGATAAGTTTAGATAGTCTATTTAATATTAAAGTTATAGCAGCAAGTGTACTGCCGATAAAAAATAATATACTCAAAAAATCTCCCATATATTATCACCTCCAATCATAAGGAAGGGATAATTTTTTATATGGATTTACACCCGATAGTATGTAATCTCACTATTATTATAACATATATGTACTGTATTAAATTCATTGGATTGTAGCCAATTATTTTGATATTGTGACTTATTTAGAACTATTATTTAATAAAGAAAGCAAAACTAAATTTCAATATGATTTGACAAAAAATCTTATACTATTGTGTTTTGAAAACAAGATTGGTAAAATTAAGATATTATATGTAAACTAGTAAAAATTCTGACAATATTGTTTAGGTTAATTTAATGGGGTGAAAATATGAAAAATTTTAGAGATTTGGGAGGAATAAAATCTCAGGATGGAAGAGTAGTAAAAAAGGGATATTTCTATAGGTCAGCAAATTTAGGAAATCTTTCAGAAGAAGATATAGAATCATTAAAAAGAATAAATATAAAATGTATATTTGATTATAGAAGTGATAATGAAGCTAAAAATCATCCATCGACAGAAATCAAAGGCATAAAAAATATTAGAATTCCAGCTATGAGCTTAAAAAAGTTCAGTGGTGCAAAGTTTGGATCAATAGAAGATATGATAGAAAGTATGTTTGAAAAGTCTGGAGCATTCAATATGCTAAAAGAGAGCTATCACAAACTTCCTATTAACAACCCTTCTTACAAAAAGCTTGTGGAGCTAGTTAGAGACCAAAGTATGCTACCTTTAATCAATCACTGTACGGCAGGAAAAGACAGAACAGGGGTAGGGAGTGCTATTATTTTAATGATCCTTGGGGTATCTAGAGAACATATTATTGAGGATTACTTAAAGAGCAATGATTTTGCAGAAGAAGAAATTAATAAGCTAATAGAACAGAAGCCTGAGTTTAAAAATGTAGATAGGGAAAAATTAAACCATATTTTTGGAGTTAATTTAGATTACATCAGCGCTACTTTCAACAGGATAGACGAAGTGTATAAAACAACTGAAGACTATTTGTATGGGGAGTTTGGTCTAGACTTGAATGAAATAAATACTTTGAGAAATATGTATTTAGAATAAAGTATTTAAAAGTAACAGCTTAAGATTTAAGTATAACTATGTTATAAAAAATTTTAGGAGGATATTGAGTGTTAAAAAAATGGTTTAACATTATAAAAAATAAACAATTTGAAGGGATTGATAATGACGAGAAGGTTTTAGGTAATGAAAAATTAGAAAGCAATTTAGAAGAAATAAAAAATAAAGAAGATAGACAAGAAAAAAGGAAATTATATGAGACTGAGTGCAATGGAACTGGGTTAGTAGAAACAAAAGAAATCAGAAAAAAAACTAATTTAGATTTATGTGAAGTAGATTTAAGATTAGAAGAAAATATTGATTCTAATAAAAGTGATTTAGAAAAAAAAGATGACAATAATAGAAGACTAGAAGAAGCTGATGCAGAATTTATAAAAGAAGTGAAGTTAAGACGAGCTAAATCTATAGTAGCTACAAATATTTATACTAATGAAAAGATGGAGTTTAAAACTCACTCTGAGTGTAGTAGAAAGCTAAAGATTCCTTTACTTTACATAAAAGAAAATATCATATATGGATATACTGAATATTTCGGAGATGCTATTAATTATATTGGAGAGCAACTTGGATTATCTGAATTTTCATATAGAAGTGATAAATATTTTGAAAATGGAAAAAATCCATTCGAAATTTATAAGCAATTAAATGATAAAATTTTTTCAGCAAAACTTTCCGAAGAAAAAAGAAGTTCAATACTTATAAGCTCTAAAATAGAGCCGGTAAGTATGACATATTCATTTGAATGTCTTGACTTTGAATATGATGATTATTTTTTAAAGTATAAAGATATTATAAGGAGAACTGGTAAAAAGAAAATTGAACTTGTCAAGAAAAATGGTGAGGTCTTAGAAGTATTTAAATCTATAGAAGAGTGTGCAAATTACCTAAATATAGAAAAATCTAAAGTACAAGATATGCTACGATGTGGAGATACAAAAGTGGATAGAAATTACATAAGATATAGTTTCAGAAAAATATGATTCACTAAAAATTCATATTAGTTTCGGCTTTTATTCACACAACACAAATTATTATGATGTAAAATAATATACAATAAGATTTGTGTAATAATTCGGAAGGAGCCTGATAGATCAAGTGAATGCTTCAAAGATTGAATTTAAAAAATCCCATGATCTATTAAGAATTAAGCAAATATCGATTATAACTTTAATAGGATTACTATTTTTAGGTATATATATGTCAGGCAGATTCTCATTTAAAAAGCTTCTATATTCACAGAAAACTTATAGCAAAGATAAGATAATTGCTACTATGAGTGGATTTAGCATCACTGAAGAAGATTTAAAATTAAAAATGGATCAAATATTGTGTTTTACGGACAAATCACCTATGGGTAACGATGAAGTTAAGAGATATGAGTACAATTTAATAGACCATATGACAAAGACTGAAATATTGTATCAAGAGGGAATATCGAGAGGAATAAAAGTTTCAGGTGACGAAATAGATAAGCAGTATTTAACAATTATAGATGGACTTAAAGAAAAGTATTCTCTGGACGAAGAAGGAATATTGAAAAAGTTGAATGTTAATAAAGTTGACTTTAAAAATGAACAAGATAAAGAACTTATAGCCAAAAAATTTATAGCATCTACCTGTAGCGTAACAGATAAAGAAGCGCAAGAGTACTATATAAATAATAAAGGTGATTTTTTGGAGATAAGGGCGTCGCATATTTTAATAAAAGATATAGATTCAAGAGGAAATGATTTAAATAGAAAGCAAAAAGATGAAGCTAAAGTTAAAGCAGAAGAAATTCTAAAAAAAGCATTAAAAGGAGATAATTTTGCGGATTTAGCTAAAAAATATTCTGATGATCCGAGTTCCAAGTACGGTGGAGATCTTGGGTACTTTGGTAGAGGAGAAATGGTAGAATCCTTTGAAAATGCAGCTTTTTCATTAGGCGACAATCAAATTTATGATAAGATAGTAAAGAGTGATTACGGCTATCATATAATTAAAAGAACATCACAAAAATACAAAGATTTTAGTAATGTAAAAAATGAAATAATAAACATTATATCTTATGAGAAACAAAGCAAATTAATTAAGCAACTAAAAGTTAAGTATAATTTAAATATTGTGGATGAGTACAATTATAAAAAAATATATTAAAACTTTAATAAAAGTTTGCTGTTGACACAAGCCTATAATTTATAGGCTTTTTATATGTTAAAATAAATAACTAGTAATTTGGATTATAAAAAACAATTCAGATAATTCTTTATATAGAAAGGTGATATGCTTTACTAACATATTATTTTTAACAGAAAAAAGAATGTAAAAAAAAGTAATAAATTGTTGAGTAATAAATAAATTGATGATATCATTTACTTAAGAGATTATATTGTAAACGATTTCATTTGGTAAAAATAGACAAATAAAATCTAAATAGTACATAAATATTCGAAGTAAGAAGGTATAATTACCTACTTGTTGAATATATAATTTCAAATATATTTATATTTGGTCAGAAATATTTTGAGGAGGTTTTTTATAATGAATGTAAAAGACAGAGTACTTAAATTAAGAGAGCTTATGGAAGAGAAAAATATAGATGCTTATATTATTCCATCTTCTGATAGTCATCAAAGTGAATACGTAGGTGATTATTTTAAATCAAGAGAGTTTATATCAGGATTTAATGGTTCAGCTGGTACAGTAATCGTTACTAAAGAAAAAGCAGGTCTTTGGACAGATGGTAGATACTTTATACAAGCTGAGAATCAATTAGAAGGAAGCACAATTGATTTATACAGAATGGGTCAAGAAGGTGTTCCATCAATTGAAGAATTCCTATTTGAAAATATAAAAGATGGTGGAACATTAGGATTTGATGGTAGAGTAGTTTCAGCTAAAGAAGGTAGTTCTTATGCTGGTATGTTATCTAATAAGGGTGTAAAAGTAGAGTACCAATATGATTTAATCGATGGTGTTTGGGAAGATAGACCGGCTCTATCTGACAGTAAAGCATTTTTATTAGATGTAAAATTTACAGGTGAAAGCTTTAGCTCTAAACTATCTAGACTTAGAGATAAAATGAAAGAAGAAAACACAACATATCATGTAATCACTACACTTGATGATATAGCTTGGTTATTTAATATAAGAGGTGGAGACGTAAAATATAATCCAGTTGTACTATCGTATGCTGTCATAACACTAAATGAAGTGCATTTATTTGTTGATGAAAACAAATTAAATGATGAAATAAAAGCTGAGTTAGCAAAAGAGAATGTACAAATAAAACCATACAATGATGTTTATGATTTCGTTAAACATGTAGGAAATAACGAAAGAGTATTAGTAGATGGAACTAAAATAAACTACGCAATACTTAACAATATTCCAGCTGGGGTTGAAAAGGTAGATCAATTTAACCCAGTTATGTTCTTTAAAGCTCAAAAGAATGAAGTAGAAATTGAAAATATCAGAAGATCACATATAAAAGATGGGGTAGCATTTACTAAGTTTATGTATTGGTTAAAGAATAATGTTGGTAAAATGGAAATAACTGAAATGAGCGCTAGCCAAAAACTAGAAGATTTCAGAAGAGAGCAAGAAGGATTCTTCGAACCAAGTTTTGATACAATAGCTGGTTACAAAGAGCACGCTGCTATGATGCATTATAGTGCAACTCCTGAAACTGATTATAAATTACAACCAGAGCATTTATTCTTAATTGATTCAGGTGGACAATATTATGATGGTACTACTGATATAACTAGAACTATGGCGCTTGGACCGATAAATGATGAATTAAGACTTCACTTTACATCAGTACTTAGAGGAATGATAGGCCTATCAAGAGCGAAATTCTTACATGGATGTAGAGGATATAACTTAGATATACTTTCTAGAGGAATTATGTGGCAAATGGGAATAGACTATCAATGTGGAACTGGTCATGGTATTGGATTTGTTCTAAATGTTCACGAAGCTCCAAATGGATTTAGATGGAGAGTTGTTCCTGAAAGATTTGATAGTGCTGTTCTTGAAGAGGGAATGGTAACTACTAATGAGCCAGGGATATACATTGAAGGTTCTCACGGTATAAGAATAGAAAATGAAATAGTAACAAAAAAAGCCGAAAAGAATATGTACGGTCAGTTTATGGAGTTTGAAGTTGTTACATTTGCGCCAATAGATTTAGATGCTGTTGACCCAACAATAATGACTAAAGAAGAAAAAGACTACTTAAACTGGTATCATGGACAAGTATTCGAAAAGGTTTCTACTCATTTAAATTCAGAAGAGAGAGAATGGTTAAAAGAATATACAAGAGCAATATAATGAATTTTATATTTAGATAAATTATTTAGCGTGTTAATCTGCACATAAGTGCGGTTTAACACGCTTTTTACTTTGTAGACGTATCCTGAAATCAACAACTGGTATTAGCATTGTATATATGGGTGGAGCAATGTAATTTATTGTATTAACATTATCTCTTGAGAAAAATTAAGTCTACAAACGTTTACAAACTTTTTATTTGAATTTTTTATAAATACATAAATATATTTTTGTATTAAAAATATAAAAATTAAATATCAAAGAAAATATACTTAAAAAATATTTTATAAATTTTATGAAAGCATTCAATATCTTGCGAAATCAATATACATATTTTAAAATTTAATATTGAAATGCAATATGTTATTCAATTTACAGAAAATACGGTTATTCATATATTTAAAAAAATATAATTAATATGAAAAAATATTGAGAAGTATAGCGAATAGTGCTATATTTAAAGTATGTCATATTGACAAATTATGCACAGAAAATATTAATATCTGGGGGTATTTATGATGAAAGTAAAAGATAGAGTAAGTAAGTTAAGAGAACTTATGAAAGAGAAAAATATAGATGCCTATATTATTCCATCTTCTGATAGTCATCAAAGTGAATACGTAGGTGATTATTTCAAATCTAGAGAGTTTATTTCAGGGTTTACTGGATCTGCTGGTACAGTAATAGTTACTAAAGAAGAAGCAGGACTTTGGACGGATGGAAGATATTTTATACAAGCCGAAGCACAGTTAGAAGGTAGTACAGTAAAATTATTTAAGATGGCACAAGAAGGGGTTCCGACTACTGCAGAATATTTATACGATAATATACCAAAAGGCGGGACACTTGGTTTTGATGGTAGAGTTGTATCATCGAAAGAGGGTGCTAACCTATCCGAAAAACTAGCTGAAAAAGATATAAAAATTGAATACGAATACGATTTGATAGATATGATATGGGAAGATAGACCAGCTCTATCTGACAGTAAAGCTTTTCTGCTAGATGTAAAATACACAGGAGAAAGCTTTAGCTCTAAATTAGTTAGACTTAGAGAAAAAATGGAACAACTTAGCACTACATGTCATGTAATAACAAGCCTTGATGATATAGCTTGGTTATTTAATATAAGAGGTGGAGATGTTGAATTTAATCCAGTTGTTTTATCATATGCAGTAGTGACTTTAGATAAGGTGTATTTATTTGTCGATGAAAACAAACTAAATGATGAAATAAACTCTGAATTTGCTAAGGAAAACGTTGTTATAAAACCGTATAATGATATATATGAATTTGTAAAGGGAATAGAATCTAGTGAAGTTGTACTTATTGATGGTACAAAAATAAACTATGCAGTTTACAACAATATACCAGAAGATGTAAAGAAAGTAGATCAACATAACCCAACTTTATTTTTTAAAGCTGTGAAAAACGAAGTAGAATTAAAAAATATAAGAAATTCACACATAAAAGATGGTGTTGCATTTACTAAATTTATGTACTGGTTAAAAAATAATGCAGGTAAGATAGAAATCACTGAAATAAGTGCTAGTCAAAAACTAGAAGATTTAAGAAGAGAACAAGAAGGTTTCTTTGAGCCAAGTTTTAGTACAATTGCTGGTTACAAAGAACATGCCGCTATGATGCACTACAGTGCAACTCCAGAAACTGATTATAAATTAGAATCTGAAGGGATGTTTTTAATAGATTCAGGTGGACAATATTATGATGGAACGACAGATATAACTAGAACAATGGTACTTGGGCCTATTAGTGATGAATATAAGTTACACTTCACATCAGTAGCTAGAGGTATGATAAGTCTATCTAGAGCAAAATTTTTACATGGTTGTATAGGATATAACCTTGATGTATTAAGTAGAGGTATTATGTGGCAAATGGGTATAGACTATCAATGTGGTACAGGGCATGGGATAGGATTTGTTTTAAATGTTCATGAGGCTCCAAATGGATTTAGATGGAAAGTATCACCAGATAGATTCGAAACTGCAGTTCTTGAAGAAGGTATGGTTACAACAAATGAACCTGGTATATATATAGAAGGTTCTCATGGTATTAGAATAGAAAATGAAATAGTAACAAGAAAAGCCGAAAAGAATATGTACGGACAATTCATGGATTTTGAAGTGGTAACATTTGCACCAATTGATTTAGATGGTATAGTGCCAGAATTAATGACACATGAAGAAAGAGAGTATTTAAACTGGTACCATGGACAAGTATTTGAAAAAATATCTCCACATTTAACTAATGAAGAGAGAGAGTGGCTAAAAAAATATACTAGATCTATATAGAAAATTTAAATTCTGAGAATTTTAATTTACTTCAAATAAAAACCGTCTCAATATTATATTTGAGACGGTTTTTAATTACTATTCTTCAGTCAATCCCAATAGCCATTTATTCAATAAAAATAATATCGAGCCGCATATAATTAAAACTGTTGGTATTGTAATGTATACACTTAACATACCGACACTATCTATTATAGCTTGTGTATAACCAGAAATTTTGTTTGCAGCAAATTTTCCAAGAAACCAAATTGCAGTCAATGAAGAGACATATTTCTGAGGGGAAAGCTTGTTTACCATACCGTAACCAATAGGTGAAAAACAAATTTCTCCAATGCTTTGAAATGTTAAAAATCCTATAATCCAAAGTATACTTGCCTTGAATGTTGGATCAATATTTGAAGTATTTTGAAAAATAGCACCTATTATAAATAAAAATGCAATTGCAAGTATTAAAAAACCTAATCCCATTTTATTTACAACACTTACATCTTTTTTTCTAACAGTTGCTATTTTTATCCAAATATAAGAAATTGTTGGTCCAAGTAAAACACATAAAAGTCCGTTATATGAGTCAATCCATGAGGTTGGTACTTCAAAATTTCCTATAAATAAATTTATATGCTCTTTTGTATAAAGGGCAATTGACATTGTTGCTTGATTGTAAGCAATCCAAAAAAACACAGTAAAAAATGCTAACACCAATATCATTAATATTCTTTGTTTCTCTTTGAATGTTAATGGAACTAAAGATAATTTCTTTTTTTCCTCCAAAGTAATTTTTATTTGTTCTTTTCTACTTTTTCTATCTATACTTGAATCTTTAAAAAATATCTTATCTCCAATTGTAAAAACTAACAAGCCGATGATTGTAATAATTGATGCAGTTAAAAAGACGTATCTGTACCCATATACTACAACGTCAGATCCTAGTTTATGTGAAAACCATGCATTAGCAATAAGGCCTGCAACAAAAGGACCGATTAAAGTTCCTATATTTGTAGAAGTATATGTAATTAAAAATGCACTATCTTTTCTTGGATCCTCATTGTTATATAGACTCCCAACTAAAGTATGCAAGTTTGATTTATAAAATCCAATACCAAGCCCTGTCAAAAATATCATTATATGTATAGAACTTTCGCTTAAAGCAAAAAAACCAATAAAATAACCTATCGAAACTAATATTAATCCGATTTTAATGCAGTTTTTAGGGCCAATAAATCTATCGCTTACCCAGCCTCCAATGATGGGAGAGAAGTATGCCCACGACAGAAATGATGCCACCATAGAAGAGGCTTGAGCCGCACTTAATCCCAAGCCACCATTTATAGTATTTTCGGCTAAAAATAGTAAAAGCACTAGTTTAACACCATAATAAGCCAGACCGACTATAGTAAATATTGAACAGCAAAAATATAGAGCTGTCGGTTGTTTAATAATTTTTTCTTCTTTTAGTATAGCTTCCATTGTTTACTCCTTCTGATTTGTTTAATTATTGATTATAAGTCTAATTTAAGGTCGCCATCTTTAATCCAATTTTTCTTTCTCATAAATTCAGCTATGATAAGAGTTATAACTGCGGGTAAAACAAAATGAAGTAATATAATTCCAAACCACATTGATGAACCTGATCTTCCTACACTTTCCATAGCAGTAATTGTACCAAACTGACCGACAAAACCACATGTGCCCATGCCAGAACCAATAGGGATATTTTCCATTTTAAAAACTGTTGTAGAAATTGGTCCTAGTATTAAAGAGGACACAGTAGGAGGTATCCAAATTTTCCAATTTTTAATTATATTAGGAACTTGTAGCATAGAAGTTCCTATACCTTGAGCAATCAATCCTCCAACACCATTTTCTTTATAACTCATTACTGCAAAACCAATCATTTGACAACAACAACCAACAGTAGCAGCTCCTCCAGCAAGCCCTCCAAGGCTAAGCATAATACATATCGCTGCACTACTTATTGGAAGTGTTAATGCAATACCTACTAAAGCTGATACAAGAGCACCCATTAATATTGGTTGCATTGTAGTTGATTTCATAATTAAATTTCCAAAAGAGGTCATAAAAGCAGATATCACTGGACCTACTAAACCCGCTACAAAAACTCCAATTAGTATTGTAACTGCTGGAGTAATAAGAATATCAACTTTTGTTTCTTTTGATACGACTTTACCAAATTCTGTTGCAAATATTGTGGCAATATACGCTCCTACAGGTCCTCCAAGTTCGTAGCCGTATGAACCAACTAAAACGCTTGAAAAAAGGACTAAAGGTGGAGCTTGTAAACCATATGCAATAGATACTGCTATTGCAGGTCCAGTTACTTGTGTAGCAATTGGGCTGATAACATCAGTAAATAGTTTGATATCTAGTTTTGTACCTATTGTGTTAAAAATGGTACCTATTAATAGCGAAGCAAATAATCCTAGAGCCATAAATCCTGTCGCATCTACGAGATAATTTTTTAACGAAATATCTATGTTTTTCTTTTCTAAAAAACTTTTAACCCCTTTATTCGTATTGTCTGGATTCAAACTTTACAAACCTCCTTATAAAATAATATTTATAGCATGTGTTTATTATATATATTTTGCCCAATTATAGCAAATACTATTTAAAATAAGCGTTCCGAGTCGTTTGATAGGTTTTTATCAAATGTTATTTTAGTTTTAAATTTCTAGTTTATAGTTTATAATTAAAAATAAGATTTTGATTTATCTAATCAATATTTTAAGTATTCAAAATTTTTATTAGGGTAAACAGCTTGTGAAATAACTGTTATTTATTAAAGGGAGTGAGAGGATGAGATATTTAAAAGACAAAAAAACTTTAAAAATAGCTATTTTATTATCTATTCCTGTTTTACTTGTAGCGCAGTTTTACCTGTTTAAAATTGGGATAATAAGACCGATGGTTAAAGGAGTAGAAATAGAAATTTCTGATGGAGATTATATTAAAGATATAGATAAATATATTATTAAACTAAATGACACTGTAGAATTATCTAAAGGAAAATATATAAAGGTGCCATCTTATGCTAAAGATCCTAATCTTTGGTTTAATGTATTAGATAATAATGAAACTATTAAAATAGAAGGAAATAAAATGACTGGTCTAAAAGTTGGTTATTCTTCTATTGGTATAATGAAAAATTCAAGGGTTCTAAAAAAAGCAATGATAAGAGTAGTAGATCCTAAAGTAGATTCTTTAGATATGCAGATAGAAGGTAATTTGAACTATGTAGGAGATACAGCAAAAATAGAGAGTGTTGTTGATGTTGATTACGATAAATTTAAAGTTGCATACAAACCAAAATTTACTAGTAGCGATACGGATGTGTTAAAAATTAAAGGTAAAAAAGTAATTGCTGTTGGAGTTGGTAAAGCCACTATAACTGCGAAATGTGGAGATAAAGAGATTGAAAAGGATTTTGAAGTCCAAGCGTATGTGGATAATATAAATATAAGTAAAAATATAACCATAGAAGTAGATCAAGAATATAATATAAATCCAGATATTGAAACCAGTCCTAAAGGTTTGAAACCTCCAAAGGTAATTTACAGTTTAGCTGAAACTAAGTTGCCTGTAGAGAGAAAAATAAGCTTAGGTAAAAATGGTAATATAGTTGGACTTAGACAAGGAAAAGAAAAGGTTAAGATTACTTGCGGTAATGAATCTAGAGTAATCACAGTAAATGTTGTAAATGAAATTATTTCAAATAAGAGTATAAAAAACCTAATATTTGATCAAATAATAAAAGGAAATAAAATTTTAATAACTCTTTCATGGGATTATATGCAAAATGTCGATCATTATGATATATACTATAAAAATAACCTGACGACAAGAAAGTTTTTAAGATTTGGATCTATAAAAGTTACGGGTAATGAGATTGGGTCAGATGGTAGAGTTTATTATACTATGGAAGTTCAGCTAAGCAAAAACAAAAAGGCTGACATTGATGTCTATATAATTGGAAATAGTGAAGGTTTACAAACTAAGCCAAGTAAATTGATAAATATCAGTAACAGCGAAGAAACAATCAGTCAAATAGAAAATACAAAAGTTGAAAATGTTTCTATAAATACAGATGGAACTGATAGGGTAAATATAAAATGGGATAGAGTTAACTTTAAGGGTTCTACGTATAGTATTTATGTTAGAAATAATGCTATTGGTGAAAGTGATTTTACACTTTATAAAAATGGAATTTATGATAATGAGTATTCGTTTGAAAAACCAGAAGCAGGTGAAGATGGATTGATTAATTTAGACGCGTATGTTATAGCAACCCATAATGGAAATAAATCAAAACCTAGTAACGTTATAAATCTTAAATAAATATTTAAAAAAATAATAAATAAAAAGAAAAGAACTCTATTAATTAATAAAGTTATTTTTTAAATTAGTTACTTAAGCAGGTATTTAACAATATTAAATCGAAAACTAAAAAACCCTTAAAGAAATAGTTAGACATAGGAGCGATTACAAAAGACTAATATAAAACTAAAAAAAGTTGTTAGCAATTAAAAAATGGAAAATAGACCCAATAATAGGGTCTATTTTTTATTGACTGATTGCCACCATTTTGCTAACCAAATATAAATATTTAGGTGGCAAAATGTAGTGTTATCATATGATTTAAACATATAATACATTTCTTACTATATTTTACACTATTTAATAGAAAATATAGAAGATTAAATATAAAGACTGTATTTAAGCCAATACTGAGACATTAATAGAGTTTTTTTAACAATGAAAACTTTAAATTTTAAACATTATGGTAAAAAATATAGTTATTTACCAAGAAAAATCAGTTGTGGTCGATAAAAATTTATGATAAAATAACTGACAGACATTAAAATTGCATTAATTTTTTTTTGAATGATAAATTGCAATTTTTTAAAAATAATAGTAAAATTATAAATAGTTATAAAGTACAGTCGGAATAGTCGCATTATTCGCTAAACTATTATTTCATGAAAATAATTTAGAAAGGAGGATTTATCAAGGATTATTATTCTTGATAATAATTAGTTATGAATGAAGAAACTAGAGTTTCCTTGGAAAGAGCAGATGTATTAAAGCATAAAATTGATGACTACATGCTTGCCAGAAAATCAATTTCAAGAGGTCTTGAACTTGAAGATGTAATTCAAGGTAGAAAAAAGAAAATATTAAATATATTAAATGGAACTGAAGAAGATTGGAATAACTATAAATGGCAACTTTCTAATAGAATAACTGATGTAGATACTTTGTCAAAGATCCTAGATTTGAGTGAAAAAGAGAAACAAAATATAAATGAGGTGGCTTCTAAATTTAGATGGGCTATTTCTCCATACTATTTAAGTCTAATAGATCCCAAAGATCCATATGATCCAATTAAATTATTATCGATTCCAATGAAAGTTGAATTGAATGATGATGAGAACGATCTAGATCCAATGAATGAGAAATATACAAATCCTGCGGGATGTATAACTAGAAGATATCCGGATAGACTAATAATAAATGTAACTAATGAGTGTGCAATGTATTGTAGACATTGTCAGAGAAGAAGAAATATTGGCCAAACTGATTCTCACAACTCTAAAGCAATGATACAAGAATCAATAGATTATATTAGAGAAAATGAAGAAATTAGAGATGTGCTTGTAACAGGTGGAGATTCGTTAACACTTAAAGATGATATGCTAGAGTGGATACTTAGTGAACTTAAAAGTATATCTCATGTAGATTATATACGTTTAGGAAGTAGAACATTAGTTACAATGCCGCAAAGAGTTACAGATGATCTATGCAATATGCTTAAAAAGTATCATCCAATATATATTAATACTCATTTCAACCATCCGATGGAGATAACAGAGGAATCTAAGAAAGCTTGTGAGAAATTAGCAAATGCAGGTGTTCCACTTGGTAATCAAGCAGTCTTATTAAATGGAATAAACAATGATAAATTTATTATGAAATGTCTAAATCATGAACTTCTAAAAATTAGAGTAAAGCCTTATTATATATTCCAAAGTAAGCATGTAAAAGGAACTAGACATTTTAATACTTCAGTTGATTCAGGTATAGAGATTATGGAATATCTAAGAGGATATACTTCAGGATTAGCTATTCCTACTTATATTATTAATGCTCCTAAAGGAGGAGGTAAAACTCCAATACTACCTCAATATTTAATTTCAAAAGGAACAGATTATTTAATGATGAGAACCTGGGAAGGTAATGTAGTAAAGATGGAGGATCATCCTGCAGTTGATATTAAAAAGGTAATAGATAAAAGTATAAAATAGTTTTAAAAATAATGTATAAGATAAGTAGATGCTAAATTGTAGCATCTACTTTTTTATATATTTTTTGTTTTGTTAATTGCATGCAAAATATAATAAAAAAAAATAATATTACATATATATGAATATACGATTATAAGAATAGAGGTGAGGAGTATAGATAATGAGCTGATTGTAAAATACAATGGAGATATAATGCGTCTTGAACAAGAATTAGGTGTAAGAGTTGAGATACTCAGTCAGTTATATGCAATAATAACATTTACAGACATTGAACAAGTCAATCAATTGCTTCTATACCCTGAAATAGAATATATAGAAAGACCTTTTACCCTGGGTCTACAGGATGTTCAAAGTTTTTCAAGTACGGGAATAACATCTTTTAAAAATAGAACAGGATTGACAGGAAGAGGAACTATATTAGGAATTATTGATTCTGGAATAGATTATACTCTTCCTATTTTTAGAACTGAAACAGGAGAATCTAAGATATTGTATTTCTGGGATCAATCATTACCAGGAAATCCACCTCCCGGATTTTATGAAGGTACTGTGTATAATAATGCTCAGATTAATGAATCTATAAACGGGACACCTACAATACCTATATCTACAACAAGCCTGCACGGTACGCATGTTTCTGGGATATCAGCTGGAATAGCTACTGATGCGAGCATTATATTTGTTAGAGTTGGATCTAGACAAACGGATGTATTTTCTAGAAGTACAGAATTTATGCGAGCAATAAAGTTTATTTTGGATAGAGCTTTAGAACTGAGAATGCCTGTAGCACTAAATATAAGTTACGGTACTAATGAGGGGTCTCATAGAGGACTATCTCTTTTTGAACAATATATAGACGATATGTGTTTATTTTGGAAAAATAATATAGTTGTTGCAGCTGGAAATAATGGAGACAAAGGAGGCCACGCTAGAATAAACCTAACAAATAATGTAGTTCAGGAAGTTGAGTTTGTAGTTGGAGAAAATGAAAGGATCTTAAATATTAATATATGGCCGCATTTTGTAGATACATTTAGAGTAGGATTGGTTACACCAGCTAATACAAGGACTAATTTTATATCAATTGAAGCAAGGGAGATAAACGTTAGAGTCCTAAATACAACTATAGAAGGATACTTTTATCCAATAGCTCCTTACTCTACAACACGTAGAGTATCTATTCAATTGAGGTCGGATTTTCAGATAGATCCAGGAATATGGAAATTGGTATTTGAGCCAGTGAATATAGTTGTTGGAAACGTTGATATATATCTACCTACTTCTGAAGGGTTAAGTGTAAATACTAGATTTTTAACCCCATCAAAAATACTAACAACCACAGTTCCAGGAACTGCATCAAGAGTAATAACCGTCGGAAGTTATAATTCTAGGACAGATCAAGTATCTGTTTTTTCTGGTGAGGGAGATGTAGAAGCAGGGATAATTAAACCTGATATGTTAGCTCCAGGTGAAGGTATAACATCATATTTACCAGGAGGGACTTTAGGAGCTCTTAGTGGAACTAGTATGGCGGCACCTCATGTCACTGGTGTCTGTTCTCTTCTTATGCAATGGGGAATATCAGATGGAAACGATCTTTTTATGTATTCACAAAGGCTTAAATCAATTTTAATCGAGCAGGCGAGAAGAGACACAAATACGAGATATCCTAATAATTCAAGTGGTTTTGGTAAATTGGATCTGTCAGGCCTATATATCACTAACACTGTATTTCAATCTGAATCAGAGGAATATTATTAATATAGAAAAAACAAATAAATAAAGAGTACACGATCTTATAAAATGGTGAAATTCTAAAGAAAGTTTAGAGGTTAAGATGGCTATTATGAATTTTAAAGATGAAAAAGCAAGTAGTAAGGAAATAAATAGGGATAAAAAGGGGTGCAAATAAATACTGGACTTATGAGACAAAACAGTGATCTGTACGATGTAACATATTTAATGTTAGGTGCTACATAAAATAGATATTTATGAATATCCAAATTATTCACAAGGATATGGTTTAGTTGAATTTAGAACTACAATCCAAAAAAAATCGGATAATTTATAGTAGTTTTGCCAAAACTAATACTAAATATTAAGTATTAGAGGTGAAAACATGTCAAATAAAAATCAAAGAACCTTAAAAGGTTTAAACAAAAAGATAATGAAAAGAAATGAAGAAGTTGGTACAGAGTCCACTGCAGCATGGCAAGATGTTGATAAATTAAGAGAAGAAACCAATGTTTCTGTACCATCACTTAAATCTGTAGAAGATGCTAAAGATTGGGTTGATAATGGAAGCAGGTTATAAATTATTAAATCAATATATATATTGTAAACACTTAGTTATAGAAATTATAATTAAGTGTTTTTTAACTTAAACACACAACTATCACATAACCAAAGTTATAAAAAGTCATTACAACAGGAAGCACCAATGTTAATAGTGGAGATGTTCCAAACTTATAAGGTTAATGAATACTATTAGTACTACATATAGAATTATTTTATAATTAATAAATAATTAACAAAGTTCTTGTTTTTTTTGATATAATACTTATGAGAATAGATAATTTCATATGGCAAGATGAATTTCCAATTTTCAGACCTAAAAAACATCCGTATCCCAAGCGGGTGTTTTTTTTGACTATATTAAATTATAGATAAAAATTTATTGCTTAAATACAATACTAATCAATTAAAAATTAAATTTATTTGATATATCTAGTATCATTTTCAAAGATACAAGATCAAAATTATTAAGATTATTATTTATTTTGCTTATTAATTCTATTTTTCTATCTCTGATGTACTGGGGTTCAGAATTATACTGATTGCCCTTTATATAATCTGTTCTATTTTCTGAAGCAAAGTTAATAAATCTATCTTCAGCTTTTTGATTTTGTATCAACTCTTCTATTAATATGCTATAAACAGAATCCTTTATAGACGTATTATTTATCTGGGAATGATCCATAGCTTTTTCTAACATATAATTTGCAAATAAATAATATTTAGGAATTTTATCTGTTTGTATAATATCTTCTGTAGAAATTTCTAGTGAACTTGCTATTTTTTTAATATCTTCTTTGCTTGGAATTATTTCGTTTCTTTCATATTTGCTAATTTTATTTATAGTTATAGATGATCTTTCAGATAATTGTCTTTGTGTTAACCTTTTTCCTTTTCTAATTTTTTGAATATTATCTCCTATGCTCATTTATGCCTCCTTATATTAGTCTATTTATTATTATCTTTTTACTTTTAATAAATATATAATAGAGTAAATAAACTAGTTAATCTATATTTATCGTTATAATAAATAACAGGATATATAAGTAGTTAAGCTTCCTATATTATTAATATTGTATAAATAAAAATATAATGTATATACTAATTATGCTTAAAGTTAGCACACAATCACAAAGAAATGTATAAAATTAAGATAATAATTAATGAGAAGTAAAAGTTACCAATAGCAATGTTTATGGGGTGAATAGCTATAAATTGGCTATATCAAAATACTTTGATCATGGAAGTAGACTTTAAGCATTTACTAAGTTAATAGATCATGCAGATATTTTATCATTGACTTAAAATTCTTTAATTGATATAATTTTATTAATTATTGCAAATAATGATAAAATAAATACTATGAAGAGAAGAGTAGATATAAGATAGATTTTTAGCGAGTTGAGGATGGTGCAAGCTCAATATGACATTTATATTGAAGAACATCTCGGAGTTTCTAATCGAAAACGAAAGTTAGTAGGCTTAGACGGTAGGTTCCGTTATAGACTTTTGAGCAAAGCTCACTAAGAGGCCATTATGGCAATTAGGGTGGTACCGCGAAATTATAGCTTTTCGTCCCTTTATTCAGGGATGAAGGGCTTTTTTTATTATTAAAATATTATTAATATTATTAGGAGGATGTAAAATGCAAAAAGATTTTATAACTATAAAAGATTTATTTAGAAACAAAGAACAGTATATAGGGAGAGATGTAACTGTAGCTGGTTGGATAAGAACTTCAAGAGGATCTAAAAATTTCGGGTTTATAGAACTAAATGATGGAAGTTTCTTTAAAAATATGCAAATAGTTTATGATGAAAAGCTTGAGAATTTTAAGGATGTATCAAAACTTGCTATCAGTTCAGCAATATTGGTTGAAGGAAAATTAGTTTCTACAGAAGGTGCAAAGCAACCTATGGAGATACAAGCAGACAAAGTAGTAGTAGAAGGCGAATCAGATAATTCTTACCCATTACAAAAGAAAAAACATACTTTTGAATATTTAAGAACGATAGCACATTTAAGACCTAGAAGTAATACTTTTTCCGCTGTATTTAGAGTAAGATCACTTGCTGCCTATGCTATACATAAATTTTTCCAAGAGAGAAACTTTGTATACGCACATTCACCAATCATAACGGGAAGTGATGCTGAAGGTGCTGGAGAAATGTTTAGAATTACAACATTAGATATGGATAATGTACCTAAGATTGATGATGGTAAAGTAGACTATACAGAAGATTTCTTCGGAAAAGAAGCTCATCTAACTGTAAGTGGACAATTAAATGCAGAAATAATGGCTTTAGCTTTCAGAAATGTATATACTTTTGGGCCAACTTTTAGAGCGGAAAATTCTTATACAGGTAGACATGCATCAGAATTCTGGATGATAGAACCAGAGATAGTATTTGCAGACTTAGAAGATAATATGGACCTTGCAGAAGACATGATAAAATACATTATAAGTTATGTACTTGAAAATGCACCAGAGGAAATGGAATTCTTCAACCAATTTATTGATAAAGGATTGCTTGAGAGACTTAATAATATTGTTAACTCTGAATTCACTAGAATAACTTATACGAAAGCAGTTGAGTTGCTTATAGAATCAGGCCATAAATTTGAGTATCCAGTTGAGTGGGGCTGCGACTTACAAACTGAGCACGAGAGATATATTACTGAACAAATATATAATGCACCAGTATTTGTAACTGACTATCCTAAAGATATAAAAGCATTCTATATGAGAATGAATGAAGATGGAAAAACAGTAAGAGCGATGGACTTATTAGTTCCAGGAGTTGGTGAAATAGTTGGGGGGTCTCAAAGAGAAGAAAGAGAAGATGTGCTACTAGCAAAAATAAATGAAATGGGCCTAAATAAGGAAGATTATTGGTGGTATCTAGAACTTAGAAAATACGGTACTGCCACTCACTCTGGATTTGGTCTTGGGTTTGAGAGAATAATTATGTATATGACTGGTATGAGCAATATCAGAGACGTAATACCATTCCCAAGAACACCTAAAAACGCTGAATTCTAAGGGTTGTAGTAATTTTGTTAAAATATAAAAAACAATAAATATAGTAATTTGCCTACGGTTTGCCTACGGAGATATTAACTCGTAGGCAAATTACATTTTATAAAGTTTCAAAAATATCAGCTACCTTTCTAGCGGAGTCATCTGAAGAGTGAGCATAAGTATCTAGTGTTACACTTATATTTGCATGTCCTAATCTTACTTGGACTTCTTTAGGGTTAACTCCATTTTGTATTAATTTAGTTGCATGCGTATGTCTAAGCATATGAAATGTAAAATCAAAGCCGAGATCTTTTTTAGTTGCTCTTGTAAGGTAATCAAAATTACGTAGTTTTGCATGTGTACTATTTTCACTAGTACATACTAAATTAGGAATAATAAATCCGTTATCTTTATAATGTTTACCATATTTTAGTTTCATCTCCTTTTGATACTTTTTATGTTTCTTCAATAAATTTACTAAAGTATCACCTATTGTAAAGGTCTATATCATCCCACGTAAGAGCACAAACTTCTCCACCCCTCATTCCAGTATAAAAACCTATTAATAATAAAGGTATATAATAAAGAGTACCTTGTGGAAATATCTCAATTAATAAATCAAATCGTTCATTTGTAATCGTTTTAATCTCTTTTTTTATATTTTCATATTTAGGCAATTTAATATATCTATAAGGATTTTCTTTTATTATTTCAAGTGGATAGACTGCGTACTCTGGAGAAGAACGTATAACAATACACATAGAAGAAAGATAGTTCTTACTGTAGCCTTTTTTAAACATATCATTAATGAAACTTTGAACCATGGCAGGTGTTATATTCTTTAACTTGTATTTACCTAGTAATGGTTTAAGATGTCTATCTATAGTACCATTATAAGACTTTTTTGTATTAGTTTTACAGTTTATCTCAACATAATTCTTATACCAATAATCTAAATAACTTGCAAAACTCATATCAGTTTCATCAATATATTTCCCCTTATTTTCATATTCATTTAAAGCTTGGCGTAGAGATTTTTCGGCTTCTTTTTTAGTAGTTCCCCCAACTCGTTCAATTCGTTTTCTTTTGCCATCAACAGATCCTACTTCGAAACTGTAATACCATTTGTTACCACGTTTTCGTATATATCCTTGCATTTTATTTATCACCTTCTTAAATTATTTTTTCGTTGATATCTAATTCTCTTTTTAACTCTTCTACTAAACCCACATGTATAATACCACTTCATACGATAATGTAACTATATATTAATGTGTATTAATATACGTGTCAATATTTATGTACAAAAAGAGCACTGCAAAAGCAATGCTCTTAATAGTTTTATTTATTTGTACTTATAGCTTATATAATCAATATTAGTTTTAGTCATTCAAATGTTCAACAGCATATGCAGCTTCTTCAGCAGTGAATTTTTCTCCGTGTTCTGATTTTAACTGGTCTTCAATCGCAGCAGGTGACATTGCCATGTCGTCTTGGTATACTTTTGCCTTCTCTAAAGCATTCTTATTCCAGTCAGCATTGATATTGTCCATTGCGTATTGTGCAGCTTCTTCAGAAAATTTTTCTCCGTGCTCAGAAGTTAGTTGATCATATATACCAGATTTTGACATATACATGGTATCTGAATAAATTTCTGCTTTTTTAAGTGCTGATGTGTATTCAGCGGGAACTTTACTATCAGATTGTTTTATACTTTCGTCATTGTTGTTAGTTGTTTCTTTTGTGGTATTGCTTGAATTAACAGTCGTTGTAGTTTCGCTACTATCACCTAAATTAGCCCCGATACTACCAACTATAATTACTGTTAGTATAATAAACCATGCACGCTTATAAATTGGTTTCTTATTTTTTGCCCCGCAATTTGGACATGATTTAGCATTGCTTGCTATTTGGTTACTACATGTTTTACATTGTTTCATTTTCATAATAATACCCTCCATAATAATTGTTCGATATAAGGATAACATAGCTTTTAGGATATTTATGTCGAATATTGTCATGAAATAAAAATAGACTCTGAATTTTAAGAGCCTATTGTATAATGTTAAAATTATATAATTTTAATTTAATAATTATTTGTATCTCCGTATAATTGACGATAAGTTTAATTTAATCTACTGTTGTTCTTTCTTAATTTAGCTTTCTTGCTTTAAAACTATTTCTCACTCCAGGAATTAAGGTAGTAGCGATTAATGTTACAATCATTATATCCAAAATATATAGTTTCTATAGAACGGTTTGTTATTATACATATATTCAATCCTCCTATATTTTTTTTAATAATTATAGGAGAATTGAATATATGTAAAAAAGATTTTAGTGCGAATAAATGTTTGGTTCCTATAAGGATCTTTATGTTAGAATAATGTATTACCGAGTAGGCATTAAAAATAAGAATTACATATTAAGGAAGGAAAAATAAATTAAAAAAAATTTGCCACCAATAATTTATTAAATCTATATAACACTATAGGAGCACAGTAGGATACTATAGAGTACTTTGTGGTTCGTTACTGTGTATTTATTTTTTAAATATGGCACATAAATTGGCTTTGCACGAGTTTGAAATTATTGGGATTACTAGAAATAATATTATTAAAGATAAATGATACACGCGCGGGTACATAAAAAATGGAGGGATTCGATTGAAGGAAAGGGTAAAAATTTTAATTGATGAAATAGAAGATATAAGATTTTTGGGGATTCTATGTCGTATGATAGAGAAACGTTTAGGTAAATGTTAGTAATAAGTTTGCATAAGAAAAACTTATTTGGTACAATATAATTGTATGAGACAAAGTTTCATTTCTCTAGTTAATAGTCTGAGATTATTAATTAGGAAGGAGTGGGATATTGAAATCCGAGATATTAAGTTTATTAGATAACACAGAGGATATCAAAATACTAAATATAGTATACATGATATTAAAGACTAATAAACATAAACAAAAACATAATTTAATATGTAAATAAAAAAATAGCTAGAGCAAGAAAAGGATTAGAGAAGTTTCCTGATAATGTTACTATGTTTGTAGGCTATGACTTTAAGGAGACTTATAGAAAAGTGGTTGAGTGGTTGGAAAATTGAAAATTGATATAGGTAATGGGGTAGCTTAATTGCTACCCCATTTTTTTATTTATTATTAATTGTGTTTTTTTTTGAATTACTTCTAAATATATTAATAATTTTTTCTACAATGCTACATATTACTATAAAAATAATAATTCCTAATATTAAATTTACTATGTTTTTCTCAATCTTTATAACGTCGAAAATGAACACTGCATAAAAATAACCAATCACGAGTTTAAGTATAAGTATATAGTCGAATTTATTATATTTTGACATACATCCTCCTTTAGTTTGAGACTTCTATATATCCATTATTTGGTTTCGGGTCTATAGAATCTATGTACTTCGCTATACGAAGACCAAAATCATAGTCAATATATTCTATTGCTATCCCTGCTGCTACTGGTGCGTATTTAACTAATTTCTTAGCACCCATAGATTTTAATCTTCTAGCTAAAGTTTGTGTCATCATTTTCTTTACAACAGCTTTACCTTTTTTCTTAATTAAACCTTTAATTGCAGCTGTTTTCCCTATGGATAAAAAAATTGCTACATTGAATGCTTTACCTGCAGTTTTTACTTTAGATACTCTTATAATTAGTTTATTAGAATATAATTTTTCAGGATTTACTAAACTACTAAAGTCTATTCCAGGATCTGCACCAAGTATTTCATTTACAATTTCGCTATCAGGGACATATTCTTCCGGAATATTGTATGATTCTTCATAATTATCAACTGCTATATTATTTACTATTTCATTACCAAATTCTTCTATTACATCATAACTTGCTGATTCATTCTCTACAATTAAATCTGGATTATAGTATTCGGGCTGTCCAAAACTATTAATATTTGATGAAGTTTCAATTTTAATTCTAGTATCACTGATTTTAGTAAGTCTATTATATTCAGTAGATCCGCTTGCAGTAGTTCTTTGTATAATTACAATGTTATTTTTTTTGTCTACACTTTTAGTTTTCCAGCTTGAGTCATCATAATCAGAATAAATAGGTTCATCGTTTCTAAAAATCATTAATGATTCGGGGTCTATTATTAATTGCTTACTTTCATCACTTTCAGATTTCCAGATACCAAACATATCACCATAAACAGGATATGGAGCTAAGCAATTTTCTATTACTTCATTAGTTAAATTACCACATGCAATAACCTTCCCAGCGACATATAAAGATCCCTTATCATTACTTTCAGAGACTAAGGCGAAAAGTGAGTCTTTTGATATTATTGTTGATACTAATGCATTAGTAAGATTGTACCCATCTGCAACATAAAATTTTAAAGCCCCGTCTGTAACCATCTGACTATAAGCTTCTTCATCTAAGAAAGTATTAATTACCTCCTGGTTTGTTTCAAATCGATCATTACCAGAAATTCTGGTTGCTCCCTTGTTAGTTACTATATCTTCACTCATTGAATTTGCCCCACCTATAACATAGCACGTCTTGTTCGATGTTGAATAATTTGTACTAGTACCATTTGTTAATATTATTGGAGCGCTATATTTACATGCAATTGGAGATATACTTATAGCATCAGGTTCACCTTTAAAACCATTTAATAGGAAAACATAATTTGAATTTGTATATTTCTTTATTTCGTTAGCCACATTTATACTTGTTTCAATTCTATCTCCGCCTTGAATTCTAGTTATTGTTATTCCTTTTGATTTTAAGGTACTTTCTATACCAGAACTTACAGAGTTAGTTCCACCAATAATGTAAACTTTATTTACTCCAGAGGATAACCTTTTCATTGTTACAGTCGGTATACTATCTTTTTTAGTAAGCAATATAGGCGAATTTGTTGCACCAGACAAGCCGCTCGCACTTAATCCATCTGCTACAGAATTATCTAAATTGACTAGTATCGCAGAATTATAACTTTGCTTATCTGCTATTAATGCAGCTGTCTCGTAATTATCGGACCCCTGCAATCGTTCTAATGCAGGTTTTTTAAAATACGCAAAACTAGGTGTTACTGTACTCATAAAAAACGTACCCACAAGCATAAATGCTATAGTTTTTTTAAATTTCATAATATAGTCTCATCCTTTTAATTATGTATAGAATATTATTAAATATTAGTTCAATTATAATCACCGGTGTACACTTTGCTTTTCATAATATATTATGAATTTCATTTGATATCGTTTATAAAATAACATAATTTACACTTTTAATATATAATTTTTACAAAATTGGTCAAATTTCTAACATAACTGGGAACTAGCATTAAATAATTTGAATTATCTCATTAAATATATTTTTCTTAATAAATAAATAGCTTAAATTAAACAATCATTGACCATACTAGTATATGAGGTGATTATATGGATATATTCGACGAAAAAGGAATAAAACCAATGTTAATAGCAGAGATGCAAGAAGCGTTTGACTCCGATGATTATATATTTGAATTAAAACTAGATGGAATAAGATGTATAGCGTATTTAGATAAAGATTCAACAGATTTAAGAAATAAAAGGGATTTTAAACTGATACCAAGGTTTCCAGAACTAGAGTATCTACATAAGTATGTAAATGAAAAGTGTATACTTGATGGTGAACTAATCGCAATGAATAATGGGGTACCTGACTTCTACGAGTTACAAAGAAGGTCTTTATTAAGCGATCCTTTCAAAATGCAACTATCAGCTAAGAAATATCCAGTATCTTTTATAGCATACGATATTATATATTATAAAGATGATTTAGTAACAGATTTACCTTTGTTAGAACGTAAGAAGTTATTAGACAAGACTGTTAAAGAAATGGATAGATTTGCAATATCTAGATACATCGAAAACAAAGGTAAAGCATTATATCAAGTTGCAGAGAGTCAAATGCTAGAAGGTATAGTTGCTAAAGATAAAAAGAGTATAAAAATTAACAGCAAGCCATACAAATGTACTTTCTAATTTAACAATTGCAAAGATCTTATTACTATATTATAATAAAAAGCAGATTATTTATATTACGGTATCAACGTTCATTATATATTTGAAATACTTATTGGTATCGAATCAATCAATTTTTAAATGGAAGGAAGGTGATGATTGGTTAATTCTTCCACATTCTTAAATGAATTGCTGGTTTTCCTAACCTTAAAATATGAAAAAACTTAAACTGAATTGGAATTTATGAACGGAAGGACTTCTTTTTGTCATTACCGTTATTTTTATTTATAAAGTTGTTGCTAATTTACAACCGATTATAGAAAATATAGGGAGCTTTTTAGGTGTTATTTCTCCATTTATTATGGGAATTATTATCGCTTATTTTTTGAATGTTCCTTGTAATCTGGTAGAAAAGCAAATTTCAAAAGTAAAATACCCATTTATAGTAAAACGAGCACGGATTATTAGTGTACTAGCAATATATTTAGGTGCAATTCTTATAATTATGCTTATTTTCAGTTATGTTTTTCCGATTATAATAAAAAATATTTTAGAAATTGCTAGTGATATTCCTTTTTACCACTATGATATTATTCAGTGGGTTGGAAATTTAGATGTAAGTAGTTTTAAAGGTTTTTTTGATTTAAAGGCTACTTTGGAATCTTTCCTTAGTACATACTCAGTGCAAGACATTCTTACTCATATTGCTACAGGAATTGGTTCTATTAGTGGATATGCATTGGGGATGACATCAAGTGTTGTTAATCTTTTTTTAAGTATTATTATTTCTATATATACATTATTATATAAAG
This sequence comes from Metaclostridioides mangenotii, assembly GCF_018917235.1. Lineage (GTDB taxonomy): Bacteria > Bacillota > Clostridia > Peptostreptococcales > Peptostreptococcaceae > Metaclostridioides. The sequence goes on from NZ_JAHLOF010000004.1 coordinate 251,911, forward strand.
AACTATTAATAGCGACAATAGATAGAATTGTAAAATTGTTTATAAAAAAGCGCTCACTTGAAATTATTAAATCGTATCTCTATCAAACAAATGAGATTTTTTACAAATTTATTTTTACACAATTTTTGGATGCGTTTATTTTAGGAGTACTGGCTACAATCATATTAGCATTAATAGGTGTCAAATATGCCGTGACATTAGGTATTTTATTAGGTATATGTAATATGATTCCTTATTTTGGCGCCATGTTTGCTTCTATTGCAACGGTAATTATTACCTTATTAACAGGTGGAGCAACCCTTGCGATTATAACTGGAATTTATTTATTAATTTTACAGCAAATTGATGGAAATATTATTGGACCAAGATTAATGGGAGGCGCTCTGAATATGAATCCAATTTTGATTATTCTTTCTATCACTATTGGAGGAGCTTATTTCGGAGTTATAGGTATGTTTTTATCTATTCCTATTGCAGCGATGCTAAAAATTATATTTAATAACTTTATCGAAATGCGTGAGAAAAAAATATTTACTGATGAAGGTAGAAATAAATAAATACAAATAAACATTTTTAAGAAATAGGGCTAGATTAACAAACTAGTTCTTTTTTTATGCTTAAAATCACCATACATTGATTTTACTACTTATAAGACGGTGATATTATGGATAAATTCGATGAAAAAGGAATCAAACCAATTTTAAAATTTCTACACTCTTTCTATTATTTTTAAAAATATGTTAATATTTTTGTCATATAGGACGATTATTATAATGTAAGATAATACACTTACAAATTTTGGCAAGGATGCCTATATAAACTAAGGAGAGTAATAATATGAGAATTAACAACAATGTAAATGCTTTAATAGCAAACAACCAAATGAACAAAAATACAGCTTTACAAAGTAGATCAATGGAGAAATTATCTTCAGGATTAAGAATCAAAAGAGCGGCAGACGATTCAGCTGGACTAGCTATATCTGAAAAGATGAGAAATCAAATTAAAGGATTAAACCAAGCTGGATTAAACGTACAAGATGGTATTTCTGTTGTACAAACTGCTGAGGGTGCATTAGAAGAAACAGGTAATATTCTAAAAAGAATGTCTCAATTATCTGTTCAATCAGCTAATGAAACAAACACAAAGGATGAAAGAGAGAAAATAGCAAACGAGTTAACTCAATTAAATGATGAATTAACTAGAATGTCTAAAACTACTGAGTTCAATGGTAAGCAGTTATTAGACGGCTCTAATACTCAATTAAGCTTACAAGTAGGTTCTGATGGTTCTTCTAATAACCAAATCAACGTAACTTTAGTAAACACTGCTGATATAATGGCTAGTGCTGGAATAACTTCAACTAATATAGCATCTATGAAAACTGGTGATTCAGCTGGAACTACTGCTGCAAGAACTATGATGTCAAACATAGACGCTGCTCTTGCTAAAGTAAACTCTGCAAGATCAACATTAGGTGCACAACAAAATAGACTTGAATCAACTTCAGCTAATTTATCTAACACAGTAGAAAATATAACTGCTGCTGAATCAAGAATAAGAGATACAGATGTTGCAAGCGAAATGGTTCAATTATCTAAATTAAACATATTAGCTCAAGCATCTCAATCAATGTTAGCTCAAGCTAACCAACAACCACAAAGTATATTACAATTAATGCAATAATTTACTTTATAAAGAGTGGAGTTTTCTCTACTCTTTATTTTTTTGTCTCTAGTTATAAGAATTTAACATTTTATTTCATATTTATAATTTCTTCTTTTCCATATTCAAGTCTAATATACCTTAATTTAACCCTTAATTATAATTTCCTTTAATATATTCCAGAATCTCCTTGTTTATTATTTAAGAATTATATAATATTTTTAAGCTATTACCTATATAGCAGTATTCATTCAATTTTATATTCGTTGAAAATTACAATCATTAAGATAGTTAAAAATAATCTTAATGATTGTAATTTTTATTTGTAGAAAATGTATTTACAAAAATTTGGTAGTATGCTAATATCAAAAAGCTGTAATTAAATTTTTATTAAAATAAGAGGTATTAAATGAAAAAATTAGGTAAATTTGGGATAGGCGTTATAGTATCTGCCGTTTTATTTTCTGGGGGAACAGTCTTAGCATTACAATCTTCTATTGATTGGAATTCGATCATTACCAGTACTGAAAATATAGTAAATGATCTAGCTAGTCGTTTAAAAAAAAGCAAGGGTGATAATGAGACGTTAGAGAAAAAAACGAGTCAATTACAAAAAGATAAAGATCAATTAGTGTTTGATAAAACAGAACTAGAGACCAAAAAACAACAATTAGAAAATGAGATAAACTCATTACGACAAGGAAGCCAATCATCAAAAGAAGAGGTTAAAAGTTTAAAACAACAGTTATCTGATAAACAAAATGAGATTCAACAGAAAATTAATGAGATAACTGAGAAAACAAAAGAGATCTCTGAAAAGGCGAATGAAGTAAGTAAAGCAAAAGCTGAAACAGATCAATATAAATCAGAGTCAGAAAAAGCTAAATCTGAATTGAATAGTATTAAGGCTAGATTAAAACAAATGGAAGAAAATACTAAGAATGTTTACGAGGATGCTATCAAATAGCACTTTTCATTTATTATTAATATAACGAAAGTAACGGTACAGCAGATTAGTACATAATAAATTTATCGTGTGATATCTTAGCAGGTTTTTATTGCATAATAATAAGGTACAATTAATATATTATAATAACACTGAAATAATATCGGCTTATGTCTATTCTTTCGGTGTTTAATACTTTTAATTTCCTATTTACCATAAACACCTTTGAAAGGCATATCTGAAAGGTGTTTTTGGTATTAAATTAAAAGAATTGTAAATAATATTTATACTGGTTTATTGATTCACTTCTTGTGATCCTCCTTTCATATATTATTTTTTACTTAGCATCTACAATAGTAGGTGCTTTTTTATTGCAATAATTCAAAATTAAGATGGACAAGAAAGAAAGGGTTATTATTCATAAATAAATTGATAAAGCCATTACTTGTTCTGAGGTTTATTTGCTTTTAAGTTTAAAGAAAAAATCGAGGGATTTACCCTCGATTAATATATCTAATATTGTTTGCTCTTTACATTTTTATTAATAATATCTTCAATTGTATTATTTCATATATTAAAACACCAATTTTTCACACTATGTAGTAAAAATATTTTCCATGACATTTTTAAATAGATAAATTCAATAATTAGAGCTATTATAATTAGATATTAACTTTATATAGAGAATGATTTCTAATTTTTTAAGTTAAAAAATTAACTAATAACTTTACATAATTACTCAGACTTAAACCGAATCATTTTATATTACTCTTTAATTCTAATTTTCTAATTTATTTTTACACCTTTAGGCAACTTCAGTCGCTTGTTTCTTAAATACCATGCTTCCTACCAATCCGGCAATAGTGCCTCCTATAATAGCAAGACCAATTGCTGCCAATACTTTAATAGGGTGGTTAAAAGCAAAAGGAGCCAGGAGGCCTGGTATAGGTGAAGCAGTTCCGGGGGCATTGTTTATAATATGAAGAGATGCAGCAGCAATTCCTGCAAATCCACCTCCAAAGAAATTGGAGCAATAAATAGGTATTGGATTGGATGTAACAATATCTGCTTGTGTTAAAGGTTCCAACATAACTGCTATTACATTACTTTTATCTCCTAATTTTAATCGATAAAAAATAATACCATTAGTAAAAGATCCACCAACGCACGCTATCGCCGCGATACCCATTGGTAATCCTGTAAGTCCCAGCATTGCAGTCAGCGCCATGGAACTTAAAGGGGATGTACATATCATTTTAATGATTCCTCCAAGAAATAACCCCATTATAATAGGGGACTGTTCTGTGGCAATTGTGATTGTTGTCCCAATCTGTGACATTACCATATTTACTCCTGGATCAACAAGAATTACAATTGCTCTCGCTATTGGAGCAATGAGAAGAGCACCGCCAATGATGTCGACACCTGTTGGCAGTTTTTTTTCGATTAGAGGAGCTAAAAATCCTACCACGTATCCAGCTATGAATCCAGGGAGAATTCCATACCCACCTACAGCAACTCCCGCCACTACAGATAAGACAGGGTTAGCACCCATTGAAATAGGGACTAAAATGGCAGCTGCCACACCTCCTAAACTACCAGAGGTCTCCCCTAATATTTGGAAAAATTTAATACCAAGTAAATCTCCTGAAATGTATCTATGAATCGCCTCAACTAAAAAAGTGGCAACGGCAGCGTTGGCCATTCCAGACATAGCTAGTTGCCCTTTTGGCATTTTCAAACTAAAAAGAGAAAAAGCTGATAAAGCTATTAATAATAACGATATTCCTAAAATAATAGTTAACATAAATATCTACCTTTCTTACATATTTTTCAAGGAGATATATAAAATGATTTACGCCCCATTGGTAATAGGGAGAACGTTTGAAATAGTAAAAAATAATAAAATTATTAAGCTGAAAATCAGCAGATATCTATACCTTAAGGTATCTGCATTGATTTACTCTATATATTAAATTAAATTATAACATTTATTATGTTAAAATTTACATATTTTAGATAAAAAAATATCGCAAATAATTACATAATAATATTTTTAATTCAGCATAGTTTATTTATTAATAATAATTTTATTTTTTTAAAATAAAAATTATAATAATCTTATAGAAAATATAAATTACATTCTACTTTAGCTAAAAATATATATGTACAAATATTATATTTTTAATAAGGTAGTAGCCATTTGATCGATTTATTTGCTTTCATTTACTATATCTTCAATTGTATTTTCATTTATATAAAAAAATTAGTTTTCTGAAAATCTAGGTGAAAGATATACTCTAATTTGATATTTTAATTAATTCATATTATCTATAAAGGCTTGATAGGGTTAGATAACAATAAGGTTATAAGTTCTTACTATATTCTTTAATTTTATCCATAACTCTATCAGCCTCATCACCTAATAATGGAGTAGGTTGGTAGTTATTTCTGTTTTTAGATGACGATATTGAGCATGGAATAATATTTGGTTTTTCTGAACCTATTAATTTTCCATCTTCAAAATTAAAAGTTTGTTGGTATATCATT
>NZ_JAHLOF010000005.1 GCF_018917235.1 Metaclostridioides mangenotii
CAGGGTAGGTTACCCACGCGTTACTCACCCGTCCGCCGCTCTCCCCCGAAGGGGTTCGCTCGACTTGCATGTGTTAGGCACGCCGCCAGCGTTCATCCTGAGCCAGGATCAAACTCTCAAAAAAAATTTGATGGCTCAGATACTATTGTTATCAAAATATCTGGCTTTATATGGTTTGTTTCTTGTTTTCTTATAAATTAACCTACTGTTTAATTTTCAATGTTCTTTTCAATACTTTCTCTGTGTTTTTCTTTGTTTCGTTTGCGTCTCTTTCGAAGACAAGTATTACTATATCAAAATTAAAAAAACATGTCAACACTTTTTTAAAACTTTTTTCAATATTTTTCTCTATATATTTAATAAATACAATCAAATATTCCAGATATACTTGTATTTTTCAACTATTTCACTTGTATTTATATTTAAATTATAAAATTTATTCTATTTTATAATTTTCTTTATATTTTTAAAGACATACAAATATGTTTTAGATTTATTTGTATCTATCTCATAATTACATGAAGCAATTTTTTTAAATAACATCCCTATTATCTATATAATACGATAAACTAATTTTTACACATAAAGTTTTTTACATTGTTTTTATATATTTAATCTCATTATATTATTTATTTTTGATTTATTTTTAAAATGTATCTATTTTCAGTAATTTTGAAGTATAATAGTCTATATTATATAAAATAAGAAACAAGTCAATAATAGATTTAAATTATATTATTATATCTTTTCTGTTTTATATACTTAAGTTAAGAGAGGTGATAAAAAATTGGATAAATATCTAAGAGAACCAATTAATGGATTTACCCATTTAGCTGGAGCTGTACTTTCTTTTATAGGATTACTTGCCCTAGTTATAAAAACTAGCTTAGCAAATCCTTCTGCACTATCACTAACTGCTGTGATTATTTTTGGTATCAGTATGATACTTTTATATACAGCATCTACTGTATACCACTTAGTAATATCATCAGATAGAGTAATAAGTTGGCTTAGAAGATTAGATCACTCAATGATATTTATATTGATTGCAGGATCTTACACACCATTTTGTTTAATAGCACTTAATGGTCCTACAGGTTGGATTCTTTTTGCGGTGATTATGTCTGCAGCTATTGCAGGAGTATGCTTCAAACTTATCTGGTTCAACTGCCCTAGATGGATATCAACTGCCATTTATGTTGCTATGGGATGGGTTTCTGTACTACTTATAGTACCTCTATATAAAGCTATATCACTAGAAGGTGTTGTGCTACTTGTAGGTGGTGGTGTTTTCTATACTATAGGTGCAGTAATATACGCTGTTAAACCTAAGTGTTTAAAATTCAAAAACTTTGCGTACCATGAAATATTCCATGTATTTATACTGTTAGGAACGCTTACTCACTACATATGTGTATTTAAATATGTAATATAATAATAATTTTTTAAAAAAATTAGCCAATTACACAGATAATTTATTGTCGTGTAATTGGCTTTGTTTTTTTCTATTTCATCGCCCTCATTGCATTTAGTACTGCTATAAGTGCTACACCTACGTCAGCAAATATTGCTTCCCACATAGTAGCAACCCCTCCAGCACCTAATACCATAACTATAACCTTCACACCAAGAGCGAATGCTATATTCTGCCATACAATTTTGTTAGTTTTATTTGCGATCTCTATTGCAGTTGATATTTTACTAGGTTCATCATTCATAAGAACTACATCCGCCGCTTCTATAGCTGCATCAGATCCCAGTCCACCCATCGCAATGCCGACATCTGCTCGAGCAAGAACTGGTGCATCGTTTATACCATCTCCGACAAATGCAACTCTTTCTTTTTCTGCTCTACCTTTATATATCTCTTCTAGTTTTTCAACTTTCTCATCAGGTAATAGATTTGAATAAACTTTATCTAATCCTAGTTTTTTAGCAATACTATCTGCAACTTTTTTATTGTCACCAGTGAGCATTACAACTTCTTTTATACCTGCTTTTTTTAAATCTTTAATTGCCTTAACACTGTCATCTTTTATTTCATCAGAAATTACTATATATCCTCTAAATTCTGAGTCAACAGCAACATATACTACTGTTCCAATATCTGTAGCTGGGGTATAAGAAATTTTTTCACTCTTCATAAGTTTTTCATTACCTGCAAAAATTGTTTCCCCAGAGTATCTAATTTTGATACCATGCGCTGCTATTTCTTCGTAATTTTCAATTTTATCTAAATCAACTTTTTTGTTGTAAAAGCTTGTTATAGACTTCGCTATTGGATGATTTGAGTTTGCCTCTGCCAATGCTGCATACTCAATTAACTGTTTTTCTGATATACCAACAGAATTAACTTTTGTTACTTTGAAAACTCCTTTAGTAAGAGTACCTGTTTTGTCAAACACTACAGTGTCAACATCTCTAAGAGCTTCTAGATAGTTACTTCCCTTTATAAGTATTCCTTTTTTAGATGCCAATCCTATTCCGCTGAAAAAGCTTAGTGGTATAGATAATACTAAAGCACAAGGGCAAGAAACAACTAAGAATATCAGCCCTCTGTAAAGCCAATCTCTAAGTGATGCATCAGGAAGTACAAGTGGTGGTATAAATGCAACTCCTAAAGCTATTATGACTACAGCTGGTGTATAATATTTTGAGAACTTAGAAATAAAGTTTTCTGTAGGAGCTTTCTTACTACTAGCATTTTCTACTAGGTCTAAAATTTTTGAAACAGTTGACTCTCCAAAAGGTTTAGTGACCTTAATAGTGATCAATGCATTTTTATTTATTACACCAGATAAAATATCTTCATCTTTAGATACTTCTCTTAAAACTGATTCACCAGTTATTGCTGATGTATCAATCATAGATGATCCTTCAACTACTACTCCGTCTAAAGGAACCTTTTCCCCTGGCTTTACTACAATCAAATCTCCAACACTAATATCTTCTGGTGATACAACTTTTAGCTCAGATCCGACCTTAAGATTAGCATAATCAGATCTAATCTCCATTAGAGCAGTTATAGATTTTCTAGATTTTCCAACTGCTAGATCCTGTAGATACTCCCCTATTTTATAGAAAAGCATAACGCCGACAGCTTCAGATAATTCTCCTATAGCTAAAGCACCAACTGTCGCAATTGACATTAGAAAGTTTTCATCAAATACTCTTCCTTTAGTAGCATTTCTTAGAGCCTTTAAAAGAACATCTCCACCTATAACTAAATAGGCTACAACAAATATTACGCTATTTACAACACTTTCATTTCCTGTGGCTGTTTGATATATTCCCAATATATATACAGCTACCCCTAAAATTAATTTTATTAATTCTTTCTTATTGTGTCCTCCACCACCATGGTCGTGTGAATCCTCTCCATTGTCACTATGCTTCTTATCTGATTTCATTTGAATGTCTAAACCTGGTTCTATAGTATTAATTTTTTCTATAATATTATCCAATACTTCTTTTTCATTTGCATTTGAACTAAATTCAAAGATTAATTTCTTATTTACAAAGTTTAAGTTTGAAGATACTATTCCATCTAATTTTTCTATTGCTTCTTCAATTTCAGCTGCACAGTGTGCACAATTAAGTCCACCTAAAATCATTTCTTTTTTATTTGAATTATTCTTTAAATTATCTTTAATTTTTATATCTAAACCTGGTTCTATAGTATTAATCTTATCCATTACTTTGTTAATAACTTCATGTTCATTTGAAGACTCTTTCAATTCAAAACTCAGCCTTTTATTTACAAAGTTAAGATTAGCGGATTTTATTTCATCAAGTTTTCCAACAGCCTCTTCTATTTCAGATGCACAGTGTGCACAACTTAAACCATCTAAAATCATTTCTTTTTTGTTTAATACTTGAGATGCCATATCGAATACCCCCTTTATTTTTTATTTCTCTCTTGTATATGGCAAAGACCACAATTAAATATTTGACTTACATGATCGTCATCCAATGAATAGAATACTGTCTTGCCTTCTTTTCTAAATTTAACAAGTCTTGCTTGTTTTAAAACCCTCAGTTGATGTGAGATAGCCGAATCCGTCATGTTTAATAAACTAGCTATATCACAAACACACATCTCACTTGCAAATAATGCATACAATATTCTTATTCTGGTAGAATCTCCAAATACTTTAAATAGTTCAGCTAAATCATAAAGTATTTCTTCATCTGGCATGGTTGATTTTGCTCCACTTACTATCTCCTCATGTATATTCTTGCATTCACATGTTTTAAATTCTTCATTTATACTCATAATTATCTTTTCTCCTATCCTATCATTTCAATATATGAATAATTGTTCATATATTCATTATAGGTCTTATTATTAAATTTTGCAATATATTATTTCTTTATATATATTCTTACATTCAATTTTTTAAATTCCTCATTTATACTTATAATTTCTTCTTCTCTCCTGTCCTCATTTTAATATATGAATAATTGTTCATATATTCATTATAAGACTTACTGTTAAATTTTGCAATATCTATTCTATATTTTTTAAATAAAGAAATCATACATATTATGTAGCCGACTTTTATATATATTATAAGAATAACTTTTTTATAGTTTTTTTGGGAGGTGCTTTTATATGAGTTTCGACGAAACAAAGAACAAACTAGATAGTAGCTACATGCCATACCTAAATCCAGATTCTTACAAAGACTATATTGATCTTAGTAGTGACAAGTTCATGAAAAGAGTGGAAGGAGCTAATTCTAGTCTTAACTTAAATCAAATGAATAACAATTACAAACAGTCTGTAGGTAATATTCAACCAGATCTAGATTTAAATGAAATGCCAAACTACAATCAACAGGGATTAGGAAATTATCAAGAGCTTAATCAAAGCATGGCAAATCCAAATACACAGGTTCGAGGTACACTAGGTAATAGGAACAACAATCCAAATACTTATTTTGAAAACTTTGCAAATATGCTTAATGGACAAAATCAAAATAGCATGAACCCACAAACAAATCCAATGAATCCACAGATGAATCCAATGAATCAACAGATGAATCCGTTGGACCTACAGGCAAATCCGATGAATCCGCAGATGAACCCAATGGGCCAACAGGGAAATCCAATGAATCCGCAGATGAACCCAATGGGCCAACAGGGAAATTTAATGAATCAACAAAATAACCCTAACATGTATCCTGGTTTAAACTTTATGGGAAGTGATGTTATTATAATGATACCCGGAGTAATTCGAGGTACTATGCAGGGTCTCCCTGTTATTGTTCCACAATCCATGGACTTTGGATCAGGAATGACACCTTATAATTCAAATATGGGCGGATCAAATAGTATGGGTTCTACTAATTCAAATCCTACAAGCCCTTGGATGAATAATCCTATGAACAATAATTTAGGAAACAGCATGGGAAGTGGCATGGGCAGTGGCATGGGCAGTGGCATGGGCAGTAACATGGGCAGCGGCATGGGTAGTAACATGGGCAGTGGCATGGGCAGTAGTATGGGCAGCGGCATGGGTAGTAACATGGGCAGTGGCATGGGCAGTAACATGGGCAGTGGCATGGGCAGTAACATGGGCAGTGGCATGGGCAGTAACATGGGCAGTGGCATGGGCAGTAGTATGGGAAGTAGTATGCCAAACAATCCGAATAGTAATATGAGCAGTTCATCCGCTGGAAGTATGAATAACCAAATGAATAGTAATATGAGCAAAACTCCAAGTAGTTCAACTTTTAATACTATAGGTGGTACCCCTTTAAGTTCAAGTGGCTATGGAATTAATTTCGGTACTTACACAGGTTCTGGTCCAGTTTCTTCCGGCTCAACTGGAGTTCTAACAGGTTCAACATCAGGAACACTTAGAAATTCCAAAGAAACTAGTAATTCACAAATAAATTTAGAGGAACTTGACGAAGAAGAGATGTAAACTTTTCAACAGAATTAAAAATAATAAATTAGTAACTTTAAATAAAGAGGTGATACTCAGCCATTTTATTGCTGGTAACACCTCTTAAATTTATACATCAATATTGTACTTAAATTGGAACTTACAAAAAATTATAGTCCGTTTTTTTAAAAAGTAAGGAAAAAAGGATATTTACTTTTTAACAGCTTCTTTATCTTCTATTCCATCCTTATAATAAATATCTTTATTTACCTTCCCTAAAGATTTTCCAACAATTATTGAAGTAACTATAGATCCATTTACGTTTATCATGGTTCTACCCATATCTAATATAGGGTCTATTGCTAGTATACCTGCTGCCAGCGGGAAATATGGACCAAGCCCAACTCCAGATAACACAACAGATACTGCCATTGTAGCTGTGCCTGGAAGCCCTGCTATTCCTATAGAACCTATCGTTATAACTATAAATAACATTGCATAGAACGTAGCATTCATTTCTATTCCAGCCATATTTGCTATTGTCACAGCCATAAGTGCAGGATATATACCAGCACAACCATTCATACCCATATTAGCTCCTAAACTTGCAGCAAAACTTGATACACTTTCATCTACCCCTTGTTTTTCAACTAAGTTATTTATTGTTACAGGGAGTGTTCCTAAACTTGAACGAGATGTAAAAGCTAATACTAATGGTTCTATTGCATTTTTAATATATTTTATAGGGTTTAAACCATTAAGTGCTATTATAATTAAGTGAACTATAAACAGTATAACAGTAGATACATAAAGTGCAAAAACAAACTCCAATACTGATAACATTGACCCTATCCCACCTGATGTTATAGTATTTGCAAGCATCGCTATAACCGCATATGGCATCACTGATATAACTGTCATAGCAACACATACAATAATCTTATAAAATGCCTCTACTAGGTCCACAAATGGTTTTATTATATCTTCATATTTTTTATTTAATCTCTTAACTGAAAGACCTAAGAATGCGGCAAATATTATTATAGCAACAATATTTGCATCTGCCATAGCTTGAACTGGGTTTGTTGGTAATAATCCAATTAATGTATCAACCACTGACGTTATCTCTTTCATCTGTGCAGTATTATCTACAATACCTTTAACCCCTTCACCTAAGTGCATAAATTTTCCTACAACAATTCCTATAACTGCTGCTATCGCTGTAGTTCCTAATAGCATTCCTATAGTTCTAAATGTCATAGATTTTAAATTTTCTCCATCCCCCATGTTGATTATTACTCTAAGTATTGACACAAATACAATTGGAACGACCAGCATTTTTAATAAAGCCATAAATCCGCTCCCAAATAGACCATACCATTTAGTTACTTCCTGCAGCCATACTACTTTAGTCGGGTCATCTGGCATACCTGCAACTAATTGTATTATTACACCTAATGCGAGTCCCATAATTGTAGCAATGATGGTCCTCATAGAGAAGCTAACTTTCTTTTTCCCTAATTTTTTAACAAAAATAAACATTCCTAATAATACAGCTATGAAAAGTATTGTCTTTAAATCCGTGATCATTAGAAATTGTGAAAAAAACGAACTTTTTACCATTGTAAATCTCCTTTTAATTATAATTTATTAATTACTTTATATCGGCAAATTAAATCTACCGAAATATACTTGCATTGATAATGGTTAATCAACTATCAAATTGATAATTCCATTGTACATTATACAACTATCATTTTGATAATGCAAGTATATATCTATACAAATCTATATTTAATAGAATTTTATTTGTTAAATATAGATTTTGAGCAATATAATACATCATTTTGTATACTAGTATATAAGCCCATTCTGTAATTATTAACTTCCAAATTGATTTATATTATATTTATAAAAAATTTATTGTGAAAATGCATTTTATCAAATCAAGGTAGCGCATTCTACATTCCGCTTCAATTAGGTTTTCATATGGGTTTGAGAGCAGGGGAAGTTGCGGCACTTTCATGGAAAGATATAAACCTTGATAATCGTACTATGCATATTAACAAAACATTTGTCAGATTACTGGATAATTCCTTTGAGTTAGATACTCCAAAACCACCGGATTAAATATTATACAGTTGCAAATTTGAAATTTTATAAAATTTTTTTAAAAAAGAAGTATATATTTCAATACTTTGACAATAATACTAATGTATTCCTCATAATATTCCCCCAATATTATAGAAATAAAAATAAGAGTGGCCAGTCAAAACTGGTCACTCTTATTTTTTATATAAAATTTTTATTGTCTAAACTGATTAAAATATTTTCGTCTCATAATCTTAATTTAAAAAATCATTAAAATCTTCAGCCCCAGACTCTGCAAAATCATAAAGAGCATTCTGTTCAAAATAATAATTACCAATTAGTTTAGTACTACCACCATAGTTAAATTCAATAGATTCATTTATAAATTCACTATCATCATTAGAATAAGTTCCAATAAATAGCCTACCCATAGCAAAGTAATAAATAGCTTTGATATCATTGTTTATAACATATTCACTTTCTTTTACATGATCATTATTAAAACTAAATCTAGTATATAAATTTCCATTATCCATGAAACTCTTAAACAGAAATGGATTCTCGTCATAAAATTTCTTTTCAAAACTATCAATGTTTTTTATTTCATAAACTGAAACATATTCCGGTTTTGATATTTCATCAAATACCTCGAAATCATAAACCTCATCAATATCAGTGACTAACAGAGAATTTAATTTAAATCCTCTTCTTTTATGTATATCTTTTTCGATGCTAAGAGCTATTTTACAAGAATAGTAACCATCAACATCCTCGTATATAGCCGTAGTTAAATACTTGTCTTTTCCCATTCTTTTTACTTTGGTTTTAAGTAATGTACCGTTTATTTTGGTTACATGCATGCTAGAAATTTCATTACTTCCAGAATAATACATAAGGCCTTCTCTGTCCCAAGCTATAAACCTCATCGTCATATAATTTACAAACTCTACTTCATCTAAAACTTCTTTACAAATGATGGGATACATATCTTCTATTTTTAAATTTCCACTATACCCTTCAATAATATTAATATATTCGTTAACTTCTCCAGGAAGTTCTTTATTATAGTACTCGTTTTTCTTCCCATAAAAACTCACCAAAAATCTAGCCTCGTCTTCAGATATCCTTATTTTATCGGATCCCAATCCTCCCATTAGTCTTTCTTCTTCTCTATAAACTTCATATCCACTAGGATTATCAAGACCCACATAGTCTGCAATTCCTAGTCCTTCAGAATCTAATAAAAAGTACTGACAAAAAATTTTATTGTCATCATTGTTTCTCCAATTTATAACAAGACCCATACTTCCCATAAGTCTAGAATTTGTAACCTTTGCGAAGTTAAACTTCATAAAATCATTTCCTCTCATTTTTAAATAAAATTTATTTATATTAGATATTATACATATATAATGGTAACATAGATATAATTTATAATATAATAATAATAAAAATGATTAACATAGGGGTGATTTTTTGGGAAACACGGCAGCCTTTTTCGATATAGATGGAACTTTGTATAGAGACTCGCTAATGGTAGAACATTTTAAGAAGCTAATGAAATACGATATAATCGACCAAAAAGATTGGTATAGTAATGTTCGAGATACTTTTATGGATTGGGATAAAAGACAGGGTAATTATGATGACTATTTACTGGAAGTTAGTGAGCTCTACGTAAGATCAATAACAGGTCTTGACACTACATGTATTGATTTTACAAGTGACCAAGTAATTAAATTAAAAGCTGACAGAGTTTATAAGTACACTAGATCAAGAATAGAATGGCATCTAAAACAAGGACATATTGTGATATTTATTTCTGGTAGCCCTAATTTTTTAGTTGAAAAAATGGCTAAAAAGTATAATGCTAGTGATTTCTGTGGAAGTGAATATATTTTTGAAAATGATGTGTTTACAGGAAATTTAATCCCAATGTGGGATTCAGATAGTAAAAATATATCTATTAATAACTTTACTAAAAAATATGAAATAGACCTTTTGAATTCATATGCTTACGGTGATACTAATGGTGATTTCAATATGTTGAGAAGAGTTGGAAAACCAATAGCTATAAATCCTACAAAAGAACTATTAAAAATGATTAACTTAAATGAAAATATGAAAAATAAAACTAAAATTATTGTAGAAAGAAAAGACCTAGTTTATTCCCTTACTTCAAGAGTCGAAATTATTGATATATAAATTCAATAAATTAAAACATTAAAATTTATGTGTAAATAAGAAGCTTCTCAATTGTATTTAACTTTAATGAGAAGCTTTCTGTTTAAATTATTTCATATTTTATTAGATTTACATTTTTAGTTTTTAAAAAGTATTTTTCTAAGCTGATGATTGTAGTAATTTATAAACATTGAATAGGCGTAATCATAAACCAAAAATACAGCTTGAAATGCTAAAACCATAAATAAATTAATAGGAAAATACACTATAGTTCTAAATACAAAATATAGCATGATAGCTGCTATATTTGCATATGCTATCTTTAAAAAATATTCTACGTATAATGGCCTATCTTTTTCAATCAGATATTTTATTATCCCATATACCGCAAAAGTACATACATATACAATCCAATGTATTTTATTTGACATTACTAAAAATCCTAGTATTACTGATCCTAAATAATATACAAATGCTGTTTTTATACCCCACTCCATGACAACTACTGCTACAATGAGAGAAGCGATCCCCATTAAAAACATTGTATTGTTAGGAATAATATTTATTAAAAATAGAAGTATAACATTTACTGCCAATAACATTCCACCATAAGCTATTTTCTTATTCATATACATCACCTAGCAACAAGAAATAAAGTCTCCTCCCATACACTCACAACATGAGTCTAAACACCACAACTTACAACATGTATCGCAACAGTCATCGCCACAGCAACAACAACATCCACCTAAGTCACTTTGACGTCTTCTATTGTAGTAATCAGCTCTATCATTATAGTTATTTCTATACTGAGTATAATTGTCTAATGCACTGCTATATTCTTTGTTTTCTGGTTCCATAAATTTTGCCCTTTTGATATAGTCTTCGCCTTCTTCGTAGTAACCTATATTCATCGCTGATATTCCTGATAAGTAATACCATTCTGCACATTTATCAGAAATGGATTTCAAAAAATTGTATGCATTCCTAAATTCTCTATTGTCAATCATTCTTCTAGCTTCCATAAAACCACTATTGTTAAACATTTTTTTCTCTCTCCTTTCAAACTATCTATTTTTCTTTCTTAATACGACATATAATTTCCCAGGAAATTTTACACAGTATTTATTATTTCGATTTTTAATACTTTATAGATAACCTTAATTTTTTATTGACTGCTCGGATTGTTTAATATTTTTTTATATCTCAAATACACTCCAGAATAAATTATATTTTCTATAATATTTTTATTAACTTCAATCTCTAAGCTGTCAACTGCATTACCAAGCATCCCCAATGAAAAACTTATAATCTTATCTACTCTTTCTCTGAGTTCATCTCTTCTATTAACATAATTTTTAAATGGATTATAACTTCCTTTTTTAATATCATCATCTAGGTCTTCAAAGGCATCAAGTATATAGATGTACTTTCCTATATTAAAACCTACAGTCCTTAGTCTGTCTTCGTACTCATCTTCCTTGTATGCAAATATTTCACTCATCAAATTTCCAAATGTATTTGATACTTCATCTATATTGATATTTCCATCATTTTCCAGTTTGTTTAGTTCTTCGAGTTGCTTCTTTATATACTCTGCTTTTTGATGGTATTTTTTATAAGCATTTTTTAATTTACCTTTGTATATATTATATGCTAATTTATTTTTAATACCTCCTTCATCACGAACATTGTCTTCTAATTTATAGCAAGAAAGTAACACATTCATGCTGGCAGCGTATTCAGTCACCTCATTCATCAAAATTTTATTCTTTTTAAAAGGAGATGAAATACATGTTTCATCCGTAATAACTGATTTTGGCTTATATATTGCTGATAGTAAAACGATCAGGAAAGTAATATCAAAATTTAATGACAACCTAGATATTTCACCATGATTTTTCTTAAGACATTTACATAGACCACAGTAGTACGACTTATAATGATCATACTCTCTAAATGTTAAGTCAAGCTTGTTTATTTTTACATACCCAAACATATTTATCCCCTTCTAATTCTTCTATTTACATAAAATTAATATATTATAGTATAACACTTTTTTATTCATTTTACTAACAACAAAGGGTTACATTTAGATTAGAATTAGATTATAAGATAAGAATCTCAATATCGAATAAACACCATTTTTTGATTTTTGCATTATACTTTCAGCTATAATTTTTATGATTATTTGCAATACCTTTGTAATTTGTTCAATTAAATATGTATCAATTTTATTAAATAAAGATGTATCGTAAGCTGATACATCTTCTTAATTCTTATTATTTTTTTAAAATTGGCTCGTATGCAAACTCTCCCTTTGTCACTATTAACTCTTCTTTTGCCTTTTCAACCACCTTTTTATCATCCATTACATCAAATACTGTACAAGCTATAGACTTAGAAGCTAGCAGCATAGCTTTAAATCCCATATCTGATCCAGCACTTGAACACGATTGCCAAGTATGTGCTGATACTCCTATCGGCCAAACTGAACAAGAGCACTGTGCTGTTGGAATTATATAACTGATGTCACCGATATCTAGTGATAATGGTATACAGTTGTTTTGTATTACTGTATCGTCAGTTACCTCTGTATGTAGATAATTATCTATTATATTTAGATTACCACTTAATACATTTGCAACCATACTTCTATCTGCCTTTGATTTATCTTTGGAAAGCGCCTTTGCAAACTCAATATCTTTTTCGTTATAATTTTGTGTTCCAATTGCTATCATATTTTCTGAAAGAATATCTGTTAATGCAGTATTTGGCAAATAATCGTAAACGCCACTAATGATTTCATACTCCATCTGTGTACTAGTCATCAGTGCTGCACCTTTTGCAACATCAACTACTCTCTCAAATACACTCTGTACATGCTCCATTTTAACTCCTCTGACATAGTACCACACCTCAGCAAATGCTGGTACTATATTTGGCGCTCCTCCTCCATTCGTAATTGAATAATGAATTCTACAACTGTCAAATATATGCTCTCTTAAATAATTGCATCCTACATTCATTAGTTCAACAGCGTCAAGTGCACTTCTACCATTTTGTGGAGCTTGCGCAGCATGTGCACTTATTCCTCTAAATCTAAATTTAATAGAATAATTTGCAAGCGTCGGAATTCTTATAGGTGTATTTATATCAAATGGATGCCAACTAAAAGCACAGTCTACTTCATCAAAACATCCTTTGTCTATCATAAATATCTTCCCTGATAGGTCCTCTTCTGCTGGTGTTCCAAAGTATTTCACAGAACCACTTACCTTTTCATCCTCAATCATCTTCTTTACAGCTATAGCAGCTCCTAAAGCGCCTGTTCCAAGTAAGTTATGCCCGCATCCATGTCCCGGGGCTCCTTCTTTAACAGGTTCCTTAGTTGTTGAAACTTTTTGAGATAGCCCTGCTAATGAATCATACTCACCAAGAATACCAATAACTGGCTCTCCACTTCCATAGGTTGCAATAAATGCTGTATCCATTCCCTCTACTTCTTCAATATGAAAACCTTTACTTTTTAGGTATTCTTTTTGAAGACTTGAAGCAAAGTATTCTTTATATTGAAGCTCGGGATTTGACCAAATTTGGTCAGAAACATCTCTAAGCTCGTCTTCAACACTATCGATATAGTCTAATATCATTTGTTTATTCGGATCAAGTTCACCCATAGCAATTTACCATCCCCTTTATTTATATATTAGAAAACCTCTTGTAAAGTCAAAGTGAACAATTCAAGAGGTTCTAAATTCATCTAATTATTTTGTTAACCAATTTACCATGTTAACCCATAGTGTATTGTAGTATTCCCAATCAGTGAATTCTTTTGGACCCCAGTGTGGAGCACAGTCAGAACTAAATATAGCTGATTTACCTTTTCCGAATTCTCCAACCGCAACAAATGGATCCCCACCTATTGTAGCTAAAACTTCACAACCTTCTTTAGCTATAGTCTTGTTGTAGCCTAAGAATTTTGGCCACTCTGTTGGTATACCTTTTAATACATCGTGGTTAGAATTTACTATTACAGGTGTTATTCCTGCTGGCTTTTCAACTCTATCATCTTTATCTAACATAGATACAGGAAGTACTTCTGCAAGAGCAGTTTCACCGTAACGAGTCTTAGCATCTATTCCAGTAAATGACATATAACCACCTACCATTATTAATGCTCCACCGTCTTTAACATAGTTGCATAATAACTCAAGTCTATCTGGGTTAGAGTTGCATTCAACGAAAGTACTATTAGATAGTAAGAATGAGTTAGAACCTATATCTGATAGGATTATACAATCATACTCTTTTAAACCTTCCATTTGGAATGGGAAGTTGTCAACAGCTACGTGAGCTGGCATATGAGTAACTTCGTATCCACCTGATTCTATACCTTCTTTGATCCATTTTACTGCTTCCTCATAGTGTGAAGTTACAAATGTATCAAATCCTTTAATATGAGTTATTTGCTTAACCCAAGATTCTCCAACAATTAAAACTTTTTTCATTCTTTTGTTTCCTCCTATTTTGATAAGTTTAAAATCATACTTGCATACATTAATATGCTCTCTAAATAGCTATCTATTTCTACATATTCATCTACTGAATGACACTGATTTATTGAGGCTGGTCCTAATATTATAGTTGGAATTTTAGCCATATTTTGCATTATTCTTGCATCATTACCCGCTGTAGATGAAATAATTTTGACTTCTCTATCAAGTGTATCTTCTAGTATAGCTTTAGTTTTAGTTACAAACTCAGAATTAGAGTCAATCTCATATCCAAATCCTGATTGAGATATTATTATTTCTGGCATATTTTCTATTAGCCAGCTATCTCCTCCAGCTCTAGTCTTAATGGTATTATATATATCATCAACAACTTGATCATAACTCATAACTGTAGGTAAGAAATGCGCCATAGCTTTGAAAGTACACTTTCCAGCTACCGTAGATGCTGCATCTCCACCTTGAATAACGCCTAAGTTAATTGTAGGAGCTGGAAGCATTGAATGCTTATAGTTCATAAGCCAATTGTGTTCAAGTTCTTTAAGATCTTGAATAAGTAACATAGCTTTTTCTATAGCGTTTACACCTTTCCATTTACTGCCAGCATGTAGGGCGACACCTTTTACCTCTACATCAAATCCGACGAATCCCATATGTGCAACTATCATGTTTTTTTCTGAGCATTCGCAAACAACACAATAATCTCCATCAATACCATTCATCACAGCATTTATGGTACCATTACCTCCACCTTCTTCGTCACATACAGACATGACTTTTACAGAACCTGGAAGTTCCAGTCCACTATCCTTTATAAGTTTAACTGCCATAAAAGGTGCTATCAAACCTGACTTCATATCGGCACTTCCAAGGCCATAGATTTTACCATCGACTTCAGTACCAGTATAAGGATCATATGTCCATTTACTTAAATCACCTGCTGGCATTGTATCCATATGTCCATTAAAAACTATTGTTTTACCTGGATTTTTTTCACTGTATTCACAAATAAGGTTGTATCTATCATGATCTTTATAATTATGACCAAGATTTCCTTCTTTGTTAATTTCTCTAGAATTAAAAATTGTCTCTTCACTCATATCTTGACGATTAGCTTCAAATCCAATTTCTTTAGCAAGTTTTTCTAAATAAACTTGTCCCTCTTTTTCATAACCACCAAGTACACCATGGCTTATGTTCTCTGTTTTTATTCCAATAAGCCCTTTAAGATCTTCGATGTACTCCTGCTTATTTTTATTTAAAGTATCTATTAAGATATTTTTCATAATAACCTCCAAATATTGGGTTATAATATTTTTTCACTAGACTATATTAGTTAGATTTTGCTTTCTTTAACTTTAAGTTATTGATCCATATAGCAAATAACATTACTAAACCTTTTATAATCATCTGGTTGTATGATGAAACACCTAATAAATTCAGACCGTTTCCTAATATACCTATTATACCAACACCTATACATGTCCCTAGTATTGAACCAGAACCACCCATCATATTAGTTCCACCAAGTACAACTGCTGCTATAGCATCAAGCTCAGCGCCGTCACCAACTGTTGGAGATCCTGATGCTAGACGAGAAGAAAGTATTATTCCAGCAAGAGCTGTAAGTACTCCAGCTAAAGCGTAAACTTTAACTATTACACTTGTTACCTTTACACCACAAAGTCTAGCTGCTTCTGGATTTCCACCTACAGCAAGTACATGGCGACCAAATGCAGTCTTCTTAAGTAAGTAATGCCCAGCGATAACTACAATAATCATAATTATTACTGGTATAGGAATTGGACCTATGTATCCTCTACCTATCATTTTAAACGCATCTGTATTTACAGATATCGGTCTACCACCAGTGAACACAAAACTTAAACCACTGATTATAGTAAGCATCGCTAATGTTACGATGAATGGTGGTAAATTTTGAGTAGAAATTATTAATCCTTTAACTACACCAAGTAACCCACCTATTATTAAAGCTAAAAGTATACCAACCCATATTGGCATATTGTAGTTTACTACAGTTGCTGCCCATAAAGTACCAGTTAATGCAATAACAGCACCAACACTAAGGTCAATACCAGCTGTTATAATTACAAATGTCATACCAACTGCTAGTATAGCATTTATAGAAATCTGTCTCATAACATTTACTAAGTTATCCATTGTCAAGAAGTTAGATGAAGCCACACTCATAATTATAAATAATATTATAAGCCCTGCTGCTGCACTACCTTGCTCTCTTAAAAAAGGAAGAACTTTACTTTTAAATGTTGGCGACGCATTTTCCTCTTTTTTAGTTATTGAACTCATCAATCTTACCTCCAAAAGCTAATTTTAAAACGTTGTTTTCTACTTTTTCTTCGCCTTCTAAAAATCCGCTTACTTTACCTTCTCTCATAACCATTATTCTGTCACTCATAGAGATAAGTTCTGGAATCTCAGATGAAATCATTATTATACTAACTCCATTTTCTACCAAGTCACCCATCAAGTTGTATATCTCTGATTTAGCATTTACGTCTATACCTCTTGTTGGTTCATCCATTATTAGTATGTCTGGATTTAATAATAGCCATCTAGCGATTATACCTTTTTGTTGGTTACCACCACTTAAACTTTGTATTATTTGATTCATACTAGGCGTTTTTACATTAAGTGATTTTATATATCCATCAACTATTTCTTTTTCTTTACTATTATCTATAACTGATCCAAATTTAGATATCTTACTTAAACCTGGCATTGTTATATTTTCTTTTACCGTCATCTGCAAAAATAAACCGGTTCTCTTTCTATCTTCTGTGATCAAACCTATACCATTTTTGATTGCTATTGAAGGATCCTTAAATTTTACCTGTTTGCCATTAAAAAATAACTTTCCTGAATCGAATGAAGTTAGTCCAAATATTGATTCTACAATTTCACTTCTCTTACTGCCAACTAGACCACCAATACCAAATATTTCACCTTTTCTAACATTGAAACTTACATCTTTAAAAACACCATTTCTAGTTAAATTCTCAACTCTTAATATTTCATCTTTTATTTCAACGTTTCTTTTAGGGAAAAATTGGTCTAACTTTTTATCTATCATTAAATTTACTAACTCCTCTTCAGACTTAATTTCTTCTGTTATAAGTGTAGTAATGGTTTTTCCATCCCTCATTATCGTTATTCTGTCACATATTTCGAATAACTCTTCCATTCTGTGAGATATATAAATTATACTCACGCCATCCTTCTTTAAATCTTTTATTAATCTAAATAATATCTCTGTTTCTTTTTTACTTATCGATGATGTAGGTTCATCCATTATCAGTATTTTTGTATCTAAAGACAGCACTCTAGCTATCTCTACCATCTGTTTCTGTGCAATGCTCAAACTGCTTACTAAACTTTTTGGATTTATGTCGATTCCCATATTGTCAAAGATCTTTTTTGCTTCATCATTCATTTTCTTATCATTAGTTAAGATTTTTCCGTTTATTTCTTTTCCCATAAATATATTTTGAGCTACAGTAAGCTCATCAAATACTGTTAGTTCTTGGTATATTGCATTTATACCAATTTCTTTTGATATAGTTGGTGATATATGTTCAATCTCTTTGTCTTGGAAAACAAATTTACCTGATGTTTTAGAATGTGCTCCAGTAAGAATCTTTATTAGAGTAGATTTACCTGCACCATTCTCACCTAGTAATGCATGAACTTCACCTTTTTCAAGACTAAAGTTTATATCATCTAATGCTCTTACACCAGGAAATTCTTTGGCAATATTAGTTAATTTTAAAATTGTATTGCTCATTACTTCACTCCTTATATAAAGGTTGTCTCAAAATTGATCGATAACTGCCATCTTTTTAAATCAACGATCTTCGTATTGTCATATCCTAAAACCGTTCAATCTTGAGACATCCTCTTGATGCATTTCCTATTTAAAATCTTTTACGTTTGTTTTATCGTATAGAACAACAGGTACTGGTATATTTTTTTCTACCTTTTCTCCTCTTATTGATTTAACAACAGCATCTACAGCCATTTTACCCATTTCTTTAGGTTGTTGCTGTATCATCGCAAGAACTGTTCCATCATTTATTCCTGATGCTGCTTCTTCTGTTAAGTCAAATCCAACAATCTTAGCTTTAGTGTTTTTAGAAGATTCTAGAGCTGCTTTTGCTCCAAGAACACTATTTTCTGCTGTAGCGTATATTATATCTACATCTGGATTAGATTGTAATAAGTTCTCAACTGTATTTAGAGACTCTTCTCTGTCATATCCTGGTAAACTGTTTAATATTTTTATATCTGCTGAATCTTTGAAAGCCTCTTTGAATCCTTCAACTCTCTCTCTTTGGATATGAGATTTTAATTCAGTTACTATAGCTATTTGAGCTTTTCCACCTAAATCTTTTTCTATATGTTCTTTAGTGTATTCACCTAATTGCTTACCTGCAGCTTTACTCTCTGTACCGATATAAGTAAGTACTTTGTCAGTTGTAAGCTTTGCATCTACTGTTGCAACTGGTACTTCCTCTTGTGCATTTTCTACTGCTGGAACTATTGCTGAGTTGTCAGTTCCCATAACTATCATTCCGTCAACACCTTGTTGTAAGAAGTCTTCTATTGCAGAAGTTTGCTTAGCAACGTCTTGGTCTGGATCGTTAACTATAACTTTGACACCTTGTTTTTCAGCTTCTTCTTTGATACCCTCATCAATATCAATGTAGAATTGATGTTGCATAGTTATTGTTGATACTCCAATAGTTAGGTCTTTTTTGTCTTTAGAATCTTTCTTCCCAGATCCTGAAGAACTTTCCATAGAGCAGCCTGTAAGAGCACCTAAAACTAATGCAGTAACTACCCCTAGTGATAATACTTTTTTCATGATTAACCTCCATTTAGTTAAAATAAAATAAATAAAACTTGTACTAAAACCACTTAGCCTCTATTTTATATATATTTATAAACTGCACACTATTACTGTTTAGACTATCTATTCTAAATTTTATATTTAGAAGTAAGCAGATTTATTACAAATGTTTTAACTTAAAACCAGTAAAACTTATTTCTGATTTGATTGTAAATACTTGTACACTTCTTCTTTCGACGGCATTCCAGGTTGGGCGCCAAGTTTTGTAACTGATAAACCAGATGCTACTACAGCATACTTAACAGAATCATATAATGATTTCCCTTCTGTTATGCCTACTGATAATGCTCCGTTAAAAGTATCTCCTGCACCAGTAGTATCTTTTACATCAACTTTAATACTAGGTACATGTCTTACTTGTTCACCATCATGGAACCTTACACCGTTGCTTCCTTCAGTTATTATCAACTTATTAGGATGCTTTTCTAAAATACTCTCAACGCTTTCCTTAGTATTGAATACAATTTTGTACTCATGTTCATTTGGTGTTAAATATGAAACCTTCTCAACTATCTCAGTAGAAAGTTTAACTGCTGGAGCTGGATTTAATAGTACCTTAATTTTATTTTCATAACAGAAGTCTACAACGTATTCAACAGTTTTAAGAGGTATTTCAAGTTGTAGTAGCACTATCTCTGCCATCAATAATTCTTTCTCAAACTGTTTTACCACACCTACATCAAGTAATTCATTTGCACCTTGAACTACTATGATACTGTTATCATTGTCTGAAAGCACTATAGACGCAACACCTGAAGATACTCCTTCTTTTTTAGTTATCAAACTCGTATTAACATTGTTATTATTAAAATTTTCAAGCATTTGATCACCAAAAGAATCGTATCCCAAACATGCTACAATGTCAACATTTCCTCCCAATTTTGCTGCTGCAACTGCTTGGTTAGCTCCCTTTCCTCCAGGCGAGGTAAAGAAGTCATTGCCTAAAACAGTTTCTCCACTTTTAGGTCTATTATCGACTGAACAAACCATGTCTAAATTTGCACTGCCTACAACTATTATATTTCCCATCTTTTTACTCCTTCATGTAGTCTATATATGTCTATACCAATTTCTTGGTGGACTCTCTAATTACAAGCTCTGGCTCATAAACCATATTTTCTATAGAATCCATATTACTGTTTGTATTTTCTAGATTTTTTATAAGGATTTCTCCTGCTTTATATCCAATATCATAAGAAGGTTGTCTTACTGTAGTAAGAGATGGACTTATTATATTAGCCATATCGATATCGTCAAATCCCACAACACTTACATCTTGGGGAACATTTAATCCTTTACTTTGAAGACCTTTAATAACACCTATTGCTATAAGATCATTTGCGCAGAAAATTGCTGTGAAGTCAAAACCTTCCAAGCTCTGGATAAAATCAAATCCCCACTCTATTGAAAATTGTCCAATTATTACGTTTTCTGAATTCCATTCGCAATTATACTCTTCTAATGCTTTTCTGTATCCTCCGATTCTATCCGATGCAATCTCATTGTGATTTGGACCACTTAAATACAATATTTTTCTGTGACCATTCTCTAACAAATATTTTGTAGCCTTGTAAGCACCATCTAGGTTATTTACTCTTACTTTTCCCTTTAAATTTTCAAGATTAATGTTGATATTTTTGTCAATCAAAACAGTAGGTATACTTATATCTGTATAATTAGCTTCATCTAAGTTTGTGTTTGAAGAAGCAGCAAATATGATTCCATCAATTTTTCTTTCTAGAAGTGTTAATATTCCTGATTGCTCTCTTTCAGCATCCTCATCTGTGTTACAAAGAATAACATTGTAACCTGACTCATGTGCTTTATCCTCTACCCCACGTGAAACATCTGTAAAAAATGGATTTCGTATATCAGGTATTAAAAGTCCGATTGTGTTCGTTTTCTTCGTAACCAAACTTTGAGCTAGTTTATTTGGAACATAATTATGTTCTTTTATGATCCTTTGTATTCTTTCTCTTGTCTCTTGACTGATACTTTCATCCTTGTTGTTTATTACCTTTGATACTGTCGTCTTTGAAACACCAGCTAATTGGCCTATTTCCTTAATTGTAATACCCAATGTCGCACCTCCAAATATTTGGGTAACCGGTAAAAGTAAACGGTTACCTAAAATATTATCATAATAATATTTTGAATACAATAGTTTTGATTTTTTTATTTATGAAATTATTTCAAATTCTTTAAATTTTCTATGTAAATAAAAAATCACCTAAAACAACACTAATAAAGTGCTGAAAAAGGTGAAATGTTAAAATATGATTAATTTGTTTATAAAGTGAACTTTGAACTTGATCCATCTTTTTTTTCTATGGTAATTACCTCTAGCCCACTATAATTTTTAAAGAGCCATTTTATATTATTCATACACTTATTCACCTGATTTTTATTTAAATTGTTTATAAAATACTCTTTTCTAGTTTCTTCAAATTCCTTACTAGTTAAAAAATTTCTAAGATAAGTGAATGCAAATACATTTGGTATATTGTTTACATTCTGTTTTTTACTTTTACTACTTTTATTATATATTTTCATTGTAGATACCTCTCATACATATTTTTGATAATACCCCTATAATCTTTATATGCATATAACTAAAAAAGTATCTAGTATTTAATAATCTTTTAGAATTTTATTAACTCATATCCCTAATTTACTATACCCATCACATAAGCATAGTCAATAATTCTAGTAGCATTTATATCTGGATGGGCTTCTCTTGGACAACTTGCAATACACTTTCCACATCCAATACATTCAGATTCTTTTACAGTAGGTGTTAAAACCATTTTGAATTGCTTTCGCTATGTGATCTATGTACCATCATCGTACATTGTTAGGATTTCATATAAGGTATGTTTGGACATTTCCTCCATCATAATTTTTTGAATTCTACAAAGCTCTCTATTTACCATACACACTTTATCGCCTGTATTGTTTTCACAATTAAACCCATCCTCTAAGCAATCATTTATGTATAAATCATCATCTAATGCACTTACAACATCTAGCAACGTCGACATTTTAGGGTCAATCAAAAGCTTGTAGCCACCATTCTTAGCGCCTACAGATATAGAAATAATATTGCATTCTTTCAACTTCCTAAATACTTTGTAGCCTGAATCTATAGGAATATGTTCATTATCACAAATAAATTTTATAGTACGGGTCTTACCATCTGCTAAAGCCCGTATAGTTCGTATACCATAATCAACTTCTCTTGTAATTTTCATATTTATCCCCCTATCAGTCTTGTCTAAATGTCTTTACTAAATAATGTTATGGATATTTTAAAAATTTTGTCATCATAATCTACATCGAATATCCCGTTGTATTTTTTTACGATTTCTTTTAAGTTGACCATCCCTATTCCGTGATCACGATTATTTGCCTTAAGTGTTTTAAACGACGAACCTTCTTTCGCAATAAGTCCATTGTATGTGTTTGATATCTCAAGAGCTAGTACATTTGATCTTGAATTTGCTATCAAGTTAATCTTTCTGTTATTAATAGGCATACGTTCACAAGCTTCAATAGCATTATTGAGTATATTAGAAAAAACTGAAGATAAGTCTATATCTTCAATATTCAAATTTTGCACATTATTTATCTTGTACTCAAAATCTATGCTTAAATTTTTAGCTTTCTCAATTGCGCCTATCATTACAGCATCGATTATTTTATTGTTAGTTACCTGTTTGTATGGTATATCAAAAATATTATCTGTTAGGCTATTTATATACCCAATAGCTCCTCCAAAATCACCTTTTTTTATAAGAGTTAGTATAAGGAAATTGTGGTTTTTGATATCATGTCTAAATCTTCGAGTTGTTTCTATGTATCTCTCAAAAGAGTTATAGTGTTCTAACTGTAGCTTTAACTGTCCTTGCAAATCGTCTATTATATTTAAATATCGTACAATTTTAGATAGTTCTTGTATATAAACCATCAAACAGAAAAAAAGTGTAAATATCAATAGAACAGAGAAATCATCGAATCCTCTATCATATATGAAACTTACGCTAATATATTTATATAAATATAATATCCCTACAAGCATGACTATAATCCCAATTATTAAATTAATTTTTTGTGGTACTGAATTAAGTTTATCCCTTTTCTCAAATATTTTTGTTATAACTAATACTATTGCAAATACAACTACTAAAACAATCCCATAAATTTGTTCCACATTTAATGCAAAGTAAGCTATGTTTCTAATTATCATAAGCGATATGATATGAGAAAATTCTTGCAAAAATGTATACTGTAAATTCTTATATATTGAAAAAATGGCAGGCTTATCAATAATTCCTATCGTTAATAGCGAAGAAAAAATCAAAAACGGTACACCTATAGCTAAGTTACCATTAAAATTTTGCTGTATTATTCTTATAGATATAAATATAGGGAATACATAAAGCATCGTCAGAGGCTTGCTAATTTTTAAATCATCACGAAAAACATAAAAACCCATAGCAATAAAAGTTATAATTATATTTAGCATAATTCCCCTCCCCCATTCCCAGAAAACGTTTTTAAATCTTTTATGATACACCCTAATATTCGTTATCCCTGTTGATACAACTAGTATCTGTTCACTAAACTCTTATGTCTAATTTTAACATATATATTTATTTTTTTAAATAGACCACGGTTATTATAAAGGTTTACCTTCTTTATATTTTTATTACTTTCTATTTATTTCTCTTTTCATTGGAAACAGTTACTTTTAAGCATTTTCATAAAGTATACTAATTATCCATTAATGCCTTATGTTATACTAATACAAACTATAATAGACTTTTATAGATATACATTGTAATTTAATAATGCTATAATAATTTTAACTTATTTAACGCTTTCAGTTCTTATTGTAATTCTTGTTTTTGGGAGGTAATTATGAGAGATGTAATTTTTGGTAGTGGTTTCGAAGAATCGACTGAGAAAAAATATCTTGAATTTAAATCAAGCGAAAATACTACTATGGCAAAATTAGGCCTACCTTTGTATATTTTTATAACTTTATTTTATGCAATATCAAGTATTATCTCTACTAATGAGGTAAATATAAGTAATATTATAATAATATATTTAATTCTACTAATCCCTATGTTCATTACATTAGGTTTATCATTTACAAAATTTGGTCGAAAAAATATTGTATACATTTTATCAGTATTTTTAATTTTTTTAGGTTGCTATCTTTGCTATATGTTAGTATCATTTAGATTTAATACTATTTATTTTATTGGACTATTCTTTTTATACTTTTCAATATATTCACTATTTAATTTAGGTACTAAAATAACACATATAGTAGGATGGAGTATTGCAATTACTTACTTTGTTCTATATTCTATTTCTGGAAATGAATTTAGTAATGTATTTATAGGAAGCTCTATATTTTTGATTGGCATTAATGGTGTAGGCATACTAAGTAACTACTATAGAGAAGATAGGCTTCGTAGGAACTTTATAATTGGAGTAAAAACATCAAAAGAAAATAAAGGTCTATCAAAGGATATTGAAATATTAAGAACAAAACTACAGGATTCAAAAGAAACTCTAAGTTATACTGTTGAAAATCTTATTTTTAATATAGATGATAATTTCGGTCAGTACATAAAAAGGTTAAAAACGTACGTTAAAATTATTTCCTCATCTTATGCAGATGCAAATCTTTCACCTGAACAAAAAGTGAATTTTGTAGACAATATGTACTATGCCACAACTTATCATAAATTAGATGAATTTTTAACTGGCTTTAAAGAATCAAATATCTTAAATTCAGTTGGCATCCTTCAAAATACTATTTCTCTTCATCCTAATGATGATGTTATGAATTATGTTTCAACTATAGAAAATGGTTGCACAGAATTTTTCGATGGATCAGGTGCACCAAATGGACTAAGCGGAAATGATATCCCCATTGAGGCACGTATAATGTGTGCAGTTGATTTGTACTGTGAGTTCATAACAGCAAGAGATCCTGAAATGGATCATTTTGAATCACTTACTGAACTTGAAAAATGTAGTGGAAGTATTATAGATCCATATATTTACGATCTATTTGTTCAAAATTCAGATAAATTACAAATTTAAATAATTTGATTTTTGAGTTTGCGAGTACTGATTATGATAATCTGTACTCGTAAACTCATTATTTATTTTACATTTTGTTTATAATTAACTTATATACTCTCTACTGTTACCATACTCATAAGTTTTATATTCCTTTTTATAAACTCATTCATCTGCGAAGAGTCCAGCTCTTTATTTGAAATCAACGCTAAATCTACTATTTGATTACACAATAGATCTATCGTATTTTTTATATAGTTTTCATCTTTATTACTATTTTTTAAATCAACTACTTTGTTAACAATTGGATTTTTATTATTTATAACAAGTGTTTTATCTTCCTGTAGATCAACACCAAAATCAAAACCAGCAAAATTTGCTTTCATTTCACTCATTCTTATTGAATCCTCTGAAATAAGTATTATTGCAGGAGTATCTTCGTTTTTAAATGATTCTACT
Organism: Metaclostridioides mangenotii; assembly: GCF_018917235.1. Taxonomy (GTDB): domain Bacteria; phylum Bacillota; class Clostridia; order Peptostreptococcales; family Peptostreptococcaceae; genus Metaclostridioides. Next base: position 26,192 of record NZ_JAHLOF010000005.1, read on the forward strand.
TTATAGTGATTTACTCTTTCTCCTACAGAATCTCTAAATATTGCCTCTATCTCTCTCTTACTCCTGTCGTCATTTTCTTTATCATCTTTTTGATCTATATTTAATACATCATTTAAGTCTGAATCTATTCTACTGAATTTAACTCCTTTTTGTCTAAACTCTATAAATGAGATAAAGTTAACATCAATTGTAGAATCAAGAACTACTGCATTTAAATCGTATTCTTTAAATAATTTTATGTATTGTGATTGCTGTTCTTCGTTTGTGACATAGAAAACCTTATTTTCGTGTTTCCCTTTATTTTCATCTAGATAATTTTTGAGGCTTATATGGTTTTTGTCTATTGTTTTATATAATATACAATCTTTTATTTTTTCATAAAAACTTTCGTCTTTTAAACATCCATATTTGATGAATAACTGTATATCATCCCATATATTACCATATTTTTCCCTATCATTTTTAAATAATAACTTCAATCTGTCTGCTACCTTTTTAACTATATGTTTAGATACCTTTCCTACTTCTTTATCATTTTGGAGGAAACTTCTAGAAACATTTAAAGGGAGATCTGGACAGTCAATAACGCCTTTAAGTAAAAGAAGGAATTCAGGTATTATTTCTTTTATATTATCTGCAACAAAAACCTGATTGTTGTAAAGTTTAACTTCCCCTTCCCTAATTTCGAATTCATTTTTTAGTTTAGGAAAATAAAGTATCCCCTTCAAATTGAATGGATAGTCCACATTTAAATGCATCCAAAACAATGGGTCGTCAAATTCATTAAAAGTTCTTTTGTAGAAGTCTATATACTCGTCATCTGTACAATCTTTTGGCGATTTCAGCCATAAAGGATTTGTGTTATTTAAAGGTTTTTCTTTAGCTTGTTCTAAGGAATTTGTGTTCTTAATATTATTAATATGCTCCTCTTTGTTTTCTTCCATTTTTTCTTCATCTACTAAATAAATTTCTACAGGTAAAAAAGAGCAGTACTTACTTATAACTGAATGTACAGTATAATATTCTAAAAATTCCTTACTATCTTCCTCTAAATAAAGTGTTATTGTTGTTCCTCTGTTGTTTCTAGTACTTGATTCAGATATTTCATAATCAGTGCCACCCTCTGATAGCCATCTAACTGATTTAGAAGATGCTAGATAACTTTTAGTATCTATTTGAACTTTATAAGAAACCATAAAAGACGAGTAAAAACCAAGTCCGAAATGTCCTATGATGTCATTAGATTCCTCAATTTTATCTTTGTACTTGTTGAAAAAATCTTCAGCTCCAGAGAAAGCAACTTGATTTATGTACTTTTTAACTTCTTCCTCAGTCATACCAATACCATCGTCTACAAACTTAATAGTACCAGCAGATTTATTAACTGATACAGTGATTTTGTAGTTTTCCTCTTTAGCGTTTGTAATCTCTCCAAGAGTTTTTAGTCTTTTGTATTTGCTTATAGCATCACAACCATTACTTATAAGCTCTCTGATAAAAATATCCTTATCAGAATATAACCATTTCTTAATTATCGGAAAAATATTTTCTGTATGAATTGATATACTCCCTTTTTCAATACTCATAATCATCCCTCCATTAAAAAGTTATTATTTTGTTTATAAATTAAATATCTACTCTGATATATAATCTCTAATAAAGATAAGAATCGATTAAAAAATTATAGATTATTTTTTTAATATTTCTTGTGCTTTTGAATTATTGTACACACTGTTAGGAACCTTCTTCTTAAATTCTCTAAATATATCTTTCGATTTTTCTAGTTGACCATTGTTGTAGTAAAGTAACCCTAGATTATAGTATGATTCTTCATAATAAGGATATTCTTTATTATATTTTTCAATATACTTAGTATAATACTTCTCTGCATCGCTGTATTTTCCTACCTTATCACAAAGACTAGCTACTTGATATATTGATTCAGAAATATAATTTTTATCCTGACTATCTTTTTCAACTTCTTTATATAGATTTATAGCATTATGATACTCTTTGTTGTTTTTAAATTCAATAGCCTTTTCAAAAGTCTCTTTATCTGTTAAATTCTCTAGATTTTGCTTAGTTTTAGATCCTTCATCATTTTGATTTTCTTTATTCTCCTGGTACGTATCGGAACTTTGAACTGATGCATCGGTCTTTTCTTTAATATTCTTCTTAGATTTAGCTACAGACTTATCTTCATTGCTTTTACTTACTTGCGCTAGGTTAGAATCTTTACCTAGATCACTTTTTAATAATATTATTTGGTAAGAGTTATAAGCAAGTACAGATATTAACAAACAAATTATTAAAAGTACTCCTCTTTTATTTTTAAAAATGTTTGTAAACTTAAATATTCTGTTTCGATTATATTTGATTTCAGTATTTTCGAACTCTTTAATGTTATTTTTAAATTCAGTGAATTCTTTAACTTCGACTCCACTATTATATCTATTCTCTGCATGATTAATGTCTTTATATATTTCTTTATTAATAAGAGATTCATTATTATAAAGAATTTCATGTCCTTTATCTAGTTGGCGTATTCTGTTTAAATGTTTTTGAGCTTCCTCTAACTTATGAATATCTTTATATATATAGTATAAAATTAAATTAGGTTCTATGAGATAATTATTTTTTCTTGTGATATCTTTAAACCCTTCTATTGCTTCATCGTATTCTCCTAAGTTTACATGTTTTATAAATGTATTGTACTCTTTTATAAAACATGTAAACTTATCAGATAAAAAGTATTCTACATATTTTTCGGCTATCTCATCTTTTTTTATTTTTAAACTTTTATAAAAATTCTCAAATGATTTATCGAATTCACACATAACTAAACTTAATATACCATATAAATTCCTAGCAGTCGTGTTGTATTCATCGATATACACACTTTTTCTTACTAATATATATGCATTTGAAAGATCTCCATCTTTTATCAAATCAATTGCCTCATTATATAATTTATTCGAATATTCATCTTGATCAATTTTATTAAAATTTTTCAGGTCAATTTCAATATCTTTAAACAGCAATACTATTCCTCCTTTCAGCCTAAAAATCACAGGGTTGCCTAATAATAATCTGTTAACTCAAACAAAACATAACTTGTGTTCAAAATTACACAAAACAAGTTTAAGTTCAAGTAGCCAAACAACTATTTTTAGACAACCCTCAGTAATTGTAATTTATATAAATGTTTTAACCCATTCGTCACCTTCAACTATATTTGTTATCTTTACTCCAAAATTCAAATCAACAACTACTACCTTCCCATATGCGAATACTTTATCATCAATTAATATTTCAACATCTTGGTCAACCAGAGCATCTAATTCTATTAGAGAACCTTTTTGTAGTGAAAGTATCTCTTTAAGTTTCATTCTTGTTCTACCTATAATAACTGATAATTCTAAATTGACATCTAATATTCTAGATAGATTTTCATTTATGAAATCTACATCATCACTCATGTTTTCAGTCTCATTTTTTAAAAGTATATCTTTTTCTTCGTTAGAAATAGTTTTACTGCTGTCCATAATTTACACCTCTTTATTTGCAGAGTCCAAAACCTCTAAGCCTCTTTTGTTGTTGACAATTCCCGGTTTTCCCTCGTACATCTTTACATTTTCTATATATATGTCTGCAGGATTTCCGATTCTTTTATTAGTAATCAGAATATCTCCCTCTTCCAGCTTTAATAAATCTTCTACAACAATATTTACTTTTCCAATCTCTACTCTTAAGTTCAAATCTGATTCATACACATTTTCTTTTAATTTAGCAGAAAATTCTTCAGGATTGTTTGAAAACTTATCTACCAAATCATTTTCAGGAAGATAGTTTTCGAGCCAATCCTCCATACTGCTGTAAGGCATACAGAATGATATTGTTCCAATATTTATTCCTTTGTGATCTACCTCTACATCTGATATGCAGCTAGAGTCACTTGGGATAAAAAATTGCGGTATAGCTACTTTTGAGTAAATTCCTTCTACTTGTATAGCGGTAAATTTATCTGGTATATATAGCTTTTCCATAAGTTTGTTAACTATATACGTTAAAACATTCTTATCTACTTCTGAAAAAGATCTATCCAGATTTTCTATATTTCCATCTCCACCAGATACTACATCCACCCAAATAAGAGCCACTATTTTATCTATTCTCAACAAAAAACTTTTATCTATAGGCTTTATTGTAACCTGTACAACTATAGAAGAAGCAGATATTTTTTCAAAAAAATCTTGGTAACTTGATTGCTCAATATCTACAATCTTTAAGTTCGATCTATACTTAAGTTCGTAGTTTAGGTACATATTGGATTTTCTACAGAAGTCTTCTGTTAAAATACTTATATTTCTAATGTTCTCACTAGAATATCTCTGTGGTTTTCTAAAATCATATTCTTTTGCTTTAATCATATCTACACTTCCAAACTATTTAGATCTTAAATTGTTAGCCATTGACCACATATCATCGGCTACATTCATACCTTTTGAATTTAGTTGAAAAGCTCTTTGGGTAGTTATCATTTCAACCATTTCATCCTGTAAATTAACATTGGACATCTCCAAATAACCCTGTTCTATACTTGAATTATTTTCTATGTATAAAGCAGCATCGTCCTTTAATTCATATTGACTATCACCAATAGATATAAATGCATCATCTCCAACCGAGTTATAAAGATTTACTTTGCCAATATGAATATCATCCACATAAATATTTCCATCTTTAGCTATGTTCAGATTTTCATTCGTGATATTACTATTTGCATAATTATATCCTGCATTAAATTGAACATCTAGTTTATTTCCTCGTGTATCCACTATATTGCCAGCTTTATCAACACTGAAGTTACCATCTCTAGTATATGCATATTTGCCATCATTTTTAATTACTCTGAAAAATCCATTTCCATCTATAGCTAAATTGGACCTTATTTCTGTAGATCTAATTGGTCCCTGTCTTAAATCTCTAACTGGTAGAGTAACTTTACTTCCTGTTCCAGTATCAATTTTATTTTTTCCAGTCGGATATGTCCTTCTGTTTAGGGTTTCATTAACTAAGTCACTAAATTCGATATTTATCTTTTTATATCCAACGGTATCTACGTTAGCTATATTATTTGAGACTATATTTAATTTTTCTTGATTAGAATTCATCCCAGCTCTGCTGTTATTTATTATTGTATACATTTAATTCTCCCCGCTATTTTGCTGCCTAAATTCTTTATATACTCCTTGCAATAACTACACTGCTCCAATCTGGTTCGCTATTTTTTCTAAAGTAGAATCTATTGTCTGAATTATCTTCTGACTTGCTTCATATTCTCTCATGTACATCATCATATCACTTACTTCAGCTATCATATCAACATTAGATGTCTCAACAGAATTTTGCACCGTTTCAAATCCTAAAGCTGCTACTTCACCATCTCCAGTGTATACATTATTGCCTACTTTGTTTAATGTAGCATAGTCTTCTATATCTACAATATTAAACTTATACTTTGGAGTATTATTTATTGAGATTGTATTATCCCTAGACACTTCAAAAGATCCACCATTGACTTGAATAGGTTCAACAGCTCCTGTCTGTATATTTGTACCTAGAACATAATAACCATCACTTGTTATTAGATTTCCCATAGTGTCTTCCCTAAAGTTACCATTCCTTGTATAAAACTGTTGACCATTTTTATCTGATACTTTGAAAAATCCCTTTCCACTAATGGCCACATCCATTTTATTTCCAGTTTGTTTTATAACACCTTGAGTATAATTTACAACAACATCGTCCATAGCAACACCTAGGCTCATATTACCTATTACCTGTTTATGACCCTTACCACCAGCAAATTTGTCTCTGTTAGATATGCTAACTTCATCGAAACTCTTTGAAATTAATTTCTCGTTTTTATATCCAATTGTATTAATATTTGCTAAATTGTTAGTTATTACAGCTTGTCGCTTCTCATTAGTTATCATAGATGACACTGACGTGTATAGACCTCGTAACATCTTGTTCCTCCTATTCAATAACCTTCATTTCACTTGGATATTTCATACCTAATTCCATTGCTTTTTTTTCTATTTCAGCATCGCTCATTTCACTTTTATCAAATACAATTGTGCTAATTACAGATATGAGAATTCCAACACCTAATCCGATTAAAAATTTTTTGTCAAAACCGATAGTTTTTATTCTTTGTAATACGTTGTGATTAATTGCAATTCCCCCTTATCTATATTAAGAATTTTACATATATTTTCATCTGTATAGCCTTATTCAATCAGAGATAGTATTTGTTAAAATTTTATTATCTCCCTATTTATCTCCCATAATAAGATTTGATATTTTATCTAGGAAATGAGTTTCTTTTTCCTCAAAAAACAAATCGTGTCCTTTATAACTATTTTCTAATATCTCATCGAAATTTTTTCTTTGCAATTTAATTTCTCTTCTATTAGAAAGTCCAACAAAAAAGAATATAGATATTGCTATAAAAATTAAAACTACCTGTATCATATTTACTCATTCCTTGATTAAGTATTTCATTTTTTCTATCTCACATTTTAGATTAGAAATAGCTTTACGATGCAATTGAGATACTCTGGATTCAGATACTTTTAATACCTTTGCTATTTCCTTTAAATTAAATTCATCGTAATAGTACAATGACAACACTAGCTGTTCCTTTTCTTTTAAATTCGTAATTGCTTTTGAAAGAACTTCGACCTTTTCATTTTTATCGACAATACTGCTTGGATTTTCATCTTCACTTACCCTTAAAAAACGCTCTATATTATCATTTGTATCATCAAAATTTGCTTTATCTAGAGAGTAAGTACTCAACATATCTATATCAGTCTCAATTTCTAAAATATCAGTCTTAGTTACATTTAATTCATCTGCTATTTCTCCAATACTAGGTTCTCTAAGCAACCTATTCCTTAAGTTTTCAACTACTTTGTAGTAGTTATTAATTCTAGTCATTTTTTGTTTTGAAATTGGTTGTTGCCTTCTTATTTCATCTAGTATTGCTCCTTTAATCTTTATGTAAGAATAAGTTGAAAATTTTGCATCCCTCTTCATATCAAATTTGTTGACTGCATCTATCAATCCCAATACACCTGTATTTACTAGATCTTCAAATTCAAGGCCCTTATTTGGTACAAATAGTTTGTTTGCAATACTCTTTACAAGAGGAATATTATCTTTGATCAATTGCTCTCTATCAACAACAATATTATTTTTACTTTCAATATTAAATGGCTCAGTAATTGTACTTTTGTCAAATACCAAATTTCTCAACATATACGCTTGATCCATCATATACATTCAGCCCCCAAATACACTCTTATTATTTTATCTTTATCTGGTTTCAAAATATAATCTGGAATTATTTTCTCTAATCCAATTTTTATATTGTATCTATATGATTCTTCTTCTATTATCATCTAGATTTCCACCACACCTTCAGCCTTAATTTGGATATCGTTCGGAATCTCATTTAATGACAATACCATTAGATTGGGAAATACTATCTCAGTTAACTTTCTAAATGGCGCTCTTATTTTTGGAGATACTACTATTGCTGGAATATTATTATTAAAGTATACCGTTCTCATAATTTCTTGTATCGCCTCGAATATTTTATTAGAGTACTCTGGATCAATAGCTGGATAGTTACCACTTATTGATCTCTGTAAATTACTAGAAATCATATTCTCTACATCCTTACTCAAAGTCGAAACTACAATAGTATTATTTTCATCCACTAGATCTGAGCAAATACTTCTATTAAGAGCTATCCTAACGTATTCAGTTAAAACTTCTATGTCTTTTGTGCTTATAGATTGATCTGCAAGAGTTTCTAGAATAGTTACCCTATCCCTAATACTTACTTTTTCTTTAAGAAGGTTTTGTAATATTTTTTGAACCTCTCCTAAAGTCATAAGGTCTGGTATAAGCTCATCAACTACAGCACTGTAGTTATCTCGTGTAATGTCAATTATATTTTTAACTTCTTGTCTTCCCAGAAGCTCATGGGCATTTGATTTAATTACATCCATCAAATGAGTGATTAAAATAGTTGCAGAATCTACTAATGTATAACCTCTTAGTTCTGCTTCTTCTATTTTTTCTTTATCTATCCAAAGTGCTTCCAAACCAAAAGTCGGCTCTGTGGTTTTTATTCCATCTATGCTAAATCCTTGATTTAACGAATCCATGCATAACACCATATTTGGCATTATTTCATAACTAGAAACTATGTTTCCTTTGATCTTTATATTGTACTGATTTGGGTTTAATTGTAAATTATCTCGTATCCTAATTGGTTGAACAATTATTCCCATATCTATAGCACATTGTCTTCTTATAGATGCTATCCTCTGTAGTAAATCGCCTCCACTAGATTCGTCTGCAAGTGCAATAAGACCATATCCAATCTCCACTTCTATAGTCTCTACATTTATTAATTCCTTTACATCTTCTACTTCGTTTTTATCCGCTGAAATCATATTTGTATCTTCTACTAAATCTTCATCAAGTTTCTCTTCTGTATCTTTAGATAAATAATATCCTGAAACTATAGCGCCTATTCCCAGAGTAAAAAACGCCAACTTAGGAAGTCCCGGCATAATACCTAAAATCAACAGTACAATTCCAGTAATTGTAATTGCCTTAGGTATAGAAGTAAGCTGTTTACCAACTAATGTTCCAAAGTTGTCAGTACTTGCTACTCTAGTAACCAGTATTCCAGACGAAACAGATATTAATAGCGCTGGTATCTGGCTAACTAGGCCATCACCAATTGTCAACCTTACAAATGTCTGGCCTGCTTCAGATAAAGTCATGTCCATCATTAAAACTCCAATAATAATACCACCTACGATATTTATTAGAGTTATAATTATCCCTGCTATAGCATCACCTTTTACAAACTTAGACGCACCGTCCATTGAACCAAAGAAGTCCGCCTCTTGTTGTAATGCTTCCCTTCTTTTCCTAGCTGTTTCTTCATCAATGGTTCCAGCGTTTAAATCTGCATCAATGCTCATCTGTTTACCTGGCATTGCATCTAAGGTAAATCTTGCAGAAACCTCTGATACTCTCCCAGAACCATTAGTTATTACTATAAATTGGACGATTATTATTATTAGAAATATAATAATCCCAACAATATAATTACCACCTACAACAAAGCTACCAAATGCCTCTATTACATTTCCTGCATATCCTTCACTTAATATCAATCTAGTTGAAGACATATTAAGCCCCAACCTGAAAAGTGTAGTTATCAATAGCATCGTTGGAAATATAGACAGCTCAAGTATGTCCTTTGTGAATAGCGTCATAAGTAGTATTAGTATAGATAAACTTATGTTGACTGATAACAATAAGTCTAGTAAAAATGTTGGCAGTGGTATTATTATCATCAGTATGATACACATAACACCAAAAGCTACTATGATATCTAGTTGGCCTTTTATGTTTACTTTTTTCATTGTTTATCCTACTTTCTAAACAACTAAATGTATTTAAGATATTTAGTTTTATTTAGTTTTTCAAAATTTTATATATTATTTTTATTGTTTTTATTTTATTTATTAACGGATTTATATCTGTTTTTGATCTTATAAACTGCCACTAAAATTTCTGCAACAGCTTGGTACATCTCTTCTGGCACCTCTTGATCAATTGCTACATTCTTGTACAATGTACGAGCAAGGGGCTTATTCTCCATTATTTCTATATCGTGTTCCTTCGCTATCTCCCTTATTTTAAAGGCAAGGTTACCTGCTCCCTTTGCTATTACTACAGGTGCTTCATGTACTCCCTTTTCATACTTAATTGCTACCGAGATATGTGTTGGATTTGTAATTATAACAGTAGCTTGTGGCACCGCTTGAATTCTTGTCTGTGATGAAATCTCCCTTTGTTTTTGTTTTATTTTTGATTTTAATTGAGGATCCCCTTCAGCCTGTTTGAACTCTTCCTTTACTTCTTGCTTTGTCATTTTTATCGACTTTTTGTGCGTGAATTTTTGAAATAAAAAATCGCCAAAAGCTATCACCGATATAGCTATACAAATTTTTGCCAATATCTCAAACACTAAATCTTCAATCTCATAAATGAGTGTAGGTATATAAATATTGCTCAATTTTATTACCTCTATGTACTTGTTTTTATAAAATGAATATCCGATATATCCCAAAATAGTTACAATCACTAAGTTTTTAACTAAAGTACCTAAGTTTTTCATAGAGAAAATATTCTTTAAGCCTTTAATAGGATCAATTTTCGATAGTTTTGGTTTTAAACCCTCATTTGAAAATACAAGCCCTGTTTGAATCAAATTCGCTGCTACTCCTAAACTCATGAAAATTAATGCAACAGGTAAAAACAGCTTCAATACATATATCATCCCATTTATTAGAAGACTCTGAACTCCACTGTAAGTGAATTCAGTAATATTGAATGTAAGAAATTCAGTCATAATATTTGTAAATGAAGTAACCATAAATTTTGTAAGAGCTGGCATAAAAATAGTAAATCCAACTAACGTTAACGCTGATGATACTTCTTTACTTTTAGCTATATTACCCTTTTTTCTTTCATCTCTTTTTCTTTTAGGGGTTGCCTCTTCAGTCTTTTCAGATGAAAGCATAAATATTGCCCCTGCTTGGAATGTACCATCATACATATTTGGAATTTCTTTAAACAAATCGACTATTTCATTTATAATAAGAGGTAATACCATCATAATTAGAATCATACCTACTAATAACTTTAGAGGCATACCTATTAGCATTACATTCAATTGTGGTACACTTCTAGATATAAGCCCCAGTATAAAATCAGCTAGAATCAAACAAATTATTATTGGTATAGCTATCTTAAATCCAATTAAAAAGCACTGTGCAAATATATCTACTATGTATTGAGTATTATTAATCAGGATTCCACTCCCAATCTCAATAACACTAAAACTATATTTTATACCACTTATAAGTATCTGAAACCCATCCATGCTGAAAAATATCATAATCGCAAGCCAGTTCATAACATTTTCAATAAGTGTTGTCTGTGAGTTTGAACCTGGATCGAAAATGCTTAGCATTGATAGCCCCATTTGAAAATCAATTAAGCTTCCTGCAAATCTTATTGAGTAAAAACAAATATTAGTAATATATCCTAAAATAAGCCCGGTCAATGTTTCGGATATACCACACAAAATAAATTCTACTGTACTGTCTGCTGGTCCTATTAATTGGACATCCATATTGACTGATAAAAGTACAGATATCATAATAGAAAAAATCACCTTAAAAGAATTTGGAGTACCCTTTGGAAATAGCATTGTAAGTGAGGCAAAAAATGCTAATACTCTTATAAATACATACATTTAATCCTCCTACTTTGTTATGAGCTTTATCATATCAAATATCTCTACAGTAAATGTTGATAACGTCCTCAACATCCATCCGCCCAAAACAGCTATGATTAGCAAAATTCCAATTAACTTAGGCACAAATGTAAGAGTTTGTTCTTGTATTTGTGTAGTGGCTTGAAATATGCTTATTATAAGGCCTATTACAAGCGATGCTATTAAAACTGGTGCTGCAATCATAACAGCAGTAAGAAGAGATTTTTTTACAATACTCATTATTATTAATTCACTCATTAATTTTCTCCTACCTTAAAATCCCATAATCAACGATTTTATAACCAAATTCCATCCATCAACCATTACAAACAAAAGTAATTTAAACGGTAATGATACCATCGCTGGTGGAAGCATAAACATTCCCATAGACATCAATACACTAGCAACAACCAAATCAATAATTAAAAAAGGAATATATATTAAAAACCCTATTTGAAATGCAGTCTTAAGCTCACTTGTAACAAAAGCAGGCAATACAACACTTAAAGGAATATTGTCCCTAGTTAGCTTTTTATCCTTCAAATCAGCTTGTTCAACAAAAAGCTCTAAATCCTTTTGTCTAGTTTGATTGAGCATAAACTTTCTAATAGGTTTTTCAGCCTTATTTAAAGCTACTTCTAATGTTATTTCCTCTTTTTTATATGGCTGTATAGCATTTTTATTGATATCATCAATGACAGGCCTCATTATAAAAATAGTTAATACTATTGCTAAACCGGCGAGAACTTGACTAGGAATAGCTTGCGATGCTCCTAGAGCCGATTTCAAAAATGATAAACTTATTACTAACCTTACAAAGCATGTCATCATGAATATAAGAGATGGTAAAAACATCAATATGGTCATAAAAATAAATAGTTGCATCATAGGCGTATATTGCGCATTATCAGCAATTAAGTTAGATAGTATTTCCATCATTTTTATCTTCTTTCTTTTTAATTTTTTCCATAATCTTTCTTAATTTATTATCTAATTTGAAATCTATTTCACTATTTTCGTTGAGATTTCTTTCTATTATCAAAATCTCTTCTTGTGTTAAATCTTTTATTTTATCTACACCCGCTGGAGTAGATGAAACAACACATCCACTCTCTCCAATTTTTAATACAATGATACTGTTATTTTTACTAATATTTAAAACCTCAAGTACTCTGATATATTTATTTTTGTAACTCCCTACTAACGTTTTCTGACTCATTTTTAGCGAGATTATTATTAAAAATATAACTATTGGTATAAATATTAATATTTTAAACACATAAAGCAACATACTACCCATCCTTCTACTGAACTACTAAATTAGTAAAATACACATCACGAACAATACTTGAACCTAATTTTTCGTTCAATCTTTGTATTAATTGCTCCTTCAAATTATCTAAATTGTCTGCTGAAAAGTCTTCGGCTTTTTTAGACATCAAAAAATTAATTATTACATCTCTTACTAGAGGTAATTTTTCTTCAAACTTTTTATCATTAGAGTAGTATTCAATACTCATAGTAGATTTTAAATATCTGGCTGAATCTTCGTCAGATAATTTAACTAATATTTCATCTTTTAAATCCAATATTGTAGTGGCCGCTACATTTTTATCTATAGGAGTGCTGCTTGTAAATTTTACATATGCTACACCTGCTCCTGCACAAACTACAATTAGTAAAACTATAATAAAAAATCCTGTTTTCCCTTTCAATTTTTGCCCTCCTGAAGTGTTGTTATTAGAATATTAACTCTTCTATTTTCTGATCTGTGATCATTTGTATCGTTTGAATGCAGTGGCTTATATTCTCCATATCCAGTAGCAGAAAATAGATTTGGACTCATCCCTTTCTCTTCTACAAAATATCTAACTACACTTACTGCTCTATTTGCCGACAACTCCCAGTTGGTGTCACTTTTTCTTGGGCCAACTGGTACGTTATCTGTATGTCCCTCTACTACTATTTGATTTTTCATATCTTTTATCATGTCGTAAACTTCTGTTAAAACCTCTTTGCTATTACTTCTTAGGTTTGATTTTCCAGAGTCAAATAAAATTGAATCTTCCATTTCAAGCAATATCCCTCTGTCGTCGTTTCTCAACTTTATGCTATTATCAAGCTGCTTCTCATTTATTTGCTTCTGCAACTGTTCTTGCACTTGTGCCTTCTGCGATTCATTAGTAATAAATCCTTCAAATGCTTCTTTATCACTAATGTTTGCACCACCATTTAATACACCTTGACCTTGAAATTGACCTTTTATTGCATTATTAACATCATTAAACTTTTCATTATCAACACTTGCCATAGAGTATAACAAAACAAAAAAGGTTAATAAGAGTGTCACAGTATCAGCATATGTTGGTAACCACGCATCTAAATTAACAGATGTCTTTTTTTTGTTTCTACGAGACATTTCCTGCTACTCCTTCTACAAATGAATTTCCTGATGCTTTAAGTTCACTATAGTACTCTATTTTTTCATTATTTGATAGATATGAAAGTAACTTTCCTTCTAATACTCTACTGCTATCTCCTTGCTGAATACTCAATATTCCGTCCATAATCATTTCCATCGTACTTACTTCTTCAGATAATTTTCCTTCAATGTTGTATCCAATAGGATTTAGTACTATACTTGATAAAAAACTTCCGTAAAATGTTGTGATTAATGCTTTTCCCATTCCTGCTGCAATTGTATCGGGAGAAGTCATATCTGATAGCATTTGAATAAGTCCTACTAGTGTACCCATCATTCCAAATGCTGGAGCATACGATCCCCATATTTTAAATATATCTGAATATTTGCTAGTGCTTGACTCATATTCAGCTATTTCGTTTTCTAAAATTTCCTTTACTACTTCTAGCTCAACTCCATCTATTGAAAGCTCTAGACCTTTTCTAATAAAAGGATTCTCAATGCTTTCTAAATCATCATCTAGCGCTAATAAACCGTCTTTTCTAGCTTTCCTAGACAACATCTTAAACTGGTTTAACAATTCAACTTTTGAAGAATCTCCACTTGTAAATGAATATTTAAGAGCTTTAGGAATTAGCTTTAGATCCTCAATAGGATAAGTAATTACTATAGCTCCAAAAGATCCTAATACAGTTATTAAGATGGATGGGAAGTCGTAGAATATTTTTATGCTAGTTCCACCTGATACGCATGCCCAAAGTATTAAACCTATGGATACGATAAGTCCAAGTGGAGTTAAAATATCGCTCTTTCTTCTCATATTTCCCCCTCCTAAAAAATCAAAAGTTAACTATCTCTTCAAATTTATTATGTCTTGCAGTATTTCGTCAGATGTAGTTATTATTTTACTACTAGCCTGAAAAGCTCTACTTGAAACTATCATCTCAGTAAACTCCTCTGCCAAGTCTACGTTTGACATCTCAATAGATCCTTGTTTTATTACACCAGTAGCCCCTTTTATTTCTGGATCACCAGAGTTAGCTGAAGGTGAAAATAAATTTCCTCCTTGAGCATCTAAGCCTGCAGGGTTTTTAAATGCATATATTTGAACCTTTTGAGTTCTCTCGTTTGTTTTAACACCTGGAGTTCCAGATTCTGTACCATCAGGTATATCGTATACTTTATCAGTAGTTTGACCGTCTGCCAGAGAGTATGTGATTACCCCATCTTTAGAAATAGTATAAGATACTACATCTTGTACAGTTCCGTCCTTAGGACTTATACTTTGAGTCGGAATTTCTATAATCCCATCTACTGTATTTCCTCCTGTAGTTATTTTTCCCTGTAACATAAAACCTGAAGAGTTAACTAATCTTCCTTGCTCATCTGGACCAAAAGACCCATCTCTCGTATATAAAACTTGTCCATTTCTAACAACCGGAAAATATCCCTCACCATCTATAGCAAGATCTGAAGAGATTCCAGTAGGTTGAAGACCTCCCTGCAACATATTTTTTACTATAGAAGAAACTTGTGTACCAATTCCAACTTGCCCTAAATTCGTCCCTCCCATAGCTGCAGTAGGTGCACTAGAGTATATCATCGTTTGATAAAATGAATCAGTAGTTCTAGCTGTTGATTTTTTAAATGCAACAGTACTTACGTTGGCAACATTATTTCCAACAACATCTAATTTTGATTGATTCGCTTTTATTCCACTTATTCCTGAATACATTGCTTTTATCATAGTTTATTTGTCCTCCGAATTGTTTTTATTGCTTATTTTCAACAAATCTTCATATTTAAAAGACTTAACTTCTCCAGTTTCGTTTAATTTCACATCTAAGTAAATAATCCCGTCTTTTACATATGTTGATTGAACCTCTCCTACAAAGTTTTCATTCACTGAACCTTCCCCTTCCGAATTCTCATTTGCAAGCTCTACTTCCTTCCCTATAAGAGATGTAGCCATTCCTAGAGCTGAGTTAATCAAATTAGCATTACTAAGAGCCAATAATATATCCATATTTGTATTCATGTTCATCATCTGTTCAAGACTAGAAAATTCTGCTAATTGCGATACGTACTGAGATGGATCTTGAGGATTCAATGGATCTTGGTTAGCCATTTGAGCTACTAGAATCTTCATAAACATCTCTTTATCAACGCTACCACTAGATCTCGTATCCGATGTATTTCTACTGGTAACTGAATCATTTTTGGCAATACCCAAAGATTTCGAATTTAATGAATTTAAGTTGTCCATAAACAACCTCCTTATTTAAGCTAATACATCTAGTCTATCTTCAGTGTTTTCCTCTTTGATACTTTTGACTTCTGTACTTAATTCTTCTTTATCATCACGATTATATTGTCTGTGATTTTCTTCTCGATACTTTTCTCTATCAAAATCTTTTTTAGACAAATCAAATTGTTGAGAGCCTTGATCAGATACATTTACATTTATTTCCTTTATATTTATATTTAGAGATTCAAGATGTTGTTTCAAATCAAGAGTGTTTTTATTGACCAATTCATACACACTTTTGTTTGTCACAGTAATTATTCCGATCATTTCTCCATCTTTTTTTGATAACTTGATATTCATTTCACCTAATTCATCTGGTTTTAGTCTTATCGTCATCTGCTCTAAACCATTAAACTTTATATATTTAAAAGCTTTGACTATATCTTGTTGGGTATTCGTACTAGTTATATACGATGTTATTTTATCACCTGACATGTCTCTAACTTCCAAATCGTTATTTTGTGATAAATTATTTAAATTGTGTTTTGCTTCAACATCAAAACTAAATTCTGTATTCAAATTTTTATTGAAGGAATTCAGGTTTGCAATTTTTTCTAATACGCATACACTTTCACTTTTAGGAACTTTCTCAGTTACTAAAGTTTGTTTTTTTATATCAAGTAGATCTAAAAAATTATCTTTATCTTCTGAGAAAGTGCCTTCAAAATTATCAAATCCTGTACTTTTTGATATTTCTTTATTATTACCCTTGATAATATCTAGAAGTTTTTTTACTTCTAGATTGTCAGTATCTTTGTTCATCAAATCAGTTAATCCTTCAAGTTGATTAAAATCTTTACCAAGATAGTTAACACTATCTTGTTGATTGACCATATCTTTCATACTTCCATCTGAAAATATAGAATTAATAGTATTAATTATTGTTTCTAAATCTCCTTGATCTATGGATTTATTCAATTTGATGTTACCAATAAAGTCATTTAATTTATTAATATCAATTGTATTTGCATCATTTAAATGTTCCGTCATCTCACATAGTAAGCCTTCTAAGAATGAGTAGAGATCTCTGTAATCTAAATCATCTATGTTTTTCTTTTCAGGCTCTTGTTCATCAATGTGTCCACTTTTTTTATCCGTTTTTTTATCTACACTTTTTAGTTTATCGTTAAACTTATCTTCTGTTCCTATATTATCTTTAGATTTTGAATATGTACCTGTTACTTTATTTTCACTGAAGTCAATAGATTTACAGTTAAAATCTAGTTTCATATAACACCTCTTAAGCATCTTTATACTGTTTCTCTTCTCCTAATGAAATTTAAAATAGCATATTCATCATTTTCGATTTGCTCTTTTAAATTTTGTTCCTTTTTATACGATGTATATTTATTTTCTTTAAGCTTTTCAAGAGATTTTACTTCGATTCTCCTCTCTATCAACTTATGTTTATTTGTTTCAACTTCTTTTGCAGATTTATTAAGTTTTTCATTTGTATCCTTTATAGAGTCATCAAGTAATGTTATGTAACTTCTAGTTAACTTTTGTGATACCCTATCACCATCAATCTGCATATTCATATATTTATGGTAGCTTTTTTCTAAATTTATTAATTGTTCTTCAATATCTTTTTTCTTTGTCTGAGATTGAACGAGCTGAATCTCAGCTTCTTTCTCAATATCAATCTTTATATCTAAAACTTTTTGAAGTTTAAATTTAAATTTTTTGTCCATATTTTTCACCTTATCGTTACATATTTTCAATTAATAACTAAGTGTCATTTTAAGTTTTATGTTTAAAATAACGATAATTGGGCATTAATGTTTTATAGCTTCAATTATTAATTTGTAGCTAACAGGATAGATTAATATAAATATTAATTTGTTCTGTCTGTCGATATTCCGCAATGTGCTATTTGCTTTAGATACTGTATTCATATCTTCCTTGTATATAATATCTTTATAGCTTTTCATACCAATTTAACATCTTGCGGAGTATCGATTACCTTTTTTAACATAAAATAATATTATTTTTAATATCAATCTAATCCATACCTTCTTACTCATTATGTGTATTTTTTTGTTCTAATACCGCTTTCAACTCCATCATAGCACTCTCAAATGTGCATTTTTCGTCAGTTCCTTGTTTTAAGAAGGCTATAATTGGATCATGAAATTCTATGGCTTTATCTATCTTTTTGTTAGAACCAGGGGTATATGCACCTATGTTAATAAGTTCCTCTGCTTCCCTATAATCAGATAATATACTTCTAGCCATTGAAACAATTTCTAAATATTTTTTATCAACGATATCATTCATTAGTCTACTTATACTATTCAAAACATCTATGGCTGGATATTGATTCTTATGAGCAAGCTCCCTAGATAGTATTATATGCCCATCTAAAATACCTCTTGTAGTATCTGCAATAGGCTCATTGAAGTCATCTCCATCTACTAATACTGTATAAAATGCTGTTATAGATCCTTTATCCGAAGTCCCTGTTCTCTCCATAAGTTTTGGTAGCATTGCAAATACAGAAGGCGTATAACCTTTTTGAGCAGGTGGCTCTCCTATTGCTATGCCTACTTCTCTTTGTGCCATAGCAAATCTAGTTACTGAATCCATCATAAGAATAACTTTTTTTCCTTGATCCCTAAAATACTCTGCAATTGCAGTAGCAGTTAGTGCTCCTTTTAACCTAAGCAACGGTGGCTTATCCGATGTTACGCATACGACAACAGACTTTTTCATTCCTTCTTCCTTTAGGTCGTTTTCAATAAAGTCTCTTACCTCTCTGCCTCTTTCTCCGATTAATGCAATTACATTTACGTCTGCACATGCATTTTTAGCTATCATAGCCATCGTAGTACTTTTACCCACGCCACTACCAGCAAAAATACCAATCCTTTGACCTTCTCCACATGTTGTGAAAGTATCAATAGCTTTTATTCCAGTCGTCATTATATTTTTTATTTTTTTTCTTTTCATTGGATCTGGCGGCTCATTATTTAAATTGTACCTATCACCCATACCACTGAGATCAGTACCATCTAATGGGTTTCCTAAACCATCTAAAACTTTACCCAGCATTTTATCACTACAAACAACGCTGAGAGGAATCCCCTTTGAAACAACCTTACACCCTGGAGATATTAAAGAAAGTTCGCCTAGAGGCATTAGTATAACCACTTCGCTTTTAAACCCAACTGCTTCACAATTTATAGGCTGATTTAGTTTGTTGTATATAACACACAGCTCACCTACAAATGCCTTAATTCCTTCTACTTCAACTGTAAGTCCAATTATCTTTTTTACCTTACCTTCAGAAATAGTTAACTCTAAATTATTTACAACTTTACTAACTTTTTTAAAATCTATGTCAATAAACTGTTCTTCCATTATGCATTTCCTCCTAAAAGCTCTTCTTTTAGTTTGCTTATTGCACAGTCAATGCCTAATATAACTCGTCCATTTTCTCTCTCTATAACTGCATTGCCCTTATCTAAGCAATCATCAGCTACAACAAAAATGTTTCTACCAAGTGGTAGTTCACTCTTCCAAGATTTTAAATCTTCCCTTATTGAATCTTCATAGTACGAATTACACTTAATAATGAAAGTAGAACCTTGCTCGTACTCTGAAATAATGTGTTTTAATAGCTCATTCATAGATTCTCTATCTTCAAACCTTTTTCTCAACACTGAACTAGCTATATCAATTGCTAAATTAATTACATCTTTATTTTTCTCTTTTAGATAAGATATAAATTCAATATTTGATCTAAACAATATGGCATCAGCTTCGTTTTTTATAACTGAAGCCTCTTCTTTAGCTTTGTCTACATATTCAGTATATGCCTCTTTATATCCATCTTCGTATCCATTTTTTTTTCCTTGATCATAACCTTTTATATATGCATCTTTTTCTATATCTTTGGCTTTTAATCTAGCTTCTTCAATAATCTGTTCCTTTAGTTCATTCAATTTCTGCTTATAATCCTCTATGTTCTCGTTAAAGACGTCTTCAGACTGGCTACTGCCTATATCCTTTTCAACATAAAAATGAGATAAACTAAGTTTTCCCTTACTTTCAGCAGATTTACTTTTAATTACTCTATCTGATAAAATCATCTTTAGAATTCCTTATTATGTTGATTGAACCTTCTTTTTCAAGCTTCCTTACAATATGTACAATATTTTGTTGCGCTAACTCAATTTGGGAGCTTTTTACTGTGCCAAGAAGCTCAATTTCTTCCTTTAAAGCTTCCGCAGCTCTACTCGATTGATTTTGATATATTATCTCAATAATCTCGTCTTTTGCGTCTTTAAGAGCAAATGCTATATCACGCATCTTAACCTCTTTTAATACTTTCTGAATACTTGTTTTATCTAATTTAACCAAATCTTCAAACACAAACATATTTTCTCTAATTTTTTCCGCTAATTCCGAATCTTCGTTTTCTATTTTTTCTAGTAGAAATTTTTCCGTCCTTCTATCTACATTGTCTAGAATATCTACTAGTGCAACAACTCCACCGGCTGTTTCGCTTTCACTATTATTAATAGATTTAAGCTTTCTAGTTAAGCTCTCTTCTATTATTTTAATAACTTCTATTGGAACAGAGGAATCATTACCTATTTTTACAGCTACTTCCTTTTGAAGTTGCAATGGTAATTCAGCCATAACTGCTGCTGCTTTTTGTGGTTGTATATTAGCAAGTGTAATTGCAATAGTTTGAGGATTTTCATCCATTAGAACATTTATTAGACTAGGTGTATCCGATTTCCTAACTGCTAAAAATGGTTTTTGTTTAGCATCCTGAATTATCCCTTCTAATAGTTGCTCTGCCTTTTCATCTCCTAATGCTTTGCTAAGTAAACTTTTTGCATACGACATGCCACCAGCTATATCGAAATCCTTTGCCTTATTTACCTCTATAAACTCCTTCAATACTTGCCTTCTCTCTTTAGAAGATATATGGTGAATATTTGCGATCTCTAATCCAATTTTTTGAATTTGTTCATCAGGTAAATCTTTTATAACTTCATTAGAAGCTTCTGGCCCCAATGTCATCAATAAAATAGCTGCTTTTCTTATTCCAGCTTCTTTATATTCTTCTTCTATATCACTCATATCAAAAGCACTTATGTCATTTTTCTCTTCGTTCAAAGGTATCACCCCTATTACTCATTTAACCAAGTCTTAATTATTTCTGTTACTTGATCAGGCTTATCTGATGCATACAATCTTACTTCATCTTCTAATGATAAATCCTCATCATCTACTATGCGATTAGCTCTCCCTACAGTAGCATCAAACTTCGATGATTGTTGTTCATTGGTTATATTGTCATAATATTCATCATCGTATTCATCTTCATTTTTCTTTTTATTTTTTCTGATTACTAAGAAGTAAAGTGCCGCTAATGTTATCAGAGAAGTAACAATAAAAATTCCTATTGCAACTAACTTAGCCTTTAGTTCCTGTGCTTTTATCTCAGCTATTTCTTTTTTAGCTTCAGCCTTTCCTTCCGGATCAAATTCCATAGAAGTAACAAAGATGTCGTCTCCTCTTTTTTTATCAAGGCCTATCGCATTATAAACAATATCCTCTACATCATAAAGAACAGCTTTTTTAACTTTTCCATCTACTACAATAGATGTAGTAAGCCTCTGAAGTTCTCCTGGAGCCTTAATAGTATGCGTTTCTGTTTTACCGGTTTCGTATTCATAACTTTCTTCCAAAGATTCTTCTTTATTGTTTGTGTTATTATTTATAGCATTAGTCATATTATCATCAACAAGACCCGCGTTATTGACGCCTCCTTGAGATGTATTCTTCATTTTAGTCTCTTTTATAGCAACTTTATTTGGATCTATTTTTATTTCAGTTTGCTCTACAGAGTCAAAATTTAGATCAGCATTTACAGTAGCCTTTACTTTGCCTTTACCAAATATTGGCTCTAAAATATTTAGAATTGACTTTTCTAGTTCTAAATTTAAAGCACTCTCTGCTTCTTTAGCCTCTTTGATATTGGTATTTATACCTGTTTTATTTGTTTTATCTCCCGCAACAAAAAGTCCTTCAGACAATAGATTCATCTTATCATCAATCACTTCAACGTTTTCCTTAGCCATATTATCTACACTTCCCGATACCAATGAAACAATAGATTTAACTTGATTTTCATCAAGGCTAGTTCCTCGTTTTAAGATTATATATACGGCTGCTTTACCAGGTTCTGATTCTTTTTCAAATACAGATTTTTCTCCTGGCGTTATATGAACTCTTGCTCCATCAACCTGTGGAAAGCTTTTTATTGTTTTCTCTATTTCCCCTTGGAGCATTCTCTGCTTCTTAAGTCTAAACTCTTCATCAGTAAGTCCCATTGAAGATCCTTCATCCATTAGTTCAAATCCAACTGAGCCATTTGTCAATTCAGGCGCTAATTCAAGTCTAAGTTTATCAACCTGATCTTTAGGAACATACACAGTATTTCCTTTTATCTTAGTTTTAACACCGTCAGACTCCAGATTTTCAACTATTTCAGCTGCATCCTGCGCATCTATATCAGAAAATAAAACTGCGTATTTATTTTTATTCATAAACATAATAGTAAACACAACTGCTAGTAAAACTGCTAAAGCGCTTGTACATATTGCTATTTTGACGCCTTTTTTAGAAGATTTAAATTTTTGAATTAGAGGATCAATTTTATTTTTAATTCTGTCTTTGATGCTAACTTTCATGGTATACTCCTCTACCCAAAGTTCTATATTTGTACTTTATACATTTCTTGGTATGCATCATAAATTTTATTTCTTACCTCTATAAGAAGTTGCATTGAAATTTGTGCTTCTTGCCCTGCTAACATAACTTCATGCATAGATACATTTTCACCTTTAATAAACTGTTCTGTTTTTTCACCCGATACAACTTGATATTCATTAACTTTATCAAGAGCATCTGTTAAGATATTTGTAAAATTAGATTTTTCTACCTCAACATTATTTTTTTGTTGTGTATTTCCAATATTATCCGCTATATTTGTCACTTGTGTAACATTATTTAACTGATTTGCATCAATTACTGGCATATATATAACCTACTTTCCTATCTCCAACGCTTTTGATATTATTGTCTTCTGCGCGTTTAATGTATCCACATTAGATTCATATGATCTCGAAGCTGCTATTAAGTTTGACATTTCAACAAGTATATCAACATTAGGATATTCTACATAACCTTGTTCATCAGCATCTGGATGTGTTGGATCGTACACTTTTCTTAAATCAGATTTATCTTCAACAATTTCAGTAGCCTTTACACCTAACATTCCCAAATTATTGTCATAATTTTCTTCAAACATAGCTACTTTTCTTCTATACGCCTCTCCATTGGCACCTCGTGTAGTGCTTATATTGGCTACATTGGACGAAATAACATCCATTCTTAACCTTTCTGCAGACAGGCCACTTGCACTTATCCTTAATCCACTAAACACACTCATTTAGTTATTTTCCTCCTATAATACTTTTCATCATAGATAATTTGCCATTTGCCATTGTGACAAGTGCGCTATACTGTAAAGTTGTAGCTGCTTGATTTACCTTTTCCGACTCAATATCTACATTGTTTTTATCAATTCTCATAGATCTTGATCTATCAACTTTAACCTCTATTTTTGGCGTCTTGCTATCAAGCGTATCTTCAAAAGTTACATATCGCCTTTTATAACCTGTAGTGTTAATATTTGCAATATTATTTGCAATTGTCTGACTCCTTAGATTCGATGCATCCAGGCCAAGTTTTATTAACCCATAAGTTTCCATTTATCGCCCTCCTTTTTAAATTTATTTTAAATTATTATCTAAGTTTATATTTAAAGTGCAAGTTTTCTTAATAATAATTCTCATATTATTATATCATTTTGATATTTATTTTTGGTAAATTTTTATATTTTTAGATATTTTATGTAATATATTCATCAATTCACTTACATTAAATCGTTTTATAAAATTTACTTATAATTTAATTTTTTAAAACATTTAATTAAAACTATACACTTATTAAATCTCTATTACTTATTAAATATTTTATATTATGAATAGTATCTTCATTTGTTATATCCATAGATAACGCTCTTTTAAAAACTTGGTCCGCTCTTTTAAAATCTCCATTAATGATTGACAGTATTCCCTCTATATTTAACACTCTAATATTTTCTGCAAATTTATTTGAATATTCTAATAAAAGAGTGTTTGCAGATTGAATTTCTCCATTATTAATCATATTTTCAATGTTGTCTAAAAATAGATTTCTAAGATCTTTGATTTCGACTTTCTCTCTAAGATCTTCTTGTAATTCATCTATTATAAGCTTAATGGCTCTTTTATATCTAGGATACTCATATAAAATTGATTCTAATTCTTTTATAGATATGTAATCTTTAGATCTATAATTCTCATTAAAAATTTTGAATTCTATTACAAATCTATCTAAATCATTATTTACATATAACTTTAATTCTTCATCACTAAAGTCCTTATATACACTTCTTAAATATTGATAAGCATACATTATATAGTAATAAAATAGTTGCTTATATCTATTGTCATATAGTGATCCATTCTCCAGTAATACTTTAGATATAACTCTATATATTCTAATGTACTTGATGTCAGAAGTAATTGGTTGGCTGATTATAAAATTATACAGCACAATAGACATATCCTTATTATGGATTAACACATGTTGCATATATTTTTCGATCCAAACTAAGTCAAAATCAAAGAAGATATCTATCAGATTAAGCCCATTGCACAAAGCTGTATTTATAAGAGGACTGTACATAGTATTTTTCTCATGTTTTAATATATTTTTACAATCTTCAACAGTCAGATATTGGTTAAATCTAATTTTATTTAATCTACCATAATTATCATTAAAGTATGATAATTTTTCGTACATTATTTTTTTATCTTCTTCTTTTAAAGTCCTTATGAAAACCTCAAGATTTTCATAAAAGATATTTTTTTCTAATTTAGAATTAGGTATCTCTGAATAATATTCTAATATATCATCAATTTTGTTTATTTTTTCCAACGATGCAAACACTAATTTATATACATCCTTTTTATTTTCAAAATCTTCTATATTATTATATTTTTCAATTACTTTATCATAGTCTTCATATGCATAGTGTATTTGTATAAGCTCAATTATAACGTTATCTCGATTTGCTGAAGTAGCATTATCTGTAAGCATATCATTTGCTTGTGTACTAAGTTCATAGTTATCTAATAAATATAGATATCTATCATAATAAAGTATAGCTTTCTCCATATTACCCAAATTTCTCTGAGCTTTTCCCAGGAAATAATATATATCTATATTATTTTTATCTTCATCTATGTACTTCAGACAAATTTCTTCACACTTTTTGTACTTACCGTTTATCAAATACATCCATACTAAAGTCGACGTTATATATCCTGGTATACTTATGCCTTTTTCACTCTTATATATACTGTATGATTTTTCAATATACTCAAGTGCTTCTCTGTCTTTTTTTTCAGCCATAAAATTTTTACCAAGCTGATAATTAAGATACGGATCATTTGGATTACTCATTAATTCTTTGATTAAAATTTCGTAATTTCTTTTAATCTTATTCATTTTGAATTCTTCGTCAATGTATAAATAACCAAAGTGGTCAAACTTAGCTATCTTTCTAAAAAGAGGTTCTTCAAAAACTGGCTGTTCATGAATTTTACCAGTATATTTAAATCCATCTCGTCTAAAAAATCTAACTAGCTCTACAGAGGTCTCATAATTACTCTGCTCTGATTTTCCATTAACGATATTGTTTATTTCTACTGAGGCGGAATTATATATTTTATGCATGTCGCTTCTAAAAAACTCTATTAAGCTATTGGATTCAGTGAGAACTTCATCTGCATCGATAACAAGTAACCATTCACCTGATGCATAAGATATTGATATATTTCTCATACATCCAAAATCATCCTTCCATTTACAAAAATATATTTTATCTGTAAATGTTTTCGCTATCTCCACAGTTTTGTCTGTAGATCCCGTATCAAGTATTATGATCTCGCTATCGATAGAATCTGTTAAAGGCTTTAAGGCATTTAATGTTTGCTGAAGAAATCGCTCTTCATTTTTTACCATCATTACTATACTTAGTAACATAAGCCACATCCTTTCATCCATAAATTGATACACATTCAAACATAAAATAAAGGGAATGTCTCAAAATTGATCGATTGACTAAATTCTGCATACAAATCTAAGAAACGAAAAGATAGTCTAATTTTCAACATCAATCAATTTTTTGGAATACAACCTTGAAAAAAACTTAGAGAAATATATTAATTAATCTAAATACATTCTAAAAATAAAAGGCTTTTATACAAACAAAGTCATGAGACATTAGCCCATGACTTATTAAAATACTTTATATTTTTATCTCCCTAAGCCATCCTCATGGGTTGACCCAACAAAATCAATCGACAATCTGATAAGAAAAGTATCCCGCTCGTACTATTTGTATGGAGCAAATCCGATAAATCAATCAATTTTGAGACAGCCCCTTTAATAAAAAAATTTCAAATTATTAGTTTAATAATTGTAATATACTTTGTGGTTGTTGGTTAGCCTGCGCTAACATTGATTGAGACGCTTGTGCTAATATGTTAAGTTTAGATAATTGAACCATTTCACTAGCTACATCTGTATCTCTTATTCTAGATTCTGCAGCAGATATGTTCTCTACAGTATTAGATAAGTTTGATTGTGTTGATTCAAGTCTATTTTGTTGTGCACCTAAAGTAGATCTTGCAGTATTTACTTTAGCAAGAGCAGCATCGATGCTTGACATCATTGTTCTAGCAGCAGTAGTTCCGTCTGAAGTCCCCGCTTTCATAGATGCTATTGCGCCTGAAGTTATACCAGCATCACTCATTATACTAGCAGTGTTCACTAAGCTTACGTTGATTTGGTTGTTGCTTGATCCAGTTGATCCAACTTGTAAACTTATCTCTGTATTAGTGCCATCTAATAACTGTTTTCCATTGAACTCAGTAGTTTTAGACATTCTAGTTAATTCGTCATTTAATTGAGTCAATTCGTTTGCTATTTTTTCTCTTTCGTCAGCTGTATTAGTTTCATTGGCCGCTTGAACAGATAATTGAGACATTCTTTTTAGAATATTTCCTGTCTCTTCTAAAGCACCTTCTGCAGTTTGTACAACAGAAATCCCATCTTGTACATTTAGTCCCGCTTGATTTAAACCTTTAATTTGATTTCTCATCTTTTCAGATATCGCTAAACCTGCTGAATCGTCAGCAGCTCTTTTGATTCTTAGTCCAGAAGATAATTTCTCCATAGATCTACTTTGCAAAGCCGTATTCTTGTTCATTTGATTGTTTGCTATTAAAGCATTTACGTTGTTGTTAATTCTCATTTTATTTACCCTCCATAGTTTTTGTCGACATCCTTGTCATAAAATATAATCCGCATATTGTAAGTTTATAATGACTTACAATATTATAATCGTCCAAAATATACAAAACTTTATACTTTTTTATCAAAAATATCAATTTTATTTCTAAAAGTTTTTGAATATACGATATTTCCTTGTTTTTTGTAGTTATATTTTATTAGTTCTTGTTTTAATTTGTCTATTTTAGAATTAAATAGTTCTTTTATCTTATCATCTAATGTATTTATTTTTTTTAAATAGTAAATTTCAATAAATTCACCTTTATCTGTTTCATCTATTGTATCCAATAGTAATTTTCTATCGTCTAATTTATCATCTATTTGTATATAATTTTCTTTTTCTAGCAATTCTATCAATTCAAGCGACTTCTTTTCATATATCAAAATTTTCTCTTCTATATTTTTCATAGGTACTATACCTGATTAAAATAATTCATTTGTGCGTTGTATTTATTTAAAGTCGCTTCAAGGTTTGCAAATTGAGCATATAATTGACTTTCTCTATCTTTCATCTTTTCAATTAATCTATTAATAACCTGCTCTTGCTCGTTTATTTCTTTTGAATATAAATTGTTTGCACTTGTAGCTGATTTATCTATTCCGGATTTTTTAGCTAATATAGATGTCGAACTTCCAGAGTATTCAAAAAGAGTATCTTTTACTTTTTCAAATAGTCCTTTTTTATTAGAACTTCCAACTAATAATTCTTTAACTTTATCACCATTTTGCTCAAGAGCTTGTCGAAATTTTTCTTCATCAAAGTCAATTTGACCTCTCTTGTTATAATCTTCAGCTACTGTTAGACCCATATCTGATAGATTAAAACCAAGTTCATGTATATTACCAAATATATCATCATTTAGATCATCAACAAACTTTCTAAGCTCATCATCATTTCTAAGTACACCTGCTTTTGCCTTTTGTTCCCATAACTCTATTTCTTTTTCGCTCATTTCCTTCTTTTGTTCCTCTGTTAGAGGGGGATAGTCCTTTGATTTTTTTTGTATCACAAGAGAGTATGTCTTATCCAATAAAGCGTTATACTCTTTAACAAAATTTTTCATATTATCTACAGCACTAGTGCTGTCTACAATAGATGTAAGTTTTGATTCTCCAACTGAATTTACATTATATGAAATATTATCTATAGTAAAGTTGTTTTTGCTTTCGTCTAATGTTCTTATAACCTTTCCTGTCGTTATATCGATAACTTCGCCCTCAAGATTCTTGCCATTTGATGTGTATACTCCATTGACACTTGCTCCTAGATCTTTAAGGTCTGTAGTTGTTGTATCAGAAACGATATTTTCTATAAAATCTCCACCAATATCAAACTTTGAATTTTTACCTTCTTCAGTTCCAGAAATTATTAGCTCTCCACGCATTTCGTTGAAACTCGCTTTTATACTTCCGTCCCCCTCAAAGGCTTTATTTATCTTATCTGCAATATCCTTCTCAGAATCCGATGATTCTACATTAATGTCTTTTCCGTTTATAGTAATCGTATTTGCTCCAGATGATATTTGTTTTTTTATAGATTCTAAACTGATTGAGACCTTTGGAGGTTCAGCAACTTGAGAAATAACAAAATTATAATTAATCTTATCTGTGCCGGATCCCGATGTAGCTGTTATTACATCTGAATTTGAGCTGTTAATTTTCATACTCGAATAGTTTTTATCAGTTAATAAATTACTACTTGATGTCATACTAAAATATTTGTCGTAAAGAGACTTTGCGTCTTTAATTATATCTCTGTATATCTCCTGTTTCCATTTAGTTAACTGTTGGTTTTGCTTAGCTTTATCAACTTGTTCTTGATTTGATACTAACATATCCTTTATAATTTTTTCGGTATCTATTCCGCTACCAGATAGCCCTGTTATCCTAACTGGGTTTATACTTGCCATAAAAAAACCTCCTCTAAGCCCTAGCCTTTTCGTCTACTTCATACCATAAATCTCTTATTTGTTCTATAAGCGGTAATAACTTGTCTAGTACTTTTGCATCTTTCTTGATGTTTGCCTTCATCAACTCTTGTCTTATAAATTCATATACATCGTATATATCTTCTGTCCAACCACCCGCACTTGTATCTAGTGTGGACATAAGCTCTATAAATATATTTTGTACTCTAACTAGTTCTAAATGTGCTTTAGTTATATTTTTATCAAGAATTGCAAGTCTTGCTATTTTTGTATACTTTACAGCACCGTCTAAAAGCATCAAAAGCAATTTATTTCTAGTCGCTGTATTTACTTCGTTTTGTTTGTATGTATTAAATGGATTAGATTGATTCATATTTTCCCTCACAATGTCTTTACTTTAATAAATTTGAAAGATTTGATTTCTTACTTATAGCCTTAATATTTTCTTCTTTAATTTTTTCGTATATTTCTTTTCTTAGTATACTTATATCTTTCGGTGCTGATATTCCTAGCTTTACTGTGTTATTATCAACACTTATAACTTTGATTTCTATATCATCACCAAGTAGTATTGTCTCATCTGTTTTTCTAGAGATTACTAACACTATATATCACCCCTTAAATTAAAAGGTGCTTTTATATCGTACTTATCATTTTGTATTACAATTTGAGAGGCTAATTTATTCTTAATATTTATAACTATAGGAGCTCTCATGTTTACTGTAGATGTAGCAAGACTATCACCTAAAGTTATAATATTTAGCAACAATACATCTTCTGGATTTTCTATTTCCAGCTCTTTGATATCGTTATCAGATAGTTTTATTTCATAATTATCATCCATATCAAATGGAGATATAGCTAAAAAACCTATATTTTCATCTTCTAATGAATTAACTTCTTTAAAGATACGATTTATTTCAACATCTACTATTTCAAATTCAACTAAGTTGTCAAATCCCAATAGTGGCTTTCTAAATTTAATGTCCATAATTACCTCTTTCTATATATAGTTAAGAATTGTGTTATTTAAAAACTGTGATGTTGTTTTTAGAGTTGCAGTGTATGCAAACTCAGCCTCTTTTAATTTTGTAAGTGTAGTAGCATAATCTGCATCTTGTTTTTTTGAAAGAGCTTCTTTCATGACAACTAAATCATCACCGTTTTTTTCTTTAAGAGCTTCAAAATGATTTGTCTTAGCACCATTCTGAGCCCTAGCTCCAGATATATTAGATATAAGTTTCTCCATCTTATCCAAGTATTCAGTAGATAGCTTTTTATCGCTATCATCTCTTACTGCAAGCTCTTTAGATAGATCATTTAAATCTTTAAACAGATCACCTGATCCAAATATATCTTTAAGTGTAGTATTATAATTTCCACTTACACCAGAACCTAGTTCAAGTTCTAAATTATTGTCCATCTTGTTAGGATCTAGATTATCACTAATCTTTATTGTTATTGCTCCAGTTATTTGATCTACTTCATAAGTAACTGGTGCTTCATCAGTATCTGTTCCTGAGAATATATAATCTCCCCCATGTGATGTATTTAGAGCATCAACCATTTGTTTCATCAGGGTGTCTATATTATTTTTTATTTTATCCATATCCTCATCTGTATGAATTCCATTGCCACTTTCTATTAGAAGCTTCTTAATGTCTGATGTTATTTTCCCTAATTGATCAAGTGCATTATCAGTTTGGTTCATCCATTCTATTCCTTCATCGCAGTTTTTTTCAAACTGTTCGACTGATTTTACTTCATTTCTCATGTTCAAAATTCTAGCTGTATTAAATGGATCATCTGAAATTTTATTAACTTTTCTCCCAGTCGCTATACGCTGATTTTCTTTGTCCACTCTTTGAAGATTATTTTGTATAGAATTTAAATGGTTTGTATTCATCATGCCGTTACTAATTCTCATATAATGCCTCCCTATCGTATAATTCCATTTATGACAACATCCAAAAGCTGATCTACTGTTGATAAAACTTTTGCGCTCGCTGTGTATGAATGATTTAGCTGTATTAGGTTAATCATTTCCTCATCCATAGAAACTCCGGAAACACTCATTCTAAATCCGTCTATTTCAGTTAGTAGACCCCTTTGATTCTTTTCATCCTGTTTAACTTTACTAGAATCTATTCCTACTCTCTCCGCAAAATTATTATAAAAGTTATTTATAGTGATTTCTTCACCATTTATATTAAACTTTTGATTTTGTATATTCCCAACTGCAGTAGCTTGTTCAGATGTAATATCTATCAAGTATGGATTATTTTTTATGGTTTCTTCCACACTTATCAATTTATCAGTTGGTGGATTTCCCTTTTCAAAAAAAGTTCCACCGTATGCATCATTTACTTTATCTACTATAGTATCAGATAAAACTTTAATATCATCCATATACTCTGATAATTTAGTATCCATATCATGGTAGCCTTGAAGTGACCCAGATACATTTACTCCATTCTTAAAAGCTTCATCTAGTTCTGCTCTATCTAGCTTTCCATCTGATATCATAGCTGCAACATCTTTATCTTGAATGTCCAATTTAGAACTAAGCTCATCTAATATTTTGTCTTTTTCATCTAGTAAAGTATTTGGATCAGATCCACTAGCATTAACTAAATCAATCTGTCTTTCTATTTCTTTCAAAGAATCCAACATGCCGTTAATCTGCTCTATTTCAGAATCTAAATTTCCGCTGATGCCCTCTTTTAAATTATTAAGCTTATTGTAAGAGTCACTTAGAGCATTTGCTAAATCTAAACCTTTTTCCACTACTAGATTCTTACTACTTTTACTAGATGTATTTTTTGACAACTCTCCCCATCCTGTGAAAAAGTCTTTAATCTTCGATGAAATACCGTAATCACTAGGCTCCTTTATAATTGTTTCTATACCATTGTAGTAATCATATTTCACATTAGTCATACCGTAGTTATGAACTTCACTTCTATATTGGTGGTCGTAAAATGCATTTCTAGCTCTAGTAATAGCTGAAATTCCTGCACCCGTACCTACTTGACCATTGTTTGTTATATTACTTCTCGATGGAGTATAAAGTGCACCAGATGATACTATCTCAGCTCTCTGTCTTGAGTATCCTGGAGTATTTATATTCGCAACGTTATTAGATGTTGTCTGTATCGCCTTTTGATGAACCCTCATTCCTGACTCAGAGGTTCTAAGTGTTAAAAATAATCCTGACAATGAAATCTCCCCCTATCTACTTATCTGACCTTTTGCATTATATGTGCCTACTTCTGAATTCCTTGGCTTCATAAATTCTATTACTCTTTTAGTAAAGTTTAATTCTTTTTTTATAAGTTCTACGTTAAATTCCTGTTGTCTAGACACACTTCTTAATAGTACTTTTATTTCACAATAAATATTTTTTAAAAATTCATCTTCTGTTTTTTCAATGAACTCTATAAACACACTATCTTCTCCAACTATATGCCTTCTTTTTAATTCTATGGT
Source organism: Metaclostridioides mangenotii (assembly GCF_018917235.1). Classification (GTDB taxonomy): domain Bacteria; phylum Bacillota; class Clostridia; order Peptostreptococcales; family Peptostreptococcaceae; genus Metaclostridioides. The sequence continues at coordinate 59,272 of NZ_JAHLOF010000005.1, forward strand.
TGCTAAATTCTTACTTGCAGATTCTAGTTTTTTGTTTAATTTATTTAAATTTTTTATATCTTTCTTTAATATATAATCCAGCTGTAAATCAAGTAAGTTAATCATATTATCTAACTCTTCTTTTTCTTCATAAAGTACTACTTTCAAATCAGCAATCATCTTTTTATCCTTTCATCATACCTAACATCTTTTTAGCAATTTTATTTGGATCTATTATGTACGTACCATTATCGACCGCCGCCATGATTCTTTCAACTTTATTGACGTCAATAAAAGTATTCATTTCGTCATTTGTAAATATTTCTCTTGCCATAGTTGATAGCTCTATTTTATCAACACCTGCAATTGATGTTACTTCTTTGCTGTTATAAATCGTTTTAATATTTTTTTTATAGTCATTTACGACTATATCATAATTGATCTTTTTTATATCCATAAATTATCCCCCAGATATTATCCTTATACAATTATTATCGTCTAAACAGTGAAAATATTTAATGTTTAAAATTTATTTGTATAAAATAATAGAATAAAAAAGACTAGTCTATTTAATATATAAACTAGCCAATCAACTCTTGTTCTTAATTTAAGTTTGTATTATCAACGTCTAACACTTTTATTGATATATTGTTATCAAATACTACACTCTCACCACGAGCAATTTTTTTATCATTCATGTACACATCTAATTTTTCGTCAATGTGTTTGTCAAGTATAATTGTTGACCCTTTATGTAAACTAAGAATATCTCTTATACTTTTTGTTATATTTCCGATAGAAACTGATACTGATATATCTGCATTAAATAAGTTATTATTTGAACTCAACGTGACAGTTTCTTTTTCTATCAGTTGATCGAATTCAAGCTCATATACTTCTTCTGCGTTATTCATGATCTTCTCCTTTTGATTAAATTTTTTATATTTATCTATAAAGATCTATTAGTAGACCTTGTACTTCATCTACTAAAGACACTATATTTAAATTTTCTTTTTCTTCATTCATAAGTTCTCTAGTTATATGTTCAAGTTTTTCATCTACAATTTCCACTGTCTTAAAATACTGCTGATCCCAAAATCCTTTTTGATCTTTGAGTGTGTACATATACTCAACAGCAGATTCTAGATATGCTTTTATAGCATCTTTGTATCTTTTTATATCAAGATAACTTTCAGTAAGTGTTAATCTTTCACCTAGATTTTTAACTTTCTCTAAACTCTGCTTTACATCTTCTAGTGACTTCTCTTTTTGAATATAATTGAATTTCTCATTAAATTTTTTATTTCCATCTATCTTTTTTGATTCAAATACTGTGGTCGGTTTTATTTTTAAATCATCTATTTTCATATTTAACTACCCCAAATAATATTTCATTACTTTCGGAACATAGTTCTGTGTTTCTTTTGGCATCTTGTAGATATCATCTGGAGTTAATACACCTCTTTTTCTCATTCTAGTAGGCCCTCCATTGTATGCCATTAAAGCCATTTTAACATCACCTTTATATAAATCTAAATACTCTTTAATATGTCTTGTCCCGCCGTCGATATTCTCTTCTATGTTAAAAGGATTTTTAACATTTAAATCTCTACAATTTTCAGGCATTAGCTGCATAAGTCCCTTTGCTCCCGCTGAAGAAACTGTATTTGGATTAAAATTAGACTCAACTTTTATTATAGCTTTTATTAGGTTCTCGCTAATACCATATTTTTTCGATGCTGTGACGACAGCATTTTCTATTCTTGTCTTTGTATCTACATCTTTGTTTGTAACTTCAACTATATTCTCTGTCATACTGCTATTTTTTTGCGATTCTCTCATATTTACAATACCATCTAAATAATCCACCATAAACTCATTTTGATTACCTAAAGCGCTATGCTGTCTTGATTTCTGGGATAAGGCTAGTAATAATCCCTCTACTACCATGCCAAATATATCATTATTTTTATTACTGCAGTCACAGCTTTTTGTACTATTGTCTAGATTTGTACCTAACAGTGTGCTTGTGCTCAACAAATTGCTTATCTCATATGACATAAATTCTATCCTTTCCATTATTTTTATAATTAGAATAATGCAAATTATGCTATGTTTAAATTAAATTAAACATAGCATAATCATTTTAGCATAAGAATTATTTATAATCTACGATTTTATAAACTTGTTTCTTTAATTTTCATCTAAAATATCGTAAATATAATATCTTCCGCTCTTATATTTTTTACTTAAAATAGCTAACACCAGATTCAAATATTTTCTGGTCTTTTTCTCCGTAGATATTCTTAATTACATTTTGTCCTATTCTTTCTGAGTGACCCATTTTTCCAAATACACGTCCATCTAGACTAGTTATACCCTCTATTGCATAGAAAGATCCATTTGGATTAAACTCTACATCGTAAGTAGCTTCGTCATTAAAATCAACATACTGCGTAGCTATTTGACCATTTTCTATTAGTTTTCTTACTGAATCTTCATCTGCAACAAATCTTCCTTCGCCATGTGAAATAGGTATACTGTGTATATCACCAACTTCTGTCTGTAATAGCCAAGGTGATTTATTTGATGATATTCTTGTTCTTACAATCTTTGATTGATGATGACCAATTTTATTGTAAGTAAGTGTCGGTGATTTTTCATCAATAGTTCTTATTTCGCCGTATGGAACCAAACCTAACTTAATAAGAACTTGAAATCCATTGCAAATCCCTAGCATTAAGCCATCTTGCTTCGTTAAAAATTCATTGATTGCTTCCGAAACTCTCGGATTTCTAAACACTGTCGCTATAAATTTACCTGAACCATCTGGTTCGTCACCAGCGCTAAATCCACCTGGAAGCATTATTATTTGAGATGATTTTATCTCTTTCACAATAACATCTATTGAATCATCTATGTCATTGCTATTTAGATTTTTAAATACTTTTACACTAGTTTTAGCTCCCGCTTTTTCAAAAGCTCTAGCAGTGTCATACTCGCAGTTTGTACCAGGAAAAGCTGGTATAAATACTTTTGGCGAAACTATACTAAGTGAAGATTTTTTAGCTTCACCTTTTGGTATATAGCTAATGGTCTCTATTTCAGAATTAATCATAGATGATTTAGTAGGGAATATAGTTTCAAGCGTATTTATGTGATGTTTATATAATTCATCTAATTTAATTTTCTCATCACATATTGTTATTGATTCTTCAGCTGTAGTATTTCCTAGAACACAATAATCAAATCCTTCTAAAGAGCAAATATCCGGATTGCCATTTAACTCAAGTATTATACTACCGTAATATGGTGCAAACATCTTCTCATTTCCGAATCTATCTACTGCTTCTTTAGAAAATTCAAATCCAATTTTATTACCAAATGACATCTTGCTTATAGCTTCGCCTATTCCAGCAAATCCTACTGCATATGTTGATAACACATTCCCACTGTGTATAAGTGATCTTACTTTATCCATATTCGCCTTAAACTTTTCGAAGTCTAGAATATCATTTTCACCTTTTTCTGTGTATAACATAACAACTTGTGAATTACTTTTCTTAAAGTCTGAAGAAATTACTTTTGAAGCGTCCACAGTATCCACAGCAAAGGACACTAGAGATGGTGGAACATTTATATCTTTAAATGTACCTGACATACTATCTTTACCACCTATTGCAGGTATTCCGAGTTTATTTTGTACATAATAAGCTCCTAGTAAAGCTGAAAATGGTTTACCCCACTTTTTAGGATCGATTCCAAGCTTTTCAAAATACTCTTGGAAAGTAAGTCTTGTTGTCGAGTAATTCCCGCCAACTGCTACTAATTTAGCTATGGAATCTACAACTGCATAAAGAGCACCATGAAATGGACTCCACTTTCCTATTTTTGGATTATACCCATAAGTCATGATAGTCGATGTGTTTGTATTTCCACCAAGTATCGGTATTTTAGCCACCATAGCTTGTGATTGGGAACCCTGATATTTTCCACCATATGGCATTAATACTGTATTTGATCCTATTGTACTATCAAATTTATCCACAAGACCTTTTTGAGAGCAAACATTTAGGTCTGACATAACCTTTAAGAACTTCTCTTTCATACTACTAGAATTCATATCTTCTAGTATTTCATTTTTATTAAAAAATGTCTCTTCCTCGTCTACTTTAGTTACATGTATGTCTGTGGTTTGTTTTACTCCGTTTGTATCTAAAAACTCTCTGCTGATATTTACTATAGTTTGTCCGTTCCAAAAAAGTCTCATATATCCAGTATCTGTTACTGTTGCAACATGTGTTGCCTCAAGGTTTTCTTCTGAAGCTAGAGATATAAATCTTTCTTTATCTTTCTTATTTATCGCTACTGCCATACGTTCTTGTGATTCCGATATTGCAAGCTCTGTACCATCTAAACCATCGTACTTTTTAGGTACTAAATCTAGGTTTATATCTAAACTATCTGCTATTTCTCCAATTGCAACACAAACACCGCCGGCACCAAAATCATTACATCTTTTTATCATTTGTGCAGCTTCCTTGTTTCTAAAAAATCTCTGAATTTTTCTTTCGTTAGGGGCATCCCCCTTTTGTACTTCTGCACTACATGTGAATATTGATTCTTCACTATGTTCTTTTGAAGAGCCAGTAGCTCCTCCACATCCATCTCTACCTGTTTTTCCACCAAGAAGAACTATTATATCACCTGGTTGTGGCCTTTCTCTTACTACATTTTCTTTTGGTGCTGCGGCTATAACTGCTCCAATTTCCATTCTTTTAGCTACGAAATTTTCATCGTAAACTTCGGATACCTGCCCAGTTGTAAGTCCAATCTGGTTTCCATATGAACTGTAGCCATTTGCTGCTTCAGTTGTTATTGTTTTTTGCATAAGCTTACCTTGTAAAGTCTCTTCTAAAGACTTTCTAGGATCTCCACTACCTGTTACACGCATAGCCTGGTAGACATAACTTCTACCTGAAAGCGGATCTCTTATCGCTCCACCTAAACAAGTAGCCGCTCCACCAAATGGCTCTATTTCAGTCGGATGGTTGTGCGTCTCATTTTTAAACATAACTAAATATTTTTCAATTTTTCCATCTATTTCAACGTCAACATTTATGCTACAAGCATTTATTTCTTCGCTGACATCTAAATCTTCAAGTTTTCCATCTTTTCTGAGCTCTTTCATAGCTATTGTGGCTATATCCATTAAACACATATCTTTATCTCTATCTGTATAAACATTCTTTCTAGAGTCTAAATACATTTTATAAGTATCTTTAACTATATCAGTGTACTTTCCATTCTCTATCTCTACATTTTTTATTTCTGTCATAAAAGTTGTATGTCTGCAGTGATCAGACCAATAAGTATCAAGTACTTTTATTTCTGTTACAGTTGGATTTCTTCGCTCTATCTCTCCAAAATACTTCTGTATATGTTTTAAATCACCAGTAGTCATAGCAAGACCAAATTCATTTAAAAACCCTTCTAACTCAGAATTAGTAAAATCAATAAACTTATCTATAACTCTAACTGGTGAAGGTACCTCGTACTCCAATTTTAGTGTCTGTGGTTTTTCAATTGCAGCTTCTCTACTATCAACCGGATTTATACAGTAGTCCTTAATTTTAATGAAGTCATCATCACTTATATCTCCACTTAGAATATATACTTTTGCAGTATTTATCTCTGGTCTTATACCACCATTTAGTATTTGTACACATTGAGCTGCCCAGTCTCCTCTTTGATCGTATTGACCAGGTAGGTACTCAGTTGCAAAAACTCTTTCGCCTTCTAGTTTTGGTAATTCCTCGTCATACACTAAATCTAAATTTGGCTCTGAGAATATTGTCTTAATTGCACTGTTGTATACGTCAGAAGAAATACCTTCAATATCGTATCTATTTAAAATTCTTACATTTTCTACGCTACTTAAATGCAGATTTTCAACTAAATCATTTTTTAGAGCTGCAGCTTCAATATCAAATCCGTATCTTTTTTCTACTAGTACTCTTTTTACGCTTAAATCTACATCAACAGTATTTGGCATGATACATCCTCCATTTTTGAAAATTATAATCCTATATCAGTTCTATAGTGCATCCCATCAAAATCGATATTTTTTATATTTTTATAAACCTTATCAGCTGCTTCTTTGACTGTAGTTGCTTTTGCTGTTACTCCTAGTACACGTCCACCATTTGTAACTAATTTATCAGCTTCAAACCTAGTTCCACTGTGGAATACAACTATATCTTCGTCCAATTTATCTAGTCCTGTAATCTCTTTATCTTTTTCGTATTTATCAGGATAACCGCCAGATGTCAACATGACACATACTGCTTGACTATCACTGTATTTTATATCTACGCTATCTAATCTATCTTCTAATATCGCATTCATTATTTTATTTAAATCTGTTTCCAATCTGAAAAGAACTGACTGTGTTTCAGGATCCCCAAATCTTACATTATACTCGAGAACTTTTTCACCTGTTTCAGTTATCATAAGCCCTACAAATAATATTCCTCTAAAATTTAACCCATCTTCTTTAAAACCATGCAAAGTTTTTTCTAAGACTTCAAATTTTATCTTTTCAGCCAATTCATCTGTGTATATTTCACTAGGTGAAAATGTTCCCATACCACCTGTATTTGGACCCTTTTCATTATCAAATATTTTTTTATGATCTTTTGCACTTACCATAGGAATTATATTGTTGTTATCTACAAAAGCAAGTATTGATGTCTCAATTCCCACTAAAAATTCTTCTACTACTATTCTTTCTCCAGCAGATCCAAATTGTTTAGATTGCATCATATTTTTTAAGCTATCTATAGCGGTATCTCTATTTTCACAAATTATTACACCTTTTCCTGCAGCAAGTCCATCAGCTTTTATTACTACTGGATAACCAAAGTCATCAATCTCATCAATTGCACGTTCTATATCCGTATACTCTTTGTACTTCGCAGTCGGTATAGCATGCCTAATCATAAAGTCTTTAGAAAATGCCTTACTTCCTTCTAGTCTTGCACATTCTTTATTAGGCCCAAATATCTTAAGGCTTTCTTCTTCGAATTTATCTACTATTCCCATAACCAACGGAACTTCTGGACCGACAATTGTCAAATCTACATTCTTTTCTTTTGCAAACAGTATAAGTCCATCGATATTGCTATCACTTATATTAACACATTCTGCTACATCACTAATACCTGCATTTCCTGGTGCACAATATATCTTTTCAACATCAATTTCGCCTTTCAGTTTCCAACATATAGCGTGCTCTCTTCCTCCGCCACCTATAACTAATATTTTCATAACATCTCTCCTAGTGTTTAAAGTGTCTTATTCCAGTAAATACCATTGACATATTGAATTTATCACATGCCTCTATTGAATCTTTGTCTCTGATTGACCCCCCCGGCTGTACTACAGAAGTTATTCCGTATTCGTTTGCTAAAGTAATACAGTCATCAAATGGGAAGTATGCATCGGATGCTAAGACTGCTCCAGAGAAGTCTTTATCTTTATTATTCTCTAATGCATTTTTAAGTGCCCAAATTCTAGAAGTTTGACCACAACCAAGAGCTAAAGTCTGTCCATCTTTTACTACTGCTATAGCATTTGATTTTAAGTTTTTAGCAATCTTCATCGCAAACTCCATATCTTTTAATTCTCTGCCAGTTGGTTTTGCTTTTGTTACTACTTCCATCTTATCAAATAATGTATTATTCTTATCTTGAACAAGAAGTTTTCCATCTAAGTATTTCATTTCAAATGGCTGTAAACTATCCTCTATCTTCTCTATTTTAAGTACTCGTAAGTTTTTCTTCTGTTTTAAAATTTCAAGCGCCTCTGGCTCATAGTCATATGCTACAACTATCTCTAAAAATATCTCATGTAACTTTTCAGCTGTATATTTATCTATAGTTGAAGTTATTCCAACTATTCCTCCAAATATTGAAACTGGGTCCGCTTCATAACATTTTGTATAAGCTTCAAATGAATCTTTACCCAGACCAACACCACATGAATTAGCATGTTTTATTGCAACTGATACTACATCATCACTATCCTTAAATTCTCTCATAACTTCTAAACATCCGTGTAGGTCATTTAAGTTGTTGTAAGAAATCTCTTTTCCATTTAATTGTTCAAAGTTTAGAATAGGGTTTTTAGCGCTCGATTGTGAGTATATTAAACCATTTTGATGTGGATTTTCTCCATATCTTAATGTATTTTCCTTTTGAAAGCTCATGTTAAGTATTTCTGGATATTTGTCTCCAACTTCTTCTGCAAAGTAATTTGATATTAAACTATCATATCTACCTGTTGTTGAAAAAGCTTTATAAGCTAAATTCTTTCTATCTTCTGCAGTTAGATCGCCTTTTTTAAGCTTATCAATTATAAATTCATAATCATTTATATCTACAACTACTGCAACATCTTTATAGTTTTTAGCAGCCGATCTTATCATTGATGGTCCACCAATATCTATATTTTCAATTATTTCATCGTGGCTTTTTCCAGCTTTCAATGTTCCTTCAAAGTCGTATAAATTCACTACTACAATATCTATAGATTCTATGTTGTGCTCTTTTATTGTCTCAACATGATCTTTGTTATCTCTTTTATACAATATTCCACCATGTATCATAGGGTTTAATGTCTTAACTCTTCCATCTAATATCTCAGGAAAATGTGTAACGTCATCTATTTGAATTACATTTTCAACCTTTTCTTTAAGAACTTTAAATGTATTTCCAGTTGATACTATTTCATATCCTAATTTACTAAGTTCTTTTGCAAAATCCACTACACCAGTTTTATCTGTAACGCTTATTAAAGCTCTCTTTTTACTCATCAATAAACACTCTCCTATCTTCAACTCTTAATTTGTTCTTACAGAAAAGAGCTACACTTTTTTTAAGTATCCTGTGCTCAACTTCCAAGACTCTCTTCGCAAGAGTTTTTGCATCGTCATCTGCTTTTACTTCGACTATATCCTGCATTATTATAGGTCCAGTATCAGTTCCCTCATCTACAAAATGAACTGTAGCACCAGAAAACTTTACTCCATAGTCAATTACCCCTTGGTGAACTTTCTGTCCATAAAATCCTTTACCACAAAATGCAGGAATAAGAGAAGGATGTATATTTATCATTTTATTTCTATATTCATTTATAAATTTTGGACTAATTATTTTTAGATAACCTGCTAAAACTACTAAATCTACTTCTCTATTCTTTAAAATTTCAATTATCTTATCCTCTTCAGATTCAAATATTGCTTCAATACCGTTATTTTTGGCTCTTTCTAGTCCATATGCATTTTCTTTATTAGAAATTACTACCTTTACAGCTCCATCAATTTCTCCTGATATAGTACCATCCATAATTGATTGTAAGTTTGTACCTCCACCAGATATCAAAACTCCTATGTTTAACATAGTTCTACTCCTTGATGACTATCCACAACTTCTCCAATTTCATAAGCCTTGTCCTTAAACAATTCCTTGTACTTAGGATCTACAAAGTTTAAATTGTCATTTTCTCTAGAGTTTATAAAATTTACAACATTTTCTGCATCTTGTTTATTTACTATCATTACTAAACCAATTCCCATGTTAAAACTCTTGTGCAGTTCTCTTTCATCTACCGCATTAAAACCTTCTATCATATTAAAAATAGCTGGTTTTATCCAAGATTTTTTATTTATATCTAAACCTAGCCCCTTAGGAATTACTCTGGTTATATTTTCAATAAGTCCACCACCTGTTATATGTGCTATTGCTTTAATGTTGTACTTTTCTAGTACATCAAGAGCTAATTTAACATATACCTTTGTTGGCGTAAGTAGTGCCTCTCCAACAGTCATTCCTAATTCCTCAACGTATTGGTCCATCTTATAGTCGTAAGTATCTAAAAATATTTTTCTGATAAATGAAAATCCATTACTGTGTACGCCGCTTGAAGATATCCCTATTAGTACATCTCCAGATTTGACATCTTTTCCCGATACTATCTTCTCTTTATCAGCTATGCCTACAGAAAAACCTGCAAGGTCGTAGTCCCCTTCACCATACATACCAGGCATTTCCGCTGTTTCACCACCTATTAAGGCGCAGCCTGACATCTTGCAACCATCTGCTATTCCGCCGACTATATTTTCTATATGTTCCGGAACAAGTTTACCAAGAGCTATATAATCTAAGAAGAACAGCGGTTTTGCACCTTGGCATATTAGATCGTTTACGCACATTGCAACTAAGTCTATTCCTACAGTGTCGTGTTTGTCCATCATTTGCGCTATTTTTAACTTTGTTCCAACTCCATCTGTTGAAGCGAGTAAAACTGGCTCCGTCATAGATACAAAATCTTTTAAACTGTATAACCCACTAAAGTTTCCTAAATCACCTATTACATTTTTATCGTAAGTTGCTTTTATTTTATCTTTAATAAGCTCTACTGCTCTATTACCTTCGTCTATATCTACTCCCGACTGCTTATATGTCAACATATAACCTAGTCCTCCTTATCAATTCTTTTCACTGCGTAATCTCCATCAAAACAAGCTTTACAGAACGTAGTTTCACTTTCTGTCGCTTCAATCATTCCTTCAATATCTAAAAATTTAAGACTATCACATCCTATATGTTTTCTCATTTCCTCAACAGAATGATTTGAAGCAATAAGATTGGATCTATTAGGTGTATCTATTCCATAAAAACATGAATACTCAACGGGCGGTGAAGTTACTCTTAAATGAATTTCCTTAGCCCCAGCTTCTCTAAGTGATTTAACCAATCGTTTTGATGTAGTTCCTCTAACTATAGAGTCATCTACTAAAACTATTGATTTGTTTTTTATCATACTTTTTAAAGGATTTAATTTTATTTTTACTGCTATTTCTCTTTCCTCTTGAGTAGGTTTTATAAAAGTCCTACCTACATATCTATTTTTAACTAGAGCTTCACTTACTCTAATTCCACTTGCATTTGCATATCCAAGTGCTCCAGGCCATCCAGAATCAGGCACAGGAACTACTATATCTGCTTTTATATCATCATTTTGAGCAAGTCTTTCTCCACATTTCACTCTAAAGTCATAAGCATTTACATTGTCTATTGTCGCATCATTTCTTGCAAAATAAATATGCTCAAAAATACAACTTCTCTTAACAGATTTTAGATTTTCAGAATAATGGTAAGACTTCATTTTTCCATCTTTAACTACTACTATTTCACCAGGCTCTACATCTCGAATCACTTCACCACCTAGTATATCTATCGCACAGTTTTCAGAAGCGAATATATATTCATCGCCTTTTTTACCCATTATAAGTGGTCTAAAACCATTTGGATCCCTCACTGCAACTAGTTCATCATCACTTAAAATAACAAGAGCATAAGCACCTTTTATATAGTCCATAGTAAGTTTCAAGCTCTCTACTATATCTCCTTTATAATATCTAGCTAGTATATAAAGGATAACCTCTGTGTCAGAATCAGTCTGAAACATATATCCGTCTTCTTCAAGCATATCTTTTAAATAATTTGCATTAACCAAATTACCATTATGAGAAATTGCTAAATTTCTCTTTCTACAAGTTCCAACAAATGGCTGGCAATTGGATATATGACTACCTCCAGCTGTTGAGTATCTAACATGGCCTATACCCATATTTCCATCAAGGCTTTCGATCTCTTCCTCTTTAAAAACTTCACCAACTAGCCCCATGTCTTTTTTGTATTTTATTTTATCATCACCCATAACAGCCATACCACAGCTTTCTTGTCCTCTATGTTGTATAGAGAAAAGTCCATAGTAAAGTTCTTTTGCTATGCTCTTATCGGAGTAAATTCCTATGATACCACACATATTAAGCCTCCTATTTATTCATTCTTGAAAGGACTTCTGTATAGCTCTCTATAAGCCCTCCAAGATTTCTTCTAAATCTATCTTTATCCAGCTTTTCATTAGTGTCTACATCCCAAAGTCTGCATGTATCTGGAGATATTTCATCTGCTAATATTATGTTTCCTTTAGCATCTTTTCCAAATTCAATTTTAAAATCAACAAGTTTTAAGTTGAGTTTTAAGAAGAAATCCTTTAGCAACTCATTAATTTTTAATGTTTCTTCTCTTAAGTACTTTAACTCTTCTCTCGTTGCAAGTCTCATAGCCACTGCATGATCGTCGTTTATAATAGGGTCATTGTAATCGTCATTTTTATAACTCAACTCAAATATAGGCTCATCTAAGACTATACCTTCTTCCATACCTACTCTCTTACAAAATGAACCTGCTGTTATATTTCTTATGATTACCTCAAGTGGCAATATTTCTACTTTTTTAACTAACATCTCTCTTTCTGATACACTTCTTATAAAATGTGTCTTTATCTTATTTTCATTTAACATTTCAAAAATTATAGTCGATATCTTGTTGTTTAATATTCCTTTTGAATCTATCTCTGCCTTTTTTTCTCCATTAAAAGCAGTTGCATCATCTTTGTAGTATACTACATACTCATTTTCATTATCTGTTGAATAAACTTGTTTAGCTTTTCCTTCATATAATAACATTTTATTACCCCCTTAAACTTTCATCATCTTCTAATACTTTTTGTGACATTTCATTTCTGTATTCTTTTAAATCTTTTTTAAGCATTGGATATTTAAGTGTCATGATTTGAACTGCTAAAAGAGCTGCGTTAAGTCCTAAGTCTATAGTTACAGTTGCTACTGGAATACCCTTTGGCATCTGTACTATTGATAATAATGAATCTAAACCATCCATTGTAGATGATTTTATTGGTAAGCCTATTACTGGAATTAGCGTTTGTGCTGCTATAACACCCGGCAAATGTGCTGCTTTACCAGCAGCTGCTATTATTACATCTACTTCTTCTTCTATCTCTATTATAAATTCACTTAATTGAATTGGTGTTCTATGTGCAGATAATGCTCTTACTACTACATCAATTCCGAATCTTTCTAAAAGCTTTATTCCATCTTCTAATTTAGGGTAATCAGATTTAGATCCCATTATTACTGCTACTTTCACTTAACTTCACCATCCTTGTTTATATTTAAATCTTATAATCTAGTAATTATACGAATTATATACTTAAATTCTATAATAATATACAGCTTTTATCAAGTCATTTTTGAATATTTCTAGAATATTATTTAAAGCTCCATAAATAACGTTCGTGTTTTTTGCCTTTTATAAGTATTTTTTAGATATTTACATTTAATGTATTTCTATAAACTATTTACCGTTATATACATAAATATGTATAGAGTGGACTGTTAAATAATTTGATAATAATAATATTACCATATTTAATTAGGAGGGAATTGTAATTGTTAAACTTAAAAAAGATATTAATAGGAAGCCCTATACATCAGAAACCCGAAATATTAAAAGAATTTCTATTATCTCTGAAAGAGTTAGATAAAAGTAAGTTTGATATCAGTTATTACTTTATAGATGATAATATAGATCAATATTCTTCAAGACTTTTAAAGGACTTTGAAGATAGTGAAAAAAACGTAATTTTAGTTACATCAGATTTTCAAGATAATTATATAAAAAACGATCATACTCATATTTGGAGTTCTAACCTCGTAGACAAAGTCGCAAATTTTAAAAATGGAATCATTAATTATGCGATAGAAAATGAGTTTGATTATATTTTCTTTATTGATTCAGACTTAGTTATAAACCCTAGTACACTGAATCAACTTGAAAAAAGTAAAAAGGATATTATTTCTAATGTATTTTGGACAAAATGGGAGCCAAACACAATTGAAATGCCTCAAGTATGGTTAATGGATTCGTATGATATGTTTGATGACAGAAATCCTAAAGACCATTATCAGCAGACTATGGAGTTTATAGACAAAATAAGAATACCAGGAGTATATAAGGTTGGTGGACTTGGTGCCTGTACTCTAATCAACAGGAAAGCTCTACTAAAAGGCGTTAGTTTTGATAGAATATACAATGTATCATTCTGGGGTGAAGATAGACATTTCTGTATTAGAGCAGTAGCTTTAGGTCTAGAACTTTATGTAGACACCCATTTTCCTGCATACCACATATACAGAGACACTGACTTAGAAGGTGTTAAAAATTATAAAGATAATTCGATTAACGTCAGCAAAGAAGCTGTAAGGTATGAGATTTTGAATACAATAATTAGAGGCGTAAATGTATTAGAGAACTATTCATACCAAAATGATATCTCTACGAATGATTGTTTAGAACACTTCACTTTTGAGGAACATCAAAAATTACTTGACGGTATTAACAATAAAATAAAATATATACAGGATAACAAAATAATTAATAAAGCTAGTATCACTAAATGTGAATTTGATTTCGAGCTAGATGATTTATATATAGATTGCGATTTAGAATTAATTTTGGATGGCTATAGAAACTTTGAGAGCTTTTATGAAAAATACTCTGCAAATTGTCAGCTAATAAATCAAGATGGAAAGTATCTAATCGATAAATTTTCTATTAAAAATAAATTAGATTTAGATCATACTCCACTAGTTAGATATTTTAGAGAAAAACCAACTCTTACATTATCTATGATTGTTAAAAACGAAGGAAATAGATATCTAAGGAGAGTTTTAGAATCAGCTAGAGAATATATAGACAATGCAGTGATAATTGATGATGCTAGTACTGACAACACTGTTGAAATCTGCAAAGAATTACTCAAAGATATACCTCTCACGCTAATCAAAAATGAAGAATCTAAATTCAGTAACGAAACCGAGCTAAGAAAACAGCAGTGGACAGAAACAATAAAAACAGACCCTGATTGGATTCTATTCTTAGATGCCGATGAAATATTCGAAGATAATTTTAAAAATCATGTTAAAGAACTTATGATAAACTACGATGTTGACAGTTATATGTTCAGACTTTACGACTTATGGGATGAAGAACATTATAGAGATGATCAACTATGGTGTGCTCATAATTTATATAGAATTTTTATGATTAGATATCAAAAAAACTTTGAATACAAATTTAACGAAACAGCCCAACACTGTGGTAGATTACCATATAATGCAGGAGAACTTCAGTACTTCCTGTCTAATTTAAGACTAAAACACTATGGATGGGCACGTGAAGAGGATAGAATTGAGAAATATAATAGATATCTAGAGCTAGATCCAGATGGAAAATTTGGTTCTCTTGAACAATATCAATCTATTCTTGATACAGATGTAAACTTAATTAAATGGGAAGAAAGCAATTAAAAATATAATAGAAATTCAAGGAAGGTGAAAAAAGTGAAAATAAAGGTCTTGACTATCTTTGGAACTAGACCTGAAGCAATAAAAATGGCTCCTTTAATAAAAGAGCTTGAGTTTCAGGAAAGTATACAAAGTATAGTATGTGTCACAGCACAACATAGACAGATGCTCGATCAAGTTTTAAAGACTTTCAATATAACACCTGACTATGATTTAAATATAATGAAAGATGGTCAAACTCTAACAGATATAACATCCAAAGCACTTTCTAACTTGGATAACGTAATGAAAGAGGTAGAACCAGATATTGTTTTAGTTCATGGGGATACAACAACTACTTTTGTAGGAAGTCTTTCTGCATTTTACAATAAGGCAATGGTGGGCCATGTGGAAGCTGGGCTTAGAACCAATAATAAATACTCACCCTTCCCGGAGGAAATAAATAGACAATTAACTGGAATACTAGCAGATATACATTTTGCTCCTACAGAGCATGCAAGAGAAAATCTTCTAAAAGAGGGTAAAGAAGCAAGTAAAATATTTGTTACTGGAAATACAGCAATAGATGCTTTAAAAACAACAGTAAGCAATAATTACCATCACGATGTACTAGAGAATTTAGGAAACGGTAGGATGATCTTGCTTACAGCACATAGAAGAGAAAATCTTGGAAAAAATATGTACGGTATGTTTAAAGCCATTAAAAGAATTGTAGATGAATTTGATGATGTCAAAGTAGTATACCCTGTTCATCTAAATCCAGTAGTCAGAAAAACTGCCAATGAAGTATTTGGCAACAATAAAAAAATACATCTAATCGAACCCTTAGATGTTCTAGATTTCCATAACTTTATGGATAAATCATATATCATTATGACGGATAGCGGAGGTATACAAGAGGAAGCTCCTTCCCTAGGCAAGCCGGTTTTAGTTTTGAGAGATACTACAGAAAGGCCTGAAGGGGTCGCTGCAGGTACATTAAAGTTAGCTGGTGTTGACGAAGATAAAATATATACTCTTGCCAAACAATTGTTAACCGATAAAGATGTGTACAGTAAAATGGCAAAGGCTTCAAATCCGTATGGTGATGGAAAAGCTAGTAAATATATAGTAAAACATGTTTTAGATTTATTTTAATCAAAAAAAGGGGATGTATCGAAGCAAATTCGATGCATCCCCTTTATACTTATAAAACCCTATCTTTTTTTAGGATTATAATAATTTTGATATTTAATATAATAGTTATCGTCGCTGTATTTCGACTTCATCTCTTTGTCACAACAATCATGCTCTTTGTGGCATTCATGTTCTTTATGGCATTCATGCTTTTTATGGCAATCGTGTTTTTTGTGGCAATCGCAATCCTTATGGCATTCATGCTCTTTATGACATTCATGCTTTTTATGGCAATCGTGCTTTTTGTGGCAATCGCAATCTTTATGGCAATCATGCTTTTTGTGGCAATCGCAATCTTTATGGCAATCATGCTTTTTGTGGTAATCGCAATCTTTATGGCAATCATGCTTTTTGTTGCAATCGTCATTATCATCGTGCTTTTTTGTAAATTTACACTTTTCATCACAGTTAATAATAAATCCAATTGCTATTTCTTTAAGTTTATCTATTAATTCTTCAAGTTCATCTAATTCTTTAGATAAATCGCAAATTAAACATTTACAGAAAGATGAAGATACTCCCTCAAGGTTGCAACAACTTTTGTGGCAGAATATGATTAATACAATTATTTTAGCTATTATAGCTAAAATTAAAAGTATTATTTGTAATAGTACGCAGAATAATTCACCTACTAATGACTCGCATTTATCATTACAGCTTACTTGTTTTATTGCATCAATTAAGCAACGAATAAGTTTTAAAGCTCTCTTCAATTCGTCTTTAAGATCACAATTTTCTATTAAACCACTCTCGATTATTTCTTCTAAAATTCTAGCGAGCTTACCTAAAATTCCATTATCCCTTTTATCACAATCGATACTAAGATTAAAATTCTCTTCAATTTCTCCTACAAGTTCAGCTGATTGCAGATTTCCTCCAACTAAAATATACTGAATTATACTCCATATATAACAAGGTGTCACTCTATATTGACCTTTTTGTACTTCTAAAGATTTTAATTTTTGTTGAGGTATTATGTCAACTAGTTTTATTAAATCAGCAGAGCAAGCTTCTAAATCATTTCTATAGTTATTTAAATTTTTTGTATTGTCCATTTATTCCACTCCTATATTTATATTAGGATAAATTTTTCTACCCTAATACAATATATTAAATTAACGAATTTTTGACACTAAAATACAAAATTTCTTATTAAAATACAAAATATAAACATATATCCATTAAATCTATAGAGGCTTAAGTGTTTTAACAATAGTTTTAACAACCATATCTTTCTCAATCTTATCATCCCATTCAAAATTTGGATATAAAATAAACCTAGGAATGAAATAACCTAATACATTTGTGATAATTATTCGAAAAGCAGTCATAGTCGGTATATCAATTATTTCACCTTTTTCTCTAAATTTATCAAAAGTACTTTCAATTTTATTATATCCGTACTCATAAAATAACGACTCGATTTCATCTCTAACATGTTTTTGTGACATGAACTCATTTACAAGTATTTTTAAAAGTGGTGTCTCTTTCTTTGCAAATTTAAATCTATCATCTACAATAGCTCTTATGAACATTTCAAATGTAACGTACTCTTTATTTAGTACGGATTCGGAAAACTCTTTGAAGAACTTGGGTGCCATAAATCTCATAAACGATGGAAATACAACTGCATCTAATAAACCTTTCTTTGTTTTATACTGTCTAAAAATACTTCCTTCTGCAACTCCTGCCCTTTGAGCAATCTCTGCTGTAGACACTTTTTCATATCCCTTTTCACTGATGAGTTCTATAGCTGCAATCAAAATATTTTGTTGTTTCTTAGTGAGTTTTCCATCCTTACTATTGTCATTTATAATATAATCTATCCAATTGCTCATATAATTACCTCTTTACCATATTCTATGTTTTTTAAGTGCAAATACATTTAATACACCAAAAACAAATGTAAATCCAAGCAAGACTAATAAGTCAGGTCCTACATCATAGAGTGAAGCACCGCGCGTCATTATATCTCTAAGCGCTTCACCAGCATATGTTAGGGGCATACATTTTGATAAGATCTGCAGTGCCTCTGCCATACCTCTTATAGGGAATATTCCAGCGAAAAATGCCTGCGGAACTATTACAATCGGTATAAATTGAACTACTTGTAGTTCATTATTAGCAAATGCAGATATAAACATTCCAAAACTAAGGGCACAGAGAGCAATTACTGTACTGATCACTAAAATCAAACCGAAATTACCTACATTGTATATTTTTAATACCCATATACTGTACGATGATATTATAGCGGACTGCAAAATAGTGAATACACCATATCCTATTAAATATCCTAAAACTACTTCATATCTTCTTATTGGTGTAGCCAATAGTCTCTCTAGAGTCCCTGTTGTACGCTCTCGTAAAAAGCTAACTCCAGAAATTAAAAATACAAAGAAAAATATAAAAAATCCGATTAACAATGGTCCTAAGTAGTCTAAAGTCTTCATATTACTCGATCCATAATAATTTTCTATATTAATTTTTGATCCCTGTTCATTTGCTAATGTATTCTTTACTGAACTTTGTACATCTTTAACTATCTGGGAATTTATAGAACTATCTGATCCATTTAATAAAACTCTCAAATTTGAATTATCCAATGATATATACGCATCCAAATCATTTTGCTTAAACTTATGCTCTGCTTCTTCTTTTCTCATAATAGTTATAGTATTATCATCTTTCATAGTTGAAAGTGCAGATTTAATCTTATCATTTTCCACCCCGATGTTCATACTAGCATCGTTATCAGTAAATACCAAGTTCATTAGGGTAAGTATAATTATTGGAGCAAATATTAGCAAGGCAAGTGTTCGTTTGTCTCTATAAAACTGTCTTATTATTCTAGTGACAATTGCATTAATTCTCATAAACACCACCTCCCAACTTCAAAAATACTTCTTCTAAATTACTGCATTTATTCATATATATTAATTCTTCTGGTGAACCAACAGATATACATCTTCCTTCCCTTATCATAGCTAAAGTATCGCAATTTTGCGCTTCATCCATGACATGAGTTGTTATAAGAATAGTTACACCAGATTCCTTTAAAGTTCTTAACTCTTCCCATATTTGTTTTCTTAAAAGTGGATCCATCCCTACTGTCGGTTCATCTAAAATAAGGAGTTTCGGCTGTTGCAATAGTGATATAGCAAGAGATAGCCTTCTCCTCATTCCCCCTGAATAATTCGATACTATTTTCTTTTTATCTTGATTCAAATTTACGATATTTAAAGATTCATCAATTCTTTCTGTCCACTTCCTCTTCGGTATCTTGTATAATCGGCAATAAAATTTCATATTTTCTTCAGCTGTTAAATCTGTATACAGTGCGTCTGCTTGTGCTGTGTATCCAATCTTTTCTATAACATCTATACTTGGAGATTTTTTATTCATAATAACTACTTCTCCATTTGACGGTGATTCCATGCCCATTATCAACCTTATCAGAGTTGTCTTTCCTGCTCCAGACGGACCTAGTAATCCAAATATTTCTCCCTCTCTTATATCAAAAGAAACGTCTTTTAACACTTTGTGTTTTTTATAACTTTTTGAAACATTTTTTATTTCGATACAGAATGCATAACTCACTTAATCATCTCCTAAATTTATAAAATGAGTGTTTACTCACTTTTATTTTATCAATTATTTTTTCTATATTCAATTCGATATGCGTAAACACTTCTTTATAACACAAAAAGCCATATATTACTTATAACTTAGTAATATATGGCTTTTTTAAACATTAATTATACGATATTCAAATTACATCCTGACTAGCTTTTGTAATCAAAATTATACAATACTAAAAACACTAATCAACAAAACATATTCGTATCTTTATTATAATATCTTATTATAAAGATATTTTAGGAGGATTTTATGAAATACTATATAAGAGTTGAAGAAAATGTTAGAATTTTCGCAGAAGACTTAAATCCCACTGGAGAAAAAACCTTATTTTTCATACATGGGTGGCCGCAAAACCATAAAGTATTTGAATATCAGATAAATAAACTTATAAGTTTAGGTTTTAGATGTGTTGCAATAGATCTTAGAGGATTTGGTAATTCAGATAGCCCTACCAGCGGATATGATTATAATAGAATGGCAGATGATATAAAAATAGTAATTGATACACTAAAATTAGACAGAATTACTATGATTGGTCACTCTATGGGAGGTGCTATAGCTGTCAGATACATGTCTAGACACAGAAACTATGGAGTTGCTAAATTAATATTAATCGGAGCTGCGTCTCCAAAATGGACGCAGGGAGAGAATTGGAATTATGGATTTACAACTGAACAAGTAGACGATATGATAAATCAATTATACAATGATAGACCAAGAGCTATTAGGATATTTTCCGAAATGTTCTTTTTTCAATATATCAGCACACCACTTGCAGAATGGTTCTCTGCGATATCCCTTTCAGGAAATAGCTGGCCTACAATAAGTACTTTAGAGTCGCTTAGAGATGAAGTTGAATTTGAAGATCTTAAAAAAATATATGTGCCAACGTTGATACTACATGGCACTCACGACCAAATATGCCCGTTCGAATTTGCTGAATATATGAAGCAAGCTATTCCGGATGCAACACTTATTCCACTTACAGTAAGCGGCCATGGAGCTTTTTATGAACAGAGAGACCTTGTTACGCAAGAAATAATAGACTTCACGAATGAATATAAAATAATGCCTAGATTCATATAAATAATTTTTTGCTTTATTGTATTTTGTAATGATATTTGGTAAAATTAAATTATAATAATTTAATTGGTGATGGCGTTCACCATAACTATCATAAAAAGATTGATGACGCCTACTTAAATATTAGGACTCTTGTGCCTTTATTTAAGTAGGCGTTTTTTTATAGTTAAAAAACAAATGCGGGGTGAGTTTATGGATTTAAAATTAAGAGAATTTATAATTGAATCAAAATCAATCGCGATTTATCTAATAAAATGGATTCTAATTTCCATTGTAGTAGGACTATTTGTTGGATCAGTATCTGCATTTTTTTTAGTAAGTCTAAATATTGTTACTGTAATACAGAACAACTATAAATGGCTACTATTTCTATTGCCATTTGGTGGTGCCTTAGTATCGTATTTTTATAAAAGATTCGGAAAAAATGCTATTAAAGGCAACAATTTAATTATTGAACAGGCCAATGGAAAAGAAGAAAATGTACCGCTTAGGATGGTTCCTCTTACACTCTCTGGAACACTTATAACTCATTTGTTTGGAGGGTCAGCTGGGCGAGAAGGAACTGCGGTTCAAATGGGTGGAGCAATCGCTGAATTTATAGGTAAAATATTTAAACTGGATAAACTAGATAGAAAAATAATTATTATATGCGGAATAAGTGCGGGATTTAGCTCAGTGTTTGGAACTCCTTTAGCTGGCACAATATTTGGTCTTGAAGTTCTATCCCTTGGATTAATAAGACATGATGCCCTTGTTCCTAGCTTTTTTTCAGCGTTTTTCGCAAATATCGTTACACTTAGCTATGGGGTTACTCATTCTCACTACAATATTGGAGTAATTCCAAATCTAAGTGCATATTTAATTATAAAACTTATTATAGCTGGTGTAGCTTTTGGATTGGTGGGACTCATTTTTAGTAAATCTTTTGTAATTATAAAAAATTTTTATACAAAACATATGCCAAATACAATTTTAAGATCATTTGTCGGAGGTTCAGTGGTTATTCTTCTTGTCTTTTTAGTTGGAGCAAGAGACTACCTTGGTCTTAGCCTATCACTTTTAGAGCAGGCTTTTAATGGAACAGTACATCCGTTAACTTTTTTATTTAAGTTAATTTTTACTGCATTTACTTTAGGGGGCGGATTTCAGGGTGGTGAAGTAACTCCTCTATTTATAATTGGAGCAACGCTAGGGTCAACTCTTTCAACTATTTTAGTAATTCCAACTGCTTTTCTTGCAGCTCTTGGCTTTATTGGAGTTTTTACTGGAGCTACAAATACACCTATAACATGTTTTATAATGGGAATAGAACTCTTTGGATCTGATGCAGCGGTTTATCTATTTTTAGTGTGTGTAGTAAGCTATCTTTGTTCTGGAAATACTGGGATATACTCCTCACAAAAAATAGGAACTAAAAAAGGCTCAACAACATTTAATGATGAACCTGAAAATGAAAAATTTTAATTGGTAGTTTTTATGAAGACAAGATTAATTCTTGTCTTCAATTTTATCTAGCTTCTTATTGTATAAAAACATATAAAACGATGCAATGAATACTATTATATAACCGATTATACTGAGAATATCTGGAAATTGATTAAATAGTACAATGCTTAGTATCGCTGAAAAAATAATATTCGTGTAGTCAAATATTGAAATTTCCTTAGCCGGTGCATATTTGTATGCTAATGTAATACCGAACTGACCTAAACTTGCAAAAACCCCTGCTAAAAGTAAATATATTAGCTGTAATAAAGTCATAGATTTATAAACAAATATAAATGCTGGAAAAGTTGTGACCAATGAAAAAACTGAAAAGAAAAATACAATAGTATAATACTCTTCTCTATCTCTTAAAACCCTTAGACAAGTATATGCAGCACCTGCAAACAATGCTCCTAAAATAGCTACAATATAGGGCACTAAATCTATCGAAAATGTCGGTTTTATTATAAACAATGAACCTATAAAAGCTACTATTAAAGATGTAATCTGCTTTGCATTAATCTTTTCCTTTAAAAATAGCGCGCTTAGAATTATGACCAGAAACGGACTTAATTTATTTATCATATTTGCATCTGACAAAACCAAATTATCAATAGCGTAAAAACTGAAAATAACTCCTAGCGTACCGAAAAGAGATCTATAAATAAGGATCTTTCTGTTTTCTTTTTTTCCAGTCATTCTTCCTTTATGTTTCATTATTAAATACAGAGCTACTGTAGCTGAAACCAAGTTTCTAAAAAATACTTTTTGAAAATTTGGTAAATCACCTGCAAGCTTTACAAACGCAGACATTAATGCAAAACCTAAGGCTGAAGCTGTAATAAAAATAATTCCCTTTACTCTATCTGATTTGATTATATCTATCATAGAATTATCCACATCCTTTCATAATTATATAGTTTTTTCATTTTATAAATATTGATCAACTATATAATCTAAAAATATTTTTATCTAAGTAGTATTATAAGCTAATTTCAAGATACTAGCTAATGTTTGATATTCATAAGTCCTAACTTAATACTTATACCCTGATTTAAATAAATTACACACTTTTTAGAAAACTCGTTATTGACAATAATTATTTTATAATTTATCCTCATATTAAGGACATATTTAGGTTATGACCTTAACTTACAGGAAATCGTATTCAATGGGAGATTTAATTTCCTAAAATTATTAAGTTCGGGAGGAGAAAATGGAAAATAGCAAAAAATACTTCATCAATGCATTTTTAACATGCGCAGTAATCGTTATTGTCTGTGAGTTTATCGGACAAAGAAATATTGGTATAGGTGCATTTACTATGGCATTATTTCCAATGCTTTATGCCGTTTTAATTGGACTATTTATAACACCAGATCTTCTAGGCAAAAAAATACCTGCTCTAAAAAAAGTTATTAATGAGAAAGAAATCAATATTGCCGGAGATGTAGTTGGTATCGCCCTAGTCATGCTAGGTATTAAATATGGAACAACAGTCGGCCCTAATATCCAAAATATAATACAAGCTGGTCCAGCATTTATAGCTCAAGAGTTTGGTCATATACTAGCTCCAATTGTTGCACTACCACTGGCTCTATTATTTGGTATGAAAAGAGAAGCCGTTGGTGCTACAGCAAGTATTAGTCGTGAGCCGTCTCTAGGAGTTATTTCTGAAAAATATGGGATTAATTCTCCCGAGGGAAGCGGTGTCCTAGGGACTTACCTAATGGGTACAGTTTTAGGAACTATATATTTTAGCTTCTTAGGATCGGTATCTATATACAGCGGACTTCATCCTTATGCACTAGGAATGGCTTGTGGGGTTGGTAGTGGTAGTATGATGACGGCAGCGTCTGCATCACTTTCAGCTATGCTTCCGAAGTCAATGGAACAAACTATACTATCATACGCTGCTACAAGTAATATGATGTCAAGTATAACAGGAATAATATTTTTAGTATTTGTATCACTGCCATTTACTAATTTCATGTACGCGAAATTAGAACCGATTATTGGAAGAAAGAAAAAAAAACGAAAAGTAGAGGAAGGTGAATAAACATGTTTGGAAAAATAGATCTTAAAAGAAGCTCTTATCAACTACTTGTTATGTCTTGTGTAGGAGCAATAATACTACTTGGACAAAAAATAAGCCTTGGTACTCCTATAATTAAGGCTTTGCCAGGTATGCTTATGATAATTGTTGCTGCAATGGCCTCTATGATATTAAAAGACTTATTCCCTAAATCAATATTTCCTGCCTTTGGATTTGCAACTATACTAGGTTTATTACTTAGTATGCCATACAGTCCAACAGCAAAGATTTTTTTAGAAAATACAGATAATGTAAACTTTATGGCTATAACTACTCCATTGCTTGCTTTCGCAGGTATATCAGTAGGTAATAAAATAGAGCAACTAAAAGAAATGTCATGGAAAATCGTTGTAATATCGCTATTAGTGTTTACAACAATATTCTTCGCTTGTGCATCTATAGCACATATTGTTTTAAAACTTCAAGGGAGAATATAAAAATATTTTGGAGGTAATGCAATATGAACAAAGATCAAATTAAATCATTAGTCATCAAAGCTATTGATGACAATAAAGATAAAATAACTGAGATAAGTCGCGGTATCTACCAAAACCCTGAATTTGGTTACAAAGAATTTAAGACTACAGAATCTGTCTCAAAGTTCTTAGAAGAAGAATTAAAATTAGATGTAGAAAAAAATATAGCTGTTACAGGATGTAAGGCAACTGTAAATAATGAGAAAACTGGTCCACATATCTCTATTCTCGGTGAATTAGATGGAATTTCATGCAAAGATCATAAAGATGCCAATGAATTGGGAGCATCTCACACTTGTGGTCACAATAATCAAATAGCTGGAATGCTTGGTGCTGCTGTTGGACTTATAAAAAGTGGCGTTCTAGATTCTTTAGATGGTAAAATAACTTTTATGGCAACTCCTGCTGAAGAATTTATTGAATTAGAATACAGACAGCAGTTAAAAGATAAAGGTGAAATAACTTACTTTGGAGGTAAGCAAGAGCTAGTTAAGAAAGGCTATTTTGATGATATAGATATGTCTATGATGTTTCACTCTTCTGACTTAAATGGTGATATGGCATTAGTAGGCCCCGAAAGTAACGGGTTTATCGGTAAGAAAGTACAGTTTATAGGAAAAGAATCTCATGCTGGATCCGCACCACATGAAGGTATTAATGCACTTAATGCAGCAATGCTTGCTATAAATAACGTGAATGCGCTTAGAGAAACATTCCAAGAGAAAGAGAGAGTAAGATTCCATCCAATTATAACTAAAGGTGGAGATATAGTTAATGTAGTTCCTGCTGATGTACATATGGAGTCATATGTAAGAGCAAGAACAATAGAAGGTATGATTGATGCAAGCGAGAAAGTGAATAGAGCTTTAAAAGCTGGTGGATATGCTGTAGGGGCTGATGTTAAAATCACTGAATTACCTGGCTATTTACCTATAATAAGATACCATGAATTTGATAACTTATTTAGAGACAATTTAATTGAATGCGGTGTTGATGGCAATAAAATAGTAGAAGGTGGAGACTTCACTGGATCATTCGATTTCGGTGACATTTCTCATCTTATGCCTACACTTCATCCAATGGTTGCAGGTGTAAAAGGTGCTCTACATACAAGAGAATATGAAATCATTGATGAAGACCTTGCATATATAGTTCCTGCAAAAGCTATGGCTCTAACAGTTGTAGACCTTTTATTTGATAACGCTAAGGGGGCTAATAATATACTCGCAAACTTTAATCCTACAATGACTAAAGATGAGTATCTAGAGTTTTTATCTAAATACGATAAAACTATATAAAAATAATAAATAAATGACAATCTAAATTACATTTTAATAATAATCTTAAATGAGAGCTCAAATTGATTATCAATTTGAGCTCTCATTATTTTAAATCTTTGATAAATTAAAATGAAATCTCTATTAGATGTCTTGGCCTTCCTACGCCGTTACTACTCTCTTTTGCATAGATCCTTCCATAATTCGCTGAGACAATTTTATTGAGTATACGTCTAGCGCTTCTCTCACTTATATTCAAGTAATCTGCGAATTCTTTAGAATCATAAACATTACTCTGCCTTGTTTTATTTAAAGACATAATTTTTGATATTGACTCACAGCTTAAACTTGTTTTTTCAGATATTTGAAGTATATTTTTATCAGCTGAGACCAAAGAGTAACTAAGTTGATTCTTAGATTTCAATGGTCCTTTAATGTTTTCTTTTTCATCGATTAAAAAAATCTCTTTCTCGCTCGAATCCTCACACCTTTTTATAGATTTATAAGCATGTGCTTCAGCTTGATATGCTGTAAGACCTATTCCAATTCCGATACATAATACAAACCCCATTGATTTTATATCTTTTTTTAGATCAAATAACATACTGTAGTTATCAATATTTTCGACTGCACCCTTATGCACAAATACAACATATTCATCACGTCCAAACTTAAATATTGAACCTTGTAATTCTCTTACATACTCGATCACCTTTTTATCTATTTCAGCCATTTTAAGCATATCTGAATAATACTTTTCTTTTTCATCACCGTAATCAATCAACCTCAGTACTTCAACTGCTATTTGTGAGTTTTTAGCCTTCTTTAATTTATAACTGCTATTTATTTTTTCATAACTGGACTTTATTGCAGGTACAGTAGCTTGCAGCCTGTATACTGGATATCCAAGATTTTTTAATTCATTGTACACTCCACCAAATCCAGTAAACATTATATCTGTTTTTTTATTTTCGTACAGATCAATATGCCATTTGACGTACTCATCCTCATGACAATCACTAGAAAATGGTTTTGAATACACTCTATCAAGATCTATGTCTAGCTCAGTCAAAGTATCAACTAGCTCTTCTTGCTCTACTACATCTAAACTCATTTTATTATATTCAATACCGCTGTTTTTTACTTGCCACAGAGCTTTAGTAATGCTTGTCCCACCTCTTGAAACAAATGAGTGCGGTTTGTTTAACTCAAATTTTTCATTGACAGCCTCATATACACCACAACCTGTAAAAATAAACGCATCGCATTCCTTATCACATATCTCCATAACTTCAATAGCTTGATGAACTTTTTCTCTTATATATAAATTTATCTTCAATCCTAAATCTAATTTGTTAAGACATTCTTTTATCTTCATACTAGAATCTTCAGGGCCTACAACACCTAATATCATTCTTAATACCTCCTATACACCACACTATTATTATCACTTAATATAACAAAGATTACAACACTATTATGATTAGTATTGCATAAACTTAGACATAAACTTAATATGCTTGACAAATTCTTATGAAATTGATATTTTATAATAGTTATACGACTGACGGAAGTGGATTTAACCACATGAAGTATAACTATTATTAGCCGACCGTCTGGGCAAATACCTAGATTGAGTGGCTTTTTTTATGCAATTATTTATGAATATTTTTTATAGGAGGAAATTTTATTAATGAAGAAATACAATATTAAAAGAATGGTAATTGTTGGGCTTTTAATCGCTATGCAGATAATATTATCTCGATTCTTATCAATTAGTACACCGATAGTAAGAATAGGCTTTTCATTTTTACCTATTGCGATATTAGGTATTTTATATGGTCCATTATATGCTGGCTTGGGATCAGCTATAGGAGATGTTATAGGTACTGTTCTATTTGGTCCTGCTTCAATCTTCCCAGGCTTCACATTATCGGCATTTTTAACAGGTGTAGTTTATGGAGTACTACTGCATAATAAACAAAAAAAATTATGGAGGGTATGTTTAGCCGTAGCTATCATAAATATCTTTATAAGCTTATTACTAGGAACTTTTTGGCTTTCAATATTAACAGGTAAAGGATATATAGCGCTTCTTCCTACAAAAATCATTCAAAATGTAGCAATGTTCCCAGTTAAAGTTATTACAATTTGGGTAGTTGCTTACAGAGTATTAAATATTGAGTCTCAAAATAAAGTGGCTTTACAGTAACAACTAAATTCAATATAGATTATAACCGAATATTATTTACTTTATAAAGTAAAAAACTCATCGATTCTAGGTGATTTGTAGTAACGACAAAGAAGTATATTACAAACTATCAAGTATCGATGAGTTATCTTTATATATTATTAAATATTAAAATTTTAAATTAATTATTTTATTTAATCGATTTTAAAACTATGAAATTATTTTTAATGCGATTACACTTAAAAGGATCACGCAAATAAATAGTATTCTCCATGCCGATTTAGACTCTTTAAAAAATATTATTCCCATCAAAGCTCCACCAAAAGAACCAATCCCAGTCCAAATTGCATATGCGGTAGCCATAGGTAGGTATTTCATTACATAACTTAATAGTGTAAAACTACTTGTAAAAGACAAAATTAATAACAAAAGATTTTTTTTATTCTTCTCTTCTTTTAATTTGCCCATCATTGTTACTCCAAGCATTTCAAAGATACCTGATGTAACAAGCGCTAACCAGTACATTATTCATCAATCTCCTTTCTCTTTCGGATATCCTCTTCAATCTTAAGTCCTATTACTCCTACTAAAAGAGTCGCTGTAAATAATATTTTTAATGGTACTACTGGCTGACCAAAAATAAATATTTCAGACAAAGTACTTCCAAAAGTACCTAACCCGACAAAAACAGAGTATGCTGTCCCTACTGGAAGCTCTTTCGATGCATTTATTAAAAAATAAAAACTTCCGAAAATGGCAATAGCAGTAACTAAATACTCAAAAACATTTGTTGAATGTTTTAAACCTATCACCCAACCTACTTCAAATATTGCTCCTATAATAATTTTCCCCCACGGATTAATTTTCATTGTAAGTGACCTCCTTATAATAATACGCAAAACAAAAAAGCCTTGAGAGTTTATTTGTATATAACTTACTCCCAGGCTTTTGTCCTTCCGTGTACAAACATAGTTTGCGATTTCTCTCGGACCAGGCTTTGCTATTGTTATGTAACAACAAACGGAACCCTAGAAATCTTTAATATCATTGTAATATATCACAAAATAAAATAGCGGTCAATATTATGTTATAAATTCTATAAATCATCAATTTTATCGTTAATATTTTATCAATATTTTATCTAATTATTCTACAACATTGGATTATACAGCCTTCCAGATATATTTTTTATATTTTTAATAAATCATAAATAATTCAGCTTTTTATTGATAAAAAATAGACAATGATTTTGTCCTAAATTTGTTCAAATACCCTTGTTTTTTGTACCTTTTTGTGTAAAATATATACTTAAGATGCAAATTTATTTTTAAAGTATGTCAATCAATTATTTGGGTGGTGAAAATATTTGCAAAAGAAAAAAATAATTATTATAGGAAGTGGTATTGCTGGAATCATGGCTGCAAACCTACTAAAAGATAAATTCATTGTTACTATTTTAACAAAACAAAAAATTAATGATTCCAATTCTATGTTAGCACAAGGTGGTATTGCTGTTGCCCTAGATAAAAGTGATTCATGTGCAAATCATTATGAAGATTCAATGATCGCGGGATGTTTTTACAACGATAAAGAAGCTCTTAGATGTTTAGTGACAAAAGGCCCTGAGGTACTACAAAGTCTAATTGATTTAGGTCTCGAATTCGATAAGAATTTAGATGGAAGCTTTTCTTATGGTCTTGAAGGAGCTCATAAAATACCTCGCATTCTACACATTGGAGGAGATAAAACTGGTAAGAAGATGACTGAGTTTATTTTTAATGAACTAGAAGATGTAATAATATGTGAAAACACTACAGTTGTCGAGATTCTTTCCAAAGATAAAAGATGTTTTGGGGTAAAATTATTAGATGCAAACGATAATGTAAAATGTTTGTATTCAGATTATGTAATTCTTGCAACTGGTGGTATAGGGCGACTTTTTCCTCTTACAACTAATGTCGAAACAGTAACAGGAGATGGTATTGCTATGGCACAAAGAGCTGGATGTGAATTAAAAGATATGGAATTTATTCAATTCCACCCTACTCTACTATCTATTGACGATAACTGTTATGGATTGATATCCGAAGCAGTTCGGGGCGAAGGTGCCTTTCTTGTAAGAAATGATGGTAGTAAAATTATGAAAGGTAAACATAAATATGAAGACCTTGCTCCTAGGGATATCGTAAGTAGGGAAATTACTAAGGAAATTCAATTGGGTGAAAAGGTTTTCTTGGATATATCTAATATACCAAATTTTATCGATCGATTTCCGGCTATTACTGAGAATCTTAAAAAGCATGGAATACCATTTGAACAAACTAAAAGAATACCAGTCCATCCAGGAGCTCACTTTTTTATGGGTGGCATTAAAACTGATTTAAATGGTGAAACATCTGTAAAAAATTTATTTGCCCTTGGAGAAACGTCTTGTACAGGTGTTCATGGCGCAAATAGATTGGCAAGTAATTCTCTTTTAGAAGCTATAGTATTTGCAGATTCTGCATCTAAAGCAATTATTAGTAGAGTCGATGAAAAAGCAGCTAAAGTTGACTTAGATTCAAATATAGAAATTGCTGTAGATTCCGAAAAAATACAAAAGAACTTAAAAGATAATATCCCAAAGCTTCCTGAATTACAAGAATTACAAAAAAAAGCGTGGAATAGTATAGGCATCAATAGATCTGAAGAAAACATTAATAAATTTTTGGTATGGCTTTCTAGTTATGATTTTTACTCTCCTCTACCTGATAAATATTTAAGTAGAGATCGTTTTGAATGTCAAAATCTATGTCTAGTTGCCAATTTAGTTGCAAAATCAGCATTAAACAGAAAAGAAAGCCTAGGTGCTCACTACTTAACGAAAGGAACTATTGAGAATGAATTTACTTTTGGCAAAGAAAAAAATTGAAGAGTATTTATTAGAAGATATAGGAACAGGAGATCTATCGACAGACTCTATTTTTAGTGAAAATGATGTAGATAATGGAGCTTTTATTGCAAAGCAAGATGGAATTATATGTGGACTAGAAATTCCAAATCTAGTATATGAACTACTAGGTGGAAAAGTAATATTTACCCCAAATAAAACCGATGGTGATATTGTAAAAGCTGGTGAAATTATAGGTACAGCATCTGGCTCTATAAAATCAATGTTGACCGGTGAAAGAGTAATTTTAAATTTGATGCAAAGAATGAGCGGTATAGCTACAATTACAGATTTAGCAGTAAATACTTTAGATGATCCTAAAATAAAAATTTGCGATACACGTAAAACTGCTCCAGGCTTAAGAATCTTTGACAAATATTCTGTACGCATGGGTGGAGGATATAACCATAGAGTCGGCCTTTACGATGGGGTGATGCTTAAAGACAATCATATAGCATATGCAGGAGGAATTGAAAAAGCAGTAGAAATGGCAAGAAATAAAATTGGTCATATGGTAAAAATCGAAGTAGAAGTTGAAACACTTGATCAAGTTAAACAAGCTGTGCACGCAGGTGCTGACATAATAATGTTCGACAATAGAACTCCAGATGAAATCAAAGAGTTTGCTAAACATGTTCCCTCTAATATTACTACTGAAATATCCGGGGGTATAAATCTTCAAAATATTAATTCTTATAAAGGAACTAATGCTGACTATATTTCGCTTGGGTTTTTAACTCACTCGATTAAAGCACTCGATATTAGTTTTAATAATACAAAAGGAGAAAAGGTATGGGGACTGTAAAATTGCCAACAGAAAATGTACTACCGCAATACTATTTAGAAGCTTCTAACGATGAATTAACTCAAAAAATCGTAGAAGCAAAAAAAGCACTAGGAGATAAGCTTTTAATATTATCACACCACTATCAGAAAGACGAAGTCGTTAAATTTGCAGATGAAACCGGAGACTCTCTTCAATTAGCCCAAATCGCCTCAAAGAATAAAAAGGCTGAATATATTGTATTTTGTGGCGTCCATTTTATGGCGGAGACAGCAGACATGTTGACAGAAGATTTTCAAAAGATCATACTACCAGACTTAGACGCTGGTTGCACAATGGCAGACATGGTAGAATACAAGGATCTAGAAGTTGCATGGGAAAAATTGACCGATGTTTTTGGTGAAATCCTACCTCTTACATATATCAATTCAACAGCAGCTGTAAAAGCTTTTGTTGGTAAGCACGGAGGGGCCACAGTAACTTCTGGCAATGCAGAAAAAATAATTACCTGGGCTTTAGATCAAGGTAAAAGAGTGCTTTTTGTTCCAGACCAGCACTTGGGTAGAAATGTATCAAATAGTCTTGGAATAAAATTAGAAGAGATGGCAACTTGGGATTTTATATCAAACAAATTGGAATACGATAGTGACTTAGAAAACTGTAAAGTTATTTTATGGGATGGATATTGTGCGGTACACCAGCAATTTACTCCAGAGCATGTTATCACGATAAGAAAAAATCATCCAAATATAAATATTATTGTACACTCAGAATGCTCACATGATGTAGTAAAGCTTTCTGATTCCCATGGATCTACCAATAATATATTAAATGCAGTAGAAAATGCCGCACCTGGAACAAGCTGGGCTATTGGAACGGATAATAACCTTGTTAATAGAATAATCGCAAAATATCCTGACAAAAATATTTATTCGCTAAACCCTATATCATGTCCGTGTGCTACAATGAATAGAATTGAACTTCCACATTTGGCATGGGCTATAGACAATATTTTAAATTCTAACATAAAAAATCAAATTGTCGTAGAGGATAAAATTAAAGTTCCTGCTTTAAAAGCTTTAGATAAAATGTTATCCCTAAGTTAATCTGTTTTGTTACATTAAGAGAGATGATTTTATTAGTATACTAATAAAATC
Source organism: Metaclostridioides mangenotii (assembly GCF_018917235.1). Classification (GTDB taxonomy): domain Bacteria; phylum Bacillota; class Clostridia; order Peptostreptococcales; family Peptostreptococcaceae; genus Metaclostridioides. The sequence goes on from NZ_JAHLOF010000005.1 coordinate 92,844, forward strand.
ATCTCTCTATTTGCAATAATCTAAATTAAATTTTTTAAATTTGAGTTGTACTTTTGTACTACTTTTTGTATGTCTTTAGACTTCATAACGGTAGACATAACAGCGAAGTCATCACTGTATTCCATAACCTCACATACATTTGTAGGTAGTATTCCTCCTAAAGCCACGATTTTTAGATCAGTAATTTTCTTGCTATCTTTTAATAACCTTAATCCTTTAGGTTCCAGTCCCTTTTTACAATCAGTTTCGAAAATATGAGACAAAGTTACATATCCTATATTTAATTTAGTCTTATCTACAATCTGATTTAACTTTTCTATCTCATTTAAACTGTGAAGTGATAGACCCAAAATTTTTTTATTGTCTATTATTTTATTAAAATTATATCCACTTTTAAGGAGTTCCAAAAACTTTATAAATGGTAGGTGTAGACCTTCAAAATCTAATTTTTCAAATAGATTCAAATTGCTGTTGATTATAAAATTAGTATTTGTCGGACCTAATGACTTTTTAATATCTATGTATAAGCTTTCTAACTCATCATCTGGCAAATCTTTTTCTCTTATAATTACGTTTCCTACTCCACATCTTGATGCTTCTATTACAACCTCTAAATATCTTTCTCTACTACAAAAACTTCTGTTGGTTATAAGGTACATTAAAATCTCTCCCAATCTTTAAATACATATTGGTAACCAATAGATTTTAACATCTTTCCTACTTCTTCAACTGAACAGTCTTCTTCTATTTCAAATTGAGCAGTATCATGTTCGTCTTGCGAATGACCACCGACATCTGTAGTAACACCAGCACTTAATTTTGTTACCCCTAATGGCATTAAATGTTTTCTAAACTCGAGATTCTCCCTTGTAGATACATTTAGCGCCGCATGAGGGTCAAATATTCTCATACAAGTCATAACTTGAAATAAATCAGAATCACTAACCTCTACTACACTATCAAAACTACCTTTAAAAGGTTTAATTCTAGGCCCCGAATATGATAGTTCTATGTGTGAATACTTATCCTTCAAATATTCTCCATGTAGTATTGTAAAAAAGGCATCTTTCCTAAAATCGTTAAGCCCTAAAAGAGCGCCTACAGATAGGCTTCTCATTCCAGCTTTAGCACCTCTTTCTGGAGCATCTAATCTATATCTATAATCTGCTTTAGGCCCTTTTAAATGAACCTTGTTATATATATCTTCATCATATGTCTCTTGATATACGGTCAATCCATCGGCGCCTTTATAAACTAGATGCTTGTATCCATCTATATCCATAGGATATACCTCTATACCTATTGATGGAAACTTTTTAGATAAAAGATGAACAGCTTCTCCTATGTACTCGATACTTGAATGAAATTCACTCTCTCCGGTTAAAACAAGTATATGTTTAAATCCTTTATCGGCTATAGCATTACCTTCTCTTTCAATTTCATCTAAATTTAATTTTTTTCTTTTAATTCCACTTTTTATATTGTATCCACAGTATACACATTCATTTATACAGTAGTTTGCAATATACATAGGCGTGTATAAGCACACTGTTTTTCCCATATACTGCATAGCTAAACGATTTGCCTTTTGTGCCATAACTTCTAAATGTAATTTTGCTTTAGGAGATAAAAGATTTAAAAGGTCAAAATGATCTAATTTATCTTTATCTAAGCTTCTAAGAACATCTGAGTCAGTAACGCTATCAAAATATCCGCCAAAGTCAAAGTCTCTGTACTCATCTATTACTTCATAAAAACTCATATTTCCCATCCTCCCCAATATTGATACATTAAAACTATTCTACAAGCTATATGCTGGTAGCTCTATCTCTATTGCTTTACTAAGCTTCTGTTAAAAATCCTGTAAGTGGTGATGATGCATTTGCAAATTCTGAAACTGCGCCCGTCTTAGCAAGATAAGCTTCTCTTCCACCTTCCACTGCTAATTTAAAAGCTCTTGCCATTTTTGTGGGGTCACTTGCTGATGCAATAGCAGTATTAACCAAGACTGCTGATGCTCCCATCTCCATAGCCTCCATAGCTTGGGATGGTTTTCCGATTCCAGCATCAACTATTATTGGAATATCTAACTCTGATATCATAATTTTAATCATTTCTTTCATTTGAAGACCTCTATTTGATCCTATTGGTGCACCAAGTGGCATAACAGCAGCTGCTCCTGCATCTATAAGCCTTCTCCCTGCATATAAATCAGGGGACATGTAAGGAAACACTATAAAACCTTCATCAGCTAGTATTTTTGTAGCTTTTATAGTTTCTTCATTGTCTGGAAGCAAATATCTAGTATCTGATATAACTTCTATTTTTATAAAATCTCCACACCCCATTTTTCTAGAAATTCTAGCTATTCTAACTGCTTCATTCGCATTTGTAGCTCCTGATGTATTTGGAAGAATTGTCATATCCTTTGGTATATATGTAAGAATGTTTTCTTTTTCATTATCTAAATCTACTCTTCTTAAAGCCATTGTAATCATCTCACTGCCACTTGCATTTATAACATCCGGTATAATATCATTTGACCCATATTTACCTGTTCCTACAAATAGCCTACTATTAAATACGCGACCGCCTAAAGTTAATCTATCCATATTTGCCTCCTATATATTATTTATTAATTTTATCTACGAGTATCTGTACAGCTAAATTTGCCATGTGATTTGCACATATGGCTACCCTTGGCGCCATTAACCCTTCACCAGGCCTAGCTTCATTTATAAAATCACCTGATATATAAAACTTGTCTCTAATCTTTTTAGTCATTATTGTGTTTGAGTCACTATAACCTGCCATTCCAGACGAAGCTATTAGGTATTTTTCTTTTATATTTTTTAAAACGTAATTGCACAATTCAGCTTTGTACTTAGGATCATCGAATGCTTCAATTACTATGTCAACTCCATCTTCACTTAAAAAACTATTACAGCTGTGATAGCCCAATGTATCCTTATTTACAACCATATTTAAAGTTTTAACATCAATAAAAGGATTTATTCTATCTATATTTTCACTCAAAGCTTGAGTCTTGTATTTTCCGATATCGTCTATATAATACTGCTGTCTATTTAAATTAGAAGGTTCTACAACATCATAATCAACCAGAACTAAGTTGCCTACACCTATTCTAGCAAGAGAGATAGCTATGTTCGACCCCAATCCACCAAGACCCAATACCGCAATGCTACCCTTTTTTAATTTACCGTGTATATTTGGTGTGTGCCTTGCTATCATTAGGCTTTCAAGTTCGTCATAATTTGGGATTACTCCCTTTTGTATTAGAGTTACTCTATCTCCAGCCTTTAGAATTATATCTTCTTTTATTGGAAATCCATTCAGTACAAAGACATCACTTTGTTTATTGTAAATATCACGTAAAGCATAGGCGCTAATGTTATCTTCAACAGATTTTAAGTTCTCATTTATGTAAATATTCATTTAACCCCCACCAACAAAGCTTATTATCTCAACTATATCCTCTTTATTTATTATGTAATTGTTGTAATCCTCTTCGTCTAAGATAATATGATTGACCTCTATAACCACTTTATTTTTATCGAGTTTGTAATTATCTAAAAGGTCTAAAACGTTACTACCTTCTTTTAACTCAACGTCTTTTCCATTTACTTTCATAAGCTTCACCTCCCATTTTTATAAAATATATTTTTAATAAACTTTCGTTGAATTCAAATCCTATATTAAGCTAAACTCCTCATCGTTTAATATCTTTTTAACTGTTCTCATAGAGCACATCTTTCCACACATTGTACAGCTATCTTCATGAGTCGGAGTAGATTCCTCTCTGTATCTTCTTGCTTTTTCAGGATCAATTGCTAGATTAAACATTTCGTTCCAATCTAAATCCGCTCTTGCCTTACTCATTTTATTGTCCCAATCTCTGGCTCCTTTTACATTTTTGGCTATATCACCAGCATGTGCAGCTATCTTAGTAGCTATAATACCTTCTTTCATATCTTCAAGATTTGGTAATCTCAGATGTTCAGCAGGAGTTACGTAACATAAAAAATCAACTCCCTTAGCACTTGCAACTGCCCCACCAATCGCACTAGTAATATGATCATAACCTGGGGCAATATCAGTTACTAAAGGACCTAGTACATAAAATGGTGCCTCATGACATAGCCTTTTTTCTAAAATTACATTAGCCTCTATTTCATCTATTGACATATGACCTGGTCCTTCTATCATAACTTGAACATTTCTTTCCCAAGCTCTTTTAGTAAGTTCTCCTAAATTAATAAGTTCCTGTATTTGAACAGTATCAGTGGAATCTGCTATAGATCCAGGTCTACATGCATCACCTAAGCTAAGAGTCACATCATATTCTTCGCAAATATCTAATATCTTATCAAAATTAGTATATATAGGATTCTCCTTGTCGTTTAATTCCATCCATGCAAATAAAAGTGAACCACCTCTTGAAACAATATGTGTTAGTCTCTGATGGTTTCTAATTTTCTTACAAACATCTCTTGTAAGTCCCGCATGTATTGTTATAAAATCGACTCCATCTATAGCATGTTGTTCTATAACTTTTAAAAATTCTTCTTCTGTAATATCTTTAAGTTCTTTATCTAAATATCCAATTGCATCGTACATAGGTACAGATCCAATCATAGCTGGTGACAACTCAACCACTTTTTCTCTAAACTCTCTAGTCTTACCGTAATTACTTAGATCCATTATTGCTTCAGCTTTCATTTCAATAGCAGTTCTTACTTTTTCAAGCTCTACTTCTACATCTTTACAATCTCTAGATATCCCTAAATTAACATTTATTTTAGTTCTCAGATTTTTGCCAACACCCTCTGCACTAAGAGATTTATGATTTTTATTTGCTGGTATTACTATTTGGCCCTTTGCCATAAGTTCCATAAGAACTTTTATATCCAACTGTTCTTTTTCAGCTACTACCTCCATCTCTTTTGTTATTATTCCTTTTTTAGCTGCATCCATTTGAGTTGTGTAATTCATGTTTTTTCCTCCATTTTTTGTTTTTTTGTAATAAAAAAGTGCTTATCCTTGTTAAGGTAAGCACTTGTATACTCTAAATTAGCCGATATATCTAAACTCCTAGTATATAAACAATTTTAATACTAGTATGTTAATTTAGATAAATCTATATAAAGTCTATTGAGCTTCCCTTCGCAAGCATTATCTTGATCAGGTTATTAGGGTTTGTAAGTTGCGGCTTTTTCTCTCAGCTAGCCAATTCTAGCGCCCCTAGCTATTCGTCTTGTTCTTATTTGATTTTTATAGGTTAAGTTTAGCACATTAAAATTATTAATTCAATAAAATAATTTTTAATTATACTAATTTTGATCTTTTAATAAATCACGGATTTCTTTTAAATACTCCTCTACTTGATTTACCTCAGGCTCTTCCTCAATTTCAACTTCAACTTCTTTTTTCTTTATAAGAGAAGTTGAAACTTTAATAAATATAAATACAGAAAATGCAATTATTAGAAAATCAACTACAGATTGAATAAATACTCCGTATTTAATTGTAGCGCTTCCTACCACTACTGATAAACTAGTAAAGTCTAGTCCTCCAAGTAAAACACCTACTAGCGGCATTATAATATTATCGACAAGAGAAGATACTATTTTTCCAAAAGCTCCCCCTATTACAACCCCAACAGCAAGATCTAAAACATTTCCTTTTAGTGCAAATTCTTTAAATTCGCGCATCATTTGCTTCATTTTGTACCTCCATTAATTATAAACATATAATAGCTTTTTATGGATATTATAACATAATAAGTATATTTCTTATTCTACACTAAAATGACACCAATTCCATACAAAAATTGATAATTTAATTATTTCAAAATATATAATTAAGATCAATTAAAAGAAATTTTGAAAAAATGGACAAAAAAATAAAATTTGGAATCTACCAAATTTTAGTTGCTTTAATAAATATTTTTTTAAAACCATAACAAAAAACTATATTATGTTTATAAATGTCTCCCCTTGTGCTTTAATAACATTTTTATCAACTTGTGATGTATTTTCTTCAATCTTTAAAAATTTAGGCTTTCTTTCTTCGTACACACATATATATTCAAATCCTAAGTACTTTAAAATATCATGTACTTTATCAAAATCACGACATAAATCAGTTGACCTATGTGCATCTGAACCTATCGTTATTAACTCTCCACCTATTTCCTTGTATCTTTTTAATACCTCTATTGTCGGATGGAATGAATCAACTTTGTATCGAAAGCCTGAGGTATTTATTTCTATACCTTTTCCCGCATACAAAATCTCTTTTAATACCTCATCCAATACATCTTTATAATCTTCATAAATGTATTTGTTTTTTCTATAATCTCCATATCTTCTTACATAATCTAAATGCCCATATATATCGAAATTTTTAAATTCCTTTACGGTTTTTATAATACTTTCAAAATATTTTGTATAAGCCTCACGCTGAGTCAACTTCTCAAAATATTCATTTTTGCTAACAGCCTTATTATCTATTGTATGTGTTGAACACAATACGAAATCAAATGGGTATGAATTTACAACATTATCTATTTCATCTTTAATATGACTTTGGTATCCAACTTCTACTCCCGCAAATATGTTAATTTTAGCTTTATATTTTTCCTTGCATTCAAGTATTTTTATAAAGTAGTTATTAAAATCTAAACTAAATTTATTATTGTCGTACTCTAAATGATCTGTTATTGTTATATACTTTACTCCTAAATCTATAGCTCTTTCTACAATTTTATAAATATGATCCTTTCCATCAATTGAAAAACGTGTATGCACATGGCTATCTGATCTAATTAACATTTATAAACACTCCCTCCAAAATTTTATTATTATAGTTTACTAAGTTTTTTTATACAATTTTTTAAATCTCATTTCTTATTTACCTCCTTAATTTTATTTTATTTTATTAATGTTAAGGATGTTTAAAAACAGAGTTAATCAATAGTTAATATTGTTAAACTAATTTATACTATCAAACAAATATACTTGTAATATTAAAGAATTAACACTAATTTATTAAATCTTATAATAATTTATAACTCAATTAATATTTATTAGTCCCTAAGATATAATTAAAAATTCGCAACTAATTGTACCGATACAATCACTATAAACGTCCAAATTTAGCCAAATTTATTGAATAAATAAATTTGTTGTAATAATATTTAATCAATTGATTGCAATCACGTTAACTAAAAATTTTATTTTGGAGGATTATTATGAGCAATAGATATGAACTAAATAAAAACTTAGCACAAATGTTTAAAGGTGGAGTAATAATGGATGTAACAAATGTTGAGGAAGCTTTAATAGCTCAGGAAGCAGGAGCATGTGCTGTTATGGCCCTTGAGAGGGTTCCTTCTGATATAAGAAAAGATGGCGGAGTTGCAAGAATGTCAGATCCTAGTATGATTCAAAAAATACAAGAAGCTGTAAGCATTCCTGTTATGGCAAAAGTTAGAATAGGACATTTTGTCGAGGCTCAAATTCTTGAAGCGTTAGAAATAGATTTTATAGACGAAAGTGAGGTATTAACACCAGCAGACAGAATTTACCATGTAAATAAAAATGATTTTAAAGTCCCTTTTGTATGTGGCGCAAGAAACTTAGGTGAAGCTCTTAGAAGAATTGGAGAAGGTGCATCGATGATCAGGACTAAAGGCGAAGCAGGGACTGGCGATGTTGTTGAAGCAGTAACTCACATGAAAACAATGAATTCAGATATTAAAAAAGTTGTATCCCTAAATGAAGATGAACTTATGAATTCTGCAAAAGAATTAGGAGCACCTTTTGAACTCATAAAATATGTACATGAAAATGGAAAGCTACCTGTTGTTAATTTCGCCGCAGGTGGTATAGCTACACCAGCAGACGCAGCTCTTATGATGCAGCTAGGATGTGATGGTGTTTTCGTGGGATCTGGAATATTCAAATCTGATAATCCACATAAAAGAGCAGATGCAATAGTCAAAGCTGTTACAAATTACAATGATCCTAAATTATTAGCAGAAATCTCTAAAGATCTTGGTGGAGCCATGAGCGGAATTTCTGTATTAACTCTTCCAGAAGAAGAAAAGTTAGCTGTAAGAGGTTGGTAATATGAAAATCGGTGTACTTGCTATGCAAGGTGCATTCCATGAGCACATTGCAATTTTAAAAAAACTAAATGTAGAGACTATAGTAATTAGAAATAAAGAGCACTTAAAAGATATCAATGGAATAATACTACCAGGGGGAGAAAGTACGGCAATTGGAAAATTAATAGTTGATACCGATATAAAAGATATGCTTAAAGATTTAATAATATCAGAGATACCAGTATGGGGAACTTGTGCAGGAATGATTTTATTAGCTAACAAGATATCTGGTGAAGATTACACTCATATTTCTACTATGGACATTGAAGTTGTAAGAAATGCATATGGGAAACAACTTGGAAGCTTCAGGACGAAATCTAAGGTCAAAAACCTTGGAGATGATATTGATATGGTATTTATTAGAGCACCTTATATAAAAAGTATTGGTAAAAATGTTGAAATACTCTCTGTAGTGGATGAAAATATTGTTTCAGCAAGAGAAAAAAACATGCTAGTTACATCTTTTCATCCAGAGCTTACCAATGACTTGAGATTTCATAAGTACTTTATTGGTATGGTAAATAAAAATAATAGGTTAATTGTAAATAATAGGTTAATTGTAAATAATATCTAGTAAATTCATTTGATTTTTAATTCTCTATATTATATTATTTTATATACATTAATATATAAATAATATGGAAATATTTTCTAGGAGATGTAGCAATGGATTTTAATATAATTATAGAGAATTTTGTAATTAACTACGGAGTCGTGAGTATATTTATACTCGTTTTTTTAGAGTACGCCAACTTCCCTATACCTAGTGAAGTTATTCTTCCCATGATAGGAGTTGTAGGTAAGGAATATAATATAGATATATTTTTACTTATACTTTTATCTACTGTGGCCGGATTATTCGGATCTATTCTAAACTATTGGATTGGATATCATTTTGGTGAAAAAGTTATAAAATACATAATTAAGAAATTTCCCAAGACTAAAAAATCGATATCTGCTTCAAATAATTTTATGAGGAAATACAGTAAACTATCTGTATTACTTACTAGATTTATTCCAATAGCTAGAACTGCGATATCTTTGGTCGCGGGTGTAGCAAAAATGAACTTGGTTGAATTTATAGTTTTTTCAACTCTTGGAATATTTATATGGAACTACATATTGATAACTGGCGGTACAATTTTAAGCGATTTATTTAAGTTAGAACTGATATCATTTGAATTAATATTATCCGTAATACTAGCGATAACAATAATTTGGTTAATTAAAAAACTTGTAAACAGCTATAGAAATCAAAAATAAAAAGATGCTTTTTAAGCATCTTTTTTTCTAGCTAGTATTATCCAGTTAACACCGAACTTATCTTTTAAATTCCCATACATAGGACTGAAAAAACTTGGTGCCACCTCAGAAAGCACTTCTGCTCCAACTTTTAGATTGTTAAAACAAGTAACTACTTCATCTTCTGAATCAAGCTTTAATACTACCGATATATGATCACCTACAGTTAAATTATGATAGTCGCAAAAACTAATTACAGACCCTTTAATATTCATTTCTCCATGCATTATAAGATCTTTCATAGACTCATAGTCTTTATCATCTTTACTCAATATATCTTTATACGTCAAAACTGCTTCATCTTTACCATCTAAGGCTTCTTTATAAAACGCCATCGCCTCTTTACAATTTCCATTAAACATAAGATATACTTCAACCATTTTAATATCCTCCATATCTCTTGTATAAAAAGTATATTTATCATCTTCCATAAATTTTATACAATAAATAAGTATTATTATTTATACAGCAACGTTAATCTATATTTATAATAACACAAATATTCTTACCCTTTTTAGCTTCAAGAAATTTAATTTAATTTATTTAGTAGAATTTAAGCTATTTTTATATTATAATTTTATTAGTTATAAATTAGGAGGTATCATATATATGGAAATCAAAAGATATGAAGGAACTGGAAGAATGAGTAGAGCTGTTGTGCATAACAACACTGTATATCTTTGTGGACAAACTCACGCTGAAGGTGACGTAAAAGAGCAAACTGCAGAAGTATTAAAGAAGATAGAAGATCTATTAAATAAGTATGGATCTGATAAAAATCATATATTATCAGCTAACATTTATCTAAGAGATATGAAAGATTTCGCAGACATGAACTCAGTTTGGGATGCTTGGATAGAAGACGGAAACGAACCAGCAAGAGCTTGTGTTGAAGCTAGAATGGCCAGAGAAAGCTTACTAGTTGAGATAACTATAGTTGCTGCAGTTAAATAGTTTGTAGTAGCCTTATTTACTACATGTTAAATCTCTATAAGGATTTAAATATAAAATTTTTGATAGTGAGTATCAGTAGATGCTCACTATTTTTATGTGTCTTATTAACTTTCCTTATTTTTTCTAAACTTAACCACAAAACCGGATTCAAAGCTGAGATTATTGTAATTGCATTAAGAACATTAATGTACTAATAAAAACTTAAAATAATAAATTCTAAAATTTATAACAAAAAGCCATCTATAATAATAGATGGCTTTTTAGGGCTAGCGTATACTTGTATTTTATACAAGCTCCCACTGATACTAAGTATATATCAATACTTTATATTTGTAAATATTATTTTATTATAACCTACATTTCTTCTCTACTATTTATTTAAATATCTATTTTTATTTAGTTTTAATCTTTTGAATATTTATTATATCAATTCATATCCCCTCGTACATTAAATTTTTAAAAAAAGCTTGCGCTATCAAAATGATAATTATATAATATATTCATTATTATCATTTTGATAATAACAAATATACGAAAGGTGGTGAGTAACATAAACTTAGATGTCATTATTAAATACATCCCACTTTACATTCAGTCTGCAAAGATTACAATCATACTAGGAGTTCTCGGAATTTTACTTGCACTCATAGTTGGATTAGTATGTAGCTTCATTCGTTATTATAAAGTTCCTGTACTTGATAAAGTTATAGGAATCTACATTGAAGTATCTAGGAATACTCCGCTATTGATACAATTATTCTTTATGTACTATGGACTTCCAAAATTGGGATTAAAACTTCCAGCAGAGGTCTGTGCAATTACTGGATTAGGTTTTTTAGGTGGTAGTTATATTGCTGAAGCATTTAGAAGCGGGCTAGATGCTGTGGGTAAATCGCAGTTGGATGCAGGTGAAAGCATAGGTCTTACAAGATTTCAACTTATGAGATATGTTATATTTCCTCAAGCTATGGCAATATCTATTCCAGCTTTAGGAGCAAATATAATATTTCTCCTTAAAGAGACTTCTCTCTTTAGTGCTGTGGCAATTGCAGATCTCACATTCTTGGCAAAAGATTTGATCGGTATTTATTATGATACCAATGAAGCATTATTTTTACTTATAATCTCTTATCTTATTATTTTACTGCCATTATCCATTACTCTTACATTTTTAGAAAGGAAGTTGAGATATGCCGGTTATGGGTTATGATATTTTATTTAAAGGCAAAAACATGGATAGAATCTTAACTGGTCTTACGGTTACTCTAGAAATTGCAATTTTTTCAATCTTAATATCAATTATTGGCGGAATTATATTTGGAGTTATCATGACGAGTAAGAATAAGATTGTAATACTTGTTAGCAGGATTTACCTTGAAGCAATTCGTATTATTCCTCTTTTAGTATGGTTATTTATTTTTTATTTTGGAATAACAAAGCTAATAGGTATCCACATTGACTCTTTTCTTATATCTCTTATTGTATTCTCTATGTGGGGAATAGCAGAAATGGGAGATATTGTAAGAGGAGCTATAACATCTTTACCTAAACACCAAATAGAGAGTGGAAAAGCAATTGGTCTTACAAAGAATCAAATATATCTCTACATCATCATTCCACAGGCAATCAGAAGAATGATACCTGCAGCAATTAACCTTTCAACTAGAATTATAAAAACCACCTCTTTAGTGGTTTTGATTGGAGTCGTAGAAGTACTAAAGGTAGGTCAGCAGATTATCGAATCCTCTATTTTATCTAACCCAAGCGCTCCACTTTGGGTATATGGGTGGATTGCAGTTCTTTATTTTATACTCTGTTTTCCTATATCTATCGCATCAAAAAAACTCGAAACAAAATGGGGGGATTAATTATGGAAGTTATAGAGATTAAAAAATTACAGAAAAGCTACGGTGATAATGAAGTATTAAAAGGAGTATCCCTTAATATCCACAAGGGAGAAGTCGTAGTGATTTTAGGGCCTTCTGGATGTGGAAAAAGCACGTTACTTAGATGCATAAATGGACTAGAAGAATTTCAGTCTGGAAGCATTAGCCTAAATGGTGACTTGATGAATACTAAACAAACTCCATGGCATTTGCTGAGACAAAGAATCGGTATGGTTTTTCAAAGTTATGATTTATTTCCGCATATGACAGTTCTAGATAATATCATGCTAGGTCCTGTAAAAGCTCAAAAAAGAAATAAAGATGATATTAAAATTCAGGCTATAAATTTACTAAAGAGGGTTGGTCTAGAAGATAAAACCAATTCATATCCAAGACAGCTTTCGGGAGGTCAAAAGCAAAGAGTGGCGATTGTCCGTGCATTATGCATGAATCCAGAAATAATCTTATTTGATGAGGTAACTGCAGCCCTGGATCCAGAAATGGTTAGAGAAGTTCTAGATGTAATTTTAGAGCTATCCAATCAAGGTATGACGATGGCTATTGTAACTCATGAAATGAAATTTGCAGAAGCAGTAGCAGATCGAATTATTTTTATTGATGATGGAATCATAGTTGAAGAAAATACACCGAAAGAATTTTTCAAAAGCCCTAAAACAGAGAGGGCTGAGAAGTTTTTAAATATATTTAATTTTTAATGGGAGGTTTTTATGAAAAAATCAATAGCTATATTTACTTTATTATTTACTTTAGTTTTAACAATAGGTCTAGTAAGTGGATGCAAAAATGTAACAAGCCAAAAAGAAAGTAAATCTTCTTTGGAACAAATTAAAGAATCCGGTAAAATTCGTATAGGAGTATTTAGTGACAAAGCCCCATTTGGATATATCGATGAAAATGGAGAACCTCAAGGGTATGATGTTTATTTTGGTAAACGTATCGCTAAAGACTTACTTGGTGATGAAAATGCCGTAGAGTTCGTATCTGTGGAAGCCGCAAGCCGTGTTGAGTTTTTAGAAACAAATAAAGTAGATATTATTCTTGCTAACTTTACAGTAACAGATGAAAGAAAGGAAAAAGTAGACTTTGCTCTACCATATATGAAGGTAGCACTTGGTATTGTAACTCCAGATGCAAGTCCTATTACAGATGTTTCTCAATTAAAAGGTAAAAAGCTTATTGTGAATAAAGGTACAACTGCAGAAACTTATTTTACAAAAAATTATCCAAATATAGAACTTTTAAAATATGACGAAAATACAGCCGCTTTCAACGCACTTTTGGATAAAAGAGGCGATGCAATAGCGCATGATAACACTTTACTTTTTGCATGGGTTACAAAAAATAAGGGGTATACTACAAGTATCGACTCACTTGGGAGTGTAGATACAATTGCACCAGCAGTTAAAAAAGGTAATAAAGAACTTGTAGAATGGTTAAATGAAGAAATCAAAACTTTAGGAAAAGAGAACTTCTTCCATTCTGATTACGATGCGACTTTACTTCCAGTTTACGGTGACGCCGTAGATCCTGAAAGTGTTGTTGTAGAAGGTGGCGAAATTAGTAAATAGAACTTAGATCAATAATCTTTGAGTAAATACTATGTTTTGTTTAAACACATAAAATTGATAATAGAATAATATAAAAAGGCGATATCTATGAATAGCTATCGCCTTTTTTATATTATTAATTGTTGTAATACAGTTTCGCTTATAATCCGTTTAAAACATCATCTGGAATTACAAACTCTATAGCTCCCATATATCCTGGTGCGACTTCGTATTCGTCAAATGATATAACTAATTGGTTTTTATCATTTATATAAAAGTCTTGATTCTTATCTATCTTAGAGAAGTTTTCTAAACCGCCCTCATCTTGGTCAATGAAGTAAACTTTATTAGAATCCTTTTTCATTTGCTCCCTCATTTGTACTTTTATATTTTGGCTAATTACATCTATATATTTTTCATCTTTAAACAGCATTGGAAGTGTTAAAATTATTTTTTTATTTTTATCAATATTATAATGTTTCTTTGTCGTATAACCAGATGCCTCTATTTCTAATTTTTCCATTTCTATTGAAAGTCTATTATTAGTTTCACTTTTAACTACATAGTCTGTGCTAACGTATTTGTTATTTACTTTATTTAAATTTACTTCTTTATTTAGCTCTTCATATAATTTTCTACCTTCATTATTGAAGTTTTCATTTATTCTTTTTTCTAAATTTTTATCATCTAACCCTTGTATTTCTGGAACTTTTATTCTTGCATCATAACCATCTTTTTTTATAATGTACTCCCTTACCGTAACAAGTTTCACTAAATGTGATAATACTGGAACCTTTGAGATTGTCTCTGCAAATGCAGGACTTACGTTTATCAATAAAACAAAGCTTAAGATAGATACTAATGCAACATTTAATCTTCTTTTAAAACTATATTTTTTTTTATTTTCTAATTTAATATTTTTTATCTGCTCATCAATGATAGAATACAAGTTTTCTGGTATAGGAGTGCCCATATACTCTTTTTTTAGTTCGTTTAATCTTGTATTACTCATAATAACCTCTCCTCTCATTTTCGATTTTAATTCTTAATTTTTTTAAACCTTGATACAACCTCGTTTTAATTGTATTTACATTTTCATCTAAAATATTTGCTATCTCCTCTATCTTCAGATCTTCAAAAAATCTTAGGACAATGACAATGCGATATTTTTCTGGTAGATCATCTAAATTCTTTTTTAAGTCAATATCTGCATGTTTATCATGACTTTCTAACGATTCAAGATGATCTATTTCTAATAAGTCGCCATATTTTTTATTTTTTCTTAAAAAATCAATACTCGAGTTTACAACTATTCTATAAAACCAAGTTTTTATATACTTACTTTCTTTTAAATTTTCTACAGAATTTAATGCTTTATATATTGCATCTTGCAAAATATCCAATGCATCTTGTTCATTTCTAACATAACTGTATGCAACTCTATAAAAATTTTCACGATTATCTATTATAAACTCTTCTACTTTTTTTCTTTTTAGAGTTTTGAACACTTTTTTGACCTCTCTTTCTTAATCATTAATACAAATAATACATTCAATTATTAGACGCTAATATTATATATAAAAGTTTTAAATTTAATAAAAAATTCACATTACAAGTATTTTTTAAGTTAATTTTCGTATTTTTTTATTAGCATATAACTAGCCTTCAGCCTATTTTTGTATTATTTACATATCTTTACAGTAAAAAAACACTATTTTATATGTTAGTATAAATGCACAGGGTACCCCCACACTAAAGGTTACAATTTAGTAACAATTTTAGAATTTTTAAATTACGAGGTGTTTTATAATGAGAAGAGATATACCAACAAAATTAAAGACTTTATTAGCTTTAGGAGTAGTAACTATAGCAACAGCTTCTAGCGCTGTTCCTGCGAGTGCATTATCTCTTGAGAATTGCGCAAATGTGAATACTAATAAGTCAGTATGCAGTAACGCTAAATATAAATATTCAGCAAAGCCAAAGTGTTCATTAAAACCTGAACTAAAACCTTGCAAAGATAATTCTTGCACAATTAAAGATCAAGATAAGAATGACTGCAACAATGGCTTAGGAACTAATTGCAAGCCAGGAAATAACAACGATAATGATAATAACTCAGGTAATACTACTAATCCTGGTGATAACAACGACAATAACTCAGGTAACACTACTAATCCTGGTGATAACAACGATAATGATAATAACTCAGGTAATACTACTAATCCTGGCGATAACAACGACAATAACTCAGGTAACACTACTAATCCTGGTGATAACAACGACAATAATGCAGGATCTACTACAGGAAACTTCTCTGCTTACCAAAAAGAAGTTGTTGATTTGGTAAATGCAGAGAGATCTAAACAAGGAGTAAAACCTCTTACTCTTGACGCAGAAGTATCAAGTGTAGCTACAAAAAAATCTCAAGATATGATCGATAAAAATTATTTTGACCACAACTCTCCAACTTATGGTTCTCCATTTGATATGTTAAAACAATTTGGAATAAGCTATAAGACTGCAGGTGAAAATATAGCAATGGGTCAAAGAAATCCTAAAGAAGTTGTAAATTCATGGATGAACTCAGAAGGTCACAGAAAAAATATTCTAAACGGAAACTTCACTAAAATAGGCGTT
Source organism: Metaclostridioides mangenotii (assembly GCF_018917235.1). Lineage (GTDB taxonomy): Bacteria > Bacillota > Clostridia > Peptostreptococcales > Peptostreptococcaceae > Metaclostridioides. The sequence goes on from NZ_JAHLOF010000005.1 coordinate 109,385, forward strand.
GGTGTTGCACAAAACAGCAATGGTCAAATTTACTGGACACAAATGTTTATCGGATAATTTTATTTTCTCCCAACCCCAACTACATAAAAACCCTTAGTATAATGGTTTAAATCATTACTAAGGGTTTTATTTTTTTATTAAAACTAATATACATATCATAAATACCATTATGAAATTAGAAAAATTAATTCTAATTTTTGTATGATATATATTTTTAAACATTAAAGAAATGTAATGGAGGAGATATGAAGAAATATAAAAAAAGAATACTAATTCCCATATCTATTTTAATAATAGTTATACTTGTAGCAGGATTTTATATGGGCAATATGTTTTACAACCTAGCACTAAATCCAAACACAGATAAGTCAACAGTACTTAATGCACCTCACAATTCAATAGATAATGAAGCTGACGTCGATTCTTCCGGAGAGAAAGAACTACTAGATAGCGAAAAATGGCTCAAAGACAGCGGGTTCAATAATCAATATATTCAATCGTACGATAATCTCAAACTTCACTTCTACAGTATAAATAACGCTGAGAAAACAAATAAATACGCTATTATATGTCATGGGTATGGAGGTCAAGGCTCTCTTATGACTAAGTCAGCATCTCGTTTTTACGATATGGGATTTAATGTTTTACTCCCAGATGCTAGAGGACAGGGAAAAAGTGAAGGAGAGTATATTGGTATGGGCTGGCATGACCGACTTGATGTAGTTTCTTGGATTAACGATATTGTAAAAAATAATCCAAACGCCGAAATAGTTCTATATGGTGTATCTATGGGTGGTGCTACTGTAATGATGACTTCCGGTGAGGAACTACCTAAGAATGTAAAGGCTATCATAGAAGACTGTGGTTATACATCTGTATGGGATGAGTTTTCTTATCAACTAAAGGAGATTTTTAATTTATCTTCTTTTCCTATTATGAATTTTTCATCTGCAGTAACAAAAATTCGTGCTGGATACACACTTGAAGAAGCTAGTGCTATCGATCAAGTTGCTAAGTCTAAAACACCTATGATGTTCATTCATGGTGACAATGATACTTTTGTACCTTCTTCAATGTTCAATGAAGTTTACGAAGCTGCAAATGTACCTAAAGAAAAGCTCTATGTAAAAGGTGCTGGTCATGGCGAAGCTGCAAGTGTAGCTGGAGAAATGTATTGGGAAAAGATTGAAAACTTTATTAATAAATATTTAGATTAGTTTGTTTAACTAAATTAATTAAAAGGAGCATCTATTTAATAAGATGCCCCTTTTTTAAAAATTATTCTTGTACTCCTGTTTCAACCGGATTTGCTGGATCATTACTCCAACCAATCCATCCATCACTGTATAGAGAATACTTCTCAACACCCATTACATTTGCGAAAGTCATTACTTCTGCTGCTCTCCATCCGCTCCCACACATAAATATAAGATGTTTGTTCGTATCAATTTTTGACTTATCCCAAAGTGCCTTTATCTCGTCTGCATTTCTCATTGTGTTATCAATATTACGATAATCTTCTAAAGTTGTAGCACTTGTACCTGAATATCCATAAACTGCTCCAGGTATACGTCCTTTTTTATCATGGTAACTGTAACCAGAGATTTTACCCTCAAATTCCTCTTTAGTTCTGTCATCAACCAATGTATACTCTGGATTTTTTAAATGTTCTTTAAGTTCTGGTATTGTATCTATTAAATCTGGATTTGCCGGTATAGATGAACCAAAATCTGTACCTGGAGCTTTTTTATTAGATTTAGTTTCTAATTCATATCCAGCTGAAACCCATGCATCATTACCACCATTTAAAACTCTTACATCATTTATACCAATATATCTAAGTACAACCGCAACTCTGTAAGATGCCATTGGATCTGGACCTGTTACTATTACAGAATCATCTTTTGTAAATCCATAATCTAAAGCAAATTTTTCAAGATCCTTATCATTTGCCAGCATCCACTCTGGTGGAGGTTCTATAGTATCTGTATTTATATGAACGCTAGTAGGAACATGTCCTTTTAAATAAGATTCTTTTTCTTCTCCCCAACTAGCTTCTACTACCTTAACATTTTTAGCATCTTTAAAAGTATTAGGCGTTTTTCCATCTACAACTTCTTTCACAACTTTTGCTGGAACTATTAATTCGTAGTTTTCATATAATTTCATTGGCAATTTATTATCATTAGCCCATTCTTTTACATCATATGTATATATATTTTTATAACCTTTCTTTGAAAGATAATCTGCCACTTTATTTGCATCCTTACCATTAGCATCGTATAAAACTATGTTTTTGCCAGTATTAATACCTTTAGTTTTTAATGCTTCATCAAGTATCTTATCTTTGTCTTTGTTGTCTACTGAAAGCCAATTTGCAGAAAAATCAACTGCTCCGTCTATATGGCCTCCTCTTTTTTCACCATCTAATACCCAACCATTATAAGAGTCATTCAGTCTAGTATCTACCACTACCCAAGATTTATCATCTAGATTTTCTTTCAAATCTTGTGTAGTTATAGTTTTATAAGCATCTGATCCCTCGTCCTTTTTTGCTTCTTCCTTACTACAGGCAGCAAACGAAAATACCCCTATTACAAGTATTACGCCTAGCAGCAATTTTTTTGCAGATTTAATTTTCATTTCTATCCTCCTATTTAAAAAATAATACAATTGCCTAAGACTATAGTAAAATAAAGTATATAAAATAGAAATAAAAATAGAAAATAACAATAATCATTCGACAAACTATTGTTATTTCATATAATATTCGACTTTATTTTTAATAATTTAATTTTATAATCATTTATAAAAAAGCAATTGCCTCTTCTCTTGTCATAAAGAAATGTATCCCCTCAGTGGAATCATTCCATCGATCATCATTAAAACCACTTGGAATAACCCACTCTCCCACACGGTACTTAAAATTACCATCGGCATAAGAAACCGCCTCATCATATGATTCTTTGTAATCAATACTCTTTATTGAAAGAACTTTTGCCTTGTTACATCTACACGCATTATATGTAGCTGAACATCTTTTAGCATCCGCGGGTATTAATAGTTGAACAACTCTAAAGTTAAAACATTTTTTCCAACCAATAAAGGCTCCTTCTTCAGGGCAAGCCATATTATAGTACTTTGTATTCTCATCAAATACTATATCCTTAATTACTGCACCTTCTAAGTTTGCTCCAAACAAATTAGCACCTTCTATATTAATTCCGGTCAAGTTGCAATTTCGTAAATTAGCTCCACTTAAATTAGTATTTTTAAAACTCGACCTTGAAAGATTAATATTATGAAAATCTATACCTTGTAAATCCATTTTATCAAAACAAACTTCATTAAGATCAATTGCCTCTTCATCTCTTTTTTCTAATATTGCTAGTAATTCTTCTTGAGTTATTATTCTCATAAAAATAAACATCTCCATATCTTATATAGATTAATTTGTATGCAAAATTTATTTAAATCTTACTGTTAGTCTTTTACTCAATTCTACCTTCTACTAATTATATAATATCAACAATTAATTAAAGTGAATATACCTAACAATAAAATTCTGACATTTGTTTATCTACTTTATAAAAGAAACACCCAAAGAATTTGGATGTTTCTCAATTAAAGTTCATTATTGTTATAGCAATTTTTTATTATCTATCTCCTATTGCTTTATTTGTCTGAGTTAATCTCTGAGATATCTTAACTGCCGTTTCGTATCTATCTTCCCCTGCTACTCTCTCTTTTTTATCTACATTTAAGTTGTTCTCTATATATTTTGATACAGAATTGTATCCCCCACCTATTAGTATATTTTTTATTGACCATTCTGATATTTTATCTTCTGTTATATTTATAAGTTTATCAGGGGTTGTTAGCATTATTGGTGACTTGAACTTTGAAGCCAAACTATTTATAGTTATACCATCAGGGAAGTCAGTACCATCGACTAAAATCATATCTGAAGTATTACCTGTCAATTTTCTAACCTCTGCTCCTATTAGTTCTGCTGTTTCATATCTATCTACTCCACCTAATCTCCTTATATTTGAATCACCCAGACTATTATCTACATTTTTTGATACTGAATTATAACTTCCTCCTATAGTCACATTTTTGATTGACCACTCTTTAAATGAATCTTTTGTAGTATTAACTAGTTGATCTGGTTGAGTTATAAGAATTGGAACCCTTTTTAGAGATGCAAGTGTTGATATTGTAATTACGTCAGGAAAGTTTGTTCCATCGACTAACATTACTTCATCTAAATTTCCTGCTAAAGATCTCACTTCAGCGCCTATTTTTACTGCTGTTTCATATCTATCTACACCTGCAACTCTTCTTACCTTGTAACCATTTAATTGCTCTATAACTTTATCTGAAACTGAGTCCGTTCCTCCTGAAATAATAACTTCACTAACACCTAATCTTTTTATTTCTTTTATAGTTTTCTCATCAATTGAATCTCTTGTAGTTAAAAGAATTGGACAATTTTTTTCATTGCCTAGTACAGTAGCAGTAAGAACATCTGTATACTTCTCTCCGCTTGCTAAGATCACAGATTGCATTGTATTTGGTGGATCAACTGTTCCTCCCCCACCGCCTCCTGTGCTACCTCCATCTTTCTTCCATACTGCATATAGTACCAAATTTTCTGGTAAGTGTGTTATTTCTTTACCTTCTTTATATTGTACATCAGGAGATGTTGCATCTGGATTTGTTGACCACCCTAAAAAAATCTCATCGCCCTTAAGTAAATTTAAATCTTCTTTTGACTTTATTTTATTATTCGCATCTATGTAATTTACATCGTAGTATTTATTAGTATTAGTTCCCTCATAATATTTAGTACCATTATAATGAGTTAACTCAGGTAGAGTAAAAGTCCCACCATTTGCGTCGTATTTAATCCAAGATATTTCTACTGAACCAACATCTGTGTTTCCTCCAGTTCTCGGTAACTCTCTTTGGTCTTTATCATAGTTTGTGGAATCAGCAACTTCATCTGCAAGTAATTCAGGAGCAATAGGAATTGAAGGAATTACAATACGATCTTCTTCATAACCAGCTTTAATACCACTATAATTATCTACTAGGGCAACTTCTGATTTTCCAAATACATCTTCGATTGTTATATTTGACTTTGTCCCATTGTCAAATCCTATATTACCACCAAGATTATCTCCAACGTTGCTTGGTTGATCTACATTGTTATAGTTCTCATATATCGTGGATATATTTCCCACGAATATGTTATTTTTACTATTAGAACCAGACATATTTGTTGCATAACCTGAGCCAGCTATTGCACCACCTCTATATTTTGCCTTATTTTTTATAAAGCTATTATTCTCTAAATTAACAACTGCTTTTCTTCCTTCAAATAGGCTACCATTCGCGTAAAATTGAATTGCTCCACCATTTGATATAGTATCATCTAAACCTTGAGCTTCATTCATATAGAATGTATTATTGGCTAACTTAATACCACTAATTAAATTACTATTAGTTTGTATAAGTATAGCCCCTCCATCATCACCAGCTATATTTTTATAGAAAGTATTACCCTCTATATTTAATGTACTTCCTTGTACAATATTAAAAAATGAAAGTGCACCACCATCTGCTAATTTTATTTTGTTTACAGATGCATCTTTTACAGCTTCGTTTTCAGCGAAATATGAATTATATATATTAATTACTGCTGTACTACTAATCATATTAAAACTTATAGCTCCTCCTTCTCCACCAAAATTACCAGTTCCTGCAACAGTAGTTTTATTTCCCTTAAAAACACAATTGTTAACTTTTAGCTTTCCCCCAAAACCTTTCGCAGCTATTGCTCCACCATCATATCCTGATCCATTACATATGTTATTCTCAAAAGTCGAATTTATTATATCTACATTTGAAGCACCACCCAATAATATAGCACCACCGCTATCAAACTTTGTACGTTCAAATATCTGAACATTATCTAATATAATCTTAGCGGTTGAATAAATATTAAAAGCCCTGGATTCAGTCGCTTGAGTAAATTTTAGATTTTTGACTATAATTGATCCATTTCCTGATCCATTAATAGTTATATTACCAGATGTGAAAACTTTATTTTCTCCATCTATTGTAATATTTGTGTCGTTTGTCTTATTGATATTAACTTTATCAAATATAAAATCATCTTTCAATTTGATAATATCTCCATCATTTGCTGAATTAACTGTATCAGCTAGTTCATCAGGTGTACTTACACCTATTTCTTCACCAGATATGTCTTTTATAAAAACTAGTGATAGTAACAGAAATAGAAACGTAATAACTAAAAAATACCTTTTTTTCGAATTGAAAATTATCATAACATTTACCTCCTTTTGTGATATGCTAATATAATAAATTTAATTATAGTTAAATTAAGAATTTATGTATATTATTCCATTTATTTTTAAAATATTATAACATTAGATATTAAAAAAAGAGGTTCAATGTTGTGAATCGCTATTTTTTTGTAGTGAATAAATTATTCCTAATACAAAGTTTGTTATAGTATAGGTACTCAATCAGAGGTGATGCTAATTTATGAACCTTCATCCTAAGTTTAAAATCAATGAAGATGCATTTTCTTGCGGAGCTACGACGCAAATTCAAATTGTTTTAGAAGCTTTAGTTAAAGATAAATAGTAGTATATAAAACAAAAGTGAATATTTATAATTAACTTCAATGGGTTTATATAGTAAAAGAAGCCGATAGCAGTTACTATCGGCTTCTTTTATTAGTGTGGCATAACATCAGATGGAATTGCTGCTGATACATATTTTTTTACCACCTAAAGTATTTGAATGTTCTTTGCTCATATTTTGAACTAACTCAGGGTTAGTTAAAATATCATAGGCTGTTAACGCAATTGTATAAGGAAAATCTCTCTGATATACTTACTGCTGTTATGTAATAGAAATAAAAAGTGTGTTTACACATAAATAGATTATATATAAACACACTTTATTAAAATTAATAAAAATATATTGAAATATTATTTTATAGATCTTTTTCTTCTAAATTATTAAAATTGCTGTCTGACCTAAGGATACTTTCTAAGGATTTATACTTTGTTACAAAAGCACTATTTTTATCTCCATTACTTGTTGTATATTGAGCATAGTTCCCACTTGGACTTACAGCAAAGTTGTAGTAATCTGAATAAACATTGTATAAATCCTCAATCTCATCTACATAGTTATCTAAATCTTCGCTACCCTTAGGTACTTCCTTAAGCCTTATATATAAAGCTAGTATATCCTCATCTAAATTTTGAGCTTTCTTAATTTTATCATCTTGATCAGACATAGCATTTAGAATAGCTTCATCAATATCAGCTCCATGTTTTCCTTCAAATATATTTTCATACCAATACTTTTGAATTGTGTTGGTTATACCCTCTATATTTGCTCCGGCATCTATAACTTTATAAGTAAAGTTTTCAAAATCATCAATATATTGCTCTCTATCTTCTCTTTGCATTTCAATTATAGCTTGCTGCCTTTTCTCTTCCTCTATTTGCTTTTTCTCATTAACAAAGATCACTGAAAAAGCTATTATCAGTATTATACCTATTACCCCTACTATAATATTTATCTTTTTCTTCCTATATATCGGGTCTTCTTTAACCTTTTTGCCACATTTCGGACAAAATATTTGATTTTCTGAAACTTCCTCGCCACAAGACTTACATAAATTCTCATTCGTTTCATTTACTGCATCAAAAAACTCTGCATCTGGCATATTTTTGTACTCGGTGTTTTCTTCAATATCTAAAGAAGTAACCTCAATATCGTCATTATCATTATTAGGTTGCTGTATTCCATAACCATTATTAATTATGCTTTCTTCTAATTCTTTTTCAGTCTCAACATTTTCTTTTATTCCAACAGGTTCCGATCCTTCTGTCTCTTTATTTTCATTATCATTGTCCATACCTTCAACCAGCTTATCCTCATCTTCTCTCATAAAAGATCCCCCATTCTTTTTATTCGTTAAAAATCTTTGTAATATATATTTTCCCTCTTATTATATATATTTTCCTAGCGTACAATTTGTACTTTGTACATAATAATAGACAAGCTCATTTTAACAATAAAAATAACATCTATAGATTTAAAGAATAAATCTATAGATAAATAAAAACATAAATAATTTAAATCATTTTTATCCTCTATAATAATTTACATCCAAGTAAAAATAAAAAATACGATATATTAAAATTTAATAGTATATCGTATTTTATAAGTTAAATTCTTTTTTAAAACTTTTTCTATTCTTAATAAATTTAGTTAAATATATAAATGCTGACATACTTAATACTTTATTTAGACTCTACTTCCTGATATTCAGGATTTCTGTCAAATTCTTTTCTTACAAACGAGCACAAAGGAACTATCTTTTTATTTTGTGAAATTGCTAAGTCAACCACATTTTTAACTAATTGGTTTGCTATAGATTTACCTCTATATTCCTCATTTACATAAGTATGATCGACAATTAAAATATTTTCTCCAGCTTTAGAATAAGTTATTTCTCCAACTTCTTTTCCTTTATAATATGCTGCAATTCTATTCTTTGATTCTTCATAATTATATTCAATCATAAGATAACCTCCATGTTTTTAATACAATATTTTATATTACTATATATTATACCTTCTCTATTTAAATTTAAACTGTGTACTATTTTTTTTCTAAATTATATTAAGAAATAGCAAGGAGTTATTTATTCTACAATTTCAACATATCTTGTTCATCAAATTCAAAATCGGGTCCCCAAGCAACTTCCCAATAATATCCATACAAATCGGAAAAATATGCGTGGTATCCTCCCCAAAACACTTCCTGTGGTTCTTTTACGATTTTAGCCCCAGCTTTTCGAGCTAATTCAACTATTGAATCTACTTCTTCTTTCTTTTTAGCATTATAAGCAAGTGTAATTCCACCAAATCCAGTTCCAAATTTAGGTGGATTTTCTTTACTAATATCCTCAGCTAATAAATCGATAGGGTATAACTCTAATTTTGTTCCTGAAGTATTAAAAAATATGACTTTAGGATTATTTTCTTTTTCATTGGTTTCAAATCCAAGCACATCTCGATAAAACACGACTGCTTTTTCCATATTCCTTACACCCAAGCATATAATATTCATTCTGTTCATCAAATTATTGCCTCCCCCTAAATTTATTAGTCATTTCTAAATTACTCAATAGCTATAAATTACTAATCTCTTCTAAATCGAGTAAATTTAAATTTTAGTTTCTAAACTGACTATATTTATTTTGTTTAATATATTTTATCATATAATATCTTATAAAATAATAAATATCCTATTTATCAATATAATGTGTAAGGAAGATAATAATTAGTCTTGGATTAAGGGATAAATCGTTTTTCAATAGTATATATTAATTATCAAACCATCCTATTCTCTGCGCTTTGCTCTTTATGTGTATTAACTTACTTTTAGTAAACTCTAATAGGCCTGTAACTCCTCCAACTGTACCAAGTCCACTTTGTTTATATGGACTTACTGAACATCCTGCATTGGCTTCTAAATAAGTATTTATCCATACCATACCTGCTTCTATTTGATTTGCTACTCTCATAGCTTTACCTAAATTACTTGTGTATACCTGAGCGGTTAATCCATATTTAGTATCATTAGCCATATCTATAGCTTCTTGTTCAGATGTAAATTTCTGAACTGTTAACACTGGTCCAAATATTTCTTCTTGGACGATTTTCATATCTTGCTTACAATCTGTAAATATTGTTGGCTCTATATACCATCCATTTTCTAATCCATTTCCTTGTGCTCTTTTCCCTCCACAAACTAATTTTGCCCCTTCATTTATTCCACTACCGATATAATCTAAAACACTTTCCATATGAGCTTTTGTACATATAGGTCCCATCTGAGATTTTTCATCCATAGGGTTTCCTAGTTTTATTTTTTTAGTTCTCTCAACTAGTTTATCGATTAAACGTTCATATATTGCATCCTGTGCATATACCCTAGAACCTGATACACATACTTGACCTTGACTAAGGAATATCGAAAACATTATATTATCAACAACAGTGTCAATATCTACATCATCAAATACTAATATAGGAGATTTACCTCCTAATTCTAATAACATTTTTTTAATATTATTAGAACTTTGTACAATCTCACTTCCTGTTCTAGTACTCCCTGTAAAAACTATCATATCTAGATCTTCGTGTGTTGCTAAGCTCATACCTACTTCATTACCTGAACCAAGAACTAAGTTTGCAACCCCTTTAGGCAGCCCTGCTTCTTCAAATATTTCAAATAATAGTATAGTTGTAAGTGGTGTAGATGAAGATGGTTTTACAACTATTGGATTTCCTGCTGCCAAAGCAGCCGCTATATAAGATGAAGCTGTAAGTAGAGGGTAATTCCAAGGTACTATTATTCCACATACTCCAATAGGCTCTCTTACACTCAATGAAAATAAATCTGAGGATTGGTTATGTGTTTTTCCACTTATTTCAGATAGTATTCCCGCATAATTTCTAAATTCAGCTGCTGCTCCAAATACATCATCATTTATGGTTTCTTTATATAGCCTACCTGTATTTCTAGTTTCTGTTTCTGCTATTAAATCTGCTTTGGATTCTATTAGTTCTGCTATTTTATTTAATATATAACTTTTTTCTCCTGATGATATATTTTTCCATTGATGTTCTTTTGATAGTGTATTTTTGGCAGATTTCACTGCTTTATCTACACAATTTTTGTCTCCTTCTGTGACTATTGCTATTGTTTTTCCATCTATCGGTGTTCTTATTTTTCTCTTTTTATTGTTGGTATTTATTATCCATTCACCATTGATATACATTTTTAAGGTATCCACAATATCCCCTCCTAAATAATTTTAGTAGACATCATTAATATAATATTATTTCTCTTACGTTTTGATACCTTATATCTTACACTTACATACAATTGCACTGTCATCCTTAATAAATATGATCTTATTAAAAATCTTTTTATATTAGATTCAGTTTTATTTTTAATAGTTTTTAAATTATTAACAATACTCTTGTACAAGGTTACCTTTTATACTAATAAGTATTATAATTTCCATTCTAACCATATGCATAAGCATGAACAACGGTGAAAAAGATGCTTATAGGATGTAGTTTTGGATATAGAAGAATTTAAATAAAAACACAAAGAAGCGTGTTGTATACCACTTAAAATAAAGTAATATCTAACACGCTTTAATTTTTTATCTGTAATATATAATCCAATAATTTTTATTTTGATATTCAAAACTCCCACTCAACAAATTCATAAATATTATAGAATCTTAATGTCTAGGGTTAATGCTCTAACACCTGGCTAAGAGGACATAAAGGAGAGTATTTCATATCCTCATAGAGAGTAAAAATTTTAATGATTATCAATATACTTTTGCACCTCAATATGATATGCAACAATATCAGTCACCTGAGGATCAGTTTGTTCATTTAGCAAAAGATCAACCATATGATGTGCTGTTTTTCCACCAATTGTCATAGACTTTATACAAGATACGCAATAAACTGCCACATCTTGACAAGGCATCTGGGCCGCCCTTTTCTTTTGAAATGCAATTACCTCTTCGACCGGTAATTTTGGATAAAAATTGTCCCCACAACAAATTGATTTTGTTCCCGAGTGTTCTGACTCAATAATTTCTATATCCATCTTTCTTAACAAACTTCTAACTGCAGCATGAACTTGTGGCTTTGGACGATATGAACAAGAATCGTGCACAGAAAGAGTTAACCCAGAATATTTTGGTAAGGGTAAATTCTCTATAGAATCTAACACCTCCCATAAAGAGATTGTGTTTATCCCAGCATACAAACTACGAAAACGCCTATCACAACCTGCACAATTATTAATTATGGTAGACCCATTTTCCAATTTTGGATCATGATGACAACATATTTTATGCAGCTTCACTGGTCCAAAATATCTCTGTAAAATTTTGAATATTTTTTCCTCTGATTCTGGCTTATATGTATTAAATGCACAGCCAATATTAAAATAGCATTTGTTCATATCTATGCTTGACAAGGGTATACTTGAAAGTCGAAATCCATTCATAAAAAACCTCCTATTAGTAAAATATAGTCATACTACTTCAAGTTGCAAATTATTTAAATACTCCGTCTTACGCTTGAACTCTTAATCGTAATAAGGCGTCTTTTCCATTATACAACGCTTTTCCACACTTTGCTAGCAGTAGTAACAACCGCGCCCCTGTTTGTGATATATCTTGACCATCAGACAAAGGCGGCAGATATCTAATCAAGTATTGAAGAATAATTGAACATAATGGAAGTTTATTTAGTCACAATAAAAGAGAGGAATCGCAAGTTGTAGGAATCGAACCTACTTAGCCTATATTTACATGTTGGAGCGATTCACCACCCCCGCCCAATCAACTAGAGAACCTGTCTTTGTTTGTATAAGACAAAACTCATTTCTCAAGTTTAAAATAATACTTATTATAGATAAAGATTTATAACAATTGAGTTATCTTGAATTTATCAAAGTTATACTCTCGACTTGTCTACGTTACTGGCTATGGTAAAATAGGCAATAAAAATGCATTTAAATGATCAGTAGAAGGAATAAACATATACATATAAGTGGGATATATGATGAAAAATATTTTGAAACTGCTGAGGGTAATATGTATAACATAGAGAATGCAGGTTGGATTTTGCGCTTACACAACTAATTATTAAAAATAGACTGCATATTTTTTCTTACTGCTTTTAGCAGTTCTTTTGGAAGTTTTTCTACTTGTTCACCAATCATTACTCCATGGGGTTGTTTGTATCCTTCATTCCATACGTAGTTAAATATTTTTTCATTTGTCTTGCTATTTTTTCCTATTTGAAATGCATAGACTTCGACATTTTTAGATAATAATTCTTGTACAGCTTCTCTTGCTGATCCAGGAAAGCTTGACGCACCGTCTGTAATTTCGAAGACTATCTTTATTTGTTTTCCATCTCTTAATTCTCTTTCCTGTTTAGGAGTAATTTTATTGGATATTTCTCTAAGGCAGCGTCCATCATCTGTTGCACCATCTGTTGCATTCAATTTTACGATTGAACGAATTATTTCACTTTTTTCTTTTTCATTAACATTTTTATCATTAAATTCTTTAACATTATAGTGATTACTCCCAAAAAACCAGGTTTCACTCAAAACCTCTACTTTTTGATTCAATTGTTCTGCACTAATTTTTAAATACCTATTAAAATCATCTATTGACAGCAAAGTCACAGCCAAAGCTTTTCTAGCCGCCTCAATTTTTAATGCATCCATTGATCCTGAATTATCAATAACAAAAGAAATCTCTATTCTTTCAGGCAATATATCTGTTTTAGTCTCCAACAAGTACCTGTTAAAAATAGATAAATTTTTATAATTCCCCTTTTTTTCAGCCTCTATAAAATCTGGATAAGAATAAATAAAGCTATCCACATCTAGTTTTCCCTTTATTTGACTGTCCTTTTTTACACTTACTTCTTTTTTTGCATCTCCTATCAATTTTTTCCAAAATTGACGCATCTGCTCTCTTTCTGATTTCATCTTATTTGAATAGAATTTAAACAATTGTTGGTCTGTTTGACTGATTCCGTAGGAATCTAAATCTACATTCCCTTGAATAGTTTCTTGTATACCAGCACTTATTTGCTCTTGTTGGTCTAGCATTTCTTCTAAAATTTTGTCCACTTCTTCTTGTGTAGATTCCAGTGAGTCTGGCGCTTCATCTTCTTCAGATTGTTCAAAAGGACTTTGACTTCCTTTATCTAGCTCTTTTTTCTGACCTTTTGATTCATAAAATTCCATCTCATCAATTTCTTCTTTCCACAATTGCTCAAAAGTAGGAAAAACAAAAGATCGAAAGAAAGAATCTCTTTCTACAATCCCATGATTATTATTTATCTGTCTTATTAATTGATAATTTATAAACTCAAAGTAAGGCTGATTAAAAATTTTTCTATCCATTGTATTTTTAATATATTCTTCGATTTTAAGATTGTCTTTATATAACTCGATAATTAAGAAACTATTTGCAAAAGCTCTATGTTTAGGAATTTGAAAAATCGAATCAATAGTCTTTCCTGTTTGCTTCATATATGAAATGATTTTTTCATAGTTCTCTCCATCTCTATAAATAGGGCATAACTGCAAAACTCTTAGAAAAGATGTGTACTTATCCAGAGTATATAACAAATCAATAATTTCCCTTCTTATATAATTGAAAATTATTTTGGGTTGATATGCAGGATCTTGTTCTAGTCCTTCTTTTTTTATTCTATCTAAAATATAGCTTGACATGTGATCAATTTCTTTCTGCCAATCATTTTTTCTACGAAAATATTTTTTAGTGTGTTTTTTCCAATCGTGATATAGGGCTAATTCATAGTAGATATGCCACATGATTTGGTTATTATCTAATTTTTTATCCAAAAAACTCTCCAATGGCAAGTACAAAATTCCATTGTAAGAGTCTAATATAAATCTTTGTAATTTGGGATCAGGAATATACATTAGACTTGAGTCTCCAGTAAATGTGACTAACGATCGTTGTTCTTTTTTTAAAAACTCCTCACAGTGTATTTTAGATTTTTCAATTAAACTCTGTTCATCAAAGTCAAGCATACTCGTTACCTCCTATTGATGTAGTGGTTGATCCCACAAGCTTTTTGGTGTATCAATACGATCAATATCCAACAAATTTATTTTGCCTTCTATATCAATTCCTATATATTTTGAAATACCCAAATTTAATACATTGGTACAAAAAGTATCCTCAATTGTCACCTCTTCATTTAAATGCCAATTCCCAAAATTTTCTTCAAGTAAATATATGATTCCATCTTCACTCAAAACTACAGCTGTTCCTTTTTTTGATTGAACATCAAATAAATTGCCTTTTAAATCATAAATCTCACCTTTAACAATTTTTGAATTTTTATATAAAGAAAATATCTTAAGCTGTCCGTTATTTCCTATCGTTATAAGAGAATCCTTGCTTCCACCTTCATCTTCTAGTAATCTAACCTGTCTTATCTCATTATTTAGAAAGTCTATTTTTTCTGTAATGATAAGTTGTCTATTCTCATATTTGATAAAATACAACTCTCCTAGCTTTGTCCCAGCTACAAAATAATCTTCTTCAATTTTTTCAAGTGTGGTCAAATTTTGAACAGTACAAAATACATCTTTATGAAAAATCAAGCTATATTCATTATTTTCTTTTATTATTTCAACTAAATTTAACTTTTCATCTAAGTCTTCAACTACAAGTAAACCATCTCTAATTTCTAAACATCTTTGAAATCCATCAAATTTGTGACTTTTTTGAACTTTATTAACTTTAATCTGTCCGTCTACATTAGGTATTTGATCAAAATTATCGCTTGACAGTAGATAGCTTTCTCCAGTTATATCAAAAAGTAAAATTTCCTTATCATTCAATTGATACATAAATGAAATTCTTCTTTTAAGCTCTTTGATAGGAGGACTCCACTCTACTCTTATTGAATTACTCTCATAAAAACCCTCCACTGAATCTATATAAAAAAATTGGACGTTCTTATCTATACTACTTGTAATAAAAAGATTTTTACTAATCCTTAATGCAGTTTGTAAAAAACTATCAAAGCTAAAAGCTCCTAATTGCTTTATAGGATTTATTTGCATCGTTGTTGTTTTTATATTATTTACATAAACTCTATAATATGGTATTAGGCTTCTCAATAACTCCTCTTCCATTTGTGAAAGTTCATATAACTGTTTTTCAAAATCATCATCCAAAATTCCATTCGTTTGACATTTATTCAATTTTTCCCTTAAATCTGCAACTTGACTCTTAAAATCTTTTCCGTCTATTGACAAATTTATTTTCATTTTTGTCCTCCATTATCTTCTAAGTATTCAAATAAATATTTTGAATGCTCTAAATGAGATAATTTTTGGTCTAATTCCTGATATTTCTTTGCATCTATTCTCGATGAATAATCAATATCACTTTTAAAATCTTCTATTAACCCTTTTGGCAAATTTTTTCTAGGTATTCCCAAGCCGAATATTAAATGAACTACGTCTAAATAACTTAGGGTTTCTACTGATGGACGAACATAATAGTATGGACTTGTACGAATTTCATCATATGTCGTCGTTGATTCTCCTATACCTTTTACCTCAATATTCCATCCTTCTCCAGCAGGAAAGAAACCAAATCGCACTGCTTGTGAGAGTATATAGTTTTTATCGTCAGGGTAAGTAATTGAACTAATAAAACCATCCCATAAGGCTTTACTCAAATCTTTTTCTTCACCTTGATTCCAATTATCTAAAACATGTAAAATATTTCGTATTGATAATACAGATTCTCGTAGCTCTAGCTCACCTATTCCAGAATCAACTTTTATCTTATTATCTTTCCACTTACCCATAAAAACATTCTGAGTAACTCTACATAATTGAGAAAATCTATACAATTCTTCTAATGTTCTTCTTGGATTAGGAATGTGAATACTTCCATTTTTATCAGCTAATCGTGTCATTATTATTCTAAAAAGTTCATTTTTTTCTGGAAACTCTTGATCTGCTAATGACCCTGTTATCTGCTGAGGTACATAGTTGTATTCAATCGTTACGAAGCGTGATTTAAAGGCTGGGTTTAGTTCATTTGTTCCTTCATAATTAACCATTTGTGTTGAAAGATTTCCTGTTCCGATAAATCCAAATCCAGGTTTGATTAATACAGGACCAACACCAGTTATATAAGCTGTACTTCCCGAATGACGTTGTAATATATCATTTAATGCAATTAGGTTTTGCATGGCAATTGTATTTAATTCATCCACTATTACAGGTCGACCTTCTTTTACTGCAATCAAAATTTCTCTTTCTATTTTTTTTATTTCAGTTCCAAATGCACTATTTTTTGCTACAAATAAGTCAGAGAAACTTTTCCATATTTGAATCTTAAGCTGCAATTGCTCTTGTTCCGTCATACTCTCTAGCCTTTCTTTGTGTTCATCCATCCACTCATAAAAATCCACTATAATCATGTTTAGATAATCTGCATATGAACCTTGAGAAAAGCTGTGATTTAGAGATAAAGTCTTCTCTACAAACATATCTTCATAAGTTAAATTATGAGAACCAGATATAAAAAGCGGCTGCAAAGATTCTAATTCTGCTTTGCTTCCATTAGTTAAAATGTTTTTATAGTAAAGTTTTCTTTCTCTATTAAACTCTCTAAATTTTTGAATAGCTTCGTTTTCTGTTGCATTTTGGTTTACAGAAAACCACTTATCCATCTTCTCTTCTAATTCTATTTGTATCTTATTTTGAATAGTAAAATCTAAGGCTGCTTCAGTCGCTAATTGTGTTTTACCACTCCCTAAATGCCCTACAATATATACAGGAATACCTAAGTTCAGTGAATCTATTAATTTCTGCTTTGCTTTAACTACATAAGGAACAGCTATTAAACGTTTTTGTTGTTGTGTTTCGATATCACTTAATAATTGACGTTTATAATAAAACCCCCATGCTTCTGAAGACCTACTTATAATTTCTTCTAGCTTATTTTCTAATCTTTCTATGCGATCAACACGATATCTTGTAGCAGAATTACTCCCATAGTGACCGTAATTGTTATTCTCGCTACTTACCCTTCTTTCCCAACGAAGAAAAAATCTTTCGTATTCAATTAAATTTTCAATTTCTTGTATCTTTTTACCCTTATTATTTGTTTCTTCTTCTACAAAAACTTTATATTTTTCATAATAAATATTATTCTTTCTGGGATCAGGATGAGTTGTGTCATCCCTTTCTTTAAATCTTCTAAATGCATTAAAAAACGATCCATGCTCTTCTATTTTTATATTAATCTCATATTCTGATGATTTTAAAGCTTCTCTGCGTAAATCCTCTTCATACCAACACTGCATTTCTACTATAGTAGGAATATAAACTTGTTTTGAATTTTCTTGTTTTTTCACATAAGGTTCCTCCTTTATAAAGTACTGTGTAATATTACCAATATACCAAACTATAACATAGATAATAAATGTATATAAATTAAAATCCCGATTTTTTCAAATTCGGGATTTTAATCAAATTATCTAACTGTTGTATTGTTAAATAATTCCATGTTCTTTCAATAATTCTTCTATGTCTGTTCCTGCTACTTGTTTTAAGATTTTACGTTTAGTTAGTGGAGGTAAATCAATTTTTGGTTTTTCTCCATCTAGTAAACACTTACCTGCATTTAATAAATAACGTAAATCATATCTTGAACCAAATACTTCAGGAACTCCTTTTTCAACTCCAGTCAATACATATACTGCTTCCATTGCTGTACGTCCTGAATATTCAATAGTAAATACTGTGTCACGTCCTGGATCATCTAGTGTCTCTGCAAATTGTCCAAGGAAGGCGAAGTTTACTGCATTCTTTGGTACAACATAAGGACGATCTCCTAATTCACGAACCATAAACTGTGATGTGATAAATGGCATCATAACAGGAACTGCAGTGCAAGATTCTGCCAATTCTTCGATTTGATCTACAGGAACTCCTATATGATATAACCATTCTTTTGTAATTTCCTTACCAGTACAATTTCTCATCGGTTTTTTAATGTAGTCTCCATCAATATCTGAGAACAACCCGTATACCCAAACAACAACGTCCTTTTCTGGCTGTCCATAATATTGTTCTTGACGATTTATTGTCCAACTCATCAACCATGAAGAGTCAAGCGCTGAAACAATACCGCCGGTTACAGTACGCCCGCCATATGGTGAACGTTTTGTAATCTTTTCTATGTATTCAGGAACACGTTCATCATGACAAGTTACTGTACAAGACTCCCAATTAGATTTTTCAGTGTCTGTACAGAATTTATCTGGATTACCAAATTCATCTGATTGAGCCGCTATATTTCTCCATAACTTCCAGCAACCTTCTGGTTCTCTATTAAATGGAGCAGGAGTATTATCATCACCATATCCAGAACCTTCAGTCATAGAACCATTAGTTATAAACACTAGGTCGTTTTCTGTTAAGTCTATAGAAATATCTTTTCCATTTTTATCTTTTGCAACTATTTTTTTAGCAACTTTTTTATCGTCTGTAATTGAGAACTCAACATTATCAACAGTAACTCCATATTCAAATTTAGCACCATGGTCTTGTAAATATTTAACCATAGGTTTTACAAATGAAGTAAATTGATCATGGCGTGAGAACTGTAAAGCTGAAAGATCAGGTAATCCCCCAACGTGGTGTATAAATCTGTTCATGTATAATTTCATTTCTAAAGCACTATGCCAATTTTCAAAGGCAAACATTGTTCTCCAGTATGTCCAGAAATCACTATCTAAAAGCTCTTCAGAGAAAATATCTTCAATAGATTTATTTTCAAGTTCTTTATCAGACATATTTACAAAAGAAGCTAATTCCATTGCTAAATCTTGTCCTAAATTAAATTTTCCATTGTCATATCTTTCACCTTGATTTTTAGTAATACGACAATTACTAAAGTTTGGATCATCGTAGTTTGTATAAAAAAAGTGATCTAACACAGTCATATTAGGATCTTCTGTAGATGGTAATGAACTAAATAAGCTCCATAATACTTCAAAACAATGACCCATTTCACGTCCACCACGTGCCACATAACCTGCATTTTGACGAACTTCTCCGTCTAAAGATCCTCCTGGTATGTCTAATTGCTCTAGAAAAGTAATCTTGCTTCCATCCATATGAGCGTCACGAATTAAAAAACATCCTGCAGCCAAAGCGCCAATTCCTGTACCTATTAAGTAAGCTTGCTTTTCTTCAATTCCTTTAGGTTTTCTTGCATTTACTAAAGAATGGTAAGTTCCATTTGTAAGTGTAAGTCTATCATCATGTGTCTTTAATTTCATTTTATCTCCTTCTTTCTCAATTTTAAATAGTCTTCTAAAGAATACTATTCCAGTAATAAATAATAAGTCCTTCTTTAGCTTTGTGAGTACTTATTATCTGTAAGACTAGTATAAATCTATAATATAGTTTTTTTGTGTCTTTTTCATTAGACAAATTAACTGCGGTGTTCGAATTTCGAACACCGCAGTTAATTTGTCTAATTTTTAGGCATTGATATTAAAATGTCTGATAAAAAAATCTACCACTACTTTTTACTAGGTATCATTCATACCAGCACTTCGCATAAGGGATAACTCAATGTTCCCATAGAAGAGATACCCAATTCGTCTAATGATAGTATCAGGGTCTTCCTTCATTCCAGAAGCAATCCAGCGTAGTACCATTTCAGTGAGGGCGCACTGATAAAAGGAAGCAATCAGTTTTCTATCTCCTGTCGAAGCAGAGATATCATCGCTTACTTTTTCAACATACCGAATCATAACATTTCCTGATACATTGTATATATAGTTCACCAATTCTTCTCTCTGCATGGAATTATATACATGATAAATAGCTGTTTTATTCTCTAATGCAAATTTAGTAGCCACAATAAAGCTCTCCTCCCAGGAGAGTGTATCATTATATTCATCAATTACTGTCTGAAGTTCTGTTCGGAACAGCTCTGACAGAAGCGCATATACATCTGCGTAGTAATAATAAAAAGTATTTCTGTTAATCTCACACGTTGTAGCAATATCCTTAACTGTGATTTTGTTAAGTGGACGCTCATTCAGCATCTTTATGAATGCATCTCTAATCATTTTTTTGGTATATTGCTGTGCCAAGTCGCCACCTCCTTAACGCTTTATCTGTATACAATATCATAACTCATGGTAAGTTATTTGAAAGTAATTCATCATCATTTGGCTTATTATACTTCTCAAACCCTTATGAAACAGCTGTAATCTAATCTGTCTACACAATCCAAATACTTAATTAATTCCAATAATACCCTTTATTTTATGCTGATACTTTACATCAGTATTTTAAACATATTATATCATACAAATAGGCAAAACACTAAAGGGCGCTCCAGCGCAGTTATCAGGGGGGGAGAAGCAAAGGGTTTCAATTGCAAGAGCTCTATCAAATAATCCAGAGATAATTTTAGCTGATGAACCAACAGGAAGCTTAGATCAACGTAATGGTTTAAAAATCATGAAAATATTTAAAGAGTTAAACGAAAAGGGAAAAACTATTATTATGGTTACTCATGATAAAAATCTTAGTAGTTATGCAACAAATGCAACAAGAGTAATAAAAGTAGTTGATGGGAAAATAGTAAATATATCTGAAAAATAGAATTTATACTTTAAATTCATTTCATAATGTAAAAAAGAGCAAAATAATAAGTATTTGCTCTCTTTTTTATTTATTTGATTTAGCAAGCACTAGGTTTTCATATTAAGTTAAATTGAAGATGGGAAAACTTTATTTATTGCAACTTATGATAAGTATGTAATATATGAATATTAAAAATTATAAATTAATTAGTTAAATTGAAAAAGTAGTCCCCGGGGGACTACTTTTTTGTGAGTTTAACGGTGGAAAATTAGATAACGAGAAAATAGTATTTTCTCCTGAACTAAATTAAAAGATAAGCTGACAAAGTTTAGACCAATGGATAAAGCATCATTAAATGTACTAAAAGAGCATGATAGAATAGAACAAATTTATAGCAGTACAGCACTTGAAGGAAACACAATTACCGCAAGTGAGACTAAGATGATTCTAGAAAAAGGTATTACTATAAGTGGCAAATCCATGAGGGAACATTTAGAAATTGTTAACCTGAATGGTGCTATTGATTATGTGGAGGATTTAGTTAGGGGAAATGAGCCGTTAATTGAGTCTAACTTGAAACAAATTCATTTTCTGGTTTATAATAATACATCAAAATATGATATGAAAGATGTAGCGGGAGTTTATAGAAAAGTTGATGTACAAATTTTAGGTTCAGAACATAAACCACCGTCCGCTTATTTAGTCCAGGATGAAATGGATGACTTCTTTAAATGGGTGGAAGTAAATAAAGACAAATTACATCCAATTGAGTATGCTTCACAAGTTCATTTAAAATTTGTTACTATACATCCTTTTATCGATGGTAATGGGAGAGTTGCACGACTACTTATGAATTTTGCTTTGACAAGCAAGGGATATCCAACAATAGCTATAAAACCAGACAATGAAAGTAGAACTAGATATAATAAGGCTCTTGAACATGCACAAGTAACAGGTGATTCAAGTGATTTTACCAAAATGGTATATGAATTATCTAAAGAAAAGTTAACATCTATGTTACGCAATTTAGAAACTTATAATGATTTAAATAGTAGAAAAACTAAAGTGAAAGATGAATTTGAAAGATAATGTATAATCACAAAAAACTAGTCCCCCGGGGACTAGTTTTTATTATTGAAAAGTTATAGTGTTATTAAATAATCCATCAAGTAATAAAACCTTTTATTTTTTATACTTAAAATTTATGTACTTTATCTCGTATTCTAATGATCTAATTAAATTTTTTTCTATATTAATCAAATTTGAATATATTTCTTTGAGCTTTACTATCTCTTCTAAATTCAATACATCAGATGATATTAATTTACTGAAATCTCTAATTGAAGCATCAGTATTTTCCAATTTAAGTTCTAATGCTTCTCCTTCAAAACCACCTAAAATAATATGAGATATAATTCCATGTTTCCCTAAAATTTTTTGATCATCATAATCACCTAATTCATAAAAGAATTCTTTAATAGCTTTATCCGAGATTTTAATAGAGTCTGAAATTCCTCTATTGAATTATAAAAGCTATCAATTTGTTTCTTGAATTTTTTTGGAATTTCAAGTGATCGAGAATCATTACAAATTTTTCCTAGTTCGCTATAAACTAATCGATCATCATAATCATCACGTCCGTCGTTCTTGCTATGTACTAACAAATCATCCATAGTACAATTGATTAACATATTATGGTTATAAATAAGTTCATCATATAGTAAAGTGTATATTTTATCAGTACGTATTAAACTTGCTTTCGCTTTGATATCACTATTAAAAGACATTTTTGCTCCTACTATTGTACAGAATCCCCCAACCAATGCACCAAGTAGAGTAAATACAGACATGTAAAAATTATCATTTGTTATTATGGGTTGTAAAAATTCTATTGATTTATTTTGTTTAAGCAATAGATTCAATAGAAGTAATGCTAAAACAATTAAAATAATAATCTTTACATAATAGTTTAAAAAATTTCTAACGCATAAAAACTTAGTTTCTTTATTAAGAGTTTTTAAATCCTTAAAATCAAAGTTATTTTTCATAATCAATACCTTTCTTGCTATGTTCATATTTGTTTGCGAGTTTATAGAATGTTGTTCTTTTCAAATCCAGTTTTTCCATAGTTAGCTTAGCAGTTTGCTCGCCTGTTTGCCATTTCTTAAATTCAATTTCCCAATCTATAGGATATTCTATTTTAGGACGACCTGACTGTCTACCAGTTTTTAAAGATACCTTTTTCCCATACTCATTTAAAGGCATTGCATCTATACCTTCTTTTTGTCTATCTAGTATATAAGATCTTTCTAGTTGTGCCATAGCACCAAAAATGGTTAACATAAATTCTCCGCTAGATGTAGAAGTATCTATATTTTCTTTTTGTGACTCGAAGTCAACATTCTTTTCTTTTAGTATTTCTATTAATTCTAGTAAGTCTTTTGTATTTCTTGCAAACCTACTTATACTTTCAACTACTACTACATCGCCTGCTCTAGCAAAATTAATCATTTCTTTTAGCTGTGGTCGATTTGTATCTTTTCCACTTACTTTTTCCATATAGACCTTTTCAACATTTAGTTGATTCATAAGTAGTTCTTGACGAACTATATTTTGTTCTTTTGTACTAACACGTATATAGCCTAATCTCATTTTCTTCTCCTTCCTTTCCTTTTTATAGTAATAATACTTAAATTATACAATAATTATTCGAAAAACACATCTATTATTTACGGATATATTCGTTTATATTTTATAACTTTTTCGGAAAATAAAAGCATTATAAATACTACTTATTTAAATTTGAGATTTTAATTCGTAAAGCTATACTTTTATGAATAAGTATTATTAAACTAGGACTGTTGAAGTAGTAAATAAATCTGTGAAAATTGAGATTTACATCTGGTAAAGCTATCCTTTTTAAATTTCCTTTTCCCCCTTGAGTTTTGTTGAGGACCTTTGACAGATGATAAATACTTTGACTAAGGCGACTATACATATGTAAATAGAAGTAAAAAGAGGTAGCAACTATTTTAATTAGCTGTTACCTCTTTCTCGCTCATAAATATAATCCTAGCTCTATCCTTGTAACAATACTCAGGTAGATAACTACTATATCATTGAAGCTTCCATTTAATTTTCATGAACAGTAATTCTCCAATTACGTAAGTTTAAAAATAATAACACCACTAATTAACAACTGTACTAATTTAAAAATGCAAATCGTTCCGATTGAAGCTAAAACATTAAGGATTTTATTTGCTTTTGTACTAAACAGGTTAAAAAATACAATATATACTCCGACTCCAATAATTCCACCTAATGTATTTCCGATAAGGTCAGTTATATCACTAACACCTATTGCAAAGGTGAATTGCAATGTTTCAAATAACAAACTAACTCCTGCTATTGGCACAATCTTTTTCAAGAAAGACCAATTTGGTTTTAGCATACTGATATAAATTCCAAACGGGATAAATGCAAGCACATTATAGATTGTATTACTATAATCTATTTGATTGTTAACAATACCTGAACCAGTAGGGATTAAGTTGATTTCCCTAAAATGGGGCAATCCTTGAAATGAAAATTGCATTTTAAATATTATAATCCATGTTAATACAAATAAATATACGACTAACAAGCCAGCAGTCAATATGTTTTGATAATTTTTTGATTTTTCCATATAAATTCACTCAATTCCTAATTTTTTTCATTCCTATAATATTTCTGTATTATTTTAAACTTTAAAGCTGGTTCCATCTTCTTCTTATCTTTCGTTTTATGAAATCCTAAGCATTCGATAATTAATAAACTTTGGTTTATATAAACAGCTTACACTTTGTTCTCATAATTCTTGAGACATCTCAGGGTTAAGAATATGAGTTCATTTAAATCCGGCAAGGATTTAATCACGACTAAGTCCGTCATTATTTTCGTCATCGACGCCGGAAACATCTTTTTATTGCTATTTTTGCTTAGGATGACTTGTCCACTTCCACTTTCTGCTTCGATTAATAAAGCATATTCACTATTTAGTTCTTGTGTATAAATACTTACTGATTGTTGTGCTCCAGCGAGGTTATTCACCGTCTGAATATTTTCATAAAACATTATCCATTGAACATCCTGTTAAGATAAATATGATCATTCCAATCCATAATAATGCTTCATGTTTTCCTACTCCCTTTCTCTATCACCCCCTTAGTATAAAAGAATCACTCTAATTGTTTTTTAATATTTTAGGAAGAAATGCTTAAGATTTTATTAATTTTACTTATTCAAAGTTAGATTGACCATTAACGTAAAATAGATCCTATATAGTGGACACGATAAAAAACGTGTCTATTAATATAGGATCTTTTTTGTACAATATTAATTATTTTTCAATAATTTAATCAATTAATTCATTTAAAAAAGCTACCATATATTACAGTGGTAGCTTTTTTATTGTAGCAAATTATTGCAATATCTGTCAAGCTAAGGGTAGGTTATATTTTGATTCTACTAGAGTTAATAGATCGGCGTCAATATTAACATTATGGCATCGATTAATAATATATTTAAAAAAATATCCTACTTTCAGAGACTGTAAAAAAAATACTCTGAAAAAAAGGATAAGACTTGACTTACGTCGAATTAATTTTGACTAACTTATGAAAAAAGATATAACTTCAACAGTATTGGAAAAAGTAGGATCTTTAGCGGTAAGTGCTATTAAATTATCAGCTAACTCTACTTGTACATTTTTAAATCATCAAGCAAAAATGCCACAGGATATAAAAAATTTTAAAAAGAAATAGAAAGTCCAAAAAAAGTTCAAAAAACCGACTTCCTTTAGCTAAATTAATTTTACTATAGTAAATCGGTTTTTAATTTAATACTTTTTTTCATAGTCTCCTATCGACTGTAAGGCTTTGTGTAATCTGTAAAAACTCCTACATTACTAAAGAGATATTTAAATACACTGTGTACAATCTATATTACATTTCTTAAAACTTCACTGACTAGTTATGTATTTAAAAGCCTTTAAAATTCAAATAAATAGATTTTAAGGGCTTTTTTACTAGATATCTTAAATTGTGTTTTTAAAGTATTGTTTAAACGTTTATATTTCATCTGCATGTGAAATTATTCCAATAATATGTTAAAATAACTTTGAGTTCAATAAATAATATCTGAGAGGTGAAATTATGGACATTTTATATACTATAGGAAGTTTTGTAAGTTTTTTAGGTGTATTTTTTCTATTAATTGGTTTTAAAAAGGACTTTATTCGTTTAAATTCAGTTCAAAAAATAGGAATTATCTTAACTTCTATAGGAATTGCCATTCCTTTTTTAATTGGTTTTGTTGATGGCTTTTTGGCAAGTGTATAATTCTACTTGTTAAAAAATCATTAATAAAACAACAAGTAGTATGATTTATGGTGTATTTCTAGACAAATAAAATCTGGACAATACATTTCTGTATCCTCCAGATTTTACATATAATATATTTTTATTAGACGTCACGTCAAAGTCTTAAATTGATTAGACAGAACCTAATCAATTTCATTATTTTCCTTTAAAAATAATAATTTTCCAGATTTTAATCCCCATATTTCATCCAAATACATACATACTTTTTTTGAATGAGTTACGATAATAACACATTTATCATGATTATGGGCTAATGATACTAAAATATCCATTATTTTTTCTTCAGTTTCATTATCTAAATTTCCTGTTGGTTCATCGGCAATTATTATATCTGGATCATGAGCAAGCGCCCTGGCAATTCCTATACGTTGCTGTTCCCCACCAGATAAATTTAGGATTTTTCTATTAGCTGTATCAGCGTCTATTCCAACGTCTTTTAGTAAATTATAAATATAATTATCTTCATTTTTTTTCTTTACATCACTTATATTCATCGATAATAGTATATTTTCTTTAGCTGTAGCATTTAAAAGTAAATTATATCCTTGAAATATAACCCCAATATCATTGGCTCTATATAAATCCCTATCTATTGACTTTAAGCCTTTATCTTTGTATAAAACTTCTCCCTTAGTACATGTATCAAGGCCTGATATTAGAGAAAGTAATGTACTTTTTCCTGCTCCTGATTTTCCTACTATCCCATAAACTTTTCCTTTTTCAAAGTTTATATTTATATCCTCAAAAACATCTTTCTTTCCACCTTCATATCTATAACTTACATCTATTAAACTCAATAAACTCATATCTACCTAATTCCTTTCTGATAATATTTTTCTTGGTTCAAATCTCATTATATATACAATTCCAATACCAATAGATATTGCTCCAAGTAACAGTGCTATTAATGTTATTCCCATAATTGCATCACTGTTCAGATGTACATTTAAATTAGTTATTGGATCTACATTTGGAGCTGCTCCTCCGCCCATTCTAAACATTATTCCTTCAGATGCACTTTGATTTTGAGCCTCTATTTGAGTTTTTAGGAGTACATTTGAAATTGATTGGGCAGATAAACTAGCAATAGACAATCCTACAACTAATGAAATAGCTATTGTAGATAATGTTTCGAAGATTAAACCAAGTGCAACCTTACCTTTTTTCATTCCCATTGCTCTAAGAACACCAATTTCATATTTTCTTTCACGAATTCCTAAGATAGATATTAAAATTAAAATACTACCGCCAAAGCATAGTACTAATATCATAAACATGTTGGCTATCTTTTGTAATCCTTCAACAGGCTTAACAATTTCATCATAACTTTGAGAATCTGTTGATACATCATATAACTTATTTAATCCCAATTTATGTGCTTCTTCATTAAACTCACTTAGTAAATCTGGATCTTTTAAGAAGAATTTCGCATCTACTGAAATTAAATCATTATTTGTTTTTACTTTGTATGGTTTTAAAGTATCGAAAGTTGTAATAATTTCATTTTTTCTATTCATCATAGGATGCTTAAAGCCATAATCTTGAGATTTAGTTCCATCATAATAAATTCCAGAAATAGTTAGTTCTAATGGATCATATTTATCAGGATCATCTGGGTTTTGAACTTTAAAAGTATCTCCTACTTTTAGATTGTTTAATTTAGCAAAATCTTCACTAACTATAGCTTCGCCATTTTTTTCTGGCATTTTACCATCAGTGACTTTCCTATCACCCTTTTTAAACTCATCTAATCTTGCAGAATTAAGTCCTCCATTAATAGTTAGATTAGAATCTTTTGCATTTTCAGATCTTTCTTTTCCCTCAGTAACAGCTCCTCCAATATTACTAGAATTTTTATTATTTTTTTCATATTCATCTTGGTCTAGTGCTTTTAGCTTATCACTATAACCACTGTAACTTGCAGTAAATATTGTCTCTTTTAAATATTCCGATTTAGACAATTTTTCTAGTAAATCATATTTAGGCCCAATGGATTCTACTGACTCTATACCATCTTCTTGTACTTTTTCCATAATTTTTTCTTGATCAGGCTGAATAAATACTTCTGAACCAAATCGATTTTTATAATCTTTTATGATTTCACCCGAAGTAGTATTTATAACAACCGAAATAGCTACACATGAAAGTATTGCAATCATTATAACACCAAGTAAAATATTACGACCTTTATTCCTCGCTAAATTTTTTAGTGCATTTTTTAAAATATACATCCTTTAAACTCTCCTTTTTTCAACTTTGATTGTAAACACAGTATAACAAATTAATTGTTTACTCAATGTTAACCCTCGAACTAAGGATTAAATATAAAATAAAAATTACTTTTTATATTCAGAGAAGGATAAATAAAAACAAGATCCTTTATTTATTTCACTATCTACAATTACAAAACCATCACATAAATCACACACATGGGACACTAAGCTTAATCCTATTCCATAACCATCCTTATTTAATTCATTAATTCTATACTTATTATCAAATATTTTTCCAATAGAATTTTTATCCATACCTATTCCATTATCTTTTACTGTAATAATAACACTATTATTTTTATTTTTAACAGATACTTTAATAGATTTTCCACCTCCATATTTTACTGCGTTATCAACTAAATTACTTATCGCACGATATATCCACCTTTCTTTTGCTAAAATTATAGTATTACTTTCATCATCAAAATCAAATTCAATATTCTTATATGTTTTACTATATCCATCGCAAATAGATGCGCAAATTATGGAAATATCTACTTCTGTCATCCCTTTATCAACTTTTACATCACTTAAAGTTAAAATATCATCTATACTATCTGAAATATTATCTATGAATTTAATATACTCTTGATTATTATCTATTTCTAAATTAGTCCTTAAAATCGCTATAGCATTTTTTTGTTCATGCGATAAATAGGAATTTAATCTTTTATATTCATCTAAAGACTGATTAAATTTATCCTCTATATTTTCATAGGCAATACCAAAAGATTTACTTACCAAAGCTGGATCAAAATCGTCCTCCGGTGTATTAAGCTTATTAACGATATTTTCAATCTCCTTATCATGAATCTTACTCAAAATTATCCACAATATAATAGATGCAATTATAAAAATAGAAAAAGATATCAAAATAGTACTTGCTATATCTTCAAATCCACTCTTTAAATATACTTTTCCAATTTCCCCTAAATCCGTTAATCGTTTTAATTGTAAATTTTTCCAATAAGGATATTCTATATTTTTATATATATTACTTAATCCATTACTTTGAAAATTCATTCTCTCAACAATTTCTCTATTTGCATTTGTACCAAAATCAACAATATAAACTTTAGTAGCTTTCATATGTTTACTTTCTTCTAAATTACTAAATGAACTCTTAACCCCATAAATCACAAAAATCACAACTAAGGTTAATATTAAAGAGTATATAGTTATAACTAATCCACTTTTTAAATTTTCTCTACGCATAAAATATATCCCTTTCCTCTAATATTGGTTAATACATCATCCCCATAGACATTGCTTAATTTCTTCTTAAGCCTTGCAATATGTACTCTTAATACAGATGAAAATGGATCAAAATCTTCATCATATATATGTTCTGCAATTTCCTCACTAGATACTACCGCCGGATGTTTATAACAAATATATTCTAAAATATCAAATTCTTTAGTAGACATTATTACTTGTTTATTATCTATATGAACAGTACGGGTAATCGGATTAAGCTGTAGCTTACCTATGTTTATTATTGGATTTGTACGACCATGAAATCTTCTTATTACAGCATGAATCCTTGCTCTTATCTCTAATAATTGAAATGGCTTTGTTATATAATCATCAGCTCCAGTATCTAACCCTAAAGCCATTTCCACTACCTTGTCCCTAGCTGTAATGATAATTACTGGGATATGTATTGAAGCTTTGCGTAAACAGCTTAATACTTCTATTCCGTCCATGTCTGGAAGATTTAAATCTAAAAGAATAACATCATATTCATTAACAGTTGCTTTTTCTTCACCATCCTGCCCTGTATTTGAGACATCTACTTTAAAATTCATTCTTTCTAAACCAACCTTCATAGAATTAGCTAATTCTATATTATCCTCTATAACTAATATACGCATTTTTGTACCTCCTAATATACTATCTAAATATTAACCTTTTTCGAAATTATAACCTAACCTTAATTATTCATCAAATAATTAAAACTTACTAATTAATTTATAAATAACTAAAATAGCTTTAAATAACGAATTAATGCACTTTAATATTCTATAATTTGCTAATACTAGTCACACAAAATAAGATATTACCATTAAGTTATTATAATATCTTTTAATATTGAATTTTAGCCATGTCAAAATATTTTTACATAGATAATTTGAAATATTTTTATAATGTAAATTATATTTTCATTGAATTTGGATTTATTTGTATAATTGTTTTATAATTAAGCTAGTTACAAAATATTTTATCGACTAAAACTAACTGAATGACAAATACATTATATAGAACTATTATCTCAATGAACATATGATTGATTTATAGAAAGGGAATTTTATGAATATTAGTAAGCAACTTAAAAACTATCGAAAAGAATTTAATATATCTCAATGGATCTAGCAGAAATAATTCATGTTTCTTATTATTTCTGTATTTAAATTTGTTAAAATTTAATACCTCTATTTTACTGTCAACTGTACTTTTTATAATAACCTATGTTGGATTTAAGTTAGAAAATCATACAATATTAAATTAAGTATCATTATTTTATGTTTTTTATTTTCTTTAGCAAATTTAGGCTTAGGATTATATCAGTTTAATATAATTAGTTTCTAAATTTAACTTTAAGGACTAGTTATATATTTAAAACAAATATAAAGCCCTTAAAATCTAATAAATGGATTTTAAGGGCTTACTATATAATACCAACTAATTTTTACTATTAAGTTTATAACTGGCTCCCTTGTTGAAAGGATAATAATTCCATTTAGTATTCCGGATTACCTGTGGAAAAATAATTATACCAAGGTTCAATCATCACAGATGGAAGAATTTCTAGATATTCGACAATTTGTTTTGCCCATAATAAACTTCCAGCTGAACTTGAAGTAATTAAATTTCTATCTGTTACTGAAAGCGCATTTTGATACAAGCCTTTACCAGTATACATATTAGAAAAGAGAGAAAGAAACTCAAAAGAATTACTTGTATGAGTATATTTATTTAGAATGCCTAAGTTACTGAGTGCTAGTGTAGCACCACATATTGCACCAACCAGAATTCCTTTGCTAATAGAACTTTTTGCAACTTGTAATATACTTGTATGAATTGATTCGTTCCATGTGTCAGCGCCAGGAAGAAGAATTGCTGCTATATTATTCTCGTCGATTTCTTCTGTAGAACAATCTGGGGTAATAGTAAAACCTCCTTGTGTACGAATAGTTTCTTTGCTGTGACTGACTGTTTTCATAGTATATTTTGTATTTTGTTTCATGCTAATAGCTGACATGATGAAACCTAATTCCCAATCAGCTAATGTATTTAAAATATAAACGTAAATAATTTTTTTCATCATTTGCTCCCTTTTTATAAAGTCTTTGACTATATTATTTTGTAGTAATGTTTAATTCTAATGTCATTCCATTTTCTATAGGATAGTATGTACCACTTCATTCCATATATTTTCTCGAAGTCACTAGTTCCAGAGCCAGCCTTCAATTATTTTCAGAAATGTAGAATACTTGTTATCTATAAAACTACCACGATCTTTCATAATAATGTTACCTTATTTATTACCGATCTCAGCTTGAAATTTAGTAAACCCATTAACCACTGATGTAGAGTTATGTACTTCTTTTTTATCATAATATAAATAAATATATTGTACTCTGCATGCATTATACCTTTCATTTTTCCTTCTATTTGATATATTGCATTAGCTTTGGCAATTTCTTCATTATCTATTCCTCCTTTCCTTTTAAGTACAACATAAATATAACAAACCCAATATGACTACATCATGTCATATTGGGTTAAAATTTCTAATGCGGCTTTTTTTATTGAATCTTTGAGAGCTAATGGTTTTATGACTTTAACTTCTCCTCTAAAACTTAATATTAGTCCGATAAACCAATCATCTATTGGCATATTTTTCTTAACAATTAGTTTATCTTCCAGCTCAGTGATAACTTCTTCTGAAAAAGTGTCGTATACTTTTGATTTAATATTTTTGCTAAACTCTAATTCTACTAAATCAAACAATGTTCTATCTTTTAAGTTAGAAAGGATTTTATAGAATGCTTCCTCATTAATACTTTGATATTTTGAATCGTCAAATACAATATCCAAAATTTTCAAGTTTCTAATTCTTGATAATCGAAATAGTCGGAAATCTTGTCTCTTTTTACAAAAACCATACAAGTACCATGTATGGGATTTGTAGACTAAATTAATAGGCTCAATTTCACGAATAGATTCTACATTATTAAAAGATGTATAGTTCAGCCTCACAGTGAGTGATTTGTCAATAGCGGACTCTATTTTATTGAATGTAATTTTATTTGTCGTCCATAAACTAAAGTCAAAAAAATAGGTCTCTTTAGTAGTATTAGGAATAGATAATCTCATTTTTTCTTTTAGCATTTCTATTGCAGGAATCTTTGTGGTATTTGAAATACTTTGACTTATATTTAAAATAATTTTTTGTTCTTCTTCTGTAAATAAAAAAGAATCCATTTTATAATTATCAGCTAAATAAAAACCACCATTATTACCTCGTTCCGAGTATATTGGGATTCCTAATAAAGTTAAGGTGTCAATATCTCTGTAAATAGTTCGTGTGCTTACTTGAAACTGAGAAGCAATATCTTTCGCTAAAATCTGCTTTTTTGAAAGCAACATGATAATAATATACATTAATCTTTCTATTTTCATTTAAAATCTCCTCTCTGTCACTATCTATTTTATAAAGTTCATCCTTCAATAGCAATTAAAACCGGTTAAATTTAAATAAATTTATTACAAAATAAATGCACATGGAATGTATAACAAATATAAAGCTCTTAAAATCTAATAAATGGATTTAAAGGGCTTACTATATATCTTTTAATATCAGTAGGGGATAGTTGAAGAAAGATTATATAAAAGGGAAACTGATTCAATAGATATGATTAGCATCTGTTTTATTTTCAGCTTATTTTTATATATGCAGACATAACATATTACTAAAAAAATTAAAATAGATGAAAAGAAATTATTAATAGAATACATCAGGAAGAAGGAAGTAGATAACAATAAACAACATTATGACACTTATATTAATAACTTAAGGATTTGTTAAGATTTTTTATAAAATTATTCTTAATAATTAGCTATGTGCTATAATACCAATGTTGACACAAAAATACACATACAATTAGGGGGGGTAAAATGGATATTAACTATAAGGAAATATTTAGAAAAGAATTAAATAATATAGATAACTACACAAAGTATATAGAAGATAATTATTATATACAGACTGAAAATCTTAATAAAGTAATAGGAATAGAAGAATTGTATAATTTAATTTCTAGTGCTAATTCAAATGATAATATAGATAGAGAAATTATTAATAAGATAAATCAAGAAGTAAACAAACATATAAAAATATATGAAAATAAACTTGAAGAAACAATAAATAAAAATGGAGAAAAAGTAAACTTAGATAATATAAGACCAAAAATTATAGATGACAAATCATTGAAATTCATAGTTGATAAGGAAATTTGGGGAAAGAATGATCTAAATTTCCTTTTAAATAAAATGTCTTTAGAAGAGAAGATAAGTGTATTGGAAGTACGGATGCAACAATAATAAAAAGTAGTATAGATAATTATGCAGATAAAAAAAATACATTTATTAGAAGCATTAACTTTACAGATATTGAACAACATATACCCGATATAACTATAAATGATTATAGCTGGATTGAAGAATGTAATATAGAAGATATTAAAGAATTAATAAAATATTATATGTGTGATGCTAAGAATGGAATAATAAATGAAATCGAGTCTAAATTAGATAAGTTAAAAACGCTTAAGACATTATATCAAGTGTTTGATGATTATAATAAAATAAATATATATAGGCAATCATTTATACTTGCAATGACAGCATTTGATGCTTTTATAAAAGATTATGCAAAAGAAGTTTTTCTATATGATTTCGAAAAATTTGTTAAAGAAATAAAAAAAGAAAAGCAAAAGATTGATTATTCAGAAATTTTGATCCATGATACAATAGAGGACTTCAAACGAGCAAAAGTTGAAGAATATGTTGAAGATATTTCTTTAACCAAAATGGTAAAAATCATAAATAAAATAAACTCCTTTTTAAATAATATAAATAGTTATAAAGGATTATTAGAAATGATCAGTAGAAGGAATATACATATACATAAAGGTGGGATATGTGATAAAAAATATATTGAAACTGCTGAAGGTAATATATATAACATAGGTTTAAATGAGTATATATCAATCGATAAGAATTATTACAACGAATGTATTATTACGTTTTCGAAAATATTAATGACTCAAATAAATAAATAGAGTAGCTATTATGCTACTCTTATTTACTCTCTACATTCATTAGGTAATTTATCTTCTCTAATTCCCTTTAATACTGGTTGCCTTAATGAGCCTTTATCGTTTGGCATATACTCTACTGTACATACAAGAGTTGGCTCTATCCAAACCGCATCCTCATTGCCTGATCCTGAAGGAACGTTTTTGATTGGTGGTAATCCAGTATTTTTATATTTATATTGATTTAGTTTTCTAAGGCTTCCACCTAAAGTAACATGTCCTTTGTATATCAATTCGTTTTCTTCATTATATTGTGCGATAACTAAACTAGTCATATTATTTTCTTTTAATATATAACCACATACAACAAAGTCTTCATCCTTCATATACTTAATTTTTATCCAGTCCCTACTCTTTTTACCGAACCAATATATACTCTTTTTATCTTTTGCAACTATGCCCTCTAGTTTTTGATTCTCTGCAACCTGGTATAAGGCTTTTCTCTTTCCTTCTATATATCTAGATATCGCAAATCAACTAGCATGTTAAATTAATCTAGTTCTTTTCTATCTTTTCTATATATTATAGTTATGTTAGATATATACTATTACTATATAAGTATACCTGTATGATTATAATTATATGAGTATACTTATATGTCTTTAATTCATTATCTGTAAAATATCGTTTTATCTTTTAATTCTTTTACTTCTGAACTGTATCTTAGGTATTCTCCGAATCTATTTAAACCTTCTTCGCAAAAATTCATTCCAGCACCTTCAAATAATAATATTTTTTTCATTTTTAACTCTCCTTTTTATCTTTCCGATATTTCGGAATTGTTTTGTAAAATTTTTTATTTCTTAATTATATTATACCCTAAAATCCGAGTTTTATCAACGAAAAATCGGATTTTAGGGTATAAAAATTAGTCTAATTCTAACAATTCCAAGGGATCTATATTTAGAAACTTAACTACCTTTTCAAATTCTTCTACTTTAAATTTAGTTTTTCCGCTTTCTTTATCTGCATATGTTGAAAGAGCCATATCACTAAATGTTGCAACTGTTTGTTGATTATAGCCTTTAGATTCTCTGATTTCTTTTAGTTTTTTATATTTCATCATGTCACCACCTTCTTTTTATTTAATATAGCATAATATAAATATATTTTCTATAATACAGACATTTTTAATTATGCAAAAAAAATTGAAGGATTAAAGTAAAAAATGTTGTAATGCTTTATTTGACTTGATTAGAGGATTTAGGGTATAATATATATAAGAATATAAGAGTAGGAACACAAACTAATTCGTTTAGGTGCTACTCCTAGTCAATAATTTTAAACATTATCGTTAGACGCATCCGAATGGCAGTTCGGGTGCGTCTCTATTTTATGTACTTTATCTTTTACAGCTATATAATTATCAAGTACTTTATTAAAAAGACTTAATACTTTATTTATAGCATAAAGATAACTAGCTATATATGCTAGTAACATTAAAATAAAATTCTCCATATGTTCACCTCCCTTCTAAAAGAGATGGGAGTTAAAAGTATGGAGCAACACACCCGAATCCTGTTATGTTCCTAATTATATTATACCATAATTTACAGAAAAAATCTGCTAAAACATGGAAAAAACATAGTATTTCCAACGTTTTCAGACAATAAGACTTTCCTTTATAAGCAATAGAATTAGTGAAGCGACCAGCAGAGCAGAGGTTTTGGGAGCAAACGGAGTTTGAATAATTACTGAAATAATTTCCTTCAAATCAACAGCCACCTAACCTAAATATATTATTATAATTATATCGTTATACATATACTTATACAATTATAATCAGGTTTATAATTGTAATAAAAAAACCGAGGGTGAAACCCCTCGATGAGATGTTAATTTCTCAAATTATCGGCTTTGCGTCTGGCTCTTTGATTACTATTACTTTGAAAGAATCCACACCTATTAAAGTTTCTTGCTTACACTTTGGACAATACAAAGGAAGATTAATTAATTTTGTATCTTCTCGTACTTTTATTCGTGTTTTATTTCTACAGATGGGGCAAATAAGCCACTCCTTCCTCAAGAATTAACACCCCCTTATAATTTTAAAAACCGCCTTAAATTGCTTGCAGTATATGAATTTTCACAATTAATAAAATCCAATGGATAACCCTGAAACAATAAATTACCGCCTAAGTTCCCTCCCTTTGGGCCAAGGTCAATGATCCAATCTGCTTGACTTATAATCGATAAGTTATGTTCCAACACAATTAATGTATTTCCCTCTTCTATTAACTCATGAAAAAGCGTTAATAAATTATCAATATCTGATTCGTGCAGACCTGTACTTGGTTCATCTAAAATTATAATTTCAGACGATTTTTTCGTTAACATTTGAGCTATCTTTAATCTTTGCAATTCTCCACCAGAAAATGTATCAAGAGTTTGACCGAGTTTTATATAAGAAAGATTGGCTTTGATAATGGATTCCAATGTTTTTTTTATCAATGAATTATCATAAAATAACCGCATTGCCTCTTGTGCTGTCAAATTAAAGATTTCGCTTATATTTTTTCCCTTATATCGATATGAAAGTGTTTTATCATTAAACCTTCTTCCTTGGCACTTTTCACAAATCCGTTGGGAATCTCCTAAATAGGCTAAATCAAGCTTAACAGTACCTTTTCCCTTGCATTCGCGGCAAGCACCTTTCCCATTTACCGAAAACAAAGTTATATCTACATTATTTTCTCGGCTAAATATCTTTCTAATTTCATTAAATATATTTAAATAAGTAGTAATATTAGAACGATTAGATACATGAGGTAAACTTTGATCTAAAATCGTTGACAGGGGATACTTACTTTTAAAAAGCTGCCTTATCAATGTGCTTTTTCCTGATCCGGCAACTCCAGTTATTAATGTTAAAGCATTTTTGGGGATATTAACTGAAACATTTTTAACGTTATTTTTTGAAACATTTTCAAGGTTATAATAATTTATAAAACTTTTTTTCTTTGTGTTGATCCTATGTTTTTTCAAAAATGTTTTGGCTGTAATTGTATTAGAATGTAGCAGCTTTTCAAATGTACCTTTAAAAGTTACATTCCCTCCGTCAACCCCAGCTCCTTCGCCAAAGTTTATTACTTCATCAGCAATAGCAATCATGTCTGGATCATGGTCTACAAACAAAACAGAATTTCCTTTGTTCTTAATTTCTCTCAAAATATTATTGATGCCTTTGATATCTTGTGGGTGCAAACCAACGCTAGGTTCATCAAAAATATAAAGAACATCTGACAATGAACTATTTAAGTATTTTGTCATCTTAATTCTTTGTGATTCTCCGCCAGATAAAGTACTTGTAGCTCGATTTAATGTTAAATAGTCTAATCCTACCATACATAAGCCTTTTAATTTCAACTTTAACTCATTCTTAATGATTTTCACTTCTGTATCTTCAATATTGTTGATAAACTCAATTAAATCCGTAACGGACATATTACAGCAGTCCGCAATGGATTTATCAACGATTTTTGCACGTAACACTTCATCATTTAATCGAGAACCATGACAAACAGGACATACACTTGTGGTTAAAATTCTATCTAAATCTTTTTTATACTTTGTACTATCCTCATAAACAAAACTATCCATAATTCGTGGTACAACACCAATATAATCTGCTGTTTTATGCCATTTTTCACTAGGTTTTTGTGGCTTAATCTTAGCTGAATATAGCAATAATTCGAGCTCATCATTTGAGTAATCAGAAATCTTTTTGTCGTTATCAAAAAAACCAGATTCTGTATATCTTGTTAGTCGCCAGCCGTTATTCTGAAAAGTAGGAAATTGAATCGCATTTTCACTTAAAGATTTATCAAAATCAATCAAATTCTCAATGTTGATTGATTTTACTTCACCCAATCCCTTACAATGTTTACACATTCCTTCTGGATTATTAAATGAATATTTCATAGAATAGCCAATAAACGGAGTAGCAATTCTGGAATAAAGTAATCTTAAACTAGAATAAATATCTGTAATTGTTCCTACTGTTGATCTGGAATTCCCACGAATTCTTTTCTGATTAATCACTAATGAAATAGGGAGATTTGTGATGGAATCAACAATAGGCTTTTTGTATTTAGGTAACAAATCCTGAATATAACTAGAATATGTTTCATTTAACAGTCTTTGTGACTCACTTGCAATGGTATCAAACACTAAAGACGATTTTCCCGAACCTGAAACTCCGGTAACAGCGACTATCTTATGCTTAGGTATAGTGAGAGAAACGTTTTTGAGATTATTTGTTGTGGCATTTTTTATTATTATAGAATTATTCATAATTTTCTATCCGTTCCTTTCTTAACCCGCTTGATAATTTACTAGATAAACGAGCAAATTCTTCTTGTTCCTCTTTCGTAAATGACTTCAATGCAGATTGATAAAGTGATGTATGCTTATTTGAAATACCTATCAATAGTGTTTTCCCCTCATAAGTAATAGAAGTATATAATTCTCTACCATCTAGTTGATTAGGCAATTGTTGTATATATCCCAATGATTTTAAATTCTTTAACGCTTTTGATAACTTTGTTCGTGATGTTCCCAAAATAACGCTTAAGTTTGAAGGCAGAATCTCTCCTTCTTTTTCTAATTGATATAGAATATCATATTGTAACCATGAAATATTTTTTGGATTGACAAGCGTTCTTTCAGCAACCATTTCGCATTGTAAATCTATTAACGATGTTTTTAAATTCATTACAATTTCCCTCCTTAATATAAATGCCATATGGAAATTATATCACATTAGAAATCATTTTTAAAGATGATCTTTATTCTATTCAGTTCTCACCACTTTTCTCAAGTATCAAATCAAATTGTGATACTTGTGTTGTTTTTGTCTGCTGGTCGAGATATTTCACTGCCATCGATACCGTGATTTGATTGCCCTTACGATTATAAATAGGATTTACCAGTTCTTGAAAGATATAATCTTTTCAGATTGGCCTCAAAAATCCTCATTCACATAGTAAGAAAGCTCACTGACTGTAGCTGTAGGATAGAGCTTCTTCCAGCCCTCATATTTCAGTGCTTCGTCCATCCGAATGCTCCTTAGAAAAGTTTTGAGCCAGTTCAAAGGTATACTGATTGCCACGACTAGCCACATAGCCTAAGAAAACACCGCCATAATTGTAGGATTGGATAGCCGATTCTAAATCAACGCCTAGTCTAACTGCACTGGCTAACAATTCACTAAAATACTTCACACCTTGCTTGATGGATTCTTCTGTACT
Organism: Metaclostridioides mangenotii; assembly: GCF_018917235.1. Lineage (GTDB taxonomy): Bacteria > Bacillota > Clostridia > Peptostreptococcales > Peptostreptococcaceae > Metaclostridioides. Next base: position 150,073 of record NZ_JAHLOF010000005.1, read on the forward strand.
ATGAGTTAGGTGGAAGACCCAGCGATTCCGAGGACTGCATAACATCTTCCGCAGTACCGCTACTTACTGTCATTAACTATATTTTCTATAGTACATTCATTTATATTAAAACACTGAATTTCCGTCATTCCATCTGGTAAAAATATTTTACCATGTCCCTTACCTCTTAAATTCACCAATGCTTCCTCAATACCACAAACAACTTTTGATGCTTCTTTAGTCTTTGTATTAAGTCCTATTATTGTGTTTATATTGTTTTTAAGCATACCAGGTAATATTTGAGAATATGGTGCTTGTGTTGTTATTATTACATATATACCTGATGCTCTACCTTTTGCTAATAAGTCCGCCAAACTATTATAAAAATCCTTATTGTCTTTCGGGTTAAATGATGCCAGTTCTTCTATTACTAAAAATATATACGGTAATCTTCGTATTCTTCTATAACTATTAATATCCTTACAACCCTGCTTTTCTAATTTGTATATATCTCTTATTCATTTCGCTATTCAATTTTTGGATTATTTCTTCAATACATTTTGTCCCTTCACCATAGTATTTAACTTGTTTAGCATCCTTAAAACAATACAAGTCTACTAACTTTTAACGCACTCTTCTGTTATTGTAATCTCAATTCTCAATTCTTTTTCCCTCATTTTTATGTATTTTAGAGGGAACCTATATTTGTAAAGCACCCTCTAATCAACTATATCCATTTATAGTAGTCTTTCTCTACTTTAACGTTTGTGATTATATTTAAAATATGACCACAAAACTTACAGAAATATTCATCATAACTTATCAAAACTCTATCATTGCCTACACGCACTGTCCTCGTGATAGAATTCCTTGTGTATGAATGCTTATGTTCTTCTTGTCTAGACATTCTACAATCCCCCTTTAGATTGTATCGAAAAATTTCCTTACAATATCTATTTATTATTTTGAAAATTAGTTTATTATTTAATTTTTACTTACTTTTCAAATCATCATCTTTTAGATTATCTAACTCTAATTGACTTCTTAAATAAATATTTTCCTTAGTAAGATCAATACATCTATTAAATACATCATCAGACAATTCCATGTCCTCTAAATGTTTTCTATACTCCACTAACCTTCCTGCTATAAATGCCACTATAATTAAAATAATGACTAGAAGGATAAGGGCTAATATACTTCCTATATCGTTAATCATTTTATACCTCCAAAAATAAATTCCATATAATATTTCTAACTATATATTTGGCATTATGAATTAAGTTTAAGTTTTCTAGGCTATTTCTAATCTCCCTTATAGTATTACTATATGGAAAAGCTATATTTATGATATAAGCTATCTCTGCATCTATTCTTGATTGATTATATCTTAAAGAACACCTATATTAACGCCCCTATCCCAACCAGGACAAGTATTATTACAAACGCTATATCATTAATCATTTTCGCCCTCTAAATCTCTTTCAGCCTTAATTAAAGCGTCATGAATGTTATATGCTACATCTATCTAAAAAAAGTCATGAAAAAATGTAGAAAAGATAATTGACAAACTCTTGCAATAAGATAATTTGATGTTATGTGGTAAATTGCTGATGAAGATGATTTAATTTGCCCTTAGAAATTCCCTAAGGCAACTATAGATATATTAGAAAAGAATAAAAGAAGCAATAGGAGAGTGCTTCTATTTGAAAATAAAAAAACGGTTATTGAATTGGTAAAAATTAGATAATTTAATTTTATAGTATTATAATAGTATCATAAGTAAAAAAATAAACCGCATATATGTTGATTTATCAACATATACACGGTTTTTATATACTACTCCCACTCTATTGTTCCTGGTGGCTTTGAAGTAATATCGTATACTACTCTATTTACACCATCAACCTCATTGATTATTCTATTAGAGATTTTCTCTAAAATATCATAAGGCATATTGTACCAATCAGAAGTCATACCGTCAGAAGAATTAACAGCTCTTAATCCTACTAAGTGAGCGTAAGTTCTTTCATCTCCCATAACTCCAACTGTCATTACATCTGGTAAAGTTGCAAAAGCTTGCCATATTTCAGTGTAAAGTCCAGCTTTTCTAAGCTCGTCCATATAAACTGCATCAGCTTCTCTTAATATGTCACACTTCTCTTTTGTAACTTCACCTATAACTCTTATTCCAAGTCCTGGACCAGGGAATGGATGTCTAAATATTAGATCTTCATCTATTCCTAACTCCAGACCTATTTTTCTAACCTCATCTTTGAATAGTTCTCTTAATGGCTCAACTATTTCTTTGAAATCTACATCTTCTGGTATTCCTCCAACGTTGTGGTGAGATTTGATTGTAGCCGCATCTCCTAGACCGCTTTCTATAACGTCAGCATAGATTGTTCCTTGAACTAAGAAGTCCATTTTTCCTAATTTATTTGATTCTTCTTCAAATACTCTTATGAATTCTTCACCGATTATCTTTCTCTTAGATTCTGGCTCAGTAACTCCTTTTAATTTTCCTAAGAATCTATCTTGAGCGTTAACTCTGATTAAGTTCATATCAAATCTTTCTTTGAATATTTTCTCGACATCGTCTCCTTCATTTTTTCTAAGTAGACCGTGATCAACAAATATACAAGTAAGGTTGTCTCCTATTGCTCTGTGTATTAATACTGCAGCAACTGATGAATCAACTCCACCACTTAATGCGCATAGTGCTTTTTTGTCACCTATTTTTTCTTTTAATTCTTTAATTTTATCATCTATAAATGAAGTTGTAGTCCAATCTCCACTTACTTTACATATATTGTATAAGAAGTTGCTTATAATTTTGTGTCCTTCTTGACTGTGCTCAACTTCTGGGTGGAATTGTACTCCATATATTTTCTTAGCTATGTTTTCCATAGCTGCCACAGGGCAAACCTCTGTAGTTGCAACTATATCAAATCCTTGTGGAGCTTTTTCTATAAGGTCAGTATGACTCATCCATACAGAACTAGTTGTAAGACCTTCAAATAATGCAGAGTCTCCGTAAGTTATCTTTGTTTTTCCGTATTCTTTTTCTTGTTTTTCACCTTTTCTAACTACACCACCTAAAGTGTGAGCTATCAACTGATCTCCATAACATATTCCTAGTATTGGGATATCTAAATCAAATATATCCGCTGATATTTGCGGAGAATCAGGTAAATATGCACTATTCGGGCCACCTGTAAATATTATACCTTTTGGATTTTTTGCTTTTATAGCATCAACTCCTGCTGTGTATGGAATTATTTCACAGTATACATTATTTTCTCTAACTCTTCTAGCAATCAATTGGTTGTACTGACCACCGAAGTCTACTACTAAAACTAGTTCATGTTTCATAATCTCTCTCCTTACAATTAAATTTATTTTACATTATATATAACTATATTAACACACATTTTATAATTTGATAACTCAAACGAATATTTACCAAATTATTTCACATTTTCGTTCGGCTTATAAATCTATACAAAAAACCTGTATAATAACTTCCAATACTTCGGAAAGTGAAATTACTATACAGGTCTCCAGAAGAGCTTATAAAATTATTAGCCAACACATAGGGATATTAATCAGCCTACATATTTACTTTAATAGCTATTCTGCTATAATAATTTCACTCATAGATAAGATATTTACGGTATCTTAGGGGTAACTCTCAGACCTTATTACTGAGTATATACGAGTGATTTTATATTAAATTTATAATTTCAGCTGAGTACTAATTTATCACAAATTCAAGTATTATGTCAATAAGTTTTCGTCAAATTCTTCTATATTTCTCGAATTTATACTGTCAAAAATATTAATTAATGGGAAGCCCTGTTTTTTCAGCTATTTTTTTGCATTCTTCGTATTTAGGTACGAACTTTATTAACTTATCTTTATAATATCCCAATTTAACAGTTATTAAACCATATTCTGTATTAATTTTGGTAAACTTTCTCTCAATAGCACTCCTTTTATACTCTATGAATCTAACACCAAAAGTGCTAGTTTCTCTGAGAATTATCTCTGTAAATTTATCTTTGTTAAACCTGAGGATCTTCTCGATTTACTTCTTTTCCCATATATAAAGCCATCTCCATATTTAAACTCCATTATAGCAAGTGATAGATCATTAGTATTTCTTCTTGAAATTAAATCAGATTCCTATATTGATTATTAACTTGATTTACACGCATCATATTTCCACCACGATAGTAAATATTTATATAATTATTTTAATAATCAATTTAACAAAAAAGAGTTAGGAAATTAATCCTAACTCTTAAATCTTTAATTTATCATTACATTATTGCACTACCCCGACCCCGAATTTCGACTCAGCAAATGGATCGATTTTTCGAGTATAGCGACAGTCAATTTGGTACTGTTAGATAACCAAGTGAACTTGATATCGTTCCATTTTGCGGCTAGACTACATCATTCCTGGCATTCCGCCACCCATTGGAGGCATTCCTGCTACTGGATTTTCTTCTGGTAAATCAGCTACAGCAGCTTCTGTAGTTAAGAATGTAGCACCAATCGATGCAGCATTTTGTAGTGCTGTTCTAGTAACCTTAGTTGGGTCTACTATACCAGCATCAATCATATTTACGTACTCTTCATTTAATGCATCGAATCCTATTTCAGGTTTAGAATCAATAACATTTTGAACTATTACAGCTCCTTCAAGACCAGCATTTACTGCTATTTGTTTTAATGGTGCTGTAAGTGATTTTCTTATTATTTGAGCTCCTAATTTAACTTCGCCTTCTAGACTATCAACTAGTTTATCAACAGCTGGAATAACATTTACTAAGGCAGCTCCACCACCTGCAACTATACCTTCTTCAACGGCTGCTCTAGTAGCGTTTAGAGCATCTTCTATTCTTAATTTTTTCTCTTTCATCTCTAATTCTGTTACAGCTCCAACTTTAACTACTGCAACTCCACCTGCAAGTTTAGCAAGTCTTTCCATTAATTTTTCTCTATCAAAATCAGATGTTGTATCTTCTATCTGATTTTTTATTTGGTTAACTCTATCTTCTATCTCTTGTTTATCTCCTGCTCCATCTACTATTGTAGTGCATTCTTTGGTAACCTTAACTGAAGAAGCTTTACCTAACATTTCTATTCCAGCTTCTTTTAAGTCAAATCCTAATTCTTCAGATATTACTTGAGCACCTGTTAGTATTGCTATATCTTGAAGCATTTCTTTTCTTCTATCTCCAAATCCTGGTGCTTTAACAGCAACAACATCGAAAGTTCCTCTTAATTTATTTACTATTAATGTAGCTAAAGCTTCACCTTCTACATCTTCTGCTATTATTAATAATTTTTTACCCATTTGAACTATTTGCTCAAGTATCGGAAGTACTTCTTGTATATTAGTTATTTTCTTATCTGTTAATAAGATATATGGGTTGTCTAAAACAGCTTCCATCTTATCTACATCTGAAACCATATATGAAGATAAGTATCCTCTGTCAAATTGCATACCTTCAACAGCGTCTAACTCAGTATTCATCGTCTTAGACTCTTCTACTGTTATTACGCCTTCTTTTCCTACTATTTCCATAGCCTCAGCTATTAATTTACCTACTTCTTCATCTCCTGCAGAAATTGAAGCGACTTGAGATATAGCTTCTTTTCCTGATATTGCCTTTGATTGATTTTTTAATTCTTCAACTGCCACTTCAACAGCTTTTTGTATCCCTTTTCTTAAAAGTATTGGGTTAACTCCTGCAGTTACATTTTTAAGCCCTTCTCTTATTATTGTTTGAGCAAGTAATGTAGCTGTAGTTGTACCATCTCCTGCTACATCATTTGTTTTAGTAGCAACTTCTTTTACAAGTTGAGCACCCATATTTTCAAATCTATCTTCTAATTCTATTTCTTTAGCAATTGTAACACCATCATTTGTTATAAGTGGTGATCCAAATTTTTTATCTAATATAACATTTCTTCCTTTAGGTCCTAATGTAACTTTAACAGTATCTGTTAATTTATTTACACCAGCTTCTAAAGCTCTTCTTGTTTCTTCTGAAAACATAATTTCTTTTGCCATCACAAATCCCTCCATCTTATTTCTAATTTTTTATTAACTCTGTACCGTATATTAATTGTTTATTTTCACGCAAATTGAAATAGCTATTAATTAAATAATAACTATCTCAAGATATGTATTAGTCTACTAATACAGCTAATACATCACTTTGTTTTAATATAGTAAACTCTTCACCTTGAAGTTTAACTTCTGTACCTGCATATTTTTGGAATATTACTTGATCTCCAACTTTCAACTCCATAACAACTTCTTTTCCATCTACTATACCACCAGGACCTACTTCTACTACTTCAGCAACTTGAGGTTGTTCTTTCGCAGCACCTGGTAATACTATTCCACTTGCAGTTTTCTCTTCTGCTTCTACTTTTTTAATTACTACTCTGTCAGCTAATGGTCTTATCTTCATTTTTACTCCTCCTATACTATGTAGAAATAAATTTTATTTTATTATTTGATTTGTTATCACTCTATCCAATAGAGTGCTAATAATTATTATAATATACCAACTCTACATAATTTTCAATACCTTTTTTGGTAATTTCTATAATATTGGTGAAAACAATCTAGCAACTGATTCTTTAACTTTTCTAGAAAATCCTCTCTTTTTAAAATTCTCTAAAGTAAGTTCCTTACTACACTTTAAATCATTATAAAAATCATCTGTCATTCTCTCTATCACTTTTTTATCATAAATAAATGCGTTTACTTCGAAGTTTAGCATGAAACTTCTAAGATCCATATTTGCAGAACCTGCTGAAGCTATTTCATCATCAATAATTACTACTTTAGAGTGAATAAATCCTTTATTATACAAGAATACTCTTCCACCAGCTTCTAATATTTCTTCGAAATAGGAATGTGATGCAGTGTTAACAATCTTATGATCTGCAATCTTAGGAAATATAATTATTACTTCCACACCTATTAAAGCAACACTCTTTATGGCCTTTAAAATACTTTCGTCTGGTATAAAATACGGTGTTTCTATATAAACTCTCCTCTTAGCCTGGCATATCGCTGTAAAGTAAGCATAGTGAATATCTTCCCAGTCGCTATCTGGTCCACTTGCAACTACTTGAATCATGCTATCCCCTATGTAATCCATTGTCGGGAATAGTTTTTTCGCATCTATTACTTCTTTTGTAGTATAGTACCAATCTATTATAAATGTCATTTGGAGCATGTAAACAGCAATACCTTCTAGTCTTATATGTGTATCTCGCCAATATCCAAACTTCTCTTTTTTGCCTAAATATTCATCTCCAATATTAATGCCGCCAGTGTAACCAATTATTCCGTCAATTACAACGATTTTTCTGTGATTTCGATAGTTTAATTTTCCACCTATAATAGGAAATTTTGTGGGTAAGAAAGCTATGATTTCTATACCAACATTTCTCATTTCATTAAAAAACTTCCTATTAAACCAAAATCTCCAACAACCTACATCATCGTATATTATTCTTACTTTAACTCCTTGTTTAGCCTTCTCAATTAGTTCATTCTTAATAACACGACCTATTTCACTATCTTTAATAATAAAGTACTCTAAATGTATATGATCTTTTGCATTTCTTATGTCTTTTATTAAATGTGGGAATTTTTCATTGCCATCTATAAACACATCTACTTTATTATTCTTTGTAAATGGAAACATTCCTGTTTTTAAAAGCAAACTTATAACTCTTTTTATTCCACTTCCATCTTCTTCTTCTGAAAGCAGCTTATTTTGCTTTATCGATTCAATCTCTAATTCAACAACTTCTTCAATTTTTTCTAAAGTATCAAATAATCTTTTTTCCTTTATAGTGTTAGCGAGTTTCTGAGTCTTAAATAATTTTATCTTCCTTATATTTCTCCCAGAAACAGCATATACTACTAACCCTATTCCCGGAAACAATATAAACATCATCAGCCAGGACATTGTTTTTGCGGGGTCTCTATTTTCTAAAAGTATTATTAAAGATATAATAGCCCCTGCTATATATGATATGGCTAAATAAATTAGAAACAACGTTAATCCTAATCCCATAAATACTACTCCTCAGTTTTGTTTATTTACCTATTCCAAGCTCCCTAGCATAATAGAATAAATACTGTTGTGCATATCCTGCTATATCCCCAAATTTATCCATTGCAAAAGCTCTGATTTTTGGTAAACTCAGATCTTCCTCTACGTAAAATTCTTGCATAACTCTCTTAACCCATACATCTACAGGGAAAGTATCGTATTTTTGCATTCCGAATAATGCAATACAGTCGCAAACCTTTGGTCCGACCCCGTTAAATTTTAAAAGCTCTTTTCTACACTCTTCTGTATCTAACTTACAGTATCCTCCAACATTGTCTTTGTTTGCAACTATAGATTCCGCTGTACTCTTTATGTATTTATCTCTAAATCCAGTTGAGCAGGCTCTTATTTCTTCTTGTGTAGCTTTATTTAGTTCCTCTGGAGTAGGAAAAGCGTAGTACTTTTGCCCATTATACTCTCCTATATATTTACCAAATTTCTCAGATAAATTCTCTATTGCTCTTTGGATCATCGGAATTCTATTATTTGATGAGATAATAAAAGATATAAGCATCTCCCATCCTTCTTGTCTTAGTATTCTTATTCCCCATCCGAAGTCAGATGCTTTGTTTAAGTACTCATCCATATTTTTTAATGTTTTCTTTATATCTGAATAATCAGTTCCTAAATCGAAGTAGTCAAACCAAATATTATTAAAATCGTCTAAATTTGTATTGTTAAATATTACTTTTTCATCTTCATATTTTACATTTAGTATTTTTCCCATTGCTACTCCTGTATATGATCCATCATCTTGTAGTTTCCATCTAAAACACTGTCCACATTCAAATATATGCTTAGCATCGAAATCTGTTAGTCCCTCTACTATAACAGCATTATCTTTATCGTAAGTTTTCATAGTATTCTCCCCTTTGTAACCATCTGTAATTTATTTTCTATTTTAGTTTATACACATGTTTTAATCATTTTAACACATATAATGTTATTTTAAAAACGCTGTCTTTAAATGTCTTAAAATAAGTCGCTTAATGATATATTTTATAATAAAAAAAGCGCAATAGCAGCATTTTGTATACTTTTAGCTCTAAATAAATAGTAGTATACTGCCATTGCACTTATTATTTTTATCATACTATAATTAAAATAAAATACTTATAAGAGCTACCGCTGAAACCACTTGAACGGTCCCAATACCTAACCCGTATATCGAAACTTCCTTTCCTTGTTTAACCAAATCTACTACATTAACTTTTAAACCTATTGCAGCTAAAGCAGTTATTTCAAATTTATTGCTTATAGCTTTAAATGCCATAGATACACTTTCAGGAATTACATTTAAAGAAAATAAAGCGCACATTAAAAAAAATCCAAATACATACCAGGGAACTTTTGCCTTTGCTTTCTTTTTATTAGTAACTTTGATCTCATCATTATCAATAAGTTCTTTTTGGTCTGATCTATTTTTCAAATATCCAAATAGTAGAACAACAACTACTAACATAATAACTCTCATTATTTTAAATATAGTCGCTAAATCTTTTACTTCCTCTCCAACAATAGCACCACTAGCTACAACTTGACCTATTGACTGTAGTGTTCCACCTATTAATGCTGATGTTTTTATAAGTTCATGATTGTACAAAATCTGAGATATTATTGGAAGCAAAAACATAAGAAATATTCCTGTAACATTTACTATAGTTATAGATATTCCTTTATCTTTGTCACTTGCATTTATAACAGGTGCAGTAGATGCAATAGCAGAAGAACCACAAACTGCATTTCCACTTGCCATTAAGTATCTAAAATTTTCTCCAAAACCTAATTTTTTACCTATAAACATAGCTGCAACTATTGTAATTGTCATTTGTATAACTATAAATAATATCCCTGAGAACCCAAGCCCTAATAGAGACTTAATACTAAGAGTACCTCCTAGTAAAACTATTGAAAATGCAAGTAAATTAGATTCTGAAAACTTATATCCTTTTTGGAATACTTTTTGTCCTAAAAAAAGATTTCCTACAAACATTCCTAAAAAAATAGCAATTGAAGCTGCTCCTATCTGTGGAAAAATTTTTGATATTAGTATGCTAAGAAATGCAACTGCTATTGATACTGATAAGCCTGGCAGTATCTCTTTTAGGTATTTAACTGATGACTTTATTGTTATATTCCCCATAAATTACTCCTCTCTTCTTATTATATTTATAGTATATTACTAGCATAATCATAAGTAAAATAAATATATCTTATAGTAATCATTATATATTTTAATTATTATTCAAGCGTTAAGATTTTTTATTATAAAGAATATTATAAAGAAATTGCTATCAAACTATAGTATAATAATAAGAATAGATAAATAGTTTTAAATCAAATAAATAAATTTTAAGAAGCTTGGAGATGAATCTAATGTTAGAGGAATTAAAAACACTTATAGCTGTCGTTGAATGTAAAAATTTTACAAAAGCTGGTGAAAACCTAAAACTATCTCAGCCAAGTGTTAGTACACATATCAAAAACCTTGAGAACAAATTTGGAGTAACCCTTATTGATAGATCAATAAAACAAAAAACTATATATATCACCGAAAGCGGTTATATACTTTATAATAGAGCAAAAGAAATTCTAAATATGCTTGATAAGGTAGAACATGAAATGAAAGATGTTTCAGATTCGGTAATAGGACATGTAAAAATAGGAGCTAGTTTAACTATTGGTGAACACATACTGCCTAAATTTTTAGCAGAATTTACAGAAGTTTATCCAGATATTGATATAGAAGTTTTTATTCAAAATACATCTCAGGTCTCATCACATATAAAAAATCTTAATTATGATGTAGGGCTTGTAGAAGGTACTACTTCATCATCACATTTTATTCAAAAATATTTTTTAATGGATAAGATGATTTTAGCTATGCCATATGACATAAAACTGAATTTGGAAAGCTTTTCATTAGATAACTTACAAAATAAAATTTGGATTGCAAGAGAAAACGGATCTGGAACAAGAGAATACCTAAATATGTTTTTAAATAGCAACGAAATAGTCCCAAAAAATATAATTATACTTGGAAGTAATTATGCTGTTAAAGAAGCAGTTAAAAATGGATTAGGAATAACAATAATTTCAAACTTAGTTACACAGTCAGACGTTATAAATAAGTCATTGTCTACAATTGAATTAGATGAAAGCTTTGACAGGCATCTATCATATATAATTCCAAAAAACACTACAGCATCAAAAGCAGTTGAAGTATTTTTATACGAACTTTGTAATTACTGTAACAAATTAAATTCTTAAAACAGTAACCTAACAATTCTGTAAGGTTATTGTTATAGTTATCAATTGAATCAAAATCTCAAAAATTATAAACTCAAAGTTAAAGTGAGATTAAATAGACCTAATAATTAGTACATCAGGAGGTTATAATGAGATGAAAAAATTTGATTCATTTACTTTAAAAATAATAACTATAATAACAATGCTAATGGATCATTTATACAGATATTCTGGACAAATACATACTGATATTCCATTATTTTTTGGTTATTTAGGTAAATTGGCTACTCCTTTATTTATCTTCTTATTAGTCGAAGGATACTTCCAAACAAGTAATAGATTTAAATATTTAACTCGTTTAATTATATTTTCTGCATTGATGATAGTGTTAGAATCGATCTTAAAAATTGGTGATAATATATTTTTATCACTTACTCTTTCAGTAGTTATAATGATGATGATAGACAATATACGTTTTATAAAAAGCAATATAATTGCAACTTTATCATTCTTTATTCTAATTATATCTTCCGCCATTTATCTTTGTACAAATGCATCATATTATGGATTGGCTATAACTTTGATATTTTATTTCTGCAGAGATTATAATTTACTGATGGCATTGTGTTATCTTTTATTAAGTATACAACCTATTTTTCCAGCACTTAGTACAAAAGATATTTTAAATCAGTTGTTTATTCATAACATCCAATGGATGATGATATTTGCTATTATCCCAATACTTATGTACAACGGAAAACAAGGTTTGAAAAATAAATTTACAAAATGCCTTTTTTACGTATTTTATCCAGTACATCTAATAGTCATTGTGTTGATAAATCTTATATAATATTGATTTTTGAAACTTTCACTATTTTTATTTTATGTAATATACCTATCGAATAATTTTTTAAATTCAGATCTACTAGATCTAGTTCCAGTATAAATATCTTTAAATATATTTTCTCTTGAAACTCCATTTACTATCAGTGAATTTTCTTGAGCTTCTAAACTATTTCCTTCATTAGATTGTTTTACTGTACTTACTCGTATGTATCCATAAATCAATGAGAAATCACCTCTTTTTAGATTAATTTAGCAGCAAAAAAAGTATGTAAATATTTTGTGATAAAGTGTGAGTGTTCTAAATCTTATAATGTAATTAATAACGAGAATTTAATAATTATTGATAAAGATAGTCCACCAGCAATAAATTTATGTGCTATAAAAAAATCTTTAAATAAATATAACGGTGATATAGTTATTGATCATAGCGAGAATGAGTTTACAACAACTATACTGATACCTTTAAAAAGAAAGAAGAATACGGTTGATTCAGAAAATAAATAAATTTAATTTGGAGTGGTTAAATGGTCAAATCATATGCAAATAAAATGACAAATTACTTAATCGAAAATAAAAAAATAAAAAATAATGATTTTCAGCTTTATTTATATGCTTTTGAAGTTTTAATATCCTCTATAAGTAATATAGTAATTATATTGCTTATAGGAGCAGTATTTAATAGGTTTATTGAAACATTACTATTTTTATTATTTTATTGTCCAATAAGACAGTTTGCAGGTGGATTCCACACAGAAAACTATAGAAGGTGTTTGCTATTTTTTATAACAATATATATATCTAATATATTTTTAATAGATAAATTAATTAGTTTAAAAGTTACTATTCCTATAGTAGTAATAACGTTTATTAGTTTCATAGGAATAGTATTTATTGTACCACAAGAACATAGAAATAATCCTTTAAGCACTGCAGAAAGAAAAAAATACAAAAAAATAGTTATGTATATTATTAGTTTTCTTTTAGTGATTTCATTTATAAGTATTAATCATTCAATAACATATGTGTATGGTGTTTATTTATCATCTGTTATGGTATGGATTTTTATAATGTTAATATTAGGTATCATTAAGAAAGGGGTGAGAAATTTATGAAAAATAAGCTTAAGCCAATAATATTAGAAAAAGTAGGAAATTTAGCAACTAATACTTTAAAAGTGTCCGCTAATACAACATGTATGTTCATGACACATCAAGCAAAAATGCCAGAAGGTATTAAAAAATTTAAAAAGAAAATTTAGTTGATGAATGGCTCAAATCTTTTTAAGTTGTTATTATCTATTAAATAAAAAAAGACTATTCGCCATAAAATAGTCTTTTTTTATTTAATAGATTTGTTTACTCTCTACACTAATTAGGTAATTTATCTTCTCTAATTCCCTTTAATACTGGTTGCCTTAATGATCCTTTATCATTTTGCATATACTCAACTATACATACTAAAGTCGGCTCTATCCAAACTTCATCTTCATTATTAGATCCAGAAGGTTCATATTTAAACCTATCCATTTCATTTACAGTCTTTTCTAGTAACTTCTTACGTTTTTATCTAAGAATAAAAAATCCCAAGATTGTATACTTTTATTCCTATACCAATCATGGGATTTAAAAATCTTAAATTATTTTAATTATTGTGTAACATCTTATTATTCTAGCACAAAAATATCTATATTTCTTCTACCAAATTGACTTGTTTCTTTTTTAGAATTCATAAATATATCAACTTTAGTACCTTTGATTGCTCCACCTCTATCATTAGCTCTAAATGTTTTATCAAAGTAAGGTATATAAACATTTGAATACATAGGTATTACACTAGTGTCTGTTGCTATTGTACCCCACTTAGGTTTTTCTCCACTCGCTGTTATACTATGCCCTGAATATGCTGAGGCATTAGATGTATATTTTTTTCCTTTACCTATAAACTCACCACTTGATTTAAATAAATACCATTTACCATCCATGTAAGTATGCTTCTTTACAAGATTGGCATTACTATCAAAGTAATAAGTCTTGCCACCTATATTTTGCCATCCTTTAACTGGAACATCTTCTTTATAATACTTTTCGCCTTTCCAACCATTAAATTTAATAACTGGGTCTATCGAAAGTCTCTCACCTAATATTACTATTTTATCTGCATCAACATACGTAAGCTCTTTTGCATTATTTTGAGATAACACTATATTTGTATCATTGTTCGAAGCTAAAGGTATACCAGTTATAGAATCTGGGAAACTATCCCCTTTAGTAGTGTATACTACGTCTGTACTATCAAAGAATTTATTGTGAACTTTTTTTGATGTATCATATCTATCTGCACCAGCTATTCTTTCAGCATTACTAAAACTCTTTTCAACCCAATTCCCTACTACATTTTCGCCACCGACTACATAGACTTTATTTGGATTAAAGCTCTTAATCTTATCAATTAAATCTGAATCAGCATTTTTTGGTGTAATAAACATAGGAATGTTCTTATTGTGCGCATATGAAGATATACTAATTGAATCAGCAAAGTTCTCTCCACTTACAATAATTAACTCATCTACGTTTTCTTTTTCATAAACGTAATCGTTTATTTTTGCTGAAGTGTCATAACGATTATCACCAGCAAATCTTTCAATCTCAAAACCATTATCTTTAAGTTTATTTTCAACATCTAAACTAATAGATGTATCGTCACCTATCAATATAACTTTTTTAGTATTTAAATTTTTTAAAACTTGTAGATTTCCATCTTTTAAACTTTCTTTTTCGTTTAAAATAATCGGCGCATTATACTTTTTAGATAAACCCGTAGCAGATATTGAGTCTGGATATGAATTTCCATTTGCCAAAATAACTGTATCCGCTGTTGTATATGTGTTTAGTGCAATTTCTCTTGATGTTTCATATCTATCTACCCCTGATATTCTCTCATAAACTATATTATCTTCTGCAAAACTTTTATTATTAAAAGAGAATATAGCTACCATAGTTAATAAAGATATAATAAATCTTCTCTGTCTAATTTTCATCTACTCTCTCCTTTTCCCCCATTTGTTTTAAGATTTATAAGTAACATTACATTATTTGGTAAATCACTTTTATGAGTATAACATTAAATTCAAAAAGTTACAAGTTGTAACTTTTTGAATTTAAAAAGTTACAAAAATTAATTATTTATTATAATAAGTGAATTTCCTTATTTTACTATGTCTTGGTTAACAAAAATAGGAAGCATTCAAAAATAAATTTTTTATTAATTTGAAATGCTTCCTTTTATTAAATTATATTTTTTTGTATTTTATTTTGATGCGAACTCTCTACTACCTGGCTTTATTACTTCTATTTTACCTTCTTTACAAAGTGGACACTCATCAGCATCATATACTTGTATATCCAGTTTGATTGCACTATAAATTGGCATCCCAATATCCTCACTTGTTCTATCAGCTATGCAAGCTACTCCTATAACTTCTCCGCCAAGTTCCTCTAATACTTTTTTAGTTTCTATAGTTGATTTGCCAGTCGTAACAACATCTTCTGCTATTATTATCTTAGCTCCTTTTTTTATTTCAAACCCTCTTCTTAGTTCCATTATGTTGTTTTTTCTTTCTGTAAATATAGCTTCTTTCCCCAATTGTCTTCCTAACTCGTAAGAAACCACTACTCCACCCATTGCAGGACCTACTACTATATCAATATCTAAAGCTTTAATCTGATCTACTACTGAAGCTAAAACTTTCTCAGCTCTATCTGGAAATCTTAATACTTTAGCACATTGAATATATCTGTTACTGTGCTTCCCTGAAGATAGAAGGAAATGTCCCTCTAATAACGCATCGCTATCTTTTAAAATTTCCACTATATTTGAATTTTCCATAATTATCTCCTATTCTTATATCTTTTTATGTTAATAAATCCAATTTTATATATTGTTCTATAATATTCCTCTTATCTCGTCTAAACTTTTAATTCCTTCTTTATTCATAAACTCATTTATTCCATCTACTATATCCAGCCCTATCTTAGGATTTATAAAGTTCGCTGTCCCTACTTGTATACAAGCAGCTCCAGCCATTATAAATTCTATAGCATCTGTAGCTTTCGTGATTCCACCCATTCCCATTACCGGGATGTTTACGTTTTTACATACCTCGTGCACCATCCTAAGAGCTATTGGCTTAATTGCCGGACCAGATAATCCTGCGTATACATTTTCAAATACAGGCTTTCTTGTCTTAATATCTATTGCCATGGCTTTAAATGTATTTACTAAAGAAATACCGTCAGCCCCCTCTTCTTCACATACTTTTGCCATACCTACTATGTCTTCTGCATTTGGTGATAATTTTATGATTAATGGTAATTTAGTGATATTTCTCACTTCTCTAACCATTTCTCTTGCTATTTCATTTTTTATACCAAAGGCCATCCCGCCTGCTTTTACATTAGGACATGAAATATTTAATTCTATTATATCTATAGGTTGATCGTTTAATAATCTAACTCCCTCCAAGTATTCATCTAGAGTTCCACCACCTAAGTTTGCAATTCTAACTAAATCTAATTTACTAAAATTAGGAAGTTCATGATCAATAAATCCTTTTACACCTGGGTTTTCTAAACCAACGCTGTTCATCATTCCAGATGGAGTCTCCCAAACTCTCATCCCACTATTTCCGTCTTTTTGATTAAGTGTTAGCCCCTTACTACTTATTCCACCTAATTTCTCTATATCATAGATTTCTCCATACTCTCTTCCAAATCCAAATGTTCCAGATGCCATTACGACTGGGTTTTTAAAGTTGATATCGCCAAATTTTACATTTAAATTAGCCATTGAATACCACATCCTCTCCCCAGAATACTGGTCCATCTTTACATGTTTTTTTGTTTCCTTCTTTAGTTTTACAAGTACAAACTAGGCAAGCTCCTACTCCACATGCCATATGGTTCTCTAGAGAGACCATAATTCTTGTGTCAGTTCCTTCAATCATACCTACTAATTTTTCCATCATCGGTGTAGGCCCACACGTAAGTATATAATCGTACTCGCTTATATCTATTATGTCTGTTACAAATGTGCTTCCTGTTGTCGTATACACATTCTTACACACTTCCTTGTATTCATCTTCCAGTATTACTTCATTTCTAAATCCAAGGTAAGCATCACAGTTATCTATATTTTTTGCAACAAAGTAAAGTGGCGCTATTCCTATACCTCCACCCACTAATGCTACTTTTCCTTCGACTTTTGTATATCCATTTCCATAGGGACCTTCTAATTTAATTGTATCGCCCTTTTTTAATTCGCTTATTATCTTAGTTCCTTCTCCAACAACTTTGTATATAAAAGTTATTCCTTCAGAATTTATATCAAATATGCTTATTGGTCTCGATAAAAGAGGGTACATATCCCATGCTCTAAGCATATAAAATTGACCCATCTCTCCTCTAAAGTTTCCTTCAACCTTAATTTTGTACATATCGTCACCGATATATTGGTTATCTATAATTTTATACATTGAGTTTCTCCTATTCATTGTTATCATCTTCTAATAGCATCATAATTAAAGCCATTCTTGCATACATTCCAAATTTTGTTTGTTTGAAATACACTGCCCTTTTATCTGAATCTAGATCTGTGTCTAATTCTCCGTTTCTTGGCAGTGGATGCATAATAAGCATGTCTTCTTTAGCACATATAAGCTTTGCTTTATTTAGATGGTAACAACCTTTAAGTCTCTCGTACTCGTCTTTATCACTAAATCTTTCTGACTGAACTCTCGTCATGTAAAGTATATCCAAATCACCAAGTACATTGTCTAAACTATCTGTTTCTATATATGACGAATCATCTAAAGCTTCCTTTACATAATCTGGCATCTTTAGTTCATCAGGCGATATAAATATAAATTTTATATTCTTGTACTTAGATAAAGTTTTTACTAGAGAGTGTACTGTTCTTCCATACTTCAAATCTCCACAAAGTCCAACTGTATGGTTATCTAAGCTTCCTTTTAATGATTTAATTGTAAGTAAATCTGCTAGGGTTTGTGTAGGGTGTTGGTTTCCTCCGTCTCCTGCATTTATTACAGGTACTTCAGAATATTCTGAGGCAACTGATGCCCCTCCCTCTTTAGGATGTCTGATCGCAATTAGATCGACATAATTTGAAACTGTTCTCACAGTGTCTGCAAGTGACTCACCTTTTGTTGTAGATGATGAGTTAGAATCTGAGAACCCCACAACTTTTCCGCCTAATCTGAACATCGCAGACTCAAAGCTAAGTCTAGTTCTTGTTGATGGCTCGAAAAATAATGTTGCAAGTAATTTCCCTTCACATGCTAGTGAGTATTTTGATGGGTTTTCAATTATATTTTGTGCTAACTCTAATAATTGATTAATCTCCTCTATAGAAAAATCTTCTGGTTGGATCAAATTTCTTGATTTCATATTATCCTCCTTTTTTAGCCTCTCTGGACTAAAATTAAAAGTTATTTTTATACTGCTAGTAGCTTATCACTTTTTTTGATCAATGTCAATATAAGTAGAATTTTAAATAAGCAAATAATTTATACATTTATCTAAACTCGTTAAATTATTATTTTGCAAAAATAAAATTTATTATACTAAAAAAGACTAGAATCAAATGACTCTAGCCTTAAAATATTTAAAATTTACAGATTTAGTTAAAAATTATAAAACTCTCTTCGCTGTTACAAATCTTTGAGTGTAATATGATGACTCAATACTTGTCACTTTGATATTTTTTCCTGAAGATGGAGCATGTATCATACTTCCTCCACCAACGTAAATACCAACGTGGCTTACTTGACCAGATCCATCAGTAGTAAAGAATACCATGTCTCCTGGTTGTAAATTTGATTTGCTTACAGTTTGTCCAAAATTAGCTTGCTCTTTAGATGTTCTAGGAATAGAAACCCCTACTGAGTTTTTAAATACATACTTAGTAAATCCAGAGCAGTCAAAGCTATTAGGACCCTCTGCTCCCCATACATATGGAAGACCTTGTTTAGAGTACGCTAAGTTTAGAACAGATTGTACTGATGATGAACTTGATGCTGGAACATCTAAAGATGAATCGTTAGACTCTTCTCCTGACGAATTAGATCCACTATTTGAAGATTCGTCGCTTCCAGAATTTGAAGATTCATCGCTTCCTGAGTTTGATGATTCATCGCTTCCCGAGTTTGATGATTCGTCGCTTCCTGAGTTTGAGTTTGAGCTATCTTCAGTGCTTGTCTCTTCATTTCCTTGAGATGAATTTTCTTCATCTGTCGGATTGTTTTGTGTTTCAGTAGTAGCACCTTTAACACTTTCTGATCCAGAATTATATACTTCAACTATTGGAGATTCATCAGTTAAGTATTTTGCAAATACATAACCTTCTTGATCTTTGTGCTTAACTTTTAGCCAATCTCCATTGTCCTCTAAAACTGTTACTGCTGTACCGTAATCTAATACTTCATGAACATCAGAATCTGTTCCTTCCTCTGCTCTAAAGTTTAGCTTACTAGCTTCAACATATCCGTCACATTCTTTTAGATCTAAATATTTAGCTGACATCCAACCTTCTAAAGATCCATTTTCTACTTTTAGCCAATCTCCTTGCTTACCTAGTACCTTAAAGTTATCTCCAGAATAAGCAACGTTTTGTACTTGTCCATCTACTTGTTCAGTTCTTACGTTTACCGCAACTCCATCTTTTACCACAGCTGTCTTAAATCTTATATCTTGATATTCTTGTGATTCTGTCATATCTATCTTTTCTACGTCTTGATTTTGTTGTGAATAATCTGCGGGATTTGCATAAGACACTATGCTTGCAGATAAAGCCACTGCTGTAGCAAAGACTGGTGCAAAAATTTTCTTCCTCATAAAATTCCTCCTAAAATTGACATATGTATATGTCTTTTTCATGAGTACATTTAAAAATCATCGAAAAGTATATACAAGATTTCGGATACTGTGCAATTGTAACCATTTTGTAATCAAAAGTTTCTACATTTATAGTATCCTTATATTAAGCAGTATTGTTATCTTTAATCTTGTATAGCAGTATGTATAGGATAATTAATTCGCCCAATTAATTATTCACAAAACTTAATTTCTAAATATACATCATCTAGTTTATTATATCTTAAGGGTATATAAAAGTAAAGTTAAGCATAAATAATTTAGATATAGAGTATAACAAATACACAAATAAGTTTGTGTATTTTTTGTTGTTCCAATGGATAAAGACAACTCTGTTTCCAATAATTACCTAATATTTATTTTAATTATTTGTTATCTAAAATTATATTTTAAACTTATTTAGTTTCTAAGTTATTCTTTTAGTAAGATAATTAAAGAACTAAAAAAGATTATCTTAAATAAATTTATATACGTTTTAAAATGTTTAGCAACAATATTTCTAATTAGTATCAAAAAAGGCGAGTCAAAATAACCCGCCTTTTATTATATAAGGATATCTAATTCAGCAAGCTGAATATTAGCACCATCCTCTTAATTGCATAGCAACTGCAACTCTCTTAATTGACATCATGAATGCAGCAGTTCTCATATCAACACCGAACTCTTCTTTTAAGTCCCATATAGCGTTGAAAGCATCAGTCATAGAAGCAACTTGTTTTTCTTGAACTTCTTCGAATGACCAGTTGTATCTTTGTAAGTTTTGTACCCACTCGAAGTAAGAAACTGTAACACCACCAGCATTAGCTAATATATCTGGAACTAAAGTTATTCCTTTATCGAAGAAGAACTTATCAGCTTCTGGAGTTGTTGGTCCATTAGCACCTTCACATATTAATTTAGCTTTTACATTTGGAGCTGTTTCTTCGTTTAATTGTTTTTCAAGAGCACATGGCATTAATATGTCAACTTCTCTCTCTAAAACTCTTATGTCAGAAGCTTCTGCACCTGGGAATCCTTTAATACATCTATGCTCAGCATTGTAAGCTAATAAAGCTTTCATATCTATTCCATCTGCATTGTATATATTACCAGTATGGTCTTCTACTGCTATAACTTTAGCACCAAACTCTTCTATATATTTACCTGCATAACTACCAACGTTACCGCATCCTTGAAGACCTACTGTAACTTTATGTAAATCTATTCCTAATTTATCAGCAGCTAATAAAGCCATTTTAGCAACACCGAATCCTGTAGCTTCTGTTCTAGCTAATGATCCGTAGAATTCTACTGGTTTACCAGTGAATACCCCTGGTTGGAATTCTCCTGTTACTTTAGCAAATTCGTCAACCATCCAAGACATTATTTTACCATTAGTATTAACGTCTGGAGCTGGTATATCTTGTTTTTCTCCTATAACTGGAGCTATAGCTGCAGTATATCCTCTAGCTATTCTTTCTAATTCAGCTTCAGAGTATTTAGAAGGATCTATAGTGATACCACCTTTACCCCCACCATAAGGTATTCCAACTACTCCACACTTAAATGTCATCCATATTGATAACGCTTTCACTTCGTCCATATCTACAGCTGGATGGAATCTAACTCCACCTTTGTATGGTCCACAAGCGTTGTTGTGTTGAGATCTGTATCCAGTTATAGTTTCGATTGTTCCATCGTCCATTTTAACTGGGAAATTTACTTCTAATACTCTCATTGGGTTTTTAAGTACTTCGTAGATCTTTGGATCAAGTCCTAATTTTTCACATGCATTTTTAACTTGAGATTGTGCCATTTCAAATACATTTAAATCTTTACCTGACATTTTGAAAGCCCCCTTAAATTCAATTATTGTTATGTATACTCTCTATCCTTAGGAAAAACCATTTCCTAAGTTTACACTTAGATTATAGCATACTTTATCTAATATTAGTATAGCAATTTTAAGATTATTTTTTAACTTTAATACATTATTTATTTTTATAATTAAGTTATTTCAGAAAATTCACTTTATTCTTTAAACTAACTCATTTTATTTATCTGTTGCAAAATATGAATAAAACCACCCAAAATATGCTTTGAAACATTAAAATTAGGTGGTTTTTATTCTATTAAATGTTACACGATATAACTGAATTCTCCATTTTCCTCGACACTAAAAAAGTCTGCATAACTCAATTCAAAAATTCTTTCTTAAAGTTTAGAAATTTCTTCTCCATATATATCATTTTTTTTATAAACGAATTATTTATAGTAGTCGCCTCTTTTTCTAGTTACAACACTATAAATATTATCCTCTGGCGTATTCATATCTATTTCTATATGATCCCTACTTATATTATCAATACTTTCTAAATCTATTAAATAACATTATCATTAGAACTGTTAATTTTCACATTAATTTTTGTAATAATTTTCTAAATATTCATAAATAGTAAACTTCTTTTTACAATCAAATATAAAATAAATATTATTGTTATCTATAATAATATTTGTTATAATACTATTGAATATAAAATACATATCTAAAGGAGGATTTTAAAATGGCATATAAAATTAATGACGCTTGTATAAGCTGTGGAGCATGTGAGGCTGAATGTCCAGTTAGCTGTATATCAGCAGGAGACGATAAATATGTAATAGATGCAGATACTTGTATAGATTGTGGATCTTGTGCAGGTGTATGTCCAGTTGACGCTCCTCAAGGAGAATAATTAAAAAAGACTATAAAAAGACTGACTTAGGACAATCCTAAATCAGTCTTTTTTTTACTTATTTTTATATAATATTAGCTTTCTTCTTTCATAAGGTATGAAAGTGTAAATAAGCTTTCTGTTAAGTTAACATTTTCAACTATAACACCTTCTGGTACTTCTAAGTCTATAGGTGCAAAATTCCAAACTCCCTTAACTCCCGCTTTTGTAACTCTATCTATAACCTCTTGTGCTCCATTTTTTGGTATACACATTACAGCTATATCTATGTTGTTTTCCTTTATAAAGTCTTCTATAATGTCTGGATCCAAAACATCAAATTCCCTAATTTTAAGACCAATTATTCTAGGATTTGCATCGAAAAGTGCTTTTATCTCAAATCCCGCGTTTCTAAATCCTGAATAGTTTGCTATCGCTTGTCCTAAATTACCTGCCCCAATAAGTATTGCATTGTATTTTTTATCTAAACCTAGTATCTTCCCAATCTCAGTGTATAGAGCTTCAACATTATAGCCATAACCCTGCTGTCCAAATCCCCCAAAATTATTTAAGTCTTGTCTTATTTGTGATGCAGTAAACCCTATGATATCACTCAATTCCTTTGAAGATATTCTCTGTATATCTCTATCCAATAAGTCACCAAGATATCTATGGTACTTTGGTAATCTTCGTATAACTGCCATTGAAATATTCTTGTTAGTCACACAATCACTCCTTCTTACAGATTTCTATTTCTATGTTTCCTCATTTATTGACGTTTCATTGATAAAAACTAATATATATAAGCTTGATTATATTATATCAAAATATTATAATTTTAGATAGTTCAAGGAGGTGGAAATTTTATGATTGTTTTGTCATGTAACAATCTTAGCAAAAACTTTGGCATAGAGTCAATATTTAATAATGTAGATTTTACGGTTAATGAGGGAGACAAAGTTGGTGTTGTAGGTGTCAACGGTACTGGAAAAACTACTTTATTCAAGATAATTGCAGGCATTTACGAGTATGATACTGGCCATATTTATACCTCTAAAGATTGCGAAATTGGATATTTAGAACAGAATACTAATTTTAACTCAAACAATACTATATTAGATGAAGTCTTAGAAGTTTTCGATGATTTAATAAATATGGAAAAAGAACTAAGAAGTTTAGAGAATAAAATAGCTGAAGAAAGTACGAAAACTAACTCAACTATATTGGAAAAGTTAATGGATGATTACTCTCATAAATTAGAACTTTTTTCTGATTTAAATGGATATGGTTATAAATCCGAAGCTAAAGGTGTACTGAAAGGCCTAGGATTCAACGACATCGATTTTGATAAACAGATCAATGTACTTTCAGGTGGAGAAAAAACTAGGGTTCTTTTAAGTAAATTACTTCTTAAAAATCCTACTCTACTACTACTCGATGAGCCTACTAACCATCTAGATGCAGATGCTATCGAATGGTTGGAGCTTTTTTTAAGACAGTATAGAGGAACTGTTTTAGCAATATCGCACGATAGATATTTCTTAGATCAAACAGTCAACAGAATATTTGAGCTTAACAATAAGAAGCTTAAACAATATAACGGTAACTACTCTGACTTTATAGTGGCATCTAAAACCGAAAAAGAAATAGAACAAAAAAAATACGAAGATCAGCAGAAAGATATCAAAAAACAAGAAGAATCTATTGAAAGGCTAAAAGCATACGGAAGGGAAAAGCACCTAAAAAGGGCACGTAGTAAAGAAAAAGCGCTCGATAAAGTAGAGTTAGTCGATAAACCAGATGCAGATAGAGAAAGAGCACGTATTAGATTTTCTCCATCTGTACAAAGTGGAAATGACGTACTAGCTTTAAGAGATATTTCTATGGGTTATGGAGAGAGAATTTTATTCAAAGATCTAAATCTTGATATCTACCGTGGTGAAAAAATTGCACTTATAGGTGACAATGGAATAGGTAAATCTACTCTATTTAAAATTATAGATAATGAAATAAAACCGCTATCTGGTACAGTTAAATTTGGTGCTAAAGTTCAAATTGCGTATTTTCATCAAGAGCAAAAGACTTTAAATTTAAATAATACTATCATCGATGAAATCTGGGAAAACAACACTCACTTAACTCAAACATCTATAAGAAATATGTTAGGTGCTTTCTTATTTAAAGATGATGATGTATTTAAAAAAATATCAACATTAAGTGGTGGGGAAAGGTCTCGTGTAGCTATATTAAAGATGATTCTTTCTAATGCAAACTTACTTCTCTTAGATGAGCCAACCAATCACTTAGATATAGACTCGAAAGAAGTATTAGAAGAAGCACTATCAAACTACACTGGTACAATATTTACTATTTCTCATGATAGATACTTTATAAATACAATCGCAACAAAAATATTGGTATTAGATGAGAATGGAATAACTGAATACCTTGGAAACTATGACTATTATGTTGATAAGAAAAGGCAAATGTCTGAAATGAATATTGTAGAAGAAGAACCTGAAAAAACAAAAACTCAATTAAAGGAAGAGAAAAGAAAACAAAGAGAACAACGTGAAATAGAGAAAAAATCAAGGTTAGAGAGACAAAATATTGAAAAAGAAATTGAGAATTTAGAAAATCAAATAGTTTATTTAGATGAGATGCTCTGCCAAGAGGAGGTCTACTCTAATCCAGAGAAATCTAAAGATGTAAATCAAGAAAAGCTTAGCAATGAAGAAAAACTTTTACATCTTTATGAAGAATGGGAAAAACTAATATAACTTTGATTTTTATTTAACAATTCAGATTCATATTCATGAACTTTTATCAATATATCAAAATTTATGAATAACTAAAACTAAATATGAAAGTGGTGATTTATTGAGCCTAGAATTATCATTAAATGAGGAAAATAAGAAATTTTATAAAATCTTATTTTTCTTATGTATACCAATAATTATTCAAAATTTAATTTCTGCATCTGTAAATGTCATTGATACAGTTATGGTAAGTGGTCTGGGAGAAACTTCAGTTGCTTCTATAGGTATAGCGAACCAAGTTTTCTTCCTATTTAACATGTCTTTATCAGGCGTAACTGGTGGAGCTAGTGTATTTATTTCACAGTTTTATGGAAAAGAAGACACAAATAATATAAGAAAAGTTGTTGGACTTAGTTGTGGGTTTGCATTAATTTTATCTTTATTATTTCTTATACCTGTCTCTTTGAAACCAGAATTAATTATACATATTTTTTCATATGATCAAGAAGTCGTAAGAATATGTAAAGACTATTTCAGTATCGTTATTTTTTCATATCCGCTTATTGCTATTAGCACTGTTTTTAGCACTGGATCTAGAAGTATAAGAAACCCAAAACTTGGTATGATATGTAGTCTATTCGCACTTATTGCAAATATTATTTTAAACTACGGTCTTATTTTCGGAAATTTGGGAATGCCTAACCTTGGTGTCAAAGGTGCAGCTTTAGCCACTGTTATAGCTAGAGTAATTGAGATAATATTATTATTATCTTACGTGTACATTTATAAAAAAAATTATGCACTAAGATTTGGAATATCAAATCTTAAATCTATTACTAAAGATTTTACTGGTAAATTTTTATCTAAAGGTATTCCAATATTTTTAAATGACTCTGCATGGGCGTTTGGAACAGTCCTTTACGCCGTTGCTTATTCCAAAGCAGGTACTTCTGCTATCGCTTCTAGCCAAATAGCTACTACCACAGGAAATTTCTTTATTATGACTTGTGTTTGTATTGCCTCTGGTGGTGGAATAATGCTCGGAAATGAACTTGGAGCTGATAAAATAAAAAAAGCTATAGAGTATGCAAAAAAATTCTCTATACTCGTTGTAATTGCAGGAGTTATCATGGGTGGGCTGCTTGTTTTAAACATACCATCCTTATTGAAAATGTTTAATGTAGCTGACAACTTATCACCTAACATAATAAAGATTTTTATAATACTCGGAGTATTTATGCCTCTTAAAGCCTTTAACACACTTATGATAATTGGAATTCTCAGAAGCGGTGGAGACACTAAATATGCACTATTTTTAGAGCAAGGTAGTATGTGGTTTGCTGCTCTGCCACTTACATTCTTCGCTGCATTTAAAGGTTATCCTATATATCTCTTATTTTTATTAACATATACCGAGGAATTAATGAAATTTATATTCGGACTTCCTAGGGTTCTTTCTAAAAAATGGGCGGCCAATATTGTTAAAGAGATTGATTAAAAATATATAAATCAACAAAAATGCCGGCTTCTGTATAATTTACAGAAACCGGCTTTTTATTGATTTATATATTTTGAAATGTGTATTTACATATTTTTATCAAGCCTAATGTTGCTATTTTATGTCTATCGTTAACATAAAAAATCTATTATTTAAAAATGTCCACTATACATTTTATATCTTCTCTATTACCTAATGTAATAGTTTGTTTGTAAGAATTTTTTACTTATTAATTTATTTTTCACTACGATTATTTATTTTATCTATAATTTGATCTTGTATTACTTTATATAAAATTTATTTATGTTTATCGTGTACCCAATAATTTTTTATTACTTAATTTTATTCAAATAATTAATATCTTACATAATAACTTTGATAATTTTTCTTTTGTTTTAATACTTCAATGTATACCTATAATTATATTTCTTATATCCCTTAATATTTTTCCTAAATACTTGTTTATTTACTCTTTCACAATTATATATCCTATACTTGTTTTTCTTCCCATATTATTTACCCTTTTGTAATACGAGTCATCACTCTCATTTTCATTCCTCGGAACATATACATCAAATCTATTTACTGTGTTGAAATGTTTATTGCTTCCAGTATCCTCGACGACCTTATGTCCTTGCCCCTCTATATATAAATCAGTTCCAAATTTCAAAAAGTTATTTGCTACAGTTTTACTATTCATATTAACACCTGAAGCTGTTTTTAGTCCATAAGGACCATTTTCACATGCCAAACTTGAATAATAAGTTATCTTACAAACTATAGGCTTTATCTCTTTGATCTTTATGCCAAGCTCCTTTTCCAAATCAGTCTTAACCATTAAGTTTTTGTATTCATCACTATTAATGTAATCGTTTAAACCTTTGTTTAGAGCAGTACTTACCTCTGCAACCATATGAGTTTGTCCTTTTCTAAACATCACATTATCTGCTTTTTGTAACTCTGTATCACTGTCAGCATAAATCTTTACAGTGACTAGTAGAAATAATAACGTACTAATCAAAACCCACGATATCTTTTTTCGAATAAAAATCACTCCTTATAATTTATAATTATCTATCAAAGTTTCTCTTCTTTTTGACTAATGGGATATTCTTTTAGTTTGATACTTTAATAGTTTATTGCAATACATCTATTTTTTCAACATATTTCTTTATTTCCTTTTTTAATTTGATGGATTCTCCTGTCGCTTTTTCTGCCTCATTATTGTGAAATCTTTTATATCTATATTCCAGTAATCCACCAATTATTACTCACAAAAACAATGTCATTGCATTAGTTAATATAATATTCATAACACTCTCCAAATGTTCTTATTTACTAAGGTTCATTAATTTATTTTCTATAGTATCTAATTTTTTTATGTAGTTTTCTAAGTCTTCTATTATAAAATTATAATTTAATTTTAGATGTTCCTTTTTTAATTACTTTTTACAATCATCATTGGGATAAATTACATACAAAAATTATTTCGTAAATCACATTTGTCCTTTCATTTTAGTAAAAAAACTCCTCATACAACATTATCATCCAACAACTTTTGCATAGTATTGAATATGTTCCTTTATTAAATTTCGGGAACAGATCGGAATTTTCCTCTGTTTTTAGATTTATTGTTATTTTTTTACATTTAGAACAAATACAACTATCATATTTAAGTGCTATAAGTGTTGGATTAAATCTTTGATATACAACTAAATTTTCTTTACACTTTTTACATATAAGTTCAATATATTCTTGGCCATTTAAAAAGTGAAGCTCTTCTGAAAGTTCAAACTTGTATTTACAAATTGGACACTCAATAACTGTATTCATCTTTATATACTCACTTCTAATATGTCATTTGCTATATTTTGTAGTGTTGATACTATTCCTCCCTCGATTGTTACAAATTCAATAATATCTTTAAAATCTATATCTTCTTTCTTCAAAATGTTTTCCAAGTTTTCCGTTTTTTCCTTTACTTCTACTAATCTATACACTTGATTTGATCTGAAACTTTCATTTAGCATTTTTCTCTCCCCTCTCTGTAATCATATTTATTAATTTCTAGCCTTAAACAGGTCTAACGTACACATTATTTTTTCAAATTCACTTGAATCAATTTCAAGTACGACAAATAGTTATTTTGAGAACTTAACAAACGCCAATGTTTTCTCTAAAGTTTCAACTCTATCAATGCCAACAAATGTTGTATATCTATCTGGTAATTTTTTTTCAATTAGTTTTTTCTCTGCAACTCCGCCGATTACGTATAAATTATGTGCAGCAAAAGATTTGAAATCATCAACTTTAATTACAACACAATCTTCTAAGTACCAAGAGAATAAATTAGCTATATGCCAATCTACAGTTCCGTCATATAAAACACAATTTTTATGCATAGTATTACCTCCTTGATTTAAATTTGAATCTAAAGATTTATTTAACACACCCTCTGCTATTAACTTAGCGATACCATCATAGTCATTATTCTTAGCTATATTGTAGTCTGCAGTATTATCACAGAAAAAAGTCTCAAACAAAATAGTCGGGCAATATGTGCCATTTAAAATATATAAATCTTTTCTAATTTTAATCCCACGATCAGTAAATATCGTAGCTAATTTTTTCATAACTCTATCAGCATATACTTTACCTGCATTTGAACAATATAAAACTTCTGACCCTTTTGCACTTTTGTTATAACTATTTAAGTGCAATTCGAGGCAAAGGTCATATTTCTTTCCATTTATTCTACTTAGTTTGTAATTTTTCTCTTCTGTAGCCTTTGTAAATTGTTTTTCAGGGCAGATAATCATATCTACTGTGTGCCCTTCTTTTTCAAGTAAATTTGTTAAAACTGGGGCTAATGCTTTACAATATTGATATTCATTTACCACCCCAGAAGCACTTGTACATTCTCCATTTTTTAGGATACTATGACCAACTGTGATACATATATTCATTTTTATTCCTCCTAATTATTAAAAAAATTATCAAGTTTTTGCTCAATTCTTTCATTGCCTTCTTCCACCTTTTCAATCCTAGAACTAAGTCCTTGAATACTATCGGCAAATTGTTTCGATACTTCAGTAAAAGTATCTACACTCTGTCTATACAAATCTCTTTCTTCTTTTTTTTCAGCTAAAACATTGCTAATTAACAGATAAGCAATTACACTTACCACCCCTAAATTTATTAATTCTGTCCCGAATTGTTCCATTTATAATCCTCCTTTCTAATTTTGTGTGATTCTAAGAGTTTAATTTTTAAATTGCTTAACAGTTTGATGTACACCAATAGCAACACCCCAACATAAAATACCTTGTAAAATTGAGTTTGGATCAATTCCTTGTATCCAGATACTAAAAATGATTCCTAGTACTAATAAGATAGATGGTATAAATTTATTATCAAGCCCCGGTATGCTTTTACATCCATACCCTAAAACATTTAAAGCAGCTACTAATATTAGTAACTGCTCTGGTATAAAACTAACTATTTCCATAATAAAACCTCCAATTATTTATTTTTTATATAAAAAAAGCCTGGATTAACCTAGCAAGTTGCTTTATAATTTCTTTGATTCTTGTTTATCTTCATAATTAACCTGTTTTCTTCGCTTTAGCTTTTTATTATATCCCAACGCTTAAGATACAAGAGAATATTCGTCAACTATATTTCCAAACGTAGAATCGTTCGTAAGCGGTGTACCGCCGGAAATTGTATCAATAACAAATGTGATTTATTTAAAACAATTCGTTTTTATCCTTTTCGACATTTAGTGTAGTCATGACGCCGTCTAATCGAGCTAACTCTGTTTCAATCGCGGGAATGGCTTTTAGAACTTGAGCTTTCTAAGTCTATATAACCCCTATTTTCTATATAATCCCCTACTAATTATAAAATTGAATATATAACATATTTTCATATACAATATATCAATTATATGAAAATATGTCAATAGTTATATGAAAATTAAATTTATGAAATATTTTGATATTGTATTAATTGACATAATCTCATATAATTTCTATAATAAAGAAAGGTATTTAAACAGAGTTTATAAAATAAGATAACCGTTTACTTAAATTTTAGTTGGCATTCATCTTTTCTCTAAACAAAATACTATTTTACATATGTAAATATATAAAGGAGTGTCTTTATGAATTATAACCTTAGAAATCAACAAGAAATTGACAACTTAATAGAGAATTGGTCTCCGAGGGATAAGACAATAGCATCTAAAATGTACTCTGAATTGATACATTATTTAGAAAGAAATAATAAACTTATCACAGAAGATAACTGTAATATTGCAGTAAACTTAGTATCAAGTGATACTGAGGATTTTGTAAATGCTACCATTGGAAAAGATCGATATAAAACTAGTGCAACTAAAACTAGTATACTTACTAAACTTATGAATGAACTTAACTTAGATATATCAT
The DNA here is from genome assembly GCF_018917235.1 of Metaclostridioides mangenotii. GTDB lineage: Bacteria > Bacillota > Clostridia > Peptostreptococcales > Peptostreptococcaceae > Metaclostridioides. The sequence continues at coordinate 181,653 of NZ_JAHLOF010000005.1, forward strand.
TTAAGTGCATAAATCCAGACAATATTAAGAAAAATCTTTTTGAATATCCATCATTTAAAGAAATTCTAGATATTTGTAACAGTTTGATTAATTATCAAGATAGATTTATTGTTTATTCCGTTTTTTGTGGATTTACTGAATTAAATCTACACAATTTAAGATATTTAAAAGTTACAGATGTAGATTTCGAGAATAAAATTGTTATAGATAACGGAAAAAAAGTCAATGTAGATAATATCTTCATAGACTTGGCAGACAAGACTAAAAAGCAGAAAACTTATTATAAACTTATGAGACCAGAATCTTTAGAAAATTTAACAACTAGTTTGTCTTATGATTTCAACCAAGAATCTGAATACTTAATTAAAACTAAACCAACCTCCAAAAATGAGAATGGCATAAAACCTATATCTCAAATTGCACTTAGACAGAGATTTAGCTTTCTAAATGAGACTCTTGAGTCGTGGACTTTAACTCCAAGACACCTTAGGATAGCGGGATTTATGCATAAAATGTATGAGGAAAAAAAGGATAAGTGGACAATACAGATGGTAAATGATTTGAAAAATAAATTGGGTTATAAGATAGATTCCCACGAAGTTCTAATAACATATAATCAAAAATATAATCCATTGTAAAATGGATTTTTTTGTAAATAATTTTAATCCCTATTGAAAATGTATATGCTAAGGTATATAATTTAAGCAGAACATATATTCGATATTCAAATTATATACCAGTATCAATACTATTCTTTTGACTATGATTATGGCTTTGTCATATATAATTTGATAAGAAATAAATTTTTTAGTTACTTTAATAGGATAATGTATTTTTGTATAACTTAAAACTATGATCAAGCTTAACATTAGGGTATTTGAGATAAAAAAGTGAGCTGATGCTTTTTTTAATGTAGATGGGGGTATTACATGTTTATAAAAACTGTTGATAAGATTTCCACAGTGAATATAGTGGAAAGTAATAAAATAAGAATTGAATTAGTAAAAAGTATGCAAAATAGCGAAAATTTACTTTTTTATTTAAATGAGATTAGGGAAAGCTTAATAAAAAATGATCTTTATGGGTTTAAACTGATTTGTCAATACAAGTTATTTTTTGAAAAATTAGATGCGCATATAGAGAATAGTTTTAAGAAACTTAGTGTAAAGTATGAAAAAGACATTTATAAAATCGACTACATAATAAAATCACTCGAAGTATCCTATAATGAAAATGCTCATGACGGCTTTTTAATGTCTTGGGCTGAAAAAATAAATGAAATTTAACTCTCATATCTAAGACGTTTTTATTTATCCTGTAAATAATTTTAGATCTCCCCTCCTACAGAAATTACATTACACGCTAGACAATAACATATAATAAAATAAAAGCCCTCCTTTAGCATGCCTATGTAAAATTACTAAAGGAGGGTTTCTCTTTATAATATATATGTGTATTGTAGATTATTTTTATTTATTGTTTATACTATCTTTCACCGATTTTGAGATTTGGAACAGCATTTAAACTCATATCATCTCTGACACCATTAATATAATTGTAATAACCAGCACACCCAATCATTGCTGCATTATCAGTACATAAAACTAACGGCGGATATTTAATTTCAATTCCAGTTCCTCCCGTAAGCTCTACTATCTTTTCTCTAAGTCTAGAATTTGCTGCAACACCGCCAGATAATGTTATTGTATTATATCCTTTATCTGTTGCTGCCTTGATTGCTTTTTTAGATAACACTTCTACGACCGCTTCCTGGAATGACGCAGCTACATCTTCTACTACAATATCTTCATTTTTCATTTTTTTGCCATTCAAATAATTTAGTACGGAAGATTTAAGCCCGCTAAAACTAAAATCGTAACTATCATCAATATAGGCTCTAGGAAAATCAATTGCATCTTTATTTCCCTTTTTAGCTAGTTTGTCTATAATAGGTCCACCTGGATATCCTAAGTTCATAGCTCTTGCGATTTTATCAAAGGCTTCTCCAGATGCGTCATCTCTAGTTCTTCCAAGTATATCGTACTCTCCATAATCTTTTACCTCTACTAGATGAGTATGTCCCCCAGAAACTATAAGAGTTAAAAAAGGGGGTTCTAAATCTAAATGTTCAATATAATTTGCACTTAGATGTCCTTCTATATGATTTACGCCAACTAATGGTATTCCTAAAGTAAATGCAAGAGATTTTGCATAAGAAAGACCAACCAAAAGTGCACCAACTAGACCTGGCCCGTATGTAACTGCTACTACATCTATATCTTTAAATCCTACTCCCGATTTTTCTAAGGCTTCCTCAACAACTATATCAATATTTTCAACGTGTTTTCTAGAAGCTACTTCAGGTACTACACCACCAAATTTTTTATGTGTTTCTATTTGTGTAGAGATGATATTTGCTAGTACTTCTCTTCCATTTCTTAAAATGGCTACTGCGGTTTCATCGCAACTGCTCTCAATAGCCAATGTTATTATATCTTTCATTATTTACACCTCTTCCAACTGGTTCCACATTATAATTGCATCTTCTCGATTATTTGTATAATACTCATTTCGAATTCCTGCAATTTTAAATCCGTATTTTTTATACAAATTTTGTGCTACAGTATTAGACTTTCTTACTTCAAGAGTCATAGCAACAATATTATTTTGTTTGCAAAGCGATATAAGTTCTTCCATTAGACTGTCGCCTATTTTTCTTCCTCTATAATCATTGTGTACAGCTACACTATTTATGTGACATTCATCAAGTATAAACCACGTTCCTATATATCCAACTACTCTATTTCCTATTTTTGCTACTATAAAATGAGCTAGATTGTTTGACATTTCCTTTGTGAAAGATTCTCTACTCCAAAAGTCTTCAAAACATGCTCTCTCTACTTCAAATACTCCGCTTATATCCTCGTATGTCATTTTTCCTAAAATTAATACATCATTATTTTTTGATTCTATAATCTCGTCTTTCATACTTATACCTCTTTATGTTTTTGCTCATATTGTATTTCTGCTTGGGACTTTTTTATATACATTGGTTTTATATCATAACAATTGTATATATCTTTTTCTTGTCTGAATTTGTTTATACCGCATAAACAAAGACTACTACCTTTAGATACATTGTAAATACTATCACAAACTTTTACATTTTTAAGTTCCTTAAACTTATCTATATATTTATATACCGCTTCTCCTAATATAACGTACTCTTTATCACTGTTTTTAATTTCGTCTACTAATGCCTCTATTTCCTTTATTTGAATATCACTTATTGTTTCTATACCACCAAATTTACCATCTTTCCCATATTTATACTCTGCAGAATAAACTTGATTTTTCTGAGCATCTAAAATCGGAAGGATAATTTTATCAGACAGGCTTGCATTCTGTGCTATAGTCTCTAAAGAATTAACAGCGACTATTGGTATGTCGTTTACATGAGATATAGCCTTAGCAGTTGCTACTCCTATCCTTATACCTGTAAATGAACCTGGACCAATACAAACTGCTAATAAATCTATTTCATTTACATCAATATCAGAAATTTTTAGCATTTCTTCTATCATAACCATCAATTTTTGTGAATGTGTCTTTGTATCGTTAACTACAAATTCACAGATAAGTGTATCATCTTCTATCACAGCAATGCTTGCAGCCATGGAAGATGTATCTATTCCTAAGACTTTCATTATTTTAACAACTCCTCAACAATCCTAATATACTCTTCTCCTTTTGGAGTCAGTATCATTTCTCTTCCGTCTTCTACATATTTTAATTCTATACTTAAATACTCCTCAGGCAAGACATCTTCTATTAGATTTGCCCACTCGATTATACAAACTCCATCCGAATTTATATATTCGTCGTACCCTATGTCGTACATTTCATCACTACTTCCAATTCTGTACACGTCAAAATGATACAGCGGGATTCTTCCATCGTATTCATTAACTATAGTAAATGTCGGGCTTGTCACATAATCGTCAACACCTAAACCTTTAGCAAAGCTTTGTGTAAGCGTTGTTTTACCAGCACCTAAGTCGCCCAACAAACATATTATATTTCCTTTTTTAACTAACCCTCCTAATTTAAATCCATAACTTTTAGTCGCTTCATCATCTTTAAGGTAAACTTTATACATTTGTCCATCTCCATTACTCTATACATTTATCTAAATTATTTATTATTGTACTCAATTATAGCTATATTAATTATTATATAATAATATCTATGTATAATAAAGTTCTTATGACTATTATTACTTTATAATATCACGATTAATCTTGACTTTTAAACCATTTTAATAAATTCAATCCTAAGTACAAAGCAAAAAAGTTTGCACTTATTAAAGAGTAGATTTTAATTGTGAAAAAATAAATAATTTTTCTAATAGTATTTAATTATATTATTTATTTAGTTAATTTTTTAACTATAATTACTGAACTTTATATTGGATTCCGTTCTGCAAAAACTACTTTTCTAATAAATCAATAATAACCTACTTTCCCTATACGTATACATATATTAGGAAAGGTGGAGATAATAATATGTTAGACCCAAGCGCAGTTGATCCGATCTCATTGTTATTAAATGTATCATCATATCACGCAGTTGTAGGACACATAATCCAGTACGATCTAACAGTTTATAACAAAAGCGATACACCTGTTGAAAATGTAATTATCGTAGATACACTTAGTCCATGTTTAGAGTTTATAAACGGAAGCGTAAAGATCAATTCTGTAGAGTATAAGGATGCTGATATAGCTTCTGGTATTGAACTTGGCACTATTCAGCCAAAAGAAAGTAAGCTAGTGTCATTTCTTGTGAAAGTTATAAGCTCTGAAGACGAATGTAATGCTATAAATACAGATATTACAATATTTTATAATTACAACTCTAGTAACAATAATGCTAATTTCAAAGGAAAAATCTCATCAAATCCTCTAACAATAAGTATCTATGAAAATGATATTAACATAACTAAAAGAACTAGTTCTACAACTGCTTCTTTAAACGATGTAATAAAATTTACAATTTATCTGGACAACACAAGTCATCTAGATGTTTATGATGTATTATTAGAGGATAATAATCCAAACTCAACAAGCTTGATAAATGGTACATTTACAGTAAATGGAGTGGTTATCGAGAATGTAAATTTAAATTATGGAGTAAATTTAGGAAATATCGGAGTCGGTCAAAGTTTAATCGTAGAGTATCAGGTTAGAGTTCTAACAGGAGATTGCAATGGAACAATTCAAAGTACCTCTAGTACAACATACAATTATTTTTTACCAAATGGCTATACAGGTACACATATGTGCTATTCTAATATGGTCGATATTAAAATAAATTTATCTTACTCTAGAAATTTTGAATTGGATAATTCCGTATGTTTACCCAATCAATGTCCTGATATAGATCAAGTATATTGGATAAATGGCGACCTTAATATTACTAATTGGAAGCCAATAAACTCAATCAGATGTGATTCAAAGTGCCCTAACACTATAAATGGTGTAAGAATACTTGTACAAGGTAAAATAGTATATAACTTTGGTTATTCAACTTTTGATTCTAATCAAGAAATTAAGGCTGAAGGAATTGAAGCCCCCTTCGAAGGAACCATAGTCTTACTTTGTAATTATAATGAAGATAATACAATTCAAGTAAACGGAAAAGTTATAGATGTCAAATACCAATCGTCAGATGAAAGATGCGTACTTTGCCAAACTAGTATTGAACTTATAGCTAATGTTTAATGCCAGCAATTTAATGAAAAACACATTTATATTTGCCACCTTGCAGGGCTGAAATTTTATGGTAATCTTCCTTTTAAATTCTTATACTCCTCTGCAAGTTGGCTATTTTATATCATAGATTATGCCATTTGATAGACTAACAGATTAATTGTTGTTATAATAACAACAAAGATGAATATAAATATAACAAAGGAGATGTTTATAATGAAAAGCAATAACTTAGATCCATCAAGTTCTAAACTTAATTGGAAGGGTATTTTTGGTGTTGCTTCAGTATGGTTTGGCGCTCATGTAGGTGGGGGCTTCGCTACAGGTAATCAGACAATGAATTTCTTTGTTAAAGAAGGTTGGTACACATTTTGGATGCCAATCTTAATTATAGGAATTATAGCTTTAGTTTATAGAGAAACGATGATTATGGCTAGAAACCATAAAGCATACGATTATAGAACTTTATCTAAAAAATTATATGAACCTTATGATAAAGTTCTTTCTATAGTATTTGAAATCTGCTATATAATTATCGTATTACTTGCTACAGGAGGTTCTATTGCAGGTGCTGCTGCTCTATTTGCCGATTTTGGCTTAAGTTACAATTTAGGTGTCGTAATTACAGGAACTATTCTATTCATACTAACAATTTTTGGAGCTAATCTTATAAGAAGCGCTTCCTCACTTATGACAATAATAATTGTTATCTGCCTTACTCTAATCTGTTACATAGGAATATCTGCAAACTCTGGGAATTTCATTGAATTAACTACAACTCGCTACTCAACTGAATCAATTTGGCATGCCCTGTGGCTGGGTCTTAAATATGCAGGATTCCAAGCTATAGTATGGTCAATAGTTATAAGTGTTTGCCAGCCGCTTAAAACAGATAAAGAGATCAACCATACAACTATTGTTGGCTTTATTCTTAACAGCGTCATGATAGTATTAAGCTGTATGATGTTATTTGCATGGCTTCCTGGAACTACAGGAGAAACACTTCCAATACTTTATATTTGTAAGCAAATAGGCAAAGATTGGCTTGTATTTGTATATACAATTGTGCTTTTACTTGCATTTATATCTACAGGAATTAGCTGTGTGTTTGGTGCGATTACAAGATTCGAAAACCTTATAAAAGTCCCACAGAATATAACTGTAAGAAGAGGATTACTTTCTCTATGTTGTATGATCTTATCTATGGCTATTTCTTTATTTGGACTTACAGCTATAGTTCAAATTGGATACGGCTATACTGGTGTATTAGGAATTTTCGTTGTAATTATACCAGTGCTTACTGTTGGACATATGAAAAACAAAAAATTTAAACAAGAGCATCAAGATTCTTTTGAAGGAGAAAATGTATAAATTCTATTTAAATTTATTTAGTACTAAAAATACTAATATTCATCTTTTAATGCTGACTAAATTTTTTTATAACAAAATATATATACTTTATTTTTAAAAATAAATTAAATAAGATCGGTCCTATCTTGAGATAGGACCGATTTTTTTAATCAATAAATTTCCTGAATAGTATGTATATATAATTAAGATTTTATTAAGATTTAAATAAGCTTATATTAAAACATCGTATTTATAAATGTAGTTAAATAGTATTGTAAAAGATAATTTAACTACGGAGGACTCAATAATGTCTAGAAAGAACATAAAACAACAGGAAAAACGAAAATCAAAACAAAAATTAAAATCAATTATTTTAATGGCTATCATTTTATTAAGTATTACTTTATTAGTTTATAGTACAGGAAAATTTACTGATTTAAAAAATATTACTGTTAACTCACTTAGTCAGGAAAATAGTGAGATTGACAAATTAAAAAATATCCGAAGTAAAAATGCTATATTAGTTGATAATAAAAGTAGTGAAATCATAGCAGAAAAACACAGCAATACTAGATGCTATCCAGCCTCTCTTACAAAAATAATGACAACAATTGTTGCCATAGATGAATTAAACGATTTGGATGTGAAGATACCTATAAGAAGTGGCATGTTTGAATCTCTTAGAAAATCTGGAGCTTCTATGACTGGATTTCTACCAGATGAAAAAGTTAAAGCTAAGGATGCTCTTTATGGTATAATGTTACCTTCTGGAGCTGAATCATCAATTGCAATTGCAGAATATATATCTGGCTCTGAAGATAACTTTGTAAATCTTATGAATGAAAAAGCTAAAGAACTAGGTATGAAAAACACTCACTTTACAAATGCAACAGGGCTTCATAATAATAATCATTATACAACAGTTTTTGATTTATCTTTACTGCTCGATTATGCTCTTGAAGATGAAATATTTAGAACTATATTTACAACAGAAAAATATTCGACATCTCCTACAAATTTAAATTCGGCAGGAATAACATTTAGCAGTTCTACATTTGAGAAAATGGATGCAGAAAACTTTGTAAGAGGAAAAATAATAGGTGGTAAAACTGGATATACAGAAGAAGCAGGAAATTGTTTAGCAAGTCTTCTTGAAAATAATGGTAATGAATATATATTAATTACTACAGGTGCAAAAAAGACTGATAAAGAGCCCTCTTCAAATATAGTAGATGCCTTTAATATATACAATACTTATTTCACAAATTAGGCTTAGTATAAATAGTAAGGTATTATATTGATATATACTTTAAAAGTAAGGTATTAAAAGAGACAATAAAGACAATCCAATACATTCGGATTGTTTTTATTGTCTCTTTCTTAATTTTTAATAATAATTAGTTATTTAAAGATGATTTATCTAAACTTTATTCTTTTTTTTTATTGATTGTGTCGGACATGTTTTTATACAATCACCACATCTAATACATTCAATACTATTAGGGTTTTTGTATATTTGTATATTCATTTTACACTTCTGAGTACAGGCGTTACAACTTGTACATTTATTTTCATCTATCTCATACTTTATAAAACTTACTTTATTAAATAACGAATAAAATGCACCTAACGGGCATAAATACCTACTAGATAAATACAAAAGAAGAGGCATCCTATATAATAAGATGCCTCTTCTTTTGTATTTATCTATTAATTTGTTTAATTTTAGATATTATTTAAAAATAGTTATAAGAATTGTTCATTTTATTTGTATTTATAAATTTTTTTTAATTACCAATTTTATTTAATATTTTTATTTTTTAGTTTATACCGTGCTATATAAAATATTTATTTATTATTGATTATGTGACCCATTTTCTTATAAAGAACTACACTACATATTGATAATAATGTTCCTTTTAGTATATTAAATGGGACTATCATCCACATAACGAAACTAAATAAATCCGTTATTCTATGATTTATAACTGATCCTAAATTTATAATAGCATCTAGACCCATAAGTTGACCGTAAAATGGAAGAGTTATAAAGTAGTTAACTACTGCCCCAACTATAGTCATTGACAGAGTACCCAGAATAATTCCCGCTATTACACCTTTGATGTCTGTGCTTTTTTTATAAATATAACAAATAACAAACACATAAACTCCACCAATTAAGGCATTTGCAATTTCTCCTACTCCACCAGTCGTAGTTACTGTTATTGCGTGTACTATATTTTTTACGACTACTATACCTACTCCGACTATAGGACTAAAACTCATACCACCTAAAATCGCAGGTATTTCTGATATATCTATCTTCAAGAAGTCAGGAAAAATCCCTGGAATTGGCATCTCTATATACATAAGAATAAATGATATTGTAGATAAAATTGCCATCATAACTAGTGTTCTAGTTTTCATAGAAGTTTGTCTATTTACTGTGTTTTGATTTTGCATTATAATTCCCCCTAATTTAATTTATTAGGAAAAATAAAAAACTCGAAGGTCTTATCTTCGAGTATTTGAATCAGTTTAAAACAAAATGCTTTTAAGCTTTTTCAATCTCTTCTCTCATCCAGACTTTACTGTCGGCTTTGGAATTTCACCAAATCAACTACTCTATGGTAGGTCGCGGGCTTTTACCGCCGGTAGGGAATTTCACCCTGCCCCGAAGATCTTCTGTATTTATTATTTTCCTTACATATATATGATAGTTAATTTTTTTATAAAAGTCAAGCACTACCGACCTTCATAAGATTAAAAATATTAAAATATATCTCTAACTTTGAAGAAATCATCACCAAGCTCACGCTGCATAGCCTCTTTAAATATGCCAGCATTTTTGTAGAAGTACATATCATGTCTAACACATTCTGCAGCCAATACTATTAAAGGTCTACTCTCTGTCCATATCACCTCAACCGTTGATTCACTTATTATTTGTCCAAAGACAACTTCTTTCATATCAGATACAAGAGTTATCCATCTTCCGCCCATCTCCTTCAATTTCTCTTCTACTAAACCATGCCTACAGTACTTCTTTAAGGGAACATTAGATTTATCATCATTGCTAAAATAAACAATACCCATTCTTATATTTTTATCCTCTAGAGCTTTTATCTCTGGCAATAGTTTTGGTAAATCTTCTTCCCAAATCTGAAGCAATAATTCCTTTTCTGTTCTCTGAAGAATCTCTTTACATTTAGCAAATACATTTGTGTTTTGACGTATATGCCATAGATAATCCAAATCTGTATTAACTGGGAAGTCTTTTAATGATGTAGTGAGTTCCTCTAATACATTATCTGTTTCATATTTCACCTTTTTTTCTATTTCATCAATAGGTACTGCAGCGTATCTATTGTTATTTTCTTCTTCAGCATATATTATATAGCCCTTTATAGTCAAAGACTCTAGTATATTGTAAATCTTAGAACGTGGAACTGCAGAAATCTTACTCGCCTCATATCCAGACGCACTCCCATTTCTAAGCAGCGCTAAATAAACCTTGGCTTCAGAATCCGTCAATCCAAGCTTATTCAATAAGGAAATCTCTTTAGCAAACATATAAACATAACCTACTCTCTATTTTGATACTACTATTTTATCATAGACTAAATATTTTATTATATATACAATAAAACTAAGTAAGAAAATAATTAAAATTCTCTGTTAAATTAGAATATTATTTAATGTAATCAAACATTAGCTAATTTTAATTTAAAAAGGCGATAGATTAAGACTACCGCCTTTATTTTTTCATTAATCTTTCTTATCTTACCAAGGTTGCATTGCTCCGCCTTCTTCTGCAGGCCTACAATTTTTAGCAAAAAGAGCTAGTAAACCTTTTGTCTCTTTTGGCTCAGGGCGAACCCAATTTTTTCTTCTTTTTGCAAGTTCTTCATCAGATACTTCTAAAGTAACTTCACCTTTTGGTAGATCTACTACAATCATATCCCCGTCTTCAACTAAAGCAATAACCCCTCCGTCGTAAGCTTCTGGTGAAACATGGCCAACTATAGCACCATAATTAAATCCAGAAAATCTTGCATCTGTTACTAGACCTACACTTGTATGTAATCCTTTGGCAACTAAAGCATCTGTAGAAAGCATTACTTCCTTCATTCCAGGTGCACCTTTACATCCTTCGTATCTTATTACTATAACATCCTCTGGAACTATATCTCCAGATTCTATTGCTTTGAGTGCATGGAAGTCATTGTCAAAAGTTTTAGCTTTACCTCTAAAATACTTCATTTCTTTTGGAACTCCTGTTGGTCTAACAATCGCTCCGTTTGGTGATAGATTTCCCCTAAGTACTTTAAGACCTGGTTCATCAAATAAAGGATCTTTTAAACTTCTTATGATTTCAGAGCTTTCTGCTCTTACGTCTTTTAATACATCTTTCCATGTATTTCCCAACATAGTTGGGACATTTGTATGTAACTTATCTTCTAGCATCTTCATTACAACGGGTATGCCACCGGCATAATGGAAGTCTACAACTGTATAAGATCCACTTGGGATAACACCACATATACACGGGATTTCAGATGCAAGTTCATCAAAATCCTTCATAGTAATATCTATATCTAATTCAACAGCCATACTTAAAATATGAAGCACTGCATTTGTAGAACCTGCTACTGCCATATCTACCATAATTGAGTTTAAAAGCGTCTCTCTAGTTATTAGGTCTGAAGGTTTAATTCCTTTTTTAACTAGCTCAACTACATAACTTCCAGCTTCTCTGGATTTTCTTATTTTTTGATTATCCGATGCCGGTATCGTTCCTGTACCTGGGAGCACTAAGTTAAAAACCTCACCTAACATTTGCATTGTATTCGCTGTTCCCATAGATGGACATGCACCGAATGATGGACAAACATGTTCTTCCATATCTGCAAGAGATTCTTCACTATCTCCTCTTAGTACTGCCACATCAAGCTCTGCTTCTACAACTTTCTTTCCTCGGTAATTCCCTGGTTGCATAGATCCACCAGTTACTATCATACTAGGTATATCAAGTCTAGCTGCTGCTAAGTATGTACCAGCAATTATATTGTCACAAGAAGCTACCATAACCAAACCATCAAAGTGGTGGACTTTAGTAACAAACTCTATTGACATAGCTACTATATCACGACCTGCTTGTTCGTATTTTAATTCTTCTGCTCCGTTGGCGACATTCCCACAAGTTGCAGGTATTCCAAACTCAACAGGTATCCCACCAGCTGCCCAAATTCCTTGCTTTACAGCTTCAGCTATCTGTCTTAAGTGAGCACTTCCAGGTGAGCCTTCCATGAATGAGTTGGCAACTCCTATATGAGGTTTATTTTTAATCTCGTTATCTGTATATCCTGAAGCTTTCAACATTACTCTTCTGTGTGCTGCCTTAGGTCCATTCCAATATTCGCGATTACTCTTCATAATAATACCTCCACAACTATAATTAATTTAAATTAATTCCACTCTGTGCCTACCCCTACAGACAGTGCTTTGTCGTAAATATGCTTAGCTGTTACTAAATCCTGTGTTCCTATCCCTACAGTTTTAAATACTATTATTTCATCATCATTTTCTCTTCCTACTATTTTACCTAATATTAAATCTCCTAGATCTCCTGTAAAATCGTCTTTCGTTATTGTTCCATCTGCAAGAGGAATAAGTATATCCCCTGCCTCTGATAAAACCGCATCTACTGAATCAAAGTATATCTTAGAAGCTTTAGTCAATACGACAGGATCCATCTCTTGCATTTGTGGTTGATAAGATCCAACACAGCTAACTGTAGCTCCTTTTTTAACAATACTTGCATCAAATACAGGCTTTTCTGACGGTGTAACTGTTATTATTAAGTCCGCATCAGATACAGCTTCATCAGATGTTTTAACTGCTGTTATCTTTGTATTATATGATTTTAATTCTTCTTGCATGCTGTCAGCAAATGCCTTAGTTCTTTCATAATTTATGTCATAAACCACAACTTCATCTAGGTTCCTAACTACAATCATAGCCTCTAGCTGTTTAGCTGCTTGTCCACCTGTCCCAATTAAAGCTCCCTTTTTACAATCTTTTTTAGCTAATAGATCAAAAGCTGCTCCAGAGGCTGCTCCGGTTCTAAGCTGAGTAACATATGTACCGTCCATAATTGATGTAAATTCACCTGTCTTTCCATCCATTAGTACTACTGTGGCGGGTGCTGAAGGTATACCCATATCTATATTTCTAGGAAATATATTTACTAATTTTAGAGATGCAATATCTAGTTCTTCAACATAAGCTGGCATTGATAAAAATGTACCCTCATATTTAGGAGCTGGTATTTGACCTCTTAATGGAACTTCACTTTTTCCCTCAGAAAACAGTCTAAATGCTTCTTTTACACCTTCAATAGAATCTCTCATTGTAAACACTTTGTCGATGTCATTTCTTGATAATAGTAACATAAATTAATTCCTCCTTATTTGTTATTATAATTTAAAAATTAGAATATCGTTTTTATAAATAATAGCTTTTTCAAGTTTTTTGTTATAAGGTATACCTCAAATATATAATTTAAAAATAATATAAATTTTAACGTATACCCCTTTAGTAACTATTATATATTTTGTTTATATTTTGTCAATATTTAATACAGAATTTTAACATAGACAATTAATTTAATTTTATTAAAACACTAGATATCCAACCTTATTTGTAACGAAACCTATTATAAATAAATAAAAAGACTATCATCTTTAAGAATACTTTCTTAAGATAGTCTTTATTTTATTTAAAATATTTATTCTATTATTAGGTAAACTACTTCTCGTTGCTATATACTACCTTACCATCAATAATAGTACAAACTACATTGCTGTTTATCTCAAGTGGAGATCCATCCCAGATTACTAAGTCAGCATCTTTACCAACTTCAATAGATCCAACTCTGTTATCAATTCCCAAAACTTTAGCTGGATTTATAGTTATTGATTCTAAAGCCCTCTCCTCAGTCATTCCATGTTTAACAGCGATACCAGCACACATCGGCAAGTACTGAACTGGTATAACAGGGTGATCTGTCATAAGGCATACTTCAAGGCCTGCATTTGAAAGTTTTCCTGCTGTTTCAAATGTTAGGTTTCTTAGTTCGATTTTTGATCTTTCAGAAAGCGATGGCCCTACTATCACAGGATAGTTTTCTTCAACAAGCTCTTCTACTATTAAATGACCTTCTGTACAGTGATCTAATGTCAGATTTAGGTCAAATTCTTTGCCTATTCTTATCGCTGTAAATATATCATCCGCTCTGTGCGCATGGACTTTAAAAGGCACATCTTTTTTAAGTACAGGAAGTAACCCTTCTAATTTTATATCGTATTCCGGTCTATCTCTATCGTCGTCCTCATCCTTTTCGTAAAGATCAATTTCTTCTAGATATTCTTGTGCTTTTTTTAGATTTTCTCTAAGCATAGCTGCTATAGCCATCCTAGTTTGAGGAGCTTTTTCATCTGATCCGTAGCAAGTCTTTGGATTCTCTCCAAATGCTATTTTTGCAGCTACTGGGTTTTTTATAATCATCTTATCTATTCTTTTTCCGTAAGTTTTGATTGCTATGCATTGACCGCCAATTACATTAGCGCTACCAGGGGTAACGCATACAGATGTAATTCCTCCAGAGTAAGCTTCTACAAAGGTTTTATCCATTGGATTTATTCCATCGATAGGGTTTAGATGTGGCATTATTGGATCTGTCTCCTCATTTCCATCAGCACCTTCTGATCCCATTCCATCTTCCCATAATCCTAGATGCGTATGAGCATCAATAAAACCTGGATATATGAATCTGCCTTTTGCATCTATTACTTCTGCATCCAATGGAGCTACTAATCCATCTGATATCTCTACTATTCTACCTTCATCTATTAGAATATCTCCTACTATAACTCCATTTGTTATAGTATTTATATTACCATTTTTTATATATATCATTACATTCCTCCCAAACCTTTTTAAATAAACTTCAAAAAACTACTAACAGTTAATCGATTCTTATGGCCATTTTTATATTGTATATTTTTATAATTTATTTTTCCATTGAAAGAGAAACTCTCTTCTTATCCATGTCTACTCCGATTACTTTTACCTCTACTATATCTCCAACAGACACTATAGACATAGGATCCTTAACATATGAGTTACTCATCTTAGATTTGTGAACCAACCCATCATTTTTTATTCCAATATCAATAAATGCTCCGAAATCTACTACATTTCTAACTGTACCAGTCAGATCCATTCCCTCTTTTATATCTTCTATTTTAAGAACATCTACTCTAAGTATTGGCTTAATACCTTCTTCCCTTGGATCTCTTCCAGGCTTTTTAATCTCTAGTATTATATCTTTTAAAGTTACTTCACCAATGCCTAATTCTTCACTTAAATTCTTGATACCGATATTTTCAATTCTATCATCGATATCTTCAATATTTTTAGATTTTAAATCATTTAATGAATATCCAATTTTTTCTAACATAGCTTTGCATATATTGTAACTTTCAGGATGGACACCTGTATTATCCAGAGGATTTTTTGCATCCAATACTCTCATAAATCCAGCACATTGCACAAAAGCCTGAGGCCCAAGTCTTTTAACTTTTTTTAACTGAGCTCTCGACGTAAATTCTCCGTTTTCTTCTCTGTAAGCAACTATATTTTTAGCTATTGTTTTACTTATACCTGCAATATGCTCAAGTAATGAATATGAGGCTGTATTCAAATCTACTCCTACTATATTGACTGAATCTTCAATAACTCCATCTAGAACTTCTTCAAGTCTTTTTTTGTTTAGATCATGCTGGTATTGTCCTACACCTATGCTTTTCGGATCTATTTTAACTAACTCTGCAAGCGGATCTTGAAGTCTTCTTGCTATTGAGATAGCACCTCTTATAGATACGTTTATGTCTGGGTGTTCTTCATTTGCAAGCTCTGATGCTGAATAAACCGATGCTCCCGCCTCGTTTACTATTACATATTGTACTTCTCTATCTACTTCTTTAAGTAGCTCGGATACAAATAGCTCGGATTCTCTAGATGCTGTACCATTTCCAATTGAAATAATATCTATTTGATATTTTTCGATCAATGCCTTTAAAGTTTTTTTAGATCCTTCAACATTGTTTTGAGGCTCTGTTGGGTATACAGTAGTGTAATCTAGTAGCTTTCCATTTTTATCTACCACTGCAATCTTGCAACCAGTTCTAAATGCAGGGTCAAATCCCATTACAACTTTTTCTTTTATAGGAGATTGTAAAAGTAAACTTTTTAGATTTTTACCAAAAACACTTATAGCTCTCTCTTGTGCTATTTCTGTTAGGTGATTTCTTATTTCTCTCTCTATTGATGGGAATATAAGCCTTTTGTAAGAGTCCTCGATTGCTTCTACAATTATTTCCTTATTTTTTCTATTGTCATTATTTATATATTTATCCTCAATGTTTCTTTGTATTTTATCTGTATTTATATCTAGCTTTACTTTTAAGAATTCTTCTTTTTCTCCTCTATTAATTGCAAGTACTCTATGTGGAGCTATTGATTTAACAGACTCGCTGTAATCGTAATACATATCATATACAGATTTCTCATCGGTAGTATTTTTTACTATCAAAGTCCCTTCTTTTAGAGCTAAAGTTCTTATAAACTTTCTAATTTCTGCATCATCAGACACCATTTCAGCTATTATATCTCTCGATCCTTTTAACGCATCATCTACATTTAAAACTTCTTTTTCTTCGTTTATATAAGAACTAGCCTCATCACCTAAATTTGAGATACTATGCTCTAATATTGATAGAGCAAGATCTTCAAGTCCTTTTTCTTTGGCCATAGTAGCCCTTGTTCTCTTTTTCTGCTTATAAGGTGCATAAATATCTTCTACTTCTTGAAGAGTATTTGCATTCTCTATATTTTTAACTAATTCACCAGTAAGTTTTCCCTGCTCATCTATAAGCCTTTTTACATCATTTTTTCTCGACTCTAGATTTCTTAAATACATAAGCTTCTCATGTAACTCTCTTAAAGTTACGTCACTCATCTCACCAGTCATTTCTTTTCTATATCTTGCTATAAAAGGGATAGTATTCCCCTCGTCTATAAGTTTTATAGTGTTATTAATTTGCTCATCCCTAAGCTTAAATTCTCTTTTTAAAATATCATATATTTTCACTATATTAACCTCTTTTCTTTATCTTAACTATCCCAAAGGGGTGCCTTTAAACTGTCAAGAATATTTCTCTTAATCAGTTTTAAAGACACCCCCTATAGTTTATTTGTTTATCGATTTGTTCATCTTTAAATATTCGTTTATAAATAAATCTATATCTCCATCCATAACTGCATCTACATTTCCTGACTCTGCATTTGTTCTAGAATCTTTGACTAATTTGTATGGCTGAAACACATAAGATCTAATTTGGCTTCCCCACGTTATTTGAGAGTACTTACCTTGTAAATCTTCTATTTTCTCTTTTTTTTCTGATTCCTTTAGTTCTATGAGTTTCGCCATTAGCATCCTCATAGCTCTTTCTCTGTTTAGATGTTGGGATCTTTCGTTTTGGCATTGTACTACTATACCAGTAGGAATATGTGTTATTCTTACAGCGGAATCAGTAGTATTCACGTGTTGACCACCAGCACCAGATGCTCTATAAGTATCTATTTTAAGATCAGATGGATTTATATCGACTTCAATACTATCATCTAACTCAGGTACTACATCAACAGAAGCAAATGATGTCTGCCTCTTTCCAGAAGAATTGTAAGGAGATATTCTAACAAGACGATGTACTCCCTTTTCTCCTTTAAGGTAACCATATGCATTGCTACCTTCTACAGATATAGTCGCTGTTTTAATACCCGCTTCTGGATCAGATATAATGTCTAGAAGTCTAACCTTGAACTCTCTATCTTCAGCCCATCTTATATACATTCTGAGAAGCATCTGTGTCCAATCTTGAGCATCTAACCCCCCTGTACCTGCATTAAGTGAGAGAATAGCGTTGTTACCATCGTATTCACCATCTAAAAGAGTCTTTATCTTAAGATCACCTAATTCTTTTTCAAGAGAATTTATAGAATCTTTAATCTCCTCATAGACTGAATTATCATTTTCCTCTACAGCTAACTCTACTAATACTTCTAAATCCTCAATGGATTCTTTCATATTTTCATAATTCTCTATAGTTTCTTTTATATATTTTAATTCTTTCAAGACCTTTTGGGCATGATCGTTGTCATCCCAAAAGTCTTGTTTATTTATCTTTTTTTCATAGGTTATCAATTTTGATCTTAAGGTATCTAAGTCAAAGAGAAACCCTCAATTCTTCTAAATTTGTCTGCATATCTTCTATACTATGTTTAACTTCTTGTGTATTTAACATTTATTCCTCCACTTACATTCTAGAGTCTATTTACCACAACAGTTTTTGTATTTTTTGCCACTTCCACATGGACAAGGATCATTTCTTCCTACTTTGTCGCCTTTAACAATAGTGTGAGTTTCATCTTCATCATCTGAAGTAGTAGCTGAAAGTTTTTCTACATCAACTACTTGTTTTCTCTCAACAGGCTCTTCTACTGTAATGTTGAATAGATATCTTACAGTATCTTCTTTGATATTTTTGTTCATCTCTTCAAACATATCAAAACCTTCCATTTTATATGCAACAACTGGATCTTGTTGACCTATAGCTCGAAGTCCTATACCTTGGCGTAATTGATCCATGGCATCTATATGATCTATCCAATGATTATCAACAGCTTGAAGTAGTATAACTCTCTCTACCTCTCTCATTCTTTCGTTTCCAATTTGTCCTTCTTTTAATGAGTATATCTTTTCTGCTACTTCGTATACCTTTTCAATAAGCTCAACAGAATTTAATTTATCCATTTCAGGTATTTCTAGGCTACCTTTTGGCATAAATAATCCATAAATATGATCTTTAAATGCATCTTCTTCAAAACCACGATCGGTAGTATACATATTAACAGAATCCTCTATCACAGAGTGAACCATACTTTGGATTTGATCTTGTAGATTTTCTCCTTCAAGTACTCTACTTCTCTCTGCATACATTACTTCCCTTTGCTTATTCATAACATCATCGTATTGAAGTACGTGCTTTCTTATACCGAAGTTTTTACCTTCAACTTTCTTTTGAGCACTCTCTATTGATTTAGTAAGAATCTTGTGCTCTATTGGCATATCTTCCTCTAAACCTATTTTATCTACTACGCCTGATATTCTATCGCTTCCGAACAGTCTCATAAGATCGTCATCTAGGGCAATATAGAATCTTGAACTACCTGGGTCACCTTGACGACCAGCACGTCCTCTAAGCTGATTATCAATTCTTCTAGACTCATGTCTTTCGGTACCGATAATCGCAAGACCACCAGCTTCTATAACTTTTTCTTGCTCTTCTTCAGTTTGCTTCTTAAACTTTTCAAATAGTCTTTCGTATTCTTTTCTAGCTTCAAATATTTCTTCATTTCCTTCTAAATCTAGTCCTTCAATAGGTGTATCTACTATATTTATAGTTTCATCACTGAAACCTGATCTCTTCATTTCTTTTTTAGTAAGTACCTCAGGGTTACCTCCTAAAACTATATCCGTACCACGACCAGCCATATTAGTCGCTATTGTAACAGCGCCTAATCTACCTGCTTGAGCTATTATCTCAGCCTCTTTGTCATGATGCTTTGCATTCAGAACCTCGTGTCTGACTCCCTTTTTCTTAAGAATTGCAGAAAGTAGTTCTGATTTTTCTATAGATACTGTACCAACTAGTACTGGTTGGTTCTTCTCATGTCTTTCAATTATATCTTGTGAAACAGCGTTAAATTTACCAATTTCACTTTTGTATACTGCGTCGGATTGGTCTTCTCTTATCATCGGTTTATTAGTTGGAACTTGAAAAACATCCATTTTATAAATGGCTTTGAACTCTTCCTCCTCTGTCTTAGCTGTACCAGTCATACCAGCAATTTTATTGTACATTCTGAAGTAATTTTGGAATGTTATTGTAGCTAATGTTTTTGATTCTCTTTGTATTTGTAGACTCTCTTTAGCCTCTATTGCTTGATGAAGACCTTCTGAGTATCTTCTACCAAACATAAGTCTACCAGTAAATTCATCAACGATTACTATTTCTCCGTCTTTATTTACATAGTCAACATCTCTCTTCATAATTGTATGCGCTTTTAATGCTTGGTTTATATGATGATAAAGCTCTGTATGTGAAATCTCAGTTATATTTTCAACATTGAAATAAACTTCAGCCTTGTGAATTCCAGTCTCAGTCAAAGATACTGCTTTATCTTTTTCTTCTTTGGCATAATCTTCAGGCTTTAGAGTTAATACAAATGTATTAGCATCAGAGTATAAATGTGTTGATTTGTCCCCTGGTCCTGAAATTATAAGAGGAGTCCTTGCCTCATCTATAAGTATTGAGTCAACCTCATCGACAATAGCGTAGTTAAGCCCTCTTTGAACTCTTTCTTCTTTATGAATAACCATGTTATCTTTTAGGTAGTCAAAACCGTACTCGTTGTTTGTACCATAAGTTATATCGCAATTGTATTGAGCTCTTCTAACTGCTGAGTCCTGTCCATGAACTATAACTCCAACAGATAAACCTAAAAACTCGTATATCTTTGCCATTTGATCTCTATCACGCTTTGCTAGGTAGTCATTAACTGTAACAACATGAACTCCTTCACCTGTAAGCGCATTCAAATAAACAGGTGCTGTTGCAACTAAAGTCTTACCTTCACCTGTCTTCATCTCTGCTATTCTTCCTTGGTGTAGAACTATTCCCCCTACTAATTGAACTCTATAGTGTCTAAGGCCTAGGACTCTTTTAGAAGCTTCTCTAACCACTGCAAATGCCTCCGGTAATATCGAATCAATACTTTCACCCTTAGCTAATCTATCTTTAAATTCAGTAGTCATGCTTTTTAATTCTTTATCTGACATGGCATCAAACTTAGGCTCAAGTGAATCTATAATATCCACTGTCTTATTAAACTTTTTAAGTTCCTTTTTATCTGCCATATTGAACAAACTATCCATAAAACTCATTATATATATCTCCTCGTTCCTGTGTGTATTTATACTTATCTACATTTTAACATTAAGCATGTATCCAAATTCAAACTCTTATAATATCAAAGTTACAAGCAATATTAAAATAGTTATCCACAAATTATAAAACAATTATACTAGAGTTAAGTCTATTTTTCCAGTGACAAACCCGAATATGTATTATTATTTAAAAAGACAGCTATAAAAAAGCTGCCTAATATTTATTATAGCATTATTTAGAGCTATTAATCACTGATTTTTTGATTTTTTGTTATCATTACTAAAATATCATAATTTTGTCAAAATATCTTTTAAAAATATCCATAATAACTTTTATAATACGTTATATCATAGTTTTATTTATAAATATAGAAGGAGGTAATTTACAAATTAAAAAGGTTGCCCCAAACTTCAGAGACAACCTTAATATATTTTTCAAATTATTTATCTAATCGTGCTCTATTATTCCATAACCTCCGTTGTTACGTTTGTAAACAACAGCAATTTCATCAGTATCAGTATTTCTAAACATATAGAAATCGTGTCCGACTAAATCCATTTGAAGCACTGCCTCTTCTTCTGTCATAGGCTTTAAGCTAAATTTTTTACGTCTTTCTATTACTAATTCATCATTGTAGTCTGAATCATCCTCAAAGCCGTCTTCTTCAGCTACATCTAAAAATCTTATACTCATATTATCTTGTTTTTTATCTTGTAGTCTTTTTTTATACTTTCTAATTTGCCTTTTCAACTTATCTGTAACTAAATCAATAGCAGAATATAAATCTTCTTGAGTATCCTCTGCTCTTATAACAGGTCCATTTATTGTACGAATAGTAACCTCTATAGTTTGTCTATCTTTTTTTGCACTTACAGTCACTTTCACATCTGTATTTTGATCAATATAGTTTTCCAACTTAGATAATTTGATCTCTATTTTCTCTTTTATTGCGTCAGTTAATTCTATTTGTCTCCCAGATATTATTATGTTCATAAAAACATCCCCTTTCATTTGTGACAATATATAAATAATTCCATTTGTATATTAATTCTATACAAATAGAATTATCCCTTTGTTCATACAAATTAATATAATTTTTTTATAAAACTAATATTTTCTAATTATGTAAAAGTGCATAAGTCTGTATATAATGTGGACTATATCTCACACCATTCTGTGGATAATGTGGATTAAATTGTGAATAAGTTTAAATCCCTTAGTAAATAGCTTTTTTGTATTTATAAAATATCCACAATATAAGTCGTTATTTGTTATTAATTTGTGAATTAATTAAAATTAAGTAGATTTTGAGATTAATTTAAATATATTTAAACTTTACTGTTTTATCATGTAAGTTAAATAATATTTAACTAGTATCCCTTAATATTTTAATACCCGAATTCAAAGGTTATACACAAATATTTGTTCAACTTTTGAAATTTAATGTTATTTATGCAAAAATTAGAAGGGGATACTTCAAAACATAAAATAAATTCATCTTATATCTCAAAGTATCCCCTTCTTAAAAATAATATTTAGTTGACCTGGTCTTTGCCCCCACACTCGCCTACTGGAGGGTTCGCTTGGGTTCGCCGCACTACTACTCTCTCTCGATTTTATTATCGGTAGGACTTACTTCTAAGCCGCACCATGCTCATTAGCAACATTTTTATCGCTAACTTACGTGGGTCCTTTTGCCTGCGACTGGCATGGACTTTCAACCACAAACCTAAATATTACTTGTTTAGTTTAATATCAAAATCAATTTTTGTCAACATACAGCTTTTTACAGTCTATTAACAATCATTTTTAACATATTTTTCGCTACTTCTAGTTAAGAGTGTTATAACAATTACATCCTTAGCACCCGCAAGCTTTAATACTTTAGAGATCTCATTTACCGTTGCTCCAGTCGTAAATACATCGTCCAAAAGCAGTACTCTTTTGTCTTCAATACATCCAATATCTATATTTTCATTTAGTTTAAAGGCATCTCTTAACTCTTTGCCTCTTTCATCCCTTTTTAGTTTATACAGCATCTCAGTATTTTTATGCCTTACTACAAGTTCTATTAATGATACTCCTATCAGTTTTGATAAGTACTTTGCTATTTTTTCAGATTGATTAAACCCCCTTTTTTTAAGTCTTTTTTTATGAAGAGGTACATATGTTAAATAATCAAATCCAATTCTTTCTATTTCCAATTTTTGTATCATAATCTGAGCAATATATTTACACATGTAAGTCTTAGAGCTATACTTAAGTCCTAATATAAATCTCTTACTTATGTCATTGTATTCTATACACGAAATTGCTCTGTCAAAATAAAACGTTCTATTATAGCAGAAATTACACTCACCTAAAAACTCTTTTTCCAAGGAATAATTTATTTTAAATTTTCCACATTTGCCACATCCATCTAATATAAAGTTAAGCTCATTAAAACAAGTTTTGCAAATAGAATACGAATTTGTCTTTTTTATAGGCCTGTCGCACAATATGCAACTTATATTTTGCGGATATAAAATTTCCAAAAACTCTTTGTAGATCTCGTAAAGTCTGTCTTTAAAATTAAAAAAATCAAAATCTCTATCTTTGCTAAACTTCATTCTTAGCCGATCAGCAACCCTTCTTTTTTAAACTTATTTAGTTTATAACCTAGATTAGAATGTCTATTATTTACTCTATTATTTTTTATCATATATTCTAAGTACTTAACTTCACCAACCAAAACAACAAGTTTTTTTGCCCTCGTAACCGCAGTATATAAAAGATTTCTACTAAGTAGCATCGGCGGTGCCCAAGTAATTGGTATTATTACAACTGGGAATTCACTTCCCTGACTCTTGTGTATTGTCGTGCAGAAACTATGCTCTAATTCATCCAACTCATCGTACGAATACTCTACTATCCTTTCTTGATCAAAAATTGCATACAAAATCTTTTTTTGTTTATCTATATGGTATACGTAACCTATATCGCCATTGTATATTCCTTCACCACTATCACTTTGGTCTTCAGTTTCCCACTTTTTTGTGTAGTTGTTCTTAATTTGCATAATTTTATCGCCTACTCTAAAAAGTCTCTTAGAAAAAGTTTCTTCTACTTTAAATTTTTCTTTTTTATTAAGATATTTTTGAAGTATTATATTTAAATTAGTAACTCCTAAATCTCCTTTTCTCATTGGTGATAAAACCTGAATATCCTTTAATTTATCCACCCCATAAAATTTTGGAAGCCTTTCATTTATAAGCCCTACAATCTCCGCAACTATGTCCTCTGGCTCATCTTTTTTTATAAAGAAAAAGTCTTTTCCCTTTGAATTTAAATACAATGGTTGTCCGTTATTAATTCTATGTGCATTTACAACAATCATACTCTCTTGAGCTTGTCTAAAAATTTCAGTAAGTCTAACGACGTTTATTACATCAGAATCTATCATATCCTTTAATACATTTCCCGCTCCAACAGAAGGCAACTGGTCGCTGTCGCCAACTAGTATAACTCTTGTTCCAACCTTTATTGCCTTAAGTAAATTGTACATAAGTATTATATCAACCATAGATACCTCATCAACAATAACTACGTCAGCTGTAATTGGGTCTTCTTCACTCTTAAAAAACATAAGTTCGTCATCAGTAGAAAACCCCATTTCAAGTAGTCTATGTATAGTTTTAGCCTCTTTATTTGAAGTCTCACTCATTCTTTTAGCAGCCCTACCTGTCGGAGCTGTCAAGATTACTTCTTTTTTATTCTTTTCAAATACTTTGATAATAGAGTTTATAGTGGTTGTTTTTCCCGTTCCTGGACCTCCAGTAATTATTACCAACCCATTATCTACGCACTCTTTTATAGCAGTAATTTGATTA
The DNA here is from genome assembly GCF_018917235.1 of Metaclostridioides mangenotii. GTDB lineage: Bacteria > Bacillota > Clostridia > Peptostreptococcales > Peptostreptococcaceae > Metaclostridioides. The sequence goes on from NZ_JAHLOF010000005.1 coordinate 206,778, forward strand.
TTTGCAAGCTCTATTTCCTCTTCATCTTCAACTTCTCTAATCTGCTCGTCTATATCTACATTTAAATCTTCAAACTTATGCTCTGATAGCTTAACAATTTGCGAGCATACTCCATTTTCTGATAGAAAATATGACATCAAATATACAAGTTCACGGCCTTCTATCTTTTCAATGTGAATTTTCTTATTGTATACCAATTCGTAGATACATTCTTCTATAATTTTAGAGTCTATTCCTAGAAGTTTTACCGCATCTTGTATAAGAGTATTTTTAGGTAAATATGTATGACCGTTATTTAAGGATAGATTTAATGTATAAATAATGCCCTGAGCCACTCTGTTTTTCGAATCCTTCTCCATACCAATTTTTTCAGCTATATTATCTGCTATCTTAAATCCTATACCCCTAATCTCATCAGCAAGTTGATATGGATTGTTATTTATTACTTCTATCGATTTTTCTCTGTATCTTTTGTAAATTTTTAAACAGAAGCTTGGGGTAATTCCAAACGGCGATAATTCTATAATGATATTTCTGAGCTCTCTATCCTCTTCATAACTTTTTACAATTTGTTTTACTTTTTTCCTACCTATTCCATCCACTTCTTCAAGTCTTTCCGGCTCATTTTGAATTACATTTAATGTCTCAACGCCAAACTTATCTATTATCCTCTTGGCCATTTTTTCTCCGATTCCATTTATCATGCCAGAAGATAGGTAGACATAAATACCCTCAAGTGATGATGGAGTTACAGGCATAAATGAATTCACTTCAAATTGTGTTCCATAAACTTTATGATTCACCCATTTACCTGAAACTTCTACGCTCTCTCCTACTGCTAAGGTCGGCATACATCCTACAATAACAACTTCATCTTTTTCATTTACTAAATGTGCTATAGTATATCCGTTATCTTCATTTTTAAATACTATATCACTTACCATTCCTTCTAATCTTTCCATATTCATTCTCCTAAAACGACTAGTATTTCTATACTCGACTCTTCATTCAATTAATATTCATTTTAGCAGAAATAAATTAAAAAGGCTATCACTACAATGAGTTCTCAGTTAGCGATTATAGAAATAAAAAATTATATCTAATAATAAAAATATGTCCATAAAAAAGAGATGTCTATTGATAAGGTTTATTTGAAAAATCCTTAATCTTTAGACATCTCAGTAAAAATTAGATACTTTTTTTAAATTCACTTGTACTTTTCCATTTTTCTAAAGACTCTAACATAAATGAACGTATATCTATATCATATATATTATTAAGAGTCTCACCGTCTAAAACTTTATTAGGTTTACCGCAAGAGACTAACTCTCCTCTGTGGATGATTGCCACATTATCTCCAAAATACTGTACTAAATTCAAATCGTGTAGAACTCCAATAACTGTCTTATTATTTTCTTTCGCCCACTCCGTCAGATAATTTAGTAATTCTATTTGATGTTTTAAATCTAAATGATTAGTAGGTTCATCTAATAAAATAATCTCTGGATCTTGTGCCAAAGTCCTTGCCAAGAATACCCTTTGTAGTTGACCTCCTGATAATTCATCGATCATCTTGTCTTTCATATCGTAGAGACCTACTCTATTTAAGACATCTATTATTATCTCTTTGTCTTCCTTAGTCAAGCTTTTTAGTACACCAGTAGAATGAGCATATCTACCCAACGAAACTGTATCATATACGCTATACGAAAAGTATAACTGTGACATCTGCCCCATAAGAGCTATTTTTTTAGCTAAATCTTTTCTAGAAAAATTTGAGACCTCTTTAGAGTCAAGTTTTATGCTTCCACTATAATCAATTACGTTACCAATCGCTTTTAAAAGTGTACTCTTTCCACTTCCATTAGGACCTACGATACATAGATTATCTCCCTTGCTTACGTTTAAATCCATGTTTTTTACTATATCATTTCCGTCGTAACCACAACAAAGATCTTTAATCTCTAACACTTTATCACCTATCTCTTTTTAAAATACACCCATGCAAAAAATGGAGCACCTATTATTGCAGTTATAGCTCCAACTGGTAATTCAGACGGAGATACAATAGTTCTGGCAATAAGGTCTGTTATTACCATCAGGCTTCCTCCTACAATAAAAGACATTGGTATAACATACCTATGACTTGAACCAACTATTTTTCTGGCTACGTGAGGTGCTATTAAATCAACGAACCCTATTGTTCCACTAAGTGATACCGCTCCACCTGTAAGTATTGAAGCAAATATAAAAAGTTTCTTTTTTACGATTTGTGTATCTACTCCTACAGATTTCGCCTGCTCCTCACCAAATGTCAAGATATCCATCTCTTTAGTAAATTTAAGGACACCGATAGTTCCAATTATAAAAAATGGAAGCACAAGTCGTACATATAACCAACCTTTCATTGCAAAACTCCCCATTTGCCAAAGCGATACGGCTTTTAACTCATTTGAAAAAAGTGCAGTTAAAGTAGTAAGCAATGCATTTACGAAGAGTGAAAAAACCATACCGCAGAGAATTATAGTATTATTAGACATAGATTTATCTATCTTATTTGAAAATACAATTACTAAATAAACGGTAGCTAAACCAAATAAAAATCCTACTATTGGCAAAGTAAAACCACTTATAATTGGAATAGATAATCCACTTATAATAACAATCCCGGCCCCTAATGATGCTCCTGACGATACACCTAGAGTATAAGGAGATGCTAGTTGATTTTTTAGGATCGACTGTACCACAGCTCCACTTATTGATAGACAGCCTCCCACTATAAATGCAAGTAACACTCTTGGAAGTCTAAGTTTCCACACAATAGAAATATTTTTAGGATCTATATTATTATTTCCTATTGATGTGTTAAATATTTTCTGAAGGATTATCACGACTGTATCGTATATACTAATATTGGAACTACCTAAAGAAGTCCCAATACAAATTATTAAAAATGCAAATGCAACACTAATTAAAAGTTTACTTCTATTTGTCATATTTTTCTGGGTAAACAGCCTTTGCCATTTGTTTAAGAGCAAGGATTATATGATTAGATGGTCTAGAAGATGAATCAGTATCTATTTGATGAATATCCCCATTTTTTACTGCTGTGATGTTCTCAAATCCATCCCTGTTTTTAATTTCATCAACTGGATTATCTATATAGTTTACGTTTGTTAGTATTACATCAGGATTCTTATTTATTACTGCTTCTCCACTTGGAGATAACCAGCTCTTCTCATCCGCAAAAACATTATTTGCTCCTATTATCTCTATCATTTCATTTAAAAATGTGCCCTCGCCAAAAGTATATAGGTTAGGAGCTGGAGAAATTTCAAAGTACACTGACTTCTTATCTTTGATTGTTGCTCCTACTTTAGATATATCATCTATTTGACGTTTCATATCACTTACAAGTTCATTTCCTTTATCCTTTACATCTAAAATATTTGATATAAATTCAATATCTTTGTATATACCACCTATACTATCACTACTTGGTAGATAAACTACAGGTATGCCTGATTCACTAACTAATTTAAATGGATCTTCACCAGAACCAGTTTTGTTGTGTCCTGAAGCTATTATAAGATCAGGCTCTAATCCTATTATAGCCTCTGAATCTGGATTCGAAAAATCAATCTTTGTTACATCTTTACTAACCCCTGCTATATTCTCTGAGTACTTATCCACTGCGACCAATTTATCTGCAAAACCTAAATTTGCTATTATTTCTGTATTTGATGGAGCTGTAGATATAATCTTTTCTATTTTATTAGGGACTTCAACTTTATTCCCTGCTCTATCAGTTATTTCTCTTTTTGTTTCCTGACTACACCCTACTAATATAACCATTAGCATAGACATAATAATTGCTACCAACCTCTTTTTCATATGAATCTCTCTCCTTTTTTTCATAAATTACTAGTAAACTCTACTTGTAAATTCTGTTTCCTCAAGACCTTGATCTTTGTTAAGCTTTAGTGCTAAAACAAAGAAATATCCTGAGTATAAATTTACAAAATCAAATAAAATATCATCAACACTATTACCTTGCTCTTTGTGCCTACTCAGAAGTCTAACTAAAGACTTACATTTACTCCTGATTACATGGCAATACGAAGCTTGCGTACATCCTTGTGGAAGTACGAACTTATTAAAAACATCTTTAACCTCTTCTTGAATATCGGTCACTTTTTTTGCAAGCCATGAAAGTTCTTCTTCAGTAACAGCAACTCTAGTTCTTAGAGTTGGATTGATATGATACATTATTTCATTGATTTTGCTTAAATCTTCCGTCAGATCTTCAACTTCGACCATTGATCTAAGTAGGCCTATCATGCTTGAAATTTCATCTGTTAAAATTTCAAAGTCACATCTTAGGTCTGAAGATTCATCATACAAAAAAGGATATGCTAAGTACTTATTCATTTTGATTCCTCCTAACATAATATTGTTAGGTAAAATGCTTAAATTTAAGACTAAAATTGTCTTTATTTAAGTCTAACATCCTACCCGCAGAAGATATTAGCTAATATATTAGGCAGTTCTCCCGGCTTAATTTCATCCTCGATCTTTCCTTCCCGATTTTACTCAGTGGTGTTTTAAGATCTCGTCCATATCACGGTTACTGGGTTAGCTTGGAATTTCCATCCAATTCCCTATTAAGTCATATTGACACCAAATATATTTTTAATCTCTATTCCAATTAAAAATTATCATATTTTTTTATTTTTAGCAAGTTATAAATTTTATCAAAATTTATATGTAATAATGGTAAAAATAAAACAGATACTGTAATGCAGTATCTGTTTTTTGTTAATTAAAATTGAAAACCTTTTTAAAGTAAGAAATATATAATTTTAAATTACTATTTTCCTAGCGCTTCTTTTTTAAGTATTTCTGCTTTGTCCGTTTTCTCCCAAGGTAAATCTATATCTGTTCTACCAAAATGACCATATGCAGCAACTTGTTTATATATTGGTTTTTTAAGATCTAGATCTCTTATTATAGCTCCAGGTCTTAGATCAAAGTGCTTCTCTACTAGATCAACAAGCTTAGATTCTGAAACTTTTCCTGTTCCAAAAGTATCTATGAAAATCGACAGAGGTCTTGCAACTCCGATTGCATATGCTAATTCTATTTCACATTTTTCTGCAAGTCCAGCCGCAACTATATTTTTAGCTACATATCTAGCTGCATAAGCTGCAGATCTATCAACCTTTGTAGGATCTTTACCTGAGAATGCTCCTCCACCATGTCTAGAGTATCCACCGTAAGTATCTATAATTATCTTTCTTCCTGTAAGTCCTGTGTCTCCTTGAGGTCCACCAATTACAAATCTTCCAGTTGGGTTAATGTATATTTTAGTCTCTTCATCAAGTAATTTAGCTGGTATTACAGCTTTTATTACATGTTCTATAAGATCCTTTCTTATCGTTTCTGCTTCTATAGTTTCACAGTGTTGTGCAGATATAAGAACAGTGTGAACTCTTACAGCCTTATTTCCTTCGTATTCTACTGTAACTTGTGTCTTTCCATCCGGCCTTAAATAATCCAACGTTTCATTTTTTCTTACTTCTGATAGTCTTCTCGATAATTTGTGAGCTAATGATATCGGTAATGGCATTAATTCAGGAGTTTCGTCGCAAGCGAATCCAAACATTATTCCTTGGTCCCCTGCTCCTACCTTTTCTATTTCCTCATTTGTCATCTCACCAGATTTACTCTCTAGACCCTCATCAACACCCATTGCAATATCGACTGATTGTTCGTCTATAGATGTAATAACAGCACATGTGTCGCAGTCAAATCCGTACTTTGCTCTTGTATATCCGATATCTTGTACTGTTTTTCTAACTAACTTTGGTATATCTACATAAGCAGATGTACTTATCTCTCCCGCTACTAAAACTAATCCTGTTGTAACTGTAGTCTCACAAGCTACTCTTGAATTAGGATCTTTCCTTAATAATTCATCAAGAATCGCATCTGATATTTGATCACAGATTTTATCTGGATGCCCTTCAGTAACTGACTCTGATGTAAATAAATGTCTAGCCATTTTTATTCCTCCTCATTCTTATTTTTATCTTATCCAATTTCCTTATTCTAATGAATTATTTCTCACGATAGACAATTAAAAAACCTCTTCTATTATTCCACAGAAGAGGTTAATTACCGTAACAATGTACTAATTAACTGACCTCATCTCTCAAGACTAATCGTCTTGTAGGAATTAGCACCTTCTCCCATATGGGTGGTTGCTGGGCTTCACAGGGCCTGTCCCTCAGCCTCTCTTGATAAGGTAATCAAGAATTTAATTTTTTATACTATATAATACTACTATTTTTACTTGAAACTGTCAATATTTTTATGGTGTATGATGTGCGAATTATGTAATATTATTTTGTAAATTTTTATAAGCATGTATATTTTGTGAATATATACAATTAATGGTATTTTATGCTTCAGATATTCATATATATCTTTTGAAGGGGGTGTTCCTATTGTATTTGACCAAAGTAAACTACATTGAGGAAAACGCAGTTGATCTCCTTAGTTCATCCCTCAAGGACATAATAGATGAAGACACCATTGTAGTTTGTATAGGAACAGATAGGGCTATCGGCGACACTCTCGGCCCTTTAGTTGGAACAATTTTAAAAAACAACAGTTATAAATACCCTGTCTACGGAACACTTGATAACCCTATTCATGCACTAAATATATATGAATCTTTAGATGAGATTAAGAATAAACACCAAAATGGCAATTTTTTAGCCATAGACGCTTGTCTAGGATCTGAAAGCACTATAGGAAATATACAAATTAGAGAAGGACCCATACTCCCTGGAAAAGGTGTCGGAAAAAAACTCCCCCAGATAGGAAATTATTCAATTGTGGGAATTGTAGATAAAATAGATGAAAACAATAGGTTTTCGTTTAATAATATACGTTTGAGCTTTATCTTTGATTTAGCTGAAGCTATCGCTCTTTCAATACTAGTATCGACATGATTATTTACATAACAGCAAAGGTAGGTGATATTATGAGGAAGATGCTTAAATTCTTTGTTCCAATTGCACTAATAAGCATTGTTTTTAAAGTATTCTTATTTCCAATTATTTTAAGATATACAAATGATAAATTCTAACTAAAGAAAGGTGTATTTTGGAGTAAAGTTCTATAAAACTTTTCTCTCCCAAATACACCTTTTTTTATTTATCGTATTGTATTATCTTCGACCAATTTTGCAACTCCATTTTTATCTAAGCTTCTTGAAATTATGTTCATCCCTGATATTTGTTTCTTATTCTGATCTCCTACAGTATATAATATCTCTGTATTATATAAGCAGTTAAAAATATTTCTATCCAATTTAAATGGAACTTCGATTTCTTTTTTTTCTCCAGGTTTTATGGTAATACTTTTATCTAGTTTTTCTAGGTCTATTATATTATCATTACTTACTCTAATTGCTTTTATTACTACATCTTCTTTAACTTTATTTTGGATTTCTGTATAAAAGTAACTTTTCAAATAGTCCTGTGTTTCGCGATCTTTAATCTCATAAAAGTTCATAGAGGTTTCACCAATCATAAATTCTAAATCAGTACCAAATACATTCTTAGGGTAAATTGTTAAGTAAAACTTACCTAAATTTATTTTATGAGTACTTTTACTACCAGTTATTTCTATATTTAAATCATCAAATTTATATGTACCTTCATTTTTTGGAATTACATCAATAAGTAGTGAATATGTCTGATAATATTTATTATACTTTCCTCCTCCATCCTCTAATTTTACTATCTGTATATTTTCAATATCTAAAGCATCATTATTATTTATTTTAGCAGTTGACCCTTCACTAAACTCATCATCAAAATCATAAATGTTCATCTGAATCAAAAATCTATCACCGACAGTTGAAATAACATTACTTGACCATTTATTATCGATAATTAATTCTTTATTACTCGAAAGTAACCTTTTATTTTCAAAAGAGATTTTATCTTCTTGATTGTCAGTCTTAATAAACATACATAATACTATTAAAGTTGCAGCAATTACTATTAACCTAGCTATTATACTTTTTGACATAATTTCCTCCTTTAGTATTTACTTTCTTATTGTAATATTTACCAAATCTCTCTTGCAATCACTGTACTTGTACATATGTACTAGTCTTTAATTTTATTACATTCTCTTTAAGAGTATCTACAATTTGTAGTAATCATTTAGAAAAGAAAAGCTTACAGTTAATTCTAATAATACTGTAAAAAAGTAATTCCGAAAAGTACTAAAATAGCCAAATAATAAATTATCTAAATATTATATATCTGGTATGGTATTTAATCTTTTATTATTAAGACAATTAAATTTTATTAATTTGACCATTTTAAAAAGTTTTTTAAAAAAACTGGCTCTAAAACGACTACAGTCGTTTTAGAGCCAGTTATAGATTCTTTTGGATTTTTTCAGAAAACTATTTCGTACATTCTAATCTTAAAGCCGTGTCACCTAAAACTCTCTTCTATCAACTATTTAATTTTGTAGCATCAACTTGTATTCCGAACTTTGTATATTTTATAGGATTATTATTTAATTAGTGGAGTATTTCATCCACTAATATACTATATTCTATTAATGTACTTTTAGTTCGCATTTTGTCATAATTTGTACTTTATTATTTTTAAGTTAATATTTTTAATAAAAATAAAAAGTGATTTCATAATTGATATATAAAAAAACTAGCTCTAAAACGATCTGTAGTCGTTTTAGAGCCAGTTATAGATTCTTTTGGATTTTTTAAGAAGACTATTTCGTACATTTTCAATCTAAAAGCCGTGTCACCTAAAACTCTTCTATCAACTATTTAATTTTGTAGCATCAACTTGTATTCCGAACTTTGTATATTTTATAGGATTATTATTTAATTAGTGGAGTATTTCATCCACTAATATACTATATTCTATTAATGTACTTTTAGTTCGCATTTTGTCATAATTTGTACTTTATTATTTTTAAGTTTATATTTAATAAAAATAAAAAGTGATTTCATAATTGTATTTTATTTTGTTGAATTATTATTTACTTTTCAACTAGCGCAAACATAAGGTCTCCCTTGCACGCAAGTTCATCCCCAACATATGCCTTAGCAGTTGCTTTACCAATATTTCTTCTTATTGAAATCATCTCTATTTCCATTGTAAGTGTATCACCTGGTCTTACTTCTTTCTTAAATCTAACATTATCTATCCCAGCAAACACACCTAATTTTCCTTTGTTCTCATCCATAGACATCATAGCTACAGCTCCAACTTGAGCAAGTGCTTCTATTATAAGAACACCAGGCATTAGAGGATATTCTGGAAAATGACCTTGGAAAAATGGCTCATTAGCAGTTACATTTTTTATACCGACAGCTCTTTTCCCTACCTCTAATTCTATTATCTTGTCCACTAAAAGAAATGGATATCTATGTGGGATTATTTCTTTAATTTGATCTATATTTAGCATATTCCTACTCCTTAATCTCTATCTCTTAAATGATCCACCTGTCTCTAACAAATCAATAGATCCAAGAGCTATTCCTGTTCCTTTAGCTACACATGAAAGTGGTTCATCAGCTATTGTTACATTTATACCAGTACTTTGCACTATACGCTTGTCCAATCCGTAAAGTAAAGCTCCACCGCCAGTCATTATTATTCCAGTATCACCTATATCAGCAGCTAGCTCTGGAGGCGTTTTTTCAAGTACTGTATGCGTTGCAACAACTATTTGCTCTATACATTCATTTAATGCTTCTAGGGTTTCTGATGAATTAATTTCTACTGATACTGGTAGACCTGTTACAAGGTTTCTACCTGTTACTTTCATAGATACAACTTCTTCTCTTTCAAAAGCACTACCAACTTCAATTTTAATCTTCTCTGCTGTTCTCTCACCTATAAGAAGATTATGTTGTTTTTTCATGTATCTAGTAATCGCTTCATCAAATCTATCTCCGCCCACTTTTATAGATTCACTTACAACGATACCACCTAATGAGATTACTGCCATATCGACAGTTCCACCACCTATATCTATAATCATAGTTCCATTTGGTTGTGCAATGTCTATACCAGCTCCTATAGCCGCTGCGATAGGTTCTTCAATAATATATACCTCTCGTGCTCCAGCCTCTCTTGTAGCCTCTTCTACGGCTCTTTTTTCTACATCTGTAACACCCGTAGGAACACATACCATTATTCTAGGCATAAAAAATTTACCAAATCCTTTTTTCTCAGCTATCTGGTCTATAAAATACTTAAGCATTTTTTCTGTTACATCGTAATTTGATATTACCCCATCCTTTAGTGGCCTAATGGCAACTATATTGCTTGGAGTTCTACCTATCATTCTTCTAGCCTCTTCACCAACAGCTAATACCTTTTTAGATTTTCTTTCTATCGCTACAACTGAAGGTTCCTCTAGTAATATTCCCTTCCCACTAACATAAACAAGCACGTTTGCTGTACCCAAGTCTATGCCTATATCAGCTCCAGCCATGTCTTCAACTCCTTTTATGATTATTGATTATATTCTATTAAATTAAAGTTATATTTATATATCATTCTAAATTTACCTTTTATATAGTATTTACAAAATATTATCCTTATAATACAACATATACAAAAACTTTATTTTAGTCAAGATGAAATCCTATATTTACCATAATATTTAAATAATTATAAAAAAATGTAGGCATAGTAACCTACATTTTTTTGTAATCATTTAAGTATTTTAATTTTGTTGCCATTCCTCCTCTGATATGTCTTTCAGATTTGTTTTTATCAAGTACGTTTTTAACCTCTTGAGCTAGGTATGGATTTATCTCTTTTAATCGCTCTGTAACATCTTTGTGAATAGTGCTTTTACTTACTCCAAAAGTCTTTGCTGTTTGCCTTACTGTAGTGTTTTTTTCGAGTATATACTTTGCTACCACTACTGCTCTTTCTTCTATATGCGATTTCAATGATTCCCCCCCTCACATAATAGCTTTAATGATATATATGTAAAAATGAGGGAAAATATAACAAAGGCATGTTCAAATTTAACTAAGAATTAATTTGGATTGAGTATATGACTACAAACTGGATGTAAAGTCGTGTTATCCGGGACTATGCAATTTCCATCTTATATATAAGAAAGTGAGGGTTTTGGATTTGTAAGACATTAAAGAAAAATAGGGTGCTAACTCAGTGATATTATCACTTTTAGCACCCTTTAAAAGCTTATTATTTTAAAATTAGTTTGCTTATTCTCATTACTATTTGCTTTATTACAAGTTATTATTATTTGCTACAATTTATATTGATATTGTCATATATCGATTTGAAATTAGCTAGATGTCACTAGCTGACTGATAGTTACTAGAATTTCTATTTTAATAATTCTGATGGATCGATCAATTTATCGTTTTTATATACTTCTAAGTGTACGTGAGTTCCGTCTTCGCTCTCTGCTCTAGAAGAATCTCCAACTTTTCCCATAACTTGACCTTCTTCAATCTTTTGATCTTTTACAACCTTAGTATCCTTATCAAGATTTGAATAAACTACTACAATTCCTTTATCTTCGTCTTTTACTTTTACTGAATATCCGTATTTATCACTACTAAATACATCCTCTACTACTCCATTAGTAAGAGACTTTACCTCTGAACCTTTCTCTGAGCTTATATCTAATGCTTTATGAATCTCCCACACATCTAAAGTTTTAGAATATGTAGGCTCTTTCTCAGAGTATCCTCTTAGGATTTCAGTCCCTAAATAAGATAACTTTGAAGTCTTGTTCTCTGCTTTGCTTACATCTTTATCATCTTTTTGTTTTGCATTTTCAAGGTTTTGCTTTGAATCAGTGGCAGTAGGTACTTTGTCATTTTTATTGTTTTCAATTAGGTGTATTTCGTTATCTTTATTAGAATTCTCTAATTTTTCGTTATTAGAGGCTAATTTATCTACATTACTGTTTGTAAACCAAACCCCGCCTACTGCTATTAGGCAAACACATACAAATAAAGATAAATAAAAACCATCTTTCTCTAATAGCTTTTTCTTCATATTGCACCTCCAAATATATTTGTACATTTGGATTATTGACGTCATTTTATGGTTTTATACATCTAATATACATCTTTTATACTAGTATTTGAATAATAGTGGGATAATATTTCGTAATACTTAGAACCGCCTTTCGCCATTCCTTCTGCTCCCCATTGGCTCATTCCAACGCCATGACCATATCCCTTTACATTAAAAACTAAATTATTTTTATCAAATGCTATTTCAAAATTTGCTGAATTAAGTCCAAAGATTGTTCTTATATCTGTTCCAGCAAATGTCTTGTTTCCAATCTTTATTTTTTCTATAGCACCACCTGAACTTTTTTTAACTATGCTTATTTGTCTTCCTAAATCCTGTGCACTTAATGATATTGAGCTATTATTTTTCTTCATTGAATTTACAAACTCATTATTACTAATACTAATTTGGGATGTAAATTTGGGTGATATTTTATCATAAGGACTTTCTACCGATTTCAAGTAAGGGTAATTTGCAGAGAAGACTTCCTCACAGTTTTCTGTTTTCCCTGATGACGTTGAGAAGTACAGTGGTAGAATCGCCTTGTTTTCGTAGGTTATTATTTGTCCCTTAGTTGATTTCACAGCTTCTTGAATTTTAGAATATCTACTCTTCATCCAACTATTTCCATTAATTTTTTGTAGTTCACTGTAGCTTTTATACTCTTGGCAGTGTCTAAAATCTGTACAAACTACGGCATTTTTATGTTTGGATGGATAAGGTCTATCCATTTTGTACATTACGTAAGTCCTTGCAGCTATCGCCTGCGCTCTTAATGCCTCAATATCAAAATCTGGAGACATCTCTCCAGCCAGGACCCCACTTAAGTATTCTTCAAGATCCATTTTTTGATATTTACCTAGTTTATGATTATATATATCTATTTTTGGTGATTGTTTATCAACTTTTTCCAGGTTTAATATCTTTTCACTTTTTACATCTGATTTATTTTCATTTTCTTTTTTATCCGATTTTGCAACAGTTATTTTTTCTCTGCTACTAGCCAACTCTGACTCATCGTACGATACAGCTGTTATCAAAATAGGTGCTGTAATTGAACATACAACCAGACAAAGTAAGATCAAAATAGGGTTCTTCATATACTCTCCTCCTAGCATTTAGCTTTTACCTTAAAGTATATGAACAACCCCTTTATTTTATGTTTAATTTTTAAAATTATAACTAAAAAATACTAGTCTTCAACTATATCTATATTTCCACCTAAAGACTTGATTTTTTTGTCTATATCAACGTAACCTCTTTGAATATGATAAATTTCTCCAACTTGAGTTTCACCTTCCGCTATAAGTCCACATAGTATTAGTGCTGCTCCAGCTCTTAGATCTGTAGCATTTACTTTTGCTCCATGAAGCTCATCAACTCCATTTACAACAGCACTTCTACCATCTATTTTTATGTCTGCACCCATTCTGTTGAATTCAGCAACGTGCATAAATCTATTTTCGAATACAGTCTCTATAACTACACCAGTACCGTTTGCCACGGTAAGCATAGCCATAAATTGAGCCTGAACATCTGTAGGGAATCCTGGATGTGGTAGAGTTTTTATGTCAATTGGCTTAAGTACTTCAGGACCTATCACTCTTACTGAATTTTCCATCTCAGTTATTTTACAACCAGCTTCTCTTAATTTAGCTATAACAGGCTTTAAATGCTCAAGTAGAACATTTTCTACTACTATGTCGCCCTTTGTCATTGCAGCAGCACACATATAAGTAGCAGCTTCTATTCTATCTGGAATTACATTATGCTCAGCACCTTTTAGTTCTTTAACACCCTTAATTTTTATAGTGTTAGTACCTGCACCTTTTACATTTGCACCCATTTCATTTAAGAAATTGGCCAAATCAACTATTTCTGGCTCTTCTGCTGCGTTTTCTATAATAGTAGTTCCGTTCGCAAGCGTTGCGGCCATCATAATATTCTCAGTTGCACCAACAGACGGGAAGTCTAAATAAAGCTTACTTCCTTTTAGATCATCAGTTTTTGCTTCTATAAATCCATGGTCCATTTCTATCTCAGCACCTAATGCTTTAAAACCTTTCAAATGTAAATCAATAGGTCTTGTTCCTATAGCACAACCTCCTGGCATAGAGATCTTCGTGCTGTTAAATCTAGCTAATAGCGGTCCCATAACTAAAAATGACGCTCTCATCTTCCTAACTAATTCGTAAGGAGCCTCACAAGTCTTTAACTTGCTAGCATCTACTGTTAATGTATCGTCTTTGTACTCTACTTCTGCACCTAGATGTCTAAGTAAATTTGATATAACATGAACATCTTGTAGATTTGGAACACCATGTAGTGTTGACTTTCCGTTTGCTAATAATGTTGCTGCTATTATTGGTAATACTGCGTTTTTTGCTCCATCTATTTTAACACTACCTTTAAGTGGATTACTCTTCTTCACTATTATTTTTGCCATTTTGCATTTCTCCTCATTAATTAATAATCTATTTTTATAATTGGACTTGCGACATAGACGTACGTTTCCCCAATATCTTCCTTGTACCTAATCGCTATATTTAAATTTATCTTTTTTCCTAAATAATCAAGTTCGCTGTATCTTAATACTTTACCATATGCTACAGCTGATAAAAAGTGTTTCTTATTTATTTTATGTATTTCTTCAGCACTCATATTATATAATATTTTGTGCAAAATATCATCATATTTGTCAATTTGTAACTTTTTTGTGTATTTCCCTACAATACAGGCATACACTTCCGTGTTATTTGAATAATTATTTAACACTTTTTCAAGCTGGTTATAATTATCCTCTATATGTTTATATACCTTGTGTTCTGATATGTCAACCGTAATATATGTTTCGTGTGAACTTTTTTTGATTCCCTTTACAGTAATTTTTATACCTTCTAATTCGACATTTACAAAAATTTCGTTCGTTTTATTATTCCATATTTCGTTATACTCTATCTTATTTTTTGGAACATTAAAAATCTCTACTATATTTAATAGTACTTTTTCCATCTTTTCTTTTGATATATTGTATTCTATTTCTGAAATATACTTTACATTATAAAATTCATAATCCGCATTTACACATTCTAATGAAGATTTCAGTGTACTATATTTCGAATGTATATTTGAATCGGCATATGATATCGCAGCTCCTAATATTATCAATAATGTCAAACTTATAATTATTTTTACTTTCTTCATTTTAATCCCCCTAGATAAAAAATAATTTTTTATAATTATATATTTCTAATTATTGACATTATTTACCTGTGTATACTTGATAAAAATTTAATTAAACATTTGTGGGAAATTATTATTAAATAAAAAATAGACATATCTATTAACCTATGTTTAATAGAATATGTCTATTTTTTTATGTTTATATTTACATTTAGTTAAATTTACTGTTTTATATTTGTCTTATACTATTTAACTAATTTAAATTCGTGCTCATCTACACCATCTATTGAATTAGATACTTTAGTATATCCTTTATCAGAAAGTATCTTTGCTGCTTGTCCACTTCTATTACCTGTTCTACAGTATAGATAAATATCTTTTTCTTTATTAAGTGTACCTAATTTAGATTCTATATCTTCAAGCGGAATATTTATAGCATTTTCAATATGACCTTTAGCAAATTCATCAGCTTTTCTAACATCTACTAAAACAGCATCTTTATTGTCAGCTATTGCCTTTTCAAGATCAGCGCCAGTTATATCATTATATGTAACCAAATCATAATCAAAATCTTTTACACCTTGAGCATTGTATACTTTTGTAAATCCATTTTTAGCTAATATATCAGCTGCTTTAGCGCTTTTCTTACCTGAGTTACAGTATAATATTACAGTTTTATCTTTATATGCATCTAAACCACTTAATTTTCCTTCAATATCATCAACATTTATATTTATAGCATTTGCTATATGTCCTGAAGAGTATTCTTTGTCATCTCTAACATCTATTACTATTCCATCTTTTTCTTTTTCCATTAATTTTACTGCTTTTTCCCCGTCGATATCTTCGTAAGCCACTCCTGTTTTATCTTCTTGTTTTGCAGGCTCAGATGCTGGTTTATCATCATTTGAACTACATCCTACTAAACTTCCAAAAGAAAGTGCCATAATCATTCCTAAAGCTAAAACTCTTAATTTCTTGCTAATTTTCATAAAAATACCCTCCATAAGCTCATTATTTTTATTAATACTACAGATAAACGTTTTCTACACGTTCCCTTTAATTATAACAAAATATGGTCTTATTCTTCATTTCCTTTTTCTATGCAAAATTAGTAGATATAGGAAATTTCTATATTATATTAATATAAGAGTTTAGTTATAAAATATAATTAACTTTACTATTGAATAAATTAATACATTTTATTTAGTTAGCCATAAATCACTTTATAGCTAACTTATATTATATTATTTTCTTCATAAGTATTCCTTAATTACTGATTAATATGCTATATTTTTTTAATTTTTTTGATTCCCTTCCTTCTAGTCATCCATTTTCCGACTGTTGAACTTTTCTCCTGATTAAATTTCTTTTTATTTTTTACATCGTCGTTAAACATAAAATCTAATACATGAAGTGTTGATTTCCCTGTTAACATCATAGATTCACAGCACGATTCACAATACGATATAACTGTATCATTCTCAGTTTCATCAACTCTATTTTTAGTCTGAGCTACAGAAATTTCATTGCTTGTAACTCTAGTCATTCCACCTGAACCACAGCATTCAGTATTTTCCCTATTGTTTTTAAATTCATCTATTTTTAATCCCATAGAGCTTAATATATCCCTTACATCATCATGAACATCGCTATTGTATCTAGTAGGACAAGGGTCATGTAAAGTAAATCTTTGCTCTAAATCAATATAATGTTCTTTCAATTCTTTTGGAACACCAAAATCGTTAATTATACTCCAAATATATGTAACTTTTACATTCGGGCTATTATCCTTTATAACTTTATAACAATTAGGGCATGCCACTATAACTTCATCTATGTTATTTGATTTTAAGACTTCCTCTAACTTAGAATAATAGGTTTTAAATTTATCCATATCTCCCATTATCAAAGTCGGTTTTGCACAACATTCGTAAATAATTGAAATACTTTTTATATGCTTTTTAAGATATTTAAATGTATCCACAACTATTTTATCATTGTAACTAGCCAGACTACATCCAGGCATAAAAACAGTCTTATGATTTTTCTTTATCGAACTATATGAGAAAACCGATGAAAAACTGTTTTGTTGATGAAACTTAACCGTTTTGTATCCTAAATCTTTCAAATTAGCTTCTCCACCAGAAAATATATCCTTCCTTGTTTCGTAAAACATATTCCCAAGGTCTATATCTTTTGGGCATACTTTTTTACACATTCCACACAACATACATGAATAGGATATGCATTTGTCTATTTTTTTCTCTGATATTATTTCTTCCACGATTTCTTTTGGTGATTCGCCGAATCTATCCATCATTGGACATACTTCGTAACATTTTTTACAGTTTATACAGTTTTTATTTTCTTCTTTTATATGTTTTATTGTCTCTTTGTTCAGAGATATTTTTTGCATTTATTACACCGCCAATTCGTTTAGTATTGAATTCGTGATTTTATATAATAATCGATATATTCTACACTCTAATTGTATTACATATTTGTGTACTCTTTATATATTTTTTGCTAATTTTTTATATGCATCACATATATTATACCAAAAATCTCTGTTATTTTAGAAGTTCCATATATTTCTTACAAATTTATTAGTATTTTTATTTATTAAAATATTCAAAATAATATATACACAACATGATTTTTTTTGTATAATGATATTTAGTTGAAAGTTCAACTAATATTGGAGGTGATATCATCACAAAACTAAATAATAAAATACTTAGAGAAATTGGGGCTCTATCTAGAGCTATCAACACATTAAATGATACTAAATACAAAAAATTTAATATTCAAAAAGGACAGTATATATTTATAACTCGTATTTGTGAAAATCCAGGTATAAATCTTATCCAATTAACCTCTATGCTAAAGGTAGATAAAACTACAACAACTAAAGCAATACAAAAACTAATAAAAGAAGATTATTTAACTAAAAAAACCGATGACAATGACAAAAGGATAGCAAGACTATCTCCTACAGAAAAAGCACTTGAGATATACAAGACTATAATAGATGAAGAAAACAGAAGTATCGATATATGCTTTAACGGCTTTTCAGAAGAAGAAAAATTGACTGCATATAAATTAGTTAAAAAAATGCAAGAAAATATAGAATCCGATTGGTATGACCTAAAACATTACAAGGAGTGATATTATGATAAGAAAAGCAAATTTAAAAGATCTAGACCAAATAATGAATATTATTTCTGACACAGTTGAAGAAATGAAGACTTACAACAACACTCAGTGGGATGAAAATTATCCTCAAGTAAAAGATTTTGAAAATGATATAAATAATGGCGATCTTTACGTAGACTTATTAGATGATCAAGTAGTCGGCTTTATATGCGTAAACTACGTAGAGCCAGACGAGTATAAGTGCATAAATTGGGTATCTAACGCTAAGTGTATGATAGTCCATAGAATGGCTGTAAACTCTAACTACAGAAACAAAAAGATAGGCACGAGATTGATGGAGTTTGCCGAGGAGCTTGCCAAAACAAACAACGTAAGTTATTTAAAGACAGATACATATTCACTTAATGTAAAGATGAATTCGCTATTTCAGAAATTCGGATACCAACTTGCTGGTGAGATGAGCTTTTTAGGTAAAGAATTTCATTTTAACTGTTATGACAAAATATTAGGATAAGTTAATTAATCTAATAAAAATATTTTATTATTATTTAAAATATTCTTTTTTTAAGTAATATAAAAAATTAATCAAAAACATTAAAAAGACATCTCTATAAATACTGATACGCAGTTATTAATAGAGATGTCATGTATATTTATATTTAATTATTCAACTGTAACTGACTTAGCTAAGTTTCTTGGTTTATCTACATCGCATCCTCTTAACACAGATACGTAGTAAGCTAGAATTTGCATTGGCACAACTGATAATATTGGTGCAAGTATATCGTCAGCATCTGGAATGTATATTACATCATCAGCCGCTTTTTCAACGTCTTTGTTGTGAGATTGTGCTATACCTATAATATAAGCACCTCTTGCTCTAACCTCTTCCATATTTGAAACCATTTTTTCAAATAATTTCTCTTGAGTTGCCACTGCTATTACTGGTATATCCTGCTCTATAAGAGCTATAGTACCGTGCTTTAATTCTCCAGCTGCAAAAGCTTCAGCATGGATATATGATATCTCTTTAAGTTTTAGAGCACCCTCCATAGCTAAACTACAGTCTATACCCCTACCTAAGTAGAATGCACTAGTAGTTTCTTCAAACTTTTTAGCTATTTCTTTGATTGATTCTTCGCCTTTTAATACTTCTTCCACTTGAGCAGGTATTGCTCTCATTTTAGCTATCATTTCATTGTAGTACTCTCTAGTTATTGTACCTTTTTTAAGAGCAAAGTCTAATGCTATCATATATAGTGAAACTATTTGAGTTGTATAAGCTTTTGTAGATGCAACTGATATCTCAGGTCCAGCCCAAGTGTAGAATACATCGTGTGCTTCTCTTGCTATTGAAGAAGCAACAACATTAGTAACTGCTAGTACTCTAGCACCTTTCTCTTTTGCTTCTCTTAATACAGCAAGTGTATCTGCTGTTTCTCCAGATTGACTTACTAGTACTATTAGAGTATTTTCATCAAGTATAGGATCTGAATATCTAAATTCAGATGCTATATCGGCTATAACTTGAACTTTCATAAATTTCTCCATAGCGTATTTTCCAAGTAATCCTGCATGGTAAGCAGTACCACAAGCTACTACATATATTCTCTGAACTTTATCTAGATCTTCTTTAGTCATATTTATAGTATCTAGTGTTATAGTTCCGTTATCGTCTAATCTTCTCTCTAATGTGTCTTTTATTGCAGTTGGCTGCTCGTGTATTTCTTTCGCCATGTAGTGATCGTAACCACCTTTTGAAGCTGCTTCTATATCTAAATCTATATGAACAGATTCTTTTTCTACTAAATTTCTATCGAAATCGTATACTTTTAGGTCACTTCCTTGCATATGAACTACTTCACCATTATCCAAGAAATATACATCTCTAGTGTAAGCTAATAAAGCAGTTATATCTGAAGCTACTATATTTTCATCTTTACCTAATCCAACTACTAGTGGACTGTCTTTTCTAACAGCTACAAGCTCTTTGTCATTATCTTGAGAAATTATAGCTAATGCAAATGCTCCTCTTAATCTAGCTATTGTTTTATAAGTTGCATCTAGTAAATTTCCATCATAGTACTTATCTATTAAGTGAGCTATTACCTCAGAATCAGTTTGTGTTAAAAACTCATAACCTTCTTTTGATAACTCTTCTTTTATTTCCATGTAGTTTTCTATTATTCCATTGTGGACAACAGCTAGGCTCTTGTCTTTATTGAAATGAGGATGACTATTTGTATCTGATGGCTCACCATGAGTTGCCCATCTTGTATGGCCAATTCCTAAAGATCCTTCCATTCCATTAAACTCAACATCTTCACCTAGTATTGCAAGTCTACCATTGTGCTTTCTGATATCTAACTTATGATTGTTGTTTACTGCAATCCCTGCTGAATCGTAACCTCTGTACTCCAGCTTTGAAAGTCCATTCATAATTACTTCAGAAGCATTCCCTTTTCCTAAATATCCAACTATTCCACACATATTTGTGTCCTCCTAAAATTTTTATATATTTTAAGAGTTAGGTCTACATTTACTTGAACTTCCCTTTGTCCATACGATTACTCGAATGTTTTAAAGAAATTCTTCGATGGTAAACACACCGCAGAGCATCCGCCGATAATTCGATTAACTCTGTCCTCGTCAACTCACATATAGTGAGTTCTGGCGCTTTAGCGGATCCTTAGTTTTTTCTAAAGATCCCTTTTATCTACGACAATTTTTCTGTAATAAGATTAGCTAAATTTGTCGCCAATTCTTTTAGTTGACCTTCCTCTTTACCCTCTAACATTACTCTTACTAATGGTTCTGTTCCAGATGGTCTTATTAAGACTCTTCCTTCACCATGCAGTAAGCTTTCTATTTTTTCTATTTCTTTTTTTACTTCGTGTATTTCCATATACTTGTTTTTATTTTCATTTTTAATTCTTGCATTAACGAGTACTTGTGGATACTTTGTCATTACAGATGCAAGCTCTGATAATTTTCTCTTTTCTTCTTTTACAATACTTGATAGTACTAGTGAACTTAATACTCCATCACCTGTAGTATTGTAATCAAGGAAAATCATATGCCCAGACTGCTCTCCTCCAAGATTGTAACCACTCTTTACCATTTCTTCAAGAACATATCTGTCTCCAACACATGTAGTTGCAAGTTCAATTCCATGCTCTTTCGCTGCTATTGTAAGACCAATATTACTCATAACTGTAACAACCAACGTGTCTTTTGCAAGCTTTTCTTTTTTCTTCAGATAAATAGCACCCAAAATCATTATATGATCTCCATCTACTATTTGCCCCTGTTCATTTACAGCTATAAGTCTATCGGCATCTCCATCATAAGCTAAACCTAGGTCTGCACCATTTTTTACTACAGCCTCACATAATAACTCTGGATGCGTAGAACCACATTTATCGTTTATATTGATTCCATCTGGATCGTTATGTATAGCAATTACTTCTGCTCCTAACTCTTTAAATACTGTTGGAGCTACTTTGAATGCAGCACCGTTAGCACAATCAAGAACAACTTTTAAACCACTTAAATCTTCATTTACTATAGATTTCAAGTATTCTACATAGTCCTTTTGCGCATTATGTAGGTAAATCTTTTTACCTAATTTTTCACCAGTTGGGTAGTATTCGATTTTGTCTATATCATCTATATATTCTTCAATTTTAAATTCTATTTCATCGTCAAGTTTATATCCATTTTCATTAAAAAATTTAATCCCATTGTATTCAAAAGGATTATGAGACGCAGAAATAACAACACCACAATCAGCTTCGTACTTCTTAATTAAATACGCAACTGCTGGTGTAGGTATAACCCCTACTGATATTACATCACATCCTACTGACATAAGTCCTGAAATAAGTGATGCCTCTAACATATCTCCTGACACTCTAGTGTCCTTTCCTACAACGACTTTTACATTGTCTTTATGATCATTCTGAGCTAAAACAAATCCCCCAGCTCTTCCAAGTTTATAAGCCAGATCACATGTCAGTTCAGTATTAGCTACTCCTCTGACACCATCTGTTCCAAAATATTTCCTCACTTCAAAAACTCCTTTCAAAGATGAAAGCATAAAATGCACTATCTCATATATTATACCACATTATCATAAAATCAAGAAATAATCTATCATTACAAAAAATATAACAAAATTGTTATTATCCTAAATATTGGTGGTATAAATATTTTATGTTTTGGTATCTTGCTATAACAAAAAAAGGCAATAGAATAATTCTATTGCCTTTTAAATACTAATTATTATTAGTTCTTAGTTGCATCCATACCTTTTTGAAGAGCTTCTCTGTTTAATGGAACAAATTTCTCTTTTGAAGGTCCGAAAACTTTCTTAAATGCATCTAATACTGACTCTATGTCAACAGTATCAGATACTTCTAAGTAAGCACCTAACATTATCATGTTGGCAACTTTTGGATTTCCTAATTCAACAGCTAAATCATTAGCTGGTATATAGTAAACATCAACATCATCTCTATCAACTTTTGCATCGATTAATGAACTGTTAACTAATATTTTTCCTCCAGGAACAACGTCTTTTTGGAATTTTTCAAATGCTGGTGCATTCATTAGTATAGCAGCAGTTGCATCATCAGTTATAAGTGGAGAACCTACTGGCTCACTAGACACTGTTACAGCACAGTTTGCTGTACCTCCACGCATCTCTGGTCCGTATGATGGTAACCAAGATACTTCTTTGTTCTCTAACATTCCTGCATAAGTAAGTAATTGTCCCATTGACATAACACCTTGGCCTCCGAAGCCTGCACATATTACTCTAGCTGTAGACATTTACTTCACCTCCCCATCAATTTCAACATCTTTAAAGTTTCCTAATGGATAATGTGGCATCATATTATCTCTTAACCATTGTAATGCATCAACTGGTGATAATCCCCAGTTAGTTGGGCATGTAGAAAGTACTTCAACTATACCAAATCCTAATCCTGCTTTTTGAACTTGGAAAGCTTTCTTTATTGCTTTTTTAGCTTTTCTTACATTAGCTGGAGTATCAACAGTAACTCTCTCAACGAATACTGCTCCATCTAATGTAGATAACATTTCACTTACTCTTATTGGGAAACCTTGAGTTTCTGGGTTTCTTCCTGATTGAGCAGTAGTAGCTTTTTGACCTACTAGTGTAGTAGGAGCCATTTGTCCACCAGTCATTCCGTAAGTAGTGTTGTTAACGAATATAGTTGTTATTTTTTCTCCTCTAGCTGCAGCGTGAATTATTTCAGCTGTACCTATTGAAGCTAAGTCTCCATCTCCTTGGTAAGTAAACACTGTTTTGTCAGGGTGTACTCTTTTTACTCCTGTAGCCGCAGCTGGAGCTCTACCGTGAGATGCTTCTTGTGTATCAACATTATAATATTTATATCCTAATACTGAACAACCAACAGGTACTATACCTATTGTTTCTCCCAGTAATCCTAACTCTTCTAGAGATTCCGCTACTATTCTGTGGATTATACCGTGAGTACATCCTGGACAGTAGTGAGTGTGGGCTTCTGTTAAACCTTCAGTTCTTTTAAATACAACAGCCATTATCTAACACCTCCTGAAACTTCTTTACCATCTAATATGTCTTTAGCCATTTGAACAATATATGCTGGATCTGGAGTCATTCCTCCTGGTCTTCCGTGGAAGTATATTGGTAATCTTCCTCTTACAGCTAAGTCAACGTCTTCGATCATTTGACCCATACTCATCTCTACTGTAAATATAGCTTTTGCATTAGGTATATTTTCAGCTTTGAATGCATCGAATGGGAAAGGCCATATTGTTTTAGGTCTAACAAGTCCTGCTTTTATTCCTTGTTCTCTTAAAGTAGTAATAGCAGTCTTAACTATTCTTGAAACAGTTCCATAAGCTGCGAAGACAATTTCTGCGTCTTCTGTTTTGTACATTTCAACATCTACTTCATTTTTTTCTATTTCTTTATATTTAGCATCTAAACGTAAGTTGTGTTCCTCTAACTCAACTGACTCTAAGTATAGAGAGTTTATGATATTAGGGTTTCTGTTCATTCCTGTTCCTACAGTAGCCCAATCTTTTGGAGGCAACTCTCTTTTCTTTCCTGGACCACTAAAATCAACTGGCTCCATCATTTGTCCTATCATACCATCAGCAACAACCATTACTGGTGTTCTGTAGTAATCAGCTACATCGAAAGCTCCCATGATCATATCAACAGCTTCTTGAACAGATGCTGGTGCGAAAACTGGAGTTCTGTAATCCCCGTTTCCTCCACCTCTAGTTGACATGAAGTAGTCAGCTTGTGAAGGTTGTATACTTCCTAGACCTGGTCCACCTCTCATGATGTTAAGTATAACGCATGGAACTTCTGCTCCTGCACAGTATGTTATACCTTCTTGTTTTAACGCAACACCTGGTGAAGATGAAGAAGTCATTACTCTTGCACCTGCTCCTCCTGCTCCGTAAACCATATTTATTGCTGAAACTTCTGACTCAGCTTGAACAAATGCTCCACCAATTTTTGGTAATTCTCTTGATAAATACTCTGGTAATTCACTTTGTGGAGTTATTGGGTAACCGAAGAAATGTTTACAACCAGCTTCTATAGCTGCTTTACCAAACGCTTCGTTACCTTTCATAAGTATTTTAGCCATTAAACTTCCCCCTTTATTAATTGATTTAATTAGTCTCTTTCTACTGTTATAACTTGGTCTGGACACATAGTTGCACAGCTTGCACATCCTATACACTTGTCCATTTCAAATACAGTTGAAGGGTTGTATCCCTTTTTATTAATTGTGTTAGTGTCTATTTGTACAATCTTTACTGGACATGCATCTACACACAATCCACAACCTTTGCAACGGTCTTGATTAAATATAACTTTTCCTTTTGCTTTTGCCATTTGACTTGCCTCCTTAAACTTTCTATATATTTGAGCTCAAACTACATCCAATCTTGTCTCATATATAGTTTTATAGGGAATATCTCACCCTCTAAACCTTCTGGTAATTGATCTACTAAAGTTTCTATACATGTGTTGTACTTAACTGGTATATTAAGAGCCTTAGAAACATCTTTGACTACTTCTTGGCCTTTTAATATATCATCAACTGTTGTATCCCAGATCATGTGAGTATTATTTACTAGGCCAGTAACCTTAAGCTTAGAAGCATTCTCTATAATTGCTATATAGTCAATAACTTCTTGTGCGGTTTGAGTTTTCTCCCTATTCGCGTTTACTACGAAAAACAAATCGTAGTCACCATCTTTTATAAGATCGCGGTAACCCGCAATTACTTTAGCTCCTACATTGTCGCCACCAAGGTCGATAACATAGTTGTATGAGCTGTCGTTCATAGGCGTTTTAACTTGAGCTGATATTGCTGGGACATCTAAACTTGTTGCCTCTATAGAACTCCCCATGGGAATTATATCTAGAGACTCCAAAAACGCTTTCTTTTCCCTAGTTCTGAAATAGACATTTACAACGTCCATGTCAGCTAGAGCTACTTTGCCAGATACCATCTCTCTTAATTTTACTACATAGTTCATTGAGAATTCACTTTTTCCACTACCATAGTGGCCAGTCATGATTCTAATTCTTTTATCATTAGTTACCATATACTTTGGCCTCTTCTTCACCTGATAAGACTCTAAGTCCACCTTGTGCTAAAGCGATCATTTCATCTTCACCTGGATAAACTGTAACATCAGTTATATACTTAACTCTGTCTATTATCATTTGAGTGAATGATTTTGAGTATGCAATACCACCAGTAAGAAGTATTCCATCAACATTTCCTTTAAGAACTGAAGCACATGCCCCTATTTCTTTAGCTATTTGATAAGCCATAGCATCATATAATAGCTCGGCTTTTTTATCGCCTTTTTCTATCATATCTTCAACTTCTCTAGCGTCATTAGTTCCTAAATATGCTACTAATCCACCATTACCTTTTATTTTTTTCTTTATATCATCGAAAGTGAATTCACCACTGAAACACATCTTTGCTAGTTGCCCAACAGGTAAACCTCCACTTCTCTCTGGAGAGAATGGTCCTTCACCGTCTAATGCATTGGCAACATCAACTACTTTCCCTTTTTCATGAGCACCAACTGATACTCCTCCACCCATATGAGCTACAACAAGGTTTATATCTTCATATTTTTTATTATTTTCGCTTGCAAATCTTCTAGCTATTGCCTTTTGATTTAATGCATGGAAAATACTTGCTCTCTCTATTTCAGGCATTCCTGAAATTCTAGCTAAATCATTTAATTCATCAACAACAACTGGGTCAACTATATAAGATGGAGCGTTTACTTCATCACCTATTTGCTTAGCTATTATTCCACCTAAGTTAGATGCGTGCTCTCCTGAAACACCTACTTTTAAATCTTCTAGCATAGGAGCGTTTACTTCGTAAGTACCACCTTCTATAGGCTTAAGAAGTCCACCTCTACCTACAACACAATCCAAATCAGAAAGGTTTATCCCACCTTCAGCTAATGAATCTACTATTACTTGCTTTCTGAATTCAAACTGATCAGAAATTCTGTCATATTTACCTATTTCTTCTGAAGAGTGTCTTAACGTTTTCTCGAACACTTCTTTCTCATTGTCAAATACGGCTATCTTAGTCGAAGTAGACCCTGGATTAATCGTTAATATTTTGAAAACTTTATTCATCTGTATATTTACCTCCTGGATATTATGCCTTAGCTGCCATTAGGACACCTAATGCTATTGAATTAAGTTTAGTTTCTTCGTTATCTGCTCTAGAAGTTAATATGACTGGTGCTTTTGCCCCAACTATAACTCCTGCACTCTTTGACTTAGCAAAGTAAGACATGGATTTATAAAGTATGTTACCTGCTTCAATATCTGGCGCTAATAATATATCAGCTTTACCAGCAACAGGATGGTCCATACCTTTGTGTTTTGC
Organism: Metaclostridioides mangenotii; assembly: GCF_018917235.1. Lineage (GTDB taxonomy): Bacteria > Bacillota > Clostridia > Peptostreptococcales > Peptostreptococcaceae > Metaclostridioides. Next base: position 234,223 of record NZ_JAHLOF010000005.1, read on the forward strand.
CGCTTCTTCTGAGACAGCATTATCTAGTGCAAAAGGTCCACCAACTATACATCCTTTGATTTCTCCCCTCTTACACATATCTTCTAGTTCTTTTGCATCTACTGTATCCGGCATTTTTGGATTAACTTTTTCTTTTGCACATAAACACGCAACTTTTGGTTCTGCTATATCAAGTGCATGCGCTACTGTACATGAATTTTCTATGATTTGCTTTTTAGTTTGTAAATCTGGAGCTAAGTTCATAGCTGCATCTGTTATAAAGAATAACTTATCGTATCCTTCTACATCAAAAACTGCTACGTGACTTAGAACGTTTCCAGTTCTCAGACCTACTTCTTTATTTAAAACTGCTTTTAAGATTATTGATGTGTCTACTAAGCCTTTCATTACCATATCGGCTTTTCCTTGTGAAACTAATTCAACAGATTTTAATGAAGCTTCTGCTAAATCTTTTATATCGATAAGTTCGTAATTGTCTATATCTACGTCTATACTTTTTGCTATTTCTCTAGTCTTTTCAATATCCCCTACTAATATAGCTTTAGCTATTTTTTCTTTTCTCGCCATCTCAACAGCTAATAAAACTTCTTTGTCTTGACAACAAGCAACAGATATAGTCTTAGGACCTCTTTCTTCTGCAAATTTTATTACTTCTTCAAAGTTTCTCATGCGATTACACCTCATTTAGAATTTTTGAAATCAATTAAAATATTTCAAATTAAATTATACATCTATTTTCAGGCCTTTAATAGTTTAAACTGATAATTCTTTTCAGAAAACTATATTCAATTAAAACAATTTATCTCTATAATATTAGACAATAAAATTGTTTAATAGTTATAATACTCTAAAATCCTCATAATATAATAATATCGCTAAAATAAATAAGATGCAACAGAAATATAAAATTAACAATGTCAATTTTTGTCACACTCTGTCACATCTTGTTTTTTTAATATCATTAAATTTTCAGATTATTCCACTTCAACAATGTTAGGAGTTATCTTAACATTTTTAAAATTGAAATTAGATTCATATTTTATTACATATTTGCTATCTGTAACACTTTGTTGAGTTAAATCTAAATATAGTTTAATATCTGATTTTTTTACTTCACCCAAGTCACTATCGTACTCAACATCCACTCTTATTTCGTTAGGACTTATTATTGTGTTTTCTTCACCTTCTACGTCTTCACTTTTTCTTAGTTCTATTTCATCTGCACTAAAGGTAAAAGATTTATTAGCTAATTCTTTAGGCTTCTTACTAACTGTTATTGTCGAAAACTCTATATTAACTCCATCTGGAACAATTAAATTTACCTTAATTTCATTAGAATCCTCTAATTGACTTAAGTCAATTAACTCAGTCTCTATAGATCCAACTGCTTCGATAGCTTCTTTTTTACCTTTGATCACAACTTCTTTAGTACTTACATCGTAACTCTTTATATCTTCATTATCTTCTTTAATATTAAATTTTATTGGAACAGTCTTTTGCTTATACATTTCAACATCAGCTTTTACATAATACGTTGAAAGCACAACATCCTCAACTTTTTCACCATTTTCATCTATAGGCACCAATTTTAAATTTCTAGTGAAGTTATCTTTTCCTGTCTCGACATTTAATTCAGCCTCAACATTTTTAACCTTATTCACCATACTTCTTGGACCAGATACTTTCACTTTATTCTTCTCAAGCTTTACTTCACTTATGTCGTCTTTTTTCGCACCCTCTATATTTACCTTTATAGCTTTATCCTTTTTAACAACTCTTTCGAGATTCACCATAGCTACAGGGCTCCTTAGAACAGTATTATCAACAGTCTCAGAGACATTTACCTTTAGATACATATCATTTTGTCCCTCAATAGGTTTTTTTATCTCACCGTACACATATATCTTATCTTTATTTATACTTTTAACTTTGGATAATTGTCCTGTGACAGTCACATTCGCTGTGATTTCTTCATCCGGATAAATTACAAATCCTCTATCCTCTAATTCTGCAGTATTAGTGATGTGCACTGGAATATTTTCTATTAATTTACTTTCCTGTGGATCTACTGCAAGCATTACGTACATCCACAAAGCCATCGCACTGAGTATTGCAATAACTTTAATTTTTGTATTATGTTTAAACTTATTTATCATCTAAATAAACCACCTTTAAAGAAGCTTTTTTCATCGGTATTTACCTTTAAATTGCTGCGCAATATGTTTGTCATTCTCTCTTTAGATATATCTCTATAAAGTTTTCCTGATTTAGCTATAGAGACACCTCCAGTTTCCTCTGAGACAATTAAGGTAATACAGTCAGATACTTCACTGATTCCTATACCAGCTCTATGTCTAGTACCTAAATCTTTACTCAAATCTTTAGTCTCAGTAAGAGGTAGAAAACATGCCGCTGCCTTTATTCTAGTTTCCCTAATAACAACTGCACCATCATGAAGTGGAGTATTTGGGATAAATATATTTATCAATAACTGCCTAGAAATTTCAGAGTCTATGACAGTACCGGTGTTTATGATTTCGTTTATTTTAGTGTCCCTCTCCATAACTATTAGAGCACCAATTTTTTGTCTTGATAGCGAATACAGAGATTCAACTATTTCTTCGATTGTTCTATTTAAGGTTTCTTCTGATGAATTAACGTTTTTCCCGAAGAAAGTTAATCTTGTTCTTCCTATACGTTCAAGTCCTGCTCTCAACTCAGGCTGAAAAATAATTGCTGCTATCATACCTATTTCGAGTGTATTTTTTAGAAGCCAGCTCAATGTATGAAGTTTTAAGAGATCACTGACTTGTACTATTACCACAAATAAAATTATACCTTTAAAAACCTGTTCTGCTCTTGTATCTTTTATAAACATAAATATCTTGTAAAAAATGTATGCAACTATTGCTATATCAAGTATATCTGGTATACTAATTTTCATTATTATATTAAAAAAATCATTAAAAAAGGAATTAAGACCTAACAAAATTTTGTCCTCCTATTTGTTTTTACAATACTGCTGTATATTATTTATTATACACTATATTAATTGAAGTATATACAAACTATTCAATTTTTCATCAAATATTCGTCTTGCCTTTTCTTTATTTACAACTTTAAGACTTTATTACAATATTAATAAAGATAAAGTAATATAAAACAAACTATTTTTTTGTATACTAGATTATAAAAATCGTTATATTTTATATTAGCAATTGTAAATAATTAGTTATTATACTGTAAATATTGTTAAAAAAGCAACGAAAATAACGTTTTTCCATTTTTCTGAATAATTATTATGAATTAATTTTCATTTATATTTTAATTAAAATTCTAATATCAAAATTTTCTATATAATCTAATTATTTAATACAATACATTTTAACGTATAATGTAAAACCAATTAAAGATAAATAAAAAATAATGACATTAATATACTCTATTTACAAAATTATAAACATTAGCGAATAATAATATGACTTCTACATAAAATGCTAATTATGTAAACCCAACAGATATTAGCCAATATATTAATATTGTATATAAACTATACAATAATGCTTATAATGTAAATATACAGATTAAAAAGATAGATCATTACTAGAACCTTTTAATCTGTATATTTATGTAGAAAAGTCATTATATCAATTTTAAATTTATAGAAAATAATAGTATAATAAACCAGATTTACTTTTGAACAACTTTTTATCCATATTTTCAGTAATTAAATAATTTCAATTACTATGTGATTTTTTATTATTATTTCTGCTAATTAATATTATTAGTATACTGCTTTTTAGTTGTAAATAGCTTGTATTGGGTAAATAAATTTATAAAATAAAAAAGCCTCACATAAGTGAAACTTTTTATTAATGGTGAGCGCACAGGGATTCGAACCCCGGACACACGCCTTAGAAGGGCGTTGCTCTATCCAGCTGAGCTATGCACCCATATAATATGGAGCGGGAAACGAGATTCGAACTCGCGACTTCAACCTTGGCAAGGTTGCGCTCTACCACTGAACTATTCCCGCATATTTTAATTATATTTAGTACTCTTTGGTACTTACTGAGCCTTATTGTCTTATTAGTTAATTTGGCGACCTCTTGGTACTACTGTACCTAATAATGTCATTTATATCTTTAATTGGCGACCTGGAAGGGGCTCGAACCCTCGACCTCCAGCGTGACAGGCTGGCATTCTAACCAACTGAACTACCAGGCCGCGTAAAATTGGTGGGATTAACAGGGCTCGAACCTGTGACCCCCTGCTTGTAAGGCAGGTGCTCTCCCAGCTGAGCTATAATCCCACGTGCTGGAGCGGGTGAAGGGGATCGAACCCTCACAGCCGGCTTGGAAGGCCGGAACTCTACCATTGAGCTACACCCGCATATTTAATTGGTGACCCGTAGGGGAATCGAACCCCTGTTACCGCCGTGAAAGGGCGGTGTCTTGACCGCTTGACCAACGGGCCTTATGTTTTTAATGGTTGCGGAGGCAGGACTCGAACCTACGACCTTTGGGTTATGAGCCCAACGAGCTGCCAACTGCTCCACTCCGCGATATTGAAATGCCGAAGACCGGAATCGAACCGGTACGAGAGGTAAGTCCCGCAGGATTTTAAGTCCTGTGCGTCTGCCAGTTCCGCCACTTCGGCTTTTTATGGCTCCAAGGGAGGGACTCGAACCCTCAGCCTATCGGTTAACAGCCGAGTGCTCCACCGTTGAGCTACCTTGGAACATTACGCGGCTACGTCCTACTCTCCCAGGCAGTTTCCCACCAAGTACCATCAGCGCAAGAGAGCTTAACTTCTGTGTTCGGAATGGGAACAGGTGTATCCTCTCTGCTATTGTAACCAC
>NZ_JAHLOF010000006.1 GCF_018917235.1 Metaclostridioides mangenotii
AGATTACTTTTGTATGCAAACACAAAACCATCTACATAACTTCCTTTGTAACCTTCTTTTGTTACATCTATTAAATATCTTTTAAGATCTACTAAGCTATAATTTTGTTTATATCTTTTTGCAAAGGCTTCTAGTCCTTCTATATAGCCAGTTTTGTAGTCTTCATCAAAGAAATTTGTATCTAATTTAGTTAGTAATATATCTGTTTCTAAATCTTGTATTTTCATAATTATGCCTCCTGTGGTATAATTAACGTAATTAAATTTTGTAATTCTTGAATTGAGCCATTGCCGTGGCTCTTTTCTTTTTGTTCTTCTCTTTCTGAAATAAGAAGTAGCCCTTTTCTGATTTCTTTTGCCATTTTTAATTGTGACTTTAAATCATTCACAACAGCTTGTTGATTTTCGATTCTACCTTCATCTTTTGAACAATATTTAATCGCAGTTCCTTTGATTTCAGTTAATCTTAATTCATTATCTTTTAACATTCCCTCAACTGTGTTGATACTTGCATCTACAAATATTTCAAATTCTTCCATTAGCTTGTCCATCTAATTTACCCCCCTTAATATGTAAAATTTATTTCTATTTGTTTTAATCTTTTAAATGTTCTTTTGAACCAGTAAAAGTCTTCATATGCCCATCTAAAATGTTTGGTCCTAGATTCGCATAGCTCTTTGAATATATCAAAGTCCTTAACATTCATAAAAACAACACCTCCTAGGTATTTTTATTTTCCGCTAATTTTTTATGTCTACATTTAATATCTTTGCTATATCGCTCAATCTGACGGCTTTTACTTCCCTCTGACCTTGTTCATATTTTGTAATTGTATGAACTGATATATTTAATTTGTTGGCTAACTCACTCCTGGAAAACCCTCTTTTACGCCTAAAGAATTTGATATTACTTCCTGTAGATATTTTAATCGCCTCCTATGTTTGTCCAATTTATTTGTTTTCCAATTCTGAAATCCTATTATGTTGTTGACTATTAACCTCTTCTAGATCTGCGATTCTATCGTATAGATGACTAACGTTATAAGTGGCTAATGCCCCGATTGCTAAACTTGATAATATTAAAATTCCTGCTATTATCTTTGATAATTTGTTCATTTTATTACCTCCTGCTTGTACTATTATTATTAAGAAGTGCCTAAGCACCTCATTAAATTACTTACTGTTATTCCGCTTTTGTTTTTTCTAACTTCTCCATTTCAATACGAGTGTAATGTTGAATTTTTATCCTTTTTACGTCATCTAGTACTCTTTGTATTTCTTCCTCGGTCATTTTACGTCCTAACACAGTCTCTGGAGAAACTACATAGCCTTTTGTCTTTCCGCCATTAAGTAAATAGCTTGCATCGTATTTAACTTCCATGTCTCATCCCCCCTTTTTACATAAGATATGTTTTAATAAATTTGTCCTATGCGAATCAACCTCCTAATTAATTTGAATGTATCCGTCTTTATTAAGCATTGTAATGATTTTATCTATACCTTTATTTGTAAGATACGTCTTATAACTGCTTTCTAAAGACCCTCTATATAAATAACAACCACTTTGTCTTTTAATCATTAAACCTTGCTCTATGTACGCTTGGTACGGTGAGTTGTCTTGCCTTAACAGCCCTTTGCTCCTTAAATAGCTGTACATGTTGTTTCTTCCTAAATCTTTTATCGCTATTGACTTAGAAAAGTCATCTATTGTTGTAAGCCCTTCACTATTTAGGAATGTTGACCATTTTTCAGCTTTTGGTTTTACTTCTAACAATTTTTGCCCTTGCTCTCTATTTACCAATTTCAGTTGCTCTTTTTCTTTTTCCGACTCTACCAAACTTTCTAGGGCTTCAATGTAATTTGTAGGTAGCTTTGGATTAAGGTTTTCTTTAACTCTAAAATATGTATCCTCTAAATTGTCAAACTGCTCCCATGCTTTATCTGTGTCTAGAATTTTACAATGTCTATTTGCTCCTCTTTCTGTCCAAAGATATAGTTTTGGAGCGAATTTAAGGTTGTCATATTTCATATGATTACCTTTAAACTCTTTCAATTTCTCACCATCAAGAAAATAGTAGTGTTTACCTTCTTCAAACTTATCTTTATTGTTGTTAAAATTATTACTTATGTTCTTTGTGTCTGTTCCATATACTTCTGCAAGTAATTCTGTTGTTATTACATTTTGGTCTTTGAATTTGATTGGTTCTAAGTTATTCATAATTATCCCCTTTCATTTAATTAGTTTTCATTTTGTTTACCATTTGAATAAAAAAGATCCTCAAAAGTTATATTAGGTATTTCTTTTTTTATGTATTTGTATATTTTTAACATTTCATCTTGATTGAAAGGTTTATAACCCTTCTCTTTGTACCAGTAAGCGGTTGAACCTATATTTGCTATTTTCGCCATTTCTAATTGAGTTAAGTTAATAAATTGTCTGTATTTTTTTAAATTCATATATTCACCTTCTTTGTTTTCATTTCGTTAACTACATTATAGTTTTCATTTCGTTAACTGTCAACACTTTTCTAAAAAAAATATTCAATTTGTTAACAACTGTTATCAATATGTTAATATTATGTTATCATTTAGCTAATTATAAAATATAAAAGGAGATTTTAACAATGTCAGAAAATTTGTTTGGAAATAGATTAAAACAATTAAGATTTGAAAAAGATATGACCGGAGAAGAATTAGGAAAAGTATTTAATGTAACTAAAGTTGCTATAAGCAATTGGGAAAGTGGAAGAAGATTTCCAGATCAAGATACTCTAATACACATTTGCGATTATTTTAATGTATCAATAGATTATTTGCTTGGAAGAACTGATAACAAAAGTCCAATTTCTGATATTGATACTAAAAAAATAGAAGAATTAACTAACAATAATGAAGATATGCATAATCTAATACGAAAACTATACGAGTTAGATCCAAAAACACAAAACAAAATAAAAAAAATGATAGATGCTTTTATTGATGACGATATGTAATTAGACAGAGAGAGGCTTATAATACCTCTGTCTGTTTTTTTATTATATATTTGTCTCGCTTTTTTGAAACATCTTCGTAGTATACGGATTTTATAATTCCTTCAATTTCAAAGAATTCTTTTGGATCTTGTGCTATTATTCCTTGTAATTTCTTTAAATAATTAATTTTTTCTTCGCCCACTCATATACCCCCATAATAATAAATTCTACACAAAATATCAAACGCATGTTCTATATTTTTATGATACAACAAACCTTTTATTTACACAACCACAATATAATATTTAATATAATTTAAAGAAAAGTTTTACATATACCTCCTTAATGCCTTATTTATTGTTATATTAATACAATTCTATAACTGGAAAATATTTACTTTCGGTAAATTATGTCAATAATTGTAGTTTATAAAAGAACAGTATATAATAAAAAAGAGCAGCTTGCGCTACTCTTTTAAAAAATATCTTAAATTCTATTTTATATTGTAATCCCTATTAAAGACCACCACATCAATAGACTCTGCAGTAATAACATCTCTTTAGTTATAATACTCTACTCTCCTAATCAATTAATTCTAATTTCAATATACTTTGAATGAATTATAAATGTTCCTGTATTTATTTTACTATTTTCATCACTATCCAGAATATAAATTGTTCCAAATGACAAATATAATTTATTAAAAATTAGGTTGGGAGTATTTTTCTATTTTTGTTATTTCTCCATTTGGATGTACATAAAATGAGTAAAAATTGTTTTTGTTTATAACTAATGCATAATCAGCTTGCGATTCATACTCACCAACAAGTGCAATTATATAATAATCCTTCAAGTAAGGCAACATTACCTTCTTATTTAAATCTTGTGAAGAAAGAATCTTTTTTTCTTCCCATTGACTTGCCACTTTATTTGCTTTTTTTAATGCTAAATCTTGATTTTCTACTTCATTACCATTTTTATCGTAGTATCTCCATCTTCCATCTTTTGCAACCCATCCGATCTTGTTATTGGTGTCAGTTGGTGGGTTTCCAAAATCATTCTCAATAGGTTCACCTATTTTCTCATATTCCGACTCGTATATAAATTTATCTCTATATTCATCATAAGAATATTGCATAAGTGTTCCCCATGAGTTAATTAGTGCAATTCTATAATCTCCTTGTGCTTGGTCATGAACAATAATTTCAATTCCTTTTCCTTTAGATGTTTCTAGCCAATCAACTACTTCAAATGGTACATTATTGATTGTATTTTCTCTTAGATAAAGCCAATTAAATTCAATGTCATCATCCTCAAAAACTTCACTATACCAGTTTCCGATAATAGCATCTAATTCTTGCGGAATTGGATCTATAATCTCTTTTATTATTTTGCTATCTATTCCACCTAGAGCTGTTATTTTAGTTGCATCTTTTAATATAGATTTGTCGCTTCCTTTTTCTACTAACACTATTGGAGTTTTCTTTGCAAGTGTTGACCCAGTAAGTGCATCAACTAAATTATATGCTTTACTTATATAAAACTCACTTACATTACCATAAAACTCTTGAATTATTTTTTTATTAGTATCAAATCTATCAGCTCCACCGATTCTCTTTGAATTAGTATTATTAACTAACTCATTACTCATTGATGCAGTTCCACCTATTGCATAACTTTTAAGCCCTGTAGTATTGTAAGAAACATTCTTCCCATCTGTTAGAATTATAGGAGCTTTATCTCTTACGGCTACAGAAGCAACACTCATGGCATCAGCTTCGCCTTTAAATGCATTTGTGAATATAACTTTGTTAATATCATTCGTTATTGATTTAACTTCATCAGCAACGTTGTAACTAGTTTCAATTCTTCCTTCACCACTAATTCTCTTAACTTCAATTCCTTTTTCTTTAAGGAAAGATTCAGTGTTTGAATCAATAGAGTTTTCTCCACCAATTAAGTAGACTTTTTTTGTTTTCTCCACCCTCGTTAATGTAATATCTGGTATAGAATTCTTCTTTGTAAGTAAAATCGGTGCACCAACTGCTCCAGCCAGTCCACTTGCGCTAAGGCCATCTGCTAATGAATTATCAGAGTTAACTAATATAGCTATCTCATATTTCTGTTGGTCAGCGATTAATGCTGCAGTCTCATATCTATCTTTGCCTTGTATTTTGTCGATTGAATCTAATGCATTAGCATTTAGATATGAACCTGATAACAAAGCTATTGATAAGCCCACAGTTATAATTTTTTTGCAAAACTTCATAGTAATTTCCCCCTTAATCATTTTAATGTCATTATACAAGAAGGAAAAGAATTATTTTGTCAAATAATGTAATATTTCAACACAAGTTATTTTTATGATATTATATATCCATAAGTTAAAACGAGTTTTTAAGGGAGGATAAAAAATGAACGTTGCAATGTATTTACGTAAATCTCGAGCCGATTTAGAGGCTGAAAAACATGGTGAATTTGAGACTTTAGACAGGCACAAGTCTACTTTATTAAAAGTTGCTAGAGAGAAAAGTTTAAACATAGTTGAAATAAAAGAAGAATTAGTTAGTGGTGAAAGTGTAAATAATAGACCTAAAATGATTGATCTACTTGAAGAAGTTAGTGAAGGTTTATATGATGCTGTACTTGTAATGGACATTGATAGACTAGGTCGCGGTAATATGCAGGATCAAGGTCTTATCTTAGATACATTTAAACAAAGTAATACCAAGATAATTACTCCGCGTAAAATTTATGACTTGAATAATGAGTTTGATGAAGAGTATTCAGAGTTCGAAGCTTTCATGGCTCGTAAAGAGTTAAAATTAATTACTAGAAGAATGCAGCGTGGGCGTATAAAATCTATCGAAGAAGGTAAATTTATAGCTCAAAGCGCTCCATATGGATATAAGATTGAATATAGAAATAAAGATAGATATTTAATAATAGATGATGAAAAATCCTTGGTTGTAAAGATGATATATAAACTCTATAATGAAGGAAATGGTGCACGAAAAATTGCTAGCTATTTAAATGCACTTGGACATAAAACATCTACAGGACGAAGTTTTTATGAAAAATTAGTAAGAGATATTCTAAAAAATAAAGTGTACTGTGGATATGTTACCTGGAATAGTGTTTCTAGGAAAGGTACCAAAAGTTCGAAAAATGAAGTTTCAAAAAAGATAATTGTCAAAGGTATCCATGATCCAATAATCTCTGAAGATTTATGGAATGAATGTAATCATAGGTTAAAAAGTAGATATATTTCTCCGACTCCAAATAATAAATTAGTAAACCCACTAGCAGGAATAGTTAAATGTAAATTATGTGGTTATACACTTGTTGGAAAAAGAAATACTATTAAACAAGGCGATGGTTCTAATACATATATTAGATATATGGTATGCACTAATTGTTCGAATAGAGCTACTAAACTAGATGTTATGGAAAAGTCTATATTAGAAATTCTTGAAAGATGGCTAATTGAATATAGGATTGATTTAAAGAATAATGATATTGCTGATACCCAAAATACTACTGTTAATGATTATAAAAAAATGTTATCTAAATTCGAGAAAGATTTAAAAGACTTGGATATACAAAAAGATAATTTACATGATTTACTTGAAAAAGGAATATATGATACCGATACATATTTAGTTAGATCTAAGAAAATAGGCATCCGCTCTGAAGAAATAAATAAATCTATTGATGAATTAAAAAAGAAAATTAACAATGAATTTAAAAAAGAAAACTCTAAAATTAATCTTTTACCAAAGCTTGAATATTTATTACAGAATTACCAGGAGTCAAATATAGAAGAAAAAAATAATTTATTAAAATCAGTCTTGGATAAAGTTGAATATACTAAAACACACAATAGACGTGATGAAGATGACTTTGATATTGTTCTATTCCCTAAATTACCTTACTAGGATATATTTATTAATATTGCTCTCCTTAGTGTTATAAACAAACTGATAACCAATTCGGTGTTATGGCTGGAGCATTTGCTGGTGGTGAAGCTGATTTTACTACAGCATTTGAGCCAACTGCTACAACTATGGAAAAGGAAGGTAGCGGTCATATTGTATCTTCAATAGGAAAAGACTCTGGAGAAATTCCATTCACTGCATATTCTGCAACAAAATCTTATTTGGAAAACAACCCTGATCTAATTCAAAGATTTACAAATGCAGTATACAAAGGACAATTATGGGTTCAAAAAGCATCTGATAGAGAGATTGCTGAAGCTATGAAACCTTTCTTTGAAGATATCTCTATAGAAGATTTAACTACTGTTGTTAACAGGTATAAATCTATTGATGCTTGGTCACAAGACCCTATTCTTAAAAAAGAAAGCTTAGATAGACTTGTAGCTGTTATGAAAGAAGCGAAAGAACTTGATAAAGATGTATCTTATGACGATATTGTAAATACTGATTTCGCTAATAATGCTATAAAAAATATTAAGTAATAATTTATTAGCCTCAAATCTATTCATACTTAGATTTGAGGCTAATCTTTTTTACATATTGATTTTTTATTCTAAAATATTCTTCTAATGCTATTTTGCCATTGCATATATATTTTCCATATCTTTCTCATCTAGAATCTTAAAGCCACCTATAGTCCTCTTGCCCTTAAAGCTGCAATTATGAGCGAGCTCTTTAACTTGCTCATTTGTTAAATCAATTCCTAATTCTTTAATAGAAGTAGGCATCTCAACTCTTCTGAAGAAATCTTCCATAGCTTCAATCCCTTCTATAGCTACACTCTTATTATCTTTTCCTTCAGAGGAAACTCTCATTACATTTTTAGCGAGCTTTGCAAATCTAGATGGATCTTTCTCTAACACATATCGAGCCCAACTACCCCAAATTGCTGATAAACCAGCTCCATGTGCAACATCGAACATACCACTTAACTCATGTTCTAATTGATGACATGACCAATCTCCGCCAGCACTTCTAGCTCCTGTTAGGTCATTGTGAGATAGACTTCCTGCCCACATAATTTCTGCTCTTGCATTATAATTATTAGGTTCTTTCATAAGTATTTCAGCATATTTTATCACTGTTCTAAGTAATCCTTCGCTTATTTCGTCTACTAATTCCATTCTCTCATTTTTTGAAAAATAACGCTCTAATGTATGCATTAAGATATCAACGCATCCTGAACTTGTCTGATACGTTGGAAGTGTAAATGTCAATTCAGGATTTAATAGTGCAAATGTACATCTTGAATAGTCTGAATTGCTGCCTCTTTTCTCTCCGCTATCATCTTTAGTTATGACTGATGAATTGCTCATCTCACTACCTGTAGCTGATAATGTAAGAATAGTGCCTATTGGAAGGCATGACTCAGGTACCCTTTTTCCACTGAAAAAATCCCAAACATCTCCATCATTTGTTACTCCAAAACCTATAGCTTTTGCAGAATCTAAAACGCTACCTCCACCAACAGCTAATATAAAATCAACTTTTTCTTTTTTACAAAGTTCTATTCCTTCATATACCTTTGATAATCTTGGATTTGGTACAACCCCACCAAGATTTATGTAATCCACGCCGGCATCATCCAGTGATTTATACACTATATCTAATAAACCTGATTTTTTTGCACTAGAACCACCAAAGTGAACTAAAACTTTTTTATAATTTCCTTTCTTAATAAGATCCCCTGCTTTATTTTCAACATCTCTCCCAAAAAAAACCTCTGTTGGCGTAAAGTATTCAAAATTTACCATATTTATACCTCCTAATTTGTAATTTAATAACATTATTTTAGTTTATAGCATAATTTTTTAAATCTATAATTTTAGAATACTATTTTATTTTTAATTTAGCAATGATTAAAAAATATTAGTTTATTTTTAATAGGAGATTGTAATCTGGATTTGGTTGAAGAAATTTACGATATTAGTGTGATTCAATTCTAAAATATAAAGAAATATGCTAACACTACAATTCCTAGTACTATTCTATAATATCCAAAAGACTTAAAATCATGTTTTTTAATATAATCCATAAACAATTTTATCACTACAATAGAAACTAAAAACGCTACGATTGATCCTACTAATAGAACCAACCATTCAAAACTACTAAACGCAAATCCAGATTTCAATAATTTTATAGCACTAGCTCCTAGCATTGTAGGTATTGCCATAAAGAAAGAAAACTCTGCTGCTACGACCCTAGATGTTCCAAGTAACACTGCGCCTATAATCGTCGAACCCGATCTAGATGTTCCTGGAATAAGTGCTAGACACTGAAATATACCTATAAGAAATGCGACTTTATACGAAACGTCCTTAAAACTGTTAAACTTCGGCTTGCTATTCCTATTTTCTAGCATTATCATTATGATCCCATAAACTATTAAGGCAATGGCAACTACTGTTGAGTTATAAAAAATATCGTGAATCTTATCTTCAAATAATACTCCTACTATTCCTATTGGTATTATAGAAATCACAACTTTTATCCATAAATCTATAGTTTCTTTCATTTGAGCTTTGCTTTTATCTTTATCAAATGGGTTTAGCTTTCTAAAAAATATCAAGACAACTGCTAGTATAGAGCCGAACTGAATAACAACTAAAAACGTATTTATAAATGTCTTAGAAAAATTTAACTTTACGAACTCGTCAACTAAAATCATATGACCTGTACTACTTACGGGTAACCACTCTGTAATTCCTTGTACTATACCTAATAGTACTGCCTTTAAAATTTCTACAAAACTAAATGCTTCCAATACTTTCCCTCCTATTTATTTTGTAATTTTTAAATAACATTTTCAAATCTAAATTACCTCACATCATCTTTTGCAAAATACATCCAACTTGCAATAATACCAATAATAAAAGTTAATATAATAATTAAATATGCAGTTGCATACGGTGTATTATATTTTTCAATTATACCAGAAACTGCTAAATGCGATGTAGTCCATGGAAAGTATACGCCGAGATCTGAATTTGACAGCATAATATTAGCCATTACTACTGAGGCCATAAATATTATAGGTGCTATGATATTTTTTGAATATAATGTTATAAAAACAACTGGAGAAGATGTTAAAAATAAAAATACACCTCCTAATAAGTAAGCTTTTATAGAAATAATAATATCTTGTGTTCTTAAGTATTCTGCTCCACAAATAAATCCGAATACTATTGTGGATATCCAAGATATAATTGTTAAAAGTAGTATCCAAATAAATAGAATTATATACTTTGAAAATAAATATTTTGCTTTTGAAATAGGTACTGTAAGAACCGATTTTAGAGTATTTTCTGAGTACTCTCTACTTATTAAATAAGCCGCTATTAAACCGTAAAGAATTAACCCGAATAACATCATTATATAAAGGTTCGTGCTTTCAAATAGATCGGCAAAGGTGATAATTTTATCAGGATTATCAAACTTAGATTTCACTATCTCTCCAGAAATCATTAATGGAGCTATCAAAGCTCCTATTAAACTTAAATTAAAAATTTTACACCTCTTTAGTTTTAAAATTTCACAATATACTAACTTAACCAATCTTCCCACCACCAATCAAATTTGAAAAGTAATCTTCCAAACGCTCTTCACTTATATTAAGTTTAAAAACATCTATATCATTCTTTACAAATAGTTTATTAATCTCAGCTCTTTTATTAAAATCTGTATAAATACGAATGCTTCCATCCCCTTGCACTTTATAGTCTCTAATATTGTATTTTTCCTCAATTAGCAAACATGATTTATTTTCATTTGATGTTTGAAATTCTAAATATTGTCTATTTCTTTTATGAAGTGCGTCCATAGATACTTCTTCTATCATTTTTCCATCATGCATAACCCCAACTGTATCTGCTAATTGCTCGATTTCATTAAGTATATGACTAGATATAAATATAGTAGTTCCATTCTCTTCACACAATCTTTTTAAATAGCTTCTTATTTCTTGAATTCCTACAGGATCTAAACCATTTATCGGTTCATCTAATATTAAAAGCTCAGGCTCATGCATAATTGCTGAGGCGATGCCTAACCTTTGCTTCATACCCATTGAATAATCGACAAATGGCTTTTTTAGCTCTTTCTCTAATCCAACTATTTCTAATGCTTTCTTTATCGAATCTTGCCTTTGTATTCCTCGTAATTTAGCGAATATATTTAGATTTTCTTCACCCGTTAAATTTTCATAAAATCCTGGATATTCTATGATTGATCCAATTCGATTGTACACATCTTTTGAATTTTTATATTTTCTGTTTCCAAATAGCTCGATTTCTCCAGAAGTAGGTTTGGTTAAGTTCATTAGCATTCTCATAGTTGTTGTCTTTCCCGCACCATTTCTTCCGAGTAATCCATAAATCTCTCCTCGTTTTACATTTATATTTACTGAGTCTACACTTTTTTTGTCACCATATTTTTTTGTAAGTGATATTGTCTTAATAATATAATCCATTTTAATTCCTCCTGTTCTTTTAATATTATATCAAGAACCTACTTACACTAAGCTTAACCAAATCTTACAATTTTCTTAATTTAAATTTAAACACAAAAAACGTACATAAGTACGTTTTTATGAAATAGGGAAATACAATATAAATTCAGTTCCGAATCCATGTTTACTTTTCACATCAATTTTTCCGTTATGCATTTCAATGAATTCTTTTACGATACTAAGCCCTAGACCACTCCCTCTATTACTTCTAGACTTATCACATTTATAGAGTCTATCAAATATAAATTTTAGGTTTTCTTCTTCAATGCCTTCTCCATTATCTTTTACGAATATTTCAACATATGAATTAGATTTTTGTGTTTTAAGTTCTATATAATTCCCTCCGTATTGTAATGCATTTTGTAATAAATTTGAAATTAATCTATTGAATGCATTTTCATCTAAATTTACATTGTATTCATCATTAGATATATCAACTACCAAAGATATTTTATTTTTTTCAAATACTGGACCCCATTCAATTATATTTTCTCTCAATAATTCGTTTATATCCTTAACTTCTGGTGAAAATTGTATTTCTCTCGATCCAATTTTAAACCACTCAAATAAGTTGTCGACTAATACTTTTAAATCGTATGCTTTTTTTCGAGATGTTCTAATGTACTTTATTTTTTCATCCTCTCCTAAAATATCGCTATCCAAAGCATCTAAGTAACCAAGTAATGACGTAAGAGGAGTCCTTAAATCATGTGATAAGCTAGTCATAAGCTCTTTATTTGCTTGTTCTGTTCTTTTTTGATCTATTAATTTTGTATGATAAAATCTTATCAGTTCATTTGTAGCTAAGCCTACTTTAGAGAATAATCCTGATTCTGATACAAATAATTTATTTTTATTATTCTTTTCAACCGATTTTAATACATATATTAGTTCTTTAAGCTTTGACCTATAAATTAGGATATAAATAATCAATGAAAAACATATGATAACTAAAATAATAATTATTATATTCTTAACCAATATTATTCACCTCCAAATTTATAACCAACTCCCCATACAGTTTTAATAAAACTTGGGGAATCAGGCTTAAGCTCAATTTTTTTCCTAAGTCTTCTAATATGTACCATAATATTATTGTCATCAAATGCATAGTCTTCTTCCCAGACATTTCTATATATTTGTTTTTTTGTAAACACTTTTCCACTGTTTTGTGCTAGAAAATACAACAAATCAAATTCTTTTGCTGTTAGATCAACTTTTTTATTATCAACTACAACCTCTCTAGTGTCTGGATTTATTGCCAATCCGACAAAGCATAGTTCTTTACTACTTAACCCATCATTAAAATATGTATATCTTCTTATAAGAGATTGAACTCGAGCAATGAATTCATCCATACTAAAAGGCTTGGTTAAATAGTCATCTGCTCCTAATCTAAGACCTGAAACTTTATCTATCTCACTATCTTTAGCTGTTAACATAAGTATTGGTACTGAGCTAGATTTCCTAATCTCCGATAAAATTTCAAAACCGTTTTTTTGAGGTAACATTATATCTAATATTAAAAGTTGATAACTATTTTCTAGCGCACCCTTTAATCCACTATCGCCATCATGTCTAAAATCGACCGAATAATTTTCTGTTTCAAGATATTTTTTTAATACTTCACAAAGATCTTTATCATCATCTACAACCAAAATTTTATGACCCATATGCAAGCTCCCTTTCAGTTTAAAATACGCAAAATTTTTAATCTATAATTATATACAAATATGTCTATAATTATAGATTAAAAATACAGAAATAACTACAAAAAATAAAAAAGGACTGTAGAGACAGCCCTTATGCATTTGCAAAAGTATATATAGCATCAAGCTTTGTTACAAAAAAACTTTCCTCTTTGGAACCTATATATCTTGCATATTTTTCAATTTTTTCTTTCAACTTATCGTAACTATCAAAATTACTTTCTCTATTTTCAATTAAAGTATCTATATAGCAATTCATTAGATAATCTTTATATTTATCCATTGAGTACCCTAAAAAATTTGTGAGATCATCAATTTGATAAAATAAATCTCCATCTTCTTTTATTAAAAACTCATACAGATCCTCTCGATAAGGATTTAATTCAATAATTTGTTTAACTACCTTACACTCATCTGGTTTGCTAATGAATCCATCTTTATAATTATTAAAAAGTGCATTTGATTGGCTTATTGCTTCTTCATCTATATAAGGTCGTACTTTTGTTATTTTATTTTCTAAAAGTACATCTATTACTGCAAAATGTACATTAAAAAAATCATCTTTTATAAAAGAACTTATTTTATCTACTGCTGACTCAATCTCCTGAATATTTACTATATTGTTTTTCTTATTTTTATTTGGTATTAAGTATGTTTTGTTGTAATTGTTAAAAAGTCTATAAAAATCCAAATATTTATCACAATAAATGTCTTTAAAAGTATCTACATCTATTGTTATAATGTCATAACCAACTATTGTTTCGACACCTAGTTTAAAAGACTCTGTTAGATACTTCTCACCTAGCTTTAAACCTCTTTCAGAAACCTGCTTTAGAGAGTGAAAATTTTTTATACATTCATCTCTAAATCTTTGACTTTCTTTAATTGCACTAAATTTAAACAATTTTCTAATTTTATTGTAATTTTCCATTTGAACATCAAACTTAATATTTGCACCATTTATATCAAATGTAATCATATAATTATACCTCCAAATATATCTTATGTATAATTAATTTGATTACAAATGTAATTATCCTTCTAAATAAAATATTTGTCTAAACTTTTCCCTATTATGTATTAGCTTAAAGTAGATTTAGCATTCCAATATTATCGGTAAAAATACTGCTGGTAGCAGATTTGCCACCTTTATTTTAGTGATCTCTAATAGATTTAAACCAATGCCAATTATAAGTAAACTACCTACAGCAGTTAGTGCTGTTACTACTGCATCACTAAGTAGAGTAGCTAAAATTGAAGCTCCTATAGTTATCAAGCCTTGATATAGAAATACTGCAACAGATGAAAATATTACTCCAATACCAAGTGTAGTTGTAAATATAATAGCTGAAATCCCGTCTAATAGTGCCTTTGTAAAAAGAGTTTGATGATTCCCTGTTAGACCGCTTTCTAGTGCTCCTACTATTGCCATAGCACCGACACAGTAAATCAAGCTAGTTGTTACAAATCCTTTTGCAATAGATGTTTCACTATCTTTATCTTTAGAAAGTTTATTTTGTAAAAAGTCTCCTAGTTTATTTATTTTATTATCTATATCTATAATTTCTCCTATTAATCCACCAACTGCGATACATACTACTGTTATCAGCGTATTTTCGCCCTTTAAGCTCCCTTCAATACCTATGTAAATTACGCACAGAGCCAAACCACTCATTATCGTTTTACTAACTCTATCTGGTATACCCTTTTTAATAACCAAACCGACCAAACATCCAATTGCTATTGCCAAACTATTTACGATTGTCCCTAACATGTCCTATCTTCCTTTTCTTGTAAATATATCATCTCCGACAATGTGATGTCTTACTTTAATTTACTTTTTATCCTTCATGAAATACTTATAGATCCTATATCTCGATCTTTTCTATAGAGTTCTCCAGATTATTTAAAAACTTTTCAAATCCATCTAAAGATAAATTAACCATCTTAGTATTTATATTTGGGTGGAAATTTAAATTCTCACCATTAAGAACATCTATATCTATATACAATTTAACCTTATGTTCAAAATCGTTCATAAGAGAGAATGGATTTACACTTCCAGGTGTTAATTTTAAGACGCTAAATAATCTTTCGGGAGAAGCAAAAGATAATCTTGAAGAACCTATCTTATCCTTTAGGGATTTTAAATCTACTTGCTTGTCATCTCTAACAACAATTAGATAGTATTCACTGCCTTTTGAGTTCCTTAAAAACAAGTTTTTACAATGAGTTCCTTTTGCTACATCTTTTATTACTACAAGTTGTTGAGCCGTATAAAGAGGTTCGTGTTCGATCAAATTATACTCTATACCTAAATTCTCAAGGGTTCTGTATACTTTATTTTCGTTTTCGAAAATTTCCTCTTTTGATAATTTATTTTTTTCCTCCATAGTTTAGCCTCCTTTCAAATTTTTTAATTTTTATATTACGTTTGACTATATAACGTAATTAAACAAGATTTCATAATTAACTAAATTAATATTTAATTACGAAAATTGAACTTACTAAGACTAATTATATCTCTTTATTCAATAATATTCTAGTTTTTTCTACATTATTTTATAGATTATTAAATAGATAAAAAACAATATAAATATAATATCGATCTATAAAAATTCAGTTGGTTTTTCTGCAAATTCTTGAAATGACTTTTTAGTAAAAATAGTGTTCTCTCCTAAGAATCGTCTATATCTTTTCTCTTCTTTTTTTAATGTGACCTCTTGTTTATCTTGATGGTTATTGTAAACAATAAATTTCAGTGGTGGCTTTCTTCTACATCCTTGCACTCTTTTTAACAGATATTT
Source organism: Metaclostridioides mangenotii (assembly GCF_018917235.1). Lineage (GTDB taxonomy): Bacteria > Bacillota > Clostridia > Peptostreptococcales > Peptostreptococcaceae > Metaclostridioides. The sequence continues at coordinate 15,995 of NZ_JAHLOF010000006.1, forward strand.
TATATGTATATCTGCTTCAGGAAATGAATAACCGCAAAATACAACCGAATCTGCTTCTCTAAGTGCTTTTTGAGTTGCATTCCATACTTTTGTAATGTGAATATTAGATATATTCTTAAAGTATGTTGGTGGTATTACAATAGGAACTGTGTAATCACCGCAATCCAAGCATCTGGTTTCTCTTGACCTTTGGAGTTGTTTCATAACTCCACCCTCATAAGGTGTTATAGTTACCCCATTACAAACTGGACAGTAAAGCCAGTTTAAGGAACCGTGAATCTTGTACAGTTTTATAGCTGGCTCTGTAGGCCTTCTCCAGCTATTCTCTATATCAAAATTAGTGAAATCTATACCATAATCTAGCATTACATAGTTATTTATCTTATCACTCAAAGTTACAATAGTATTATCTATACATATATCATAATTGGTACTTATAAATGTAGTATCAAGTAAAAGCTCTTTATCTATTAAATTTCTAATTAACATATTATGATTAGTATTTTCTACATCTAATTTTGTATTTAATACCTCCGCCATTAGAAAAATAAGATATTGCCTCATATATCTTATACTATCGCTCTTTTTATTTATATCTTCTAATCCAAAGTTTCTAAAAGATTCTCCTCTTTGTTCTGCTAAATCTAATAGTCCTAGAACTTCCTCAAATGTAGGAAAATTAACTTCGTCCATATTGTCTTTCATAACATCTATACCAAACATTTGCTTAAAAAATCTAAAAAGCTCTATATTCATTTCACTTTCAAAATCTTTTTCTTTGAGATTTTTAAAATAAGCGCTAAAAAGTTCATTTTGTATAGGAAAATTATCTGATGCCGAAGCACCGGCACCTAAAAAAACAATTAATTTCATTACACTACTCCTTTTAAGTATCTTTATAATAAACGAGGTGTCAAATTTAGATATATCAAAGTATATATTTCTAAATCCAACACCCCCTAATTAAATTTATTCTATTAATTTATACTAAACTTGAGATATATTAAAGCATAAGAAGTTCATATATTGCTAAAGCATATATCTTTGACGCTTTAACTAAATCGTTTATAATTGCAAATTCATTAACTTGGTGCTCTGTTTTAGGGCTACCTGGGAAAATTGATCCAAATGCAACACAGTTTTCTAGAGCTCTAGCGTATGTCGCCCCCCCTGATGATACTGGAGATCCGTCAAGACCTGTTTCCTCTTCATAGACTTTTCTCAAGGTGTTTACAAGTATACTATCTTCTGGAATATATATAGAATCTAAAAAATCATACTGCTCATACTCTAATTGATATTTTTGTGCTGTTTCCTTTAAACTCTTTACAATATCTTCAATCTTATATGATACTGGTACCCTGATATCAAGTCCTGCAATTTCTTTACCATCTTTTATCAATAATTTCCCAGCATTTACAGTTAGCTTACCTGATATATCATCTTTACAGTCTTTAACAATATTTTGTCCATTTGCATCTTCTCCAATAACCTCAGCTAAAAATTTTATTGTATTCGATTTAACTCCAATATTGTTTAGCGCTATACAAAGTCTAGTCAGAGCATTTATACCTGTTTCACTTACAGCAGAGTGAACACTCTTACCTTTTACAGATATTTTATTTTCATCCACTATGTACCCAAAATTTAACCTATTTAATTCTTCTTCCAATTTATTAATATGTTTCCCGATATAAATCGCTTTACCTGGAACAGCATTTAAAGATTCACCTACACTTAAATCTATATCACTGGTACTTTTACATTTTAAATTTACTTGCAAAAGCCCTTTTTCTGCATTAATAATTGGAAATTTAGAATCCGGCGTAAATCCGTACGTTGGTATTTCTTCTCCATTTTCTTTGTATTTATTTATACATCTCCAAAGATTTTCTTCATCTGTTCCAAATATAAATCTTATACGTTTATTAAAATTTAAATCTAAATCCATAAGAGCCTTCACTGCATATATTGCAGAAATAGTTGGACCCTTATCATCTTGAGCTCCTCTTCCGTAAATTTTCCCATCATTCACAACACCATTGAATGGAGGAAATTCCCAGCTCTTGTAACTGCCCTCTGAAACAACATCAACATGCCCTAAAATTCCAATAATCTCATCACCATGACCTATTTCAGCGTATCCATAATATCCATCTTTATAAACAGTTTTAAATCCCAACGACTCACATAAATCAAGCATGTACCTAAGCGCCTTATCTATATTTTCACCAAATGGATAAGTTCCCTCTTTTTCAGAAATAACACTAGGTATTTTTATCGCCTCTTGAATAGAGCTTATCATCTCACCTTGTAAAGAATCTACTTTTTTGAGTATGCTTTGTTTCACAATATCACCTCTAATATTAATCATTTTTATCTTATATAATATAAAATATTCTTATTTTTTTAGTTTATTTATATACTCAACCGCTTTTAGAGCACCCATTTTAGAGTGATCAAATGTAAGTCCACCTTGAAAATAAACATTATATGGAGGTCTTATTGGTGCGTCGGCACTTAATTCTATTGATGATCCTTGAATAAACGCACCAGCGGCCATTATAACTTCACTTTCATAACCGGGCATATCCCAAGGCACTGGTGTTACATAAGAATCAACTGGTGCTGCCGCCTGTATACCCTCACAAAATTTTACTACTTCATCAGCATTATTAAGTCTTATACATTGTATAATATCACTTCTTAGATCATCGTATTTAGGAAGCACATCGTAACCTAATTTTTCAAAAAGTCTCGAACAGAAAATTGCCCCCATAACAGCTTGAGATACTATATACGGTGCTATAAAGAATCCTTGCAGTACGCTTCTTGTAGTACCAAAAGTAAGACCACATTCTTTTCCAACCCCTGGTGAAGTCATTCTATAAGAAATTTGCTCTATTAAATCACTCTTCCCAGCAATATATCCACCTGTAAGGGCTAAACCTCCACCTGGATTTTTAATAAGTGAACCAGCCATTACATCAGCGCCGACATCTGTAGGTTCCTTGGTATCTAAAAATTCACCATAGCAATTATCAACCATTACAATTAGATTAGGATTAACTGATTTTACCGTTTCTATAGCTTCTTTTATATCATCAATTGATAGAGATTTTCTCCAAGAGTAACCCTTTGATCTTTGTATCATAACTAACTTAGTTCTATTATTTATTTTATTCTTTATCCCATCTAAATCTACATTTCCATTTTCTAAGAAATCTACCTGTTCATATGTTACTCCGTATTCTTTAAGAGATCCCTTTTCTTCTCTAATTCCTATTACACCTTCAAGAGTATCATATGGTTTACCAGTTATCGAAAGTATCTCATCTCCTGGTCTAACTAACCCTTGTACACATAATGAAAGTGCATGTGTACCATTTACAATTATAGGTCTAACTAAAGCGTCCTCTGTATGGAATACTTTTGAATATATTTCTTCAACTTTTTCACGGCCAATGTCGTTGTAACCATATCCCGTTGTCCAGTTGAAATGTTGATCGCTAAGTCTAGCTTCCTGCATTGCATTTAATACTTTATATTGATTATATTCTCTAATTTCTTTTAATTCATCAAATTTATACTCTATATCAGATAAAACCTCTTCAGATAGGTTAAAAATTTCATCATCTATATTGTACATTTGTTTTAAAAATTCTCTTGTTTCATTTAACATTTTATCACCTTTTGTCCTTCAGTAATAACTAAAGCAGATAAAAGCTTCATTTTAAACAGCTTTTATCTGCTTTTATTAGTACATCTATTTATTTTGATTGTTGTTTCCTAGCCCTATGTATTTACTAGGCTTGATGCTAGCAATTGCATGTTTATATATCATATGTTGAGATTTATCGCTTTTTTCTAATAAAACAATATAACTATCAAATCCCTTTACCACACCCTCTAAATTAGATCCATCAAGTAAATAAACTGTAACCGCTATTTTTTCTTTTCTAGAAGTGTTTAAAAATAGGTCTTGCAAATTAAGAACTGTATTTCTCATCGAGTTTACCCCCTATATAATAATTAAACTAATTATATCTCATCTCTATCATTCTACATAATATAAAGCATTTTTTCAATATATAGCAATATTTCTTTTTTTAACTCTTTACTATTTAGTTTTTCAATATCAAACCACGAAGCTTCTTTATATCTTTTAAACCAAGTAATCTGGCGCTTTGCATACCTTCTTGAGTCTCTTTTTATTATTTCTACAGCTTCTTCGTAACTGTATTCACCATCAAGATATTTAATTATCTCTTTGTATCCTATACCCTGCATAGATACTAAATCTTTTGTGTATCCCATATCTAAAAGATCTTTTACTTCATCTATCAATCCATTTTCAAGCATTATATCGACTCTTAAATTTATTCTATTATATAAATTCTCTCTATCTCTATTTAAAACAATAATAATTGGATAGTAATTTTCATTATATTTAAGGTCTTTTGAAAAATCGTTCATTTTTTCACCGCTTAATTCAACTTCCAAAGCTCTAATCACTCTTTTAGTGTTGTTTTTGTGAATTCTGTTTGCAACTTCTTCGTTTAGTTCTCTAAGCTTATTATGCATAAAATCCTGGCCGTATTCATCTAATTCAAGCTGAAGTTTATCTCGAAGTTCTGTATTAGCTTTAGATTTTCCAAAATCCATATCATATATCAAAGAATTTAAATAAAGCCCCGTTCCACCAGTTACTATAATATTTTTCCCTCTTGCGTGTATATCTTCAATATACTCTTTAGCCCTCTGTTGAAATTCAGATACTGAAAATGGATAATCAGGCTTAACCTCATCTATCATAAAGTGCTTGATGCTGTCCATTTCTTCTTTGGTAACTTTAGCACTTCCTATATCCATATATTCGTATAACTGCATTGAATCAGCCGAAATTATCTCAGCATCTAAAGATTTGGCCAACTCTATTGAAAGATCCGTCTTTCCAACTGCTGTAGGACCAGTAAGTATAATTATAGGTATCTTATTCATAACTTTCCTCTCCACTAAAAATTACATTACCCTTTTAAACATTTTCTCTATCTCATAATTTGATATCTCAACAATAATTGGTCGCCCATGTGGGCATGTAAATGGGTTATCGCATTTTTCAAGTTGTTCAAATAAACTTTTTATTTCTAAATCGTAAATTTTGTCATGTGCTTTAATCGCTGACCTACATGCCATTGATGCAAACCTCTCTACTTTTAAATCATAATTACTCTTTATATCTTCAAGATTATCTATTATTTGTAGAATAAATTTCTCTGTCTCAGGAACGCCGAATATAGTTGGGACACTTCTCACCATAACATGGTTTTTCCCAAATATTTCAACTTCAAATCCAAATTTCATAAAAAGGTCAAGATTTTCTTCTATATATAGCATATCTACATTAGAAACTTCCATCACTATTGGATCTATTAACATCTGCATATTTATGTCTTGTCTATAAAATTTATCCATATATCTCTCGAATAGTATTCTCTCATGAGCAGCATGTTGATCTAATAAAAACATAGAATTTCTTTTTTCTAATACTATATATGTTTTAAAAAGAACTCCAACCACTATGTAATCAGCTAAGTATAGACTAAATTCTCCGTCTCGTTGTATAGCTCCATTTTCTTCTTCATTTATAAATTCTATTTTATTTTTACTTGTAAATTCACCTTGAATGTTTTCTGGCTTTTCCTCAGATTTTTTTATTATTAATTCTTCAATGTTACCATAAGAATTCAAAACATCACTTACAGATTGAAATTCATTTATAGGTACTTCATCAATATTAACAGGATTAAAATTACTAGACTTATTAAACTCTTCTAAGGTATTCATACTTGTATCTTCATTATTTATATTTGATCCAAATACTTTTTTCGTCTCTTTAATAACATCATATACAGTTTTGTTTTGATCATTATTTTTATTAACTTCATTGTATACAATGTTACTATTAGTCATTGCTTTATCATTAGTATTATTATCGGCATTACCAAAACTATTCCTTCTTGTTTCATTTACAGTACTAGCTTTGTCATTAAGTTTAGTAGTTTTTAAATTACCATTAGAAACAATTGATTTTTTATTGTCATAAGTTTTATACTTACCTATAAGATTTGATCGTAAAAGTCTCTGCTGAAGGTAATCTCTAAGTTCAATATATATCTCATGTTCTTTTTCAAACTTTACTTCTAATTTGTTTGGATGTATATTTACATCTACTTTAGAAGGATCTACAAATACATTTAAAAAACAAACTGCATGTTTTCCTATAGGTATTATAGACTTATAACCTTCAGTAAGGGCATTTAATACAACCTTACTTTTTACAAATCTATTGTTTATATAAATATGTTGAAGATTTTTATTCGATCTATACAAATTATTATTGCTAATAAATCCATTTACTTTAAAGTATCTTGATTCAAAATTTACATCTATCAAATTTTCAGATACTTCTTTTCCATATATACTTCTAATAGCACTTAATAAGTTTCCATCACCAGGTGTATTCAACATATTTCTTCCATTATTTATATATTTAAACTGTATACTAGGATTACCTATTGCAAGTTTGTTTATCCAATCACTTATATTTATTGTTTCAGCGTGAGTAGACTTTAAAAATTTCTTTCTAGCTGGGGTATTAAAAAATAATTCTTTTATTGTAATGGTTGTTCCATTTGGTGTACCTATAGGATCTTTAGATACAATTTTACCACCTTCAAGTGAAATTTTTGTACCTATAGGTTCATCCTTAGCTTTAGTGATCATTTCAAGCTTTGAAACTGCAGATATAGATGACATTGCTTCACCTCTAAATCCTAGTGAGTAAATTTCGTAAAGATCATCTACGTTTTTTATTTTACTCGTAGCATGTCTTAAAAAACACTTCTCTAATTCACTAGAATCTATTCCATCACCATTATCTACAATTTTTATTGATTCTTTTCCCCCGTCTTTTATCTCTATACTAATCTTTGTCGAGTTAGCGTCTATTGAATTTTCAACTAGTTCCTTTAAAACAGATGAAGGTCTTTCGACAACTTCACCTGCTGCTATTTTATTTATGGTAATATCATCTAGGATATTGATTCTATTCATAATATAATCCTCCTCTATGAACTGATTTCCTTGGCTTTCTTTTGTAGATTATACAGAGCCGACATTGCATCTAGTGGAGTCATATTCAGTATATCTAAAGAAGATATCTCATTTGCAAGTACATCATCTTTACCTATATTATCAAAAGAAATTTGAGCTGGATTATTGTCCTTAATTACATTTTTCTTTAGTTGCTTTGTCTCTTTTAATAACATGTCGAATTCTTTTTTTAATGTATCGTACTGAATCTTTATATTGTCGTTATTTATCTTTTCAAGTTCTCTTTCCATTTGGTTAACTGGATTAAGATTTGTTTTTACTTCAGTATTTTGATCATCTTGTACTACAAATTGCTTGTCATTTTTTATCGATGCATTTTCGCCCTTACTACTTATGTGTTCATTGTCTGATGTTATTGCGATTCTATTTAGTGCACTTGCATTGTATATATGATTTTGCTCTAAATCTTTTAAAATATCTTTAGCTCTATTTATAACTTTAGCAGGAAGTTTTGCCAACTCCGCTACGTATATTCCGTAACTTTTATCCGCTCCTTGAGGAATAATTTTTCTAAGAAAAACTATCCCATCTCCATCATCTTTTACAGCGATAGAGTAATTTTTAACATCTTCAAATTCATTTTCTAAATCTGTCAATTCATGATAATGTGTTGCAAATAAAGTTTTGCACTTTATATTATTTTGTATATATTCAACTATAGACCATGCTAAACTAATTCCATCGTAAGTACTTGTGCCTCTCCCGATTTCGTCTAGTATGACTAAGCTTTTCTCAGTAGCATTTTGCAGTATCAATGATACCTCAGTCATCTCAACCATAAATGTGGATTGTCCCTGAGAGAGATCGTCACTAGCCCCTACACGAGTAAATATCCTGTCCATAATAGGTATGTCTGCATAATCTGCTGGTACAAAGGAGCCTATATGTGCCATTAGTGATATAATTGCACTTTGTCTCATGTAAGTTGATTTACCTGACATGTTAGGACCAGTTATTATATTTATAATATTTTCACCAGAATTTAGATAGGTATCATTTGGAACGAAATTTTCGTCACCTATTATATTTTCTATTACTGGATGTCTTCCATTATTTATATCCAATCTATCTTCTGTATTAATACTAGGTTTTACGTAGTTATTTTGATGTGCTACAGTAGCCATAGATACAAAAACGTCTATGTTTGCTATTGTATTTGCCACTTTTTGAATTCTATCGATATTTTTATAAATTGCATTTCTTATATTTACAAAGATTTCATACTCTAAATTTTTTATTTTTTCTTCAGCATTTAGAATTTTTTCTTCTATTTCTTTAAGTTCTGGAGTTATGTATCTCTCTGCATTGCTAAGAGTCTGTTTTCTTATATACGTATCGTCTATTTTAGCTTGCTTAAAATTAGCTTTTGTAATCTCTATATAGTATCCAAAAACTTTGTTAAACCCAATTTTTAACGATTTTACTCCAGTCTTTTCTCTCTCTTTATTTTCGACTTCTTTTATCATGAACGCGCCGTTTTTAGAAATATTTCTTAGCTCGTCTAACTCATCATTAAACTCTGACTTTATTATATTTCCATCTTTAATCGTCAATGATGGCTCTTCTAGTATCGATTCTTCTATTAAGTTGTATAAATCGTCTAGATTGTCCATATTCCCGGAGTATTCTTTTAGTTTTTTTGCTTCTGAAACATTTACTGTATTTATTAACTCAGGCAACTTTTCTATTGAATTTTTTAGGTTAATCAGCTCTTTCGGAGTGATCTTTTCAAAAGCTATTTTTCCGCAGATTCTCTCTATATCGTATATATTCTTAAGAATATAGCTTAGATCTTCTCTTAGAGAAAAATCATTTTTTATCTCTTCAATAACATCTAATCTATTTTCAATCTTGTCTTTTCTTATAAGTGGTTCTTCTACATATTTTCTAAGTAGTCTTCCTCCCATAGCAGTGGATGTTTTATCAAGTACATGAAGTAGAGAACCCTTCTTTTTATTTCCTCTAATAGTCTGCGTAAGCTCTAAATTTGTCCTGGTAAATACGTCTAGCACCATATACTCTTGTGAATTGTATACATTTACACTGTTTATATTAGAAGTTATTTGTTTTTGCGTGCTGTATATATAGTTAAGAATTATTGAAAGGCTAGATTTTATTAGTCCTTTCTTGTCGAATTGTATACTAGTAATATATTCTTTATTAAAATACTTTTTAATTATGCTATCGTCTAGATAATCTGTGCAGAAATTTTCATTTATATATATATTGTTAATAGTAGCAATATTTCTGAGTTCATCTATAAAATCTAAATCATTAACTATAATTTCTGTAGGCCCAATTTTAGCTATTTCTTCGATAACTTTACCACTTGGTAAATAAGTAGAATTTGTTTCACCTGTACTTATATCGATATAAGATAAACCCACATCTTCTCCTGCTTTATATATAGATAAAAGGTAGTTATTTTTTTTATTATCTAATAAACTTCCTTCTAGAACTGTTCCTGGTGTAATTACTCTTATAACATCCCTCTTTACAATTCCTTTAGTAGTTGCCGGATCCTCTAGTTGCTCTCCTATAGCCACCTTATATCCATTTTCTATAAGTTTTGTTATGTAAGCATCAACTGAATGAAAAGGGATTCCACACATAGGTGCTCTCTCATCTAGTCCACATGACTTTCCCGTCAAAGCAATCTCTAAGACTTTAGAAGCTATAATCGCATCTTCGAAGAACATTTCATAAAAGTCTCCCAATCTAAAAAACAATATGCAATCTGCATATCTCTCTTTTACATCAAAATACTGTCTCATCATAGGTGTAAGACGATTTTTATCGATTTTCATGATCTACCCCCTTTCATAGTTAAATAATTTAACTATTTTATATTAAATCATAGACTAATTATAACATAATTGTTTATCTTTTTTATATGGTGATAATCATTATTATTTAATGTTTTCTATTTTTTAAAATTTTTTACGTATATTTATGATTATTATTTAAAAAGTGTCTGACTTTAAAAAGTTTTGAGTCACCCCCTTTTATAAATATTAATCATTTACATACCTTGTTGTTTTAACCATATTTTCATCATTAGTTTTTGAGGTAAAAACTTTGCCATAATATGACAGTATTTCACATATAAACTATAGATTGACATATCCTTATTCTTATTAGCATCTTTAACAGCTTTTTTTGCGACCTTGTCTGGAGTGACCATACCTTTAAAGTTATTAGTTGCTTTTTTTGCTCCTATTATTGCTCTATCATATAACGCAGTATCAATCCAACCTGGACATACAGCAGTAACCGAAATGCCTTTATCCCTAAGCTCAACATTCAATGCCCTAGAATAATTTCTTATAAAGGATTTTGTAGAACTATAAATATTCTGATATGGTAGTGGTTGAAAAGAAGCCTGTGAAGCAATATTTATAATATGACTTCCTGGTTTCATATATGGGATACAAACCAGTCCCATTGCTACCAAACCACTGCAGTTCAAATCAATCATATTTATAGATTCCTCAATACTTAAATCATCATAAGAGCAAAACTTAGCGAATCCAGCATTATTGATAAGATAAAGGATGTTAGAGATATTTGCTTCTAATATCTTAGAGAAATCTATAATTGACTTTGTATTTGATAAATCAATAGAAAATATCTTTATTTTACTACCATACTTTTTGCTCAACTGTTCCAACTTGTTATTATTTCGTGCGATCGCCCATATTTCTTCTACATCATTATCTTTTACCAACAGTTTTACAAATTCTTTTCCTAATCCACTACTAGCACCTGTAACTACAGCAATATTTTTCTTTGGCATATCAATTCCTCCTTTAACACTGTTTATATGTATAAATTTTTAACCGTAGATTGTAGTATTATAGTATGGTCATTGATAGGTTATTTTAAGCATAAGTTTAAAGTATCAATAAAAAAATACTGGATATTAGATAAAAATCTAATATCCAGTATTTTTTTATTGTACACAGATCTCAAATTATATTATAACAAGCTTAATATATTTTCTCTTAAATCTGCTATATTTTCTAATTTTTTTACATTATAGATATCTTTATCTATTAAGAACTCTCTTTTTACAGTAGATGGTTTGTCTGACACTACATATATTCTATTAGAAAGCATAATTGCCTCATCGATATCATGTGTTATTAGTACAATCGTTGAATTCACCTTATCTTTAATATCTAAAAGCCATCTTTGCATAGAATTTCTGGTTATTGAATCCAATGAACCAAACGGTTCATCGAGTAACATAATATCATCAGAGTTTATAAATGTTCTTAAAAAATTAGCCCTCTGTCTCATTCCACCAGAAAGTTCATGTGGATATTTGTATTCATATCCGCTGATACCAAAAGTTTTAAAATACGGTTTTACTTTATCCCTAGCAATGCTTTTTTTCTCTTTCTTTAGAATTAACGGAAGAGATACATTGTCAATAATATTTTTATAAGGCAAAAGTAAATCCTTTTGATACATATAACTGTATTCGCCATCTACAACAATATGTCCCGAGTCACAGTTGGTAAGGTTAGTTATCATATTAAATATGGTACTTTTACCACATCCACTAGGTCCAAGTATAGATACAAATTCACCTTCATAGACCTTTAAATTTATATCGTGAAGTATTTCGCTTCCATCGTAATCTTTAGACACATTCTCTACTGAAATTTTAAGTTTTTTATTTTGTTGGTAAGAATTCATTTGTGTAAGCATCACTTGCCTTCATATCCTTATTAATTAGTTTGTATTCTCTTAAGAATGAAGTGTAATTATTCCATACACTGTCCTTCATTTCTCCCCATCTAGATGCATCGTCAATGTACTTGTCAGCAAGATATTCTTGACTTTTTACAGCTAACTCCTTATCCGTCTCAGGAGCGTGTTTTACTAATATATCGGCAGCTCCTTTTGGATCTTTAACACAATACTCATATCCTTGAGTTGTTGCCTTTAAGAATTTTTTAACTAACTCTGGATCTTTCTCTATCAAGTTTTCGTTAGTTATTAGTAACGGTGTATAGTAGTCAAGTCTCTCATCTAAGTCCCTTACAGGTATAAAATTAAGGTCGTAATTCATCATTTGAGCTTTTACTACATCCCATCCTTCAAATATCCATGCAAAATCGACTGTTTTCATGGCTGCAAAAAAGTCATCTTGACCAGTGTTTACAATTTTTAATTTGTTGAAATCTGCATTATCCTTTTTCATAACAGCTTTGAATACTGCTTCTTCAGATGGGGACCCCCATCCTCCATAGCTTTTTCCTTCAAAGTCTTTAGCTGTTTTAATATTTTTCTCTTTTGGAGAAGCAAAACCTGAAGTATTATGTTGTATAATAGTAGCCACAGCTTTTATTGGAAGAGGATCTTCACTTGTTTTAGCATACGTAACTTGTTCTTGATAACTTACAGCAAAATCAGCTTTGCCTGTAGCAACCAATGTATCAGCACCGCTTTCTGGCGGTTGTTCTATTGTAACATCTAACCCTTGCTCTTTATAATAGCCTTTATCTAAAGCTGCATAAAGGCCAGTGTGGTTAGTATTAGGAGTCCAATCCAATACTACAGTAACCTTCTGTAATTTTTCTCCTTTTGCTCCTTCTTTATCTTCCTTATTATTTGTAGAACACCCTGTAACTGTAGCTAAAGTAATTAAACTTACTAAACTCAGTATTCCGATTTTCTTTAGTTTCATAATACCCTCCGTAATAATTTTACTTGATAGATCTGGTTTGTATATAAAATAATAATCAACTTAGTGGTTATGATTTGATTTAGTTTATTATTCTGTGTTTAAATACAATTTTTCTAATCATTTGAATAATTCCAACAAAAATTAAACTAAATGCAACAACTAAGATCGTCGATGCAAAAACCTTATCCAAAGCATATGCACTTTTTGATCTGACCATATATACCCCAAGTCCCTTAGTTCCTCCAAGCCACTCAGCTACTGTTGCTGCCATTATTGCATATGTAGAAGAAATCTTAAGACCTGAAAAGAGCTTGTCCAAAGCCATTGGAAACTTTAGATGTATAAAAGTGCTCATATTTCCAGCTTTCATCGTTTTAAAAAGATTTAAATAATCCCTATCTATATTCTCTATACCATCAACAAAACTGATGAGAATTGGAAAGAAACAAGTAAGCGTTACCATTAAGATTTTTGGCATTGTACCAAATCCAAACCAAATCATTAGTAGAGGCGCAATAGTTATTGTAGGTATCATCTGAGTCACTAGAGTAAGAGGATATAAGCATTTTTTAACTATGCTAACAAAATCCATAAGTACTCCAATGATAAGAGACAGTGTAATCGATACAATAAAACCTAACACAGCCTCAAATATAGTCACTTTTGCATGCATAAATAAGTTTTGATAATCTTTAAAAAATACATTCACTATATCTATTGGTGTAGGTAAAACATATTGGGGAATTTCTAAAAAATCAACTGTTACTTGCCAGAAGATAATTATAAATAAAAACGTAGCTATAGGGTAAAGACTATTCTTCACCTTTTCTATGGTTTCTAAGTTTGTCATCTATAGTTAGGCCTCCAGCTTTCTCATCTACTCTCGCTATTGTTATAACTCTTTCGCACCCTAATTCAAAGGGTACTTTGTGAACTTTTTTTATTACTTCAAATACTTCATCAAATTCACCTTCTATAGTTGTACTCATTGCACCTACTTCACATTTTAGTCCACTTTTCTCAATCAATTCGATACAAACGTCAACTACTTTGTACATTTCTTCTTCACCTTCGTAAGGTCTTAAAGGCATTACTGCTATGTCTGCTATTACCATATGACTCACTCCTTAAATTATAATTAATTTTACCTAGAGATATTAAATAATTTTTCTTAATTATACCTACTAGGAAATTGATTGTTTAATAAAACTTGTAAAGATAAAAATAAAAGGCCTTACCAATACGATAAGACCTTCAAATTCTTTAGTACTCCCTACGTTGGCATTATCCATACAGGTTCATAGGGTCGAGATAAAATCTCCTCTCAGCAAATAAGCTCCCCAATAATATTTTATTTTACTCTTTGATTATACTACAATTATCTTTATAATACAATTTTATTCATTTTTTTCTATTTTAACTACTGTTCCGTTAACTATATTATTTTATTTAGTAATATTATATAATAATATAACTCTATTTTGATATTACTATTTGCTAAATTTTAGTAATTTATAATAAATAAAATATTATTCTTTATACTATATTCTAATATTTTCTTAATAAACTTATATTTAACTCGATCATAATGTATAATAATTATAGAAGACTTAGAATACCAAATGGAGGATGACATGATAGATGATTTAAAAAGCATGTTTAAAGACTACAAGCCGTATATCAATGGTGCGGATGAAATGAAACGTGCTTCTGTTTTAATACCAATAGTAAAAAAAGACAATGAACATTATATACTATTCGAACTTAGATCAGGAAATTTGAACCACCAACCTGGAGAGGTTTCTTTCCCTGGAGGTAAAATTGAACCTGATGAAACACCTTATGACGCTGCAATAAGAGAAACTTGTGAGGAACTTGGTACAATTAAAAATAATATAGAAATTATCTCTGAGATGGATCTGCTTATAACTTCGTTTAACTACATTATTCATCCATTTCTAGGTTATTTAAAGGATGTAGATAATTTTAATATAAATAAAGATGAAGTCGATCATACTTTTTTAGTTCCAGTAAAATTCCTATTGGAAAATCCACCAAAAGAATACACCAATGAAGTAGAGATTATACCTTCTGGCAATATGCCTTATACTGACTTACCTAATCAAAAAAATTATAAATTTCAAAAAGGTAAATCATCAGTATTATTTTATAAATATAATAATTATATAATTTGGGGAATGACTGCAAAAATACTTCAAAATTTTCTTAAATTTTTAATTGATTAATTATTTAATAGTTATATGAATTTAAAAATGTCCTCAATATATAAATAATGAGGACATTTTATTAGTTTATCGGGCTAAGAATGCTATTCTGCAGCCCAAATTTCTATTTCCAATTTAATCTCTTTCAAACCAAGAGCATTAACATATGCAATTGTCATTGAAGGATACGGGTTTCCAAAAAAATTTTCATATACTTTATAAAAGTAATCCCAGTCAATTTCTTCTGTAGCCCATATATTAACTTTAATTATATTATCTGGAGTTAAATCTATACTTTTTAATAGATTTGATATATTTAAAAATGTATTTTCTACTTGCTGATTGAATTCAATCGGAAAGTTTCCTTCCAAATCTGCTCCTACTTGTCCAGAAAATGTGTAAAAAGTTGCGTTAGGTTTTATCTTTGTAATATGCGTATAATTCCCAACCGCTTTACTTACCTTTGATGAATTTAATCTGCTTACTACATTGTTTTTCATAATATTAATTCCTTCCTGTATTGGGATAAAATAATTTCTACCTCTATATATTTGTTTTTACATAGTTATCCGTTGATAGAAATTTATTTATCAAAAACAGAAATATAATGTTCAATTAATTTTATATCATTTAAACATCTTTTCATTTTATCACCCCCTATACTCTACATTATACGTATTTTTAATATTTACTGTCAATTAATAAAAATTATCTCACATCCCTTTAACTGTTGCAATTTTACCAAAGCTAAGTGCTAAGCTTGATATTGAATGACCTTAATATGTCAATTTTAATACTTCATAGATTTAAATACTAATCGATAATCTTGGAAAAATCAATAAAAAATAAGGGTAGCAATTCAATTATGCTACCCTTTTCTATCTACATTAATTTTCTACCTTTTATACTTAACCATAAAAGGTATATACATTTTCAATTTAATTTATATATAGGATATTTAGTGCAATATTTTTAATTCAGAAAACTATCTTTTTACTATTAATGTAGTGCCCATACCTCCGCCGATACAAAGTGTAGCTAAACCAGTTTTGGCATCTCTTCTTTTCATTTCATATAAAAGCGTAGTAAGTATTCTAGCTCCTGAACATCCTATTGGATGCCCTATAGCTATTGCACCACCATTAACATTAACTTTTGTAGTATCAATTTTTAAATCTTTTATTACTGCTAATGATTGAGCAGCAAATGCTTCATTTGCCTCAACTAAATCTATATCATCAATGGTCATATTTGCTTTTGTTAAGGCTTCTATAGTAGCTGGTACTGGTCCATATCCCATTATCTCTGGATCAACTCCAGAAGTTCCATAGGAATCTATAGTTGCAAGTGGTTCTATTCCTAATTCTTCAGCCTTTTCTTTTGACATTACTATAAGCATAGCAGCTCCATCGTTTATTCCAGACGCATTACCTGCTGTAACTGTACCATCTTTTTTAAACGCTGGTTTTAATTTAGATAATGTATCTATTGTTGTACCAAGCTTTATATATTCATCTTTATCAACTACTGTGTCACCTTTTCGTCCTTTTATAATAACTGGAACTATTTCCTCATCAAATTTTCCTTCAGCTTGTGCTTTTTCGGCTTTATTTTGACTTGATAAAGCTAATTGATCTTGCTCTTCTCTAGTTATATTCCATTTTTCTGCTATATTTTCTGCAGTTATACCCATATGATAATTATTAAATATATCTGATAGTCCATCTTTAATCATAGAATCAACAAAAGGAGTATCTCCCATTCTCGCACCATATCTCGTATTCGGTGATAAGTATGGTGACATGCTCATATTTTCTGTCCCACCAACTAATATTATTTCAGCATCACCTAACGAGATAAGTTGTGATGCCATTGAAACTGATCTTAATCCAGATCCACAGACTATATTTATTGTCATAGCAGGTTTTTCAACTGGTATTCCTGACCCTAATGCTACTTGTCTTGCTATATTTTGACCGAGGCCCGCTGTTAGTACACCACCTATAAGTGATTCATCTATCATATCCGGAGTTATTTTTGCTCTCTTAATCGCTTCTTTAGCTGCTGTTATTCCTAAGTCTACTGCTGATACTGATTTAAATGCTCCTCCAAAACTTCCTACTGCTGTTCTTGCAGCACTGACAATAACTACTTCTCTCATATTCATTACCCCCTTAAAATAATTTATATTTATTTTTTAAATCGTTTTTAAGTAACGTAGAATATTAACCACTTAACTTCAGAATGTTTATAAGTTAAATATTCATTAATACTCCTTTTGTAATAAATTTTTCTATAAATTTATAAATTTTTTTATCAAATTAATTAATAGTATGATAAATATCTAAATCTATATCTATATATTTTGCTAAGTATAGTATGAATAAGAATGTTTTTTAATTTATATGATTTATAATACCGAGATGAATATTCCTATATATTTAATTTTTATATCTATGCTTTATTAATCATATTTTATTTATTGTAATCATAAAAACCTATTTTAGTTTTTCTACCCAATTGATTTGCTCTAACCATTTTTGCCAATAAAGGATGCGGTCTATATTTAGTATCCCCAAATTCATTGTATAGAACATTCATTATAGCTAAAACGACATCTAATCCTATTAAATCTCCTAATGCCAAAGGTCCCATAGGATGATTTGCTCCTAATTTCATAGCTTCATCAATTTCTTCTTTACTAGCAACACCGTCTGCATAAATTCCAACCGCTTCATTTATCATAGGTATAAGTATTCTATTTACAACAAATCCTGGTGATTCAGATACATCGACTGGCACTTTATTAATACTCTTTGATAGTTGAATTCCTGCATCAAAAGTTACCTTTGAAGTCAATTGGCCACTTATAACTTCAACCAATTTCATCATAGGAACTGGATTAAAGAAATGCAATCCAATTACTTTATCAGGTCTTTTTGTAGCAGAAGCTATTTCTGTTATAGATAATGATGAGGTATTAGTAGCTAAAATAGTGTCAGGTTTGCATAACTCATCTAATAATTTAAAAACTTCTTTTTTTGTATCCATATCTTCAACAGATGCTTCAATAATTATGTCCATGTCTTTTAAATCCTCATAACTAGTAGTTAGAGTAATATGATCTAGTATTTCAGATTTTTGAGATTCGTTAATTTTATCTTTAGAAACCAGTCTACTTAAATTTTTATCTAGTAATGTCATACAATTAGATAATGATTCTTGGCTTCTGCTCTTTAAACATATATCATGACCACTACTTGCAAAAGTTTGTAAAATACCAGTACCCATTGTTCCACTACCTATTACAGCTAATTTCATAAGTTTTACCCCCTATTTTTATGTATTTATATTTTATTTATCATATTAATAAATTATTTAATATGGTTAACAGCAAATATTATACTTTTATTATTTTCAAAACTTTGCTTCTCTCTTTTCTAAAAAAGCCGACATACCCTCTTTTTGATCTTTAGTTGAGAAGCAAAGTCCAAATAAATTAGTTTCGATATCTAGCCCAGTATTAATGTCAGTTTGTGAACCTAGCTTTATAGCTTCTTTAGAATATCTAATTGCTAGCTGAGAATTTTTAGTTATAGTCTCAGCTAATACTTCAACCTCTCTAGTTAAATTTTCTGGATTTACAACTTTATTAACTAATCCTATTTTATTGGCTTCTTCAGCCTTTATAATTTGTCCAGTAAATATCAATTCTTTTGCTTTCGCCATTCCAGTTAATCTTGTAAGTCTTTGGGTACCACCATAACCAGGGGTTATACCTAGAGTTACTTCAGGTTGACCAAATTTAGCATTTGATGATGCAATTCTTAGATCACAAGCCATTGCAATTTCACATCCACCACCTAATGCAAATCCATTCACTGCAGCAATTACAACTTTTTTACTATTTTCAATAGCGTTAAGAGCTTTACTGCCAAGTTGACTAAAATTCTTTGCAGAAACTGAATCTAGGTCTCTCATATATTCAATATCTGCACCTGCAACAAATGCTTTACCTTCACCTGTTAAAATTACTACATAAATATCTTCATCTTCATCAATATCTGTAAATACTTCATAAAGTTCTTCTAAAGTTTTTAAATTAATTGCATTTAAAACTTTAGGTCTGTTTATTTTTATAGTGCAAATCTTATTGTTAATCTCAACAGTAAGATTTTCATAAATTTTAACATCACTTTCCATAGTGTCCTCCTCAATAAAAAAAATTTTAAACTTATTTTAATCTTTTAATGTACACTTAATTGACTAATGAGTTCTGGTACTACTTCTTTAACATTTCGAGCAATTTTAACATCCGCCTAAATATTATGGGAGCTTCAGTTCAGTATGTAGTCATGCAGAGACTCTAGGTGCTAAATCACTTCCAATAGCAGTGGTTCCAAATAAAATATATGTGTAGCAATTACATTTGATGCGTAAATAGTTTTCTTGTTCTACTTCATTTTCAGCTGTGTTTGCATACAACCCTGTAAGCATCAGATAATTTTTCGAATTTAAATCCTTATAACCCTCCTTAATTTATTATTAAAACCTCAGCAACGCCTTAAATGACAAATTATTTAAACGAATATAGGCCGAGAAGAAATTTGAAGCTTGTTTAAAATTCGTTTATATATTAACAATTTATATGAGTATATGTTTATATATTGTTAATATATAATCATTTTTGAAAAATATTTTTTTTAATTATAGGGAATTTAAAACGAATTTATGTATTGAATCAATTTATGTAGGATATTTAAGAATAAATTTGAATGTGATTTGTATATCGAAAATGTCTTATACTTATAATCGTAGCACTTCTGTGATAATTTTTCAACAAACATTAAATATTTTTTTAACAAATATTACTATATTCTATAACTCATTTAAATCAGTAAATTTATACTTATAAAATCCACCTAGAATAATAGAAGTAGTTGGTATATTGAATTTTTTGTAATGAAAGAATACCTCCTTCTCCTTTGAGATATGATTTCATTACTTTTAATCTAAATTCATAGTCATATTTAGCCAAAAAATGAACCTCCAAAAATTAGATTTTTATGTCTAACTTTTTGGGGTTCACTTCATCTGTTCCATGAGTTTTTTATTCTCTTCACTATTGGCAATACTTCTTCTCTAATGCACTATAACACTTTATATTTTCTTAGTTTCACATTGGATCTGTAACCTAAGCAACAAAGGATTCAATTATAGATAAATCCTTAATTAAAATTTTATTATTTACAATTTTGATGCTATCCATATCTTTTAGCTTGCGTAACATACGATTAATACTACTAGCAGAATTGATACCACAAAACTTAGCTAATTCTTCATTCGTGATATTAAAATCTATCAAGATACCCTCCTTGGATTTACAACCAAACAATTCTGCTAAATCATAAATTTGAGCACACAAAGCTCCGAATTTACCATTCATAGCAAGATTCTGTGACTTTTTAATCTGTTCAACTAAATTTTGTCGGTAATATTCTTTCACAAATTTCAACAAATTTTCGTTATTATTAACATCTTCCCAGAATTGTACTCGATTAATTTGATAAAGTTCGGCTGTATCACTTTCTACTCTAATATTAAAAGGCATGTCTACATGATTAGAATGTTCATTCCCCACTAAGGAAACCAACTCATTTTTTTGAATATAACCAATATTAAATTCACGCCCATCCTTGGTGAGAAGACTTGTTTTGACGATACCCTCTTTCACAACATATACAAATGGTATCTGCACACCTTCAAAAACAATGTATTGATAGTGATCTTTTTTTACAGTAGTAAAATGCATCTTTTCTAAATATTCATGAAAAGCCATTTCATATTGAAAAAATTCATTGTGAGCAGTCATCACTTTCCCTCCTAACTAAATTGTAAACTCTGATTATTTATATAATACAAGATAATCCAAATTGTTTCTACTTTTACTAGCAAAAGAGAGATACTGAAAATATCATCTATATCAGATTAACATTTGTTAATGTCTTTTGTTATAGCAAATAATAATTTCATCATCTATACTAAATTGTAAATAGAAAGCGCTTTCTAAAAATAAAAAAAGGAGTTGTTTTCATGCATGTTTCAAGACGAGTTGTTTTAATTGGTACAGGTTCAGTAGGTTCTAGTTATGCTTTTGCTCTCGTTAATCAAAATCTATGTAATGAATTGGTATTAATTGATGTTAATGAGAAAAAATCAGCTGCTGATGCAGCAGATATACAGGATGGTATGCCAAGTTTTTATACAAATATTCGTGTTTGGAAAGGCGACTATAAAGATTGCGAAAAAGCAGATATTGTTTGTATCTGTGCAGGAATTCCTCAAAAACCAGGTCAATCAAGATTAGAACTGATTAATACTAACATTAATATTGCAAAAAAAATAACTGAGAATGTAGTTGCGAATGGTTTTAATGGTATATTTCTGATTGCATCTAATCCAGTAGATATTATCTCATATGCAGTTTGGAAATATTCCGGTTTTTCTAAAGGGAAAGTGATCGGTTCTGGTACTACTTTGGATACCGCTCGTTTAAGATATCAACTGAGTAAAGAATTTCAAGTTGCACCACAAGATATTTCTGCTAATATATTAGGCGAACACGGTGATTCAGAATTTGTTCCTTGGTCAACTGTTAATGTTGCAGGTATGAAGTTGGATAAAATCAAGTCAAGTTTTAAATTGACAGACACAGATCTAGAAAATATTTACCTCCAGACTAAAAATGCTGCTTATAAAATTATCGAAGCTAAAGGCGCTACTTACTATGGGATTGCCATGGCTCTTGCAAGGATCACTAAAGCTATCATGTTTGATGAACATGTCGTCTTAACTACTTCTACTTTATTAGAGGGTGAGTATGGCCACCATGACGTGTTCGCTGGTATACCTTGTGTCATTGGAAATGAAGGTATCTTAGATACCATGCCTGAAGACTTAACTACTAGTGAACTCAAACAATTTGCATATTCAATTTCTGTTTTAGAGGATAATAATCCAATAATTAAAAGGAAAATAGTTGAGGACAATGCTTAATCATTAATTATAAGTTATGTTATCTAAAAAATAAGCAAACTAATAAAGAGTTCTAGATTAATTAATCTAGAACTCTTTATTAGTTTGGTATTCTTAAATTTACATTCCTTACTCTTATATGGACTGTATTTCTTTTTATCAAAAAAATTTCTTTTTAATTTAGTAGTAATCTATAAATAAGTAAAAAACTTCTTATTGTTTTAAAAAAGATAGTAAGGGTATTTATTATAAAAAATAAGTTAAGATAAGTAACAAGGGATATTACTTCAAGGAGGATAACAAAAAATGAAATATTTTATTGTTGAAAGTATAATAAAAAATGCAGATTTAGTTGATGAAAATACGATGAAAAAACACATGGCCTATTCTCAAAAAGCGATGGATGAGGGCTTAATATTAATGTCTGGACTTAAAGTGAATATGAGTGGTGGAGTATTTATTATGAAAGCAGAATCTCTTGAAAAAGTTGAGGATTACTTATCTTCCGAGCCGCTTAAAGTTTATGGTATACAAGATTACATTATTACAGAGTTTACACCTCATTACTTTAATCAATCACCTAGTGAATGGTAATAACTAATTTAAAAAATATATGCAAAATGGCGGCAATCCAATAGAGATCCTATTAATAGGATCTCTTTAAGTTTATATTTGTAACAACATTTTCTTAGTGTTGAATTCATTCTAAGTTATAGCTTCCATGTTACATTATTCATGTACGATAAGCTCAAAAATATCAGGTCTTGCATAATGTCCGGTTGGATCAAAATCCATACGACTAAGCGGTACTAAATCAAGATTTAGATCTGCAAACAATATGTCCTCTTTATCCCATATAGGTTCAGCCACATATTTTCCAAATGGATCGACTACACAACTCCCACCTGGGCACATGTTTTCAGGACACTTGTCCAGCTCTTCTTGGTAATTAAAGTTTTGAGGGTACATGTTTTTTGTAACATATTGATTACATCCAATCACAAAACACCTTCCCTCCAAAGCAATATGACGCATAGTATATTGCCACTCTTCGCGAGAATCAGCAGTTGGTGCTATATAAATTGAAACACCTTTTTGATACATTGCAACACGCGCTAATGGCATATAATTCTCCCAACACGTTAAACCTCCAATTACTCCATAAGGAGTACTGATAGCAGTTAATGTGCTTCCATCATCTTCTCCCCAAATAAGGCGCTCTGAACCCGTCGGCTTAATTTTGCGGTGCTTTCCTAACAATGATCCATCTGGTCCAAAATAAAGTGTGGTGCAATATAGGGTACAATTGATATTATCTCGTTCAGTAACTCCTATGCAAACATAAGCATTAGCTTCTTTTGCAGCTTGTCCAATTAAATCAGTATCTTTACTAGGAACAATGACGGAGTTATCATAATATTTCTTCCAGTCCTCTCGTCCTTCCATTGTTCTGCTGCCTACTACATACCCATAAGAAAAACCTCTTGGATATGCAGGTACAAACGATTCTGGAAAGACAATAATATTGGCTCCTTTACTTCCAGCTTCATTAATTTTTTCAATAACTTTAAAAATTGTCGCGGTCTTGTCGAATAAAATTGGCGATGCTTGTACTACTGCAACTCTACATGATTTCAATAAATCTTCCAAAATACTCCTCCTCTGTCAATAAACTTTCCTTTTTTACTATTACCTCATGCATTATGGTAAATTTTACCTATGTAAATGTATGCACTAATTAGATTATACTTATAACTTAATAAGAATACAACATAAAGCTTTATATTAAAGTGAGAGCTTTTATTTAATATTCATCAAATAAAAATGAGGGTGGCAATAAGGCACCCATTTTCGTCACATTAATTTTCTACTCTTTGATCTATAACTTTTATTTCAGCAATATCAACAATTCTTTTCGCATTGATTAAATCTAGCGGATAATTCTTTTCTCTTAATATTCTAACTGCTTTTGTTTTACTAGAATCATTTTTTAGTTGAATTACGGCTTCGTCAATAAAACTTTGCTCATTACAAGTAAATAATCTTCTTAATTTTTTTATTTCCTTAGATTGAATATAATTTGATAATGCTAGTACAATTAGCAGTATACTTAATAGAATTTTAATTTAATATCTCTCCTTTCTAATAAAGTTGTTTACTATTATACCACATGACGTTTGCATCAATTTTCTCTTTTCCAAACACTCAACAACCATACTATATCTTTTATTACTTGTTTGGACTCGTCTATAAAGTTCCCTGTATTTTTTCTTATTTTACATCTTATTTGTTACGTATATAATATACTGGAAATGAATTTAGTTAGTATCTAAAAAGTAAAGGTTAACTATAAGGTTACTAAAAAAGCTTTTTAATGAATAATAACAAACAAAACAATTGATTATTCAATAAAAAGCTTTATACTTTTAGTAATTTAATTATTATATTATAAGCTTATCTTTATACTTCTATAGACAATAAGTCTCTTACAAATTCCTCAACTTTTTCCTTAGGAGTTGCCCAAGAAGTTATTAAACGAATTACTGTAATATTTTCATCAAGTTGACCCCATATTGTGTAGATATATTTCTTATCAAGCTCTTTAAGTACTTTATTAGGTAATTCTACAAATATCTGATTAGTAGGAGAATTTACATAAAATGAATATCCCGCTTTGGTTATTCCTTCCCTTAAGATATCTGACATAAGGTTTGCATGTTTAGCAATGTTTTCGTATAAATTATTATTCATAAGTTCAGTAAATTGGACAGACATAGCTCTCGTTTTTGATAGAAGTCCACCTCTTTGTTTTAAATGCCATCTAAAATGACCTTTTAAATTTTCGTTTTTGATTACTAATGCTTCTCCATACATTGCTCCATTTTTAGTGCCTCCAATATAAAAAGCATCACATACTTTCGGCATATCTTCAAATACCAAATCGTTTTTGTCTAATGTCAATGCACAGCCAATTCTAGCTCCATCTACGAATAAATAAATTCCAAGTTCTCTACAACAGTCATGAAGAGATTTCAACTCATTTTTATCATAAACTGTTCCTAATTCAGTAGGATTTGATATGTACACTAAGCGTGGATATGGTGAGAAATTTGTTTGATGATGAGCATCAAACACACTCTTAACCATATCAGCGGTAAGTTTTCCATCTTGAGTTGGTACAGTAAACACTTTATGTCCTGTAGCCTCAATAGCGCCAGTTTCACTTCCAACAATATGTCCACTCTCTGCTGATATGACAGCTTCATGAGCTCTTAAAAAAGCTGCAGTTGCTAGTAGATTAGCTTGAGTACCGCCACTTATAAAGTGAACATCAACACTATTATCTTTTATTTTATTTTTTATAGCATCGATAGCTTCAAAACTAAATTCATCAAGACCATAACCTTCAGCTTGAATCATGTTTGTATCCACTATTCTTTGAAGTACTTTTGGATGTGCTATTTCACTATAATCATTTTTGAAACTGTACATTTAAACATCTCCTTTTAGTCTAAATAGTCAAAATTTTTAATAATTGAATCAAAATAATTCTAAATCAATTATATTAAATTGTCAATCGACAAGTATAAAAAAGGAGTCCTTTTTATGGACACCTTTTTAAATTTTTTCTCTTTATTATTTATATATATCTACATTAATGTAATTAATCAACCATTACTCCATTTAGAGAAAATGTTCTAGCTTCTGTTATTTTTACGCGTACCAATTTACCAATCAGATCTTTATTCCCACCATCAAAGTTAACTAATTTATTTTGTCTAGTTCTACCTGAAAGTTTTTCTTCATTGTTTTTACTTCTACCCTCAACCAAAACCTCTACAACTTTTCCTTTATATGAATCATTGATTTCTGCTGATATCTTATTTACTGAATCCAGAACTCTTTGGAATCTCTTATGGACTATATCTTCTGGTATTTGATCTTCCATTTCAGCTGCAGGTGTTCCCTTACGTTTCGAATAAATAAAAGTAAAAGCAGAATCATATTTTACTTTTTCAATTACATCTATAGTATCATCGATATCTTCATCCGTTTCACCAGGAAATCCAATCATTAAATCTGTTGAAAATGATATATCTGGAACTTCTCTCTTAGCTTTTTCTATTATCTCTAAGTAGTATTCTTTTGTATAGTGTCTATTCATCTTTTTAAGAAGTTTTGTACTTCCTATTTGTATTGGTAAATGTAGATATTCACATACTTTCTCACAATCTCGTATTGCATATATTACTTCATCAGATATATCCTTTGGATGAGATGTCATAAATCTAATTCTATCTAAGCCTTCTATATCATTAACCATTCTAAGAAGCTCAGCAAATGTAATTTTACTATCTAGTGTTTTTCCATATGAATCTACATTTTGTCCAAGAAGAGTTACTTCTTTTGTACCATTTGCTACTAAAGTTTTTATTTCATCAATTATATCTTCTGGTGTTCTACTTCTCTCTCTACCTCTTGTATAAGGAACTATACAGTATGTACAGAAGTTGTTACACCCGTACATTATATTTACAAAAGCTTTTAGCTCAAACTTTCTGTTACTTTTTAGTCCTTCAACTACTTCTCCATCAACATCCCAGACATCTACTAGAGTCTTCTCTCTTTTCATTGTCTCTGTTAACATCTCTGGGAATTTATATAAATTATGTGTCCCGAATATTAAGTCTACATGTTTATATTTCTTCTTAATTTCTTCAACTATATGGGGTTGTTGCATCATGCAACCACATACTACTATTTTCATATCTGGATTTTTTTCTTTCTGTGACTTTAAATGTCCCAAATTACCATATACTTTTAGCTCTGCATTTTCCCTAACTGCACATGTGTTGTAAATTATAAGATCAGCCTCTGATGAATCTTCAGTTGCATCATAACCCATAGCATTTAACATTGCTAGTAACTTTTCTGAGTCGTGTTCATTCATCTGACATCCGTATGTAACTGAAAACACGAGTTTTCTTTCTCCTGTTCGGTTGAAATAGTCTTCATTTATTCTATGCATTGCTTCTATATATTTATCTTGTTCTTCTACTTTTTCTATAGGAAGATTAATTTGTTTTCTTTTACTCATTGTCTTTCGTCTCCTTAGTTTTTGCTAATTTTCACATTAGATTATTATATCAAATTAGAGTCGATTACTCAAATCGAAAAAAATAAAAAAAGATAAATATACAGTAAAGTATTACTAATCTTATACTACATTGTCAATAGAGAAAACGCCTCCTACATTTCCGCTATTAACATTGGTATGATTCCTTTTTCATCGAATATATCCATACTATTACCTCTTAAGGATAGTATCATCAATGAAGTGATTTTAAGCATTTATTCTAATAAGTATCTACAACTTAAATTAGAACATATATATGTAATAAATCATTTAGGAGGTTATTATGTACGAAAACTTTTTCCCAGATTCGGTTCCTATTGAACTGAAGAATACAATAGATATGCTTGGTGAATCTATAATAACTAAAGAAAGACATTTACAATTTTTTCAATGGTTACTTGATCATGTTAGAATAGCAGAACTTTCTCCTATACCTTCTCTTTCTCTAGCTCAGGCTAAAGAGGTAATAACACTTTTAGAATCTATAAGAGATGAAGAGTTAAAACATGCTGACATACTGCATAATATGTATTTTCGGCTTGCAGGTACTTACGCTCCATTATATGATGGTGCCTTTTATCCACCCAAAAATCTTATTTCAGGACTAGAAAACGCTCTTGTAGAAAATTTAGAATCCGTTAAAAAATATAAAATCACAATGAATAGATTGCAATATCCTAATGATAGAGATTTGATTTCAAGTATAATATCTGATGAACTAAATCATGTTGACTTATATAATTCTTTACTTATGCAATTTGTAAACCTTAATATAGAATAAATATCAAAATAGAGTAGCAATTTAACTACTCTTATGTTTACTATCAACATATATTTACTATCTTTTTACCAATCAACTATTTTTCAAATCATTGAGAATAATTTTCATTAAATAACACTTTCTCAACATAAATTTCATATTATATATCAGTGGACAAGAATATAATCCGCTAAAGTTATCATTTCATTTATACACTTCCTTCAAAGTAAATAAAATTATTGACTATCTCCTACAGTTAGTTTTATGTATATTTTATTAACTCCTATATTGTTAGAGCGAAGGTATAGTAATTTAAAACATGCCATCTTACTAGGTTTAATAGGATGGCATGCTCTTTTAGATTACATTATTTTTCTAGATTCCAACCACTCTACTACTATCATATAGGTATCTTTAAAGTCTTTACATACAAGATTAGTTATGCCAATATCGAACAAGGTTTTTATTTAGTTCTATCGAGAGATTTATTCACATGTATACAATTCCATTGTATACAACTAAAAGTAATTAAAACTATAATGTTTTGATTACCAAATTATTATTATAGATATTCATTTTTCAGTATAATATCTAATTAAAAGGGGTGTGACTTTATTAATAGATGTGATACAATACAATCATAAAATTAGATTGGAGGTATTAGTATGAAAGAAATTAGGAAAATGAAGGCAGTTTCTACCTCACATACTAATAGAAAGGATGTGATAAAATTATTAAAGGAGAAATAAAAAAATGAAAAATATACCAAACCCCAATGAAATTTTCCCAAATGAATATAAAACTTCTTGTTTTATTAAAAATGTAATAACTGCTCCCAATATTTTTATTGGTGAATATACTTATTATGACGATTCTGCAGATCCAACAGCGTTTGAAAAAAATAATGTACTTTTTAATTATCCAGAATTTGGAGATAAATTAGTTATTGGAAAGTTCTGTTCAATTGCAAGTGGAACCAAATTCATTATGGGTTCAGCAAATCACAGAATTAGTAGCGTTACAGCATATCCATTCAATATATTTGGTGGAGAATGGACCAAAGTTACTCCACCCCATATGTCTCAACTTCCTGTAAAAGGAGATACTATAATTGGCAATGACGTATGGATTGGTCGTGAAAGCATAATAATGCCAGGTGTTAAAATTGGAGATGGTGCCATTATTGCCGCTTACTCTGTAGTAACAAAGGATGTAGAACCATATAGTTTAGTGGGCGGAAATCCAGCAAAGTTTATTAAGAAAAGATTTGATAATGATTTAATTGAAATGTTATTGCAAGTAAAATGGTGGGACTATGAACAAAAAGATTTAGTAGAATTACTTCCTATGTTATGTAACTGTAACTTAGAAGAAGTTAAAAAAGAGTTACGAATAATAATACAAAATAGTAAATAAGAAAATGGGTAGCAATTAAGCTACCCTATTATTTTACATTAATTTCCTAACTTCCTACCACTCAATAACTAGTCTATAAGTCTCCTTAAAGTAGTTTCCCACAAACTTAGTTACATTATCAGGGAACTTCTCTAATCCCTGGAAGCTCCACCACCTATAGCGTAAGCATTTCTACACTTGTATTGTAATCTGCAATATATACTATAGTTAAGCGTACTTCCGCCTGCTCCTAATATATAGCATACTTCATAACCAAAAAAAGAAAAGACCTAGAGATAATATAAGTCTAAGGGGATTGCATCAGTTGGCAAAAGACCAAAATTCCACATCTCTTTTAACTATAAAACACTTAAAAGGGCTCAGACACTTATTTATCTCAGCCCTACATACAATAGTAAATTCCTTTGTATTTTATTAGCTCTTCTTGTTATCTTGAATATTATTTGCTTTATTGTGTCCTGCCTTTGCTTTACCCTGTATTTCTGGAACAGGCTCTACATCATTCTTTTTTATTTTCATTTTTTTATTGCTTTCTGTTCCGTGCGGATCCTTTGGATCCGGTCTTTTCATGCCTGCTTTAGCCATAATTCACCATCCCGTATAAATAATTTCGTACGCTATTATCATTAGCCGTTGATTAGGTTTCTATACCTGCAGACTACACAATTAGATTTCTGAATAAAATCCTCTACTCTGCAAATAATAAATCTACAAATAATAAAATGAAGGAGAATAATCATGGCTAAAGATTCACAACTTGATCCAAAACCAATCCGTAAACAAAAATCAAAAGGTGGCCCGACTATGGCAGAGAGCGCATTAGACGGTGAAAGCCGTAACGCAAAGAAGCAGTCTGGTAGTCGCCATAAACCCGGTAACGATAAATAATAAATTTCTTACAAAGGAGCAAATTATATGAATCGTGATAAACTAATAGACGAGATAAAAAACGAATATGCCAAAATAGCCGCTTCTGAATCCCAAGAGCATTTCAACCAAACTACAACTGATATGACACCAGAAGCTTATTATGAAAACATATTAGACAAAGCCATCAATGAAATTAGCAAAGGAACTTTTGATGATTTTAAATCTGGAGAGGAAATAGTAACAGCTATTGCAAATGATAAAACTTTACTTTCAGATTGGAAGTAATCTAGTCACTAATTAACTGCAAATGGAAACCGCAGTCCACTTTTATAAGGGACTGCGGTATCATACTTGGTTTAATATCATAAAAATCCATTCTTACTGAATCTTTCTGATATTCACTAAATTATTTAATACTATGTTCTAAGCTTAATTTTAGATTTCTCTTTGTAGTTACTTAGTTTCCTATACTTTTGACAGGAGTTATAGACTCAAATTCAGATACTGAATTGTCATATCCATGTGCAAATGGCCAAAGTTCCTCTCCTCTTTTACCTAATATCCTTCTTATAAAGCTCGAAGCTGAAATGAAGTTGCAATAGTTTTACTTATGACATGAATTTATCCTATGTCAATTCCTTACCCATTATCGCTAAGTAACCAAAGTCTTCAAAACCTTATAAAATTTATATGATGGAAATTCTCTTTCGGTATTTAAAATTATCCCGTTGATTCCTTCTTTTTTTATATCTATTTCAATTTCTTTTAAAAATTCACTACCAATACCTTTGTTTTGTAAACTATGATTTATACAAAATTCATCTATATAGTATTCTAAACCTTTTATCCAAGGTTTTCTCATTCCAATACTTAATCCTTGGATTTTTCCATCAATTATAGCAACATAACCTAAAAAATAATTATTATAAAAATGGTGTTTAAAAAAAGATATAACCTGGTCTCTTGATTCATACACATCATTCCAAGGCTCTTTAGAAAAGGTTGAAATAAATAAGTCAACACAATCTTTTATCATATATTCTTCTAATTTTTTAACTATCATATCTTCTGTCTTTACTCCTTATTTTTATTTAAGTTAAAATATTACAGTCAATATAAAGTATATATTTACTTGAAATTATAACCTTATTTACATTATTATAGCAGTAAAATAGGAAAATGTTTACACTATTCTCTACACTTATATTGATTAATAATGTATTTAATTAACAACTCTATATCTATGAAATTAATTATGGCAATAAAAAACACCCGCTTGGGATACGGATGTTTTTAGGTCTGAACATTGGAATCATCTTGCCTTTTGATTTTATCAAATCTCATACACATTATAACAATTAGTTATGTTAATTTTGTTAACAAAAAGTTAAATATCCTTTGTTATAATGTATTTCTATATAACCTACTTTTAGAATTCATTAACCCTATATTTGTCGAGGATCAGCAGCCTCTTGCTTTTATGCTATTAATATTGGCTTAGTACCTTTTTCATCGAATACAACCATACTATAAGCCTCTTAATTTTAATATGGTCAAACATGAATAATTTTAAGCTTCTTTTTATAAATGTATCAAAAAAATTATTTAACACATATATCTATATTAAAACATTTAGGAGGTTTATTATGTATCAAAATATTTACCCAAATCCTATTCAATTGCAAAATTCAATAAATTTGATACAGGATACAATAAACTCTATGGAGCAAGATTTTCTTTTATATAATTGGTTAAGTGATAAAATGCCTATTTCAGAATTTCAAACATTACCCTCACCTAATGCTGAAGAATTATATGATATTCTAGAAATAATTGAAACACTAAAAAACGATAACATCAATAATAGAAATTTGTTGAAAGAAATATATTATCAACTGACAGGTACTTATGCCAATATCAAACAAGGTTTTTATTTCGTTCCGCCGAGAGATTTATTTACAGGTATATACGGTTCCATTGTAAAATCTACTAAGTATGTAAAGCAACTAGGTCTCATAATGTTTGGATTACCAAATTATTACTATAGAGATGCACTTTTCAGTATAATTTCTGATGAATTAAATCATGGAACTTTACTTAATTATGTGTATTCAAAATTAATACGCATTCAAAATGAGCAAAATCTTAATATACCTATACAATTACAATAGTTTATATTGTCTGTTGTATAAATAAGGCATGAATAATAAAAAACAAGAGTAGCTAAATATGCTACTCTTTTCACTATTCTTTACAATCATTTGATAACTTATATTCTCTAATACCCTTCAAAACTGGCTGCCTTAATGCACCCTTTTCATTTGGCTATTCTATCTTAATCCAGTCTTTACTCTTTTTACCAAAATGGCGTAGGCTATAAAAGAAACTGAATACTTAAAGCAGTAGTTCATTTTAATACTAGTCTTTCTTATTTAAAGCACAACGAAAAATCGCTGTGCTTTAGTTTTTGTTTTGAAAATTAATTTATTATATCTACTGTGCTACATATATGATTCTACCTTCTGATCCAGTAATAGTAGGAACTAAGTTTGTAGTGTTTTCAAAAGTGAAGGTTTTGCTTGTATTAGCCGCAATTGTACCTTCAGCGATCTGACTTACTACAAAAGTCACTTCTCTAGTTAGAGCAGTTCCAGGAGTAGAGTCTGTAAGAAGTGCAGAATAATATATATTTGAATTTCCTGCATAATCAAATGCATCAGTATTAGTAAAGGTTATGTCAAAAAATGAATTTGGTTTACTAGGGTCTAAGGGTTCAGCACTAGTTACTGTTACATTAATTGCCATAGAAAACACCTCCTTTTTAATAAAATTTTATAAAATCTTGGTTGAATAAGACTTTATAAAATATTATATTCAAACGAGCAGAAAGAAGTGAAATATGATGAAAAATGTATAAAATAGTAAAAATTAAGACCATTTAGTCTCAATAATACAAAAATTGTATACAATATAGGAAGGAGGTGTAATAATATGAGCTTAATAGATTTAAAATGTCAGGAATCAATCAGCTTTTCAAAAGATTGTAACTATATAAATAAGGATAATGAAAATTTACTATTAGGTCGTAGTGATTACTGTGATTATCTAATCTACTTATATTTTGATTTACTTCCATGCTCTTTTTTAAAAGACATAAAACAGGCTAAGCTTATCCTTTTTAAATTGCCTCCAAAGTTAAGAAATCAAATTTATTATAGAAATCAGTATGCTAAGTATAGTATATATCCATTGATGGATTTTTTTAGCATTTATTATTGTTGTCTAAATATAAAATATAATCAAGAAGTGAATTTCGAAGATAAACATTGCTGTAGCTACTCAGAGGTCGACATAACTTCTATTGTAAAAACTTGGCTAGAGGAAGAAATAGAAAATAAAGGCTTATTATTAACGGGAAATATAGATACGCGGGTTATTACCTATGCATCCGATAGATATAGAATAAAAGGAATGCAACCAAGGCTTAGGTTAATTTATGAGGAAAGTTATATATGCCCACCATTGGAAACAATTGCTTGTAACGTAGAGGTTCATTAATAAGATATGCCACCTTACCAAGTATAATAAGGTGGCATGTTATTTTTTCAATCTATATAAATTTTCTATTTTCCAACCACTCAACTACTAAACTATGCGTTGCTGTATAATACAATTTCTAATTTAATACAATAATAGCAGATTAAATAATGGGATTTGTGCTTATCGATAAAAAAGACCTAGAAAATTAATCTAAGTAGATATTCGCTATTAGATATATCATGTTTCCGATTGTAAAACAGGCAATAAAAATGAAATAGTTTATATAAATCTAATTATCACTTTTTTCTATTTGTTTTAAATATATAACAATATCTTCATAATTATAACCATTAATAACTCTTGAAACTTTTTCTTTCTCAATACTAAGTTTATCATTGTCTCCAGAAATAATTGTAGCTATATTATCTTTATACTCAGACTTATTAATATTTACATCTAACCCAATATCATTTATATTACCGTATAAATAACATACAGGTTTATTATCTTTTATAAATACCATTTGTGTCATGTCTGTGCCTTCAGTTTCAGTGATATCTCTCCACTCATAACCAACTTTATTGTATATGATTTCTCTTGGTGTTTCTGGAGCAAATACATATGCCTTATCCCATTTAAATGGTGTTATTTCTGATAAACTGGCCTCTTTAACTTTATCATCAATCTCATATAACGCCATCGACAACAACCCTAAATTCTCATCTTCTTTGCGTAAGTCACTCAGGTCAAATTTAGTTAAATCACTAGTTTTATTAACAACATTCCACTCATTATTTTTCTTTTCTAATTTAAAGTTTATTTTAGATATACACTCGCCATGTTTACCCGGTTGTGTAACTATTACATTTTCGCCAGACTTGTTTTTATAATTATGTTGAGTAATTTGCTTATGTGTATGACCAGCAACTATTGCATCTATTCCATCTACTTCATGTGCCAAATCTTGTATTCTATTACCTGGATTTTTTGGTTTCTTAGGATTTTCACCTGAATGAACAACTGCTACTATAATATCAGCTTTATCTTTTTTCATTTTTCCAACCCATTTGTTAGCATCTTTTACTAAATCATTCATATATAATTTACCCTCATACTGTGACTGATCTTTTAATTCTCTGGATTTTGATTCAATAATTTTTCCAGACTGAGTTCCATCATCTACCCAATCTTTACTTTCGCCAACTTCTTTTATTGTAAGGCCTAAAATGCCTAACTTTACTATCCCACTTGATGTTGGAATATCTTTTATTATATAAGGATCAGTATAACTTTCACCATCTTTTTTATATGTATTCGCTGATAATACTTTTATATCCTGCTTTTTAAAGTCAGAAATCATATTATCTAAGTCAAATTTATTATTAGACACAAACTCATGATTACCAAGTACTACTGCATCATACCCTACTTTTTTCATGTCTTTTGCAATAGGTACTTCTATGTATGTATCAGGGCTTTCATTCCTTTTATCAAAATATTTAGCCATGTCATTATCACCAATGCTTCCAGAATCAAAAAAGTCACCAGCATCAACCAATGTTAAATTTTTATCTTTATTAAACTCATTCTTTACAAATGAAGATAACTTATAAGGTATTTCTCCATGTAAATCAGTAGTGGCTAATATGTTTATTTCTTCTTTGTCATTACTACAACCTGTTATTAGAAAAACAGTTAATACTACCAAATATGTCATTAATATTTTTCTCATTACTTAAACCTCCTGATTAGTACTTTGTATAATTTGACACATTTTATAGTATATCTGAAAACATATTATTATTTTGGATTATTTTGTCGAATTAATTATTAAAAGTTATTAATTCATTAAATCAAACAAACTAGGTTAACGATGCACAAATTGAACTGTATTATTAGCTAAAAAAGGGTAGCAAATAAATAAGCTACCCCTCTTCAATGTTCAATAGTTTGTTTTATATAGGATTGCCTACAGTATTGTGCAAATACTCAAATACTAATCCTCCCCTATCGGATTGTCTATTAAAGTAGCAAATTGGAATTCATGTTGATGTTCATCATTAACTGTAGTGTCTCCCTCAACAAAGTGAACATGTCTACCATTTCCAACTGGAATAGCAGGACCTGTTACATCACAAATTTTGTGGAAGTGATCTTCAAAAAAATCTGTTCTGTTATTAAGCTTATGAAAATGACAGCCATCTGATGTGAAAATTGCTTCTCCTGTTACACATGCAAAACGGTGATTATGTGGTTCTTCCTCAGGCTCTGCGATTTTAACACTTCCTTCATACTCATGTGTATGAGTTTGCTCTTCATCCCAATTAGATCCCCATTGACAATGTTCTTTATCTCTGTGGCAATGGCAATGCTCTCTATCTCTATGGCAATTTTCTTTTCTACATTCACATCTATTACAATTCATAAAATTTCTATCCCCTTTTAAATATATTATGAGATATATATGCTTCTCACAATATTATAATATGAATCTTATACTTAAATGTTGCAAAATACGACACTAAATATTATAAAATCTTTTTTATAAAAATCCCAGCTATTCTTTCGACTAATTTTTACTATTTTCATCAATTATCTAAAATATTTTATGTATTAATCGCACCTTTTAGACTAAACTTCATAGAATATATTAGTGGACAAGTAATTCTTAATCCACTATAGCATTTAAGTGACTTCAAAGTGAATTAACAAAACTTATTCTTTCAATATATAGTGAATTTATCCATTAATTCTATAATATAGTGTATGGAGAAAATATAGTAATGTAACAACATGCCATCTTTTCAATAAGGTGGCATGTCTTATTTCACATTATATAAATTGTTATTGTAAAGGGATAGCAATTAACCTATCCATTTAATAATTATCTTTTTTAATATCATTTTCAACCATTCTACAACTAATCCGTTATAAACTAATCTCCTCTATTTTACTGTTAATTCAATAATGAGAATCACTTTTTATATCATAAAAAAAGAACCCTATTACTAGAGTTCTTCAGATATTTTATTAGATTCTTTATATCTTTTTATAATTATAGATATAAAATATCCTATACAAAATGTTACAAGATAATATGCTACATATGATATAATTCCGGTGCTTCCAAATCCCAATAATCTTAAAATAATAGCTGAACCTAAGAGTGATATAATAACAGAATGTTTCAAATCTATTTGCATTATCATACAGATAATACCACTAAGTAAAAATGAAATTGGGATGTATAGCACAATACCTGAAACATATATATCATTTATATCTAACATAGATAATCCCAAACTAGTTGTTATTATATTGTTAAATGATAACAAAGATATTACAATCATTGTTATTATTGGTAAAAATGATCCTAAAATAATTTTTTTCATAATTTATACCTCCTTCTTCTATATTTTAACACAATTAAAAATTGTTATCCTAAAATAAGAAAATACCTTAAATTAATTGTTCTTAGACTTATGTATCTATTCCCGTAATCAAAAATAGTTAATAATTGATATAGTATTAATAAACATATTATAAATAACAGGAGGCTAAAAAGAATGTATATGCTCAACTAAAGGATAATAATGTAATATACTTACTTATTAAATAATTGATTGGTTGATACTGTAAATAATAAAAAGTATAATAGTCTTAATAAATAAAAAATGCTACATATTGATATGTATCAAACTCTGTTATTTACAGAGTAATAAAATTCTAAAGGGGGATATTATGATAAAGATTATAGCAAAATTCTTTATAAAAGAAAATGAATTAGACAATGCTTTAAATTTATGCGAAAGACTTGTTGTTGAAACAAGAAAAGAAGATGGTTGCATAAGCTATGAAGTGTACCAAGATAAAAGCTATAAGAATCAAATTGTAATTTTAGAAGAATGGAAAAATCAAGATTGTTTAGATAATCATTCTCAAGCTGACCATTTTAAATATTATGTTCCACAAATAGTAGAATTAAGTAAAGATAAAACAACTAATTTTTACACTAAAATTATATAATAAACGAAGTAAGAAAGTTTATGGTAATCTTAATAAATTCCGTTTACTCTCCTACTTTAATTAATAATTAAATAATTAAATTATTGTTTAAATTAAAAGAATATATAAAAATCAAGGAGTATTGTAAATGAATATTACAGTTGTAAATTACAATCCAAACTGGGAAAAAAATTACATAGAAGAACAACAGTTAATTAGCCAAATCTTAAAAAATGAATTAGTTGAATGTTTTCATATCGGTAGTACTTCTGTTCCAAATTTAAAGGCAAAGCCTATCATTGACATTTTGCTTGTTGTAAATGACATAAATATATTGGATAACTACTCATTTTATTTTGAAAATATTGGTTACGAAATCATGGGTGAATATGGAATTATAGGAAGAAGATATTTCCGAAAAGGCGGAGATAACCGAACTCACCAAATTCATGCATTTCAATATGACAATATTCAAGAGATAGAAAGACATCTAGCTTTTAGAGATTATCTACGCCAAAATCCAAAAATATCTAAGGAGTATGGAGAGTTAAAAAGTAAATTAGCTCAGATATATCCAACCGACATTGATGCGTACTGTGATGCTAAAGATAGTTTTGTTAAAAAAATAGAAAAAGATGCTCTTAAATGGCATTGGTGTACTAGATAAAACTTTAAAAAGTCATAAAAATAATAGGGTAGCTTTTAAGCAACCCTATTTTATTAAAATCTTAAAACTTTATTTATTATACGAAAAAGATACTTAAAACCGAAAGTATGATTATATCACATTTAATACGTTTAATTTATCTTGTTTTTTCATTTACAATTATCTTAAAAGTGCAACCACATATTTTACATGTATATATATCATAATGTTTTTCGATTTTATGATAACCTACTTGTTCAGACTCTACAGATCGGATCCTTGTAAACTCATGCTCACCATGTTCACAAGGTATTTGCCTAAACATTACAATCCCCCTTATAGATTGTATTAATGTTATTTAAATTTTATTAAATCTCAAAATACATACCATAATTTAATACTATTATCTCTAATAGCTACTTAATTTACTTATATTGCTATGTAGGGTAGTACATACTTTATTAATTTCAAAGTTTAACCCTACAATATCTATTATATTAATCATTATTACATTAAGTTAATATGTTTATAATTTTAGAAGATACCTATACTTAAATGAAATCTTTTTTTATAATTTTTAAAATTTGAAAATTATATATAGATATTGAAATAATATCCTTTCATTAGAGTAATTTCATAATTAAAATTGACTCACATATTTACAATTTGGATCGGTAAATCTTAATTATTTAAACTTAATGTATTTTTCCATAAATTTTGGTAATAATAAAAGAATCGGATATAAAAGTAATCCGATAAATGATTTTATAAATAGGAGGACGTAAATTTGAAAGCTAAAGTTGATAAGGATTTATGTATAGGATGTGGCCTATGCCCATCTATATGTCCTGATATATTTTCTATGGATGATTCCTCAGACAAAGCAGTTGCAAGTGACAAAGATATTTCAGATGAATTAGTAGATTCTGCTAAAGAGGCTGAAAATAGCTGTCCAGTCGATGCTATAGTAGTTGAATAAATCCCAATCTTAAATAACCCTATTTATATAAAAATGGGGTTATTTAATCTTACTTATTACAGCCATCCGGTATCAGTATATCTAATACAAAGACTCTAGAATTATCTAGGATTACATATATAATTATTGAATACTATTTATCTAACTCACCTTTAAATATTTCTTTATGGCCACATTCAGTACATTTTGCATCAATTAAAATTGACTTTGAATCAGATTTTTTTTCATTAATAGATCCATTTTCTCCCTCAACAAAAATATATTTATTTTCACATACAGGACAATCCAGATTTGTGGTTAACATTCCATCGTTGTCTTTTGTTAATTTATACATGTTACACCTCCTAATTATAATAAATAAACTTATTTGTTTTAATAAACCTATTGAATAAATTATATATAATAATTACCCATTATTCCACAAATTTATAGTATTATTTATACTTTACTAAAAATCATTTTTTATAAAGTTCTTATTGAGATTTATAAATTACTATTTTAGTCCATCAATTTTGCTTTAATAATCAATCTATGAGTTGCTGATCTTATAGGAGTACAAGTTACTAGAGTGAGTGTAGAGTCTTCTGTATCATTTAAAACAGATACCTCCTCAGGCAAAACCACAAATTTTTTGTCTACTACATATGTAAACTCACCATTTTTTGTTTGAACTTTTATTTCATCATCTTTCTCTACCTCATCCAGTCTATTGAAAAATTGATTATATGTATAGCTCCTATGTCCTGCTATTGCGCTATTTCCTAACTCTCCTGGATATGGTGTATCTGGAAAATGTCCTGCAGCATATTTTAAAGTCTTCATATCAACACCCTCACCTACCGCTACTCTTAAATCTATTTTTGGAATTGATACTATTCCAACTGTACCATTACGATCAATAGACTGATGTGATGCTTTTGATTCGGAGGTTGAGCCTTGATCTGATTTAGATTCCACCTCATTATCCTCATATATATTGGTTTCTTTTTCATCCTCTTTGTTAATAGATTTTTCAAACTCATTTATCATCTTTTTTTGCCTTATATATCCCTCGTACTTCATATAGACTGCTGAAAATACTATTGTCAATCCAAATAGAACTAGTATTATACCCAATTTTTTTCTTTTCATAAAATCACCTCATTATTCGTATAAAAAAAGCTATGAAGTTTGAAATACAGTTTCTTCATAGCTTTTAATATATATATTATTTATATACTTAGTTATTTATTTCTTTTTAATAAGAAATATAAACCAGACAGAATTACTAAAATTCCAATACTTAATATTACAACTGTATCAAATAAGCTACCAGTTTTAGGAAGAACACTAACTACTTTATCTAATATATTGTTTTTAGTTATTAGATTATCCTTAGCGGATAAAGATCCATTATCTTTTTCTTTACTGTCTATAGTGCTATCCTTCTTCTTATTAGAAACTGTCAGGTCTTTAGTTTCTGTTGTTTGAATACTAACCTTATTTTCATCTTTACTTAAAATATAACCCTCAGGTGCTCTTGTTTCTTTTATTATATATTCTCCATATTCAATTGATTCAAATATTACAATACCATCTACGTCGGTTGTAGAAACTTCAATTTCTTTACCATCTTTATAGTATAATGTAAATTCAGATCCATTTAATGTTTTCTTAGATTTTTCATCTATTTTCGTAATTCTAATTGATCCTCTAATCCTTGTATTTGAAATACTGTTTGGATCAGCTTTAACTACTTTTTTGTTTTTACTTACTATAGCCTTTAGAACTTTATCACTTAATGTGTAGCCCTTTGGAGCTTTAGTTTCTTTAATTACATAACTTCCATATTCAACATTTTTAAATTTAACTAATCCATTTCTATCGCTTACTGCTGTATCTATTGGACTTTCAAATTTTGTATCAGTTTCTTTATATAGAGTGAATTCAGCTCCTTTTAATCTCTCTTTGTTTTCACCTAGTTTGGTAAACTCTATACTTCCTTTTGTCTTTGTATTTGATATACTCACTGGGTTAGTTTTAACTGTTTCCCCATTAGTTGTAATACTTGCTTTTAATACATTGTTTGTTAACTCATACCCTTCTGGGGCTTTAGTTTCTTTTATTATATAGTATCCGAATTCTATATTCTTAAATACAACTTTTCCAGTGCCATTACTTTCTGCTTTCGCTATCTCGTTTTCATAGTTCTTGTCTGTTGCTTTATATAGTTTAAATTCTGCCCCTTTTAATGGTTCTTTGTTATCTCCTAGTTTTGTAAACTCGATACTTCCTCTTATCTTTGTATTTGATACACTATTTGGATCAGCTTCAACTGATTTTTTGTTTTCACTTACTGTAGCCTTTAACACTTTATCTGATTTTATATATCCTGCCGGAGCTTTTGTTTCTTTAATTACATAGTTTCCGTACTCAACATTTTTAAACTTAACTAATCCATTTCTATCGCTTACTGCTGTATCTATTGGACTTTCAAATTTTGAATCAGTGTCTTTATATAAAGTGAATTCAGCTCCTTTTAATTTCTCTTTGTTTTCACCTAGTTTGGTAAACTCAATACTTCCTTTTGTCTTTGTATTTGATATACTCTCTGGGTTAGTTTTTACTGTTTTTCCATCTGTTGTAATACTTGCTTTTAATACTTTGTTTGTTAGTTCATAACCTTCTGGGGCTTTAGTTTCTTTTATTATATAATCACCGAACTCTATATTCTTAAATACAACTTTTCCAGTGTCATCGCTTTCTGCTGTCGCTATCTCGTTTTCATAATTTTTGTCCGATGCTTTATATAGTTTAAATTCTGCTCCTTTTAATGGTTCTTTGTTATCACCTAGTTTCGTAAACTCTATACTTCCTCTTATCTTTGTATTTGATATACTATTTGGATCAGCTTCAACTGATTTTTTGTTTTCACTTACTGAAGCCTTTAATACTTGATCAGATTTTATATATCCTGCCGGAGCTTTTGTTTCTTTAATTACATAGTTTCCGTACTCAACATTTTTAAACTTAACCAATCCATCTATATCACTTACTGCGGTTGCTATTGGTTTTTTAAATTCTGTATCTGAAGATTCATAAAGCTCAAACTCTGCTCCTTTTAATTTTTCTTTGTTTTCACCTAGTTTTGTAAACTCTATACTTCCTTTTGTCTCTGTATTGGATATACTCTCTGGGTTAGTTTTAACTCTTTTCCCATCTGTTGTAATACTTGCTTTTAATACTTTGTTTGTTAGCTCATAACCT
Organism: Metaclostridioides mangenotii; assembly: GCF_018917235.1. Classification (GTDB taxonomy): domain Bacteria; phylum Bacillota; class Clostridia; order Peptostreptococcales; family Peptostreptococcaceae; genus Metaclostridioides. The sequence goes on from NZ_JAHLOF010000006.1 coordinate 58,728, forward strand.
TCTGGGGCTTTAGTTTCTTTTATTATATAATCACCGAACTCTATATTCTTAAATACAACTTTTCCAGTGTCATCGCTTTCTGCTGTCGCTATCTCGTTTTCATAATTTTTGTCCGATGCTTTATATAGTTTAAATTCTGCTCCTTTTAATGGTTCTTTGTTATCACCTAGTTTCGTAAACTCGATACTTCCTCTTATCTTTGTATTTGATACACTATTTGGATCAGCTTCAACTGATTTTTTGTTTTCACTTACTGTAGCCTTTAACACTTTATCTGATTTTATATATCCTGCCGGAGCTTTAGTTTCTTTAATTACATAACTTCCATATTCAACATTTTTAAATTTAACCAATCCATTTCTATCGCTTACTGCTGTATCTATTGGACTTTCAAATTTTGTATCAGTGTCTTTATATAGAGTGAATTCAGCTCCTTTTAATTTCTCTTCATTTTCACCTAGTTTGGTAAACTCTATACTTCCTTTTGTCTTTGTATTTGATATACTCTCTGGGTTAGTTTTTACTATTTTTCCATCTGTTGTAATACTTGCTTTTAATACTTTGTTTGTTAACTCATACCCATCTGGGGCTTTCGTTTCTTTTATTATATAATCACCGAACTCTATGTCCTTAAACATTACTTTTCCAGTGTCATTACTTTCTGATGTCGCTATCTCGTTTTCATAGTTCTTGTCTGTAGCTTTATATAGTTTAAATTCTGCCCCTTTTAATGGTTCTTTGTTATCTCCTAGTTTAGTAAACTCGATACTTCCTCTTATCTTTGTATTTGATACACTATTTGGATCAGCTTCAACTGATTTTTTGTTTTCACTTACTGAAGCCTTTAGTATTTTATCACTTAATGTGTATCCTTTTGGAGCTTTGGTTTCTTTTATTACATATTCGCCATAATCTACATTTTTAAATTCAACTATACCTTTTTTATCACTTACTACTGTATCTATTGGATTTTCAAATTGTGTATCTGAAGATTTATATAGAGTAAATTCAGCTCCCTTAAGTAAGTCACCATTTTCATCTAACTTATTGAAAATGATATCCCCTTTAACACTTATATTTTTATAGTTATATATAATATTTTTATTATCTTTTGAGTTTTTTAATTGAAATTTATATGATTCATTACTCATTAGATATCCTTCAGGAGCAACTTTTTCTCTTACATAATAGTCTGTGTCAAATTTTAACTTATCAAATAGTACTTCCCCATTTTCTCCTGTTTTGTCGGATACTTTTATAACATTGTTAAATTTATCGACTAGCTCAAATACTGCCCCTTTTAATTTAACATTTTCATCTTCATTGTTTACTTTCACTACTTTAATACTTCCTGTTTCGCCTGATCCTCCACCACCAGCACCTTGGTATACAACTTCTATACCATTACTTGTTGATGTCTCAGTCATTCCAGTACCTTTAAACGATATAGTATTAGTAAAAGGAGATTTTGACTTGTCGACTACGTTTGTTCTAAAAGAAAGTACATATGCATCTTCAGTAGGTGATGGCAAATAAAAGTTAAATTCTCTAGTAGTCATGTCATATTTGACGTTATTTTTACCTAGTTCTACTTCTTCACCTTTAGTAAGTGATCCATTTTGATTTTGTATTTGCTTATATAATTTTACGGAAGTTGTATCCAGTTCAAGACCTTCTTGTAATATATCTTTTAAAACTACATCTTTCATTAGAATCTTGTTTGAATTAATAGTAACATCCCAATCTATATAAGAATTCCCTCTGATGTAATTCCCTTCTTTTTTTACTAATGTGTTTTTTATTTTCCCAGTACCTGTGCTTTCAACACCTCCAGGAACTAAATGAGTTATAAGCTTTGCAGTATTTTCTATAATTTTCTCACCATTAGTATTAAAAATTGAGGTATCAGTTACTTTCGTTTTAAAAGTGATTGTTTGCTCTTTATCAATATTTTCTTTAAAAGTATATTTTAATGTTTTGCTGTCTTTATCATATTTATAATTTGAAGAATCTACATTACTTCCATTTATAGTTACTGAATCTGGTACAAATTCTTGACCTTCTCTTATGACATCTATAACAGAAACGTTTGTAAGAGGCATATTATTTCTATTTACTACTATCTTCCATGTAATCTCTCTTTTTACATAGTCATAATCAGAACTTGATTTGTCTATAACTTGACTTATTATTCTTTGAGTAGCAGTAGAGTCTGATTCTTCGATATTTTCGCCAGTTAGTTTTGCATTATTATAGTAATCCTTATTCGTATTTCCAGCATATACATTTTTATCTGTCACTTTAGTTTTAAAACTTATAACGTATGTATCCTTTATATTTTCATTAAATTTATATGTTATAGTTCCTGTTGGATCATCGCTACTCGATTTTTTGTAGCTAAATTGTCCATTTGGATCATTCCCAGTTGATGAATGATTATATATTTCAAATGAGCCCTCTACAAATTCTTGACCTTTCATTATATCATCAGTAACTACTGCATTTTGTATATCTATCTTATTTCTATTTACGACAATTTCCCATGTAATTTCTCCTGTAGAAGGATTATATCCTTTGCCGTGTTTTGAAATAACACTTGAATATACTCCAACTTCAGTACCATCTGATGCATTACTACCATTTTTATCTGTTATAGTTACATTGTTGTTAAAATTCTTACCATCATTAGAATGATAGACATCCTCATCCACAACTTTTGTTGAAAATTCAATTTTATGTGGCTTATCGATAGTCCCTAATCTATAGGTAAATTTTTGACCTTCTATATCATAAGCAGAAGCAGGAGCATTCTCACCATTTACCATAACACTGCCTTCTACAAATTTTAAACCATCTGGAATATTATCTGTTACCACAGCATTTTCAATAGTTTGTGCATTATCGTTTACATTAATAGTCCACTTAATACTCTTTGTAGCTTCATCATATTCACCTGTTTTTTGAATAAAATCTGGTTTTATTTCAACAGTTGCCTCGTTTGAAACCACTTGAGTACCATCATGAATAAAAGTTGCTTTATTTTTTTCTATTATTGTTTTGCCATGCGATTCTAATCCCATACTTGCCAGTTTTGTTTTAAAAGTAATTCTTTGCTCTGTCTCAATTGTATCCGGAAAAGTATACGTTAATTCTCTTTTAACATTATCGTAATTGTAATTTGCTTCTGCATCTTTCCCGTTAATTTTAACTGATCCCTCAATAAATTCTTGATTTTCTGAGATAAAATCAACAATTTGTGCATTTTCAACCTTTGCCTTTTCTGGGTTAACTAAAACTTCCCAAGTTATTTCATTTTTAGAAGCATCATAACTTCCTTTTTTATGTACCGAAGCATCAGGTTTTTCTGGCTGTTCAAATTCTACGTCAATATCTTTTGAATTTCCTGAACCACCTAAGTCAAATTCTATTGGCACTTTGTTTTCTCCACCAATTTCTTTTTCGTCGAAGTTAGTCTGTATATAAAAGTATCCAGAAACATTAGAGTGTTTTTCAACAAATTCCGTAAATACAATTGTTACTTTCCCATCAATGTCTATTGTCACATCAGCTATCTTTTCATCAGAATTCTCATCTGTGATTTCAACCTTCATCTGTTTAATTATCTCAAATTCTTTCGGAATATGCATAATATAACTCTGGCCATTTTTTATATCTCCTTGATTAGGTAGTTCAAATTTATAGTTTAATTTAACCTCTGCATTTGTATTTATTGGCCCTGATATAGGTTCACCGTTACCATCCGTTATTGTAACGTCTGTGATAAATGGAAATTCTGTGATATTATCTTCAGCATTTACCTGCAGCGCCGGTAAGAATGAAAAAAATTGAAATATCATAGCTAATATAGTTATATAAGAACAAAATTTTCGTTTAATATTTATTCTCCTCATAATAAAACCCTCCCTTAGTCTAAATAATCTACTTATAAAGTAATCTTCTAATAAGTAAACTATTTTTAATTATATCGACTAAAAGTTTTACTATATATCCAATATTTGCTTAAATCTATACCAATATTTGCTGTTAGGTAAATTATAATCGTACTTAAATAACTCACACTCAATATCTTTTATCTATTATCAATAACTCAGCACCATGCTCTGGTATACTCATTAGTTTTGTATATTCCCCATTTAAATTTATTTCTTGTATTTCGATTTTAGGCTGAATATTTCCCTTTAAATACCTAAGCTCTTCTTGTGTCATATTTTCTGGAGATCCTAAATCTGTCCATTTTTCAAACACTGATCCATGCTCCCTATTTAATTTATAAGTTGTAAATTTATATTTTCCATAAAGATTGGAAATTTTAAATTCTATTTCTCTTAAAGATTTTTCATTATTATTAATATAATATTTCTCGTTATTATTTAATTCCTCCATATCACCTTGCATAAAAAGATCGTCAAAATAAGCGTAATTGTACGCTAATATCTGTATGCTTTCTTCTCTTTTTGTTACAATATAATCATCACTTTGATCAATTATCGTATCTCCTAATTTAGATAATAAATAGTATGCAAAATAACAAGTTTTCTTTAAACCATAATTATTTAAAAGACCGAAACCTCCATGAATAGAGGAAATCCTCAAGTTTTTTGCTTCATACAATTTAGGTAATATGTTGTTATCTATAAACTTTGAAGTCCTAATACTTTTCAAATAGTTTTTAATGATAAAAGTTGCTACATAACTTGCATCATGCTTTAAGTGCTCTTGCTGTGATGATGTATTCCATTCGATTACATGAATTTCAAAGTTGCTATTTAAAATATCGCTTAATTCAGATTTTACTAATTGTAATGTTTTTATTGTACAATTTTTATCATAATAAATTTTTTTTATCTGTGATGCTATTTCATGCTTATCTTTGCGGTTTTTGTTATATAGGATATTTTCTTCCACATCTTTTAATTCAACATATGCAGTATGTATATTAACGCTTAAAAAATCTAAATTAATATTATTTTTCTTGCAAAATTCTACGATATCAAGCAAGCATTTATGTTCTATTATGCTTCCATGGTTTATTGTCGGTCCTCCAACTTTGCACCTTTTAGAAATAGATTTTATAATTTTTATAGAATTTTTATAATACTCTAAGTACTCATCCCCTCTTCCATTACTTTGAAAATACTTATAGTCAGGATAATTCCAAACTTCAAAACACCACGACACTACTTCTTCAAATCCATATCTATCTATACAGTGCTTCATAAACTCTAAAATTACCTCAGTCCATAAATTTATATTGATCAAAGGAGACATATTAACTTTCCATAAGTAATCTTTATTGTCATTATTGAAATTTTTCGATTCGTAAATAAAATCCATTTCAATAAATGGTTTGACTTTGACCTTTACAAACATATCTAGAATTTTATCTACTTCACTCCAGTTATAACTTATTTTCCCGTTATCAGAAAAACTATAAATCATCATATCCTCCATAAACAGTCCGCTCACTCTTATGTATTCAAAGTTAATTTCTCTTTGAAATTCACTCAGTTGTTTTTTAAAATTATTTCTTAAACCAACTGAAGCTCTACCAAATGTAGAAAGTTTTTTCCAATAATGTATTAGCTTCTTACCTCCACTATTCGAATCTATGTAAACGTGTTCAATATTTGAAACATTATTTTTCATATTGCTATTATTAGGAAAAGATAGATAAGTAAATAATTTCTCATATATTAGATCGTTATTTATATCGTAATAAATTTTAGGGGTGTTACTTATATAGTTTTGCTCCAATAATTCTCTATATTCTGAAGGTGAACATCTAAACTTTTTTTTAAATAGTTTATTGAAATAACTTGTACTTGAGAAACCTGTAGATATAGCTATATCAGATATGTTGCTATTACTATTTGTCAATAAATACTCAGCCTTATCTAACCTTATTTTATTTAGATATTCTTGAAAAGACATGCCAATCTTATCTTTAATAAAGTGTGATAAAAAATGATAATTAAGATGATATTTTTCTGCAATCTCTTTTAAAGTAATATTTCTATATAGATTATCGTTAATGTAGTTTATAATATTATTTATCCTCGTAACATCCCGGTCATGATTATGTTTTTTAGTATCTACAATTTCATATTTAAAATTGTTAATTAAGTGATCTCCTAATAAATATAAATAACTACCGACTGTTAACTCATAACCTTTGTTTTTTTGAGTTATATTCCAAGCGATATTTGAGATATAGTTTCTAATAATTTCAAACTTTTCTTCATCGTAGCTATCATTATTAAAGGATTTACATTCAAATTTCAAGTTTTTAAATATAGGGAAACAATCATCATAAAAATCAGGGGCAACTTTAAGAATCAAAACCAAATTTTGGTCTTCTATTTTCTTAATACTATGAAATTCACATCCATTTACTAACATAACATCACTTTCTTTAAGATAGTAAACATCTTTTTCAATACAAACTTCTATACTTCCCTCCAATACAAATATAAATTCATATTCATTATGCCAATGCAGATCAATTTCATCAAATCTTCGAACTGTGGCTTTTATTGGAAGAGTGCCCTCCATAATGATAAAATCATATTTATTAATCATAAATATTCCTCCCTAATTAGTATCAACTAAATATATACTGAATTAATATTATCGGTCATCATAATCCTTATATGTTATCATTTTTTAATACCATTTCGTAGATTTATAGTATTTTTTGTTTTCTTAAAATAAAATGAGCAAATATGATCAATTTTACTAGCAAATTTTACCACATTTATAAGACTTGATATTTTTAATATTAATTTTTAATTTATATATACACAAAATCAAACTACTAATTTTTAAATTTATTTATTAATTTCAATCTATTTCTACCCCTGCTATATATTTCTAAACACCAGTTATTTAGCTAATTCTGGTAAAAATAACATTGTTATAATTTTTTGTTTTTGCTTTATATATTTGGGTATTTTATTATAGTTAAAACTAAATCCATTATGTCAATTTTCTAATTTATTTAGACTAAACGCAAAAAGGGTGAACAACTATAGTTGATCACCTTTTTATCGATTAGATGTGTATATTATTATTTTTTTAAATGTTAATTAGCTATACTATTTTTGTAAATATTTTATTTTTCGTTACTTGTTGCTTTATCTTATTAACTGATTTATAAGATTTTTAACTTATCATAGCCATTATTAATGAGGAAGTTAGAAATTATTGTATAGTAGGCCGGGAACTTCTCTAATCCTTTGCTTGCTCCACCGCCTATTTGTCGGCATTTCTGCACATGTAACTCTTGTAGTCTGCTACGTATACTGCTTAATCTTTTATACAATATATCAACCCCTAATTTCAATCAATTCACCATCTAGTCCTTTGAAAACAACCCTTTTCCATCCAATTTCTTCTGGTACCCTTGGACTAGGAATATGTGGTTCAGTTACAATTGGAACACCTACATTCTTAAGTCTTTGGTAATCGGTATCAAAATCATCGCTAATAAGACAGAAATGAAATCCGCTTTTTTCCTTTTCTTTAGTCCATTGCTCAAATTCTAAAACGGTATCCCCTAATTTAAGATAAACTACTTTTTCAATTTCAGGAACACCCGGAACATCATGTTCAAAATATTTCCTAAATCCGAAATGTTTCTCATAAAAATTAATTGATTTTTGTCTATCCTTTACTGTAAATGCAACATGATCTATTCGTTTAAACATTTAAATTAAATGCCTCCATTCTAAGAATAATTACTTCTTAAGTTTTAAATTGCACTAGTTAATGGTACGTTAACTGGCTATCTTAATTTGCAGTACAACCCAATTTGATGAGCTAGTATTATAGAAACCATGAGTTTCTCCCCTGGGAGACAAAATAATATCTTTTTCGCTTATTACGTATTCATCGTTATTTATTGTTATAGTTCCTTCTCCGGAAATAATATAAAATACTTCGTCAATATTAGAATGCTTATGTTCCGGTGTCGTTTGTCCAGGTTCGTAAAGTAGAAGTCCCACGTCAAGCTGACCTTCTTTGAAAATAGCTTTACGTGCACTCTTCTGGGATTCGAAATCAAGTAAGTTACCTATGTTAATTTTATTCATATTGTTATTTCTCCTTTTTAAATATTATGTGTAAAGTCTTAGTTATTATTTAACGAACTAGTTCATCACAATTATTTTACGACATGTCATTGTATTAAAATAAATCTTAAACACATTATAGATCCTGCACTTACTTATAACAAGTAGGCACCTTTTTGTGATATACTGACCATAAAGTAAGTGTTGCATAATAAATAAAGGAGAGAATAAAATGCCATGTAATAAATCATGCCCTATTGAGCATACAGTAAACTTGATTGGGCACAAATGGAAAGTGCTCATTCTTAGAAATCTAATGAACAACGGTACACAAAGATTTAACGAACTTAACAGAGGAATTGAAGAGATAAGTCAAAAAATGCTTACTCAACAACTTCGACAAATGGAAGCTGATGGGCTTGTTAGCAGAAAAGTTTACCCTGAGGTTCCACCAAGAGTTGAATACTCACTTACAGATCTTGGTCAGACATTAAAACCTGTCTTAGATGCAATGAATCATTGGGGGACATCCCATATAAATTCAGTAAAATTCGAACTTGAGGATATAAAAAAATAGGGTGGCAATTAAGCTATCCTTGTTTTTTATTCGTTCGACAATGATCTATATAAAAACACAGTACAGCAAATATTGATTTCAGGTTTACGACTACTTCTTCTTAACTCGAAACTTCACTTGAAAATAAAATTAATATATATAAGATAAATAAAAAAGCTGCAAACTGATCTTAGTTATCTGTTTGCAGCTTTTTATTTAAGAATAAATTTATGGGTTTATTAGAATGTTGAAGCTATTCTATATATCCCAAACTCCCTATGGCCAAGACTTTCGGCTTTTGATTTTTTACCATTTGATACTTCTACAATTTCTATAAATAACTCTTCTCCTATTTGACTTATTTTTGCACCTTCTGTAATAATTCTACCTGCATTTATATCTATGTTATCAGGCATTTTATTAAAAGTATCAGTATTACCTGTAATCTTTATCACTGGAGATATAGGACTCCCTGTTGGAGTTCCTCTCCCAGTAGAGAAAATAACAATTTGTGCTCCTCCTGCAACCATTCCTGTTATAGAATCTATATCTTGACCTGGAGTATCCATGAAATATAATCCTTTTTTATCTTCTGGCAGTATTTCAGCGTAATCAAGAGCTCCTTTAAAAGGTTGTGTTCCTGCTTTATACATACAACCCAGTGATTTTTCTTCTATAGTAGATAATCCACCTTCTTTGTTTCCAGGCGTAGGTTGACCACTTCTTAAATCTTCACCCATCGCAATTGCTCTTTTTTCAACATCATTTACAAACATTAAGAATTTTTCGCGCATAGAATTGTCTTCAAACCTTTCTGCAAGTAGATGTTCTGCTCCTATTACCTCTGTAGTCTCACTAAGAATAGTACTTCCTCCTTCATCAACTACGCGATTAGAAGCATATCCAATTGATGGATTTGAAGCTATACCACTAGTTGGATCTGATCCTCCACATTCGAGCGCAACTATAAGTTCGCTCATATCAAACTCTACTCTAACTTCTTTTGAAACTACTCGAGCCATCTCTCCAGCTATTTCAGCTCCTTTTGATACTGTTTTTAATGTTCCTCCATTTTCTTGAATAACAACATAATCAACTTTTTTTCCTGTATCTGCAATTGACTCAGCGACATGTTTTGCTTGAATACCATCACATCCTAGACCTACAACTAATACTGCTGCGACATTAGGATTTTTTCCGAATCCAATCAAAGTTTGCTCTGTAAGATCTAAGTCAGATCCAATCTGGCAACATCCATGTTGATGTGGAATAGCAACTGCACCTGGAACTAAAGCTGCAATTCTTGTAGCTGTCTCACTTGCACATACTGATGTTGGAATAACTAAAATATGATTTCGAATACCGAATTTACCATTTTCTCTTAAATAACCCATTAATTTCATATTGTATAACCTCCCTATTGTTTATCTCCACGACCACGTGTACTTTCAATGTTATGTACATGTACGTGGTCACCAATTTTTATATCTTCGTGAGCAACTCCAATTATTTCGCCATATTTAAATACTGTTTGATATTGCTCTACATCTGCTATAGCCATCTTGTGAAATACCGGTATGTCTTCATTAACTGTGTATGTTCTCCCTTCTATAGATACTTGCTCTCCCTTTTTTAAATGTCTAACGCATGTAACTACATTATCTTTTTCATTTGCATGAATAATTGCATTCATATAATAACCTCCTACGATTATGTTTTTAAAATTTTATTTAACCTACTCAAAATTAAACAATAATTTTTGAATAAGATTGTTAGCTTTATAACTAATTTATAATTAGCAAGATCAAATTGCAGTGATCACTTCTTTCTTCTTTTTATCCCTTTTGTCTAAATATGAGACTAATAATGGACAAAGGATCGCTGTTACTATTATAGCTGCTGCAACTTGAACAGTTGAAACTGCTGCAATAGTAGCCAGTGTAGGATCTATAGCTTCCATAGCTTCAGGAGTACCCGCTGCATTCCCAGCTGTAGTACCAGTGGCTGCACCAACTGCTGGATGATCCGCTTTTATAAGTTTCATAGCATAATATCCACCCATGCCAGTTATTAAAGTTACCGCTATACCAAGTGCTACCCCAGGTAATCCTGCAGTTACTATTTGGCTAAAGTTTAATGCTGCCCCTAGTGGAAAGGCAAAGAAAGGTATAAGAAGAGTCGCTCCTGGAGCTAAAAATTTTCTTATATCTTCATCTAAGTTGCCAAGAATAAAACCAATTATTATAGGAATTATTGCAGCGAGCAAAGCTTCAAAGGGAACATTTGCAAGGCCCGTTACTCCAAATGCTAACATTGTAAAGAAAGGACCATCATTTAGAGAAAGTATAGAAATTGCACCTACATCTGTAGAATCACCATATTCGCCAGCTAAAGCAGCAAAAAGACCACCATTTGAATTTGTCATTGTTGCTACAATAGCGAGAGGTGTTATACCTATGATACCTTTTGGGCCAATTAATTTACTTACTATAATACCTAAAATTGCACCTATTAAAAACTTTGTAGCTGTCAATGTAATGCCTTTTATCAGTGGTTTGCCCGCCTGCTTTACATTAATTTGAGCTCCATTGCATAAACAGAATAGACCAAGTAAGCTCATAGCTCCTGTTTTAAATAGTGAAGTTGTGAAACCTCCTATTTCAAGAGCCTGTGGACAGACAGTATTAACTAAAGCTCCCAAAAGCAAAGGAACAACCATTAAACCTCCCGGCAGTTTTTGAACCGATTTTAAAATTTTCACCATTCATCACTCCTTTTTTTATTTATACTTATATAAAAGCAAATAGCATACCAACTAATATTTAAATAAATTATTTAATATCTTTTTTTACTAAATGTGATTTTAACTTATTGCAATTATAGGCTTTATTCAATATTTATTTTTTCAAATAAATCTTATTTATTTGCATTCAATTAATTATTAATCAAAGTTCGTCTAAAAATGAAACGATTAATGTATTATTTTCAAACAGTTAATGTTACATTATTTATAAAAATATTTACACGAAAATAGCCGACTTGTATTTACAAATCGGCTGAAGTGTATTAATTTTTTTCTTTATATTACTTTAAATTATTTTTAATTTTTTTAGTTAGTTATTTCTTTTAACTTTCTCCACAATGTTGATCTAGTAATTTTTAGAATATCACACGTTTTAGTAGTATTCTCCCCTGTTTCTCTGTATACTTTTTCAATATACATCCTTTCCAAAGTTCTTAAATCTACATAATTAGGTATACTATTGCTGTTATTATCTATTAATAGTAATTTATTTGAGATTTCTTTTTTTATTGACTTCCTATTGTCTTCGTACATATAAATTGTATCGTCATATTCTTTTAGTATAAAATCAAAACTATCTAAAACGACTGCTTTTTCAACCATGCCCTCTAACTCTCTGATATTCCCTTCATAATTTATTTGGTATAGTTTTGCTTTTACTTCTTCAGATAATTTTAATTTATTTTTATTATACCTATTTGAATATTTATCTACAAAGAACTCAGTTAATTTAATAATATCTTTTTTCCTTTCCCTTAATGGGGGAATAAAAAGGGTTAATACATTTATTCTATAGAAAAGATCCCTTCTAAAGGTTCCTTCTTTCACCATCACATTTAGGTCTTTATTTGTTGCACATATTATCTTTACATCAATTGGTATAACTTTATCCCCACCTATTCTTACAACTTGCTTTTCTTGTACAACTCTTAACAACCTCCCTTGTAACTGTATTGGAATTTCACTTATTTCATCTAAAAAAATGGTTCCTTGATGAGCTAACTCAAATACTCCAGGTTTTCCTTTTTTTCTAGCTCCTGTAAAAGCGCCTTCTGCATATCCAAAAAATTCACTTTCAATTAGTGATTCCGGTATCGCTGCACAGTTTACTGCTACAAAAGGTTTGTCCCTACGTGCACTGTGTTTATGTATACTTTGACAAAATAACTCCTTACCTACACCTGATTCACCAGTAATTGTTACAGGTGTATTATATTCCGAGTATTTCTTCGCTATCTCTATACATTTGTTTATTTCACTACTATCATGAACTATATCGTCAAACGTAAATCTTGTTGAAAACCCTTTATTAAGCAAACTTCTTCTAATCTTGTGGTCAAATGAACTAATTTCTCTTGTATCTTGAAATGTAGCTACTGCCCCTTGGACTTCATCGTCTAATATAATCGGAACTCTATTTGTTAGTATCTTGTTATTTCTTATGCTTTGAATCTGCCCAAATTGAGGCTTTTTACTTTCAACAACTTTAGGCAATTCTGTATTTGGTATTAAATCTGTTATATCTCTATATAAAGCATCAGCTTTTTTTATACCGAAAATCTCTTCTGCACTTTTATTAAATACTGTAACTTTAAAATTTTTATCTACAGTAATTATTCCATCATGTACAAAGTCAGTCATTGTCTCTATCCTAACCCTGCGTTCTTGCTCAATCTTAGTTGCATTTATTATTTGTATCGCCTCTTTTATAGCTCTAAGAATATTTTCTTTTCTAGATTCAATTAAAATCCCCCTACAATTTAACTTTTCAATTATATGCGCTACAGTGGTATCTCCTATGTAAGTAGTTATACCTTTTTTACGATATTTTTCAATAGCAGCGTATACATCATCTTCTTTCTCTAAAGTAATAGTTGTAATATTGTTGTTTAATATTTCTTCTAATATATCAAAACCATATATCACATTGTTAAACCCAATTATACCTAAAGGTTCATCGCAGTTCTTTACTTCTTTATAACTTTCTATAATATCGTAAGCATCAACCTTAATTTCTACGACGGGTACTTTATATAAAGAATTAAGCATGTTATAAGTCCCGCCTCTACTAACAATTACTCTTGCTCCTTCTTTAATTCCTTCTTCAGCAATGGGTAAACTGTCTTTCAGTGTACCATATTCAACACTAATATTGTCATAACACTCTACTTCGATAATTGACATTGCCCTTTTATACATTTCTCTTGTCGGAGCAATAATGAGTATTTCCTTCATATATGTCACCTCAATTTACAAATTTATCGTCTTCTCAAAAATATTAATTACAGAATGTCACGTTTAATATCCTTAGATAAATCGCTTTAAATATTACAATCATTTTATCATAAATTAATTTTTATGTCTGTTTATTCATATTAATGAAAAAATCATAATTAATTTAAAATAGGGAGAATTTTATATAGAGATAAGTTATAATATACTCATTGAGGAATATAAAACATAGGGGGATTCACAATGAACTTAACAAAAAAATTAATGTCTATGACTTTATCAGTTTTAATATCAATAACTCTAACAATTAATGTATCAGCATATAGACCACCTAACCTTGCACGAATTCAAGGCGCTACTACTTACGAAACGGCAGCACTTATTGCAGATAAACAAACATATAAAACCGCTATAGTAGTAAATCTAGATAATTCGATTGCTGATGGATTAAGTGCAAGTGGATTGTCTGGAGCCACAAACTCACCAATATTGCTGACAAAAAAGGACTCTATTCCGGATGTAACAATGTCTAGATTATCTAAAGTAAATAAAGTGTACATAATAGGAGGAGTTAACTCAGTAAGTGCAAAAGTCGAAAACTCATTAAAATCTAAAGGTATAGATATCGCTAGAATCAGCGGAAGTGATAGAATACAAACAAGTTTAAATGTGGCGACTGAAGTAAAAAAATTGAGTAATTCAGATATCGTGTTTTTAACTAACGCATATAAAGGTGAAGCTGATTCTATAAGTATAGCTGCAATAGCGGCAAGAGAAAAATGTGTTGTAATCCTAACTGACGGAAAGAAAACTACATATAATCTAAAAAATAAAACTAATTATATGGTTGGTGGTAAAGTATCTATGAGTGAATCATTCGAATCTCAAGGCGAATATTTAACCAGACTTGGTGGCGCAGATAGATTTGAGACAAACTACCTTATAATATCTGCTTTCTACTTAGAAGGAAATGGTGACGATCAAAATTATGATTCAAACGAATTTTATGTAGCTGATGGATATAACCTTGTGAACGCTCTAGTAGGTTCTTCTATAGCTAAATATATACCAATAGCATTAGTTTCAGATAGCAGTGATAAAAGTTTATTTTTGGGTTCAAATAAAATTACAGCGATTGGTTCTTTTTCAGATAAAACAATAAACAGTTGTCTTGATCCTGTACCGATAATTGGAAGATACATGGGCAATTGGAAAAATAACTCAGGTAAAACTATCTTAATCGAGGAAGAGCATATATATATAGGTAACTCACCAGATCCGAATGAAAACCCAGACTATAATTTTGATATTGTAAAAATAGATGAAAAAAACAAACAATTGCATATAAAAATTTACTTTAATGGTTATGCTGATGTATATAGAATAGGTATTGAAGGTAATAAGCTTAAATTCGAAACACCAGGTCCTACTGGTATGTTTGATAAAGTAGAATATTATGATGATGCAAATCTTTACTAAATATAATACAAAGCTAAAATGACATCACTTTGTTATTTTCTTTTAAATTAAAATAGGGCAGTAGATTTAACTACTGCCCTATTTTTTCTATTCTATTATTGATTTCTCCCAAACTTATATCCTCAAACAAGGTTCGTAGATATTATCTGTAGAATTATTTTTCTTCGTGAAGGTATCGCCACTTTGCTTATGTCGGCTTTTTGTTTATTTATAAAACATTAAGTTATGTTTGAAACCAAAACCATAGGGTATTATATATATTAAATCAAATAAGTGAAAACATAATTTTACATAAATTATTAAAAATTAGGAGGAATGAATATGAACAATTATGCAGAAATAATTAAATACGCAATGAACCTAGAAAAAAAAGCAGAGGAATTTTACGGATTTTATAAAGACAAAGCACAAAGTAAGGCCATAAAAGATGTATTTGAAGGACTTGCTTCAATGGAGGATGAACACTACAATATATTAGAGAAACAACTTATAAGAGCCGAAAACAATGAACCATTTGACGAGGTAAATTTAAAATTAGAAGATGGAGAAAAAATAATATTTAGTAGGGAAAAAGATCTAGATAATGTAAACTTGTCTTATGAGTTATCAGATCTACCAATACTTAGAATGGCATATACTCTTGAAAACGACTTTGCAAACTTCTATGAAAAAGCTGCAGCAAAAGCAACTGATCCAAACGCAAAAAAACTTCTAGAGACTCTAGCTTATTGGGAAAATGAACATAGACAAGCATTCGCAGCTGAAATAGAATACGCTACACAAAATTCATGGTTTGAACAAGAATTCTTCCCATTTTAAATTCAAGCAAATTATTTCAAAATACAAATAAGTTTTCAAAGTGTATTTATAAAAATCACATAAAGTAAATAATAAAAAACGAATTTCTAAAATTAGAAATTCGTTTTTTATTATTTAGTGTATATTGAATTAAAAATTTTAGACAGGACATACTAAATTTATTATTAATAATCATTAAAGGAGTTTATGCATATGGTTGTTATTTTTATTAGAAGTATTATATTGTATGTAGCAGTTTTAATTGCTCTTAGAATTATGGGTAAAGGTGAAATTGCTGAAATGAACTGTTTCGATTTAGTTATCACTCTATTAATTGCAGAAGTTGCTGCTTTCCCTATGGAGAATAACGATATACCTATCATAAATGGAGTTGCTGCTATAACAGGCCTTGTGTTAATGCAAACAATTGTGTCATTCATTGGACTTAAAAGTAAAATCTTTCATTCTATATTGTCAGGTAAACCTTCAATACTAATCGATAAAGGTAAGATACAGTACAAAGAGTTAAAAAAGGATAGAATCAATCTAGAAGAATTATTAGAACAACTTAGAATAGAAGGCTATTTTAATCTTAAAGAAATTCAATACGCAATACTTGAAACTGACGGAAATTTAAGTGTTGTACCGACGACTAATTATAATAGTACCCCTTCTCAAGCTTTTTTACACCTTCCAATATCTTTGATTATTGATGGAGTTATTTCAAAAAATGGTTTACAGGCTGCCGAAAAAGATGAAGAATGGCTTATGGGAATCTTAAAATCAAATCATATTGAGAATCCAAAAGATGTTCTTATCTGTATATTGGATGAATACGATAAAATATTTATTCAAGCAAAACATGTATAGGTGGTGATTATTATTAAATCAACAGTTTTTGCAGTAGTTTGGACAGTTCTATTTTTAGCCTTTGGCGTTTATATTACAAATAGTATAAATGAATATACTAGCGATTATCAAAGCGATTTAGTTAAGTTAGAGCATTTTATTGATGAAGATAATTGGGATAAAGCCAAAGAAGAAGCAGAAAAAATCTCTGAGGAATGGGATAAAAAACAAAAAAAATGGTATAAAACATTGGACCATGCATCTTTTAACCTAATTGGAACTCATCTTAATATACTAAAAAAATGTATTATAATAGAAGATAAAGCAACTTCTTATGAACAAATAGAAAATATTAAAAGTCATATTTCTAACATAAGGGGTAATGTTAACTTTGGCCTAGACTATATATTCTAATAACAAAAACCTTCCAATAGTATTTAAACTTTTGGAAGGTTTTATTATATTTATTTTAGTAAGATTAATAATTATTTACTACCTTTCATAGCTTTAATCTTTAAAGGTAATGTAAACAGATTTATAAAACCTTCAGCATCTTTATGATCATAAAGCTCGCTGTCCCCAAAAGATGATATACCTTGATCATAAAGTGAGTTATCTGAGAATATACCTGCAGGTTTAATATTTCCTTTGTAAAGTTTAAGCTTTACTGAGCCAGTAACATTGTCTTGTGTTGACTCTATAAATGCATCTATTGCCTCTCTTAATTTAGAATACCATAATCCATCGTAAACAAGTTCTCCGTACTTATAAGAAACTAATTGCTTGTAGTGTAGAGTATCTTTATCTAATGTAGCACTTTCTAATATATTGTGTGCTTCATAAAGTATTGTTCCTCCTGGCGTTTCATAAATTCCTCTTGACTTCATACCAACTAATCTGTTTTCAAGGATATCTACAACGCCAATACCGTGTTTCTTGCCAAGTTCATTAACTTTTTTAACTAGTTCAACTGGTGCTAATACTTCTCCATTAATTTTTTTAGGAGTTCCTTTTTCAAAGAAAATCTCTACATATTCTGCTGTATCACAGGCCTTTTCAGGCGAAACACACTCTTTATATACTAACTCTGGATTGTGTTCATTTCTTAGATCTTCTATATCTCCACCTTCAGTAGATACATGCCAAAGGTTAGCATCTACTGAGTATATCTTTTCTTTAGTAGCTGTAACTTCTATATTGTGCTTATTTGCATAGTCTATAGCATCTTCTCTAGATTTTATATCCCACATTCTCCAAGGAGCGATAACTTTAATACTTGGATCTAATGCTGCTATTGTAGCTTCAAATCTAACTTGATCATTACCTTTACCTGTACAACCGTGGCAAATATATTTAGCACCTTCTTTGTGCGCAACTTCTACAAGTCTTTTAGCTATAATCGGTCTAGCTAAAGATGTACCTAATAAATATTTTCCCTCGTATTTTGCTTCAGCTTTTATAGCTTTAAAAATAGTTTCTGTAACAAATTCTTCACATATATCATCAACATACGCTTTTGATGCACCGCTCTTTAAAGCTTTGTTGTATACATCTTGCATCTTGTCTTCTTGACCAACATTACCACACACTGCAATTACTTCTATATCATCATAAGTCTCTTTTAACCAAGGTATTATTATTGAAGTGTCTAATCCTCCAGAATACGCTAAAACAACTTTTTCTTTCATATCAATTTCCTCCCAATTTACTATTTTATTATTACTATCTCGAATTTATATTTACATTTGTAATTTTTAATTTTCTTCAATTGAATTATAAATACATCCTTAAATATATTAAGTCTGTCTCTAGAAAACCAAGTCCTAATATATTATATGACATGTAATTATTGAATTTTAGTACTAAAAAAGCCTCTTAGTAAAATACTAAGAGGCGAATATCCGCGGTACCACTCTAATTGATAAGTTAACTTATCCACTCAATCTCTTAAGGCGAGAATTCCTACCACCATACTAACCTTTTCTGGCGATATCCTCCAAAGCTCTCTTCACTAAAATTCATTTGCCAAGCTTCCACCACCCTCGGCTCTCTATAAAATTCCATCAAGCTAATCTCTTTTTCACAGGATTTAATTATATTGCTTTGTAACCAATATCATAATTTATTTTTGATAATCTGTCAATTAAAATTTAAAATAAATATTAATATTTTACATCATGAAGTACTAAGCCTTTAGATTTCGCAGTCTCTGAGGCAATACTCCTATTTTTTGCTAATATAAGATTTTTCATTTGCTCCGGTTCAAACTTACCATGTCCAATGTCTATTAATGTACCTACAATTATTCTCACCATGTTGTGTAAAAATCCATTACCTTTTATATAAATATCTATATTTCCATCTTTTGAAGCAATTTCTATACTGTATATAGTTCTGACATTAGATTTTTTCTTTGATCTGGATGATACAAAACTAGAGAAATCGTGCTCTCCTATCAAGTATTTACTTGCATCTTTCATTTTTTTCACATCCAACTTTTTTGGTATATGAGTTCTGTATTTTCTTGTGAAAGGACTAGGATAATCATTGTTATCTATTTTATAAACATATGTTTTAGACTTAACATTGTATCTTGAATGGAATCTGTCATCGACCTCTTCAACTGAATTGACAACAATATCTTCAGGCAAATACATATACAAATATTTTTGTATTTTATTAGTAGATTCATTAGAATTAGTTTTAAAATTTGCTACTTGGTATCTAGCATGAACCCCCATATCAGTCCTTCCTGATGCAATTATCTCAATATTCTCTCCTGTCAATTTGCTTAATACAGACTCTATTTTCTCCTGTATTGTCATATCATTATCTGCAAGTCTTTGAAATCCTTTGTATCTTGAACCGTCATACGATATTACTAGTTTTATATTTCTCATTTTATACTTCCTTTATTTTAGACTTTAACTACCTTATTAGCTAAGGTAAATGTTATTGTTGTACCTTCGTTTTTCTTACTATTTATGATCATAGTTCCACCGTGAAGTTTAACAATTTCATTGCTTATAGCTAGTCCTAAACCACTGCCAGCTTTATTGTAATCTTCTTGGAAAAATTTATCTAAAACTTTACTTAAGTTTTGTTCTTCTATACCTGCTCCATTGTCTTCAACCTTTATAGTCGTCATCTCTTCATCTTGCGAAACATACAATTTCACATATCCTTCTGAATCTGTAAACTTTAGTGAATTTTGGATCAAGTTGATAAGCACTTGTCTCAATCTATTTTTATCGCCTTGTATAGTCACCATCTCTTCGTTTTCAAATTCAAATAATAACTCAACGTTCTTTTCTGAAGCCTTTACCTTAAGTTGATTTACTACTCCTACAACTAAACCTTCAACATCCACTTCATCAATATTAATTTTAATTCTATCAGATGATAATCTTGAGAAATCCAAAAGTTCTTCAACAAGTTTTATAAGTCGAGCTGTTTCATCTTGAATTATTCCAAGTCCTAGGTCTAGCTCTTCCCTTGTTATGCTTTCAAATCCAAGGGTTTCACTCCACCCTTTTATCGAAGTTAAAGGTGTCCTAAGTTCATGTGAAATAGAAGATATAAATTCTTCCTTTAGTTTTTCACTCTTATCTATTTCATAAGCCATATGCTCAAAAGTCTGTGCCAATTCCCCAATCTCATCATCAACAATAGTTGAATGTTTAAGTTTAACTTTATAGTTACCGTTAGCTAGTTCGTTTGCAAATTTTTTAAGTTCGCTAAGTGGATTTATAAGAGTTTCAGCAAACTTTAAACTTATTGCGACTGCTATTAATAGTATAAGTATACCAGCTAGGACTAACCATAATGCCTGCATAGCTATAGCTTTGTCAATTTCTTCAAGTGAAGTGGTATATCTTACTACACCTTCGATGGTATTGTTTGACTTTAAAGGTGCCGATATACTCATAACATGTTCTCCAGTTTCTGGAATTTTATAAGTATATGGAGCATAAGTTTTAGAATCTCTTAGCGCTCTTTCAACATCGTCGTAGTATACCTTTTCATTGCTTTTAAAACCATACTGATCTAATATTAAACGTCTATTTTTATCTATAATAGATACTCCAAATTTTGAGTTTTTATCTAAACTTTGTCTTTCGTAAATATTGTTTATTTTTGTCTCAAAACTAGTAGTGTCAACAGCATCCGTTTTATACGTCCAGTCAGTTGTGTAGTTTAATAGTTGGGCTCTTAATAACTGTCTAGTTGATTCATAGTAGTTATTCTGTATGTAAAACATAAACATGCCTTCAAATAGGACGACCATTATTATTATAATTATAAAGTGATTTTTGATTACTTTTTTTCTTAATCCGTCAAAGTGTAGCACTACTCATCTTCTTCCTTTCTAAAACAATAGCCATATCCCCAAATTGTTTGAATATACTTCGGTTTAGATGGATCATCTTCAATTTTATTTCTAATTCTTCTAATATTTACATCGACTATTTTAAAGTCGTATAGATAGTTAGCTCCCCACACTTCGTCTAAAATTTGGTCTCTACTCAATGATTGTTTAGCATTAGACATCAAATATTTAACAATTGAAAATTCTGTAGGTGTAAGTTCTATTTCTTTATTATTTTTAAAAAGTTTTCTCTTGTCTATATCAAGCACAAATGGTGGGAAAACTATCTCACTTACATTAGAGCTATTTTCTTCTTTATTTACCCTTCTAAGAAGTGCTGTTACTCTAACTAAAAGCTCTTTTATACTAAAAGGTTTGACTATATAGTCGTCTGCACCAGATATAAAACCTTCTATTTTATCATCTTCTTGAGCCTTTGCTGTAAGCATTATTATACCTACCTGATCAAAATTCTCTCTTATGAATTTACACACTTCTATACCACTCATATCTGGTAACATAACATCCAAAAGTGCTAAAGATATGTTCCCTTCTGATGTCATTTTTTCTATCGCTTCTTGGCCTGTTCCGGCTTCTATTATCTCATAACCTTCTCTTTTTAAGTTGATACTAACAAAACTTCTTATTCCAATCTCATCTTCTAAAACTAATATTTTTCCTTTCACAATATAACCTCCATGTTAACAATATATTATTCGTAAATAAGTGAAAAATAATCATCTTTAATTACCTCTGCTGTTAGATCCAATTTTTTTGTTTCTTCAATGTTATTTATAGTCAAAAAGTAATTGTAATCCTCTGTTTCTTTTAATGTAATCGGGTTGTGTGAATTTTTACCTTGACTTTCATCAATTTTACTTTTATTTTCAACTGTTATATAGAATAGATTTTTTCGCTCAGAATCTACTGAATCATAATAGTAGAATTTAAAAACAGAAGTTTTCGGATTTTTACCATTAACCAACTCTTCCTCAACAATAACCTTGCCAGTCAAATTATTTGGAATCAATACTTTATAGTTGCATTTGTAATTGTAATAAATTTGAGATGAGAAAGATTTATAACCTTTTCTACCACTCCATTTATACCAAGTAACGTTGGCTTCATCTTTAGATTTATAAGTAACATCATTTGTAGGTATTTCTAAAATTTTATCTTTATCTATATCTCTAATAGGTATATAGTACGGTTTTATAATTTCATTATCTACAAATGCTTTTTCAATTTTATTGTTTTGCATATAAAGTATATTTGTGCTGTAATAACCACCTTTTAAAATCGGAATATCTACTACAACACCTCTTCTTTTTGCCGAAACTCTACCAATATTTAGATACATTTCGCTTATATTTTTTACATTCTGAAAAACTGTAGTATCCTTGTGAATCAAAGTATCGTCAAAATTTAATACACTTACATATGCTTCATTAGTTTTCGGATTTAAGTTAACCATAACTATATCTAGTAAACCATCACTATCCATTTTACCTATTTGAATCTTCATGTCAGTTAAATTTTCTGAGTTTTCTATCCAGCTTGGTTCAACTGTGTATAGTTTTTTTATTTTATTATTTATATAACTATATATATGCATAGTAGTTTTATCTTTCGATTTGGATAAAATAACAATCTCTTTATGTCCATCATTATTTAAATCATAAAAATTAGCATATTCAATTGAATCCCCGTCTATAAGTTCCTCATCGTCAAATGAGTAGTTGTCATTAGTTTTTCTTAGAATCATAAATCCCACTTTGTTAGATGAATTTTCATTAAGATTTTCAGATTTCTTAAATGCTACTACTTCTTCAACACCATTTCCATTTAAATCTACATTATTTATCGTACCAACATCTTTAGAATTAGAGGGAAGAGTAAATGACGTATTTGGAGGTAGTAATTTACTGATACCATCTTCTAATGATTTTTTATCTATATCATATTTTGGCTTGTCAACTAAATTTTCAGCTGAATCTGTTTTCATATTACATCCAGAACTAAAAGCCATAACTAAAACTGCCAAAATAATTAGCTTATATGATTTCATATATTCCTCCTATCACTTACTCAGACTCATTTTTTCTAGGCGGTTTTGGTCCCATGTATTGATAATAATAAGTTTTTAACATACCATTGTAGAGTTTTCTTTTTTTATCAGCAGCCTTACCAAACTCATATTCAAACTCTTCAAATGACGTAATTAAATAATAAGACCAATTTTTAAGTTTTTTAAATGCATAGCCAATTTCCTTATAAAGTTGCTTGATAGTGTCTTTATCTTCAAGTCTTTCTCCATAAGGTGGATTAGTTATTATAAACCCATACTCCTCATCGCTTTTAAACTTAGTAACATCTCCAACCTCGAATTCTATATAGTCCTCTACACCTGCTATTTCTGCATTTTCTTTTGCTATATCTATACTTTCCTGGTCTATATCGTATCCTTTAATTTTAAATTCTCTTTCTGATTCTATTTTATCAAATGCATCTCTTCTTACATCCCACCAAAAACTTTTATCATAAGTTCTCCATTTTTCTGATATAAACTCTCTATTAAGTCCTGGAGCCATATTAAGTCCAATCATAGCAGCTTCTATTAATATAGTTCCCGATCCGCACATCGGATCCACTAAAGTCCTACCTGGTCTCCAAGGAGTCAAATATACAAGACCAGCAGCCAAGGTTTCTCTTATAGGAGCTTTGTTTGCCTTTTCTCTATATCCCCTCTTATGCAACGCGTCTCCAGTAGTATCTATGGTTAGTACAACCTTATCTTTATGTATAAATACAAAAATCGGGTACTTTTCTTTATCTTCCTTTAATAATCCGCATTCTAAATAACTCTTTTTAAGACTATCTACTACGGCCTTTTTGACAATAGACTGTATATCTGGCGTGCTGTGAAGTTTAGATTTTATTGATGAAGCTTTTGAAATAGGAAACTCAGCTCCATAAGGTATAAAGCTAGACCAATTTATTCTTTTTGTATTTTCATACAATTCATCAAAACTCTTTGCTTCAAATTCTGCAACTTTTAAGTGAATTCTCTCAGCACATCTTAACCATATATTTGATTTAGCTATTCCAGTTTCATCAGTTTTATACGTGACTCTCCCGTCTTCTGTCTTTATAATCTCAAATCCTAAATCCTTTATTTCTCTAGCTAACATTTTTTCCATACCGAAAAAGCATGGTGCTACCAATGTGTAATTTTTCATTTTCCCTCCTAATTACTCTACATATACATTCATGCTTCCAATCTTGTAACCAGACATGTCCAATGTAACATAGTTAAATCCTAATTCTTTAAGTTTTTTATCTACTTTTTCCATAGTATTTCCTACAAAATAGTATTTCCTACAAAAAATTTTTCAATCTCTTTTTTATCTACTTCAACTCTTGCAATATTATCATGCAATTTAACTCTAAACTGTTTAAAATCAAGGTCTATAAGGTAGTTCTCACTTTCCTCTATAGTACGCAACTTTTCGACAGTAATCCTTGTTCCATATGGAACTCTACTTGTTAAATATGCAAAAGCTGGTTTATCGTATGTTTCAAGTTTTAATTTATATGAAAACTCTCTAATTTCAGATTTAGTAAATCCGCATTCTTTTAAAGGACTTCATATAGACAGTTGTAACTGCAATTACATTATATCCTAATGTATCCTTCGCTACTTTTAAAAGGAATTACTGTCAATTTCTCCGGAGTATGCTACTGCAATACTACCTAATTCTGAGACTCAATTTTACTTTTTTCTGTCAAAAGATATACTCCTACAAATTTATAAAACCATTTAATATATTATAAAAATCAATCAATTTTTATAATTATTACTACTACAATTATAACATATCCCTATTTATCTTAATAGTTCTGTTGAAATTTCATTTAATTTTTATTAGTTTCGTAGCAAATGAGTTATAAGGTCCTATATATAGCACCCATCATTTCTCTTATTTTTCATTAAAAGAATTGGGATGCCTATTTGATACAATATAAAAATATCATCTAAAAACAAAATTGAATTTAATCAATTAATTAACTATTTGCCCAATCTGCAGGATAAGTAACATTTATACGTCTTACTATTTTATAACTAACTATAGAATATATTTAAAATACATTCAACATATTGAAAATACTATTTTTAAAACTGCCAACTCTAATAAATCTAACTATAGAATTCTATAGCGCATATTCTAAATTTTGTGTTTTAGGTCGGCAAAATGGTGGCAATATAAATTTAAACTAGGAGACATGCACATTTAAAAAACATTATGTATACACTTTATTACACAAGTGAATAACAAGCATAGCGTTCTTAAACTCGTTTATAAACGTTAAGCGTAATCGATTAGTGGCCTTAGGGGAAATCTATTTATTTAGATCCCTCTATTTTTTTGTGTAAATTTAATTAAGATTCATTATTTATTACATAAAAAACTACCTACAATAAAGTAGGTAGTTTCGCAATAAAACTAGAATAATTCTTCTCTTCATTTTTGATTAAACATAAAGCATGATACTCTTTCAAGTTAATTAATTTTTACAATTATATTATCTATATGCTGCAGGATGTATAACATGATCTTCCGTGGGATTTATATGAGATAATTCAGTGTCAACCAGCAATATTCCTCTTTGAACTGCATAATGCCCAAATCTACATCTTAGATTATCAATAGTCTCATCTATTTTCTCATGTCTTTGCATATCTACAAAACGAATATCAAATGACATTTGTACATAATTAGAATTAGTTAAATTACAAGCACGCACTCCAAGCTTTCTAACAGGAACAAAAGAATAATGATGTGCCTTGAACAATTCGAATGCTTTATCAAATATTCCATTTGTTGTGCAGCAAGGAATTAATAAAAAACCTTGCCTTTCGTATGACATTAAAGAACTATCTCTTATTGTTATTTGTACAGTACTGCAGACAAAACCGTGCTTTCTAAGTCTTTCTAAGTCTTTCTGATACACTTTCTACTAATTTATATAAAACTATTTTAACATCCTCGTAAGTTTCTAGGTGTCTCTTTGTGGTTATTGAATTTACTATGCCTCTCATAGATAGACTTGAACCCAAACTGAAGAATTACTAAGGGGTAAAATTATATGGTAGATTATATTTTTATTAGTTCGTAATCGTAGTATATATTGAACTATTTAAAAGTACATAAGTTAGTTAAATGGATGTTTATTAAATTAAAATATTGTTGAAATTAAAATCAAAAAGTTAATTTACATTTACAAAATACATTTTTCAGCATATCATATGATTATAAGTGAATATGTTAATATGAAAAGGAGTTATTATGGAAATTATACAAATATTAAAAGCTTTAAGCGATGAAACTAGAATAAGAATACTTAATATTTTAAGAGATGGGGCTCTTTGTGTTTGTGAGATAGAGGCAATACTTGAAATTATACAATCTAATGCATCTAGACATTTAAGTAAGCTTACAAATGTTAGCTTGGTTGAATCTTATAAAGACGCAAAATTTATTTACTACAAATTAGATGAAGATACTCTAAATCAATTTAACTTTATAAAAGTTATTTTAGATAAAGAGTTAGATAATGAGCAAAAATTAAAGGAAGACTCTGCTATCTTAAAAGCTTATAAGGCTGCCAATTTAAAATGTGATACAGTTTCTCAGGTAAAAGATATAATTTCGGAAATTAAGGGAAAATCCAGGAGGTAAAACCATGAGAATAGCAGTTATTTCAGATATTCATAGTAACATATATGCCCTAGATGCAGTGTTAACTAACATTGAAACTAAAGATGTAGATATTACAGTATGTACGGGCGATTTAGTAGGTTATGGGACAAGACCAAATGAGGTTATTGAAACTTTAAAGAGAAATAAGATACTTACTATAATGGGAAATTATGATGACGCCATAGGTAACTTAAAAATAGTTTGTGGATGTGATTATCCTGATCCTAAAGATGCTGAAAAAGCGGGACTTTCAATGCATTTTACAGGCCAAGCTACAATCAATGAAAATAAAGAATACTTAAGAAATTTACCAAAAGAATTACGTTTTACCTTTGATAATAAAGCTATAAGGTTTGTGCATGGTAGCACAAGGCTTATAAATGAGTATTTAAAACAAGACTCAAAAGAAGCAGATGAAGTTATGAGTGAGTTAGTTGATGATATATTAGTTTGTGGCCACACTCATATACCATATGCTAAGTATTATGGAGAAAAATTACTTGTTAATGCTGGAAGTGTCGGAAAACCTAAAACAGGCAATCCTAATGCAAACTATGTGATTATAGATATAAAAAATGAAGATGAAATATCTAAAACTCTATCAAGCGTAGAAGTAGAAATTATAGAAGTAAAATATGACTTTGAAAAAATGGCACATGAAATAGAAGCAAATGAAATACTTTCAAATGACTTTGCAAGACTTATAAGAGAAGGTTCAAAATAAAAATATCTAGTGGCAGAGCAAACAGCAAAAATTATATGTAGAGAATTAAATATAAAAACAAAATAAAATTATAGAAATAGACCTAAGAGTGTCTAATTAAGGTGGTGCTTATAATATGAAAGATTTTACTAATGGAGATTTAAAAAATATAGTTAGGAATAGCTATAAGAAAATAGTAACAAATGAACCTGGCTTTAGTTGTTGTGGAGGAGATATATCTAAAAGTATAGGATATTCTAATGACGATATTGAAACTGTACCTAAAGATTCAAACTTAGGTTTAGGGTGTGGAAATCCTCATTTAGTAGCAAATATAAAGGAGGGTGAAACTGTGCTTGATTTAGGTAGTGGAGCTGGATTTGATTGTTTCTTAGCATCTAAAAAAGTTGGAGATAAAGGTTTAGTTATAGGAGTAGATATGACTCCAGAAATGTTAAGCCAAGCAAGAAATAATGCGATTAATGATAATTATAAAAATGTAGATTTTAGACTTGGAGAAATAGAAAATCTTCCTGTAGCAAATAACATAGTTGATATTATAATCTCAAACTGTGTTATAAATCTATCTCCTAACAAACAAAGAGTCTATGATGAGGCTTATCGAGTACTTAAAACTGGTGGTAGATTATCTATATCAGACATAGTACTTATGAAAGATTTAACTCAAGAAATGAAACAAGATGAAAAGCTATATTGTGGCTGAGTCACAGGTGCCTCTTCAGTTGAAGAGTTAGAAATTTACTTAACAAATTCAGAATTTAAAAATATAAAAATAGACATAAAGCCTGTTTCTAAAGAATATGAAGAGAAGTGGGGGCATAATTTAAATGTAGGTGAGTATATCATGTCCGCTTCAGTTACAGCTAATAAATAGAAAGTATCTCCTTCGGGAGATACTTTCTATTTTCTACTACAATATATATATAAGTAACTAATTATCTTCTAAATCTAAGACACTTTCGCTATAAAATTTACATTTGCTATTTAAGCACTCTTTATTTAAGCTATTAAAATTGCATTTTAAGTCTACAGTTTTTTCTAGCTCAACATTTAAATACTCTTTAGTAAAATCTATTGCTGTTTCTATAGCCGTAAAAGAATCTCTTTTACAACATCTGGGTCCTCCAAATTTGCTGATACTTTCAAGTGCCTTTGATGTCATTAAATTACAAAGTCCCCATTCTTCCTTATTCATAGGACCTGATTCCTGTATTAAGCTAGTGTAAATACCACATCCTACACCAGCTCCACATGCTCCGTAAAACCCACAGAATCCCCCTAATACATTTTTAGCTCTTTTTTGGCATTCATTTAGTAAATTATCTAATTTTTCTTTTTCCTTAGTTTTATTTAAAAATGCAGTACTTAATACAGCTGGAACTAAGTAGTGGTGTTCTGGTCCATGCATCTTAATAGCTGGATGCTTCATTAAATCTAATGCCATTTCTAATGGGTTTATACTATTAGTGTTTAAACAATAGTTTGTTATAGCTGTATATGCATCACTACTATGACATGCATCACATACATAGTGTCCATTTTTGCATACTATAGCTGACTCATAAGTCTCTTTACAGAAATAACAAACTCTTTCTTTACTTTCATTTTCGTAAAGTACTTCCTCATTACAAATTAAACAATTAAACTTATTCATTTTTAATTCACCCCTTAATATGTAAAACTATTTTTTATAATCCCAGATATAGTTATATATTTTAATAATTTTTAATATAGCTAAGTTTTAACTTTTTTGCAAATATTTTTTTATTAATTAATAAATCTAAACTAAATTTACATTTCCTTTGATATAAACTACATTGCAAGATTAGCATAGCATCTTGGATCGTAACTAAATATATCTTTTATATCCATACTATCAACCTCCTGGTTTTAGTATGACAATTGGTTAGCAATTAAGCTAGCCTTATCTCCTATTTAATACCTTATTTAAAGTATCCCATCTATCTACACCATTAAATACTGTGTATCTATCTGGTAAGTTCATTTTCCTTAGTGCTTCCTCTGTCCTACAACCAACGATAAATAAATTATCCGCTGTATATGATTTAGAATCTTTTATATCCATAACAACACAGTTCTCTTTACTCCATGCAAATACTTCGGCAATCGTCTTGTCTGCATCATTGCTATATAAAACACAGTCTTTTCTTATATCATTACTACATATTGGATATCCAGGTAATCGATATATACAAATATTATAAAAATCACTATTCTCTACATTCATTCGGTAATTTATCTTCTCTTATTCCTTTTAAAACTGGTTGCCTCAAACTGTCCTTATCATTCAGCATATATTCCACTGTACATACTAAAGTTGGCTCTAGCCAAACAGTATCTTCGTTATTAGATCCACTAGGTACGTACTTAATTTATGGTTCACTAACTTTTTTATATTTATATTGATTAAGTTTTCTAAGACTAACACCTAATGTTACATGTCCTTTATATATCAATTTGTTTTCTTCATTATATTGTGCAATTACTAAACTAGTCATATTATTCTCTTTTAATATATAACCGCATACAACAAAGTCTTCATCGTTCATATACTTAATTTTTATCCAGTCTCTACTCTTTTTACCGAACCAATATATACTGTTTTTGTCCTTTGCAACAATACCCTCTAACTTTTGATTCTCTGCAACCTGGTATAATGCTTTTCCTTTTCCTTCTATATACCTAGATATTGCAAATCTATCCATCTATTTAACAGTCTTCTCTAGTAACTTCTTTCGTTCTATTAATGGTAAATCCGTAACTAA
This sequence comes from Metaclostridioides mangenotii, assembly GCF_018917235.1. Classification (GTDB taxonomy): domain Bacteria; phylum Bacillota; class Clostridia; order Peptostreptococcales; family Peptostreptococcaceae; genus Metaclostridioides. Next base: position 89,176 of record NZ_JAHLOF010000006.1, read on the forward strand.
TTCATCTTTATAGTAAATAATGTCGTATGCTATAAAAGATACTGGATATTTCTTTGCGGATAGTTGCATTTTAAAAGGACCACTTAATAAAGTTCTTCTTTGCAATTCATAGAAGTTTGGTACACCATTGTTCATTGCAATTAGTTCACCATCTAGTATACATTTTTCATTTACATATTTATGTAGATACTCTAGTTCTGGAAATCTTGGTATCAACTTAAAATCCCTTTTATTTCTCAAATCCGTACTATCTTTATCTAAATATGCAATACATCTAATTCCGTCTAATTTAAGTTCGAATATATAATCAGGAGAATCAAAAGCCTCATTAGTTTCATTAATTAGCATAGGCTTAATACCTTTTTCATCAAATATATCCATGTAATCATCTCTCATGTGTAGTATGATCAATGGTGAGTGATTTTAAGCAATTATTTAATAAGTATCTAAAACTTATTTAAAACATATATCTATAGTAAAACGTTTAGGAGGTTTATTATGTATGAAGGTCTATACCCAGATCCGAATCCTTTTCAGAATACAATAGATATGCTAGTGGAATCTATAATATTAAAAGAAAGACACTTACAATTTTATCAGTGGTTGATTGATCAAATTAAAATAGATGAACTTTCTCCTATACCTACTCTATCTCCAGCTCAGACAAAAGAATTATTAACGATTTTAGAATTTATTAAAGATGAAGAGTTAGTTCACGCAAACATACTGTATAATATGTATTATCGACTTACAGGCACTCACGCACCATTATATGAAGGAATTTTTCAGCCACCTAAAAATCTTATAGAAGGATTGCAAAACATTCTTGCAGAAACTTTAGAATCTGTCCAAAAATATAGAAGCATAATGAATGGATTACAATATCCTTCTGATAGATATTTGATTTCAAATATAATATCTGAAGAACTAAATCACGTTGATTTACTGTCTAAATTACTTTCTACTTAAATAATCTGTTAACTTAGATATAGTAAAATAGGGTAGCAATTTAGCTACCTTTTTACGTTACATTAATTTTCTATTTCCCAACCACACTCAACCACTTTTCCATATGTATCATTAAAGTCATTACCTACAAACTTAGTCACATTATCAAGATGCTTCTCTATTCCTTTTTCTTCGAATATATCCATACTATCACCTCTTATAGATAGTATGGTCAATGTTAAATTGTTTTAAGCATAAAAATTAGAGCTATAAATTAGTTAAATAAGTTAACTTAAATCTTTTTATCACAACTATATTTATAATTTTTTATATTACTATTAATTAATTTGACTGAATTTATTATAGCTTTTAAATTCATCTGCTATTTTGTATTGCGAACTAAATTCAAGTAAATAAATACAATAATATAGATGATGATATTAGGGGGAGGATAGTATGAGTAATGAGTATTCACAAATGAAACCGCTAGAGAGTAAAAATTGCTTTTTAAGACCTGTGAGACTATCTGACGCAAAAGATTTGTATGAATGTTATAGTAAAGACATTGTAGTAAAGTATTTACCAATAAAAAAACATTCCAATATAAAAGATACTGAAAGGTTTATAAAAAAGTATTTTATAAATAATTATAACCAAGGGAGAGTAGGACACTACGCAATAGTTTCTAAAAGAGATAATAAAGTCATAGGAAATCAGGGATTTAACAATATAAAGCCTGGCGATGAGGAAGCTGAAATAGGCATCTGTATAAATCCAAATTATTGGGGAGATGACTATGCTACAGAAATTACTGAGGCTATGATAAACTATGGATTTACACATCTAAATTTAAAACGAATCATAGCTGAAACATATAAAGAAAACTCTAATTCAACTAAATCGCTCAAGAATTTAGGATTTATATATCTAGAAACAGTTACAAAAAAATTTTCTAATACAAATAAAAAGACCAAAAAAAATAAACTATTTAAATCTATTCTTTTAAATACAAAAGATACTGTTTGCTATAGATACATTCTTCATAAGGAGAATTATTATACTGGATACAATAAGTATTTGTTTTAGTGTGGGGGATCGTACAGAATTAGATCGATACTCTTATCCAGAATATCTTTCATAATATATAGACAGTCTCCGTTATGTAATTCGTAATTTTTTAATTTATTCATATTTACCTCCAAGCAGGTTCCCTTAAACTAAACCTAGCCAGTTATTAAGTTTTGGTTGTGGAATATTTTTCCACAAAACAATTATTTCATATTTTTATACTAAAATCAGGCAATAAATCGGCAATAGAAAAGAACCTTATTTCTAGAGTTCTTAAATTTAATTTATTTTGTTTTACACAGCTATTCATATTAAAGCAATAGTACAAGAAGTTTTAAACCAAAATTTAAAAAATATATTGAAATAATGATGTATTTTATATATAATGTATAAGACCTTATAAAATAAGGATTAAATTTGAACTTACAAGGAGGATTATTGAAAATGACAGCATCTATGAGACTACGTTTCCAAACTTTAAACAAGTAATTGAATATTGTTTAAAGGCTCTGTTTGTGAAAACAGGGTAAATGGGATTAGTCCGTCTATTTTTAATAAACTCGTTTATATATTAAAATAAAAAAGACTATCAGGTAGTCTTTTTTTGTTGTTAAAAAACTTTAACTATATGTTTATTTAATGATGGATTTTACAAAAATTTTAAAATAAAAAGATATCTTCTTATTTACCTCAATCACAGGCACCACCTGTGATTTTTTTATATCCTTAAACAAACAGAAGTACTATAACTTTTCATGAAAAATTATGAAAATATGTTATGTATGTGCGATAGAAAATAGTAATTTAAAATTAAAATAAGAAACGAGGAGAATAAATTAATGAATAATAATATAGAAAATAACAACCAATGGAAAAAAGTGTTTTATACAATATCCTTCGGTCAAGCATTCTCAATAATAGGAAGTAGCGTAGTTCAATTCGCAATTATGTGGTACTTAACAGTAAAAACTAATTCAGCTATAGTACTTTCTATATCAGCTATTGTAGGATTACTACCTCAAGCTATACTTGGTCCTTTTATAGGAACAATAGTCGATAAATATAATAGAAAAAATATAATGATGATATCAGATTCAACAGTAGCACTTGCAACATTAATGCTGTCTATAAGTTTTATTAATAATACAGAATCTGTAAATTTAGTTTACTTTGTATTATTTATTAGATCTGTGGGAAGTAGCTTTCACTCGTCTTCTATGCAAGCATCTATACCAATGATAGTACCTTTAGAAAAATTAGGATTATCAGCCAGTGTAAACCAATTTATTCAGTCCGGCGCAAATATATTAGGGCCTGCTATTGGTGCACTCATGATGGGGTATTTAGATATAGAATATATATTATTAATTGATATAGTTGGGGCAATATTAGCAGTAATTACTTTAAAAATTGTAAGCATACCAAATGCAGTTAAAAGCAATGAAGATATTGAAAATAGTGGAGTTTTTAAAGAAATTAAATATGGATATACGCAATTAAAAAATCACAATGGATTATACGCTCTTACTATCATAATGTCTATAAACGCAGTATTATGTATACCTGTGGGCACGTTATTTCCTCTTATAGTAAATAGCCACTTTAATGGTGGATCTAATCAAGCCGGAGCTATAGAGATGGTATTTGCAATAGGAATGCTACTAGGGTCTGTATTGATAGGTATTATAAGTAATAAAATTAAGAAAATAAATTTAGTATTCATAGCACTTTTATTATTTGGATTACCACTTATAATTTCTGGATTTTTACCAAAAAGTCAAATTCTTATATTTGGAGTACTTACATTAATTATGGGATTATGTTCTCCACTTTTCAATTCGGGCTACTTTATATTGCTTCAAACTATAATAGATCCAAGTATATTAGGAAGAGTAATAAGTATAGTGACAAGTATGATGCTAATTGCAACACCAGTTGGACTATTAGTAGCAGGGTTTGTATCTGAAAGAATAGGAATAAATAATTGGTTTTTAATATCAGGAGTATTTACTGTAATACTAGCAGTTATTTGTAAGACTAATAAGAATATTAAAGTAATGAGTCAGTATTAATATTACTTTAAGCTAATTATGGATTAAATGAATTTTAAAAAGAAATTCTTTATAGTTTTGTTGGTATTATAAAGTATAGTATAACCAAATAACATATATAAAGGAAATAGAATAATGTCTATTTCCTTTATATATCTATTAAATCAAACAAGCTAGGATCCTTTTCACTAAAAACATTGCTTCCAAATAATGCTATGGCTAACTGCTTCACTTCTCTTGTATTTTAGCCTTAACCATGTTGTCTATATCTTTCTTGTAGTCTAAAGTAGCTAGGTTTCTTAGGCTTCTTAGAGTAGATATCAATACTTACTTTGATTAATCCCTCAAAATAATGTCTTTTTAAATATAGATACTTTATTGACTGTTCAAAATATTTTGTTTTAACTGTAGTCCTAGCATGTCCATTATCATATCTTGGTCTATCCTTGCTGACACACTCTACTGGTATTGTAAATTCAACTTTCAATACTTACCTCCCATTCATTCTTTATCTACTAAATCTGAGTAAGCAAAACTAATTTCATCAAATATTTTATCTGCATATTTTTCTACTAAATCTAATACCTCGAAAGAAAATTTATTATTTGATTTTAATTGTCTTGCTTGTTCTATTTCCTTTTTATGTTTACTCTTGATACTATCTATCTCAGACATTAATTCTTTTACTAAAGATGGTTTGTAATCCATATTACTTAGCCTCCAAATTTTCAATAGTATAACCGCAATTTTTTATACCATCTATAAACACGTCCATATCATCGTTAGAGCCTTAATATGTTCCATCAAGACTATAATGAGTTTCTGTGCTTTAATCCAGACCAAAACTTTGCATAAGACAATCTGTATAGTAAAATTCGTTATCTGAAATATATTCTGCCTCATTTCCGCATTCACATTCAATGAACTTCACATTCACGTTCTTTTGATTTTAATTTTTTAATGCATTCATCTCATCTATAGCACTATGCCAATAATAGTTATTGCAACTTTTGTCCATATTACTTACATCCCACATCAGCATCAGTAATTTATTCAGTCCTAATCTATTTCGAAAATACTCATAATCTCTCTTAAATTTTTTATTTTCCGAAACCAAATTATTATATTTTTATAAAATCTTTCAATTCTCCTTGATTCAAGATAACGGCCAAGTAAGAATACACAAATTAACGTCTATTTTTCTTTGGTCTATAACTTGATATCTAGTTGGTTTTTTCTCCTTGGCTTCCTGTTCATTTCTTACACCTAGCTCATAGGTTTTTAGTTGTTCATATGTAGTTATATTTTTATCTCGCTACTTGTTGTGAATTCCATTTAAATAAGCGTGAGTCATATTTACATTTTCTGCACTATTTTATAGTAATATATATTTATTAAATAAATTAAAATCTTGGAGGATTATTCAAAATGAACTATAAAGAAAATGTATTTGCTAAAAGGCTAAGAGAAGTTCGAGAAGATTTAAATCTGATGCAAAAGGAAATGGCTAAAAGATTGGATATGCCAATTACTACATATAACGGTTATGAAACAGGAAAAAGAAGTCAACTTCTGTCTCTCTCTCTTCGTTTATTTTATATTTTACTAATGAATAAAAATCTGGATACTTTTCAAAAATTTCGCTAAGTTTAACATAAAGAGATCGTTTATTTTGTCGACATTTGTATCTATAATCTTGTATTATTATGTAGAGCTATATGGTAAGAAGTTCAAACCATAACAAAAGAACAATTTAACCAATTGTTAGAAGCCTTTCCTAAAGGAGACTTATATCACATCTTATTGCAAATTGGATATTACACAGGAATGAGATGTGGTGAAGTATGTGCATTAACATGGGATGATATTGACTTTAAGAAAAAAACTATAAATATTAAAAAAACAATGGTTCTTGATGAGGCGACGAGAAAACATAAAATTGATACGCCAAAAACACAATCATCTTATAGAGTGATTACTATAGGAGACACTTTAACTAAAATTCTGAAAGAACATAAAATATATCAAAAGGAAATGAAGTTGAAATTAGGTGAATTTTACCATGATAAAGATTATCCTATAGCAAACATAGTATGCACAAGTAAAAATGGCAATTTTACAAGAAATACAACAATTTCTAGTAAGCTAGGTATTACAGTTAAAAACAAGCTGGGTTTTGAGTTTAATTTTCACATGTTGCGTCATACACATGAAGTATGTTAATACAAAACGGAGTTACGCCTAAAGATGTTCAGAAAAGATTAGGACATGCAAACATTAATATAACATTAAATACCTATACACATACTACAGAAGAATCACAAAGAAAAGTTGCTGATTTATTTGATAAATTATAATTTGCCACCAAAATTACTCAACGGTGGCAATATGGTGGCAAATTATAAATTTCTATTTTATTCTAATATTTTACGCATTTGCATTAAATGCTAAAACCATTGATTTTTAAATATTTCTAAAGCACCACACAATTAATCAATTAACTATTTGCCCAATCTGCAGGATAAGTAACATATATAAATCTAGCATAGTCTTTTACAGAAAATTGTATTTTACTACCTTTAGGTATTAATATAAGTTCTCCTGCACTTGCAGATACTTTTCGTCCGTCTATTAATATATCTAATGTACCTTCAATTATATAATCTATTTCGTCGTAGTCAAGTGTCCACTCAAAAGTTGTCTCTTTCATTTCCATTACACCACAACCAAGTCTTGGACTCTCTTCTAATGTAAATAAATCTTTTGTGTACACAACATCATTTGAATTCCCAGTATCTAATCTATTGCTTTCATCAACTTTAACAGTGGGTAGCTTTATAGATGTTATACCACTTTGATCTGTATTTCTGATAAAATCAACTCCATCTTTTGATGACGTTAACTTTTCTTCTAATATTTCTCTTACTAACTTCTCTAATACGCTTTTATCTATATTATTTATATCCATTTATGCATTCTCCTTTTTAAGCATCTTACTAGCTATTACCATAGCAAGTGCTACAGCAGTAATTCCACCAACTAATTTAGCAATTATCATAGGAGTTATCATTTCTTGATTAAAACCTGCTGTAAATCCTAAGTGATCACCAAAAACAAATGCAGCCGATACTGCAAATGCAACGTTAATAATCTTACCTCTGTCATCCATATCCTTCATCATTCCAAGCATTGGTATGCAGTTAGCCAAACTTGCAACTAGACCCGCTGCTGCTATATCGTTAATTCCTAATACTTTTCCAAGTGCCATAAGAGGTTTATTAAATACTTTAGTGATTACAAATACTAGTGGGAATGCTCCTGCTAGTACAATTGCTATGTCACCAACTATTTCTATTCCATCTTTTATTGGATTCATACCTTTAATAACAACGATTCCAGTAAGCGCCTCAACAATTGCTGCTGCTAATCCTAATGTTATAACTATTACAACACCTTTACCAAAATAAGTAAATCCTTTTATCATTGCACTCTCAAATTTAATTAGTCCAAGTGCTATTATTGCTGCAAATAATATTATAGGTACAAGGTTTTTAATAACCATCATAACAGGGAATCCTGCTACTATTCCACCTACAAACGCACCTACAGGTATTGTAATAATTCCGGCAAGTATTCCTGTAGCTAAAAATCTTTGGTCTTCTTTTTCGATTATTCCTAGAGCAACAGGTATAATAAAAACTATTGTAGCCCCCATAGTCGCACCTATTATAAGTCCCCCAAACAAACCTGCTTGTGGATCTTTAGCAAGCTCCATTGCTAGTGGAGCTCCGCCCATATCGTTAGCCAGTAAACTTCCCGCAAACATTGCTGGATCTGCACCTAGCATATCAAATACAGGAACAACTACTGGTCTAAGTACATTCGCTAAAACTGGTGCTAGACAAATTACTCCTACCATTGCAACAGCTAGAGAACCCATAGCCATAATACCTTCTTCAAACTGCTCACCTAAACCAAATTTATTTCCTATGCACTTGTCAATTGCCCCCAGTGCCATAAATATTACCATTACATAAATTATGATTTCATTTATGCTCATAATTTTCCTCCGTTTAAGTTAAGATTTTTATTCGTCATCTACCTCTAATTCGTCTATTATTCCTACTATAGACGCATCAACAGGTATCGATTTTTTTTCTAGAGATTCTCTGGCTGCACTTCCTTTAGTGATCAAAACTAAATCACCGTTTCCTGCACCTGCATTGTCCGCTGCGACTAAAAATCCATCTTTATATTCACTTTTACTTTTCAATAGTTTAACAACTAAAAGTTTTTGTCCACTTAATTTTTCGTCTTTTCTAGTCGCCCAAACATTTCCTACAACTTTTCCTATCTCCATATTATACTCCTACTCCTTAAACTCTTATCAAATTCAAGTGATGTATTCTGATAAAATCACTTGCAAGTGGAGTTATTATAGTTTTTTTATTAACTATTACTTCTTTTAATTCAACAGTTTTGATTTTTCTTAAATCACTTTCAGAAATTAATCTCTTTTTACTAAAGTCTAGTGATCTATCTTCTGAGTTTTTATTATCAATGTATCTTTCAATATTATTATGGGTATATTTTGGATTTTCATGATTATTTTCATTGCTATTGTTTTCATTACGTCTAGAATCTTTATTTAAAGTTATACAAGTCACATCTTTTACTAAGTTGATACCATATTTACATATTTCACGCTCATATTCTACATATTTATTATATAGAGCTTTTGGCGCTGTCTTTTTATATCTTCTATATTCTAAATTATTTTCAAGAATAAATACTTTCTTACCCTTCATGAGCATTTTAAGAATAAATCTCTCTTCTTGAGAAGTACTGTTTCCTGTAGCCAAGTTACACAAACCTCGCATACAAAGCCTAGATATAACTACTAAATCACAATTTTTTGTGTTGTCAGAGAATTCTTCTACTTCAAACTCATCTCTTAATATATTCATTTCATCATCGCTATTTGGCCATAGTACTACTGCTTTAGGTTTATTGTAAATTTCTAAGTCGTTTATTTTGTTGTATAATTCTTCTACTATACTATTTACAAGAAAATCGTAATTCATTTTTTTCCCCTCCTAAAGGCTACTTTACTATTTTAGCGAATGTTCCCTTTTGAAATCCACATGCATTAGCTTCATCATAATCGATGTGCATATAAGTTTTGTAATTTGCATTAACTCTTACAACTACACCTTCAAATACAAGAGGTCTATTTCCAAAAACTTTTACATTAACTTCTTCATTATCATGTACAACAAATTTTTCTGCATCTTGTGGTGTCATGTGTATATGTCTTTTAGCGACTATTAAACCTTCATTTACATTTACTTCTTTATCATCTACAGATATTTTTAATCCAGGAGTTCCCTCTAGGTCTCCACTTTGTTTAACTGGAGCTTTCAGACCTAATGAAGCCAAATCTGTAAGAGAAACTTCTACTTGTGTATTTGATCTACATGGTCCTAACACTATTACGTTTTTTAAACTTCCTTTAGGGCCTGTTATCATAACTCTCTCTTTACAAGCGTATTGTCCTGGCTGAGATAAGTCTTTAGCTTTAGTAAGCTCATAACCTTTTCCAAATAAGGCCTCCATATCTGCTTTACTTAAATGCACATGTCTTCCAGAGGCTTCTACTTCAATAAACGCTTCTTTTTTAACTCTATTTATTACTTCTTCAACAATTTCGTTTAATAAATTTTCCATATAACCACCTTACTTGTATTCACCTGTTCTGACTTTATATATCAAAATCCAACACAGAGAAGACAATCTATTTAAACCTCTCATCAAATCTTCCCTATGCATCCGACCGTATTCTCCCTTAAAAGCTTCATACGCTGTTAATTCAACTTCTCTAACTTCAGTTCTTATACTGTTTAATGACACTACTACTTCACCCATTTTGTAACTTATATATTCATGGTCTATGCCAAAGTATTTTTTTGGATAGTGAGATTTCTCTCTAAGTTCTTGAGGGGTTAATCCAAGTAGTGTAAATTCTTCTAATGGTTCATCCAATACTTCACATCTTAGAATAGTTCTTATAAAAGATAGCACTTCATCTAGATCCTTAGCCAATTTCTCCATATTGTTTTTTACACATATAAGCTGAGATTCGAGTATTTTAGTTTCAAGAGAGTCTATCTTACCCCTCAGAACAATTCTCTTATGATCCTTAAACACAAGCAAGTTACCATTAAGTTGAGTCATATGTTCAGGCTTTTCTTCCATATGTCCTCCATATACTGTAGTATACTTATACTTTTTTAAGGATTCATTAGTTTTATTTATATCATTTTTTAAATTCTTATCAGAATTATTTTCTATACTATCATTTAAATCCTCTTTGCTATCCATATACTTAATATCAATATTTTTTTCAGATAAATATGATTTTGCAGATGGAGTCACAATCTGATTTTTTTCTATATAGAAAGTTTTCATTTCTTTATTTTTAATAAAATGCTTTCTTATTTCCGCTTCTGTTATAACTCCCATATATCTCATCTCCTATCAGATGGATAAAATGTGCTACTAAAATAAGTAGCACATTTTTGTTAGATTTCAAACTTAATCCAGTATTATTCAGTTACCTTTGGTAGTATAGCATCTACTTCAAAGTGTGGTCTTGGTATAACGTGTACTGATACAAGATCTCCAACTCTTTCAGCTGCAGCTGCTCCTGCATCTGTAGCAGCTTTAACTGCCCCAACATCTCCTCTAACCATTACAGTTACTAATCCACCACCAACTTGCTCTTTACCTACTAATTGAACATTTGCTGCTTTAACCATTGCATCTGCAGCCTCTATAGCTCCTACTAATCCTTTAGTTTCTATCATTCCTAATGCGTTTGCGTTTGCCATATCTATTACCTCCAAAATTTTATATTATTTATTTTAATATTTAATTATTACTAACAGTTTTAGTTTGGTTTTTGTTTTAGTTAATTTTTCTTATACTAATTTTTTTACTATTTTTTCAACAAGCATATCGATTAATTCTTCTTTGCCAACTGTGTCTAGTACATTACTATCTACGTTAGTTTGATTTCCTCTGATTTCATCAAGTTCTTTTATACCATAGCCAACTCTTTTTATATTTATTAAGTCAAGTGGACCGATATTATTAGATGTTGAACTTCCACCTATTGCACCACAACCAAGAGTAAGAGCTGGAACAAGATTTGTTGATCCTCCAATTCCTCCAAGCGCTGATGGAGTGTTTACCATTATTCTTGATACTGGCATGTTTAAAGCGAATTTTTTTACTAAATCCTCATCATTTGCGTGCATTGAGAAAGTATGACCTGCACCTTCATTTAATAAGACTTCTCTGCATCTCTCAGATACTTTTTCTATATTTTCTTCAACGTAGAACGCTAGAATTGGTGCTAGCTTCTCTCTTGAATAAGCAACATCAGCACCTACTCTAGTTTCTCTTGCTACTAATACTTTAGCACTCTTTGGTACATCTTTAAGATCTGCAAGTTCACTTATTTGTGCTACACTTTTTCCAACTATTTTAGGGTTCATAGTTCCATTGGCTCTCAGTATGAATTTAGATAACTTTTTACTTTCTTCATCTGTAAGTAAATGAGCTCCCTGTGCCTTTAGTTCTTTTACCACTGATTCCTCCATAGATTTTTCTACAACAATCGACTGCTCAGATGCACAAATTACACCGTTGTCAAATGTTTTAGAATCAATGATTCTTTTTATAGCTAATTTTACATCTGCACTTTTATCTATAAAAGCTGGCCCATTTCCAGGTCCTACCCCTATCGCTGGTGTTCCTGATGAGTAAGCTGCCTTAACCATTGCTTCTCCGCCAGTAGCTAGTATCATCGCTGTATCTTTATGCTTCATAAGTTCACTAGTTGCCTGCATAGTTGGAGTTGTAATACACAGTACTGCATCTTCAGGGCAACCAGCTTTTGTTGCAGCTTCATTTATTATTTTTACAGTTTCGATAATACAATTCTTAGCATTTGGGTGTGGTGAAAATACTATAGTATTTCCTGATTTTAAAGATATAAGGGTTTTATATATCACTGTTGAAGTTGGATTAGTAGATGGTATCAATCCAGCTACAACTCCCATTGGAGTAGCTATATCTATTGTCTTTTCTTTTGAATTCTCACTAATTATCCCAACAGTTTTTTTATCTTTTATATACTCATAAACACCTTGTGAAGCAAAAGTATTTTTTACTATTTTATCTTCCCATTTTCCAAAGCCAGTTTCCTCATTAGCCATCTTAGCTAATCTTGATGCATTTTTACTAGTTGCATCTGCAATTGCTTTTACTATTTTATTTATTTGATCTTGATCGAATTTTGCTAATTTTGCTTGTGCAATCTTTGATCTTTTTACAAGAGTTCTAACCTCTTGTATAGATATTAAGTCTCTATCTGCAAGTTCCATATCTAATTATCCTTTCTATTTAACTTATCAAAATACTTTATAAGCTCCTCTTTCTTCATTCTCTTTAACGCATTTGCACTTACTGAAGCATCAAGTGTTTTGATTTTAGTTCTTAATTCTTTAACACTGTATTTAGATAAATCTGAAATTCCTATTTTTAGTGTTTTTGAATTAAGAGTTTCGTTGGTATTTATTATTTCAGCCTTTGATTCTGTTTCGTCTATTTTTATTGATTCATTAATATAATTAGACTCATCAGATTCAGATATGTTTGTATTCAAATTCAATTTAAGTTCTGCTTTTGTATCTGTTTCTACTTGTTTTTCTGCTGTTGTATCTGTTTTTGTTTTTATATCTACTTCCAGATTACGATTAAAAACAACGTCAGAGTTTGCAGTTTGACTTTCATTAATCATTGAATCTGAAGTATCATTTGATATTACATGGTCAGTTATATTTGATTCTTTCTTTTCTATTTTACTGTCCACATCATAATTTTCATTTTTTATCTGTTTATATAAAAACTCCTCAACATCTGAATTTAATCTCGGTATAACATGAGCAGATCTCAGAGTTCCTATTTTCTCTACAGCTACTTTCGCTGCATCTACTGCTGCTTTTACTGCTCCTACGTCTCCAACTATACTCACAGTTACTATTCCTGCGCCAACTCTATCAATTCTAGATAGGTTTACATTTGCAACTTTTAAGCACGTATCACTCGCTTCAACAGCTGAAATAAAACCTATAACTTCTATTAATCCTAAAGATTTCATTTAATTAAAATCCTGTTGGATTCTCAGCAACTGACTTAACAGCTTCTGCAAACGCATCACATGCTGCTTTACAAGCTGATTGAGATCCTGTAAGTAAAGCTCCTCCAAAGTTGGTTTCTGTAGGAGGTTCAAATAGTTCACAAAGTTTAACATCTGCTGCTTTAAGCGCAGCATCTAAAGCGTACATTGACTCTAAAGGGGGTGCTACTAAGTAAGCCAAAGCTTCACCTTCTCTTATTCCTGCTACTTCTGAAAGATAAGTACCTGTTCTTGACACACAATGTGCATAGTAAACTATAGAATCATCTTCATTTGCACTAATAAATGAAGCTCCATACTCCATAAAATCAATTATTGCATTTAATCCACTTCTAACTTCTGCTGGGCTTGGTCCTGCTATTATACCTATTACTTCTCCAGCAATCTTTGTAGATGCGTTTCCAGCACCTGCATACATTGATTTAGCATAAACAACATCAACTTCTGCAGCTTTAGTAGCCTCATCTAATGCTGTATAAGTAACATCGTCACAATCCGAAGTTATAAGTCCTAAACTTTTATGATGTGGCTTTAATTTTAATTTCTCTGCCATTTCAACACTTATATTTGGTATTATCTTTGTCCCCAATATATTTGGACGAATCATATCATTTTTCATATTATATACTCCCCTAACTAATTATTTTAGGTCTATACCAGATGCTTTTTTATCTAGCATTGTTTTTATTAGTTCTGCTATATGCGCTCCAGCCTCGACAGCTGTAGTTCCACCTTTGTGTATGTTTGATATAACAGTTCTTTTTGCTTCTGCAATTCCTATTTTAGGTCTATACGTAATGTAGGCTGACATTGACTCAGCAGTAACAAGACCAGGTCTTTCTCCTACTAGCATGCAGACAACTTCACAGTCTAGCTCTTCTCCAAGTTGATCCATCGCTCCAACTCTACAGTGTTTAACGAAAAGTATATCGCCTATTTCAATTCCGTACATCTTAAGACCTTGTTTTATTGATTCAACACTATCTTTTAAATTTGCCTCTATAGCAGCTGAGCTAAGTCCATCACCCACCATTAGTAGAACCTTTTGTTTAGTTCCCAGTTTTTCTTTAATTGCATTTATAGTTTCTTTTGAGAATCTTCTTCCTAAATCTGGTCTAGTTAGATATTCATCTTTATCTTTACACAATGTCTCAACAGCAAATAGATTATTTTCTTTCACAAAATTTTCATCTACATATGAGAATACTGCATCCTGTGCTGCTGCATGGTCAGCTCTAAATCTAAGTACTGTATCTGTCTTGTACCTAGCACCAGCTCTACCTATACCTATTCTTGCAGGAGTTTTTGCCTTCATATCTAAATATGCTTCTGCATCTTTAGGATCTTTTACAAGTAATTGTTTTTTTATGTCTATCTCTGTTATATCATCTATGAAACCGTCACTATCAACTACACTTGCAATCTCATTGTTTACTGTATCTTGAATACTTTCTACATCGATATTTCCGGCCATCTTTTCTACTAGTTGTTCAACTAATACTCTTAAATCTTTTTCATTCATTACAAAACCTCCTATCCTAATAATATAGATGCGTCCCCAGCTCTATTAGTTAATTTTCCATTCTTTGAGAATCCCATTTTTTCAAGCCAAGCGTCAAATTCTTTTATCGCTGTAAGCCCGAACATTTCTCTTAACGATGCTGTTTCGTGGTATCCTGTAGTTTGGTAGTTTAGCATTACATCGTCTCCATGTGGTATTCCCATAAAGTAAGTACAACCTGCAGTAGTAAGTAAAACTGCTAGATTTTCCATATCATTTTGATCGGCTTTCATGTGATTTGTGTAACAAACATCAACTCCCATAGGAAGTCCGCTAAGTTTACCCATGAAATGGTCCTCTAGACCCGCTCTCATTACCTGCTTTGCATCGTATAAATACTCAGGTCCTATGAATCCAACAACTGTATTTACTAAGAAAGGATCATATTTCTTTGCAAATCCATAACATCTAGCTTCCATAGTTACTTGATCTATACCGTGGTGAGCTTCTGATGATAACTCTGAACCTTGTCCAGTTTCAAAATACATTACGTTAGGTCCAGTTGCTGTTCCTTCTTTTAATGCTAACTGTCTAGCTTCTTCTATCGTTTGTCCGTTAAATCCAAAAGCTTCGTTTCCTTTTTCAGATCCTGCAATCGATTGGAAAATCAAATCTGCTGGAGCACCTTTTCTAATAGCTTCCATTTGTGTAGTAACATGTGCTAATACACAGTTTTGAGTAGGAATTTCATATTTTTGTTTTACTTCTTCAAATCTCTTTAAAACTTTCGTAACACTTTCAACAGAGTCATCAACTGGATTAAGTCCTAAAACTGCATCTCCAATTCCGTAAGTAAGACCCTCTAATAGAGATGCCATAATTCCATCTGGATCATCTGTTGGGTGATTTGGCTGTAGTCTTGCAGACAAAGTTCCTTCTTCACCTATTGTAGTGTTACAGTGTGCCGTTACTTTAATCTTCTTAGCCGCATAAATTAAGTCCATATTTGACATTAACTTTGCAACTGCTGATATCATCTCAGAAGTTAAACCTCTTGAAATTCTTCTTATATCAGCCCCTGTTGTATCACTATCTAGCAACCATTCTCTTAAATCTGAAACAGTCCAATTTTTTATATTTCCATAAACTTTTTCATTTACTGCATCTTGAATTATTCTAGTTACTTCATCTTTTTCATAGTCAACGGCTGGATTATTTCTTATGTCGGCAAGAGTAATATTAGATAAAACTACCTTCGCAGCAACTCTTTGCTCTGCAGATTCCGCAGCTAATCCTGCTAGTTTATCACCAGATTTTTCTTCATTTGCTTTTGCCATTACATCGTATAAATTTTTGAACTGAAATGTGTGTCCAAATAATTTAGTCTTTAAAATCATGCGTATACCTCCATTTATTAATTAAAAACAAGTGTTTTTATTACCACTGGTAATACTTTTCCATCGGCTATTGGTTTACCGATATCAATGTAGTCTCCATTTTCAACCTTAATGCTATCTAAACAAACTATGTCTGTCTTGTAATCTAAAAGTGCATATATTGATTGACCTAATACCTTTGCCATATCGTTTTCAACAATTACGATAAATGGCAGTTTTTTTTCTACTATTTCACTCATACCTTCTACTATGCCTCTTGCATATTCCATTACTTTTTTAAATGACGGATTTTTCTGTCCATTAAATGCAATAGCAATCTTTTGAAGGTCGTTCTCTAGTTTAAACCAATTTAATTTATTTTTAATTGCCTTACTTATATCATTTGAGCCACCATTTTCATCTTCCAATGATAACTTTAAAATAGGAAGATTTTTTATTGGGAAAGCATCATTCGTATATGTTATAGTACTTCCACTTACTTCAGTTGTATGTGATCCTGCTCCAACAACTGTAGCTCTTATTGTTTCAAGTGGTTTTATTACATTTATGTTTTTTAATTCTTCACAGTTTTTAATAGCTTGTCCTAATAAAATTCCAAGATCTCCATATTTAAAATAATCATCTATAGAACCTTCATAGTAGATATAATCAGCAACTCCACCAGAAAATGATACATTTTTAATATCCTCATTAAGTGAGATAGATTTATTAGTAACCATAAAATCAAAAAGCTCACTCTTTTTCTTTAGGCCAATGCTTTCTACTATTATGTCTTTCATTATGTTTACGATTGGTTCTACTTTTTCTATAGTTATCTTAGTTCCTACTAGGATATTTAGGTTGTTATCATCTATTATTTTTTCTATCTTCGGTGATATATAAGTGACTTCTTTACTTGTAACATCTATCTTAATTAACCTGCCACCAATATCTAAACAACCTGTGTCTACTACCTCACCTCTTTTGAATAGTGATAAGTTACTAGTTCCACCACCGATGTCTATGTTTACTACAGTGGTAGAATGTTCTTTGGAATATATATGTGCGCCAGCTCCTTTTCCCGAAATAATACTCTCAAGATCAGGACCTGCAGTTGCTACTACAAAATCTCCTGCAAAACCGCTGAGTGCATGTAGCACATCGTTTGCATTTTCTTTTCTAGCTGTTTCTCCAGTAATTATTACAGCTCCAGTTTGTATATCATCCTTGTCTATATTCGCTTTCTTGTATTCAGACTCTACGATTGCCTTGATTTCTTCTCCGTTTATCTCAGTAGCCGAAATCAAAGGCGTAAAATATACATGACTTTTATATATGATCTCTTTGTCTACTATACTTATCCTAGGAACTGAAAAGTTTGAAGCTGTATTCTCCACTGTTAATTTAGAAAATATAAGTTGAGTTGTACTGGTACCTATATCGATACCTACACTAAGTAATTCTTCTTTCACATATTCACCTCCAAGCTTACAAAGTATGTTATAAACAAGCAAAGAGGCTTAAAGTCACAATAAATAGAGGTATAACCCCTTTTATTAATAACCTTAAGCCCCTTTGCTCAATTAAAACTACTACTTTGTAGATTAGTTATTTATTTCGGTATTTTTATTAGCACTTTTGTGCCATTTTTATTTGATTGTCTTTCTATTTCACCCTTTAAAACTTGTTTAACATAACTCTCTATTATGAATGTACCTAAACTATCAGTGTTTATTTTACTTTCATCTAAACCGACACCATCATCGGCTATAGCTATGTTTTTAAAGTTTTCTTCTTGGTTTACTAGAATTTGTATGTTTCCATAATTTCTTCCATTAAATGCATGGTCAAAACAATTTTGAATAATCTCATTTATTACAAGTAACAGAGATGTTGCTTTATCTCCACTTATTTCAAAGTCATCTCCTGTTATATATATGTTAATGTCTTTATTATCGCTGTAACCTCCTTGGACATTACTGATAAGGAGATCGATCGCTTCTTTAATCGATATATTGTTGTCTACTTCTTTAGATAGTAAATAGTGTGTTGATAATATAGCAAATACTCTATTTACTGTATTATCTAGACAATTTTTCACTTCCTCATTTTTTGACAAACGGCTTTGTTTCCTAAGGAGTGATATAACTGTATATAGGTTATTCTTTACTCTATGATGAGCTTCTTTTACAGCAACTGATTTCAATATAAGCTCTGCTTCTTTCATTTTTAGTTCTGTTACATTTTGTATTACCTTAGCTAGCTTAAATACTCCATCTTCGATCGGAATACTCTTTATATTTAAATACATATCATCAATATACACCTCTTTAATCTCATCGAGGTCATCGTATTTAAAATCTTCAAACTTATCGTTTTCAAGAGTTAACCAATCGTAGTGATTGTCTATTATATCATCAGTAAACCCAAGACTTTTATAAAGCTCTTCTGCGTTTTTATTTTTCACTTTTAAATATCCATTTTCATCGAAAACTAATATCGCAGAATTTAAATTATCTATTAAAAATATATTGTTTTTAAATAAATTTATAAAATTATATGAACTGTCGTTTTCTGATGATTTGTTTATACTAAAATCTTCCCTTAGTCCTTCACTTATATCTTTTTCGACTATTATAACTCCGATTATCTTTTCATCTAAATTAATAGGTTGAATTGTTTGTTTAACTAATTTGTATTCTTGTGTCAGAGCTTTAATGTCTCTTTTTATATTTCCAGTATTAAATACTTCAATAACACCTGGTTCATTTACTTCTAATGCAGGTTGTCCTGATATATCTTCACTATATAAAGATTTGTTTTTGGGCATGCTATGGGCTACTACAAATGCTTCAGACATTTTTTTACCATGTACATCTATAAAAACATCACTTTCGTAAAAATCTGCCATAAACTGTATAGATTTAGATACTTCTATGATTTTTTCGATTTCTTCATCACTCAGATATGTTTCTCTTTTGCAGATATTTCTTATTTTGTGATCAAAGTCAAGCATCGTAACCTATGATAATCGTTTTTGATATTTCCACCATAGTAGTTCTTTTATCCATACTGAGTTTTCTAATTCTTGAATACGCTTCATCTTCTGATATACTGTATTCTTTGATAAGTACGCCCTTAGCTTTTTCAATTATCTTTCTTTCTGTAAGTTTTGAATTTATTTTGTCCAAATTCTTTTTCATTTTTTCAAACTCTTCAACTTTAGATAAACACATTTCTATTGAAGGTATAAGTGACTTTTCATTTGGAGGCTTAACTATATAACCAAAAGCTCCTATACTCTTAGCTTTTTCTATATACTCATCTCCATCAAAAGATGTAAGAAGAAGTATCCCTCCTGCAAGATTCTCTTTTGTTATTATTTTTCCTGCCTTTATACCATCTAATATCGGCATATCTATATCGAGAATTACTAGGTCAGGACTGTACTTTTTACACTCTTCTACAGCTTCAAATCCATCGCTAGCTTCCCCAACTATATTATAACCTCTGTCAAGTAGCATATCTTTAATGTCCCCTCTTATAAGCGGATCATCATCGACTAATAATATTTTTCTTCCCATACTATCCACCTCAACTAAGAATGTACATAGATACATTAGAGTTCATAGCAATATCTTATATATTTATTTAATATTCATAAGATAAGAACGTAGTTCTTCAATTCCTATGTCTTCTATTGTGTCCACTTTAAAGATTTTACTCGCTCCTGCCATATTTAATTGTTCAATTGCAAAGTCTATATCGCTTTGTTTTGCAATAGCTATTTTTGTAATAATACCTATAACTTCTTTATTGAACATTGACGCAAATCCTGGTGCTAAATAATTTTCTTCCTGAGTACAATCATACACTAAAGCTATAATTTTTGCATCTACCGATGTTGTCAAAAGTGCATTATAGAGAGTTCTATTTTCTATGTATTCACCCGGCGTATCTATTGAATCGCTGTACAATTCTATAGATTGAGTTTTTCTATACATAAGGTCTAACTCATCCAACTTTTGACATAAAGTAGTTTTACCACTTCCTGTTTTTCCCATAAAGATTACATTTTTCATATTTAAGTCCTCGTAATCTTAGTAGAAGAGAAATTCAACATATTTCCAAGTACCAATAATACTTCATCCAGTGCTGACTCAACTGAGCTTACATCACCGCTTATTACTACTGATCCACTAAATCTATCGATAAAACCTAATGCCACACCTGATGCTTTAGTAGCAACATCTGCAGCTATTATAGAAGCCTCACTTGGTGTTATAGTCAAAATTCCTATGGCATCCTTTTTATCCAGTACAAGGCCTAGCTTTTTGTATATATCTTCATTCGGATTTGCTATTATATGAGCAAGTGTAACTTGTTTACCAGGAACATATTCTTGTATTACCCTTTGTCTATTATCTTCACTCAAAATTTTCCCTGCTTTCTATAACTTTAAAATTAAATAGGGGCTCCAAAAAGACACATAACTGTCTCTAAGAAGCCCCATTGCTTTCATCTTAATACCACTCCATTGTGATATTTATTTATTTTTATTATAATTATTTAGTTTGTAATTGTCAATATTTTTAGAAAAAATCTAAAAGGTTTTCCTATAATATATTTTTCTATATATAGAAGTATTTGTTAATTTACTTTATCTAATATATTTATAATATCTTTTTGAGTAGGAACTTTGGGATTAGTATTTGTGCAAGTATCATTGATCGCCGATAATGCTATCTCATCTTCGTATTCATGCAATTCATTAGTTGATACACTACAATCACTTAATTTTGTAACCATTTTCATATCGCTTTGTAAGTATTTTATTTCGTTGATTAGACGTCTTACTCCAACTCTAACGTTAGTCGAATTTAAACCAATTAATTTTGCTATTTCATAGTATTTTTGTGCTGCTCTTGAATATTCTCCATCTTCATTTGCTTTAATATCCGCATTGTACTCTATTACATGTGGCAATAATAAAGAATTTGCTCTACCATGTGGTATCTTGAATTTACCTCCAAGTGCATGAGCTATAGAGTGGTTAATACCTAAAGAAGCATGATTAAATGCAAGTCCTGCTAAACATGATGCTATATGCATTTTTTCTCTAGCTTCAATATCATCTCCATTTTTATATGCTCTTCTTAGATATTTAAATACTAGTTTAATTGCTTTTTCAGCAAATGCATCCGAAAAATCATCTGCATCTGTAGAAACATATGCTTCTATAGCATGAGTTAGTACATCCATACCTGTATCTGCGGTAATAAAATCTGGTACTGTTTTAACAAGTTCTGGATCTAATATTGCAATATTTGGAAGTAATTCATCGGATACTAAAGGATATTTTACACCTTTTTGTTTATCAGTAATAACAGCAAAGGATGTCACTTCAGATCCTGTTCCACTTGTAGTTGGTATTGCAATAAATTCTACGTTTTCTTTGCTTAGTATCTTTTTAGAAAAATCCAGAATTGCCTTAGCTGCATCTATTGCAGATCCTCCACCTACTGCTACTATTACATCTGGGTTAGTTTTATTAAAATATTCAACACCTTTTACGATAGTTTCAATAGGCGGATCTGGAACTATATCGCTAAATATTTCAAATGTAGTTTTTTCTAGATTTTCAGTTATCTTTTTTATAGACCCTGATTCTATCATAAATGGGTCTGTTATTATCAATACATTTTTATCTCGAATTTCTTTTAATGCATTTAGTGAACCTAGTCCAAACTTTATCGATGTTTTTAATTCAAAATTGTGCATAGATTTCCCTCCTTAAAAACGCAAAAAAGCTCCATAGATTAATCTATGGAGCTTCGCTGCTCTCTATAAACACACCATTGTGTTTGATACTATAAATATACTAGTTCAGATAATTGTTGTCAATAAAATAATTTTTTTGCATTAAATTTATATATAATAAATTACCATTTGATTTAATATTTAATTGAAGTTATTTTGTATTTTATATACAATTTAAGTGAGTCTGTTAAAATTTTATTTAAACTCATTTTATACTATAAAAAATTTGGGGAGGAATTATTTATGAAGGAAACACACAAAATTCTTTTTGATCCAATCAAAATTGGATCGCTAGAAATTAAAAACCGTTTTGTTATGGCTCCTATGGGACCCGCCGGACTTTGTGACGAAGATGGAACTTATAATGAAAAAGGTGTGGAGTACTATGTTGAAAGAGCTAAGGGAGGTACTGGTCTTATAATGACTGGTGTTACATATGTTGAAAACGACATTGAAAAATGTGTAATGCCTTCTATGCCTTGCCCTACTCTTAATCCATTAAATTTTGTTAAGACAAGTAAGATTATGACAGAGAGAATTCACGCTTATGGCGCCAAAGTTTTCCTACAATTGACTGCAGGATTTGGACGTGTTGCTATACCTAGTTTAGTTGGTGATATAGCAGTCGCACCATCCCCAATACCACACAGATGGTTAGATGATGTTACTTGTAGGGAATTGACAATAGAAGAAATTAAAACTTACATAAAAAAATTTGCAGAATCAGCTAAAATTGCTCAGAATGCAGGATATGACGGTGTAGAGATACATGCTGTTCATGAAGGTTATCTACTAGATCAATTTGCAATATCTTTTTTTAACAATAGAACAGATCAATATGGTGGATCTTTAGAAAATAGACTTAGATTTGCATGTGAAATAGTCAAAGCCATAAAATCAGAATGTGGAGATGATTTCCCAGTTTCTCTTCGATACAGTATAAAGAGTTTTATAAAAGACTGGAGAAAAGGTGGACTACCAGGTGAAACTTTCATTGAAAAAGGAAGAGATATTGAAGAAGGTATAGAAGCAGCAAAGATACTAGTCGATGCAGGTTACGACGCTTTGAATGGAGATGTTGGGAGCTATGATTCTTGGTATTGGTCTCATCCACCTATGTACCATAAAAAAGGAATGTATTTAGAGTTTAACGAAAAGTTAAAACAAGCTGTAAATGTACCTATTATTACCGCTGGTAGGATGGAAAACCCTGACCTATCTAGTGAAGCAATATTATCAGGAAAAACTGATATGATAGGACTAGGAAGGCCTCTTCTAGCCGATCCTTATATTCCAAACAAAATACATTCAGATAAATTTACTAGTGTCCGTCCATGTTTGTCTTGCCAAGAAGGATGCATGGGAAGAGTTGCTGCATATTCAGGTTTATCCTGTGCAGTAAACCCAGCTTGTGGTAGAGAAAAAGATTACTCTATAACAAAAGCCTCTGATAAAAAGAAAGTTCTCATCATTGGTGGTGGCGTTGCTGGTATGGAGGCGGCAAGAGTGTCTGCTATTAGAGGGCATAATGTTACGTTACTTGAAAAATCCGATTTACTAGGAGGAAATATAGTTCCTGGTGGAGTTCCCGATTTTAAAGAGGACGATAAAAATCTTGTGAATTGGTATAAGCTTCAGCTTGATGAATTAGGAGTAAAAATTAAATTAAATAATGAAATTAATAAAGATAACATAAAATCATTTGATGCTGACACCGTTGTTTTAGCTACAGGATCAAATCCAAAAATTATAGATATAGATCAAGCTAAAAATATTTATGCTGCTGAGGATGCTTTAACGTCTAAAGTAGATGTCGGTGATACTGTTATAGTTGTTGGAGGAGGACTTGTCGGTTGCGAAACAGCTCTTTGGCTTCACGAACAAGGCAAGAAAGTTACTATTGTCGAAAAAATGAGCGATATACTAAAACTAAATGCTCCTCTATGTCATGCTAATCTTGATATGTTGCTAGAACTAATTGAGTATAAAAAGATAGAAGTAAAAACTAATTCGTTTATAAGCAAAAAAACTGATATAGGATTTTTGATAGATACCAACGGTATCGAAGAAGAAATAGACACTGATAGTGTGGTTCTTGCTATTGGATACACTCCTGAAAATAATTTATATAATGATATTAAAAACGAGATTGATGATATCCATTTAATTGGTGATGCTAGCCACGTTAATAATATCATGTACGCAATATGGGATGCATATGAAGTAGCTAAAAACATTTAATATTATTATTGCTAACTTATATTAGTAAAAAAAAATAACCTCAGTAAAAGTTTAAAATCCTTTTTTACTGAGGTTATCTTACTGTTTAATAGTTTCAACATATAATTATTTCTTATTATATATTTTGTTAGATATTATAAATGAAATCGATAGAATCATTATTTCTGCTAGTAAACATATTGGTCTTAATAAATTTTCATTGATAGCAAATATTTTTAAAGATAAATCTGCAAACTCCGGCATTATTAATACTGGAATAATTACAAATAATCCAAATACCAAAAAAGCAATATATCTTCCAGTTATGCTTCCAAACCTAATTAATGATGGTATTAAGACAGACATTGTAATGCATGCTGACAATGTACCTGTAATAAACAAAGTTTCATAATTTTGCAAAGTGTATGAGTCTAAATTTATATTAAAATACTTTCTAGCTAACCCCATCAATATAAAGCATATACTAAAAACAACTATACCTAAAAATAAATTTCCTATTACTAAGGCATATCTTGATTTAATGTACTCGCATCTAGTAACAGGCAGGGTCCCAACTAATACTTCAATATTGCTTCTATCCTCAAACTCCATAATTTGATAAGTGGCTATATAAACAATCATTGGTATTAGAATGCTTTGCATAAATGGATTTATGATACTCATTGAACCAAATATTAGAATATAGGTTATAAGAAAATTTTTCATTGTCCATAAATTAGTATAGCTCATTTTTGTAAGGTTTAACGTGTTATTCATATCTTCACCTCCAAGAAGTTTTTTATAATAATTCTTTCTTTTTATATATTTTGATCGATAATATGTAAGAAATAAATATAATAATAAAACTTGATATAACTGTATATAAAATCAAATCAAAATTACTGAAATTAAAATTTCCAGACGACATATCCTGTTTAAAATTAATTAAAAAAGATAATGACGCCCCAAGTATAGCACCCGCTATTCCATCAAAAAATCTTCCGACTTTTTTAAATTTAAATTTAAAAGGAATGGCAATAGAAACTGTTAGTACAGATATAAGTACACCATATATAAACAAGAATAAATAATTTTTCATATTTAAAGTAACATCAAATAATGTTTGATTAATACTCAAATCATTAATATATGTTTTCATAAGATATATTAATATGTAATAGACAGTAAATAATAATATGCCTGACAATAAGTTAATTAAAACTAATAAATATCTTGATAAAACATACTCTGATTTCCTAACAGGAACATATGATATTAAAGTATCAATTTCACTATTTTCTTCATTAGTCATTATTAAAATAGTAATACTATAGCAAGCAATAAATACGACTAGACTTACCATTAATGGGAATATTAACACCAATGGAATATATGATATAATAAGTATTAAAGTCGATCTTTTAAAATTTATTAAATTTAAATAACTCATTCTTACTAATTTTAGAACATTACTCATGTTTCTTCGCCTCCACGTAATACTCTAATAAATCTTCTAAATTTGCCTTATCGTAAACCACCTCATCTCCAAAAATTTCGTAAGCTAAGTTTTTGTTTTTTGTAATCCCCTCAAAACCGAAATCTTTTTCTTTTATATAAATAAATGATTTTTTTGTTTCATCATCCAACAAATTTTTATTTCCTTTAACTAAAGCATGATTATCCAAAATTGTATCCTTTTCTCCAAATAAAATTATTTCTCCGTTATATATAAATGTTACGTAATCACCAACTTTATCAAGATCAGATGTAATATGCGAAGATAAAAATACTGTAGATTCATCTTCGTCTATTCTCTCCTGAAGTATTTCTAAAAATCTATTTCTAAATAATGGATCCAAGTTTGCAGTCGGCTCGTCTAAAATTATTAATTTTGGATGATGTGAAAGTGCTACAGCTAATTCAAATTTTTTTTGTTGCCCCTTTGATAATGACTCATAAGATTTATTTTCATCTAGTTCAAATTCTTTTATATATGAATTGTATAAACTATCATCCCAATTTTTATAAAACCTCGAAATACTTATTTTTATATGCTTTAATTTTGCCTTATCTAAAAAACCCGGCCTTTCTGATATATATCCTATCTTTTCTTTTATTGAAACATCATCTTCTAAAAATTCTTTTCCAAAAATTTTTATTTTACCACTGTCTTTTTTTATCATATTCATTATTAATTTAATAGTAGTAGTTTTTCCAGATCCATTTGGACCAATAAATCCTGTAATATAACCACTTTTTACATTTAATTCATCTACTTTTAATTGAAACTTACCTAGATTTTTTCTTAAATTATTTATTTTTATTGCATCCATTACTATACCTCCTCAAACAAATTCTTAGAAATTTCTATCCAATCATCAAAGCTAATATTTACTGCCTTTGCCTGTCTAATAATCTCCTCAAGCTTACATTCTATTTCGTATTTAGCTATTTCTTTTAACCTTTCGGAATTTTGATTTGCTACAAATGTTCCTTTTCCTGCTACAGTCTGGATAAATCCCTCTTTCTCAAGCTCTTCATATGCTCTTTTAGTTGTTATAATACTCACTTTTAGTTCTTTTGCAAGCGATCTTATAGATGGCAATACCTCACCCGGTTTTAAATTTAACGATACTATCTCAGCCTTTATCTGACCTTGAATTTGCTCATATAATGGCACAGATGATGAATTGCTTATAATTATATTCAAATTATCACCTCATCTTGTTTAAGTGTATATATACCGTGTATGCTGTATATATACTGTATATACACATAATAACAGGTGAAATAGAAAAAGTCAATAAAAAATAGTATGTAAATGTTTTTCACATCTACATACTACTTTTTTGTTTATTTAAGTTTTTTTATTTTTAATAAATATTAGCTTTGAGGTAATAATGTATCTTTCCAAACATCCTCTTTAAATCCTAAAAGAACATTTTTACCATCAAACAGCATTGGTCTTTTTATAAGCATTCCATCGCTTACAAGTATATCTAAAAGTTTTTCAACGGATTCAGTCTTTACTACATCCTTTAGACCTAATTCTCGATACTTCATACCACTTGTATTAAAGAATTTTTTTATCTCTAATCCGCTAGTCTTATAGATAATTTCTAATTCTTCTCTTGAAGGTGGAACTTTAACCATATCTATATCTTCATAAGCTATATTATTTTCATCTAGCCAATTTTTAGCTTTTTTTACAGTTGAACATCTTGTATAACCATATAATTTTATCATTTAAATTTCCTCCTTAAGCTTTATATCTCCAACTACTCCATCTTTAATACTGATAATTTTGTCGGCAACACAATCAGCAAAGGCTACATCATGGGTAATTATAAGAATAGTCATTCCTTTATCTTTTAGCTTTTTAATAATCGTTACAACTCTTTGTATTGTGTCTGAATCAAGAGCTGAAGTTGGTTCATCAAAGCACAATACTTTAGGCATAAGCGCGCATGATCTAGCAATTGCAACCCTCTGTTGTTGACCACCTGATAGCTCAAATGGATAAGCATCTAGTTTATCTTCTAAATCGACTAGTTTCAGTAGCTCCTTAGCTGTTTTTTCCGCTTCAGATCTATCAACTTTAAATATATGAACAGGTGATTCTATAATATTTTCTAGTACTGTCATATGAGGAAATAAATTAAAATTTTGAAAAACCATACCTATTTGACCCCTTATTTCTGCCATATCTTTACTCGATTTAATTGATTTATTATCGATTATTATCTCACCGCTATCAAACTTCTCAAGATCGTTTATACATCTTAAAATAGTGGTCTTTCCTGCACCTGACTTTCCCAAAAGTACTCCAACTTCGCCTTTTTCTAGTTCAAAAGATATATCTTTAAGAACTTTATTTTGTTTGAACGATTTATTTAAATTTACTACCTTTAACATATAAGATACCCCCTATTTATAATATGAAAACTTTTTTTCTAGAAGTTCAAATCCTTTTGTAAGAATTGCTACAAATAGTAGATATATTGCACCTGCTTGAAAAAGAGGAATTAAACTTACATCTCTATTCATAGCTATTTGAGCAATTCTTAAGATATCATTTAGTCCTAGTATATAAACTAAAGATGTATCTTTTACTAAGGTAATAACTTCATTTGAAACTGGAGGAAGTATTTTCTTAAAAACTTGAGGAAATATTATTCTTTTATACATAGTAACTTTATCAAATCCAAGTACTTTAGAAGCTTCGTATTGACCTCTATCTATTGACTGAATTCCACCTCTAAATATTTCTGCAAAATAAGCTGCATAATTAAATATAAAGGCTATAATACCTGCTGTAAATCTATCAAAAGTTATACCTATAATAGGTAATCCATAGAATATTACTATCATTTGCAAAAGAAGTGGTGTCCCCCTCATTATAAGTATATAACATTGTGTAATTCCGCTTACTAATTTATTTTTAGAAAGCCTTAAAAACATAACCAAAATACCAAGCGGTATCGATACAATCAATGTTATAAAAAATATTGCTAAAACAACTCCTAAACCCTGTAACATATTATAGCCCCCTCATAATTAACTGTCTAAACTTATTTAAACCACTTTTTGTATATCTGCTCAAAAGTTCCATCATCTTTCATTTCTTTTATTTTTTCGTTTATCTTAACGCTAAGTTCTTTGTTATCTTTTGCTGTTGCAACTACATAATCCTCAAGACCAAAATCTTCATCTAAAACTTTGTACTTTTCTTCGCCTTTTTGACTCATGTAATATCTCACTAAAACTTCATCTCCAACAACGGCATCAGTTCTACCTATTTCAAGATCTCTTAGAGCCTTATCGTATGTGTCATATAAAACTGGAGCTCCACCTTTTAAAGTATCCATAAAAGCTTTATCTTTTTCTATTGCATCCAGAGCTGTAGACCCTTGTTGAGTTCCAACTTCTTTATCTTTTAAGTCTGCTTTACTCTTTACATTTGAATCACTCATTGTAACTACTATTTGCTTGTTTTGAAGGTATGAATCTGTATAAGATATCTTTTTCTTTCTTTCATCAGTTATTGAGTATCCATTCCATAGTACATCAACATTTCCAGAGTTGACTTCTGTCTCCTTCATAGACCAGTCAATTGGTTGAAATTTAACGTCTTTGCCCATTCTCTTAAATGTTTCTTTTGCAAGGTCTATATCAAATCCAACTGTTTCTCCTTTATCATCTAAAAATCCCATTGGGACAAATGTATTATCAAATCCAACTATAATTTCTTTTTTATTATTTTTAGTATCAGCTTTATTATCATCTATTCCAGTACAACCCACCATACTTCCAACCAATATTACTATTGCTGTTAAAAGCGATATTTTTTTTAATATATTTTTCATAATTTCTCCTCCACATTATTTTTAATAAAATTTTTATTTCTAATTTAGTATCTAAGATTAAAATAAATACAAAGTTTTAGCGCGCTTAAAAAATTGTATTAAAAAACTCCCGTCTCTAGCTATAGCTAGAGGACGGGAGTTGACTCTCGTGGTTCCACCTCTTTTTATTAATGCCTCACGACACTAACCTCATCAAGTACAATAATGTTATCTATACTCTAGCACTATAACGGGTGCAAGGATACCGAAATCTTCTACTAAGGTTAAGTCCCTTTCAAAGTCCTGCTCAAAGATGTGTTCAAAGTAAAATCTAGTGCTCCTCTCACCAAACGGAAACTCTCTGTTTAAGATACTTACTTTTACTATTTCTTATCATAGCATTTAAAAGTGTTTATCAATTTTTATTTGTTGTTTTAATTGATTCTAAATCATAAAACTAAATTTGTCAATACATAATTTATATTTATTTAGTCCTTATTTATAATTTTCTAAAAATTAGATTCTTTTAAGATTATGTTGATAATAAAATTTACTGACTCCATGGTACTACATCAACTTCTCCATAAGATCTATCTTTTAGTCGGTTAGAATATTCACCTCTATATCCTATTATATACAAAAGTACTAGCTCAATGTACCTTGTCCCAATAGTTATTATATTCCACATATCTTCTAGCTCAAGTCTTGCTCTTTTAGTTTTCCTACTAGGATGAACGATTGTATTTCTATAGTAAATTAAAAGATCTACACCGTCGTCAAATTTATCATTTATCCAAGCATCAAAAAATACTAGTTCTTCTTTGCCATACGGAATTTTGCAAGAATCGAGTAGTAACCTTAAATTTTTCGATGTAACATTTTTGTCAAACTCTTCATCAGTGATTGTTTTTTCTTGTTCAACCAAAACTATATATGAAAGTGTCTCTAAAGCAACTTGCACAGATATAATATTATTTTCTAGTGTGATACTGCTTAGGGATTCTATATACCAATTAACTACATTTCTTATAGCTTTTCCAAAATAAAAATCTTCTAGTTTTTTACATATCAAACCTAAATATTTTTCTATATTGTGATGATTAGATATTGTATCAGTCCAATTTGGAACAAATTTAAATGGAGAAATTCTGCTTTCTCCCCACAGTTTGTATACTACAGAATTATCTTTATATCCTAACGCTGTACAAAAACCTACGTATCTTCCACAGGCGAAGCTTAATGCTATTGATATATCATCGAGAATATCGATTATATTGCTTGTTTTAAAGCTTGTATTATCCTTTTTGTATATTCTACCTACATGCGTTATTATTGAGCCAGATTTTGACTTTAATTCTTCGTAAAGTTCTTTCCTGTAATCTTCTCTTTTATCTAGAACTACAACAAAATCATTAAATTCAAACTCCATTCTACCTGCATATAATGTATCTTCACTTTTTATTAACTTTCCTGAGTATTTGTTAGAATTTATTATCCCAAAATCTACATAATCTACAAAAGAATTTTTAGATCTCATATAGCTTCCATTTAAATATCCATCAATTGAAGACTTACCTAGAGAATTAATACTAACTGATGTTATTTTGTAGCCGTGTACTTCTAAAACAGCGTTGTCATAATTCAACTCCATATTTCCTATATCTACATCATCTATATCCTCAACAAAAAGTATATCAGCATGAAAGTTAATCGAAACAGGCGGAATAGTCCTCAAGTAAACTTTCCCACTGCACTTGTATTTTTTGTCTAAGTACACACAATAACGACCTTTGTAAATAACTATATCTTCATTTACATCGTATTTTAGTAGTTCTGATGATATAAAGTTTTCATATAACTTCATCGCCTACCACCTTTTCCTCAAAAGTTTTATATATATTAAAGATCTTTTTTTAGAGTTTCCTTTAGGTTCTTATAAGAAAAATCTATAATCTCTTTACAACTTACTTTATCTCTCTTTAAATCCTTACATATATGAGATCCATATTTTTCAGTTACTGAATTCATAGCATCTTTAACGTATATCTTTGCACTATTTGTCTCAGATTCATTTTGTCTTCCTTTTTCGTAACTTATAATCATATTTGTGGCATTTACTGCACCACACAAACTTCCAACGGCATTTCCTCCGCCCAAACCGCTTCCAAGCGAAACGGGTATGTCTGCACTAAATTCATCATTATAAGCCTTTATAATAGACTCTGCGCAGTTTAAACCTTTTTTATTATACTCTGATGCTTTTATTTCTTCACACATATTGAATCCTCCTCATGCGTTTTATATACTAAGCTTATTATATCAAATACCCAGGTAATATACACAGATTAATTAAAGTATAATAGATTTACAAAAAAGTATCTAAACTAAGTTATAAAACACTTAATTTAGATACTTTTATTTAAATTTAGATATTTAACTTATATCTTATTTAGTAAACAAATTATACATTTACAGGTTCCATACTTTTATGCGTTATATCCTTGAATTCTATATGCTCTTTTTCCATGTTTTTAAATGCGGTAGAAAGCATAAGTTTTATTCTATTTAGCTGATTGACTTCACTAGCAGATGGATCGTAATCTATAGGAATTATATTTGCATTTTTGTAAACCCTCTTTAGCTCTTTTATTGACCCCTTACCTATGATGTGGTTTGGTAAACAACCAAAAGGCTGCATACAAATTATATTATTTACACCTTCATTTAATAGTTCTACCATCTCCCCAGTAAGCAACCATCCTTCACCAGTTTGATTTCCTAGTGATACTATTGGTTTAGTGCTATTTGCTACATCCTGTATTCTCTGAGGTGCTGAGAATCTTTTACTATTATTTAATGCTTTTTTATATGTCTTTTGATAGGCCTCAACAATCTTTATAAAGGCCTTTCCTGCCATCTTAGCCTTTCCTGATCCTTCTAAATATTCATGTTTAAATATAGTATTATAAGCGCAACTTAAGAAGAAATTAGCTAGGTCAGGTACAACTGCCTCAGCCCCTTCAGATTCAAGTATCCCGACCAAGTCGTTATTTGCTACTGGATGGAATTTAACTAAAATCTCTCCGACTAAACCAACCTTAGGCTTGTGCATATCCATTATTTCTAAGTTATCAAAATCCTTTACTATTTCTATTACATTTTCCTTAAATTCAGATAATTTTCCTTTTGCTAGAGACTCCTTACATTTTTCATTCCAATTTTTATATAACGCATCTGTACTTCCCACAACTTTTTCATAAGGTCTTACTCTATAAAGTACCCTCATTAGCAAATCTCCGTAAATCGCTGCCATAAACAACCTATTTACAAGTTTTAAAGATACATTTTCCATTAGACCGTTTTCTTCTATACCATTTACACTAAGCGCAACGACAGGTACTTCTTTAAATCCAGCATCATACATTGCTTTTCTTAAAAAGCCTATATAATTTGTAGCTCTACATCCTCCACCAGTTTGAGTAATTGCAACAGATGTATTATTTAAATCGTATTTACCCGATTTTAATGCCTTTATTAGCTGACCAACTACAATAATAGCAGGATAACAGGCATCATTATTTACGTATCTTAACCCCTCTTCAATAACACTATTATCAGTATCATTTATAACCACTATGTTAAACCCACTTAGATTAACAGCTTTTTCAAGTAGATCAAAATGGATTGGGGACATTTGTGGTGCAAGTATTGTATGACCTTTTGCAAGTCTACTATTTTTATCGTACTTTTTCTTATTTTCAATATCTTTTACATATACATTATTTTCTTCTCTTTCGGACATAGCCGCCTGTAAAGATCTAAGTCTAATCTTTGCTGCCCCTAAGTTATTGCCTTCGTCAATTTTTATAACCGTATAAATCTTGGACTTTTCATGAAGAATTTCTTCAACTTGGTCGGTAGTAACAGCATCTAAACCGCATCCAAATGAATTTAATTGTACAAGTTCTAAATTGTCTTTTTCTCGTACATATGCTGCTGCTTTATAAAGCCTAGAGTGATATACCCACTGGTCTACGATTCTAAGCGGTCTTTCTAAGTTTGCAAGATGGCCTATAGAATCCTCTGTTAAGACAGCCATTCCTAAAGAATTAATTAACTCTGGCATCCCATGATTTATTTCTGGATCTATATGGTAAGGCCTTCCTGATAAAACTATACCTTTTAGATTTTTTTCTTCCATCTCTTTTATAGCTTCTTCGCCAACAGCCTGCATTTCGTTTTTAAATGAATCTTGCTCCTTAGTCGCAGCATCTACTGCACTATAGATATCCTTTTTAGTTAAACTATTAAAGTGCTTTGAAAGTTCGTCTAAAAGCCTCTTTTTCAACTTATCTTTATTATTTAAACTTATAAACGGATTCATATAATTTATATTTTTAGTTCTCAGATCTTCTACATTATTTTTTATAACTTCAGAGTAAGAAATAACGACTGGACAGTTATAATAGTTATCTGATCTTTGGTCTTCCTTATTTTCATTGGTAACACTTGGATAAAATATATTTTTTAATCCTTTATGTATTAGATTTTCTATATGACCATGAACTAGTTTTGCAGGATAACAAACAGTTTCTGATGCAATACTAGTTATTCCCTTTTCATAAAGATCTTTTGATGATCTATCTGAAATGATCACTCTAAACCCTAGATTTGTAAAGAATGTGAACCAGAAAGGGTAATTCTCATACATATTTAATGCTCTAGGAATACCCATTTCTCCTAATGGGGCTTCTTCTATCTTTAGAGGCTGATATCTAAAAACTCTATCGTATTTATATTTATATAAATTTATTGGTTTTTCATTCATATTTGGTTTTTTGCCACCATGTATGATTTCGCCTCTCTCACATCTATTTCCTGATATAAACACCTCATCGTCTGAAAACCTATTTATTGTCAGTAAGCAATGATTTGAACAACCTTTACATCTAGTTACATCTACATCAAGATTTACTTTATCAAGTTCATCTTGACTAAGCAACTTTGTTTCATATCCTTCGTTATACAATTCTTTTGAAATAAGTGCTGCACCAAAAGCACCCATTATGCCTGAAATATTTGGTCTAACAACATTTTGATTAATAAGTTTTTCAAAGCTTCTAAGTACTAAGTCATTATAGAATGTACCACCTTGAACAACTATATTTTTTCCGATTTCTTCAGTATTTCTGATCTTTATAACTTTAAACAATGCATTTTTAATTACAGAATATGATAGACCAGCTGATATATCTCCAATTGATGCTCCTTCTTTTTGTGCTTGTTTTACTTTTGAGTTCATAAATACTGTACATCTAGACCCTAAATCAACAGGATTTTTAGAGTATATACCTTCTTTAGCAAAGTCTTCAATACCCATCGATAATGAATCTGCAAAAGTCTCTAAAAACGAACCACATCCGGATGAACACGCCTCATTAAGGATGATACTATCTATTACACCATTTTTTATTTTAAGACACTTCATGTCTTGGCCACCTATGTCTAATATAAAATCAACATTTTCATTGAAGAATTTAGCAGCTTTATAATGTGCAATAGTTTCTATCTCTCCATTGTCTACCTTTAGAGCTTTTTTAATAAGCCCTTCTCCATAACCTGTTACAGTTGCATAAGCTATTTTACTATCTTTAGGAAGTATTTTATATATTTCATTAATAGCTTCTATAGTCGTCTCTAAAGGTGCCCCTTGATTACTTCCATATTGAGAGTAAAGTAAATTACCTTCGTTATCTACAATAGCTAATTTAGTAGTTGTAGATCCTGCATCTATACCAAGATAACAGTTTCCTTTTAAGTCTTTTAACTCTTTTGTTTTTACCTTATCTTTATCATGTCTTTCCTCAAACTCCTTATATTCTTTTTCATCCTTAAAAAGAATATCTATATAATCAGTATCTATGGAATCGATACTATTAACAGAGTTAAGCTTATTAATCAATGTAGACAAGTTAATACACTCTTCATCACAAGACAGGATACAAGCTCCTAGTGCTACATATAACTGTGCATTTTCCGGGAATATAATATCATCATTACTTAGATTTAATACCCTCTTAAAAGCTTCCCTAAGTTGGGATAAGAAATAAAGCGGTCCTCCTAAAAATGCAACATTTCCTTCTATTTTTCTACCACATGACAATACACTCACTGTTTGTACTACTACAGCATTAAAGATGCTCATAGCTATATCAGTTTGTTTAGCCCCATCGTTTATTAGGGGTTGTATATCTGTCTTGGCAAAAACACCACATCTTGAAGCGATCGGATAAATTACTTCATAGTCTTTTGCAAGCTCATTCAAGCCCTGTGCATCAGTTTTTAATAATGATGCCATCTGATCTATAAAAGCACCTGTACCACCAGCACAGATCCCATTCATCCTTTGATCTACACCATCACTTAAAAAAGTGACTTTTGCATCTTCTCCACCTAATTCAATAACGACATCCGTTTCAGGATTAAAATGTTCAATAGCCTTTGTACTAGAAATAACTTCTTGGGCAAATTTTACGTCCAAAACTCTAGATATTCCCATTCCTCCAGAACCTGTTATAACAATAGTTATTTTTTTATCTCCAAACTTCTCATACACAGAATTAAGTACTTCTTTTACAGATTTTATTACATCAGAATAATGTCTTTTGTATTCTTTATAAACTATGTTGTTATTGTTTAGCACCACAACTTTTACTGTTGTAGAACCTACATCAACACCTATATGAAATAATTCTTCCATAATATAACCTCCATCACATAAACCATCTTATTGTAAGTCCTATTTTGATTTTTAGTAAGTTGCTCTATAAGTTTTATGATTAGTTTATAAAATTTATGATTAGTAGCTAATCTATTATCTACTAGGTAGTTATTGAGTAGAATAATCAAATCATTATATAAGTAACTTAACTGCTAGTTTACTAAAAATTGTAACATATTTCTATATCTTTATATATTTTTACACTAATTTTACAATTGATAAACAATTTAAAATAAATTTTGACAATATCTTTCATATAACTATTTTATCAGACATTTAATTAATATGTAAAATATTATCAATTAAAGCAAAAAAATAAATAAGTAAATAACAAATCATTTCAAAAGTTATTAAAAATTATCATATTTACTTAAATTAAAAAAGCACCAAAACGTTTAAATAACGTTTTGGTGCTTTTGCAATTATATTCTAAGAATAATCTTTAAATAAGTTTATTTAAAAGTTAAAATATCATCTGAATAAACATAAATATAAAGTGAGCAGAGATACCTGCAAATAATCCACCTATTGTATGTGAAAGAATTGCTTTTCCAGCAAGATCTCTTGCATTAAGCGCATCCATCATACCTATATGTGTACTTAAGTAACCACTCCAACACATTCCCATTGCTGTAAATACTGCTATATCATTTGGAGTAACAACGCCATCTGCTATAAATTTAGGTACTAGTGATATTGCAGCCCCAACAGCTCCAAGTGATGTAACTGGGAACGCTATAGCTTCTGCAGAAGTAAATCCGAATAACGGTTCAAGTATAAAACCAAGTTTATCACCTATTTTAGGTAGTAATTTGATTCCTTCATAAGCAACACCGTTATAAACAGCTTGACCTGTTGTTGGATCAGTTGATGGTCCGAATGTAAGGAGCATAACTAGTGTACAGACAACAAGTACTCCAGGAATAATAGCAAGACCCATGTCAACTCCTAGTTTACCGCCTTCAAGGATAGAATCAAGAGATCTTTGGAATACGTTTCCATCTCTAATCGATCTCATCTCTTCTGCTTTAGTAACTCCATCAGTGTTATTTTTATCTTCTTCAGGATTGTAGTTATAGTATTTTTTAGTTTGACGTAACATTAGTCTAACACTTATAATACTTCCTATTATAGCACCTAAGTTACCAACTAAGGCTGGAACTATAAACTCTTTTCCTTGTGACATCATAAATGTAGTTACTATAAGTCCCATACCAAATGCAGTTCCCAAGTTACAAAGAGCTGGAACTTGATATTTTTTAAAATACTGTGTGAATGATTTATCTTTTGCAAATGAGATTATGGCTGGGTTATCAGATAAGTATGTTGTTATAGCACCAGCTATACTCGCTCCAGGCAAACCGTATAAAGGTCTCATTAATCCTCTAAACAATTTGTTTATTAATGCAATTACCCCAAATTCAGAAAGTAAAGCACTCAGTGCACCTGCTAAAACAGCTAGAGCCATAATTAAGAATACAGTTTCTAGAAGTAATGCATGCGCAGTAGCCATAATGACCTTAAACATTGTTCCTACACCCATTATGCTACCTATGTACCCAAAACCAACTAGCAATACGGCAAGAAATACAAAGGTTTCTGTGTTGACAGGTTTTACTTTCCTCCTATCATCTAACGTCTCCGTTACCTTTTCTTCCATTTTTTTCATTCCTTCCATTTTTGATTATAAAATTTTAGTTTGAATGTTAC
Organism: Metaclostridioides mangenotii; assembly: GCF_018917235.1. Lineage (GTDB taxonomy): Bacteria > Bacillota > Clostridia > Peptostreptococcales > Peptostreptococcaceae > Metaclostridioides. The sequence goes on from NZ_JAHLOF010000006.1 coordinate 127,261, forward strand.
TTATATATGATTATAATGGCAAATTAAAAACTTTGCAACTAGAAAAACCTCTATACAACCCATTGCAAACACTGATTCGTTACATTATTCGACAATAATTTATCAGACTTATGCAAGACAAATTATGATATCTTTCTTTTAAAATTAAATTGTAAATTTATTAACATTGTCCTCTATCCCAACCGACGACTTGCTATCAGGTGTCAAGTTGTATATCAAAAAATACCCAATATAAAAAAGATTATGAAGAAAATCAAAATTAAATTTCTACATAATCTTTTATTAAAAAATATAAAAAATATTTTTTTATTTTTTAATCTATTTTAATCTTGCTGCTACATATTTTACTAAATCAACTGTTCTAGCAGAATAACCCCACTCATTATCGTACCAAGAAACTACTTTTACCATATTATCTTCCATCACCATAGTTGATAATCCATCTACTATAGATGACCTACTATCTTGTTTATAGTCGATTGATACTAATGGTTTATCTGAGTATCCAAGCACTCCTTTTAATTCACCTTCAGCAGCTTCTCTAAGTGCATTATTGACTTCATCAACTGTAACATTTTTTTCAAATTCACAAACTAAGTCTACAAGTGAAACAGTAGGTGTTGGAACTCTAAGAGCAAATCCATTTAATTTTCCTTCTAATTGAGGAAGTACTTTGGAAACTGCTTTTGCAGCACCTGTAGTAGTTGGTATTATTGACTCTGCTGCAGATCTAGCTCTTCTTAAATCTTTATGGCTCTTATCAAGGATTCTTTGATCATTAGTATAAGAGTGAACAGTAGTCATAAGACCTCTCTTAATGCCAAATTTTTCGTTAAGTACCTTTGCAAATGGAGCTAAGCAGTTAGTAGTACATGATGCGTTAGAAATTACATGATGCTTGTCATTGTCATACTCTTCTTCATTAACTCCCATAACTATAGTAACATCTTCATTCTTTCCTGGAGCTGTTATTATAACTTTCTTAGCCCCTGCTTTTATATGCTTTTCTGCTTTTACTTTATCAGTAAATATACCAGTAGATTCTATTACTATATCAACCCCTAGATCTTTCCAAGGTATTTCTTCTGGATCATTGTGTCTAAATATTTTAATTTCTTTAGAGTTAACTAGTAAAGTATCTTCATCTTTAATCTCAACGTCTCCTCTAAAAGTTCCATAGCTTGAATCATAAGTAAATAGGTGCGCCAAAGTTTCACAATTTGCTCTAGCATTAATTGCAACTATCTCCAAGTCACTACCAAATTCCTCTTGAGCTAATCTTAAAACTTGTCTTCCGATTCTTCCAAACCCATTCATACCCACTTTTATCTTCATCAATATATTTCTCCCTTCGTGTACTTTTTACATGATTATTGTACACTATATAGAGCATATATTCAATATTTTTATACATTAAATATATTTTTATCATCAATTTTAAAATCTAAAGCTATATATGATATACTTTTTATTTAAATAGTGAATATAGTATGTATTATATGCAATGTGATCTTGCCAAATATATTTTTAAATTCAAAATTTCAATTTCTACTATTTTAATGATATATTTTAAAACATTACAGAACACGTTTTTGACTCCTTTACCTACCTTTAGTTCAAAAATGCTAAAATAGAATAAAGGTTGTACATTACACAACTGATACGTACTGTACAACCTCTTTATTTTATTATTAAATTTTTTATAAATTATAACTCCATCTCCATATGATCTTTGTCGACCAATCCAACTTCTACATCACACTCAAAGATCTCCTTAAGCAACTTAGCAAGTTCATCTCTAGCCTTAATTATCTTATTTACATTGTTGTCTTTAAAACCATCTATAGGAAAAAATATATTTTTACTATTTTCAGTTATCTTGCCTTCTTCGCCTTGTCTCCAGATCCACCTTCTAGTCTTAACTTTATCTCCAACAGAATAAATAAGTTCACCACCTTCTATAAATTCTGGCTCAGTCTCTCCAAAAGGAATAAATTTATCGCCTTCTTTAGAGAATCTAACACTAACATCATCATTGCTAAGATCCATATCATGCGCTCCTAAAGGAAGTAAGTATTTTAATGAAATTGAATTTCCAAGATCCACAATAGGATTTATATAAGGTAGCTTTTTATTTTTTGCTACTCTCGATGTCATAGCTTCAATAGAGCTCATAAATTTATTTGGATTTATTCCTAACTCTCTAAAAGCATCTCTATAAGGAATAATCTCTTCAGATTCCTTAACCTTTTTGCCTTCAAAGTAATTTTCTGTATTTTCAATACTAATATCAAGTAAGTTGGCAATTCTCTCTATAGTTTTTGTATTATCAATCCCTTTTGCCACTACAACCCCAAAACAAACATTTTCTAACTTATCAAATACTTCTTTGTCTACTTTGAACTTCATACAGCTACCTCCAAAACATTTACAATATTTTCTTATTATAATCCATTTTATTTCTATTGAAACCTTTAGTCAATTGCTTCTTTTATAAAGTTAGCATATTTACCTGAAAAACAAACAGATTATATATTTATTTACTATAGGGATTTTTATTATTTTATAAAGTAAATTCTCCTTGAATTTAGAATAAGATTACCTTAATATTAAGGTAATCTTATTAGTTTAAATGCTTCTGCAAAAGCCTCTGTATTTGCCCCTCCTCCAACTTGCGTCGCAGAAGTAAATACTTTTCCTTTCAGCGCAGCCTTTTGCTCAACTGATAATTTATTTCCAACTAATAGTATTGGTGATTTTGTTTTGCTTCCTAAAGCACCAACTGAAAGTCCGTCGATTAAATCTCCGCTGTTCTTTGAACCATCTTTTACTACATATAAATTATTGTACTGGCTTCCGTTAATACTATCTTTGTAAAAATGGTCTACGATTTTGGCATTTGTATCATTTCTATTTTCACCAGATAATCTAGTCGGATTAATAAGTTGACCTTCTAAATCAGAAGATAGTGAAGACGTCCCACCGACTATATATGTTTTTTCTATATTAGAGACCTTTTCAAATTGATCTAAGTCTTTAACTTGGCTTTTAGGGTCTGCTAGTATTATAGGTATATTATTTTCTCCTGCTGGAGCTCCTATACTTATAGCATCAGCCAACCCTCTAACACCATTTACTACAGCAATTTTTGATACTTTATTTTTTTCATTTAATTTGTAAGCTAAATTCATACTAGTTTTATATCTATCTTCACCTGATATTCTATCTACAGCAAAACCTGACGACCTAAGTTTCTCTTCAACAGATTTACTTACTGAATTTTCTCCACCAATTATATATACGTTTTTAGCTTTAAGTCTATTTATTTCGTCTAATGTAATTTTATTTAATGTATTTTTCTCTGTTAATAGAACAGGTGAATTTAATGATGATGCGTACGGTGTAGCAGATAATGCATCAGGTATAGCATTTCCATTTACAAGTACCACATTATCAGAAGTCGACCAACCCTTTTTGCTTATTTTCACAGATGTATCGTATCTATCAGTACCTATCAAATTTTCTTTATTTACATCTTTGTAAGTTGTATTTTTAGTTATTGCTTTTATTGTAAAATTCATTGGATAAAATTCAGATGAAGAATTGACATCCTTAAAATTATCTCCTTCTAAAATATAACTTTCACCCAAATCAGCTTTAGCTATAAAACCGTCGTATCCTTTTACTTCTGATTCGGTAAACATAGATACATTTCCAGTTCCTTCTCCATCTATCTCTACTACAATAGCTCCTTTTCCTTTAGGAATTTTATAAGAATCTACCTCAGCATTTGTATATCCTGAAAACTCTATATTTCCTCCGCCAATTTTAACCATTCTATCTTTTTGAGGCGAATTTCCAACCACTGGTGCATAATAAATATTATACTTAGAGCCTATGCTATCACTCATAAATGTCACTGAATCCAATACTTCACTATCACTGCTAAAGTCAAATACATTAGCTGCAGTAATCTTTTGACCAACAATAGGAGCTAATCCTGCATATTCATGTTGGTAAATTTTCTTACTTTCATCTGGCATTTCAACGTTTTTTATTGCAAAATTATCTGTATCTGACATCAAAGTCTTGTCTTCATATGAAATCCAAAGGTAACCACCCTCTGAATTGTATGGTCCCCAACTGTTTTTAGCCAGCCATGCTCCATTGTTTTTAGGCTTATAGTCAGGATTAAAGTTATCCTTAGAATAATTGTCATCCCATCCGATTATTGATATTGTATGATTTGTGTACTGGTATACATTACAGTTGTAAGATGATTTATCTTGACTTAAATATCTATTGTAATGCCCATAACCCGATATTATAGCTCCATACTTTAACACAGAGTTCTTCATGGATTCAATATTATCATTTATATGTACAACTTCAGTTACGTTTACTTGTGTATCTTCTGCATCCATATTACTTGGTCTTGTAGCACCAAGTGCCATAGGTACCTTACCATTGTATGGAATATCCTTTTCTAATTTAGGACCCATCCAAGATGTTAAATATCCAATAGCTGTAAAATTTGAAGCACCAGTCATATCCGTCAAATTCCATCCATAATCACCATTAGTTGCCCACCACTTTAAATGTTCTTCTGAAAAATCATATTCGCCCATATTTTTATACTTTAGGTAGCTTTCTAGTGATGACATGGCTGTAAAAGTCCAACATGTACCTAATTCACCTTGATCCTTTACAGGAGTAGTTAAACCTAATTTTCTTGGATCGTAGCTAATCGGTAAATTTGCACTTGTTTTTCTCTTCAAATAGTTTGGAACTGAAATCCCTAGACCATTGTCTTTTACATCAGTCGACTCGATTTTATAGGGAGCTGGAATTCGTCCATTGTACTTATCTGCGTTTCCATTTTCAACATCTTCTAAATATTGCTTATACTCTTGTGTATAGTCCGGTTTATTTATAGATGTTATAGAATTGTTGTTATATGCAAAAGTTGGTGTTGTCGATACGACAAAAATAGAAATTACCAATCCAACTGATAATAGCCTTTTTATTAAATTTTTTCTCTTCTTCATAATTTTCACCCCAATAATTCACTTTTCTAATACAATTATAGCAGATAATGTAAGATTTTAATAAAAATACCAAATATTTATTTTTTTTTATCAATATTGTAATTTTTTTATTATTTTACTTTATTTTTGTATAAATTTGTAATAAAACTGTTTCTTAATATCTTTTTATAATTTTTCGTCAATCTGAAATCTTAACTTTACCAAAGTTTTTCTGATATACTTGTCGATGGTATAATCAAACAATTCCCTGAGAAGTTTAATAAATAATTTACAATATAAAAAGTTATCAAAAAAGGGGCTGTCCCAAAAATGATTGAATTTAATCATTTTAAAAAGTAGCCCCTTATTAGTTTAATTTTTTATTAATTTATGTTTATAAAACTTTATTAAAAAATAATTTATTTATATCCAATTACTGCTGCTCCTAGTGCACCTATTATTTGTGTATCTTCGGCAACAAATATTTTTTTACCTAGCAATTCTTCTATCATTTTAACTAAGACCTTACTTTTTGCAAGGCCTCCGGTAAATGCAATCTCATCAACTATTTCAGTTCTAGATAGCATCGATACGGATTTATTTGCAATTGATTTTAGAATTCCAGCTGCTATATTTTCTTTAGCAATATCTTGAGCAAGCAAGCTTACTATTTCTGATTCAGCAAATACAGTACACATACTTGATATATTCACCGGTTCATTTCCACTTGCTAGTTTATCTATATTTGAGATATCACTTCCCAATAAATTAGAAGTTATCTCTAAAAATCTACCAGTCCCTGCAGCACATTTATCATTCATTATAAAGTTAAATACATTCCCTGCATTATCTAAATTTATAACCTTACTATCTTGACCACCTACATCGAGGATTGTTCTTATATTTTCATTTAGAAAAAAAATTCCCCTCGTATGACAAGTTATCTCTGTAACCTTTTTGTCAGCGAAATCCATTACGCCTCTACCGTATCCAGTACCAATTGTTTTTATAATTTGGTCTTTGGTGATTCCTTCTGACAATAAATCATAAACTTGTTCAGATGTAGTTTTAGGACTCCATCCTGTTGGGAGAATTACTTTTTTGACTATTTTTTCTCCATCAAACAGAACTCCTTTGGTTGCGACAGATCCTGAGTCAACTCCTATACTATACATACATCCTCCTAATAGCTCTTATAACATCTCTACAAATGCTTCAAATCTCGTTTTTAATTGTTCAGTATCAGATTTTGAATAGTCTGTTTCTATAGACATAAAAGCTTTATTTTTTTCTTTTGTTACAAACTCTTTTACCCTGTAAGATTCAATATTGAAAGTATGACAAGCTTGAAGAACTACGTCTATTACACCGTCCACTTTATATTCATCTATCAATCTATCCAAAAGTTCGAATCTATTGTCATTATCCATCATACATGAACATCCAATTTTTATGTATTTCTGAGTTAATGCATCGTAAACATCATCCATATTTTCGTCAACTAATCTGTCTGTTGATCTAATAGCTTGGCATAACTCTAAAGCAACAACTGATGCTCCAGCATCTTCTAATGTTTGTATAATCTTTTCGCTGATTCCTCCTATTGGAGATCCTGTTATAAGTATTCTTGGGCTGTCCTTTTTAACAGGACATTCACCTTTTTCATATCTTTCTTTTGTGTCATCTATTACTTTTCTTATAGAAGCTTTTAACTCGTCCCTATCAAATTTAAATCCTGCTTGGTAAAGGACATTATGCAGCTCCATACCTGTAAGCATAGATGGCTCAGATTTTCCTAATTCATAGAATTCTTTTAAAAGAACTCTCTCTTCATTTTTATCTTTTATAGCAGCTCTGATATCATCTTCTGTTATTGTAACACCTAAAGATTTTTCGGTTTCTTCTTTTAATTTTATTATCTCGTCTTTCCAAAGTTTGTAGCTAAGATCACCTTTAACCGTATTTGGAAGGTGCATCACATGCATATTTTTTTCTTTTGCAAGTTCTTCATACATTTTTTTCTTACCATCACAAGTAGTTTCTCCAATTAGCAAGTCTGAGAAATAGAAATAAGGGCAAGTATCAGTTATAGCGTGTCCATAGCTAGATTTGATAAGCGGACATAGATTTCTTGGTAAAACCTTTTCAGCATCTGGTATTGGTTCCTCACTTACACCACACACCCCAACTGTAACTGCACCAGCTGCCATTGGTATCTCAACAGGAGTAAAAGTACAGAAAGTACCTACTAATTTTTTTCCACTATCTTTTAATTCTTTAGCACTTAAAAATCCTTTTTGTCTTGCATCAGTAAAGCTATCAAATTGCTTTGGTAAATTTGACATTGAAATTCCCCCTAATTATTTATTTTGACTAAGTTTTTGATTGTTTTATTAAAATTACAAAAATCAATATATTGAACCTCTATTCTAGATTTTACCACGTTTTTCGCAAGCATTATGATTGTTTTTATCTATATAGTTGCACAGTAGTATAGTCAAATTGTATAAACATAATAAGGTTATATCAGACTAATAAGCCAAGACTTTATATCATTATCAGCAAAACTTGCATTTGCAGAATTCTTATATATTTCATAATAATCTTCTGTAGTCAAATTAAAGTTATTGAGTACAAATTCAATCTCAGATGATAAACTTACATCTGAAACAGTTCTGTTATCAGTATTTATGGTTACTTTTAATCCATCTTTATAAAAGTTGTAAAATGGATGCTCTTTAAAAGATACAACTGCTTTGGTTTGTACATTGCTAGTAGGACACATTTCTAGGGCTATCTTGCTATCCTTAATTAATTTGTATACATCCTTATTATCTTTAATTCGAACTCCATGCCCTATCCTCTCAGCGCCCAACATTTTTACAGCATCGTAAACATTGTTTGCAGATGCAGCTTCTCCAGCATGTATAGTGATTCTGTATCCATAGCTTTTGGCTAGATTAAAAGCTTTTGTAAATTTTTTACAGAATCCTTCGTCTTCTGGTCCACATAAATCGACTGCTACTACGCCAGATCCTATAAATTCTCTACCTTCCTCTACTATCAATATAGCATCTTCTTCAGTCATATTTCTCATACAACCTAGAATTAGATTTCCTTTGATATCGTATTTTTCTTCAGCTTTATTGATTCCTATAAGCACACTCTCTATTATCTCTTTTATTGTAAGTCCCTTTTTCGTGTGCAGTAACGGTGCAAACCTAACTTCTATATATTTAATATTTTCTTTAGAAGCATCCTCTAAAAGTTCAAAGGAGACTCTCTCTAAATTATCTTTAGTTTGCATTATGCCAACAGGCAAATCAAAACTTTTTAAATATTCTACTAGAGACGTACTATTCTTAGGAGCTACTGCTATGTCTTTAACTTTTCGTATATCTGTCAAATCAAATTCCTCAATAAGACCTTCTTTGATAACTAAATCTTGAATTGTTTCAACTCTCAAACTACCATCTAAATGACAATGTAAATCGATTTTAGGTAAATTTTCAATCATTGTATCCTCCATAAGTAAAAATATTTTTAATCATTATTTATAATTATTTATCAATATACTTCTTATATGTATAACTTATACATTAGACATCTATATAAAATATTATATCATTGATAATAGCAAACAATTCAACAATCTATGGCGATCATACTTATATAATCATATCTGTTTTAATATATAAACTGGATATAAGAAGATATGATTAGAATATACTCTTGGCAATAAAATTAATATACAAGAAATTCTATAAAACTATCTAGAGCTTTTCTATAATAATAAAAGAAAATGAGTTGTATAAAATTCACATTTTATACAACTCATTTATTATTATAGAGTATTTTATCTTCATCTAACCAAACAAACTAAGTAAAATACCTGCTGCAACAGCAGAACCTATAACTCCGGCAACATTTGGTCCCATTGCATGCATAAGTATAAAATTACCTGGATTTTCTTTTTGAGCTTCCTTATGTGCTACTCTTGCTGCCATTGGAACTGCAGAAACTCCAGCTGCTCCTATAAGTGGATTAATTTTTTCTTTTGTAAATTTATTCATTATCTTGGCGCAGATTACGCCTGCTGCTGTTCCAATGCCAAAAGCGATTACTCCAAGTACAAATATTTTTAAAGTCTGTGCACTTAAAAATATTTCTGCTTTAGCGGATGCTCCAACTGAGAGCCCCAGAAATATAGTAACTATGTTCATAAGTGCATTAGAAGCTGTATCCGAAAGTCTATCTGCGACTGCACATTCCTTAAGCAAATTACCAAACATAAGCATTCCAATAAGTGTTGCAGCTGCAGGTAAAAGTAACGACACAACAATAGTAACAGTTATAGGAAACAGAATTTTAACTTTTTTAGATACAGGTTTGCTCTGCGTCATTACTATCCCTCTTTCCTCTTGAGAAGTAAGAGCTCTCATTATCGGAGGTTGAATAATTGGTACTAATGCCATATACGAATAAGCTGCAACTGCTATTGGCGCTAGTAGATGTGGTGCTAATTTAGTGGTCAAGTATATTGCTGTTGGACCATCAGCTCCTCCTATTATACCTGTTGATGCCGCCTCTGGTCCTGTAAAACCTAAAAGCAATGCACCTATAAAAGTAAAAAATATTCCAAATTGCGCTGCTGCGCCAAGTAGTATGCTCTTGGGATTTGATATCAATGGGCCAAAATCAGTCATAGCTCCAACCCCTAAAAATATTAATGGTGGAAATATTCCAAGTTCATCCCCTAAAAATAAATAATGTAGTAATCCACCTGCAGTTTTCGTTGTTATATTTGCCTCCAAGGTATTGTTTACGGTCGCTCCAATTGGTTCGATGACAGAAACTGCCCCATTCATTACTCCAGATAGGGGAAGGTTTGAAAGCAACATACCAAAAGCTATAGGTACTAGTAATAATGGTTCAAAACCTTTACTTATTGCTAAATACAGTAGAAGACATGCAACTAATATCATTGCTAACTGTCTCCAATCCATATTAACAATACCCATTGATTGAATAAAATTAGTTATAACCTCTACCATGGGTAAGTCCTCCTTTTTTTAATTTCTATCCTATAGTTATCAAAGTGTCTCCTACACTTACTGAAGCTCCTTTTGATACGTTTACTGATGTTACATTCCCATCCGAACTTGCCATAATTTCATTTTCCATCTTCATAGCTTCAAGTACTAATAATACTTGACCTTTTTTAACGCTATCTCCAACTTTAACTTTTACATCATTTATAGTTCCTGGCATTGGGGCACTTACTGTTCCTGATCCTACTGATTGTGTATTTAATTTAGAAGCAGCGTTATTAGCTTCTTTTGGTGGCACTTTTGGAGTACTTTGTTGAATAGATTGTGCTCTTGAAACCTGCACTCCTTCTGAGCTTATTTCTTCAACTTCTACTTCATAGCTATTTCCATTAACGATTATATTGTATTTTTTTATCATTATTTAGCTCCCCCTTTTCAATATCGATTAGTATTATTTTTCATATTTTCCCAACTTGTTTTATAGTTGTTACTTCTTACTACTTTTTTTACCAATATATTATTTGCCGATTTTCCTGTTTGAGTTGCTATTGCAGCAGTTATAACTGCGACTAATTCTGCATCATCTGCTCGCTCATTGTGATCAGGGATTGTAGCAGGAGTTTTAGTTTCTTTATTTATTTTTGTAGTTTTATCTGTCTGCCTTTCCAATAAGCTTATAATTCCAGAAATTAAAATCAACACAATAAATACTACAACCATTGAAATTATCGCTACACTAAATCCAGCAAGAAGCTTATCACCTACACTTACGGAAGCTGAAGGATCTTTTAGTGCTTCTAGTAATTGACGTAAATTCATAGTTTACCACCTCCTATAAAGGTATATTTCCATGCTTTTTAGGCGGTCTCTCTTCACGTTTTGAAGATAATATATCCAGAGCATCCGCAAGTCTAAGTCTAGTTAATGAAGGTCTTATTACATCATCGATATATCCTCTTTCTGCCGCTTTATATGGAGTTGCAAATTCAGTTGTATACTCCTGAACTTTTTCAGCCCTCATAGCATCTTTATCTTCAGCATCTTTAATATCATTTTTAAATACTATATTAGCAGCGCCACTTGGTCCCATTACAGCAACCTCTGCTGTTGGCCATGCTAAAACCATATCAGCACCTAAATCTTTTGAACACATAGCTAGATACGATCCACCATATGCTTTTCTAGTTATGATAGTTATTTTTGGAACAGTAGCTTCACTGTAAGCATAAAGCATCTTTGCACCATGACGAATAATTCCGCCATATTCTTGAGCCGTTCCAGGTAAAAATCCCGGTACATCAACTAAACTTAGAATTGGTATATTGAATGAATCGCACATTCTTATAAATCTAGAGCTTTTATCAGAAGCATTTATATCAAGAGATCCAGCCATAAAATTAGGTTGATTTGCTATAATTCCTATACTTTCACCATTTATTCTTGCAAGCCCAGTAACAATATTTTGAGCAAATAGTGGTTGTACCTCATAAAAATCGCCACTATCAACTATTTCAAATATTATTTCTTTCATATCATAAGGTTTATTAGAATCATCTGGAACAATGCTATCTAATATATCATTTATTCTGTTCGCATCATCTTGACATTCTATTATTGGAGCTTTTTCTGAATTATTCGAAGGTAAAAAGCTAAGCAGTCTCTTAATTTGATTAATACAATCTTCGTCGTTTGAAGCTATAAAATGAGCTACTCCAGAAGTAGTATTATGGGTATATGCTCCGCCGAGCTCTTCAGCAGTTACTTCTTCACCAGTTACTGTTTTAATAACTTGTGGACCTGTTATAAACATCTGACTAGTCTGATCCACCACATATACAAAATCGGTAAGTGCAGGAGAATACACTGCTCCGCCAGCACATGGTCCCATTATTGCTGAAATCTGAGGTACTACCCCAGATGCTAAAGTATTTTTATAAAAAATCTCACCATATCCAGCAAGTGCATCTACCCCTTCTTGTATTCTAGCTCCACCGGAATCATTTAAACCTACTACTGGAACACCTAATTTTAAAGAAAGATCCATTACTTTACCAATCTTTTTTGCATGCATCTCACCTAGTGATCCACCTAGGACAGTAAAATCTTGAGCAAATGCACAAACTAGTCTTCCATCAACTTTTCCGTATCCGCAAACAACTCCTTCTCCAGGAATTTCTTGTTTTTCCATCCCAAAGTTAGAACATCTATGTTTTACAAATGCTTCCAACTCAACAAAGGTATTTTCATCAAATAATCTATTCAACCTTTCTCTAGCTGTTAGTTTGCCTGATGAATGTTGTTTATCTATTCTTTTTTGTCCCCCGCCTAATTCGATTGCACTTCTCTTTTCTTGAAGTAAATCTAACTTTTCTTTAGACAACATAAAACCACCTCCAGGAAATTAGTCTTTTATTCTCTTTCACTTAGCTCAAGTAATACACCATCAGTTCCTTTTGGATGACAAAATGCTATCCTTGCATTTCCAGCTCCATATCTTGGTGTCTCATCTATCATTCTAAATCCTTTATCTTTTACTTCAGCTATGGCTTCTTCAATATTATCGACTCTAAGAGCAACATGTTGAATACCACCACGATTTGAATTTTTTGCTATAAATTTTGCAATAGGTCCATCTTCTGTAGTTGATTCTAAAAACTCTAACTCAGTATCACCTACGGGTAAGAATGCAACCTTAACTTGTTGATCTTCAACTATTTCTCTTCCTGTACATTTTAATCCAAGAACATCTTCATAAAACTTAAGAGTATCTTCTAAACTATTTACTGCTATACCAACATGATCTACTTTTAGTACTTTCATGCACTACCCCTCCAATTATAGATTTTGATTGTTTGTTATTTTTTCATATACTATACTGCTTATTGAATAAGGATCAATTTCCTTAGTCATTGTTTTATTTAGAAGTTTTTCTATTTCTTCACTGCTCTGTAAATTTCTAACCAACGTCTCAACTTTTCTTTGTACCAACTCTCTAACTTCTTGCTTATTGCGTCTTAGTCTTTTTTGGGTTAATTTATCACTATCTTCAAGAAACATCTTATGCTTTAATATATTTTCATAAGCAAGATCTACGCCTTCTCCGGTCTCAGATATTACTAAGCTTACTGGAGGTCTAAATTCCCATTCTTTATTGAAATCAAGCATCATCTCAATTTCTATAGATGTCTTTTTAGCTCCATCTTTATCAGCTTTATTTACAATAAAAACATCTGCAATTTCCATGACTCCTGCTTTTATCGCTTGTATATCGTCTCCTAATCCTGGAACCATAACAATTAGAGTAGTATCTGCTGTTTTTACAATGTCTATCTCAGATTGCCCAACCCCAACCGTTTCAATAAATATATAATCACATCCATATGCATCGAGTACTTTTATAGCTGCTTGAGTTGCATTAGAAAGTCCACCCAAACTTCCTCTAGTCCCCATTGATCTAATAAATACATCAGGATCAGTACTTAAATCATTCATCCTAATTCGATCTCCAAGTATTGCACCTTTTGTAAATGGACTTGTTGGATCTATTGCGATAATTCCTACTTTTTTACCCTGTGTCCTAAGGAGTTTAACTATCTTATCAGTAAATGTAGACTTACCAGCCCCAGGTGGACCAGTAATTCCAATCACATAAGCTCTTCCTGTTTGATTGTAAATCTCTTTTAATGCATCTTCGTAACCGGAAGTTTCATTTTCTACAATGGTAATAAGTCTAGCACAATCCCTCTTATTTCCATTTAATACTCCATCGACTAATTTTTTTATCTTATCATCGACTTTATTCACCATAATATCATCGCCTTTACGCCAAACTTTTGTGTGTATTTTCTTTTATAAATTTAATTGTGGTCGATGTAGGAGTTCCCGGAGTAAATATCTCAGCAATACCTTTTTCTTTTAGTACTGGTATATCTTCTTCAGGTATAACACCGCCTCCGATTATAAGAACATCATCTATATTTTCTTCTTTTAATAATTCTGCTACCTTAGGAAGTAAATGATTATGAGCTCCAGATAATATACTCATAGCTATTACATCCACGTCTTCTTGTATGGCTGAAGCCACAATTTGTTCAGGAGTTTGAAACAATCCTGTATATATAACTTCCATACCTGCATCTCTCAGCGCCCTTGCAACAACTTTAGCTCCTCTATCATGTCCATCTAATCCTGGTTTTGCAACTAATACTCTTATAGGTCTCATGTTTTTACTCCCCTCTATATCATTACTATTTGTTTGTATTCACCGAATTCTTCTCTCATAACACCACAGATTTCTCCAAGTGTTGCATACTCCATAACTGCATCTAAAATAGCCGGCATTATATTTTCATCAGATTTACAAACATCTCTCAGCGTTTCTAAAGTTTCATTTACTCTTTCGTTATTTCTTTTTTCTTTAAGAACTTTTATTTTTTCTTTTTGTCTCTCACCAACCATTGGATCAACTCTTAAAAGACCCTTCGGTGCTTCTTCATCTATTTGATATTTATTTACTCCTACTATTATTTTTTCGTTATTTTCTATTTCTTTTTGATATTTATAAGCGCTATCCATTATTTCTTGTTGTATATATCCTTGCTCAATGGCTTGTGGCGCACCTCCAATTTCATCTATTTTATCGATAATAGCCATCGCTTCCTTTTCTATCTCATTAGTAAGACCCTCAACATAGTAAGAACCTGCAAGTGGATCTATAGTATCCGCTGCTCCACTCTCATTTGCAACAATTTGTTGTGTTCTAAGAGCTACTCTTACTGAATCTTCTGTAGGTAGAGCTAGAGCTTCGTCTTTTGAATTTGTATGTAGCGATTGAGTTCCTCCTAGAACTGCAGCTAAAGTTTGAATAGCAACTCTAACAATATTATTTTCAGGTTGTTGTGCAGTTAATGTACATCCTGCTGTCTGTGTGTGGAATTTTAATGCCCATGATTTTGGATTTTCTGCTTTAAATCTTTCCTTCATAATTTTTGCCCAAATTCTTCTCGCAGCTCTAAACTTAGCAACTTCTTCAAATAAATTGTTGTGAGCATTAAAAAAGAATGATAATCTTGGAGCAAAATCATCTACATGAAGTCCTGCTTCAATAGCTGCATTTACATACGCAATACCGTCTGCTAGAGTAAATGCCACTTCTTGAATTGCATTTGCACCTGCTTCCCTGATATGGTATCCAGATATACTGATTGTGTTCCACTTAGGAACATGTTTAGAACAATACTCAAATATATCTGTAATAAGTCTCATAGATGGTTTTACAGGGAATATATAAGTTCCTCTAGCTACATATTCCTTTAAAATATCATTTTGAATAGTTCCCCTTAATTTTTCTGGAAATACACCTTGTTTCTTAGCTACTGCAATATACATGGCAAGTAATACTGATGCAGGTGCATTTATTGTCATTGATGTAGATACTTTATCAAGTGGTATACCGTCAAATAATATTTCCATGTCTGCTAAAGAGTCTATACAAACTCCAACTTTCCCTACTTCACCTTCTGCAATTGGATTGTCTGAGTTATATCCCATTTGGGTTGGCAAATCAAATGCAACAGAAAGCCCCATAGATCCTTCTTCTATTAAATATTTATATCTCTTGTTAGATTCTTCAGCTGTAGCAAAACCAGCATACATTCTCATTGTCCAAAACTTACCTCTGTACATAGTTGGTTGCACACCTCTTGTAAATGGGTATTGCCCTGGAAATCCGAGATCGTTTTCATAATCAGTACACACATCTAATGGAGTATATAATCTTTTTACTTCCACACCGGTATCAAATTCAAATTCTTTTTTTCTCTCAGGGAATTTATCAATACTTTTTTTAACCTTATTTTCTTCCCATTTTGTAAAGCAACTTTGAATTTGCTCTCTGTTTTTGTCCATATTGTACCCTCCTAATCTATGCCTGCCATATAATTTATAAATATATGGCAGGCTATTTATGTTAAATAGTTATTTATTTAACTTGCTTTGATTAATTAGCTCCCGCCCCTTCTGATACTTTTCCATCTTTAGGCTTTGTATTTACTAAAAGATCATCAGTGGATTTATTTTCTTTCATGGTTCCAGTTTGCATAAATCTTTGATGCCAAGAAAGTGCTTCAGATAGTATGTGTGGTGTTTGTTTATACTTACCTTCACATGCCTTATCGAAATAATCATGCAGTTCTTCTTTATAGTCAGGATGTGCACAATTTTCAATTATCTTAATCGCTCTCTCTTTAGGCGATAACCCTCTTAAATCTGCTACACCTTGTTCAGTAACTATAACCATAACATCGTGTTCACTGTGATCTTGATGAGATACCATAGGAACGATACTTGAAATATTTCCATTTTTAGCAATAGATTCTGTAGTAAATATTGATAAATATCCATTTCTTGCAAAATCCCCTGATCCACCTATACCATTCATCATTCTACTTCCCATTATATTTGTTGAGTTTACATTTCCATATATATCCACTTCTATTGCGGTATTTATTGCTATAACCCCTAATCTTCTAGCAATCTCAGGATTATTACTTATCTCTTGAGGTCTCAGTATAAGTTTATCTTTGTAACTACAAAACTTATTATAAAAATCATCTAATCTCTCTGGTGATACTGTTAGCGATGTTCCTGATGCGAATACTACTTTACCTTTTTCAATTAGGTCGATTGCACTATCTTGAATAACTTCAGAATAAATAACAAGATCCTCAAAATCCGAATCAACTAAACCACCTAAAACGGCATTTGCAACACTTCCAACTCCAGATTGAAGTGGCAATAAGTTTTTAGGCAATCTATTTTCTTCAACCTCATTTTTTAAGAATTTAATAAGATTATCAGCCATTTTTTTTGATGTTTCGTCTATTGGATCAACTGATCTAGTCTTATCTTTTATATCTGTGTATACAATTGCTTCAATCTTATTCTTATCACAAGGAATATATGTTGTTCCAATTCTATCATCTGCTTTAGTAAGTGGAATAGCTTCTCTATCTGGAGGCAGTTCTAAATTATATACATCATGTATACCTTCAAGCTCAATAGGCTGTGATGTGTTTATTTCAACAATCACTTTGTCCGCGCACTCAACAAATACATTGCTATTTCCAATTGATGTAGAAGGAATTAAATTTCCATCTTCTGTTATTGCAATTGCTTCGATTAGGGCTACGTCTATATTTCCTAAAAATCCTGCCTTAACCCACTGAGGTGCATGACTTAAATGCATATCTGAATACTTAACTTTATCGTCGTTTATAAGATTTCTACAGGTAGTATTAGTCTGATATGGATATCTTCTCTTCATTACCCCACACTCTGAAAGTGCTGCATCTAGCTCTGGTCCTACAGAAGCACCTGTTATTATTGTAAGACCTATTTTATCTCCATTTTTAGCTCTTCTTTCAATCGCAAGTGGTATAGCTTTTGGATAACCTGCAGGTGTAAAACCACTTGTACCTACTATCATATTATCTTTAAATAATTCCGCAGCTTGATCCGCGGTCATAACTTTACTCTCTAATTCTTTACATCTCAATCTACTATCCATAAATGTTCACCCACCCAACGAATTTTAACTTTATAGTTTAAGAAGTATTTGTATGATTAGAAAATCAACCTTGATGTCAAATAATAAAATAATTAACTAAATAAACTACATGATAATGACCCTAGAATAACTGTGATTACATCGGTAACTTGTGAAGTATTATCGTAAATATTACCATGCCTAAAAGAGCAAATGGATAAGTTGCACCATATCCTGCTGCTGGGTCGTCACTATCTAAAGCTTCAACAGCAGCACCTAGCCCAGGAGTAGAAGTCATTCCACCACATATCGCTCCAGACAACATCGGCCAATTGATTTTTAAGACGTATTTTCCAACTACAAATCCCAAAAGCATACCAACTACACCTATAATCACCGAGGCTATACCAAGATATGCTCCAGTTCCAACTAAAGCATCTACAGCCTGATATCCATACTTAAGTCCAACAATTGCTAAGAAAAATGCAAGGGCAATATCCCTAAGTATACCTAGCGTTTTTGAATCCATTCTAAAGCTAATACTTCCAATTTTTCCTATATATCCTAAGATCAAAGCACCTATCAATACACCTCCAGTTGATCCTAAGCTAAAGTAACCTATAAAAGGTAAATATATATTTATATTTCCAATGACATAACCAACCATACAAGCTAGTATAAATCCAGCTATATCGAATTTAGTTTCCTCTATTGAATTAACATGACTACTTTCTTTTCTTGCATCGATTAGTTCTTTACGATATTGTAACTTCTCTTTTTCAACATCAATTTTAAATATATTTGGAAAGAAGTTTACTGCTAAAATTACTATTAAAACTCCAAAAGGATAACCTATTGCATGCCCCGCTCCTATACTTCCTTCAGCATTTGTTATGTATTGGCTTTTTATATCATCTGTAATCTTAAACTTTTGAACGTCTTTTGGAATATCTTTTACTCCCGCCATTTCTAAAAATTTGATTTTATCTGATTTGCTCATACTATCGTATTCTTTTGTTTTTTCAATTGCATGGCCTCTTGCAGTTTCAATAGCTGCAGCAAGACCTGGAGAACTTGTTAAAGCTCCAGTATATACACCAGAAATCTCATATGGATTTGAATCTTTACTGAATAAAGTCAAAGCATATGTGGTAGCTGCACTCATAAAAGTTATTAGTAAACCAAGTACAACAAACTTTAACCCATACTTTCTTAAAACAATACCTATATCTTTAGCTGCTAATAATCCAACTGCACAAACAAATATAATCAAGAAGATATCAAAAAAACTACTTGAAATTACTCCTGAGGATATTAAATTTTGTGCTGCTTCATATCCTTTTTGTCCCTCATTGATTGAAGTTGCATATTTAAACGCCACCCACCCAATGACAAGTCCTGTAAATAACGCCCCTGATATACCAAAGCTAAATTTCCCAAACTTTATCTTTCCAAATATTAAGCCTGTAACAATTGCGACAAACATCAATATAAACTGGCTTAGAAATACTTCTGTAAAGCTAAAACTCATGCGATATTCCTCCTCGTATAGCTGAAAACGTTCGCCAGAGAATTATCTAACACTCTCGCTAACACAAACAACTTCTAAATTTAAAGATTTAAATAACCACTTTTATACAGGTAAACTTTTTTATGAAATTTAGATATTTCTTTGTGAAAAATATAACTTTTGACTCGAGTAATGTTTTGATACTAGGATTATCCTAAAAATTTAGATTACGCAATTTAAATTAAGCCGAAAATTCTCAGCATAAAACTTTTGTCCTTTAATTTTATATCTGATTGTGAAAATGATTTTGAATAATAATTTGACTGTGCGCACATTTTTGAAAATACTGATTAATGTCATTCTCTTGAATCCATAGAATACATATGGTTTCTTCTGTGGTGTGTAGGTGAAGAAAGAATTCTCATATACAGATAATTCTTTGAAGACCTATTTATGATAAGTTTAATAGTTTAGACTAAATTAGATTAATCTTCTTTTTTGTTAACTAATTGTTAATTTTCATATTTATGTTAAATCTATATTAAATTTGTTAATTCTATATTAAACCAAAAAGTTACTTTTTTGCAACACATTTCTTTATACATATTTTGACACACAGATAGTTATAAAATGCTATATTAAACCTCTTTATCATTTTAATTATTCTGAAATTTCTAAAATTTTTTAAATGAATTTTGTATTAAAGCTTTAATTTGACATTTAACCTTATAGTAGAAATCCCTCTTTTTTACCTGTATTATGTTTTTATTTGAATTAAAAAAGTGCCTATAAGTTATAAACTTATAAGCACACAATGATTTAAATTATAGAAAATGATTTTTATAGTATTGGATTTCCTCAATAATATAGTTTATATTTTTGATTAAAACTAGTTTTTATCTATCAATTCCATAAATACATTCTCAAGAGAACTATTCCCTATTACTTCATCGGTTGTTCCATATGCAATTACATTTCCATTTTTTATAATTGCTATTCTATCACATATTTTCTCTGCCACTTCTAGTACATGTGTTGAAAAAAATATACTTCCTCCGACACTACAAAATTCTTTCATAATCTCCTTTAAAGTAAAAGCTGCTTTAGGATCTAGACCAACAAATGGCTCGTCTAATATCAGTAGCTTTGGACTATGAATTAAGGCTGATATAATAGCTAACTTTTGTTTCATTCCATGTGAATAAGAAGATATCGTGTTGCCAAGATCTTTATCTAAATCAAATCTGTTCGAATAAAATTTTATTAAATCTTGCCTTTTTGTTTGATGTACCTTAAATATATCGCCTATAAAATTTAGATATTGTAGTCCTGTTAAATACTCATACAAATCAGGATTATCAGGTATATATGCAAATATCTTTTTGCATGCTATTGGATTACTTTTAATGTTCTTTGAATCAATTAGTATTTCCCCTTCATCAAAATCATGAATTCCAACTATTGCTTTTATTAATGTAGTTTTTCCAGCCCCATTATGACCTATAAACCCAAATATTTCACCACATTTTATATCAAAAGTTATATTATTTAAAACTTTTTTATTGTTCTCAAATGATTTAGACACTTTATTAATGTTTAACATTCTTTTGCCCCCATTCCGATTTTTGTTATACTTAATATATAACAAATAGATTTAAAATTCAAGTATTTTATTTTAAATATTAATCCTTATTCTTAAATTAAAAATCACGGATATTTCCGTGATTTTTAATTTAAGAGTAATATTTATTTCATTTCTCCCATAGTGTCATTAACAATACGCTTTTTGTCCAAATTTGTAACTTTAGCATCTTGTTTAGCATTCATCATTTTCTTCGCATCTTCTGTATTGGTCATCAATAACTCTGCTGGATCCCTTGATTCTAGTATTAAATCTTCTTCAAGTTCTCTTTTTTCTGGACTTTTCATATTATTTTTATTTTTATTTCTTTTAGACATTTTTTGACATCTCCTAACTTATTTTTAAAGTAACATATTATTTTCTTTTATTAGACATCATGTTATCTTTTTTCATTTCCATTGTTCTCATAGCATCTTCTGCTGTATCCATTAAATCTTCTGCTGTATCTTTTACTGCATTAGAAGTTTTTCTCACACCTCTTTTAAGATCTTTTTGCATATTTTTCATGCTTTTTTTCATTTTATCCATCGTAAACACCTCCTAAAAATTATATTTATTACTTATAAATATGGTGTCCAAGATTTTTATCTTTATTTATTATTTCTTGATTTTTTGAAAAAAAAGAATTAGCTGTATCTAAAGATTTATAAATCATTTAAGATACAGCTAATTCTTTTTTATAGTGATAGTCATTTATTGAGGATGTGAGGGATAACTATCACTATACTTAGGGTATTATTATTATGGTTTTAAGTTAGCAATATTTCTCTTACTTGAGTATATAATACATCCAGTATATGAATTTATTGTGATTTTAATATGAAAATGCATTGAAACCTTTTAATTTTTAAATTCTATTTTAAAAACTACAGAATTATCCTTATTTTTCATACAATAATCAAAACCATGGTTTTTTAGTATTTGACTAACTATATAAAGTCCCAATCCACTTCCACCAGTCTTTCTAGAACGAGATTTTTCAATCCTATAAAATGGGGTAAAAATCTCATCTAAGTATTTTTTCTCTATTGTAATACCAGTATTTTCTACTTCCAATATCACCCTAGCATTGCTTTTCTTATATAATCTTACATTTATTTTTTCATTTTCTGGAGTGTATTTAATCGCATTGTTTATTATATTATTAATAGCTCTAGAAATTCTCTCAGTATTAGCAATAACAGATACGTCTTCTTGTATAGAAAGAGATGTATCTATATTTTTCTCTTCAATAAGAAATAACTGCCTTTTTACTAAATTTTGAAGTAGTTCACTCATGTTTATAATCTGTTTTGACTCGGTTCCTAAGTTTAGATCTTGATCTAAAATTTCCATTTTTGAAATTTCTATCATTTCTTCAACAAGTTCTTTTAATTCTTGAGTACAATCATATGACTTTTTAAGGTAAGTATCCCTGTCTCTATATTTACCTACATTGTAAATCATACCTTCAATTTGACCACTAATTATTGTAATAGGAGTCTTTAATTCATGAGATATAGTAGCAACGAAGTCTTTACGATTATTTTCCTGTTTTCTTTCAATTTCAATAATTTCAATTAGTGGTTTTGTAATCACATTCGAATATATAAATGCTCCGATGACAGCAATTATTATAGCAACTGCAATGATATAAGGCATAAGTTTTCTAATTACTTCACTTGCCTCGTCTATAGGTTGTAGAGGCATAATTATTTCAAGTGTATATGGTTCTTCTGAATCTGATGTGTTAATGGGCATTGTAACTCTATACTCGTCGTTTATATTGCTCGACATATATCTGCTATATTTAAGAAGAACAACCTCATTTTTACCATAGACAACTCTACCATTATGGTCTTTTAACAGAATAGCTAGATTTTGATCTTTCGCCATATAATAAAGTCTTTCTTCCAAAGCTCCCGTGTCATCTCTCTTCGATGTTTTTGTTAAATATCCTAATTGTGCTTCTAATGAATCAATCTTATATTCATGGTAATACGACGGTAACATAAAATACAGTATCAAGTATATTGCAAGTGCTAATCCTAATAGCAAACTTGTTGTTATAGAAAATAGTTTGTACTTGATACTCATTTTTTCCCATTTATCAAATATCCTTCTCAAGTGTGTAACCTATTCCTTTCACAGTTTTAATGTACGGTATAGATATTTTTTTTCTTATGTTTTTAATATGAGCATCAACTATTCTTGTATCACCATAATAGTCATAACCCCATATGCTGTCTAATAATCCTTCTCTTGTAATAACTTGAGGGTATTTTTCTATCAAATCTTTCAAAATATTAAACTCTTTTAGAGTTAACTCTACAGCATTTCCATCAACTTCAGCCTCATAAGTATTAAGATCTAATTTTAACTTCTCAAACACTAGAAATTTATCATTCATTATTTTGCTACTTCTTCTTAAAACTGCTTCAACTCTTTTTACGAGTAAATTAAATGAAAAAGGTTTAGTTATGTAGTCATCACACTCTAGTTCAAAACCTTTCAATTGATCTGTCTCCTGATTTAAAGCTGTTAGAAAAATTATTGGCACACTTGATGTTTGTCTTATCATTTTACAAACACCATATCCATCTAAATTTGGCATCATTATATCTAAAATAATTAAATTGTAATTTCCTTTTTTAAATTTTTGGATTCCTTCAAGTCCATCATTAGCATAGTCTACTTCGTACCCTTCAGCTGTCAGAAATTCTACTATCAGCTCTTGGATACTGGCATCATCCTCTATTACTAGTATAGATGAATTCATAGTATCATTCCTTTCCATAAAAAATATGAACCACCTACATTGTACACCATTTTTGTGAACTTTAGATGAAAATTAAGCAATATTTTTATAAAGAAACTTAAGAAATCTTCAAGGTTTTTACAATAAAAATTATTAGCAAATATTAAAATTTTAAAAAAGACTATTGAATTATCTGAAATTCTTCAATAGTCTTTACATAATTTGTATATTCTCAATTAAATAACTGATTTATTACTAATATATATTTCTATTTTTTAGTCTTAGTGCATTTGTAACAACTGATACAGAACTTAAACTCATAGCTGCCGCTGCAATCATAGGATTAAGAAGAGGTCCTCCAAATATATAAAGAAGCCCAGCTGCTACCGGTATACCAATTGTATTGTATCCAAATGCCCAGAACAAGTTCTGCTTGATGTTTTTTATAGTTTCATCACTTAACTTAATTGCAGCTGGTACATCCATTAAATCACTTTTCATAAGAACTATGTCTGCAGATTCAATGGCAACATCTGTACCACTACCAATTGCTATTCCTATATCCGCTTTTGCAAGTGCTGGAGCATCATTGATTCCATCTCCTACCATCGCTACAAATTTACCTTGACTTTGTAATTTTTCTACTTCGTTAGACTTATCTTCTGGTAATACCTCAGCTAAAACTACATCTATACCGACTTGCTTAGCTATTGCATTTGCAGTCTTAACATTATCACCAGTAAGCATAGCTACTTTAATTCCCATACTGTGTAGTTTATCTATAGCTTTTTTACTGCTTTCTTTAACTACATCTGCAACTGCTATGATCCCGGCTAGTTTGCCGTCTATAGCAATATACATAGGAGTCTTCCCTTGTGCAGCAAGTTCATCCGACTTTTCTGCTAATCCTTCAAATTCTACTTCTGTATTTAACATTAGCTTTTTATTTCCAAGAATAACTATTTTACCATCGATTTTTACTTGTATACCAAATCCAGGTATAGCTTTAAAATCGTCAACTTTAACAACTTCTATTCCTTTTTCCTCACCATATTTAACAATAGCTTCACCAAGTGGATGCTCAGATCCCTTTTCTGCACTTGAAGCTAATTTAATTAAATAATCTTCGTCTATATTGTTTACTACTATGTCCGTAACTTTCGGCTTTCCTTCTGTTATTGTACCTGTCTTATCAAAAACTACAGTTTGGATTTTGTGGGTAGATTCTAAAGCTTCCCCTCCTTTTATAAGTATCCCGTTTTCAGCACCCTTACCTGTACCCACCATAATTGCTGTAGGTGTTGCAAGACCAAGAGCACAAGGACAAGCTATTACTAATACAGAGATAAAGATAGTAAGTGCAAATACTAAATCTTTACCACCGACAAAATACCATAATACAGAAGAAATTAAAGCTATAGCTATTACTGTAGGTACAAAGTATCCTGATACTACGTCAGCTAACTTAGCTATAGGAGCTTTTTCTCCTTGAGCATCTTCGACTAGTTTAATTATTTGTGCTAAAGCAGTATCACTTCCAACCTTCTTAGCTTCAAATTGAATCGTTCCATTTTTGTTTATACTTGCACCAGTTACTAAATCACCAACTTTTTTCTCAACAGGTAAACTCTCACCTGTAAGCATTGATTCATCTACTGAAGTATATCCATCTATAACTATACCATCTACAGGTATTTTACTTCCTGGTTTTACAAGAATAATATCTCCAACCTCAACTTCTTCTATTAAAGTTTCAACTTCTTTGCCATCCATTAAAACTATGGCTGTCTTAGGTTGAAGCCCCATAAGTTTTTTAATAGCCTCTGAAGTTCTACCTTTAGATCTAGACTCTAAATATTTACCAAGAAGTATAAGTGCAATAATTATACCAGCACTTTCAAAGTAAAGTTGATGGTCGTGCATCTCCATTACATGACCACTAGCAATTTGAAAAGTAGTATATAGACTGTAAATAAAAGCAGCTGATGTACCTATCGCAACTAATGTATCCATATTTGGGCTTAAGTGCACTAGTGACTTAAATCCATTTATATAGAATTTATAACCTGCAATCATAATCGGAATTACTAAAATTAACTGGATCAATGCGAAGTTTAAAGTATTCGTCATAGGGTTTATTATTTCTGGTACTGGCCAAGGCCCTAGAGGTTTAATAATCATAGGCCCCATTGCTATATAAAATAGTGGTATAGCAAACACAATAGCTACTATAAATTTTTGGAACAGTGATTTCATTTCTTTTTCTTTTCTTAATTTATCCTCATCTTCAGCAACGTTTTTTCTTGCCTCATCATCAAGTGGCTCATATCCAGCTTTAGTAATGGCTTTCTTTATTTGTGAAAGTCTTACTTTTGATGAATCATAATTAATACTTGCCTTTTCAGTAGCAATATTTACACTTACACTTTCTACTCCATCTAGTTTTTTTACTACTCTTTCTACAGCTTTAGAGCAAGAAGCACAGGTCATTCCACCAACTTTCATATCTATTTTTTTGTTGGTTTCTTCTTTTATAACACCATACCCAGCTTTTTCTATAGCTCTCTTTATGTCATCAAACCCAACTTCATCATTGTTATATTCGATCTTTAATTTCTCTGTAGCTATATTTACATTTTGATCGGATACTCCATCGAGCTTGCGTACAGTTCTCTCTACTGCTTTTGCACATGATGCACATGTCATACCTGTTATTTTGTATGTTTCAGTGATATTATTTGTACTCATAACATCCACTCCCTTCGAATTGATAAGCTCTATCTAATATCAATTATACCCCCTATAGGTATGATTAATCAAGATTTTTTATAAAATATTTAATTATATTTATGTAGAAAGATTATGTAAATCTACCTATTGCTTAATAATACTCACCTTGGAGATATTCTAGATTTTCAAAATCTAAAAAAATGTCAATTGTACATCATCACTCTTTTCTTTTAGCATCTTTTTACGTATTTGATCTGAATAGTCTTTTGATAAAACATATTTTTTTAACAAAGGATTAATCATAGAATACAGTTCATTTTTATACAATTTGTCCAATCCACCATTTCTATATAGGTAATCTATTTTTTGATATAAGTTTGGAAATTCTCTCTTTAAGAAGTTCATAAATACGTATTTGGTAGGTCCTCTGAGATTTAGAGTTCCTGGTAAAATATAATGAGCTTCTATTTCCTTAGTTTTAACAAATAACTCCTCAACATCATTATGTTTATCCGTTATGTAAGGAATTATTGGCATCATATGAACACCTACTGATGCATTTGTTTTTCTAAATTCCTTCAACATTTCTAGCCTATCTTTAGATTTCACAGTATTTGGCTCGATTTTTTTTCTTAAATCTTCATTTACAGTTGTTACTGTAGACGCTACATTTACATAAGTAATTCTAGATAGTTCGTCGATAAGGTCGAAATCTCTAAGTATTAAATTTGATTTTGTGGAGATAATCATTGGTGTCTTATATTTTATAAAAAGCTTTAAAATGTCAGGCATTATTTTGTATTTAGTCTCTATTGCTTGGTAGTTATCCGTTACCCCACCTAGGTTTATTATTTCTCTATTCCATTTTGGGGATTTAAGGTGTTTTTCTAGTTTATCTACTATATTAGTTTTTACATATATTTCTTTAAAGAAATTTTCAGTCCCTATATCTAAACCCATATACTGATGAGAATAAAGTGCATAGCAGTATTTACAGCCATGTATACATCCCCTATATATATTTAAATCCCATTCATATGGAATTTTTCTTTTTAATTTGTTTACTGCACTTTTACATTCGATTTCTTTATAAGTAACATGTTGGTACATATTATCCCCTCCTTATACAAGTATTATAATATAGTTTTATCAATTTTAACAAAATTTAATATTAAATAACAGTAGTTCCAATATATATGATATTTTTTCGACATTTTAAAACATTTATATACTTTATACTATATGTTTTCTTGTACAGGGGATCTTACTGTGATATAATAAATAAGTTATTTAATTTGAAGGGAGCAACATAAATGTTATTAAAACATAAAATCATAAATATCGCGGTTATAGCCCACGTTGATGCAGGTAAATCTACCTTAGTCGATGCATTTCTTTCTCAAAGTGGTGTCTTTAGAGACAATGAAACTGTTAGAGAACGTGTAATGGATAGTAATGATATAGAACAAGAGAGAGGAATTACTATTTATTCAAA
The DNA here is from genome assembly GCF_018917235.1 of Metaclostridioides mangenotii. Taxonomy (GTDB): domain Bacteria; phylum Bacillota; class Clostridia; order Peptostreptococcales; family Peptostreptococcaceae; genus Metaclostridioides. The sequence goes on from NZ_JAHLOF010000006.1 coordinate 154,999, forward strand.
GAATTGTGCTATAAACTATAACGATTATAAAATAAATATAGTAGATACTCCTGGTCACAGCGACTTCTCCTCAGAAGTTGAGCGTGTTATGAAAACTGTAGATACAGTTATACTTCTAGTAGATGCTAGTGAAGGGCCTATGCCTCAAACTAGATTCGTACTTCAAAAATCATTGGAATGCGGATTGAAGCCAATTCTATTTATAAATAAAATAGATAAAAATGATCAAAGAGCAGAAGAAGTCGTTGACGAAGTTTTCGACTTATTTGTTGAGTTAAATGCAACTGATGAACAATGCGAATTCCCAATAATATACGGAATAGCTAAACAAGGTATTGCAAAACACGAAATGGATGACGAAAATACTGATCTTTCACCTCTATTCGAAACAATTACCAAGCATGTTGAGGCTTATCCAGACTACAATGAAGAACCTCTACAATTCCAAGTATCTTCTCTTGCATATGACGACTATATCGGTAGACTTGGTATTGGTAGAGTTTACAAAGGAACTTTAAAAAATGGTTCTAATGTTTCTATTTGTAAAGGTAATGAAGTCGTAACAAGAGGAAAAATCTCAAAATTATCAGTTTATGAGGGATTAAACCAAATTGAAGTTGATGAAGCTGCAAGTGGAGAAATTGCTGTTATTGCTGGTATTCCAGACATATCTATTGGTGAAACATTATGCGATCTAGATCGTCCTCTTCCAATGGAAATGATAAAAATAGAAGAACCTACTCTGTCAATGAACTTCTTAGTAAATGATTCTCCTTTTGTTGGAAGAAGTGGTAAATCAGTTACAACAAGACAATTAAAAGACAGACTTGAAAAAGAACTTGAAGTTAACGTAGGTCTTAGAGTAGATCCACTTGAAACTACAGATGGATTTAAGGTTTCTGGACGTGGTGAACTTCACTTATCAATACTTCTTGAAAACATGAGACGTGAAGGATACGAAGTTGGTGTATCTAAACCTGAGGTTCTTATGCATAAAGATGAAAACGGTAAGTTATTAGAGCCAATTGAGAGAGTTATAGTAAACTGCCCTGATATTTATTCAGGAACAGTTATAAATGAGTTAAGTCTAAGAAAAGGTATGATGGTCTCTATGGCAGCTGAAGGAGACTACGTAAAAGTTGAGTTCTTAGCACCTACTCGTGGACTTTTAGGTTATAGAAGCCAATTTATAAACTCTACTCATGGTGAGGGTACTCTAGTTAGATCATTTGAAAAGTTCGAAGAATTTAAAGGTGAAATACCTTCTAGAAACAACGGTGTATTGATTGCACAAGGACCTGGTGTTACAATGGGATACTCTTTAAACGCGTTAAGTGATAGAGCTACAATGTTTGTTGATCCTGGTGTTGATGTATACGAAGGTATGGTCATAGGTATGAACTCTAGAAAAGATGATATGGTAGTCAACCCATGTAAAAATAAGAAAATGAGTAACGTGCGTGCCTCTGGATCAGATGATGCGATAAAATTATCTCCTCCTAAGATATTTACTCTAGAAGAAGCTCTTGAATTTATTGAAGCCGATGAACTTGTTGAAGTTACTCCTGATTCAATAAGACTTAGAAAAAAATTCTTAAACGAACACGACAGACTAAGATACAACAGATCAAGACAAGCTAACTAGTTAAAGTTAAATACATGCTAACTGAAATACAAATTATTTGTATTCAGTTAGCTTTTTTATGTTTTAATATTAAATATCATACATACCATAATATAATTGATATATACTATAGTTATAACTATCAAATGCAGTTACTCCTCAGGATTTACGACTAAATAATTTAATGTTATAATATCAATGTTAAAATATAATTAATGAAAGGAGCATATTATGATCTTTATTGTAATAATAGCAATAATAGCTATTATAGCTATATGGTTTATAGCATCTTATAATGGATTTGTTAAGCTAAAAAATAGATTAGAAGAAGCCTTCTCTACTATGGATGTGTATTTAAAGAAACGTTATGATCTTATACCTAATTTAGTAGAAACAGTTAAAGGTTATGCAAAACATGAATCAGAAACACTAGAAAAAGTAATTGAAGCAAGAAATTCTGCTATGAATTCAACGACAATAGATGATAAGATTTCAAATGAAAAATCACTTCAATCTACGCTATCTCATTTATTTGCACTAAGCGAATCATATCCTGATTTAAAAGCGAATACAAATTTTATGACGATGCAAAATGACTTAAAATCAATGGAAGGAGAAATCGCAAATTCTCGTAAATACTACAATGCCATGGTAAGAGAATTTAATACAAAGTGCGAGTCTTTCCCATCAAATATAATCGCTTCAATGTTTAATTTTAAGAAGCAACCGCTATTTGAAATTGATGATGACACACATCGTGATAACATTAAGATTTCGTTTTAAAAAAAGATATAGGAATACCCTATATCTTTTTTATAAGGAGGTTATATGAATAAGTTTATAAAACATTTACTAAGTATATTCTGTTTGCTTTTAATATTGTTTACTACAACTAGTAATGTATTTGCATATAGTAATTTTCAGATGGATGCATATAATGTTGTAATGGATGTAGAAGAAGATGGTGTTATCCATGTTACAGAAAAGATCAATATGGATTTCTTTACGCCTAGTCATGGATTGTATAGTGAAATCCCAATAGAATATAAAATGGATTTTGGAAATGGAGAAAAGAAATATATTTTCCCTGTCAAAAATATAAATGTAGAAAGACATCAATTCGATGTCGATTACGGATTTGAAAGCGTAGTCATCAAAGCTGGTGATCCTGACTATGAATTTACTGGCAAAGAATCTTATGTATTAACTTACGACATACATACACGAGATTTAAATTTAAATGGACTTCAAATGTTGTATATGAATATTATTCCTACGAATATTAACGCTGATATTCACAATGTTTCATTTACAATAAATATGCCAAAAAAATTTGATACTAGCAAAATTAATTTTACAAGCGGTAAATACGGAACCGAAAATAGCAATAATAGTAATGTGACTTACAATGTACAAGGAAATTCAATTCATGGTTCTTATAAAGGATATTTAAGACCAAATGAAGGAGTTACAATAAAAGTAAATCTTGAAAACGGATATTTTAATTACGCAAAACCTACTGATATCTCTTCTATTATTATGATAGTATTTGGTATATTAGGAGCTATTTTACTCCTTAAGTATTTTACTAAAGGAATAAATAAAGTAATTCCAATTGTTTCATTTGAACCTCCAAAAGATTTAAATAGTGCTGAAATCGGATATGTTATAGATGGCACTGCAAATCATGAAGATACCACATCACTTATTATTGAATGGGCTACAAAAGGTTATATTAATATTCACGAAACAGAGAAAAAATCATTCGAACTAGAAAAATTAAAGGACGCTGATGATCAATTAGAAAAATATGAACAAATGTTATTCAATAAAATTTTTTATAAGGAACGTGTAAGTTTTGAGGAGCTAAAGGAAAAAAATATAGGTGAAGAATTCCAGGCAACTGCAGCCAAAATTGAGGGTAAATTCGCCTTAAAAGATAATAGTATATTTGATGGAACGTCTGGTCGATTAAAAACCCTTGCTTTTTTTCTTTCTTTAAGTGTCGTAGCGATTACCACTTTCTTATATTTCTATAAAAGTTATTTGATGATATCATCATCTCTGGCAATGTCCGGAGTAGTATCAGTATTTTTTATTATTTTAATTCTTCCATGGTTCTATATAGGTAAATATCGTTATAAAATGAAACAAACTACAAAAACATTGCTCTATATTATATTAGGAATATTTACGGGGCTTATAATGTTAATATTCTTTTTATATTTTGTTGATTTGTCACCTATGAATACAGCTATTGCTTCATTTATAATTATCGTATGTATTTTTATATTTGTTTCTCCAACAAAACGTAGTATGAAAGGCCATGCTTGGTTAGAAGAAATTCTCGGATTTAAAGATTTTATAAAATATGCTGAGAAAGATCGCTTAGAGATGTTAGTTCAAGACGATCCAACATACTTCTACCACGTCTTACCATATGCTTATGTATTAGGAGTATCAAATGTATGGGCGAAGAAATTTGAGGACCTAGCCGTACCTAAACCAACATGGTACTATGGGCCTAACTATAGTACTTTTTCCACTGTTTACTGGATGAGTTCTTTCAATCGATCAATGAGTTCTCTAAGAACTGCATCAACTCCAATCATTAATACTGGTGATTCAAGTGGAGGTTTTGGAAGTGGCGGTTCATCAGGCGGAGGATTCTCTGGCGGTGGATTCGGCGGCGGAGGTCGAGGTAGCTGGTAACTTATTTATATAAAAAGGCAATAGCTTAGATAGCTATTGCCTTTTTATATTTTGATATTACATTTTTTAAATAAGTTTTATTATATATTTTATACTAATTTCCTGTATTTACATAGTTAGCTGCCTGCACTGCTGCTATTGCTCCGTCTGAAGCTGCAGTTATAATTTGACGTAAAAACTTAGTTCTATTGTCTCCTGCTACAAAAACACCTTCAACTTTTGTGGTACAAGACTCATCTGCCACAATATACCCTGCTTTATCTAGTTCAAGAATATTACTAAACATTTGATTCTTTGGCTCAAGGCCAATCGCTACAAATATTCCGTTTACAGTTATTGTACTTATTGAATCATCTTTAAGATTTTTAATTTTTATTTCTCTGACTTTTGAGTCTCCAGTTATTTCATCTACTCCACTATCGTATATTATCTCGATATTTTCTCTTTTTAAAACTGCATCTATTAGGATTTTGTCTCCTCTAAACGAATCTCTTCGATGTATTAAATAAACTTTTGTACAGTTATTCGCTAGGAAAAGTGCATCTTCAAGTGCTGTATTTCCTCCACCTACAATAGCGACATCTTGATTTTTAAAGAATGCTCCATCACAAGTAGCGCAATATGTAACACCTTTTCCCGTAAACTCTTTTTCACCTCTACATCCTAATTTACGTCTTTCTACTCCATTTGCTATAATTACAGTTTTTGACTCATGCTCACCAGAGGTAGTCTTAACAATTTTATAGTTTCCTTTATCTTCAATTTTTTCAACTTCTTCGAAATTTATCTCAACACCTTGTGATATTGATTGATTGTATATATTATTGGCAAAATCAAATCCAGAAATTTTTTGTATTGATGGATAGTTTTCAACTTCAGCAGTCCCAGTAACTTGTCCCCCATAAACACTCTTTTCATAAACAGCTACACTTAATCCTGCTCTAACCGCGTAAAGTGCCGCTGTGAGTCCTGCTGGTCCAGCACCTATTACAATTACATCTTTCATGTTCTTCCCTCTTTCCTATTAGATTATTTATTAAAATTTTTATTTATAGTTTAAGTATATATAAACTTTTACTCGAAGTAAAACAATATTTTATACATAAGAAAACTGCAAATACACTAATATTTACAGTTCAACTTTATTGCCTATTTTTTATTTCTATGTTTTATATTATGTTTTCGTTATTGTTAATTTTCATTTACATTATCCAAAGCGTTTGATTCTGATATATATGATAATACTGATAATCCATACATAAATAATATCAATCCAGCTGATATTAGTAGTATTGCCATTACATCGCCTCCTTTTATAGTATTGTAAGCTTACCATATGAACTGAATATGAACTTTACTTGAAAATACCCCTCATTTAATATAATAATAATCAGTAATTTATAAGTTCTTTATTTTTTACCCCAAGTATATTATAGATAATTTTTTACTAAATATTCCATTTATATTGCAATATTATCACTTGCTTATTAAATATTATACCCATAATATATTTAATTTAACAAAGAAAATCTTTTAAATTTCTATATTTTTGATAGGTAAAGCATAATTTATTACATTGGATTTAAATAAACTTCTTTATCTAAAATTAAATATTTAATTCACTTTAAAATATTCGTATTATTTAAGTATTTTCTTATAAAACTAAAGCTATTTTTTGATTTATCAATCTAAATTTTTGTATATAAAATTTCATATTTATGTGTATTTTTTATTTTGTTAAAAATAAATTATTTATTTTTTCAAAATTTTGCTTGACATTATTAAATTATTTTCATAAAATGGTTATTAAATATTTAATACAAAAAAGGCAATGATTAGGAAGAGTAAATCTAAATCAGTTAATAGAGATGGAAACCCACCGGCTGAAAAGTTTCCTTAACACGAGAGATCGAAAACTACCTATGAGCTTCTATCTGAAGTTATCAATAGATTTTAGTAAGAATAGACGTATAACTTACGTTAAAGTACAAGTGGATTTTTTATAAATCAATTTGGGTGGAACCGCGGGAATATGATTCTCGTCCCTTTTTAGGGACGGGAATCTTTTTTATTGAAAATTTTCAAGAAATCTATTGTTTTTGATATTTTGCAAACTACTAAATATTTTTAAATATATAACAAAATATGAAATTATAAATTTATATAAATTAATGTAAAAAATTCGGAGGTAAAAATATGGACTTTATAAGTACTCGTGGAAATAATGACAAATTAACAGCATCACAAGCAATAATAAAAGGAATTTCAAATGATGGAGGACTTTATGCACCAAGCTATTTTCCAAATATAACAAATAAACTAAAAAATTTTATAGATATGACTTACTCAGAAATTGCTTTTGAATTATTAAAAGAGTTTTTAACCGACTTTAAAGTTGATGAAATTAAAAATTGTATACAAAACTCTTACGATGAAAAATTTGGATATAAAAATGCTGTTAACATAAGAAAGGTAAATGATTCATATTTTTTAGAGCTTTATCATGGACATACACTTGCTTTTAAAGATATGGCCCTGACAATAATGCCTCATCTTCTAAAAACTTCTATAGAAAAAATCGGAATAAATAATGAAGTCGTTATTTTAACTGCAACTTCAGGAGATACTGGAAAAGCTGCACTTGAAGGATTTAAAGATGTTGAAAATACTAAAATTATTGTTTTCTTCCCTGAGGATGGTGTTAGTGCCATACAAAAACTTCAGATGAAAACTCAAAAAGGCAAAAACACTCATGTAGTTGGCATCAGAGGCAATTTTGATGATGCTCAATCTGCTGTAAAAGATATTTTTTCAGATGAAAAATTTTCAGAAGAGCTCCTAGAGAATGGATATGTACTCTCTTCCGCTAATTCAATAAATATCGGAAGATTGCTACCGCAAGTAGTTTACTATTTTTATTCATATATAAACTTAGTCTCTACTGGTGAAATAAATATGTATGACAAAGTAAATTTCGTTGTTCCGACTGGAAATTTCGGCAATATACTTGCAGGCTACTATGCAAAAAAAATGGGACTTCCGATAAATAAACTTATTTGTGCTTCAAATGACAACAATGTACTGTATGACTTTTTTAACACAGGTAAATACGATAAAAATAGAATATTAAAACTAACCACATCCCCTTCGATGGATATTTTGATATCAAGCAACCTGGAAAGACTATTGTTTGAAATATCCGATAGAAATACTGCTACAGTAAAAGGTCTAATGAATAATCTAAACTCACAAGGTTATTACGAAATAGACAGTAATATGAAGCGCAAATTGGACTCTTTCCATGCAGAGTACTCTAATGAAGCAGACGTAAATAGTACTATAAAAAATGTATTTGAGAGTTTTAACTATCTTGTAGATACTCATACCGCGGTTGCATACAATTGCTATAAAAATTACGTTCAAAAAACTTCTGATAATACTAAAACGATCATTGTAAGCACTGCAAGCCCTTACAAATTTTGCGAAGATGTTTTAAAATCTTTAGAACATGATACATCAAATTTAGATGACTTTGAGATTGCAGATAAATTACAAGATTTATCAAAAGTTAAAATACCTGATTCAATATTGAGATTAAAAGAGGATGAAATAATTCATAAGAATATTTCAGATAAAGATAAGTTAAAGATAGAGATCAAAAAATTCTTAAAGGTGTAGGTGATTAATCATGATAGAAATTATAGTTCCAGCAACAACTGCAAATGTGGGTCCTGGATTTGACTGTCTAGGTATCGCACTTGATTTATACAATAAATTTTATTTTGAAGAAATAGAAAATGGTCTTATAATCGAGGGCTGTGACAACAAATATAAAAATGAAGACAACTTAGTATATTCATCAATGAGGTACTATTTTGATACAGTAAAGCCAGATAGAGTTCCAAATGGTGTAAAAATAGTAATAGAAGATAATATTCCAATTTGTAGAGGTCTTGGAAGTAGTGCAACTTGCATAGTAGCAGGGGTATTGGCAGCAGATGCTTTAACTGGTACTAATTTGAGCAAAGACGAACTTTTAAAAATCGCTTGCGAAATTGAAGGTCACCCTGACAATGTAGCTCCTGCGATATTCGGAAATATGATGGTATGTATAACAGATGGCGATGATCTTCATTACGATGTAGTCAAAGTTCCAGAAGAATTAAAATTCTGCGCTTTTATCCCAGAATTTAAACTTTCGACAGAACAAGCTAGAAACGTTCTCCCAACAGAAGTTTCACATATAGACGCAGTATTTAATGTCGGTAGAGTCTCAATGCTAATATCGTCGATGTTAAACAAAAACTTTGATCTATTGAAAGTAGCTTGCCAAGACAAGCTTCATCAAGCATATAGGGGAACTCTGATAAATGGATATGAAAATATCATTGACTATGCTAATAAAATAGGAGCTTTGGGAGTATTCATAAGTGGATCAGGATCTACAATTATGTCATTAATTCTTGAAGATGAAAACTTCAAAAATAATATGATTTCATATTTTGCAAAGCATGATATAAAATGGGATATAAAGGATCTCAACTGTGATTTAAACGGCGCTGTTGTTAACTATATTTAAATTTAACTGAAAATAATATTTAAGCAAATTATTTAAATATAGTCTAATCTGAAATTTTATAGTATAATAATTAGTACTAGGTAATAATATTAAGTATTATAATCTAGTACTTTTATTTTGAAGATTAGGAGGGATTATTATAAAAGAATTAATAATCGGAGATTTAGTTGCAAAGATTCCGATAATTCAAGGAGGAATGGGAGTTGGTATCTCTAGATCATCTTTAGCAGGTGCAGTAGCAAAACTAGGTGGTGTAGGTGTACTATCAGGTGTCCAAATTGGATATGATGAAGAAGACTTTGAAACTAATACTATAAATGCAAATTTGAGAGCTTTGAGAAAACATATTAAAAGAGCTAAAGAAATTTCTAATAACGGAATTATTGGAATAAACTTTATGGTGGCCATGAAGGAATATGAAACTTATGTCAAAGAAGCGATTAAATCTGGTATAGATCTAATAATTTCTGGAGCAGGGCTTCCTGCTAAGTTGCCTTCTTTAACAAAGGGCACTAACACTAAAATAGCTCCAATAGTATCAAGTGCTAAGGCTGCCAAAGTTATACTTAAAATGTGGGATCGAAAAGATCAAACTACAGCAGATATGTTAATTGTAGAAGGCCCTAATGCTGGCGGTCACCTAGGATTTAGTAATGAAGAATTAGACCATATTCAAGAAATAGATTACGACAATGAATTCAAAGAGATACTTAAAATAGCGAAAGTTTTTGGAGATAAATTTAATAAAAATATTCCTGTTATTGCAGCAGGTGGTATATCATCATCTGAAGATGTAAAAAAATACATCGATCTTGGAGCTGATGGTGTACAAATTGGTACAAGATTTATTACTACTGAAGAGTGTGATGCCGACGAAAAGTTTAAAATGGCTATAGTTAACGCTCAGAAAGAAGATATTCAAATAGTAAAAAGTCCTGTTGGACTGCCAGGAAGAGCAATAAAAAATAAATTTATTGAAAAAGTAAAGTTAAACCGCGAAAATATTGAAAAATGCTACAACTGTCTTATACCTTGTAATCCAAAAGAAACCCCTTACTGCATATCTCAAGCACTGATAAATGCGGTTAAAGGAGATATTGATAATGCACTTTTATTCACTGGGAGCGAAGGGTATAAAATTGATAGAATTTCTACTGTAGAAGAAGTTGTATCTGATCTTACATCAAAATTATAGAGTAAAATAAAAGTCTGTATCGTGTTGATAAGTTCAACTTACAGACTTTTATTTATATCTTTTATATAATTATATATTTCATTTTAAGAGATTAGTCTTCTTTAACAAGTACATCCATTATTTCCGCTATATATATTTGGTGGAAGTCACTATTTGGATACCATTTCTCGATTAGACTTTCATCATAGAATCCATCTGGATCTACAGTTTGTTTATACGCATTTTTACATATTATAGCCAAATTAGCTTCCTCAAAATAAGGAACTTCTTCTTCGTGTAGAACTTTATAACCTATTTTAGCTACTTTATCCTCTTCACGTCCAGAAACACTTCCACAGTAAGCAAGATCTTCCCTGTACTTTTTATCGAAGAAAGTTAAAGAAAATGTATCAGAGCTGTCTATAAATTGTTTTGTATGACGTTGAGGTCTTATAAATATAATTGCTATATTTTTACCCCATAGAAATCCCACTCCACCCCAAGAAGCAGTCATAGTATTAACTTTACCCTCTTTTTCTGCTGAAACCAACATCCAATCGTTACTTATTATGTCAATTGGATTTCTAGAAATTTCAGTAGGGCTTATTTTTTTAAAAGTACTCATATCGGTACCTCCTTAATAATTGAATAGTTTATACATTTTTATCTATGTACTTTAGATTTATAAAGTTAATTATATCATAATGATAGATATTAATGTACTACACCTATATTCTATTCATAAAGATTAAAAAAATAACTCCTTATTTAAAAGTATGAGGTTTGATTTTTTCCAATCGTGTTTAATGCATTTGTCGTAGGAGTATACATAACACCAATAGAAATTGTTAAACCTAGTGATAATACTTTCTTACTAAATTTCATATTCAAACTTAGCCATTGTTAAATGTTTGTTCGCAAGCTAAATTATACAATAATATAAACATAATTCCCCCTTTTCGTAAAATTGTATTTATTTATAAAAGTTCAACCTTTGACTACTTAACAAATTAATATTATTATATAATGAGTAAGTAATTGCTAAAATTGTTCTTAAATTTCTTTTTATAGGAAATTATATAAAGATATTGTATAATAGTATAGTGTCTAGAACATCACTAGAAAAAGGATGTGTTGCTAATGATAAGATATTATAAGACTATTGAAAATAAACTAGAAAAATTAAATTCCTTTGAAAGTGATTGTTGGATAAATTTAATAGAGCCAACCCAATCAGAGATAAACACAGTATCTAATATGCTAAATTTAGATATTGAAAGTCTTGAAGCAGCACTTGATGAGGAAGAACGTTCTAGAATTGAAGCTGAAGATAATCATACATTGATCCTTATAGACATCCCTATTGACGAGAGTAGCTCTAACTCATCACACTACTCTACAATACCACTTGGTATTATATTGATGGATAATGCAATTATAACAGTATGTAACTCTCAGACGAAGATTCTTAACGACTTTATCGTAGGCCATATTAAGGAATTTTATACTTCTAAAAAGACCCGATTTGTTCTTCAGATACTTAGAAAAAATGCAAGTTATTACTTAAACTATCTGAGAAGAATAAATAAAATGACTATTGCTATAGAGAGAGAGATACATAAATCCATGAAAAATAAAGAGCTTGTTCAATTACTAGAACTTGAAAAATCTCTGGTTTATTTCTCTACATCACTTAAGGCAAACGAAATGGTATTAAATAAAATGGTTCGTTTTACTAGTTTGAAAAAATATCCTGATGATGAAGACCTACTTGAGGACGTAATAGTCGAAAACAGACAGGCTGTAGAAATGGCCAAAATATATGGAGATATACTTAGTAGAATCATGGATGCTTTTAGCGCCATCGTAAACAATAACCAGAACAACGTAATGCAATTCTTAACAGTTGTCACATTAATTTTTTCAATCCCAACGATAATATCAGGATTTTTTGGTATGAATGTAAACGGGATACCATTTGATACTGGTCCATTAGGATTCTGGATGGTAGTTTTTGTTACAACACTTATCTGCATAGTTGTCGCTATATTTATGTTTAGAAATAAACTACTATAGACAAAGCCTTTAGATATTAATTTATAATTCTAAAGGCTTTGTCTATAGTAGTTTATTTAATTTTACAAATGATAGTCTGTCGATTTTCTTCACATTTATGCAGTTGTTTTAAACCTTAATATTTTTTTATTACTTTTAGCTGGAAGTAATAAAAAACTGCTAGTACTGTAGTTGTAAATAAAATACTTACAATAATACCTGTGCTACCTTGAAGAAATTTAGTGACACCTTCAAAACAAGAGATTATACCAGCCAATCCAAGAGCCCATATTATTATTAAAAATGGTTTATTTATACTATCAGCAAATAAGACGTAAATAGTAGAAATAGCCATTAATGTTATAATAGCAATTATCCTATGAAATCCTTCTATGACAATTATCAATGTATTCGGGAATACTAATCCAAACGCTATATTTAATCCTATATAACCAAATAGGATTAAAAAAAATGCAGCCCCAAAAAATTTACTAGACTTTTTGCTATAAACTTCTGAGTTTATAAGCTTAAATATAATAAAAATTACTGGCATTAATAGTATAGCTCCGAATAAAATTCTTCCTATGTCTACTCTGCTACCTAAACTTACTAATTCGTAAAAAAGCGAAAACATCGTAAATATAGCAAATATGGATAGAAAAAATTTTGAAATATCTTTAAGAGTCATATTTCCTATATTCTCAATTATTTCATCAGATAGCTTCTTTGAATCTATACCGAAGTAGTCTTCTGCAGTTATTCCCTGTTTTTGTGCATCTAACAAGTCGTTTAGTAATTCTAGTAGTGTTTCTTCAACTTCAATATCATTTTTTAACATGTCTTTACTTCTTATATACAGTAAAATATCACTGTAGTATTTTTCATTTTCCATAGTTAATAATCCTCTTAAACGATTATTCTCCTCAATTAATTCCTTAAGTTTCATTCTTATCACCCCTAATTAGCCTGTTTACACTCGATTCTAATGATTCCCACTGTACTTTAAATGCTTCAAGACTTTCTTTTCCTATTTCTGATAAATGATAGTACTTTCGCATAGGCCCTTCTGGAGAAGGTCGCATAACACCCTCTATAAGCTTTTGTTTTTGTAGTTTTAAAAGTAGCGGATATATAGTACCTTCAGCCACCATGTGAAATCCATTTTTTTGTAGTTTATCATGCATCTCATAACCATAAACCTCTCCTTGAGAAATAATCTCTAACATGCATCCTTCTAGAATCCCCTTCAACATTTGAGAAGAGTTTTTATTATCCATTTTTTCACCTCATATACTACCTTGTTTTACAATATAGTCTATTTATATAATAATATATTTTCACTATATTGTAAAGCAATATAGTGAAAATAAAAAATCCACTATAAATTATTAATATACTCTTACAATTTATAGTGGATTTCTATCATCTATTCTTGAGAAACTTTTATTTTATTTATTAAATCAAAATTATAATTTAAATCTACTCTGATATCTCTTCCTCAATTATCATTTCAGTTTGTATACCATCTAGCATGAAATCTAAACTCTCCTTAATATCTAATATATAAATTGGAACATATTCTTCTTCACTAACAATTTCTGTTTGTAAAGAAATATCTGGAGTCAGAACATCATCTACATCAATATCAAGTTTTGGCATATTCGAAAGTATCTCAGTACAATTTTCATATTTTTCATCAGCCAATTTTTGATATATATCTAAACTCTTTTTGTAATATAAACTTGCAAGCATGTATTCGCATTTTTTACTGAACAATTCTGTACCTTCTTTAAAATACTTTTCTGCTTCGGAATATTCATTTAGCTTTATGCATAACTGACCTAAGTTATATATTGAGTCTATACAATCATTTGCTCTTGCTTTCTCATACCAATACTTCGCATTTGCATAATCTTTATAGTATATATCATTTATTCTACCTACCATATGTTGTGAATATACATTATCTTCATTAGCTGGTGTATCAAACATCATTTTTGCCTCTTCATACTTTTCTTCAGCAAAATAAATTCTTCCTAAGTGAATTCTTGCATTTATATGATTTTTATTTGCTGCAATCTCAAAGTATTTTTTAGCCCCTTTAGGATTACCTAAATTCTCATATATACATGCGAGTCTATAGCTAGATTGAATATCACCATTTTCAGATGCTTTTTTATACCAATTAGTAGCCTCTTCAATGTTATCAATATCTTCATATATATTTCCTAGTTTTATCTGACAAGAAACAGAGCTCGGTAATCTCAAATAATAAGAAATAGCTAAATCATAGTCTCCATTTTGATAATATAAATCACCTAGATTTTCTAAAGAACTCTTACATCCGACTGAAATTGCATCTTCATAATATTCTATAGCACTTTCATAGTCTTTCTCTTCAAAGTATATTCCTGCTAAATTATTCTTTGCTTCCGTTATATTTTCATCGGCCGCCATCTTATAGTACTCTTTTGCTTTTTCTATATTATTTTCTTTATTATAAAGATTCGCTAATCTGTATTTAGATAGCACATGGTTTTCTTCTATGGCTTTTTGATAATATTCTATTGCATCTTCTATATCATCTTTTCTATCGTATATATACGCAAGTCTATACTGAGATTTTACATCTCCTTTATCTGCACTCTTCTTGTAGTATTTCTCTGCCTCCTCTAGATTATCATTTATTTCCATAATCATACCTAGATTAAAACTCCCTTTTACATAACCTGTTTTATGGAGTTGTTTGTATAATCCAACTGCTCCTTTGCTATCTTTTTTTTCACACATAATGACAGCAAGATTATATTTAGAATCATCATCTAGTAAGACAGACCCTTTTTTATATGCTTCGTAAGCTTCATCATCTCTCTCTAAATAACTATAAAGTATACCTAAATTGTAACATGCTTTACCAGAATTATTATCAGAAGCTTTTTTAAGCCACTTCTCAGCTCTATCATAGTCTTTCATCATAAAATGGGTTACACCAAGATTGTTTTGAGCTTGAATATTACCTTGACTCGCTATTTTTTCATACCAATACAGACAGTATTCATAACCTTTAAGCTTATAGTACATATTACCCAGCTCAAATGCAGCATCTTCGCTTCCATTTTTCCAAGCTAATGAAAACCACTCCTCAGCCTCTTTGTAATTTTCTTTGTCTATTGATATAATACCTAATCGATATTGTGATTTAACATAATTATCTGAAGCAGCTACTTTATATGTATCAATAGCGCTGTCTAATTTTCCCATTTTTTCTAAAAGTGTTCCCTTCGCATGTATTACTTTAGGATCACTTGGTAAATCTTTTAATTTTTTTATGGAAAATTTTGTATTTTTCATTATAAATTACCTACCTATTTACGATATTTTATACTTGATATTATTATACAACAATATCACGCTTTGTACTGATTTTTTTAAGAATCTATTAATTAATTACTCTATTCTAACATCTTTTTATCGCTTTTTGTCTACTGGATTTAAATTTTTATTTAATATATAATAGTATTTGATATAATATTTATTTAAGGAGGTGAAACTATGAGCTTTAGCAATATTTTTACACAAGTTGCGGTATTATTTATATTAATATTAGTAGGATACTTTATTAGAAGACTAGAATTACTTGATGATGAATCAACATCAAAAATTTCTAATCTAGCTATGTCAGTATTTTTACCAGCAATGATAATAGACTCAATGCAAATAGATTTTAATAACACTATGGTAAATAAGATATTACTTTTACTAATAGTATCCGTAGTTGCATACGCGGTATCTATTGCACTAGCATTTTTACTTAAATTTGCATTCAAAAATGATAGTGATATAGGAATTTATCAATATGTAATAATATTTTCAAATGTCGCATTTATGGGATATCCTGTCGTAGAGGCCGTTTTAGGTAAGGAAGCAATTTTTTATACAGCAATATACAATCTTCCTTTTAATTTATTTACCTTTACTATAGGAATATATCTACTTTCTAAAGGGAATAGTGACTACAAATTTTCAGCAAAATCTTTGATAAGCCCAGCTACTATATCTATTGTATTTGGACTTACATTGTTTGTAACAGGACTAAGACTTCCAGCATTTTTAAATAACTCTTTGAGTTTATTAGGAGGGGTTACAACTCCAATTTCAATGCTTGTGATTGGAAGTATGCTTGCAAATTCTTCAGCTAAAGAATGTTTTTACAATAAAAAGCTATACTTTGTAACATTCATTAGACTTATATTGCTTCCGTTAGTCGTATTTTTCTTACTAAACAATCGAGTAGAAGATAGCATGATTGCCGCTATTCCTATCGTAATGACATCAATGCCAGCAGCCGCAAATACTGCCATAATGGCAAACCAATACGGCTCCAACGTCACATTAGCCTCACAGTGTGTTTTTTTAACCACACTATTCTCTGTGTTTACTATCCCAATAATAAACATGTTCTTGTTAGGTTGATTTATTCTTTGATGTATTGTACAATAGTTTATTCAAACAAATTGTACAGTAATATTAGTTTTTAGAATTCTATGCAATATGTATTTTTTTAATACATACATATTATAATATTATTATGTACATAAAATAGGAGGAATGAACATGGATTTAGACTTGCTTTTTAAAATAGCGCTAACAATTGTAGCCATAGGTATTTCATATAAAATTATCAAAGCAGTTGCAGGAGTTGCGTTTAAAGTAGCGTTAATTTTCGTGATAATATTATTCGTAGTTAGAATGTTTATGTAAATAAAATATTATTAAAACTAAAAATCACAACGTAACTTTTAGTTGGTATTTTATTCCAACTAAAAATTACATTGTGATTTCTTATTTTAGGTATTTAAATCTATATACGCCTCAACTTGAGGAATATACAATAGATTGTCTTTAATATGAGTATTTCCAAATTCTTTTAATATAATTCCCTTTTCATCTTCTGTAATTTTGTACTTTATTATTTCCGAATCTTTCTTTATTTCTGCATGAAAGTAAAGTCCTTCGTACTGTTTAAATTTAAAATTAAATTTATTTCTTTCAAGTCTAATAATTATCTTTTCCATTTAGTCCTCCATTGATTATTTATGTAATTCTATTTATCCTCTCGTCTATCTATAGGCTTTAAATTTGGATCCCGGCTATAATACCATTTCAATATTTGGCTAACTGTGTATGAAGAAGCAATTTCATCAGTAAGCAAAGGAAAGAAATTATAAACGCCTCTTTTTAATTTTTCACTTTTCTCTACAAATATTCTTGGATGTGTAAATTTATCTACAATTTGATTAAATCTATATTTAAAGTACAGTTCTTTATCTTCAGATATAATATGTATGCAATCTTCATCATAATCTCCAGCTTTTACATACCATAGAAACTGTACACCATTAAATTTAAGATGTCGCTTTCTCTTATTTATACCCATAATTATCCCCCCAATATAATTAAATCATTTCTTCTTAATAACTATGTTATTGTATTAAATAATAAATACTATGATTTTTTTAAAATTCTCTATACTATTTTTTATAAGATACCACTCTTTAAGGTTACATGCAAATAATTTTCTATACTTTTAGAATAAGTGACATAGACTCTCGGCAACAACCACATCCCTATTTTTATATAGAATATCATATACTTGCTTAAGCGGTCTAAATCTTAGCAGATTCTTACAGGTATATAATATTTATTTTAATAATATAAATATTAATATTTATATTTTCTAATTGTAATCCATAATTTCATTTATTTTATATTTTTTTGATTAACTGATATAATAAGATGCATCAGAATATAGGAGTGAATTATAAAATGATGAAAAAAAATCGCTTTAAAATAATGCTTATAACACTTTTGCCATTAGCAATCATGATAAACATTATTTCGTCTAAAACACCCGAATTTATTGAAGAATATTATTCATTGTGGTTAAACAAATACATTGTAATATTTTTAAGTTCTATTACAAGCTTTTTCCCATTTTCCATATATGAGATTATTATGTATGCAATTGTAATTTTTATTGCAGCATTTATATTTGTGTTTATTTATAAAATAAACAGAGGTAAACAAGAACTACTTGAATTTATCAAGTGCTCTTTTATAAATATACTTTGCATTATATCAACTGTATATTTTTTATTTATTGTTCTATGGGGTGTAAACTACAATAGATTGCCTCTTGAGACAACATTGTTAGATAATTTACAATTTAAGAATGGAGAGTATAGTAAAAAGCAAAAAGCTAATGAAAATAATGAAGATTTAGTAAATTTATATAGTTACTTAGTTAAAAAGTCAAATGAAACTAGAAAATTTACATCTAAAGACAGTAAAGGAATTATGAAAAATAACACAGAATATAAAGGTGTTATCAATAGAGCTGATTTAGGATACAATAACGTAAATGTAAATCATATGCTTCCAGGTTTAGTAGGTGATTACTCAAATGCAAAACCAGTAATTTCTTCTAATATTATGTGTTATACAGGTATCACGGGAATTTACTTTCCATTTACCGGTGAAGCAAATGTAAATATTGCAGTTCCTGACTTTACATTACCTGCCACTGTATGTCATGAGATGGCTCACCAACGTGGATATGCAAGTGAAGACGAAGCCAATTTCATAGCGTACATAACATCTGTAAATCATCCTGATGCTGATTTTAAATATTCAGGTTATACACTTGCTCTAATGTACACTGGTTCTGCTCTTAGAAAGATAGATTACGATGAATATGTAAAAATTTCTTCAGACCTTTCTACCGATGTAAAAAATGACATAGTTAAAAATAGTGAATTCTGGGAAAATTATGAGGGAAAAATTGATCAGATTTCTAATGAATTTAATAATACATATTTAAAATCAAACGGAATTAAAAGTGGTGTTCAAAATTATGGTCAAATGGTTGATCTTTTGTTGATTTATTTTAATTCCATAAATTTTGATAGATAATTTTAAATTTTAAGTTATAACTTATATTGAATTTTTATAGACTTAGTCTTAAATCAATTTAATAATCAAAGAGTTATTAGGTTAATTATAATAATACTTATATGCTTCGCCTTAGTAACTCTGCCTTATATACAGTAAAAAAATAAAAAACAGAAATAATTAAAATCGTTGATGGAATTAATCCTTAAGTCTAAGCTGTGGCCATCTTCGATATTTAATTAATTCTGTTCTATTCTTTATTTTCACGTTATTATTATAACTTACCTATTTCATCTAACAACTCTTCAACCAGATCGCTATCTTTTATTTTTCTAACAATTTCACCTTTTTTAAATAAAAGTCCTTCTCCTTTACCTCCGGCTATACCTATATCTGCTTCTCTAGCTTCACCAGGTCCATTTACAGCACATCCCATAATAGCAACGGTGATATCCTTGTCTAATTCGGAAATCTTGCTCTCTACCTTGTCAACTACACTAATTAAGTCAATATTACATCTACCACAAGTTGGGCATGATATAACTTTTATCTTGTCATTTAAAAGCCCTAGGCTTCTAAGAATTTCCTTTCCTACAGCAATTTCCTCAACAGGATCGCCTGTAAGCGATATTCTTATAGTATCACCTATTCCTTCAACTAGTAATGCTCCAACTCCTATAGATGATTTTATAGTGCCTTTTTTAATACTCCCAGATTCTGTTATACCTACATGAAGAGGATAATCTACTCTCTCAGAGATCAATCTATATGCATCTATAGTTTTAAATATATCAGATGACTTCAAAGATATAACTGTGTTGTAAAAATCTAAATCCTCTAATATTTTAATATGCCCCATAGCACTTTCTACTAAAGCCTCTGGCGTAGCCGATCCATACTTTTCTAGAAGTTCTTTTTCTAAAGAACCTCCGTTTACTCCTATTCTTATTTTTAGACTCTTTTCTTTGCATTTATCAACTACCATTTTCACTCTAGAAACATCTCCGATATTTCCTGGATTAATCCTAACACCGTCTACACCTTGTTCTATTGCTTCAAGTGCCAATTTATAATCAAAATGGATGTCTGCTATTATCGGAATAGAAACATTTTTTTTTATTTGCCCAATTGCTTTTGCAGCTACCATATCAGGAACTGCAACCCTTACTAAATCACAACCGGCCTTCTCAAGCTTATTTATTTGTTCAATTGTAGCTTTTGCATCTCTTGTATCTGTATTTGTCATTGATTGTACAGATATAGTGTTTTCTCCGCCAATCTTTATATTTCCTACACTTACTTCTCTAGTTTTCTTTCTTTTATAGCTCATATTAATCACCTTTTATATTTATCTATTTATTTTATATTTCATTTATTTACGAAAAAAAATAAAACTTATTGATTATATGTTATCACATTTTACAATTTGGTGCTATGCGAAACAATAATCGATAAGTTTTTAATAACAATAATTTCTATTGAAATAATCTTAATATATCCTTATAAGTTATAAATATCATAAACAACATAAGGGCTCCAAAACCAACGAGGTTAACAAAACCTTCTTTATTTGGATCAAACTTCTTACCGCCTCTTATGCCTTCAATAATTAACATTAGCACTCTCCAACCATCAAGTGCAGGTATTGGAAGTAAATTTAAAATACCAAGATTTAAGCTTATTACAGAAGCTAAGTAAAGCAAGTTTACAATACCTGTCTTAGCTGCATCAGATACCATACCGATTACTCCAACTGGACCAGCTACTGAGTTAGCAACACCTCCTGGAACTGTCCCTGTTACAAGTTGACCTAAAAATGTAAACATCTGCTTTGTCATATTTACAGTTGTTTCAAACGAATATGTTATTGATCTGAATATGTTTTTTTCCATTTTAGGTGACATACCGATTAAATAAGTACCTTGTTTCTTTTCGGGAGTTACTTTTACTTCTTTTGTGACCCCATCTCTTTCCAATTCTATATTTAAATCTTTGCCTTCAGAGCCGTGTACTGTATTTACTGTTTGTTCCCATGAACCAACTTTCTTTCCATTGATTTTAAGTATTTTGTCTCCGGTCTCTATTCCAACCGTCTGTGCAGGTCCAGACTTTATAAGTTCACCAACTATGGCTTCTTTTGACGGAACTCCTAATGACATAAACACTGGTATTAGAACAATTACCGCTAGTATTAAGTTGAATATTGGACCAGCTAATATAGTACTTAGTCTGGCAGGAAGACTTTTATTTCCAAATGAGTCAGGATCATTTGAACTCTCATCTTCTCCTTCCATACTTACAAAACCACCTAGTGGTAATAGCCTTAACGAATACTCAGTATCTCTTTTTATGCTAAAAACTTTAGGTCCCATACCGATAGCAAATTCATGAACCTTAACTCCACTCAACTTTGCAAACAAAAAGTGACCTAGTTCATGAATAAAAATAATTATACTAAACAGTATAAGCGCAACTATTATAGTCATAAATTTCTCTCCTATCTATTAATCCATTTTTTTACTGAATCTCTGCTCCATTTGTCAATCTCAAGAATTTCTTCTAAGGTTGCATTCTCTATGCTTTTATGAGATTCCAAAACTTTCTCTATAAAATATGGTATGTCATAGAAACCTATTTTATCCTCTAAAAATTCATTTACTAATATTTCATTAGCAGAATTCAAAACTGCAGAATATGTTCCGCCTAGTTCAAGGCATTCATATGCTAGTTTTAAACAAGGGAATGTTTCAGGATCTGAATTTTCAAATGTCAATGTAGCTATCTTCGCAAAATCAACCCTCTCATACTTGTTTGAAATTCTATCAGGGTATCCAAGAGCATACTGTATAGGCAATTTCATATCTGGGCAACCAAGTTGCGCAATAACAGAGCTGTCATCAAACTGTACCATAGAATGAATAATGCTCTGGGGATGAACAACCACGTCAATATCATTATGATTTACACCAAACAGCCACTTAGCTTCTATAACTTCTAATCCTTTATTCATTAGAGTAGATGAATCTATACTTATCTTTCTACCCATACTCCAATTTGGATGTTTTAATGCCTCATTTTTAGTGACATTCAATAAATCATTTCTAGTTTTTCCTCTAAAAGGGCCTCCTGACGCTGTTAAGATTATCTTGTCAATGTTTTTTGAATTCTCACCTTGAAGAGATTGGAAAATAGCGCTGTGCTCGCTGTCTACAGGTAATATTTTCACACCATTTTTTTTTGCCAAGTCCATTATTAACTTCCCAGCCGTTACTAATGTTTCTTTATTAGCAAGAGCTATGTCAATTCCTTTTTTTATTGCCGCTACTGTCGGTTCAAGCCCAATCATACCAACTACAGCAGTTAATAGAATATCTATTTCATCCAAAGTTGATATAGCTTTTAGCCCATCCATTCCACATAAAACCTCAACATTGATTTCAGCTGGAATACTTTCTTTTATTTTTTTATAACATTCTTTTTGATAAACCGCAACATATTTGGGTTTAAATTCAACTATTTGCTCTAATAATAAGTCAATACTGCTATTCGCAGATATAGCTACTACTTCGAACTTATCTCTATTCTCTCTAACCACATCTAAGGTTTGCTTTCCAATAGAACCAGTTGAACCCAAGATTGATATTTTTCTCATATAAGCAATCCTTTCTAAAAAAATTCCATTAACACTTATTATACCATTTATACCACTATTTTTAACATTATTCATATAAACTTCATTTATACAAACTAAGTTTTAAATTTAATTAATATTTTAAAGTATTATATAAAAAAATAAGCGCTCCAGCGTAAACTGGAGCTAACTTATAAAAAATTTAATTGCATTGTAAACGAAAGGTGCAACTAATAGCACACTATCGAATCTATCTAATATACCACCATGTCCTGGTATTATTTTTCCGTAATCTTTTATTCCCGCATATCTTTTTATTGATGATGCGAATAAATCTCCAAGCTGAGCTATAACACTTCCAACGCATCCTAAAAAGAACATCAGCGTTAAATCTAAACCAAATATATATCCAAATGCAACACAAGTAATAGAACTTCCTGCTATACCTCCAACACAGCCTTCAACCGTCTTTTTAGGACTAATTGATGGAATCAATTTGTGTTTTCCAATCATACTTCCTATAAAATAAGCAAAGGTGTCTGTAGCAAAAGCTATTACAAAAATTATCCATACGTATATATTACCATTTACGAAATTATCCATTGTAAGAATTATAAAATCAAATAATAGTCCAATATAAAATATCCCTAAAAACGTCACAGAGAAATCCATAACATTGTATTTTCCACTTAAAATATGCACTATTCCTATTAAGAAAAGTATAAAAATAATTGCATAAGTATACCAAATTGGCAAGCTAAAAATATTCTTTAAAGCTATATAAACAGAAAATATATAACCTAGTGTAAACATAGGATTCATATTTTTCGCTTTAAAAGCTTTATAAAATTCATGTAATGCAATTGCCACTAGTACCATTTCTAATATATAAAGAGGTAACCCTCCATATATAACAAACACAAATAACGGTAATAGAATTAATGAAGCAATAGTTCTTTTAAGCATAAATCTTCTCCTTACTTAAGCCCTCCAAATCTCCTATCTCTATTTTGATAAACATAAATTGCCTTTTGAAGCTGAAACTTATTGAAATCAGGCCAATGAATATCTGTAAAGTAGAACTCTGAATAAGCCACTTCCCATAGCAAGAAGTTACTTAATCTTTGTTCCCCACTAGTTCTTATCAATAAATCAGGATCTGGAATAGACTTTGTGCTCAAATAATTTTTCAAAGTGTTATCATCGATGTCACTAATATCTAGTTTACCACTCTTAGAATCATTTACAATATCTTTAATTGCATTTTTTATGTCAGATCTACTTCCATAATTTAATGCTATATTTAAATTTACACCTGTATTATTTGCTGTTAACTCTTTTATATTTTCAAGCTCAACCCTACATTGTTCTGGTAAGGCATTAGTAAATCCAATTGCAGTTACTTTAACATTATTTTGATGAAGCTCCTCGGCCTCATTTCTTAAATATTTAACTAGTAGCCCCATAAGGGTATCGACCTCTAACTTTGGTCTTTTCCAATTTTCTGTTGAAAATGCATACAAAGTCAAATACTTCACTCCTAGGTTTGAACACTCTTTTACTACATCTCTGATTACTTCTACTCCCGCCTTGTGTCCTACGGTCCTTGGTAGGAATCTAGATTTAGCCCATCTCCCATTTCCGTCCATAATAATAGCTATATGAGTTGGTATGTTGTTTTTATCTAATTTTTTGCTAAAATCCTCGTTCATATCACTACCTCCAACAATAATTTTCTGGCACCTTAGCCTAAACTAAGGAGTCAGAAAAATATGTGATTATTAACTCTACACTATCATCAACTTCAGATATCTTTACTACCCTAGGAACAATAAGCTTATCCTTATCCTTCTTACCTTCTATAGTTATTACTCTGTAATTGATATTTCTATCTTCGAGGTATTTCTTAACCTCATCCAAATGAAGTCCAAGAAGTTTATAATATTTATTCAATATTATACCTCCATTATATCCTTTTCTTTTGCAGTTAATAATGTATCTATATTTTTTATATATTTATCAGTTATTTTTTGTACTTCATCTTGAGCCTTTTTAAGTTCGTCTTCAGTTATTTCTCCATCTTTTTCCATTTTTTTAAGTTTGTCGTTTGAGTCTCTTCTATCATTTCTAACTCTTACTTTGAATTCTTCAGACACTTTTGAAGCTCTCTTTGCAAGCTCTTTTCTTCTATCCTCTGTCAGCATAGGAACAGATATTCTTATTACTTCACCATCATTTGTAGGGTTAAGTCCTAAATCTGCATTTCTAATTGCTTTTTCTATTTCTGGTAAAGCAGTTTTATCCCAAGGACTTATAAGTAAAGTTCTTGGTTCAGGAACTGAAATTGCCCCTATTTGATTGACTGGAGTAGGAGTCCCGTAGTAGTCTACTCTCACTTTATCTAACATTTGAGCATTCGCTCTTCCCGCTCTTATAGTTGTAAACTCAACTTTTAAAGCATCCATAGTATTTTCCATTCTAGACTCTAATTGCTTATGTAGTTCTAGTTTCATAAAAATTCATCCTCCCTATATAAATTATTTTACAATAGTTCCTATATTTTCTCCACTAACTGCTCTTATAATATTCTCTGTTGTAAGTTTAAATACCTTTATAGGTATTTTGTTGTCCATACATAGAGATGTTGCAGTTGAATCCATAACTTTTAACTCTTTTTGTATAACTTCCATATAAGTTAGTTCAGTAAATTTAATTGCATCATCATGTATTTTAGGATCCTTGTCGTAAACTGCATCAACATTTTTTGCAAGTAAAATTACTTCTGCTTCCATCTCTGCTGCACGAAGTGCCGCAGTAGTATCTGTTGTAAAATAAGGATTACCAGTTCCAGCTCCAAATATTACAACTCTTTCTTTTTCTAAGTGTCTTACAGCTCTTCTTCTTATATAAGGCTCTGCAATTTGTCTCATATCTATTGCTGTCTGTACTCTAGTAGCAACATCTATGTTTTCTAAAGCATCCTGTAAAGCCATAGCATTCATAACTGTAGCCATCATTCCGATATAGTCTGCAGTAGTTCTATCCATTCCTTCGCTTGTTCTACCTCTCCAGAAGTTTCCTCCACCTACAACAACTGCTACCTCAACTCCAATTTCTTGGATATTTTTTATAGCAACTGCTATATCATTTACTACATCATTGTTAATTCCAAAACCTTTATCTCCTGCTAGTGCTTCACCACTCAACTTTAAAAGTACTCTTTTATACTCTGGTTTGTCCATCGAAAGCCTCCCATTTTACTACTTACTTTTACTTAAATTATATCACTTTTTAAAAAAGAGAACACGTATGTGTTCTCTTTTTGGTCAATTACTTAAGTTGCTTAGCAACCTCTTCTGCAAAGTTTTCTTCTCTCTTTTCTATACCTTCACCAACTTCGAATCTCACAACTTTAATTACTTTTATGTCAGATCCAACTTCTTTAGCTACATCTGCAACTAATTGTTTAACTGTTGAATCTGGATTTTTAACGAAAGCTTGCTCTAATAAACATACTTCTTTTAATTCTTTTTCTAGTCTACCCTTAACCATTTTTTCAACTATGTTAGCTGGTTTTCCTTCGTTTAATGCTTGTTGAGTTAATATTTCAGTCTCATGAGCTATGTACTCAGCATCAACTTCGTCTCTAGATACATATTTAGGATTCATAGCAGCAACTTGCATTGCAACATCTTTTCCAAGTGCTAATACTTTAGGATCTTTAGAATCAGTAGCTAATTCAACTATTACTCCTATTTTACCACCACCGTGGATGTATCCAGCAACTTGTCCATCTGTAGATACTTTTGCGAATCTTCTTATGTCTAGTTTTTCTCCAATTGTGGCTATTCTATTATTTAAAACTTCTTTTAAAGTTATACCTTCTCTGTGAGTTTCATTTAAAAATGCTTCTATTTCAGTATTAGCTGTAGCTAATGCCATTTCAGCAGTTTCTTTAACGAAAGTTCTGAAATCTTCATTTTTAGCAACGAAGTCAGTTTCTGAGTTTACTTCTACTATAGAAGCTATTGTGTTATCTCCGTTAATCTCTATTGTAACTAGACCCTCAGCAGCTACTCTGTCAGCTTTCTTAGCAGCTTTTGATAATCCTTTTTCTCTTAATATATCTATCGCTTTTTCTATGTTTCCGTCAGCTTCTTGTAAAGCCTTCTTACAGTCCATCATCCCAGCGCCTGTAGTTTCTCTCAACTCTTTAACCATTTGAGCAGTGATATTTGCCATTAATAATTCCCTCCTACTTTTTCTTACTATCATTTTATAATTATCTATTTAGTGTATATTTACATTAGAAATGGTAAGGGTTGCCCTTACCATTTAGTTTTAGTAATTATTCTTGCTCTTGAGCTATTTCTTCTGCAACTTCATCTTCAGCACCTTGTCTACCTTCGATAACAGCTGTAGCCATAGCACCAGTTATTAACTTAACAGCTCTTATTGCATCGTCATTTCCTGGAACTGGATAGTCTAATTGCTCAGGATCACAGTTTGTATCAACTATACCAACAACTGGTATACCTAGTCTATGTGCTTCTTGTATAGCTATGCTTTCTTTTCTTGGGTCTACAACAAATATAGCACCTGGTAATTCTGGCATATCTTTAATTCCGCCTAAGAATTTTTCTAATTTTTCTTTTTCAGCTCTTAATTTTATTACTTCTTTTTTAGGAAGCACGTCAAAAGTTCCGTTTTCTTCCATTTTTTCTAATTCTCTTAATTTGTTGATTCTAGTTTTTATAGTTTTGTGGTTTGTAAGCATACCACCTAACCATCTTTCGTTTACGAAGAACATTCCACATCTTTCAGCTTCTTCTTTTATAGCTTCTTGAGCTTGTTTTTTAGTTCCAACAAATAAGATTGGTTTTCCAGTTTCAGCAACTTCTTTAACGAATTTGTAAGCTTCTTCAACTTTCTTAACTGTTTTTTGTAGGTCTATTATATATATTCCATTTCTCTCTGTGAATATATACTTTGCCATTTTAGGATTCCATCTTCTTGTTTGATGTCCGAAGTGAACTCCTGCTTCTAATAATTGTTTCATTGATATAACACTCATACTTTACCTCCTGGTTTTATACCTCCAGCTTGATCTTCTCCCTAAAAAACCATATAGGCACCTTTTAAGGATCCCAATGCTGTGTGTGATAATTTATTTTTTCACCTCTCGTAGTATATCATAAAGGTGACTAAAATACAATAATATTTACTCTTTTTATATTCAATATTTCTTTGTTCTAAACGTTTACTTTCAATCTGCCATTATTAATTTAATTTTATCAAAAAAGGATATATTATTTACATTGTTTGCGCTAATTACATCTACACTTCCTATTAAATCTCCTGAACTATTTGTATATTTAATAACACCCAATTTATCACCCTTTTTTACAGGATACTCTATATCTTTAACTTCTACACTCGATTTTAATTTTTCATCGTCTTTAATTACAGCAAAAAACTCATCTCTAGTTTTCATAACTACTTCTAAATCATTTATGCCTTTAATATATTTTTTACCTACTATATTGTCTTTATCTATAACTTTTTTTACTTTTACATGATCTTTTCCGTAATTTAACATGGCTGTCGCTGCTGATATTCTTTTATTTTTATGATTTGCACCTAGAGTAACACCGATAACTCTACGTTTTTTATCGTTGTTTTGATCTTTATTTACAATCATCGAAAAAGATAAACAGTAACCAGCATTTCCAGTGTACCCCGTCTTAATGCCATCTACTTCTGGAATCATTTGTAAAAGCGCATTAGTGTTGCTTTTTTCAAAATTTCTTTCCTTATATGTGTACGTTTCCATATCTGTAATAGCAGTTACTTGTTTTTCATATTTATCATACATGTACTTACCTAATATAGCTATGTCTCGTGCGGAAGATTTATTTTCTTTAGCGGGAGTTTTTGGATTTTGTAAATCGTATATTGGAAGACCGTTTACATTTAAAAAATGAGTATTTTTCATTCCTAACTCTTTCGCTTTTTCGTTCATATTATTTACGAACTTTTCTTGTGTCTTGGATATGTGCTTTGCAATTGCTGATGCAGCATCATTTCCTGAAACTATCATTAAACCACGCATTAGCTCAATGAGTGGAATCTTCTCCCCTGCTTTTAATTTATATGTCGATCCCTTTATTGAAGCTGTGGCTTTGTCTATAGTAACAACGTCATTCTCTTTAACTTCTCCATTTTCTATAGCTTCTATAGCCAGTAAAAACGTCATCATTTTAGTCAGACTTGCAAGTGGCAACTTTTCATCTGCATTTTTTTCGTATAGCACTCTCCCTGAGTCTTGATCTATTATAATAGAGGCTTTTGAAAACTTATCTATATCATTTTGATCTGCGTACACTGCATTTGGAGTTATTACTGCCATAATTATTAAGACTGAAAGTATTTTCTTAATGCTGTTTTTCATTATTTCACCTTCTTAAAATTTAATACTAACTGAGGTGTACTATGCTTGTACAATTTAAATACTAACTTGGCCCCTCAATATAATCTTTAGTATTTTATGTTATAACTCACTGCAATATACATTTTTTTATAATCACGTTTTATTGTAGCTTAAAAATTTATCTAAGCATTCTTTTTATAATCAATGAAGTCCATATTGCTCCGCAACTTATTCCAAGTAAAACTTCTAAACTAGCAACAAATTTTCCAATACCTGAAATAACTATTAGATCTCCGTATCCCAAGGTTGTAAAAGTGACCATACTAAAATACCAAAGATCTATATACTTATTTACAATTTCTTTTAAAGAATAGCTATCTAACTTAGTTATGTCTAAACTAATTAGATTATGTTCAAGATTCTCAACCCCTAAAAATAAATAAAAAAATGCGAATAAACTTATTATTATTACTATAACAATAAGTATATTCCATGGTTTTTCACCATATCCAATAGTATGTTTTGCTATTGTGTCAAAAAATTTCTCACCTAAATACTCACTGTACTTTGCATAGTCAGACGATTTCATCAATTTGCTGCTATAATACCTTTCATTATAATAATAATGTCCAATCCTCTCATAATCACCTATTTTAAGAGCTTGATTTCTAGCAATTCTATAATTTAATTTTCCATGCCTATAATCTTCTTTTTCATATTCAATATTGTCGAAAATTATTTTTGAATAATCATTAAAAAGAATTCCGTCCATTCGAGGAAAGTACTTAGCGTTTTTAATGATTAAATCCTGACCTTTAAATCTAACTCCTTTAAATATCTTATTGTCTATATATTTTTTATTAAAAGTAGTTTTGTTTAGTATACAATTACTAATAAAAACAGCTCTTTTAAAATATACTTGATCTTTAAATATAGAATGATTGAACTTAACACTTTTTCTGAATTTAAAATCACTGAAATCAGCCTTTTTATTAAAAATGCACTCACTAAAGTCCAACATATTGTAATCGTAATCAATAACAGTATTAGTATAGAAATCATCTTCAAAAATAAAACCACTAAAATCAGATATTTCTTCATTTATTATTTTTGATATCATAATTCTTTTTTCTTCATTTGACTTTTGGCCTTTATGAAATATACAATAATCACCATCAGTTGCATGGTGACTGCACTTTTTATTTTTATAGATTTTTGATTCCCACGCACACTTCATAATTGCCTCCTCGATATTTCTATATAATTATTATGTCTAAAAATAAAAATTTTAATATAGAATTTTTATTGTCATCCTTATTGTAAATTAACTCCTATTAAAACTATAAAAGACTATATCCTATAGTTAGGACACAGTCTTTTTATAAAAACAACAACAACGACTACAGTTATAGCCTTTTGTCTAAGCAATGGTAGTCGTTGTTGTTATTTTAATCCTATATTTATTTTTATATTATCTCAAAATATCCTCATCTCTTTTGATTTGTTTTCGAATCTGTTTTAAGGCTTTCTTAGATCCTCTTTTTATGTCTTTATCTAACTTTCGAACTTTAAACTCCGTAAATAGACTATCTATATCATATCCAAGAGGATATAAATCTTCTGCTTTAGATTTTAGCTCAAGTCTCTTTATATTTACAGGTATAATATTTTTATCATAAAATACATCAACATTGTTGAAATGGTCTACAGATTTATAAACTATTCCATAGTCACCTTTATCTAAAAGCCAAACTCTATCTCCTCTTTCATAATCTACATAAGTACTTGACATAGAATTATCATCTTTTAAAGAATGACTTTCTTTGAGTATTTTATTATTTTCTATTAATTCAGAGTTATATTCTCGATTTTCTATATATCCTTTAGCTCTTTGTATAATCTTTTCAGAAATTCCCATCTTCCTAGAAATATATAGCGCATTACTATCCTCAGACTTACCTATAGTAAGTTTATACATTGGCTCTAATGTATTTAGGTCAAATAACATCCCTGCATTTTCAAAATCAGGATGTTGTGTAGCAAATTTCTTTATTTCACCATAGTGAGTTGATGCTACTGTTATACAGCCTTTCATATACAGTTCTTCTAAAATAGATATTGCTAGACCTGCTCCTTCATTGGGATCAGTTCCACTTCCAATCTCATCTAATAGTACAAGTGTCGAATTATTTGACTTTCTTACTATGTGCGCGATATTTTTTATATGGGATGAAAAAGTACTTAGTGAATTTGCAATACTTTGATTATCACCTATATCGACAAAAATATTTTCAAAAACACTGATTTCTGTTCCCTCTTCTACTGGTAAATCAAAACCACACTCAGCCATTGCTGTTAGAAGACCAACTGTCTTTAGTGTTACAGTCTTACCACCTGCATTTGGTCCAGTAATTATCAAACTTCTATATTGTTTACCAACTTCAAAATTTAACGGAACTGCTCCATCTGCTAGTAAAGGATGCTTACCATTTATTATTTTTATATAACCACGATTATTTATATTTGGTGTGACTGCTTTTATATTTTGACTGTACTTTGCCTTAGCAAAAACCATATCGTACTCTGAAATCACTTCAATATTCAGATTAATTTTTCTTATATCTTCATATATTAATTCTGTCAGATGAGACAATATTTTGTATTCTTCTACAGACTCTTCTGCAAGTAACATTATCAAATCTGTACTAACCTTAGATATACTTTCTGGTTCTATAAAAACCGTATTTCCCTTTGATGAAGTATCTAACACAGTTCCTTTAACTTCATTTTTATATGAGGACTTTATTGGTACTACATATCGATCATTTCTCTTGGTTATTATAAATTCCTGTATATATTTTTTATTAACACTAGAAGTTATAAATTTATTTAGTCTATCTTTTATCTTTCCTTCAGCAGTATCAATATTTCTTCTAATTTTTTTAAGTTCATTACTTGCATTTGAATCTACTTTGTTACCTTTTATACAGTAATTTATTTCATCTTCAATATTTTTGAATTCAGTTATATTAGATGAATAAGAACTTAATTTAGGAGAGTAAAACTCCTTTTCTTCCATAAATTTTTTAATCTTTCTACAACCTCTTAAAAAATCTTGGACATCTATAAGTTCACTTGCTTCTAAAATCATTCCTTTTTCAACTTTATCTATTACTGGAATAATATTAAAGAGACCTTCTAATGGTATGTGCGTACTATTTTCAACCACTCGTCTAGCCTCTTGATTTTCATTTAATCTTCTAGACACTACTTTTATATCTCCACTTGGAGACAGATTATCAATAAGGTTTCTACCAAGGTAACTGACACAATGCGTTTTTACCTGTTCTTTTACTTCATTTAGTTGTAGCTTTTCTATTGTTGAACTATTCATTTTTTTCTCCTTTATTTATAAGTCTAATAACGGATTGACGACTTAATAAATAAGGGGCATCGATATTTGACTCCTTATTTATTAAGAAGTCTAACTACCGACTCAAAATAGTTAGTAATTTTTTTCATAAAACATTTCTCCTTACTTAATATTTGAACTTACTATATATAATTCTATCATATACAGTCAATCTTAGAAATACACAATTACCATTGTAACTATCATTAGTATAATAAGAATTGCTAGGATTATATTTTTGAAAAGTCTACTTTTTTCTCTTTTTTCCTGTTCTTTTATAACTTCATAAAATTCTTCTCTCAACTCATCTTCTTCAGTAGCTTTTTCGTACATTATCCCACTTAAATCTATTATAACTTCTTGTGAGTTACTATAACTCTTATCCCTGTCTAAAAGTTTACTTAAAACTCTTATTAACTCCTTACTTTCATCTTTGTATTTTGATATCTTCCAATTTATACCTTTATCTATAACCTTAAGAAGTTCTTTTTCTGAAGTAACGTTACCAAATATTTTTTCTCCAAAATAAGCTTCATAAAATATTTCACCTAAGCTAAAAAAATCACTGTCTTTATCTGTATAATCAACACATAGTTGATGAGGACACATATAATCTAAACTCCCTGCACATCTAGTATGAACTCCGTTATTTGCTTTAGTAATACCGAAATTACAAACTTTAACATTATAATTCTCATCTACTATTATACTACTCGGATTTAATGAACCATGATAGGTTTGAACTGAATGAGCGGATTCAAGTGATTTCAGAGCCTGGATAACTATCTTAATCACATAGTCTAATTGAAGATCTTGCTCAGCGATTATAACATCTAATGTAACGCCTTTATAGTACTCACTAATTATATAAACATATAATGAGCCTTCAAATTTTTCTACACCCACATCCAATGTTTTTAGCATATATGGAGAGTTTAGATCTGATAAGACAGTTATTTCGTCTATTAAATTCGTCAAAAACTCGTCACAGATACTTTCGTTTATCTTTATAAGTTTTATAAGAACATCTCTATCGTTCCTAATGTCTTTTCCTCTGTACAATTTATTATCTTCTATAAAATCATTAGAATCTAATAGTTTATACTTTTTATCTATCAAATTCAAAAGCTCCGCCCCCCACAAATTTTTTCTTCTAAATATATATATGATTATAGCAATATATAAAGTTATTTACCATATAGGTATATATAATTAGCTTCTATCTTACTTAAATCACTGTTTTTATAATTTTAATTATAATCTCTGTTCTTATGTTTTAAAAGAATGTAATTAATTATTTCATTTTTTATCCAACTAGAAAACTCATATCGTAAGGAAGAGTAGCACCATAATACGATATGAGTTAATTTTATTTTTTATATTTTTTAATTTTTCTTTAGTTGTTTGTACTTGCTGTCAGAAATATGTTCACTCTTAACAATGTTACCTGAATCATCTTTAAAGTATCTATATGTAGAATACTTTCCAGAACTGTATCTAACATCTATACTTATGTTTTGTTTGTCAGCTGAGTTGCCATAAATTGTAGATGTAACAACACTTCCATTCGCAGTGTTCTTAACAAAAACTGGGTGTTTGTATGGATTTTTAAATCTTAGATTTAAACCTCCATCACTAACTGTAGCATCTCTACCCCTTGGTACATATGAAGAAGCTGCTGAATGGTTAGTAACTTCTGTTATCTGCATTCCTGAAAAAAGTGCTGCATTATATACAGTAGATGATGTTTGACAAACACCTCCTCCTGGTGCTTGCTGAAGTTTACCATACACTATAACAGGAGCATTTTTATATCCATTAGCTCTATTACTTGGTCCTGTCATCGCATTATAAGAGAACTCTTCCCCAGGCATAAGTAGCACGTCACTTGTCTTTCTAGCAGACAATCCAACGTTATATGCTCTTCCATAAGAGCTCGTTCCATAATTAGTAGAATACTGTGCTAAAACTGCATCAACTTTCTTTACTTGATCTAATGTTATCTCTGGTTTTTTTAAGTTTACTTTGATATGTAATGGTGTTGTATCTTTTTTATCTATTTTTTCATAAATAGCTTCTTTATTGGTTGCTACATCAAATTCTCGTCCTGTAACTGCATCTTTATAGTTTATTCCACCGTCTATCACCACTGCAGCATTTTCCATTTTTATATTTATGTCATTAGCTATTTCTGAAACTTTAGTGCTAAGTTTCGCTTCATCAAAATTTGTTTTGATGTTTATATTTCCTTTATTAAACAGTACACCAAAATATTTTTTTACGTTCCTAAAATATGAATCTTTTTTAGTAAGATCGTAAGCATCTTTAACAGCTCCATCTATGTCGTACTTTAAGTCTATATCTTTTGCATGTATTTTATAATTTTTTTTATCGTACTCTAAGCTTAAGTCTCTTGGGTTATACTTATCACTTACTTTATCAAAAGCTTGATCTTGTGTCATATTTGATACCTCAACACCCTGAACAAATACATTCTTAGCTATTTTGCCGTTGTATAGGAAAAATTTATTAAAAGACAAAATTATTACTAATAATAAGACCGCTATACCTAATATCACCATGTTTAATTTCTTATTTTTAAACTTGCTGAGTTTTTCTACTTCTGCCGAACTATCACTCATATTATCACCTCTTTATCATGCAAAAAAACTATTCTATATTTTTAGGACTAATTAGATTATATTTTAATAGAAATTCATAAACAACACCTTTAGCTAAATGTAACTATATTGTTACATTTATTTGTTAATTTCACAAAAAAGTGGAAAATGGTCAGACAGTTTGATTTTATCAACTTTATAGTTAATTATGCTTAGCTGTTTATCTACGAAAACGTAATCAATGCGTGAATTTGATGGCCAGAATGTAGATTGATCTTTGTAATCGGCCAAAATTGCTGTATCAATAAATGGTCCAATATTTATATTTTTCTCATTAAAATCCCCACAAACAATCTTATTTCCAACTAAACACTTTGTATAGTCCATAATTTCGTTTAGTTGAATATTTCTTTCTTCTTTATCTAACCCTAAATGTGTATTTATTATATTCATGTATCCTTTATCCGTTACATAGCTTAGACAAAGTGCTCCTCTTTGCTCTTTTTTACTGGTCAGTAAAAAATGATGACTGCTAAACTCCTTGATTTTTGTAAATATACATATTCCATAAAGCATACCAGGTTTTTTTACATTTGCAGCAAAAATTCCTTTCATATTTATCTGTTTTTTAAGTATTAAAAACTGAGGATATAAGACCTCCTGTAGACAAATCACATCACAGTGTTGCTTTTTTAAGTATTTTCCTATTTTTAAAAGTGTAGGCTTATTTTTTGCATCCATCCCTTTATGGATATTATAAGTAATAACCCTCATACATATCTCCTTTCACACAGATAAATAGTTAAATAAAAAACCTAACTAAAGTATCTGTCTTTATACTAAGTTAGGTTATCCAAATCGTAAATAGTTTTATTTTAATGTTGTAGTTCTTTTTTTATTCTAGTAAATCTTCCCTCACTTACTACAAATAAAAATCCCATTTTTTTATATATTTCATCCAATTCGCTTAATGTAACATCACCATTTTTCAAATTCATAAGTGTTATATCTTTTATTTTTCTAGGTTTAATCATAATATGTATATGCTCTCCTTTTAAAATATTTATAGTTAATTATATTTATTATTCTGCACTTATATTCATATTATTCTCAAATAATCAGTTAAATATAAGAAAAACTCCATTACCAAACATCTGTTCCTTAATTATACACCATACATTTGTTCGATTCAATACTAATTTTTATTTTTTAAAATTAATTTTATATAGACGAATTAATAAAATAGAATTATCATATATATAGTATCAATTTTCTTTAGTCAAAAGTTTTGTCTTTTTTCTTCAGTCAATTGTCTCATTATAAAAACTGATAACCCTATCAGAAAAGTTTTTTCTAATCTGCTGGGAAATTTAGTACATATGTTGATTAAACATGAAATACTAACTTTTCTTTGTTGTAGATTTTTGCATTATCAAAGAAAAGTTTTTTATTTTAAGGAGAGTTTTATGAGAAAAATCGCGGTTATAAGTGCAATATTAGAAGAACCAGAAAAAACACAACATAAATTTAATGAGATAGTATCATCTTTTAAAGGTATTATAAAGGGCCGTATGGGGATTCCTTGTGAATCTGAAGGTGTATCCGTAATTTGTATTGTCGTTGCTTCAGATCTAGATGACATTAACAATTTAACTGGTAAACTCGGAAATATACCTAGTGTTTTAGTAAAAACTAGCATATCAAAAAAAGAACTGTAGGAGGTAGATCAATGTCATTAAACTCAACACCAAAATCAGTGAGAACTCACATCGGTATATTCGGAAAAAGAAATTCTGGTAAATCAAGCTTGATCAACGCACTATCAAATCAAGATATATCCATTGTATCAGATGTGAAAGGAACAACTACTGATCCTGTATTTAGACCAATAGAAATACTTCCTATTGGACCTTGTGTGCTTATAGATACAGCTGGAATCGATGATTGTGGTGAGTTAGGTGAACTTCGAATAAAAAAATCTTTAGATGTTTTAGATAAAACAGATATTGCTCTATTAGTTTCCGATGTGAATTCTGGCATTCTAAAAGAAGATCTGGATTTAATAAAAAAATTCAAAGTTAAAAACATCCCTTACCTAATTGTATTAAATAAGTCAGATACGAAAAAAATATCAACCAGACAACTCGAAGAAATAAAAGAAAAAACTTCTTCTAATGTAGTTTTATCTTCAGCATCTACTAATGTTGGGATAGATAAAATAAAAGAAGAAATCATCAAAATAATTCCAAGAAATAAAAATGAATCACTGCTTGTTTCAGATTTAGTAGAGGAAAATGATATAGTTATACTTGTAACCCCTATCGATAAATCTGCCCCTAAAGGAAGACTTATACTTCCTCAGCAACAAGTCATAAGAGATTGTTTAGACAACAATGCCATACCAATTGTTACAAAAGAAAATACACTAAGAGAAACTCTAAACAGTATATCTAAAAAACCTAAGTTAGTTATAACCGATTCACAGGCATTTTCTGAAGTAGATAAGGAAACTCCAAAGGATATACCGCTTACATCTTTTTCTATTCTATTTGCTAGACAGAAAGGCGATCTTAATGAATTAATAGATGGAGCTAATGCCATAAATAATCTGAAAGATGGAGATACAATACTTATGGCAGAAGGATGTACACATCATGCACAAGACGATGACATAGGTAGAATAAAAATACCAAATATGCTAAAGAAAAAGACTGAAAAAGATCTTAATTTTGAATTTAGCTCAGGAGTATCGTTCACTGAAGATATAAACAAATACAGCTTAGTAGTACACTGTGGAGCATGCATGATGAATAGAAAAGAAATGTTATCAAGAATTGAAAAAGCTAAATCTCACAATGTTCCCATTGTAAATTATGGTATACTTATAGCCTTTGTAAAGGGTATCCTAGAAAGATCAATTGAAATATTTGAAGGAGCTAATACAAATGACGATAAATAAAGTTAAGCTACTGATAGACAAACTGAATAGCGATAACAATTTAGACTATAATCAGCTACTTTATCTTGTAGAAAATATCGATAATCCTGAGTATAATTTAGAAGAAAATCTATTCAACTATATATGTAAAAAAGCTGATGACTTAAGACATAGAAATTATGGACATAGTGTTTATTTAAGAGGTTTAATTGAAATATCAAATATCTGCAAAAATGATTGTTACTACTGTGGTATTAGAGCATCAAATAAAAATGTAGAAAGATATCGACTAGATAAAGAGAGTATATTAGATTGTTGCGATATAGGATATAAGATTGGTTATAGAACCTTTGTACTTCAGGGGGGTGAAGATCCTTATTTTACTGATGAGATGATGGCAGATATTATAAGTAGTATAAAATACAAATATTCTGATTGTGCAATTACACTGTCCATAGGTGAAAAAAGTTTCGATTCGTATAAAAAGTACTACGACTCTGGTGCGGATAGATTTTTACTAAGACATGAAACAGCTACGACAGATCACTATAACAAATTGCACCCAGATGAAATGAAACTTGAAAGTAGAGTGAAGTGCCTAAATGAGTTAAAGAAAATTGGTTTTCAAGTTGGAGCTGGCTTTATGGTTGGATCCCCGCATCAAACTGATAAAGAATTAGTATCTGATTTAATATTTATAAAAAAATTCAATCCTCATATGGTTGGTATAGGTCCATTTATACCTCATATAGATACTAAGTTTAAAGATTGTAATCATGGTGACTTAAGAAAGACTGTACTGATGTTGGCTATTACTAGACTTCTTCTTCCAAAATGCTTATTACCTGCTACAACTGCTTTAGCTTCAATAGATCCTAATGGTAGAAAAGCTGGTCTGCTGGCTGGATGTAATGTAATAATGCCTAATCTTTCGCCTAAAGAGCATAGAAAACAGTACTCTCTTTACAACAACAAGCTTGCAACAGGAAAAGAAGCTTTTGAGTACCACAAAGAATTAGAAGAAAGTCTTGAAAATATAGGTTTGAAAGTAGATTATTCTCGTGGAGATAATATAGAATGGAGGCGTTTATAATGTTTATAAACCATGAATTAATTGAATCATTATTAAAAGAAGCAAAAAACTCAACTGCAGAAGATATTGATACAGTACTAGATAAAGCTCAAAACAGAGAAAAATTGAGTCACAGTGATATAGCAACTTTATTAGAGATAGAAAACAAAGACCAAATAGACAAGCTTTATAAAATAGCCGGGGAAATAAAAAATGAAATCTATGGTAACAGAGTTGTTTTATTTGCACCTCTGTATATCTCAAATTACTGTGTAAATGATTGTGCTTATTGTGGTTTTAGTAGATCTAATAAATTCTGTAGAAAAAAATTAAATATGGATGAGATCAAGGAAGAAGTAAAGATTCTTGAGAAAATGGGGCATAAAAGACTTGCACTAGAAGCTGGAGAAGATCCTATCAATTGTGATATAAATTATATTTTAGATGCTCTTGATGCTATATACTCAACTTATAATGAAAACGGAAATATCAGAAGAGTGAATGTAAATATAGCGGCTACTACAGTTGAAAATTACAGACTATTAAAAGATAAAGGAATTGGCACTTATATTCTATTCCAAGAGACATATCACGAGCCAACATTTAAAAAAATGCATGGAAAATCTATTAAGAATGATTATGAATACCATCTTACAGCTTTTGACAGAGCTATGGAAGCTGGTGTTGATGACGTTGGTGCTGGAGTTTTATTCGGACTAGCCGATCCGAAATTTGAAGTTCTTGGACTTATGATGCATAATGAACATTTAGAAGAAAAATATGGTGTAGGTTTCCATACAATATCTTTCCCTAGGCTAAAAAAAGCTGAAGGTATGAGTTTAAAAGA
Source organism: Metaclostridioides mangenotii (assembly GCF_018917235.1). GTDB lineage: Bacteria > Bacillota > Clostridia > Peptostreptococcales > Peptostreptococcaceae > Metaclostridioides. The sequence continues at coordinate 195,045 of NZ_JAHLOF010000006.1, forward strand.
TTTTCCAAATATTGTAGATGATGAAATGTTCAAAAAAATAGTGGCTATTACACGTCTTGCAGTTCCCTACACAGGAATAATCATGTCCACACGTGAAGAAGCATCTATGAGAGATGAACTACTAAAATACGGAGTATCGCAAGTAAGTGTGGGTTCACTTACTGGCGTTGGTGGATACAAAGCTTATGAAGACGGAGATGTCATTGATCAATTTGAAGTAGGAGATCACAGAGATGCCAACGAAATGTTAAAAAATCTAATTTCTAGTGGATATATCCCTAGCTATTGTACTGCTTGTTACAGAAAAGGTAGAACTGGTGATAGATTTATGAGTTTAGCGAAGACTGGTCAAATACATAATGTCTGTACCCCAAATGCCTTAACTACACTAATGGAATTTCTTATAGATTACGGTGATGAAGAACTAAAAGAAATCGGAGAAAAATTTATTAATGAACAGATACAAAACATTGAAAGAGATGATATAAAAAACATTGTAACAAATAATTTGGTTGCTCTCAAAGAGGGTAAAAGAGATTTATACTTATAAACAATTTATTATTTAATTATATAAAAATGCGTCTTAGATCCATTTAAATAGATTTAAGACGCATTTGAAATTTTTACCATCCTTGTGTTACTTCATATACTTCATCACCGATTCTACCGTTTAAATAATCATCTATAGCTGAATCTATAATTTTCATAGCTATATCAATCTGTTCTTTTGTTATTACAAGAGGTGGTTGAACCCTAAGCGTTGATTGACCTAAGAAAATCATTACAAGACCAGTTTGAATACATCTATAGCATATTTTAGTTGTGGCATCAGGATTCTTTTCTTTAGATCCCTTACCCTTAACTACGTCTACACCTATTGAAAGTCCTATTCCTCTTATTTCGCCAATTATATCATATTTTTCTCTTAGTCTCTCAAATCCATCCTTTATATAATCGCCCATTTCTATACTATTTTTAAGTGCATTTTCTCTCTCAAGTATTTCAATGGCCTTTAAAGCTGCAACACACACAGTGGTATTTCCCGATAATGTAAATACATGTGCTGGAGCATCTAGACTATCCAATATATCAGATTTACCCACTACAGCTCCAAGTGGTAGCCCACCTCCTACAGATTTACCGAGTACTAATAAATCTGCTTCTATGTCAAAGTTTTCAATACCAAACCATTTACCTGTTCTACCCATTCCCTGTTGTATCTCGTCACTCACAAGTACAATACCATTACAATCACAGATATCTCTTATAGCTTTAACCCATTTTTGTGGTGGCACAATTATACCTGCATCTCCAGCTATGGGCTCTATAAATATTGCTGCCACTTCTTCTGATGGAAGATAATGGTCAAATGCAAACTCAATTTCCTTAACACACTCTAAAGAACAATTCTCTTCTTCTTTTGAATAGGGACATTTTCCACATGTAGGGTAGTTAAAATGATATATATCTGATAATAGCGGTCCCATTTTTCTTCTCATATTAGTACTTAAGGCTGAAATAGACATCGCTCCAAAAGTACTTCCATGATATGACTCAAAGAATGAGATAATTTTTGTTCTTCTTGTATATCCTCTTGCAAGTTTTATAGCAGCATCTATACATGCAGAACCTGTTGCACTGTACAATACCTTTTTATTATTGTCACCAGGAGATATCTCAACTAATTTTTCTGCAAGTTTAATAGGAGGTTCACTGTTAAAATATGCTAAGGTGTACTGAGTTAAATCATCCATCTGTTCTTTTACTGCTTCTGCTAACTCTTTATTACCATGACCTATATTTGCTGATCCTGCACTTGCTAAAAAATCTACATATTCGTTTCCCTCATGATCATATAACATTGCCCCTTTACCCGATTTAAATGCAACAGGGTAGTAAGGTATTTTTTGTGTTTTTGCTATATACTTTTTTTCTTTCTCAACAATAGTATTACTAGTTGCTATGCTCAAGTCTATTCCCCCCCTATTAATTTTATTCAAAAAATTACCACTCCATAAATATAACATTTTATTAAGTTAATTTTGTTAAATTTTTTTTAAATACCTCAAATTTTTATTATTCTAATGTTATTATTTATTATATAGATTGTCAATAATGTTTTTAAATTTTCTAAATATTCGATAAAATTCCCATAAAAATATATTAATATTATCATAGTACATTTCAATGGTATCGTTTTCATAGCAAATTTATAAGACTTTATAAATTTACTCTTATCTTATTGTATATTTTCTTTCTTCGTAGTAATATTATTAAAAAGGAGTATTCTGGGGAGGTAAAATTATATTGAAAAATAATAATACCAATAATACGATTGCTTTCAGAAAAAAAGAAGATGATTTAACAAATAATATCATTTCTGATAAAAAACTTATATCAAGTGATTCTCCTAAAGTTATCCCTTTTCCTAAAAACGGAAAAAGAGATGGTATAAAAAAGAAGAATAATGCTAAAAAGTGCAAGATAAATTATAAGGACAGCTATGTAAACTTTTTTTCAATAAATGAATATAAAAATAATTATAAAAAAAATAGATTTAAAAAATCTAACACCAATATCTATGTGAAAATATTTTATATGGTAATACTAGTTCTGTTAGTATCCCTATTTATTTTAAAAGTTTCTCAAAACACAAATTCATTTTCTGATATCCCAGATTTCACAAGTGCTTTAAACAAAATAACTTTAAATAAATTTATATCTAATTCATTAGATATCTCAGTCTGATTTAATAATTTTTTAAACATTATATAGTTATTTAGGCTATCGACTTCTAAAGGTCGATAGCCTAATTTTTTTATTTATGAGATAAATTCCAAATAAAAATCACTTGATATTAAGAATATCTCATTATTTAATTTAACTTTAATTATTCTTATTCAAATTTATTTAATCTATTTTTTATACTTTTATCTATTTTTTTCTTTTTTTGTATAGCTAACTGTCTATAATAATTCAGCTGATCTCTTCTTCTATTGCTTTGCATATTTGGAAATGCTCTCATTAATCTTCTTTGTAAAACAGATTGATTTCTAACGTCTTCTATTTTTCTATATATTTCTCTAAATTTAATCTGAATATGACCTTCTCTATTTCTTATTTCAGCTATTGCCTTTTTGATTTCTTCTTCATCAAATTTCTCTAATTTAATATTAATCTTACTTAAATCTTCAATAATTTCATCTAACCATTGTAACTTTATGCTTAACTTGTTCATAGTCCTTAAAGTAATTAACATATCTAGAGAAGTCGTAAGTATTGCAATTACTGATATAATAATCGTCGCTTTTGGTGAAAAATCATCTACTATATCTATTATAAATGGATGTATTATTTTCATTAAAACAACTGACATTATTCCAAAGTAAATAGCATTTTTTAAACATACTCTACCTTTAATGTTGAACTTTCTTTTGGAATAATCCCACCACATTGTATGAAACAAAGTTTCTAGTATATATCCAGATATATACTCTAGTATTGATGTAATAAGCATTCCAAATAAAAACAGAAAGAATATATTATCCTTAAATCCTTCTATTAGAAATATTACAAGCATAGCTCCAAATCCATATATAGGACATATTGGACCATTTAAAAATCCCCTGTTTATAACTTTCTTGATACCAACCGAACAATATATACTTTCGCACAACCATCCTAAAAAAGAGTATAGGAAAAAGTATAAAATATACCTACTCATTAATTCCATATTAATCTCTCCTAAATTATATATAAACTATTTATTATTTGAACTATAGCTTTTATATTTTTATTTTATATTTAGTAAGAGCCTTTATCTAACCTAAACCAATTTCTCTATCTTCATATAGGCGTAATCAAGAGCAGACTCTACATTACCATTATTTTTGCCACCGCCTTGTGCAAATGTTTGGCTGCCTCCACCATTTCCATCTATAAGTTTAATAGTATCTTTGAGTAAGTTTCCCATATGAATCTTATCCTTAATATCATCAGAACACGAGAATATCAAATTCACTTTATCTTTGAGTTCAACTGCAAAAATTGCTACACTGTTATTATTTTCAGCTACCATATTTGCAATTTTGCTTATGTACTTTATATCTTCACCTTCATACAATTTTGTGACTACAGAAATACAACCAACTTTTTTTGAAGAATTAATCATATCTCTTATTTCGAAATCAGCCACTTTATCTTCAAGTTTCTTATTTTTTGATACCACATCATCCAATTTTTTATTTAGATTAGATATTCCATTTAAAGCATCTTCTTCACTACAGCTTAAATAATTACATATTTTAGTAAGATATAAGTCTCTATTTAACAAATAGTCGACTGCCCTTTTACCTGCAATAAATTCAATTCTTGTTGACTTCTTATGCTTTTCAAATTTTTTAATTTTGATAACTCTAAGGTCTGCTGTACTACTTGGATGTACTCCGCAACACGCATTTATATCTAAACTTTCGATCTCAACTACTCGTATATCATCATCGGTTTTTGGCAGATCTCTTCTTAACCACATTTTTTTGAGTTCTTTTCTAGATGGAGTTAAATAATTTACTTTTAGATTTTCTCTTATCTTTTCATTTGCGAATACTTCGACTCTTCTAATATCTTCTTCATTTATATAACCCTCTATATCTACTGTACTTATGTCACTACCAAGATGAAAGCTAACAGTATTTAAATTTAAAAGCTTATAAAAAGATCCCGACAATACATGCTGTCCAAAATGTTGATGCATGCCATCTTCTCTTCTATCCCAGTCTATACTACATTTGACTTTATGTAATTTTATAGGTCTTTTTTCCACTACATGAAATATTTTTCCGCCAACTTCATATACCTCTATTACTTTATGATCTTCGATTGTCCCTGTATCTCTAAACTGGCCTCCTCCACCTGGAAAAAATGCTGTTTTGTCCAAAAGTACATGGTATTTTTCATCCATTTCTTTTATTTCTAAAATTTCAGCAGTAAAGTTTCTTAAATATTGATCCTCATAATACAATTTTTGTGTAACCAAAACACCACTCCGTTCTATATCCAATATATAACTAAAAAGAGAAGCATATGCTTCTCTTTTATATACTGATTTATTTAATTCTAAAATCAATTATAACATTGAGAAAATATACTATAATACAGTTTTAATATATTCTACCAAATACCAAAAAAATTGTACACTATATATATTTTCTCAATATGTTTTTAAATGTATAAAAATTAATCTCGATAGACTTATTCAAATAACTTTAGGAAATCTACATAACCTTCATTTTTCAAGTTTTCTTTAGGTATAAATCTAAGCGCTGCTGAATTGATGCAGTATCTTAAACCTCCAAGCTCTTGTGGTCCATCATCAAATACATGCCCAAGATGAGAGTTAGCCTTATTACTTCTTACCTCAGTTCTATACATTCCTTGAGAAAAATCAGATCTTTCCATTATGCTACTATCTTCCACTGGTTTAGAAAAACTAGGCCAGCCACACCCAGAGTCAAATTTATCTTTTGATGAAAACAATACTTCTCCACTTACTATATCAACATATATACCTTCTTCTTCATTATCATAGAACTCATTTTCAAAAGGGACCTCTGTCATATCATTTTGGGTTACCTCAAATTGTACTGGTGTAAGTACTTTTTTAAGATTTTCCCTATTTACATTATTTCCATCCCAGTAACTTTTAACAAAATTGTATCTTCCAGAGTTTTTAAATTGCATTGTATAGTGATCTGGCTTCTTCTTGTAATAATCTTGATGTCTTTCTTCTGCCTCATAAAATACGCCTAATGGAAGTATCTGAGTAACAATCTCTTTATCAAATATACCGCTATTTTGTATTTCCTCTCTAGATTTTAAGGCCATCTCTTTTTGCTCTTCATCCTGATAGAATATAGCCGTCTTATACTGAGGACCTCTATCAAAAAATTGACCTCCATCGTCCGTAGGATCAATTTGCTTCCAGTATATATTTAAAATGTCTTTATAATCCATTATTTCATCATCATATGTTATTTGAACTGCCTCAAAGTGTCCAGTATTCCCGCTACAAACATCTTCGTATGTTGGATTATCAACTAAACCTCCTGTATATCCTGAGACTACTCTATCTACTCCATCGTATTTATCAAACGGCTTTACCATGCACCAAAAACATCCTCCCGCAAAAGTTGCAAGTTTTTTCATAGTTCACCACTCCAATCCATTCATTTATTATATTTATCCCCAAGAAATACCGATCTAATCCTTAATATTTATGGCAATAAGCTAAATGTTCTTTTCCAAATGAACGTTCCTTAGGCTCCTCAATTTTACACTTTTCTGTAGCATACTTACATCTAGTTCGAAATCTACATCCACTTGGAGGATTTAATGGGCTTGGTAAATCGCCTTCCAAAATTTCTTCTTCTGAAGTTTTATCAATAGTTTGGATACTGCTTAGTAGTGCTTGCGTATATGGATGTTTTGGATTTTGGTAAATATCATCGCTACTTCCTATCTCTACAATCTTTCCTAAGTACATAACACAAACTCTATCACTTATATGTCTAACCATAGATAAATCATGTGCTATAAATAAATAAGTTATCCCTAATTCTTGTTGTAAGTCCTCAAGCAAGTTTATTATTTGAGCTTGTATTGATACATCTAAAGCAGAAATAGGCTCATCACAAAATATAAACTCTGGCTTTACAGCTAATGCTCTAGCTATTCCTATGCGCTGTCTTTGGCCTCCACTAAACTCATGTGGATATCTATTTTCATGTTCTTTAGTTAATCCAACTTTTTGAAGCATCTCTGCAACTACTTTATCTTTTTCACCCTTTCTCATATTTAAATAAAGATCTAATGGCTCTTCTATAATTTCTTTGACAGTCATATTAGGGTTTAATGATGCATATGGATCTTGAAAGATTGTTTGGATTTTTTTTCTTGTTTCTCTCAATTCTTTCTCATTTTTACCAGCTATGTTTTCTCCATCAAAAATAATTTCACCTTCAGTCGCATCGTATAATCTTATTAAAGTTCTTCCCAATGTAGATTTACCACAGCCACTTTCTCCTACTAAACCTAGAGTTTCTCCCCTTTTTATATTAAAACTCACACCATCTACTGCTTTTACACTTTTAGTTTCTTTTTTTATCAAGCCAGCAGTTTGAGTAAAATATTTTTTAAGGTTTTTTACCTCAAATAAATTTTCGATCTTATTATTAGTTTCCATATTGCTCAACTCCATCTACTTGCCAACACATTGCACTATGAGTGTCATTGATTTTAATTGTATTTGGCAGTTTATTCTTACAAACTTCTTTTTTCCTATCACATCTTTCATAGAAAGGACAACCATTACTAGGATTTAATAAACTTGGTGGTGTTCCTTCAATTGAAGATAATCTTTGTTTTTTTGAATCCCTTCCTTTAGGAATTGATTTTAGAAGTCCTATTGTGTATGGATGCTTACTGTACTTGAATATCTCTGTTACTGTTCCCTTTTCCATTATCATTCCACCGTACATAACAATCACTCTATCACATGTATTATAAACAACACCTAGATCATGAGTAATTAAAAGTGTAGAGTTTTCATTTTTATCATTTAGCTCCTTAATAAGCTTAAGTATTTGAGCCTGTATAGTAACATCTAAAGCTGTTGTTGGCTCATCTGCAATTAACAGTTTTGGTGATGAACTTATAGCCATTGCAATGCATACTCTTTGCCTCATACCTCCACTAAATTCATGAGGATAATTATCAAATCTTATATGAGGATCAGGAATTCCAACCATTGCTAAAATTTCTATAGCTTTATTTTTAGCTTGTGCTTTTCCTACTTTTTGATGTCTAACTATTATTTCTGTCATCTGTTTTCCCACTTTAATAAGAGGGTTTAAAGCTGTCATAGAATCTTGAAATACCATTGAAATCTCATTTCCCCTAATATTTCTCATCTGTTTCTCACTTAGCTTTATAAGGTCTACACCGTTAAAAACTATTCTTCCATCTTTAATAAACCCAGGCTTTTCTATGAGTTTCATTATAGATTTCGAAGTTATACTTTTACCACTTCCACTTTCTCCGACTAGACCAACAATCTCATTTTTATATATGTCAAAACTTATATCTCTAACCGCTTCTACTTCACCCATTTTTGTATTAAATGAAGTTTTTAAATTTTTCACATCTAATATTTGCTCTTTATTATTCATTTTACCACCTATCTCTCATTTGACTTAGCTTCAAATACTGATCTTAATGTATCACCCATTAGGTTAAAGCTAAGAACTGTTAATAGTATGAATAGACCTGGAAACATAGCCATATGTGGAGCATCAGTTAAAAACCCCTGAGCATCTTTTAGCATACTTCCCCAAGATGAATTTGGTTGCTGCACACCTAACCCTAAAAAACTAAGAGATGATTCCATCAGTACAGAATTAGCAATATTTATACTTGCTGTTACTATAACTGTAGGTAGAATACTTGGAATGATGTGTTTAGTAATAATCTTTAATGGCCTTTGCCCTAAGCTTTTAGCATACAACACATATTCTCTCTCCTTAATTGATAGTGTTTCAGATCTAACTACTCTTGCTACACTCATCCATCCAAGAAGTCCTATTACTATTATTATATTTTTTATACTAGATCCAAAAAAGGAGTTTATAACAAGTATCAAAAAAAATGTTGGTATACTCATAAGTATATCTAAAACTCTTGTTATAAAGGCATCTATTACGCCACCAAAGTATCCGCTAATTGCACCTACAAAAGTTCCTACTGATGTAGAAATTAGCATAGATAAAAAGCCAACTGTAAGTGATACCCTACCTCCATACAATGTTCTAGTAAAGTAATCTCTCCCCATATTATCCGTACCAAAAATATTTGTTTTATTTGGAGACAATAGTCTCTCAGCAATATTTATTTTATTTGGATCAAACGGGCTTAAAAAAGCAAGTATAGACGCCAAACAAAAGACGATAATTACTATAAAGGCTATCATTGCCAATTTATTTCCTTTTAAATTATCTTTTAATCTCTCTAACATTATCCAACCCCCTACTGCTTGATTCTTGGATCAACAAGTTGATAAAGTATATCTGCAGCCAAATTTCCTACTATAAGCATCAACGACGATATCATTGTAATACCCATTACTACAGGATAATCATATCCAAATATTGAGCTTACACCTAACTGCCCCATGCCTGGCCAACCGAAAATCGTCTCTGTTATAAAAGCACCTGTTACAAGTTGGGGTAGAGTCATAGCCATAATAGTAATTACTGGGAGCAGTGTATTTTTAAGTACGTGATTAAACAGAATCTCTGCTGTTGACGAACCGTACGCTCTTTGAGTAAGTACATAATCCTCTTTAAGCTGGCTTATAGTACTCGACCTAATATATCTAGTAAAAACACATAAATTGTAATATGATAAAACAATGGTTGGCATTATCATATGCTTGATTAAATCTGCTGTAGTATTAACACCCGCCGTTCTCATTCCGATGCTCGGAAGTAAATTCAATTTCACCGAAAATGTATAAATAAGTATCATTGCAAACCAGAAGCTTGGTATGGAAATTCCTATATATGAAATTACGTTTAACACATTATCTACTATTGAATTCTTTTTGTAACCTGAAATTAACCCTAAAGGAATGGCAATAACTATAGAAATAACTAAAGCCCCAACGGTTATAAGTAGCGTATTTGGAATTCTCTCTGCTATCATAGTTACTACTGGTCTATGTGTAACCATGGAATAACCAAAATCCCCTTTTAGAGTATTTATAAGCCACTTAAAATATTGTACTAATATCGGTTGATCAAGTCCCATGTTATGTCTTACCTTTTCTATATCAACCGCACTCATCTGAGGAGTTATATATGCTTGAAGTGGATCTCCAGGAGCTAAATGCATCAATGTAAAAGTAAGTATTGATATAAATAAGAGCATCGGTATAATGCTAATAGCTCTTTTAATAATTTTATCCTTCATACTATCCTCCCTTTATATTTGTTTTTACATCCGGTAATATCTAATGTAAAAATTAAATCTTTATAATCTAAAAAATTTATTTGGCGATCGATATTAAAATAGCTATAATTGAATACAACAAATTAAACTCTTTGTATACATAACTACAAACCATCAACCGCCTAAATAAATTTGCTTAGTAATTATTTACTTATTCTTAAATACTTACTACTTAAGAATTCTATTATCTTGTTTATTTTGCTATTTTAATTTAAGCTCATTTATATCTCTAAACATGTATATAGGAGCTGGTGTCGCTTCTTTTGTTCCGTCGTATTTATTGTCTATTGCAACTATTGATTTAGAGTAAGCAATTGGATAAAGAACCATATCATCTGCTAGAGTTTGTTGGATTTCTTTATATATTTCATCTCTCTTGGCTTTGTCTGTTTCTTTTAATACAGCAGTAAACTTAGCATCTAAATCTTTATTTTCATATCCACCATAATTGCTCATATTACCAGATAAAAATAGAGGAGCATAATCATTTGGTTCATTTCCCATTACATATCCATTTAGACCAAGGTCAAAATCAATAGAAGATGGATTGTTTAATTTCGCAAAATATGCACTTTTTTCCATAGGTTTTAATTCTACATCAATTCCTATCTCTTTTAGATTGCTTTGGACTACTAACGCAGTTGTTTCTAATTGACTCTTATGCGTTCCAAAAGCTATTGTAAGCTTTAAATCTTTAACTCCTGAATTTTTTATTAATTCTTTAGCTTTTTCTATGTTATTATCATATTTTTCAACATCATCACTGTAACCCATTACGTTTGGGGCAAATAGTGAATATGCTTTATCTGCGTATTCTTCAGACTTATAAGACGCTTTTATAAGCTCCTCCTTGTTTAAAGCATATGCAATAGCCTGTCTAACTTCCTTTTTCTTTAAATTGTCATTTTTTTGTTGAAAAAATATGATGTTATCGACCATTCCTTCATCGTAAGTTATAATATCTACATTATCTTTAGACTTAACACTTTCTACTTCATCAGGTGTTACATATTTTGCATTTACTTCTCCATTTTGAAGTGCTACATTTGCTGAGTTTGAGTCAGCTATTATTCTATAGTTTACTGTATCTAAGTTTGCTTTTTTCCCATAATAACCATCAAACTTCTCTAAGGTTATAAGTTCTCCTGACTTGTACTCTTTAAATTTATAAGCGCCATTGCCTATTGGAGAAGAATTTTTATCGCTCTTTGCAAGATCCTTTTCACCTTCGTAAATATGCTTTGCGATTGGTCTAATTTTTCCTATTGAACTTTCAATCGCTGAAGAAACTTCTGGTAATACGAACTCTATTGTGGTATCGTCTATTTTTTTAACTTCAACTGATTTACCATCTATTATGAAAGAATCTGTGTTTAATGAATTCTGATTTTTATCTAATATACTATCCATTGTAAATACAATATCATCAGCAGTTAGGGGTTTGCCATCATGCCACTTTAAATCTTTTTTAAGTTTAACTGTATATGTTAAAAAGTCATCGGATGCTTTTATACTATCAGCAAGATAAAAAACTTTCTCTCCATTATCATCTATTACATATAATGGATTAAATAATGAGTTCATAACAGTTATGGATACTCTATCATTAGCATAAAGAGGATTAAAGTTCATTGCGTCTCCTCCAGCTGCAAATGTTATTGATTGTGTCTGAGATGAAGTGCTATTTTTTGATTCACTTCCTCCATTAGCAGAACATCCTGCTGTAACTAACATAGCTCCAACAAGACCAACTGCCAAAATACGTTTTGTAAATTTCATAATATCCCCCTCACTTATTAAACATCCTCTGTTTAATAAAATTATTTATTTTTATATAATATCGTTCCAACTATCAAAATGATAATTGATGTTCCTTATTTATATTATCATTTTGATAGTAAAAGTCAATATTTATTTTTGCAAAAGTTAATTATATGTGTGAGGAATTATGAAAATACTAGTATGTAGCTTTATTTTTTATTTTACTGATTTAAAATTGTTTAATAATTAATTAAAAATAACATACAAACTATTTTTTATTATACTTACAAAATAAAAAAGGAGTGGTAGAATTTATACATTCAATTTTATATCTGTATAATCTTATACCATCCCCTCTTTTTATTTGCTTAGTATAATAAACGCTATATCTTGTTTTGCATAAACTAGACAAATTTTTATTTTAGTTTTAGTTCGTTCAAATCTCTAAACATATATATTGGTGCTGGATTTGCTTCTTTAGCTCCATCGTATTTTTTATCCAATGCTACTATTGATTTTGAGTAAGCTATAGGATATAAAACCATGTCATCAATTACAATTTTTTGAATTTCTTTGTATATATCATTCCTTTTAGTTTCATCAGTTTCTTTTAGAGCAGATGCAAATTTTGCATCAATCTCTGAATTGTCATAACCTGCTGGGTTATTCTCACCACCCTTAATAAACAATGATGCATAATCTGCTGGTTCTTTACCCATAACATATCCATTTATCGCTAGATCAAAATCTGCAGTAGATGGCTCGTATATTTTAGAATAATATGAACTCTTTTCCATCGGTTTTAACTCAACATCTATTCCAATATCTTTTAGATTACTTTGGATTACTAAAGCAGTAGCTTCTTGAGAGCTCTTATGAGTACTAAATGCTAGTCTTAGTTTTAGATTCTCCATTCCAGCATCTTTTAGTAACTTTTTAGCTTTTTCTTTGTCTTGATTGTATTTTTCGACATCATCGCTGTATCCCATTGTATCAGGCGCAAATAGCGAATACGCTTCATCAGCATATTCTTTGGATTTGTATGTAGCCTTAATTAACTCATCTTTATTTAAGGCATATGCAATTGCTTGTCTAACCTCCTTTTTCTTAAGATCGTCATTTGATTGTTGCATAAAAATTAAATTGTCTACCATTCCTTCATCATATGTAATTATGTTAACATTACCTTTTGATTCAACATCTTTAACTTGATCTGGATCAACGTATTTAGCATTTACTTCTCCGTTTTGTAAAGCTACGTTGGCAGAATTTGAATCAGCAATAATTCTATAATTTACTGTGTCTATATTAGCTTTTTTACCATAAAAATCATTAAATTTTTCTAAAGTTATTAGTTCTCCAGATTTATACTCCTTAAACTTATAGGCTCCATTTCCGATTGGATTCATATTCTTATCACTTTTAGAAATAACTTTTTCGCCATCGTAGATATGTTTAGGTATAGGCCTAATATCTCCAATTACACTTTCGATAGAAGAAGATACATCTGGTAATACAAATTCAATAGTAGTATCATCAATCTTATTGGCTTTTACTTGTTTGCCATCGATTGTATACGAATCAGTGTAAAGAGAATTCTGATTTTTATCTAATATAGTGTCTATTGTAAATACAACATCATCTGCAGTTAAAGGTTTGCCATCATGCCACTTAAGATTATCTTTTAGTTTAACTGTATATGTAAGAAAATCATCTGAAGCTTTTATACTTTCAGCTAAATAAAATTCCTTTTCACCATCTTCATTGATTACATAAAGTGGATTGAAAATTGCATTCATTACTGTCATCGATACCCTATCATTAGCATAAAGTGGATTGAAGTTCATAGGTTCACCACCAGCTACAAAAGTTATTGAAGTTGGTGTTTTTTCGTTTGATGTAGCTTTTTTATCAGTATTTTTTGAACACCCCGATGTAACGAGCATAGCACCTACTAAACCAAGTACCAAGATTCTTTTTGAGAATTTCATAATACCCTCCTATTAAATAAGTTATTTAGAACATAGAAATTTTAGATTCAAAGTAAGTAATTTTTATGCGAAAAAATTATTATAATTCCTTTTTTTTCTACATTCAACCATATAATAACATACAATTTTACATATATATAATAGATTATCTTTATACAAAAAAAAGAAGTATAGTCTTTTTAAATACAGGAAGTTACACATATAATAAACATCACTTGGATATTAAAATTGTATAAATTGTACTTAAAATACCTACACTTCTTAAATTTACTGCCATTTCATACCGAGCCAGTTTAGTGCATGTTCAATATTATAATTTTCTCCTAAAGAGTTTAAATACGGAAGTGAACCATAATCGTCCATTGGAATATTTTTGCCAAGTTTAGGATCTATTCTATAGTAGTTATCCTTTAATAACTTCTGAGAAAAATACTGGCTTACCAATGAGTTTCCAGCCAAAGTTATAGATAGAATAGGAAGACTAGGTTCCTTGTTTACCATCCAATCAATAGCCCCCCAAGTGGTCGTATCATCTAATATACTATTGTGTTCAAACCCAGTTCCGATAGACAATAATCTTATGTTATCTAACTCTACACCTATTCCAGAGTCTAAAGCATAAACAATACACGCTAAGCTAGGGTCAGCCGCAATTATTCCTCCATCAATATGAAGATTGTACGCTGGAAAGAAAACTGGTGCAGCACTACTTGCAAGAGCGACATCTACTACGTTATATTCAGCGGTTAAAGAATTTGGTAAATTATTATAAAAAATAGGTCTCCAAGGTTCATTTCTGTCACCTATATACAGCGAAGGTATTAGCACCATCTTTTCTAAATCTCTAAGTTTTAAGTCCTCTGGGAATATTCTAAGTAAAACTTCTTTTAAGTTATTATTATTATACTTTGGTCTCAGCATCTCAGAGTGTTTATCTCCAAAAATAAATTTTGAGTTCTCAATAGAATACAACTCTTTAATTTCGATAGGGCTAACCCCATATGCAAGACCAAGTGCAATTAAGCTACCCGTAGATGTCCCACCAATCAAGTCAGTATTAGTAAGTATATCATCTCTTATCTCCGCTATTCTTGAGAAAATATCAATACTTAGAGCACCTCTAATTCCGCCACCATCAAAAGTCAATATATTAAAATCTGAAGTCTCCATAAACTCCTCCTATACAGCGTTATAGTTAAACTCATAATATATATATTTTTTAGCATCCTAAAATATACAACTGTATAAAAGTAAACGCATCTAAGATTAACAATTATTTATTCATATCTTTCAAATCCTTGGCTGATCTTTTCGTCGCATACACAACTTGGAGCAATATGTATCTATGCGCAATTAACCATTAAAACTCTTAACAATATACAGAAAGGCTATGTATAAATCTATATAATTAATTAGATTTATGCATAGCCTTTAAAGATTTATTTTACTATATTTTATAATTCATCGATTATTTTGCCATCAGTTGTTATAGTAACAACTTTCCAAGGGATTACTTTTCCACTATTTTCTAATGCCTTCCTTACAGCATTAGTGATACCGCTACAACAAGGTACTTCCATACGAGTTACTACTACACTATTTATATCATTAGATATTAATATATCAGTTAATTTTTCTGCATAGTCAACTTCATCTAATTTAGGACACCCTATTAACGTCACTTTATTTTTCATAAATTTGTTATGGAAATCCCCATATGCATAAGCTGTGCAATCGGCAGCAACTAATAAATTAGCCCCTTTAAAATAAGGTGCATTGGCTGGAACTAACTTTATTTGCACTGGCCATTGATTTAAATTTGACTTAATATCTATGCTTTTTTCAATCTGTTCAACTTTATGCTCACTATTCTGTAAATCCTTTTCAGATCTATCAATGCTCTTAGCCATTGATCCAGGACATCCACATCCTAAATTTTTCTCTTGTTTATTATCTTCTCCTTTAGCTTTAATATTAGCTAAAACGGCTTCTTCATCATATGGAAGAGCCTCTCTCTCTTCAAACGAAAGTGCATCCATAGGACAAGCTGGCATACAATGACCTAACCCATCGCAGTAATCATCTCTCAATAGAGTTGCTTTACCATCTACTATTGCCATAGCATTTTCATGACAAGCATCAATACATAATCCACACCCATTACATTTTTCTTTATCTATTTTTATAATAGTTCTAATCATATCTATCACTCCTTATATTCATCTTATAATTTTACTTATACTGCTTGTATTTATGTCTCTATTATAGTACAATTAAATAAAATTTTCGGTTGCATATGCAACAAGGATGTGATTTTATAAATAAACATTTAAAAACGTTAAAAAATGTTCCTCTTTTTATAGGCATGCATGAAGATGATTTAGAAGAAATGTTAAATTGTCTTGGTGCTAATAAAAAGCTTTATAAAAAAGATAGTCTCGTAATATCGGTAGGTGATAGTATATCTTCTGTTGGAATAATATTATCTGGAAGTGCAAGGATTGTAAAAGAAGATATTGATGGAAATCTAAATATAGTTTCTGAACTTCAAACCAGTGATATTTTTGCAGAAGTATTCGCATGCTCTGGAGCTTTAAGTTCAATATCTGTTGTTACTCAAACAGATTGCGAAATTTTATTCGTAGAATTTGAAAAAGTTATTAATACTTGTTCTTCGTCGTGTAAATTTAATTCAAAACTGATCGAAAATATGCTAAGGTTAATAGCCTCTAAGAATATTCAATTACATGATAAAATAGAAATTCTATCCAAAAGAAGTACTCGTGAGAAACTTCTAGAATACTTTGCTAAACAAATAGAAATTAGTGACAGTAACAAATTTAAAATCCCATTTACGAGAAATGAAATGGCTGATTTTCTGTGTGTTGATAGAAGTGCATTATCTAGAGAGCTCGGAAAATTGAGAGATGAAGGAATTATAAGATTTTATAAAAACAACTTTGAAGTTATCAAATAATCACTTCAAAGTTGTTTTTATTTTAGATTATTTGATATTTTCCATTTATAAAGTGTAGTGAAAATGATCTAATTCTATTATAATAACCATTTATATTTATTTCAAAAATATTTCATATTAAAATAAAAAGTTTTTTAGGTCGAATATTTAACAATGACCATATGCTAAATTATCTATTAAATTTTATAATAACTAATTTTGTATAAAATATTTACAGTCTATGCAATTTAAGCTATAATTGCCCTTGTATACATGTATACATGTTATAACAGTAGGATGTCTTAGACTGCGTTTCAGAAAAATTGAAACATCCTAGCGAGTTGTATTTTTGTGTTTCTATTTTCAGTGTAGTGAATCTTTCTTATTACGGAATGAAACTTGTTCTTGTACTATTTCTAGCCGAGCAAATTACAAAAGGAGAATTAGGTTTAAGTTCTGCAGAGGCCTCATCTGTCCTCGCATCTTTTATGATGTGGGTTACAATATTCTTCTGGATGGCTTATAATCATGCATCTATGTCTATTGCACTTAATACTCAAAATAGTGTAAACTTAAGTATAGGAAATTTCCAAATACCTACATCATAATAGATTCTTACCATGGTCTGTTATGTGTAATACTAGGACCATAATAACATCTATATGGCTACAGATGGCAAACAAAAAAGAGGTGTTTTGAATATTTCCAAAAGATGAGTTTAGGATTTATTTTCTTAGCTGCTGCATTTATATTTATAATAGGAGCCGTTATTCAAAGTTGTAACATATACTGATTCTGCTACAAAAGCAACCGTTTTCCGGATAATATTATTTATTACATTTCAAAGTATTGGTGAGATGTGTTTTTCACCTGTTAGTTATGGTATGGTAAATAAACTTGCATCAGAAAAATACTCCTCATTATTAATGGGAGTATGGTTTGCTAGTATGTTTGTCGCCAATAAATTCTCTGGATATGTTCAACTTATTATAGATAAGCTAGGTATGTTACAGGTATTTATTATTATACCAACATGCCTACTCGCAGTTGGACTTTTACTATTTGCACTAAATAAAAAACTAGAAGAAATATCACAATAATTAATTGGAGGTAACTAAAATGAGCAGAGTTACAAAAGTATTAGAAATACTAGAATCTAAAAACTTAGACGCAGTATACCTTACAAATGAGCCAAATGTGAACTACATTAGTGGATTTACCGATGAGGCTGCTAATGTGCTTATATGTAAAAATGGAAAATTTTTAATAACAGACGGTAGATTTACTGAATTAGCTGAAAAAACTTGTCCTGGATTTGAAATAGTAAATTGGCATTTATTCGACAGAGATGTCACAAAAGCAGTTAGATATATCTGCTCTGAAAATGGTGTTAAGAGTTTAGGTTTTGAGGAAGTCAATCTTTCATTCAATAAATATAATACTCTACATACATTACTAGAAAAAGACGGAATAGAATTAGTTCCTACCCAAGGTATAGTTGAATCTTTAAGATATAAAAAGGATAAATTAGAAATAGAGAACTTGAAAATAGCTTGTGAGATCGCGGATAAATCTCTAGAACAATTAGTTCCACACATTAAAGCAGGAGTTTCTGAAAGAGAACTTTGTGCACACCTAGAATTTTATTTAAAGATAAATGGTGCTCATGAAATTGGTTTTGAAACTATACTTATATCAGGAGTAAAAACATCTCTTCCGCATGGTAAACCAGATGACAAAATAGTTGAAGCAGGCGATTTTGTAACTATAGACTTTGGCGCAATGTACAATGGATATATTTCTGATATGACTAGAACTTTTGTAGTTGGCAAACCAAATGACAAACAAATAGAAATATACAATCTAGTTAAAGAGGCTCAGCAAGTTGGACTTGGCCATATGAAGAACGGAGCTCATGCTACAGAACCTGACACTGCTATAAGAAAAGTAATAAAAAAATATGAAGAGTTCTACTACAATGGTATAGGGCATGGTGTTGGTAGAAATTTACATGAAGAACCATTTATAGGAAACTACGGTTCAAGAATTCTAGAACCCGGCTGTGTCATAACTATGGAACCAGGACTTTACATCCCTGGTTGGGGCGGTGTTAGAATTGAGGATACTGTTTTAATAAAAGATGATGGAATTGAAATACTTACTAAATTCCCTAAAGAGCTAATTGTTATTTAGTACTATCTATTTATAATTATCAAATCGTTATCAATACAAAAGTATTGAGTTATTAAGTAACTCAATACTTTTGATCTTTTTACTTACTAATGGAAGTGTTGCAATAACGCCTCCGTATGTCGGAAATCTCCTTACAACCTCTGTTACATTACAGTACCTATAATCAAAGCTGAAATTAAAATTTTAATTAAAGGAAACATTTTTTTGCTCCTTGCTTAAGATATTAAAACCCTTTCAATAATTTCTAGATCTGAATTTAAGTGACATAACAACTCATCATATTTTATCAATATAACAATAAAGACTTCTAACCAATAACTTAATAGTGTAAAATATTTATTATAGGTTAAAGTTGCTATGTAACTAATAATTATAAATATAATCTAACATTGAGGAGTAATTGTAATGAATTTATATCAATTAAAATACGTAAAAGCTCTTTCAAAATATGGCAACATGAATAAAGCTGCAGAAGAATTAAATATCTCTCAATCTGAACTCACTATGCAAGTATCATTACTGGAAAAAGAATTAAACTGTACTCTTTTTATTATAGATAAGTCTGACTATACACTTACAAACTATGGACAGTGCTTTTTAGAAAAAGTAGAAATAATTATAGATCAAGAATCAATGTTTAAAGACCACCACTTCTTAGATCAAGATATGCAAAATACTGTACGAATAGCAGCATTACCTAGTATTGCTAATACTATGTTACCACCTATATTAAAAGAATTGACCTTACTTGGTTACCATTATGAAGTTTTCATAATTAGTGAAAGCCAAATTATAGAGCAGCAGTTTTATCTGGATGAGTATGACATTGGGTTTGCTCAAGATATAAAACAGGGATCAATATGTATTTTGAAAGAACCTTATTGTGCTGTAGTACCAATAAACTATCCATTGGCTGAAAAAAATATGATTACTATTAATGAGCTGCTAAATGTTCCACTTATTTTACCTGATAGGAAAAGTGACATTAGAATATCATTTGAAAAATTTTTAAATAATCATAACTATCGTCCAGATTCATTTATAGAAGTTTCACAAAATGATCCACCAATTATATCTTTTATTGAAGCTGGTATGGGTGTGACTATTTTGCCTAAACTGCTTATAAATAACTTACCAAATAGTGTTAAAGCTGTTGAAATACTTGATAAGGATTTTTATAGAACTGTTAATCTTCTAAGTAACTCATCTAAACTAAGTGAAATCATAATCAATATAGTAAACATTTGGTTTAATTGTAACTAATAAAACCGTGAGAAATCATTAGTTTATGTATTTTATAACTAGTGATTTTATTTTTTACTAATTTTTTAATTAATGTAAATCAGCTATAGAATTTACTGATACAGCTAATCTAAAATATCTAAGCTAATCAGTTTCTAAAAATAAGGCTATAAGTCGTGTAAATTAAATCTACTTGGTTTATAATATAAGTTATAGTTTAAAAGAAGAGGTGATTAAATGGTAACTGGTAAAATATATAGCTTAATTAAAAAAATTTCACTTCCTTCAAGATGGTTAAGAGGTTTAAAATATTTTGATAAACAATTAATCGATTCTGTAGATGTAAGAATCCATGATAATTACTTAGAATTTCAGAGTGTTGTAGAATCGGAGTACAATAATGAGGTGTATCCAAATACTCTTTATATAAATTTTGAAGATTACGAATTGACTAAATCATACTGTTCTTGTCAGGATTTTAAATCAAATTTTAAGACTGACAACACTTTTTTATGCAAACATTTAGTAGCAACTGTATTAAAAGGGATCGATAAAATAGAAAGTGAAGATTACCTAAACAAAAGTTTATCTGAAGCATTATTGGCAAACCATATCGCTAAAACAGTAACCTCAACTCCAGATAAAAAATTACTCCACTTTTTCAAAAATGCAAATAAAGAGCAGATTAATCTAGATGTTGAAGTAAATGTTTCTCCAGGAAGAGTATATGCAGAATTCAAAATAGGGCTTGATAGGATGTATATAATAAAAAATATTAAAGAATTTGCAAATGCTAGGCTAAACAATCAAAAACTGGATTATGGTGTTAATTTTACATATGACCCTACTTCACAGTATTTCACTGACAGAGATGAAAAGATTGTAGAGATGATCGAAGGATATGGTAATAATCTTCCCTCATATTCCTTATCTACTAATTCAAAAAAATATATGGAGTTTAATATCAGTGCATTAAAACCATTTATGGAAATATTAACAGATAAAGACTTTTCTTTAATATTTGCAAAAAATAAATATAGACCACAAATAATAAATGGACCCTTACCTATAGAATTTAAGTTTAATAAAACAAATGGCGGAATATCACTTACTACTCATGATGCTCTTCCGATTCCAATGACTCAAAAAAATGATATTATACTCTATAAAGGTGATATTTATTTACTAGATAATGATGATGCAAATTATTATGGACAGCTATATGAAACACTAAATGAGCACAGCATTATAGAATTTGAAAAAGAAGACGTAAAAGATGTACTAAACTTTATGTTACCAAAGATTAAAACTATTACCGATAATGTCTACCTAGATAAGCAAATTGAGGACAATATAATTACATCTTTTAAGACTGAGTTTTACTTTGACATAAAAGGTTCGCAAGTCACATGTGATTTAAAATTTGTCTATGATGATGCCGATGATAAATTTGTAGTTCCTGATATAGAAAAGGAAAATCAAATAAAGCTTCAGCTTCTTGGTTATAATTTCATAGAAAAAAGTAACAGTTTTTTATTTTCTGGTAATGATGAGAATTTATTTGAATTTTTAGATGTTAATCTCGAAGAGTTAAAAGAATTAGGAGATATATATTATTCTGACAAGTTTAAGAATAAAAAAATATACAAATCTGGCTCAATAAAAGCCTTTATAGACGAAAATATTGGAAGCTATATAGACTTTAGTTTTAATATATCCGATATAAATGTAGATGAATACGACAATATTATGGCTGCATTTAAAGAAAACAGAACTTTTTACAAATTAAAAGATGGAAGTTTTATGGATTTAAGAGAGGATAAAACTAAGGACTTCTTAGAACTTATTGAGAACTTAGGGTTTGAAGGAAAAGAAACTAGCTATAGAATTCCAAACAATAAAGCACTCTACATGGAACAGTTTATTAGAGACAAACAGTTGGATTTTATAGAAGGTAAAGAAATAGTAGAAAATATCTGTAGAGGCTTTGAAAATATAGACAATCTTGACCTCATGATACCAGATGAATTAAATGCTGATCTTAGAAGCTATCAAGAAAATGGATTCACATGGTTTAAGGTGCTAGATAACTACAATTTCGGCGGAATATTAGCAGATGAAATGGGACTTGGTAAAACATTACAGACTATAACTTTTTTACTTTCACAAAAAGATAAAAAAAGCATAGTTATTACTCCAACTTCAGTTATATACAATTGGAAAAGTGAGTTTGAAAAGTTTGCGCCTACATTGAATGCTCAGATAATACACGGTGATAAAATTGAGAGATTGAATCTAATAAAAGATATAAAGAACTGCGATGTAATTATTACAACTTACGGTACATTTAAAAATGATATTGAAATGTATAAAGATATCGACTTCGACTATTGTATAATTGACGAGGCACAGAACATTAAAAACCCTACAGCTCAAGTTACTAAAGCTGTTAAATCAGTAAATGCTATCTGTAGATTTGCATTAACAGGAACACCAATAGAAAATAATTTAGTAGAATTATGGTCAATATTTGACTTTATAATGCCTGGTTATTTATTTAATAAAAAAAAGTTCCAAAATATATATTTGAAAAAAGAAGCTAATTTACAGAACCTAAAAATACTAATAAAACCTTTTATGCTTCGAAGAACTAAAAAACAAGTTATGACTGAGTTGCCTGATAAAATCGAGAAGAATTACTTTGTTGAACTTAATAAAGATGAACGTAACATATATAGCTCATACGCTAAAGAAGTTCAAAGAAAATTGGTAGGAAAAGATCTGAAAAACGATAAAATTGTAATATTTTCATATCTAACTAGATTGAGACAATTGTGCTTAGATCCTAGTATAGTTGTTGAAGGATACAACCATCCTAGTTCAAAAGTAAATACTTGTATGAAAATAGTTGAAGAAAGTATTGAAAACGATCATAAAATACTATTATTCTCTCAGTTCACTACGGTCTTAAAGAAACTTGCATCAGAACTAGAAAAAAATAAAATTAAATTCTCTTACATCGACGGAAGTACCAAAGCTAAAGATAGATTAGACTTAGTAGATGAATTTAATCAGGAAGATGATAAAAAAATCTTTTTAATTTCTCTTAAGGCAGGTGGTATCGGCTTAAACTTAACTAGTGCAGACACAGTAATCCACTTCGACCCATGGTGGAATCCTTCAGTAGAAGATCAAGCTACAGATCGTGCACATAGATTCGGTCAAGAAAACACAGTTCAAGTTATAAAACTTATTTCAAAAGGAACTATTGAAGAAAAAATACTAAAACTTCAAGAAAACAAAAAGGATCTCATTTCTCAATTTGTAAATGGAAGTTTAGCAAACGAAAGTATACTAAAAAATCTAACTGACAAAGAAATAATCGATTTATTCAGTTAACAAAAGCTGAATAAATCGATTTTTATATAAAAAACAAAGATAAAAAAATTACGTATTATCACTAATCATACTAAGATTTTATTATTTCAATACTCTTTTGAGAAGTTATACTCCATTTTATCAACTCCATCATAAATCATCAAAGATTTAGGGATAATTACTTCACCATCCTTTTTATATTCTTTTCCAGAGAAATTAGCAATAACTCTTAAATTTTTACCATATATTTATCTTGAACTATAACTTTAAAAATATGTCGAAAAGTATTTTTAAAATTAAAAATGGGATAGCAACTAAGCCACCCTATTATTTGATATATTAATTAGTAACCTTGGTACATCTCTTCGATTAACATTGGTTTGATTCCATTTTCATCGAATATATCCATACTCTCACCTCTTAAGGATAGTATAGTCAATGGAAGGTGATTTTAAGCTTCATTTCTAAAAAGTATCCAAAATATTATTCAACACATATATCTATAGTAAAACATTTAGGAGGTTCATTATGTATCAAAATAATTACCCAAATCCTATTCAATTACAAAATTCAATAAATATGATAGGTGACTCTATAGAGTCTGAAAAAAAAGATGCCCAATTTTATCAATGGCTTATTGATAATATTCCAACCTCAGGCCTTAGTTCATATCAAGTGCAACAAATAAAATCTATAATAGAATCTATAAGAAATGATGAACTAAATCATAATAAAATGTTTCAAAATATGTATCATCAACTGACTGGCAACACAGTAACACCAGTTGATGAAGAATTTATTCCACCAGAGAGTTTTGAAGCTGGGATAACAGATGCTCTAATGGGAGAATTAGAAGCTGTTAAAAAATATAGACTTATAATGTCTGGGCTACCTTCTCTATACCATAGAGATATAGTTTTTAATATATTAACCGACGAATTAAGACATGCGAATTTATATAACTATATATATACAAACACACAAACATAAGAAAAAAAGGGGGTTTATTTAATACTACTATTTACTATTATCTAGAAACCAAACGATCAATCTATATTAATTTAATTTCATACTATATTCGTTCACTTTCAACTGATATTCTCCATACCTTAACTATAAGGAAGGTGATGTTATGGGAAACTGTGATGATAAAATTTTTAAAAAATCTTGTTTTTTTAATATACCTGCTAAACAATTTTCGCTCCTATCATCAATAATAGGTCTCTTACTAATAGACAATCTTAATACAGACCAACAGAATTCACTCGGCAACTTTATTGTAAATATTGGCCAGAATATTACAACGTCAGCAGCACAAGAATCACTTTTGGCTAATAATAACAACCAAGATGATGAAATAAACGCTCAATTAGAAATACTTAAAAAGCAAATATGTTTTTTAGAGGACCAAGTTAAAAAAAAGTAACATAATATAATTCTAGTATATAAAACGATTTAATTTATTATAATAAAAAAGATGTTTCACTTCTTGCAGAGACTAAATATGATAATGTAAATTTATAAAGCAAAATAGGGTAGTAATTTTAAGTGCACCCCAAAAGTTAGACAATTCAGATTAACTTTTGGAGGTGTATTTTTATGGCTAAATATAGTTTGAAATTTAGAAGGATAACTATTGAATTAAGAAATAAAAGTGTTTCGATTAAACATAAAACTTATTTTCCTATTTGAAATACTTTAAAGATTTATCTAACCTACATACTAAAAATTCTACAGGGTTTAATTCCTTTTTTATCGAATATATCCATACTATCACCTCTTAGGGATAGTATGGTTAAGTGATGGTTATTTTAAGCATCATTTCCATGAATGTATCCAAATATTATTTAAAACATATATCTATAGTAAACACTTAGGAGGTTTATTATGTATGAAGAAATTTACCGAGATCCTATAGAGCAGGATACTATAAATATGATTGGCGAAACCATAATATCTAAAGAAAGACACTTGCAATTTTTTCAGTGGTTGATTGATCATGTTATGATATCGGAACTGTCTCCTATACCATCTCTTTCTCTAGCAGAAGCTAAACAAGTAATAACACTTTTAGAATATGTAAGAGATGAGGAACTAAAACATTTATACTTGCTGCAAAATATATATTATAGACTTACAGGATTATATCCACCACTATTTGAAGAAGTTTTTTATCCACCAAAAAATCTTATAGCCGGATTAGAAAACGCTTTAATGGAAAACTTAGAATCCACTAAAAAATATAGACTCATAATGAACGATTTACCATCATCTTATGATAGAGATATGATATCAAGTATCATATCTGATGAGCTAAATCATATTGGTATATATAATTCTTTACTTACAAAATTTTCAAATATAGAGCAAACAATAAAATAGGGTAGCAATTAAGCTACCCTTTTACTATCTACATTAATTTTCTACCTTCCAACCATTTAACTACAAAATGTCTCCTTAAAGTTATTTTATTTTAATACCAAAAACACCTTCAGATATTTAAAGGTGTTCATGGTAAATAGGAAATTAAAAGTCAAAACACCGAAAGAATAAAAGTCAGTCAGTGCTATTACAATATATTAAACTCCCATTAATATTATGCTAAAAATACCTATTTTAAATGTCTTTTTTAAGTTGATGTTAAAATCAGTAAATATAATAATTTATTTTATCCCTAAACAAGAAGTGTAATGGATTTTAGTACTACTAATAATATATAAACTGTAACCATATGTTGTGCATTCTAATCTTAAATACAAAAACACCACTGGTTCAGAGTCAGATAGCAATATAACCAGGGTGTTTTGTATAATTTAAAAAACAATTTTACTGATGACGAAGGTATTGATTAAATCAGTACAATAATAGTATGCTATTATTTTTCGTTTTTATACTAAAAAGACTACTTCGTATAGTCCTCGCTAGTTATTTCCTTAAATTCTGTTTCTGTTATCTTCTGCTTGTCTACTGCGCATCTAAAATCACTTCAAATGTCTCTGGCTTTACATTAAAATCAAAGTCCATATTTTCAACCTTTTTATAAGAAACTGTATTTTTGAGTATTGGATTTTTTTTACTACACCCTGAAACTAGGCTGATAATAACCAATAAACCGTCAAAATAGATACTATTTTTTTCATATTTACACCTCCAAACACATAATAGCCTCTATCTATTACATGAATGTTACAACCTCAGAGAGATAATATGTCTTTGTTATAAATTCAAATCAAGATAACTTTGATTCTGGCTACAACTAGTATGAAATGAAATAGGGAGGATTAGTAACTAAGTTACTTAGTTACTTAGTTACTTACTAATCTGCCCTATAATTATTACTTCGTATTTTGAGCTTCACTGTCAATTAACTGTAAATCGTACTGCCTTATCAAATTTATTAGTCTTTCAGCGTAAACTTTATTACCATTTTCATCTATTGCAGTACTGTAGCCAGCTTTTTCAAGAGCTTTAGCTTGATAGATGTATGTATTTGAATCAAAAACTCCATTTTCTCTGTACCTCTTGTTTTTAAATAAAAACTCTGCATGATCCTTTATAGATTCACTTTTATCATTGTATATTCTAAACTTACTGTTTACCATCGTATCTTTATGCTCCATTGTTTCTAAAGTTACATATTGGCCTTTCCAGTTTTCATCTGCTTTTATTCCAAATAAATTATTATAATTTTTAGATAAACTTGATTCACCCCAATTTGATTCTAATATTGCCTGGGCTATAGTTATTGATGGTAGTACATCGTATTCTTTATAATTTTTAATTGAGTCTTCCTTTATATCTTCAATAAATTTCATATATTTACTATTTGGATCTAATCTATCTGGTTTTATTCCAAAACCATTTAAATCATCTAGGTATTTATATGTCAATTTTTTCTCTTTATCTTCAAATCCCAAAATCTCCATAGCTTCAGTTATAGAATATAATTTTTTGCCTTCACTGCTATTATCCTCTTTCTTTAGAAATAAATTTGATATTTCTTGTATCTGCTTATCATTTATATTTTTCATATTGTTCTTATTAGATACTGCTAATAATGCTGCTACTTCCTTCCAGTTAATCTGTGCATTATTTCCACTAGCTACATCAGTACTCTCTATAAATTGATTTATATCTATATCGCTTTTATTTATCTCTTTAAAATTTAGTTTATTAACTAGTGTAACAGCCATTAATATAACTAAAATTATAATAATGAACCTTTTTACTCTCATAATTATGTCCTCCCTATTGTCGATATTCTCAATTGTACAATAGAAACGTTACAAGAAGTTTACATTTAGGGTAAATTTCAATTAAAATTCACATTATAGTCATATATTTAATATTATTTTTTAATATAAAAAACTATACTTACAAAAATCGATGCTATGATTTCAAAAAAATAAAGCAGCAACTATATTTAGTTGCTGCTTTTATATTATTATATGTTACATATAATCCTCAGTTTCCTTAGGAAGCCCTCGTTTATCTAATTTATATTCAACTACTTCTTTAATTATTGAGTAAATCACTGCAAATAGCGGAACTCCTATAACCATTCCAACAAAACCTAGAAGCTTTCCAGTTACTAAGAGAGAGAAAAGAATCCAAAACGCCGAAATACCTATAGAATCCCCTAGTATCTTAGGTCCTATAATATTACCGTCAATTTGCTGTATGACAAGTATTATAAGCATAAGCCAAAGCGCCTTAATAGGAGATACAAACATTACAATAATAATTGAAGGTATTGCTCCAAAAAAAGGTCCAAAGAATGGAATTATATTTGTTACACCAATTATTACTGAGATAAGTAGAGTATATGGCATTTTTACTATCGTTAGAATAACAAATGTTAGTATACCAATTATAAATGAATCTAATATTTTTCCACTTAAGAATTTACCAAAAGTATCATTACTTCTATGCGTAAGCTCAACAATCTTATTTGCAACTTCTTTTGAGAATAGTGCAAATAGTACTTTTTTACTAAGTGCATAGAATCTTTCCTTATCTATAAGTAAGTATACAGATATTATTAAACCTAAGACTATATTCCATATACTTGAAAGAATATCTCTTAACATTACGCCCAATAAAGGTATCAAATCTGTAGCAAAGTTTATCACGTACACTACAAAATCATTCCACTTCTGAGTCGCAAACGTAAGATACTCACCAGTAAGATTTAGATTCGTCATAATATCATCAATCCATTTAGTAGTCTGAGTTACATATTTAGGTATATCATTCGCAAGACCTATTAAACTATCAATAAGTTGTGGCAAAACGAAATGGATAAATAGGTACATTAAAAGTGCCGCTGTTAGATATGTAAGTATCATTCCTATTGCCCTTTTTAGCTTAGGCTTCATACTTTTTAATCCATCAACGCAAAGTACTTTTTCTTCATAAAATTTCAGAATAAAATTAAGAATATAAGCGAGTGCAAATCCTACTATAAATGGTTGTAATGTAGATAGAGCATTGCCTATTTTTTTGTTGAATAAATCCATTTGAGACGCTATTAAATAAAATACAGTACTTCCAACAACAACTAAGAATAAGTATATCGCTATTGTAGTGTATTTTTTATTCCAATTTATTTTCATATTTTCCTCCTCATTATAGTCTATTTAGATTTTAACATAAATTTTACTTTTTTATAACAAAATGGCGAATATAACATATAAATATTGATTTACAGTAATATAAAACAAAAAAAGTGGCTTAAGACCACTTTTTTAATATTTCCATATATATTTATTTTTTTACAATAGGCACCCAAACCTCAAATTTAGAGTTTTGCGGATCTTCATTTAAGTAAACTTCTATGTCTGGAGCATCTCCATACTCATAACCTGATGTTGGAAGCCATTCAGTGATAGCTCTTTTTTCTATATCTTGTATAGCAGTTGGCATAGGCCCCTCACCTGTAAATACAGCCCAAGTACATCCAGGTACTTCGTACTCACACATTCCCTCTGGTGTTTGCTTATCACTTGATACAGCTATGTAATATTCCCAATCTACCTCATCACCAATACAAGCACTAACACCTAGAACGCCCAATGGTTCTTTATTCATTAGAGGAACTAGCTCTGCAAGCGTACCACTTTTAGCAACTTCTCGCCACATTTTAGGTACCGTTTCAAAATTTGATTCAATATCATTCTTAAGCTTTTCCTTTACCCCAATAATTCTAAACGCATCTTTTTTTATTATCTTATAATCCATTTCTGCAACTCCTTTTATAGATATTTTAAAGGTAATACGAGGAAAAGCTTTCAAACACACACCCTCCTTCTGAGCTGCCGATGGAGAGATACCATGTATATTTTGAAATGCTCTATTAAATGAAGTTGGGGACTCATATCCATATCTCATAGCAACATTGATGACTTTATCTCCACTCTGAAGGTCGAAAGCTGCCATTGTAAGTCTTCTACGTCTTATATATTCAGAAAGAGGTGTTCCAGAAATATAAGAGAACATTCTTTGAAAATGATAAGTCGAGCAACATGCAATTTTAGCTGCTTTATTGTACTTTATCTCTCCTTTTAAATTATCCTCAATATAATCTAGTGCTTCGTTCAAATTTTTTAACCATTCCATCGTAACATCTCCTTATACATAAATTTTACTATAGCTAATGAAAGCATTCCTCACATTTTGTGCACAATAATGCGAGTATTTATCCTATTAAATCAATATACTTACAATTAAAAAACTATCTTGTTTCCATCAACTTTTCTGATACGTTAAGAAACTCACTACTATTTACATGGCCCTATATAAATTAATATAGCAGAACTAATATACAAATACTAATAAAAAATAAGATCTCAAAGGAGAGAATATTCTCTTCCTTGAGACCTTATTTAATGTAGTTTTATTTTATTTTAACTAACTTCTTCGTTATTTTCAAACTGTGAATTATAAAGATCTTTATAGAACCCACCAGCCTCTAGAAGCTCTTCATGACTTCCTTGTTCAATAATATCTCCGTTGTTCATAACGAGTATCATATCAGCATCTCTAATTGTAGACAACCTATGTGCAATTACAAAACTTGTTCTACCCTCCATAAGATTATCCATAGCCTTCTGAATAAGTATCTCTGTTCTAGTATCTACAGAACTTGTAGCTTCATCAAGTATTAAAATCTTAGGATCAGCTAATATTGCACGTGCTATAGTCAGGAGTTGCTTTTGTCCTTGAGAAACATTGTCCGCATCTTCTGTTAATTCCATATTGTAACCATCAGGTTGGGTCTTGATAAATCTATGAGCGTAAGCTGATTTAGCTGCACTTATTACTTCTTCGTCAGATGCATCAAGTCTACCATATCTTATATTTTCCATAACAGAACCATTAAACAACCAGGTATCTTGTAACACCATTCCGAATAATTCTCTAAGTTCTCCTCTGTTAAAATCTTTAATATTGTTACCATCTATCAAAATTTCGCCACTTTTCAAATCATAAAATCTCATTAGTAATTTTACAATTGTAGTTTTACCAGCTCCGGTAGGTCCAACTATCGCAATTTTTTGTCCAGGTTTTACACTAGCACTAAAGTCATTTATAATAGTTTTGTCTTTATTGTAACCGAAATTCACATGTTTAAATTCAATTTCACCTTCTATATTTTCTATAGAAACTGGATTGTTTACTATTTGTTGTTCTTCCTCTTCCTCTAAGAATTCAAACACTCTTTCGGATGCTGCGGCTGTTGATTGAAGTAAATTCGCAACTTGTGCAATTTGAGTCATAGGTTGTGTAAAGTTTCTTACATACTGTATAAATGATTGTATATCCCCAACTTCTATTGTCTTCTTAATAGCTAACCAACCACCTAGTATAGATACTACAACATAACCTAAGTTTCCGATAAATGCCATAAGAGGCTGCATTATACCAGATAAAAACTGTGACTTCCAAGCTGAATTATATAGTTCATCATTTAATTTGTTAAACTCATCTATGCTAGATTCTTCTCCATTAAATACCTTTACTATATTTTGACCACTGTAAGCTTCTTCAACATGACCATTTACATTGCCTAAATACTCTTGTTGAGACCTGAAGTATTTTTGTGACCTTTTAACTATCACAGATATTAATAGCATTGAAATTGGTACTATAAATAAAACTGCAGCTGTCATAATCCAACTTATAGATAACATCATAATTAATACCCCTACCATTGTTGTTACCGATGTTATAAGTTGTGTCATACTTTGATTCAAACTTTGATTTAGTGTATCTATATCATTAGTAACTCTAGATAAAACCTCACCATGAGTTTTTGAATCAAAATACTTCATAGGAAGTCTATTCATCTTTTCAGATAATTCTTTTCTCAAATTATAAGTAATTTTCTGAGATATTCCACTCATTATAAACCCTTGAACAAATGAGAATATTGAGCTAATAATGTAAAGACAGACTAAAGTAAGTAGTATTTTTTCTATAGCTGCAAAGTCTATACCAGCTCCATCAATCCCTGATATTTTATTCATCAAGCCCTCAAATATCTTTGTAGTAGCTTTACCTAAAATTTTAGGACCAACTATTGAGAAGGCTGCACTACCTATAGCAAATAATATTACAAATATTATGGATGCTTTGTACTTAGACATATATGAAAGTAATTTTTTCATTGTACCTTTAAAATCTGATGCTTTTTCTCCTGCAGCACTCATTCCTCGTCCCATAGAATCTCTTCTTGGTCTATTGTTTTTACTCATGTTCCAGCTCCTCCTTTGAAAGTTGAGATAAAGCAATCTGCTTATAAACCTCACAATTATTTAGAAGCTCTTTATGTGTACCTTTTCCAACAATTTTTCCTTCATCTAAAACAATTATTTGCTCTGCCTGTAGTATAGTACTAATTCTTTGAGCTACTATAAGCATTGTACTATTCTTAACCTTACTCTTTAAAGCTCTTCTGAGTTTAGCATCAGTTTTTAAGTCAAGAGCAGAAAAACTATCGTCAAATATATATATTTCTGGATTTTTTGCTATTGCTCTAGCAATTGAAAGTCGTTGCTTCTGACCACCTGATACATTTGTACCGCCTTGTGATATTTCGGTAGCGTACTTGTCAGGTTTATTCTCAATAAACTCAGTTGCTTGTGCTATAGAAGCCGCTTCATCTATCTCTTCTTCAGTCGCATCTTCTTTACCGTATTTAAGATTAGACTCTATCGTACCAGAGAATAAAACTCCTTTTTGAGGTACATATCCAAGCTTCGCTCTTAAATCATGTTGAGATACATCTCTTACATCAACTCCATCTACTAATATTTCCCCTTCTGTTACATCATAAAAACGAGGTATTAAGTTTACAAGAGTCGTCTTACCACTACCAGTACTTCCAATAAATGCAGTAGTTTCACCTGGTTTTGCGGTAAATGTTATATTTTCAAGTATAGATTCTTCAGAATCAGAAAATTTAAATGATACGTTTTTAAATTCAACATAACCTTTTTTACTATTATCAAAATCTTTAGCAACTTCCGGATTGTGTATTGTTGCTTCAGTCGTAAGTACTTCATCTATACGATTAGCTGAAACTGACGCCCTTGGCAACATAACTGATACCATTGATATCATTAAAAATGACATTATTATCTGCATTGTATATTGTATAAATGCCATCATATCCCCTACTTGCATAGCACCAGAATCTATTCCATAAGCACCTTTCCATACTATTAATATTGTAATCAAATTCATAATTAGCATCATTGATGGCATCATGCAAACCATCATTCTATTTACAAAAAGATTTGTCTTAGTAAGATCTCTATTTGCTTTATCAAATCTTTTCTCTTCATATCTTTCGTTGCTAAACGCTCTAATAACTGGTATACCTGTGACTATTTCACGAGTTACTAAGTTTAATCTATCAACTAACTTCTGAACTAATTTAAATTTAGGCATAACCAATGCAAATAAAACTATAACTAAAGACAACATAGCTACAACTGCAACTGCAATTATCCATGCCATCGAAGTATTTGTATTTAGTACTTTAATTACACCCCCAACTCCCATTATAGGAGCATAGAACACTATTCTAAGAAGCATTACCATAAGTAGTTGTATCTGCTGAATATCATTTGTACTACGAGTGATAAGTGAAGCTGTTGAGAATTTATTGATTTCAGTATTTGAGAAGTGCATTACTTTATCGAATACCTCTCCTCTAAGTCTTCTTCCAACTCCTGCAGCTACTTTAGCAGCTAAAAATCCTACAGAAACTGTGGCTATAACACTCACAAGTGCTATTCCTATCATCTTTGCACCTGTCATCAGGATATAGCTATTTTGAATTTTCTCTGTATCAATACCTATTTTTTCGTACTCTGCCTTTACAAATTTAACAGCGCTTTGTGTAACTATAGTATCAGGCATATCATCTATTTTTTTATAAATTTCTTCATTTACTTCTTTTAGATTTTCTTCAGGCATCTGTGAAAAAACTTCAAACAGATCTATATCTTTAGAATCTTTAGCTTGAGTAGTGGGAACACTTGCCTGCCCACTTGGAATATTTTGTTTACCATTTGGAACTTGCCCTTGCATTTGCTGTTTCTTCATCTGCTCTTGCATTTGCTTTTCCATATTTTTTTGAATTTCTTCTTTTATTTTCTTAGTCTCTTTGCTGTTGCTTTCAAATGTAGATACAACAAGCATTGATTTTCCAAAAATATCGTTAAGATTTTCAATAGTATCTTTATTCTCTGTATTTAATTTATATAGTTTCTCGGCTTTTAATTTAGGATACTTTTCTTGTACATCTTTATACTCTGATTCTGACATATCTCTCTTATCTATAATTTTGTAACTGTCCAATATCTTATCTTTGTCTTTAGAATCTACAAAAAGTAATATTTTATCTAGTTCATTCTTTCTTATTACATCAGGAACAGCATTTTTTACTCCTCCCTGTTGTATACCTACATTTACTATGTCAGATGTATACGATGGTAACGAAAGATCGCACATGGCTTGAACTACAAGCAATATTACAATTAGTATAATAGATAAAAAAGATTTCTTTAAATATTTGATTAATTTAAACATACTCGATTTCCTCTCAAACTTTAACTTTTTATATCTTTATTTTTCATATTTGCAATTTTATTTTTTTAACTTACTATTTTTATTACTTATGTAGATCTTCACAATCCACGTTTAAATTATCACCTTTTATATTATCAATGATCTGTAAAAGAAGACGCTTTAAAATAATTTTTTCTTCTTCACTGAAGCCTTTGAATGCTTCTATCTCTAATTCAGAATATAACGACTTAAGCCTGTTGCAAACTTTAGAACCTTTAGACGTTAAGTATATCCTTGTAATCCGTTGATCTTCACTGTCCTTTCTTTTCTCTATTAATCCAGCCTTCTCCATTCGGTTTAACATCACAGTATTTGTAGAGGCTTTTACGCTTCTTTTTTCTGCCAATTCCCTTTGACTTTGCCCATCATTTTTAGATAATGAAAACAATATTTGAGGTTGACCTGGATACAAACCTAACTTTTCAAGCTCATTATGTGATCTAATAAAGTGAGCTCTAATAAGTTTGTGGAAAATAAAATTAACACTATCACTTGATTCGTACTCCATAACTACCCTCCTTTTAAATATTAGTTAGACGACTAACAGATATTATACTTTATCTAAATCAAATAGTCAATATTTCTATATTAATTTAATTTTTTTTTAAAAAAAATAATTTTTATAAAGTAAATATAGCATTTGAAAACGTTTTTTAGTTAGTTGGCTAATAAATAAAAACAGACTAAAACTATCTCTTTTAGATATTTTTAGTCTGTCTTCTATAAATTTAGTTTTCGTATCCATTTACTATTAAATCTAATTTTCCAGTTTCAGGAGACATAAGTAGTCCATGCACAGATACATCTTTTGGTACTAACGGATGATTTTTTATGAGATTGACGCAATCTACTACTGATTCTTCAGCTGAATCAAACCCATAAAGCCACTTTCTAACGTTTATACCAGAATTATAAAGTGTATCTATAGTATCTTGTGATATACCCTTATCAATTAGCTTATCAACGACACTATCAACATTTACATTACACATACCACAGCTGTGATGTCCAACTACCATTACGTCCTCTACCCCAAATTCACATATTGCTATAATAATACTTCTAGCCATACTTCCAAATGGGTGAGTTATAGTCGCTCCGGCATTTTTTATAATTTTAGCATCGCCGTTTTTTAAGTTCATAGCTTCAGGTAACAAAGATGTAAGTCTTGTATCCATACATGATAATACTAATATTTTTTTATTAGGATTTTTAGTGGTTTCAAACTCTGCATACTTTTTATTTTCTACAAAATCCTTATTGTACTCTAATATTTGATCTAACTTTTTCATTTTTCACCTTCTTCAAAAATAAATTGCTCGAGATTAATATAATACCCGAAAGCAAATAATAAAATTATAATGTTGGAATTAATTTATATTCTTTAAAAATTTTAATATACTTTTCGTTGTAACACTAAGCTGCTTATCTTGACTTACTATTGCTTCGTTATCGCCTTTTTGTAAACCATAATCACCAAATTGTGAATGGTTTGCTCCTTCAATTTCCACATAAGTAGTATCTGATGGAAGATTATCCTTAGCGCTAATTAAATTTTTATAGTTTAAAACACCATCTTTACTTCCCCAAACAGATAACACATCTTTTCCTAAATCCTTAAGCTCATCACCCATAGGATATGATGCTAACAATACGACTCCATCTACTTCATTATTGTTACTAGCAAACTTAGCAGCCATAGTTCCTCCTAGTGAGTGTCCCCCAACTACCCAAGTATCGATACTCTGATATTTATCTATGACTTGATCACCTTTATTTATAGATAATGTAGCCAAATTAAGAGTCATTGGTACAATTACAACTTGGTATCCTTGTTCTGCTATAGCTTTACATAGAGGTGCATAAGCTTCTGGCTCGATCTTAGCTCCTGGATAAAATATAAAACCTTTAGTTGGAGTTTTTCCTATTGGTGAAAATGATATGAATTTGTTTTCTGAAACCTCAACATTTCTATCGCTAACTAAAGCTTCTTCTGCTAGATTTTGTGGCTTATATGTAATATTAGCCCACACGATAAATCCAATAACTGCTACAACTAATAGAGTTGCTAACCCAATCATTATCTTTTTCATAGTAGAAGGCTTTATTGTTTTATTATCCTTATCATTATTACTTTTTTTATCTTTATTATCCTCTAAATCATATAATAGAGGCTTTTCTAACTCCATAGTTATACTAAAAGTATCATATTTTTTCTTTTTTTTCACTTTAACATCTTTCCCCATAACTAACCTCCAAAACTGTTGAATACTATTATAGTTTAACGTAACTAAAATATTTTTTCAACTGACGAAAAAACTAAAAATATAAATGTAATTTTGATGCTTCACGTTAATATTATTTCTATTTATCTTAACTTTAATATAATTTTCTAAAGAATAAAGTCATATATTCTTTTTAAAATATATGACTTTATATTAATTCATTAATATTTAATTCCACTCCAATATATATTATCATTCATATGTGTAATTTCTGTGAACTTTACATTTTCTAATGCATATTTTTTAAATTCCATAAATCCAGTTCTATCTATAATATACCCAATATGCTCTTTTCCCTTTGGCGCATCTTTATCGATATATTCTTTCACATATTTATAAGTATTTAGTATTATTTTTATTATACTTTCTTCGTCAACCCATTTAAGCCAATCTTCAGCTAGTCTCGGATTTTTCTTTCCAGTTCTTCCCATTATTACTAATCTATAGTATTTATTCTCACTTCTCGTCCATGCAGAGGTTGGACAATTTAAGACACATTCACCACAACCAATACAGGTTTCTTCATTTCTCACGACTTTATTATTTACAGTTTTTAATGCTCCTACAGAAACTTTTTTACATTTTTTAACACATGCACCACATTTTACACATCTATCTATATCGTAAATAGGTAGAGCCATTCCTATTATTCCGAAGTCATTCATTCTTGCTTTTATACAATCATTTGGACATCCAGTTAAAGCTATTTTAAAGTGTAGATCATTTGGAAATACTGCTTTTTCTATACGATTAGCGAACTCTGTTGTATTATATTGTGCCTTTGGACAGGCTTTGTTTCCAATACAAGCAGCAATATTTCTAGTTCCTGCCGCAGGATATCCCGAATTTCTCTCCTCTTGATTAATATCCAATTTATCTATGACTGGTTGAATTAGAATATTAACTTCTTCCATATCTTCCATATCTATACCAAGTATCTCAAAACCTTGTCTTGTTGTTAAGTGAATTTTACCGTCCCCATATTCTGTAGAAATTTTAGAAACAACATTTAAACTTTCCGAATCTATAAGCCCACCTGGAACTCTTACTCTTAATGACGTTATATATCTATTTTTAGTAATTCTGTAAGCATTCTTCATTACTTTTCTAGTATTTAAATCTCTTATCATAAATCCCACCTCTAATCCACTAAATTTTTTGCTTCAGCATAGTTAAATACAGGTCCATCAATACAGATATAAGTATCATCAATTTTACAATGACCACACTTTCCAAGACCGCAGCACATCTTTCTTTCATATGAGACCCATATATTTTTTTCAGCTAAACCTAGCTTTTTAACTTCATCTATTGCAAATTTCATCATAATTGGCGGACCAACTATAATAGCAGATACATTTTCTATATTATTTATTTCAAGCTCAGGTATATACTTAGTAACTAACCCTATATTTCCTGTATAATCTTCATTAGCTCCGTCTACAGTTGCTAATATATTAAGTTTATTATTCCATTTTTTTAAATCCTCTTTAAATAAGGTATCCTCTGGAGATCTAAACCCAGATATTAGACTCAATTTCTCGCATGTATCCACATTATTATAAAAATGTTCTACAATTCCTCTAACTGGCGCTAAAGCACTTCCACCTGTGACGATAACGATTTCCCTTCCTTTATATAAATTTATGTCGAATCCATTTCCATATGGTCCTCTTATAAATAAACTATCTCCAACTTCGTATTTATAAAGTTCTTTAGTTACCTTACCTACATTTCTAATTGTAAAATCTATATACTCATTTGTTAAACCACAAACTGATATTGGACTTTCACCAAACTTTGGTATAGATATTTCATAGAATTGACCTGGAAGTACCTTTTCTGATTTGTTCTCTACTCTAAAAGTCCATTCTTTATCAGTATGCTTGATTATATCAAGAATTTTTACTTTCTCAGGGATGTATTTATTTTCCATGCTGCTTACCTCCTCTTTCTTTCTCAATTTTATCTATTTTTTCTACACAATTAGAAAATGATATATATTCTGGACATGCATCATCACATCTACCACATCCGACACACATGTTGTATCCAAATCTTTCTTTAAAATCGCTAATTTTATGCATTACTTTAAATCTCATCCTATCTCCTTGACTTGATCTAAATGAATGCCCCCCAGCTATGTCTGTGTATCCATCTACTTGGCAAGATGCCCAGACCCTTCTTCTTTCACCCGCATTTTTATTTTCTTTATAAAATATATCCTGCATAGTAAAACATGTACATGTAGGACAGACAAAGTTACACCTTCCACAACCAATACATCTACTATCGTACTCTTTCCAAAGAGAATCGTTCTTTAAAGATCCCAAGTCTATTTTTTGAGGAACTTCAATCGAAATCTTGTTTTCTTTAACGTAATCTACTTCAAAATCTGTAGTTTCTCCACTAAAAATCTCTAGATCTCTATCTTTAATGTCTAAATAAATAGTATCATTATCTATATTCATTCCAATTGAATAATCATTAGTTTTATTTGAATTCATGCTTACACAAAAACAATTTCTATAACTTTCTTTACATCCTATTAAGACAAACTTTACTTTGTCTCTAATTCTCTTGTAAAAATAATCTGGTTCATGTCCGTTATTAAGGTAAATCTCATCAATTCTCTTAACACCATGAATGTCACAAGACCTCATAAATACAAGTAATTTCTTATCTTCAATGTTTGATTCTTTG
This sequence comes from Metaclostridioides mangenotii, assembly GCF_018917235.1. GTDB lineage: Bacteria > Bacillota > Clostridia > Peptostreptococcales > Peptostreptococcaceae > Metaclostridioides. The sequence goes on from NZ_JAHLOF010000006.1 coordinate 234,755, forward strand.
TACTGATCTTCTGTATAATAAAAAAGAATTTGATTTATTGGTAGAAAAGTTTCCTTTGGAGAATAATTAGACTTCTTGCTAAACTCAATCTCTTCAAAACTTTCTATTTCACTGTAAGATATAAGGTCTGTATCCGAGAAAGTCCCCTTAAATGGTTTTACAGATGGTGCAAATATTTTATACTCTTTACTAAGCTCTTTTAACGCACGATTAAATTCAGATGTGTCTATCTTTATTTTCATAATCATCCACCCCTTCAATTTTAATATTTATATTGTTAAATAAAATTTTATCATTCTATTTATCTAATTTCTGTGATTAATATCACATATAATAATATCTTCTGTTTCTTATAAATAATAAAAAGCACTTCCAAAATGTGTTATTTCCATTTTAGAGGTGCTTTTTATTGATTGAATTATTGTATACTATACTAACTGTTTTGTTTATTGTCTTTAAAGTACCTAACCAATTTTTCAGTTTTAACAAAAATCTTTTTACCTTCATACTTCACTAAATCTTTTTCTTGCAGGGTTTTCATCGCCCTTGACAAGGTCTCTCTTTTAGTACCTAGCATATCAGCTAAATATGTAATAGTTATATTGATATTTAGATATGTCCACTCCCCTTCGTTAATTCCAAATTCCCTACTTAACCTACAAAGTTTTGCTGCAAGCTTTTTATCAACTCTTATAGATATTGAATTTTTTAGTTGTCTGTAAAGTCTTCTGGTTCTTTTTTCTACACAGCTAAACAAATTCGATGTTAAATTAAAATCTTCTTTCATAATCTTTTTAAAATCATCGATAGGAATTTCAGCTACTAATGCTTTTTCAAATGCTTCACATGCTACTGTAGAAGTATGATGTTCTTCAAAGGATATTTCATTTATTAGATCCCCACTATTAAGAATAAAAATTATTTTTAATTCACCATCTTCGCTCATTTTAGATATAGATACTTTTCCGTCGATTAGGACATAAATTTTATCTACTTCCTCTTTTTCACGGATAATAGTCTGCTTTTTCCTGTAAGATTTAACTTCTGATAAATCTATAAATTTAATTTTGGTCTTTTCATTTGTATTTTTCATAAAACCAATTTTTTCAATATCACTCTTACTTATCCTAACCAACAAATTCACCTAACTTTTTATAATAATATAACTATTATAACAAAACTGAAAGTCGATGTCTTACTCAAATATATTTATAAATTTATTATTAAGCTAAAAATAGGGGTGCCCTCAAAATAAAACTATATCATCATTCGAAAACAATATAATTTTCTTTGAGAACACCCCTAAAGTTACCTATTAATTTTCACTGCTATATCTCGCCTTCAATGCCGTTTTTTAAATTATAAAGATATTTAAATCCTAAATCATATAAAATACAACAAGCAGTTACACTTCTATAACCATGATAGCAATAAATAATAACCTTTTTATTTTTATATGATTCAATCATACCTAAATCACAATATAGATATTGCAATGGTATATTGACAGAGTTTTTCAATCTTTCCATATTAAAATCATTACTATTTCTAACATCTAGTAGTAAAATATCATTTTTTGAATTTACCATTTCTTTAAGCTGTTGAAAGCTTATATTTTTGTAAACCACTGTTACACCCCCAAGTTGCAAATTAGGTATACATTAGTCATACCCAATGCACACACTTATAATCTTTTACAATTATCGTGTATATTTACATGTATGTTTAAAAAACATAAATTGTGTGTTATTTAAACATATTGATTCAAATATTGACATTCATTACAAAAATGTAAATATAATGTTATCTACTTTAAGAGTTGTCATACTTTTTTAATCGACAAAATATCACTATTTAGTTATAATATTCATGAATTATATCCATATATAATAATAAAGGAGATATTAAAATGTCAAAAAAAAGAATCAAACGCAGAGTAAAATATAGAATTAAACGTAAACCTTTAATAATATTAATCATAGTATTATTTTTATTTATATTACTTGTTTGGTGTAATATAAAACCAAAAGACAATATAGATAAAAATGTTATTAAGGAAAAGAAGCAAACAAGCATTACTTTGAGTTTTGCAGGTGATGTTACAATGGGTAATGATATGGGCTCCACTGGTGGATATACATTTGACGGAGAATTTATAAATCAAAATAAAGACTACTCTTATTTCTTTAAAAATGTTAAATCAATATTTGAAAACGATGATATTAGTATTGTTAATTTAGAGGGTCCACTAACGACTTCTACATCTGGTGATACTGAAAAACAATTTGCATTTAAAGGAGATCCTACTTATGTGAATATTTTAAAAGAAGGGAATATAGAAGCTGTAGGTATTGCAAATAACCATTCCTTAGATTATTTTGAAAAAGGTTTAGAAGATACTAAAAATGTACTAGATAGTAACGGTATAAAATATGCAGGAATGGGAGAAAAGGCTATCATTGAATCAAAGGGTATTAAAGTTGGGTTACTTGCCTATAACGGCTGGGATTCTAACTATAATGATAAATTTTTAGAAGGCATAAAAAATGATATAAAAGAACTTAAAAAAGAGACCGACTTAGTAACAGTATATTTCCATTGGGGTATAGAAAAAGAAAATTATCCAACTAAAGTTCAAAAAGATTTTGCCCATTTTAGCGT
>NZ_JAHLOF010000007.1 GCF_018917235.1 Metaclostridioides mangenotii
CAGGGTAGGTTACCCACGCGTTACTCACCCGTCCGCCGCTCTCCCCCGAAGGGGTTCGCTCGACTTGCATGTGTTAGGCACGCCGCCAGCGTTCATCCTGAGCCAGGATCAAACTCTCAAAAAAAATTTGATGGCTCAGATACTATTGTTATCAAAATATCTGGCTTTATATGGTTTGTTTCTTGTTTTCTTATAAATTAACCTACTGTTTAATTTTCAATGTTCTTTTCAATACTATCTCTGTGCTTTTCTTTGTTTCGTTTGCGTCTCTTTCGAAGACAAGTATTACTATATCAAATTATAAATCTTAAGTCAACACTTTTTTAAAACTTTTTTTAAAAAAATTAAAAAAGGTTATATTTTTGTTATTGATCCCCCTATTTCTTATACAATAACAGTATAACCTTTTAGTAATTATTTAACAATATCTTAATTTTATTTTTATTTTGCTACTTTCTCCATATAGTAATTTACTGTATTTTGTCCACTTACAACACCTGCTCTTGGTGTAGCACCCACCTTAACATTAGATTTACGTTTCACATTTGCACTGCTATTGAATATATTCACCGTATCTTTACACAGAAAAACCATTACATCTAGCACTAAAAAGCTTACACAAAAAAAACACAATAGATTAATTAATTGAAACATATCCGTTCCTCCACCCAATTATTTATTTTTCATGTATATACAGTTCTTAATTATATTCAAACTTCCTTTACAAAAATTCCTTCAAATAGTATCACAATAAAATGTCATCTACTAAAATTTATCAGTATAAAGTCGCAACCCCCAAAAACGTATATCAATTTATAAGAAATGTTGTATGATTCTAAAAACAAAACATTTTTTATATAAAATTTTTTATAAAAACTTTCAAATTACTATAAAATTAAACACAAAACTTCCAACGATTTATTGTTTTATAAAAATATAGTCTATTAATAGATGCTAATAACTGCTAAAAATTAGATTAATATATCGATTTACTATTAATTTTCACATAATACTTTTATATTTAGTACAATAAAAATATACTCCTACTCTAATAATTATAAATTAGCGCAGGAGTATATATTTTTATAATATAACTTTTAAAATTATAAATCTATTTACTAATATAGATTTACACATAAATAACATTTATTAAATAATTGTTTTTACTTTTACTCTTCATCTTCATTATCTTTATTATTGTCTATTGGTTTCATAGTAGGGAATAATAATACATCTCTTATAGATGGAGAATTAGTCAATAACATCATAACTCTGTCTATACCTATTCCTAGCCCACCAGTAGGAGGTAGACCTACTTCTAGAGCGTTTAAGAAGTCTTCATCAGTTTCAAAAGCTTCATCGTCCCCAAGCTCTCTTTTTCTCTCTTGATCCATAAATCTCCCTCTTTGGTCAATTGGATCATTTAACTCTGAGAATGCATTGGCAAGCTCCCATTTATTAGCAAATGCTTCAAACCTATCTGTTCTTCTAGGATCATCAGCATTTCTCTTAGATAGTGGTGATATTTCAACTGGGTGGTGAGTTATAAATGTTGGCTGAATTAATTTATCTTCACCAAATTCCTCGAAAAATGCATTTATAACCTCTCCCCTTCTCATACCAGGAGTTAATTCTATTCCTTTTTCTTTAGCTACAGCTAAAGCTTCCTCATCTGTATTAATTGTTGAGAAATCTACGCCAGTATACATTTTTACACACTCTTCCATAGTCATTCTTTTCCATGGAGGTGTAAAATCTATTTTAGTTCCTTGATAGTTAATTACCATACTACCTGTAGTTTCTTTAGCCATATAAGAAATTAAATTCTCAGTTATATCCATCATATCAGTATAATCACCATATGCTTGGTATAATTCCATAGCTGTATACTCAGGGTTATGCTTAACTGACATACCTTCATTTCTAAACATTCTTCCCATTTCGTAAACTTTGTCAAAACCACCAACTATTAGTCTCTTTAAATATAGCTCGTTTGCAATTCTTAAATACATAGGAATATCAAGAGTATTGTGGTGAGTTATAAAAGGTTTCGCATTAGCCCCACCTGCAATAGTGTTTAGTATTGGTGTCTCAACTTCTAAGAATCCCCTTTCATCTAGGAAGCTTCTTAGAGCTTTTAAAGCCTTAGTTCTAGATAAGAATGCCTGTTTAACCTCCGGATTAACTATTAAATCAACATATCTTTGTCTATATCTAAGTTCATGGTCTTTTAGACCATGATATTTTTCTGGAAGTATTTGTAGTGATTTACTAAGTAATACTACACTCTTAGCCTTAATAGATATCTCGCCCTTTTGAGTTCTGAAGATCTCTCCTTCTATACCTAGAATATCTCCAATATCATATTTTTTAAAGTAGCTATAATCTTCTTCACCTATTGCATCTTTTCTAACGTAAGATTGTATTCTACCATTTTGATCTTGTATATCTATAAATCCAGCTTTTCCTTGGATTCTTTTGCTCATTATACGACCAGCTATTCTTGCTGTTTGACCTTCTAATTCATTAAAGTTATCTTTTATTTCGGTCGAGTAATGAGTTCTATCATATCTACTCTCTTTAAATGGATCTCTACCATTTTCTTGTAACTCTGTTAACTTGTCTCTTCTTACCTGAAGGACTTCACTAAGATTTTCTTTTACTTCAGATTCTCCATTATTTTGCCCATTGTTTTTCATTTTTTACCTCCAATTTATCTAATTATCTTTTGATATCTAAAATTTCAAATTTTATAACCCCATCAGGAACTTGAACATCGACTGTTTCGCCTACGCTTCTTCCTAATAGAGCTTGCCCAACTGGAGATTCGTTTGATATTTTGCCATCATAAGGATCTGCCTCAGCTGAACCAACTATAGCGTATTCTATTTCTTCGTCATACTCTAAATCTTTAAGCTTGATTATAGAACCTATAGTTACAACGCTAAGATCTATCTTGCTCTCATCTATTATTACAGCTTTTCTAAGCATGTTCTCTAACTTAACTATTCTTTCTTCTAATTGTGCTTGTTCATTTTTAGCTTCATCATACTCAGCATTTTCTGATAAATCACCAAATGAAATAGCAACCTTTATTCTTTCTGCGACTTCCTTTCTCTTTGTAACCTTTAAATACTCTAACTCAGCTTCAAGCTTTTGATATCCTTCTTCTGTTAATAACGTTTCTTTCATATCTACCATAATCTCCACATCCCTTTCGCATACTTTAGGAAAAACCTAATTTATTTTAATTAGTTATAATCTTTTATATTGTTAAAATTTTTTATAATTTATCCGCTATATTATAAGTCACTCTCTTTTTTATGTCAAGGAATCCTGCAGATAGCGTTTTAATTTTGCTACTACTTCCTCATAAGATTCAATCTTATTAATTTCATCTCTAAGTCTTGCAGATTTTTTTAATCCTTTTAAATACCAAGCAATATGTTTTCTCATTTCCCTAACTGCTACATACTCCCCATCCTCTTCTAACGCTAAATTCAAGTGGTTAATAGCAGTACTTATTTTTTCCTCTACACTCGGCTCTGGAACAATTATCCCACTATCTAAATAGCTATTAATTTGATTAAATATCCATGGGTTACCTTGCGAACCCCTACCTATCATTATAGCATCACAACCTGTTTTGTCTAACATTTTTATTGCAGCTTTTATATCAAAAACATCACCATTTCCTATTACAGGAATTTTTACTGTTTCTTTAACCTGTTTTATAATATCCCAGTCAGCAACTCCTGAATAATATTGCTCTCTAGTCCTACCGTGAACTGCAATTGCAGATATACCTGCATCCTCAGCTATTTTTGCTATTTCAAGTGCATTTATACTGTTATCATCCCAACCTTTTCTTATTTTAAGAGTCACAGGTTTTGTCGAATTATTAACCACTGCCTTCAATACTACACCAGCTTGTTTTGGATTTTTCATAAGAGCTGATCCATCTCCATTTTTTACTACTTTAGGAGCAGGACATCCCATATTTATATCCAAAATTTCATTTGGATATTCATTTAAGATTTCTGTAGCTCTACCCATGTAATCTGGATCGGATCCGAAGATTTGCACTGAGATTGGGTGTTCTTCATCTCTTATATTTAGCATCTTTTTTGTCTTTTCATCATCATAACACAAAGCTTTAGCATTTATCATTTCCGTATAGAGTAAATCACATCCTTTCTCTTTACATATAAGTCTAAACGCAAGGTCAGTAACTCCTGCCATAGGAGCTAAAAAAACTCTACCTCCAAGTTCTACATTTCCTATCTTCATATCTATCTCCTTACTAAAAGTATTCATCATTGTCTAAGTTAAATTATATTAAATTCTTAATATATACATCTATAATAAATTTTCCTTCTATCTAACGATTTCAATTCATTAATTTGTAGACATATAAATTATATATTGCATATAGAAATTCCTTCAATAATTTTAAAAAGGGAACTAGATATATCAATCCAATTCCCTGTAATTCTATTCTTTATTTTTTTCGTATATTATTCTTAATCCTTCTAGTGTAAGCAATGAATCTACATAATCTATACTGTCGGTTTCAGATGCTATCAAATTAGCTAGACCTCCTGTAGCAATTACCTTTATATCAGGATGATTCAACTCTTTTTTCATCATGTCTATGATCTTATCAACTAGTCCAACATAGCCGTATATTATACCAGATTGCATAGAAGCTACTGTATTTTTACAAATTGTAAACCCTGGCTTAACCAATTCTACTCTAGGTAATTTCGACGCTTGTTGGAAAAGAGCTTCACTTGATATCTTTATTCCAGGTGCTATTGTTCCACCTAAATACTCATTGTTTTCTGATATTGCACAAAATGTAGTAGCAGTACCAAAGTCAACTAGTATAAACGGTGAGACATACTTTTCAATGCCTGCAACTGCGTTTACTATTCTGTCTGCACCTACTTGTTTTGGATTATCATATTTTATATTTAGTCCAGTCTTTACACCTGGACCAACTATAAGAGGCTTCTTTTTACAGTATTTATAACAAAAATTTTCTAGTGAGTGCATTACATTAGGCACTACTGAAGATATTATTATATCTTGTACTGAATTTATATCCAAACCATCTCTTTCAAATAAACTGCTTATAAGTATACCGTACTCATCAGATGTCTTTTCTTTATCTGTGTTTATTCTCCAATTTTTTAATAGCTTTTTACCCTTGAAAACACCTAAACCCATATTAGTATTTCCAATATCAAATACTAGAAGCATGTTCTTAACCTTCTTTCCTTTTTTTGAATGCAACAGCAATTGAGGAAACAACTAAAGCTGCAAGTACAGCTTCTGGGATCCCATTAGTCACAGCAAGTCCAAATATAACTTTACCTCCAGAACCGCTTAGACCTAATGCATGCATATATTTATCAGCATATAAAAGATATACAAGTCCTAATACGCCACATGTGTTCATCAAAGATCCAATCAGACCTGTAATAAACCCAGATAAGTATACCTTTTTTGTAACTTTCAAAATTAATTTGAACACATAATAAGACAGTACTCCCATTAGAACTCTAGGAACTAATGCAACTATTGGATTCATAAATACGAAAGATACAACTGTTGGAGCAGTAATCGCTCTGATTAAACTCGTCATACCAAAAATAAATCCTATTGCCGCTCCAACTACTGGCCCTTCTATAATTGCTCCTATAATTACAGGCAAATGCATAATTGTAGCATTTACTGGTCCTATAGGTATAAAACCTAAAGGTGTCATAGACAACATTATAGATACTGCTGATAATAACCCAATAACTGTCATTTGTCTTAAATTATTCTTACCCCTTGATGATACATTTGTATTCATTTTTAAATACACCTCCGTTTCAGCTCTGAAAAGATGCCGAACTATTTTTTAACTTTTGAATCTTCTTTATAAATCTTTTGTCATTAGTCAAGCTTTTAGAAAACTAAAATGCTAGCTAGACAAAACAATTTTATCAATTCAATATTTCGTTGTCAATAATTTATTAAAAACATGTTATTTGTCCAAATTGAGCCATTATTCGAAATTAATTTTATTTTTGATTATTTTTACTTTAATTATTATTTATTTTATCTTTTAATTTTAATTGTCTTATTTTTCACAATTAATGTACAAATTTCGCAATTTAAAACTTTTTTTATAAAATACTACTTAATTACGTTAATTAATACTTACTTATATAAATATTTAGCGTTAATTATAATGTTTTCAATTTATAATCTTCTAATTCTCTATATGAAACAATTCCACCAAGGGATTCTGCATTTTTAATTGCGTTAACTATGCTTTTTTCAACCACTTCTACTGCTAATGATCCTACAAGTGTAACATCTGTTTCTATCTCCCCTGTTGCTAATGTAAAAATGGTATCTCCATCATGTTGAGTATGTATCGGAAAAATCGATCTAGCATATCCATCATGAGACATTTGCGATACTTTTTTACAATCTGCTTTAGAAAACTTAGCATTAGTAGCTACTATTCCAATTGTTGTATTATCTATGCTAAAGCCGCCATTAGAAACTCCCTTTTTCATCAAATCATAACTATTTAAATTCGTCTTCTTATCATCATCAAGTACCCCAGCTATAATTTTACCATTTTCATAGATATCTCCAAAGGCATTTACTGCAACAATTGCAGATACTACAAGACCGTTATCTAATTTAACAGAGTGGCTACCAATTCCACCCTTCATGGAGAATTCTTGACCTTTAACCTTACCAACAGTTGCGCCACAACCTGCTCCATAATTTCCTTGTTTTAAAACTTTATCAGAGGATACTTCACTAGCTTTGTAACCCATTTGTTTATCTGGTCTACATTTACAGTCACCTACACCTAAATCAAATAAAACTGCGCCCACTACTATCGGTACATTTGTTACACCTACATCAAACCCAATATTATGTTTTTCTAAATATTCGCTTACTCCACAAGATGATTCGAGTCCGAATGAAGATCCTCCAGATAAAACTACCGCATGAACCTTTTGTACCATGTTAATAGGATCCAATAAATCGGTCTCTCTTGTGCCTGGCGCTGATCCCCTAACATCTACACCACAAGTTGCTCCGTCTTCGCATAGAACCACCGTACAACCTGTCATACCTTTTTCATCTTCTACCTGTCCTACTTTTAGCCCTTTTACATCTAAAATATTATTAAACATATCCATTTTCTCCTCTTACAGATACTTCCCCAGAATTAACTTCTGTAATATTTCCATGTTCATCCTGAACTAGCAGATTACCTTCTTCATTAATATCAAGACATTTCTTTAATTTTCTTTCATTATTCTCAATTACATATACATTTTTTCCTATGATTGCTGAGAATTTTCTATTTAAAATTAAAATTTCTCTCTTGTCATTTTTTTCAACATATTCTTTATATATAGTTTCAAAATTCTCTAGTATACCAATTATGATAGTTTCTCTATCTATATCGAATCCTTCTTTTAATATTGATGTTGCTTTAGTTGATAATTCTTGATCAAAATCTAGAGTTTTTACATTTATACCCATTCCAAGCACAATATAGTTTATACTCTCATTTTCTGCAGATAACTCTGTCAATATACCACATATTTTTTTACTATTTAAGGTAATGTCGTTTGGCCATTTTATACGAGCATCTATTCCCAAATTATTTAGTGCTTTTACTACCGCCGCGCCAGCTACTAAAGTTACAAATGGCGCGTTTTGTATTTTTATTTTAGGTTTAAGTATCATGGTCATCCAAATGCCTTCTCCAGAATTTGATGCCCAATTTTTTCCTAATCTACCTTTACCAGCTGTCTGTTCTTCACTAATAATAAGAGTACCGTGCTCATTATCTTTTGCAACTTTCTTCGCGTATACATTAGTCGAATCTATTGTATCCAAATAAACTATATTTTTTCCTATACTCTCAGTTTTTAAATTACTTTTTATTTTTTCTATATCCAACTAAATCCACCACCCCATGTTAAGTCTATTAAAATTCTAATATAATTCAACATAAAAGACAAATAAAAAAGAGTTATATCAAATGTTTTTGTATCACATTTAATATAACTCTAAATATTAATTATTATTTATCTTATCTAGTCTTCTTTATTTGAATCATCATCTTCATTAGATTCATTATTATTAGTAGTGTCTCTATTATCTCTAGTTTTATCTTCTTTTGATTTATCTAAAGAAATATCAATCTCACTTTTTCTAAATTCTATTACTTTTTTGTTTGAGTCAGAATCCTTAGAATCTTCTCTATCGTTAGTTTCAGCTGTAGTAGCTTCTTCTCCACTTCCTAGAGATAATTCTTTATTAAAAGCTTTTAGGAATTGATCTGCATCAAGAGTCTCGTATAATAGTAACGCCTGTGCTACGTACTCTAGTCTATCCATATTATCTAATAATATTTTTTTAGTCATTCCGTATGCTTCATCTACTATTTCTTTTACCTCTTGGTCTATTTCAAATGCTACAGCCTCAGAGTAATGTCTAGTGCTTGAGAAACTATTTCCTAAGAACACTTCATCCTGACTATCGAATGACATAGGTCCAAGTTTAGAACTCATTCCGTATTTAGTAACCATACCTCTTGCAGTTGAAGTCACTCTTTCTAAATCGTTAGAAGCTCCTGTAGATATATCTTTTAGTATTAATTCCTCAGAAACCCTTCCTCCTAGTAAGACTACTATATTTTCTTCCATTTCGTTCTTTGTAGCATAGAATTTATCTTCTACAGGTAATTGCATAGTAAATCCACCAGCCATACCTCTTGGGACTATAGTAACTTGATGAACTGGACTTACATTGTCTTGTACATGTGCACATATTGCGTGGCCAGCCTCATGGTACGCCGTAAGTCTTCTTTCTTTTTCACTTATAACTCTTGACTTCTTAGCAGTACCTGCAATAACTTTTGTTATGGCCTCTTCTATAGTTTCCATTTTTATTTTCTTTTCTCTTTTTCTTGCAGTTAATATAGCTGCCTCATTCATAAGGTTTTCTATATCAGCTGGAGTAAATCCAGGTGTTCTTCTCGCTAATACATCCATCTTAACTGAGTCGTCAAGAGGTTTGTTTCTAGAGTGAACTTTAAATATAGCTTCTCTACCTCTTACATCAGGCGTACCAACTACTACCTGTCTATCGAATCTACCGGGTCTAAGCAGTGCAGGGTCTAATATATCAGGTCTATTTGTTGCTGCCATGATTATAATCCCTTGGTTTACACCAAATCCATCCATTTCGACTAATAATTGGTTAAGAGTTTGCTCTCTCTCGTCGTGTCCTCCGCCAAGTCCAGCTCCTCTCTTCCTACCAACAGCATCTATCTCATCGATAAATATTATAGCTGGCGAACTCTTTTTAGCTTGTTCAAACAGATCCCTAACCCTAGAAGCACCAACCCCGACAAACATTTCGACGAAGTCTGAACCACTTATACTGAAAAATGGAACTCCAGCCTCTCCTGCAACAGCTTTTGATAGGTATGTTTTACCTGTACCAGGAGGTCCAACCATTAGCATCCCCTTTGGTATTCTGGCTCCTAGCTCAATATATTTTCTTGGATTTTTCAAGAAATCTACGACCTCTTGTAAATCCTCTTTTTCTTCTTCTAGACCAGCGACATCTTTAAATGTTACCCTTGTCTTTTCATCATCTTTATGAACTTTGGCTTTTGACTTACCAAAACTCATGACCTTTCCGCCTCCACCTTGAGACTGATTCATAAATACGAACCAAAGCACAACCATAAGGAAAAGTATCAACATAGTTGGCAGCATCTCTACAAACCATGGTGTAGTAGGACGTGGCTCCCCAGTAAGTTTTAATGTTCCGGCTTCTGCTTGATCTAAGACCTCATCAGCTAGTTTATCACCCATAACCTCTGTTGGAACGTATGATTTAAACTCAAAAAGCTTTGGTTTAGGCTCTTCACCTTCTTTTTTTGCTTTTTCTGTTATTATGTTTCCATTTTTATCTTCTTTATATCTTTTACCTTCTACTTGAGTTCCACTTATAAAATTAATTTCTTTTATATGTTTATTCGTCAACTCACTGTAAACTTCTGAAAACTTTAGGTTTTCGATTTCTTTTGGAGTATTGCCATAAAATTGAATAACCCCAAATATGATCACAATTAGTATCGCATAGAATGCAAACCCTTTAAATTTCTTATCCAATATAGAAGTCCTCCTTTCACGCGTTGTTTTTTCTATAAATTGTTAAAAGTAATTTTTAAGACTTCTCGTGTATTCTCGTCGATTTTATAATCTTCACTGAGCCTATAATCACCTACACACATAACACCAACTTCATCTAGAACTATAGGTATCCTACATCTTTCATCTTTAGGTATTTTTAGATCTATAAACAAATCTTTAATTTTTTTACTTCCTACGGCGAGTTTAATTTTATCGCCTTGCTCCCTATTTCTTATTACTACCCCTCCCTTTACCTTATTAAAATCAAATCCTTTAGAATTTTTACCAAGTCTCATGCTTTTATATCTGTCTATACTTATAATCTCTGTCTGAACGACTTTATTTATATCTTTGATTTTAATAAAGCCGTTGTAAGGAATATTATAACAAAACTCTATTTCCTCAGTTACAAGTTCTTTATCTGATAGTATTATACTATCTTTTTTCCTATATGCAAACATACCCCTTGGAAGTATTATCATTTTATCTATTTTAGAATTACTTTCTAGAGACATTACATCATCAATGTGTACTTGATCTATAAAGTTAGTATCTCCTAGAATTTTTTTAACACCATATCTAATTACTCTTGATTTTATAGCATTGTGAAGTTTTGTATAAATTGGCATACTTATTTCTATGCAATTTTCATTTTCTCCATTCTCTAAAATGTCATTAAATACTTTTTGTACTTCATTATCTATGAAATCACTATCATTTTTTAAATTTTTACTCATTCTCACTATAGACTCTATTATATTTGGATTAAAATTATCCCTCATATAAGGCAATAATTCTAGTCTTATTTTATTTCTAGTGTATATACTCTCTAAATTTGTTTGATCTATACGTGGATTAAGGTCGTACTTTTCACAATACTGTTCTATCTCATCCCTACTTAAATCAAGTATCGGTCTGATTAAACAGCCATCTCGCTTGTATTCTATACCTCTTAGACCCTTAAGTCCTGTTCCTCGCATAATACGCATTAGAATCGTTTCTGCTTGGTCATTCATGTTATGCCCTATTGCTATTTTATCTGATTTTGTCTTTTCTTTTATTTCATAGAACATCTCGTAGCGCAATTTTCTAGCTCCATCTTCTAAAGACATCCCTTTTTCTTCACAGTATTTAGGAACATCAATTGATTTAACAAAAAAAATAATGCCCAATTCTTTACAAAGTTGAGATACAAATAATGCATCCCTCTGAGCTTCTAAACCCCTGATTTGGTGATTTAAATGGGCTGCGTAGATTTCTATATCTAATTCTTCTTTTAATCTATTCAAAACGTGTAATAGACATACTGAATCGGGTCCACCAGATATGCCTAGTACGATTTTATCACCTTTTTCAATCAAATTGTGATTTCTTATTGTATTCATTACTTTTTCAAATACCATATCTATCCCTCTTATACTTAGTTTTTATTAACTTTTAAGTATGTTTTCTATAAAAAACTCTTAAATCCTTGTTTTTTACGATTATAAAGTTTTATATAAATACAATAATACCAAATAAATTAATTAAAAGGTAGTTTTTTAACTACCTTTTAATTAATTTCTCAAAATAATTGTATCTATTCAGCTTTTGTAATTTTTATATTTATATCATTTTTGCCAGATAACAAATCCTGTATCTCAATATCATAATTTAAGTTTACCTCTACACTGTCATCATCTTTAAAATCAATCGACATAAAATTTGTTTTAATGTTCATTAATATTACACCTTGTGGAGTCTTATATTTAGTGGTTGTTAGGCAATCTTCTTTAAAAGTCATTAGAGACTCAACATTCCCAAATTTTTTTATACTTATTGACCCATCTAATATTTTAATTGTATTAGTAACTTCCATTTCATCTTCAACTTCTTTATATACTATATAAACACCGTCTTTTTTATAGTATATTCTACCTAAGGTTTTTACTTCTAAAAAATCTACTTCATTATCTCCAATTGCTTGTCTTGTGCTTATATCTATATTTACATTCAAAATACTTTCCTCCAAATATCGCGTGACAATTTAGTATTTCTGTATTTCTACTTGATTTACATCAGTTATTTCTTTCTTTAAGAATTCATTTGCTATTGACGAAAATTTCACCGGTATATCAGACACATAGTACTCGTATTTTACATCTTCAAAATCTCCGTTATTTAAAATGCCTTGATCTCCTAGTATTTTTTTTAGATCCATAGCCGTTTCCTTGGCTGGATTTACCAGTTTTATATCCATACCTAACTCTTCTCCAATTGTTCTCTTAAGTATCGGATAATGAGTACAACCTAATACAAGACAGTCTATATCCTGCTCCTTTAATTCCTTTAAATATCTTTTAGCTGTAAGTTTTGCCACATCGGTGTTAGCCCATCCCTCTTCAGCTAGAGGTACAAATAGAGTACATGCTTTATCTACAATTTTTATCTCTTTATTTAACTTTGCAATCTCTGTATTATAAGCTTTCGATCTTATAGTACCTTCTGTACCAATAATACCAACTATATTATTTTTAGTTGTATTAACTGCTGTCCTAGCTCCGGCCTCAATAACACCTAGTATTGGAATATCGTAATGTTCCTGAGCCTCTGCTAGAGATCTAGCTGTTGCAGTGTTGCAGGCTATTACAATAGCTTTAACATCTTTGCTTTTTAAAAAGTTTATTGCTTGAAATGTATATTTCATAACGGTCTCTTTGGATCTAGTACCATATGGCACTCTTGCTGTGTCTCCAAAATAAACTATATTTTCGTTTGGCAATATTTTAGTTATTTCTTTTAGTACTGTTAGTCCCCCTAATCCCGAGTCAAATACTCCTATAGGTTTATCACTCATTTACTACACCCACTTTGCTTTTACGTTATGTTTTCTTTATGAAATTTACCGATATTTATATTTTTCTTTATATGTATTTCTATATTCTATTGATATTTCAATTTATTGTCGATTTTAAAAATTATTACCTAAATGATAATTATAGATTATTTCAACAAAAAAATAAAGGAGCTATCTTCAAATAGAATAAATTTTCTAAAAAAGATAGCTATAATTAAATTTCATATTAAAACTAAAATGATTTTTCTATTTTATCTATTATTTCAACAACCTTAAACTTCATTTTAGTCTTACTTGCAGTACTTTTACTCTTTTGAGTTATAAGCTTATACTCATCTTCAGTTAAAACACTCCTCAACTTCTCATCTGTCTCCTTATCAATAACGCCACTTTCTTCATCTACAAAGCACAGTGGAGGAAACATTACGCACCACCAATTACGCCCTTCTCCCTTCCCTATAACTACCCTTAATGCTTTATATTCGCCAGCAGGCAAAACCATATTTGAGTACTGTTTAGTAGGGAATTCACTGTACGTTATACCTACTTCAACAGTGTAGTTATAACCATTTTTTTCTATAACATTTTTACTTATTTTAGTTAAATTACTATACTCACTTTTTATTATCTTTTCACTTTCTTCAATACTTTTTGATTTTTTTAACTTAGGTTGAAGGTAAGAAATTATTTCATCCCTAACCTTTAACTTAAGAGCTTGATCCTCATCTGAATCGCTATTTGCTATTACATGAAACCTTATTAACTTTTCTTTATAATTTTTGGATAAATTATTTATTTTAAGAGCATCACTACTTATAGTAACAGTCATAATAGTAATAACTGATACTAATCCAAGTATTAAAACTACTAGTCTCATCTTTCTTCTTTTCATCAAACTGCCCCCTTTATGATTTTACTATCTTGGAGTATATCCAGAAGCAGTTATATTATTCATTAATTATTTAATAATTTTTGATTAGGTTAAATATAGGGCTTTTCAAAAGTATTTTTATCACCTCTCTTGAATAACCCTTTTTGTTTGTTATTGATTTTCACTATATACGATTAGCTATTAACACTATAACGGCCAGATGTGCTGGATAGAAAATATAAAACATCCACTTTGTAAACTTATTCTTCAAACCAAGCTTTCCGTTGTACATTAAAATAGGTAATATAGCGAAAACCATCATCCATTGATAATCGTAAATAAATATTTGATCATACATCTCAGGTGAACTTAAATTTTCTATTACTTGGCATAAGCTAAATAGTACGTAGACAATCGCCATTGGTATTTTTTTTTCTTTTAAAAAGTAAAAAATTAAAGTCATACCTAGACCAAATATTGAACCTTCAGTAAACATGTATGCTCCACCTAAAACTATTAATGCAATAATTGAAATTATTTTTTTAGTTGCTGAACCTGACGTTTTAAAGTATTCAATTAGCATCATTATTGCAACTGATAATGTCAGTGATAGGAATATATTGTTATGAATACCTAGTAACTTATCTACTCCAATCATAATTATCCCGAATACTGCTAATCTTTCTAAATATTTTTTTCTACTTCTAGTGTGAAAGAAACCTTCAACTATTAAGTAGAAAAATATTGGAGCTGCTATCTTACCTAAATATCCAAACCAAATGGGAATATTTATACCCGCTCCTCCTAAGTATGTGTATACATGATCTAGCGTCATAGTTATAATTGCTAATATTTTTAAAGTAAACGAATCTAATCTTTTCATAATTCCTCCTAAGTTAGTTATTTTAATTTCATATCTATATTACAAATAATATTTTATTTAAACAATTTTGGTCTATGACAGTATTCTTACATTTTTGTTATATAAAAAAAAAATTAAAATATCAAATAATTATTTAATTAACTATCTATTTTCCTATATAATAGTGATAGTAAAAAATTTATAATGATTAGAACTATAAACCATTGGAAAAACTATCTATTAGAAAGGGGCGATTTATCATGAATTATAAAATTTGGATCGTAGAGGATGATATAGGAATTGCAGAACTCCTAAGCGGTCATTTAAAAAAATACGGGTTCGATGTTATATGCTGTGAGAACTTTGAAAATCTAATGGATGAGTTTTATGTAATTGATCCTCATCTAGTACTTATGGATATAAATCTTCCTGTATTTGACGGTTTTCATTGGTGCCAAATGATACGAAAAACTTCTAAGTGCCCTATTTTATTTATATCTGCAAAAAATGAAAATTCTGCACAGGTATTTGGAATGGAAAGCGGCGGAGATGATTATATTACTAAACCATTTTCATTTGAGATAATCACAGCAAAAATAAACGCTCAGTTAAGGAGAGTCTATGGATCATATGCAGAAAATAAAGATGATGATATTTATTGTGTAGATTGTAATCTTTCTCCACGAGCACTTATGCTACATCGAGGGGAAAAAAGTGTAAACCTATCTAAAAATGAAGTTGCTGTATTAAAGTTATTTTTTGAAGCATACCCTCAGGTAGTACCAAGAAAACTTCTTTTAGATGAACTTTGGGATACAGATGAATTTGTAGAAGAAAATACATTAAATGTCAATATAAGTCGTGTTCGTAAACGATTAGAAGAAGTGGGTTCAAACATTTCAGTAAAAGCAGTTAGAGGTATTGGCTACCGTATGGAGAAAGAAAATGAAGTATAAATTTAATTTATTCATAAAAGATCATATTTGGATCTTTATATTTTATACAGTTGAATTTGCCTTTATATATATTGGGTTAAAATATCTGAGTGAGGAATTTACAAATGTACTATATATGGGCTTTTTAGGACTGTTTATATTATTATGTTTTTTAGGGATTCGTTATTATAGAACAAGGGAGCTTTATCATGCACTAGAAGAACCAAAAGTTAACATAGAAGATTCTATCCTAATAGATCCCAAAAGTTCACTATCTCAAGCCTACAGCGATTCCCAAAAACATTACCGCACATCATACCTCAATGAAATTAACAGTTTGAAATTAGAACGTAAAAAATTTGAAGTCATGAGCAATAGATGGGTACACCAAATGAAGACACCAATCTCTGTCATACAACTAATATCTCAAAATCATAAGTTGGAAGATGATTATCAGCGAATTACTTATGAAACTGAGAGGTTAAATCACCAACTAGTACAGTTATTGAATATATATAAAATCGGCAGTATGGAACATGATTTTCATATAGAGAAGACCTCTCTTAAAGACTTAGCTAAGCATGCTGTCAATGATTTAAAAACATTATTTTTACAAAAATCAATATATCCTAAAATTCAAATGGAAGAAAACCCGTATGTATACACTGATGTGATGTGGATGGAATTTGTATTATACCAGTTGCTCAGCAATGCAATTAAATACAGTGAAGAAGAAGGAAGCATAACTGTATCAGCTGAATACAAAAATAATACAGTAAATCTTTTTGTTATAGATGAAGGCTTAGGCATCGATAACTCCGACCTTCCTAGAATCTACAACCTATTTTTCACAGGTTCAAACGGGAAGTCTAAAGGAGAATCAACAGGAATGGGGCTATATATGGTAAAGGAAGTACTTGATTATCTTGGACATGGAATTAAAGTATCTTCTGTTAAAGGTAAAGGAACCATGTTTAATATTACATTCCAAGGAGAAAGGTGACATCTATGTCACCTTTTGTAATGTTAGTAGATTTTTTCTTTTATATTTTATTATTATAATAAAGAAAAAAAGGAAGGATTAAATAGATGAAAGTACTTAAAGTTAATCAAATAGAAAAAATTTATGATGGAAAATTACCATATCAGGCACTAAAAAATATTAATTTTGAAGTAGAAAAAGGCGAGTTTACAGCAATTATGGGACCATCTGGAAGTGGAAAATCTACACTACTTAATGTTATTTCAACAGTGGATTCACCAACGAGTGGAAAAGTTATTATAAACGATCAAGAACCACACAGCATGGGAGATGACAAACTTGCTAGTTTTAGAAGAACTGAACTAGGATTTATTTTTCAAGATTTCAATCTAGTTAACACTCTAACCGTAGGAGAAAATATTATGCTTCCTCTTACACTTGAGGGAATACCAATTAATGAAATGAAAAAACTTACAAATGAAACTGCTGAATTCCTTGGAATAGGTAAGATTTTAAATAAAAGAGTGTTTGAAATTTCAGGGGGACAAGCCCAACGTTGTGCAATTGCAAGAGCAGTCGTACATAACCCTTCTTTATTATTAGCAGATGAACCCACAGGTAATTTGGACTCTAAATCAGTCAAAGATGTTATGAATCTCTTCACAGAGTTAAATAAGAAACATCAATCAACAATTCTGATGGTAACTCATGATGCTTACGTTGCAAGCTTTTGTGACAGGGTATTAATAATAAAAGACGGTATGCTATATCAGGAACTTTACAAAAATAATTTACAATCAGTTTTCTATCAAGAGATTCTAAACACGATGGCCTTCTTAGGGGGTGACGATCGTGACTTTATTTAATTTCGCATGGAATAATGTGATGCGTTCAAAAAGGACTTATCTTGCTTACTTTTTGAGCTGTACTTGTTCAGTGTTTGTGTTCTTCTCATTCGCTGTATCTTTGTTCCATCCGAACCTATCTGTCATTGATAGTGGCTCCACTTTAGGTTTGACTATGGGAGTAGGAAATGTAGTCGTTTACTGCTTTGCATTTATGTTTATTACGTATTCACTCAATTCGTTTTTGAAAGCCAGAATGAAACAATTTGGACTTTTAACAATTTTAGGTACATCAAAAAAACAGTTAAATAAAATAATATTTCTAGAAAATATGGTAATAGGAATATTATCAATAATAAATGGTATTTTTTTCGGAATTGTTTTTGCGAAATTTTTCTTAATGCTATCTGCTAAAGTTGTAAAAGTAGAAGATTTTAATATGTATTTTCCTTTAGTTCCAATAGCAGTTACATTTTTATTATTTTTATTACTATTTTTGGTTGTTTCGTTATTAATTCCACATATGATTAGGAGAAAAGATATAGTTAAACTTTTACATGCAGAAAATGCTAGTGAAAAGCCTGCTAAGTTCAATCTGCTTTTAACTATTATAGGTATTATTGCTTGGGTATCGCTATTTGTGTTTTATAAGAATTCAAGCGACTCATCGTCCGGTACTTACCTAATGATTGTAGCTTTAATTGTTGGAACATACTTTTTATTCAACCAAGTACTAGGTGGATTCCTTAATATTATCAAAAGGAGAAAATTATATTTTCGCAGTGCAAACATGATAACAATTTCAGGAATTTCTTTAAAAAACGGATCTAACTCTCAGGTTATGATGCTTGTTTGTGTATTGTACATGATTTCGTTCCTTGCAATTGTGGCTTTAACGGGACTTAGTAAAAATGTAGAAGAAATCGCAAGAGAAGATGAACCGATTGCGTATCTTTACGTTGATAGAGGCAGCCCTGAAAAAACTAACGATCATCTAAAAGAAATTGAAAATATACTTAAAGATAAAGAGGGATATAAAAAAGCCTCATTTGATTTTTTAACGATTGGTGATAGAAGCGGGGTTATTTCGCAAAAGGATTATAATAATGCAATGAGTCTTACAGGAAAAACGGAAGTAGACCTTGATGATTCAAGGGTTTACCTTGTTCCAGGTAATAACTATAATACAAACTTGCAAATTGATAATAAAATCAGACAAAATTTAGAACATAGTACTAATAATAAGTTAGAAATATCTGGAAAAGCTGATACATGTGTTATAACTACAGGGTATTTTTCACAAGTATATGTAATAAGTGATGCGAACTATAAAAGCGTTGAAAAATCAAAAAAACTTCCTGTAACTCACATGTTTGGATATGAGATTAAAGATTGGAATACTGATAATTCGGAGTATAAAAAATTTGAAAAATTAAATCATAAGTGGACAGTTGTAGAAGGTGATGGATCCGATTTAGGTTTATTGGGATCTGCAACATTATATCAAGTTGAAAAGCAGGGAAAAAATCTTTCTTTATACCTAGGTTTTTTACTATGTTTAGTGTTTCTTCTTTCAGCAGCAAGTCTTATATATTTTAAACTATATACCGAGCTTGACAGAGAGTGTAAGCGTTTTGCAGGTATTGTCAAAATGGGCTTATCAAAGAGAGATTTGTCCAACATTTTATTGAAAGAAGTTTCACTTATGTTAATGCTACCATTTATACTAGCGTTTATCTATATGTGGTTTGGTATATTTCTTCTTAACCAAACTATTAATACTCCGATAACAAAACATGCTATGCAGTTAAGTTTGGTATTTATAATAGTCCAAGTAGTTCTTCTTACAATTGTTACTGGAATTTACCGAAAAGCTGTTTTTAAAGAAGTCTTTAAATAATTTTTTAATACTATATGTTTTATTTAACACAAATGATTAATTGTTTTTCTTATTTTTATATATTAAATTAATTTTATTTAATTATTTATAAAAATTAGATAATTAAAAAAGAGGGTAGATCTACCCTCCTTTTTATTTAATCAAATTTTTATCCTCGGTTTAAAAAATCAAGTGCAAACTGAACGTGTAGTGCTGTTCCATATTTTAAGAAATCTTCATCAACTTTGAATTTTTCATGATGAGGAGGATATACACAATCCTTAGCTTCGTTGCCAGATCCTATCCAAGCGAATACACCTTTTGCATGTTCAAAGTAGAATGACATATCTTCTGATCCCATAAGTTTTGGCATATCAGCAAGACAATCTTCACCGAAAACTTCACCAGCCGCTTGTCTAGCTAGCATGGTTAAATCATCGTCATTGTATACACTTAGTGTACTTGGTATTATTTCGATTTCAACCTTTATTTCATATGCATCTGCTATCGCTTTTGCATGTCTTTGTATAGCCTTAAGAACTAAATCTCTCACATCTTTATTGAAATATCTCAAAGATAAATCTAATTCTGTGAACTTAGCTATTATATTAGCTTTTGTTCCTCCAGAGAATTTACCTACTGACACTACTATTGGCTCTTGTGCGTCAACATTTTTAGTTACTATTCCTTGTATATCAGTTACAAACATCGCAGCTGGATGTATTGTATCCTTTGCTAAATGTGGAGTTGATCCATGTCCAGATACCCCTTCAAATTTAACGTGTATAGTATCACACCCTGCTGATATATAACCAGGATTCATAACAACTTTTCCTACTTCTAAATCTGGATAGTTGTGCATTCCGAAACATCCGTCTACACCTTCCATGCCACCGTCTGCTATTATTAGTTTTGCTCCTTCAAACGTTTCTTCAGCTTCTTGAAAGAAGAACCTTACTTCCCCATTTAATTGATCTTTCATTTTTGATAAAATCTTTACTACTCCAAGTAGCATAGCTGTATGTGTATCATGACCACAAGCATGCATTAAGCCTTCTTTAGTTGATTCATAGTCTACACCAGATTCTTCTAAAACAGGAAGAGCGTCTGTATCTCCTCTAAGCATTACTGTTTTACCAGGCTTATCTCCCTTTATCCAAGCTATAACTGAAGTTCTTCCAGCTTTTTTGTATTCTACTCCTAATTTTTCTAATTCTTCAATTATTCTAGTTTGAGTTCTAATCTCTAGACCACTTAACTCTGGATTCTCATGTAAATCCCTTCTAAAGGCTATAATATAGTCTTCTATTTCTTTTGCTTTATCTAATATAATTGACATAAAATCACCTAACCCTTATAAATGTTTTGAGCCTTAGTTTCAGTTGCTAGCAGTGAAAATACTATTGATGATGCTACCGCTATAACCGGAACTATAAATGCTTTTTTATATGAAACTGCAAGCGCTAGGCCTGCTGCTACATTTGCGTCTATAAACTTCCCACAAATTACAGGAAGTATCGCTGCGAAGAAGAATCCACAAACATTAACTATTGACATTGACATACCAGCTAATTTTGGATTGCTCACTTCTTTACCAAGAGACCAACAAATAACGCCTATTGATCCTGAGATACCTATCATTGCTGCCGCTACTGTTACTAACCATATTGGCGGTTTTGCAAATACTATAAGTGACCATCCTACTATTCCTATTATAGATAAACCCAACATTGGTAATTTTCTATTTCTCATCGTGTCTGATATCTTACCGACGAAAACACATGCTATACCAGAAGCTAATAGAGCTATTGCTATTATATTAGCTGCAGATGTTTTACTAAGGCCATATTCAGCTATCAAATATGGAACCCCAAAAGTACCTGAGAATAAAAGTGTAGAACCATTTATTGTTCCAAATGCAAACGCTGGAAACCAAATTTTAGGATTCTTAACAATAGCAAATAACTGTTTTACTACTCCATCTGATTCACCGCTTGGTGCAGCTTGAACTGGATTAACTTCTGGCAATCCTTTTTCAGTAGGAGTATTTTTAATAAATAACATTACTAGTACAGCAAGACCTAGTGATATTACACCCATTGATAAGAATGAGGCTCTCCAACCAATTAGACCAACTATTATTAGAAGTGGTGTTTGTGCAAGTAATCCACCTAAACTTCCTATAAAACTTGTTACACCACTCATAGTGGCGAAATCTTTTGCTGGGAACCAGTTTGCTTGTATCTTAAGTATTGATAAGAAAACAACTGAAACCCCAAGTCCAACAAGTAATCTACTAAAATATGCTAGCATTATTGTACTTGCGAATGAGAATAATATTGAACCTACGGCTGCAATAACACTTCCCGCGATAACTGTTTTTTTAGGACCTAAATAATCAACTAAAATACCTGTTGGCACTTGCATTAAAGTATAAGCATAGAAATACATAGCACCTAAATTTGCTATCTGAGTCGCGTTCATTCCAAAAGATTTTTCTAAGTCGCCAACTATAACTCCAACAGACATTCTATGAAAGAATACTGTAAGATAAATTACAACCAATATTCCCCACACTACCCATCTATAAGAGCTTACTTTTGATTCATTTTGAATGATACCGCTTTCTTTAGACATTTTTTGCCCTCCTCAATTGCATTTTTTTATATTTATAACTGCAAATTTATTTAATTAATTAATAGTTTAATTTATTCTGAATAATCTTTCATCGGTCTTTGATGACAAATAAAAGTACTTTTTTTTGTTCCTCTGGTACATATATATTAAATATTATTGAGTATGAGCGAACTATAAGTAAGATTAGTTATAAATTAAACGGTATTAAAATTTCTTTATTAAAAAATAAAATCAAAAAAAGCCTGGATAATTGTCCCAGGCTTAAAATATAATTTATTTAAATTTATTATTTATTAAATTTTTAATTTAGTCAAACATCTGGTATATTCTTACAGCAAGTAATACATTAACCTTAGATTCATAATCAGTAAGATCATCATCAACCAGTTCACATATTTTTTTATACCTATACTTCATTGTGTTGTAGTGTATAAACATATCCTTTGCGGAATTTTTTAAATTCCAATCGTTATCTATAATACAAATCAAAGTTTTTAAAAGCTCTGAATTGTAGTTTTCATCATGATCTAGAATACCGGATAGTTTCTCTTTATAAAATATCTTCGTCTCTTCATTTTTATAGATTGTATACAAAAGTCTGTAAACACCTAACTTTTCATATAAAATAGTTGCATCATGCCCCTTATGAATAACTCTACCAATTTTGATAGATAAATTTGCTTCTTCATAACTTTTATGTGTTTCCATAACATCAGATTTTATACTACCAAACCCTACAGTTGCAGTGAACTTATGTTTACTAGAAATTACAGCTCTTAAATCATCACCTAATTTTTTTACATAATTATCGAAATCACTTTCATTTTTATCATCTTGTTGTATTAAAAATACTATCCTATCACTAAACTTAACGTATACAGTGTCATTGTAAGTTATCTTCATGAAATCTACGCACGTTTGTAGTATTTTCTTACTTTCATTCTCTAGTTTATCTATAGAAGATTTATTCTCTAACTTTAAATATTCTTCTTTGAAATCATCAATATCTACAACCATAGCGCATATGCTTCCAGAAAAGTCCCATCCATATATAGATGCTCTACTTTTTATCTCATCTTTAAACTTAATATTATTCATTATAAGGTCTTGTACAAATTCATTTCTATGTCTTTCTTTAATCTGCATACTAGAAATCTTTTTCTGAACATCTAGTATAATGGCTGTATTCACATGTGATAATGCATTATTTGCATCACTGTCAATTGTAAATCCATTTTCATTTAAAAATATGATATATCCATATGTCTCGATATTAACTCCTATTCTATAATTGTCAAATTCCTCGAGTATTGATTTAATATTCATCTTTTTCATATTCTCGTACATATGGTTTTTATTATTAGAAAAATACATCTTTTGAAAATGTAAATCATAATACATTAGATTCTCTTTTAATAAATCAGATAGTACATCTATGATAACTTGCATTCCTTCGTTATTTATAACTATATTAGAAAACCTGTTATTAATTTCCTCAGATAACTTTAGTGATTCAGACTGATGATCTATGATCTGTATAAGAGCGGGATTTATTACATCAATAAATGCAAATCTAAATGGAACGTCTATTATAGGAAAGTTTAATTCATCAGCTTTTTGCTTAACATCATCTGGTAGTATTTTTATAAATCTAGATAGTTTAATGAATAGTGAAGACATTCCATTATCGTGCAATTTCTGTATCGTATTTACAAATTGATCAGGATTTATTTTGAATATATATCCACTGCATAAAACAATTTCATAACCATTGGTCCATGGAAATGGATCTGGAGCATCCATTACTGTTATTGATCTTACAACTCTATCTAAACCATTCTCTCCAGCAATAACAGTCATTCCTTCAAATTGCGGATTATTTAAAATATCTCTTACAGAAGTTTCATTTCCCAAAAGTTACCCTCCTTAATGATATGTTCTACATTTGCATCGTACTTGAATAAAAGAAAAAGAAGGTCTCCCTTCTTATAAATCTGCTTGTTTAAGTGTAGCATTATTTATTATATACTCTTCACTATTTTTTATATGTGTTAATGCACTTTTTTCTGCTGTTATAACATCTCCATCAATAATGGCCTTAACAAGTTTTTCGTGTTCATCAACAATCCTTAGTGATATATCGTACCCACTCATATATGACAACCTAAATTTATATTCTTTTTCCCAAATAATTTTAGTAGTCTTAGTCAATGATTTATTATTAGCTATATTAAATATATAATGATGTAGTTCTATATCAAGTTCCGAAATCGCTACCATTAAACTTTTATCTTCTTTTTCTGATAAATCTTTAATTTTTTTTATTATTTGTTTTAATTTTTCTATATCTTTTTCATTTCTTCTCTTAGCTGCCAATTTTGCTGCCAAACTTTCTAGACTCGCTCTTACTTCCAAAACATCTAAAATTTCTTTTAAAGACATATTTGTTACATAAGCACCTTTTCTAGGTAACATCACTACTAAATCTTCAAGTTCGAGCTTTCTGATCGCTTCCCTTACAGGTGTTCTACTTACTCCTAAACCTTCTGCAAGTTGTATTTCCATTAGTCTTTGTCCAGGTTTTAATCTTCCTGTTAGAATCGATTCTCTTAAGTTTTCAAAAACTACATCTCTCAATGGTTTAAAATTGTTCAAATCTAGCTTAGGTAAGTTATACATTGATTTCAGCTCCTTTATCACTATTTTTAGTAAAATATACTTGCTTATATCTTTTTAATAGCTCCACTTTACATTTCAATGCATCCTCTTCACTTTTAAATATCCCAAAAACTGTTGGGCCGCTACCACTCATTAACGTCCCTAAAGCATTAAAATCCATAATTATACTTTCTATTTCATTTATTACTTTGTGTTTTTTTGAAGTCACACTTTCTAAGACATTTACCATATTTTTTGAAACAGTTTCTATATCTTCTTCCTCTAGTTTTTGTAATAATAACTTTGTATTAGGTCTAGTATCTACATTTGCCATATTTAAGTTTTGGTATACTTCTTTTGTAGAAACAAACAAATTAGGTTTACAAACCACTATGTTAGTACCATCAGGAAGCCCTTTTATATAGGTTAATTTCTCACCTATATTTTGAGCTAATGCGGGTCTGCCTGAAATACAAAATGGAACATCTGATCCCAACCTAAGGCCTAAGTTTTGAAGTTCTTCTTCTCTTAAATTAAGGTCCCATAATTTATTAAGACCTACTAATATTGCTGCAGCGTTAGAACTACCACCAGCTAACCCAGCTGCAATAGGAATGTGTTTCTCTATGTATATTTCTAAACCTTTACTAATATTAAACTCTTTTTTTATTAATACCGCAGCTTTATAGGCTATATTTCGTCTATCTAAAGGCATATTTGAGCTATTGCTTTTAATTATTATTTTTTTATTATCTAATTCCTTTATTTTGATAATATCATGCAAATCTATAGATTGCATTATCATCTCAACTAGTGAATATCCATCTTCTCTTCTACCTACCACATCAATTGACAAATTGATCTTAGCTCTGCTCTTTAACTGTATAAAACCCATAACTGCCTCCTGTATACTTAATACAAATTTTATGTATATATCACTATTATACTATAAAAGTATACCTTGCTTCATTACCTTTTTACTATTTTGAAAAAAGTTTAATCTTATATAATTTTATTATTTTTTATATAAAATCTTAGAGATATTTGAGGTTACAATATTTTTTTCCTGAATATATAAAAAAATGCAGTCAATCTTTTACAATTGACTGCTCGACAAGTAATATATTTATCTTTTCCAAAGTGCAGTAAAATACCATTCACTGAATGCTCTGGCAACTGCTCCGAAGTATCTAGCCAAAACCCGATTTTCGGAGTATCTTTTAAAATTCTGAATACAGCAGGAATGAAATAGTCTTCTTAACCTATATTTGAGAGAGTTTTTATACTTTTAATTTTAACTAAGCATAGCAACTTTCTTTTCAAGAATTAGACACTTACCTTCTTGAATTGGTTCTTCCAGGCTAATATCATTTAAATCTGCTATCTCAGATTCAGTTGTATTATACTTCTTAGCTATATTCCAGAATGTATCTCCTTTTTTACACATATACACTATGATACTTGGAGCATTCGAAAGGTCGTAAGGCCCTTGGTCCTCTCCTTTAACTATAAAGCTTTCTGTGTTTTTATCTAGAGCTTCTGTAACCCTCTTAAGCCTTACATTTAAATCTATCTGATCTCTATTTAGATCAGCATCAACCTTGTCAATTGATACTGTATTAAATACTGTAGATACATCTGTCATATTTTCTATAGGCATATCATTCTCAAATGGAATTTCTTCGCTTATTGTGTACACCATTTTTAAGCCTTCAACAGGTACATATAATACGTCTAATTTAACTATACCTTGTATTACACTTTTGTTGTCTTCTACATATGAATTCTCGATTGAAGCAGTACAGCAAACGCTTACTATATCTTTTATTTGTATATCGTCATTGTCATTTCTTAGATTCTCTCTTACTGTAAATGTATCTTCAAAATTACTTAGTGCTTTATTTAATTTTATTGGTTTATGGTCGAACTTTATCATTGTCTGTGGTGAATATGCATCTTGTAATACTTCTCTCGTAACTTCATCAGTTACCTTAACTTTACAAAGAGCAGTACAGTCGATTTCTAGTACTCCATTAGAACTATCGGAACTTTGTTTGAAATTATGGTTGAAGTCAGAAATAGTTAGCAATACCTCTTCCTTCATTCCATCGCCTACACCAGCCATCTCCACAAATTGAGTAAACTCTATACCCAATCTATCTAATTCTACCAGTTCACCCTCATAAGTACTTGCAAGAGGATTTATCTCCAAAACTCCTCCTACTATAACTTTATTATCCGTTACTCTGCTTTCCTTAACCCTTATGCAAGGATTTAAGCTTATAATCGATTGTATTTCATCTGTATTAATATTTATAGTATCTCTTATAGAGCTATCTGACTGTTCTATACCTACTATATCCTGAAATTTGATCTCTTTTCTATGTTTTTGTATGCCTTCAACTTGAGAAACATCTTTTACTATATCTAAGGCCTGCTTTTCAAATAAACTTCCTCTGACATTCATAAGAGCTCCTATTTTTAGCTTCCTTTCATTCATAATAGTACAGTCCATATGCTCTACTTCTGGGAATAGCATGTGGTCCATATTGTGTAGTACATTGTCTTTTTCTACTACCTCGTTTATATCTATCTTTCCATCAACGTTTGAGACAGTCTTTTTATCATCAGCTATGTAAATTACATTGTAGTTAAAGCTTCCTCTTAGAAGTATTTTTCCATCTGTTGCTTCAACTTTTCTAAATGATATGTACCCTTCAGTTTTGACAATTTCATAGACATCCATCTTTTTATCTGGCACAACAGTCTCCGCTTCAATAAAAGTCTGGAATTTTCCAAAGTCTATTCTATTATCAAGTTTAATTACATCTTTAATAAGTTCCATAGTTTACCCTCCTAATACAAAAATAAAATATCACACTATATTTATATTAAAAGAACAAAAAAAAAATTACACCTATTTTAAATAGGCATAATTTTTAACTTATCTGTAAATTATCTTGATCTCTGAAAAC
The DNA here is from genome assembly GCF_018917235.1 of Metaclostridioides mangenotii. Lineage (GTDB taxonomy): Bacteria > Bacillota > Clostridia > Peptostreptococcales > Peptostreptococcaceae > Metaclostridioides. The sequence continues at coordinate 27,722 of NZ_JAHLOF010000007.1, forward strand.
TTGTAGTTTAACGTTAGATGTCAATAGGTCCGAATAGCTATATGATACTCTAGGGTATCCGTTACTCTCATCATCTAGTTTTATAACAAACACGCTTGGATATACTTTTTCTAGTATTCCCTCTTTAGTAATAATCTGCTTTCTTCCTTTATTGGCCTTCAATAAAATTTTCTTGCCAATGTGTCTTTCTAAGCTCATTCTGATTTTATCCAAAGTCTGAACAGTAGCCACAAAATCACCTTCTTTAACGATTATATGTTTACATAATATCATAAATAAACATATTTGTCAAATGCATAAACAATAATTTTATATTTTTTTGAAATAAAAGTCAATACTTTTTTTAAAATTTATGAAATTATTGTGAATTTTTTACTATATCATCATTTTTGGCATGGCCCATCTGAATTTTCCTCTAGTTTCAGAACCTCCTACTCCCTTAACTCCTGTGACTGTTTGCTCTATTACTTCTTCTATCGGAACTACTACATCAATTCTAGAACAAGCTATTTTTTCAACAATAAAAACAGGGTCCAACGCGTGTATCATTATTCTTCCAGGAGAACTCGCATAGTTAGCCCCTGCCCCTATAATTTTCTCATAATTTGATTGGCATGCTCCTGCAAATATCACCAAACTATCTAAGTTTGGTTGCCATTTTCTGGCTTCTTTTACTGCCTTAATAAAGTTTAAAGAGTTTCTATAATTATTTATATTATCTACACTGCCTCTTTTAAGAGTCATTGAATCATGGCCCGTTATTACAAGTATATCCGGGTTGTATTTTTCCAAGAGACCTCTAACTTCTTTATATTGATTTGACTCTGACACTGCAGCCCCAGCAGCTGGAATTCCAAGCTCAGCATATACATCTAGGCAGATATTCAAATACTCTTTATCGCCATCAATTTGTAGAACTTTTCCAGGTATCCCATATGCATTGGCGGTAGCTTGAAGTTTAGGTATTGATCTTGTCATCTTCTTTTCCCTATCTTTAGCCTTTTTTACTGATCTAGATAATCTAGTTTCAACTTCTTTATCTATTAATATCTCCCTCAAATCAGGAGCTGTAACCGGCACTAAATCGTCTAACTTAGCATCTGCTATAATCCTAAAGGCAACACCCTTTAAAATTGCTATTTTATCTCCTGTTTCATCTGTACCAAAAGATACTATTTTGAAGATTATATCTTTATTATATGATTCTCTAGCTACAACGTCTCCTATCTTCATAGTGAATAAACCTCCAATAAAATATTCTTAGTCTATACTATGTTTAATATAATGATTTGTTTACTAGCTAGTTCATCTGTACTTTATAAAACATCTTTAATTACTCTAAGGACGTTTTTATTGTAAATTTTCTCTATTTGATCCTCTGAGAAACCTTCTTTTTTTAGTGGATCATAAAGTTTTCCCATTTCAGATGCGTCTTTTATATCTAAATTTGATTCTATACCATCAAAGTCACTTCCAATGGCAATTACATCTATTCCGCCTACATTATGAATATGTTTTATATGATTTACCATATACTCTAATTTACTATCAACTCCTTGGTCTTCGGATAAAAAAGTATGATAAAAGTTTATACCTGTAACACCACCGCAGTTCGCAATAACTTTAATCATATCATCAGTTAAATTTCTAGAATGGTTTGTAACAGCTCTAGCATTTGAGTGAGTGGCTATTATAGGCTTTCTAGATATTTCTGCAATATCATAAAAACCTCCATCTGATATATGTGAAACGTCTATAATCATTCCTAATTCATTCATTGTATGTACTACTTCTCTTCCAAAATCTTTAAGCCCTTTTTTTCTGAATTTTTCCTCATTATGAGGATAACAAAGCTCATTTTCGTGATTCCAACTAAGTGTTATCATTCTGACACCTAAATCGTAAAATTTATTTAAGTATTCGATTTTTCCTTCTAAAACAGCTCCCTCTTCTATAGATAAAAGCGCCGTCACTTTATTATGCTGTTGATTTTTCATGATTTCATCGTAATTTGTAGCAAGTTTTATAAATTCTTTGTTATTGTCCATTTCTTCATGAAACTTTTTAGCCATACTCATACAATAATCGTATGGATTTTTGATTACATCAAGGTCTATATAAAGCGCAAATGTCTGAGCTAAACAGTTACCTTTTATAAGTTTTTCAATATCAACGTGAAAATCATTTTTTTTAAGGCCACATTTATTATCATCCATAAGTTTTGAAACTGTATCACAATGTAAATCTATAAACTTCATAATTATTCCCCACTTTCACGATGTTTTTATAATATAAATTATTTAAGAATCAATAAAATTATATCACGATATAATAAACTATTTTATAATCAATTCTATTTTCAAAATCTTTAACCATGTAATAATTTATTTACAAGTTTTATAAGGCAAGCTTCAAATTTAGCATTATCCACTTCTTTTCTCTTTTTCGGATTTGAGGTTTTAAATCCTCCTCTTCTAGCTGTACTGTTTAGATGTCTCTCAAATAACATTTGATCTATATTATCTAATGTATATAAAAATCCATTTTGATGTATGACAAAGGCTTTTTTCCCAAGAGCCATAGAAGCCAATCCATAATCTTGGGTTACAAGTATATCTTTTTCTTTAATTTTATTTATAATTGCGAAATCTACTGAGTCACTTCCTTTTTCTACCACAATAACATTACTGTAACCGTCGTTTATATCGTGAGTTGTATCAGTGAACATTTTTACTTTAAGGCCATAATCTTTCGCGACCTTTACAATCTCTTTTTTTACGGGACATGCATCAGCATCAACGAAAATTACCATAATTTCTCCAATCTTCGAAATAAAAAACTATCTCATCATAATTCACTATAAAATTATATTGAGATAGTTTATGTTGACAATGTTAAATTTTTATATAAAATGCCTATGATATCTTTCTAAAAGTTATTTTCCTCAAAACAACTATTATTTACCACAACATTTTTTGTATTTTTTACTACTTCCACATGGACAAGGATCATTTCTACCAATTTTTTCTTCTTTAACTATAATTTTAGACTTTTTGTAGTCTTTGATTACTTGTTTTCTATGATCTAATGACAGTATATCATCCCAGCCTGGAAGTCCATATAACCAATGAGCTTCTACATTTACCATATTAAAGAATAGTTTTTCCAAGTCAATTTTCAAAGATACTTCTGAATCAGCTTCTATATCCTCTAATACTACATCTTCCTTTAAACTTTCACTTATTCCATCTATGAATCCCATAAAGTACTCATTTGATGTATTAAACTTCTCAGCAAGTTCACTTACTTTTCCTTCTACAACGTCTAATTTTTCATTTAAAATCTCGTTATATATACTAGCCTCAACTTTTAAATAGTCTTCCCAAAATTTAACTTCGGCGTCTTGGCTCTCATGATTGTCACTTAAATCATTCCAAGAATCAAATAAACTCATAAGTTTTCCTCCTAAATTACCTTATATTTATACAGTATCTTTTGATCTTCTACAAAATTTCTGTACTGGCTTTATTAACTATTACATTATATCATAATTAAACAATTCTTTTAACACCTTAATAGCATAGTTTTGATCAATGAAAAAAGGACTTGTTGCAACTGTTATAACAGTTGATTTCTCTATGTATTCTTTAATTTTGCTCATTTTAAAGTCTCTATTTATGTAGTCCATATCCTTCGAGAATATATCTAAATCTATATCTAGTACATATTCACCGGTTATCTCCAAGTTAAAGCTATACATACTGTCTACTATTATAACTTCTGAGAATAAATTATACTCTAGCGCAGGCTTAATAAAATTTCCAACATTTAGAACTTCATTTGTATATCTAAAAACATCATCTATATCTTCTATATTTACATTGTAGTTTTCTGGAGCTCTAGTATCCTTATGTTGATCTACATGTACTAATTTACACCCTTTTTCAAAGCCTCCAGACAAAAAACTATTTATCCAAAAGTAAAATGCATGATTGTGATTGTCAAATATATAAACTTTTTTACCATTAAAATTGTATTCTACTAAGTTTTTTAAGCCTTTACAAAGAATCTCTTCTCCATTCTCAACTTCATTAAAACAGACTTCATCTCCTAATACAACGTCGTTTAGATCTCCATTTATAAGCCTTGGTACAAATATACTTTTGTTACTTCTTTCATCATATGAAAATATATTATTACCTACAGGTCTGTTTATATAGAATCCAGTGTATTTATCCATAAATTTTCCTCCTCTCGACTTATCTTATATAGTATACAATTTTTCATGTATTATATAAATATATTATATAACTTCCTATAAATAAAAATGGGGATGAACATTTATAGTTCATCCCCATATTATATTGTGTACATAAATCAATTCCGTTTATATTAACAGTTTAAGCAATCAATTCCGTTTATATTAACAAGTTTAAGCTTATTTAGTACTATTTTTCTTGTTCATTTTCATAAGTGTATAAGTAGCGAATATTCCTATAAATGCACAAACCACTGAAAGTATGAATATATAAGTGTAACCTGTTTGCCCGTACTTATCTAACCAGTTACCTGCAACTGTATAATAGAATGCATCTGGTGAGAATCCTAAAAATGATGCAAAACCAACTACAGCACCAGTAGTCTCAATAGGTATATTTGACTCAGAAACTGTAGCAAAATAAATTCCTCTAGCTCCAAATAAAATTACACTTAGTATTATCATGTTAATAACTGCTATCCACATAAATGATGGACTCTTTGGAATAAATAAGAATGCTGCAGTACTTACAGCCATAAATAAAAATCCTACAAATAATACTTTAATAGATGATCCAACCTTATCAGTAACTATTCCTGTAATAGGCGATGCACCCATTTTAATAACATATGTTCTAATTATTGATAGTGCAGAAACTAATGTTAAAGGCATTACATAAACTTCCGATAAGTATGGACTTAAATATGTTAAACTTGAGAATACAAGATAAACTGAGAATATAGTTAAACCTAATAACCAAGCTTTTGGCATAGTTATCACTTTTAAGAAAGATGAAATACTCATTCCATCATTTGATTCTTCAGTGTCTTTAACATCATCAATTAAGAAGTATAATATTATTCCGCAAACTATTGAGGATATAGAATATAGCCAAACAACATATTTAAATCCTACTGTTATTTCAGCAAATTTACCAAAGAAATAAAGTCCTATAAAAGAAATAACTGTTCCTGCTATTCCTGATAGACCTTCATAGAATCCAAATAATCTACCTTGCTCAGATTCATCGCCAAGCATTCTTATAACTTTAACCGAGGCTGGGAAGAATGTCATTATAGTTGTGAATCCCCACAAAACGAACATTACAACTAACATACCGTATGATGGGAATGTAGCAAAGTAAAATCCTAAAAGTCCCGAAACAACTAGTGAAAGTGTGATCAGTTTTTTTACAGAAAATTTGTCTGCAAACCAACCTCCTACGAAGTAAGATACCATTGCAACCATACCATAAGTACTAAGTAAGTTACCAATTTGAGTATGGCTAAGTGATAATGCCTGTTGCATAGGATCATAAAATGCCGATTTCATATATGGCAAACTATACATTGCTGTCATACCAAATGCTAATATAAAAATAATTGAAAATCTTTTAATATTGCTCTTTTTTTCCATGGTTAGTCTCCTTGTTGTATTTAATATCTATCTTACTAAATAATTTTATTTTTATTATATTACTTAATTTTTTCAATAGATTTAGAGAAATCATTTATTATGTCTTTTGATGATTCAAGTCCTAAGGCTATTCTTATTAGATTTTCTCCATCCATTTGAACTAGCGTATGTTCTTCTCCTAAACTAGTAGCTATCGTACATACTTCTAATGAGTTCATTAACTTTCTACTAGCCTGATCCCTTGTAAGTCCATTTATCCCATCCTTTAGTTTGAATGAAACTACTCCACCGCCAAGTCCATTCATTTGAGTTTGACATAACTCATACTGAGGATGTGATTTTAAAGCTGGATACTTAACTATTTCAACATTTTCGTTGTTCTCTAAGAATTCAGCAACTAATAAAGCATTTTCACAGTGTTTTTTGATTCTCATGTCTAATGTCTTTATACCTCTTAATATAAGCCATGCATTTATTGGAGACATGGAAGCTCCTGTGAAACAACATAAGCTTGGCCATCTTACTAGATCTATTAATTCTTTAGAGCCGGCAACAGAACCACCTAATGCGTCTCCATGACCGTTCATATATTTTGTTAAACTGTGTATAACTAAATCTGCTCCTAAATCTAATGGCCTTTGAACAATAGGAGTTCCAAAAGTACTGTCTACTATCAATAAGCTCTTATGTTCATGTGCTATGTCTGCTACAGTTTTTATATCAACCAAGTCTAATGATGGGTTTAAAGGAGTTTCAACATAAACAATTTTCGTATTCGCCTTCATTTCATCTTTAATATTTTGTGGATTTATAGCATCTACAAATGTAATTTCTACTCCAAATTTTGAAAGTAATTCGCTCATAAATAGTTTTGTATGTGAGAATATGCCATTTGAACTTATTATATGGTCTCCACTTTTAACCAAAGCCAATAGAGTAGATGTTATTGCACCCATTCCAGATGTACTTGAGATAGCGCTTTCTGCATTGTCAAGCATAGCTAATTTAGACTCTAACTCTGTTAATGTAGGATTACATTCTCTTGAATACACATACCCCCAAGTCATACATAACTCTTCAAAATGTTCAACTGAATTTGCTGCAAAAGTCGCAGTCTGATATATTGGAGAAGCCAAAGATCCTGTTGTCGGATCTGGCTCATGACCCCAATGAATTATTTTTGTCTCTAGTTCATGATTGTTATTCATACTCATTTTCATTTCCTCCATGCAATTAATAAATATCGTTTTCACACTTAGTGTTCCTCAAATTTGTATATAAAATCCAATTTGTAAAATACCAAGTTTAATAGCTCATTCTGCAAATGATTTTATTCATTCGACATATAAATACTTTTTTCTCTTTGTCATAACCTATTATAAACTCTATAGTAACTATAGAGTCAATATCTTTTTATCATGATTTTATTGTATTTAACGGGAATTTTAATCCTTTTTTACATATTTTTTATCTTAACACTGTATCAGCAATAGAGTTATTGCAGTTTTAGGGCAAAGTTTAAGACAGTACATATAAGCTAGATGAATATATATATAAATCTACATCATTATGCTTAAATTAATACTGTCTTAATAAATATTTTGATTACAAATATTATTTAAATTCTGTATTAAATAAACTATCGTTTAATAAATTCAAATTTTTTAAATTATAATCAAAAGACATCATTAAACCCCAACTACAGTTCCAACTCCCCAAGTTCCACAAATTTCGGGTGACAGATTAGCGATTACTGTATTATCACTACCTCTTATAACCGATATGTCACCAGAACTATAGTTGGCAACATACACTATATTTCTAAAGACATCAATTGCTATATCGTAAGGTGCAACCCCTACTCTCATAGATCTAATAACTTTGTCAGTACTACCATCAATTACTGATATAGTACCACTTGTAGTATTTGAAACATAAATCAAATTTGTAATAGGGTTTACACTCAAAAATTGAGGTCTTTTCTCAACCACTATATTATCTAATATACAATTCGTTTCTTCATCTAATACCGTTACATAATCTGTACTCGATGAATTATATCCGATATAAACTTTATTTGTATTTGGATTTACTGCTATCCCAGACGGTGCAGAATCTACATCTACATAATCTAATACAGAGTTTGAGATTCCATCTACTACTGTGATATTATTAGATCCATTATTAGTGATATAGATCCTATTTGTATTTAAATTTATATCTATTTTTGCTTGTGAGCTTCCTTTTGGAGTCTTAATATTATTTATAACTTTGTTAGTTATACCATCAATAACAGATACAAATCTTGATCCCCTATTAGCTACGTATATTAAGTTTGTATTTGGATTAACTCGAACATAAAATGGAGACTCTCCAACCTCAATTTTTTTTACGACCTTATTAACTCTTGCATCAACTACTAAGACGTTATTTCCAGTAATATTTGCAATATAAACTAATTTAGTAAAATTATTTACATCTACACCTCTAATATCTGACGAAACCTTTATTTTTTCAATTATATTGAAATTTACACCATCAACTACTGAAATTACACCTTTTGATGATTCCATGCCCAATCCTGAAATATAAATATTACATTTTTTGCTTTTACAGTCATTTTCGACATCACGTTTTAAACCGTGATCATTCATTGATAACCAACCTCCTATCAGAAGTAACCAATAAAGATTTAACTAATATTTATTTTATGTAAAGCAAATATTTATGTTCTTCTTAGGTAAAAAGCAACTATATATTAAAAAATACATTTAAAAAGGAGATTATTTTATATAAATAATCTCCTTTTTAATCAAAATTAATTTAATTTTATACTAAGCATCTAAGGTCTATTTCTCTTTTCTTTACCTGTATCTGTATTTCTGTCAATAAATCATCCTTGTGACTAGCCGATAGTGGATCTACAATTGGAATCTCGTAAATATACCCCTCAACTGGAATTCTCTTGTACTCTACATAATCGACAATTTTTTTTATATGTTCGTAATTGCCACTGTAATCTCCCTTATATGTCATACAAATAAAATCACCAGAAGAAATTTCAGATATATACTTTTGAGACTTTTCATTAAAAAGATCTCTTTCTACAGTTACAAAACTGTTCTCATAATTTACTCTATTTTCTTTTATAAAATTATCGATAGAAATTAGTCCACTTACTCCACCGTAAAAAACAGATATATTTTCTTCTAAGATATTTGCTATCTGTCTTCTAGACAACTCTAATGTCTCTTCGTGGCTTAAACCTTCTTCATAGTCTATAGACAAAATACTTCTTTTCGGTATATGTTTTCTTATTATCTTTCCTACTTCATCAGCTTTGAAACCTTTCTCAATGGTCTCTTTTTTTGTACTTAAAACTTTTTTGATTAACTCTAATTCTTTAATTTTATCTTCTACCATTCCTATTTTACTATTTAACAATTTTAATATTTCTTCATTACTATCTTCTAAATTTACTTTTATCTCTTTAAGTGACATCCCCAGGTATTTTAAATACTTGATTAAATCAAGTTGAGAGAACTGATCGATAGAATAATATCTATAACCGCTATCGTAATCGACATGTACTGGCTTAAATAAGTCAATTTGATCGTAATATCTGAGTGTCTGAATGCTTATTTTATGAAGTTTTGCCATTTCACCTATAGAAAAGTATTTACTCATGTGATCCACCCTCTATCATTATTTAAATATATTCCATGGGTATTCATTTGGCTGTGAAGATTCAAATTCCATTTTTTCTTTGGTCGTTGGATGCACTATTTCAATTTTTTGTGACCAAAGTGCTAATTGTTGCCCTACTTTATTCATCTTTTGACCATATCTTTGATCGCCATATAGCGGATGATTTCTGCTTGCAAACTGAACTCTAATTTGATGAGACCTTCCAGTCTTCAAATCGACTTCGACCATACTCAAGTCGCCCTTACTAGAAATTAAATTGTAGCTTAGTTCAGCATTTTTGGCTTCTTTATGATCTTTGTTTACTATACTTACCGTATTAGTTTTTTTATTTTTATATAAATAGTCTTTGTACACATCATTTTCCTTATTGAAACTTCCATGTACTATAGCTCTATAAGTCTTTTTAAAAGTTTTATTTCTGACTTGTTCAGAAAGTCTAGAAGCAGCTTTAGAAGTCTTGGCAAACACCATAACTCCACCAACAGGTCTATCAAGCCTGTGAACAAGCCCAATAAAAACATTTCCCGGTTTATTGTATTTATCTTTTACATATTTTTTTAGTAAATTCACCATATCTTTATCATTTGTTTTATCCGACTGAGATAGTATGTTTACAGGTTTTTCAACTACTAGAAGATGGTTATCTTCGTAAATAACTTTTACCACTATATGCTCTCCCATCTACCAAATATTCCGCACGGTAATATTTTACCGTCTCTAGATGCTGGTATTCCAAGTTCTCCACCGTATATATTACCATCTTTTACTTTTTTTCCAATTGTTGTTGATAGAACATTTTCTAGGACTATAGGAGAAAAACCTGTAGTGTATGAATTTATTAAGAAAAATAGAGGATCATCAGAAAGAACTCCCATACATAACTCAACAAAACTAAATAGTTTCTCTTCTATTTGCCAAACTTCTCCTTTAGGTCCACGTCCATATGAAGGTGGATCCATGATTATTGCATCGTATTTTTTACCTCTTCTTATCTCTCTCTCAACGAATTTTACTACATCGTCTACTATAAATCTAACTTGTCTAGATTTAAGTCCAGACAATTCTATATTATCCTTTGCCCAATTTACCATTCCTTTTGCTGCGTCAACATGACAAACCTCGGCTCCTGCATAAGAACAAGCGACTGTCGCTCCTCCAGTATAAGCAAATAAATTTAATACCTTTATTGGTCTATTTGCTCCTTTTATCTTATCCATCATCCAATCCCAATTTGCAGCTTGCTCAGGAAAAAGACCTGTATGTTTAAATCCAGTTGGTTTTATATGGAACTTAAGTGCTTTGTAATTTATAGTCCATTGCTCTGGATACTTTTTTTTATGCTCCCATTGTCCTCCACCTCTATTACTTCTATGATAGTGACCATGTGGATTTTTCCATAGAGCCCATTCAGATTCCATAGGCCAGACTACTTGAGGGTCAGGCCTTCTAAGGACATATTGACCCCAACGCTCTAATTTCTCTCCATTTCCCATATCTATTAATTCATAATCTTTCCATTTATCTGCAAGTAATAACATTTTTTCCTCCTGTTAAATACATCTAATATTCAGTATTATACCATAATTTTATAAGCTTTATGTTGTTTTTGTTAACACAATTATATCTCAATTCATACACTATTATAGTTTAAGTAAAGTAGAGAGGAGATTTCTATGATTAATTATCGTGTTAATGCAAATTGTACTCACAATCTTTTATACGTAAGATTCAACGAAGAATTTGGGAGGGAAGGATATTTTTCTTACGATATGCAATACCCCTCATTGTTTAATATCGCCGGACAACAAAATGCTGGAAACCCAGGAGTTTTAAGAGATATAAACACCGCCATAAAAAAATCTGTTGATGATTTTAAAACTGGAATTTCTGAAGAAGCCGCTGCCTATAACAAAAATGCTGAAAACAGTTCTCAAACACCTAGCAGATTCAATGTTACTTCCAACTATGCAATAACATTTAGTATGAATTCAACATTAAGTTGTATTCTAGATTTAAAAGGTCAAGCTACATCCGCTGGAATTTTGTATAATACCCTAAACAATTACAATGTAGATCTAATCACTGGGAAAGAACTTACTCTTGCAGATGTATTTAATTCAGATGTAGATTATATCAATCTTGTATCCGAGTACATAAAATCTACAATTACTGAAAATATTAATTGGTTTTATGCACTTGATAATTTTGAGATTCCCGCTGATCAAGCATTCTATTTAACATTTGATGGTGTTGTAATTTATTTTGGAATAGATCAAATTGCTCCAGCGGAATTCGGTATACCTAAATTTAAGATTAACTATGCCGACTATGGTACTGAGATAAACCCTAGATTTTTCTGCGCTTTTTAATCTAAAAAAGGTGATAACGTATATGTTATCACCTTTTTAAATTTATACTTGAATTAAATTTTATGTTTTAATTAATTTTAGCTATTCTCCTAAATTGTATACCTTAAGCTTATCTTCATCTATCTTCTCTTTTCTGACTCCTACCATAGCCTTTAGTGTATCAAGAGATGTCATTACCTCGGTTGAGAACTCTATTGCAGTTCTTCTTATCTTAAATCCGTCTCTCGTTGAATCATTACCTTTTGTAGGTGTATTTATCACTAGATCTACTTGCTTATTTCTTATTACATCTAGTATATTGGGTCTAGCTTCTTCTACTCTATTTACAATTTCAGCTTCTATTCCATGTTCCCTTAAGCTATTTGCTGTACCTTCTGTAGCTACAAAAGTGTATCCAAGATCTCTCATATCTTTTGCTATATTTATAAATTCTTCTTTATCATTGTCATTAATAGTTGCCAGAACAACACCTCTTTCGTCAGACATATGTTTTCCAGCTGCTATAAATCCTTTGTAAAGGGCTTCTTCTAGATTTTCTCCAACTCCAAGAACTTCTCCCGTAGACTTCATTTCCGGTCCAAGACTTACTTCTACTTTAGATAGTTTTGACATAGAGAATACTGGAACCTTTACAGATACTAACTCTGGTTCTTTGTATATTCCTGTTCCATATCCAATGTCTTTTAACTTATCGCCTAACATGCATTTAGTAGCTATGTCTATTATTGGTACATTACTAACTTTACTGATATATGGAACCGTTCTGCTCGCTCTTGGATTTACTTCTATTATATATAACTCTCCATGGTATTCTATAAATTGTATATTTACCATTCCTATCACGTTTAGATCTAGTGCTATTTTCTTAGTATAATCTAGTATTTTTGCTTTTATTTCATCCGAAATATTTTGACTTGGATACATTGTTATACTATCCCCAGAGTGAACTCCCGCTCTCTCCAAATGTTCCATTATACCCGGTATTAATATATCTTCTTGATCACATATAGCATCAACTTCTATCTCTCTACCAGTTAGGTATTTATCTATAAGAACTGGATTTTTACTGTCCCTATTAAATGCATCTTCTAGGTACTGAGTTAATTTTTCTTGGTTGTAAGTTATCTCCATCCCTTGTCCACCAAGTACATATGAAGGTCTAACTAATACTGGATATTTTAGTTCATTTGCTACTTCAACACCTTCTGCTACAGTCCATACACCTTTTCCTTTTGGTCTATTTATATCCAATCTCTCTAGAAGTTCATCGAATTTTTCTCTGTCCTCTGCTGCGTCTATATTTACAAAATCTGTACCAAGTATCTTTATATTCTTTTCATGTAAAAACTTAGCAAGTTTTATAGCAGTTTGACCACCAAATTGAAGTATAACTCCATCTGGATTTTCTTTTTCTATTATATTTAAAACTTCTTCTTCAGTTAATGGTTCAAAGTAAAGTTTATCAGAAGTATCAAAATCTGTACTTACTGTCTCTGGATTGTTATTTATTATTATAGTCTCTATGCCTTGTCTTCTAAGTGATTTTATACAATGAACTGAGCAATAATCAAACTCAATCCCCTGACCTATTCTTATAGGTCCTGATCCAAGAACTATTACTTTCTTTTTATCACTTACTTCTACTTCATCGTACTGATCGTAAGTTGAGTAGAAATATGGAGAAAGTGCATCAAATTCTCCTCCGCATGTATCAACCATCTTATAAGCAGGCTCTATACTATACAGTTTTCTAAGCTCGTATAATTTTTCTGGGCTTAATTTCATTAAATCTGAAATTCCTTTATCCGAGAATCCTTTTTTCTTTAATTCTAGCAAGTAATCTTTGTCTAAATCTTCTATCTTAAGCTCTTTTAATTTTTCTTCTTGTTCAACTATCCATTTAAATTTATTTATAAACCATTTGTCTACACCAGTTATCTCTTCTATCATCTCTAGCTTATATCCTCTTCTAATCATTTCGGCTAGATCAAATAATCTTTCATCATCGGGTACTACAACTCTTTGTTTTAGTTCTTCTATTGTTCTCTCTTCAGAAGCTCTGTGGACTAAAGAGTATTTTCCAGTTTCAAGAGATCTTATTCCCTTTAATATCGCAGCCTCAAAATTGCTACCAATACTCATTATCTCTCCAGTTGCCATCATTTTTGTACCAAGCTTTCTGTTAGCATGTCTAAATTTATCAAATGGCCATTTTGGTATTTTTACCACTACATAGTCTAATGTCGGTTCGAAACAAGCGTAAGTCTTTTTTGTGACAGCATTTTCTATTTCGTCTAAAGTATATCCTAATGCAATTTTTGCAGAAACTTTTGCTATAGGATATCCAGTTGCCTTAGAAGCGAGTGCTGAAGATCTACTTACTCTAGGATTAATTTCTATTATCGCATATTCTAAACTGTGTGGATTAAGCGCTATTTGAACATTGCATCCGCCTTTTACTTCTACTGCATTTATTATATCTATAGATGCTTTTCTAAGTAATTGGTACTCTTCATCGCTTAAAGTTTGACTCGGAGCTACAACTATACTATCTCCAGTATGAACTCCTACGGGGTCTACGTTCTCCATATTACAAACTGTTATACAGTTTCCATTTCCATCTCTTACTACTTCGTACTCTATTTCTTTCCATCCTTTTATACTCTTCTCTAAAAGTACTTGTCCTACTGGGCTTAATTGAAGTCCGTGTTGAAGTATCTCTCTAAGTTCTTCCTCAGTATCTGCGATTCCTCCGCCTGTTCCTCCTAATGTATAAGCTGGTCTAACTACTACTGGATATCCAATCTTATCGGCAAATTTCAAACCAGATTCTAAATCTGTGACAATATCACTGATTACTACTGGTTGGTTTATTTCCTTCATCATCTCTCTGAATAAGTCTCTGTCTTCACCTTTTTTGATAGATTCAACTGAAGTTCCTAAAACTTTTACATTGTATTTTTCTAGTATACCTTTTTCGTGTAGCTCAACTGCAAGGTTAAGACCTGTTTGTCCACCCATTCCTGCAAGTAGACTATCTGGCTTTTCTTTTTCTATTATCTTTTCAATAAATTCTACTGTTAATGGCTCTATATATATTTTATCTGCTACCTCTTTGTCAGTCATTATAGTAGCTGGGTTACTGTTTATAAGTACAACTTCTACTCCTTCTTCTTTTAGTGCTTGGCAAGCTTGTGTTCCAGAGTAGTCAAATTCTGCTGCTTGCCCTATTATAATAGGTCCTGAACCTAGTACTAAAGTCTTTTTTACATCTTTTAATTTAGGCATAATTTTATCTCCTCGCATAACAAATTTTAAATCGGTCCTAACTCAAATTACATTTGAGTCCATACCTTCTTTAATCTATACTTATATCCAAACTTTTATCTGAATTCTATTATATAAGGTCTAAAAACTTGTCAAATATATAGTCGTTGTCTTTAGGCCCTGGGCAAGCTTCTGGATGATACTGCACACTGTATATCGGAAGTTCTTCATGTCTCATTCCTTCAACAGTATTGTCATTTAAATTTATCTGAGTTACTTTCACTTGTTTAGGGACATCTGAAACATAGTAACCATGGTTTTGAGAAGTTATAAATACTTTACCTTCCTCTAAATCCTTAACTGGATGGTTACCACCTCTATGTCCAAACTTAAGTTTAGATGTCTTCCCACCAAGAGCAAGTGCTAGTAGTTGATGCCCTAAGCATATTCCAGCAATTGGTTTTTTGCCTATTAAATCTTTTATATTGTCTATTACGCTTACTAAATCTTCAGGATCTCCAGGCCCGTTTGATAAAAATATTAAATCTGGATCTAAATCTAGCACTTCTTTAGCAGTTGTTGAAGCTGGAAGTACTGTGATATCACAATCACGTCTTTTAAATGATCTAATAATATTTTTCTTTACCCCATAGTCCATTATTGCAACTTTTTTTCCGTTTCCCTTTATATACTCTACTTCTTTTCTAGTAACGGTATTCACTGCTTCTGTATTTGAAAACTGCTCTAATTTGTGCTCAACATCTTCTAGTTCATTATGTTCAAGCGTTATTATACCCTTCATACTTCCGTTTTTTCTTAATATTTTTGTTAGTGCTCTGGTATCTATACCTTCAAGCCCTATTACTTTATTTTGTTTTAAATATGTCTCTATATCCATCTCACATCTAAAATTATTTGGGAAATCACATTTTTCCCTAACTATAAATCCCTTAACATGAACTCCCGATGACTCAACTGAATCTAAATTTATTCCATAATTACCTATAAGCGGATAAGTCATAGTCACTATTTGTCCGTAGTAAGAAGGATCTGTTAAAACTTCACCATACCCTGTCATTGAAGTATTAAATACTACCTCTCCTACGCTATCTTTTAAGTACCCAAATGCTTTACCTTCAAATACTGTACCATCTTGTAAAATTAATTTTCCCTTCATGTTACTACCTCCTAAGCATTTTCAATTTCTCTTACTATGTTAATAGCTGATTCTCTTGGGTTTTCTGACTTCGTTATAGGTCTTCCTACCACCAAATAATGAGCTCCTCTTCTTATTGCATCTGCTGGAGTAACAACTCTCTTTTGATCCCCTACTTCAGCTGCCTTTGGTCTTATTCCCGGGCAAACTGTTATAAAATCTTCTCCACAAGCTTCTACAATCTTATCTACTTCTTGTGCAGAGCATACTACACCATCAATTCCAGCTTCTTTAGCTAACTTCGCTCTCTTAATAACTAATTCCTCTGTTCCTAAGTTACATCCTATATCTTTTAAATCTTGGTCACTAAGTGAAGTAAGA
This sequence comes from Metaclostridioides mangenotii, assembly GCF_018917235.1. Taxonomy (GTDB): domain Bacteria; phylum Bacillota; class Clostridia; order Peptostreptococcales; family Peptostreptococcaceae; genus Metaclostridioides. Next base: position 44,277 of record NZ_JAHLOF010000007.1, read on the forward strand.
ACCGTCACTCCGACTATTATCGGTCTTTCTATATTTAATCTTTCAGCTTCTTCACTTGCAGCTTTAGCACACTGTCTCATGCCCTCTATGTCAGATACATGAATTGTCATCATCCAAACTTCATCTCTTACCCCTGATCTAATAGCACTTTGCATAGTGTTAGGTATGTCGTGAAACTTAAGGTCCAAGAATATTTTTTTATTTTTTTCTTTTAAATAGTCTACAACTTTTCCTCTAGTAGACAGATATTGCTCAAGGCCTACTTTAAATATATCTACACTGCCATCTAAATTATCAATCATTTTCTTAGCTTTATCTAAGTCGTCGGTGTCAATTGCAACAATAAGTTTTTCTTTACCATTTACCATTTCATTCCTCCTAAACTATAAAGCCTAATCCTCATATTAAAAAATCCTTCTACCAAAGAGGTAGAAGGATTCATCTGCACGCTAAATTCCACATAAGTGTGGTATGAGATATCTTTCCCAGTCTCTCTGGACTAGTTTAAAAGACTTTATGTATTTATTTTTATTATCAATAGTAGTTAATCAACTTTTCTCCTCAGCCTCTCTGGACCAAAAAAATTATTGATTTAATTATAATAGTTTAATTCCTATATCGATATTTAATATTTTATTTTATCTTCTAATTATTAAACCACTTATTGCTCTTTCTGTCAATAAATCTTTTAATTTTTTATCGTTAAACTCAGCGATTACATTTTATTTTAAACTATTATAAATTATAAATTTAAATTAATGTAACAATTTAATTATAATAGGAAATTAAACTAGTTAAAAGATAGGTATATGATAAAATAGGCTATTTTCAATTAATAGCCTATTTTTTATATTTTAGTATTCTATTATTAATATTTTCACATTTATATACAGCGACCAATTAAATAGGATCAAATTTTAAGTCTCTTTGAGATAAGGTCAACTGTTTTTTCATGATCAAATTTTGTATTTAGTATTATATTTTTAACACTTTGGGGTAAATCAACATCCAAAGCATCTGTATACACGTTTGCCTCAACTATTATTCCATCTTTCACTAAAAGATCAATGTCTACTCCGCCCCACGTAAATCGTTTTGAAATTTGATAATTAAATTCAGGTGAAGATCCGAAATTCCATTCCCAGCTTTTGTAAGTATCCATAAGTTTGTTTATATCACCTAATCTTATATGATCATCTTCAATAACTTTTTCGTCAACCATAAAAACCGATGCTTTATTGCCCAATGATGAGAATGTATTTATTAAATCTGTTTTTAAACTCTCAGTTGAAATATCTCTATTGAGTTTATTTATATTAATTACTCTAGATTTTACTGATTCAATTCCCTTGGATTTTAGCTTATTTTCAGAAACAGTTAATATACAACCCAATTTTTCTATATCAACATCAACTAATAAAGTACCATGGTGACACAGTATATCGTCTTCAACGAAAAATGCATTTCCTGAGATCTTATTGCCATCAACTAGAATATCATTTTTACCACTGAATTCAGCTTTAATTTCTTTTGAAGCTAGTGCTTCAATAATAATGTTTGTATTCTCTTTTAATTTGCCCTCATAATAAGCTGAAATAAAAGTAAAGTTTAGATTCCCTTTATCATGAAAAACAGCTCCTCCTCCAGAAAGTCTTCTTACTAGCTTTCCTTCTTGGAGATTTAGTTCTTTTATATTACATTCCTTCCAAGGATTCTGGTTCCTACCTATAACTACAGTATTTTGATTCTGCCACAAAAATAAAATCTCATCTTTGTGTGAATGATACTTAACAAGGTACTCTTCAAAAGCTAAATTAAAATATGGATTATAACTATTTGAAATATATATTTTATGCAAAATGAATTGCCTCCCCAGTTATACCTAAGATAGCTTCATTGATAGACTCTGCTGTAGTCGGATGAGCAAAGACAGTCTTGTTTAGAGTTCTGTAGTCAGTCTTATTTTCAATAAAATGTGTAAAATTTGAAATTAAATCTGTAGCACCAGGGCCAATCACAGCAGCACCTAAGATAGTGTGATCTTTTTCACAATAAAGAACTTTTACAAACCCTTTACCTTCACCCTGGCTTAATGCCTTGCCGTTTGCAGCAAATGGAAACTTACTTATTTTATAAGGAATTTCTCCCCTCTTAGCTTCTTTCTCACTAATCCCTACTACACCAATTTCTGGAGATAAAAATACTGCACTCGGAATAGCTGTATAATCCATAACACTTGTTTTGCCCATACAATTTTCTGCCGCAACAATTCCTTGATGGCTGGCCACGTGAGCAAGTTGTATTTTATTTGTAATATCTCCAATTGCATAGATAGACGGATTTGTAGTAACCATACTACTATTTACTTCAATTCCATTCTTCTTCTCATTTAACTCTACATCAAGTTCATCTAAATCAATGGAAGATATATTAGGTTTTCTCCCAACTGACATTAAAACAGTATCACTAATCACAAAATGCTTTTTATCATTTTTTGAAAAAGCTATTACTGTTTGATCATCTTCAGACATAAATATTTCTTCTACCTTCGAATTTGTGCAAATTTTAATTCCACGTTGATTGCATTCATCTACAATTATATCTATTATATCGTCATCAAGACTGGATAAAATGTTATCCATATATTCTACTACCGTTACTTTACAACCAAACGAATTAAAAATAAATGCAAATTCCATTCCTATAACTCCACCACCAATAACAGTAAGTGTCTTAGGTATACTTTTAAGCTCTAAAATCTCTTCATTTGTTAAAACTGATTGTAAATCTGCACCTGGAACGTTTAATTTCGCCGGAGATGCACCTGCCGCTATAATTATATTTTTAGCTTTAATAGTAGCGTCTATTTTGTTGTTATTAACAGTGATAATATCTTTTGATACCTTTGCTTCACCCTCGATATACTTTATCTGCCAGTGCTCTAAAAGATGTTTTATTCCACCAGTTAAGTTTGATACTACTTCATTTTTTCTTTCTACAATTTTTTCTAGCTGTATATCTATCTGATCAGTTTTAATTCCAAATTCAGAGCACTTTTTCATTTCATCATAAAGGTGTGAACTTTTGACAAAACTTTTTGTAGGGATACAACCATAATTTAAACATGTTCCACCAAGCTTGTCCTTTTCAATTAATACAACACTAGCTCCTAATTGAGCTGCACGAATTGCTGAAACATATCCACCAGGTCCTCCACCAATGATTGCAACATCACAATCTATGTCTTCTTTCTTAGGTTTTGCAAAACCAAAGTTATATTTAGCATTAGATTGTATAGGCTCCTTTTTAACCTTTTCCCCTTCTATTTCCGCTATAGCTTCACCAATTTTGATATTCTGACCTTCCTCTATCAAAATGTTTAGTATCGTTCCTTCATATTGTGATTTTACAAGAAAGTTTCCTTTAGCAGATTCAGCGTTAAAAAGTCCATCACCCTCTTGTATATTTTGACCTTGCTCTATTAAAATCTTGCCAACTTTTGCACTTTTATCCTCGCCGGATAATTTATTTAGTATAATATTTGTCATATCATTCTCCTTAAAAAAGAGGTTAGATTAGATACCCTCTGCTTCGATTTAAATATATTTTATTTATTTGAAATCGTTTTCAAATTCGTTAATGCAGTCCTTTAATATAGTTACTGAATATGCCATAGAAGGTCCTCCACCGAAAGCCACTGAAACCATCGCTGCTTCTATAATTTCTTCTTTAGTAGCTCCTGCTTCAAACGCTTTGTAAGAATGGTAAACTATACAGTATTCACATCTATTGTAACAAGCGATTCCAACACTAATTAGTTCTTTTGTTTTAAGATTCATCGCGTTTGGTTCATACGCAGAACCTAATAATCCCATAAATGCTCCAACCATCTGCTCGTTTGTTTCACCAAGAGCTCCAATCCCACCTACAAAATCATTTAGCATCTCTCTAACATTTTTCGCCATTTCATTACCTCCTAATATTTTTTTATATTTAAATTACTTTAATTAAAAATACTTGCTATACTAATTATTAGTATAGCAAGTATTTTTTTTAAAGTCAATAAAAAAAGAAATGATATAATTATTATCATTTCTTAATATTAATGGACATTTTGTCTAAAACTTTATAAAAAGTTAGTAGTTCTTCATTTGTTATTCCCTCTAATAGTAAATCACTAAAATATTTTCCTTCAGGCAATAATGCCTCAATCTGATTTCTACCATTGTTAGTTAGTTCAAGAAATTTCACACGTTCATCTTTTGGATTCTCAACCCGTTTAATTAATCCATCTCTCTCCATCCTGTCTACTAGTCTAGCAACAGATGAATCTTTAATGTTCATCAAAGAAGCCAACTCCTTTTGACTTATAGGTTTGTTTTCTTCATTTAAAAAATATAAAGCAATCCATTGTATTCTAGTTGATCCTTTAGCTTCTAAGCGTCTATTGAAATCTTCTGAAACAAACTTCATTGTTGTATTAGTTATAAATCCAATACATTCAGACAGATTAAATTTCATTATTATCATTCCTTCCGTATACATCATTTTGATGAGTTTCTTAATTAGTTATCATTTAGATTTACATTATAAACTTTATAAAGTTTTATAAATACAGCTTTATAGTGGATTCTATATATTATATAATACATTACTGTGAAATTTATATGTAGATATTTTAGATATATTATTCAATTAATAATCATCGACAATCTAATTACGTATTCATTTAATTACTTTATTTAAATTTAATCTGCCTCTGTAACACTAATTCGTAAAACAGTTTTCATTTTTAAAGGATCAGCCTTACGCGGATCAGATAAATATATTTCTCTATGCTGAGTTTTATTTCTAATGAGTTTATTATCCTTTATAAAATCATTCATCTTCCTAAAACTAGCCGGTTCATCATCATAGGATCCAATATGCATAAGTTGCACAGATAAACCGTCTTCAATAACATCATAACTAATTTCATCTAACAAAGGAGATGGTTTTTTCTTTTTTGTAAATTCAAGAGCCATTTTAAATACATCATCAGTTACAAACTCGGGTTGACGAATCATAATCGTATAAATTAAATCATCCTTATTTATAGAACTCAGATCTTCGGGTTTGATATCCAGGTCCCATAAACCCTCCAAAGGAAAAACAGTGTAATCAAAGTACCCCTCCGGAGTAACACCTCTTTTTGGCATCATCTTAATTGAATAAGCTAAAGAATAAAGCGCACCAACTTTATCTGCAAATGGTTTGTCATTTGGATTTCCTTTTCCATCTATAGTGATAAATTTCTGATTTGGAATAAATATAAGTTCTGGCTTAGTTTTTGGTATATATATTTCTTTTTCTTTTTTTCTCCACTCATGTTTTTGCATTGAATCCCCTCCCAAATAAATTTAATTAAGATTAACATAAATAATCTGACATAAGCTGTCTAGTTTAAATCAATTTATTTTGTTGTTTACACCGAAATATAACAGGTGCTAACTAATTAAACTAAATAGTTAACACCTGTTATATTTCTATAATACTTATTTTTTACCTTTCAAATTTTCATATTATTGTTTATACAGATTCAACATTAGAATTGGCATTAGGGTTTTTAACACTTATAAAATACTCCTTACCTCTTCTATCTTTATGTTCAGATTTACAATATACTACTTTTACTCCATTATTTTTGCAAGCTATATCGAAATGTCTTAAAGCAACTCCCATGCTAATTTTTGACATTTCCAAATGATGCTTTTGTTTTTTTTCGTACAAGTGCAATATTTCTTCGTCTTTATAAAAAACCCATGGTTGGCAGTTGTTTATAGATGGTGCTCTTCTTGTCATGTCTAGAATTGTGTCCCAATCATCAGTACCTTTAAAACCTTTAGTGATATCCTTTACAGATTTTCTATCTGGTTTTGAATCTCTTCTCCGAAATAATTCTTCTCCTTTAGCAGGGTAACCAAATGCTATTATTACATATGGTGTTTCATCAATTTCTTCCACTTCTTCAAAGAAATCTATTTGAGAATCATCGCTTTCATTTTGCTCTTCGTCATTAAGTATATCTTCCATATCTTCTTTATCTAAATTACTTTCTATGTAGCATGTCCCTATTCCTAAAGATGTGAGCTGAAGAACAACACTTTCAATAGCAAAGCCTATATTTTGTAAATAATCTTCTCCTTTATCAGATGTCACGACTATATAGTGAGGAGCTTTGACCTTACATTCTTTTCCCATCAGAAAATGAATTACATGGCCTCTATCTACGACATTAGCTTTTATATTTAAATCCTCATTGAGGTATGTTATATTCTTACACATTCTTTTGATATCTTCTATCATAGGTTGTTTAACTTTTTTTATAGAATACTTTTCTACAGTTTTTCTATAAAAAATCGCTTCATATAACTCCACCCAGATCCCTCCTAATTAAATCTTACATACTCTATTCTATAATAATTAGACATAATAATCACGATTCTTTTACATTTTTTTCAAAGTTTTTTATAAATAACCTAATACGGGTATAAAAACATATAATATGTTCCAAAATTTAACTAGTGGTATAATATATATAGATTACTTTTATAGGAGGTAAACAAATGGATTTACAAAGAAATTTACAGAAATACGCAGAACTATCAATAAAAGTCGGAGTTAATATACAACCGGATCAAGACTTACTTATTAGATCACCTATAGAATGTGCAGAGTTTGTAAGGCTAGCTGTAAAAGAAGCTTACAAATGTGGTGCAAAGAATGTACACGTTGAATGGTCAGATGAGCAAACTTCACTTATTAAATACCTAAATGCTCCAGATGAAGTATTCAACGAATTTCCTAAATGGGTAGCAGATCAGTATACAGATATAGCAAAGCGTGGTGGAGCGTTCTTGTCTATATACGCTCAAGATCCAGATCTACTTAAAGATGTAGATCCACAGAGGGTGGCAAACTTCCAAAAAGCATCCGGTGAAGCCCTAAAAGAATGGCGTTCATACACACTTACTGATAAATGTAAATGGAGTATTGTTGCTATTCCAACAGTGCCATGGGCTAAAAAAGTATTCCCAGATGTAAGTGAATCTGAAGCTATGAACAAAATGTGGGAAGCTATCTTTGAGTGCACGAGAGTTGAAGGTCAAGATACTATCAAAGCATGGGAAGAACACAATAAAAACCTTAAAACTAGAATGGACTTCTTAAACGACAAGAACTTTAAAAAATTAGAATATAAATCATCTAAAACAGAATTTACAGTAGAACTTCCAGACAATCATATTTGGTTGAGTGGTGCATCTAAAGACCCTAATGGAATAGACTTCAATCCAAACATACCTACTGAAGAGATTTTTGGTATGCCTCACAAACACAAAGTAAATGGCATAGTTTACAGCACAAAACCACTAGTATACGGTGGTAATGTAATAGATAACTTCTCAATAACTTTTAAAGAAGGTAAGATAGTAGATTTTACTGCTGAAAAAGGTCTTGAGACACTTACTAAACTAATAGAGACTGATGAAGGTTCTCATTATCTTGGAGAGGTTGCTTTAGTCCCTTACGATTCACCTATATCAAACAGCAATATAGTATTCTTCAACACTCTTTATGACGAAAATGCATCTTGCCACTTAGCAATAGGTTCAGCTTACAAAACATGTATTAAAGGTGGAGATAGCATAAAAGAAGAGGATTCAGATAAATATGGAATTAATGAAAGTATTACTCATGTAGATTTCATGATTGGATCTTCTGATTTAGATATAGTTGGAACAACTGAAAGCGGAGAAATAATACAAATATTCAAAGATGGTAACTGGGCATTCTAAGTTTAATGATTAAAATTTATTTAACTTTGTACTGAGAGTCAATTTTATTAATAAAAAAACGGGTTTATTTTAACCCGTTTTTTATTTCACTTATTAAATTATTTAATTTATTATATATAGTTATTAATGATAACATCTATTTTGCATTATAATTTTATTATTCCTCTTGATACTATTTAGCTTAAAAAATTAATTCTGAACCACACTCTCAGATTCTTCTTCAACAATCGTGACTTTCTTAGTCAAATTTCCTGAAATAAATATTCCAATACCTACCCATATGCATATAAATCCTGATAATTGTGCCACAGTAAACACCTCTTTAAACAGAAATACCGCAGAAATAAGCATTAATGTCGGACTTACATACTGTATAAATCCCAATGCAATATAAGACAATTTTTTCGCAGCTATAGAGAACAGTAATAGCGGAATAACTGTTACAATTCCTGTACCTATAAGAGTTGATTTTATACCTAAATCAAAACTTAAAAATCCGGCTGATGAATAAAGTGCTAAATAAGCAAGTGCAAAAGGAGCTAGTATAAACGTCTCCATAAACAAACTTGTAGAAGAAGAAATGTCTACTTTCTTCTTAGTTAAACCATACAAGCTGAAAGTAACAGCTAGCAGTACTGCAGTCCACGGGAATTTTCCTGTATTTATTGCTAATATGATAACACCAACAGCAGCAAATATACATGCTAAAATCGATGTTTTTGTAATCTTTTCTTTTAATATAACCACTGCGACAAGTACATTTACTAACGGATTTATATAGTATCCTAAGCTGGCATCTATGACATTGCCATTAGAAACTGAAGTTATAAACAATAACCAGTTCATGGATATAAAAAATGCTCCTAGCGACATGTATGTTAGTTTTGTTTTATTATGAAGTATATCTTTTATCTCTGATGTTGTCTCTTTCATTTTTCTTAGTGCTACAAGAGCTAAAAATATAAATATACTAGAAAATAATATTCTATATGCCAATACTTCTTTTGAATCTATATGTTGCAGAATCTTCCAATAAAAAGGAAGTATACCCCAAGCTATATATGCAATAAAGCCATATAGGTAGCTTTTATTATCCTTATTCATAACACTACCTCACTCTTAAATAATGAATTTTATATTGTTCTAACTAACTTCTACAATTTAACATAAACATTTCGAACATTTATCTATAAATTCTTCTTAGCTATTTCTACTGCTGACTTTGCATCTTTTGAATAAAAATCTGCTCCTATTTCTTTTGCATAGTTTTCTGTCAAAACAGCTCCGCCTACAAAAACTTTTGTATCTAAATTATTTTTTCTTAAATACGATATAGTATCTTCCATACTTTGTACTGTTGTAGTCATAAGGGCACTTAAACCTATTAATTTTACTTCCTGCTCAGTTGCTACTCTTACAACCTCTTCAATAGGTACATCTTTTCCTAAGTCAATAACATCATATCCGTAGTTTTCAAGCATTATCTTAACTATATTTTTTCCTATATCGTGTATATCACCTTTAACAGTTGCTACTATTATCTTTCCTTTAGAAACTGTTTCTGTACTCTTTTCCAGTGAAATAGACTTTATCACACTTAAGGAATTTTTAACTGCCTCGGCAGATTGTATTAGTTGAGGCAAAAACATTTCTCCAGAATCAAACTTTTTACCTACTTTGTCTAAAGCCGGTATAAGTATATTATCTATTATGTAATCTCCGCTGTTATTTTCAAGTAATCTTAATGTTTCTCTTTCTGCTTCATCTTTAAGACCTCTTTCAACTATTGTGTCCAGTGATATATTTGAAGTCGTATTATTAGAAGATTTAGGAGTATCAATACTTATATTGCTGTATTTGTCTATATAGTCAACACTGCCCTTGTCTATGTTATATAAAACTCTAAATGAATCTATAGCTTCCATCATACTAGATGCATTAGGATTTATTATTGCTAAATCCAAACCTGATCCTAGTGCCAGTGTTAAAAATGCAGTATTCATAGCTATTCTATTTGGTAGCCCAAAGGAAATATTCGATACACCTAAAATAGTTTTAGCTCCAAGTTTTTTAACCTCTGTTAGAGCTTTTAAAGTCTCCACTGCTTCTTCTTGTTGCGCAGATACAGTTAAAGATAGGCAATCTATGAATATATCGTCTCTCTTTATTCCATATTCTTCGGCCCTTTTTATAATTTTTTTTGCTATTTTGATTCTTCCCTCTACAGAATTAGGTATTCCATTTTCATCTAGAGCAAGACCTACAATTCCAGCCCCATACTTCTTAACAATAGGTAAAATACTATCGAGTGATTCATCTTTTCCATTTACTGAGTTTACAATTGCTCTACCATTATAATATCTAAGCCCAGCTTCCAATACCTCAGGATTAGAAGAATCTATTAAAAGTGGTATATCAGTAACTGATTGTATCTCTTTTATAAATTTTATCATAACTTTTTTTTCATCAATTCCAGGAAGACCTACATTTATATCTAGTATCTGCGCTCCAGATCTAGCTTGCTCAAGCGCTAAATTAATTGCATACTCCGCACTTTCCTTTTTTATAGATTCTTGGAGCAATTTTTTACCTGTAGGATTTATTCTTTCCCCAACAACTATAGGTGAACTGATCTCTAGATTTTGTGAATACGAACAAACTCTACTCTTATACTTATTATTTAACACTACTTTTTTAAGTGAAGTCAAATTATTAGAAATTTCTTTTATAAAGTCTGGGTTTGTCCCACAACATCCGCCTACTATACTTACCCCCATATCTACAAACTTTCTAACTCCGCCTAAAAACTCTTCTGGTGTTACATCGTAAACAGTAACTCCATCTACGACTTTTGGAAGCCCTGCATTTGCTTGTACCATAACTGGTCTCGATGCAAGTTTTGTGATCTTATCAACAATAGGTATCAGTTGTTTCGGACCTAATGAACAGTTTACACCTATCGCATCTACACCTAACCCTTCAACAGTAACTACCATACTTTCTGGAAGACATCCTGTAAAACTTCTTCCACTCTCATCAAATGTCATTGTGCAAAATACTGGAAGGTTTGTATTTTCCTTTGCAGCTAGAACAGCAGCTCTTACTTCTCCCAAATCCATCATTGTCTCAATTACAATTAAATCTGCACCAGATTTTTCCCCCTGTACCATTTGTCTCTTAAATATCTCATAAGCTGTATCAAAACTAAGCGTTCCCATAGGCTCTAGCATTTCACCAATTGGTCCTACATCTAATGCAACATATCTAGGTTTTTTTTCTTCCTCTTGTATTCTATTTATTGCTTTCTTTGCTACACTAATTGCATTGTCTATTATCATCTCCACAGTATATTCACCAGTCAATTTTAATTCATTGCAACCAAATGTATTTGTTAATATAACATTGGATCCAGATTCCAGATAGCTATAATGTATATCTGAAAGTTTATCTGGATTTTGATATCCGAATATTTCAGGATTCTCCCCCAATTTTAATCCTTTCTGTTGAAGCATCGTCCCCATAGCACCATCAAACAATAGTATATTACTCTCTATGTACTCTAATATTTGCACAGCCCCCATCCTCTCTTCTATAGATACAATTATCTTTATTATTGCAATTATTGCAAGACTTCTTTATATCATTATTACTATATTTTAATGCGCTTACCCCCATTATTGCAACAACTGATTTTCTAGGTATCATAATTCCACTGTCTGTTATTGTAAGTCCAATATTTTTTTGAGCGTTTAAAACATCTAAAATACCAATATTATTTTCTATCCCCAAATCCCCATAACCTGGACTGTATCTCATAGTTGTAGTTTGTCTTTTTTCACTCAATCCTTTATTTATGGATTCTTGCACACTATCACAAATTTCCTCTATAGCAGTTGTAGCGCACGAATCAATTATTATACTTTTTGTAAGGTCTGAGTAAGAAAATCTTCTTGTCAACCTTTCTATCTCAACACCTAATGTAGCAGCCATAATAAAAGCCCTATTACAGTCCTTTAATAATTCATATATATCTTCACTTGTATAAACTAAATTCGTATTTTCAAACTTTATTGTTCCTTTTTTACTACTGTCTATTTTGTAAGAAGAATATATGAATCTAGGATTAATTGTACTTAAAGTGTTTATGATACAATCATCTATAGTATTTTTTAAATCATCATCTATATCTTGATCTTTGTACTGTAAATATCTTAATACTTCATTTTTATCAATATCTATCTTAGCAATTATATCATTACTAGTAAATTCATTAAAAACATTATCCATATTTAATCTCCCTTTTAGTTTTACAAAATTAGTTCAGCATCATCAAAAAACAATTTATTTCCCAAGAAATATTTAATATATCTTTCTAAACGACAAAGATACTATCACTATTATATATTTCTTGGGAAATAACGTAGAAAAAAATATGTAAAAGTATAAAATCAACTGTCCTAAGATTTAATCAACCAATATTTTCTCTAATTTTTCAACACTTTCAGCAATATAATTAGGTTCAGATTCTTGTATTTCTTTTAAATCTCCATAACCATATAATACTCCCAAAGAACTTATTCCTATTTTATTTGCACTGACTATATCGTATTTCCTATCACCAACCATTACTATATTATTTTTATCAACATCTTTATATTTATTCAATACAAACCTTATAACTTCTTCTTTATCAGATCTAGTTCCATCAAGATTACTACCAATTATATTGTCGAAATACTTATGAATGTTAAAATTATTTAAAATTTTTTCCGCAAAAATCGTCGGTTTCGACGTCGCTAACGATATCTTTTTTCCACTATTATATAATTTTTTGATTATACTCTCAATTCCTGGGTATATTTTATTTTCATATAAGCCTTTTTCTTTAAAATACTCTCTAAATTTATCAACGGCTTGAATTACTTTTTCGTCATCAAATCCGTAGTCTATTTTGAATGTATCGTGAAGTGGAGGGCCTATAAATTTAACTAGATTTGATCTGTCCTCCTCTATTCCAAAGCTTTCTAGAGAGTACTGAATAGATTTAGTGATCCCTTCTTTAGGATCGGTTAAAGTTCCATCTAAATCAAATAAAATTACTTCAAAATTTTTTTTGATGATAATCTCCTCCTTTTAAATAAATATTATAAGTATATAGCACTTAATTTTATTTTTTACAATATTGTTATTAAATTTTCTAAAAATTGTGTTAATCTTGTATTATACACTATATTTTTACTAAATTCTATATGAATGTAGCCACAGATAGTTTTAATGTTGTGAAATGATGTTTTTTGTCGTGAATACTTCCATTCAATATAAAAGTATTATATAATTTATATACAATATAGGATATTTCTAATAGTATACAAAATACATATTAATAGTAATTATTAATTAAATTAGAAAGGATTTGTAGAGATATGTTAGAAGTTTTTTTATGCGATGATACTGAAAGTATTATTGAAAAATATAAAAATATCTTATTAAATATTTCTAAAGAAAAGGATATCAAGATAAATATTACTACTTTTAGTAGCGCAGAGCATCTTTTGTTCGATTTGGAAGGTAAAGATTGTTATGCAGATATAATTTTTTTAGATATCTTAATGGGAAAAATGAATGGGATAGAGCTTGCCAAAATTTTACGTTCTAGAGGTTGCAAATCCGAGATTATATTTTTAACTACAAGTGTTGAGTATGTCTTTGAGTCTTTTGACGCACTTCCTTTTAACTACATCATTAAGGATAAAGTGACACCAAAAAAGTTCGAAGAGGTATTCTTAAAAGCAGCTTCCACTGTAGACAGAAAAAAGACTGATATGTTTGTATGTGAGTCTGGATCAGTAGTTAAAAAGATTCCACTTAATGATATTTTATTCTTTGAAGTAAGAAATCGTATTACTACTGTATATTACGGTGAATCTTCTTTTAATTTTTATTCCTCAATGGATAAGATAGAGGTTTCTTTAGCCAAAAAACATTTTATAAGAACACATAGATCATATTTGGTAAATCTTAGAAATGTAGATAAAATCGAAAAAAATAATATAATTATAACGAATGGCATTTCTGTGCCACTTAGCTTATCAAATTCTAAGAATGTAAAATCTACTTTTTCAAAATACCTAACTGAATCTATCTAGACATATAACAAACAGATTAAACGGCATCCATTTCATCAGTTTTATTTATTGTTATTTCTTCAGGTAATTTTACTATAATAATATATTTTTTTTCAAAAAGTTAAAAAGTCACATGAACATATTCGTTCGATGTGACTTAGTTTTTAATTAAATCTAAACTATAATTATTATTTAACAGTTATAGCTGAAACTGGACATCCCTCTTCAGCATCTTTAGCACATTCTTCAAATTCAGCTGGAATTTCCCCTTCTATCGCTTGAGAATGACCTTCATCGCTCATGCTAAATACATCTGGACATGTTCCTATACATGCTCCACAAGCTATACATACATCTGGATCTACTACTGCTTTCATAATTAATACCTCCATAATTTTCATATTTACCTTTATTATACCTGATCTTCCTCAATTTAAACAATTATTTTTTTACAAAGTTAAATTTTAATATATTAAATAATATATAATAAAATTTAAACTAATATACAAAATTTATATATCAATTTAATTAAAAAAATGAATTTATATATTTTAGTTTAAAATAATAAGACTGTATAATCAAAGAAGGATATCTAAAACATTAAAACTCGCCCTAGATATCCTTCTTTTTACTTTTCCAGTTTAAATTTTGCTTGCCTAATTATAACTTTCTAATATACCCTGTGTTTCTCCTTCTTTTTTTGTTGTTTATTCGAAAAATTTTATCTTTATCTTCTTTGAATCTATCATTATTTTCGATCTTGTTTTCCATACTGAGTTTTTAGGACAATTAATACAAACTTTTCATAAGAAACATCTAACTTTAATCTAAAAATTAAATTCACTGTCCCAATCAAATCTCTCTGAACTCTCAACGCATTTTGGCCAATGATCACACCATTTTGGTACTTTAGGATTTTCAATACGATCTACACTCGGAGTATACGGCTTTATATCCAGAATATCACTTCCATTAAAAGCATCGATATATGACGTTTCTATGAGTCCTTTTTCGTAGTCAATAGATATTATATCAACTATTGAAAGTGCAATTGGATTTGGCCTAACTGGAGATCTCATTGCAAATGTACCTAAAATTTCAGGAGACATCTTATATGGTTTATTTGCTGTTAGTATACTTCTAAATTGTGGCGTATCAAATTTACTAAACCACCAAAGTATGTCTAAATGACCAAACCCTTCTAAACCTCTCAATGCTGGTGAGTATTTTGAGTCTAATTTTATAAAAAATCTCTCTCCATTAATTTTCACATTTCCTATAGACTCTACATAAAAATTATTCATACTAACTACCTCCTTATATTTTGTTACTTTATAATAATCCCTCACACAATGTTAGAGTCAATAACAATATTAATTTTTCAAGTATTATTTTAAGGAATGATATTAACGATTAATTAACTCAAATATTAAGTATTATAATCTTTTGACTGGTATTTGTATTTCTGTGAGGTATTTATCTATATCCATTTCATTATGAGGTCCTTTATGACATATTTGTCTACTCTTCCCCAACATTTTATACTCTTCATTTCGAGAAAGCCAATAAGCAAATGATTGAAATGCAGGGGCGATGTTTTCATAAGCACCGTAAACCATACTACATGCCATTAGATCAATAGCCTCAGTTTCTCTATATATAAATCTCTCTTAATACAAAATCGTACATCTTTTTCCAAAGTAATCCCTCACAAAAATAATTAGGAATAACTTCTCTAAGAGAAAGAATACTATAGCTTGGAATTTGTTTAAATACTATATTGTAATTTACATGAAGGTTGTTATTTAATATATTATCAACAGCTCTATCTATTCTATTAACTCGTCCATGCTCTTCTATTATATGTATTTGTATATCTTGCTTTTTTTGATTTAATTTATCGATAATGTATGTTTGGTCCCAATTATCTAAAGCATATTTTATTTCATCAATATTGAATTTCATATCCCTAAGTAAAATCACCTTCTGTAATTTAGGAATTTGATCTACAGAATACATTCGATATCCAGTAGATTCATCAACTTTTAATGGTTTAAATACATCCATTTCATCATAGTATCTCAACATTCTAATGGAAACTTGAGTTAACTTCGAGAACTCTCCTATTTTAAACATATTGGCCTCCCTTTAGTAGTAATATAATTAGTATAATTAACTTAATTATATACTTCAATTGATTTATCTAAAGTTAAGTGACCCATAATATCTAAAAATTCTGGTATAATGAAATTAAAACTAAAGAAGGGAATGATATGATGTATAAATGCTCTATATGTGGATATATCTACAATGAAAAAGAACAAGGCAAACTATTCTCAGAATTACCAGAGGATTGGAAATGCCCCATATGCACTGCCCCTAAGTTTTTATTTGAAGAAGTTGAACAAAATAATGAGAAAAAACAAGATACAACCGGATCTTCTAACGATCATCCTATTATCGAAGATCCTAATTCTCTAGACTATCTGGGAGAATATATAAGAACGAATGATAATGTTGAAAAACATATGGATATAATACATGAAATGGCAATAACAGGGTCCCCTGTTATTGCCCCTATGAAAACTCAATTACCGATTATATCTTGGGATGATATATTAATTTTGGGAGCTCAACTGAATCCTTTTCCACTAAACGAACATGATGACGTAAATACTAAAACTACAATTGGGAAAAAAGCGAAAAAGCCTATGGATATAGAAAGTCCTGTATATATTACACATATGTCATTTGGAGCTCTTTCAAAAGAGTTAAAGGTATCACTAGCTAGAGGGGCTGCAGCTAATAAAACTGCTATGTGTAGCGGTGAAGGGGGAATACTTCCAGAAGAAATGCAAGAATCTTATAAATACATATTTGAATACGTACCAAACAAATACAGCGTTACAGATGATAATTTAAAAAATTCAGATGCTATAGAAATCAAAATTGGCCAAGGTACAAAACCCGGTATGGGAGGTCATCTACCTGCAGAAAAAGTTACTAAGGAAATTGCAGAGATAAGAAATAAACCTATGGACCATGATATAATAAGCCCTTCAAAGTTCGAAGAGGTCAACTCTAAAGAAGAACTTAAAGAAATGGTTGATATGCTTAGGGAAAAATCCGAAGGACGTCCGATAGGAATAAAAATTGCAGCTGGTCATATAGAAAAAGACCTTGATTTTATAGCTTATGCTAACCCTGACTTTATTACTATTGATGGACGTGGTGGAGCTACAGGTGCTAGTCCAAAGCTCCTTAAAGATGCTACTACTGTTCCAACTATATTCGCACTTCATAGAGCCAGAAAATATTTAGATAAAAACAATTTAGATATAGATTTAGTTATTACTGGAGGCTTAAGAGTGGCATCAGATTTTGCCAAAGCATTAGCTATGGGTGCAGATGCAATTGCTATAGGGAGTGCCGCTATGATGGCCGCAGGATGTCAGCAATACCGTATTTGCGGAAGCGGAAAATGTCCTGTTGGATGTGCAACTCAAGACGAAGAACTTAGAAAGAGACTAGATGTAGATAAAAGTGCCAAAAGGGTATTTAACTATCTTCACGCAAGTCTCGAAGAACTCACATCTTTTGCTAGAATTACTGGTCACAAAGATATACATGACCTTAATGTAGGTGATTTGTGCACAGCAAACTCAGAAATATCTAACTATACTGATATACCTCATGTTTAATATCAAATAATTAAATATAAAAGAATAAAAAACCTCAGTAAATTTATAAATAAGTACTATTTATTTAAACTTCACTGGGGTTTTATTTTTTGTTTATATATATTTTATTGGAACGTATTAGCCTCTATAATCTATATAGTTTATTTATATTTGTGAAATTATGCCCTATAATACACTTCAATTTAGTATCGTACAATATAACTAGATAGAAATTTTTCTTAATCGGGAACAATATGTGAATTTTACTCTTATCCCCATTTTCATATAATCTCTCGATATAAGTGCTTTCATACTCAGTCTCTTTTATGTCTTTATTTATAAACATCTCAAACATGTATTCATCTATGTCCTCTAATAATTCCGGTTCTACAACCTCTATTTCGTTCATTGGTTCAAAAAATGTCTGTTCAAATTCTACGCTAGTTAATTTTTTCATTGTATTTATCAATCCTTTTCTTCAACATTAAATATCCTCCAACCTAACTATACACAATTATATTGTGAAACGTACATTGACCATCCCCGAAGTTTTCATAGGCATGTTCAACATTTGCTGTATATCTAATACAACAACCTTTTTCTAAAATTACCTCTTTGTCATACAAAGTCATTTTTAATTTTCCGTCTGTAACCATAATATATTCTTCAACTCCATCATCATGTTTTGGTGATATGTGTTTACAGTTTTTATCTAAATCGATGACCAATATCTCAAAATTCTTTTTGCTGTCAAAAGGGAATACTGGATAAATCCTCATTTTATCATTATTCTCTGAAATATGACTTATTTTTTTTACATCTACAAATTCGTAATCGCAAAATTGTTTTTCTATAAATGAAGAAAATGGAACTTTTAAGCCAGTTGAAATCTTCCAAAGTGTAGATACTGTAGGGTTAGTTTTTCCATTTTCTATTTGACCTAGCATGGATTTACTAACTCCCGTAAAATTAGATACTTCTTCTAAACTAAGTTTTTTATTATTTCTTATTCTGTTCAAATTTTTACCTATAACTAAATTTAAATCTTCCATCTACATCCACCCCTTTGTATAATATATTGAATAATTATTCTTTATATTGTATTATATAATTTGTAACAAAAAATAGCTATAATTTTTAGCTATATATACCAATATTAATTGCATCCTTTACATATCCTTTAGGAAATAGACATATAATAATTTATAGACCTAGCAAAATGATTTGCTAGGTCTATTTTAATTCTTTAAGTTATATTTTCTTTACGAATTCTGACTTTAGTTTCATAGCTCCGATACCGTCTATCTTACAGTCTATATCGTGATCACCATCTATAAGTTTTATATTTTTAACCTTTGTACCCATTTTTACTACTAGAGAACTCCCTTTTACTTTAAGGTCTTTTATAACGGTAACTGTATCTCCATCTTTAAGCTCATTTCCATTTGAGTCTTTAAATAGTTTTACGTCACTCTCTTCCCCAACACCATCTTTTGACCATTCATGTCCGCACTCTGGGCATACAAAAAGATTTCCATCTTCATAAGTATACTCCGAATTACACTTCGGGCAATTTGGTAAATTTTCCATTATACATCCTCCATTAAATATATTGTTTATTCTACTAATACATATACTGCCATATGGAGAGTATAAAGGCAAGTCAATTTGAATTATTCTTATCCTAAATTGCCAATTACTTTAACCTTTATTAGAAGAGCATTTCCGAAATATTAACAAGCGGTATATCTCTACTTCTTCCATGTAATTTTTGTCACAATATTTAAATATTAATTAAATTTTTACACTTAAATGAAATATTTCTATTGATTATTATATGTTTATTGGATATTATGGTAATTAAGTGAATTTGTTAATAAATTAATGATAAAAAATTAATTGTTTTTGCTCACAAGTCAAGCAGACTTTAATTTAAATTTTATAAGCACATAGAGTAATGCATGACTTTAGATAAAATAAAAAAGAGGAGATTATCTAAAATGGAATTTAAAAAAGTTACACTAGTAAAAGCAGCAAACGTATATTTTGATGGGAAGGTAAGTAGTCGAACATTTTTTATGGAAGATGGTGAAAGAAAAACTTTAGGTTTCATGATTAACGGTGAATACAAATTTAACACTGATGCTGAAGAACTGATGGAAGTCCTTGGGGGAGAAATGGATATTAAATTACCAAACCAATCAGAATTCTCAACATACAAGACAGGAGAATCTTTTATTGTTCCTGCTAATTCTAGCTTTGATGTAGTTGTAAAAACATATGCTGATTACTGCTGCTCTTATAAAGAAGCTTAATTTATTTATTTTTTAATAATTCTAAAAATTTAATGATATAAATAAATGGGATGACTCAAAATATCAATGCCTTTGACCATCCCATTAATATTTTATATAATAGTTACACGCTTTACATAAACCTGTGGTTCTATTATACGATAATAATTGTACTGAATTTATATCCTTGCCTCTTTTTCCTACAGCACAAAAGTCTCTACTATTGTCCAATAAGTCTATATACTCATGAACCGCATTAATAACAGAATCTATAAGCATTGGTTTTTTACTACTTAAACCATCATTAGGGCATACTACTTGAAACTTCAACACTTTTAATTTATATGATTTTAGTATCCTAATTCATTTAGCAATCTTGATAGTGTTCTAAATCGCTCTCCTATTAATTCACCTTGCTTATTTAATTCATCATGAAGTACTTTCACGTCTATATCAATGTCACAATTTGAATCACATATAGATACGGTCATTGCATCTCCCTGCATTCCTATTCTATCAATCACTGGATTATCTTTATCATAAAAATTTGGCAAACTATATGCGTCTCTAAAATGAAGACTCGTTTCACATATCATAATTGCTAAATCTATTGCCCTGTTCATAGGTAGCTCATCAAAGGACCCGTCATCCTTTAAAATTCTAGTTATTAACTCTAAATATCCATTTTCATCTTTAGAATATCCAATAGAGAGGCTTTCTACATCTGAATTATATGCTTTTTTTCCATCTACATTACTGTAATTTCTGCTTTCTATAACTTTACTAAAGCTTTTATTTTCCATGTTTATATTTCCTCCACAACATCATACTTATCTTTCCACATGTCTCTTAACGCTTTTAAATCTTCTGTGTAATCTGTTTTTGATTCATCCTTATCGTACTCCAATACTTCAAGGACTTTAATTTCAAAGCCTTTTTCTGTAACTTTAGTCCATTCTTTCTGAAGTACCTTATTTTTATGACCACCTGCATTTAATTTAAACCTCTCACTATTTAAAGTCCCTTTTAAGTCTTTGTCGTAACCTAAATATACTTTGCCTGTATTTAGAGACTTAATCATGTATACACCCATATCAGGTTTCATTTCCTTATACTTTAGTAATAATTCTTTTTTTCTTTTTTTATCTATCATTTTGCTCACCTCGTTAATATATTTTATATTTATACTATTACAATATTATAAATTTCATATTATATTATTTTAATTATCATGTCAAGTTAATAGTTTATTTTATTTAACTATTAATAATATTTATATTTATATATCAATACTGTATTATTTTACTCTAAAATTATCTGACAAAAAATTCTCAGACATGTACAGGAATTATGTGAAATAACGCAAAAATGGTATTAACAATAGGAGATAGGTATGTTTGATAAAAGGTGTAAAACAATGTAAATAGCAATAGCGAGTCCTATTTAGATTAGTGATTACAGAAGCTAAATTTTACACTAAAAATGCTCAAAGATTAAAATTAAATTTTTTATTGCAAAACCACATATAACTATCTATACTGTAATTAATAAGCCTTCTAAACAAATAATTTATGAAAGGGGGAACTTAAGATGATATATCCATCGTATAAGTTTAGAACGGAAAAAAATTGTAAGTCTACAGTTAAAGAATTAGATATAAACGATGAGATAGAATTATTCACTAAATTAGGTGTACTTTTGACAGGTGATATAAATGTTATAAAACATAAAGCGGTTTTAATTAATAAAATTTTAGACTATGATGAAAAAAGATGTAATGACATTATAGATTTTATAGATTTGATTTACAAGGAAAATTAGCAATTTATGAGTTAACTAAAAAGGTACTGTTTATTTGGGTATAAACAGTACCTTTTTAGTTCGTATTTGTTATTTCCTAGATTTATCTTAAAACACTAGCTACTCTATAATAATATCCCATTTATGCCTCCAAATAACCCAGTTATACCTATATTGTTGTATGTAATTATAAAGAGTGTTAAGATTTAGTAATAATAATGTTTACTTTAAAAGGTTTCTCTATAAAAACTGAGAACATTTTTGCAATATAACCTTATAATAATCACTATATAAATTATCGTTTTACTGATTTTAGCTTTATTTTTTACTTTTATAGCAGTAATTCCAAGATTGGCAATATTAGTATCTATTGTATATATTTATATTAACACCGAAGATATCAAATATAATATTATTTTGCATATGTTATATAATTCTACTCTTATTTTTATATAACTTATATAAGGAGGGAGACTTAATTGAAACTTAATAAAGGTATTAAATTTATAATCGGATTATTTATAGATATTGGTATTAGTATACTATTAGGTTTTGGACCTATAGGAACAACTTTATTTGCCATATTATATGTAATATTTTTTATCCCTGATGTTTACAATAGTATAAAAAAACATTAATAAAAAAGACACGATACAACGTGTCTTTTTAATTTTTCATAGGTGTCATAATGTTAGTATTGAAACCAAGAAATTTATTTAATTCTAGTATTCATTTCACATAATTTATTTATTACATCATAAAATTGTATTAATCCGTTTTAAAACTTTAATAATTTAACCCTCATACAGTTCAAATCTATATACTTGATTTGTATAATTATCTTTTCTACCTGGGTCGACTTTTTCCATAAACATTTCAAGAGGTCTTACAAACATACCGTAAGGCGGATATAGAGCTTGATATGATACCAAGATTTCTTCTGTCTCAGTATGTGTGACTATTTGGTGCACATAATATAGTTTGCCTTTAAAATGTCTATATGGTCTTTGTATTTCTATTTCTCTATTCATAATTTTTCCTTTCTAAATATTACTTTATTTTTACTATTTTTAATTTATCATTCGTTAGTTATTAATTATATACTAATTAAATATAAAAACCTTTTAATTCTAAATATACCATAAAATACTATTCGTGAATTCTTAAAAATGGTATAATCATCTTTGCTGAATAACACCAAATTAGGGTTTATAAAGGGGGAGTTTTTATGTCGACACCGAGAAAATTAAAATGGCTATCCGCTGCTCTAGAGGCTGTTTTGGGAATACCATTTATTGGAGCAATAATCATTTTGAAATTTTTATGGCTACCTCTAGTGTTAATGTTTGGTTTACATATCATTACATTAATTCTTTCTAGAAGAGAAGGGTTGGATTCTGGTGGAAGTATTCTTGGTATAATTACATCATGTTTAGGTTGGATTCCGTTTTTAGGTATGCTTCTTCATTGGGGGTCTGCGGTATGTATCGTACTAGACGCTGAAAAAGCTGCATACCAATCTAAAAACTATTATTAGTATGAAATTAAAAGAGGTGAATCTAAATAAGGTTCACCTCTTAATTTAAAATAAATTTAGCTGCATTTCATACTGACTTGCAAATTCTTCAAATCTCAAATTAGTTAAGAACTCCTTTACAAAAGTATTTTCATCATCTATGTTAATAACCCTGATCTTTTCTGATTTAGTTTCCTTTACCAAATCATTTAAAATACTTCTTCCAACTCCTTGATGTCTATGACCATTCTCTACCGCTAGTTGAGGTATATCTCCAGTTTCTAAATCTATTACCCCGTATCCTATTATTTTATCTCTATTTAAAACGACTGATACCCTGAATAATTCTTTTACATCAACTATTGAATCTATAGAATTTTGCCATGAAGGATTTGCATCCCAAAACTCTTTTATATTTTTCCAATCATCAAAGGTCATAATTCTCGACACTACTTCGTGAGTATTTTTCGTTAGGTCATATTTTCTTTTATCTATTTCGTAACAGGTAAATTCTCTAGTTACTTCAAATCCCCTATTTTTATATACTTCTATAGCCGTTTGATTATTTTTTAGTACCTCTAATATGTATAGCCTTATATTTCTTTCCTTCAATATTTCTTCATTGTATATCAACATTTTATTTGATAGACCCTTACCTCTAAATTCACCTATAATTCCGGTACCTAAATCGTACGCTGCCCATTTTCTCCTATCTATTTTTCTGATTCCATTTAACACAAATCCTATTAATTCATTTCCATCGAATAATCCAACAGATGCTTCTGGATCAAATCCTTTCCTAGTAATCATTTGGTCAAATTTTATTATAGACATATTCATATCTATTTGGTAGTCAGAGAAAGCTTCTTTAAATGAATTATATAGCGTTTCTAAACTTACATCCTCCAATGTCTTGTACCTCAATTACATACATCTCCCTTCTATTTGTATCTAATTTAATTTAAACAATTCGTTTCTAAACTTTAGAAACATTTATATATAATAATACTTATATTAAGCATGAGATAGCACAGGAAACATTAAGTGGTCAGCTTCAAATAGATTATATATATCCCCCCTTATAAAAAGAGTTGTGTCTTCTTCAATTAACAGTGATCGCTCATACTTAGAACTATCCATTGGAGTAAATCCTAAAACTATGTTTTCTACTTTATTATATGTTTTTACTATTTTACTTACGACATCATCCAGATTTACATCTTCTGTACTTAGTATTTCATTAAAAAAGAGAGTATCTCCTTCTAAATCGCAGATGACAACTGCATTACTATCTTCTAGATAATAGATATTATCCTTCATAAAATTTGTACAATAAAACATTATAAGTCCAGGATTATCTATCATTGATACCTTTGAGAAGATTTTAGTATTAGATGCTAAATTATGCAAAGTATCTCTATCCTCTATATTATCCATGTCTAATTTTCTAATATGTTTAAAGCTAGTCGAATTTGTGGAAATATCTATATTACTTTTTCTTATTGAGTAAACATATTCATTACATTTTTTAAATCCAAATTTCGGATAAAAATCCAAAACGCTATCATTAGCGAATAGATATATTAGATCACATTTGCCATTCCATTCATCTAAAATCTTTTCCATAAGAACCCTACTTAAACCTTTATTCTGAAACTCATTATCTGTCATTACTGTTCCGATTTGAACAAATCTTTTTTTATTACCTAATATATCGAAGTCTATAATATTTACTGATACATTAGAAACTACTCTATCTTCGTACAACAGAGAGTACGGTATATATCTGTCTCCCCAGTAACCATCTAGATACCATTTTTCAAAGTTAAATCCGAAAGTTTTCTCTGTCAATTTATTTAAACTATCTCTTAATTCAAAATCATCCTTATATCCTGAGCTATATGTATAAATTTCTTTATTTATTTTTATAATTTCATCCATATTTTAGACCCCCTTATTCAATCCGATTGCTTAAATTACAATAAGCTTAATTACACATCATTCAATTTTTATTTAGACTAATCCTGCCATCTATATAAATATCTTTATATATTTATTCAAACTTAGTTAAATAAAAAAACTACTTTAGCATCTACTATAACAAAACTATAAAAATAAAGCCATATGGCAAACACAGTATGGCTTTTAAAATATAGATGATATTGCAAGGACTGTAGGATACAAAAAAGCAAGTAAATTTAGAAAGGTATTTTTAAAAACTTTAATAATGCTGCATACAAATCATTTTGAAAAGCGAAAATGCTTTTAGTATGTACCACAAAAACTATAGAAATTTATTTAAACACCATTAAAATTGGAACTCAAATTTTTACTGATCAATATAATAAATCAAAATAAGGAGAAGAACCTATTTCTACAGATTCATTCTCCTTAAGAATTTTTATCACACATTTATATATAAATACTAATTTAAAAACTATTTGGTTAAGTATAAAATAAAAATTAAGAAATTTTATTCTTTAGGTTCAGCTATTACCCACTGTTGAATAGCATGGTCGTCAGGTAGCACGTTTCTATCTTGCCACATATAGAAAAATCTCTCTGCTGGATATATATAATAACCATCTTGGTTGTGATCTGACGTATCGTAAGCATCAGCGAATATTATAACATCATCACCAAAATCATCTGTTCCCATAGTATCGTAACCAATGATATCTTGCCAGTGACCTGCCCAATCTATCCATTCTATCATAATCGGAGTTTCTTTCTTTAAATTCTTAATAACCCAAGTCTTAAACTCCTCTGGGTCAGTAAAGCTGTATCCATCCTTGTCTGCCTCAGTTAAACTAGATGTAACATTCCAACCTATTTGATCAAAGAATTTTACCATCCCAGCTGTTGATGTTCCGTACTCGCCTTTTTCATTAGCCACACCTGGGTTCTCTTTATTATTTCCATTTATATCTTTATTACTTTGCATAATGTCAGCTATTTTTAGCTCCTCATTTCCTTTTTCACCATAATGCTCTAAAACCATAAGTGCAGAAACAGGTCCACATGTATATTCAGTAGTTTGTTGATACGTCTTAAACTTTGGTATCACTGTTAAAGTATCACTAGACTTCATATTGTATACGTCTAAATCTTTGAAATAAGGTGAATCCTCATGATCTCCCGAATTTGCATAAGATGAAGCTCCAGAAGATTTGATATCATAACCTTTAGGAAATGATATCGTGTTTTCAACTTTAGTTTTACTACTAGCTTTACTTTCATCCTTATCTTTTTCTGCTGCCTTACTACTACACCCCACAAAACTTACCCCAATTGCTAGCGATAACACTAACGTAATAACTTTTTTCATTAATCTACTCCTTTTTCCTCACATTTTATATTTTCTTAATCAGTATATCATAAATTCCAAAATTATAAACCGTTTTTCTATTTTTTTCAATTTAACGCCTGCCATACACATTACTATTTTTAATGTATACAGTATTTTTTATTTAAAAATTTAGTATTTGTAAACTTTTTAGTTAGTTTAGTATATGTAAACTTTTATCATTTTTTACAAGTTTATTTATTGTGGATGATTCAAATACGATTCAAATACTAGTATATTATTTTTATTAAGTCTGAGTATTTCAAGCTTTTCTACTTTATCTCAATTAAATTCGTTTCATTTATCTTTTATTTTCTATAAACTTATATTAATTTCACAACAAAAAAAGCAATTTAGTTTACCTTATATGGCACAAACTAAATTGCTTATTTATATTTTTACTATTGAATACTCCAAAGATAGAAAAAAATTAAATTTACACCTACTCTATAAATATATATTTACAGCTTTTTATCTATCATTTCAGTTCTATATCCAATTTCTTTATTAGCCAGTTTATATCCTTCTTTTATCATATCTAGAGTAGACATTGCATTTCCAGTTAGGTTATCAATACTAAGTTGATTTCTATCGCTGAAGTACTTTTCTAGCAAAGAATTTTCTATATACCTTTCGTCTTCGATATGTCCTTCATGAACTATATGATGTACCTCTAATCCTTCTTTTCTTAGAATCCTTCCCATCAATATACTTCTATGACATCTAATTGGATCTTGCATTGCTCCTAGTAAAACTATTCTATATCCCAAATTACATCCATTTTTAAGTCTTTTAATTCCGTTCAAAAATATATCCTCTTTTATTACCTTTTCAAAATCTGCATATCCTTCAAGTGTATAACTCGCTGGGTTTAATCTTTTTGCACCGAATTCTTTTCCCATATAGATATAAATGTAACCTGATTTTTTAAGGCTTTTATGAAAATCTTCTTTGTTATACTGCACATTATATTTAGAGTATGGCGTTTCCCTGATGTCTACTACACAGTTTATATTATATTTTTTTATCATTTCTATCAGTTTGTTATACGGATAATTTGAATGGCCTATTGTGTATATTTCCATTTAATCACCTATTTCATTCTGTGCAAAAATATAAATTTTATTTATAATAGATTTTTCTGTATTTTTTCAACTTATCCTTTATTTTGGTTTTATCAATTGAATAAGACATAAATACCAATACTGAAAAAACTGTAATACCTAAACTCCTATATGTAAACCAACAATGCATATATGAGTGATTTTTTAGAACAGAGTACCATATGTAAGGATAAATACCTATTATAAGTATTGGCAACATATTTAATATTTTATTTTTTCTAGATATCAACAAAATAATCAGCCACAATAATAATATTACGAAAAATATTTTTATTGTTATATCATTAAAAATTAAATCATTATTCATCTGTATTATCTCGTATTTATTTAAGACAGAATTTTCTACGGTAGAAGATGTCCTAACGAGTATTTGAGATAATGACTCTTTAACAATATTTTTTCTTAGTACAGCACTTGCTATAATCCACTTAGACGCCCATGTTGCCGCGTATCCAATCGCCCAAAATATTGAAAGTTTTATCGTAATTATAAAGTTTTTAATTAATTTGTTTTCCCTTTCCTCTAACATCAAATAGGCAATTAGCGGTATACC
Organism: Metaclostridioides mangenotii; assembly: GCF_018917235.1. Classification (GTDB taxonomy): domain Bacteria; phylum Bacillota; class Clostridia; order Peptostreptococcales; family Peptostreptococcaceae; genus Metaclostridioides. The sequence goes on from NZ_JAHLOF010000007.1 coordinate 72,550, forward strand.
TAACGACAATAGAGGCGCTGTTAATAAATCGAAAAAACTTGTTATTGATCCTATTATAAAAAAAATATATATCCCCAGTTCATCAACTTTTATCTTTTTATGATATATCAGTATTGCTACTGTACTTAAGAACATTACATAGAACATATTTGAAAATTGCAGTGACATTGGAGCTATAAGCACTCTTATCATAATCATTGATATCATAAAAGCTAAAGAATATCTAGTTCCAAGCTCTCTTTTTATTAGATAACAAACAAGTATAAATACTCCAATAAGAATAAACGAATTTATATATCGTATTTCTTCATAATTAAGCTTTGTTAATAAAGGCTTTAAAAACATTAGATATCCATGCCAATATCTACTGTATGAGCCTTTTTCAGCATTATCATCATCTATTGTTTTTGATAAATTATCAACCTTATTTTCAGCATCTTCATTTTTTCTAAATGTATTTTCAAGTGCTGATTTTACAGGCTGTCTACTGTCACCATCCATTGCTATACTCAGCATCCACGCATCCGTAAAGTTATCTAATTGATTTGAAATTGAGTTAGACATTACTTTTGGATAAGGTCCTTCAGTCTCTAAAATAGGCAAAGATTCTCTAGTATGATCAATTATACTTTTGGTAGGTATAGCGTATGATATAGACATTATCAAAAGGAATAATATTATTAAACCAACATATAAGATCGATAACCTCTTACATTTCTTTAGAATATTGTTTAATTTACTCTCAACCATAAGTTATTTATTATCTTTCTCTAATAAGTTAATTGCTAGCTCATAAAACTGATCTGAATGTTTCTTAACTGTGTCCAATATAAGCCCACATCCAAATGATACTAGAGCTGATGTCATAAGTCCAATAGATACTATTAATGTAGGGAATTTAGCTACCAATCCCGTTTTTAAATATCCTAAAAACACAGGTATAAATGCTAATATTCCTATAATTAATAAAATTGCCGAAATACCTCCAAAGAATGATAATGGCTTATAGTCTTTATATAGGTTTAATATTGTTTTCAATACTCTAAATCCATCTCTAAAAGTATTTAATTTAGATTCACTTCCATCTGGCCTGTCTCTGTAATCAATCTCTACTTCACCTATTAAAAATCTCTTATCCAGTGCATGTATACTCATTTCTGTTTCTATTTCAAAACCTTTTGATAAAACAGGAAAAGTCTTTACAAATTTCCTATTGAACGCTCTACATCCTGTCATAATATCCTTTATATTGCTTTTAAATATTTTGTTTATCAATGCCCTAACTAATTTGTTTCCAGTATTATGAAACGGTCTCTTATTCTCAGTAAAATAAGTGCTCGAAAGCCTATCCCCTATAGCCATATCTGCTTTACCTTCAATTACAAGCTTTGCGACATTGTAAGCATCTTTAGCGGGATATGTATCATCTCCATCAACCATTATATATACATCCGCTTCAATATCCCTAAACATACTTCTTACAACGTTCCCCTTGCCTTGATGATATTCCCTTACAACTATTGCTCCAGCTTCTTTCGCTATCTCCGCAGTTTTATCTTTAGAGTTATTGTCATATACATAAATGTCAGCAGTTGGTATTATATTTTTAAAGTCATCGATTACCGACTTTATAGTTAATTCCTCATTATAACAAGGTACTAATACCGCTATTTTTTCCATATTTATATCTCCCTAGTGTTAATTATTTTCTATTTTTTTATTGTTTAACACAATTAATTTGCTAAATTTAAAATTAAGAATCAAACTAATCTTGATTATATAGTAACACTTATATATGCGTTTTTACAAGTTTGAGGTATTAATGAAATTTGTAAGTTTTGGTATAAAATTATATTTTTCTAAAATATCATAAAAAAGATAGGACATTAATTTAGATTTGTCCTATCTTTAAAAAGTAAGTGATATGTAAATTTTTATTTAACCTTTATGAAGAGCCTTTTAATTTTCATTTATGGTCTTCTAGCACCTCTGTAAGTTTTTTGGTAATAAGATGATGATAAATTAGATTTTTTAACTCCATCCCTGGCATTTGATGCATGAATAAACTCATCATTGCCTACATAAATACCAACATGGCTAACTCTACCTTTACCCATAGTATCAAAGAATACTAAGTCCCCAGGTTTTAAATTTTCTTTATCAATAGCTTGTCCAGTTTTACTTTGCTCATAGGAAACTCTAGGTATGTCTTTTCCTAGTGCATTTTTATAAATGTATCTAGTTAATCCAGAGCAATCAAATGAATCTGGACCGTTAGCACCCCATACATATTTTTTTCCTATTTGCGCTTCTAACAGTTTCATAGCATCATTCATTTTAGTAGATGCTGTAGAATCTGATGTTGTAGATGCTGTGCTCGAAATATTTGTATTATTAGCAATATCATTGTTACTTGTATTGTTGCTTAAGTTATTATTTTGAGCTACATCTAATTTTACATTATTTAAATATCCAGTAAATGTAGTCAGCATTAGTAATTTACCTAATTCACCAATACCGCTACAAGAACATCCGCCATTACCTCCAACGAGAGTATTTAATGTGTCATCTAGTATGTTATTAAATGAGTTTGAGTTTGACTTAGAAGACATTGAACTTCTATTATTTTCATAAACTCTACTTATATTATTTAAAAGAGTGGTTGCTACTATTTGATTTACATCGCTCATATATACAGCTCCATTTCTGATTTTTTTATGATTTTAAGTCGGTTTATATATTAATTAAAATAATTATACGAATTGAACATTTTTTTATTATAAGTTACTTTATTTTAGATTGTATACTTATAATTATTTATAAATCTTATAAATTTTAACTACTAATTACGTTATTTAAATACCTTTATATTACAATATAGTATAAATTTAGTATAAATTGTTATTTAATCCCATTATATTATCTTTTGTGAAGTTATGCAATTTTTAAATATAAACAAAGAAGAAGAATTGATATTATATAACAATTCTCCTTCGCTAATTTATCTATTTAACTTCTATTTTTTTAATACCGGAATATAAATCTCCATTACCGTATCTTTCCTAGCATGGCATCTTTCATCATAAAACTCAAAATCAACCTTACCTTCATCAAATGTATATTCACTATTTCTGAACCACTCTTCAAAAATATATTTCCAAGTTTCTTTTATTATATCAGAAAATTCTCTTTGCTCTATATCATTTGATGTATCTACAGGTGGTGTCGTAAAAACAGCATATGTTGCCTCTGGTATAGTTATAGTCATCATTTCTTCAGTAATGCATTCAAAGTCGTTAACTATGACACCTAAAAGATATAAAGTATCTCCTTTGTCGTTAGATGGTATACATACCCCAACTTCACCATGCTTTGGTGGATCTAAAATTTTATACATCTTACTTTCCAAGTTTTCTCCATAATAATTGCACCAAAATGAAGCAACATCTTTAGTATAATTACCATTAGTTATATTAGTCTTAATTCCATATCCAGCAACTTTAAACTCTGGTATATTTTTAATGACAGGATTCATAACATAACCTCCAATTTTATATTTTGATTGTTTAGAAAAGTACCCATCCATCCGTTTTATATATTGTGTGGGACTAAAACCATATTCTTTTTTAAATGCTTTAGAAAACCCATTATGTGTACTAAATCCAAACTCCAACGCTATGTCAATTATTCTATTCCCCTCAAATAATTTTATAGCTGCCAATGCCAACCTTCTTTTTTTAACATAATCCATTAAAGATATACCTTGATGAATATTAAATATCCTACAAAAATGAAAAGTTGAATATCCGCATTTGCTTGCTATTATTTCAGGAGATAGATCTTTATTTATATTTTCTTCGATAAATTCAATGCTTTGTGATATTACTTTGCTATAGTTCAATTAATATCCCTACTTTCATCACGTGATATTTAAATTATAACAACTAAGTCAAAAATATATTGTTCCTATATTGCTGTGTTTGTTATAATTATTGAGTCAGTTAATAGGAGGATATATCAATGCAAAAATTACTAAGTAAAGCAAGACAAGCTATAAAAGACTTTGATTTAATACAAGAAAACGATAAAATTGCGGTTGGATTATCTGGAGGAAAAGATAGTTTAACCTTATTACACATCTTAAAAAATTATCAAAGATTTTCTCCACAAAAATTTGAATTAATAGCAATAACATTAAATCCAGGCGGCGTTGATAACACACCACTTTATAAGCTATGTAAAGATTTAGAAATTCCATTTTACGAAATTCAAACGAATATTAAAGAAATTGTTTTTGATATAAGAAAAGAAAAAAATCCATGTTCATTATGTGCAAATTTAAGACGTGGAGCTTTAAATGATAATGCTAAAAAGTTAGGATGTACGAAGGTTGCTCTAGGCCATCATAAGGATGATGCTATAGAAACTTTTATGATGTCTATGCTCTATGAAGGGAGAGTCAGCTGTTTTTCTCCCAAAACTCATATGGATAGGCAAGATATTACAATAATTAGACCTATGATATATATTGATGAATACATGACAAAAAAGGCTGCAAAAGATTATAATTACCCAATCATAAAAAATCCATGTCCTGCTGATGGTAAGACAAACAGGCAAAGTATTAAAGAATTATTAGCGAAAATAAATAAAGAAATACCTGGATCTAAGAAAAACTTATTTGGAGCATTAAATAATTCTGAAAGTTTATTTATTTGGGATAAAGATAAGATAAAATAAATAAATATAACCGTATCACATACTTAAATATATGATACGGTTATTAATTATAACAATAATGATATCGGTTTTGTAGCTTAATACACAAAACTTTTAAATATCTCCAATAGATTTTATTAATCTTTAAAATTACATAGCTCTAGTAGGGAATACTACATCTAAAATTCCTATAACTACAGCAGCCAATATCGCCCCTAGTATAGTTACATTCATGTTAGGAACTATAAATTGTGCTAAGTATATTATTAGAGCTGCAATTATAAACCCACTAATCCCTTTTCCAAATGGAGATGCATCAACTCCCATAAGTAACTCAACTAAATAATCTAGTCCTGTAATTACAATAGCAGCTACTATATATGACCACATTCCAGCGATTGTAAATCCTGGTGTTACAAATGAAGTTATTGCTAATATAATTGCAACTAATATACATCTTCCTATCCATCTTAATATACTGTTATTGTCGCCTTCTCTTTTTCTATCATGTTCATATTCCATATTAAATACTCCTTTATAAAATAATATTTTATTTGTTTTAAACAAATTTTATGACTTATAATCTAAGACTTGATTAGTTTATAATTAAGACTCAGTAGTGATTATTAATAAGTCACATAATATAATAATAAATATACATTAATTTCCTATATTTATTATTTTTATCTTACAGTTATATATTGACCAATATGTTTAATAATATTCCATATAATATTGATAAAATTTGAATTTAAAAGTTTTTATTGTATTAACATATGTTTTTAGAATCTCTTAAATGAATCTTTTATCTAAAAGTTTACTTTTTTGTAAAAATATACATAAAGTAGTATTATTATTATGTTGCTATAATTTTTAAGTTTAAATTTTACTTATCTCTAAATTTTTATGGACAATTATGAAATATTTTTATTGTCTACTAAACTTTAATTTAATTTTTGTAGTCATATAAAAATATTTTATGATACAGAGGGTATAAGTAAAGTATAAATTACTAAATATAGTTCTTAAAATAAGATTATATGGAATAAAAACAGGAGGTATGGAAAATGTCGAATTGTGATTCATGTCCATCAAGAAATAAGTGTTCAACTAAAGATACAGGGTGCAGTATTATAAATAATCCCGACAACAATATAAAAAATATAATTGGTATAATGAGCGGAAAAGGAGGAGTTGGTAAATCAACTGTCACTTCTCTTATTGCAAAAAAACTAAATTCAATGGGATACAAAGTCGGTATCTTAGATTCAGATATTACTGGACCTAGTATCCCTAGACTAATGGGCTTAAAAAACTTAAAGGCTTATTCAGACGGTAAAAATATTATACCAGTTACAAACTCAGACAATATCAAAATAATGTCTATAAACTTACTTATAGAAAACGAAAATGATCCTATGATTTTAAAAGGACCTCTGATAGGAAATCTTGTAAATCAATTCTATACTGATGTACTTTGGGGAGAGCTTGATTATTTATTAATAGATATGCCTCCAGGAACTGGAGATGTAGCTCTTACTGTAATGCAAAATATACCTTTAAGTGGAGTTGTAATGGTCTCTGTCCCACAAGATTTAATTTCCATGATAGTTTCAAAAGCTGTGAACATGGCTAGAAAATTAAATATCGATGTACTGGGCGTTGTTGAAAATATGAGTTATATAAAGTGTCCAGACTGTGATAATAAAATAAAATTATTCGATGGCGAAGAAACTGATAAATTTTTATCTGATATGAACTTAAGCCTGCTTGGTGAACTACCAATGACTAAAGAAATCATAAACATAACACATAATGGAATTAATGAAATGAGTGAAGATCTGAATTCTACTATAACTGATATTGTAAATAAAATTAAATAGACTTTGAAGTATATGTAATAATTGTTTATTTAAATTTCAGATATTATAAAAAAGAATGAAAGGCGTTTTAAAAAGCCTTTCATTCTTTTTTAATTAGTTGATTTTATTTTTACCCACGCATCATCATACATTCTTTTTACGTCCTTAGAGAAATCTTTATAAATTTCACATCTATCCATTATTTCTTTCGGCATATATGCATTTGGATTATTTCTAACTTTATCTGGTTGCTCTAATCTCGCTTCCTTATTTGGTGTAGTATAACCGATTTCATCAGCAATTCTTAGCGCACTTTTCTTATCGCTAACAAAGTTTATGAATTTTTCGGCTCCTTCAGTATTTTTAGCATTACGAGGTATACATAAGCTATCAATCCAGAAGTTTGCACCTTCCTTAGGTACAACATAAACTAAATTAGGATTTTCATCTTGAAGATTTAATCCTTCTCCTGACCAGATCATATTTATATCGGATTCTCCTGCTGGAATCATTGTAGTACCGTTATCTACTCCATAAATAGGATCGACTAATTTTCTTTGTTTCAATAGTAGCTCTTTAGCTTCTTCAATCTCTTTTGGATTTGTTGAATTTATAGAATATCCTAATTTCTTTAAAGTTGCTCCCATAGTATCTCTATATGTATCAAACATAAAAATTTTATCTTTATATTTTTCATTCCATAATATATCCCAACTATCAACTTTTTCTTTTACTACATCCTTATTATAAATAATTCCTATTGTTCCAAACATATAAGGAACTGAATACTTATTGCCTGGATCTATTTCTAAGTTTAGGTACTCATCATCCATTTGAGATATATTAGGTATATTTTCTCTGTTTATTTCCTTAAGAAGATCCTTTTTAATCATTCTTGGCATTAGAGCATCTGATATTAAAATCACATCATATTTTACTCCTCCACTGCTGACCTTTTGATACATCGTTTCCATATCATCAAAGGTTTCGATGTTAACTTTTATGTTGTATTCTTTTTCAAATTCTTTTATTGTTTCATTGTCTATGTTCTCTCCATAGTTTAAAAAGTTTATTTCTTCTGTAGTTTTTTTACCACATCCTACAATAATAATACTTATAATTACAATACAAATTGATAAACTCAAAAATTTAAATGATTTCTTCATATTACTTATTCCTTCCGTTGTTATTCGATTACTTTAATACCCTAAGCATCTGTAGTAAATCTTTATGTTTTTTCCTATTCTACTATTCTGTAGTATTCTAATACAACTGCATAAATCTAGCCACCTTTGTACCTTATTGTCATCATTTATCTTGGGTATCTATGGCAGCATTTGGCTTATTAGCCTTTATTGTTACTTTTGGTAAAGATTCTTTGGCAAAAATATTTTAAAAACCTATTAAACCTGGCAAAACTATTGCGTTTATTCTATCCCTGTCATTTGCAGTATCTATTATTAGCGCTTTGGCTCTTAATAATATTGAGAGACACCAAAAGCAAACCCTATTATTGCTAATCTTAATATTATAGATGCTCTATCTCTTATTACATCTTTTTATTACTCCTTAAGCATATTATATTACAAACTTATGGCTTAAACAAATTACCTGTTTAGTATATAAAAACTATTTACAATACCCCTTTATTATTTTATCAATTATTGGTTAAAATAGCATAAGTGTTAAATCTTTTGATAAAGGAGATCTTTTATATGGACTTTTTATATGCTCAGGCAACACTTAGCACTATTGACTGGATACTTCGTGCTACTATTGCTTTTTTCTTATTATTGGTTGTTACGAAACTTTTAGGGCAACGTTCCATATCCCAATTAAGACTAATTGATCTTGCTATTACTTTAGTTATTGGTAATATTATTGCTCATCCGCTTTCTGATGAAAAGTTGGGATTAGAAGGCTCCATTATTACTACACTTGTGTTGGTTATCCTATATCTTGGTGGATTAATCTTTATTCTTAAATTTCCGTCTTTTAGAAGACTTATTAATAATTCACCAATTACAATAGTTCAAAACGGTGAAATCCTTTATAACGGATTAAAAAAAGCGAGAATATCAATTGATGTATTATTAGAAGAATTGCGTGAAGAAAAAGTATATGATGTGAAAAAGGTTGCACTAGCAACTTGGGAACCCGATGGAAAAATTTCTGTTTTCTTACATCCAGAATACGAACCAATTACGCCTTCATCCATGCAAATAAAAATGGAACCTTTTAATTTTCCTAGATTAATCATTAAAGAAGGTAAAATTAATTTTAGGGAACTAAATGAACTTCATAGAGATGAAGAATGGGTTATCTTAAAATTAAAAGATATATATCAAACTGAAGTAAAAAACGTTTTGCTCGCCACCCTTGATAATAAAGATAATCTAAAAGTTTTTTTATATAAGTGATATATGTATATATAAACACTCTTAACATCTGTGATGAATATATAGTAACTATATAAACAGTTAGAAGTGATAAGTTTTATTTAAAATTATCACTTTTATATATATGTATTTAACCAGTATTTATTTTAGTTAGGAGGGAGGTTATATAATGAAAAAAAAATTAAATAAATTTTTAAACAAAAAAATAGTTAATAAATTAAGACAATTTCCTTTTGAAATTGAAGTCATAGCTGAAAACTTATATGTGCCATGGGCTATAGATATAAGCGATGCAAGTGACTTATATTTTACTGAGCGTTCTGGTTCAATTAGAGTTATTGAAGATGGTAAGCTTAATCCACAACCACTTATAACACTACCTGCACCCTTTATAAGTCAAGGTGAAGGCGGTTTGATGGGCATTGCCCTAGACCCAAATTATTCACAAAACAATTACCTTTATGTTATGCATACATATATGGAAGATAATCAGATTTATAATCGAGTTGTCAGATTAGTAATAAACGAAAACACAGCGTCTATTGACCGAGTCCTTATAGACAAAATCCCTGGAGGACAAATACATAACGGGGGAAGAATAAAGATTGGACCGGATAAAAACTTATATATAACAACAGGAGATGCAGGCAATTCTGCATTGTCGCAAGATCCAACAAGTACAGCTGGAAAGATACTACGTATAAGGTTAGATGGAAGCATCCCAGATGATAATCCAATTGTTAATTCACCTATATATAGCTTAGGCCATAGGAATCCCCAAGGCCTAGCATGGAATTCAAATAATGTGTTGTATGCAACAGATCATGGCCAGTCAGCGCATGATGAGATAAATATAATTCAACCAGGTGCTAATTATGGTTGGCCACTAGTTCAAGGTGATGAAGAAACCTCTGAGGTTACAACTCAAAAACCTTTAATACACAGTGGCGAAGAAACATGGGCACCTTCTGGTATTACTTTCGTAAATCAAGGACCATGGCAAGGTAATTTACTAGTTGCAAATTTGAGAGGACAGCAACTACTAGATATTTCTCTTAATGATAATGGAACATCAGTTAATAATATTGAATTTTGGTTAAGGAATCAGTATGGGCGTTTGCGAGAGGTAATACAGAGTAAGGACGGATCAATTTATATATCAACAAGTAATAGAGATGGAAGAGGGAATCCTGATTTAACTGATGATAAAATAATTCGTTTAATTCCTAAATAAATTGATTCTGTATTATATTTCTTATGTTAAAAACTGTATCACTTATTTGTGATATGGTCTTTAACATTGAGTTATCCTTTGATATATCCATAAAAGATTTAAATTACAAACAAATAAAAAGGATTATATATCATTGACTCATGATATACAATCCTAATATAATTTTACCACTTACCTTTAGCCATATGACCTGCTAGTTCTGCTTTACATCTTTGTTTTATAACCCAAGCTTCATCTTTTGCTTTTTCAAAACCAGATACACAATTTGGATCAAGGTTTATTTCTATACCTTCTTTTGAAAGTTTAGCAATTTTATCTGCTAATACAATGATCTCCGCATGAATGCTGTTAGTTCTATCTGAAGAATGAATCTTTTCAGCGTCTTCACTGCTAAGTTCAACAAATTTTTCTTTCCCTAAATTACATTTTGGACATACTTCTGGCGCTTCGCCTCCTTCAGCGATATATCCACATACAGTACATTTAAATAACTTTTTCATAATTATTCCTTTCTAAACCTTATATTTTTATTTTTTAATTTTCTTATATGGCATTTTAAATAATATTTATCGTCAATTTATTGATCCTATAAGTTGCTATACATTTAATAATACCCTTTTTCATAAATAATAATCATCTCAATTTTTTAAACTATTAAGTTAAATTAGCAGCCATCTCAAATTAGTCAAAATTTCATATATTCTTCTTTATGTTGAATCAATTCAAAAATCCTATAGTGTTTCCAAACAAAGTTTATTATGGAATAACTTTCTTGACAAACAACGCACCGCTAGATTATGTTTGAATAATGACGATACAAAGAAGCTATTGTTAAAAGAACAAGGGCTAGAAAGGGGTTATTATGAATCAAAATAAAATATTAGTAATTGATGATGATAAAGATTTGTGTCAATTATTGAAACGTCAATTATTACAAGAGAAATACAGTGTAACTATCAGTCACGATGGACAAAATGGCTTACATTCCTTTTTACTTGATGATTTTCAGCTTGTAGTTTTAGACGTTATGCTACCTACAATTAATGGGTTTGATGTACTCTTAAAAATACGAAAAACAAGTAATATACCTGTTTTAATGTTGACAGCAAAGGATTCGGAGATTGATAAGGTTTCCGGTCTTAGATTAGGGGCGGATGATTACCTGACAAAACCGTTTTTAATAAATGAATTTATAGCCAGAGTTCAATCACTTATAAGAAGATATACCATATTTAATTCAAAAGAAGATAGAGATAGTACAATTCTAAAATTTAACGGTATGGAAATTAACCATTCCTTGCGTAATGTTTTTGTAAACAATAGGGAGGTCCACTTAACAGCAAAGGAATTCGATTTATTGTATTTTCTTTCCTCTAATCAAGGTAGAGTTTTTACGAAAGAACAGATTTATACACATGTATGGCAGGATAGCTATTCCTATGATGATGGAAATATTATGTCCTTTATTAGTAAGTTGAGGAAAAAAATAAGAAATGATATTTTAGATATAGATTACATACAAACAATTCATGGTATTGGATATCGATTCAATATGAAATACAGTATGGAGAAATAATTAGATAGGATATTCACGACATATTAATAGGAGGTATAAATGTGATCAGTCTCATCATAGCAGCTTTAATACTTACAATAGTTTCTATATGCCAATTCTTTTATATTCGAAGTATCAAAAATAGGCTAAAAGAAATATCCGATACACTTGATGAAATCATGCAGGGTAATTTTGACCGAAGATTGTATGCAACAGAAGACGATGTGACAAGTGACTTGATTTATAAAATAAATGAAATTGTAATACATAATAAGAATAAGATATCAGATCTTAAAACTACAGAAAAATCATATAAAGAATTGGTTACAAGTCTATCACATGACATTCGCACACCTCTTGCTTCTATTATTGGATACTTAGATGTTTTGGAGAATGAGACTGTAAATTTAGAAGAACAAAGACAATTTATTAAAACATCAAAAAATAAAGCTCTTAGCCTAAGTGAATATATACAGACATTATTTGATTGGTTGAAATTAGAATCCGGTGAATGGGTTTATTCTTTTGAAAAGGAAAATATCTGCGAACTGACAAGAACTATACTTGCTGACTGGATTGTCAAACTTGAAAAAAACAATATACGTTTTCAATTTAATATTCCTGATAAGAAAATATATTTAGTAATGGATAAAAATGTTTATGAGAGAATTGTAAATAACATACTCTCAAATATTATCAAGCATAGTAAAGCTGATTTCCTTATCTTCTCCCTTGTCTTTAATGATTCCCAAATCATGATTAAAATTGAGGATAATGGTATAGGTATTTCTAGGCGTGACCTGCCTCATATTTTTGACCGACTTTACAAATGTGATAATGCACGAACAGAAAATAGTAATGGTTTAGGACTTGCAATAGTAAATGAATTGATATCTGTATTAGACGGGAAAATTTATGTTGAGAGCCAATTAAATGTTGGAACCACCTTCACTATGGTGTTTCAATATAAACATAAATAAAGTATGATTCTGGCAAGGTATTGGCAAGGTTATTATGCTAATATTAAATAGTGCGAAAGGGGGTGCAGTATGAAAAATGAAATCATTCTAAAAACAAATTGCCTGACTAAAAAATACGGTAAGCAAGTAGCCATAAACAACGTATCGCTAAATGTCGGAAAAGGTAGGATTTATGGATTGTTGGGAAGAAATGGTGCAGGCAAAACTACCATTATGAAAATGATTCTGGGTCTGACTTCTGTTTCATCTGGGGAAATTACAATATTCAATAGATCATTAGACTCTAATCAAAAAAAAATTTACCCTCGAATCGGTTCTATCATAGAAACTCCAGGATTTTACCAAAACTTAACTGGTACAGAAAATCTAAAAGTATTTGCCAGATTAAGGGGAACAATTAACAAAAATGCAATCGAAACCGCATTGTCTATAGTTGGTCTGCCTTATAATGATAAGAAGAGCTTTGCTTCTTATTCTCTAGGGATGAAGCAACGTTTGGGAATTGCGAATGCTATCTTAAACGATCCAGAGCTTTTGATTCTTGACGAACCGACAAATGGATTAGATCCTATTGGTATAGCCGAAATAAGAGCTTATCTAAAAACGTTGTGTCATGAACAAGGTAAAACAATTGTTATTTCTAGCCATATTTTGTCAGAAATAGCATTATTGGCAGACGATATAGGTATTATTCATGAAGGTGTACTATTAGAGGAATGTACTATCCAAGAACTGAAACAAAAATCTAAACAGTATATCTTAATTCAATCATCCCATGTACATAAAACAGTATATCATTTAGAAAATATACTGGGGATTAAGAATTATTTGATTGAAAATAACAATTTTATTCGTATATATGATTTGAGCAAACCAGTTTGCGATATAGGGAAGTCATTATTTACGTCAGACCTTGAAATAACACATTTGCAATTGTGTACTGATAATCTTGAAGATTATTTTAAAAAAGTTACGGGAGGTGCTGGTATTGCTTAATATACTTGCAAATGAGCGACTAAAATTAAAGAGAAACAAATTGCTTTCAGTATGTACTTTTTTAGCACTAGCCCTACCGGCATTTATGTTGCTCGTTGACTTTATGGATAAGAACTTAATTATAACTAAAATGACAGGGAGTGATTGGCTTATTAGATTAATTATTCCTATACAGATTATAGTATATCCTGTACTAAGTGGACTTGTATTAACATTTCTAATTCAAAAAGAGTATGTAGAAAGAACATTGATTAACACATTGACTGCACCTACAAACAGAACGAAATTTTTGCTTGGAAAATATATAGTCTGGACATCTTGGGTTGTTATTGTCACATTAGGATTTTTAGTAATTACTTATACAGGATTTTTCTTTATTTTTGGTAGAACATTGTTTCAAGAATCAATTTTAAAAATTACAGATCAAATTCTAAAAACAGGTATATTGAATTTATTGTCAATGAGTCCATTGTTGATTGTCTGCATATTACAAAAAAGTGTTTTTTACCCTAGTTTGCTTTTTAGTTTATTAGTCTCGGGAGTTGGTTTTTCGGGATTATATTGGCCTGAAACTATACGTAATCTTATACCTTGGTCGGCTGTAACTTCTATAACTATATTGGAAACTATGGCGCTACTACCTTATGTTTCTATTTTTTTTGGGTATTTTCTTGGTTTGTTTTTAAGTATATATTGTTTTAAAAAACAGAATTTATAAGACTTTGAAATGTAAAATAAGAAAATATTATTTTAAAGAAGCTATTCTACAAAGGTAATATTGAAATTTAGTAGCAACTTAACTTAGATGAAACAAGGGGTGAGTTTAATGAAGGAAACTATGAAAAGACTATTTAAAGTAGCATTATGAATTTTTGCAATCATAATTGTAGTAATTGCTATTTGGTGCATTACTCATCAGATTCTAACTGCCGTTGAAAAAAATAATACACCTGTTCTTGGAGATATAGTGATGGTTGATGGTCAAAAAATGTGTGTTTACTCAAAGGGTGAGGGGGAAAATACCTTTGTACTTATGAGCGGGCTTGGAACTACCTCTCCTATCCTGGATTTTGCACCGCTATTAGATAGGTTATCTAAAAAGAACAGAGTAATTGTAGTAGAACCACTTGGTTATGGCTTTAGCGATTTGACAGACAAAGAACGAAGCGTACAAAATATTGTTAAAGAGATGAGAGGTGCACTGAAAGCCTCTGAAATACCAGAACCATATATACTTATGCCTCATTCTATTTCGGGAATTTACGCCACATACTATGCAAACACTTACCCGGATGAAGTCCAGGGAATCATCGGAATCGACTGCACATTGCCAACACAGGTAAAATACTTTGAAAGTAGTAATAATTGGAAGGTTCCATTCTTAGCCAAATTAGTATGCCCGATCGGTGGATCAAGACTAATTTCGATGACATCTCCACAAACATTTATATCTGATAATAAGCAAAACGCTTATTCGGATGACAATCTAAAAATGCAAAAGAAAATATCTGCATGGAAGGGCTACAACAAAACGGTTATCAATGAGATTAATCATATTAATAAAAACATTGAAACCACCTTCAATATGAAATTTCACAGAAATCTTCCTCTTTTGTTTTTTACAATCCCATCAAAAATTGTAAGGGAAGATGGAAAAACAAGCATAAGCTTTTATCAGACCTACATAACAAATGAATCTTGTCAACAAGTCATAGAAATGGATGGCACTCATTACCTTCATTGGAGTTGTGCCGATGATATGAATTATGCCATAGAAAAATTTTTAACTAATTATATTCGGTAGACAACTTTTTTGCCAAACACTGATCACAAAAACAAAGTTTAACTCCATATATCTCTAAAATGAATACACTATCTATTAAAATTTGTATTCATTTTTTCTTTTGTATCTAA
Source organism: Metaclostridioides mangenotii (assembly GCF_018917235.1). Taxonomy (GTDB): domain Bacteria; phylum Bacillota; class Clostridia; order Peptostreptococcales; family Peptostreptococcaceae; genus Metaclostridioides. Next base: position 88,209 of record NZ_JAHLOF010000007.1, read on the forward strand.
TTAATTTATCTGTATTTGGGAGCTAGGTTTACACGCAAATGATTCTAAAATCTCTATAACCAAGATCCATCAATTTTTAACCTCATTTCACCTATTACTCAGAAACAGTTCTTTCATATAGATAGAACTTAATCACATTTTTCATCGTAAACTGATGGGTTGTCTCCCCACATCGTACCATTCCCTGATGCTCGTAAAAGCCATAATTGCAACTACTGTCCGTATACAGAAAATAGCTTTTAATCTGCTGACTATCAAAGTATTCCAATGCCATATTAAAAAGCGATTTTCCAATTCCAAGGCCACGACACTGTTCGTTCATCGCGAAAAAAGCAATTTCACCATCGTAATTCTTGTGCTGTTCAGATAAAAGCTTTAAATCAATACTGTTAATCTCCAAAAATATTTTTGCGGTTTTTCTACCCTCTTTACTTAAATATAGTGGGATTGCGCTTATGAGCTGGTTATACAGAAATCGGAATGAATTTTTATGTTTGGTAATATTTTTTGCCATAATAATTCCAACTGGCTTATTGTCTATCAGAGCCACTTTTGCGTAATCCTGTTCTACAAGGCAGCTTGCAAGATAAAGCCTTGCCATTTGCTTTGCTACTTTAGGGGAGCAGAATGAATCGTACTCCCACGTATTTCTGATAATATCTTCAAGAAAGGGCGCATCCTGCTTTCGGTATTCTCTAAATGCAACATTATGTTCCATAATAAAATCAATCTCCTTTTCTATCCACTTTTTTATTGATATAATGAGCATAAGGTATACAGTAACTGTAATGTCAATAAGGAGAATAGAAAATGAAAAATAATGCTGCTGTCTTCACGTCAGGCGAATTTGCCAAGCTTCACCATCTTAACAAACGCACACTTCATTATTATGATGATATTGGTTTATTTTCACCTAAGTATAAGGGAGAAAACGGGTATCGTTATTATACCTATGAACAAAGTATGGAACTTGAAAATATTCTTACTTTAAGGGAATTGGGGATGTCGATTGAAGAAATCAAAAAATATGAAAAAAATCCAAATAGCACAGCCTTCCTTAAAATCATTGCTGCTAGAACAGAGGATTTAGACAAAATGATTGAAAGGCTCAAAACATTACGAGACGTCTTGTCACAGAAAGAAGAAATGTTAAATCGATGTAATCGTGTGTTCGATCAAAAAATCGAGATTGTGGATTTAGATGAAGAATATATGTTGATGACTCCGCTGCCTTTGATTTTTGAAAACGAGGATAATTTATTCCAAAACGCAGTGCCAATTATGGATCATTTGCGAAAGTCCTGGGAGCTCTGTACTTACAAAAAAAGTTGTGGAAGCTATCTATCCGTAGAAAAAATTAAAAATGGAAATTTTGACGAATATGATGGATTATTTACTTTGATAAATTCCAAAAATAACAACCTCTTTGTAAAACCAAAGGGGAGGTATATCAGAGGCTTTTCAATAGGGGATTGGGACAAAATTCCTGATCTTTATGACAAGATACTCTTATTTGCGTCAGAACATCATCTTACATTAAGCGGATATGCTTTTGAAATGGGAATCAATGATTTCGCAACGTCCGGGCTATATAATTATGTCACTCAAATCGACATATATTGTAAAGAAAGAGATGAAAAGTAGGCTATTGTTAAATAAGTTCAATAAAGCATGATTGGTATATTCTATTATTTCCTTTAGTGTGTGCACAGCCTCGTGTCAACTTGTACCAAAATTCAGGAGGTGGACGAAAGATTTTTTTTCGTTTTTTATTTCTTTATCATTTGTTCTCTTATCATCATTATTTTCCTCGAAATTTGGAAGCTCCTTAAGATAAAACTTAGTCGGGCGTTTTCCTACCTTAACAAAACCCGAACTTTCATTATCTCTAATATCTACATATATTCGAGCACTAATAGTCTTCCATGGAGTTTTACCTAATGTATTTATTTTTTTATCTAGTCCAAATTCAATAGATTTATTCCATATCTCTACTTCTGTTAAAGGAACTCTAACTTTTTTTAATACTTCTCTAGCAAGCTCTAAAAATGAATATCTCGCCATATTATCCTCCGATTACATACAATTATTGTAAATTAATTTATTTAACTAATATAATTATTTACAATAATTATATTACAAATTTCAAACTTCCACAATTTACCTTATCGAAATGCAAGAAATAAAGACTGCCTTTTGTTTGGGCAGTCTATCCTCCATCATTAAGTAACACTATATATTCCCTACTATATCTAATTCTTTTACATTCCATTTAACGAACAATATAAGTCCAATGTTTATTATAGCTGTTGTACCTAAGATTACTCCTATTGACATTCCCATATCTATTACTTGTCCATATAATATCTGACCTGGTGCAACACTAATTGTTGCAACTGCCGTTGAAAAAGCTGATACACGCCCTAGCATATCTGCTGGCACTTCTTTTTGTATAAAAGTCAAGGTTAACACGTTGGATAATGCTAAGGATAGCATTATTACCATACCACTAAATGCAAATATTCCCGCTAAAGCATAATTATTTAACTTTAAAAATCCTAATGTAGACATTAGCATAACCCCCGCTATCATAGGAAAATATGTATAATGAACCTTCTTCATAGAAAACATATTTGGTTTTATGCTTATCCAAGCGCCTCCTAATATCATACCTAAAACACATATACCTTCTACTATTCCATAAACATGTGAAGGTAATCCAAGTAATATGTTAATAAAATATGGTGTAACTATTGATAGTATTGGTACTGAGAATATATTACAAAGGGCATAAGAAGCTATAATTCCTAATACAATTTTCTTTTCATTCTTTAAGTAAACAAAACTATTTTTCATATCCACAAATGATTTTCTTACAAAGCCTATTGATAATAATTTTTCTTTATCATTAGATTTTACTTGTTCTCTTTTAACCACATCTGGAATGTCTAAGAACAATTCCATTATTGCTGATATTAAGAAACTTATTGCATTTATAACAACTATTAGCTTTATTCCTAGTAAACCATAAAGAATTCCTGCAAGTATTGGTCCCAGAAAGTTTACAACTGATCCCACCTGGTTTATTATTCCATTTGCTGTAGTGAGTTTATCTTCATCTACTATTTGTGGGATTGACGAAACTACTGCTGGACCGTATAAAGTAGCACATATTGATAGTATAAACATAACTGTCGCGACTATTAACTCATGATCTCTTCCATTTAGTAGTATAAATGCATAACCCCCAATAATTACAGAACATAATAGGTCTAAATAAACCATTATTTTCTTTCTATTCATATTATCTGATAGCCTACCTGCAATTGGTGCAAATATTATATAAGGTATTGTCGATATCGCTAATATATTTGCAAAAACTGCTGTGCTTCCTGTGAATTCTAATAAATATAAGGCCATACTAAACCTTTGAATTGCATTTCCGAAAATCGAAATTACCTGCCCTATTACAATTATTATAAAGTTTTTATTTCTCATGCACCCTCCCTGAAAAGTTCGTATTCAGTACATACTGGGTACTCTCCATTTTCACTTTGCTTAAGCCTAGCATCTATTCCATATATTTTTTTTAAAGTTTTTCTATTAATTACATCTATTGGTTTTCCTTCACAAATAATTTTTCCATTTTTAAGACCTATTATATTATCTGCAAACCTGCAAGCATTGTTAAGTTCATGAAGAACTATAACTACTGTAATATTTTTTTCTTTGTTAAGCTTTTGAAGTACTTCTAATACCTCAAGCTGATAAGACATATCTAAATAAGTCGTCGGTTCATCAAGCATTATAATATCTGTCTCTTGAGCTAATATCATGGCTATCCATGCTCTTTGTCTTTGCCCACCAGATAAACTTTCAACTTCTCTATTTGCAAATTCTCCAAGTCCAGTTTCTTCTATTACCCAGTCAATAACTTCTTTGTCATGATTATTTAGTCCACCAATAATTTTTTGATGAGGAAACCTTCCATAAGCCACAAGCTCTCTTACTGTAAGTCCACTTGGACAAACCGGTCCTTGTGGTAGAAAAGCAACTTCTTTTGCTATGCTCTTTTCCTTTATCTTCTTTATATTTTTATTATTTATATAAATATCTCCATTTTTAGGTTTATTAATTCTTGCTATAGTTTTAAGCAAGGTTGATTTTCCGCATCCATTAGCTCCTATTATTATACTTACCTTTCCCTTTGGTATAGATAAATTCATATCTTCAATTATAGTATTATCTTCATATGCCACTGATAAGTTTTTTACACTAATAACTTCCATAATTATTTCTCCTTCATCATTAAATAGATAAAATATGGTACTCCAAATATTGATACTGTTATTCCAACAGGGATTTCAATTGGAGAAAATAAATTTCTTGAAACTGCATCTGCAAAAAGAATTATTATAACACTTATTATCGCCGATATTGTAATAAAGTTTTTATGATATGGTCCAACTAACCTTTTTGCAATATGAGGAGATATAAGCCCTAAAAACCCGATATTTCCTGCAAAGGCTGTCGCTGTTCCAGCTAATACAACTGCATAACTTAAAAACTTTTTTCTTTCTCGTTCTAAATTTAATCCTAAAGATATAGAAAGCTCATCTGAAAGATTTAAAACATCAAGTTTTTTATTGTTTAATAAAACTAATATAAACATTGCAACTACTATTGGAATGATTACTTTTGCATAACTCCATCCAGATCCCCAAAGGCTTCCTGATGTCCATACTAATACTCTATTGTAATCTGCAGCACCACCCCTAAAAGTAAAGAATGTGATAAAGGCATTAAGCCCTGCATTTAGTCCAATTCCTATTAGCAAAAGTCTCTTAGGTCTTATTCCTTTTCTGCTAGATAACATATATATAATAAAAGAAGTAATACCTGCCCCTAATATAGCCATAACTGGTAATACAAAAATGGAAAATTGTCCGAGTTCACTATAATAATTTGCAGTTTGATATTTAATAAATATTAATGCTGCTACTGAGGCTCCTGCATTTATACCTATTATTCCTGTATCTGCTAAATCATTTTTTGTTACAGTTTGAAGAATTGATCCTGCTGTTGATAAGGCAATTGCTACAAAAGCTCCAACTAAAAGTCTTGGTAATCTAATATTTATTACCGCCGTATTTTGGAGCTTAGTCCCATTTCCTAAAAGAGTATTTATAACCTCTAAAGGAGAAACCTTATAAGTTCCCCAACATAGCGTAAATCCAAAGGAGACAATTAACAAAGCAATTAAAACTAATAATACTATATTAAATCTTTTTTTCTTCATTATCCTCTCTCCTTTCTGGCTATTGCTATGAAAAATGGAATTCCTATTAATGCTGTAAACACTCCAATTGGGGTCTCATAAGGATCAAATAACATTCTTGCTGCAATATCTGCATAAGTTAAAAGAACTGCTCCAAGCAAAAATGCGCATGGGATATTTTTTCTATAGTCTTCTCCTAGAATTTTTCTAACTATTTGAGGAACAATAAGTCCGACAAAAGCTATATTTTTACCAACTGCTACTGCAGCTGCACACATTGGTATCATAAGCATAAGAGTAGTAAATCTTATTTTTTCTGGATTTTCTCCAAGTCCGATAGCAACATCATCTCCAAGATTTAATATATTTATCTTTGATGATAGAAGCATTGCTATAAAAAGTCCTATAACTCCTACTACAAGTACTAATTTGAAATCTGACCAACTTGCATTTCTAAATCCGCCAGATACCCAAAATCCTATCATTTGAGATTGATTTGATAATAATCCAATTACAGTAGTTAATGAAATAAAAAATGTACTCATTGCAGTTCCTGCTAAAAGGATCTTGGCTATAGAATTATTATTTGCTTTTTTTGATATAAAACCTAATACTATAATTCCTGTTATTAGTGCTCCTATAAAAGAAGCTACCATTACATTTTTAGTATTTACTGCAATTCCCGATGCATAAAAAATAGCTATTACTAAAGTTGCTCCTTGACTAACACCTAATATAGAAGGTTCAGCTATAGGATTTCTTGTAACGCCTTGAATCATAGCGCCTGTTACACCTAAAATGCCACCTGTCAATAATACAGAAAGTGCCCTCGGAATACGCACATCCCTAACTAACATAAGCTCTAAAGTCTCACTATAATTAAATATACTGTCCCAAATATCTGTAAAATTAATATGGACGGATCCTAGCATTATTGCTAGAATCAGTCCTCCTGTTAAAAGTAACGAACTACAAATTACAAATATTATTGTAAGGTTATTACTTCGCTTCATTTAACAATTCACCTATTTCATCTAATAATAACCCTCTTCCTATTGGGCTGTATCCTTGATTAAAGTATGGTGACGAATCTAATGTTACAACCTTACCCTCTTTAACTGCAGGCAAGTTATTCCAAATTGCATTATTTTTAAGCTGAGCTAAATCCTCTTTTGTTGCCATTAAGAATATATAATCCGTTTTTATTGATGCTAATCCTTCATAAGTTACAACCGGAAGACTTATATCACTTTGCTCTGGCATACCTTCTGGTTTTGCAAGTCCCATATCCTCATATAAAACACTACCAAAACCAGCTCCATCAAATACATAGAATTGTCCACCACTTGCTAAAAATGACAGATATGTTGTATCATTCCCGTATTTTGCTTTAACCTTTTCCCCGGCATCTTTAGCTTTTGATTCATAATCTGCTATCCATTTATTTGCTTCATCTTCTTTATTAAATACCTTTGCAAATGCTTTAACATCATCTTTCCAGTTTAAAGCTTCTAATTTAACCATAACTGTTGGAGCGATTTCACTCAATTGGTCATACATTTTTTCTTGAACTGTTGATATGACTATTAAGTCTGGTTCTAAATTCATAACTGCTTCTACATCCATAGTGTCTTGCATGCTATAACCTAAAATTTCTGCCCCTTTTAATGTATCCTCTAAATATGAAGGGAATTTAGTGTAATCATAAGCATCACTGTTTGCTGTCCCTACAACTTTATATCCTAAAATTGATAAAATATCACTATTACCACTTAAATCTACTATTCTTTGAGGCTCTGTTGGTATTTCAACTTCTCCTTTTACATCTGTAACTTTTATAGTATCCTTGCTTGTTTTATCGTCGCTCGAACTGCTATTAACCCCACATCCAACAAGCATTATAGCAGTCATACAAGAGATCAATAATAATTTGATTAACCTACTTTTCATAAAATACCTCCACATATTATATAATAATTACATTAACTGTTTTATCCGTTGTAATTGTATATGATTTTCATTATCGTTGCAATCTTTACATCTAATTTAATAATTTTATCATCTTTTATGATAATTTTTGTTATAATAAATATAAATATTAACTTTACATTTAGTATGTACAAATTTTAATAAATAATAAAAAGAGGAATAAGCTATGATTTCAAAAACAACAAATGAGTTTCAAAGAGAAGTCTTGAACAAAATGACTTTTACAGCACATCCTAAGGAAAACCACACTCTATATAAAAATGAAGATAAACCTGACCTTGGTTATTTTATTAAATATAGTAGAGAAGGCTACTATGACTTTGGAATTGGTGATTATTCAATAGCATCAAACTTTACTCTTTGCTTTGAACATAAAGAAGAACTAATGCGCTTTGGTACTGTATATACCGGTGAGACTGCATTTAAAATTGATAATAATCCTGTTTCTTCTTTTACCCCATCTTCATTTTTTGTAGTTGAGAAAGAAATAAAAGGTCAACAAGCGTGGAAGAAAGGTCAGCACTTTCACGGAGCTGAAATAACAATTTATAAAAAATACTTTGATGAAATAATAAAACCAAACTTTTCAAATACTATAAACTTTGATAACTTTATAAGCAATTTTACGTATCGCTATCTACCTCTTGAAATAATTTCTATCATTCAGAGTCTTAGAAGTTTAGCTGAGGTTAATCGATTAAATCCTATATATTTAGAAAGTAAAATTTTAGAATCTATAGCTTTACTTTCAAATGAAATATATTCATCACGAGAAAATGCTTTTTCTAATCAATTAAATTATGGTGATATTAAGATAGGGAAAAATAGATATGTTACTTTAACTGCATCAGATGCTAATGCAATTAAAAAAGCTCATGATATCTTAACAAAAGAAGCTTGCAACCCACCAACTATTAAAAGCTTAAGTAAAATAGTATTTCTAAATGAACAAAAACTAAAAGCTGGTTTTTCTGCAAAATATCATATGTCTATTGGTGAATACACAACCTCTATTAGAATGGCAATGGCAGAAAGCCTACTTTCTACAACAGATTTAAGTATAAATGAAATAGCAAATGCAGTTGGATATAATTATAGTGGGAACTTCGTAAAAATGTTTAAAAAGATACACGGTAAAACTCCACTGGCTTTTAGGAAAATGAAAGGATAGAAAAAACACAACTTTCCATTTAGAATAGTTGTGTTTTTCATAATTATAGTTTTCATATCTTTTAATATTTCACTAAAAATTAGCCTTAAACAGGTTAGCCTAAGAATTCTAACATATTTATTTGTGATTTGGTTCTGCGCTGTACCTCAAAAGGAGGTCGTTTTTCTATTCATGTATGTATTTACACTTATCTTTAAATTTTATAAAATCTAACTTCATCTTTATTAAATGTTAAATTCATCATAGCCCAAATGATATGATATAATAGCCTTTCTCTTTGTGTACTAATAATAGCCATTTCTTTAAAATTTAAAACTAGTATTATTCAACGAATTGTTCTCTTAAAAAGGATAGTAATAAGGATATTGTAATAATGATAATGCTATTAATGCAGCAAGTGGTATAGGTCTACGTATAAATCTTCTAAATCTTCTAGGACGACCAAATTGTCGATGTTGATTATTTTGATTTTCATGTCCTTGATCCATTACATCCTCAGCAACCAAAACAATTACACGATCTGGCTCTACACTTTCAATAATTCCGTCAAATACACAACCATCATCCATCGTAAAAATAATGTGATAATTCATTAACCTTTTACATTCATCATGCATATTCTTTACGTTCATATCCTTATTCTGTACGTTCATATCCATATTATTTCTTTGAAAGTACATTCTTAACCAACTCCTCTCTTCTACCATGATATTAAATTATAGAAATAGTGTTCATTTTTTTATAGATATTTCGTTATAAAAAATTCTACAAATAATTCATATACATTTCTTTCATAATATAATTTTTTTGCTTCGAGCTTTTTATTATACTAATTTATATTAATACGTGATTTTATAGCGTCCATTGGCCAAGTTCTTCTAGATAAAATCTAGGTGTACAAATTTATTTTATTATTCAATAGAGTTGACGATAAATGGTTATTTTATTTGGTAAAAAAATATGTATCGACTTTTACGTCAATACATACTTAATTAACATCTATGATATTACAAAACTGCTACCGTTCTGTGAACCTTACTCTACAAAGCTTATGTTAAGTACCCTTTTATTGTCACTTGCGTACAAAATGATGGATCATTATAGTTCACGTACTTTTAATTTAAGAATTTTCTTATTTCATCTCCTTGATTAACAAGAGAGTGACCTTCATTATGAATAAGATTTATAATAGCATGTCCTAGTAATGATTCTAAGCGTTTTGCCGTTATTTTAGAATGTAACATAATATCTTTTCCTCCTACAAATAATGCAATCGGCATTGTTAATTTAATTAATTCATTATCTGTAAATAGAGGAATAACTTCTTTTCTAAAGTTAAAGTGTTTTGCGATTAACTTTTGATAATTTAACATTTCCTGTGGTAAAGCTTATTACCATTAATTTTATAATATAGTTTATCAATTCCTCTTTCTCCTAATAACATATAAAATATCGATTTAAAAATAAAAGACTTTTTTTGAGGACCTATGCCTGCTGGGCAAAGTAAAACAAGTTTATTTACCTTTTGTGAATATTTTATAGAAAACTTTGCTCCTAACCAAGCACCTAATGAGATTCCTACAAGACTTGCTTTTTCTATTGATAGGGCATCAAAAACATCATTGAGCCAATTTGCAAAATTATCTCCCTCTAGTGGCAACTGTATTTCATTACTTTTCCCTGGTTCTCCAGGCATATCTACTGCATATACTCTATATTTAAGTGAGTACTTCTCCATCTCATTTATCCACATAACTGAATTCATACCACTACCGTGAAGTAATATAAGTGGTGGTAAATCTTCTTTTCCACTAGCCAAAATAAATGTTTCACCATAATTTGTATTGATGTAAATTTCTTCATGTGAAACATAGTATTTCTCAACTAATGATTCGTAATACTTTAAAATTTCATTTTTTCCTTCTTCTGATTTAAAAGCTTGCACTCTATTATTATCTATTTTACTACCACTTGTTATCATCATTACACCTCCTAATTATTTAATATTTAAAATCCAATTTTCAGCATCTTTCATATTATCAAACACTCTAAAATCATTTGATTTGTTTAATTCATTGAGTAATTCTTTAAATTTACCTTGAATTGTACTAATATCTTCTATCGTTGCTGAAACTTTTATATGATAATTAATAAATTTTTGTAAAACCATACCGGCTAAACCTTGTTTGAGATTAATAAATTCTTCAGTAAACACTTCTTCTCTAAGTAACAATAATTTAATATCATTTGAAATACAAATGCCAATAACATCTAATACATCAGACTCACAAGTAAATGGCTTTTTAACTTCAATATATTTTTTATTTATTTTCTCTACTATTTTGTAATTCATTTTTTTACCTAATTTTTATTTTTATTTATATTTCATTGGGTTGTGTAAGCATGGATATAAAATCTAACATCTCTTTAGTAAATTTAATGTCTCCCCACAACATTACTTTTAATTTTTTTTCTTTTTGATAATGTTTGATATTAATAGTTGAATTGCTCATTTTAGAATCTTTACTATTCATTACTGCTAAAAGCATGTTTGACATTCTTCTATATTCATCGTTATCTACTTTATTAATGTCTACAACAGTAGATATATTTATCTTATTAATATTGTTGTTAATATCTACCTCACCAGTACAAAATTCAATTTTTTCATTTTCTACATCGTTTTTATTATTAATGTTAACATTATTATTTTCTATAAAGATGCTCAAATCATGTCCTGATATTCTCCATTGCTTTCCAACTTTATTTGCTCTAAGCTTACCTTCTGTTATAAACTTTCTTATTGTTTTATGGTGCATGCCTAATATTTCTGCGATTTGATCAATTGTATAAAATTTTTCTTCCATTAAAATCAATCCTTTCATTTAATTATGTACCTATTATATTATATATTTTATACAATGTAAATGTATTTTATTAGACTTTGTTGCTATTTATTAAACTTTACTTCCTTTTTCAGTTTAAACTCATGATATAAATCAATCAACTAATAGCTGATTGATTTCTCTATTGGGTAAAAAAAATATGTATCGACTTTTAGGTAAATACATACTTAACTAACATCTATGATATTTTCTCTTAAAATCCTTACCTTTGATAGTTCTTCGTTAAACTTCCATGGGATATTATTTTACATTTCTATGAATGAAAGTTAATTTTCATATAATTACTATTAAAATAAATTAAATCTCCTTCACTATAGTTCCATACAGCTTGAAATTTCATCGGTACATTAATACCATTAACAACTTTATAATTACCTACAACTGCAGACCACTTCTCATAAGTATTTGTGTCTGCACATAACCTTTTTTTATCTACGAAATGCGTCATTTCATAATCCTTATTAAAATAAAATATACCTGTTGTTACCCTACCATTAACTCTTATTGTTGCTTCTACACTATAATCATCAATTTGTTTATATGTAATATTGTCTTGAAGTGCAAGACTTGGGTGCATTATACATTCTGATAAATATGCAGAGTCAATAATCTCAAATTTAGTATTAAATAGTGTTATATGTTTTGCAAGTACCCCTTTCATTGAGGCATTTCTATCATTACAAATGTCTATTCCTTGAAATGGTATACCAAATATCTTTGAATCAATCAAAGCTACTCTTGAAGGTTCCTTTATAAAATCATATACTGTATAATCAATCTTTACATTAGGTTTATTAACTCCCATAGAAAATTCTACATCTTTAAAATCAAACATAATAATACTTGCACTTTCAATTCCTATGTATCCATTTTTAATATAATACTTTTGTAAAACTTCCGGTAGTACTTTTAAATTATCTTCAGTAATTATGCTTTTTGATAGTTTATTATTCTCAGCTAATCCTTTGACAATATCATTATATTCCTTTTTAATTGGTGAGTATGGAATCATTAAATAAATGATAATTAACATAAATAAAATACAAATCAATCCAATCATTCTTATGCCTCCCTTTTTCTTATAAATTCAACTCCCTAATCTAAATCTAATATATTTTTTTCAAGTTTTTTCAAAATCATAAACGTATTATCTAATTCGTCTTCTGTTATCCCATCATATATACTTTTAAGAAATTATTCTTCTTTTGCTTGCCAACTTGTAAAGTAATGGTGACACTTATTTGTCAAAGATACCCTTAGTACTCTACTGTCATTTATATATTTTTGTAGCTTTATAAAACCTGCTTTTTCTAAATAAAGAGCTAGTTTTTTTACATTTTGCCTATTATATCCGATATTTATAGAAACTTCCGAAGCGTAGGATTTTTAACCCCACTTCTTATTATCGAAATTAATAAAAACCATTGTTAGTTGTAATCTCATTAAAAACCTTATCTCCTGCATTTTGAATCCTATTAGAAAGGAAAAATATTGCTCCAAATATATAGCTTTTTTTACATAATTTATCATCACTTCAAATAAGTAACTTGTTACTTTTGTAAGTATAAATAATAGCTTTAGTATTGTCAATTTTATTTCCAGTTGTGCGAAATTAAAATAAATAATGATATTTTCTTTAAGGAGTACTGTTTTAGTACTTCTTTTTTTGTTGAATTAATAAAATTAATATTTATATTAATAATATTAGTATTATACTCATAAAAATATCAACAAAATTAATTATAATATTAAAATATTTAAAAAATCCCTTTACATTCTATGAAAAAAATAGTAATTTATTATTAGAGATAGGAGGTAATTTATGTATAAACTATTAACTCGTTGTCCAGTATGCTCTAATAAACTAAAAGCAATAAGATTAAAATGTAATAGTTGTAATACTGTTATAGATAATGAATTTGAGTTATCTAAATTTGATTATTTAAATAATGAGCAATTATATTTTATAGAGACCTTTATAAAATGTAGGGGAAATATAAAAGAAGTTGAAAGAGAACTGGGGATTTCATATCCAACAGTTAGAGCAAAATTAGATGAGGTTATTGAAAGTTTCGGTTATTCAACAAAAGAAACTAAAGTTAAACAAGAGAGTAAGGATATATTAGCCGCTCTGGGAAACGGAGATATCTCAGTTGATGAAGCAATTAGTAAGTTAAAAGATTAAAATTAGGAGGGATGATTGTGAACGAAGAAGTTATTATGGTATTAAAAATGGTTGAAGAAGGTAAGATTTCTGCCGACAAAGCAAAGTATCTAATTGAAGCTTTAGGGGATTCATCAAAGAAAACTGAAGCTATCACTCCCAAAACATATGAAGATAAATTCTTAAAGGTTGAAGTTTTAAGTCATGAAGGAGATAAGGTCAATGTACAGTTACCAATTAAGGTGATTAAAGAAGTTATAAAGATTACTGGTAAATTACCTATATCAACACATATTGAAGGTATGAATGGAATCGATATTGATGAACTAATGAACACTCTAGTATCCTGTTTAGATAATAAAGTTATGGGAGAAATAGTAGATATCTGCTCCAGCGAAGGAGATACAATTAAAATAGTTATAGATTAGAGGTATTTAAATGATTGTTTCAATAAAAAGTGAAAATTTTAATTTAACTTTACCAGTGCTCTTATCTATGGGAAGTGTAATAATAAGATGTATCCCAAAAGAACAGCTTAATAATCAGCAAAAAAACATAGCTTTACAGCTTTTTAAAGCAGTGAAAGGTAGCTTAAAAGGTTATAAGGGATTAAAAGTGGTAGAAGTTGTATCACAAAATGGTGAGCATATCACTGTCACAATATAGTAGTCGAAATCATGTCCATAAAAAAGGTTGCTCAAATGACCAACCTTTTTTGAATTAATAACTATATTATCTATTACATAAGTCTTAACTTCCTAGGCTAATTGAATATCATCAACTTCAATCATATGAACGATCTTATACTTATAAACTTCATATTCTATATATTACCTATTATTTTTCAATTCAAATTTAGTAGAAACCTTATTTACTTTTATGATAAAGTTCTCCGTATCGTTGTTAAGAAGTGTTATTTATAACTAAAATAATTTAGGATATTTCTTAGTAAGTCTATTCTACAATTTTCAATTACTTTAAAAAAACCTCTCTAGCATTTGTTATATTTATGAACATTGCTTGAAAGGAGTTTTTTAATATTTAATTAGTTTCTTATCACTTCTTCTTTATTATCGGGTTTATCTTTTTCTTTTAAAAATGCATATTGGTGTTTATCATTGCTACATGCTATGTCTCCTACTAAAATATGATCCGCTGGAAGATCATCTGCAAAAACTACCACATCTTTTGATAATGTTCCACCACCGTCTTCACCACATGCATACTTATCAATCCATATAGCGGGCAGGATTTCTTTTTCTGTAGTACATATCACATTTGCATTTACAGTTAATTCTGGATCTCGATCTACATCCTTACCTCTTGAAACTTCTATTCCCCCAAATTGGTTTCCACTCACATTTATTGTTTTATCTAATGTTACTTTGGATCCATTTACAAGTATTCCACCATCTGCTCCTGATGATGATACATCACTTAGTGTAACTCCTGTCGTATTATAAACTTGAATTCCGTATACTCCTTGCCAATCAGCGGGTTTATCATTCACCTTTACTTCTAAATTTTCTATCTTTGCACCACTTTCTGTTATTAATATTCCGTTTTTTCCAAATTCTTTCTCTACGTCTGTACCTTGTTCACACATTATATCTTTTGTAAATGTTAATGTATTATGATCTCCATTTATTGTTACTGCTCTATCGACATTTATTGTATTAGGTATTTCAGAAATTGATTCAGTTATATTTATTGTGTCTATACTATTATTTTCTAAAGCTGCCATTAATGTCGGTAAATTTGATACATATGCTTCCTTAGTATAGAAATATTGATGTTGGTCTCCCTTACATACTTCTCTACCGTTTAATTCATGACCATTTTCAAACTTTACAACCTTTGTTGATAATGATCCGCCATCTTCTTTACCACATGCATATCTATCAATCCATATAACTGGTTCTGTTTTAGTTTCTTCATCATATTTTACAGTTGCATTTACAGTTAAAAATGGATCTCTATCTACGACCTTACCTTTAGATACTTCTATTCCTCCAAATTCATTTTCGCTTACATCTATTTTATCCTCTAATGTTACTATAGAACCGTTTACTAGTATTCCACCATCTGCTCCTGTTGAAGTTATATTCTTTAATGTAACTCCTGTTGCATTATATACTTGGATTCCGTAAACTTTATCCCATTTACCATTATTAGCATCCATTTTTACTTTTAAATCATTTATTTTAGTATCACTTCCATCACTTGTTATTAAGATACCATTCTTACCAAGTTCTTCTAGATTATTTATTTTATTTGTAAACTGTAATGTATTGCCATTTCCATTTATAGTTATCTCTCTGTCAACTACTAATCTTTTATCTATACTATTTTCACCGTCTATTGATTCAATTATATTTATAGTCGTAACCTTGTTATCCGCTAATGCCTCTTCTAATTGTTCTAAATTCTTTACCTTTGCTACAGAAGGATCTGGCGTTACAGAACCTCCACCGCCTCCAGTTGAACCACCTGGTCTATTTCCATCTATGCTTGGTGCTTGATTTCCTGTTGGATTATTAGTTATAGTACCACTATTATTTATTACAGTTCCTGGTGCATCATTTTTTACATTTGTTACTGTTCCTTTATTTACTACTTCTACGTTACTAGCACTTCCCTGAACTTCTATATCAGTTATTATTGCTCCACTCGTATTTTCAATTTTTCCACCAACACTATCTTTAACTACTATTTTAGATATTGTACCTTTGTTTACTATACTTGCATTTGGCGCACTTACAGTTATAGTATTTTTGTAGTTTCCTGATAAGTTTATTGCTATAGCTTTGTTAGTTTTTATAACTATTTCTTCATTTATATCAGCTGATGCCCTATTTATAACATTGTTTGTGTCAGCTTTAGCTATAGCTTTATTAAGCGCAGCTGGTGCCATATTTATAACATCGTTTGCGTCAGCTTTAGCCATAGCTTCATTAAGCTTAGCTACAGTAGATACATTATATGTAGTAACTCCTTGCATAGTTTTTAATTCATTAAATGAAGCTTCGTTACTTCCTCCACCAACTTGAGTTATAGTTTTGAAAGTCTTAGTATTAGTTACATCCTTTTGACCTTGACTTAAGTTCTTTCCAACTAATAAAACTGGTGAATCATTTTTAGCAGCTAATACTCCAACAGCTAATCCATCTATTAGCTCGTCTTCTTTAGTCATACCATTTTTAGCTACATAAACATTCTTTAACTCCTTTTCTGTATAGAATGTTTCTATAACCTTTGCATTAGTTTCATTTCTATCTATACCTTCTACTCTTGTTGCATTTGGAAGTTTATTTGCTATTTCATTTGATACTGAGTTTGTTCCACCTATTACATATGAAGATTTTATAGACTTTTCTGCTATAAATTTATCTGCTACTTCAGTTCCCTTACTTGGACTTGCAAGTAATATAGGCATATCTTTATCTGCTGCAACTGGCGCTACACTTATAGCATCGACTATACTTTTTTCTCCATTAACTACTGAGATTTCAGATACTTTTTTTATATCGTCTATTCTTTTTGCTAATTCTAGAGAAGTTTCGTATCTAGTATTACCCCAAATTCTGTCAGTTGATATTTTCTCAGAATTTAATGCAGATTCTACAGATTTATTTAATGAATTTTCTCCACCTATTAAGTATACCTTTGTTACGCCTAACCTTTTTAACTCAGCTTTAGTTCTATCATCTAATTTATTATTTTGTGTTAAAAGTATTGGAGCATCTTTTGCTTCTGCAAAAGGTGTCGCAGTTAATGCATCCGCTAAAGAGTTATCATTTACTATTACTGCTTCTTTAGCTTTTGTCCAACCTTTTTTACTTATTTCTATTGCTGTTTCCCATCTTCCATTTCCCTTTAATGTATCACTTGATACACCTTCTGCTGCATCTACAGTCGTTAAATTCCCTAGTACACATCCTGCTACTAATGTTACAGTAAGCAGTGATGCTATTTTCTTTGGTAATTTCATAATACTCTCCTCCTATAAATGGTATATTACTCCTTATTCTATAGTACCATATTTATCTGTCATATTTTGCCATTTTACGTAGTATTATTTATTTTTTATTTGAATTTTGTCTTTATATAAAAAAATGTATGCTTCGCCTTTGGCTCTGCATACATTATACTTTTTCTTTAAAACTCAAATATATACTATTCTCTCCTACTATAATCTACTATCTACTTAATAGCATAACTAAAACAATTAAGGGCAGTTATACAAACCACCCTTAATTTATGATATATCAGAGATTTTTTATTATCTAAGAAAAATAAAAATGTTAAAATACTTTTACTTAAATTCCTTATTATCTAAAATAATAACCTCTGACTTAACTTCCTTTGCTACCTTTTTTGTATTATTTACGAGATTTATAACATCTTTATATGATTGCTTTGCTCCTTTTATAAGCAAGGGTACTCCTATAAAATCAATCTTTAGCCACCTAGAAAATAATCCACCAAAGGTCATTGATAATGGAACCGTCGGCGACGTATTGGAAAATACAATTTCCTCGTTTAATAGATTTTGTTTATTAAGTATAGAAACTAAATTATACAATCCTGGAATTAAAACCTTTGAACGTCCCCTGCCAATAGTATAGACTTTATTTCCATCCTTATCACTTCCATAATAAAAAAATTCTCCGCGATTTCCAGATTCTAATTTATTAAAGTTAGGTAAATTCAGTATCTCTTCCTTAGTCGGTTCTCGAGTTTCATCCAGCATTTCTAAGTGATAAGCAATTGCTAAAATAGATGAATGGGTTCCCCCAAAACAATTATAAATGTATATCATTAAAATCACCTAATTTCTTATTTTAATAATTGTAGTATATGCATTGAACATTGAAATTAAAGGCGTATAAATAAATAAGCCAATGATACTTTCAGCATCATTGGTTTATTTATTAGTCTCTATTAATCTTTACTTATATCGAGCTTTTCTTCTTATCTTAATATAAAACTGTAACTATTCACATTATTTATTATGGATTTCCATTTCATTATTAACATATGCTTCACAAGAACGCATAGCTTGAATAGTTTCTTCAAACAATTTATCTAACTCCCATCCAAGCATCTCTGCACCTTGTTTAATTACATCACGTGAACATCCTGCTGCAAATTTCTTATCCTTGAATTTTTTCTTAAGACTTGAAAGTTCCATATCCATAGCACTCTTAGATGGACGCATTCTTGCAGCTGCACCAATAAGTCCGGTAAGTTCATCCACTGCAAACAATATTTTTTCCATCTGATGCTCTGGTTTAGGCAGTTCCCCTGAGCAAAGTCCATATCCATGACTAGCTGCCGCTCTTATTAATCTTTCATCAATACTTCTTTCTCTCATGATTTCTTGAGTTTTGATACAGTGTTCTTCTGGATACATTCCGAAGTCTAGATCATGGAGCAATCCAACCATAGACCAAAATTCTACTTCATCTCCATATCCTAATTTATCTGCAAAATACTTCATAGCTCCTTCAACTGTTAAAGCATGTTGGATATGAAACGGCTCTTTATTATATTCATTAAGTAAACTCCATGCTTCTTCCCTTTTTATCATAATAATATCCTCCTTTAAAATTATAAAATATAATACAGAAATTAATCTGTACTAAAATACTTAAATTCGCTATTTTCAATGTCAAAATAAATTTTATCTATTTATTTTCCTTGTTTCATATAAGTGATTACTGTATAATAGTTTACGAACGTAAAATATATTTATCGTTAATTTTATTTTACTTTTGTTAATTATATTTGTCAATACTATTATAGGAGGTTATACCTTTGTGGATATAAATTGTATTATTGCAGAAAATCTAAAAACACTTCGAATTGAGAGAAATTTAAGCTTAGGTCAACTTGCTGAATTATCTGGTATAAGTAAAGTCATGCTATCTCAAATTGAAAAAGGTGACACTAATCCAACTATAAACACTTTATGGAAAATAGCTAATGGGTTAAAAGTTTCTTATACCTCATTACTTGAACAAAAGGAGCATGATACCTATATTATAAGGAAAAGGGATATTGAAGCTCAGCTTACTGAAGAAGGTCACTATCGAGTATATTGTTATTACACTAGTACACCCTATCGTAATTTTGAACTTTTTCAAATTGAAATTGACGAAGGTTACTCATATAAATCTGTAGGTCATTCTGAAAAGTCACAGGAATATATCATGGTTTTAGAAGGAGAATTGACAATAGAAGTAAACAATCAAACTTATAAGCTAACTCCTGATGATTCAATAAGTTTTTCTGCATCTAGTCAACATTTATATGTTAATAGTGGAAGAGGGACTTTAAAAGCTACTATAACAAATTTTTATCCTGCTTAAGATTAGGAGAATTATCTAAATTATAATATAACTTAAAGCAAAAAATTTTTATATCATTCAAGTTAACAGCATTAATATTTCTATTTAAATAGAAATGTTCCCTACACATCCACATATGCTCTTGACTGTATATTATTCATTAATAAATACTAAAAGACCGTATCCATTATTTTGATACGGTCTTTTTTATCTATCTTATAAAGTTTGTAAACATCTTATCTTCTTTTTCATTTTCTTTAACTTGAGATTTTCCAGATTCAACTAATTTCATAACCCAAGACATATTCTTACCAAGTACTCTCATTATTTGCATACCTTCTTCATCTTGCATTACTTCTCCAGGAGCAGTTCCATAGGCTACGTTCCAATAATTAGATGTCGGCATTATCATTTCTGAGTAATTAATATAATTATTTAATTGGTCAAATACAGGTATTCCTCCTGATCTTCTTACTGCTACCACACTTGCCCCCACTTTATGTCTAAACATTCCTCCATTTGAAGTAGCTACAAAGAAAGCACGGTCTAAAAATGATTTCATAGTACCTGCTATTGCCGAATAATAAACTGGTGATCCTAAAATTATTCCATCCGCTTCTTTCATTTTTTGAATCCATTCATTTACTTCATCCTTTTCTAAAACACATCTTTCATTTTGGTTTCTTGAACATCCCCCACAAGCTATACATCCACGTATTAATTTGTTTCCTACATGAACAATTTCTACTTCTATTCCTTCTTTTTCTAATTCTGTTGCTACAGTTTCTATAGCATTATAAGTGTTTCCTTTCTTGTTAGGACTTCCATTAAATGCAACTACTTTCATAATTTTACCTCCAGTCAATAGTTATTTCTATATGATTATTATATTTAAATGTGGCATTCCCTTTATTATTAACAAAAATATTATATCTATCAGATAGCTTTAGAAATCTACTTTATCAGGATGAAGTCCTGAACCTCCACAATCAGTTAATCTATCAATTCTATCAACATCTTGTGAACTGATTTCAAAGTCAAATACCTCAAGATTATTTTTAATTCTCTCCGGTGTTACAGACTTTGGTAATGGTACAATACCTTTTTGAATAATCCAGCGCAGACTAAGCTGAGCCACAGAT
The DNA here is from genome assembly GCF_018917235.1 of Metaclostridioides mangenotii. Classification (GTDB taxonomy): domain Bacteria; phylum Bacillota; class Clostridia; order Peptostreptococcales; family Peptostreptococcaceae; genus Metaclostridioides. The sequence goes on from NZ_JAHLOF010000007.1 coordinate 109,212, forward strand.
TTTTTATATTGATCTGCAATTTCCTTTAATACTGGATGATTAAAAATCTGGCCATTTGAAAATGGAGCCCATGCCTCAACCAAAATATTGTGTTGATTACAAAATTCCACAGTTTTATCTTGCAACATACCAGGATGTAATTCAATTTGATTCACCATCGGTAGAATCTTAGCAGTTTTCAACAATGGCTCAAAGTGGTGCGTAAGAAAATTACTAACTCCGATTGCTTTGACTTTACCTTGTTTATAAAGTTTCTCAAATGCTCTCCAGCTCTCGCTGTTTGCTTTCTGCCAGTTATTCTTAGATGCCTTTGCAATTGGCCAGTGGATAAGGTATAAATCCAAATAATCAAGCTGTAAATCCTCTAAAGTTTGATTAAAGGCAGCTAACGTCTCTTCATATCCTTTATTATCATTCCACAGTTTACTTGTTACAAATAATTCTTCGCGTACCACACCAGATTTACGTATAGCTTCACCTACACTTTTTTCATTTCCATAAGCAGCAGCACAGTCAATATGCCTATATCCTGATTTTATTGCATTTATCACAGATTGCTCTGTTTCTTCTCCACTAGGTGTACGAAATGTTCCAAATCCTATAGTTGGAATCTTATAGTTATTGCTTAATAAGTAAAAGTTTTCTCTCATGTTATTATTTTCCTTTCAGATTTACTATTGTATAAAATTAATCCAAACGTGCTCTTCTTTACAAAACATATATTTTCTCTTTTCCTGTATCAATTGTACATACAATTGATATGGCATATTTTGCACTAATTTCTTTGCTATAAGGCAAGTATAGACCCTACACTTAACTCTAAGTCAATAGTATATATATAAAAAATTTTATATTTATAAAAAATTTATAACATTTTATATAACTCTACTCAAATGTAATCTTACACTTAATAATATTCATAATCACCCTTGACTTAGATTTAAGTGTAAGTTATATAATATATAAAAACTATTTGAGGTGATAAATATGAACTATTCTATAGCACAAGCCGCTAAAGAAATGAATTTAACAACATATACATTAAGATATTATGATCGTGAGGGATTGCTCTCTAATGTTAAAAGGGATAAATCAGGCAAGCGCATTTTTACAAAAGATGATATGGAAATGCTTTCACTTATATGCTGTCTTAAAAATACTGGAATGCCTATTAAGGAAATAAAGCAATTTATAGATTTGCAAAATGAAGGTAATAATACTCTTCATGATCGTAACAATATATTAGGAAAACATAAGGAAGATATTTTAAACCAAATAGAAAATTTTAAAAAATATCTTCATTTGATTGACCGAAAGCTAGATTATTACCATGACGCCTGCCAAGCATATGATACAAACTCACCAATTCCAAGTTGTTGTGCATATACAGATAATGATTCAAAATTTTAGGATTAAAATATAGAAGCTATCTAATTAAAAAAACAGTAACTTTAAATTAAAAGGGGATATCACAGAACACTTTTTATGTTCATATGACAGCCCCTTTTTGTAAATCTTAAAATACGTGCTCCGTTATGTACGGTTCTCCGTATCATACACAACGAAGCGTAATTCACTAAATCAATTTATATATAATACAAACACGATGTTATATTTTTATTAAAATTCCTCAATCCAAGCTTATTATTTAAAATAAAGTTTATAACAAGTGACCAGTAAGGACACCTTTTTTACTAAATTAACTTTTCTAGAAGTCTCTTTTTTATATTTACAAAATCCATAGAACTTATTAAATCTATTGTTCTAGGTCTTTTAAAGTCTATATCTATTATTTCAGATATGAGTCCTGGATTTTTACTCATAACTACCACTCTATCAGACATTATTATTGCTTCCTCTATATCGTGTGTTACAAACACAATAGATGGTTTGTAGTGTGACCAGAGTTTAAGAGTGAGCTTTTGCATTTCAAGTCTAGTTTGGTAGTCTAGCGCTGAAAAAGGCTCATCCATAAGCAATATTTCTGGTTCTAGAATAAGAACTCTAGCAAGGGCAACTCTCTGTTGCATTCCTCCAGAAAGTTGTTTTGGGTAGTAATTTTCGTATGAACTAAGGCCTATTTCTTCTATGAATTTTAGACTTTTACTTTTTATTTGTTCTTTATTCATTTTTTTAAGTTTTAGTCCGTATCCAACGTTATCTACTATGCTCAACCAATCAAAGAGAGCAGGTTTTTGAAAAATATATCCCCTTTGAGATGAAGGAGAAGTTACCTTCTTTTCGTTTACTAGAATTTCTCCAGTAAAATTGGTGTTTATTCCTCCAATTGCACTCAAAAGAGTAGATTTTCCACAACCGCTTGGACCTATTATACTCACTATTTCACCTTTTTTAACGTCTAGGCAAATAGAATCTAAAACCCTTTTTTTCTCTTTATTATTTTCAAATTGAACTGAGATGTCTTTTATTTCAAGTATAGTTTCTTTCAATGTATTCACCTCTACTTAATTGAAGGAGTTAAAAATTTAAATACTCCCTGTAGAATTAAATCGCAAATTCTACCCAATATTGATATAGATATCATACATACTATTATCATATCTACGTTTCCAAGCATTCTAGAGTCCATCATTACGGCTCCAAGTCCTTCATTTACCCCAGTCAATTCTCCTAAAACTAAATACGACCAACACACTCCCATTGAAAGCCTAAGCCCTGAAAAAATTCCAGGGAGCGATGAAGGTATGATTACTGTTTTTAAGACGTCTTTAGAATTTGCTCCAAGAACTCTAGATGCATCTATTAGAGTTTTATCTACATCGCTTACAGCTCTAATAGTATTTACGTAAACTGGGAAAAATGCTGCTAGTGCTATTAAAAAGATTGTAGTTTTATTTCCAATTCCGAACCAAACCATAGCTATTGGAAACCAACCAATTCCTGGTATCATTCTTATAATGTGAATAAACGGGTCAAAAAGTCTTTTTACTATTAAAAAATATCCAGAGAGTACTCCAAATACCACTCCTGAAATAGAGGCTATTAAAAATCCTATAATAATTCTATATAAACTGGCTGCAGAATGTTTGAAAAACATTCCTGAATAAGTATTTAACTCCTTATATCCTGTAATGAAATCTAGAAAACTTTGAAATACTTTTCCGAGTGATGGAAGAAGATATTCCGGTGTATTTAATATAATTGGTAAAACCATCCAAAATATTAGAAAAATTATCGGAACGATAAAATTTACAAAGTCTATAGTTTTATTTTTATTCAAAGAAAACTCTCCTTTTATTTTTGTTCCTTAGCTTTTTCTAAGAAAGATAAATCAAACATCGAATCTACATCTGGAACATTGTCTATCATTCCTAAAGCTTTCATTCTTTCAGCTAAGCTTTTAACTTGTTTTATAGTTTGAGGAGTTATATCCCAAGAAAGCTCTATGTTTTCTGTAGATTTTTCTAGGTATTTTTCTTCTGTTCCGAATTTTGCTGCTTTTTCAATCCATTCTTTATTGTTATCCATTAAGTACTTACTTGATTCCACGTGCATGTTTACCAGTTTTTGTATTTTTTCTGGGTTTTGTTTAATTTCATCATCAGTTGTAATCATTGCAGCATTTATATATCCAATGCTATCGTCGTAGTATGGGTATTCTAAAACTTTCCCGTATCCATCTATCATAGCAATTGATGGGTATGGTTCTCCACTACAAAATGCATCTATTGATTTTGAAGCAAGTGCCTGTCCCATATCAAAGAAATCTATCTTTTTTAAAGTAACATCTTTATCAGGATCTAATCCTGCTCTATCTAGTACTTCTAATAATAAAATATGGTGCATAGTACCTGGAACGTATGCTATAGTTTTTCCTTTTAGATCCTTTGTAGAATTAATATTACTGTCTTTTCCAACTACTAATGCAGAACATTTTTCTGTCATACTTCCAACAACTTTTATAGGTTCTCCCTTAGATGCTGCCATAATTGCAGTTACCCAAGTAGTTCCTGAAAAATCTATGTTCCCAGATAAAAGAGCAGTCTTCATATCTCCAGGATTTGTAAAAGGTATAACCTCTACTTTGTCGCCTCCTTCTTTAAATTTATTGTATACGAAAGGTTGAATAGTTTGTGCTGTTTTCCAAGTCCCCACTTTCATCTCCATTTGATTAGAACTTGCTTTTTTAGTTTCTTCTTTTTTTAAACTACATCCAGCTAAAGTTGTAGTAACTAAAATTAATGATAAAATTATTCCTAAATATTTTTTCATAATTCCTCCTAATGCTTTTAAATATTTTTAGTAAACGTCATTTTATATGAAATTAAATATCATATCCTTTTTCTTTTAATGCCTTTTTAGCTTTTTTAACATCTTGTCCATCCCATTCTTCAAGGTGGACTTCATTGGACCTAGGAATAGCACCTATATCTACCACAAGTGCATTTGCACCGCTTTCTAGTGCCGAATCAACTTTAGGGTGTATTACTAAGTCTTTTATATGGTCTTTAGTAGATATTCTAAGAATAGCTGTAATTTGAGCAATTCTATTATCTGAAAGACTCCCAAGTTTGTATTTTGGAGTCCCCTTTACTGGAACTCTTATCATAAGTCCGGATACTTTAGTTTTTTCTTTGACTATGTCTATAATTCTATCTGCTATTTCTTCGTTGGTGTGTTCTGGTCCTAATGGTTCTAAGTACTGAGATAAAATCATTTCTGACTCAGTAACTTTTTTAATTGCTCGCTTTCTTTCCTTTAAGTCAAATTTTGTATCTATTCCTTCTCTGAGCCTTATTGCTTGATAGACCATTTCATATCCAGATTTTTTCAGTTCATCTGCCCTTAAGGTGTTATCGTTTCCAGTATTTACAGTTAAAGTGAAGTTTCCAGATAAGTTGTCTTTTATTAGATGTGCGTAGTCTATGAGTTTACCTAAAGGATAGAACTCTGTACTTCTTAAAACTAACCAGTCTATTCCTTGATTTACAAAAGAATTTGCTATATTTAAAACTTCTCTTTGAGTTAGTTCATAGTGTTTTTCTGTAGAGTTGTATTTTTCTCCAAGCGAACAGAAATCACAGCTCATTCTACAACTTGCATAATCCAACCCAATTGCAGCCCAGATTCTACCAGTATTTTTCGTCACTTTTTTAGTTATTGCTCTGGCTTCTTTTCTTAAAGCTATTACTTCTTTTGAATTTTCATCTAGTTCTAGCAACTTTATTATTTCTTTTTTAGATAACATTTTTACCTCCTTTCTAATTTGATTTTAAGCATCCATATCTCAAGTTATCAATTTTGTAAAAATTTAGCAATAAAAAAAGTTTTTTTATTATAGAAAATTTCTATATAAGGATTTAAACTTTATTAGGGGTTACTTGATTTCCACAATTTACCCCATTAAAAGAAGAAAAAGATAGAATACCTTTTGTCTAGGCATCTACCCTCCATCATCATATATTTTAAAACTTCGTTATTTATTTGTAGTTCTATGCTTTAAATTTCTCATTTTTCCTTTATATTTATCTATGAGATTAAAGGAGTATCAACTTTTTCCTCTGTTCAATTATGCTTGTAATTAAAAATACTTCTTTGCACTTGTAGCCCTATCTTATGATAAGGTTTTCCGTCAAAAATCAACTTGCAAAATTTATATAGAAGTATAGGAAATAAACATCTGACAGATTTGCTTGAGAACTACAGAAACAAAAATCACATTTGAATAACTTACTACTCCTAAAAAAGCACATCAATTTAAAGTCAAATTGATGTGCTTTATCTATCTATATGCTAAATTGGATTTGTCGTGATCATGGTATAATTATTTTGTACTACTATTCAATAATGTAAGCACTAACAATTTCACCATAGTAAGCTGTATGGAAATCTTTGTTTGCTCCATGGAATGATCCATCTACATCTTGTGGATAACATTCTTTTAAATTTTCTTCTGTAATCTCATTCTTGTCTTGTTCTTGTTTATATATAACCTTACATTCGAGTGTTAATGGAAATTCTTTTATTCCTGGAACTGAAATACTTTTAGGTTCTTCAAGTGATAAATTTAGTTCACTAATTTTATCAGTAGTACGACCTGATTTCGTTCCACATACACCTAATATTTTTTTATTAAATTCACCAATTGGTATGTTTACAGTGAATTCAGGATTTTTTTCAAGTTGATGTTTTGTAAAACGATTCTCTCTTACAAAAATTGTAAAAATAGGTTTCCCCCATTCAATTCCAAGGGTACCCCATGAAATAGTCATAGGGTTAACTTTATCTTCTACCTTTGTTGTTACCAAAACTCCAGTTTTAACAGCTTTCATAATTTCATTAGCATAATCAAATACTACTATTTCTTTCTTCATAATATTATTCTCCTTAAAATTTTTTTATATTTTTCATTTTTATGTTTTATAATCTACATTTTTGCACTCATTTATTAAGTCCGATTCTCTAATCGAAGTATACATATCAAAATATTCTATGTTAGTATCATTTAAAATTTCATTCATTGCATTCCGCTTCTTCAAGCAGCTTAAAAACATTTATACTTCCTTCACTAGTTTATCCATTTTTCTTAAAAACCTCAGAATAAAATTTTATTAGTTAGAATAATCTTTTCCTACTGTCTTTCTGATTTTATATATTTCAGTAATATTGTACCAACTCTATATTTAGCAAACTCTTCATATACCTTTTTTAAATCATCTATCATATTCATTTACTCTCAATCTTTTACTTTATATATGCTTATTATATAATCATTTAAGTTAATAAAAAAGTACGCACTTTTTTGTTAACTAGTAACCAAAAGGAGAGTATTATATGTCAGAGGAATAGCCTCAAGTTCCACCAAAGGTAGAATACAGTTTAACAGAGACAGGACATTCACTCATGCCTGTTTTACAGGTACTTTGTAGTTGGGGACATGACCATTTTTAGGATCACTAAAAGTAAGCCAGTTAAAGCAAACTAATTCCTTGCTCTAACTGGCTTTCAAACTCCCCTAATATATTTATCATAGTTTTCACCTACAATTTTTTTAAATAACTTTTATTGCATTAATCCAGGTATATTAAATCACCCCTATTATTATCTCCATTTTAGAGAATTTTTTAATGTAATTTCTATTAAATTACTCATTGGTAATGATATACTTTTATTTTTATGGTATGCAAGTTGAGTTCTAAACTTATCGAATGGTTCCTTTACTTCTATCATCTTAAGACTTCCTTCCTTTATTTCATTTCTAACCGTATAAAAAGGTAAAAATGAAATTCCTAGTCCGTTCATTACACACTTTTTAATAGCTTCTATACTTGAAAATTCTAAACAATTTACATATTTTATATTTTTCTGTTTTAAGTAATTTTCAAAGGCTATTCTGAAACTACATCCTTTTTCACTAAATATGATACTTTCTGTTGCTACTTTACTTTCAAAATTTGTTGATAAAAATTCCAAATCTGCATCTGGTGCACCAATAATAACCATACATTCATCTTTTAAATTTTTAACAACTAAATCTGTATCCATAATTTGAGGTTCAATAGTAAAGATAATATCTAACTCTCCACTGTGTAATTTGCTTCTTAAATCGCTACAAATTGAATCCTTTAAAATGATGTTTACCTTTGGAAAACTTTTTTTATATTCCTTCAAAATTTTTCCTAAACGATATATGGTTAGTGATTCCCCTGCTCCGACAATCAAATCACCAGATACACCATTCTGTTCTGATGTTAAGTTCTTAATTTCTTTATACACATGTAGCATTTGTTTAGCATATGGAACTAACTCCTTACCTAAATTAGTCAAAACAATTTTTTTACCTAAACGGTCAAATAAGGATTCCCCTAGTTCATTTTCTAAAATTTGAATGTGCGATGTTATAGTAGACTGAGCATACCCTAAATGCTCTGCTGCTTTTGTAAATCCCTCAAGTTCAACTATAGTTATAAATGTTTGCAAATGCCTAATCTCCATTAATCTCATTCCTTTATACTTTAAATATAAATATCATAATATCATATATTTCGATTATTCACTTCATTTATTTCAATTTTACTGATATTACACATAGAGCTATAATTAAGAAAACCAAATTTAAAATATATAAAATTAAAGGAGATGTTTAAGTATGAAAAAAGTATTATTACTTCTTGCCAATGGTTTTGAAGCCGTAGAAGCAAGTGTTTTTACAGATGTTATAGGTTGGAATAAATTAGAGGGTGATGGTACTACAGATTTAATAACCGCTGGAATGAGAGAAAATTTAAAATGCACTTGGAACTTCACAGTAATCCCTGAAATGCACATTAGCGAAGTTAATATTGATGAATTTGATGCACTTGCAATACCAGGTGGCTTTGAAGAGGCAGGATTTTATGAAGATGCTTATAGCGAAGAGTTTTTAAACATAATTAGAAAATTTGACAGAGCAGGAAAAATAATAGCTTCTATTTGCGTTGGTGCACTGCCTATTGGGAAAAGTGGAGTACTAGTTGGTAGAAATGCCACAACATATAATTTTGGTAAAAGACAAAAACAATTATCTGAATTTGGTGCAAATGTTCTTGGTGATGAACCCATTGTTGTAGATAAAAATATAATCACTTCCTATAATCCTTCAACTGCTTTCGATGTGGCTTTCAACCTTTTAGAAATACTTACATCTAAAGAAAACTGTGTCAATGTTAAGAAGCTAATGGGGTTTTAGCAAAACAACAAAGTAGACAGCCTATTTGGAGCAAAAGCCTTAGTATACTTTTGCGGTAGTGTAAATTAATTTGTGCTCACATTGAAATAAAAAATTTTTCTGGCAGTGATTATAAATATAATTTGATACTAGAAAGAAGTTTTTTTATGAGTACATTAAGAAAAGAATTAGTAAGAGAAATTATGGCAGATGGAGGTTTTACTAAAGCGAATGACATAGGTGTCTATCTAAGAGATATGTTTAAGAAGAAAAAGATAGACTACCCTTTTGTCTGGGCAATCTATCCTCCATCATCATATATTTTAAAACTTCGTTATTTGTTTGTAGTTCTACGCTTAAATTTCTCATTTCTTTGTACTTATAGCCCTTATTTGTGATAAGGCTCTCCGTTATTAATCCTATAAGCCCTATAAACCTGCTCAAGTAAAATCAACCTCATCAACTGATGCGGGAAAGTCATCTTAGAAAAAGATAACTTATAATCTGCCCTCTTTAAAACTTCATCAGAAAGCCCCAAAGAGCCACCTATCACAAAAGTAATGCTACTGTTGCCAGTGACAGCAAGATTACTCATATGCTCTGCTAACTCCTCAGAAGAAAGATTCTTACCATCTATTGCAAGAGCTATTACATAGCTGTTTTGCTTAATCTTACCCAAAATCTTACTTCCTTCTTTGTCCTTAACCTGCTCCCTACCTTTGTCACTTAAATTTTCTGGTGCTTTTTCATCGTCTAGCTCAACTATATCAAGTTTACAGTACTTGCTAAGTCTTTTGCTAAACTCTTCTATACCTAGTTTTAAGTACTTCTCTTTAATTTTCCCAACCGAAACAATTTGTATATTCATATATTTCCTCTCTAAAATAACTATGAAATTAAAAATCTAACTCCATAGTTATTTAAATCTTTTTATTTAGTATTTTCTGATAGTATCTTATTATTCACTGTGCTCAGCTAGTTTATAATTTCACTGAATTTATTTAACTCTGTAAATCTTAGATGGACTGTTTCTTAAAAGTATTTCTAAATTAACATCTTGTCCAACTGCCATGTCGTTTTCAGCTAAAGTTCCATTAGCTGTCTCAAATGCTAGCTCCGGGAAGTTGTTTTCTTTGCTTAAATGTGCCAGTAAAATTGACTCTGTTCCGTTATTTATCAAGTCTACACAAAACTTAGATGCTATATCATTTGATAAGTGACCTATATCAGACATAACCCTCTTTTTAAGGTTATATGTATAAGATCCCATCATCAACATATTTTCATCGTAATTTGACTCTAAAACAACTAATTTAGACTTGTACAGATGCTTTTTCACGTTCTCTGTAATACATCCCATGTCTGTAGCTATAGAAATTTTCTCGTCATTGTCTGCATAAAAATTATATCCTACTGGGTCTGCTGCATCGTGAAGAATTGAAAACGGCCTAATTATAATATTCTCAAGAGCATAAGTCTTATCATTCTCAAAGACTTTCATATTCTTGTCTTTTATCTCACCAATCTTGTTCTTCATAGAACACCAAGTTTTTATATTCGCATAAATAGGTATATCAAACTTTCTAGATAAAATTCCCGCACCTTTTATGTGATCTGTATGTTCATGAGTAATAAAAATACCCTTTAAGCTCTGTGCATCTATGTCAATATCTTTTAGACCTGTAGTTATAGTCTTCCCGCTCAAACCAGCATCTACTAATATATTCGTACCTTTGTATCCTACATAGTGGCAGTTCCCACTACTACCGCTACCTATCGAACAATACTCAATCATATCTCTGTCCTCTCTTCCTTACTCTATAAATATCATTATACCAAAAAAAGAACATTAGAAACGAATTAAAGTCTTTCTTGTATTAAATTTACAATTTATGTTGTAAAAAGTCACAGATAATATCAACAAAAAGTATTAAAAGAGCCAATTATACATGGCTCTTTTAATACTTTTTTAATTGCTTTTTATTCTTCGCTTTTTCTACACTGACCTGCCCAGCTAAGAATTTCGTACCGTTTAAATTCCCCTGGAGCGAATCCTACAACTTAAATTCTTAGCGGCCATCCCTACTTACATTCACTTATTATTTTATCTATATCAACACCCCTACTATTCCATAAATCAACAAACAATCGACCATTTACATTTTGATATTTATTTTTGCTGTAGTATTCTTTTAATGTGCTAAAAAACACTTTATCTCCTACCTCTTCTCTCACTTTATGAAGAGCAACTGCACCTTTTGTATATACGTTTAAACTATAGTCAGTTGAGTTGTCGTAATCAGTCGTTGGTTTAAATATATTTTCACTCTTATAGTTCTTCGCCTGAACTTCCATAGTCTTCATAAGCTTATTTGCTGTATCTTTTCCGTACTTATTTTCAAAATAAAGTACTGTAGAATACTCCGTCAAAGCCTCATCTAACCATGGTTCGCTTATCTCATCGTTTCCAACAACGGAATACCACCATTGATGTGCTGCTTCATGAGCTATAACGTACTCAAGTAAGAATTTATTTTTTTCATTGTACAGGCTCTGATCTATCATAACTAGCATCGGATACTCCATACCGCCTATGTAAAAATCACTTGCTACTACTGAAAATCCTTTGTAAGGATACTTTCCAAATAAATCACTAAAAATTCTTATAGAATCTTCAGCTACTTCGGTACTCTTATGTGCTAAATTCTTATTTAAATTATATGTATTAATCGATACTCCCTTACTTCTACCTCTTCCAATATCGAAATCTTCACTCATTATAAATGCAAAGTCTCTTACATTTTTAGCTTCTATTTCGTACATTTTTTTCTTTTCATCATACTTGTCATTTACTATAGTACCTGTATTTGCTAGCTTATACTTTCTAGGTAGCAATAAATTTACATCAAAATCGCTTGTTTCACTGTAGAATGGATCACCTATCGACTCGTAGCTCTTTAAGTTCCAACCCCTGCCATCTTTTACACATGCTATCGGATACCAATTTGTCACATTTATAGTATTCTCTCCATATCCAAATCTACCTAATGAGTTTGGAAGCTTTACATTGTATTTAAAATCTATTGGTACGCTATCACCTGGTTTTAATTTTTTATGTAATTTAATTTCAAGTATATCATTTTTCTCACCTTTTACTTCGTACTGTAAATTTTTCTTTGAGCTTAAAACATTTTTTATATCCATGTAGCCTTCATTAAATCCATTTGGATAAGCTTGCTGCATTTCTTCCTTTTCAAATGGTGCATACTCTCTTTTAGAAAAAGCATTTGGATATATATGAAAATATACCTTATCTAAACTTTCCTTTGTATTATTAACATATTCTGTAGTTTGATTGCACATTATTTTTTTATCTTCATCATTAAAAATTGCATCAATTTTGTACTGATTTACCTTTGCGGGCCCATTTAACTTAAATGTCTCTAGTGTATGTGTCTTTTCAATTATGACTCCTCCTACCAGTAACATAAATACAGCTGCTACTGACAAAGTTTTTCTTACCCTTTGGTCCATCCTAATAACCAAAACATCTCCTCCTATTCACGTAAGTTTTTTGATATATTTGCAATATTATCCTTCGTCAAATTTCTCCTTAATAACCAATAACTCAGTAAAAAATGATATAATCTTATCTGAGGTGATTATATGTTTTATAAGGAAGTTAACGATATAGATTTAGGTGATACAGCAATCCCTAATATCTTTATAGATATATTTATGCCGATGGCAGATGGTTTATACGTAAAAGTTTATTTACTTGGCTACAGACAGGCTTGTGATAAGTCGGCAAACCCGAATTTTGATAATATTTCTATCGCTAAGAACTTGGATGTGCCTTTATCAGATGTGCTTGATGCTTGGAAGTTCTGGGAAGATAAACATATAATTAAAATTCATAAAAACGAAGGCTTTAATGATACAAATTGCTCTATAGAGTTTTTGGATATTAAAAAGTACTACATTGAAAATACCGTAATCGGATCACCTACAAAGACTAGTACAGATACTATTGTAGAGGCTTCTGAAAACCCAAGTATAAGAAATATGTTTAATACTATAAATAAAATTGTTGGTAGATACTTAGACCCTAGCGAAAAGATCAGTCTTATGGAATCAATGAACAAATACAACATGAATTCAGATATGATTATATGCGCTTATGAGTATGTAAAAGAAAAGACCGGATTTTCTAAATCAGTTAAATACATTGATGGAATTCTGAGAAATTGGTACGATTCCAACTTATATACTCCACAAGATGTTGAGGAAAGCTCCAAATTCCAAAGTGAGAGATACGTAATGTACAAAGAAATATTTCGTCAATTGGGATTTAATAGGCAACCTACGAAGTCCGAAAAGAAGATTATGGATGAGTGGCTTGACAAGTACGAGATGAATATGGACCTAATATTAAACGCTTGTGATAGATCTAAAAATATCTCAAACCCTTCAATATCATATATCAATGGTATAATCAAAAATTGGAACACCAAAAATATCAAAACACTTGAAGATCTCGCAAAAGACGAAGAGGAATTCAGATCTAAAGAAAAAGATAATAAAAAAGTCAAAACAAATATCAAAACAAACAGTATTGCAAAAAACAATCAAAGTAAAAAAACTAAGTTTCATAACTTCAATGAAACATTTACACAATACTCTTCAGATGAACTCGACGAGATAATAAGAAAGAGCCAAAGAGAAAAATTTAAGTAGGTGATTAGGTGAATGAAAATAAGGTAAAAAGAATACTTAAAAAATATGAAGAACGCAGAGACGAAAACGAGCTACTACTTGAAAAAAGAAAAAAGCAAGTATACAATAGATTTCCTCAGATTAAAGGAATTGACGATGAGATATCATTAATAGGTTTAAAATTGGCAAAATCAGTGCTTACAAACCCAAATGATAGAGAGTCTATAGTACATAAATCAAGAGAAGAAATAGAGGCTTTAAGGGCTCGTAAGTGTAAAGTACTTGCAGATAATAGTATCCCTGATAATTACTTAGAAATGAAATATCATTGTAATATGTGTAAAGATAAGGCATTCTTACCAAATGGGGAGAAGTGTAACTGTTTTAAGCAAGAAATTATCAACGAGGCATACAAAATGTCAAATATAGAAAATGTACTCAATAAAGAGAATTTTTCAAACTTCAATCTAGAGATTTTTTCTACAGAAAAATCAAAAGAAAGAGGGGTATCTCCTAGAGAAAACATTTTTGAAATATTAACATACTGTGAAGACTATGTTCACAACTTTAATCCTATACAATCTAACAATATATTATTTTATGGATCCACAGGTCTTGGTAAAACATACATGTGCAACTGTATTGCAAAAGACCTTCTTGATAAGGGTTATCTAGTAATTTACCAGACTTCTTTTAGAATATTAGAGATACTTGAAGATTATAAATTTAGAAGGGATTCCGAAGGCAAAATAAGCGAGGAAAACTATAAAAACTTATTCGATTGCGATTTACTTATAATTGACGACTTAGGAACTGAACTGACTAATACTTTTACAAGCAGTGAACTATTTAATATAGTCAATACTAGACTTACTGCTGGAAAGAGCATAATTATATCTACTAATCTAACACCTAGTCAGATTGGTGAAACTTATACTCAAAGAACACTATCTAGAATCTTAGATCAGTTTAAGATATATGACTTCTTTGGAAGTGATTTGAGATGGGAAAGATTTAAATAGAATTGTGGTTACAGCGGAAATAATAGCTTGTTGCATTCACGCTATAAAGAATTTTATCGGTACGAAATTCACATGGCGCTACATCCAAGCAATCAATTATTCCCGCTGGGTCAACTCTTTGGTGTGGATACAAAGGAAATAAAAATACTTATATATTTTTACAAAAGCTGCAGTTAATGACTGAATCATTAACTACAGCTTTTGTTTTTATTTTAATCTATAATTTACTCTCTAACTTTTCTTCTTCTACTATCTTGTCTTTAGAAATACTGTAGTACGGTATAGTCAAGAATAAGATAGCCCCAACTACATTTCCTAGTGTCACCATTAATATGTTATAGAAGTATCCACCTAATGTAACGGCCGCTCCCATAGGCTTTAATAGGCCTACTGTAAGCAGTGTCATGTTTGCTATGCTGTGCTCGTATCCAGATGTTATAAAAGCAAATAAACACCAGAATATCATTATTAATTTTCCGCTCTCTGATTTCATTTTATAATTGCACCAAACAGCTAAACATACAAGTATGTTACAAAGCATCCCTCTAAAAAATAATTGCATTGGCTCTATGCTCATTTTAGTTGCAGATGTGGCCGCAATAAACTCGCCTACAGGCCCTTTTGTAAGCCCTGCACCTATAAACATGATGGATACTATTATAGCTCCTAACCAGTTTCCTAGATAGCATACGAGCCATAATTTTATAGTCTGACCTAAGCTAACCGATTTCTTTAACATTCCCGCTGCCATAATCATATTATTCCCTGTAAATAATTCTGAACCAGCCATAAGTACTAAACTAAGTGCTATACCAAAAGTAGCACCCATAAATATTTTGACATACGGTGCGTGTCCTAACATTCCACCTGATGTATAGATAAATAGAATTGATAGACCTACATATAGGCCTGCTAGCATAGATGCCATTAAATAACCAGTGAAGTTAGTCTCTAGAAATTTAGATTTTTTCTTGGCAGTCTCCACTATTACCGAAAATTCCTCTTTAAACATAAATACACCTCTTTATATATTTTTATTCATTCTAAGTATAACAAACTTTTATAAAGTTTCATAACAAAAAATTCGCATTACATATATTTTTAATAAAGTTAAAATATAGCAAAGTTAATTTTATAAGTTTATTATACTTTAAATTAATAAAAGCAATATTACTAATTACAATAAACATTTATAATTAGAGGAACCTCTACAGTAAATAGTGTAATAATTAAAAAACATTTATTGATATTAATAATATAATTCGAAAATAGATAGATATGAAATTTAATTGGAAATTAAAAAAGCTAGCTTAAATATTTAAGCTAGCTCCAATAATTGAATTAATGGTGACCCGTAGGGGAATCGAACCCCTGTTACCGCCGTGAAAGGGCGGTGTCTTGACCGCTTGACCAACGGGCCACTTATTGGTGATCTATCCGCGACTCGAACGCGGGACACCCTGATTAAAAGTCAGGTGCTCTACCGACTGAGCTAATAGACCGTATGTATTTTTTTGCCTCTGTTTTACCACAAGTAAAATTATATCGTGTGGGAGATGTTTCGTCAATACTTTTTTACAAATTTATTTAATTTTTTTCAAAAATTTTCAAAAATATAGGGAAAACCACAAAAGTACCTAAAATCTTCTGTGATTTCCCCACTTTTTTCAATAATTCTTAACTTTTTATGTCTAATTTTCTAAGAAACTAATCTAAAAAATATTGAATCCTATCTATATTTTTAGATAATTATAGTTTCTAAGAAAATATATTTTTTCTAACTATTGTTTGAAGTCTGTTTGGTCCTACTGATACTATATCAACACTAACTCCTATAAGTTCTTCTATCCTCTTTATATAGTTTTTAGCGTTTTCTGGAAGTTCGTCGTAGTTAGTTACTTTTGTAATGTCTTCATTCCAGCCATCTAACTCTTCGTATACTGGCTCACATTTAGCTAGATCATCTAAAGATGCTGGGAAGTTTTTAATTATCTTATCTCCCATTTTGTATGCTGTACATATTTTTAATTTATCAAATCCGCTTAATACGTCTAATAACATAAAAGATATACTAGTTAATCCGTTTACTCTTGCAGCATAACTAACCATAACAGCGTCAAACCATCCACATCTTCTAGGTCTACCTGTTACTACACCAAATTCGTTTCCTTGTTTTCTTATTCTCTCACCGATCTCATTTATTTGTTCTGTGACAAATGGCCCCTCGCCAACTCTTGTTGTATAAGCCTTAACTATACCAACAACGTCTTTGATCATGTTTGGACCAACTCCAGCTCCAACAGCAAATCCACCTGATATCGGATGTGATGAAGTAACAAATGGGTATGTTCCAAGATCTAGGTCTAGGAATGTACCTTGAGCCCCTTCAAATAACACCTTCTTATCAGCTTTTATCGCATCGTATACTACTACTGTAGTATCATCAACATATCTTCTGATTTGATCAGCATATCCTAAATACTCATTGTATATAGTATCAAAATCAAATAAATCTTCTTTTCCGTATATATTTTTAACTATTTTGTTTTTAGCTTCTATTTGAGGCTTTAACTTAGCTGCAAATATATCTTTATCCATTAAATCACATATTCTTATTCCTGATCTCTCAGTCTTGTCCATATAACAAGGTCCTATACCGTTTTTAGTAGTACCTATTTTATTGTCTCCTCTAGCCTCTTCAGCTAAAGCATCTATTTCTTTATGATATGGGAATATTACATGAG
Organism: Metaclostridioides mangenotii; assembly: GCF_018917235.1. Taxonomy (GTDB): domain Bacteria; phylum Bacillota; class Clostridia; order Peptostreptococcales; family Peptostreptococcaceae; genus Metaclostridioides. The sequence goes on from NZ_JAHLOF010000007.1 coordinate 126,362, forward strand.
CTCTGTCACTTATTTTTATGTTATCTAAATTGATCGCTCCCTCATCAAACATTTCTAATTCTTTTAAGAAGCCTTTTGGATCAAAAACTATTCCGTTACCTATTACATTTATAGCTTCTGGATTTAATATTCCTGATGGTATTAAACGCAGTGCATATTTTTTATCTCCAACTACTAGGGTATGACCAGCATTGTTTCCACCTTGTCCTCTTATTACTACATCGGCTTGTGTTGCAAGATAATCTATAACTTTACCTTTACCTTCGTCCCCCCATTGAGAACCTACAACCGCAACTGTTTTCATATGTTCCACCTCTACTCATATATTATCGAATGTTTTACATATATATATTAACAAATATTCGTTATTAATTCAAACTATTTAACAATTAAATAACTTAATAAATGCTTTTCTATATCTGACAAGTCCTTCAAGGACTTGATCTTGTTCTCATTTTCTCTTATATTATTTACAACTATTTCTAGCTTATCCATATTATCCATTTTTACAATAGGTATGACTTCTCCTACATTTGTATTAGTAAGATTTACAACTACTTCATTGACATTGTCTTCAGCAAAAATAATTATTCCCTCTTTTACTTTGTTGTCCACTATTCTTATTAAGTTGATTTCGTTATTTATCTTAACAAAATCAGGGTAAAAATATAATATACTTATCCTTTCCACAGTACTTTCACCGACCCTTCGTTTTCGCTATCAATAAAAAAACGTAAAGATTTAAATAATGCAACTGCTTTTATGGTTATAAACACTTTTTTTGATTGTTATTAACACAGATATACACGTTATTCACATTTATCAACAGGCTTTCTGTGGATAATGTGCATAAATATATATCTATTTTTCAATGTTTATACATATTACACCGACATATATCCACATTTTTGTCTTAAAAAGAAAGGTTGTTCTGTGGACATATGTGGATATTTATCGAATATTATAAGTCTCTAAGTTTATCTCCAAATCTTTGAACTTCTCCTAACCAAACTAACTCAACAGACCCAGTTTCACCGTGTCTATTTTTAGAAATTATAACTTCACAAATATTTTTGCTCTCAGAATCGGCATTATAGTACTCATCTCTATACAAGAACATTACTATATCCGCATCCTGCTCTATAGATCCAGATTCTCTAAGGTCAGATAACATAGGTCTGTGGTCTGCCCTCTGTTCAGGTGCACGAGAAAGCTGAGAAAGTGCTATAACTGGGCAATTTAGTTCCTTTGCAAGTATCTTTAAAGATCTAGATATCTGAGCAATCTCCTGTTGTCTACTTTCATTTCTACCGTCCCCTTCCATGAGTTGAAGGTAGTCTATAAGTACTAAATCCAGGCCTTGCTCTATCTTTAGTTTTCTACATTTTGATCTAAGTTCTGAAATTTTGATTCCTGGCGTGTCGTCTATATGAATTTTTGTGTCAGAAAGTACAGCCATAGCGTCAATAATTCTAGGCCAGTCGCTATCCCCTAGTGTTCCGGTCTTAATTTTCTTAAGATCAACACTAGACTGAGAGGCTAGCATACGCTGTACAAGCTGTTCTTTAGACATCTCGAGACTAAATACCGCTACTGAGGCATTCCCCTTTATAGCGGCATTCTGAACTAAATTCAGAGAAAAAGCGGTCTTACCCATTGCAGGTCTGGCCGCTATAAGTATGAGATCTGTCCTTTGAAATCCGTTAATTTTCTTATTCAGGTCCTTAAACCCAGTTGTCACTCCTGTAACATCACTCTTATTCGTATATAATTGTTCAATCATATCGTAAGTGTCCATAAGGACTTCATTTATAGGTTTAAAGTCGTCACTAGCTTTTTCTTGAGATATATCAAATATTTTTTTCTCTGCTTGTTCTATTACATCCTCTATCTTCGTAGATTTTTCGTAACCAAGCTTAATTATATCGTTAGATGCTTTTATTAGTTTTCTTAAAACAGACTTTTCTTTTACTATATCTGTGTAGTACTTAACGTTCGAAGTAGTCGGTACTATTGTCGATAGGCTAGTTATATAGCTAATCCCTCCTACATCTGTTAAGTGACCTTTTCCTTTTAGTTCCTCTGTTAAAGTTATTATATCTATCGGCTCACTTTTGTTGTTAAGCGATACCATGCTTTCGTAAATAATCTTATGTGCCTCTTTATAAAAATCATCTGGACTGATGATCTCTGCAACAGTAATCATTGCATCTTTATCCAGTAGTATTGAACCAAGTATAGATTGCTCGGATTCAACACTATGAGGGGGAACTCTCGTTAAATCTTCCATCAATTATCACCTCGAGAGATTATTGCTTTTCTTTTACGTCTACCCTTATTTTTGTAGTTACTTTTGGATGAATTTTTATCTCTACTTTTGCAGATCCTAAAACTCTTATAGGCTCTTCAAGAATTATCTTCCTCTTATCTACATCTATATCTTTTTGCTTTTTAAGTTGCTCTGCTATATCTTTAGATGTTATTGATCCAAATAATCTTCCGCCTTCTCCAGCCTTTGTATATATTTCTATGCTTATTTTTTCCATTTCTTTTCCTAAAAGTACAGCATTATCATACTCTTGTTGTGTTTTAAATTCTTCTGATTTGCTTTTTTCCTTTAACTCTTTTACAGCTTGATTATCTGCAACTACAGCCATTTTCTTAGGGAATAAGAAATTTCTTGCATATCCATCACTTACTTCTTTCATTTCCCCTTTTTTACCAGTTCCCTTAACGTCTTTAAGTAATATAACTTTCATCTATTCTTCCTCCTCTAAGTAATCTAATATTATGTCTTGAACCATTTTATATGCTTCTTTTAGAGAGACATCTTTAAGCTGAGCACCAGCTATATCCATATGTCCTCCCCCACCTAATTTTTCCATAAGTACATGGACATTTATCTTTCCTAATGATCTTGAACTTATAAATACTTTTCCATCTTTGTGTCCTAGTACAAATGAAGCCTCAATTTGCTTGATATTAAGTAACTCATCAGCAACTTGAGCTATTACTATATTTATATTGCTCATCTCTGTTTCTGAGTAAGCTATACATATCCTGTCATCAATAATTTTTGCATTTTGAATTGTTTCAGCTTTTACTATAAAGTCCTTCACATCTGAGTTAAAGAATTTCTTAACTTCTACAGTATCCGCTCCCATTTTCTTAAGATATGATGCGGCTTCAAATGTTCTTACACCCGTTTTAAATGAAAAGTTCTTTGTATCTAAGCTTATTCCTCCTAACAGACCCTCTGCTGTTAGTTTGTTTATGTTTACATCATCTTCCATGTACTGTACGAGCTCAGAAACCATCTCACATGTTGAAGATACATATATTTCATGGAATAGAAGTACTGTATCGTTAATAAACTCCACGCCCCTTCTGTGGTGATCTATAACGACAACCTTTCTAGATAAATTTAAAAGCTCTTCACATTCAGTGTGATTTGGTCTATGAGTATCTACAACAACTACTAGTGTGTCTTCTGTACATTTATCAACTGCTTCTTCTGAGCTAACAAATACTCCATTGTAATACTCGACTTTCTTAAGTTTATCTATAAATATTTCTATTGCCTCATTTTCTGTATCTAAGACTATATTTGCAGGTTTATCACACGATTTACAAATATCGTATATACCAACAGCTGCACCCATAGCATCCATATCTGGATATTTGTGTCCCATAATATATACATGTTCGCTTTGTTTAATAACTTCTCTAAGAGCGTGACCTATTAGTCTTGATTTTACTTTTGTCTTTTTCTCTACAGCTTTTGACTTCCCTCCGTAGAATATAAAGTTGTCTTTCGTTTTTACAACTGCTTGATCTCCACCTCTACCAAGAGCTAAATCTAATGCACCTGTAGCTAAATCTAAATTATCCTTTAATGAATCTCCATCTACACCTATACCAATACTTATGGTTACTGGTAGGTTATTTCCGTGATCAATTTCCCTTATTTTATCTAATATAGAAAATTTTTCATCTTCTAATTTTAGTAATTCTCCTTTATATATAGATACAACATATTTATCCCTAGCAGATTTTTTGATTGCACAATTAGTGTTCGCTTCTAATATTCCCAATTCTTTTTCAATATCCATATTTATAAGGGATCTGTATTCCTCTTTTGCACTTTCTAAAACTTCATTGTAACCATCAACTTGAATTAACATCATTGCATTTTTTTCGTTATTGTAGTCTCTCTCTAACTTAAGACTCTCTGTCTTATCAATCCAATAAAGAATCATATAATACTTCGCACTGTCCTCTTTATCATTATTTTTGACTACATTATATACTATCGTATACTCTCTATCATTGTAGCTAATTTCAGTATACATTTCTTTATTTTCATTCAAAACTTTCCTTAGATTAAGATCCTCAATTAACTCTTCTATGTTTTGGTTTAGAATATCTTTAGATCCCATCATTTCATAAAACTTCTTATTAAACCAAGATATATGCCCGTCAAATTCAAGAATACAAAGCGGTATAGGCAAATTCAAAATCGCTTGCTTAGTAGTCTCGTCTATATTCAAAGATAGATTTTGAATATACTCAGCCCACTCCTTCGTCCTCATAGTATTTAATCTCCAGTTGTGGAAGACTAAGTACAAAAAAACTGCGAAGAATACAGCACCTATATAAAAATTGTAGTAAATCAGTATAAGGCTAAGTATTCCTATAGCTATTATATAAAGATTTACCTCAGGCATACTGATCTTAAAGGTCGATCTCTTATTCATTCTCATCCTCCTAAGTGGATTTGTTTCTTCTTACTTTTCTAAAATCAAATATTGTATCAAACATACCAATTATCGGTACGCATGCTCCCATTGTCATTACAAACCCTGCAATAAGTGCAATAAATATAAGCATATTATTTTTATGCGAAATATTTTTAAGATAGTAAAAATAAATAACAATTCCCTGTACTACAAATAAAATTTGGAATATCACAGTTAAACTAGTCGTTAGTAAATTTATTTTTATTCCGATTTCAGCTATATCTAATAGTAAAACAATCAAGTAAATACCTATAAAAATTAATACTGGATTTCCTGGAAATCTGAAATCTTGAAACTTAGGAAAATTTTGTTTTTCCTTATTTATTTTATTTATAGCAAATGCGCTTAAATAGAAAACTATTAGTGAATATATTATTCCCGAAAATACTATTGATCCTAAAAGCATTAATAGTATTAAATCATCTTTGCTGATTAAATCCAATATCACTGAACTTTTTTCAACTTTTAAAGCTGCATCTAATATATCGCTTGCATTGCTGACTAGTGTACTTACTACATTAGATTTTAGTATATAAACTTCTACTGCATAATAACCCATATTTCCTACTATAAAAGCTACTATACCTGTATACAGAGGCTCAAATTTATTGCCTTTTTCGTCTTTATAACTCGTATTTATCATGCTACCTATTAATATTCCAGGTAACATCAATGTTATACATATATACAACGCATAAGAAATATCTGTACTTAACATAAGCATCAAAAATGTAATAATCACTGATTGTACAGTAATTCTACTATCGTTTTTAGCCCCTACTAAAACATAAGTTACTGCAATAATAGGGCTCAATAAGCTTAATATTTGAACGTAGCCAGAAATCGCCGCAAAAGCAATGGTCAAAAAAACCACACCTAATAGTTGAGATGGCTTTATCTTTATTTCCAATTCAGAATCACTCCCTATTGTCTAAATGTTTCTCTAGATTGGTAAGATCCCCATACCATCTTTCAACACTATGATCTTCTTCCTTACCTATTTTTATTTTTTCTTTTACTTTATAATCAACATCTTTAAAACTTATTCCAAGTCTTTTTGCTAAAAGATATGTAATCATAATTATATTGGCAAGCGTATCTTGTATAGCCTCATCTAGCGGCTTTACTCCTTTGAAAAGCAAGTTGAATAGATCGCTCACACTCATTAAAATTTCTGTCTTCATCCATTCAATTATCTTAATGTTTCTAGTTATCTCAGAACCTTTATCTACTCTCACAAATCAGCCCTCCTTAATAAATATTATTATAACATAAATCATAATTTATTTAAGTATATATAGTAAAAAACGACTCCACTAGCTTTATTTTAGACATAGAAAATATAGCCTATTTCTGACATAAACAGACTCTGATTTAAATTTAATTAACAATATTTTAACGTAAAGTGCATTTGTTATAGAAGATTTAAGCGATTATATATCAAAGTTGTCTAGATATTGTATATATGTTAATATTAAAATAAATTAAAAATTTTAATAACTATAATATAAAACGAATTTAGAACTAATGATAGGAGAATATAAAATGGAGAAAATAGCTAGTTTCGTAGTTGACCACAGATATATCGAACCTGGTGTATATATTTCACGTATTGATGGAGATATCACAACTTATGATTTAAGAACTCGTAAACCAAATACAAATAGTTTGATGAGCAATTCAACAATGCATTCAACAGAGCATTTATTTGCGACATTTGTAAGAAATTCAGAACTGAAAGATGATGTAATTTACTTTGGTCCTATGGGATGCCAAACTGGATATTATTTACTTGTAAGAAATGCAAATCATGCAAATGTAGTAAGTGTAATTAAAAAGATAATTAAAGGAATCATAGAATATCAAGGTGATATGCCAGGAATGAGCGAAATAGAATGCGGTAATTTTGCAAATCTTAATGTAGACCTCGCTAAAGAAGATTTAAAATATTATTATGAAAAAATTAAAGATATAACTGAAGAAGATTTGAAATACCCGGAAGCTTAATAAAAAAATTAATATTTTAATATATCAAAACTTTTTATTTCATTTACAATGGAGTACTCTAGACCAGATGGAGTGCTCCTTTTTATGTTAATTAAAAAAAGATGGGCCGATTGCCCATCTTTTTATTTTCTTAGTCTAATGTATATGGTAAAAGTGCTATATTTCTAGATCTTTTTATAGCTACAGTTAATTCTCTTTGATGTTTAGCACAAGTTCCTGAAATTCTTCTTGGTAATATTTTACCTCTTTCAGTTATATACTTAGTTAATCTTTGAGAATTTTTGTAATCTATTTTAGCGTTTTTATCAGCACAGAACTGACAAACTCTTTTTTTCTTACGTCTTTTTTTATTCATCATGATTGGTTTCCTCCTTTTCTATTAAAAGTAGTACCTCTAAAGATCTCTTTAGAATGGTATATCGTCATCGTCTATAGCTTGGAAACCTTGAGGATCAAGTCCCTGTGGCTCAAAGCTTGGCTCAAACTTTTGAGAATCATCTCCGAATGAATTCTCTGATCTATTTTTATTGCTATCTAAAGCTTGTACAGATCTAGTACTTACTTTAGTGAATGTTCTTTTTTCGCCTGATTGATTTTGATAATTATCAACTCTTATTGAACCTTGTAATGATACTAATCTTCCTTTAGTGATATAGTTAGCGCAGAATTCTGCAGCTTTTCCCATAACCTCTATAGGTATAAAGTCCGTATCTCTAGAACCATCTTTTTTAACAAAATCTCTATCAATTGCTATTGTAAAAGTGGCTACTGGTGTTCCTGTTCCTGGGATATATCTCAACTCAGGATCTCTAGTTAATCTTCCAACTAACGTAACATTATTCATAAAAACACCACCTATTCATAATAAAACTAGTTATTAAGCAACAACTATCATGTGTCTTATTACGTTTTCGTTTATCTTTAAGTTTCTGTCTATCTCTTTAGGAACGTCAACTCCTGATTTAAAGTTAACTAATACATAGTAACCTTCAGTAAGTTTTTGTATTGGGTAAGCTAATTTCTTATTTCCCCAAGTATCAACTTTAACAACTTCACCATCAGTTCCTATAACATCCTTAACTTTGTTCAGTACAGTCTCTTTTACCTCATCTTCTGAGTTTGACTTTACTACGTAAATTAATTCATAATCTCTCACTTATTTCACCTCCCTTTGGACTAACGGCTCTAAAATCTTTTTAGAGCAGAGAAATGAGACTTTGTCTCATACCCAACTATTTTAACATTTTTCTCATTGTGTGTCAATTATTTTTTATTTATAGCGCATAATTTAGTTTCGAATATGATAAATCTTTGTTGTAAATAGTTTTTTACAAATAAAAAAGATGTCTATCTCTAGACATCTTTTAGATACTATTTAAGTGAAATTATTTAACTTCTACTTTAGCTCCAGCAGCTTCTAATTTTTCTTTTATTTCATCAGATTCTTCTTTAGTAGCAGCTTCTTTTATTGCTTTAGGAGCATTGTCAACTAATTCTTTAGCTTCTTTTAATCCTAATCCAGTTACTTCTCTAACTGCTTTTATAACTCCAACTTTTGAAGATCCTATTTCTGCTAATATTACATCAAACTCAGTTTTTTCAGCAGCAGCAGCACCAGCACCAGCATCACCAGCTACCATTACTGGAGCAGATGCAGATACACCGAATTTTTCTTCTGCAGCTTTAACTAATTCATTTAATTCTAAAACTTTCATGTTTTCTATAGCTTCTAATATTTGTTCTATTGTCATTTTTCGCACCTCCGAAATTATTTTCATATTTAATCTTTGTTTTTTAACTTGCTATTAAGCTTCTTGTTCTTCTGCTTTTTTCGCGATTGCATCTACTAAGTATGCAAAGTTTGATACTGGAGCTTTTAAGCTGCCAAGTAATTTTGCGATAAGAACTTCTCTTGATGGTATATTTGCAAGAGCTTCAATTTGAGACTCATTGTAGAATTCACCTTCAACAACACCCATTTTTAAATCTAATTTTGGATGATTATCTATAAAGTTCTTTAATATTCTAGCTGGAGCTACTGGATCATCATATCCAAATGCTATAGCATTAGCACCTACTAATAATTCATCATTAAACTCTTTTATTCCAACTTCTTGCGCTGCTCTTCTTACTAGAGTATTTTTGTACACTTTGTAATCGATACCAGCTTCTCTCATTTGTTTTCTAAGCTCAGTTACCTCTTCAACTGTTAACCCTCTGTAGTCAACAACTATTGTAGATGAAGCTCTGTTTAGTTTTTCAACTATCTCAGCTACGACACCTGATTTAACTTCTATAGCTTTTTTCATATAAACGTGCACCTCCTTTATCAATTTAAGACTAGTTTTCACCGTAAAACCGAAAAAGCTTTTGTTGTCCATAGACATCAAAAGCTTTAGTAATCATAAATTTATCTAAAAACCTCGGTGGGATATTAAGCATAATGCGCCCACTGTCTACGGTAAATCTATTCTATTTTTTATTGACAAACATTATATTAACACTTTTGACAAGTGTCGTCAAGTATTAATTATTTTCTGTTTTAGCAGTATTTACTTTAACTCCAGGTCCCATTGTAGAAGTAACAGTTATACTTCTTAAATATTGACCTTTTGCAGCTGATGGCTTAGCTTTTACTATTGCATCCATAAGAGCAGCATAGTTGTCTTTTAATTTTTCTCCACCAAATGATACTTTTCCTATTGGAACGTGTATTATGTTAGTTTTGTCTAATCTGTATTCAACTTTACCAGCTTTTATCTCATCTATAGCTTTAGTTACATCAAATGTAACTGTTCCTGATTTAGGGTTTGGCATTAAACCTTTTGGTCCAAGCACTCTACCTAATCTACCAACTACACCCATCATGTCTGGAGTAGCAACAACTATATCAAAATCAAACCAGCCTTCACCTTGTATTTTTTGAACTAATTCTTCAGCTCCTACAAAGTCAGCTCCAGCTTGTTCAGCTTCTTTAGCTTTTTCGCCTTTAGCGAATACTAAAACTTTTTTAGTTTTACCAGTACCGTGTGGAAGTACAACAGCACCTCTAACTTGTTGGTCTGCGTGTCTTGAGTCAACACCTAATTTAATGTGTGCTTCAACAGTCTCATCGAATTTAGCTCCTGCTATATCACTAACTAAAGTTAATGCTTCTGAAGCATCATAGAATTTTTGTCTATCTACTTTTTCTAAAGCTCCTGTGTATCTTTTACCTTTTTTTGCCATTTCTTTTTCCTCCTTGTGGTTAATATTCGGTTTTTAAAACCTCCCACTAATTTAAAGCGAAATCTTTAATATTAGTAATGTAATATCGTTTAAGATTAGTCTATTACTTCAACACCCATGCTTCTTGCAGTACCAGCAACCATTCTCATAGCAGCTTCTACTGATGCAGCATTTAAGTCAGGCATTTTTAACTCAGCTATTTCTTTAAGTTGAGCTTGAGTTATTTTAGCAACTTTCTTCTTGTTTGGTTCACCAGATGCAGTTTTTAAGTTTAATGCTTTCTTTATTAGCACTGCTGCTGGTGGAGTTTTTGTTATAAAACTGAATGATCTATCTTGATATACAGTTATAACAACTGGTATAATCATACCAGCTTGATCTGCAGTTTTAGCGTTGAACTCCTTTGTGAATCCCATTATGTTAACACCATGTTGTCCTAATGCTGGACCAACTGGTGGTGCTGGTGTAGCCTTTCCTGCAGGAATTTGTAATTTTATTTGACCTATAACTTTTTTAGCCATTTCAGCGCACCTCCTCTAAATCTCTCTATAAAATAAGTATTAGATTTTCTCTATACCATCAACATCCATTGTAAATGGAGTCTGCTTACCAAATGCATTAATAGATACTTTAACTTCTTTTTTATCTATATTAATGTCTTCTACGTTTCCAATTTGTCCCATAAAAGGCCCTTTGGCAACTCTTATTGCATCTCCAATTTCTAAGTCAATTTCTCCATCAACTATCTTAGGAGTATTTATGTCTATTCCCATAGCTTTAACCTCATCATCACTTAGAGGCACTGGTTTAGATCCAGGACCAACAAACCCAGTTACACCCTTAGTGTTTCTTACAACATACCATGATTCATCAGTTATTATCATTTTAACTAATACATAGCTTGGGTATACTTTACGTTGTCTTATTTTTTCTTTTCCAGTCTTAGTAGTTTCTACTACATCTTCAGTGGGAACAACTACTTGTGTGATGCAATCTTCCATTCCCCTTGTCTTAACAGCCTTTTCGATAGTCGCTTTGACTTTGTTTTCATGTCCCGAATAAGTATGAACTACATACCAATTTTCTTTTTGTAATTCTGACATTTTGTCCACCTCTCTTCGTCTATTTAACTATAAGTGACAGAAGCCAAGATAAACCAGTATCTAGACCCCAGATAATTATAGTAAATGAAACAACTACAGCTAAAACTATCCCAGTATTTTTTAATAATTCTTTTCCTGTAGGCCATGTAACTCTTTTCAGTTCTTGACGGGTTTCTTTTAAATATCTAAACAAACTGAATCTTTTCTTTTTTGCTTCTTCAGCCACTCTAACTCACATCCTTAATAAAGCCTATTTTGTTTCCTTATGAGTTGTATGCTTTTTACAGAATCTACAATATTTTTGTAGCTCTATTCTGTCTGGATTATTTTTCTTGTTTTTAGTAGTGTTGTAGTTTCTTTGCTTACACTCTGAACATGCTAATGTTACCTTAACTCTCATAATACACCTCCACTTTGTTATACAATTGTATATATATTGAATATAATATCTTAAAACAAAGTGTTTAAAAACATACGTTTAAAAAAAAACACAATTCAAGATATTATTACCTTCCATTATCATTACCTTGTATAAGTTACCACAAATCAATATGAAAGTCAATAATTTTCAATCCTCAATATTAAAAAAAGAGGAGTTTAAACCCCTCTTTGAATATTTTTTGTTATAATGTGGAATTCGTGTTATTTACTGGCTTTGATTCTTGCGAACAATAGTTAGCTATTATTCTAATATTGAAACGACAACTCCTGAAGCAACTGTTCTTCCACCTTCTCTTATCGCGAATCTTTGTCCTTCTTCTACCGCGATTGGGTTGATTAAGTCAACTTCCATTGTTACGTTATCTCCAGGCATTACCAT
>NZ_JAHLOF010000008.1 GCF_018917235.1 Metaclostridioides mangenotii
ACGTTGGAGTTACAAATGCTTCATCAGATCCTATAAAAATATCAAATGTTTCATTTACATTCTAATATTAATTTAATTTACATATTTACTATCTAAACATATTTAATTTTTTTATTTATGGGTTCAGACTTTAATACAAATTATAGTAATCAAAAATAAAAAAGCAAATTGTAATTAATAGACAAATCACTATTTTTCGATAATTTAATCGCTTAATTCATTTAAAAAAGCTACCATATATTACAGTGGTAGCTTTTTTATTGCAAAAATTCATTATTTGCAATATCTGTCAAGCTAAGGGTAGGTGGTGGATTACAAGATCCATCCGATAAATTTTTGATTTCAAGTATTAAGCATAATATCTAATGAAATTAATTACGCTAACTTATTATCTTAAATAACCCTCTTTTCAAAAAAATCCGCAAACTCAGGTATAATTAAAAATAAGGGTAGCAATTAAGCTACCCATGTTTACTCTCTACATTCATTCGGCAATTTATCTTCTCTTATTCCCTTTAATACTGGTTGCCTTAAACTGCCCTTATCATTCGGCATATACTCTACTGTACATACTAGGGTAGGCTCTATCCAAACTCCATATTCATTATTAGAACCACTAGATACGTACTTAATTAGTGGATTAAACCAATTAATAAAAATATTATTTAAGTCTAAGTTTTTGTCTTTTGCTAATTATATGTGCTTCCATAGACTTCGCAGCTTCAATTGGATCATCTCCTAAAGCTACTTTCCCCCCTGTTAATCCCTCAACATCTTCAGTAAGAAGTTTTACTAATTTAGGAGCACCAGTAACAAACGGAGTAGGAGATAAGTGTGTATATGCCCCATATGCTACAGCAAATATCCCATCTATAGTAGCCTTTTGTTCCATCCACTCTGGAGCAGTAACTGCTATAGGAAGGTCTGGTATATCAACTTCAAGATGATCTGCTAATGCCGTAACAAGCATTGATATTCTACCTGTATCGGTACAAGTACCAAAACTTAGTACTGGAGGTATTTTAAGCATATTACATATTTCTTTTAAACCATCTCCTGCATATTTATCTACAGAATCTAAGTTACATAATCCTGCTACTTCAAGAGCATGATTACCACAACCTCCAGCTACTACTAATATATCTTTTTTTATTAACTCTTTTGTTATATTAACTGTATTCCAGTCTTGAGGCCCATTTCTTAATGTAGAACAGTTTGCAAGTGCAACGATACCTTTTACTTTCCCTGAAGCTATTACATCAACTAATGGATCAATTTTATTTCCAAGAGCACTTAAAACAGCTTCTGTTGAAAATCCTGCTATTGCCTTTGTAACATGTTTAGGCACCATAGGCTCTATTTTACCATGTCTTTTCTTAAAGTTATCTATTGCTATTTCGATTAAATTATCTGACATTTCATTAGCCTTTTCAGGATAATACGGAATTTTATGTTCTGTACCAGGTACACCTATTATTGTGCTTATGCTAACTAATGCAACTTGATATTTTTCAGCATATTGATCTATGGCTGGTGGCGAACAGTTTTCATCCATAGCAATTGCATCTACCGTTCCTGTAGCTAGGAGTGGCTCTATAGCCAACCAATTGCCCATAAGACCTACGAAAACATCGTCTACTTCATATCTTTGTAATAACTCTTGTCCTGTTTCTATAGAACCAACTACCCTAATACCTTTAGCTCCTGCTGCTATAGCCTTATCTTTATATTCACCTCTTCTAAGTTTTTCTATAGTAAGTGCTCCCACCCAAGGTTGATGCCCATTAAAAACTATATTTACATAGTCGGGATCCATTATGCCTAAGTCAACATTAACTTCATGAGGCATAGGAGTTCCAAATAATATATCTTGCACCATTTCAAGTCCTATTTGTGCTGTGTATATAGTGGATAGTCCTAATCTAAGTGCTTTTGTAGCAAGTGATACATAATCACCATCTACATTTGTTAAACAGCTTGCAATTGTGTTTTCTACTTCATGTTGAACACCAGAAGGATAAATATGAAGCTCTTTCCATACTGGTTTTCTTTTTTGCGGGGCAAAAACTTCTGTCATTATACTAGGTTGATCAGGGCCTACTTTCATTTCTTTGTCAAGTAAATCAGCTAATTGAACAGCAAGTTTATTGATGTCTTGATTAGCATCAATTCCAACTTTTTCACACATCCACTTTAATTTAGATTCATCTTTTATTTTAAATGGTGATTTTCCTTCTCCAGTAGATCTAAGTGTTCTAAAGGCTTCGAATGCATGATGTCCATACGTAGCTGCACCCATTATGTTTCTCATAAGGAAATTTCTCATAGCCATTGCATCTGCTCCGATACCACAAACTCCTTTATCAACTCCTGTTTTTTCATTAATTCTACAAGGGCCATGTGTACATAATTGACAACTTAAGCCTTGAAGACAAAACTTACATCTTATTTTTTCTTGTGGTTCCCATCTAGAAAAGACACTCGAAAGTCCGTCAGTTTGTATTCTCTTTAACATTTCCTCGACTGAGTCATGATAACTAACTCGTCCTTGAAATCTTTCTCTAATTGTATCGCTCATATTTTTATATAACTCCTTCCTAAATTTACAGTTTGTCTTTTATTATCTACATATAAAATACATATTATTCTAAATTTGTATTTTATATATAGAAAGAAAATTAATTAGTCATGAAGATTACTTATAGCTTTTTTTACATTTTTAACTTAAGAATTCCTTTTTGTTCTATAAAAATATAAAATTCGATCATTTATACTATATTGTAACAATTTTTTATAAGAAAAATATTATATATTAGATAGATTTCCTATCAATAAAAATAAAGGAGGTATTTGCATTGAGCTATAATTATAAAAATACTGATTGTAATTGTTCTGATTGTTGTGATTCTCAAACTGGGTCATATAACAAATCATTAGCAAGACCATATGTTAAAAGACAAGTATATGATGAGTTATATAGATTTTCACTAGCTTTAAGTTTAGGAACTATATTTCCAGAATTAGATTTATGGGACTCTGATTTATATAACAAGGATCAATACATCACACCTAATAAGTACTATGGAGGTTGTTGTAATGGAAAATAAAAATTGTACTAGACAAGAACTTTTAACTAAAATAAGTGAAACAGGATTTGCAGCTGTTGATATGAATTTATATTTAGATAATAACCCATATGATAGAGATGCATTAAACACATATAACAATATTAGTTATAACTTTACACAAGCTATATTAGATTACGAGCATATATATGGTCCGTTGACTAACTTCGGTTACAGCCTAAGTGATCCAGAATGGCAATGGATTGATGAACCATGGCCTTGGGAAAGAGAATTTTATGAATAAAAGAAAAATTGGAGGAATTAAAAATGTGGATATATCAAAAAACTCTACAACATCCTGTGAATCTTAAAAGAAAAGATCCACAAATGGCTAAATTTTTATTAACACAATTTGGTGGACCAAATGGTGAATTATCAGCTGCTCTTAGATATTTAAGTCAGAGATATACAATGCCAACTGGAAAATCAAAAGGACTTCTAACGGATATAGGAACTGAAGAACTTGCTCATGTTGAAATTATATCTTCTATGATTTACCAACTAACTTCTGATGCAACTCCTGATGAGTTAGAAGCTGCAGGTTTTGGAACTAATTATGCACAAAATGGATATGGTATATATCCATCAGATTCACACGGAGTTCCATATACAACGGCATATATATCTGTTATGGGTAACCCTATAACTGATTTGCATGAAGATATGGCAGCCGAACAAAAAGCATTATCAACATATTATCAATTAACAAATTTAACTGATGATGTTGATATAAAAGAAATTTTAAGATTCCTAGGACAAAGGGAGTTAGTTCACTATCAAAGATTTGGTGAGGCTTTGATGGATATTTATGATTATGAAGAGTGTCAAAGAATCTTCTAGTCCATAAGCAACAATGACAGGATAATTATGATATAAATCAAAGTTATTTTTATGAATGAGTGGATTTCACAACTATTTAATTGAATTCTCCATATTTAACCTATGATTTGGATAAATTTTTTATTTGTGAGATTCAATTATTACTAAAATCGTATAGTATATATAAGGATAGCATTTTGCTATCCTTATTTACCTATATAATTGTTTAAAATGTTCATATATTACACTTATTTCATAAAATACTTCGTAATCAATTCCTATTTAAGTTATTATTGTGAGTTTCATTGTATTGTTAAGATTGATTTGTGTATACCTCTACATTAGTAAAAAAAGAGCCTATGTATTAATTTACAAGGCTCTTTTTCGTTTGCAAAAATTACAATAATATGAGAAAAGTTCAATTCCAGTATACCATTTCCTCGGATATATTTAAATAGAAAAATCAATTATCAATAAAATCACTGGTTCACAAATTGTATAAATACTGCATATTATATAGCGAACAATAAAATTTTCAATAAACAATTCCTTTTAAAATTTATTATGAGGTTCATTCTGCCCATGTAGAAAATATATTAATTTAAATGCCATCTTATTATAGTTAAGTTGGCATTTTTTTGTTTAATTAAGATTCTTATATTTTACATAAAAAACTACCTACAATTAAGCAGGTAGTTTCGCAATAAACAGTTATATCCATTTTTGTTTTAACTCTATCCGTTATCTTATTTATAATTTCCATAAAATAGAATATTAAATACAGTAATAATAATTGATACAAGTTTAAAAATCCATTCTAGCAGATGATTTCATACATATCTACTAGAATGGATTTACTAAAATCTAATACTGTTATATAGTATCCTCTGTAATATCTAAAGGTATTATAAGCAATCTACTATACAGTTGTGCCAGTAGTTGTGCCAGTAGTTGTACAAGTTGTACAAGTTGTAGCTTGTGTATCTCCAAAACATTGTGCAGGTGGTAATGTAGGGCAAACTCCAGATATTGGAGCACATTGTTTTGGTATGCAGAAACCATAGCTAGGAACAAGTAATTGAACGTCTAAAGTACTCTTTATAACTATACAAGCTTGAATATCACAAGAAATAGTCGCAACGCCACCAACTAAAGCTGTTACTACACAGTTGCAGCCTACTATAGTACTTCCTTCACAACTAACGTCAACTCCTGCTGGAGCACATAATCTAACTTGTTTAGCAAAAACAAAGCTGCTAGCAAATGTTAGAGTATCATCAATTGGATTAGTTAATATTAATGGTACTGTAATTACTAGAGTTACATTATAGTAACCATCTCCAACAGGAACACGAGGTCCAGATTCTACGCAGGTAATTCCTGTTACTGTATCAAGTGCACAGTTAACTAGATCTCCTACGGCTAAACCTGCTGAAAAAACAGCAGTAGTTACTATATTTTGATTTCTATTATCAACTTGGTAACAGCTATCATAAACCTTTTCTACAGTTATACATTCTATTCTATCTGGTGGTGGACATTGTGGTAATCCTGTTTCTGGGTTAATTGGGCATAAACCTGGTTGTATTGCTTGTTTTAAATTTGGCATATTGTAAAAAACCTCCTATATACTTTTAATTTCCAGAAGCAAATTTTGTTGCTTCTTGATATATTGTATTGTAAACAGTCTAAAATTGTTACAAATCAGAATATTTTTCTATAAAATGTATATTAAAAAATATGATGAGGTTGGATAATAGAATAACATATCAAGAAAAATACATTTTGTATCAATATTAAAATAATTATTACTACCAATTAAAAATAGAACATTGCGTGAAATTAATATATACAGAAAGCATTCTAGATTTAACACAGTTTTTTTATAATTAACATACTATATAATATAAAAACAAAAAATTGGGGTGATATAACCATGGGTAGTATTATGTTGAATAAAAATAAAATCATGGATTTTAATGATAATGATAAAGAATATTTAATTGATTATTGTAGTACGATGGGAGTTAAATATATTGTAGATAATGAAGATATTGTGCTGTTTCCAAGATTATTTGAAAAAACATTAATATTAAAAGATATAACTAATAATAAAGAAGAAAGAAAATTAGTTGAATCAATAAAAAATATACTAATAAATGAAGGTGCTACAGTAATCAGTGATGAAAGCTTTATTGATAAAGCTTCTCTTGAATATATTGATGTGCAATTATCTATTGTTATTTCTTTTGAAGATAGCTATAAAGATTTAACAATATATAAATCATCTTATAATAAGGAAACAAGCACTTTGGTAGCAAAACAGCTTCTTAAACAAATAATTCTTTCAAAGAAATTTATAACTTACAAGATAGCTAATATGTGGAATAAATTAAAGAAAATAAAATACTGGACTTATTTATTTGGTAATTCTACTTCAACACTAATACTAGAAATATCAAGGTCTGCTTTATGTGAAGATTTTTCAAGCGATTTTGAGGACATTTTAGTAAAAAGCATTATTGAAGAACTTGGTGATAAGCCGTCTTATGAAAAAGTAGAAGAATTTATCTGTAAATCTTGTGAAAAAGTAGAAGAACTTATTTGCAAATTAAAATCTTATAAAAACCAATTAAATGAACTAAATCAGTCTTATACAAATAATGTAAAATTTGAGAATATAGAAAATACTGAAGACAAAGAATCCATATCAAATGATGAAGAAAAAAAATCCTTATCAGAGGATGAAGAAAAAGATTATAATGATAATAAAAAGTTAGAAGAAAAAACGGATAAAGAAAAAGATAAAGCTAAATCTAAAAAGATATATTTACCTAACATACCAATAGACAATATTAACCAAGCAGATTTAAACCACCAAATTCAATATCCTATAATGTATCCAGGGGAAGGTCCTGTACACGAATTTCAAAGACCAAAATTAGAAAACAAAAAATCAGAAGTACAAGCTGATACTATAAAAAAGATAAGAGATGAAGACGAGGAGGAGAAATAACTTTTTTTAATAAGCCCTTTCACCCCCCTTATCTAAGTTTACCTATGATTACTTAAAATTTTTTTATTCATATACATTTAATTAAATTGTATACTGTTTAGTGCAATAGGTGTGTTTTTAATTTACACACCTAATAACTATTTTTTAAAATCATTCTCTTTTTTTGATTTTTACGTCACCTCAAACAATCAGTATACACTTAACTTATATTTATACATATATTGTATTAGTGGGAATAATTAATCCACTATAAATAATCTACAGTTTTATAAGTTTCTTTAAATGTTTATAAATGTTTCCTTTTAATCTTTATATAGATATAGTGATTTAGAGCATGCCATCTTAATAATATAGTAGGTGGCATGTTTTACGTTTTTCAATATGCTCTCAACTATTCTAAATACTAATTTTCTCATCTCAGCAATTAAATTGACTTAATATATCAAAATTATAATATAAATAGAGTAGCTATTACGCTAATCTTCTTTATTCTCTACATTCTTTGGCTAATTTATCTTCTCTTATTCCTTTTAATACTGAAGAATTTTTATTATATCACCGATAAAACCTCTTAAAAAGAAGGAATTATTAAAAATTTGTAGAAGTATATTTCTGAATTATTCTTTCGACAATTCGATCAGCGTTTAGAGCCATACGGAGTGACGACCCTGTGGCTCTTTTTTTCCCATTATCGCTGCTTTTTCTATGCCTCTTCTTCTATCATTGTATCGCAGAAAGCAGTATGTTAAAATTGATTTGTGTATACCTCTACATTAATAAATGAAAAAGAGACTATGTATTAATTTACATGGCTCTTTTTCTCTTGAATATAATAATATTTTAAAATTGTTGAAAAGACTACTCTGTTATATCATTATTTCGTTTATATATAAATAAAAAACACCCGCTTGGACTACGGATGTTTTTCGATTAGTATGTGGAAGATTGTTTTATTTAAAACTATTCTCGTTTTCATATAACATATTATACTAATACTGCATATTATATAGTGAGCAATAAATTTCAATAATCATTTCCTTTTAAATTTATTATGAGGTTCATTCTGCCCATGCGGAAAATATAGTAATTTAAATACCATCTTATTATTGTTAAGATGGTATTTTTTATTAACATTGGTTTGATTTTTTCATCGAATATATCCATATAATCACCTCTTGGGTTAGTATTGTCAATGGTGGGTTATTTTAAGCAATTATTTAATAAGTATCTAAAATATTATTCAACACATATATCTATAGTAAAACAATTAGGAGGTTTATAATGTATAGAAAAACTTTTCGGGATGCTTTAGATCAGGATACTATAAATATGATTGGTGAAGCTATAATATCTAAGGAAAGAAATCTACAATATTATCAGTGGGTATTTGACAATATTAGATTAATGGATCTTTCTCCTATACCTAATCTTACTACCACCCAAGTAAGTGGATTAATAACACTTTTACAATCTATAATAGATGATGAATTAAAACACACTTCATTACTGCAAAATTTATATTTTCGTCTTACAGGTAATTATACACCGTTATACACGGGAACCTTTGTACCACCTAAAGGTTTTATATCGGCATTAAAGTACGCTCTTGAAGAAAATTTAGTATCAATTGAAAGACTTAAGTTGATAATGAACAAACTACAGGATCCTGATTATAAAGAATTGATTTCTAGTATCATAACTGATGAACTTAATCATACAAACACGTATTATTCACTGCTTCATCAATTTGAAATACACAATAACAATAAACAAGGGTAGCAATTAAGCTACCCTTGTTCTGTTTACATATATTTTCTACCATCCAGTCACTCAACCACTTTTCTATAAGTCTCTTTAAAGTCATTACCTACGAATATATCCATACTATCATCTCTCAGTTAAAGTATTGGGGTTTATCTAATCCTTTGCTTGCTCCACCACCTATAACGTAAGCATCCCTGCACATATAACTCTTGTAATCTGCTATATCTACTATAGTTTTACTAGATCGTACTTCTTGCCATTTATACGAGGTAGTTTATAAGTTCTTTCCTGACTCTTACTTGTGAATTGCCTCTCAGGACAGATTATAACATCTACTGTGCAACCTACAGCTCTAAGTATTTTCGCTAAGAAATCAGATAACATTTTGCAATATTGATATTCGTTTACTACTCCGTTTTCAATAGTACATAATCCACTTTTTAATATACAATGTCCTACAGTTATTGCTATTCTCATCTTTATTCATCCGTTCTATCTGTGAATTTATCAAGTTTTTGTTCAATTCTTCCATTGCCTTGCTCGACATTCTCAACTCTATAACTTAAAGTCTGTATGCTTTCTGCATATTGTTTTGATGTCTCTGTAAATGTCTCTACACTCTCTCTATATAAATCCCTATCTTGCTTCTTTTCATCTAACGTATTTTTAAATAATACATACGCTACTATACCTACTGCACCAATGTTTACGAATTGTGCAACGAAATCTTCCATAAATACCTCCGGTTTTAAAAATTATGTATAATAATCTACCCCATTTATTGCGATAAAAAACACCCACACTTTGTAGATATTTAAGTGAATTCCATTTTAATTTGAATAATTTAACATAAAAAAACACCACATAAAGCGGTGCTTTTTTATAGACGATTTAGTGATTATTCTAGTACTAAACATTTTAAGGCAGTAATGTATTTAGTACTAATATAAGTATATTAACAATACCTATACCTATAGTTAATACCATTTTGTGTAAAAATAACTACATAAGGTAACAGAGCCTTATCGTGTAAATATAAACGCAAGAGAAGTACTGATAAATTAAATCTCAAACTATTATATGCATTAATTAAAATTACATACCCAAAACACCTAATCTTCAATGTTATTATAATTAAACTAAAATCGTTTATATACATAGAAAAGCACCTACAGATGTAGATGCCTTTGCCAGTAAATACAAAAATCTAATTAGTACTATATACACTTAGGATGTGATGTATAAGCACTATATATTATATTAAATATACCTTTGATTTATTCCTATTATTATTATTTTAAAAGAAAAAACACCTCTATCCTGAGGTGAATTATTTAATGAGATATAATTATTTCGATTATATCAAGGTGTTTTTTCTAAGCCATGTTTAGGAGAAATTATTTAACCCAATTGAACTAATATTATTATATTCATTTTCATTTTGATTACTTTTTATACATTAAAAAAGACTACTTAGTACAATTGATAATGATTGTCTTTATCGTAACAATAGAACAAAAAGTATAACTTGTCAAATATTAATATTTATTAAATAAACATTAATAAGAATCTAACTTCTATATAAACTAATGAAATTCATCGTTCAACTAATTATAATTATTGGGTTATTCTACACTATCATATAATAGATATATCTCCCATATAAATATTTTAGTGGTATATTAAATCTATAAATCATCTAAAGCTCTTCTTAATACAAATTTATTTAATTATCTATTTATTCCTTTTTTATATTGTGGATATAGTAAATCAATATGCCACCTTTTTAATTCAATAATGTGGCATATTTTTTAATCATCATATTTATATATAATAGGATTGGGGTGATTAAAATGAGCAATCCTTTACTCTTGAATAATTAATCTATTTGTGCTATTCTCGTGATATTGACATTCATTCTCAAAGAATAAATAATAAAATAAGGAGAGTATTCATATGAAAAAAGCAATAATATTACCAGCTATGATTATTTTTACAATGACATCCTCAAGTTTATCTTTTGCAGATACAAATTCAATTAATAAAAATTATTACGTAAAACCAGTTGAGATTGACGCAATGACAAAAGCTACATTTAATCCTGGCTCTGGTACTGAGGGTTTTAATGGCGGATACGAAGATTCAGA
The DNA here is from genome assembly GCF_018917235.1 of Metaclostridioides mangenotii. Lineage (GTDB taxonomy): Bacteria > Bacillota > Clostridia > Peptostreptococcales > Peptostreptococcaceae > Metaclostridioides. Next base: position 10,872 of record NZ_JAHLOF010000008.1, read on the forward strand.
TGAAGATAACACCCCTAAAATAGAAAATATCGATGAAAGTAAGATAAAAACAATTATTGACAATGAATTTGTAGAAGAGTCTATTTTTCAAAATGAAACTGGCCATTTAATACTAACAATAAACGAGGACAAGTTAAATGGTGATTTCAAAAATGCAATCAGTCATATTGGAATTAATAATACAAAATATGAGCATTCTGATGTTAGTATAGATAAAGCCTCTTGGTTTGATATATATATTCCCTATAAATTCTTGATAGAAGGTAATAATAATATTTACTTCTATCTAAATGATAATGTATATAAGTATCCTATAGCAACACCAAAAGATTTTTCTGACTTAAAGTTAACTCCAGATCTATCTGCAAGTGAGATGGGAGAAGGTGAAGGATGTGTACTTAAGTTAAAAGCTAAAAACTTAAATGCAGATGAGTGGATTAATTCATTGAAAAAGGAACATCTAACTATTGTAAATAGAAGTTTTGGAACAAATGTAAGACCTGAAAGTTATAAGTTGGATGTAGATAAGAAGAATAATGAAATTACTATATCTTTTTTAGAAACAACTTATCAATTCGATATATATCAAATGGAATTTAGAGTTCCTGGTTTTATTGATGAATATAAAGTGATTTCTCCATTACTTCATCCACCAAAATTATATGGAAAATTTAATGAAAATGGAAATTTAAATTATACAATTACAACTGAGGAACGTGAAGAATCCTACTTGACAAAATATATGACTAAAATATTATTATTTGATTCGGAGAATAAAAAAACTACTCTTGAAAAAGGTATTGATTATAATATAAATAGAGATAAGTTAGAAATTAAACCGAGTCTTTTTAAACAAGGTGAAAAATACACTATTAAAATAAAAGCAAGTTCTTATATTTCAGGACAATTAGACTTGACTGTACCTAATATAGATTTATCTGTTAAAGAAAGCCCTAGTTTTGATTTAGACTATATAGAGCAAGGCCAAGATTTAGAAATAAAACATATTGATAATATCGATTGGTTAAACAATATAACTAAAATAAGTATTTTCGATCCAAGAGGTTTTGAAAAAACATCAAATTATTCAATCAAAGATAACAAGCTAATCATAGATAAGGAATGTTTCTTAGATAGACAAGGTAAATATACTTTAGAGATTGAATCAAAAGGATATACGGATCTTAAAAAGAGTATTCAGTCGAAAAAATTTGCAGATGCAAATATAAGTATAAAATATGAAGACCTTATTATAGCATTTAAAAATAAAAATAAAGAAAGTCTTTACGATATTGTTGATAAAAACCTTTCAATAAAGATAAATGGAAAAATAGTTGATTATAATGACTCTTTCACAGCTGAAGTATCTAAAAAAGAATTAATTATAGGTGAAAACATAATGGAGATTAGTCACCCAAATTACATAGATATAAGAAAGAAAATTGATTATACAGGCGACGACAATCTAACTGTAAGCAATATAGAATATAAGATAGATAAAACAGAGTTAGAAAAAATAATAAATAATGCAAATTCATTAAAACCATCTGAAGGAAAGATTTTTTCAAAGAAATCAAAAAAAATCTTTGACAATGCCCTTTCTAATGCAAAAGATGTATCAAGAAAAAATTCATCTACTCAAGATGAGATAAATAGCACAATAAAAGACCTTGAAACTGCAATGGATAATTTAGTTGAAGTGAATGATGTAAATAAAGAAAATCTAATTAAGGTTATGGAAGAAGCAAAATCTAAAAAACCTTCAAAAAATAAAGAATTTACAGCAACAAGTAAAAAAGCCTTGGATGAAGCTCTTAAGAAAGCAAATAATATAGTATCAAAAGAGGATACTACTCAGGAAGAAATAGATAGTGTTATAGTTATACTAGAGGAAGCTATATTAAAATTAGAGGAAAAAGACATACATAATAATTCCGGTGGTTCCAGTAATACACAATTTAACAAAAAAGACATTGTAATTATTGGTGGGACAAATAGCATTAATAATGATTTTGAAAATGGGTTATCGAAACACAATGTATCAAGAATAGCTGGTAATGACAGATATCAAACATCTGTTGAGGTAAGTAAAAAATTCAAGAATGCAGATGTTGCCATAATAGCTAATGGTGAAAATTATACCGATGTAATGTCATCAACACCTTTAGCAGATAACCTAAAAGCTCCTCTGCTACTTACAAAACAAAATAATATTACAAAAGAAGTAGAGAATGAATTACAGCGACTTAATGTAAAGAATGTAATTATTATAGGAGGTAGCTCATCTATTTCTAAGGATATTGAAAACGTATTAAAAAATTACAATATAGATAGGATTGGTGGAACAGATAGATATGAAACTTCTGCATTAATAGCACAAAAAATTGCTGATTCCAAAAGTTATACTAAAAAAGCTATTTTAGTTGATGGAACTAATTTTCCTGATGCAATAAGTATGTCTGCTATGGCAGTTAAAGAAAAAATGCCTATCTTATTGACAACACCAGATTCATTATCAAATGAAACTGCCAAAACTATAAAAGATTTAGAAATTAAAGACATAACGATAGGTGGAGGTTCTAAATCAGTATCTGAAACAATAGAGAAGAATTTAAAGAATACTCATACTGTAAAGAGAGTAGCTGGAGTAGATAGATATGAAACGTCTTATCTTGTAGCAAAACATATTTCTCCTAACTTTAAAAATATTGTAGTAACTACAGGAGAAAACTATCCGGATGCACTAGTAGGCTCTGTATTTGCTACACAAAACAATCGATCTCTTCTTATTTCTAATAATGAAAGATTAGAAGGATTCTTAAAAAATATTAAATAATATAAATGAAATTGCATTATTAACAGTATTTCACTTTTGATAATCAATTAAAAAGATATTAATAATCGTAATACTCAAAAAAGGGTAGCAAATTAGCTACCCTTTTACTATCTACATTAATTTCTATTTTCCAACCACTCAACCACTTTTCTATATGTATCTATGATAATTCAACCTAATTAGTAATAATTACCATCTATCTAGTTATATTGCCCAGATCTATCCATTTCCTTAACAGTCTTCTATAATAACTTCTTACGTTCTAACAAAGGTAAATCTGTTACTAAATTATCTTTATAATAAATAATATCGTGCAATAAAAAATACAGGATATTTTTAGCTGATAGTTGAATTTTAAAGAGATCGCTTAATAAAATCCTTCTTTGCAATTCGTAGAAGTCTGGTACTCCATTGTTCATCGCTAAGTTCATGGCATTTTTTCAAATTATAATTAAATAATTAATTAAATTTTCTTTAAATTTATATCATATAAAGAAATATGAAAGAAGAAATACCCCACTACTCTTTACATTACTTTTCTATTTTACATTAGGTTGGTATACAAACACTATAATCTTAAAATATTTGAATTGAATTTATTTTTATAAATTTGATTGCTCTACCAATATTATGAATATCAGAAAATAGAAGTGCAATTCAGGAAACGAGTATAATATATGTTATCAATTATATTACAAAACTGTATAATTTTGGGGTGATCTGGAAATATTAAAAAAGAAAGGAGTGTATCATATGAATCTATCTGAAAGCATTACAAAAGAGAATCTTTTACGAGCATTTGCAGGAGAATGCCAAGCATGGAGAAGATATCAATTCGCAGCGGAAATTGCTAAAGAACAGAATCTTCAGGTTCTTTATTTTTTATTTAATTATACGTCTGAACAGGAAAAAGAGCATGCAGAAGTATTTTACAATCATTTAAAAGAATTTACAGGTCAGGGGATTTCCATTAATTCAGATTATCCTATAGACAATACAAATGATATCATGGAACTTTTAAGACTTTCGTCAGAACACGAAGAAGCCGAACATACCACAATATATAAGGAATTTGGAGATAAAGCACAGGAAGAAGGATTTACAGCAATTGCAAACTCTTTTCATCAGATTGCTGCAATCGAACAAACTCACAGTATTAGATTTAAACATTATATGTCTCTAATGCAGGGCGGAAAACTGTTTACAAGCTATACCCCTGTAGATTTCATCTGTCTAAACTGTGGTCATATCCATCATGGAACCTCAGCTCCACAAAGCTGTCCTGTATGTAGCCATGATCAGGGTTATTTTATACGTCGTACATCTTCTCCGTTTGAGAATTAGAATTAATAATCGCATAAGATGTAATCAAGTTGAAATTAATACATTTTAGTTGGCTTGTTAAATAATCAAAGGGATAGGCTCATAGTGACCCTATTAATATCTAGTTTCTATAGTTAATCAACTTTTATTTAATACTTCTCATGGTATTTTATATTTTATTACTACTATGGCAAACAAATTGGTACACATTTAGTTTATGTGTACCAATTTATTATATGTTTAATAACACTTTCCTTTTTTGTCATATTCGTCCTTTGTTATTGCTCTCATATCTTTTAAATGTGCTAACTCTTTTTCATCTTCTCTATTGGTTATAACTCCTATAATGATAATTAGAATACCCCAAGATTCCTATTGCAATAGTCGAGTATATAATGATTTCCCCCTTAACAAAATATCTCTTATTTATCGGTTATAGCTTTAATTTAACTTATAAAAGTTGGTTAATTGATGATTATTAAAATTTGTATAAAAATATTTTAGGGTTTCTGAAGAGGTATCTTGATTTACTTCTTCTAAAACTCCTTCTTTTGAATTAAATCAATGGTAAAACATACCAAAATACTCCGTTCGTTGGCTTGTGTGTAGATATCTTTTTCAGAAGTATATTCATAAAGCCTTTCTCAAAATAAAGCTTTGCAGAGATATACAATAACTTTTATAATTGTAACTTTACAGAGTATTGCTCCTTCAAGCTAGTTTTAAATACTTTGTCCAAAAATCCTGCTTCAAGTCTTATACATCTTAGAATTTGAACACTCTTAATCAATAAGCTTGGCCGACCTGTGGCAGTAAAGCTGTCTGTCCTTCATTGTGGGACAAGTAGTGTCAATAAAACCTCTTTAGGAGTAACTTCTACTTCCATGTTAATGAAACTGATTTAAAAAAATTATAAACATTTAAACTTGCATTTCTGAATAATAAATACCTATAAGTTATAGTATTTATATCGATATTATCAATTGGCATCAAAATAATATCTAATATATAATTAAATTTGACAAATATCGATATAAATTTAATAGTTTTTTATTAATATAATTGTTATTCAAGAAAGGAAAACGTTATGATAAGTATTAAAAATTTAAATAAAAGGTTTGGTGACTTAGTTGTTCTTAAAGATATAACTTTAGATATAAAAGAAGGTGAAGTTGTTGCTTTGATAGGTCCATCTGGTACAGGTAAATCCACATTACTTAGATGCTTAAATTATTTAACTGAACCTACGGAAGGTGTAATAACTATTGATGGATTTACTATCGATGTTAAAACTGCAACAAAAAAAGATATCTATAATCTACGAAAAAAAACCGCAATGGTATTTCAAAATTACAATCTATTAAACAATAAAACTGCATTACAAAATATTATGGAACCGATGATTACCGTGCAGAAAAAACCTAAAAAAGAATCAGAAAAAACGGCTTTAGATATATTAGATAAAGTAGGCTTATTAGATAAAAAAAATGCTTATCCTAGAGAAATGTCTGGCGGTCAGCAACAAAGAATAGGAATTGCAAGGGCTATGGCAGTATCAGCGAAAGTAATATTATTTGACGAGCCAACATCTTCTCTTGATCCTGAATTGGTAGGAGAAGTATTAAATGTAATAAAAAAATTAGCAGAATCAAACAAAACAACTATGATAATTGTTACTCATGAAATGAAATTTGCAAAAGAAGTTGCAGACCGAATGATTTTTCTTGAAAATGGATTAGTAGCCGGCATGGGTACTCCCAAGGAGATATTTGAAAATTGTAAAAACGAGAGAATTAGAAAATTTGTTAATACAATAAATGGCATAGAATAGAAAGGATATTTTATATGAATTTTAATTTTGAATGGTTTTTTAATTTATTTCCAATAGTTTTACCTTCTTTAAAGATGACTATTGGAATTTCGTTATTATCTTTAATTTTTACTTTGTTTTTATCTATCATTATATCTATTTTCAGGTATTATAGGGTACCGGTTATAAACCGTTTATTTGGATATTACATAACATTTTTTAGAGCAACACCATTAGTTGCTCAGTTATTTATCCTTTATTTTGGATTACCTACTGTAATAGTCTCATTGCAATCAATGTCTGCTTTCCAAGCAACTATTATTGCATTAACTCTTAATACATCAGCATTTATGGCAGAAAACTTTAGGGCTGCATTGGAATCGGTAAATAAAGGACAACTTGAAGCTTGTTATTCCATGGGAATGACAAAATATCAAACTATGATAAGGGCTGTATTACCTCAAGCATTTGTAGTAGCTTTGCCTTCCATCGGGAATCAGTTTATTGGAATAATAAAGGGCTCTGCGCTTGGATTTACAGTTGGTTTGGCAGATATTATGTCTGCAGCAAAAATTGAAGCAGCATTAAGTACACGTTTTTTTGAAGCATATTTATGTGTAACAATTATTTATTTGATACTAGTTGTCTTAGTAGAGAAAGTTCAAAATGTATTAGAAAATTATGTGGCAAAATTATATTAAGTATATAAATAAACTTTATATAAAAATAATCATTAAGGGAGAGGAACTTAATAATGAAACTTAAAAAAGTAACAGCAATTCTACTATCACTATTAATGGTTGTTGGATTTACAGCTTGCTCTAGCAATAATAACAAGGAAAAGACTGACGCAGATACTAAAGCTGAAAAACCAACTAAGATTGTAGTTGCATCTGGATCAAGTTCAGTACCTAATTCATATGTAGAAAGTGGAATTCATAAGGGGCAAGAAGCTGATATATGGAAAGAAATATCGAAGAAAACAGGACTTGAAGTAGAATTTATTACAGGGGAATTTAATTCATTATTTGGCTATTTAGATTCAGGTAAAGCAGACACTGTTGGAAACACTATTACTATAAATGAAGATCGTTTAGAAAAATACAATTTTTCTGAGGCCTATGCATATATTCCTGAAAAATTAATAGTTCATGCTGATAAAACAAATATCAAGAAATTAAAAGATATTGACGGTTTAGTTTGTGGATTTACATCAGGTTCAAATGGTAAAAATTTATTTGAACAAGTAGCTAAAGATCAAGGTATAAACATAGATGTAGTTGCTTATGACAGTGCAGAACTTTTAGATGAAGCTTTTAAACAAAAAAAGGTGGATGTTATGCTTCTTGCTGCTGGAGAAACAGCTTATAAGATAAAAGAAGGAATATTAGATGCAAGAATGGTTGAAGAAGATGTTACAGTAGGTGCCAAAGCTTATCCATTTAAAAAAGGAGATAAAAAATCTGAGGAACTTTGTAAAACAGTAACAAAAGCAATACAAGATATGAAAGACGATGGAACTCTAGCAAAGATTTATGATAAATGGTATGGAATGGATTTTTCAAATGCACCCGAAGGAGTAGAAATATTACAATAACAAATAACAAAATAGCTGTAGTTTAGAAATCTAATCTACAGCTATTTTATTTGAAAGGAGGTTTATATGAAAAAAGAAATCTTAAAATATATGAATGAAATCCAAAATAAACTTCTTGATATCAGAAGAGAGCTTCACAGTATACCTGAACTATCTATGCAAGAATATTTAACTTGTAATACCATAAAAAAATATCTAAATTCTATTGATGGAATTGAAGTTATAAGTATTGAAGGACAAACAGGATTAGTTGGTATTTTACAAGGTGAAAAAAAAGGAAGCGGTAAATGTGTAATGTTAAGAGCTGATATGGATGCACTGCCAATTACGGAATCTAATGATTGCGAATATAGATCATTAACTGAAGGTATGATGCATGCATGTGGGCATGATGCTCATATGACTTGGCTACTAGGGTCAGCTATGATTCTGTCTAAATTGAAAGAAAGATTTTCAGGCACAGTAAAATTTGTGTTTCAACCTGCTGAAGAAACTGGTGCTGGTGCAAAGTTAATGATCAGTAATGGAGTATTAGAATGTCCTTATGTTGACACTGTAATTGGAGCTCATTGCTTTCCTGAATATCAAGCTGGTAAAATTATTATACCGACTAAAACTGCCTTTTCTGCTACAAGACCATTTAGTATAATAGTTGAAGGTAAAGGTGGCCATGGTTCATGGCCGGATAAATGTATAGATCCAATAGCTGTGTCCACTCAGATATACAATGGATTACAACAAATTGTATCTAGAAAATTAAATCCAATGGAACCAGCTGTTCTTACTATAGGGTCTATACATGCTGGTCCTATTGATAAAGGTAACATTATACCAAATACGTGTACAATGAAAGGTACCTTACGACACATAACTAAAGAAGGTTTAGAGAGTATGATTAATAACGTAGATAGTATGGTTTACAATATAGCAAAAGCAAATGGTGCTATGGCTAATGTAGTATGGTCAAATGGAGTTAACCATGTTATTAATGATAAAGAATGCACTGAAATAATATATAATTCTACTGTTCAGCTACTAGACAGAGAGAATGTTGAGTATTCACATGAAAGTTATCTAGGTGGTGAGGATTTCTGTTTTTATTCCGAGGAAAGAAGAAGTGCATACTTTTTCGTTGGATGTGTACCTCTAGAAAATGTAGGAAAAGTTTCCCTGCATTCTTGTGACTTTTGTATATGTGAAAATATATTAAGTAAAGTATCTGGTATATTTGCTATGACGGCTGTTAATATATTAAATGGTAATAAATACCCATTTTAAATATTATAAAGAGCTAGTAATGTTAAATTATTTAGTTCTTTATAATATTAGTACCATGTTAAATTTCAACATATTTACTATAAGTATTCATTCGTATAATAATTCAGACAGCACCTCCCACTATATAATATTTAAGAGGTACCTTTATAAGCTAGTCATCAAAAGTTTTCTTATACTATATACTTTATTATAATCAAAAATCCATTTATTTTTGCTTTATTTACTCTTTGTTAAGGGAATCTATATAATTAATTGTAATATTTTTATGAAATTTTTTGATCCTAATAAGTTTATTGAATAAAATAACGCTAAGTCACTATATCAATTAATTTCATTAAATAATGTTTGCACAATTATACTTACGGCTTCTTTATTCCTATTGTGAGCTGTCCTCTTACTACAAGATATACTTTCACTTATCAACTCCCAGTCCAAATGATCTATATATCTTAGTTTAATTAATTCCTTTTGGTCAGGATTTAACTTACTCAACGCCTGTTCTAATTTATTTACTAACCTTTTCGTTCCCTCTATATCGTCATTACTAATACTGAATATATTATTATCATTTATTCCATCTATAAAAGACCTTAACTCCTTGTAATATCTTAATATATCAATTGAGAACTTCTCTATCTCTTTTGTCGCCTTGACCATAAATCCTTTATCCCCCTCGCGCGCATGATAAAAATATTTATTTATATTTAAATAGCCCCCCTCCCCGTTGCTTGGTTCCCCAAATAAACTTCCATTTGATTTAACCCGGGGGCTTTCTGTTTATGTATTATTATTTTAAATTTTAAATAACAATCAGTTGAATAACAACCAACAACCAACATGTTAATTGTTAAATAATTTTATAGTTAAATTAAACTCAAAAATTGATTATAAAATACTGGACTATTATTACTTTAAGGTGATAAATAATTTTATCACCTTATCTCTATTTGATAATTAAATCATACAAATTAGATTCATCTTCTTTAAAGGTCTTGCCTCCAAATAATTTTACGGCTATTCTTTTAACTGCATCACTTCTCTTATACTTTAATGATCTCTCACTATAAGATGTTTTATCAATTATTTCTTCCCAACTTAGACCATCTATGTATTTGTACTTGATTATTTTTTTATGTATAGGGCTTAAATTATTTATAGCATTATCTATTTTATTTATTAAACCATTTTTTCTTTCAATATCATTTTCTAGTTCCTCTATCTTACTTAAGGTCCTTATAACCTCTTCTTCTACTATTTTAGAGACTTTATTGGTTCTAGATATTTTTTCAATATCATATGTAATAGATTGTGTAGTATAATCACACTTTAATTGATCTTTAAATTTCTTTAATTCTTCTAAATGTAGTAATTGTTTTCTATACCCTTTTAACAGTTTTACTGTAAGCCCGATACAATCTTTTTCTAAATCATTAGCCATAACATCACTCCTATAATTACCTGCAATTACATTTATTTAATCGACCTTGGCTATCTATTTAAAATCTAGACAGCTCCTTTTCTCTCAACTATTTAATTTCTCTTTATAGAGTTACTCTACCCTTTATATTCCAACCTCTGTCTCCTAACTTTGAAATATGCATTATTCCTCCATTCTCGATGTCGTTTACCTTTATACCTTTTAAATACATTACACCTATCATTTCTTGCACCACCTCATAAAACTCGGATAATATTTCTTCATTTGTATCATCGTCTATTACAGCATGTACAAAATCCGAGTATACTTCACTAACTTTCCCTAACTGTTTATATATAGTTGTTTCTTTCGGTAACTCTAAAACTAACATTTTAAATCCCTCCCTATATAATATAATTAAGCCATAAACATTCTATTTTTATATCCTTGCTTTCTGTCCTAGACTCAACTTCATATTTGTTCCAATCTTTTAAATACTGCTTGTATAAATCTGAATCATAACCACTTAATATTATCTTTGATTTACTTTCATTAATTGTTTTAAGCAACTCTATATGTTCTAATTCTGTAATTTCGTTATTGTAATATTTATTAGATCTAGTCTCCAATAGATAAGGTGGATCTATGTATATCAAACAATTTTTATCGTTATATTTTTTTATTAGTTTAATCGCATCAGTATTTTCTATTTCAGCATCTTTAAGCCTTTGTGCTGCTGCTAATATATTCACTGGAAGCCTATTCCACTCATTTACTACTCGTCTATTTTTAGCAATACTTTCTTTTGGACCGGCTGTTCTTCAGCCTGGTTTATAATGTTGAACTCCGCCTCTGGCCTTATTGCTTCTTACTAGAAATCTCCTAGCCCTTTCAACACCTTCATCTATATTTAAATCTGCATTTGAATATTCTTCTCTTGCATATGGAGTTAAGTAAATTGCTGTGGCCAATTCATTTGGATTATCTCTAATGACCTTAAATAAATTTACAACATTTCCGTCTAGATCATTTATTATCTCACTATTGAGAATACAGCTCCGCTCCCGAAATATGGTTCTATATAACATTTATGATCTGGCATTAAAGAAATTATTTTACTGGCCATTCTCCATTTTGAGCCTGTCCATTTTAATACCTTCATACTCTAATCCTCCATATCCTTAATATATATTTTAGGTACTATACTCAATGTCGGTTTAAACAACCTATCTGAATTTGCTAATCTCTCATTTTGCATATCAACTGTAAAGTCAATCTCTCTAATTTCTCTATTTCCAAAACGTTTTAAAACTATATTTTTAGTTAAACAACCTTCATCAGATATGCAATAAAAAGGAAAGTTATTTTTGCTAACTTTTATAAACCCTTTAACCTTCATACTCTAAACCTCCCCATAAATCATGAGTTGCTTATTTCTATATAAATTTAAATATTCATTTATATAATCACATATCTTTTCTGTACGCTTAAATTTCATTTCAACATAAGGATGATTAAAATCTAGCATTTCCTGTGTTATTCCTAATTTATCTAAACTTATGTAAAAGTCTTCACTCCTATTGCAAATTCTCAAAGCTTCCTCTTTTGTATATACTCCAACCTTACTTAAGTCGCTATAATATCCGCTCCGATTCTTTCCCCAAAACACTAAATTATCTCGATTGAAATATCCGTATCTTAAACAGATTATTAGATATTTATTATTCACACTCTAATCCTCCCAATCCGCTTTTCTAAAACTAAACACGACATATCCGTCCTGCTGTGCATAGTCCGTTACATATGTAATAACACCTTTGAAGTACCTTCCTGTGTATGTTTTTTTATCGTCCTGTAGTTCGTTTAAAACTATCCTGTCTCCCACTCTGTAATTTCTATCATTCTTTCGTATTTCAAAAGTTTTAGATCCGTTTAACACTGGTTCAAAATACTCTTTATAGATTTTAAGTTCATGTGTAGTAACCTCATCTTTTTGAAAATATTCTTCAAGCATCAATCCGAACAATACCTTGTCATTGTCACTCATTTTATCTTTTGGTCTTCGTATCATGCGTATATCTTCTTTAAGTAACTCATCATAACAAGACTTGCATAAAAATATTTTACGGGGTAACTGTTTTGATTTGCAAAGTTCCATCTCCTTCTGGCACCTAGAACAGCTTATTATTCTTTTCATACTCTAACCCTCCAATTTATCTATCATATCTATTAATTTTGTTAATGTCTCCCTTGTCATTTTGTAGTACTCTTTCTTGTCCATGCTAAGCAAATTATGATCATCTATCCACTCGTATAAGTCTTCTAATTCTTCTTGCAATTCCATTGGATCCATATTACTCAGCCCCCTTATATTCTCTATGCCAACATTTTATACACTCGCCGTCACAATCCTTACCAGGTATTTGGTCTTCAATGCAAGACCAATGTTCAATACAACCATTTTCTAGTATCTCCATTTTCACAAAGCCTCTTAGTTCATCTACGCTCATTTCATTAACTAATTTGTCTATAATAGTCATATTACTTACCTCCTAAAATGTTTTCTCTAATTGTTCTACAAGCGGTATTAATTCTTCGTCTCTATCTTCGATATATTTCAATTGTTCATTTGTTGCGTTTACTGTTAGTTCTTTTATTCTTGCGATATAATTTGGAATGTCTTTAGTTTCTTTTATTGCTAATTTAACAGAATTTATTACTTGATCAATTAACATTTTAACTTCTTTAAATTCTTGTTCATCCATATTACTTACCTCCCATATCCTTAGTTAAATTATTCAGACTGACCTTACTTCTCAAATACTTATTTTCACGATTCAACTGTATGCATCTACAATAAACTTCATCCGATAACTTGTTACTTTCTAAATGACTTCTATATTCCACCCAACGACCAAGTAAGAATACCGCAATTAACGTCCCTATCGCCACTAGGACAAGTATTATTACGATTGCTATATCATTAATCATTTTGCACCTCTTTTTCGCTTACAGCTTGTTTAATTGCATCTATTGCTTCCCTAGGATTATAAAAACTATCTGCAAACTCCCAAGCTATATTATTAATAATTTCAGAAACCTCATAATACAGCTTCCTTTCGTGGTTCTGAAAAATCTCTATTGTAAAAAGTCTGTTATTAACGGATATTGTTTTATAGTGTCTTACATAAGTTAACTCTATTAGTCTAGTTATCATATTCACCCTCCAAAACTATCTCAGCCTTAATTATGGCTTCAAGAATGCTATAACCTTCATCTATCCAATAATGCCTTGCTAGATCAATTAAGGCTTGTCTATCTTCTAGTTTTACTTTCATTTACTGCTCCTTTTCGTAAGGACATTCTTCTATATCCTCTTCACCCTCTAATAAAGCACAATACCAACCTTTTTTTATACATTTATATTTTTCATTGCAATCCTTACAGCATCTACTGTCATTGTTTTCACTGCAACCGCTTTCTGTGCAAATTCTCATGTAATCACACCTTTCTAGAGGGGTTGTCCCCCTCCTATTTAAACTTTTCTCTTTGGCTCTTTCTGATTATCTCGTCCAGTTCATCAGAAGAGTATTGTGTGAATGATTCCTCAAAGTTATGGAACCCTGTCTTTTTAGATCTATAATTCGTTTCTTTACTAGTTGTTTTTCTTTCCTTCGATTTAATTTTCCCTTGCTCTCTTTCCAACTCTAGAGCTTTCAGTTGTTCATATGTAGTTATGTTGTTATCGTTCCATTGTTTAATGATCCCTTTTAGATAGCCTTGTGTTAACTTTCCACGTTCTGTACATATTTCTACTGCTCTTCTAAATAAATCTAATTCCATTTCCTTAGAAAGTTCTACAAGCCATTGTGCAGTGATCCCATTTACTACCCCGATATTTTGTTGGTAGAGTTTACTAAATTCTCCTAAAGAGTTATCCACAGGCTCGTCCTCATTTTCTATATACATACTTGTTATATTAGTATTGTTAATATTAGTATTGTTACTGGCTCTCACAGACCCTACCTGTGGGTTCTCACAGACCCTACCGTTGTGTCTCTCTGAACCTAGGTTCTCACAGACCCCACCTTTTGCACTCATAATATAATACAAGTTACTATTGTTTTCTTTCTTGCCTTCAACTTTTCTAGTTACCTTTTTTATCAAGGATTTATCTTCTAAACTTTTTACAGTTCGCTTTACTGTAGCAACACTACATCCTGCTTTTTTAGATATAGTAGACATACTTGGAAAACAATTACTATCTTCATTTGTGTGTCTTACTAGGACTATGTAAATCATCTTTTCATATGTAGTTAACTGCAAATTATCTATTAGTTCATTCTCAACCATAAACCAGTTCTTTTCTCTGTTGTCCTTAAGTAAATTCAAGGCTTATCACCCTCTTTTATAACTCTTTAAAACTTGCTTGTTGTTCCGTATCTTCTTTATCTTCAACCTCTGTAAAATCAGCATCTATTATTGGATTGTCTGTTTCCTTTGGTTCATATTTGCTAAGTATATCTAGCAGCTCGTCCACTTCTTCAAACTTTAATTCTTGTAAATCAAATCCGTTGCTAATGCAAAACTCTTCTAATTTAGATGTATCTTTTTTATCATCATAACTATACAAATCTTTCATGCTTGCAAGTTTTAAAATGACTTGTTTCTGATCTGTACTTGCCTTTCCTACCTCTATTGGTTTTTGTGGTAAGTTTTTATTAACTCCCATTTCTTCCTCTTGATATAATCCTCTTAATTCTTTTGGGAATGCCTCTCTTAATGCCTGAGATTGTGCAACTTTTCTAATCATTGTTGCCCCTTTATTTGACCACATACTATTTAATTTTCCTTCTTTTGTTTTTTGAGCGTATTCTTCAAAACTTGGAACTGATCTGACTGGAAAATCTTTATCTTTTAAATAAACTTCACACCAACCACCTACAAGATCCTCACCTGGTAGCTTTAAAGCTCCTTCACGCTCTTTTAATTCACCGTTTTTGTCTATTACTACTACTCCTGCTTTCATTCCGTTAAAATTTGGATTATCATATGCTCTTTTTATAAATACATCCTTACCAACTATAATTTGTGCTTGTTGGCTTCCGAATTTAACTAAGTATGCATCCCTTACAAAAGGATTTAAGTTTTGTGCCTTGCATAACTCTAGAAACATTAAAACTTCTTGATCTGTAGCATTCTGGCCACCTAGGTAGTTCTTTACTGTCTCCTTTGTTAATCTTTGTCCACCTTCAAGAGTGAACTCTGCTAATGATAAAGCATTATTTTTTGTTAATTGATTGCTCATTCTTTGCCCCCTCCAATTCTTCTATTAAGTACTTAAAACAACTTGTATATCCATCTATGTAACTTCCGTAATAATCTTTGTTTTCTATATCTTTTAAATGTTCTCTTAGTTCTTCAATTGTCCGATTTTCTTCATACTTTTTAATAAAAGAATCAAGTGCTTTGCAACAGCCTTGTCTATATTCCTCTTCGACTCCTTCACATTTGAAAAACCTTGCTTCTAATAATCTATTTTCTAATTTTTTCATATGCATCTATATCACACACCAATTCATCTACTGATACTTCGAAAGCATCAGCTATCTTTTTAACTATTTTTATAGTTGGGTTCGTATTTTCGTTTCTGATTATTCTATATAAGTTACTTGGATCTGTTTCTATTTTTTCTGCTAATATGTATGCTTTCATATTCTTATCGAATAATAATTGGTTTATCTTGTCTCCTATTGTCATAATTTTCCTCCTTGGTATGATATAATTTATTTATGGCTTAAATACCAAAATTATTTTAAGGTGGTGCATAATGAAAAACTGGGAACAAATTTTATCTATAATGCTTAATCCAGTTATGGTACTAACTGTCGGAATTTTAACTATACTATTTAATAGTAAATCTAATAGAAAATCTACTTCTTTTATAAAATTGGAAAAAGTGTACCATCCCTTGTTTTTAGAAATTGAACCATATCTTTTTAAGAATATCTCCCCTGAATTTACAAATGATTTTATTGAAAAATATAATGAAATATATGAAAAAAATTCATTATATGTTGATATAAATTTGCATTATGATCTTCAAGAATTTCAATACTTTTTACGTATCGGTTCTGAGGAATGGTGCAATAAATATTGGTTCAAAATATGCAACAATATCAATAACAATTATGATAAGTTATGTAAAACTACTGATTTGCCTATCAGAAGTATCTTATATAGATTAAACAAGCAACAATATAGAACGAAACTGGAGATGTTCATTATGTTTTTAAGAGCAAGAAATGCACATGTTTTTGCATTAGTGTACTTAGCTGCTTTACTGATTGCCTATTTATATCTCTAAAATATATCTAATAACAGCAACAAAAATAGTGATTAATCCAACATAGATTACTTTTTTTCTATCTTCAAAGTGAACAATAGGAACGATGAGAACCATAAATGTGGTTACTATCAATATCCATGAAATAATGTAATTCATTTTTTTAATCTCCTATGGTATAATTTAAATACATTTATAATCAATAGTAGCCATTGCCGTGGCTATCTAGCAATATTGAACTGGTATGGGTATCTCTCGTTCCAGTTCTTCTTGCTCTATTAACATTTCTATTTTTTCTGTATACTTCTCTATTTCTTTATAATCTGAGTAAGCCTTATTTACTATTTCCTCAGCTTCATCTGTTGTCAATCTTCTATTATTTCTAACCTTGTATTTGATGCTTAAATACTTAAGATATTCTTGTTTTCTTAGTTCTGATATTCTACTTAATTTCATTTGTAAAGCTTCATCCATTCTATATCCACTCCTTTAATTCAGATTTAGCGTTTTCTATTACATTTACACAGTCTACGTAGTGCTTTAGAGACGGTCTTTCTTTGTGTTTGATACAACCTATTAAATAAGATATAAAGTTCATTTTATTACCTCCTATTTGTCTAATTTATTTGTTTTCCAATTCCAAAATCCTATGATGTTGTTGACTATTAACCTCTTCTAGATCTGAGATTCTATCGTATAGATGATTAACGTTATAAGTAGCTAATGCTCCAATTGCTAAACTTGATAAAATTAGAACCCCTGCTATAATTTTTGATAATTTATTCATTTAATTACCTCCTGCTTATTGAAATTTACCGCCAGTTTTTCTAAACCAATTTTTAAATGACACCTTATCAATTCTATAATCTCTACCTACTCTTAAAACATCAAAGGCTCCAGTAGCTTCAGCTTTCTTTGCCATGTCTCTAGCCTTACCTTGCTTAATACAAAGCCATTCACAAAAGCCTTTGATGTCTACAAACTCGCAATCCAATCCTTTCTCATTTTTGAATATGTTTATTACGTCAGCTGCTTCGTCTCTTGTAAATAACTCTTCCACTATCTCCCTTGTTGAAAACTTTCTAAGTAAACTTTTCATATTAATCCCCTCCTGCCCTTATAATAATTCCTAGTTAACCATCTTAAATTCTATTTGATTATTCATTTCTTTTATTTCTAACATCAGATTAGTTCCTGGTGTCCATCCTTGTATGTAATTAATTGCTTCTTCATATCTTTTTACAGATAGGTTTTTATAGCTGTTAACTTTGAAATAACCTTTTAGATCTCTATGTAGTGCGCTATATGCTTTCTTGCTTAATTTCTTATATGCAGGTGAATTATAGCCACCTAAACTATGTACCGCTTTCGCACTAATCTCTGATCTGATATTCTCGGCTAGTTCATAATTGATAGTCATTTTATTTTCTAAATTAGTAACTTTTTCAGTTAGAACTTCTTGTCCTTTTTCTAGCTCCTGATGTTTTTTATCCATCATGAATATTGCTTGTAATTCTTTTGATAAGTTCATATATGGGTTTTCTTTTACTCTGAAATATGTTTCCTCTAAATTGTCAAACTGTTCCCATGCTTTATCTGTGTCTAAAATTTTACAATGTCTGTTTGCTCCTCTTTCTGTCCAAAGATACAAACTAGAAGCAAATTTATTTACAGGTAACCCACTTTCAGTAGACAAGCTCTTAAATTGTTTCAGTTCCTCGCCTTGAAGAAAATAATAATGCTTATCTTCTTCGAAATTCTTTTCATTTCTTTTAAAGTTCATTTGAATATTCTTAACATCTGTTCCGTATACTTCAGCTAATAACTCTGTAGTTATTACATTTTGATTTTTAAATTTAATTGGTATTAAATTATTCATGTATTAAATCTCATTTCTAATTAACTTCACTATTAGTGCATTTTTTAAAGAAAATATTAATATCTTTATCAGGAAATTCTCTCTTAAATTTCTCTAAAAAACCACGTCCAGGTCTTTTAAATTCACCCTCTACTTTTGAATAGTAAGACTCTGATATACCCATTTTTATAGCCATTTCTTTCTGAGTTAAATTCAAACTCAATCTAAAATCTATTAAATCCTTCAAATTATCATCTCCTTCACTTATCGTGATAAATACATAATATCACTATCAGTGATTTTCGTCAATACTTTTTATCTCTTTTAGTGATTTTTAATTAAAAACACTTTCTAATTTTCACTTATAGTGATACAATTTAGCTATAATTTAACAAGGAGTGATTATTTTGTTTTCAAAGAGAGTAAAAGAATTAAGGAAGAAAGCAGATTTAACACAGTCTGATTTAGCTAAAAAAATAAATAGCTCTACTAGTAAAGTAGCAATGTGGGAAACGGAAAAAAGAGATCCTACAAATGAAGATTTAATGGTACTATCGAAATTATTTAATGTAAGCACTGATTATCTTTTAGGAGTCACTGATAATTCAAGCTTAACTACTAAAGATGAAAAAAGCATACAAAAAGACTTGAAAAAAATAATGGAAGAATTTAAATCTGGACAAGATGGACCCGCTTTTTATAATGGTGAGGAATTAGACGAGGAAGAACTATATCTAATAGAACAAGCAATGGAAATAGCTCTTAAAACCGCTAAAATAAAAAATAAAGAAAAATATACACCAAAGAAATATAAAAAATAACAGAGGGTGAGTGTGTGAGAAATAATATAAAAGTTCTTGTTAATCATTTAATAGATAAATTTAATACCAACGATCCTTTCTCATTAAGTGAACATTTAAATATAAATATTATATACACAGATTTGAAAAACATTTGGGGAATGTATCGTTACATAAAAAGGAATAGTTTTATATTTATTAATAATAATATAAGCGATATTGAAAAAAGATTTGTTCTAAGCCATGAATTAGGTCATGCAATATTGCATACTAAAAACAACTGTTTCTATTTGAAACACAATACTTTCATGAAAGTATCAACCTTTGAGAATGAGGCAAACGAATTCGCTGCGGAATTATTAATTACTAATGAAGATATAAAAGAAGCAATCGATAAGCAATTTTCAATTGAACAAATGGCTTGTTATTTTGAAGTTCCTTTAGAACTTGTAGAATTTAAATTTAATCATAAAATATAGGAGGTTAATATGACAAAAGAAGAAATTATAGAATTGATTAAAAGAGATGAACTTAAACTACCTGGTTTTAATACTAAAAATGAGGCAATAGATTCTATCAGTAAATTAGAAGTTGGACTTACATTGGTACCTCTTTTTGCAGGAGATATAACCAAAGAAAATTTTGATAATCTTGTTAAGGAATATCCGACGATTGATATAACTGAATATAATAAACACTAAATCTAGAGTAGCATAAACTACTCTTTTATATATAAATTTAAACAAACATACATTCTGCAAAGGAGGAAAATATGAACATAAAATCAGCTTTTATAAGAAAAAGAGGTCAAAGATATTGTGTAATGATTGAGTATTTAGATTATGATACAGGTAAGTTAAAACAAAAAACTGAGGATTCTTTTAATTCGAAGAAGGACGCAGAAAAACATTTAATAGAAGTTAAATACCGCATAAATAATAATAAATTTATGAAGCCAACGGAATTAACTTTAGTTGATAGATGTAAATTATATGTAAAGGAAATTGAGAAAAAAGCATCTCCAAACACATTGGATAACTATAACAATTGTATTAAGAATCATATTGCGCCTTTTTTTAATAATGTAAACTTAATGGATGTTAACCCCACTATGTTACAATCGTATATTAATAAAGCCTATGATAATTATTGCGAAAGTACTGCAAATCTAAATACACGTTTTCTTAAGATTGTTTTAAAGGAATGTTACAGACTTAGAGAGATTCCAGAAAACATATGCGACTTTGTAAAAACTCCAACAATTATAGAGCAAAAAGAAAATGAAATTAATCCATATGATAGAAGCGAAGTTAAGCTCTTAATTGAAAAGATAAAAGGACATTTTCTTGAGGTTCCTATTTTATTAATGCTTACACTTGGATTACGTAAAACCGAAGCAACCGGATTAACTTGGGATTGTGTTGATTTTGAAAATAAAAAAATAAGCATAGAAAATATTCTATACTATAGAAATAAAGAAGGATTTAGTTTAAAGAAACCTAAGACAAAATCTTCAAAACGTACATTAACAGCACCGCCAGAATTAATGGATAGACTTAAAACCGAAAGAATCAGACAAAACGAATTGAAATTGAAAGGCATACTGACTAATAAATTAAATTTAGTTTGTTTAAATACAAAGTTAAACCCCATTTACCCAAGGAACGTAAATAAAAACTTTGATAATTTCTGTAAAACAAATAACTTAAGAAGAATTAAAATTCATGATCTTAGACATACAAATGCAACTTTGCTAGTATCTTCTGGTACTGATTTCAAAACTATCTCTGAAAGATTAGGTCATGCAGATATAAGTATTACATTAAATAGATACTCTCATGTTCTAGAGGATATGGATAAAAATGCAAGTGAAAATATAGGAAATATATTATTTAAATAAAATGTCAGTTAAATGTCAGTTTTTTTGTAAAATGTCAGTTGAAATCAAGTTCACTATAAGATACAAAAACACGTAAAATCCACTTATATACTCACTTTAAAGGCGTAAACATTATTATAAAATATTAGAGTCTTACAAAGTACCGTTAAGTCATATACATTTCTACTGTAAATATCAATAATGGAGACGATTATAATAAATGGAATCAACAGTATATATCTGATTGTATCGACGCTTTTTCCATATTTTATACAAACTGCTAAAAATAGTGACAACATACATATATTTGTGACAAATAATCTCTTTATGTTTTTTTCTATTTCATCACATAAAAAACAAATCACCTTGTCAGACAAATACGATAATATTAAACAAACTGTAAGAATTGATATCAATTTTAAAATTAACCTGTAATAGCGAGATTATTAGATTATTTTATCAGTAACACAAATACCGTAACCAATGAAATTATAGGCGCAAAAGGTATAAATTTATTGTACTCTCCATATTTGAATTTACTGTAAATTACATAAGAAATTCCTATAAAACTTGCAATATACAAGCTAAAAAAATAAATTATTATTGTTGTATTAGCTCCCAGATATAATCCAATCATACCAAATAACTTGATATCCCCAAAACCAATACACTCTTCTTTAAATATTTTTTTCAATATAGAGGCAATTATGTATGTAAATACTACCATTATAATGCAGCCTGAAATACTTATGGCTAAGCCTACTCCCTTTCCTACAATATTTAGTAAAATGCATATAGATCCTCCAAAAATTAAACTTAAGTTAGGTATTATGTATTTTAAAAAGTCTATTATTGATATTACAGTAAGCAGAATAATTAAGGTAAAATAATACAGGTTAATTGTGTCACCCCACTTCTAATTTTTTATAAATCTTCTAACGAATTCAGTATCATTACATCTTGAGATTAAATTATCCTCAGAAATAGCACCCTCAAAAAATAGATTTATAAGATTTTGATCCATTGTAATCATTCCGTACTTCGAACCTATCTGAATTAAATTTGATATCTGATGTGTCTTTCCTTCCTTTATTGAATTTTTAATTGCTGAAGTTCCCAACATTATTTCAGTAGCAACTACCATAGAACATGATAGAATTTCCCTGCCTAATACATTTTTCTCTGATATATTTTTTCTAGGGATCAATTGTTGTGAGAGCATCCCCTCAAAAGCCGATGCTAACTGAGATCTAATTTGGTGGTGCTCCGACGGACTAAACATATCAACAATTCTATCTATACATTTACCCCCTCCAGTAGTATGTAGTGTAGAAAAAACTAAGTGACCAGTTTCGGCTGCCCTAAGCGCTGCTATCATACTCTCTGCATCTCTTATTTCACCAATGAGTATTATATCTGGGCTCTGTCTTAAAGCAGCTCTAAGGCCAGTATTGAAATTTTTAGTATCTTTACCTACCTCTCTTTGATTTACAATACTTTTTTTATGTCTATGTAAATATTCAATTGGATCCTCTATTGTTATAATGTGTTTTTCTTGAGTTGAATTTATTAGATCCAATAAACTTGCAATAGTTGTACTCTTTCCACTTCCCGTCGAACCCGTAACTAAGATCAAACCAGAACGCTTTTCAGTAAAACTCTTTAGTGTCGGCGGCAGAGAAAGTTCTTCTAAACTTGGTATTTTGTTTGGGATTATTCTTATTGCTAGTGAAATATTCTCCTTCTGCATGAATGCATTTACTCTATATCTCCGTTTATCACTTGTTTCTAAAGAAAAGTCTCTTTCCCCTTTTGATTCAACGTTTTTGTATATATTTAAAGAAGAAATATCTATTAAAATTTTTTTAGATAACTCTGGTGACACTATTGTATTATCTATATATCTAAAGCTCTCTCCTATTCTTGCTGTGGGCACAGCCCCTACCGAAATGTATAGATCCGAAGCACCTATTATTGAAGATTTTTCTAATAAGTTATTTATATTCACTTTTTCACCTCACATATATTTCTATCTAATGTAATTATTGACAAAATAAATTTATAAAAATACTTTGTATTGCATATTTTATAAGTTTATTTATATAAAATTCTACATATATCTAGTTTCAAACTGTGTTTATTACTGTGTTTATGACACTATATCAACTGTCACTTATTGTGTTTATATAGTATAATGTCTGTATAAAACTTAAGGTAAACCTAGATTAGAGGACCTTGATCTAATTGTTACTAAAAGCAAGAACTTGAAGTTAGAAAATAAGATTTATAAAAATTAAAACGACATCTTTAGAAATTCTAAAGATGTCGTTTTAATTTTTATATTATACTATTTAAAATTTAATTAAAATAATTTACTTACTGACTCATTTGTAAAAATCTTTTGGATAGCATCTCCAAATAAGTTAGCAACAGTTTTTATCTTAATTTTATCTATTCTTTTCTCTTCAGGTAGTTGTATAGTATCAAGTACTATAAGCTCCTTTATGTCAGACCCAGCGATTCTTTCAATAGCTGGTCCTGATAGTACACCGTGAGTACAACAAGCATAAACATCTTTAGCTCCGAACTTTTTAAGTGCTTGAGCAGCATTTACTATAGTTCCAGCTGTATCTATCATATCGTCCATAAGTATTACATTTTTACCTTCAACTTCACCGATTATATTCATAACTTCACTTACGTTTGCCTTTGGTCTTCTCTTATCTATTATAGCTATTGGAACTTCTCCTTTTAGAGAATTAGCAAACTGTCTAGATCTGGTAACACTACCCAAGTCTGGAGATACTACTACTAGGTCATCTATATCCATTTGGTTAAAATGATCTGCTAGTATCTTTCCTCCTAGTAAGTGGTCAAGTGGAATATCGAAATATCCTTGAATTTGAGCAGCATGTAAATCCATAGTAAGAACTCTATCTGCACCAGCCGCTGTAATTAGATTAGCAACTAATTTTGCTGTAATAGGATCTCTTGCCTTAGCTTTTCTGTCTTGTCTTGCATATCCATAGTATGGAATAACTGCTGTTATTCTACCTGCTGAAGCTCTCTTAAGTGCATCAATTAATATAAGTAGCTCCATCAGGTTGTCATTTACTGGGCTGTTAGTTGATTGAATTACGAACATGTCACAACCTCTTACAGTTTCGTTCATGTTTAAACATATTTCACCATCACTAAACTTTCCAACCTCACAATCTAACATCGAAACACCCATGTAATCAGCTATTTTACCTGCTAATTCCTTAGATGAATTCCCAGCTATGATTTTAATTTCACTTCCACTAGTATTCATTTATTTAATCCCTCCTGAAAAATTTAAAGACAACTTATTATTTATTGCTATCTCGTTTATCCTTTTTTTCTACCCAACCTTCTTTTACCACTTGTCTTTGCCTAGCAATCGCTAGTGCTCCATTTGGTACATCGTCAGTTATTGTAGATCCTGTTGCTATATAACCTTTTTCCTCTATTGTAACTGGTGCAACTAGGTTACAGTTTGAACCTACAAATGCGCCATCCTTTACTACTGATTTAAACTTGTTTTTTCCATCGTAGTTTACAAATACCACTCCACAACCAATATTTACATCTTTGCCTACTTCAGCGTCTCCTATGTAAGATAAATGTGAAGCTTTTGATCCATCGCCTATCTTAGCATTTTTTACTTCAACGAAATCTCCTATTTTTACGTTGTTTCCGATATCAGACTTTGGTCTTAGGTATGCGTAAGGGCCAACATGAGTGTATTCTCCAACAACACTGTCAACTATAGTAGAGTTTATTACTTCTGTATGATTTCCAATCACAGAGTTTGTTATACTTGAATTCATACCGATTGTGCACTCAGAGCCTATTTTTGTGTTTCCTATAAGCATCGCACCTGGATAGATTATAGAATCATTTCCTATTTGTACGTCTGATTCTATATAAGTAGAATTGACATCTAGTATTGTTACTCCATTTACCATGTGCTTTTCATTTATTCTTCTTCTCATCAACTCTTCAGCTTTAGATAGTTCTACTCTTGAGTTTACTCCCATAAGTTCTTCTATAGTAGATCCATTAAATGCACCTACTTTATGTTGTTTATCTCTCATTATTTTTATCGTATCAGTTAAATAGTATTCACCCTGAGCGTTGTTGTTATCAATCAAATCTAAAGCTTCTCTTAAACTTGATCCTTTAAAACAGTATATACCCGAATTTATCTCTTTTACTGATTTTTCTTTTTCACTTGCGTCTTTTTGCTCAACTATTTTAAGTAGATCTCCATTTTCATCCCTAATTATTCTACCATAACCGTGTGGATTGTCCATACTTGTTGTGAGTACTGTCGCGTGATATTCATGTTTTATATGATATTCAAATAGATCTTTTAATGTATTTTCCTTAATAAGCGGAGTATCTCCACAAAGCACTACTATAATGTCTTCATCTTTTATATAGCCCTTAGCCTGTAAGACTGCATGTCCTGTCCCTAGCTGTTCCTCTTGTTTTATTGTAGTAGAGTCACAAGCTAATTTTTCTTTAACACGATCTGATTCATGACCCAATATAACTACAACATCTTTTACTCCAGAATTTTTTGAAACATCTATTACGTGGTTTACCATTTCTTTTCCACATACCTTATGTATTACTTTAGGATATTTAGACTTCATTCTTGTTCCTTTGCCTGCAGCAAGGATAATAGCTTTAAAGTTCATTTATTCACTCCATTCAATCAAATTTAATTTGATAGATTATTCTTATATATATTTATAGATCATTCTATTATTGAAGATCCCTTTAATAAACTAATAAATTAAATATTTAGTTATAATTATTATTAATTATTTTGGAATATTTTAAAGATTTAAACCTCTTAATATTGTTATATCTCAGTATATTCATTAATAATATAGCATTTTTTTAGTTAAAAGTACACATGCAAATAGAAAAAAGGACCTCATCGAACAGGTCCTTTTATTATTCTAGTGATTAAAAGTACTATTAATTACTCAGCAGCAACTTCTAATTGTGCTATAGATTCATGGTAAGCTTCTAAAACGGCATCTTCTAATATTTGTCTCATTTCTGCATTTATAGGATGCGCAATATCTCTAAAATTACCTTCGCCTACTTTTCTACTTGGCATTGCTATAAAAAGACCATTGTGCCCTTCTATAACTTTAATGTCATGCACAACAAATAAATTATCAAAAGTAATTGATACTATGCATTTCATTTTTCCTTCATCTGTTACTTTTCTTACTCTTACGTCAGTTATTTTCATATCTAAAATATCCCCCTTCATGATTTGACAGAAATTTAATTTATATTAATGCGAATTAGATAATATAAACCGTTTTTTAAAAGATTCTATAAAATCTTGGGATATCCTTTTTATTTTGGAAAATTTATTTAATTTTTTTTATTTTTCTTTATAATTTCCTTTTTCGCTAGAGTTTTTTAGAGTATTTTCACATATTTCATCTGTTTCATCTAAATCTAACTCTTGAAATTTAGACTCTCCATTTTCATCGTTTTTGTACTCGTCTTTGAAAGTTTTTAAATTAGGTTCAGCAGTTATTACATCTCCCTCGACATTTAACTGGATTAGTGATATATAATCATCTACAAGTTTATCCTTTGGTGTTGCTTTTGATATAAAAACTCCTGTTCCTATAACCTCTGCGCCAAACTCATTCATAAGATCTATCATGCCTCTGATAGTTCCTCCACCTCTCATAAAATCGTCGATAATGATAACTTTACTATTTGGTTTTAGTGCTTTTCTTGGTAAACTCATGCTTTCTACCTGTGAACTGTTACCACTTATATATGTTGTACTTAAAGTTGGCCCTTCAGACACTTTTGTATCTTTTCTGATTATTACTAGAGGTAAATTCATGGCCTTTGCAGTCATAAGCGCCATCGGAATTCCCTTTGTCTCCATAGTTACTACGTAGTTTGCCTCTTCATAATCTATATTTGATGCGAAAATTTTACCAACTTTTGCCGCAACAGTTGGATCGTAAATCAAATCTACTAAATATAGAAAACCTCCTGATAGTATTCTTGATCCATCATTTATCTTATTACAAAGATCCATAAGTACTTGGTTATTCTCTTCAACCGAAGTCTTAGGTATATATTTAACTCCTCCAGCAGCTCCAGATATAGTTATAACTTTGCCTAATTGTAATTTCTCGAATACATTTTTAACTACCAACAAATCTTCACTTATAGTAGATTTTGCCGCATTAAATTTATCTGTAAAATAGCCTAGTGTATAAGTTCTATTTGGATTGTCGGATAATATCTTTACAATAGCTCCTATTCTCTCTGTTCTTTTAAATTTCATAATAATATCCTCCTACGACTTCTCTTTCAAGTGAGTATTAATTATAATGCATATCTATGCCAAATATGGTATAATATTGTCTATGATTTTATTGTAATAACAAGTATATAAACAATAATATAATATATTATATTATTGTTTTATTTTGTATTAATTATAATCTCGATTTTTAAAATATCGAACATTATATTATTATACCATAAAAAAAGTTCATCATGTAGGACTTTAATAAAAAAAGGATGGTGATTTTATTATGAATATACATTTTATCGGAATCGGTGGAATAAGTATGAGTGCTCTAGCTGAAATTTGCTTAAACAAAGGCTATACTGTAACAGGTTCTGACATGACAGAGTCATATTTACTAGACAAACTTAGAAGACAAGGCGCAAAAATATTTGTTGGACAAAAGAGAGAAAACGTAAGCGATGATATAAACATGGTTGTATATACAGCAGCTATACACCAGGATAACGAGGAATTAATAGCTGCAAAGGAAAAAAATATTTTAATAATGAACAGAGCAGCATTTTTAGGCCAAATTATGAGAGAGTACAAAAACTCTATAGCGGTTTCCGGGACACATGGAAAAACAACTACAACTTCTATGTTGTCTACACTGTTCGAATTTGCTAACTTAGATCCTACAATATTAGTTGGAGGAAATTTAAGTTCAATAGGTGGAAATGTAAGAATAGGTAATTCTAACCATTTTATAACAGAGGCGTGTGAGTATGTAGATAGTTTCCTTAACTTCAATCCTAAAATTGCTTTAGTGTTAAACATAGAAGAGGATCACCTTGATTATTTCTCAGGTATAGATGAAATAAAAGCTTCATTCAATAAATTTGGTAAATTACTTCCAAGCGAAGGTTTTTTCATTATAAATGGCGATGATGAAAATACAAAAGATATTTTATACGATGTAAAAGCACAAACAATTAAATATGGAAGAGATTTAGATAACGATGCAATAATCAAAAATATCCACTTTACAGATGACGGATTTGGAGTATTTGATATCCTTTACAACGGTAAGAACCTTGGTACTTTCGAATTATCCGTTCCGGGACTTCACAATATATACAATGCTACAGCGGCAATAATCACAGGGCTTATGTCAGGAATAAATGTCGAACTTTGTAGAGAGAACATAAGAAAATACAGAGGTGTTGGAA
This sequence comes from Metaclostridioides mangenotii, assembly GCF_018917235.1. GTDB lineage: Bacteria > Bacillota > Clostridia > Peptostreptococcales > Peptostreptococcaceae > Metaclostridioides. The sequence goes on from NZ_JAHLOF010000008.1 coordinate 39,561, forward strand.
GAAGATTTGAATCTAAAGGTTACTACAACAATACTCTAGTAATAGATGATTATGCTCATCACCCAACTGAAATAAAAGCAACTTTAGCTGCGGCTAAAAAGCTTAAGAAATCAAAATTATGGTGTATATTCCAACCACATACATATACAAGAACAAAAACTTTAATAAACGACTTCGCAGAAGCGTTCTATGCAGCGGACAAAGTAATAATAACTGATATCTACGCTGCTAGGGAGGACGATCCAGGAGATATTCACTCAAAAGATTTAGTTGAAAAACTTTATCAAAATAATGTAGATGCAGTATATATTAAAGAATTTGAAGATATAGCTCAGTATATACGTGACAACGCCGATGATAACGATCTTGTAATAACTTGCGGCGCTGGTCCTATATTTAGGGTTGCGGAAATGTTAGTTTAAATAATTCATTTATATAGCTATTGAATGGATTATCTCAATTTTGAGTTCCCAAATGATTTTAAGCCGAGAAACTACAGTTTATAGTTTCTCGGCTTATTTGATTCCAATATTTTTCTTTATATAACTACTAATCTTTTCTAGTCAACAACTGATATTTGCTTCCATTTAAATCCGTAATTATCTGAGTACTTCCAAACCTCTGCTACAGCTGTTGGGATTATTGAAAGTGAAATGACTATTACCCAGTGTCCCATACCTATTGTAGTCAATCCAAGCATACCACCTATAGATGGAATTGTAACAAGTAGCACCAAAGATATCATCATACCAACTGCACTAACAACCAAAGGCCAATTATCACTTATAGTACGCTCAAATATTGACTTTCTACTTCTGACAGTGAATATATGCATAATTGATGTCAATCCTAAGACTAAGAATGCCATTGTCTGACCTATCATAGGTGATGAATCTATTCCAGAAATAAATCTTGTAGACATTCCAGTATAGTAAGCAAGAAGTACTACAAGAGAACAAATAAGAGTTTGGCGTACAATTACTTTCATTAGTCCACCACTAAAAATACTTTCCTCTCGTTTTATAGGGTCGTTTTGCATAATCCTTGAATCAGAAGATTCCTTTGCCAACTGTAGTCCTGGTATACCATCTCCAAGTACATTTATTAATAGCAACATAACTGGTGTTACTAAAACTCCCCATCCAACTATTTGGGCGAAAAGCATAACTAGTATTTCCGATAAATTACATACTAACAAGAAGTAAATGGTTTTACGTATATTGGAGTAAACCATACGTCCCTCATGTACAGCCTCAACTATAGTCGCAAAATTATCATCAGTTAATACAATATCTGATGCGCTTTTGGCTACCTCTGTTCCAGTATTACCCATGGCTATCCCTACATCTGCTGCTTTTAAGGCTGGGGCATCGTTAACACCATCACCGGTCATTGCAACAACTTCTCCATTTTTTTGCCATGCTTCTACTATTCTAATTTTATCTTCTGGGGAAACTCTTGCATATACTGAATAATCTTTTACTGTACTCTCAAGCTCCTTATCTGACATTTCTGATAATTGAGAACCTGTTAATACCTTCTGCCCCTTTGGCAATATACCAATATCTTTAGCTATAGCTCCTGCTGTAGTCGCATGGTCACCTGTAATCATAATCGTTCGTATACCCGCTTCTTTTGCTTTTTCTATAGCTTTTGCTGCTTCTGGTCTTGGTGGATCAATCAAACCAATCATACCTAGCAAAGTAAGGTCTTTTTCTACATCCTCAATTTTATCTTCATCAGGCAGATAGTCTAAACGTTTAATACCTAGAGCAATTACTCTGAGTGCGTCTTCAGCAAATGAATCGTGCACTTCTTTTATTTTTATATCTATGTCTTTTTTTGAATGATCTAGAGGTATTCTATCTAATGCACCCTTAGTAAGTACAATATAACTACCATCCGGATCTTTTAATACCACTGTCATCATTTTTCTCTCCGATGAGAAAGGTATTTCTGCAACTTTAGGATAACTTTCCTCTATTTGTGATTTTCTTATATTTTTTTGTTCTAAAAGACGCATTATAGCGATTTCGGTGGGATTACCAAGAAATTTAGACTTACCATCTTTCCCTGTTTCTACAGTAGCATTGCTAGCCATAGCCATCATTTTCAAGAATGTAAGCTGTCTATCGTTGAACTCATCTGAATCACCAATTGGTTCATCTCCTACCATAAAAAGGCGTTTTATGCTCATTTGGTTTTGTGTAAGTGTCCCAGTTTTATCTGAACATATAACTGATGTGCTACCTAATGTCTCAACTGCAGGTAATTTTCTAATCAAAGCATTTTTGTCGACCATATTTTTTACCCCATGAGATAAAGATAGTGTTACGATTAAGTTTAGCGTTTCCGGAACAGCCGCAACTGCTAGTGCAACCGCCATTAAAACCATACTCCAAAAATCTTCTCCTTGTCGTAATCCTATTGTAAATAAGAAAACTGCAGACACAATTGCAATAACACTAATGTTTTTTCCAACCTTGTCTAGCCTTTTTTGTAACGGAGTTTTTCCGTGTTTTGTATTTCCTAAGAACCCAGCAATTCTACCAATTTGTGTGTCCATACCAGTTGATGTGATTACAGCTTTACCTCTCCCAGCTGTTACAAGACAACCAGAAAACACCATATTAATCTGATCCCCAATTGGAATTTTACCAGATAATTCAACTGATGAGTCCTTCTCTGATGGATCACTTTCTCCGGTAAGGGATGATTCATCTACTTCTAGCCCAATGCTTTCTATTAGGCGGGCATCTGCTGGTACAAGAGATCCAGATTCTAGTAAAACAATATCACCTGGAACAAGTTTAGATGTGTCGAGTTCTTTCTGAATTCCTTCACGTAATACAATACACGTAGGACTATTTAAATCTGATAACGCATCGAGCGCTTTTTCTGCCTTTCCCTCTTGCGTTATTGCAAGTACCAAATTCATAATAACAATTGATACAATAACCATTGGCTCAATAAACCCATGGCCCTCTTTTATGGCTAACATAAATGATAAGGCAGCTGCCATTATCAAAATTATCGTCGATACATCTTTTAAATGCCTGAGGATTGTTTTGCAAAGCCCATCTTTTTTCTGCTCTGAAAATACATTTTTACCATATTCGATTAATCGTTTCTCCACAGTATCTGAAGAAAGCCCCTTATCAATATCTACCTCAAACTTTTCTACTACTTCATCTACATTAAATTCATAAAATCTAATAATACATCATTCCTCTCGATTAATTTTTTGTAAATAGATAGATAATCTACCTATTTATATACAGAAAATCTACCTAATTTTGTATAAATTAATTAAGTAGAATATCTACTTAATTTTTTAATATAATAGCAGGTATTTACCTGCTATTATATTTTTATCGCTTAGATTCTTCTGGGAGGTTATGGCAAACTTTAGCCAATAATTGAATTAATGTTTCTTTTTCCTCCTGCGTCAATCCGCACTGAAGTGCCTGCTCAATATTAAAAAATACACTTCTAACTTCTTTTACGAGTTTTTCTCCTTTATTTGTCACTGACAACACCATGGCTCTAGCGTCATCTTTTCGCGTTGTACGGGTAATATATCCTTTATCTTCTAATCCCCTTAATATGCTAGTGACTGATGGTCCTTTGAGATGCATAATGTCCTCTAAAATTCTACGACTTATCTCTGTACCATCGTTGATACTATCATATATCACGCTCAGAAGGCGTCCCTGCTGGTTTGTAATTTCAAGTGATTTTAAAGTTTGATCACCCATATAGTAAAGCTCATGAGATATGCTTCTAACATAATATCCCAAGGATTCATCTTTACCTCTTCCAACCATAATATTCACCTCTTAATATTTTAAACCAATATAAAAATCGGCAATAAATAGTGTAATCTTGAGCTATATATACATACGGAGAATATGCTATCCGTGTATTTGCTTTTCCTCTATCTTAATTGCATCTTACCTTTTACAAGGTATTTTCAATCGCTTTTAGGTAGATCTTCTACGTAGATTACCTACTTATTTTAACATTTATTTTTTGATACGTCAAGTTTATATATGTTAAGAAATTGTTAATAAAAGTATTTTTTTATTTACTTTAATCATATAAAATAAAGTTTTTATTAAAATAAGCTGAGAAAACTTTATTTCTCAGCCTACAAAATATCCTTATTATTTACACATTAATACACTATCAACATATTATTTAATTTTAAAAACGTCATTTTTTATATAATCAAACAACCCTGTGTAAACTTCGTAATATGCAATAGTATCTTTTGACGTAACCTTTACATAATCTCTTCCCATCGTCTCTACCTTAATTTTATAATTTTCACCCTCTATATCTATGGTAAAATTATATTCACTTCTATTTTTACTTTTTTCAGGTTGCACTTTTCCAACAAGTCTTTTAGCTATCATTTTATGAGATAGATCATCAAATTTCCATTTGTGAATCTTGTTAACTTCTTTTCCATTTGTTATCTGTACTGTCTTCCAACTCTTGTATTGGCTTACTAGATCAAATGAAGTATACAAACTCTTATCTATAAGATCTTTAAACTCTTTTTTCGTGTTTATTGGAATTTTATAGTATTCCTCTTTGCTTACAGTGTAAACCCTAAAGTAATCGAAATCTGTAGAGAATTTTATACCATCATCTGAATATCCCTCGTATATCGGATGATATGATTCAGCATTTCTTACCTTTTTAAACTCTATAAATGAATAAAGGATCTCTTTCCATGAATCTTCTTCAATTTTCACATCTGAAACTTTATCATCTGATATGTAAATTTTCTCTTTTTCCTTCAATTGAGTTAAAAGGGATTTATTACTTTCTTCTTGGCTCACAACTTTTTTAGGAATATTATCTGTTTTCTTATCCATAGTTGTCCCAAATTTAAAAGCAATAAAATATACTATAAAGAATGCGATTATTCCTATTAATAATGCGACAGGTTTCTTTAACTTCCTTTTTTTAGCCATTTAGAACCCCCTAGTAATTTTATCATAAAATTATTATATAACTTTTTAACTTATTTTTTAAGACTCTATTTATTTAACCACTATTATACCAAATATACTAGATACTGTCTTATTATATACATATGACTCAAAAAGTAAATACATATGAAAATTTATTGACTATAAAATTTATTGTTAAATCTAAGTAGAGCATTAATAAATAAATTAAAAACTAAAAGAGCTACCTCTTTTGCGAAAATTCACCTTAGTAAAATCACATATGAGATAGCTCTGTATTAATTCTAAATTATATTTCTTTTACTATTTCTATAAGCATATTAGCTGAATTATATAAATCTTTAATAGCTATATACTCATTAAGTGTATGTGCATTTTTCATACCTACTCCAAGGTTTATAGCTAGGATACCATTTCTATTTAATATGTTAGTATCACTACCACCACCAGAAGCTCCTGTATAAGCTTCTATACCCATGTTGGCAAAAGCTTTTTTAGCTAATTTAACTATGTCTGAATCAACATCTACATTAAGTGGAGGATACACTCTATCCACATTTATTTCAACTTCTGCATTATAGTCCTCTGCAGCTTTTTTAAATGTATCAACCATGTGCTTTGTTTGTACATCAAGCTTTTCTTCACTTAAACTTCTAGCTTCAGCATCTATTTCAACTAGATCTGTTACTATATTTGTTGCTGATCCACCCTTTATCATGCCTATATTAGCTGTAGTATTCTCGTCTATTCTAAGTAAAGTCATATTATCTATAGCCCTTGCTGCTACCATTATTGCACTAATGCCGTTTTCTGGTTCCATACCTGCATGAGCTGTTTTTCCTTTTATTTTAACTTTTATAACATCTTGAGATGGGGCTTCAACTATTATTTCTCCAGGCGATCCACCACTATCTAATACAAATGCGTAATCTGCATCTATCTTAGAGTAATCTAAATTTTTAGCTCCGACTAGACCACACTCTTCACACATTGATAAAACTACTTGAATATCTGTATGGTCAATATTATTTTCTTTTATATATCTTAGTGCCTCAAGTATCGCTGCTATACCAGCTTTATCGTCTGAACCTAGTATAGTAGTTCCATCACTCTTTATGATCCCTTCAGCTTCATCAACAATTGGCTTTATTCCAAGTCCAGGTGTTACAGTGTCCATATGAGAGCTAAATAGTATCTTCTTACCGTCCTTATTACCTTTTAGAGTTGCAATTATATTACCTGTTTCTCCTCCAGTATTTTTTCCCGCATCGTCTACATAAACTGTGCACCCAATTTCTTCTAATTTTTCAATTAGAACTTTTGCAAAATCAGCTTCTTTGTAAGATAGACTGTCTATTTGCACCATTTCAAGAAATTCATTTAAAATTCTTTTCTCGTTTATCATACTCATATCCTCCAGAACTAAAATAGATTTTCACCATCTATTGTAGTTTAAGTCATAACTATTATCAACATTATTATAATTATTTGTAATTTTCTATCAATAAAGTTAATGATTATTAGGAGTTTTTGAAATTATGCTATGTTTAGACTCTATTAAATCAAAGAATTATATTAAATTTATACGATTTATTTTACTATACTTCTAAGTCTTGCATCAATAAGGCACATCCAGTAACCTACATTACTATTAGATCTGTTATCTGAACTTTGGAACCTAATAAAACCAGTATTTCCATTATCAGGCTTTTCATTTTTTGCTCCTGGTATAGCATAGATATAGTGTTTTCTCTTATTGTAATCATCGTACTGCACTCCAAATAAATAATGTCTATGTTTATATGCATTTATAACGACATCACTATACATAGTATAGTTAAGAGCATTTACGTATCCTAAATTAGGCATAGAGTAACCACAAAGAGTTGTTGGATTTATATCTATCTTCCACCATCTAGTGTTGTCAATCTGATCGTCTACGAATGGCTTTACTTCTTTAAAATACTTAAGACCTTTCTTTATTTGTCTTGGCATCATAAGGGTTCCTGGTGTTTTACTTTGCTCGTGGTTTTCCACCTGTTCTTCCTCTTGTTTAGAAGTTTTATAAGATTTATTTATCACTTTTTTTCTATTACTTACATATTTAACTGGATCATCTTCCTCATCTAAGTCGTCATCTGCGTATTTTTCTCGGTATTGTATCTTATTGAAATTGTTAAGTTCAACCATTTCATCATTACTTATATTTTCATTTTGATACAAATCATCGCCATTGTAATCTGAATTTGTATTGTCTCTTTCAAATACATCTTCTTCACTGTCCTCTAAAAACTCGTCTTCTTCATCATCGAAATAATCATCTTCTTCATCAAAATCATCTCTGTATTCACTATCTTCATATTCAAATTCGTCTTCTTCATCAAAGTCTTCATCTCTATTGTATTCTTCTCCATATTCCTCATCATTTGATTCGTCCTCTGCTTCATCGGAATTATTATCTTCCTCGACATAATCTACATCTTCTTCATTGTCTTCACTATCTCTACCTACATCTAATTCACTTTCGTCAGTATACTCATCATATTCCTCGTCATATTCTTCATCCTCATCATATTCTTCATACTCTTCGTCATATTCTTCTTCTTCGTCATATTCATCTTCATACTCTTCCTCTACTTCAAAAAGTATGTCCTCGTAATTTTCAAGTTTGTTTCCCTTAAACCCTATTAGAGGTACTTTATCTTCATGTACGATTGCTATACTTTTTATATCGTCTTCATCGCCATCTAAATCTAATATAAATTCGCCTCTACCCTGATCATTTAATACAATCTTTCCTAAATCCAATACATCGTATTTTGTTGTTATTGCCATTGTATCGTAACCGTCTTTAATATACTTAAGATTTTCAACATATAATGCGACAATTGATTTACCTTCATTTACTTCCACCTTGGCAAATGCTTTAGGAAGTACTCTTTCTTTGTTCCTGAAGTTGATGTCCTTAGCTTCTAAAATTATATAGTCTCTTTTAAACTTTTTCTTAGAACTCACTTCAATCCCCCCTTAACATAATTTCTCTAAATAATATATGATTACAAAGAAAAAAAAAGTACCTTCTATTTAGAAGATACTTTTGAATTTACAATATTAGAAAGATTTGCGAACTCGTCTACGCTAAGAGTCTCTCCTCTTCTTTTTTCATCAATATTTGCCTCGTTAAGGATCTCTTTTAATTGCTCCTTTTCAAATATTCCAAGTCCTCCAAGTGAATTTAAAAGAGTCTTTCTTCTTTGTCCAAATGACGCTTTTACGGTTTTAAAGAATATTTCCTCATTATCTACGTTATACTTTTTCTCAGCCCTAACCCTAAGACCTATTACTATAGAATCTACATTTGGTTGAGGAACAAACATATGCCTAGGAACTTTAGCCACTATGTCCGTATCACAATAATACTGAACTGCCACAGAAAGAGCCCCATAGTCTTTTGTACCAGGACTTGCATTCATTCTATCAGCAACTTCTTTTTGTACCATAACAACTATATCCGTTACTGGAACGTGTTCTTCTAAAAACTTCATAACAATTGGTGTAGTTATGTAGTATGGTAAATTTGCTACAAGTTTCACAGGACCACCATCAAGTTTTTCTTTTATTAAACTATGAATATCTGCTTTAAGTATATCTTCATTTACTACCTCAACATTGTCTAGCTCTGATAGAGTATCCTTAAGAATCGGGATTAATGACTTGTCTATCTCTACAGCCACTACTTTCTTTGCTACTTTTCCCATCTCTCTAGTCAAAGTACCTATGCCAGGTCCAACTTCAACTATATAGTCACCATCTTTTATATGTGCACCATTTACAATGCTTTCAACTATATTATCATCTATCAAAAAATTTTGTCCTAAAGATTTTGAAAATTTAAATTTATATTTATCAACTATCTTCTTTGTTTCTTTATGAGATGAAAGTCTCTCCATATATGCCTCCATTTATCTTATTTTGTATATTTTAATTGTCTATATCATCAACGGCGTTTACAAACTCTTCTCTTGTGACTCCATAATTATTTAGTCTATTTAAAAATTGTTTTGCATTGCCATATCCTATTCCAAGTACCTTGCCTATTTTGTCTCTTCTTAATGAAGCTTCTTCATTTCCAATAAGTCCGTTTCTTACTAAATCGACTCTATTAAATTCACTTCTATTCCCTTCTATTTCAGTCCTTACTTTTTTGATAGCAGCAATAATGCTTTCTGGAGTCGCATTTTCAATCCCTATGTCGCCATCTTTTTTAGCTTCTTCCCTTGGTAAAAATGCATGCTTACATCCTGGAACTTCGTTTGCAATTTTCTTTCTAATTTTTTCCCCTGCAAAGTCAGGATCCGTAAAAATAATAACTCCCCTTCTCTCTTGAGCGGCTTTAATTCTCTCCATGACTCCCTTAGGAAATCCAAAACCACTCGTTGTTATAAGTTCGGCATCCAAAGCTCTCTTGACTGCTGTGACATCATCTCGTCCTTCTACTATGATTACTTCCTTTATCATTATTAACACACCTTTAATTTTTATAATCTCTTATTCGTCATTTTTTTCTACCATCTATTTATTCTACGTTTTTTATTTTGTATTATCAAGCTTTAGATTAAATAATTGCAATTATAAAATAGGAATGATATCTATTTAGATGTCATTCCTATCTCTATATGTGTGCTTTATTATAAATTTAAGTCAATTAATGTTGTCGTTAATACCTATATTTTTATTTAAAAACTCAAATCAAAAAACTATAAATATTTTTCTAATAATTCAAGCCCATTAAATGGTGGATTACAACTCTTTCCTTCACATATATAATATGTTGAATTATCATTCTTGAGAACATAGTCTTCTAGTCCATCTAAATTTTCGCTCTCCCATATTTTTTTGACAACAACAGTAATATTGGGACTATAGTTTTTCATCAATTTTTCTTTAAATCGTTTCATATCGTCTTTGTTCTTTAGAACAGCAATAATTTCTTTAGATTCATAAAGTTCGTACATAAGGGATAACAAATAAAAACTGTAACCAGTTGGAGACCTTCTTAAGCTATCTGTATATAGATTTAATAATGATTTAGAAATATCTTCTAATCCTATATCTTCAGTCATTCTGCTTAATTTTATTAAATTTAAAGAAGCTACAGAATTTCCTGATGGCATAGCCCCATCGTACAAGTCTTTTGGCCTAATAAATAACTCTTCACTGTCATTTCCATATAGGTAAAATCCTTTATTTTCATTGTCCCAAAATAAATCTATACAATCTTTATTAAGCTCAATAGCCCTAACTAAATATTTATTTTCATAAGTAGCCTCGTACAGCTCAATATACGACCAAACTAAAAATGCATAGTCATCTAAATAAGCTAGATAATCGGAATGTCCATCTCTATATCTTGCTAATAGTCTACCATCTCTAAATAGTTTTTTCTCAATAAAGTCTAAACATTCAATTGAATACTTTAAATACCTTTCATCATCTAATACTTTATAGGCTCTAATCATAGCGATTACCATTAATGAACTCCATGAAGTCAATATCTTATCATCTTTGTGAAGATCCATTCTCTCTAGTCTGTACTCAAACACTTTTTTTATCATAGTGCAAATTTTATCATTACGATAATTAAATTTTTCGTTTTTAATAAGATTTGGAATGTTTTTTCCTTCAAAGTTTCCTTGTATACTTATATCAAAAAAATCTGTAAAATATTTCCCATCTTCGTCTCCAAGCACATCTAAAATTTCTGGATACGTAAATGTATAAAATTTACCCTCTTCACCTTCGCTGTCTGCATCTTGCGCAGAATAAAATCCACCTTCACTATCTTTCATTTCCCTAGCAATATATTCTAAGGTTCTTACTACAATATCTTTGTACAACTCATTATTTGTAATTTGATAAGCCTCTAAATATACGATTACAAGCATCGCATTATCATAAAGCATTTTTTCAAAATGTGGAGCTAACCATTTTTCATCTGTTGAATATCTAGAAAATCCGTAACCGATGTGGTCAAACATTCCACCTCTATACATACCTTGGAGCGTTTTCTCGACCATGTCGAGGGCTTTTTTATTATTCTCTAGTTTATAATATTTCATTAAAAACATTAAATTCTGAGGACTTGGGAATTTTGGTGCTTCTCCGAATCCCCCATATTTACTGTCAAATAAGTCCTCAAATAGTTTAAATGAATCATCTATCAGATTTTTTGATATTACATTATGATTCAGCTTTTTATTTGTAGCTCCTCTTATATGGTCAACTATTTCTTCGCTTGATTCAAGTAATTTATGTTTCTCATGTTCCCACATATAAGATATTTTTCCGAGCAATTCTATCATACCTATCCTTCCGTACATATTCTCTTTTGGAATATACGTACCAGCAAAAAAAGGTTTTTTATCTGGAGTCATAACAATAGACATTGGCCATCCTCCGCTCCCTGTCATAGCTTGACAAACAGCCATATAAACACTATCTACATCAGGTCTTTCCTCTCTATCTACTTTTATTGATATAAAGTCTCTATTTAATATATCCGCCACATCGTCGTCTTCAAAAGACTCGTTTTCCATTACATGGCACCAGTGGCATGTAGAGTATCCTATACTTAAAAAGATTGGCTTATCATCTTCTTTTGCTTTTTTAAAAGCCTCCTCTCCCCAAGCATACCAATATACAGGGTTGTAAGCATGTTGAAGCAAATATGGGGATTTTTCATTTATTAACTTATTTGGTTGTCTACTTTCATTATTATTTTTCATATTATAATCCATCCTTTGAATTTCTTTAAAGTTATTATACCCAAAAAACTCAGGTCTATAAAAAAACACTTAAATATATAAATTATTATATTAGAATCTAAAATCGGTAGTTTGACTTTTATAAACATAAATGTTAACATTAATAGAAAATTTATGTAAAGAGGTGTATCCTTATTTATAGAAAGGTTGGAATATCAATGAATTTTAATAAGATATCAGAAAGAGTTTTCTATCTTGAAAATGGTGAGGAAACAGACAGACCTCTTTTAGGATATATTAAAGGTGATAAATATTCATTAATGATCGATGCAGGCAACTCAAAGAACCATGTTGAATTATTTATGCAATCAATAGAAGAAGCAAATTTGAAACTTCCTGACTATGTCGCGATCACACATTGGCATTGGGATCATACTTTTGGTATGAGTTTTGTTCCTGGAAAAACCATTGCATGTCATATAACTAATGAAAAATTGAAATCTATGGCTAAATGGAAATGGACAGATCAAGAAATGAAAAAACGTCTTCAAACTGGTGAAGATATTGAATTTGCAGATACAAATATCCGTAAAGAATATAAGTATCTAAATGATATAGAAGTAGTATCTTCTAATATTGTGTTTAAAGACTATTTAGAGATAGATTTAGGTGGGATCAAGGTCATACTACAAAATATTATCTCTCCCCATTCACAAGATTCTGTAATAGCCTATGTTCCAGCAGAAAAAGTAGTGTTTATAGGCGATGCATATAGCAAAGATTTTTATAATGGCTGTAAGTATGATATTGATAAAATTAAGAGCTTATTAAATACATTAGAAAATTTAGATTTTGATATTTGCTTATTATCCCATCATAGTCTACCTCTAAAAAAAGAGGCTATCATTCGATTTTTACATACACAATGCTAAACAATAAAAGATAACTATATAGTTATCTTTTATTGCTATTTATTAATATTAACATTCAGTATAATTTATATAACTAAGAAATCCTGTTGTGATTCACGTACTATTGCATTTTTCTTGTCTTCACCAAATATTTCTTGATAATCTTTCATGGCAGAATCAATTATTTTATTTCCATCTATTATACCTAAATTAAAAAATGCTACTCTCTTAAAAGCGTTTAAAACATGTCCACACTGATATAAGAAATCTTTGATAACCTTATCTAAAACTCTACTTCTCTTGTCAAACATTTTATTTAATTCTTCCTCGCTTTTAAATGAGAAGTTCGTCCAATTAAAAGTACAATACGAAACACCAAATGAGATTGAAGTATCTAAATTAAATTTATTATCTGGATTAAATCCATATGCTAAACTTACATCAACATTTGAACAGTATATTTTACTATATTTTTCTAAACCATATTTTTTCCAACTATTGCTCCAACCACAAGATGTCATCTTTGTTTTAAATGATGGTGATATTGTCTCAATTTCCGATTGTGACCATGCCCTATTGTCGACCCATTCTCCATAAACCGTATAATTTTCTACACTAAGTTCCTCACCATCCTGTAAACAACGCATAGCACATCGCATTCCTCTTTCTCTTCCAAAAGTAATTACTGCTTCTTCTGCTACTTTTAGACCGTTTTCTTTACTTATCATTTCTGAGTACTTTGACAGAAGCCCAAATAGTACAGCATGATCGTCAATGTAGAAATCTTTCGCTAGTTCCTCTCTAGTTTTCACAATAACTTCCCCCTTATTATTAAAGTAATTTTCTATAACATTTAATAACCTTAGTAAATAACACTTTTATTAATCTTTTTATAACTTATTAAATAATTATTTTACACTATTTGTAAGTATTTGATTTAATTATACTAGAACTAATCTATCAAGTCACCTTAGATAAAACAATAAATTTTTAAAAAGGCATTGCATTTATTACTAATTAGTAATATAATTAAATCATGAAAACAAAAAATAACTCATATGGAAAAGAAAATGACTTAAATCTAAAGACATTAATAGCTCTTACAAGAAGTACAAATAAACTTAACAGAAGATCGAATACAGTTTTTAGAAATCATGGATTATCAACTATGCAGTTTGCAGTTTTAGAAGTTTTATACCACAAAGGAGACCTTCGTATTGGTGAAATTATAGAAAAGATTCTAGCAACTGGTGGTAATATGACTGTAGTTATAAATAATCTAGTAAAGGAGGGAATGGTCGAAAAATACACTGATCCTAAAGATAGTCGATCTAATATAATTCACATAACAGACAAGGGAAAGAGTAAAATCGAAGAAATATTCCCAGAACATTTACTGGATTTAGACGATTTTTTAAAATATATATCTTCTGAAGAAAAGCACAAATTAATAGACATTTTAATAAAATTAAGCGTATAAAATATACGCTTTAATAAAACAAATATATTACTAGTTAGTACTAAATTACAAGGAGGAATTAAAAATGGAAAGAAATTTTAAAGAAGCATTAAAACATAGAAGAAGTTATTACGGTATAAAAAACGAAAGCCCTATTTCAGACGAACAAATACAAGAAATTATGAATTTTGCAGTGTTACACACACCATCGGCGTTTAATACACAGACAAGCCGAATTGTACTACTACTTGGTAAAGAACATTTGAAAATGTGGGAAATTGTAAGAGAAACACTTAGAAAAATTGTTCCTGCTGAAAAATTTGATCCAACAGATCAGAAAATGGATTCTTTTGCTAATGGTTATGGAACAGTATTATTCTTTGAAGACTTTGCTCCATTAGAAGCTGCAAAAGATGGTGCAGGTTCCTATGCAGATAAGTTTGATGATTGGTCAAATCATACTGCTGGAATGCATCAACTAGCAGTCTGGACAATGTTAGAAGATGCTGGATTTGGTGCTTCCCTGCAACATTATAATACTATAATCGACGATGAGGTAAAAGAGACTTGGGGTATAAATAAAGATTGGAAACTCGTTGCTCAAATGCCTTTTGGAATGCCAACAGCTGAGCCAGGTGAAAAGGAATTCGGACCTCTTACTGAAAGAGTTCAAGTTTTCAAGTAAGTTGATCATAATAATAAATTCAATAATAAGTTTATAATTAATATAGATTGGTGGTTAAAAATATGAAAAGAGAAATTGTTAAGATAGTAAAGGGACAACGCGCAGTTGACGGAGCTGGTGTTAATTTAGTAAGAGTGCTTGGACACGATACAGTAAATGATTTTGATCCATTTCTAATGTTAGATGCATTTGATTCAACAGACCCAAATGATTATATAAAAGGGTTTCCATTCCATCCACATAGAGGTATTGAAACAGTAACATACCTAATAAATGGTGAAATGGAGCATCAAGACAGTTTAGGTAATAAAGGTGTAATAAGAGACGGCGAATGCCAATGGATGACTACAGGTAGTGGTATAATGCATCAAGAGATGCCTAAAGCATCGGATAGGATGCTAGGACTACAACTTTGGGTAAATCTACCGAAAGAAGATAAAATGGCTGAACCGCATTACTTTGACATATCTGGAGACATGATAAAAACTGTTGAAAATAAGAATAGCATTGTGAAAGTTATTTCAGGTAACTATATGGATAAGGCCAGAGGGGTTGATCCTAAATATATAAAAGTAACTCTACTGGATGTAAATGTAAAACCTAATGAAGAATTCAATATAGATTTAAACAAAGAAGATAATGTATTTATATACGTAGTTGATGGAGAAGGAACTGTTGAAGGCAAAAAAGTCGAAAGCAAATCAGCTGTTTTATTTAATAAAGGCGATGAACTAAGTATTAAATCATCTAAAAATGGAATCAGATTCGTACTATTCGCTGGAAAACCTCTACATGAACCCATTGCTTGGGCAGGACCTGTAGTAATGAACACTAAAGAAGAACTTCAAAGAACTTTCAGAGAACTTGATGAGGGTACTTTTATTAAACATAACCCAAAAAAGTAAATAAGTAATCTACTAATTATATTAAGTAAATGTGCCCTCTATTTAAAAGAAGATCTTATAGATGATCGTAACTCTTTATAGTGGGCATATTTTATTTTTGTAAAAATTTTACGGAATATACTGTATTAAGAGTTTAGGCTCCCTTACACTAATAAACCGATAAACTCACCTTACAAAAATGATAGAATATTATATGTTCTATGTAACTTTAAAATTATAAAACAATGTTACAATTTATTAGGGTGATAAATATGAAAACAAAAACAAAACTTTTTATAGGCTTATTAAGTCTATCCTTAATAGTTTGTGGGGGCTTATGGAAATTGTACAATGATAATTATGGCGGTAATATATATTATACTCAAATATTAGTTACTCCAGAAAAAGAAAATGAAAAGGATAGTAAATCTAATAACTGGTCAGTTTACAATTACGACCAAAATGTCTATAGTGAAACAAAGAAAACAAAAATTGTCCATATGAGAGAACATAGAAATTCTCCATTAAGATTAAACGCATATTTAAAATTATTAGTTAACGATAAAAAAGGCGTTCTGACTTGGGGAGAGGTTGAAAAGAGCGAAATACCACAAAAAGTCTTGGAGCAAATGAAAATAAAAACTTCAAATTAAAATGATCAATTTTAGCAAGTAAAAAGATGGTATCTCAAATTACATATAAATAGTTTGAGATACCATCTTAATATATTTATTATTTTTATTTACTTCCTAAAGCTTTACCTGTTTGAGATAGTCTTTGAGATATCTTTACTGCTGTTTCATATCTATCTTGACCAGCAACTCTTTCTTTTTTACTTACACCTAAGTTATCTTCTACTTCTTTTGATACTGAGTTATATCCTCCGCCTATTAGTATATTTTTAATTGACCACTCTTTTATCTTATCTGCTGTTAAACTGTTTAGATGTTCTGGATCTGTTAGCATTATCGGTGCCTTAAAGTAAGATGCTAAACTATTTATTGTAATTCCATCTGGGAAATCCATCCCATCTACTAATATCATATCATCATTGTTTCCTGATATTTTTCTAACCTCATCACCTATTAGCCCAGCAGTTTTGTATCTATCTTCCCCACCAAATCTAGTTATTTTACTTACTCCTAGGTTATTCTCGATATCTTTAGATACAGAATTATATCCTCCACCTATAGTTATATCATTTATTCCCCAAGTTTTTATCGTATCTTTAGCTGCATCTGTCAATGTTTGTGGCTCTGTTAGAAGTATCGGTACTTTCTTCTGAGATGCTAAACTTGACATTGTTATTACATCCGGGAAGTTTGTCCCATCCACTAACATTGCTCCCTCTTTATTACCTGTTTTTCTTACTTCGTTACCTATTTTTTCTGCAGTTTCGTATCTATCTTGACCAGCTATCCTTGTAACATTATAATCTTTTAATTGTTCTTCTACTTTATTTGATACAGAATCTGTACCTCCTGAGATTATTATATCTTCTGCATTTAATCTCTTAATCTCTGCTAGAGTTTTCTCATCTACTCTATCTTTTTGAGAAAGTAGTATTGGAGCATTTTTCTCATTTCCTAATACTGTCGCTGTAAGTACGTCTGTATACTTCTCTCCACTTGCTATTATTACAGTCTTTGATGGAGATGGTGGATTTGGTCCTGGATCAACTGAACCTCCACCACCTCCACCTGATGATTTTTTCATATATAATGTAACACTATCATTGTATTCGAGACTATCTGGTTCAAAATAAAGCTTACTTGAAGCAGTTGAGTAGTCGTACTCAGCATATACTCCATAAAGATATGGCTTTAATTCTATCTTGTCACCCTTATAATCCTGTGGTATAGTATATGTTTTTTTGTAATTTATAGTTTGACCAGGCTCTATAGTCACCCATGTATCATTTTCATCTTTTAAATTAAATTCATCAACCCTATTTTCTTCTCCTGTAGACTTGATTACATCATAGCCTCCTGTAAGGAATTTATTCTTTATGTATTGCGTTGGGTTATTAATCTCTATTTCTAGATTTACAACATCCCCTGGATTTAAATCTCTTGTCTTATCAGGGGTAATTTTTATATCTGATGTCTCATAATAAGGATATTTTATGGATGTCCTTGATTCAGTTCTGTCATTTGTAGAGGTAGTGTACCAATCAAAGTAAGCATCAAAATATTCGTAAAATCCTTTTTCATATACAGGTTTATCTACTGTTGTGTAGTGAAACTCAGTTGGTGATTTTTGCTCAAGCTTATTTATACCTCTCCAGTATATTTGTTCACCTTTTTCATTTACAGGTATATAGTAAATAAGATATTCATTTGGCATTTCTATATCATCGTCATTAGAAGGCACTTCTTTTCCATCTGCAATCATTTCTTTTTTGATTGCATTTAAGATTTCTTCTCTTGTAAATACCATATCTCCATCAACTACTTCACCTTTTTCTTCATCTGTTTCTTCATCTGTTTCTGACAGTTTAGTTGTTGGTGTTTCTACATTTGTACCCGGCTTCATAAATCTCTTAGGTAATTGAAAATCGAAATTTGTCGTCCATCCTGCTAATACTATTCTCACACCCGCAGTCTTCTCTTCTGTCTCAGTGTAGTTAGCCTCAATATCAATATGAGGAACTACTACTTTTTCAAGTTTAGCTGCCTTGTCATAACGCTCCCAACCAAATACATTAAGCATTACGTTGCTAAGACCCGTTGTATGATCTCCATCATCGTAATTTTCAAATGAAAGTCCATCAATATAATGTACTGTATCATTGCCCACTCTAGCTGTTTTTGTAGTTACCCAGTCATTTAATACCGGTGTTTTTTGTACCTCTTTACTATTTTTTTTAAAATAATTATTAATTGACTTTCTTTCAATTGGAGTCTGATCATTATTAACATCAATTTGTCCTGTATTTTTCCCATAGGCATTTATACTTGATGCTGAGCTAATTATCATTCCGAATGTTAGTGCTACTGATAAAATCTTTTTTAATTTTTTATTCACTCCTATCTCTCCCTTCTTTATCAATCATTGTATATATGTCCCATTTTATGTTTATGAATTTTTTATTTCAATATAAATGTTGTAAAAGACCTTTTTTTTGTAGTGAAATGATGGTATCTTATGGAATTATTTAATATTTTTTAATATAAAAAAAGAGCTATAGATTATTTCACAAATATATCTATAACTCTTTTTACATTTATTTTAATTACTATTTATTTTAATTACTATTTATTTTTCTTTATAAACTTTATTATTTATTTAGAACATAAAAAGAACATCTTATTTATAAGATGTCCTTATTATTATTACTTTATTTCGAAAAATTTTTTAGCATTTTCCATAGTTTTATCACATACCTCTTCATACGAAATTCCCTTTTCCTGGGCAATTTTATCAGCCACAAATGCTACTAATGAAGGATCATTTCTCTTTCCTCTATGAGGCTCTGGTGCCATATATGGAGAATCCGTTTCTATAAACAGCCTATCTAGAGGTATCTCTCTAGCAACTTCTCTAACTTTTCTACTGTTTTTAAAAGTTACTGTTCCTGGAATTGATATATAGCATCCCAATTTTATATACTCTTTCGCTAACTCTACACTTCCACTAAAACAATGAAGTACACAACCTATTTCATCGCTTTTATACTCTTTTATTATGTCAAAAGTATCTGCATGTGCATCTCTATCATGTATGATTATTGGAAGTTCAAGCTCATTTGCAAGCAGGATTTGCTTTTTAAACCACTCTTTCTGTGAGTCTCTTGGAGAATAGTCATAGTAATAATCTAAGCCAATTTCGCCTATGGCAACTACCTTTTTATTTTCAATTGCCAATTTCCTTAGAGTATTAATCGCTGTGTCATCGAGATCTGATACATCATGCGGATGAACTCCAACTGCAGCGTATATAAAATCATACTTCTTAGACAATTCAACTGCCGACTTAGATGTCTCTATATCCGCACCCGGATTTACAACTAGATCAACACTCTTTTCTTTAAGAGAATTTATAAGTTCATCTCTATCTTCATCAAATCGCTCATCATTTAAATGTGCATGTGAGTCAAATAACATCTCTTCACTTCCTTTTTTATTTCACTTATAACTAACGAACTTCGCATCCATCCTTAGCTCCTGTAGTGTGAGGAAGTACTAAGTCATCCCCATCATCACCAGCTGCTAATATCATTCCTTGAGACTCTATTCCTCTAAGTTTAACTGGTTTTAAATTGCATACAACTGTGACTTCTTTTCCTATTAGATCTTCAGGTTTGTACCACTTAGCTATCCCAGAAACTATCTGTCTTGTTTCAGGTCCAATCTTAACTTGTGAAACTAAAAGTTTATCTGCTTTTGGATGCTTTTCACATTTTATAATTTTACCCACTCTAAGCTCAATTCTATCAAAATCATCTATAGTTATTTCATCTTTGTGAGTTAGCGGTTCTTCTTTAGGCTTACCTGAGAATAGAGTTTCAAGCTCTTCAACTTCTTTGTCTATATCAAGTCTTGGGAATAGTGCATCCCCTTTGGTTACTTTAACACCTTCATTTAGAAGTCCAAAAGTTTTTGCGCTCTCCCAGTTTGTTATACCCTCTTGACTTGTAATTCCCAATTGATCATATATTTTATTCGCTGTTAAATTCATAATTGGATTTATAAGCGTCGCTATAATCCTTATGGATTCACACAGATTGTATAGAACTGTGTCTAACACATCTTTTTTACTATCGTCTTTAGCTAGAGCCCAAGGCATAGTTTCGTCGATATATTTATTAGTTCTTCTTACAAGCTTCCAGCAGTTTTCCAACGCTTCGTGGAACTGTAATTTATCCATTTCTATATCGAAGTTTTCAACTGACTCTTTTGCTTGTCTCTTTAGTTCTGAATCAAACTCAGTCTCTGCTTTTAGAGATGGTATTAATCCATCATTGTACTTCTCAACCATTGATATTGTCCTACTCACAAGATTACCTAGATCGTTTGCTAAGTCAGAGTTGATTCTTGATATAAAGTTTCTGTTTGTATAGCTTCCATCATTTCCGAAAGCAAATTCCCTAAGCAAGAAGTACTTAAGAGCATCTACTCCATATCTTTCTATTAAAGGTTCTGGATAAACAACATTTCCTTTTGACTTACTCATTTTGTCATCAGCAAAAAGTATCCAACCAGTTCCATATACTTGTTGTGGAACCTCTAGACCTAAAGCCATCAATATTGCTGGCCAGATAATAGTATGGAATCTAACTATTTCTTTTCCAACAAGTTGTACATTTGCAGGCCAGAATTTTTCCATTTCTTCATTATGATCAGTCATATATCCTAATGCGGTAATGTAGTTGCAAAGTGCATCTACCCAAACATATATTACATGTTTTTCATCGAAAGGAACTTTTATACCCCAATCAAAAGTAGTTCTTGTTACACTAAGATCATCAAGACCTTTTTCTAAGAAGTTTGAAACCATCTCATTTTTTCTAGCAGCTGGTACGCAGAAGTCGTCTCTCTTAAATAATTCCTTTAATTTATCTTCGTATTTCGAAAGTCTAAAGAAATAAGATTCTTCTTTAACTATATAAGTTTCTCTTCCACAATCAGGGCATTTATTTTCTTCCAATAATTGCGATTCAGTCCAATAACTCTCGCATGGAGTACAGTAATGGCCTTCGTATTCACCCTTATATATGTCGTCTTGTTCATATAGTTTAGTAAATATCTTTTGAATTATTTCTGTATGTCTTGTCTCAGTTGTTCTAATAAAATCGTCGTATGAAATATCAAGGTTTTTCCATAGATCTTTTATACTCGCAATAATCTCATCTAAAAACTCTATTTCAGTTTTTCCTTCTTTAATGGCTGTTTTTTGAATTTTTTCTCCGTGTTCGTCTGTACCTGTCAAAAACTTTACATCATAGCCACAGAAACGTTTATATCTAGCTATCGCATCTGCTGCCACTGTAGTATAAGTGTGACCTATATGTAGTCTTCCACTTGGGTAGTATATAGGCGTTGTTACATAAAAACTCTTTTTACTCATAGCTTACCTCCTAATTATTTGATTAATATTTTTGAAAATCCACCTTAGAATTAAACATTTAAAAAACAACTTTAACACTCTTTGTAGATTTTCTGGGGTTTTATCAATTTAGTATTTTGGGGTTTTATTTACACACTAAATTGTAATTTACAATTAATTTAATTAATTTATTTTATAAATAAAAAACTCGCTCCTATGAAATTCATAGGGGCGAGATTAATCACGGTACCACCCTAATTATTCTGCATTAAATACAGACTTCTTAGTAGACTATAACGAGTCCAAACGTTCTGCCCTAAAAGTACAAACTTTTCAGGCAAAAGGCTCCGAGGCCATCTTCAATAAATATTCTTCGTTAGATTTCACCAAACTCTAACTCTCTGTGCAAAAATAATTTATCTACTCTTCTCTTCTCAGCATTTATTGATATATAACTTAATATTATAAAAATTATCCAATTTTGTCAATGAATAATACATTTGATTTAGATTTAAAAGACACTATAAAATAACAACTTAGTATAAAAATTTAATTTATACTCTATCATTCCTAAAAACTGTAAATATATGCATCGTTTTAAATATAAATAAATTATATAAGTAGTAGTTAGTGAAATCTGCCTATTTTAGGTATGAAAAATAGGAAAGTATAATTGATATTTTAGAAATCTAGGTTTGATTTCTAAACAAAAACCACATAACAAATAAAAACAGATGCAATTACTCCGGCTACATGACTAATCAACGCACAAGTAAGCGTGTGTCCAGTATTTTTTATCTTTAACCTTCCATAGTATATAGCCATTGTGTAAAATACTGTCTCTGATGCTCCAACAATAGTAGAACCCATCCTTTCTACTATTGTATCAATTCCTACTCTCTGGGCCAATTCGCTGTAAACTCCAAGGGCTCCACTTCCAGACAACGGTTTTATAGTAATAAGCCCAATTAATTCTTTTGGTATGCTCATCGCTTTTGCAATCGGTGAAAATACCCACTCTAACATTTCTATTCCTTTACCCGACTTGAATATCCCAATAGCTAAAAAAATTCCTATTATGTACGGAAGGATGCCCCATGCTGCCTTTAATCCATCAACTGCGCCTCTAACAAAACTGTCAAACACATCAACCTTTTTATATTTACCATATCCTACTATGTACAATATAATTAGGGGTATTAGAAAATTTGAAAATAACTCCATTTATATACACTCCTATCATATCTCAACATTAACTATAAAAACACTTGATTTTTATATTTTTGTGCCCTGTCTATTCTGAAAAAATTTACAACTAACTATAGCAACAACAGTGGAAATCAAAGTTGCAAACAGGGTAGTGATTATTATTTCACTTGGATTTTGTGATCCCATATCCATTCTCAATTTTATTATTGTGAAAGGCACAATCTGAACTGAAGAAATATTTATAACCAAAAACATGATCATATCATTAGTAGCAGTGTCTTTCTTGTGATTTAACGTCTGTAGCTCATCCATCGCCTTCAATCCAAATGCCGTAGCTCCATTACCTGCTCCTAGCATATTTAAAGCTATATTCATGACCATATAAGACATGGCTTTATGTCCTCTAGGTACTGACGGAAATAAAAGTTTCATAATCCCGCTAAGTTTTTCTCCTATCTTTTCAATTAGCCCTGATTCCTTTGCAATATTCATAATTCCCATCCAAAGTGCCATAATACCAGCAAGACTTATAGCAAAATCTATTCCAGAGGATGTTTCTGAAAGTATTACTTTATTCAATTCACCTAGATTATTAAATGCAATACTTCCAATTATTCCTATCGTTATCATATAGAACCAAATCTTTCCCATTCGAAACCACCTCCCTCTTGAATAATTTTATGAGTTTAGGGGCATACTTTATACTTGAAAATTAGACTATATTATGTTTTAGTATTATTGTGTAGAGTTTTATTTAATTTTAATTATAAGGAGATTACATATGAGAAATTTAACGCTTCTTACTGACTTGTATCAACTAACCATGTTGAATGGTTATTTTGAAAACAACGTTCATGAAGATATGGTTGTCTTTGACATGTTCTTTAGAAAAAATGCTTGTGATGGTGGATATACAATTATTTGTGGAATAGACCAGCTTGTTGAATATATAGATAATTTACACTTCTCTGATTCCGATATGGAATATCTAAAGAGTTTAAATTTATTTTCAGATAAGTTCTTAGATTTTATGAAAAATTTCAAATTCACTGGAGACATATATGCTGTTGAAGAGGGTACTATAATGTTCCCTGATGAACCTGTTATAACGGTTAAAGCACCTTTGTATCAAGCTCAAATAATAGAAACAGCAATGCTTACTATGGTAAACTTCCAGTCTCTAATTGCTACAAAAGCCTCTAGAGTCTGTTTTGCAGCTAAAGGAGACCCTGTACTAGAGTTTGGTTTACGTAGAGCCCAAGGACCTGATGCTGGCATATATGGAGCCAGAGCTGCTGTTATCGGTGGTTGTGTAGCCACTTCCAATGTCCTTGCTGGTAAAAAATTCGATCTACCAATAGCAGGAACACATGCTCATAGCTGGGTACAAAAATTTGATGATGAACTGGAAGCTTTTCAAGCTTACGCAAATGTTTATCCAGATAAATGTATGTTACTTGTCGACACATATAATGTGCTAGAAAGTGGAGTACCAAATGCTATAAAAGTATTTAAAGATATAACTACAAAAGGTTATAAACCAATTGGTATAAGACTCGATTCAGGTGACCTTACTTATTTATCTAAGGAAGCGAAGAAAATGCTTGATGATGCCGGTTTTTCCGATATAACAATCACTGCATCCAACGATTTAGATGAATATAAAATAACAAATCTAAAAGCCGAGGGTGCCAAAATTAATTCTTGGGGAGTAGGTACAAAACTTATTACTTCTGCGGATTCCCCTGCACTTGGCGGAGTTTATAAACTAGCAGCATCTATTGAAGATGGAGAAATTATCCCAAAAATAAAAATTTCTGCCAATCCAGAAAAAATAAACAATCCTGGATACAAAAAAGTGGTAAGGATTTACAATGAAATTGGCAAGGCGGAAGCCGATTTGATCATGCTAAACCATGAGGAGCTAGATGAATCAAAGCCTCTAGAGATTTTCCATCCGACATATACTTGGAAAACTAAAACATTTAAAAAATATAAAGTAAAAGAGCTGTTAAAACCTCTTTATATAAATGGAACTTCTAAATATAATAAAAAGACTGTTACTGAAATAAAAAATCATGTACAATATGAATTAAGCACGATTTGGAATCAATATAAAAGGCTTTCCAATCCACACATTTATAAAGTCGACCTATCAAAAAAATTATGGGATTTAAAAACAAAAATGATAGATTCTAAAAAAGCTCTATAATATCATTTTTCATTAAGGGAGGAATAGTTGATGGATGTTACAGATTACAGAATCATAGAAATTTTGCAAGAAGATGGAAGAGTCTCCATGAAAGATTTAGGCAAGATAGTTGGTTTAACTTCTCCTGCTGTATCAGAAAGAGTTAAAAGATTGGAAGAGGCTGGAATAATAGAAGGTTACAAGGCTATTGTAAACCCTGATAAACTAGGACGAGTTATAAAGGCGTTTATACACATCGCTTTGCCAAGTGATCAATATGGTGAGTTTATTGATTCCGCGAGAAAAGATCCTCGTATAGTTGAATGTCATCATATAACTGGAGATGACTGTTCTCTATTAAAGGTTATCGTTAAAGATATGTACGAATTAGAAAACGTTATCGACAGTATCAAAACAATTGGATCGACTAAAACTTCGGTTATCCTGTCGACACCGATACAAGCAAAATCAATTTTATAAATTTGAAACGGGGGGCTCAGCTATAGAGTCTCCTGTTTTTTCATATTTTTTTCATCTAAATGATAAAAACATAAAAACCGTACAGTTTAACTTACTGTACGGTTTTACTATTTTGTTTGTAAAAGTATATATAATTTGTCATTACATATTCAGCAAAAACTTTTAATATTCCAGGATCTTCCTTGGGGTCTAAGAGTCTTCTCGTCGAAATTATATCTACATATCCAAGAATCATCATACCTATGGTATCATCTTGTAATTCTTCAAATATCTCATACAAATTTTTTTTACTCAAGTCATTAGTCTTAAACAGCTGAAGTAATACCATATGATGCCTTACGTATTTACATACTAAATCTATAAGACTTTTATCTAGATTTTTTTTAGATAATAAATCACTTGATATAGAGGCTCCTATAATATCATGACCTCTAAAATGTGCTCTTCCTTCCACATCCACTGTTCTACTGGCAGGTTTGCCAATATCATGTAATAGAATTCCAACCTTTAACACATCTCTCTTATCCATTCCTTCACTTACTACAGAATCTAAATACTTCTCTATATAGTCAGATAGATGATTCGAAAAGAAATTCTTTGCTCCTAAAGATAAAATTACTTCGTACTCCTTTAATGCGTTTATAGAATGTTCAAAGCAATTTACTTTGTGATATTTGCACTCACCCACTACTTTCATTTCAGCTACTTGAGGTATAATTTTTTCTAAAACGCCTTTTTTTTCAAAATTTAATAAACTTTCACTTGCATTACACTTACTAAAACAACTAATAAATTCTTTAGTGTATTCCATTAAAATGCACCTACTTTATATATCTAATACCTGCTTATACACTATGTCTTTCTTGAGTTTTCTGTCTTTACACACCAATTTTATGGCTTCTTTTTTATCTATACCATTTTGCATTAGTTTTAAAACATACTCTCGATCGTTTAGCGAGCTATAATCATCTACTTTGCTCTTTTCACCTGTAAATCCCTCTAAGATTAACACAAACTCTCCTTTTACCTCTTCTCTGCTGTTAAATATACCAATTATCGTTTCGATATCATCTCTTAATATTTCCTGATATTTCTTTGAGATTTCTCTATTTACGCATACTTTTCTATTTCCAAGGATTTTAAGAATATCTTTTAGTGTTTCTTTTAGTCTATGAGGCGATTCATACAGTATTATGGTTCTGTCTTCTTCTTTTATTTCTTCTAATCTTTTACGTCTAATTTTTTTATCTCTATCTAAAAACCCTTCGAATACAAACTTACCTGTATCCATACCAGAGCCAACCAGAGCAGTTACGAAAGCTGTAGCTCCTGGTAAAACCTCGACCTCTATATTATTGGCTATTGCCATTTTTATTATTCCTTCACCAGGATCTGAAATACCAGGCATGCCTGCATCACTAATAATAGCTATATTTTCACCACTTTGCAATTTGCTTATAAGGTATTCACCCTTTGAGCTTTCATTGTGTTCGTGATAGCTAGTCAAAGGCTTTGATATATCAAAGTGATTTAATAACTTTATACTGTGTCTAGTATCTTCCGCAGCTATCAGATCTACCTCATTAAGCACCCTCAAAGTTCTATATGTTATGTCCTCTAAATTGCCAATTGGAGTAGGACATATGTATAATTTACCACTCATCTAAATCTCTCCTATATCTTCATTTGTGTATATACGTTTAATTTCCTCTGTGTAATTACCATCTTCTTCGTAAACATAAAGCGGATCCATAATTTTCAAATCCGGCCTCCCACATTTTGAATATTCCACTAATAACAAGTTAGGTGCTTTATTAGGCTTTGGATGTATAAATCTAATCACCTTTGGCTCCATCTTGTATTTACGACCAATTGTAACAATATCTATAAGTCTAGTAGGTCTGTGAATCATATAAAATTTCCCTTGATTCACTAGTAACGCAGAAGCTGCTCTAATCACATCTTCTACATTACATTTAACTTCATGTCTTGATATAGCCTTTTTATCATTTGGATTTTTAATACCATCTGAATGCATATACGGAGGATTTGAGGTAACTACATTATATAAATTTTTACCCAGAGTTTTTTCAATCTCCCTTATATCCCCTTTTATTATTTCCACTCTGTCCTCTATATTATTGAGCATAACTGATCTAGTTGCCATTTCATATACATCTTCTTGTATTTCTACACCTATAATTTTATTCGCATCGCTTTTTCCAGCGATTAAAGTCGGTATTATCCCTGTTCCAGTTCCAAGGTCAACTACTCTTGCGCCTTTTTTTATCTTTACAAAATTTGCAAGTAGTACTGCATCTATTCCAAAACAAAATCCCTCTGTATCTTGTATTAACTTAAGACCTTTTAGTTGTAAATCATCTATTCTTTCAGTCGGTTTTAACTCAACCTTCATAATTGCTCCTTTCTACGTCTTTGATTAAAAAAAGGTGGAAATAATCCCACCAATTTTTAGTCATCTATATTAATCTTCTAATCTCTTTAGCTCTTTAAGAGTCGCTGCATCCAATCCGTCTTCGTGCTTGTTGTGACAATTGCAGTGGTCACACTTTTTAGGTTCTTTTAAGATCTTAATATCTTCTCTCATATACAGCTTGATAGTCTTATCTGGAAATTCTACCTTAATTTGCTCAAGAAGCGGATTCATTTCACAAACTTTTCCTTTACCATCTTCTGTAGAAACTAACGCTCCAACAACTGGCATTTTATCTAAAGCTTCTGCATATACCTCATGCTCATATTTAAGACAACAGAATAACCTAGCGCAAATACCAGAAATTTTAGTAGGGTTTAACGATAAACTTTGATCCTTAGCCATCTTAATTGAAACAGGTTGAAAATCACCTAGCCAAGACGAACAGCATAGCTTTCTCCCACAAGGTCCAAGTCCACCTATTGATTTTGCCTCATCCCTTACTCCTATTTGTCTAAGTTCTATCCTAGTTTTAAAAATAACAGCCAGATCTTTTACAAGCTCTCTAAAATCTATTCTACCCTCAGCTGTAAAGTAGAATATTAATTTATTTCTATCAAAAGTGTACTCACAATCAATAAGATACATATCTAAATTATGCTCTTTTATCTTTTTCTGGCAAACTTCAAAAGTTTCTTTAGCTTTTTCCTTATTTTCGCGGTAGATATTTTTATCGTCTTCTGTCGCTATTCTTATAATAGGTTTTAAAGCAGTAGCAAGTTCTTCCTCATCCATCTCTCTTGGTCCGACTACAACTTTACCAAATTCCAATCCTCTAGCTGTCTCAACAACAACATCCATGTCTTTCTCTATATCAAAATCAACTGGATCAAAGTAGTATACTTTACCAGCATTTTTAAACCTTACACCTACTATCTTTATCATTTAATCACCTCGTATATATTTAAAAACATGACTTGCATATTTATATTAAAGTTACAATTACTTCTAGCTTTTTTCTTAGCTTCTTCTATTATACCAATAATTCTAGATAGTTGAGAATAGGTAATTTTTATACATATGTTTTTAAGGAACATTATTTTATCTATATTTATTAACATCCCTCTGTCAACACGCTCTTTAATCAATATAATATCCCTAAAATAATCTATCATAATATCTAATATATCTATTATTTCCGACTTGTATTTGTCTATTTCAGATGGCAATTCCAAAATCTCAACTGTATTCCTATCAAATAATACCTCTATGTATTTTTGGACATCATCTCTCATCTCTGTAAACTCATTTGAATTAGTTAAATCCAAAGCTCTCTCTAAACTACCTCTTGAAAATGCAGTTATTAGAGATGCCTTATTTTCTTCAACTCCATTTTGAACAAGATATTTTACCATATCATTATTAGGAATAGAATTAAACTTAACAATATCACATCTAGATTTAATCGTATCTAACATAGCCTCTTTGTTATTGGTAACTAAAATTATTATTGCATACTCAGGTGGCTCCTCTAATGTCTTAAGAAGTGCATTCTGTGCTTCTACAGTCATTTTTTCTGCACTATTTAATATATAAATTTTATATTTATTGTGTGGTTTTATTATTATATCTGACTGTAATTTTCTAATTTGCTCAACTTTTATACTACTTCCACTAGGGGATATATTTATATAGTCTGGGCTATTTTCAGGATGCTCAATTTCTAAAAGTATTTTAGATAGTTCGTAAGCAGTTTTTTTCTTGCCTATTCCATCTATTCCTTCAAACATGTAAGCACTATTTAGCTTGTCATTATCTATTGAACTTTTTAGGTATCTTTTAGCAAAACTTTGACCTA
Source organism: Metaclostridioides mangenotii (assembly GCF_018917235.1). GTDB lineage: Bacteria > Bacillota > Clostridia > Peptostreptococcales > Peptostreptococcaceae > Metaclostridioides. Next base: position 69,466 of record NZ_JAHLOF010000008.1, read on the forward strand.
TTATATTATCAAAATACATAATCTATCTCTCCACATTTTTTATTGTTCTAATAGCATAATTATATACTTCTTTATGTATATCGTTTATACTCTTCAACTTCCCATTCTCAACACAATCGATCTTACTCCAATTGTATTTTTTAGCTATATCAATAGAATTATTGTAGCATTTTGTAAGATAATCGATATCTAACTCGTGTATATCCTTTTCATCTTCGCCTGTTATTTTATTCTTTCTATTTTTCATAAGCTCAGTACTGTATTCTATAGGTACATCTAAAAATATTACACAATCTGGCTTAGGGATTTTAAACATATTAAATTCGTATTCAGTAAGCCAATCTAGATACTTATCTCTTTCAGATACATCCATTTTAGATGCTTGATGTACCATATTAGATGTAGTGTATCTATCTGCAATGATAATACCACCAGAAGTATAAAAATCTTCCCACTCCGTCTTAAACGATGCATACCTATCAACAGTAAAAAATGTAGATGCTACATATGGATCCACATCAGATGCATTTTTTCCGAAATCCCCTTTCAAATACATTTTTACTAGCGCTGATGAATCAGATTTGTAATTTGGATATTCTACCTTTTTAACATCATGACCTTCATCTATCAATCTATCAAATAATCTCTTTGTCTGAGTCGCTTTTCCACTAGCATCAGATCCACTCTCAATAATTATCAATTTACCGCTCAATTTTGATACCTCCAACTTATATGTCATCTATAACCTCAATAAAATTTAAATCTTTATCCTTAGTTCCACTAATATTCATTCCATTGTCTTTACAGTATAGTATATACTCAATAATACTACTTTCAATTATCTCACCTGGAGATATTATATTTACTCCTGGTGGATAAGGAGTTATACATTCCGCACATACCTTACCTACACTTTCATCTATTTTAACACTTTTCGTATGTTTATAAAATGCTTGTGATGGACTTACTATTTTTTCAGGCAATGTTTTTGGAAATTCAATATCATTTACTTCTCTTTTATCATCTAAAAATTCGGAAACTAAAGCATCTTTTCTTATATCTATAAGTGCATCCTTTAGTTTTTTAAAGTCATTTATGTTATTTGCAATACTACATAATAAAAGTACTCCACTATGGTTTGAAAGTTCAACCTGTATATTGTGATCATACCTTAGCATCTCTTCGAGTTTGTAACCATCAATACCTAATTCTTTTGATGATATAAATATTTTTGTTTTATCTGAAGTCTGATATATTTTAAATCCTTTTGTATCTTTTTTACATCTATGTACGCACACATCCCTAGATAATCCATTACTTTGCCTATTTTTATCATGTACTAAGTTTGATTTTCCATTTAATAAATTGTCTATATCATCCAAACTTTCAACTTCAAAATCTATTTTAAAGTTATCTATATTATTTAAAAGCTCCTTCATAAGTTTATTTCCATGTTTTTCATAAATATCGATTGAAATTTCAAGTGATGCCAAAAGTAAATAAGATGGACTAGAGGACTCCAATATTCTAAGAAAACTCGATAATCTATCTACATCTATAATATTACTTCCTATATGCAATAAGGAAGATTGAGTAAATGAAGGAAGAGTTTTATGACAACTTTGAATTACTAAATCTGCTCCAAGACACAAAGAACTCATTGGGAGATCTTCACTAAGCTCTAAATGAGCACCATGCGCTTCATCTACAATTACAATAATTCCATTATTATGAGCATAATCACATATCTTTTTTAAATCATAAGTCATTCCATAATAAGTTGGATATGTAAGTACTAAAGCTTTTGCATCTAGATTTTCATCTATAACTACTTTCACATCTTTAAAATTTACACCCTTAAGTACACTAGATTTTTCACATATTTGGCAATTAATGTATACTGGTTCTATATCTCCAAGTATACACGTGTTTACTACTGATTGATGGCAATCTCTATTTACTATTATTTTACTTCCATACTTATCGCATACAGACAATATAGATGCTTGTACACCACATGTACTACCATTTATTAAAAAATATGTATGTTTCGCGTTAAACACTTTAGCTGCTCTATCCTGAGCTTTTTTTATAATTCCTTCTGGTAAGTGTAAATTATCAGTTCCAATTATTTCAGTAGTATCAATTTTGTACAATTTATTTAAGACATCTCTGTATCCTAACTCTTCATATATTCTTCCATTTTTATGACCAGGAGTGTGAAATGATACAATCTCTTTATTCTTATTTTCTATTAATTGATCTATGATAAAGTTTTTCATATTCCCATATTCCTCCAAAGCTTAATATTATAAATTAATTTACTATAAAATATATAAGCCGCTGATTTATATCAACGGCTTAAACTTATAGATTAGTATTTTCTATCGTCTGACATTAAACTTGGTATTAAGTAAAGTCCAGCAAGACCAACTATAAAGTAAATTATTCTACTTACCATTGCGTAAGTACCACCAAATATACTTCCTATTAAGTCTATACCTAATATTCCAATAGCTCCCCAGTTAAGAGCTCCTATTATTGCTAATAATAAAGCAAATTTTCTCATTAAATAATCACTCCTCAAGAAAAATTTTTTATAATAATTCCTGAGAATAGCTTGCCCATAATATTAAATTATATAATAATTTTAACATATTTTTTTAATTTCAAGCAATTTCGCTTACTTTTTATTAAATACAATTAATATTTATAAACAATACAATTTTTATTGTAATAATTCAACAAATAACATTATATGTTAATAAACCAACCAAAATAAGGTCTGAGTTGTAACCCAGACCTTATTTTTAATATATAACTTTACCATTAATTTTTTATTTTATTTTGCAATAGATAGATCTCTATCTACGTATACATTACTTAAACAAACTTTCTTATTTTTTAAGCTCTTTTGTACATCGATTATCCTCTGATTGGAAGAACCTCTAAATGTAAGACTTATATCCTTTTTTTCTTTCACAAATTTACCATCTACTAATATATCAATATTTTTTAGAAGATTTAAATTTTTAAAGTACGAGTCATTAGACTTGTCCAATAGTTTTTCATACGTAAATCCTGTATACGCCCATACATCTAGACCATATTTTTTAGCTTCAAATGCTATTTCCTCTAAAGCTTCTGGCTGTAAGAATGGTTCCCCACCAGACAACGTAATTCCTTTTTGAAGTTTTAAAGTTTTTAGTTTATTTATTATATCACTTGTTTCAATTTCATACCCACCACAAATATCGTGTGTCTGTGGATTATGACAGTCCACACAGTTATGAATACAACCTTGAGTCCATATTACCATTCTTAGTCCTGGTCCATCTACAATACTGTCAGAGGTAATTGATGATGATAATCTTAATTTCATTAATTAATCCCCCAAAATCTATAATTTTATCGTAAGTTTATATGTTAATCTATTATTTATGTTTCACTCTGTCCATTACTTCCGCTTTTTTAGCGTTATTAAATCTATCTACTGTCCCAACTAGATATCCAGTAATTCTTCTTATTCTTTCAAACTTCACAGGGCTGTTGTTTTCATCTCTTCCACACACTGGACATATGTTTCCAGGTATAACACCAGAGAATCCACATACAGGATCTCTATCGACAGGGTGATTAATGCTTCCGTATCCTATACCCATTTCCTTCATAGCTTTTATTATAGTTTCAAAAGCCTCTAAATTGTTTGAAGTATCTCCGTCTAGCTCAACATAAGTTATATGTCCAGCATTAGTAAGTTCATGATATGGAGCTTCCTTTTCTATTTTATCAAATGCACTTATATTATAGTAAACAGGTACATGGAATGAATTTGTGTAGTAATCTCTATCTGTTACTCCTTCTATCTCACCGTATACTCTTTTATCTATTCTAGTAAATCTACCAGAAAGACCTTCAGCAGGAGTCGCGATTAATGAGAAGTTTAATTTATACTTATCTGCTGCATCATCCATTCTCTTTCTCATGTGAGATATTATCTTAATTCCCAAGTCTTGAGCTTCTTCACTTTCTCCATGGTGTTTTCCAATAAGTCCTACTAAACACTCAGCAAGTCCTATAAATCCTACTGTAAGTGTTCCTTGTTTTATAATCTCATTCAACTTATCATCCGGATCTAATTTATCAGAATCCAGCCATACACCTTGTCCCATCAAGAATGGGAAGTTTTTCATTCTCTTGTTCCCTTGGACGTGCATTCTCTCTAGTAATTGGTCTATTAATAAGTCTATCTTCTCATCTAATTCTTTAAAAAATCCTTCTATATCAGTGTTTCCATCGTTCACTATCCCATGTTTGATTCCAAGTCTAGGAAGATTAATAGTTGAGAAAGATAAATTGCCTCTTCCGCTTACAGTTTCAGGCCCACATACATTTGATACAACTCTAGTCCTACATCCCATGTAAGTAGCTTCAGTATCCGGATCTCCCTCTTTGTAATATTTAGCATTATATGGTGCATCTAAGAAACTAAAATTCGGGAATAATCTCTTTGCAGATACTCTACACGCAAGCTTAAATAAATCGTAGTTTGGATCTTCTGAGTTTAAACTAATCCCTTCTTTTACTTTAAAAATAAGTATTGGGAAAATAGGAGTTTCACCATTTCCAAGACCTTTTTCTAAAGATAAAAGTAAATTTTTAGTTATCATTCTACCCTCTTCTGATACATCTGTACCGAAGTTAACACTAGAGAACGGAACCTGAGCGCCTGCTCTAGAGTGCATAGTATTTAAGTTGTGTATAAAGGCCTCCATAGATTGATAAGTTCTCTTATCTGTCTCTCTTACAGATTCTTCATAAGCGAAATCTTGTATTTTATTAGCAAGTTCTTCGTCTATATCAAATTCTTTTATAAGTTTAGCACACTCTACTCTTAGGTAATTTTCGTCCCTTTTTAATGCAACCTTTTTAGACGTTTCTTCTTCAGTTGTATAAACTATTTCTTTTATTTTAGATTCATCATCAATTCCCTTGAATAGTTTTAACGACTTAGAAATATTTCCTATATAAAACTTTTTAAAAGTCTTATAAACCCCTTCAGCTAGTCCATAATCAAAGAATGGTATACTTTGACCACCGTGTTGATCATTCTGGTTACTTTGAATTGCGATAGCTGCTAATGCACCGTAGCTTATTATGTCATTTGGTTCTCTTAAGAAACCATGTCCCGTTGAAAATCCACCTTCAAATAATTTTCTTACATCAATTTGACAACATGTAAGAGTCCCCATATTAAAGAAGTCCATATCATGTATATGTATATCTCCATTGTCATGTGCAAAAGCATGTTCTGGTTTTAAAGAATAAGTCTTACAAAATTCTTTTGATACAGTACTTCCGTACTGTAACATAGTTCCCATAGCGGTATTTCCATTTATGTTAGCATTTTCTCTTTTTATGTCGGCATTGTCTGCATCTTCAAAAGTTATTTCTTCTATTGACTTCATAAGTCTAGTCTTTGAATTTCTAATTCTACTTCTCTCTGTTCTGTATATTATGTATTCTTCACTAGTACGCGCATGTCCAGATTCTATTAATATCTTTACAACTGCATCTTGTACGTCTTCAACTCCTGGAACTTCTTCTGTGAACTTTTTATTTAAATGTCTTATAACTTCATTAGTCAATTCCTCAGACACTTTATAATCAGGAACTGTACCTTCCTTTTCTGCTACACTTGTAGCAGCCAAAAATATAGCTCTGGTCACTCTATCTTGATTAAAAGGTATTACTCTTCCATCTCTCTTTTTTACAAACTCTACCACTTAAATATCCCCCATTCACCGAATAAATCTTCTCTTCTTTTGTTATAAATCTTAAGATATGCTTATTTTATACAATATAATTTACTATGATTACATGGATTACATGGCGTAGCATGCGCTTCATAGTCTTCGATTAGTACATAATCACTTACTATATATAGTGGTTAATTTTTATACGACCACTATATATAGTATTAAATGTCGAAAAAAATCCCCTTCAACATCGTTAAAGGGAGTTTCCTTTTGTTCTATATAAAGATTACCAAATTTAATTGAGATAGTCAATATTGTTCAACTTATTGGAATTGCTATCTGCATATTTTGAACATAAGCATTTGTAATGCTTATAACAAAAATAAATTTTTTAATATTTTTACGTATAATTTTTGTAATAATAGAATAATTTTATATGTTAAATTCATTTTTTATCGTATAATATAAATAGTTACTTTTAAGGAGGGATCTTATGTTATCAGATAGACTAAACTTTTTAACTCCATCCTATACAGTAGGTATTAGTTCTAAAGTAAAAGAAATGAAAAAAGACGGAATTGATGTAATAAACCTTAGTATTGGTGAGCCGGACTTCAATGTACCCGAAAAAGCAAAATCTTATGGAATAAATTCGCTAAACGAAAATCAAACTAAATACGATTTGGTTCCAGGTCTTGCAATATTAAGAGAAGAAATTTGTAAAAAATTGAAAGAAGAAAATAAATGTAATTACACACCAGATGAAATTGTAGTTTCAAGTGGGGCTAAAAATTCAATTACTAATGCTTTATTAGCAATTACTAATTATGGTGATGAGGTAATACTTCCAAAACCATATTGGGTTAGCTATCCAGAAACAGTAAAACTACTAGGTGCTGTACCAGCATTTTTAGATACTAAGAAAGTAAATGGATTTAAAGTTACAAAAGAAGAGTTAGAGGAAGCAATAACTCCTAAAACTAAAGCTATCGTTATAACAAATCCATCAAATCCAACAGGCAGTGTATACACTAAAAGTGAATTAGAGGCCATTGTTGATGTATGTATAAAAAATAATATATACATATTGGCAGATGAAATTTACGAAAGAATATGTTACGTAGATGAATTCACATCAATAGCATCATTAAGTGAAGAAGCAAAGAATATTACAATTACAATAAATGGATTCTCAAAATCAGCTGCTATGACTGGACTTAGAATTGGCTACACCGCATCTAATAAAGAGATCGCTAAATCTATGAGTTCTATACAAGGACATTTGGTATCACATCCAAGTTTAACATCTCAATACATAGCTTATGGGGCCTTAAAAGACTGTTCAAAAGAGATAGATGAGATGGTTGAAACATACAAATATAGAAGAAATCTTATAATAGAAAAATTAGACTCAATGGAAAATGTAGGATATGTAAGCCCAGATGGAGCATTCTATGCATTTATCGATCTTAGCAAAGTTGCTGATAAGTACAACTTTAAAGACAGTTTTTCGATAGAATTCTGTGCTGATTTCCTAGAAAAATCAAGAGTTGCAGTTGTACCTGGAAAAGCATTTGGCCTAGACAATTACGTTAGAATTTCATACGCTTGTAATGAAAAGGAATTCTTAGAAGGATTGGATAGATTAGATAAATTCATATCTTCAATTATGTAGTTGTTGAAGAGACACGACAAAATAGTATATAGGTAAAAATTAGAATAACCTGTACCACAGCTTATAAAGCTGTAACCGTACAGGTATTTTTCTATGTCACTTATTTTTTTATTTGTTAATTTAATTATTCTCTATATTATATTGATCCATCTTATAGTACAATGTTGATCTTGGTATATTCAAGAGCTTAGCAGCTATCGATTTATTCCCGTCGCTAACTTTTAATGCCTTATTTATATGTTTAATTTCTATCTCACTCCTTGCCCTACTTAAATCCAGAGGATATGAAGTATCTTCTATACTTAAATTTGAAGATTCTAAAATATAATCAGGTATATCATCTGTTGTAATATTTTGTTTTTCTGATAGAACTACTATATTTTCAATAGTATTTTTAAGCTCCCTTATATTGCCTTTCCATTTATAATTTTGAAAAGCTCGTATAACTTCATTATCTAACTTAATTATTTTTTTATTATTGTTATCACAAATTTCCTTTAAAAAGCTATGTGTAAGAATGCCTATATCTTCTTTTCTTTCACGTAATGGTGGTATATTAATTTCGATGACATCTAACCTATAATATAAATCTTCTCTAAATTTTTCTTCTCTAACTAACTCTTCTAAATTTTTATTTGTGGCAGAAATAATTCTAGGATTAATTTTGATCGTCTTACTTCCTCCTACCCTTCTGATCTCTTTTTCTTGAAGGGCTCTCAAAAGCTTTGCCTGCATAGCACGTGGTAAATCAGCAATTTCGTCTAAAAATAAAGTTCCGTTATTCGCTAATTCAAAAAGTCCCATTTTTCCTTTGTCCCTTGCTCCTGTAAATGCACCTGCCTCATAGCCAAAAAACTCACTCTCAAATAATTCTTTAGGTATTGCACTGCAGTTAACTGGTATAAACTGACCTTTTTTTTCACTATAGTTATGTATAGCTCTTGCAAATACTTCTTTTCCAGTACCACTTTCACCCAAAATAAGAATACTACTATTAGTCTTTGCTACCTGCTTAGCGATAGCTTTTGACTTTTCAAGCTTAAAACTGTTTCCTAAAATATTATCAAAACTTCCCTTTGATAAACTCTTTACCTCATCTTTTAAATAGTTTAAAGTATCATTTACTTTTTCAAGCTGTATTGATATATTTTTTGCATCTATAATATCAACTTCAGTTCCAACCACTCCTATAAATTCACTATTATAGAACACTGGATTCACATGAACGAGCGCATACAAATTATCTTTCTTATCATTGAAATACAAATCACTCATTTCATTCTTGCTAAGTATAACCTTTTCACTTATTGTATTTTTTAGAAATAGATTCATATGTTTCCCAACAATATCTTTTGCATTAATATCATATCGATCTTCCATAAATTTATTCCATAGTATTACTTCACCATATTTATTTGTTGCATATATTCCTTCTTTTATATGGCTGATAATGTATTTTAAGGTCATTTCATAATCTTCTAATAACATGTAATGATAATCTCTTATATGTTCAAGACTTATGGTACCAATAATATTTTCTTGTTCCAAAACAGGTAAAAAATCAATTTTATTATTTAACATTATTTCTTTACATTCATATAATGATATTCCTTTGGTTACAGATACTACTTTTGTTTTCACTACATCTTTAACTTTTAAATTTTTATAATTCATGTGTTTATTAACTAAACAGCTCAGATCAGTTATAGATATCATTCCTGTCAACTTACCTTCTATATCAATTGCTAATAGTGTCTTAACGTTGTTTTTTATTATCTCAAACAGTACATCTTCTATATTTGAATCCTCTAATATTGTAAAGTATTTAGTGTCCATAACTTCTTCTACCAACATGACTTTAGGTATAGAAAACATTACCTTTCCTCCCTTTAGATAGTCTGCTCCTGTTAACTTCCTTATTATTATCTTCAATAGGATATTGAATAAGTTTCGGCTAAGATGAGTTTCTATTACTATTAATATTTTCGGCTAACAAAACAACTATTTGTATCTTTAGTTAGTATATATATTAACATACTATGACATTTATCAACTTTACTTTTTATCTATAACATATATGTAATATCATCAGTTATATCTATTTGCACTTTGAGATTATATTATTGCTTTCAGCATTTGATACACATTAACTCATGCATTTTATAAATCCATCTTTATACTGATTTGTACTAATAATAATTGGCATATTTCCAAGATTCATTACTGATCTACAACCTACGAAACCACCCGGCTCTTTTGGTGATACCCCTGTATCATACATACAACCTAAACCAGGTACCAACTTTACCACTAATACTTTATAACTATTTAAATTATTTTTGGAGCAATACTCTTCTTCTTTAAAACACAAATTTTTATCGATAGATTTTAAGCAATCTCTAACTTCCTGAATAATATTGTCACACAGTCTATTTGATGCAATAATACCTTCTCTAGTTCGACCATGTCCCTCCCTTAATACCACATTAATATTAATGATTATATCTTCTTTAGAAGGAGTACCGCATTGATCTAATTTAATTTGGTTTTTAAGAATACCCTCTGATGATCCAATATTTGACGGCTGGAATCCATTTTCTTCAACACCCGTCAACATTACTGTAACTCCTGTAAGCAGATTTGTTACACCATGACCAATATTTCCATGAGCTTTTGATGCTATTGGTATAATATCCATAATTGAATTATTGTTTATCTCATGTTCACATGTATTTATTATACTAACATCCAAACTTTTAATAAATTCATTATCAAATATATATTTCTTTTCATAGCTTTTATTTAGATACAATGTATCCTTAATTATTTTAGTCTCATTCCCAAATTTTACTTCTGATATATTAAAACTTCTTATAATAAGATTTTTGTCTATTGTTCTACTTGAATTACTATCTATATCTAAAATATTGTTTTTTATGGACTCGTTTCTTCTTTTTTTCATTTTAGATTTTAATATTTCCATAGCTTTCAATGCGTCTAGATCTCCGACTGTATTCTCTCCTACAACACATGTCTCTATGCCCAATTCATTTTTATTAAAGTCAATAATCGTTCCCTTATCTTTAATATCTAGTACAAAAGAAGCTTGATTACCTATAAAACTAAGACTTACTGTCTCACAACCTTTTTTTCTTATCCTATCAATTGTCGTTAAAAAATCTATATGACTATTCCCCCAACTATCTATAGAGATAATTGTACCATCAACTCTAAAAGAACTTACTATATCCGCTATTCTTTCAGCTATAAAAACTTTATCATCATACACCTCAGGCGTACCTGCTACTATAACACCCATCAGATCTATATCATAATCATTGTATAATTTATTAATTAGAGGATCTCTAAAGTGATGCAAAGTTGTCTCTTTTGAAGATGGACCTATTCCCATGATATACACTCCTAACATGATATATTCATAAAAGGGGTTGTCTAAATAAGCTAGTTACTACACCCTTATATTTTTATAAAATATAGTGTATTTATTAGTTACTTATAGACAACCCCTTAAATTTATTATATTTAGTTTTTACTATATTTTATATCCACTTTTATACATTATGTCTATACTCATAAGGTAACATTTGCATTTGACCAAAGTGATCCATTGATACTATTAGTTCTAATGAATCTTTAAGTATAGCTGTTTGCATTTCAACATTATTTGGTTCCCCTGCATTTGAACCGATTGGCACGTGCGCCGCGGCTATACGTGGAGCACCTTGTTGTTTTGCAATTGGTGGTAGAGCCGCTATTATTATTGTAGATATTCCAGCTTCTTCTACAGCCCTTTGAACTATAGTTGCTGAACGATGGCAAGTACCACATCCCCCAGTAAGAAGTGCAACATCTACTTTATCTTTTTTAAGAATTTCTGCTATAGCCGGACCGGATTCATTTCTAAATTTATCTACGTTTCCTCCGCCTCCCATGAATCCTATAAAGTTAGTTGCTAAGCTTCCTATAAATCCTTCTTTTACTAATTCATGTAATCTATCTATTGGTAACATAGCATTTACATCTTTATTTATATCACTATTGTCAAAACCACCATGGCTACACATTAATTCTGATGATGGAGTATCTGATGGTATTTCTCTAAAAGTATAATCACCAGCTAGATTAAATGGCGTTTGTGATTTTATATGTATTCCTCCTGCTGTAAGAAATGCAACTTTGCATTTATTTAGCGGTTTTGTTAAAGGTGCCCAAACAGGTGGAGGTGTTACTGGTGCGTAAACCTCAGATTTCATTCCTATTGCAGTTGTTAACTTCATATTACATTCTCCTCCTATAAAATATTTATTTAATAACTCTTGCATAGCTTAAATATATCTCAATGTTATCGCCGACATCCAATTTTTTATCTGTAAATACAGATCGAAGCGGCAATATAATTATCCCCATCCTACCATTTAATTCTATCTTTACTCCAATATCTGTCACTTCGATTATTCTACCAGGTAAAAGTTTTGGTTCAATTTGAACATCCATAGTGCTGCCTCCTGATTACTTAACTAATTTTTGGTTATCGTCTATAACTTCTTGACTCCATTTTCTATCAGCTGAAGCTATTTCAACTCCTGCTATTTTATTTTTCATCATCAGTATCGCACGAGCAGCATCATCATTAGTTATTGTATTTTCTCCTAGTATTTCTGATTCAAATCCACCTTTATCTTTGTTTACTTCGATCATAGTATCCATATATTCATTACCAACTACAAGTTGACCTTGATAAGCTGCATATGTTACCCCTACTACATTAACTCCTCTTTGTCCAACTTGTTTAATATTTTCCGCAAAATCAATATGGTTGTTTCCAAATCCTTCTGTTGTAATTATAGCTCCTTCAACGTTTAATGATCTTGCCATAGCACCTAATCTTTTTGCAACGAACATTTTTTCATCATTTACTTGAGGACTACCTATAAATACTACCCCTACTAGATTTAATTCTTCATCTTCTGCTAATTGTTCTAGTATTGGCTCCCTGAAATAATGGCGAGTATCTTCTTTTGAAGCTGGTCCTATACAAGTTAATGCATGTATTCCACCATCTCTTACTTCATTTGGAGATAATACTACTGGAACATTTCCAAGGTCGACATTTTGTCTTCCTCCAGGAACTCCAGCCGGCTCTGTAGGAAGCATTACATTGTCGTGCATAGCCCCTTGACCCATTATTTCTTTAATTAGGACAACTCTAGGCCTACCATGTCTAATTACTTCTTCGAGTTTCTCTTCTTTTACTGCATTATTTTTATCAGCTTTTTTTAGTTCCTCTCTTATTTCCTGTATAATTACATCACAAGCTTTATGAGCGGCATAAGGCCCTCTTCTCTCCATACCAGTATTAGCTTCAATAATAACATGTACTCTCACCATGATATCCCTTATATCTGGGCAACCTGGTTTGCCATAAGAGATTTTTTCATCTAGGTATCCTTCACAAGAACCAAATTCATGAACTTGAAGCCCATTTTCATCTACACCTGTAAGTACAAATACAACATCATTCATTATATTAGTTATTCCACTACCTAATTCACCTTCGACCTTAGTTGCTATTGGTATAACATCCATTATAGTGTTTGAATATTTATGTCTATCATCTGGATTAACTATATCAATCTCTAACTTTTTAGCCAATGGATCTGCTTTTAAAGCTTCTTCACAAAGACTTTCTCTTATAGTAAGTACTCCATTTTCAAAACTTGTTTTATTTCCAATTTTGACTTCTGTTACTGAGTATTCTCTTCTTACTAGTGTGCTCACTATTTCATCTTCTATTTTTTCAGGAGCAGTTATCGGATATTGATTTACATTTGATCCTCCAATATTAAAAGATCCAGCTTGGAATTCCAGATTAACACCATCCATATGATCAACACTTAAACGAATCAAGCCGCTACCAGCTATATTTCCTTTATTAGCTAACACTTTTTCCACTTTATTACCCCCACTCTCTTTGTTGTTTTCTTCAACTTGTGCCTCACCCTTAATTTCTGATAATCCTTCTAATAAATCAGAAGTAAGTGGTGTTAAACCATCAACATCCTTAAGTAATTTTGCGCCTAAAACTTCTCCAATCTTTAATACATCTTTAGGCAACTCAACTAATCCAGAATCTTCAAGATCTGGTATAACAGTTGGATCTTCAAGCTCACCAGGACTTAATACTGTTCCTTTTGTTGTTCTGCAACAAACAACAGCAGGATCATTAAAATGTTGTTTAGCAGCTTCCTTTGTTATAGACATAATATTCCTCCTTAGATTTAGTTTATTTTTAACGGGTAAACCCGGATAAATCTTATTTTAATCTTCTAATTAACGAGTGACCTACTGTTCTCATAATATGATCTGTAACATGATAAACTGGTAATTTTAATTTAGGTGCAGAACACATAACTGTATTACTACAGTCACTACAATTTCCCATTAAAATGATCTCCGCACCTTCTTTCTTGAAGTTTAGAACTTTTTCAGCTTGACCTGGACAATTACCTGGATCCTCACATTTTAAATTTCCCTTTACCTCAACTGCTTGTTTACATTTTTGCACTGATACTACATCTGAACCCATATTATTTGCTATCTCTCTCATTCTACTTTCATTTGCGCTACAGGCACATACAAGTAGACCTATCTTTCTGTGATCCTGCATAAAAGGCATTGTCACAATTATGCCTCCACTAGTTTTTGTTATAGGGTCATCAATTCCAGCACTTACTCCTGTAAATGGCCCACCGAGTACAATCTCACCATATTGACTATCAATCTTACCTGTTTTTTCTATAAGTTCACCAAGAGTAGTCCCTATAGGTACATCTTTATATACTTTTGACATGGGCTCACCATTAAATTTTCCAACAACAGTTAAGTTTTTCGAGATTACAGGCTTTCTAAGCTCTACCGATTCTGTAATTCTAACTAAAGTTTCAACATTAATAACTACAGAATCTGCTTCAGAAGGCAATTGTGTCGGCTCAAGCAAAACTCCCAAAACGGCCTTTATAACAGCCCTTTCTTCTCCAACTGGGTACATATCTGGTAGCTCAACTACTTTTATATTTTCTTCTTTAATTACTTTTTTAAAAGATCTAATAGCTTCTGTATTCTTTGATTTAACAGCTAATACACCTTGTTTTGCATTAGTAATTTCCATTACATACTTTAAACCTCTGTAAACATCTTCTGGCGCAGTAGTTAGCTGTTCAATATTATGTTCTAGAAGAGGTTCACATTCAGCGCCGTTTATAATTACCGTTCCTCCATTTAAATTTACATCCAACTTAATATGAGTAGGAAAACCAGCGCCTCCCATACCTACTATTCCTGCTTCTTTTATTGAATCAAGAATGCCTAACCCATCTCGGATTTTTGTATACTGATCACGTTGGACATCATCTGCTTCAATTGTTATTGATATATCAGTAATTTCTTTAACTTTTCCATCTACACTAGAGTGAATATACGCTCCTAAACCCTTTGGTAATGCAATTAAACTACCTTTCTGAACTTTATCTCCTACACTGACAACTGGTTCATTTATAGATCCAATATGTTGTTTTAATAAAATAGGATATAGTTTACCCAACTAAATTTCCCCCTTAAGATTTATATTTTACATAAAGAAAAAAACTGTTAATTTTTTATCTACATAATATTTATAAGCAATCTATATGCCAAAAATCTAACTTCATCATTAACCATTGCAAATACAAGTCTTTATACTTTTAACTACAATAATTTTTATTTTATTTCATATTATTCATGTCAACTAATTGACAATGATTTGCATTTAATCGATGCTTATATTAATTATAGATATTTTTTTATCAAAAATGACTAATATTTGACGCTGTCCCTATATCCGGCGTTATAAATAATAAATAATCTAATAATTATGTTAATTGAAATTTTTTGTTATTATATTAAATTAAATGCACTTAGTGTTAATTTATTAAATTCATTTATAAATTTAATAGTCAGAATGCTGACAATACAAATAAAATTATCAGTAAATATTATATAAATTAAGATAAATTAAAAAAGTGTCAGTTAAGAGACATCTGCCTACATACTGACACTTTTTTATTCTGTAAAATATTTTAAAATATTAATTAATTTTAACTTTGATTTTCCTCATAAACACACCGAGCGTAGTTAATTTTTTTAGGTTTTGGATCTTAATTTAAATAAGGGTTAATGATTGAATTTTGAATGGATATGAGGAGGAAGTTGAGATCGTAGTTGTCTGGTTGATATAGGTTTTTGCTTAATCTTCCCCAAAACAAGCTTTAACGTAAGATGTCTTTAGGTTTTAGTTCTTAATCTAATGAAGGGTTAATGATTGTATTTCGAATTGATATGAGGGCGATATTAGTGAATGTAGTTATCTGGCTCGATTCGATAGCCAGTCTACAAGTAAATTTGATATAGGTTTTAACTTTGATCTTCTCAAAAACACAGCTTTAGTGTAAGAAGTCTTTAGATTTTGGGTTTAATCCAATGAAGGGTTAATGATCGCATTTCGAATTGATATGAGGGCGATGTTAGTGATTGTAGCTGTCTGGCGCAGTTTCTTAGCCAGTCTACAAGTAAATTTGATATAGGTTTTGACTTTGATCTTCCCAAAAACAAAGCTTTAGTGTAAGAGTCTTTAGGTTTTAGTTCTTAATCTAATGAAGGGTTAATGATTGCATTTAGAATGGATATGATGACGATGTTTGTGATTGTAGTTGTCTGGCGCTGTTTCTTAGCCAGCCTACAAGAACTAATTTCGTCATCATATACGTTCAAAAATTCAATCATTAACCCCTCCACACATAAAAACAAAAACTAAAAAAGATTACGCGGCTACGTCCTACTCTCCCAGGCAGTTTCCCACCAAGTACCATCAGCGCAAGAGAGCTTAACTT
>NZ_JAHLOF010000009.1 GCF_018917235.1 Metaclostridioides mangenotii
AATGATATACCAACAAACTTTTAATTTTGAAGATGGAAAATTAATAGGTTCAGAAAAACCAAATATTATTCCATGCTCAATATCGTCATCTAAAAACAGAAATAACTACCAACCTACTCTATTGTTAGGTGATGAAGCTGATAGAGTTATGGATAAAATTAAAGAATATAGCAACAACCTGTAATTAATTTTATAATTATAAAAAAGACCTTTAACTGTTTTAGCTAAAGGTCTTTTTTAATTTGAGCTTTTATCTATTCATATAGAAATGACTTAATAATTACTAAACGAATATGTATTCTCTAACCATTGCTTGCCTCCACAAAACAAATCTCATATGATTAATAGTTGAGATAAGTTTTATTCAGTTTTTTACTATTTTACCATCTTATTAGAAATCTTATTTAAAATAAGATTTAGTACTAGTATGAAAACGAATAGCACAGCGCCAGTAGCAAACAGCATTTCTTGATGTACTCCATAAGCATATCCCATCTCTAAAGCTATGTTTGTCGTAAGGGGCCTAACACTATCTAATACTGAAGAAGGTAAAATCGCTAAATTTCCTGCTACAAGAATAATTGCCATAGTTTCACCTAATGCCCTTCCCAAACCAAGTACTACTGCTGATAATAAACCAGATTTTGCAGCGGGCAATATAACTTTAAAAATCGTTTCTATATGTGAAGCCCCTAATGCTAAAGATCCTTCTTTATACTCCTTAGGAACTGCTCTAATTGCAGTTTCCGATACTGAAACAATAGTTGGCAATACCATAATTGATAATACTATTATCACAGCTAATAAAGTCTGCCCTTTTGGTATATTAAATATATTTTGTATGGCCGGAACAATTACAACTATACCAAATATACCGTACAAAACAGATGGAATTCCAGCTAGTAGTTCAATAGCTGAGGAAACAACTTTAGATACCTTTTTAGGTGCTAATTCAGCTATATAAACTGCAGTTAATATTCCAATTGGAACACCAATAAGTAGAGCCCTCATAGTTCCAAAGAGTGATGCTACTATCATCGGCAGTATCCCAAATTTTTCGGCTGAAGGTATCCACTTACTTCCAAAGATAAATTCAATAAACGAATATCCTTCTATAATAAAAGGTTTTAGACCCATAAAAAATACAAAACCTATTATTAAAAATAAACAAGCGACTCCTAGTAAAGCGCTAAACATAAATATATTTTCAGTAATTTTTTCAACTAAATACTTTTGTCTATTATTCTTATTGCTAATATCGGATTTCTGTTCAATTTTTACCTTTCTTGATTTTATTACCATTAATATTCTTCCTTTCTATATATTAAGGAATATTTATTTAAATACCATTTATTACTTAACACTAACAAATCCGTGTTTCTCTACTATTTTTTGTCCATCTTCACTTAGTATATAATCAATAAATGCTTTACCTTTTTCAGATAAACCGTCAGGTTTATTAACTAATAAGAAAGGTCTTAATATTGGATATTTATTATTTTTCACATTATCAATTGTTGCTTCTACTCCTGAAATAGAAACGCTACTTATATCTTTATCTACATATCCAAGCGAAATATATCCTATTGAATCTTTGTTTCCTGCTACTGTCGTTTTTATATTTCCTGATCCATCACTAATAAGTGAATTACTTGTAAGTTCTTCAGCATCATATCCTACTATAGTTTCAAATCCTTCTCTTGTTCCAGAACCATCTTCTCTTGATACAACGACTATAGGTGAATCTTCTCCTCCAACTTCTTTCCAATTCGTTATTTTTCCAGTATATATATCTTTAATTTGTTCCATAGTTAAATCTTTTACTTTATTTTTTTTATTAGTTATAACAGCAATACCATCTATAGCAATTTGAGTTTCTTCTAACTTAGCTTGTTTTTCTCCATCTTTAAGATCTCTAGAAGTCATTCCAATTTCAGAAGTTCCATCAATTGTGTTTTTAATCCCAGAAGAAGATCCTATTTGTTGCACTTCTAAATTTGTTTCTTTACCTTCACTTTTTTTATATTCTTCAACAAGTGGTTCCATTACAGCTCCAACTGATGTAGATCCTGATATTGTAACACTATCAGAGTTAGATTTTTGCTTGTCCGATCCTTTTCCACAGCCTACTGAAACAATACCTATCATTAATGAAAGGGCTAGCACTAGAAATTTCTTATTTTTTAACATAATTATTCCTCCTAAAAATTTAATTTTAAACCTAATTTGATAATAATTAATTTTTGTTAAGCAGATATTATATATGAGTAAATAAAGAGTAAACATTGTTTATAATTCTTTACATCCATTATAATTTTTTACACGATTTACTTAATTTTAAAATACATATATTAGAATTTACAAAGATACCTTTTACCCATGGCCACAAGATAATTCTAGAGCTAAAAGAAAATTAATAACCAAGCAAAAGTTAATCCAGATAAATTTAATATTTATGCTGAAAAATAAAAAAGGATGGTTTAAACCACCCTAAAATTAATTAATTTGCGTTGTAAAGTACGACATGTATTATGTTATATATTTAATTCGATATGTTCTTTCCTTATGATGTAATTTCAAATATTAATACACCGTATACATGGACGTTCTGTATTTTATTTTTACAATGTTATAATAAAGTATCATTTTATACTACCTTTAGTCTTTGTTTTATTTAGTTCACAACAATCCATTCTTTCGCTACCGTATAATTTTTGATTCTCCTTAGCCAATTCTTGAATGAACTTATTAATTGATTTCTTTAGTTTCCTAAACATCATTACCCTCCTTATAAATCAATTGTGATTTTTATACCCTTTCAGTGTATATCTAGAATATATAATAAAAGTATAAATTATTTATGAAGTAATCTATTTGAACTATAAAAAGACCCTCAACTATTTATTAGCTGAAAGTCTTTTTTGCTTAAATATATTAATTTTATGTATTTTGGTTTAAATTTTATATGTGAAATGTATTTAATATAGTATTATTAATCTAAATTGTTAATCTATAATTTATATTTCATTATTTATAATTATTTTTTGACTTTGTAGTAATCATAGTTGCTAACATCTTCGCAATAACCTTTTCTCCGCTTTCATCTATAACTGTTGACTCTGTTATAACTAAAGTTTTTCCAGATTTTAAAACTTCTCCAGTAGCCACGATTTTATTTGATATTGCAGGCCTAATTAAATTTATTTTAAATTCCACAGATAGTACTTCAGAATCTTCGGGCATAGTTGTCAGAGCTGAATATCCGCAAGACACATCAGCTAATGAAGTCACAACACCACCGTGTATTAATCCTTGTTGTTGAGTTAAAAAATCCTTACGTTGGCATGTAATTACAACTTTTCCAGTTTCAACATGCTCAAGTTCTGCGCCAATGAATGATAAATAATTTTGTTTTTTAAAACTATCGTTTATTCTGTTATAAAGTTTCTCGTTAGTATTCATATAAAATATCCCCCTCTGAGATAAATATGTAAATATAATTAGCTAATTTTTTTAAAAACTAAATCTCTATATCAACTTTTTTACCACTCATAGAATAACATTTTGCAATTGCTTCATCAATGTAGAATATTTCAAATTTACCATCTCCTACCGAGTACATTCTTCTTAAGTCTGGCATTATTTCAAGTGCTTTTGTTTGTGTTTCTTCTGATGTAGCAAATACTGCTTTTCCTGAAATACGTAAAGTGTTAAATTTTTGATCAATACAGCAGATTTCTACTTTTGGATTACTATTAAGTTGCTTAAACATTTTCTTTTGGTTTGATGTGCAGAATGCAAGTTTTCCGTTGTATTCCATAACGAAACCAAGTGGGCGTACACGAGCTTGATCACCTTCAGTTGTTGCTAAATAATAAGTTCCTGCTTTGTTTAAAAAATCTAGTGCTTTCATAATCATTACACTCCTTTAAATAACTAGTATTAAGGATAACACTTGAACTAAGGATTATCCTTTGATATAATTTTAATATAAAATACATATAAAGCAAGTATGCAGTTTTTTCTTATAAAGTATCTAAAGTATACTAATATAGTACTTAGAAACATACTAATGGAAGGAATGAATGATCTTGAGTTTAGAGAATGAAAAAATAATTATAAATAGAGAAGAATTGATTTGTCCAATAAAATATGGGTTAGACATTGTTGGTGGTAAGTGGAAATTACCTATTCTTTGCATATTGGCATCAGGCAAACCTACAAGATATAGTAGCTTAAAAAGAAAATTAGAAGGAATTACAAACACAATGTTAGCTCAATCATTAAAAGAATTAGAATCTGATTATATTGTTAATCGTGAACAATATAATGAAGTCCCTCCTAGGGTTGAATACTCTTTAACTGATAAAGGAAATAGCATTATACCTATTTTAGGTAAATTTGCAAAATGGGGCTCCATTAATATGCAAGAAGAAAAAGCATGTAAAGTTAAATGCGAAAAATGCCAAGATATAAAATAATATAAAAAGACAGACCTTCAACTAATAAATAGTTTAAGGTCTGTCTTTTTATATTATAAGCTACTTCCTTTTTTGTCTACAATACTATCTTTTATTTATCTAAGTAAATTGGAGGATATTTTACATTTTTTAGCTCCTCACCTTCTAAACGTTTATTATCATTACTTAAATCATAGATTTGTAGTATAACTTTATTTATATATAAAGCATAAATATCATCACTAGAAAATATTCATATTCATATTGAGGATCATCTTTATAAGATACCTTATAAATGATACCCTTATACAAAAACAATCTATAAATAATTATACTATAAAATGACCCTCAACTATTAACTAGCCGAAGGTCTCATATATTGCTTCTGATTATCTTATTTTATTAATAATTTTAAAATGGCTATAATTGTAATCACTATACCAACTATTGTAGTTATAGTATAGATTTTAACAGATTCTTTATCACCACGGCTTTTAATTAGATAAAAGCCTCCTCCAATACTTACCATTATTCCACTAATTAATAATATAATAGTTGTGATTAGTTCCATAATTCATTTCTCCCCCAATTTAATAAAAAAGCTGAATGTATTATAACTATAACAGATCCTATATTATGAACCAAAGCTCCCAGTATAGGGCTAAGTATACCTGTCATTGCTAAAATTATAGATATGAAATTTAATGCCATTGATAATAAAATATTTATATTGATAGTTTTCATAGTCTTTTTTGATAGTTTTATTAAATGCGGAATATATTTTATCTCATCACTAATTAAAACTATATCAGATGCTTCTACAGCGATGTCACTTCCAATACCACCCATAGCGATTCCCACAAAAGATTTCTTTAATGCGGGAGCATCATTTATACCATCACCTATCATACATATTAAGTTATTATCATTTTGAAAATTTTCAATTGTAGATAGTTTATCTTCAGGTAAACACTCATAATAAACACTATCAATACCAGATATTGATGCTATATTTTTTGATGTTAGTTTATTGTCACCAGTAATTAATATACTTCCAATTCCTAAATCTTTAATTTTTTTTATAATTGATTTGACATTATCTCGTAGGATATCTTCTAATATGATAAATCCTATAATAGTATTATTTATAGCAATAAAGATAACAGTATTTCCTTTTCCTATGTATTCTTCAACTATTTTATTTTGACTATCATTTAAAATAATATTATTTTCTTCAAGTAGCCTTTTATTTCCTGCCATTAATATATCTTCATTTATATTAGCTATAACACCTTTACCTATTTTCATCTTAAAATTAGATGAATCATAAAAATCTAGACCTAGTTTTAGTTTACTATACTCCACTATGGCCTTACCCAGTGGGTGCTCGGAGTGTTTTTCAACACTTGATGCTAATTTTAAAAGTTCTTCATTTGAAATATTGTCATCAAAAGAGTGCACTTTTGTAACCTTTGGTTTTCCATAGGTTAAGGTTCCTGTCTTATCAAAAGCAATCTTATTTATTTTAGCTAGCCTCTCTAATGCGTCTCCTTCTTTAACTAAGATCCCGAATTTTGTCGCATTACCTATACCAGCTACAATAGCAGTAGGTGTTGCTAACACCAAAGAACAAGGGCAAAATACAACTAGTATGGTTACAGCACGAATAATCTCTCCTGTAACTAACCATGTAAGAACAGCTGAGACTAATGCGATTATAACAATCCAAGTTGCCCACCTATCAGCCATGCCCACTATTTTAGCTTTTCCTGCATCTGCTGATTTAACCAATCGTATCATTTTTTGAATAGAACTATCTTCCTCTATTTTAGTTGTTTTCATATCAAATGATCCAAATAAATTAACTGTTCCGCTGTATACCTCATCACCTATTTTTTTATCTACTGGCATTGATTCTCCTGTCATAACGGATTGGTCTATAGATGTTTCACCTCTTATTATAATTCCGTCTACAGGTATCGTCTCTCCCGGCAATACTTTAACAGTATCATCTACTAATACTTCTGTAGCTGATATTATTTTATCTTTACCATTTTTAATCAATCTAGCTGTAGTTGGTGTTAAGTTTACCAATTTCTCAATTCCCTTTTTTGCTTTAATAAGGGTATATTCCTCGAGCATTTCACCTAGAGCCATAATAAAAGCAACTTCTCCTGCTGCAAACGTCTCTCCAATCATTATTGATGCAATTAATGCCATTGATACCAAAACCCCAGCCTTAATATCATGGTCTTTTACCAGTCCTATTGTAGCCCCTTTAAGTATAGGTAAACCACATAATATTATCGCAATCCATGAAAAATCAAAATTGGATGGTATTAAATTAAAAAAACTAATAATAAGTGATATTGCAGAAATTAATATAAATAAGATATCCATATTTTTTTTATTCTTTAATGTATAAATCAAATTATATCTTCTCCTCCTTCTATACCCATAGGGGTATATGTATAGAGTAATTTAATTGATAATATTTGTCAATAAAAAAAACAGTTAAAATTTAACTGTTTTTTAAGTCATTCTTGAAAAATGTTCAATTGCCTTTGTAAACTCTTTAATTGTTTTATCAGGATCTCCATGTTCAAGCCCATCTTTTACACAATGGCTTATATGACCCTCAAGTATAACCTGACCTACTTTATGTAATGCACTTTTCGTAGCATTTACTTGCATTAATATATCCTCACAAGGAATATCTTCATCGAGCATATTATCTATAGCATTTAGCTGCCCCATAATTTTTTTTATTCTTCTATGCAAATTATCAGAATCCATACATTGACGCATTATTTTCCCTCCATAAATTTAAATTCATTATTAATATTTAAAAGAATATCACTCATTTTTAGTAAAGTCAATGAACCTTGTAAACTTATATTTATATAAATATTATAAATTTATATGATTATAATTTGCTTTGATTGAGCAATTTTAGAAATTAGTTTTTATGTATAAAATGTAATTAACTAATGTGATAACAGCTCCTCCTATGACCTTAGTTTAAATTGTGAAGCGGCATTATATATACGATACAAAAACTTATAGATCTTACAGATTCTTATCTAATATTATATTCAATTAAAAATCTCCAAATTAATATACTTAAATACTAATTTGGAGATTTATATAATTAATTCTTTTGGGGACAATTAAAAATATTGATTATTTTCAGTATTAATCTGACTGATTATTTAATACATATTATTATACTTTTTCTTCTACTTCATTTAATACTTTTTTCTTCTTTTTCTTTAATTTAACATTTGGTTCACTAGGTAACCCAAACATAGGAATAAATCTATCGAGTCCAGTTAATGTCATTAAAAGAATCGAACCGACTGTGATATACGCCATTACATTGTATTGTATTATATCTATAGGATTAAATTGATATAGCGGATAGACAGCGGTTAATATTCCAATATAGAACCCTATATAAACGTGCCATGGTATCAACTGAGACCCAAAAACTCCTAGTGAACTTGCAAACGTGGAATTTCTTAGACGCAATTTGTACATATCTTCTTCACTGGCTTCTACATTTTTATCAACTAACTCTTTAGTTATAGGACCTACTGTAACAATTTGAGCCATTTCATCTGCAAGAGCTGCATTACCTGCTAAACATAATAGCCCATTCATAAACATTAATTGTTTGACATTTCTAACAATTTTTAATATTAATATAGACAAAGGTTCAAATGCTCTCATCTTAGACATTATTCCACCAAATGCACCAATCCACATCATCATTACTATAACCCAAGAACCCGCCTCTGCGAATCCAGACATCATCAAATCCAAGAATCCATTTATTGATGGAACTGTACCTGCGAAAAATCCGAAGACACATGATGATATTATACCTATTGATAGACATGCGAGTGTTGGCAATCCTTTAAATGCCACGACTAAAACAAGAATTAGCGGTATAGCCATATAATATGGTACTCCATTTTTAACTTGATTTAAAAGCTCTACTGCTGATGGCCTCTGTACCTCTAAATTCTTCATGACTTCTACTGGAATTTTATCCACTGCTGAGGTAGCGCTGGCAGCATCTGTCGGCAATCCCATCTTTACACCTATTAAATATATGATAATTATTGAAGCTACTAAACATACTAAAGACCAAGGTCCTTGTGACTTTACTCTATCCACTACTTGC
The DNA here is from genome assembly GCF_018917235.1 of Metaclostridioides mangenotii. Taxonomy (GTDB): domain Bacteria; phylum Bacillota; class Clostridia; order Peptostreptococcales; family Peptostreptococcaceae; genus Metaclostridioides. Next base: position 8,650 of record NZ_JAHLOF010000009.1, read on the forward strand.
ACGTCATGGATCCCAGAGCTTACAACTGTTGTATCCGATATAAGACCTATATTGTCTCCAAAACAAGCTCCACCTGCTATGGACGCAGTTGTCAATAATATATTACCGTCAACCATATGATTTAACCATAAGAATATCGGTGCACATGCAGCAAAAGTTCCCCACGAAGTTCCGGTAGCTACTGAAAGTACACATGTAGCTAAAAATGATACGAGCGCTACTGTTCTACCTGTAACACCTAAAGATAGTGCAATATTAACTATAGCTGCTCCAACTCCAGTCGCCATAAATGCTTCAGCCATAGCGTATGCAAGCATCAATATAAAAAAAACTAAATTTAAATGTTTTACGTTATCAACTGCGCAATCAACTAACTCTTCAAACTTTAGTTTATCTGTTATCGATGCTACAATAAATGCATATATAGTAGAAATTGGTGCTGCCATTAAACAATCCATACCTGAAATCATTAAACTCGCCAGTAAAAAAACTGGTGAAAACTTAAATAATCCAATCAAAATTCCCATCAAAACTCCCATAGAGCACGGCCTCCAAATATAATAATTTTTATTATGAAAATACTAAGTTTAATAAATGTTGCAGTATTATGATTTTAAAAAGTTATAAATTAATCTGCACATGCCAATCTTCTATTAACTAATTCGGTTACAAAGAAGCTTCCAACATCTTGTGCAAATTTACCAGCTCCAAACCCTGCATCATAACCTAGTTCCTTTGCAAGTTCATAACTTATTCTTGGACCGCCGCAAAGTAGTATAACTTTATCACGTATACCCTCTGCTTCTAACAATTCTACTAGATTTGTCAGGTTTTCTATGTGAATATTTTTTTGTGTTACAGTCTGAGAAACTAGTAGTACATCAGCCTTGAGTTCAATTGCTTTTTTTATAAACTCTTCATTAGGAACCTGGCTTCCTAAGTTATGCGCTTCTATTCCCTCATATCTTTCTAAGCCGTAATTACCTGCGTAACCCTTCATATTCATTATTGCATCTATTCCAACAGTATGAGCATCAGTTCCAGTGCTTGCTCCTACTACCACTACATCTCTTTTTATATTTTCTTTTATGTAATTTTCTATTTCTTTTTTATCCATAGTATCTTCTTGCGCTACTTCCACATGAATATCTTCGTAATTGATGCCTTTTTCCAAACTTCCATATACAATATAGAAAGTAAATTCCTCGTCGAGAGCTTTATGATGAGCAACATTTATATCACTTAATCCCATATTCTTACCAATAAGTTTAGCAGCTTCTATACCTTTTTCATCGTCTTTAATAGGTAGTGTAAAGCTAACTTGAACTTTGGCATCATTTAATGTATCACCATATGGCTTAATATTTTTTAAATCAAGATTTTTATCGTACTCCTTATTTTCTAAAGAATATGCTCCACTCATTAGCATTTACCTCCTAACATTAAATCTACAAATGGGTTGAAATATACGCTGTCTTTCATAACTACTCCATCGAGTCCTTTTCCACCGTCTATAGGTCTCTTTATTCCTGCAAACTTACCTTTTTCTATAGTTTTAAATAGACCTTCTTTTTCTATTTCTGATATTAAATCATGTGCGTTATTCAAAACCTCATCGACTCTGCTACACATTATACCATCCTTTTTAAACTCTATTTCTTCTCCAATATCTTTCATAGTGCTGAATATATACCTCGCATTATCTATTGAAATTGCTCTATCAGATATAAATGGCGTGTGTATTGCTTCTGTAAGCATACCTAGCAAATGTAGCTTTTGATTTGTCATTATAGTCACCATATTAAATAAAGCGTCTTGTACTTGTCCTTTAAATATATCGCCAGTCATAAACTTAGTAGGAGGCATGTATTTTAAAGGTGCCTTAGGAAATATTTCTCTGGCCATCTGAGCTTGAGCTAATTCGTACAAGAAACTGTTTTCTACATCTGGACTTATTTCAAATGCGTGGCCAAGACCCATCTGTTCTTCTGGAAGCCCTGCAACAAGCGCGAATTGTTCATTAATAAGCTGTGATACAAGAACAGTGTGTGCCTCTTCTATTGCATCCGCTGTCGTCAGGTAGTTATCTTCACCAGTGTTTATTATAACGCCTGCAAATCCATTTATTATTCTAGAGAAAAACTGGTCTATCATAGTTCTCTTCATATTTATATCTCTGAACAATATTCCGTATAAGGCGTCGTTCAGCATAACATCAAGTCTATTTTGAGCTCCAAGAGCAGCGATTTCAGGCATACATAAACCAGAACAGTAGTTGCAAAGCCTAATGTATCTACCAAGTTCAGCTCCAACTTTATCTAACGCTTCTCTCATAAGTCTAAAGTTTTCACCGGTTGCATAAGTTCCCCCAAAACCTTCAGTAGTAGCACCATATGGAACATAGTCTAGTAAACTTTGACCTGTCGTCCTTATAACGGCTATTATATCTGCACCTTGTTTCGCTGCGGCAACTGCTTGTGTTATATCTTCATATATATTTCCAGTTGCAACTATTACATATATATACGGACCTGTCTTATCTCCATATTCATTTAAAAATTCTTCTCTTTTATTTCTATTAGCTTTTATTTGTTCTACACTTTTTTTAGCTATATCATTTATTTTAAGTTTGACATCAAAAACATCGTGTTCTTTATTTTTGCATAAATCTAAATCTCCATTTGATACTTTCTCTGCTATTTCTTGTGGAGTAAGACCTGTATTAATCATCGCATTTCCCATGTAATAGGCAACACCCATTCCTAAAGATCCATCATTTGAATTTTTAATACTATCGACAACGATATTTGGTAGAGGCACTCCAAATTCATCTACTCCGTCCACACCTAGTAATCTAAGAATTGTCCTTTCAACCGATACAGTTGTGTTTTTATCTATAAATTCCTGTACCTCCGATACTATATTGCGCGCTGATTTACGAGCTTTTTCTACTATTTCGAAATCTAAATTTACTTTACTCATATTAATCCTCCTCAAGCTTTATTATCCAGTCTGAAGCTATATTTATAATCTCATTATCCAGTCCTAATAACTTACATACATTTATAGCATCCTTTGGAACTTTAGTTTCTTTACTAACTTTTTCGAGTCTATAATCCATAAATTCTTGAAGTATTTTAATTTCATTTGAATTCTCACTTAGACCCATCCCAACTTTTAAATCTATTTGACGTTTTAATCCAGCAAAATCTACTTTTTTAAGACCGATTACTTGATAATAAGTAGCATCATCTATATCTATATCATCTAGATGTGTTGATATTAGACTTATAGAATTATACCTCTTGAAATATTCACATATTGATTTTAGAAGTATCCTTCCCTCTACAGGGTTAGTTCCCCTAGCAAATTCATCTAAAGCTATAAATCCATCTCTTCTCTTCATAAGTTTAGTTATTTCTTTCAATTTTATAATTTCAGCTCCAAACGTACTTAGGCCTCTATTAATATCCTGCATATCATCACTTATCAAATATATAAAATCTAACACACATAAGTCGGCTTCTTTAGCAAATACATAAAAACCACATTGGAATAAATATAGGTTAAGAGCTATAGTCCTCATACTTACACTTTTTCCACCCATATTAGCACCGCTTATTATTGTAATTTTATTATCGATATCTATACTGATCGGAATGTATCCTTTATTCTGTGAATTTAAAATCTCTTTGAGATTTGGATCTACAAGATTTTCAAAATATATCCTACTTTCACTATTTATAGTAGGTTTTACTGCATTGTGCTCGATTGCTAAGTTAGCTTTGGCAATAAGTAAATCCAGCCCACCTATAGATTTCATATTTTCATCGATATCGACAACATAGTTAAATAGTTTTTCGCTTAGAGATTTTCTTATTTTTAATTCTTCTCTATCTTCATTTAGAACGATCTCTAATCTTTCTTTTTTTAATTTATCTATCTTATCTGAATCTGTTTCCATAAAAATCTTTTTTTCTATATCCATTTTATTTTTTCTAATAAAGGATAATTTTTTACTATAGGAATTATATATTTGGAATGTAACTAAATTAAGTTCATCTGGATCTAATAGCTCGACAACATCATCGAGATATTTGAAATTTATATAATCTACACTTATATTCAATTTTTTGTAATTACTTATTATCTCATTAGTATTTATAGAAAAATTTTTTATTTCAAATAGTTCAAGTTCATCTAATACATTATTATTTTTTAGTCTCTCTAGGGTATTTTTTATATTTTTGATTTTACAGAACGCATGCTCTATATCATCGAAAATTGCCTTATTCTCATTTAAACCATCGATTATCTTTTCTATATAATCAAGTTCCTTAGCTAACTTTTCACTATTTTCTTTTTTAAATATTTTTATATCGGCCTTCTCTTTTCCACCATATGGAGTAACAGTATTTACTTCATTTATAATAAATGATTTAATGTAATCACCTCCTAGTTTATAAAACCTTATTTTACATATCTAAAACATTAAAAACTTTTATATCTATTTTTTTCTGTATGCTCTCTATAAAATACTTGTTATCAAAGTTATATCCCTCTATTGAAGTTGGATTTATACTTAATCCTATTAAATTCACTTTATTTATTACTTTAATATTTCCTTTAAGCTTTATAAACTTATCAAATATTTCATTATCTAAAAATATCTTTGTACTATCACTAACCAATATGGTAATATCTTTATATTTACTGCCGTTTTTTATAAAATCGTTTATAAATTCGTTGCTTACTATTCCATTTACAACTACATATTTAGTATCTTTGTCAATTTCTTTAATAATCTCTTTAGAAGAGTTTAAAGTTGTCTTTATATTTATAGGTTTGAAAGAATAGTTTTTATTTACTAAACATGCCTTATATGTTTTTAAATTTTCATAAACTTCATAAAATGCTTTGTCATTTATTTTATCTAAGCTAAGAATATTAGCATCATAGACTATTTTTTCAACTGCCTTATGTAAATCTTTGTCTATTACAGCTCCACTACAAAATATTGTAGAATCAGTAATAGATGGTGAACCCAACGTTTTTCTAGACAAAGCCCCATCAACCATACTTAAATCCGCCCCATAGTATTTAAGCCTGTCACAAATATACTTTATCTGAGTATTTATAGATGGCCCTGCAAGCTCAATATATCCATCGCTTAAAGACCTAAATATAACTATATTTCCCATGGGTGTCGTTATAGTAGTCATCTCTAAAATTTCTTTTGTTATATCGCTATTTAAAGCTAAATTAGCTGCAGTAGCTATTATAGTACCTTTGTTTACATATATTGTAGGTTTTTGAGTCTTAGTAACGACATCTACTCCCTCGCCATCAACACCTATAGATGTAATTCCCAGCACTATATTTCTATTTATGCTTTCTTTTAAGATATAGTTTAATGTAGTAGTTTTTCCAACATTTTTGTAGTTACCTATGATCGATAGACTATTATATCTTAGTATTTCATCTAATATATTCATAATTATATCCTTAAACTATAATTGATTTTTTTGGAATCTATATACATTCTTTATTCAAAGATATTATAAACTCATATGAGTTTATAATATCTTTGTTAATTTTTTGGCAATAATTTAGAGTTTAATCTAATAATTCACATCAACAACTAGCTAAAAGCTATATTTTCTATAATAATATTAGGTACAATAAAATTATTATTTTAACCTAAATGTGCACAAAGTTCTCTTTTCTTTCTCTCTAATCCAACAGGCTCCATTACACTTTGCTGATTATTTAGAAGCCCTGCTATTCCTACTTTATGAACTTCTCTTTCACCTCTACAGACTTCACATTCACATGTATGACTGTAATTGCTTGGCTCTGTATAAGTAGTGATCACTCCCTCGAAATTTCTTAGTATTACTTTATCATGGCTTTGAGAAATTACGTAATTTGGCATAACCGGAGTTTTACCACCGCCACCTGGCGCATCAACCACGAATGTTGGTATGCAATATCCTGATGTATGTCCTCTTAATCCTTCTATGATTTCTATACCTTTAGATACTGGTGTTCTAAAGTGTTCTATTCCATTAGATAGGTCACATTGGTAGATATAGTATGGTCTAACTCTTATTTTCACTAAGTCGTTTACTAACTTCATCATTACATGCATACAGTCATTTACACCTCTAAGTAGAACACTTTGGTTTCCTAAAGGTATACCTGCATTTATCATCTTAGCACATGCTTCGATTGATTCAGGTGTTATTTCATTAGGATGATTAAAATGTGTATTCAACCATACTGGATGATATTTTTTTAACATGTTTACTAAATCATCAGTTATCCTTTGTGGCATAACTACAGGCACTCTACTTCCAATTCTCACTATTTCAACATGTGGTATTTCTCTTAATTTACTTATAATATATTCAAGTCTATCATCACTCATTAAAAGCGCATCCCCACCTGATAATAATACATCCCTTATAGCAGGTGTATCTCTTATATATTCGATGGCATTGTCTATTCTATCGATTGGCTGCGCGCCATCATTTTGTCCAGCGAATCTTCTTCTAGTGCAATGTCTACAATACATAGAACACTGATCTGTTATTAAAAGTAAAGCTCTGTCTGGGTATCTGTGTGTAAGACCTGGAACCGGTGAGTCTCCATCTTCATGAAGCGGATCATCCAAGTCGGCATCTGACACTTTCAATTCGTCTGATGTCGGTATTGCTTGTTTTCTAATTGGGTCATTTGGATTTTTAGGATCAATTAAGGATAAATAATATGGTGTTATACTCATTCTCAATGTTCTAAGACATTCCTTAACACCTTCTTCTTCTTGCTCTGTAAGAGGAATATATTTTTTTAAATCCTCTACTGTAGTAATTCGGTTCTTTACTTGCCAATTCCAATCATTCCATAGTTCATCATTGACATTTGTAAATATTTTTCTTTCCATAACTTTGTAACCTCCTTAATTATATATATAAGTTTTTAAATATTTTCCTAAGTGTTGCACTTTCTCTTAGTGCAGTTAGAGTTACATCTGCATGACCTTTTGTATATCCGTTTCCAATTATCATATCGACATCTTTACCAACACCTTCAGCGCCTAGAGCTGCTTTTGTAAATACTGTTGCCATAGAGAAGAAGTATACTACTCCCCCATCCCTAACCGGCAATATTGTACTCATTTCTGTATTCTGAACATTTACACAGTTTATGGCTAAATCTACTTCTTTACCTTCATTTACCTCTAATACTTTGTTAAGAACTTCTACAGGATTTTTTGCGTCTACAGCAATTGCCGTGTTTGCAATATCGTTTTCTTCTATAAATTTTGCCTGTTCTTCATCTATAACAAGAGCGATAACTCTTCCGGTTTTACCTGCTTTTTTTCTAGCTTCATAACAACAAAGCATACCAGATTTACCAGCGCCTCCTAGTATTAAAACACTATCTCCCTCTTTAACCAACTTCTGTGTTTGTGCAGGTGCTCCAGCTACATCAAGCGCTGCTAATGCTAAGTTTTCTTCCATATCCTCCGGTAGCTTAGCATATATTCCACTCTCAAATAAAATTGCTTTACCTTTAATCTCAACTCTATCTATTTCTGGTTTTATATCTAAAATTTTCTCTATTTTTAATGGTGTTAGCGATAATGATACTAGTGTTGCTATTTTATCTCCAACTTTTATATCTATTTTGTCTACTAAGTCAGATCCTATTTTTTCTATAGTTCCTATTAACATCCCGCCGGATCCTGTTATAGGGTTTTGCATTTTCCCTTTTTCCTCAACTATCTCTTGTATCTTTGACTTTATTTTTTCTACATCGTGTTCACATTCTTCTTCAATTTGGATAAAGCTTGCAGAGTCTATATTTAATGCTTGAACATCTATCAAAATTTCATTATCGTAAATTTCGTTCATATCGTTATTTAATTTTTTTGCTGGTTGTGGAAGTGCATTTTCACCAATAACTCTATGTGTTCCATATTTGCATCCTTTCATCTTTAATCCCCTCTTTTTATACTAATTGTGCATTTGTGTACACTAAATTTTCAGATATAATTAAATCTGCTTCTGTCATTTCTTTTAACTTATCTATCGTTATATCTTCACTTATTTCAGTTAAAACTAATCCTTCTTTTGTTACGTTTATAACTGCATATTCAGTTATTATCATATCTACTACACCTTTTGCAGTTAATGGGAGAGTACATTCTTTTAGTATTTTAGGGTTGCCTTTTGCAGTATGTAGCATAGCCACTATTACTTTTTTTGCTCCAACCACTAAATCCATAGCACCACCCATTCCCGGAACCATTTTACCTGGCACTATCCAGTTGGCTATGTTTCCATGTTGATCTACCTCTAGTGCACCTAATACAGTTACATCTACATGCCCTCCTCTTATAAGTCCAAAAGACATTGATGTGTCAAAGAAAGCTCCATTTTCATTTATGGTTACATATTGACCGCCTGCATTAGTTATATATGGATCGATTTGATCATCATCAGCAACTTTATCCATCCCCACCATTCCATTTTCAGATTGGAATGTTACATTGATGCCTTCTTCAATATAATTTGCAGTTAATGTTGGAAGACCAATCCCTAAATTTACTAATTGATTGTCTTTTAATTCCATTGCTACCCTTTTAGCTATAATCTCTTTAGGATTCATCAGTTATTCCCCTTTACTATATAATCTACAACTACACCTGGAGTCATTATGAGTTCCATATCTATATCCCCTACGCTCACTAATTCTTCAGCTTGTACTACTACTATGTCACTTGCCATGGCTATCATCGGATTGAAATTTTTAGTCGTTCCTTTATACATTGTATTTCCAAATTCATCTACTAAAGTACCATAAACAAGTGCAATATCAGCTCTTAGCGGAAGTTCTAATAAATATTCTTTTTCACTTATATTAATTTTTTGTTTATTTTCTTCTACGATTGTACCTACTCCTGTGTGAGTTAGTACTCCTCCTAAACCGTATCCACCTGCTCTGATCCTTTCTATGAGAGTTCCCTGTGGGGATAGCTCTACATCAAGTTTTCCTTCATTCATTAATCTCCCTGTTTCTGAATTTGTTCCTATATGAGATGCTATAACCTTTTTAACTTGATTATTGACAATTAGTCTTCCTATTCCTTGATCTACATAAGAAGTGTCATTCCCTATTATTGTTAAATTTTTCACGTTAGATTCTATGAGTGAGTCTATTAGTGCTTCGCCTGTCCCACACCCTAAGAATCCTCCTATCATAATAGTCATCTCGTCTTTAAATACTTCCTTTAGTTTTTCTAAAGATATCACTTTACTCATTTTAGATACCCCCTACATATTTTCTACGCTTCTTGTGCCTCTAACACTTTTGATGTTAGACCAAGTATTTGACGGGCTTCTTTAGGTGTTGCCACTTCTCTTCCAAGTTCCTTTACAATACTAGCTGCTCTTTGAACAAATTCACCATTAGATGAAGCTGGTACTCCTTTTTTCATGTATACATTGTCTTCAAATCCAACTCTCACATGTCCACCCATTAATATGCCTAATGCTATCATATCAAATTGAAATTTACCTATACCGCTTACTGTAAATGTAGAACTCTCAGGTATACTATCTCTCATAAATATCAGATCTCTATAAGTTGCACTTATTCCTCCGTTAACGCCCATAACAAAATTAAAATGCATATTATCACTGATAAATCCCTTTTTATTAAGCCTGATTGCCATGTCGATCATCCCTTTGTCGAACACCTCTATTTCTGGTTTAATATTTAGTTCTATCATTTTCTTTCCAAATTCTTTTATAGTATTTTCAGTATTTACAAATATTTCATCTCCACCAAAATTGCATGTTCCGCAATCCAAAGTCGCCATTTCAGGATAAAGATTTACAGGTTGTATTCTCTCTTCATTGCTCATTCCAACTGCGCCTCCAGTTGAAGGTTGAATAATGGCATCAGGGCACGCAACTTTAATGGCATCTATGCACTCTCTAAATCTATCTATACTTTGAGTAGGTTCTCCATTATCCTCTCTGACATGAAGGTGTATTATGCTCGCTCCCGCATCATACGCATACTTCGCCTCCCTTGCTATTTCCTCTACAGTGTAAGGTACATTTGGATTGTGATCCTTAGTAACCTCAGCACCGCATATCGCAGCAGTAATAATAACTTTTTGCATACTAAAACCCCCCTTTAATAAACTATAATCTTTGCTTATCTTTTGGTACTATACAAGTCCCACTAGCTTTACACACTACTATCGGTTCTTCTAAAACTTCTGCCGCTGAGCCGCTTATATCAGTTCTAGGTATTATAACTTTTCTAGCTTCAAACACCATTTTTCTAGAACTATTTCCTACTTTTACAATTTCTCCAACTGCTTCTATATAATCTCCAGCAAATACTGGAGCAAGAAAATCTACACTATCGTAAGATCTGAATAACCCTTCATCTCCATCATTTTGTATAAGTAGCTCTGTTGCAATATCTCCAAATAATTGAAGCATCTTGGCACCGTCTACTAAATTTCCACCGTAGTGAGCATCCTGACTACTCATTCTCATTCTAATCATTGATTTCATGTAAACATCCCCCTCAATAAATTTTTTTTATATTTAAAATATGAATTATATATTATGCTAATTCTTGTATTAAATTTTTTACTACTTTATTAGCATCTCCCACTATAGATAGATCAGCATTTTCAAATATTGGGGCATCAGAATTTGTATTAATAGCTACTATATACTGAGCACCTTCCATACCAGCTATATGCTGTATAGCTCCTGATATACCACACGCTATATATAAATCAGGCCTTACAGTTTTTCCAGTTTGACCAACTTGACGATTTTTATCAACCCAACCAGCGTCGACTACAGCACGCGATGCACTAACTTCAGCTCCCAATAAATCAGCAAGTTCATATAAGGAATCCAAGTTTTCTTTAGAACCTAAACCTCTACCCGCCGATATAAGTATTTTTGCATCTTCGATTTTAACTTGTTTTACATTCTCTTTTATAAAATCTAGTACCTGTATGTTTTTTCCTTCGTTGGATAGATCAACTGAAAAATCTTTTATTATACCAGTTCTTGATGGATCTTTTTCTAATTTAGTCATAACTCCAGGTCTTACAGTACTCATCTGCGGTCTATTATCTGGACATATTATAGTAGCCATTATATTTCCGCCGAATGCCGGTCTCGTCATAAGTAACCCATTGGTTTCGTCATCTATATCAAGTGATGTACAATCAGCTGTAAGTCCTGTCTCAAGAGCTGAACTAACTCTCGGTGCCAAATCTCTTCCTATTGTTGTTGCTCCTACTAAAACTATATCTGGATCTTTCTTACCTATTACTTCACAAAACGCTTTTGTATAAGTACTAGTTATATATGTATCTAAATTTTTATCATCAACACAAACTACCTCATCTGCACCGTGGTGTATGAGTTCTTCACATAAATTTTTAACATCATATCCTAATAATGCTGCACATACTTTAGTGTTTAATCTATCTGCTAATTCTTTCCCTTTACCCAATAATTCCAGCGATACATTTTGTAATTCACCGCTTCTTTGTTCTACATAAACCATTACACTCATTATTCTACCTCCATAATTAACTACTCTTTATTAGAAAGTCCGTCGAATTATATATTACTAGCCTTTACTTCAGTTATTATATGTTTTTCTTTAAGAGCACTTATTATTATTGATGCTCCCTCTCTTTCATCTACATCATGAACTGTTCCCTTAGCTTTTACTCCCTTAGTAAATGATTTTTTTACCTTTGTAGGAGAACCCTTTAAACCAATTTCTTCTAAATTGACATCAATGTCTTTTAAAGTCCAGTTCTCAATCAAATTATTATTCATACAATCGTATATTCTTGAAACCTTCATATATCTTGGAGAGTTCATTTCATGTAAAGTAGTGATAAGAAGTGGCATTTTTGCCTTTATAACTTGATATCCCTCTTCAAAAGCCCTATTTACAACTACAGAATCTCCATCGACATCTAGCTTATCAACATATGTTATAGATGGTATATCAAGGTGATTTGCTATTTGAGGACCAACTTGTGCTGTATCTCCATCTATTGCTTGCCTACCTGCTATGATTAAATCATAGTCTAATTTTTTAATTGCACCCGCTATAGTTTTTGAAGTAGCTAATGTATCTGCTCCAGCAAATGATCTATCTGTAAGAAGTATCGCTCTATCTACCCCCATAGCTAGCGCTTCATCTAATGCATTTTTCGCTTGAGGAGGTCCCATTGTCAATACAGTAACTTTAGCTCCTATTTTTTCTTTTAGCTTTAAAGCCTCTTCTATTCCAGCCTTATCATCTGGGTTTATTATACTCGGCACACCATCCCTCATTAATGTTCCAGTCTTAGGGTCTAATTTAACTTCTGTTGTATCCGGTACTTGTTTTATACAAACCAAAATATTCATACTTATCCTCCTGATTTCTATTTTAAAAGATCTGCGCTTATAACCATTTTTTGTACTTCGCTTGTACCTTCGTATATTTCAGTTATTTTTGCATCTCTAAACATTCTTTCTATATCGTATTCACGAGTATATCCATATCCACCGTGAAGTTGAATAGCCTTAGTTGTAACTTCCATCGCAACTTGGGCAGCATAAAGTTTAGCCATTGAAGCCTCCACATTGTATGATTTGCCTTCTCCTTTTTTCTTTGCAGCATCATATACTAAATGCCTTGCAGCTTCGATTTTAGTTTTCATATCAGCCAGTTCAAATTGAGTATTTTGGAAAGCGGATATGCTTCTTCCAAATTGCTTTCTATCCTTTACATACTCTACAGTTGTATCTAGAGCACCTTGAGCAATACCTAGGGCTTGAGCTGCTATACCTATACGACCACCATCTAGGGTTTTCATGGCTATTTTAAAACCTTGACTTTCTTTTCCCAATAAGTTTTCTTTTGGTATTTTACAATTTTCAAATATAAGTTCACATGTAGAGGAACCTCTAATTCCAAGTTTTTGTTCTTTCTTGCCAATAGTGAATCCTTCTGTATCCTTTTCAACTATAAACGCTGATATCCCACGTGTACCCTTCGTTTTGTCAGTCATTGCCATAACCACATAAATTTCTGCTGGACCTGCATTAGTTATGAAAATTTTTGTTCCATTTAGTATGTAGTTATCGCCATCTAATACTGCCGTTGTCTGTTGTCCTGATGCATCTGTTCCAGCATTAGGCTCTGTTAAACCAAAAGCTCCTAACTTTTCACCTTTAGCTAGAGGGATTAAAAAATTTTGTTTCTGCTCCTCTGATCCAAATTCATATATTGGACTCCCTGCTAATGAAGTATGAGCTGACACTATAACTCCTGTAGTTCCACATGCTTTTGACAACTCTTCAACCGCCATCGCATATCCTAAATAGTCGCCTCCTTCACCGCCATACTCCTTTGGAAAAGGTATTCCCAGAAATCCACATTTAGCCATTTTTTCAACTGTTTCATATGGAAACATCTCTTCTTCATCTATTTCGTGAGCTATAGGAGCTACCTCGTTTAATGTAAATTCTCTAAGCATTTGTTTTAATAATTTGTAATTTTGCATAAATCTCTCCCCTATTTTAAGTATTTATTTTCTAACATTTTTTTATTATTAAGCTAACACCTTGACCTCCACCTATACAAAGCGTCGCAAGTCCTAGATTAGCTGTTTCTCTCTTTTGCATTTCGTGGATCAAAGAAACCAATATTCTACAACCACTAGCTCCTATTGGATGTCCAAGTGCTATTGCTCCTCCATTTACATTGACTTTTTCCATATCTAATTTTAATCCTTTTTCAACCGATAAAGCTTGAGCTGCAAACGCTTCATTAGCCTCTATTAAATCAATATCATCTAATTTAAGATTAGCTTTTTTTAGAGCCTTTTCTGTTGCTGGAACTGGACCATATCCCATAATAGATGGATCTACTCCTGCTGTTGCATAAGAAACTATACTCGCTAGTGGCTTTAGTCCCAATTCATCACATTTTTCCCTGCTCATTAAAATGACCATTGCTCCCCCATCATTTATTCCAGATGCATTTCCTGCGCTAACTGTTCCATCTTTTTTAAATGCAGGTCTTAGCTTGCCTAACTTTTCTATTGTAGTATTAGGTTTAATGTGTTCATCAGTATCTACCACTAAAGGATCTCCTTTTCTCTGTGGCACGACTACCTCTACTATTTCATCTTTAAATCTGTTGTTTAGCTGTGCTTTTTTGGCTCTTTCTTGACTTAAAAGTGCAAATCCATCCTGTTCTTCTTTGCTTATATCGAATTTTTCTGCCAAGTTCTCAGCCGTTATACCCATATGATAATCATTAAAAGCATCGGTTAATCCATCATTTACCAAAGAATCTACTAATTTATTATCGCCTAAACCGTATCCATACCTACCTTTGTTTATTAAATACGGAGCATTGCTCATACTTTCACAGCCACCGGCTAAAACTACATCGCAATCTCCAAGTGCAATAAACTGTGCAGCCATACTGACTGCCCTAAGTCCAGAACCGCAAACTTTATTTATAGCAAGAGAAGGGACCTCAACAGGTATACCGGAATTTATAGCGACTTGTCTAGCAACATTTTGACCAAGACCAGCACTAAGTACATTTCCTATTAATACTTCATCAATCATATGTGATTCTATATTTGCTCTTTTGATAGCTTCCTTTGCTACTATAGAGCCTAATTCAACAGCACTTACATTTTTGAGCGTGCCACCCAAAGACCCTATAGGGGTTCTAACTGCCGATAGAATAACTACTTCTTTCATAAATAACTCCTCCTTGTAATATCAATATTACTTCATACACATACTGAGCTCTTCAAATGCAGTTATTTAGTTAACTAGAATTTTATTTAATTTTTATATAATCTGGATTTTTGTGTCATAAGTTTATTTGATGTTGTATACAGTAATAAATTCATTTAATTACTTAACTATGTTACATAACTTATGCTAGACTTGAATTGTTAGGTTTTGAATAAACAATTTTTCAAGAAATCTATAATGAATTTCTTTTTTTAAATTATCAATTCTTTTTCTTAATGGTTACTGATATTAAAATTTAGTTCAGTTTATTATTGCAATCGAAGTTTCAAATTGATGTGTAAGTATTTAAACTTTTTATGAAACCTTATATGTCATATTTTAGTTCTATAATTATATATTAATTCAAAAACAACGCCATTGTCTAAGTCGTATTTCTTATATGTCCTATAAGTAAAATCTATATGTAATCTATATTTGTTAAAAAAATAACCAGAACTGAATAAGCGTAAATGTTTCACTACTTAAGTGATATTTTCATTTACGCTTTTATAGTATAAATTTCTTTTAATCAATATAATAAGCGAGCTATACTATTTTTAAAAATCTAATAATTTTATTTAAGTATTTTTATTTTTAAAGAAATCAATTATAAAATTAAATACATATTGATTCACATGGCTATAACTTTCTTTCTTGGGTCTACATAATGATACTTTCCATGTTATCGGGTCATTAAATGGTATTTCTACAATCCGATCATTTTTAAAGAAGTCATTTACTGGTGATGGTAGGATCGTTATAAAATCAGAATTTGCAGTTGTTTGAAGTAGAAAATCCCACGAGCCTGACATGATATATCTTTTTAGTTTCACATCTTCATCCGTAAATTTATGTATTAATTTGTGATGAATCATAAAACTTGTATCAAATATTGCAAGTAATTCTTCATTTAAGTCTTTCCAATCTATTCTATTTTTTTTAGCAAGTGGATGATTTTCATTTAAAAATGCAGTTAGCTCGTCTTCTTGAAGTATATGTTCCGTAATTATACTATCGTCAATTTCAGTTGGTTGTAGGAGCACTACATAATCTAGTTCTCGTAAAATAAGCATACTTTTTAACTCGTGTGCCCCCTTCTCAACTATATCAAATTCAACGCCTGGATTTTTTGCAACAAGCTGCGCAACTACATCTGGAAACACTATTCCTAGAATTAAAGGCGGAATTCCAATCCTTACTTTCCCTCTAATTTTTACAGAATCCTCTCTCAAATCCTCCATCATATTTTCATATTCACTTAGGATATTTTCAGCGTTGACATAAAATCTCTCTCCCGCTGGTGTTAAGTCGTTTAGTCTTCCTTTATACCTATCAAATAGATACACATTTTCATTCTCTTCAAAATTTTTTATTATCTGACTTAGATGTGGTTGTGATATATGTAATTGATTTGATGCTAACGAAAGATTTAAACCACATTTTACCACTTCAACAAAATATTTTAGTTGCTTTATATCCATATAGATCCCCCCCCTCTCCTGTAAATACTTCTTATATGTCTTAACAGTTTCTATTTGCTATTATCATAAAATCCTAGTTTAATTTTTCTATCATCAACTACATATTCACTAAACCTAACTTTTCAGCTTCATCCGCTTTAATATTACGGGAGTCTTTGAGTTCCACCAAATCCTGGAGTTATTACAAGTGATACCTCAGGTTGTCCAAATACAGCTTTAGCAGAAGCAATCCTCATATCACAAGCCAAAGCTATCTCACATCCACCACCTAAAGCATAGCCATTTATAGCCGCTATTACGACTTTCTTACTATCTTATATTTCCTTCAAAGCTTTTAATCCAAGTTTGCTAAACTTTTTAGCTGTTTACTTACTTTCACAGACTTTCTTTTAATCCAGTAATAAACATTAATAATCACTTAGCTGCTCTTATGACTAAAAAAATCTCAATCTATAATTAATAGTTATAAACAAGCCTATAATAATATTTATGCTTATTCCCTATGTTTATGATGATAGCACTAAAATTTAAATTTTCAATAGATTTTTGTTATTTTTTTCACTTATTTATTTATATGGTTAACTTATATAAAAACGTTAAATTCATTAATATATAAAATTTAACTAAAAATATCCTCACATTACAACGAATCTAAAAAGTCTGATATGAAAATCAAAATTCAGCTTGTTTACTACAATTGGAGGTGTTTTTTAAATTCATTTATTATAACTATTCTTGTAATTTAATAAAAAGTTATGTCGTAAGTATGCAGAACTTTTATATCCTATTCTAAAAATATCAGTTAATAATTTTTATTATCTCTAAAATAATGTCAAAATTATATCATAACATTATAATATTGTGATATATTCTACAAACTTATATGGTATGTATCTAATATAAATTGATGACTAATGTCTCAAGCGATATATAGGTACTATTTATAGAACTAATATTCGGTAGGGATATGACATCCGATTACAGAGAATAATAATTCCCCTTAAAATAGTATCTTGGGATAATGAAGATTTATATAGAAGTTCTTTAACTTCATCTAAGATAGGTGACTACTCTCCCCTTATTGCGTATATAAATAGCTTAGATTACCATTAAGGGTGACGATAAAGGTTGGAGAGCTTCATGTTTACAGAATATTCTACTGAAGGTAAACCTATAAGAAAACAGTTTTACGGGTAAACTCACTTTTATTTGAAAATGATGCTCCCCCTAAAACTGTACAAGCTTTAATGCTATAGAAGAATGTTAAGTTTAAAATAGCTTCTGTAAAATAATTTTTAATAAATTTATTTTACAGGTAGCTTTAATTTTTTAATTTTATAAATCAAATAAAGTTATCTCTGGCTCAGGTGCAAAGTCTTCTAATCTTTTCTTAGCTAAATTAATATACCAATACTTATCTAGTTTAGAAGGTATTTTCATATCTACTATATTATCATTTACTATAAATACCCTATCTGGTGTATTACCTATTTTCTCAGGACTTTTAAAATCATCTTTAACCTCCATTATACAAGGATCATTTGCTAATTTACTTGCAAATACCCTTATTACTTTTAAGTTTATCTTCTCTTGTCCGTATAAAGCATATTTATAAGCACCAGTTATTTTAACGCACTTTTGAAAATCTATTAGATTATTACAATTTAATATAGTATCTTCTATGCTTACGTTATTAATTAGATATTCTTTTAATGCTTTATTAACTACAGGCAAATCATTATCCAATAAACTTAACGTTTTAACATAAGCTCCCTTACTTTTTACTTTTTTATCAGCTTGTATAATTATATAATTATTAACATCTTTTTGAATAACTTTTTCTATCATATCATGGTCTAAGTCCATTTTTGTTCTCTCACACCAATCTTCACAAATCTTTAGATATTTATCAACATCTTCTTTACTATTGAATCTAAACATAACACCATCTGTATTGCCCTGTATAAGCTCTGCTTTATCTTTAAACTCAAGTTCGACTTTTTCAATTAAATCAAGTAATAATAATTGACCGTTTACACATATTGCATTTCCAACTTGAGGATCGTATAAATAATTTTTTCTATCCTTCGATGCTCCAAAAACTGAGTTTAATACTATTTTTAATGGATATTCTTTAGGATCTTTATTTTTTTTAAATTCAATTCTAGTATCTTTTATTTGTTTATATTTTTTAGGTTCTGATACATTCCTACTTAGTAAATTGTAGTTAATTATTATTGATGGATAAAATGAGCTTACATCACTATTTATAATAAAACCTTCTTTTATATATTGTTTTCTTGCAGAATGAAGCCCTCCCCATCCGAAGTCTGTTTCTAGATTATATACATTTGTTTTTATACCTTTTTTATAATCTCTGTTATTAAAGTCTTCATACCACTTTTTTACATAGTCATATTTACTAAGCTCTAGTGTATTTATTATATTAAAATCAAATTCATCATTTCTTTCGAAATTTGGTCTTTTAGCTCCCAATATTGAACTACTTAGTTGAGCTTTTGATTTATTAAAAAATCTTTCTTCTAAGTTAAAGTAGTTTATCAACGCTTCTTGAGCTTCATATTCATGTTTTAATTCATTAAAAACCTTTAATGTTATCCTAACATCGTGCAGGCAATAACTTACTAACTCTTCTATTTCTTCTTTATCTGGATAAGTTTCAAGGTCAAAAGATACACTACTTTCTACTATACTTTCTCCCATAAATAACTCTAGCTCTTTAAGACTTTTAGATCCATCTCCTAATTCAAAGAAGAATAACTCCTGGTTATTTAAAGATCTATCTATTTGCCATCCTGAAAGTTTTTCTTTTATAATTTTATCTGATACCATACAAGGGTTTAGATTTGCAAGTAAAGCCTTCATAATCCATTGGTCGTATCCTCTTATATTGTATCCTAGCCATATACTATTTCTATTTTTATTAAACACTCTTAAAAATTCATTTCTATCATTAACTATAGTATGTTCTAATCCACTTTTTACATCTTTCATACAGCACATCCAGAAGTTAGCATTTGATAGAACTTCAAAGTCTATTACAATTAGCCTTTTATTCATAATGCACATCCTTTTATATTTTCTTATTTGCTTATAATATAATAATAACCCATAGTATTAGTTATTAACTAGGGGGTGCTTTTTATATTTTAAGTTTTCGTAATTTAATACATCACTTACAATGTCTTTATAAAAATCACGCTCGTGACACACTAAAATCAAACACTTTATATTCTTTTAATGCTTTTTATCTATATATGTATATCGTTTCTTTTTAAACACTTCAAACAGGTGTATTTCTACCTTATTTTCATTACTAAAAGCTAGTGTTTTATTTTGCATAAAGTTTAGGATTTGGTCCCTATTTTTACCCATGAGAGTAAAATGAAATTCATCTTTATACCACTTATCTTCATATAGCCCTTTCGTCTCATTTGATATTAACACAAGAGTATTAGTGGAATTTTATTTTCTCATACCACCCTGTCCTCTGCATCCAAAAGTCTTCATTATATCATCATTCTGTTAAACATCTCCTTGTGATATACCAAATCTATTTTTCATGGGTTATTCTCCTGTCCACTTTATATTTTTTTATGTAGCTTCTTTACTACTAGTCATATTCAGTTAATTATATTTACAATTTTCAAACACATCAATAACTTTCATTATAACCTTTTTCCCGTTTTTATAATCATCAGAATTCTCATACAAGGGCAGTGTTAAAATTTCGATCAATACAGCTAATTTATACTTTAGGATTGTCATTAAGTTGCTTATACATTTTCTTTTAGTTTGAAGTACAGTATGTTTAAACTATAAAAAAGACCCTCAACTAATTATTAGCTGAAGGTCTTTTTTATTTTATTTTAATGAAGTTCTCGCTGGTTGTGTTATAGTTGTATTTAAAAACACCATACACAACAAACCTCTATATCTCAATATTTATAAACTACTTCTTAGTTATCTCAGTCATTCCACCCATGAATATTAAATAGATTTTATGAAAATCCCAATAGATTTATTTTATTGAAATTCCAATATATATATATCTTTTCATAGTATAATTTTTCAATTTATAAACCAAAACTTATATATAGAGGGGGGATGAAGGGGGGATTATAAATATGATATAATACAACTTTATTTTTCCTGTGTGAGATTAATTTCTAAGTAATCTATTAATAGTGACAATGTTGAATCCATATTTATATAAAATTCTATTAAATTGTTTAACAGATATTCTCCTATTTCTCTTTCTTGACTATAAAACCTATACCTATTTTTCCAATTTTCTGGGTTGCCTTCTTCATCTACATCCCAAATATATGCTAGCATATACTCTATAGGTTTATAATTTACGACATGAGTATTATACCCATAAAATATAAAACTCTGATCTAATAAAAATGAATTATGTACTATTTTATTTCTCGCTAATATTAAATCATTATAAAATTTATGATTAATAATAAAACTAGATTCATATTTATGATAACTGCTTAATTTTTCTTTATACCTTTTGATATTATTAAAATATAAATTTCCACTTTTAAATTTAATTATTTTTGAGAAATCACTTGGAAAATTTACAATTTCGCATGTAAGCTTAGAAACTAAGTCTAATGTTGAACATATTTGAATTATTGTATTCATATACATAGATATTATATATCTTGTTTCATGTGAGTAATACCTATTCTCAAAATAGTTTTCGTTTTTCTGATCCTCAAAAACAAGAATTTCTTTGTTCTTAATTATATTATTTACTAAAAGCTCATTAGTTCTAACATTAGCGTCTATCAAATATATATATGACATATTTACAAACTCTTGCATGCTACTTACTATAGAATTTAAATCACTACAATATAATATCCTATTTATTCCTTCATTAGATATCGTTCCACATTCATTTTCATATAAGTATAATTCCTGAAATTTTTTTTGAGAAATAAAACAATCAGATGAGATTCCTCCTGAATTTAAAAAAATCGGTCTTAAATACCTAAGTGTTTCATAATTATCTGTATATATAATATTCTCTATCCGATCGTACAATGTTATAAATTTACTTTCAATTTTATATAATAAACTTTTAACATCAATTATATCTCTTTTATGTATAATTTGAAATTCATATCCGTTAGAAGCTTTATGCTTACATCCAAGTAATCTAATTTTATATTCAGACTCCAACTTTATTAAATCATTTGCTTTATATTCATAATCCGTCGCTATATCTTGATAAGATGATAGCAAATGAATCTTTCCATTTTTTAATTCACCACAAATTCCCTTTGTAAATAATATATCCATAATTACCTCCCTGTAATTTTTTTGCTTTTATTGTAAATGTAAATATACTCTTATAAATCTAAACCCTAATTTATAGCAGAATTTTTTTATATTAATAATTTAATAAAATAATTAATGCGGTTTTATGAGGTTATTATATAATTAAAAACTCAGTTTATCTCAGGTAAGTTTATATTTATATGTCATAGTTGTCTTGGAGTACTCAAATAATTTTTAATTATTATTTTTTTATTTAACATATCAAGCATTTCATAAACTGTTGTATTGTAAATCAATGTTGAAGTTCTAAATGTTTGTCTATATTAGATATGTATTTATTAATCGTCAGGATCACACTCATTGCAAAATCCATTCACACCATCGTTCTCAAATGTAATTTCTCTTCCACAAATAGGACAAACATTTACACCTTGGTAATCATCTTCATAAGATATCCAGGGTTTAGAATCTATTACATTTAAATGGACTCCAACAATATTTGCTTGATCAAATGAATTATCTTCAGTAATATCTATAAAATTATCAATTTCCCTTATCACCTCTACTTCAATTAGTCCTTCAAATTTATGTATATTTACAGGAGATAGAATTACATCTTTAGTATCTTCATCTCTTCCCAGATACTCCCTTGATTCTCCATCCAGCTTAACATTGTATTTAAAAATATATTCAATTATATTTGAATCTGTGTTTACAAGTTCAGATGAAATAAAATCATATTCTAAACTATCTTCACAGATTTCTATTTCGGTATCGCTAAAGTACTCTGTTTCATCTTCTGAAAAAAATGAGTTACCAGAAAATATTAAATTTTCGAATATATAATCAAATACACTATCACTTATAGCATTTGAATAATCATCAATTGTCCAATTAAGAGCTAATTCTACAGACTCTGTTTTCTTAATTGCATAATGATCGGCAATGCTATTAAACAACTCATTTGACTTAAGACCAATTATATCTTGCTTAGTATTTTTCTTAAACTCCTGTATTAGTTTACTATGAAATGTTAAATCATTATTGCTTGATTTTCTTTCCCACCAATCAACTTTAATATCATCTGTAATAAAAATAATGTTCTTTTTATGTTCTAATGAAAATTTCATAATTTCTTTCCAAATTATCAAATCACTATATTTTCTTATCCCATCTTTATTCTTTGCATCTTTAAATCCTGGTGGAATATCTTTTTTATATCTTTCCTCTCCTTCATCACATATATCATAAATCCATTTTAGGTCTGGTTTATCCATAACTTGTTCATTTTCTATTATTGAATTAATTAATTTATATACCATATCATCTTCTGATAAATATTTATTAATAAATTCCAAATCACTATGTTCATGTAAATAGTCGACAAAGTAACCTCTCATTTCCTCTATTCTATCTGTTATATTCTCTCTTAGATTACTTATATCAGGAAATTGCATTTTTTCTAATTCATTTATTTTGTTCATTATCTTAACTTCAAAACTATCTATTGTTTCAATAGATTTTTTATCATATTCTTTCATTCGATTTTTTCGTCTTTTAAAGCCACCATGATAATTATTGTGGTATTCTACATTAACAGTATATGGAATTTTAACAAATGGTTTAATTTTATCTAAACATTCTAAGCAAAAAGATGAAAATTCAGGTGAATAATCATATAATCTCATAAATATATTCGTATCTAAAACAACTATATAATTGTTATCTTTAGTGAGCTTCTCAATATTTATATTTCTCAATAATTTACCTACTTTCTGTAATTTTATTAATAAAAAAGGAAATGCCACTAGCCATTATTTTATTTTCCTTATTCTCTCGATACTATATCTATCAAATATTTGGTACGTATGAAAACTATTAAAACTCCTTTTTCTCCTTACAATAATCTAATTTGTAATTATATATAATGTTTGACTAAAAACATTATAATCCTTCTTTATTAGACAAATTTATTAATTATCTCTGCTGTTGCTTTTATATTGTTATATTTTCAGGTTTTCTCATGTTATAACAAATCATATAATGTATGAATCGCAATAAAAAAGTACTCCATAGTTGTTTTGAGTACTCCATTGGTTATTTAGTAATACTTAAATGTTTCATTTTATTGTTATAATTTGTTAGTTAATAAAGCTACCTTTAAAATATAACATTGTAATCAAAGGATATAAAGAACCATTTAAAAATAAATCATCATAAGTACATCTATAAGTACATGTGTTACTAATTCTTCTCTGCTTTTATATAAACAATAAATATAGCTCTTTTCTATACCTGAATAATCATAATAGTTTTTCTCTATTTATTAAAAACATATTGACACTTATCTATATGTTTCATATAATAATCACATAGATAGTTATCTATATGTTTTATAATGCTTA
Source organism: Metaclostridioides mangenotii (assembly GCF_018917235.1). Taxonomy (GTDB): domain Bacteria; phylum Bacillota; class Clostridia; order Peptostreptococcales; family Peptostreptococcaceae; genus Metaclostridioides. Next base: position 32,734 of record NZ_JAHLOF010000009.1, read on the forward strand.
ATAAATATATTTTTAGGAGGTAATATGTATGAAAAAAATAGAGATTTATGATCCAGCTATGTGCTGTTCAACAGGTGTTTGTGGTCCAAGTGTAGATACTGAACTTTTAAGAGTGGCTACTGTTGTAGATAGCTTAAAAAAACATGGTGCAGATATAACTAGATTTAATTTATCTAGTGAACCTCAAGCTTTTATTTCAAACATAGCTGTAAATAACTTACTTAAAGAAGATAATGATATTCTTCCAATAACTATGGTCGATGGTCAAATAGTTAAAACTAAGTCACATTTAACAAATGAAGAATTCACCAAATATACAGGAATAATTATAGCTGAAGTAAATACAACTGAAAATAATAGTTGTTGTGATGGAGAAAGTGGGTGTCGTTAAGGATCATCTAGATTCATAAAACATGCCCAAAATATTAGTTATGACTACAAATGAAAGGTGATGAACACTTATGCAAAATCAATTCAATGTTGATAAATTAAATTTAACAAAATATCTGTTTTTTACTGGTAAAGGTGGTGTTGGTAAAACTTCAGTTGCATGTGCTACATCAGTAACGCTAGCAGATGCAGGCAATAAAGTGTTGCTTATTAGTACTGATCCAGCATCTAACCTACAAGATGTATTTAAAACCGATTTAAATAATAAAGCCACAAGAATTAAAGAAATAGAAAATTTATCTGTAGTAAACCTAAACCCTGAAGAAGCTGCAAGAGAATACAGAAACTCTGTAATTGGACCATATAAAGGCCAGCTTCCAGATGCAGTAATCGAAAATATGGAAGAACAATTATCAGGTTCTTGTACTGTAGAAATTGCAGCATTTAATGAGTTTACAAATTATTTAGCAGATGAAGATGTAAAAAATAATTATGATTTTATAATATTTGATACAGCTCCAACAGGTCACACTCTTAGAATGCTTCAATTGCCTTCAGCATGGAGTAATTTTATAAGTGAAAGTACTCATGGTGCATCTTGTTTAGGTCAGCTTTCTGGACTAGAAGATAAAAAGGAAGTATACAAAGATGCAGTTAACACTCTAGCAAATGGAGATTTGACTACTCTAGTACTTGTTGCAAGACCAGAAAAAGCTACGCTACTTGAAGCAGAGAGAGCTTCCGAAGAGTTAAAAGATCTAGGTGTAAATAACCAAATCTTAGTTGTAAATGGTATTATGGAAAATATTCAAATGAATGATGAAATATCATTAGAACTATACAATAAGCAACAGGTGGCTTTAAGTAACATACCTAATGGAATTAAGGATATGACTAATTACACTGTTCCACTTCGTTCATATAATGTATCTGGAATTGAGAGCATTCGAATGATGCTAAAAGAAGATAATCCCATCATTGTAAATGATACTTTAGATAATGAAAATTCACCTTTAATAAATGATATTATCGATGATTTCTATAACACTGACAAAAAAGTTATATTTACAATGGGTAAAGGTGGTGTTGGTAAAACAACTATAGCTTCAGCCATAGCTTTAGGATTAGCTAAAAAAGGAGCAAAAGTTCACCTTACTACAACTGATCCAGCGAACCACATCAAATATGTAATGAATGAACATGAAAATATCACTATAAGTGAAATAAATGAAAAGGAAGAGCTGAAGAAATACCAAGATGAAGTAATTTCAAAAGCATCAGAAACTATGAGTGGTGATGATTTAGAATATATAAAAGAAGATTTACGTTCACCATGTACTCAAGAAATAGCTGTGTTTAGAGCATTTGCAGAAGTTGTTGAAAAAGCTGATGATGAAATAGTAGTTATAGATACAGCCCCTACAGGTCACACTCTTCTTCTATTAGATTCTACGCAAAGTTATCATAAAGAAGTTGAGAGAACTCAAGGAGATATACCAGAGTCAGTTAAAAGACTCCTACCAAGACTTAGAGATGAGAAAGAAACAGAAGTAGTTATAGTTACACTTCCAGAGGCAACACCAGTGTTTGAGGCTCAAAGATTAAATGAAGATCTAAAAAGAGCTGATATTCACTCGAAGTGGTGGGTTATAAATCAAAGTATGTTAATGTCAGGAACTAAATCGCCTCTTTTACAAGCAAAGGCTAATAGTGAAATAAAATGGATAAATGAAGTAAATAAAATATCTTCATCTAATTATGCTGTAATAAAATGGCTACCAAAGGAGGTAAATGATAAAACTTTACTAGAGATAATATCTTAAAATTAGAAAAATAAACAATAAATTTATATTTAGTATCATTTATTCATGAAATTAGATATAAATTTCAATTATATTGATAAATATAAATATATTACTTATAATTTAATTAGGAAAAATATAAATTTAAATAATTATGGGGTGACTATATGAACTATTCTTATGCAGAATATGCTTTATTATTTAAAGCTCTATCAGACGAGACAAGACTTAGAATTTTAAATATGTTGTCAGGGAATGAATTATGTGCTTGTAGTATCTTAGAAGAAGTAAATATTACGCAGCCTACACTCTCCTATCATATGAAAATATTAAGTGAGTGTGGTCTTGTAAATGCTCGTAAAGACGGTTCCTGGATGAAGTATACTTTGCAAAATAACAAAATTCTAAATCTAAATGAATTTTTATTAGAAGTAAATGAAGTTAAAGAAAATTCATTTAAAGATGTTGAAAGATGCAATTCAACTGACAATTTAGATAAATAATACTATAATTTGTTCAAAAATATTATTATTAAAATTGTGTATAGAATTATTTATGTGATATCAGGACCTGTTTATTAAACAGTTCTTGGTATTATATAATTTATATCCTATAATATGAATTAAATTTTATCTTATTTCCAAATATTAAATTATGAAATTATTAAAAATAAATAATAAAAATATTTAAATTTGGAGGTAAATATGAATAATGACAATAGATCTAGTGGTATTGGATTTTTTCAAAAGTATTTAACTATTTGGGTTCTTATATGTATGGCCATTGGTATATTAATAGGAAAATTTATTCCATCTATACCGCATTTTCTAAATAAATTTGAATATGCACAAGTCTCTATTCCTATAGCTATTCTAATTTGGCTTATGATCTACCCTATGATGATGAAGGTAGATTTTAAAAGTATAAAAAATGTAGGTAAAAAACCAAAAGGACTTTTTGTAACATGGGTTACAAATTGGTTAATAAAACCTTTTACAATGTATGCAATAGCCTCATTCTTTTTTTATATAGTATTTAAAAATATAATACCAACTGAACTTGCAAAGGATTATCTTGCAGGAGCAGTTTTACTTGGTGCAGCTCCATGTACAGCTATGGTATTTGTATGGAGCCATCTAACTAAAGGTGATCCTGCATACACTGTTGTTCAGGTTGCTACAAATGACTTAATAATACTTATTGCATTTGCACCAATTGTAGCATTCTTACTAGGTGTAAGTGATATTACAGTTCCTATGAATACATTATTACTTTCTGTTGTTTTATTTGTGGTAATACCATTGATTGGTGGTATTTTAACTAGAATTTTAGTAGTAAATTCAAAAGGTGAAGACTATTTTAATAGTGTATTTATTAAGAAATTTGATAATGTTACCACTATCGGGCTTCTTTTAACTTTAATTTTAATATTCTCATTCCAAGGAGATATTATTGTAAATAATCCTGTTCATATTATACTTATTGCTGTACCACTTACAATTCAAACTTTCTTGATATTCGCAATTGCATATACAGCTTGTAAAATATTAAATTTACCTTATAATGTAGCTGCGCCAGCTGGTATGATAGGTGCATCTAACTTTTTTGAACTATCAGTTGCAGTTGCTATATCATTGTTTGGTGCATCATCACCAGTTGCATTAGCTACTATAGTTGGCGTTCTAACTGAAGTACCTGTTATGTTATTCCTTGTTAAAATTGCAAACAGCACTCAAAATTGGTTCATAAAGGAGTCTTAGAAAATGGATAAAAAACCAACAGTGGCATTTATATGCGTTCATAATTCATGTAGAAGCCAAATAGCTGAGGCAATAGCTAAAATTTATGCAAAAGATATTTTTATACCTTATTCAGGCGGAACAGAAATTAAATCAGAAATAAATAAAGATGCAGTTAAAGTAATTAAGGACTTATATGATATTGATATGAATAAGTCACAAAGAAATAAGTTAGTATCAGATTTACCTGATATTGATATTGTAATAACCATGGGTTGTAATGTAAATTGTCCTTGGTTACCTTGTAAATATAGAGAAGATTGGGGATTAGATGATCCCACAGGAAAGCCTATTGAGGAATTTTATAAAACTGCAGATATAATAAAAGATAAAGTACTGGATTTAAATACAAGAATACATGATTTGTTAAAATAAGATAAATTTTCTAAATAAAATAGTGTTGATGTTTAATAAAATAAACATTAACACTATTTTTTAGTTATTATCTAATTAATAGAAACCTTTCTTAATACTAATAATAATTTTTTATCTTTTAATATAAATCAATGAAAATTATATTATTTAACAACTTCATTTGACTCATCAGCAGCCCATTCATAGAAAGATGAATCATAATTTCTTACTTTTTCATATCCTGCATTTTTTAATGCTAGAGCCATATGAGCAGATCTTATACCGCCAGTGCAATAAGTAATTATTTTATCATCTTTCTTTAATCCTGCATTATCCATTATTTTTCCGATTTCATCAGTAGTTTTTAAAGTACCGTCTTCGTTATAAAGTTGATTAAATGTTATATTTATAGCATTTGGCAAGTGGCCACCCCTAGCTTCTCCAAATTTAGTAGCACCTTCATATTCATCTTTTTCTCTAGTATCGATTATTTTTAAACCATCGTATTCTTTCTTTAAATCATCAGTTGTAATATTAATATCTGGAGTTATTTCATCTATCTTAAGTTCAGCTTTTTTAATCTCTGGTACATCTTTATTTGTTTCTTTTTTCTCTGATGACCATAAATCAAATCCACCATTAAGCATTCTTGAATCTATTCCAGCTCTTTTTAAAGACCATACTACTCTACCATCTTCACCCCAAGCATCTTTATTAGCATAAACAACAACTTGACTATCTTTTGATACTCCTAGATCACCAAGAATTTTAGATAAAGCTTCTGCATCTTGAAGTGTTCCCCAATCTTTGTCTCCAGCTTTGCCGTCCATTTTTGCTAGTGCTTGCCAAGTTATATTTATAGCTCCTGGGATATGTCCCTTAGCATAATCTTTGTCACTTCTTGCATCTACAATTATTAAATTTTTATTATCTTTCATATTCTTTTCTAACCAACTTATACTAGTTAAGTATTCATTATTATCGTATGTATAATCATCTTTTGTTGAGGCTATTTTTGTATCAGTTGACTCGGTCTGTTGTACTTTTTCTTCTTTTGTTTTTTCAGTTTCATTATTATTAGAACATCCAACTATTGATATTCCAAGTGCAGCTATAACTAATAATAAGGTAATTTTTTTTCTTGATTTAAGTTTCATGCTAACTCCTCCTAAATAATATAATATAGTAGTAATTATAACAAAATATTACAGAATTTTTATAAAATACTATCATTATATTTTCCTATGCAAAACCTTATATAAATAGCTTTTATCTATGTATTGAAAATATTTATTTTTATATATAATATAAATTGTTTTTACTTCATTATTCCTGATGATTATGATTCTCTAGATATTCTCTCATTAGCTCGTGTTTCAGTATCAGCATGTATAAATTATACCTATAATACCTTTATCAAGTTTCTTTACATTGGCCATAATATTAATTTAAACTATCCCTTTCTATATTTTCACCAAATAAAGCCTGTACAATTATATTTATAACCTCTTTATTTCTATTGTAAGCGGTTCTTATGCTACAACCTATATTCTCACTTGTCAATTGCCAGTCTAAGCCATCTAGGTATCTTAGTTTAATCAATTCCCTTTGAATAGGATTCAACATGCTCATAGCCTTATCTAGTTTATATACTAATCTTTTAGTACCTTCAATATCGTTATAGCTAATATTAAGTACATTCTTTCCTGATGTATTATTAATAAATAACTTTAATTCCCTGTAGTGCTTCAATATATCAATTGCAAACTTCTCATATTCCTTATTTAAATAATCCATATTATCTTTCATCTCCCTCGCGCGCATGATAAAATAAAGATAATATGTTTAACAATGCCCCCTCCCCGTTGCTAGGTTCCCCAAAATAAGTCGCATTTAATTGAGGGAGGGGGTCTATACTACTTCACTATTTCTAATTTTGGTTTGCTAAGTCTTTCTAGATGGTTCATAACATCATTTACAGTCCAACTATTATAATCACAAGCTAGTGTCATAAAGCTTACAGCTATATCAGACATAAAAGAATCCATCTGAACATTAATTATAAAGTCTATCCCACTATCACCAGTAAATTCAGTGTCCAATCCATATTCATTTACATATTCTATGCTACTAAAATAGTCTTTCACTTGCCACTTATAACCTTCATAGTACTTTTGTATAGGAAACACTCTTAAAAGCTCTCTCGGAGTATATCCATCAAGTAAATTTATTATTAAAGATGATAAGCTATAGCTACAAACAAAACTTTCCATCTTGTTATGATCATGCCCTATATCATCAATATTTGAATATAACATGCAAGCGGTTACTAATCTGTTCATGTAATCATAATCACTCTTAAAAGAATATTTACATATTAGTTTTAAGACTAATAAAGCTTTAAGGTTATCACCTTTCAAATTACATACCATTTTAATGCAATGCCATGTAAGATAACTAACCCTACTATCAACAAATATCAAGTCAAGTATTCTTGATATAGTATCCTTCTTATTTCTATATGTAAAGTATTCAATACCGCTCTTATCAGTAATTGATTCTAGCTTCCTTTCAATCCTATCTAAATCCATATATAAAGGTTCTAGTAAGTTCTTTAACTTTACTTTTGATACTTCACTTCCTAAATCTATATATTCTTGCAGCTTCTTACATTTAGCAATTAGTACTACATCAGTATAAAAATTTCCATACCCTTCTCTCATATATATCTCCTTTCTTCGTACGAAATTAGTACGCACAAATTAATATGTCTAGTTTTGTCTAGTTAGTAAATAAATAAGTAAGGTTTTGTAAGGTTTGTTCCAATAATTTTCCATTCAAAACGTAAGTAATTGTAAGGTTTTTATTAAAAAATGTTCCGTAATAGATGTTAAGGTTTGCTAAGGTTATTTTGATTATATATAGCATTATATATCTAAATTTAAGTGAGGTTTTGTGAGGTTTTTCATTTCAACCTCAACTCAATTGAATAAATAATATATAGTTTTTATGTTAGGTTTTGTTAGGTTATTTAAATTATGATAACCTTGTATTATTATGAAAACTCAATCTTGCATTATCTAAAATTTTAATAACTTGTCCTTTAGATTATTAATAATAGACATAGTTTCAGTACTTCCACCTTTATCAGGGTGGTGCTTGTGTGATAATAACTTGAAAGCTTCTTTTAGTAATTTCTTTTCATTATCATTGTAGTTACTTGAATCATTTATCTTGTAACTACTTGAACTATAGTTATAATTATCCTTAAAGTTTTCATATGCATTTTTATAACTGTTTCTTTGATATTCTTTTCTCTTCTCGAATTCCCTTTTTATCCTATCCAATTCATCTTTGTTTCTAAGTTCTCCAAAGATATCATAACAAAGGTCATATTCATCAGAGTTGTATTTTTCTTTAAATTCATTCTCAATTCTATTATGTAATTCAATTGTTTTTCTTTGTTCTAATACTGCTTTGTATTCGTCTGTTTTATGATATTCCGTAGTTATCCTATCAATAAGCGGATCAAGTTTGTTATAGATAATCTCATACAATTCATCTTCTGTTACTCCCATTTCTTCAATCTTTTTATCCATATCGTTTTTATATGTAGGAAGTTCAAAGCCATATTCAATCAACATATAATGCTCTAATGTATCTATATGCCATTGTCTTTTCTTGACAACTCCATTATCCCTATAGCTTTCATGTATAGATATTTTATAAGCTTTTTTAATTGGTCTATCAAAGCATTCTGAACTTTTCCTATAGGTATACTTTTTTATATACTTGCCATTTATTGTCCAGTCCCATGTATAGACTTCTAAACGCTTACTATTTCCTTTACTTACTTTCTTTAGCCCTACTTCTTGAATTACACAGTACATAATCTAACCTTCTTTCTTTATATGTAGTTGATAGATTTATTTTTATTGTAACTACGGTTTAAATATAAAGTGGTTACAGAATTTCATTTTACAGTAACCACTTTAAATATTCTTATCATCCCTTTTTAGGGTGTCTGATTTGTCGAGATAGAATTAAGCATAGATCCTCATACTTAACTGACATACAATCGCTAGATCATGAAAAATATCTTCATCAACACCTAATTTTTCAAGTTTTTCCGATAATTTATTTCGTGCCTCTACATATTTATCAAGAGTATTTCTATCTCCCGAAAATCCATATTCATCTTGTTTTCTTTTACACATGTTTAAATCCCCCATTATAATTTATTTTTCATACACACATTTTCCAACAATTTATATATGTAAATCTTGAATTATTTTCGTTTATAAACTATAATCAACTTGCGAATGTTGGATTATAATTTATAATTCATAACTAGAATTGGTATTTGTTTTTTTCATAATTCAAATACCTTTTTTAGTTCCATGAAAATATCACCTGTATTTTAGCAAAATATATAACTATTGATTTATCCATTTCTTTTATTTCTTTTATATCTTTAATATGTACATCTAACCTTAAACCATTAACCCCTATTAACTCTATATTAGAATTATCACCTATATAAGCATTTTGTAAGGTTTCAGCGGTTGTAAGGTATAAATTATCAAGTCTTATATTTACAACTGTCTTTACCGATTCTAATCGGTATATTTTAGTTATAATCTCATTGATGTTTAATATATTAATCACCCCATTCACTTACTCCGACCTATCAAATTGAATCAACTGGATTTAATATTAAATATAGTTCGTTCGCTTTAACTATCAGTTCTAATAAAGCTTTATATTGTTTTGATTCCTCTACAATTTCTATTGCATCATCGCTAAGGTTGCTAAAGTATTCTTCTGAATTATCAATCCTATATACAACTGCGTTATATTTTTGTCTTATCTGTTCCAAATATTCCAAATCCAAACCTCCTATTATATTTAAAATGGTGAGCTTATTTCTGCTTGTACAAACTTCTTGTTTAGATCATATCCATAGTCTTTTATTAACTCGGAGCCATCTGTATAGAACCTTTTACGATCTATATTAAAATGCATACTGATTCCTTTATTCATTACGCTTCCCCATCTGTTCTTTAACAACAATAACTTTGAAGTATCTCCTTCATCCTTAGCTCTTTCAATTCTTAAAATAGTATCTGCGACGTTAGCTATAGCACTACTTCCTAAAATATCAAACATAGTTGGTTTAGCACCTTCCATTGTTTTCTTTGGATGCCCTACAAGCACAATTGCAATTCCATATTTTTTAGCTAATTCTTTTAAATTTAAAACAAGTTTTCTTTGTTCCTCATATTGGTCACCACTACTGTCAGGATGTATAACCATTAAGTTATCTAAAACAAATAGTCGAACATCTTTTTTCATGTATAAATCCTCTATGACTGTTACAAGATTGCGTTCGCTAGCAACAATGTCATTGCTATATATAAATAGATTGTCTTCAAGCCACTCACTTATTAGCTCATAACCATATTGTGAAACTTCTTTATATTTAGTACCTTGCATGTTCTCTTTATCCGTTAAATGGTAGTCATTTGATACAGTTCTTGCTATCCATTTTATAAGGCTATTTGGCTCTAATTCTCCGCTAAATAAAAAACTTTTATTTCCTTCGCTTAAAGCATTAGAAATAACTTGATTTAACAAAGTACTTTTTCCACTTCCTGGTATTCCAGTTAGTACAGTTAATGAACCATATTTTAGTCCTCCACACAACCAGTCATCTAGTTTATTAAAACCAGTTTGCATATAGCTATTACTATCATCTGTGTATTTTATATCAGATATTTTTACAAGCATATCCTCAATACTTTTTCCGTTTTTTATAACACTTTTTAAGTTTATTAAATCACTAGAAATTTCTAAGTCACCTTTATTCAATTTATCGACTATTTTTTCAATAACATCTACGCCTTTTCTTTGAACACACTTGCTTTTGACTATATCTATGTAAGCTTCAATATTTGCAGTGCGTTGAACTATTGTTGTTAAACTAGTCAAATAGTTTAATCCTCCTATAAACTTAAGTAAATCACTATCTTTTAAACATGCTGATAATGTCAATATATCAATTGGTTTTCTGCTAGAATATAGTTTACACATAGCTTTAAAAATCTCTTGATGTTGCTTGTGAAAAAATTCCTCTTCTTTCAATGTTTTTGTAGCCATACTTACGCAATCATTATTTAAAATCATTGCTCCCAGTACACATTGTTCAGCTTCCGTGTTATACAAATTGTTTCTCTGTTCTGATTTGTTCATTTTTTATTAATCCACCTTTCATTTATTTATTAAACGCCATTTTAAGCGTTCTTAATTGATTAATCGAGCATTTATTCGTAAAAGCTATTCAAACATTTAACAACTATATTTATTTCAATATTTTATATATTTTCTTTTTATAGGTTGTCCGACAATTTTAAAAACTAAAATCTCCATTTTCGTCTAACTTATAAATATCTGTACTTTGAACTTGGGTAATATTAGGCTTAACGGTTTTATCATCATACATTTTAACTATTAGCTGATCATATTGCTTTCTTAGCTTTTGAGGACTAAGTATATTCTTGTACCAAAAACTATCATTCTGTGACCATTTAATTAAATTTTTAATTTCTTGAACCTCTCTTTTGTCCACCCTAATCATAAGGTCAAACTGTTTACTCCAAGTCTGAAAGTTTGGTTCTTTTGCTTTAGGATTATTTTTTCTTATAAGGTCAAAGAGATACTTACTTAGTCGAAACTCGTTAGAAGTTTCTACGAATAGATTATTCTTCTTTTCATTCTTTACATTCTTGTTCTGTTGTCTGCTTATTGTCTTCTTTACGTCTTCCTTATTGTCTATCTTGTTGTCATTTTTTTCTTCTGATTGATATAACGTCCAATTTACAATAGTTATAAGTGTACCCTCTTGTTGTCCTCCTTGTGGTCTTTCTTGTAGGCAAAAATCTACTTTTTCGAAAAAGTACAAAGCCTTATAAACAACGTCTCTTGTTATTCCTTTTCCACATTTTTTTGATAAATTATCAATCGAAGTTAAAAACTGACCTGACTTAATTTTGAGCTTTTTACCACTTTTCAAAATGATTTCTTTATCCTTGTGATTTGCCAATAAAAGCATTGTTATCATAATCACCTTTCTATTAGAATTACATGCTTCCCAAAGAGAATCATTCAATAACTTTCTATAAACTTTTACCCATCCCAAATCCTTCTCTATGTACAACTATCACCACCTACTTAGCTATGTCTATTACTTTTGATTTGACAACTTTCTACTTCTTTCAACACTCTTCTAAATTTATGTAAATCATTAAAATTTAAACTGTATGATCCTTTATCGCATAAAGCTTTAAATATGTAAAAATCTTTCATTTTCATGAAATCACTCCCTAAATTTTTAATCCTGTATTGTTTTCAAAGAACTCATTTAATTTTGACTTTATTATTAAAATTTTTCTCTCCCCTACTCTTACGACAGGAAAGTTTGGATTTCCATTAGCCAACCCTCGTATTCGTTGTTCAGATATACCTGTTAATTGGCTAGCTTCTTTCACAGATATTAATTTTTCAGGATCTGTACTTGTTTCTACAACTCTATAGCCTTGCTTCTTATCAATTTCATCTTGTTGCTTTTGCACAAGTACATTAAGTGCATTTTGTACTGATTTTAATAATTCTAAAGTATCTTTATCGCTCATATTTATTCCTCCTCACTTATTATTAAGTCCTCTGCTTTTAGGTCAAGAGCTTTAGCCATTTTAAAAATTGTTTCTTGCCTATTTGTCGAACCTCTTTTAACAACCCTAGATACAGTAACTTTACCTAGGTCACTCATCTCAGCAAGCTTGTTCATTGAATATCCTTTGTTTAACATTGCTAGCTTTAATACTTTTAAATCTAACTCATAATTCATAACTTCACTCCTTACCGATATTTTAAATATCTATTAATTCGATTATATATATTTATAATATCCTTGTCAATTATTTATATTAAAAAAGGATATTTATAATATCTTTTTTAATGACTTTATAGTACAATTAATGTTAAAGTAGGTGATAATATGGATGTTAAAAATGAAAAAATTTTATCAATAGGAAAGAATATAAAATATTATAGAAAAGAATTAGGCATAACCCAGAAAGAGCTAGCAGAAAGAATAGGTAAATCAACTATAACAGTACGAAAATATGAATCAGATGACATTATTGTTCCAATAGATGTTCTTTATAAAATAGCTAAAGCATTAGAAACTCCTCCTATTTTATTTATGAATAATGAAATAGGAGGTGATGAATCAGAATATAAGAGCGAGAGAAGTTTAGCTGATTATCCAGGATTTAATGAACATATTCAAGAATTACAAAAAAATAAAGATCAATTTATTACTTTCGTAACAGGAAATAAAGCTACCCAGGAAACCATATCTAAGTATATTTTTAATAAAGGTTTAAGTGAGGATTATTTACTAAAAAATGTAGATGATGATGATAAAGAGATAATTTCTGTATTATATGATAGAGATATAATACAGAATATAAACTCACTTATTTTAAACCCTCACATTGAAGTATCTTATATAAGGAATTTAAACGATATAGATAATCTACCTAAGGAAGCTCTAGATGAAATAAATGAATATATAGAGTTTATAAAACATAAATTTCAAGCCAAAGAATAATAGTTCTTTTTAGGGGCTCAGATTACTCAGGTTAATGTCAATGTAGTTACTTATAATAATTATTAAGTATCTACACTATGTAATATTCATAGCAGTTACTAATCTATAATGAACAATTCGTATTTCGTACGAATCGTGTTTAAACTCGTAGTTACTTATTATATTTATATAGTACCTACATAGGAAATATAAAGTGTTTATATTATGAACTAACCTACTCATAGTTGATAAGTTAAACAGGCATTATTGGAGGAAGAATATGAAGGCTAAAAGTTTTGTTATAAAGATTAATAAATACGTTTTAATTACTATTCTTTACTTAATATTCGGATTTAGAAATATAGAAAGTTTTGCTATTCTAACTGTTATAGTTGTCTCTAGTCTTCTTTTTGGAAACGACGATCCAAAGAGCGATGTGTATGGCGGTGATTCAGATTGTGGCCATCACAACTGCGGTCATCATGGAGATGGTTGCGATCATTAAGCTTTGTATAAAGGAGAATAAGATATGAGTAGTAAGGTAAATAATAGAGGATCAATGAGAATATGTTTTAAATAAACGTGGGGTGATTAAATGAATGATAAATTTTTTGATAGATTAATAGAAACAAGAGATTTGAAAAATGCTTTGTACAGCATCTTAAAACACAACTTCCTGTATCATTCAAATAAAATTGAAGGAAGTACATTTTCAACTGAAGCTTTAGCTCTATTAATAGATAAAAATATAGTTGAGGGAAAGCATACACTAGATGATGTTCAAGAGACTGTAAATTCTAGTTATGCCTTTGATACAATTATTGATACTTTAGGACAAGGAATAAGTCATCGCTTCATAAAAAACTTACATTCAAGCCTATTTTTCAATACTACACTACACTCAAGAGGATTTTCTGGGATATATAAAACTATTCCTAATATGATCCTTGGAACAGATATTAAATTAGCTCAACCATTTGAAGTCGAACCGCTACTTGATGAATTATTTGAATGGTACTATAACCTTGATAAAGTGACATTAGAGAATGTATCTGAGTTCCATTATAGATTTGAACGTATACACCCATTTCAGGATGGTAACGGACGTATAGGAAGATTCTTAATGCTTAAACAAATGCTAGAGAATAATCTACCGCTTAAAATAGTATCTTGGGATAATGAGGATTTATATAGAAGTTCTTTAGCTTCATCTAAAATAGGTGACTACTCTCCCCTAATTGCATATATAAATAACTTGGATGATTTTAAAGAAGCGTATAAGGAGTATTGGATATAAAAGCGAGGTGATAACTTATGGCCAAACGTGCAAACGGAGAAGGTTCTATCGGTAAATATAAAAATGGATGGCGCTCAAAAATTAATATTGGGTATGATGAGGATGGAAAAGTAATCCGAAAAGAATTCTATGGTAAGACTCAAAAAGAAGTTAAAGAAAAGTTAGATGAGTTTAGAAAGAATAATCTTTTAGACTACAATATCGATAATGATAAGCTTACTCTAGCTCAATGGTTTTATATATGGTTATGGGAATTTAAGAAAAGAGAAATAAAACCTAACACTTTTGATAGTTATCATAATGTATATAAAAACTATATAGATAATAACGCTATAGGTAATATCGAATTAAAGAAATTTAGAAACACTCACCTACAGAAGTATTATAATAATCTATATGATAATGGTTTAAACGTAAGTACTATAAAGCATATCAATAAAAGACTTAAAACTTGTTTAAATGAAGCTTATAAGCAAGGATATATAGATCGCAACTATTGTTCTATGGTTACACTACCTAAGGATATAAGTAAGGAACAACGCAAGACTGAAGTATTAACACTTGAACAGCAACAAAGGTTTATAGACGCTATAAAAGGTCATAAACTAGAAATGTTATTCTTAGTAGCTATAAGTACAGGGTTAAGACGAGGTGAATTATTAGGACTTAAATGGTCTGATATAGACTTTGATAATTGCTCGTTGACTGTTCATAGAACATTACAGAAAGTTCCCATGTATGAGACAAATGGAAATAAGATTTATACTATAGTAGAACATGAGCCTAAGACAGATAATTCAATTAGAACTATCCCGCTACCTAATGATATTCTAATAAGATTAAGGGAATATAAAAAAGAACAAAATACTAAGATATTAAAAATGGGCGAATTATATCAAAAGAATGATTATGTATTTGCTGATGATCTTGGCCAACCAATTAATCATCAAAGGCCTAAAGATAATTTAAGAGCGGTATTAAAAAAGCTTGATATTGAACCCATTAAATTTCATGGTCTAAGGAAGACTTATGCTACAAGGTTATTTGAAAATGACGTTCCTCCTAAAACTGTACAGGCCCTTATGGGTCATAGCGATATAAGTATTACTATGAATATATATACTGAGGTTATGGAAGAAAAGAAATATGAAGCGGTAAATACATTAAATAACATATTTAGATTATAAATAAGACCCTCAACTTAATTAGCTGAAGGTCTATTTTTTTATATTTTTATATATGTTTTTATTCTAGAGGGGGTATAAAGGGGGTATTTACATCTTAAACAGATATGTTCCCAGCTCCATATCCTCCATATTTCAATAGTCGATCCTACTTCTTAGTAATTTCAGTCATTCCACCCATGTATGGTTGAAGAGCTTTAGGTATCTTTATAGTACCTTCAGCAGTTAAATTATTTTCTAAAAATGCGATAAGCATTCTAGGAGGGGCAACAACTGTATTGTTTAAAGTATGTGCAAAATATTTACCATTTTCACCGTTTACACGTATTTTTAATCTACGAGCTTGAGCATCACCTAAGTTTGAACAGCTTCCGACTTCAAAGTATTTTTGTTGTCTTGGTGACCAAGCTTCGACATCAACAGATTTTACCTTAAGATCTGCTAGGTCTCCTGAGCAACACTCAAGTGTTCTAACAGGTATGTCTAAAGTTCTAAAGAAATCTACTGTATTTTGCCATAATTTATCGTACCACATTGGACTCTCTTTAGGCTCACATACTACTATCATCTCTTGTTTTTCGAATTGATGTATTCTGTAAACTCCTCTTTCTTCAATTCCGTGAGCTCCTTTTTCTTTTCTGAAACATGGAGAATAACTTGTAAGTGTTTGTGGTAAAGTGTCCTCAGGAAGTATTGTGTCAATAAATTTACCTATCATTGAATGTTCACTTGTTCCTATTAGATAAAGGTCTTCTCCTTCTATCTTGTACATCATAGCATCCATCTCTGCAAAACTCATAACCCCTGTAACAACCTCACTTCTTATCATAAATGGTGGAATACAATAAGTAAATCCACGGTTTATCATAAAGTCTCTTGCATAAGAAGTAACAGCTGAGTGTAGTCTAGCGATATCTCCCATTAAATAATAAAATCCGCTACCAGCAACTTTTCTAGCACTGTCTAAGTCAATACCATTAAACATTTCCATTATATCTGTGTGATATGGAACTTCGAACTCTGGAACAATAGGTTCACCAAAACGTTCAACTTCAACATTTTCACTATCATCTTTACCGATTGGAACACTATCGTCTATAATGTTTGGAATAGTCATCATGATAGTTTTGATTTTTTCTTGAAGCTCGCCTTCTTTTGCTTCTAAATCAGCCAATTTTCCTGAAGCTTCTGTAACTTTTTTCTTCATTTCTTCTGCTTCATCTTTTTTACCTTGTGCCATTAAGCCACCGATCTCTTTAGAAATTCTGTTTCTATCAGCTCTTAAGTCATCAGCTTGAGGTTTTATATCTCTTAGCTCTAAATCTAAAGCTATTACCTCATCGACTAAAGCAAGTTTGTTTTCTTGAAATTTTTTCTTAATGTTTTTCTTAACAATGTCAGGATTTTCTCTTACAAATCTTAAATCTAACATATTTTATCCTCCTTAAAAAAATAATTATTATATTATAATATCAAAAAAACCCTCCGCCCCATGTATAAACATGGGACGGAAGGTTCCGCGTTGCCACCCAAATTGTAAACTAAAATAGTTTACCTCTCGAAAAGTAATATAAAGGATACTAACCTTCAGCTTTCACTGACAGCTCCAAAAGTGGATGGATTTATCCTTTCACCGATTCTCACCAACCATCGGCTCTCTGAAGAAATCTATAAATCGTAGCTTTTATCATCACTGGTTCTTCTAATTATATATTATTAACCGCTTGTATTCAAGCATTTTAGGGAAATGTTATCATAATTTTCCAATTTCTAAATATATATAATTTTTTAATATATTATAAAAGATTATGGCCAATTTATTAAAAAATATAACTAATATACATTATTTTTTATCAACGAGTTGAATTTCATAACCATTTGGATCTTTTATAAAGAAGAAACTTACATCTGGATTAGGAGAAATTGGGCCCCTAATTACATCAATATTCTTTTTATTCATAATATCGAGAGCACTTTCTTGTGATTCAACAAAAAATCCAATAGTCGTATCTTCACTAGGCTTTACACTTGTATAATTCCTATTATAAACAAGTTCTATTTTAGGTTCGTCTTTCTCCCCTAACATAGCAAACTCCGTTCCATCAGGTGTATCAAAGCGCTCTGAAATTTTAAGCCCTATTACTTCATTATAAAACTTTAAAGATTCTTCCATATTATTTACATTTATTGTTACCCAACATAAATTCATTATTAATCCCCCTTTTTTGTGTATTTTTTATATTAACTCTTATAATCTAAATATAATTTAGATTATTTAATTTAGTAAAATAATTTTTATCATTAACTGAAGCTAAGTTAGTTTTTTATATTTGTATTTGTATAACGATTTGTATTACCTCTGATCATCACTAAATATAAGACTAAAGCAATAATTATTGAAAACGACAAAAACATATACATTTTACTGTATCCAATGCTTGTTGCAATTATGCCAGCTAAAACGGATCCAACTCCAATTCCTCCATCAAAACCATTAAAAAAAGTTGCATTAGCAGCTCCAATATTTTCTTTAGGCGCATTTAATACAGACATAGTTTGAAGACTCGATTGGGTTGCTCCAAATCCAATTCCATATAGAATACCACTTATAGAAAACAATAACAAACTATTAGCATTAACAAGTACCATTAAACCAACAAACAGAAATATAAGCCCTGGTAGTACCACTATATCAAACCCATGTTTGTCAATCATCTTTCCAAAAAAAGGTCTAGAAATCAAAAGAGATACCGCGTAGACTGCAAAATATATTCCTACATTATCTATACCTAGATTACTTGCATATATAGATATAAATCCTACTATAGATCCATAAGTAATAGTTATAAGAAACATGACTATCGCAGGGGCAAAAGCACTTCTTTCAAAGAAGATCATTTTAGCTTTTTTATTTTTTTGAACATTATTTTTATCTTCTATATACTCTTCCTTTATATGACCTAATTTATCATTACATAAATCTTCATTAAGATAGCTTTCTTTTAAATTAACATTATCTATTTTTTTGTACTTTATTTTGAATGCTAAAATAAATGCTGCGATTGTCAATGCGGATGATACGATTGATACAATCTTAATGTTGTAATCTGAAATTAATTTTAAACCAATTGAGGGAGCTATTGCCATTGCTAAGCTACTTGAAAGACTAAAATATCCCATACCTTCTCCAAACCTATTTTTAGGAATGGTATCAGAAGCTACTGTATTACTAGATGTACTTGAGATTCCCCATCCAAATCCATGTATAAATCTAATAAAAAATATAACAGAAACTAATCTTATCCAACCATATGAAATAGTTGCTAAAATGACAATACACAATCCAGTGAAAAATACACCTTGTCTACCGTATTTATCTAATGCTACTCCAGCAAAAGGTCGTATTATAATTGATGCAATAGTTGAAAGACCAGCTATCCATCCAATAATTGAATCTGCTGCTCCTAGACTTTTAACGTAAACAGGCAATACAGGTAGCAGCATTTGGAAGCTTGAAAATATCAATAGGTTTATAATCAAAATCATAAAAAATTTCTTAGTCCAAATAGTATTCGTTTCTTTATATATTTCCATTTTATCACTTCCATTTAATATATAACATAAAAAACTTCATTTAAATAATATACTATTTAATTTACATATACTATAATGAAGAACTTATATTTAATAATCTGTATTAGAATTAAGCTTTATCTTCTCACTGTGTACATTCTTAAGTATTTTATTTAAAAGTTTAACACTATTATCTACTTCATCTATAGATAAATCCTGCATTGCGACGTTGACAACTTCCATAAAACTTTTCTGTATCATAGGGGCAACTTCCCTACCTTTTTCTGTTAGATATAACATATCTGATCTCTTATCATTTTCATCTTTAACTTTTTTTATGTAACCAATCTCAACTAAACTTTTTATTGCTTTCGCTGTAGTAGATTTTCCGATATATAAATGCTCACTAAGTTCTTTTTGAGTTATACCTTCATTTATAGATACAACATAAAAAAAATCTTGTTGTCCACTTCTTATTGGTAAATCTTTTAACTTTAAATTTACTAAACTATCCATGTTCCTATATATTGCTGCGTTTAATTTTCCTATTGACTCCACTTTAACCCTCCTAACTAGTTTCATTTGCAACTAACCTCAGTTTAACACCATTTAGTTTCATTTGCAACTAATTTCGCTTATATATCTAAAATTAGTTACTAATTTTTTACTTTTTTGATATATTTGTTACTAATTTTACTACTTTTATTTTTATAGATAATATTACAAAACTAGAAAATTTATGGAAATTTTATATTAAAAAATAAGTTATTTCAATATTTTAATTTGTTTTTTATAAATTCCTTGAGTTGTGAATAATCAAAAATAATTGTAATAATAGAGTATTTATTGTATAATAAATTGTAACCAAATTGTAACTTTCTTACAATTAAGGGTAATATGTGAATTTAATGGGAGGTAAAAATGAAGGTGAAACAAAAGTTATTTGCTTTAGGATTATCTTTTTCGATAGTATTAGCTACTGTTCCTAGTATAAATGCACTATCCAGTATAAATACTATACAGGGCGCAGACAGATATGAAACTGCAGCACTTATTGCTGATAAACAAGAGTATACTACTGCTATTTTAGTAAACTCTGACAACAGCTTGGCAGACGGTTTAAGTGCAAGTGGTTTAGCTGGGGTTACAGATGCCCCGATACTGTTGACTAAGAAAGATAGCATACCTACTGTCACACAAGAAAGACTAAATAATGTAGAAAAAATATACATTATAGGTGGTACAAATTCTGTAAGTTCAAAAGTTGAATCTACTTTATCTTCAAGTGGAGTTGATGTCAAAAGAATCAGTGGATCTGACAGGATTAAAACTAGCTACAATGTTGCATCAGAAGTAAAAATAATAAAAGATATAGATAAAGTTGTTTTTACTAATGCCTACAAAGGAGAACCGGATGCTATGAGTATATCTCCAATAGCAGCAAGAGATGGTGCTCCAATAATTCTAACGGACGGTAAAACTACTTCTTTTGATACTAAAGGCTTAGAGAGTTATGTAATCGGTGGATCAAGCTCTATGAGTGATAAATTAGTAAGTAGTACAAATTCGACAAGAATAGGTGGTACTGACAGATTCGATACAAATAAAAAGATAATAAATCAATTCTACAGCACTACAGGTGAATTTTACATAACAAAAGCGGATGTTCTAGTAGATGCATTAACAGGTTCTACAATCGCTAAAGAAACTCCGATAGTATTAGTTAATACAATGTCTGATAAGAGTATCCTTAAAGGTGCAACTAAACTGACTTCACTAGGAAGTCTAGACAAAGTTACTACGAAAAGATGTATTAATGCTACAAACCCTCAAGACTTATACAATGAAGAAGTGTATAATAGTGAATTGCAGTCAATAAATGATTATAATATCAGTATGGCAACTGAAATTGATAAAGGTGAAACTCAGGCTGCTGCTTATGCAAATTCATCAAAACCAACTCTTCAAAATCTTTATGAAGAACACTTAATGGTAAATTCAGATAGTGCTAAATATAATAAAATGACACAACTTATATCACAGATGATAAACTTAAACAACGCTTTGGCAAACAAAGATTCGCAATCTGCAGAAAATTGGTCAAACCAAATTGTTAAGACTCTTGCAGAGCTAGAAAATATGTAATTATAAAATAATTTAACCATTAAATCGTATTTCTCACAAAATCGATTTATTTAATTTTGAAGGATTAGAGTAATAACTCTAATCCTTCTTTTAATGCTCCATACTCTACTTTATAATTTTTACTTCTATAACTCTCTAATAATCTTTAATAAAATATAATTTATTATTAAGAAAATATTAATAAATTATTATTTTATATGATTTACAATGATTTAAAAGGAGGTAATTTTATGATATCAGCTATTTTAAGTCATGTTATAAGCTCGTTAATTTTATTTATGTTTAGCTTAATTCTACTCATTCCTTTTCAGATATTTATAAAATACAAAGCTTTAAAGGAAAATTTTCAAATCAGTAAATTGCATATATTTTATGTTTCTATATTTGTATATCTTTTAATATTAATGTTTGGATTTACTGGTATTCCATCAATTCAAGAATTAATAAAATACAGTGTTACTGCATCGAATGGTTTTTCAATTGAATATAATCAAATCAATAGTATTCCGTTTAAATGGATAAATTATGGTACTCTTACATATATCGAAAATATTATACTTTTTGTACCACTTGGTTTTTTATCACCCTTTATTTGGGATAAATATGAGTCTATTTGGAAAACAACTTTCTTTGGATTTTCTATATCACTGTTAATCGAGTTCAGTCAATTATTCAATTTGAGGGTATCAGATATAGATGATTTGATGATGAATACATTAGGTATACTCTTGGGTTATTATATATTTATAATTTTCAGAAAAATATTTTCATGTTTTAGTATAGAAAATCACGAGATTAATAATAAAAATATGTCTTTAATTCTTAAAGATGAGGCAGTTTTATGTATAATTATAGCATTTTGTACGAGGATATTCTTTAATTTTATCCTATTATAATATTTACGAAATTAGAGCTACACATAGATTAACACCTGTTCTACTACATATATTCTCTTTCATATAAACTCTCCTTTATGTAAGTATCTCTATTTAATGTACGTACTTCACATGTAAGATTAATAGTTATAATATTATAATACGATAATTTATTTATATTTTCATTAGGAGGTCATGAAATGGATACAAAGAAAATTCTTGTTATTACAGGTAGTCCTAGAATAGGTGGCAATAGTGATATGTTGGCAGATGCTTTTATAAAAGGGGCTAAGGCTAAAGGTAATAGTATTAAAAAATTCAATACAGTTGAAAATCCTATTCGTGGATGTATTGCATGTAATACTTGTTAGAGTAAAGGAACTGCCTGTTCATTTAAAGATGGATTTACTAAATTAGAACCATTATTAGAAGAGGCTGACGTGATTGTCCTCGCTTCTCCATTATATTGGTTTGGGATGACAGCTCACATTAAATCTGCCATTGATAAGTTTTATGCATATTTATCTCAAAATCGTAAGACTTCATTAAAGGTTAAAGGATGTGCACTGCTAATGTGTGGTAATGATAAAGGTATTGAGATTTTTGAAGGTGTCCTAGAGACATATAAACATATGCTTCATTATCTTGGCTGGCGTAACTTAGGATCATTAACTATTCCAGAAATCAATAAAAAAGGTGATATTGAAAAGACAGATGCATTAATTTTAGCGGAAAATCTCGGAAAAGCAATCTAGAGTACTCTACGAATGCAAATGTTGTCCATCATACTGTTTATGTAAGAAAAGCTGTAGAGATTAATTTATAAACATTATCAATTTTATATAAAAAAATGGCTAAAGTATAATTTACAATAATATTGGGTAGTAAACAAGCTACCCTTTTATTATGCTTATTTATAAAAGTACATAGGATATAAAGTCAGTTATTTTATAGTATTTCAGTAATTATACTATTCATATACAATAATTTGTTATTGAAAAACAATAAAAAATTATTGACTTATAATTGTATTTATAATATTATAATATTGTAAATACAATTAGTTTTATAAAAAATGAAATAATCTTATTTTTAGGTTTTTTAACCTATTGTTTTGTATTGATAATACACTTAAAACTAAAAGTAAAATTTATTAATTATTAATTAAGGAGTGTTTATAATGAAAAAAAAATATTTGTTTGCTTCTACACCTATATTTCTCGGTGTTCTTTGTTTAATAGCAAGTACAATAATTGGATCTAGAGTAGCATCTGATGGTACATTAATAGAACCATTCTTTTTAATTCCATTAAGCTACATATTTGTGTTAATTGGAATAGTTTCATTAATTTTTACAGCTATTATTACAAAGTTTAAAAGAAATAAAAACTAAACTATCTAATAATAATCCACTAACTTTATAAATAAATAATTTTTAATGTGAGATTTCAGTTAATTTACAATCAACAAGTGATTTTTTAAACCATTAAGTCGCCTATCATCACCCTAGATAGACGACTTAATTCTTTATAACAATTATTTGTGTGTCTATAGTAATAGTCTATGATTTTTTTAAAAATACCTTTTTTATAAAGTAGTATAAAAAAGTCTTATGAATTTTTAAAAAATTCATAAGACTTTTTGCTAGTATTCTTCTACTACCTCTTTTAATGTATGCCATGCCAGTACTGCACATTTTACTCTTGCAGGCATATTGGAAATATTTTTAAAAGCCATGGCATCCTCTAGTTCTTCAAGTTCTTCTTCATCTATGATTTCTCTTTTTATCATTTTAAGAAATGTATCAACAAGATTTAACGCTTCTTGCTTAGATTGTCCTTTTATCAGATCTATCATTATAGATGTAGAGGCTTGTGATATTGCGCATCCACTTCCTGTATAGGATGCATCTTCAATTATCTCACCATCAAAAGCAATTTCTAAGGTAATGTCATCACCGCAGCTCGGACTATGTCCTCTTTTACACGCATCCGCATGTTCTAAACTTCTTTTATTTTCTTTATTGGAATTGTGCTCCATAATAAGCTCTGTATATATATCATTAAGATTCATAACCTAACCACCCTCTCACGCCTTGTAGTTTTTCAATAAAATAGTCAATTTCCACTATTGTATTGTATATATAAAAAGACGCTCTACATACAGCTTTATAACCCATGTGATTTAATAGAGGCTGTGCACAGTGATTGCCAGCTCTGATGCAAATGCCGTCCTGATCTAGAATCGAAGCTACATCATGAGGATGTACATCTGTTACTTCAAAAGATATCACGCCAATTCGCTTTTCATTATCTCTACCTATTATCTTAACATGTCCTAGATTCTTCATTTTCTCCAAAGCATAGGTTGTTAGGTTTTGCTCGTGCTCTTGTACTCGATCTATCCCAACTTTTTGTAAATAGTCAATTGCAGCTCCAAGTCCAACTATTGCTTCCACATTTTGTGTTCCGCCCTCAAATTTAGCTGGTATCTCAGCAAATACAGTGTTTTGTTCTTCCACATAATCAATCATGTCCCCACCATATAGAAAAGGTGGCATTTTGTTAAGGAGTTCTCTTCTTCCATATAAGACTCCTACTCCCATAGGAGCTAATAGCTTATGTCCAGAAAATACATAGAAATCAGGGTTCAAACTGCTTAAATCAACACTCATATGAGGTACTGCCTGTGTTCCATCTACAACAGTAATTGCACCATGATTTTTACTTATTTTTAACACCTGTTCTAGAGGATTGATAAAACCTAAAACATTGGATACATGAGTAATAGCTACTACCTTAGTTTTTTTAGATATCTTTTTAGAAAAATCCTCAATGTCTAAAGTCCCATCTTCCTTTAGGTAAATATATTTAAGTGTTGCACCGTTCTCTCTTGCAACTTGCTGCCATGGAACTAAATTAGAGTGATGCTCTTGTATCGAGACAAGAATCTCATCGCCCTCATTAATAAAACTTCTTCCATAACTTTGCGAAACTATATTCAAAGCTTCTGTAGCATTTTTAGTGAATATAACTTCTCCGTTTTCATTGTTTATATTTAGAAATGACTTTACTTTACTTCTTACATTTTCCATGGCTTCTGTAGCTCTAATAGAAATTCCATAAGACCCTCTATGTGGATTTGCATTATAATTATTATAATATTCCAAAATAGCCTCTGTTACTGTGCGTGGTTTTTGGGTAGTTGCAGCATTATCTAAGTATACGAGTTTTTTCTGATTTTCGTGTTCCTTTAAGATAGGAAAATCTTCTCTAAAATCATTCATTTATAACACTCTCCTTTGTATTACAGATCTTATTTCATCTACTATGGATTTATTTTCTATCTTGTCTAAGATAGGATTGAAATTTCCTTCTATCATCATTTTCTTGCTATCTTCTAAGGAAAGCCCTCTACTCATTAAGTAAAATAGCTTATCTTCGTCAATTCTTCCACATGATGCGGAATGCTCGCCATTTACATCATCTTCTGTACAAAAAATTAAAGGAAGTGCCCTATTTCTAACTTTGTTTGATAAAAGCATAACTTCTTCATTTTCTCGACCGTTAGCTTTTTTAGCTCCTTTTTTAAAGTCTATAGTACCTCGAAATACTTTTTGAGCTTCTCCATCTAATACTCCTTTTACATCTATTTCACCGCAACTATTTTCACCTCGGTGATCAATATAGTAATTCATATCTAATTGGTCCTTATTTCGAGCTAAATACATGCTTGTTATGATTCCTTCAGCTTCTGTTTCCAGTTGTATATTCAAATTATCGACTGTAATATCAGATCCCAGATTAATATGTATAATCTCTATTTTAGAACCTTTTTCAGCCTTAACAATCGTTTCAAATACATCTAAAGAATCTTTTTCCAAGAAATTGACCTTTATAATTTTTCCTGTAGACCCTGTTTTGGCATGAATTTCTCTAATTCCTAAGTTAGTACCTATACCCCTTTGAACGTATAGGAATGTACCTTTAGCTCCTTCTTCTAAAATTATCTTCTCTCTAGCAATACTAGTTTCCTTGTTTAATTTGTATTCAAATATAATCGGTTCTTTAGCATCTGATTTTACATTCATCACTTCTACTTTAGATGCATTTTGATTGATATAGTCTCTAAATGCTTCTCCCATAGGAATCTGAGAATGCATAATTTTCTCTCCTACAACTTCCTCTGACAACAATATACTATCTTTATTTTTTATGGCTCTATTTATTTGTTTTTTCTTTTTATAGAACTCTCTATTTTCAATATTACATTCATTTATTCCTAACCAGTTATATGTGGATACTGGTGATTCATTTATGTTTTTTAATATATTAACCATTTCTAACCTCCTATCCGATAGCACCTTTTAACTCTAGCTGTATTAATTGATTCATTTCTACTGCATATTCCAAAGGCAATTCTTTTGCTACCGGTTCTGCAAATCCTCTTACAATCATTGCTCTAGCTTCTTCTTCACTAAGTCCTCTGGTCATAAGGTAGAAAATAGACTCCTCGCTAATTTTTCCTATTTTTGCTTCGTGACCAATATCTACTTTATCATTCATAATATCAAGTAAAGGAATTGTATCAGATCTAGATTCATTATCCAGCATTAAAGATTCACAGGATACATTTGATTTGGCGTTATCTGCATTTGGGCTTATTTTAATAACTCCTCTGTAATTAGCAACTCCTCCATCTTTACATATAGATTTTGAGTTTATATTTGATGAGGTATTTTTACCAATATGCACAACTTTTGATCCTGTGTCCAGTATCTGACCTCTACCTGCAAAAGTAATTCCTGTAAATTCAGAAGTAGAATTATCTCCTTTTAAAATACTCATTGGATATAGCATAGAGATTTTAGATCCAAAAGATCCTGACACCCATTCAATTTTTCCATTTTTTTCGACAATTGCCCTTTTAGTGTTGAGATTTAACATATTTCTAGACCAATTTTCTATAGTTGAATATCTTAGACTAGCTCCTTCTTTCACAAATAGTTCTACACAGCCGGCATGAAGATTAGTTACATTGTATTTAGGAGCAGAACATCCTTCTATAAAATGAAGAGAAGCCCCTTTCTCTACAATAATGAGAGTATGCTCAAACTGCCCAGCCCCTGGTGAATTCAGGCGGAAATATGACTGCAGTGGTATATCAACATGAACACCTTCTGGAACATAGACAAAGGATCCACCTGACCACACTGCTCCATGTAATGCTGCAAACTTGTGATCATTTGGCGGGACAGCTTTCATAAAGTACTGTTTTACAATATCTTCATAGTCTCTTACAGCCGTTTCCATATCTGTATAAATAACTCCTTGTTTAACTAACTCACTTTTAATAGAGTGATATACGACCTCTGAATCGTACTGCGCACCTACTCCAGCGAGAGAAGCTTTCTCCGCCTCAGGAATTCCCAATAAATCAAATGTTTGTTTTATATCCTCTGGAACTTCATTCCAATTTTCTTTCATATCTACTTTTGGTCGCACATATGTAACAATTTGATTCATATCTAACTCGCCTAAATCAGGTCCCCATGAAGGCAATCCCATCCCTTCATAAATTTTTAGAGACTTAAGACGAAATTCTCTCATCCATTCGGCTTCATTCTTTCCTTCTGAAATTTCTATAATAATTTTTTCATCTAAACCTTTATCTGCCTTAAAGGAATAGGAATCTTCGTTTTTTATATCATAGATACCACGATCGATATCTTCAACATATGTCTTGTTTTCTGCCATGATCATTCCCTCCTTATTTACATACATCAGATGATTCTGAAAAAGCTCCATAACCGTTATTTTCTATTTCATTTACAAGAGATTTAGGTCCTGAGGCCACAATTCTACCCTCTTTTAATACATGTACATAATCAACCTTAATATTTTCCAGTATTCTTTTGTTATGCGTAATAATGATGACGGCATTATCTGAATTAGCGTATAAGTTAACTCCATTTGATACTATTTTCATCGCATCTACATCCAATCCAGAATCTGTCTCATCCAGAATAGCCAATTTAGGTTGTAAAGTTAAAAGCTGTAGAATTTCATTTTTCTTTTTCTCCCCACCAGAAAATCCTACATTTAAGTATCGTTTTGAGAGTTCCTGATTCATCTTTAATTCTTCCATCTGTTTTGTAATAGCTTTATTAAACGCAATCACTTTAGGTGCCTTATCTCGTTGAGACGTTACGGCTGCACGAAGGAAATTTTCAACTGTCACTCCATTTACCTCTTCTGGGTTCTGAAATGAAAGAAATAATCCCTTTTTAGCTCTCTCATTTACTTTTAATTCAGCAATGGATTCTCCTTCAAATATTATATTTCCACTATCAAGCTTGTATTTAGGATGCCCCATAAGAACATTTGCCAACGTCGATTTTCCAGCCCCGTTTGGACCCATTATGACGTGTATTTCACCTTTGTTCACTTGAATGTTCAATCCGTTTAGAATACATTTCCCTTCTATACTTGCATAAACATCATCTATATCTAATAATCTATTATTCATATAATTAAACCTCCTTTTTAATTCCTACCAAATTACTCGGATTTAACTTTAGGATACTCTTTTTGATAATAATTGTCAATATCAATTTGCTGCAAGCCTAATAAATAAATATGTTCAAACATACTTATAAAAAAACAAAAAGAGCTAGTAATTAAACTAGCTCTTTTGCTGTAGTGTCTACATATATATGTAATAATTTTGAACATTTTGTTCTTAATTAATTTTTGTATATTGTATGCAATTTTATATTAAATTTCTTTACGTATTATTTTAGCTAAATCTTTTGCAAAATAAGTTATTATTATATCTGCTCCAGCTCTTTTTATGGATATTATTGATTCATAGATGGCATCTTCTGATACAATATTATTTTTAACTGCATTTTTTAGCATAGCATACTCACCACTTACATTATAAGCTGCAAGAGGTAAATCAAAATTATCTTTAACTCTTCTAATTATATCCAAATATGAAAGTGCAGGTTTAACCATTAATATATCTGCACCCTCTTCTATATCAAGCATTGTTTCAATTAGAGCTTCATTACTATTACAATAATCCATTTGATAGGTTTTTCTATCTCCAAAGGACGGAGTTGAATGAGCCGCTTCTCTAAATGGACCATAAAAGCTTGAAGAATACTTCGAACTATATGTCATTATCGGTATGTCAATATATCCTTCTTTATCTAGAGTTTCTCTAATTGCTTTAATCCTTCCATCCATCATATCTGATGGAGCAACTATATCCGCCCCTGCTTTAACATGACTTAATGCAATTTTAGCTAAATATTCAAGTGTCTTGTCGTTATCTACATAACCTTTTTCATTTATGATTCCACAGTGTCCATGACTAGTATATTCACACATGCATACATCTGTTATTACATTCATATCAGGATCTACTTCTTTTATTTTTTTAATTGCTCTTTGTACTATCCCATCCTCATTATATGATTCCTTACCAAACTCATCTTTATCATCATTATTAGGTATACCAAATAAAAGCACATGTTCTAAACCCAGTTCTTTTAGTTCCATAATTTCATCCTCTAGCTTGTCTATTGACAAATGGTATACATCAGGAAGAGATGATATTTCACTTTTTATATTTTCACCCTCGATTATAAATAAAGGATAAATTAACTCATGTAAATTTAACTTCGTTTCTTTTACTAAATTCCTTGTTGCTTTATTTCTTCTTAATCTTCTTGGTCTTCTTAGCATACTGAAAACTCCTTATATCTATATTTTTTATACTTAATAAAACTTATTTCAATACTTCTCGACAATACTGAAACGTATAAATATAATATAACTATTTTCATAAAAAAACAAGTTTCTCAATTTTGTATTCAACCTATATTAATCAAAGAAATTTTTAGTAAAATATATAAATATAGTTAATAGTAAATAACTTGAGATAAATATGAATACATGGGTTTCAAAATAAGGGTAGCAAACTAAGCTACCCTTTATAATGAAATCTAAATAATTTTAAATAGAATACTATTTTCTTTGTGAATATGAATAAATAGGTCTTTCTCTAAATCATCTAGTTTTGCATACACTAAATTAAAAGTAGTGCATGCTTCTTTTGGGCCTTTATACCCATTAGTCTCTCTATATAAATCTTGTAAAATATGTCCAGCATTAGTATGTTCATTTTCGATTACACCAACAAATTTCATTATACTGTCTCTCAATTCTACTGAAGGATCATTTAAATATTCTTTTATCATTGGAAATAATTCTTCCTCTTCTTTTATTAAATGTTCCTCTAGATCCGTTTTTAAATTATTGAATAATCTATGAACAGTTTTTAGTTCTTCTCCACTATGGTTATAATGAACCTTTAATATTTTTACTAATAATTGATCTATTTCTGCTAATTCTCTAAATGTATAGGCATGATGTGTATCGACTATATTATCAATAAGTTTAGATTGATCTTCATTTCTCCAATCAATATAAGATTCTTTTGAGTTTAAGAATTCTTCGAAATCTCCATTTAAATTCTTTATAAAATTATCTACATCTATATTTTTATCTATCAATGCACTTTCAACAGTTCTATCACCATGACAACAATAGTCAATTCCATATTTATTAAATACTCTAGCTGAACCAGGATATTGAGCAACTACCTCTCCTAATTTTTGTTCATACCTTAATTTATCCATGTGTGTCACCCCTTCATCTAATCTATTTACACATAGTATAAACCTATATTTAAATAAAATATGTGATTTAAATCAAATCTAAAGAATATTTGTATTACAACATTAATAAATCAGCATTTACTAACGCTTTTAATGAATTGATATCTTTTATTACAATTTCTCTATTTCCTCTGAGCTCAATAATTTGCTCATTCTCAAGCTTAGACAATTTCCTACTCATAGTCTCTCTCGTTATACCACAATAATTTGCCATATCTAATTTACTTATTGGCAATTTAATATAATATTCATTATTTGTCACGTATCCATGCTCATTAATCAACTTTATCAATAATTCAGAAATTCTTGATTCTACATTTTTCGTCGATAAAACCTTTGCTAACCCCTCAACGCTAACTAATCGTTGTGATAGACTTTTTACAATTTTTATTAAGATATCTGGATTGCGTTTTATTACTTCATCAAATTTAGTTTTTGATAGAATGCAAATTTTTGTATCACTTAGTGCTGTTGCTGTATAATTACTTTCTAATTCACTAAATAAATTTGTATCTCCAAAAAAATCGCCTTTTACAAGAATATGTAATATTTGCTCTTTACCATCATTTGTTATTTTTGAAAGTTTTACTATACCTTCTCTGATTAAAAATAAGCTGTCACAAATTTCTCCCTCTTCACACAAGTTTTTTCCTTTTTTGAATTCCTTCCTAACTATCATGCTAACTATATCTTTTAACTCATTATCGAGTAAAGAAGAAAATATATTAATCTGTTTTGCACATAAATCAATTTTTTCATCTGGGTATTTATGTTTATCTATCATATAATTCTCCCATTCATTTTTATTATAAATTATCAAAGCAAATTATACTCAATTTATTAATTTATATTATAAACTATTATATCTTTTATTGTTTACTTTAATTTAACCCTTTAAAAATATTCGTTTATCATTTGTCTCTTATTGGTAATATATAAAGATTATTCTGTAAATTATTGTAAATATTGGTTATTCATACTATAATTAATAATTAAAACTTCTAATGTTTTAAATTTTACTAAGGAGGAATAAATATGGAGAATGCAATGTTTTGTTATCAGTGTGAACAAACTGTTGGTGGTAAAGGATGCACTAAAGTAGGTGTATGTGGGAAAACTCCAGAAATCGCAGCTCTTCAAGATTTATTAATTTACCAAGCTAAAGGTATAAGTTCTTACGCTAAAGTTTTATTAGACAAAGGCGAAAAAATCGATAAAGAAATTGTTTCTTTTGTTGAAAATAGTTTATTTACGACTTTAACTAATGTCAATTTTAGTGCTGATGTTCATGAAAGTATGCTCAGAAAATCACAAGAAATAAAACAAGATTTAAGAGGTAAAGTAGGTTGTGATATCAAAAATGATCAATATACAGATTACAATTTAAGTGAAACAAGAAATCAAATGTTAGAAGATGCAAAAAAAGCTGGCATAATGTATGACCAAAACTTGGATGCCGATATACGTTCTTTAAGAATGACTATACTGTACGGGTTGAAAGGTATAAGTGCATATGCACACCAAGCTAGAGAACTCTGTTATTATAATGAACAGGTTGACGAGTTTTATTTTAGAGCTTTAGCTGCTTTAACAGATGACAATCTATCTTTAGAAGATTTAATAACTTTAACATTAAAAGCAGGAGATATGAGTGTTGCTATTATGCAAAAATTAGATGAGGCAAACACTACTATATACAAAAATCCTCAACCACAAAAAGTTAATGTTCATATTAAGAGAGGACCTTTCATAGTAGTATCTGGGCATGATTTAAAAGATTTAGAAATATTGCTTAAACAAACTGAAGGAAAAGGTATAAATATATATACTCACGGTGAAATGATTCCTTGTCATGGATACCCAGAATTAAATAAATACCCACACTTAGTAGGTAACTTTGGTGGCGCATGGCAAGATCAACAAAAAGAATTTGATGGAATACCTGGTTGTATTCTAATGACTACAAACTGTCTTATGAAACCTAGAGATTCTTATAAAGATAGAATCTTTACTACTAGCGTAGTTGGTTGGGATGGTGTAAAACATATAGGAAAAAATGAAAATGGAGAAAAGGATTTTAGTGAAATTATAAATAAAGCATTGGAGTTAGGTGGCTTTAAAGAAGACCAAAAACCTCACGAAATATTAGTTGGCTTCGGCCATAATGCGACATTAAGTAATGCTGACAAAATAATAGATGCGGTAAAATCAGGTAAATTAAGACACTTCTTCTTAATAGGAGGATGTGATGGTGCTAGACCAGGAAGAAATTATTACACAGACTTTGCAAAGCAAGTACCTGAAGATTGTATAATTCTTACTCTAGCATGTGGTAAATACAGATTTAATAAATTAGATTTTGGAGAAGTAGCAGGATTACCTAGATTATTAGATGTTGGACAATGCAATGATGCTTACTCTGCAGTTAGAATAGCTTTAGCATTAGCAGATGCATTCGATACTGATGTTAACGGTTTACCACTTTCAATAATTTTATCTTGGTATGAGCAAAAAGCTGTAGCTGATTTGTTAGCTTTATTATCTTTAGGTGTTAAAAATATACATATAGGTCCAAGTTTACCTGCTTTTATAAGTCCTAATGTATTACAATATCTTGTTGATACTTTCGATTTAACACCAATAAGCACTCCTGAAAAAGACTTGGCAGCTTGTTTAGGTATGCCTGCTATATAATAAAGAAGCAGAAAATGGTTGTCCATTTTGAGCAATAAGTATAAAATAATCAATTAAGACTGTATTTATTAAGTTAAATACAGTCTTTTATCAATTTCATTTACTTAAACTTATTATTTGTTTATCATACACCTTACTCATCATCTAAGCATATATCCTTTAAAGCTGGATTATTTAAAAGATTCCCTTTATAAGTAAATCTTGATCCATGACAAGGACAATCCCAAGTTAATTCATTTGGATTCCATTCTAACTGACATCCCAAATGAGTGCATTTTGTAGACACAAAATGTACTTTACCATTATCATCTCTGAAGGCACCTATTTTTTTACCCTCAAATAGAATCCTTTTTGCTTCTCCCTTTTGTAAATCCTCTACATCTTTTGTTGGTATAGATAGACCTTCTTTAGAAATACCCTTCACTGCTTCCAATGAATTTTTCAATAAATTTTTAGAGACAGCAGATAGCTCAAATCTTTGAGGTGAAAAGGCTTCTGAAAATTCATTTTCTTTGCCTATTATTCTATCTTTTAATATATTTGCAGAAACCATAGAGGATGACATCCCCCATTTTTCAAATCCAGTAGCTACTAAAACATTTTCGAGAGAAGATGAATAGCTACCGATATACGGAATAGAGTCTAGTGTCATACAATCTTGGGCTGACCAATGGTATTTTTCTATACTTTCAGGATAAAATTTCTTAGCTGCTTTTCTTATTATTTCATAACTGTTGCTTGGTAATGGCTCACCTGCTCTATGATTGCCTCCAGCTATTATTAAATGTCCGTTATAATTTCTAAAAGAATAATCACTTGTGGTATCACCGATATACATACCATTTACATCAGGTGCCTTGTCATATGCAACTACGTATGAACGCTCTTGATACATTCTAGCAAAGTAAAAACCTGATGTATTTATAAATGGAAAATGTGTTGCCACAACACACCAATCTGTAAATATGTCTCCGTCTTCAGTTATGACTTTTAATTTCTTATTATTTGAATCTATGTTCTCTTCTACAGATATTACTTTTGTATCTTCAAAGATTGTAAGTGATTCACTTATAGACATTAAAAATTTCAAGGGATGAAATTGTGCTTGATTTTGAAATCGAATGGCACCCTCAATAGGAAATGGTAACTTTGTATCTTTTACAAAATCAGCAGGAATTTTTAAAACCTCAGTAGCCTTAATTTCTTTTTCAATATTTTCTATATACTTTCTACTATATACATAACTATCTTTTTCCTCAAAATCACATTCTATATTATTTTTTTTAATTATAGACCTATATTGCTGAATTGCATTGGTATTAGCCTTATAATATTGCTTAGTTATTTCTTCGCCCATTGAATTTAGAAGTTTATCATATTTTAACCCATGCAATGCGGTTATTTTTGCTGTTGTGTTTTCTGTTTGCCCTGATCCAACTTTATTTGCTTCAATTACAATAGGGTTCACGCCTTGTTGTTGTAATAGATGTGCAGTTAAGATTCCTGCCATACCACCACCAATAACTACGACATCAGCCTTAACATCTTTTAATTTTCTTTCTGTTTTTAATGTAGCACCTATAAACGCTTCTCTTCTCCATATAGAACTCATACATATCACCTCGCTAATATTATTAACATAAGTGGAAATACTATACTAATTATAAGAACATGAAGTCTAGCCTATTAAAAGTATCAGATGTCATATAAATCATAAAAAAGGAGTACTCTAAATTGTTAGTAAGTACTCATCTCCTTTAATTAATTCAAAGTTTTAAAATATCAAATCTTTTATTCAATTATTTTATATCTAATAAATTCTTAAATTCTTAAAATGCATTTTCGCTTCCATATTTCTTAATAAAAAAATGACTTAGAATAAATTCTAAGTCTCAAAGGAAGTATTATATGAATAACTTACGTGTTTCAGAATCTATGAATCGAACATGTAGATTTCCAAGTCTGCATGTTGGGCAGAGTTCCCAGGCCCTACCCAGCTCATATCTATCCAGTCCTATAATTAAGTTGATTATCAAATAGCCAACTTACTCATCAACAATATTATTATCTCATAGTTTTTTTGTTTGAATGTGTATATCTCGTGAATTTTTGATGTATTTTTTATGATTTTTATAAATATAATTTTAAGACTGACAAATACATATTATTTTCTCTAGATTACTAAAACTTTTAATCATATGTTATAATAAATGTCAAATAGTAACCACTGAGATTATGTTAAACTCAAGTAAATTTAAGAAGAGTTTAAATTAGAATATAGAGCACTTATATAACAAGCTTTTTTATAATAAGGAGGTATTAATATGACAAGAATAAAAGAGTCTACTTATGGAACTACCAAATTTCAAAAACTACTTGGTCATAATCAAAATATATTAGAAAAATGGAATGACTTAGGTAGTATTTTAGAAAACGATGGATTGCTTTCTGCAGGACATAAAGAGCAAGTTAGAAGAATTTTAGCTCAGGAAAATGGTTGTGAATATTGTAAAGCTAAGGGTAAACCGGAGATTAACAAAGACGATAAGAAATTATCTATTGCCGTTGGATTTGCTCAAGTATTTTTAGCTGATCCAAAAGCTGTTCCTGATTCATCATTTGATATATTAAAAGAGTATTTTTCTGATGAGGAAATCAGTGAACTTTGTGCTTTTATTACCTTTACAACCGCATCACAATACTTTGGTTCTTTAATGAAACTGAAATAATTAAACAAACATGAGTAATTTTCATATACAAACAGGAGCATTTTGCTACTCTTTTTTATTGGGGATATCATCAGAATTTAACTAAAAAGAACTCTATTCCTAGAGTTCTTTATTATTTATATTTTATTTTAATAAACTTCCTATCGAGTGAACTATATAATATATGAAATATAATAGTATACTTTAGTTAATCTTTAACATTATTAATCGATTTAACGTCAATTAGATCTAATAGAAAAACAAAGGTTGGTATACCTAATATCAATCCCCAAACTCCCCAAAAGTGTTCTGAAAAAATCAATATTATAAAAGTATAAAATATTGGAAGATCTGTTTTTTTACTCATTAATTTTGGATTTAAAATATAAGATTCTATCATATGTATTATACAAATAATTATAAAAACATATACTATAGTCTTTAAACCCCCCGTTGAATAACCAATAAGTGTTAATGGTACAAATGATATTATAACTCCAGCTACTGGAATCAACCCTAAAATGAAGATCACAAAAGCTAGACTCAATAAATTTGGAAACTTTATAATAGAGAGACATGCAACAGTCAACACAGTATTAATTAAAGCTATTAAAAATTGTGCTTCTAATACAACACCAAATGTTTTAATAAATTTATTACCAATGTATAACAAATCTTTAAAAAACCATCCGAATTTACTATTTAAAAACATTTTACTAAAACTTTTAACCCATTCTTCTTCAATATTGAAAAAGAAACTTAATAGAAATGAAATACTTATTGTCATTCCAAATGAAGTTATGTTTGACACTGATGCTACTAATATTTTTATACCATTTGACATTTGATCTTTGATTTCGTTAAAACTTATCTTAGATATAATATCACCAATTAAAGAAGATTCTAACTTAATATCTTGGTAAAATTGGAATAATGAGTCGACCATTAGCATCGATTGATTAATTAGTATAGGTATATAGTACTTAAACATCATGTACAAAAATACAATAATCATAAGGTAAATAAAAATCGTTATACTTTTTTTAGATATTTTTGTTATATTATTAATTGTTACAACTAATTTATTTGTAATATATGTAAGAACAAATGTTAGTAAAACAACACTAATCATCCCATTAATTAAAAATAAACTTAGACATATAAATAAAAAAACAAATATAGATCTATTTTTTTCTGAAGTTAATTCTTTAAAAAAATTCAAGTTGTTACCTCCTATCTATTTCTGAATATAAATTAATGTTTTGGATGTAAGTTTTCTTTTTTATCATAATTTGCCGAAAATTTAAATTTCTTTTTATATTAAATCTTCAAATCATTTTTAACCTTTATTAATGACTAAGCTTTATTTTAACATTTTAAACAAATTTTTTGCAAGGTTTTAATAAAAATTCTCTATACATATAGAGATATAAATTTATAGTATAATATAAATTGACTTAAATCAAAAAATGGCATCAACTAAATTAGCTGAGTGTCATTTTTTCTTTTCTGCTTATCTTAGTATTGCCAATTTAAAGTAACAAATAATATATTTTTCAAATACTATATAGTGTCTGTATATTTTATAATTGGAGGTTATTATAATGCTTAAAAAAGTTGTTACAGCGGCAAGTTCAATTGCTATAAGTGCCACACTCTTGACTGGGTGCAGTACAGGAAATGACAAATCTAAAGAACTTGATAAAGTTACTATAGCGGAAGTTACACATTCTGTTTTTTACGCCCCACAGTACGCAGCTATAACTAAAGGATTCTTCGAAGAAGAAGGTATTAAAATTGATACAATAAATACACAAGGTGCGGATAAGACAATGGCTGCTCTTATTTCTGGTGAAGCTGATGTAGGTCTTATGGGTCCAGAAGCTTCTATTTATGTTCATAGTAAAGATAAAGATGATTACGCAATTAATTTTGCGCAACTTACAAAGAGAGATGGAAGTTTTCTAATAGCTAGAGAAAAAATGCCTAATTTTAAGTATGAAGATCTTAAAGGTAAGGAAATACTAGGCGGTAGAAAAGGTGGAATGCCCCTAATGACATTTGAGTATGTATTAAAACAGAAAGGTCTTGCTATTGGTGAAAATACTAAGGATGGAAATGTAGATGTGAGAACTGATGTACAATTATCTGTTTGTTTATAACACTTAACCGAAATATCAATTTTGAATAATAGTTAAATATATTTGTTACAAAGAATTAAATGAAACAAAAGAAGACTTTGTTTTCTGGTCTTCTTACATTATCTAAATGCTGTTGGGTGTATTATATGATCATCTTTAGGATTAATATGAGATAATTCTGTATCAACTAATGAGTTCCTCTTTGAACTGCATAGTGTCCATATATCTTAATTTATCTATAGTCTGGTCTAACTTCTCATACTTTTATGGATATGTACAAAACATAATGAATTATAAACTCTTATAATAATAATTTAAATTATCCAGTTTTGTCATTTTAATGACCAGTTTTGTATATAAAAAAGGATTATATCTAAATTTGCAGAAAAAATATTTAAATGAATATATAAATTAAATATCGAAAAAAAGAGTTATTTATATTAAAATGCTTCATTCGATTATTTAGCACTAAGAGAAGGTAGTGTCGGCGTTATATAATAATTAATTTAAACAAGGAGGTTTTTTCTATGAAAAAATTAAATAAAATATTTACTGTTATTATTTCAATTGCTATGATATTGGTATTAAATGTTCCTGCATTTGCTGCTACGGAGTCAGATATAAAAAATTTAAACTCTGATCCAATTCAATATACAGTTTATAATGAAAAAGGCGAGATTGTTGAAGAAGGATTGATACCAAAAAATAATAAAGGGAGATATGCCTGGTC
>NZ_JAHLOF010000010.1 GCF_018917235.1 Metaclostridioides mangenotii
GACCAGGCATATCTCCCTTTATTATTTTTTGGTATCAATCCTTCTTCAACAATCTCGCCTTTTTCATTATAAACTGTATATTGAATTGGATCAGAGTTTAAATTTTTTATATCTGACTCTGTAGCAGCAAATGCAGGAACATTTAATACCAATATCATAGCAATTGAAATAATAACAGTAAATATTTTATTTAATTTTTTCATAGAAAAAACCTCCTTGTTTAAATTAATATTATATAACGCCGACACTACCTTCTCTTACTAAATAATCGAATGAAGCATTTTAATATAAATAACTCTATTTTTCGATATTTAATTTATTTATTCATTTAAATATTTTTTCTGCAAATTTAGATATAATCCTTTTTTATATACAAAACTGGTCATTAAAATGACAAAACTGGATAATTTAAATTATTATCATAAAAGTTTATAATTCATTATGTTTTGTACATATCCATAAAAGTATGAGAAGTTAGACCAGACTATAGATAAATTAAGATATATGGACACTATGCAGTTCAAAGAGGAATTCATTAGTTGATACAGAATTATCTCATATTAATCCTAAAGATGATCATGTGATACACCCTACAACGTTTAGATAATGTAAATGTAAACATTTTCCTATTTTGCTAATGAAGTTTTAATGAAATATAAATGAATAAAAAAAGAAATAGAGAAAAAAATATTTAAGTGTGTTAAAATTATAAAGATAGTGACTAGATTATAATTAGATAACCTAGTCACTTAGATAAGGTTAAAAACTGTGGATAAGTTGTGTCAACTGACATTTAACTGACAATTCCAAAATAATCAAACGCTTATAACCTTGAAAACACAAGAGTTTAGAGGGTTTAATAACACAACGGTACTTAGTGGTATAATGGTTCAAGGAATTATTTTTATAATTTCTTTGAAACTTGGTTGTATAGAGTGGAGTTATGTATTTGATTTAATTATAGGAGTGACTATTTCATATATATTAGCTGTAACGACTATATCTCTCGGTTATGGGGATGTTGGTTATTATGGCTTATGTTGCTTTGCGCTTGGAAGGGGAGAAGCTCTTTATCTGATAGGGTTGTCATTCTTAACAGCATTTTTCTACTACATAGTAATTATTATATTTAAAAGAGATAGGCTTAGAAGGGTGATTCCATTTACTCCTTTTATATCGCTAGCAACAATAATCATAATATTGACAGAAAATAGATTGCTAGAGCTGTACGTAAGCTTTCTATATAAAATAACATAAGGAGGTAAAAAATGTTTGTAATAGTAGGATTAGGAAATCCAGGTAAACAATATGAACATACAAGACATAATGTCGGATTCGACGTTATTGATATATTAGCTAAAGAGTACGGAGCTAGTGTTACAAAGATGAAGCACAAAGCTCTTATAGGAGAATGTAGAGTAGGGACAGAAAAAGTATTGCTTGTCAAACCACAAACTTATATGAATTTAAGTGGGGAAACTTTAATAGATATATATAACTACTACAAGGTAGATCTTGAAAATATAATTGTTGTCTACGATGATATAGATTTAGATGTAGGAAGGATTAGAATAAGGAAAAAAGGAAGTGCAGGTAGCCACAATGGAATGAAATCTATAATCAAATGTTTAGGGTCTGGAGAATTTCCAAGAGTAAGAGTTGGTGTGTCTAAGCCTGAACCAGGGCAGGATTTAGCGAACTTCGTACTTTCAAAATTTAGAAAAGAAGAACAGTCAGATATAGAAAGCGGAATAGACAAGGCTTGTAAATCAGTAGATACAATTATCAGAGAAAATTTAGAATTAGCAATGAATAAATATAATATATAGCGAGAGGGAGAGTAGCATGAATGATGTTTTTGTATATCCTTTACGAAACTCAGAGGAATATAAAGATGCACTAAATTATGTAAAAGACGGGCAAGGATCGCTTCTAATAAATGGTCTATTGCAAGTACAAAAACCTCATATTACGTATTCGTTATTTAAGGACACATCAAAACAGACCTTATTTATAGCGAGCAGTGAGTTGGAAGCAAAGAAAGTGTATGAGGACTTGTGTTTTTATGTCAAAGATAAGGTGGAGTATCTGGGATTTGAAGATATATACTTTTATCGCCTAGAAGCAAAAGACAGATCTGAAGAAGCAAAAAAATTAAAAGTATTAACTAGACTGGCAAAAGGTGAGGATATTATACTTGTGACTTCAATTGAAGCCATTTTAAAGAAATATACACCTAAAGATATGTTAATAAATAACATATTCTCGTATAAAATAGGAGATACCATAAATCTAGAAGATCTTACTGATCGACTTGTAAACTTAGGTTATGAGAGAGTTTCTAGAATAGAGGGATTTGGACAATTTAGCATAAGGGGCGGTATAATTGATATATTTTCCTTAGAATATTCAAACCCAATTCGTATGGAATTATTTGATGATGAAATAGATTCTATACGAACTTTTGACGTTCTTTCACAAAAATCAATAGATAAGATAGATGTTTTCTCTATAACACCTTCAAGAGAGTTTATTTATCCTGAAAAAATCGATACAGCAGTTTCTAAACTAAAGAAGGATACAACAGACAATACTGATGAAGATACTTTTATGAATATAGACAAAATCTCAAATAAAATATATTTTGAGGGTGTTGAAAATTATATTGACTATATTTACGATACAGATGAAAAAAGTTTATTTTCATATTTGAACAAGGATGCTGTAGTATTTTTAAGTGATATTGCTAGATTTAAAGAAAAGTTTGAGAACCTTTCAAATACTTTTAAAGAAAACTATAAAGTGAATTTAGAGAGAGGACTTGCTCTAAAGGGACAGGCAGAATTACTGTACAGTTATCACGATATAGAGCATTTATTAAAAGATAAAAAACTTATACTAAATACTTTATTACCTAAAGCTGTAAGTCATTTTTCAGTTAAGAAAATAATTAACTTTGAATGTAGAGAAATTCCAACTTTCAATGCAAAGATTGAATCTTTAGTAGAAGAATTAAACAATTTAAAATACAATGGACACAAAGTAATTTTGGCAACAAACACGATAGATAGAGCAGAAAAGTTAAAGGAAAGTTTATTCGAAAGAGGAATAGAAGCAAATGTATCCAATAATAGAGATATAGAAATAAAATCATCTCAAATAATAATTACACAAGGAAATATAAGTCGTGGATTCCAATATAAATCTATAAAATTTACTATAATTACTGACAATGAGATGATTGGGGTTCATAGAAGGACATCAAAACCTAAGAAAAAATCTAATAAAAAGGGTCAAACTATAGAATCATTTTTGGATTTAAATAAAGGTGACTATGTAGTTCATGAGAATAATGGTATTGGTAGATATGCAGGTATCGATCAAATAACTGTAAACGCTATCAAAAAAGATTATATGAAAATTGTCTACAGGGGCGGGGACAATCTATATGTACCGATTGACCAGATGGACAAGGTCCAAAAGTATATAGGAGCTGAAGTAGAAAAAGTAAAATTAAATAAACTAGGTGCCAGTGAGTGGATAAAAGCTAAGACAAAAGTCAAAAAAGAAATTGAAGATATGACTAAAGAGTTAGTAGAGCTTTACGCTAAGCGTGAAAAGATAAAAGGTTATAACTTCTCTAAAGATACTCCATGGCAATCTGAGTTTGAATCACTGTTCCCATATCAAGAAACTGATGATCAATTAAAAGCTATTGATGAGACAAAAATAGATATGGAATCAAATAAGGTAATGGACAGACTAATCTGCGGTGACGTTGGTTATGGAAAAACAGAGATAGCGATAAGAGCTATTTTTAAAGCTTGTATGGATCAAAAACAAGTTGCAGTGCTAGTTCCAACTACTATACTTGCACAACAACATTACAATACCTTTAAAGAGAGATTCGCATCGTATCCACTTAGGGTGGAAGTACTTAGTAGATTTAAGACACCTAAAGAGCAAAGACAAATTGTTGAAGATGCAAAAAAAGGACTAGTTGATATTTTAATTGGAACTCATAGAATTATATCTAGTGATATAGATTTGCCAAGTTTAGGTCTAGTCGTTGTAGATGAGGAGCAGAGATTTGGAGTTAAACACAAAGAATCTCTAAAAAAAATCAAATCCACAGTTGATGTTATTACTCTATCAGCTACACCAATACCGAGAACATTACACATGTCTCTGAGTGGTATAAGAGATATGAGTGTAATAGAAGAGCCTCCCCAAGAGAGACATCCTGTGATTACGTATGTAACTGAGAATAAAGAAAGTATTATTCAGGATGAGATTGAAAGAGAATTGGGAAGAGGTGGTCAAGTATTTTTTGTATACAACAGAGTAGAACATATTGAAGAAATGGCCAGTATGATCAAAAGGTTGGTGCCAGATGCAAGGGTTGCAGTTGCTCATGGGCAGATGACTTCAAAAACTTTAGAAAATATAATTCTTGGTTTTTTAGATAAAGAATTTGATGTATTAGTGTGTACAACTATTATAGAAACAGGTATGGATATATCAAATGCCAATACTATGATAATATACGATGCAGATAAGATGGGTCTTGCTCAGCTTTATCAGTTGAGAGGGAGAGTTGGTAGAAGTACCAGACAGGGTTACGCTTATCTTATGTACGAAAAAGATAAGTCTTTAAGTGAAGTAGCAGAAAAAAGATTAAAAGCTATAAGAGAATTTACCGAGTTTGGTTCAGGATTTAAAATAGCTATGAGGGATCTTGAGATAAGAGGTGCAGGAAATATATTAGGATCTCAACAACATGGTCATATGGCTGTAATAGGATATGATCTTTATGTTAAAATGTTAAATAATGCAATTAAAAAGATAAAAGGCGAAGATATAAAAGAAGAAGTTGATGTAGAGATAGAATTAAATGTAAATGCATTTATACCTGATTCATATATCGATGGAGAACTTACAAAGATAGAAATGTATAAAAAAATTGCCGCAATAGAGTCAAAACAAGATATGTACGATGTTCAAGAAGAAATGGAGGATAGATTCTCTGATATACCTAATTCAGTAAATTGTCTTCTTAAGATAGCATATATAAAAACTCTATGTAAACAATTAAAGATAGAGAAAATAAGACATATTAAAGACGAAATATTCCTTGAGCCT
This sequence comes from Metaclostridioides mangenotii, assembly GCF_018917235.1. GTDB lineage: Bacteria > Bacillota > Clostridia > Peptostreptococcales > Peptostreptococcaceae > Metaclostridioides. The sequence continues at coordinate 5,143 of NZ_JAHLOF010000010.1, forward strand.
ATAACTAAATATAAGACAAAGGAAAAAATAGGTTATAATATAGTGAATGAACTAGAAGAACTGTTAGAAAAAATGTGTGGAGTTAAAAAATCGCAAAGATAAGAGGGGTGCTTAAATTTGAAGAAATTAATAACATTAGCCGTATCGTTACTTACAATGATATCAGTAACTGCATGCAGTGGAAGTTCAAATGCAGTGGCTACAGTAGATAATTCTGAAATAACTAAAGATGAATACAAAAAAATGTTGGATATAACTAAAATAACTGCTGAATCTCAATATGGAGAAGGAATTTTGGATCAAGAGGTATCTGAGGGTGTCAAATTTAGAGATCAGATGAAAGACAGTATTCTTGAACAGCTAATCAGTACTGAGGTGATCTATAATCAGGCCAAAAAAGACAATTTGATACCAACTGATGCAGAGATTAAAAAAAGTGTTGGTGAAATAAAGAAAAATATTGAATCAAACAAAGATTATAAAAAGAAACTTGATGAAATTGGAATAGACGATGCTTTCTTGACTAACCAAGAGAAAAAGAGTCTAGCACTTCAAAGATATCAAGATGCGTTTTATGAAAATACAAAAGTCAATGAAACTGAAATGAAAAAATACTACAACACTCATAAAGATGAGTTTAACAAAGAGGAAGTAGAAGCATCTCACATTCTTATAAAGACAGTAGATGATAATAATAAAGAGCTATCAAAAGACAAAAAAGAAGCTGCAAAGAAAAAAGCGGAAAATGTACTTAAAGAAGTTAAAGGTGGAGGAGATTTTGCTGAGTTAGCCAAAAAATATTCACAAGATAGTTCGGCTTCATCTGGCGGCTCATTAGGGTTCTTTGGAAAAGGACAAATGGTTGAGCCTTTTGAGAAAGCAGCATTTTCCCTAAAAGTAGGGGAAGTTTCAGAATTAGTTGAGTCACAATACGGTTACCATATTATAAAAGTAACAAATAAAAAGAAAGATGAAACTTCGTTTGAAGATGCAAAGTCTACAATTAAACAATCGATTCTTGGAGAAAAATATTCAGAAAAAGTTGATAAACTTACTAAGTCAGCAAAGATAGATAGAAACGAAAAGATCATAAAAAAAGTTACTTTCTAAAAAAGTAACTAAAAATAGATAAAAATAGCTAAATACAAACGATAGATGTATTTATATACCAAATTTAAAAGCTATATCAAAAAATGATGTAGCTTTTTTTGCATATAATTCTTTATCTTGGTAAAAATATACTTAAAGTTTTATATGGAGGTATTATACAATATGAAAGCAACAGGAATAGTTAGACGAATAGATGATCTTGGTAGAGTAGTTGTTCCGAAGGAAATCAGAAAAACTCTTAGAATTAAAGAAGGAGATCCACTAGAGATTTTTACAGCGAGAGATGGAGAAGTTATATTGAAAAAATACTCTCCTATGGGAGAATTAAACGAATTTGCTCAAACTTACGCTGAATCATTAGGAGAAGTATATGGATACGGTGTTGTTGTAACAGATTCAGATTCAATAATAGCTGTATCTAAGATATCAAAAAAGGATTACAAAGAAAAAAATATAAGCAGTGATTTAGAAGATTTTATATCAAATAGAAATACAAAATATCTTGAAGGAGATGAAATGATATCACTTCATAGAGATGATCCAAAAGACTACTCAGGGCAATTTATAGTGCCTATAGTAAGTGATTCAGGTGATTGTATAGGAGCTATTATACTTTTATCTAAAGATGAAGATGCATCACTTGCAAGTGAAGAAAAAAGCCTTAGAATTGCTGCAAACTTTTTAGGAAAACAAGTTCAATAAATTATAAAGGGCCTCTTAATATAGAGGTCTTTTGAAGTTTTTGTGTAAATTATTGTATATGATATTGAAAATATGGTATATTAAAGTTTGTTATATAAACGATTTGGAGGTTGCGTTATGGCTAATAACAAAAATAAGGACTCTTTTTTAAAGGGTGCGCTTATACTTGGAGCAGCAGGTATATTGATTAAAATAATTGGTGCCTTTTTCAGAATCCCACTTGGCAATATGATTGGGTCTGAAGGTATGGGGTACTACCAAGCTGCTTATCCAGTTTATACATTGTTTTTAACTTTAGCGACGGCTGGTTTTCCAACAGCAGTAGCTAAATTGGTATCTGAAAAAGTTGCTGTAAATGATCACAGAGGAGCACATAGAATATTTAAAGTATCTCGTACCATACTTGTGGTTACGGGTTTAATTGTTTTCTGTATCCTATTCTTTGGATCTGAATTTATAGTTACAAACATTATGAAAAATCCAAATGCACTTTATTCGATGAAAGCTATAGCACCAGCACTTCTATTTGTTCCGGTTATGTCTGCATATAGGGGATATTTCCAAGGTAGAAGTGAAATGACAAAGATAGCTTTATCACAGATTATAGAACAGCTTGTAAGGGTTGGCTTAGGGCTTTACCTTGCATATGCTTTAAATAGTTTATATGGTGTAAAATTTGGGGCCGCAGGAGCTATATCAGGAGCTACCCTTGGATCTATAGCATCTGTTATATTCTTAATAGTTGTTTATCTGATAGGAAAGAGAGAGCGTAGATTGGAGATTGAATCTAGCCCAAACTTTAATGTCGAGAGTTTTTCAAGAATACTTAAAAATTTACTTGTGGTTACAATACCCATAACAATTGGTGCTTGCGTTATGCCACTTGTAAATATGATAGATAATGTAATCGTAATCGATAGATTAATGAGTGCCGGTTTTACATATAAGATGGCGAATTCTATGTTTGGTCAACTCACAGGGATGGCTATGGTTATAGTCAATTTACCTATGGTAATCACTACAGCACTTAGTATGAGCTTAGTTCCATCAATTTCGGCATCATATGCTGTAGGAAATAAATTTAAAGCTAGAAAAGATACAAAAAGTGCAATTAAAGTTACTTTACTTATAGTTTTACCATGTGCTTTTGGCCTTGCATCGCTAGCAACTCCTATAATGCAACTTCTATTCCCTAAAGAGTCAGCTGGTATCGGAATTATCCTATTTACGCTTGCACCTTGTGCTATATTCTTAGGGCTAATTCAGACTACGAATGGTATACTACAAGGTATGGGAAAACCGATGGTTCCAGTTGTTGCGTTGGTAACAGGTATGGTATTTAAAATAATTATAAGCTATACATTGACTGGAATTCATGATATAAATATATTAGGTTCAGCTCTTGGTACAGTTACAGCCTATTTAGTAGCTGCATTTATAAACCTACTGTACATTAGGAGATTCATGGGATTAAAGCTTTCAACTAGAGAATTTATTATAAAACCTTTAATAACTGTTATGACTATGTATATAGTTGTAAAAGTATGTTATGGTTTCTTAGTTGGATTATTAGGGAATAACTTAACTACAGTTATAGCTATTTGTGTAGGTGGATTAGTATATGTTTTAGCCGTACTTGGTATAGGGGCAATAACAAAAGAAGAAATACTTACTATGCCTAAGGGGGATAAAATATACAAATCACTAAAGAAAGCTAAACTTATAAGATAATGTTAGAATAATTTTGAGAACATTGGAAATAATATCTAATAAAACAAAAAATTGTATTATAAATTATCAATTTTATTCAAACAATTGCAATATGCTGATAGAGGTGATATTATGGGTAAGATAAGCATTGTAGGTCTAGGTCCTGGAGATATATCTCTAATAAGTCAAGGAGCTATTAAAGCTTTAAAGTCAAACTCAAAGATTTTTTTTAGAACTGAAAAACACCCTATAGTTGATGAGTTAAAATCTGAGATAGAATATACTTCATTGGATTATTTCTACGAAAGTGAAGAAAACTTTGAAAATGTATATGCTAAAATCTCAGAGTTCATAATTGATGAATCAATTAAAGGGGATGATTTAGTATATGCAGTGCCAGGACATCCGAGGGTTGCGGAGAAAACAGTCGGTATAATTGAAGACATTGCACACAGAAATCAAATAGAGGTCGTTACAATACCGTCTATGAGCTTTGTAGATGCAATATTTAATTATTTATCTGAAGACCCATCAGAGGGATTTCAACTTCTTGATGCATTCGAACTTGAAGATATATATATAGACACAAATAAAAGCATGATTATAACTCAAATTTATGATAATTTTACTGCTTCTAACGTAAAATTGAAATTAAGTGAATATTATGAGTACGATCAGGTTATATATATAGTTAAAGCAGCTGGAGTCAATGGATTGGAGAGTAATAAAACAGTTAAGCTGTATGAACTCGATAGAAATGAAAACCAATTTGACTACTTAACTAGCTTGTATATACCTAAAAGTTCAAATAAAATGTATAATACACTACATGATTTGGAAATGATAGTAAAGAAGCTTAGGGGGCCTGGTGGCTGCGATTGGGATAAAAAGCAGACACATGAATCTCTTAAGAAATTTATAATTGAAGAATCATACGAGCTTATAAATGCTATTGATAACAATGATGATGAAGAAATAGTAGAAGAACTTGGAGATGTTTTATTACAAGTTGTACTACATTGTCAAATCGGAAAAGAAGAAGGATATTTCGACTTATCAGAAGTAGTGAGTGGTATATGCAAAAAATTGATTAGCAGACATCCTCACGTGTTCAATGCTGGTGATAGAAGTGATTTTTCAGAAAAGACTTGGGAAGAGCTTAAAAAGGAAGAAAAGGGTGAAAACACCATTACAGATAGTTTGGTTAGGATACCGGAGAGTCTTCCAGCTCTGATGAAGGCTACAAAAGTTCAAAAAAAAGCAGCACTTGTAGGATTTGACTGGGATAATGTAGAAGATGTATTTAAAAAGATTGAAGAAGAATATCAGGAATTACTTGACGAATGCAGAGCCGAGAATATAAAATACATAAAGGAAGAGTTAGGTGATTTGATATTTTCAATTGTAAATTTGGCTAGGTTTTTAGATGTAGATTCAGAGGAGGCTCTGAACAACACAACAGCTAAATTTATAAAAAGGTTTCAATATATTGAAAAGAAGTCTTTTGAGCTACATAAAGAGCTTGAGGATATGACTTTAGAAGAAATGGACAAGTATTGGAATCAGGCAAAATTACAAAAAGATGATAATAATTAAAAAGGTATTTTGTCAAAAATCTAGAACTTTTATCTTTATAGTGGGTGAAGGTCTATATTATAAACATAAACAATTTTTTAGGAGGTAAGTATCGTGAATAAAGCTGAATTAGTATCAAAAATGGCAGAAAAGAGTGGATTAACAAAGAAAGAAGCAGAGGTTGCATTAAACGCATTTATGAACTCTGTTCAAGAAGCTCTTGTAAATAATGAAAAAGTTCAATTAGTAGGATTTGGTACTTTTGAAACTAGAGAAAGAGCTGCTAGACAAGGAAGAAACCCAAGAGACCCAGAGCAAGTTATAGATATACCAGCTTCTAAAGCACCTGTTTTCAAAGCTGGAAAAGGTCTTAAAGATATGATAAACAAATAATACTAAATTATTTTGATTTTAAAGAAAGTGTGGATAATCTCCACACTTTCTTTAAATGTTTAGGGAGGATACTATGAGATTAGACAAGTATTTAAAAGTATCTAGAATTATTAAAAGAAGAACTGTAGCAAAGGATGCATGTGAAAAAGGAATAGTGACTATAAATGGTAAAGTTGCAAAGTCATCTTCAGTTGTTGGAATTGGCGATGTACTTGTGATACAGTTTGGAGAGAAAAAAATGAAGTTTGAAGTGCTTGAGATAAAAGAACATGTGCTAAAAAACGATGCAAAAGAAATGTACAAAATTTTAGAATAAAATCATTTGAACTCCAGTATATTTAATAGTAGTATTAATGAAATATGTACTGGAGGGATATTATGGAACAAAATATAACTTTGAAAGATAGATCAAACTTAGTTATTTCTGGCGTAGAGCATATTTACTCTTTTAATGATAAAAGGGTAGAGGTAAAGACGTCTGTTGGAGAAATGGTAATTGAGGGCGAGAATTTGGATATGAGTAAACTCAGTATCGATGAAAAAATAATCAGTATTGAAGGTACCATAAATTCAATTGTTTACGCAAAGCCTAGAAAACCTCAAGAGAGTTTCTTCAAGAAGGTGTTTAAGTAGATGATACCTTTTACACAAGATGTGGGAATATTCTATGCGACTATTTACGGTGGAGTAATAATCGGTGTTCTGTTTGATTTTTATAGGGCATTAAAATTTAATTTTAAATTTATGCGTTGTTTTTCGATTTTCTTTGATATTATATTTTGGATTTTTGCTACATTAGTAATTTTCTTGACTATTAATCTTACCGAATTTTTTGATTTAAGGTATTATCATTTTGTCGCCTTAATAGTAGGTTTTCTTATTTATTACAACACCATAAGTAAATACATATTGTCTTTTATCAGTAAATTAATATGCTTTACTTCAAATTTATTTAAAAAAGTGGTGTTAGGTTTAGTCGCTTTTATAAACAATTTGTATTACGTTATAATCTATTCAATGCATTTACTATTTGATATCATATTTTATATACCCAATATAATTATAGGTATTAAAAGGAGTATGGATAAAAAATCTAAAAACGCAAAGAACAAAAAAACTATAAAGATAGATAAGCTAGCTAAACCAAAAAAGGCGAAGAAAAAGGAAAAGCATAAGAAATATAATAAATCTAAAAAAACAAAGAAACCAAATAAAATTGATAAATCAAAATCAAAAAGTAAATAAAATTATTGACTAGATATACTCAGATTAATATCAAGGAGAGGGAGTAGTAATGAACGTAAGAAAAAAATTTTCAGGTCAGTTTATCGCTATAAGCTTGTTTCTTGTAGTAACAGTTTTTGGTATGATAAGTGGATTTAAATTCGAGTATACTAAATACAACGAGTACAAGGCTGAAATAGCTAGTTTAAACGATCAAATAGAAACTACAGATTCTAAGATCAAAAACTTGAGATCAACTAAGTCCATTAATAATGAAACCCTAGAAAAGACTGCTAGGAAACGACTAAATATGGTTAAGCCTAATGAAACTGTGTACATAGATATAAATCAATAAGTGAAAGCTGTGTTATGAAAATATAAGAATAGCAATGTATCTATAAATTGTAGACTTTTGGTCTCAACTTGGATACATTGCTATTTTTATATTAAAATAATAATAAAGGAGTGATTTTATGAAATTAGCTGCAATAGACATTGGCACTAACTCGATGAGACTTTTAGTGGCAGAGGTCGTAGGTGGTAACATCATTAATAGAAAAAAATTCGTAAATACAACTAGAATTGGCGAAGGAGTAGATAAGACAGGTTTTATATTAGAAGAAGCAATAACTAGGAATATTGAAGCTTTAATTGAATTCAAAAAAATATGTTTAAAAGAAGGATGTGAAAAGATTTTCTGCATGGGAACATCAGCACTTAGAGATAGTATGAACAGTGAAGAATTTATCATTAGAGCTAAAAAAGAAGCGGAAATAGATGTTGAAATATTAAGTGGAGACTCTGAGGCAAATTTAGGACTTATAGGGGTTATAGAGGGGCTAAATGGGGATAGAAATGTTTTAGTTGTGGATATTGGCGGAGGATCAACTGAGTTTACCGTGGGTGATAGATCTGGTATAAAGTACAATAAGAGTGAGAATATAGGTGCACTTAGAATGACAGAAAAATTCTTAAAGGAAGACCCTATAGATAAAAATGCATTTGGGAAATTAGAAAAGTTCGTAGAAAAAGAAATAGCTGATACTATTGACGACATAAGAAGTATGATCGACATAAAGGATTTCGTTGGTATCGGGGGAACAATAACATCTTTGTCTGCAATTAATCAAAAACTTGAAGTTTACTCAATGGAAAAAATACACAACAGTAAAATATGCATAAAAAATGTTGAGCAAATTCTACAAAACCTCATAGAAATACCATTAAGTGACAAGAAAAAACTAGCTGGATTGCAGAAAAAGCGAGCGGATATTATAACAGCTGGTGTAGGAATACTAAAAATAATAATGGAAAAACTTGAAATAGAGGAAATAACCGTGAGTGAGTACGATAATTTAGAGGGATTAATATGTCAGAAGTCAAAAAAATTGTAAGAATTTTTTTTGAGTTTGGCAACTGAATATGACAAAAAAACTTCTATGCTTTTGATAAACTCTTGATATAAACAAAAGAGGGGGTTTTAGAAATGCAAAGAAGTGCTGCGGTTCTAGAAAAAGATTTTATAAAAACGAGTAATTTTAAAATTGTAGGTAAATACATTACATTTACAATGATATCATTTATGGTTATGGGATTTTTACTAAGTAGATCAATACTTGTGGAGTCTATAGCTCCTTTGGGGATAGCTTTTTTTGTTTGTATGATAAAGTGGGACAAGTATAAAGTACCTGTTTTTGCTTCAACGGTTATAGGTACGATCTTATCGGCAAATAGTACATTATTCATTGCTAAGTATTGTGCTTGTCTGATTTTATTTATGCTATTTAGCAATAGAATTAAAAAGATTGAAAGCACCGCCTTGCTTGCTCTCGTGGGTGCCGGGGTGGTTTTACCCATCTCGGTTGGTCAAGGATTGTTTTCTAGTAACACAACTTATGAAATATTAATGGCTTTAACTGAAAGTATTATTCTATTTGTATCGGTATATATATTTTCTTATGGAGTAAATTTATTAACAAATATAAAAAATCGGCTTTCAGTCCGCCCTGAAGAAGCCATATCGATAAGTTTATTGGTAACTTTCACTATAATGGGTTTAGGTGAAGTCACCATATTTGGTATTTCTGTCAGGATTGTTCTTTCTACTATTGTTGTTCTTATGACATCTATTGTTGGTGGCGCAACTATGGGGGCAAGTTGTGGCGTTGTTGTAGGAATAGCTTTTTTGATAAACAATTTAACTTCCGCAGTATATATGGGGATATATTCTTTTGCGGGTCTTGTTAGTGGAGCTTTTAACAAGATTAACAAAATACTTTGTATACTAGGGTATATTCTAAGCTGGATGATAATATACACATACAGTACAGGAATTTCTTCAAATTTAATGCAGCTTAGAGATATTTTAATAGCTTGTCTTGTAGTTATTGCAATTCCAGAAAAAGTGTTTTCAAAGGTTGGGAAACTAATTAAAAGCAATGTTGCTTCAAATGATTATGTAAATGATTACATAGTAAGAAGCAAAGATTTAACCAAAAATAGATTAAATAATATTTATAAGACCTACAGTGATTTAGCTAATACATTTGATAGGATTAGAGAAAAAGATAGAGTATTAGATCAAAGAGACATAGCAAGTGTTGTTGATATGATACACAATGATGAATGTAGGGCGTGCAGTATGAAGAGAATGTGTTGGGAGACCAGATTTAATCATACTTACACCATGATATACAATATTCTTGAAAGAATTGAAGATAGAGGAGAGTTAACTGTAAAAGATATACCAGAAAATTTTAGGAAGGAGTGTATGAAGCCAGAATCAATAGTAAAGATGGCAAATTACTATTACAGATTATTTGTATTAGATTATGAATGGAGCACTAAATTTTCGGAAAATAGAAGACTTATAGCAAATCAAATAAGAAGTATCTCTAAATCTATAGAGTCTTTATCTCAGGATTTAGAAAACAATATAATGTTAGACTTGGAAAAAGAGAAGAGCATTTACGATAATCTCCAGAGATATGATGTAGACGTTGAAAAGGTGAATTACATAACTAAATCAAATAACGAGTTTGAAATTGAAGTAGAGAAACTTACTTGTACAGATGGAAAGGTGTGTGAAGAAAAAATAAAAAAAGCTCTTACAGACATTGTAGGAGAGGAATTATCGGTTAGAAAAGTAGGGTGTAACTCGCTAGGAGATAGATGTAAGGCAACATTTGTAAAAGCTCAGAAATTTAAGGCTATAACTGAAGTATCTGCTATGTCAAGAGATGGACATATACTTTGTGGTGACAATTATACATTTATGGAGATAAATGATGGCAAATATATGATGGCAATAAGTGATGGTATGGGAAAAGGAAAGAAAGCATATGAAGAGTCTTCAGCTACAATAGATATTTTAGAAAAAATGATAGATGCTAAGATAGAAGATGAAATAATTATCGATACAATAAATAATATGTTAATGTTAAAATCATCTGACGAAATGTTTTCTACGCTTGATTTAGGTATAGTCGATCTAAGACGTGGATCTCTAGATACTATAAAAATGGGTGCATGTTCAACGTATATTAAACGAGATAATGGAGACATTGATCTTATATCTTCATCATCGCTTCCGGTTGGAATACTTTCTGATGTTAATATAGATAGAAAAAACTCAAAAGTAAACGATGGAGATATTGTAATAATGGTATCTGATGGAATAGTTGATTCTGGAAGGAATAAAGATCTAGGCGACAATTGGTTAATATACTACTTAGATAGTATAAAAACTACAAATCCTAAGAAGATTTCGAATTCAATTTTAGATAGAGCTTTAGAACTACAATCAGAGAAAATCGAAGATGATATGACTGTTTTAGTTACAAAAATATGCTTAAAATAGTGTGTTTAATTTGTTGACAAATTGTGGATAGTTTGTGGATAAAAAAATAGAGTCTTATTAATGCATTCAAGAGTTATACACAAAAAACAGTTGATAATTGCACAAAATTGTGGATAAAGTGTATAAATTTGTTAATAAGCTAATTTAATTTAATAATATTATAAAAAATTAGCAAAAACAATATTGAAAAAAACGTATTCTTAATTGTTGATAATAAATAATGCCTGTGGATAAATATAAATAGTAACAAAAAATATATAGATTATTATACAAATAATGTATGTTCATATACTTACAAAGATTGAATAATTTATCAAAAAAAAGCCATCCTAAGTATTAACTAGACAGATTGAAAGGATGGCTTATTATGAGTAAAAGTTTGTTTAAAAAAATGTTGCCTTTGGTTGTATGCGTTTTTTGTATGGCATTATTTAGTATTGAAAATAATTTTAAACAAAACCAAACGCCTGAGAATAGAGTAGAAACTATGAATAATAATAATGATGAATCCAAAACTGACAAAAAAGATGCTACTAATAAAGTAGAAGATAATACTAATAGTATGAGAGTCAGTTGGAATTTAAATTCATTATTTAAGAGCGATGACCATTGGAAAAAAGAAGTAAATAGTTTTAAAAAAGATACTAAGGAGCTTAAAAATTACATAGGTAAAGCTGCTAAGTCTCAAACGCATTTATCGTTTGCTTTGGAAATAAAAGAAAAGCTGGATATGAGATTTGATAAGCTCTGTGCGTACCCAAAACTAAAAAAAGATATAAATAAAAATGACTATAAATACATCGATATGAACGAAGAATTAAATAAAGTAGCAAGTGAATACTCTGCTATTTGTTCGAAATTAGAGCTTGAAATATTAAAAATACCAAATAATAAATACAAAAAAATAATATCAAACAAAAAAATAAATAAAAAATACGGTAATTATTTGAGGGAGGTAAGAAGGAATAAGTTTTATTATTTGGATGATAAATCAGAAAGTGTATTAAATAAAGCGTCATATATTACAGGTCTTCCGGGTAAAGTTTACGAACTTTTCAATAATATGGATAAGAACACTGATATGACTCCAGCTGAATACGCTACCCAAATGGAGTCAAATGATAGAGAAGTCAGAAAGACTGCCTACCAAAAAGAGTTTAATGCATATAATGGAAACATAAATACTCTTTCTGGGCTTCTGTCGGGTCAAGTTAAGAAAAATATTTTTTATTCTGATGCGAGAGGATATGATTCATCTCTTGAGATGTACCTAAAATCAGATAATATAGATGAAAAGGTGTACAATAACCTAATAACAGTGGTAAATAATAATATGAACGGTCTTCATAAATACACGTCACTTAGAAAAAAAGCTTTAAAAGTGGATAAAGTATATACCTACGATATGAATGTTCCAATTGTCAAACCTTTACAGGAAAATATAGGTTACGATAAAGCTCAAGGCATAGTTTACTCCACTTTAGCTCCTCTAGGTAAAGAGTACAGTGATGTTTTATACAAGGCCTTCAATGAAAGTTGGATAGATGTATATTCTGGAAAAAATAAAGTTAGTGGTGGATATTGTCTGTCAGTATACGGAAACCACCCTTATATACTATTAAATTATAATAATTCTATTAACGCTGTTTCCACGTTAACACACGAATTGGGACATGCAGTATACGAATATATGTCATCGCAAAACCAAAATTACTACAATTCTAGTCCGTCTATCTTTACTCATGAAGTAGCATCTACAACTAATGAAGCTTTACTATATGAGAAGTATATAAGAAATGCAAAAAGCAATGAAGAAAAGGCATACTATATTACTCAATACTTAGACCTAATCAAGAGTACTTTGTTTACTCAGACGATGTATGCAGAGTTTGAAAAAGAAATTCATGAGATGTCGGAAAAAGGAAAAAGTGTTAATGCTGCAGTTCTAAACGATTTATGGGGAAGTTTACTTCAGAAATACTACGGCAAAGATTATGAATTAGATCAACTGTCAAAAGTTGGTTGGTCTAGAATACCTCATTTTTATAATAGTTTCTATGTATACAAATATGCAACTGGATGTAGCGCAGGAGTCACATTTGCTCAAGATATACTTAAAAATGGTCCTGAAAATTACGTTAACTTCTTAAAAGAGGGAGGATCAGATTATCCTATTAATTTATTAAAAAAACATGGAGTTAACTTATCAAATACCAAACCTATAGAGAACACTATAAATAAATTCAATAGCTTGGTTGATGAACTGGAAAAAATAATTTAATATTAAATAGAAAATAGAACAAATTAATGTTACAATATATTAAAAGTGCAATCGAGATTAACGGCAGTTTAGCAAATCTATTGCACTTTTAATATTTTAATTCCAGAGTATTAATCATAGTTTAAATTAAATTAACCTAAAATAGGAGAGGGACTGATTTTATGCAAATGAAAGTTAAAAAGGCAGTAATTCCTGCAGCTGGTTTAGGGACAAGATTTTTACCCGCCACAAAAGCACAACCAAAAGAGATGTTACCCATAGTTGATAAACCAACTTTACAATATATAATAGAAGAAGCTGTAGCATCAGGTATAGAAGAAATACTTATAATAACAGGTAGAAATAAAAAGTCAATAGAAGACCATTTTGATAAATCTGTAGAGCTAGAGCTAGAATTGGAGCAAAAAGGCAAGAAAGAATTATTAGAAATAGTCCAAAACATATCAAACATGATAGATATACACTACATAAGACAAAAAGAACCAAATGGTCTAGGAGATGCAATCTACTGTGCTAGACACTTTATTGGTGATGAGCCGTTCGCAGTTATGCTTGGTGACGATATAGTAGATAATGATGTTCCATGTCTAAAACAACTTATGAATGCATATGAAGAATACAGAACAACAGTATTGGGAGTACAAAAAGTTAAGCATGAAGATACTAACAAATACGGTATAATCTCTGCAAAACATATTGAAGATAAAGTTTACAAAGTTAAAGATTTAGTTGAAAAACCAAGTCCGGATAAAGCTCCATCAGACATAGCTATTCTTGGTAGATATATAATTACACCAGAGATATTTGGAATATTAAAAGATTTGCCACCTGGTAAAGGTGGAGAAGTTCAACTTACTGATGCTTTAAATATATTATCTCAAAAGGAAGCTATGTATGCTTACAACTTTGAGGGTAGAAGATACGATGTTGGAGATAAATTAGGTTTTTTACAAGCTACAGTGGATTTTGCACTAAAGAAAGAAGACCTGAAAGATAACTTCCTAGACTATCTAAAAGCAGTTTGCAAAAGAAATGAACAAAATGAAAAAATAGATAATGTTAAAAGTGGAAAATAATTTAACATAATTTTAGCAAAATTGAGGGTGAGTAAATTTGACTACAAAAAAACAAAAAAAGGCGAACAAGATTATAGCTCTTGGAATTGTAGGCGTATTAGTACTTTCTAGTATAACGGCTGTGTTGAGTATGATAGCTGGTGTATTGTAAAATATGAAAATAAGTTTATTAAATAGATAAATTCAAAAATTGTATTTATCTATTTTTTTTATCTATATTTCCATAAATTAGTATTAAATCTTACTTATTGACCATAATATATAAATAGTGATATTATAAGAGTTAATCATCTAAACACAACTTTTCTTTTTCATGCCTTATATTTCTAATAAAAATTTCAAACATAAAGTTTATAATTTAAAAATAGGGAGGATTATTTTGAGTATAGATATTGAGACGCAACCTAAGTTAGATACTAAAACGTTGACTGAACTTAGATTGGTTGCAAAAGAATTGAATATAAAATCTATTAGCAAATACAAAAAGGGAGAGCTAATTGATCTTATAAAGAAAGCTATGGAAGAAAAAGAGGAAACAAATAAAAAAACAGAGGCAAGTGAAAATGCTTCAGGGGAAAAAATAAAAATAGAACAGAAGGAAGTTAGAGAAACTAAATATACAGCAAGAGATACAAAAATTAATAAATCTGTTTCCGGTGAAAGAAACAATCAAAATATCAATGAAAGCAAAACTCGAAATGAAGTAAGTAGCAAAGATTTTGTTAATAGAGATATGGTTAATAAAGAAATGAATAGCAAAAGCGAAAATAATAATAGAAACGATTTTAATAACAAATGTGATTCAAGTAATAGAGTTGATAAAGCTACATATAAAGTTAATAGGTCAAATTACAACAATGGAAAGGTAAATTACATGCCTAAACAAGTTGAAGAATCAAAAATTGTTGATGAGTTTAATACATCTAAAGAAGATGAAGTAGTTGGGGTATTAGAAATACTTCAAGATGGATTCGGATTTTTAAGGGGCTCAAATTATTTATCTACAGAAGAGGATGTTTACGTATCACCTTCTCAAATTAGAAGATTTAATATGAAAACTGGTGATAAAGTAAAGGGTATAACAAGACATCCTAAGAGTGGAGAAAAGTTTAGAGCGTTATTGTACGTACAAAAAATTAATGATGAAAATCCTGATACTGCAATAAATAGAGTGAACTTTGAACTTTTGACTCCGATATATCCAGAGGAAAGATTGAATTTAGAAAAGAGCCAAAGTGAAATTGCTACAAGGTTGATAGATCTAATATCTCCGATAGGAAAAGGGCAGAGAGGTCTTATTGTAGCACCTCCAAAAGCTGGTAAAACAGTATTGCTAAAGAGTGTCGCAAACAGCATATCTAGAAACTATCCTGATGTAGATTTAATTGTATTATTGATAGACGAAAGACCAGAAGAAGTTACAGATATGAAGGAGTCAATAGATGGAGAAGTTATATACTCTACTTTTGATCAGGCGTCAAGTCACCATGTCAAAGTAGCTGAGATGGTATTAAATAGAGCACAAAGATTGGTTGAGCATGGTAAGGATGTAGTTATTCTTTTAGATAGTATAACTAGACTCGCAAGAGCTTACAATTTAACTATATCTCCAACTGGTAGAACTTTATCCGGAGGTTTGGATCCAGGAGCGCTTTATGGACCCAAGAAATTTTTTGGAGCGGCTAGAAATATCAGGCAAGGTGGGTCTTTGACTATTTTGGGAACTGCCTTAGTAGAGACAGGTTCTAGAATGGACGACCTAATATTTGAGGAATTTAAGGGTACAGGTAATATGGAACTACACTTAGATAGAAAGTTAGCTGAAAAGAGAATATTCCCTGCTGTAGATGTATACAAGTCAGGAACAAGAAGAGAAGACTTACTGCTTTCAGAAGCAGAAAAGTCTGTTTTATGGAAGCTAAGAAGAGAAATGAGCAACAACTCTATTCTCGAAATTACAGATAAAATGATAGAATTATTAAAAAAGACAAAAAATAATGATGAGTTTATTAAATCGAGTAAATCTATATAAATAATGTTTAAATAGCAAATTTACAACAAATAGTAATACATGATAATTGAGATATATATAAATTAATTCTAACAATAAAAAATTTTGTATAAAATATAATAAAAAACAAACATAAGTTGGAATTATAGGAACAAAATGTTCTTGAATGCCATAATAACTTGTGCTATAATGGTGTAGTTGTTAATGTAGAAAATAACTTAAAAGTTAAAGTTAATGTTTAAATAAAGAGAGAGGTGATTCTAGTGCAAAAAGAAATACAACCAAAATACAATCCAGTTGAAGTACACTGTGCTTGTGGAAACACTTTTATTGCTGGTTCAACTAAGGACGAAATAAAAGTTGAAATTTGTTCAGAGTGCCATCCATTCTACACAGGTAAACAAAAGAATGTGGAAAAAGGTGGAAGAATCGACAAGTTCAAAAAGAGATTCAATATGGACTAAATGTTATAAAAGTGGAGTTGGAGCGTACCAACTCCTATTTTATTACCCAAATTCGGTTAAATATGTTAAAATTCTTATAAGTTATTTATATTAAGATATATTTAAAGGAGTGGACTATGAAAAAACAATCAGTTGGTGGTCAAGCGGTTATCGAAGGCGTGATGATGCAATCGAAAGACCATAGGTCAATTGCAGTTAGAATGACAAATGGAGAGATCACCGTTAAAAAAGAGGCAATAAAAAGTTGGGTAAGAGATAAAAAATTAGACAAAGTACCTTTTATAAGAGGTGGTTTGATTATGATAGAGACTATGATAGAAGGAGTAAAAAGTTTAAACTATTCTTCTGAGGTTTTTTTGGAAGAAGATGATGAAGAAGAAGATAAGTTCGATATTTTTATTAAAAAGATATTTAAAGATAAAGCAAATGATGTGATAATATTTTTATCAATGGCACTTGCTATGGTATTATCAGTTGGATTATTTGTACTGATACCTACACTTGTAGGTGGCCTTTTCGCTAGTTTTATAAAAAATGATATTATATTAAATCTTATTGAGGGGATGATAAGAATATGTATTTTATTTACATATATAGTATTAGTATCAAAAAGTAAAGACATTGAGAGAGTATTTCAGTATCACGGAGCTGAGCACAAGTCAATTCACTGCTATGAAAACGATGAGGAGTTGACAGTAGAAAATGCTAGAAAATTTAAAAGACTTCATCCTAGATGTGGAACTAATTTTTTGTTTATAGTTATGGCTACATCTATAATATTATTCTCATTTTTTGGTTGGCCAAATCCTATTGTAAGGATTGCTGTTAGGATTATATGCATACCAGTCGTTTCAGGAATTGCCTATGAGATTATAAGATTGCTTGGAAAATACGACAATAAGTTAACCAGAGTTATAGCTTACCCAGGTATGATGCTACAGTACTTTACTACAAAAGATCCTGATGATGATCAACTAGAGGTAGCTTTAGAGTCTTTAAAAACCGTATTGAATGGAGAAAAAAGGGAGATATTATGATTATCAGAGACTTAATAAAAATATACTCAGATAAATTATTAGACATAAGCGATACAGCTAGATTAGATATAGAAATGTTACTTTGTAGAGCATTGGGTGATGTCGATAGAATTTATATACACATGAATATAGATGCAGAATTAGAAAAAGAAATAGAACTAGAATTCATGAGAATGTTTGAAGATAGGTTATCAGGAAGACCTATTGCTTATATATTAAATAACAGAGAATTTATGGGTCTTGATTATTATGTAGCAGAAGGTGTATTAATACCAAGACCAGATACAGAGATATTAGTTGAAGAGATTATAGAAATATACAAAGATAAAAATAACAACTCAAAAAAACCTAAAGATCAAATAAAAATAGTAGAAATAGGAACTGGATCAGGAGCTATAGCTGTTAGTTTAGCTAAGTACTTAGAAGACAGTGAAGTGATTTCGCTAGATATATCAGACAAAGCACTGCAAATAGGAGAAAGAAATGCTATTGATAATGATGTAATTGATAGGGTGACTTTTAAAAAATCAAATTTATTCTCCGCTATTGAAAGTGAGAATTTAAAGTTTGATGTTGTGGTCTCGAATCCGCCGTATATTAGAAGATCTGATATGAATGAACTTCAAACACAGGTTAAGGATTTTGAGCCCACACTAGCTCTAGATGGAGGAGTAGATGGTCTAGATTTTTATAGGAACATAACTAGAGAAGCTAAAAAATATCTAGTGCATGGTGGAATGTTAGCTTATGAAGTTGGACATGACCAGGCAGAAGACGTAACAAATATACTTAAAGAAGAGGGATTTAAAAAAATATACACAAAGAAAGACCTACAATCAATTGATAGAGTTGTTATAGGGATTAATTTATGATAAAATATAAGACTGAGAAGTTACGATGAAGAGGTGAGGGTTATGCTAAAAAAATTAGAAGTATTAGAAGATACATATAAAAATTTGAGCGAAAAAATCGGAGATCCTGAAATAATAAACGATCAAAAAACTTGGCAAAAATATGTTAAAGAGCACTCGGATTTAGAGCCGATAATAATGAAATATAGAGAGTACAAAGAAGTTTTAAATAATATAAATGAGTCAAAAGAAATCTTACAAGAAGAATCGGATGAAGATCTAAGAGAACTTGCAAAAATGGAACTTTCAGAGAACGAAGAAAAAGTAGAACCAATTGAGAGCGAAATAAAAATATTACTACTTCCAAAAGATCCTAATGATGACAAAAGTGTTATCGTAGAGGTTAGAGGTGGAGCAGGTGGAGATGAAGCCGCACTATTTGCAGGAAATCTTTTCAGAATGTATACTAGATACGCTGAGAGAAGAGGCTGGAAGATGGAGCTTCTTAGTTCTAATGAGACTGGAGTTGGCGGTTATAAAGAGGTTTCATTTATGATAAAAGGAAAGGGAGCTTACTCAAGACTTAAATATGAATCAGGAGTACACAGAGTTCAAAGAATACCTACTACAGAATCAGGTGGTAGAATCCATACTTCAACTGCAACAGTGGCAGTTTTACCAGAAGTTGAGGATGTAGAAGTAGATATAAATCCAAATGATATTAGAGTAGACGTTTTCCGTTCTTCTGGAAATGGTGGACAGAGTGTAAATACAACGGATTCAGCTGTTAGGGTAACTCATATACCAACAGGTGAAGTTGTCTCATGTCAAGATGGAAAATCACAGTTAAAGAATAAAGAGCAAGCATTAAAGATACTAAAAGCTAGACTTTACGATAAAGCTTTAGCAGAGCAGAACAAAGATATAGCAGCGGAGAGAAAGAGTCAAGTAGGTACTGGAGATAGATCTGAGAGAATCAGAACTTATAACTTCCCACAAGGAAGAATAAGTGATCACAGAATAAACTTAACTTTATACAAGCTGGATTCATTTTTAGATGGTGATATAGACGAAATGATAGATGCTTTAATTACTGTTGATCAAACAGAAAAAATGACGGCAATATAATAGAAATTAAAGGGTTGTCTCAATCTAAGAATTACTTCAGATTTTGAGACAACTTTTTTTGTATGTATATGTAGTCATGTTATACCATCTCGAAGTATATACTTTTTATATACAGGGGGGATAATATGATACTAAAGGTGACAATGATTGGATTAATAGCCGGTGTCGTAGGAACAGGAATGGGTGGATTAATCTCTGCTTTATTTAGGAAAAAAGTAGACAAATATATAAATTTTTTTATGGGCCTATCTGGTGGAATAATGTTGGCAGTAGTAGTTTTCGATTTAATGAGAGAATCAATGAATGCAATGGGGATATTGGGTGCTGTATTATTCACATTTTTAGGTGCTGTATTGACAATGTACATAAAAACAAAACTTCACTTTTCTGGAGATGCCAGATCGGGATACTTAATTTTTATAAGTATACTTATGCATAATCTTCCAGAGGGACTAGCAATAGGTTCTTCATTTATGTCGACAGAAAAGTTAGGTATAACACTTGCCATAGTAATTGGTCTTCATAATATTCCAGAGGGGTTAGCAATGGCTCTTGGTCTTATTGGAAGCAAGATGAAGTTAGGTAAGGTTATACTATTAACACTAATTGCAGGCATACCGATGGGAATAGGAAGTTTTCTAGGAGTATACTTTGCGGGAATATTCAGTTCTCTTATAGGTGTTTTTTTAGCTATGGCTGCTGGAACAATGATATACGTTGTATTAGAGGAAATATTTCCAAAATCGCGAAGTATGTACTGTGTTTTGGGTTTTTTAATTGGAACACTGATAGTGGGTTATATCTAAATCATAATTGAGAAGGTGGGGATACGTAAGATGAAGACAGCTATATATGAGATAAATGTAGATAATATAGATGAGCAAGATAAACAAAAGATTAAGGAGTTTGCCGGGCTTCTAAGAAAAGGTGAGACAGTTATATTTCCAACAGAAACTGTATACGGTCTAGGAGCTAACGCGTTAGATGAAAATGCTGTGGCAAAAATATATGAAGCAAAGGGAAGACCAAGTGACAACCCTCTAATTGTTCATATATATGATAAAAAGGAAATATATGATTTAGCATCAGAGGTTAATGAAAATGCCAAAATAATAATGGATAAATTTTGGCCAGGGCCAATTACAATTATACTCAAAAAGAAAGATATAGTTCCAAATAGAACTAGTGGTGGTCTTGATACTGTGGCTATAAGGATGCCATCTCATAAAATTGCTAGGCAGGTGATTAAAGAGGCTGGAGTGCCTATAGCGGCTCCTTCTGCTAATATTTCGGGGAGACCTTCACCAACGAAAGCTAAACATGTAATAGATGAGATGACAGGGCGTGTATCAGGGATACTTGCTGGTGATGATTGTAACTTTGGACTAGAATCAACTGTTGTAGACTTAACATCTAATATTCCGATGATACTAAGACCTGGTAGTATTACTAAAGAAGATCTAGAGAAAGCGCTTGGACAAGTTGAAGTTGATCCATCATTAAATAAAAAATCGGATAATATTAAAGCCAAAGCTCCAGGCATGAAGTACACACATTATTCTCCAAATGCGGAAGTTTTTATTGTAGCTGGTGACAAAAAAGATGTGGTTAACAAGATTAATAATATGGTAAAATTGGATAAGGAAGAGGGCATGACTTCAGGTGTAATGTGCATTAATGACAGAAAAAAAGACTATGATGGAATAGTAATAGGACTTGGAGATACTTTAGAGGAAGTTGCAAGTCATTTATTTGATACTTTAATAGAGATGGACAAGCTCAAAGTTGACAAAATATATTCAGAGAATTTTCCGATAGATGGGGTTGGAAGAGCCATAATGAATAGACTTCTAAAATCTGCGGGATATAAAATAATTAAAGCTTAAAAGGAGTGGTATATTTGAATATATTAGTAGTATGTACAGGAAATACATGTAGAAGCCCTATGGCTGAGAGATTGTTAAAGGAAGCAATTGAAAATTCGGGTAAAAATATAAAAGATTACAATGTATATTCTGCAGGATTATCTACTGCAAATGGAATGAGGGCATCTGAAAATTCAATAAAAATATTGAGAGATAGAAATATTGATTTATCTAACCATAAAAGTACTGAATTAACAGAAGATCTTTTAAATAAATCTGATCTAATTTTAACTATGACTAAAACTCATAAAAAATTTTTAGTACAAGCTGTTCCTAAATGTATAAATAAAGTGTATACTTTTAGAGAGTTTGCTGATCTTGGGGAAAGTGATATTTCAGATCCGTATGGCGGAGATTTAGAAACTTACAAAATTACTTACAATGAGATTAAAGAATCAGTAGATAAAATAATTGAAAAAATATAATTTCTGGAGGTCAATAAAGTGAAAATTGGACTTGGAAGCGATCATGGAGGCTATAATTTAAAAAAAGAAATAATAGCACACTTAGAGAAAAAAGGAATCGAATGTGTAGATTTTGGAACAAAAAATAATATTGATTCAGTAGATTACCCTATTTATGGAGAAAAAGTTGCTGAAGCGGTAGTTTCAAAAGACGTAGATTATGGTATACTATGCTGTGGTACTGGTATAGGTATATCCCTTGCTGCAAATAAAATTCCTGGTATTAGATGTGTAGTTGTATCTGACACATTTTCAGCAAAGATGTCAAAGGCTCATAATGACGCTAATATGTTGTCATTAGGTGAGAGGGTACTCGGCAAAGGACTAGCTCTTGAGATAGTAGACGCATGGATAGAAACAGAATTCGAAGGCGGTAGACACGAAAAGAGGGTCAATATAATTAAATCAATAGAAGAAAAATATAACAAATAATAGGAGGAATAAAAAATGGGAAAAGTAACAGAAACAAATCATCCACTAATTCAACACAAATTAACTTTTATGAGAGACATAAATACGGGATCAAAAGATTTCAGAGAGCTATTAACAGAAATAACAATGTTAATGGGATATGAGATAACAAAGGACATGCAGTTAAGTGATGTTGAAATTGAGACTCCTATGGGACTAACAAAATCAAAAGTAATATCAGGAAAAAAATTAGCTATAATACCAATACTTAGAGCTGGTTTAGGAATGGTAGACGGGTTAGTAAATTTAATACCAGCAGCTAAAGTAGGCCATGTAGGTCTTTACAGAGACCCAGAAACACTAAAGCCACATGAGTACTACTGTAAACTTCCAGAAGATATAGGATCAAGAGAATTACTTGTAGTAGATCCTATGTTAGCAACAGGTGGTTCGGCAGTTGCTGCGATAGATGTTCTTAAAGGTTATGGAGCTAAGTGTATAAAATTAGTTAACTTAGTTGCAGCTCCAGAAGGTATTGAAGAAGTTCATAAGTATCATCCTGATGTTGATATTTATGTTGCTGCGATAGATGAGAAATTAAACGATCATGGATATATAGTTCCTGGTTTAGGCGATGCTGGGGATAGATTATTCGGTACTAAGTAGATATCGTAAAGTTTAAAATGGTAAACCTGTATTGAATTGAGATTAGACAATTTGATACAGGTTTTTATTTTATAAATATTGGTTATTTATTTTATGTAATTTAATTTATCAAGACCATATTGCTAACTATAATCCTATAAGCAATTATGTTAGAGTAGAAAGCAACTCCTTTACCACTCTCTGTCTTAAAAAAAGTAGAATCATGTTGAAAAATAAGTTCTAGAAAAAATTAATGTATCTTTAACATAAATTTAGTTGATTTATGTAAGAACAAAGAATATAATATTTGAGATAAATGCATATAATATGTAAATATTTCTCAAAATAAATTTATCAAATCGATAAAATTCTTGATATGAGAAATGTATATAGATTAAATTTAACCAAATATTAATGAAAGCAAGTATTTTGCAAGTTTTTGTAGATTTATCAAATAATTAAAGTTGGCATATAATTTGCTAGTATATTAAGTGGATAAATAATATATTAACAAAAAAATATAAACTTTAAGTTTTGAAATTTGATGAATGAACTAATAGAGGTGAAAAAATTGAGCCGTATAGTAGTAGTAAGAGGTGCAGGGGATTTATCAACTGCAGTTATTCATAAGTTGCACAAAAGTGGCTATAAGGTAATAGCATTGGAAATTGAAAAACCACAGGCGATACGTCGACAAGTTTCTTTTTGTGAAGCTGTGTACGAAGGTGAAGTAGAGGTCGAAGGTGTAAGATGTAAGTTGTGTGATGATTTAGATGAGATAAAAAGTGTTTTAGATGATGAGAAAGTTCCATTAATAATTGACCCACAATGTCAAACGTTGTCAAAAATTCAACCAGATGTACTTGTAGATGCTATTATTGCGAAGTATAATGTTGGTACCAATATGTCTATGGCGCAGACTACAATAGCTCTAGGACCGGGATTTTGCGCTGGAAAAGATGTCGATATGGTTATAGAGACTATGAGAGGACATAACCTTGGAAGGATAATAACGAATGGGTATGCAATGGCAAATACAGGCGAACCAGGAGCAATAGGAGGGTTTACAAAAGAAAGAGTTATGTACGCAAGTTGCGAAGGTATTATTGAAAACGTTTCCAAAGTTGGAGATGTTGTAGAAAAAGACCAACTACTTGCATATATAAGAAACGATGAGACTGGTGAAAAACACGAAATTAGAGCAACAATTGATGGTGTATTAAGAGGACTATTAAAAGATGGGTTATATGTAAAAAATAAACTGAAAATTTCGGATATAGACCCGAGAGCAAACGAAGTAAAAAATTCGTTTACTATTTCTGATAAAGGAAGATGTATAGCTGGAGGAGTATTAGAAGCTATTCTTAGAAGAAAAATTTTGCCATATTAAAGTGAATTATGTAGATAAATATGTCGAAAAATGCAAGTTTATGGTTTTCCTATGCAAATTGTATCAAAATATTAATTATTACGTATAAAAAGTATACTCAAATTTTTTTAAGGTGTTATAATATTTATTATTAGCTTTTTAATTCAATATGAATAATTAAAATTTATTTTAATATTCATACATAATACACCAATAGAGGAGTTGATTATACGTGAGGCCATCATGGGATGAATATTTTATGGAGATAGCAGAGGTAGTAAAGACTAGATCAACTTGCATAAGAAGGCAGGTAGGGGCTGTAATAGTTAAAGAAAAGCAAATACTTACTACAGGATATAATGGAGCTCCAAAGGGAATCGGACATTGTGATACAAGAGGTTGTCCAAAAGCACAAATGAATATACCGTCTGGACAAGGGCACGAATTATGTATAGCGCTCCACGCAGAGCAAAATGCTATAGTACAAGCTGCATACCATGGAATTAGTATTAAAGATTCTGTAATGTATGTAACTACTAAGCCATGCATTTTATGCGCAAAAATGTGTATAAATGCAGGAATCAGAAAAATAATATACAAAGGTGATTACCCAGATGATTTATCCACGGAATTATTAGAAGAAGCAGGTGTAGAACTTATACAGTTTAAATAATAAAATAGTATTTAAAATTACATAATTAATTTACATGTTTTAGTTAAACTGGTTAAAATAAATTAATTAATATTAATTAAAAAACTTGAAAAAAACTATATTGTGTTCTATAATAAAATAATTTATTCGGGTATTAAATTATTTTAAAAAACTCTCTCTAGTGGAAAGGTAGCATTACTTATGGATGGAAAGAAGCGAAGAGAAATCTTGAGGGCACTGTCTTTAATAACACAACTGGGGTTGACTATCGCAGTGTGTATAGTAGGATGTACTTTAGTAGGAAGATTCTTAGATGCTAAGTTTGATACTAGCCCCATACTTACAATAATATTTTTAATATTAGGTGTTGGAGGAGCATTTAGTAGTTCATATAAAACTTTGATAGTATTCACAAAAAGGAAGTGATAATTTGGATGCAAAATTAGCTGCTCAAGTGAAATGGGTTACAAAGGGAATAGTAGTATTTGATATTATTATTATTGCAATTTTAGTTATAACAGGTAATTTTAGTGGACCAATGGTAACTAGTATTATATTTGGAAGTCTAATTGCCATGTTAAACTTCAGACTACTCGCTATAAACATCGAACGATCTTTATCGCCTGAGGTTGCCTCTAAATTTAAATCCCAACTTAAAAGTTCATTTGGGTATGTTACTAGGATGGCGATAAGTATAGCAGTCTTATTTGTTTCAGTTAAGGCTCCTCATTTAAATGTTTTTGGATCAGCATTGGGACTAGTAAGTCCACAATTTGTTATATTTATTAAGAAATTATTAATAGATAAATTTACAGAAAGGAGGAGTAGAGCATGAATTATCAAGCAAAATATATACTTAGAATTGGTGATTTTTGGCTAAGTGAGACTGTAATAGTCAGTTGGATTATCATAGCTTTTCTGGCTATTGCATCTTATCTTTTAACTAGAAATCTTAAAAAAGATCCTACAAGCAAAGTTCAGGTTTTTTTAGAATTTGCAATAACATCACTTAATAAGCTGGTCAAAGAAACAATGGGAGAAAGAGCAATAAAAACACTGCCATTTATAATTCCTTATATATGTAGTTTGTTCTTATTCTTTTTATTCTCGAACATCATAGGGCTTGTGGGTCTTAGATCGCCTACAGTAGATTTAGATACTACACTTGCGTGGGCAACAATAACAGTTGTTATGATTTATTACACAGCTCTAAAAAACAAAGGTATGGGATTTTTCAAAGGATTTATAGATCCAGTGCCGATATTCTTACCTATCAATATAGTTGGTGAGATAGCAAGACCAATATCATTGAGTTTCCGTCCCTTTGGTAATATAATGGGAGGAACTATAATAATGAGTTTAGTGTATCAATTCTTAGGCTATCTGTCTACGTTGATACCTAATGTAACTATCCCATTTGGTCAATTAGTAATTCCGGTTCCACTACATTTATACTTTGATATCTTTGCGGGATGTCTACAGGCATTTATATTTATAATGCTTACAATGGTATTTGTGGGATCTGAAGCAGAAGTAGAGTAATTTTCAATAATATAAAAAATAAAACTTATGTAAATTTAAGGAGGAAGTTATTATGGATATGGCAACAGCAATTGCAGTAGCAGGATCAGCAATAGGAGCAGGTCTAGCAGTTATGACAGGTATAGGTGCAGGTATAGGTCAAGGTTATGCAGCAGGTAAAGCATCAGAGGCAGTTGGTAACCAACCAGAAGCTAAAGGAGACATAATGTCTACACTATTACTGGGAGACGCGATAGCAGAGTCTTCAGCAATATATGGTCTAGTTATAGCTATAATCCTTGTATTTGCTAACCCATGGTTATAAGAATAAGCAATTATTTAAGGGTTAGGTCGTAGCTTATTATCAATTATACTTTCAATTGGTAAATCAAATCACAAGCTATATTTCAAGGAAGGAGGCTTATAATGGAGCTTAAGCCATTGGTAACTTTATCAGCAGAATACTTTTTTCAGATTTTCAATACATTCTTAGTATTCTTCATTATAAATAAGCTTTTATACAAGCCAGTTATGAAAATAATTGAAGCTAGAGAAAAAGATGTACAAGCTAATATAACTGAAGGTGAAAAGAATAGAGCTGAAGGTATATCGCTTAAAAAGGAATACGAAGAAAAAGTTGGGCTTGCTAAGAGAGAAGGTCAAGAGATCATCAAACAAGCTACTCTTAGAGCAGAAAGCAAGTCTGAGGAATTAGTTAACGAAGCTAAACAAGAAGCAGCACATATTAAAGAAAAGGCTAGCGAAGAAATAGCAAAAGAAAGACAAAAAGCTATGAATGATATTAAAGCAAGTGTATCTGATATAGCGTTACTTGCGGCGGCTAAAGTTATCGAAAAAGATATAGATAAGGCAAAACATGAAGAGCTTATTAACAACTTTATTAATGAGGTAGGGGAAGCTAAATGATAAATGTGGTAGCAAGTAGATATGCTGAAGCCCTATTTCAAATAGGTGAAGAAGAAAACTCATCAAATGTATTGTACAAAGAACTCAATGAAGTTCTAGATTCAATTAAATCTAGCAATGAGTTAACTAAAGCTTTAAAATCGCCTTTAGTAGCCAAACAAGAAAAAAAGAATCTGTTAAATATAGTTTTTTCAGATCAGATAAGTAACAATGTAAAAAACTTTTTAAAAATTTTAGTAGACAAAGATAGAATAGTCTGTCTTGAGGACATTAGAGATTCTTATAAAGAGTTGATAAATGAAAAAAATAATATACTTGAAGGTAAAGCTATAAGCGCTATCGCAATGAGTGAAACTGAATTGAATGAACTTCAAACTAAACTTTCAAGTAAATACAATAAAAATGTTATATTAGAGAATATAGTTGATGAGACTATACTAGGAGGAGTTCTAGTTAGACTTGGAAATGAAGAGATAGATGGAACTATAAAAACTCGCTTGAGTAATTTAAGAGAACAACTATCTCAAGTTATATCTTAAGAATGGCGGTGAACCCATGAACTTAAAACCTGAAGAGATAAGTTCTATAATAAAGCAACAGATAAAGGACTATGAAAATAAAATTGAATTGACAGACACTGGGAGTGTTCTAACAGTTGGTGACGGTATTGCTAGTGTTTATGGATTAGAGAAAGCAATGTCTGGAGAACTATTAGAATTCCCAGGAGAAGTATATGGTATGGCACTAAACCTTGAAGAAGAAGTTGTAGGTGCCGTTATACTTGGCGATGATGATGGAATCAAAGAGGGTGACATTGTCAAAAGAACAGGTAAAGTAGTTGAGGTTCCTGTTGGTAACGGATTAATAGGTAGAGTTGTAAATTCACTTGGCCAACCTATAGATGGTAAAGGACATATTGAATACGAAAAAACTAGACCAGTAGAATCTGAAGCACCAGGTATAATAGATAGAAAATCAGTATTTGAGCCACTACAAACAGGTATCAAATCTATAGACTCTATGATTCCTATAGGAAAGGGACAAAGAGAGCTTATAATTGGGGATAGACAAACAGGTAAATCTTCAATAGTCATAGATACGATACTTAATCAAAAGAACAAAGATGTTATTTGTATATATGTAGCAATTGGACAAAAACGTTCAACAGTTGCGCAATTAGTTAACACTTTAGAAAAAGGTGGGGCTATGGATTACACGATAGTTGTATCAGCTACAGCTTCTGAATCTGCACCACTACAATATATAGCACCTTATGCTGGAGCAGCTATGGGTGAAGAATTTATGTACAATGGTAAACATGTACTTATAGTATATGATGACTTAAGTAAGCAAGCAGTTGCATACAGAGAGATGTCTCTATTACTTAGAAGACCACCAGGTCGTGAAGCTTATCCAGGAGACGTATTCTACTTACACTCTAGACTACTAGAGAGAGCAGCTAAATTATCTGATGAATTAGGTGGGGGGTCAATGACTGCCATACCTGTCATAGAAACTCAAGCTGGTGATGTTTCTGCTTATATACCTACTAATGTTATATCTATAACAGATGGTCAAATATATTTACAGCCAGAATTATTCTACTCTGGAGTTAGACCAGCGGTTGACCCTGGTATATCTGTATCAAGGGTTGGAGGTTCTGCGCAAATAAAAGCAATGAAGAAAGTTGCAGGTACATTAAAACTTGCATATTCACAATATAGAGAGCTAGCAGCATTCTCTCAATTCGGATCTGACTTAGATGAAGATACGAAGAAGAGACTTGCTCAAGGGGAAAGAATTGTTGAGATCTTAAAACAAGATGAGCATAAACCTATCAGTGTTGAGAATCAAGTTATGATAATCTATGCTGTAATCAACAACTTCCTAGAAGATATAGAAATAAAAGATATACCTAGATTTGAGTCTGAATTATATAGATTCGTAAACGACAATTATCCAGAGATATCAGCACAAATATTAGCAGGAGAAGACTTCGCTTCTAAATTAACAGATGCAATAAAAGATTTCAAAGGAAAATTTGTTGTTGAAGCGTAATCCTTTTTAAAAAAGGAGGTAAAGTAATTGGCAGGAGCAGGAATTAAAGCAATTAAGACTCGTATGGTCAGTGTTGAAAGTACTAAGCAGATCACAAAAGCTATGGAACTGGTTTCTTCTTCTAAGCTTAGAAAAGCAAAAGAAAAAGCAGAGAGCACAGAACCATATTTTGCGACTTTATATGATACTGTTAAAGATATCGCTGGCTCAACTAAAGTCAATAATGTTTTTATGAAACAAAGAGAAGTTAAGAATAGATGCTATGTAGTTGTTGCTGGGGATAGAGGTCTTGCTGGAGGGTATAACTCTAATGTCCTAAAGGAAGCTGCTAACCATATGGATGGCAAAAAAGAAACAGTAATAACTATAGGTAAAAAGTCTTATGAATATTTCTCGAAAAGAGATTATAATGTAGCTGGATCAGTAGAAGCTGTAGAGGGTTGTACTTATGCAGATACATCTGAAATATCACTAAAATTAATGGATTTATATAAGAATGGAGAAGTGGATGAAGTTTATTTTGCGTATACAAAATTCAAGTCACCACTTGTTCAGGAAGTTAAACTTATAAAATTACTTCCGCTAGTATTTGAAGATGAAACTTCAGAAGAAATAAAAGAAGAAAAGAAATCTAGATCAAAGGTGCAATATCTGCCATCGCCAGGAAGTGTATTGAACTATATAATTCCTAATTACGTAACAGGCGTAATCTATGGAGGAATTATAGAATCTTTCGCATCAGAGCAAGGTGCAAGAAGAACTGCGATGGAATCTGCGACAGACAACGCAAATGAAATGCTATCAGATCTTGAATTGAGTTACAATAGAGCTAGACAAACAGCCGTAACTCAAGAGATAACGGAGATAGTTGGCGGAGTTAACGCTCTAAAATAGGGAGGTTAGGAAATGGCGGCAAATGTAGGTAAAATAGTACAGATAGTCGGAGCCGTACTAGATGTTAAATTTGAAGATGAGAAAAGCCTACCTAACTTATTAAATGCATTAGTAATTAAGTTAGGAGACAAAGAAATAGTTGCCGAAGTTGCACAACATATAGGTGACGATACAGTTAGATGTATTGCAATGAGTGCTACAGACGGAGTTGTAAGAGGTATGGAGGCAGAAGATACAGGTGGACCAATAAGCGTTCCTGTTGGGAATGATACATTAGGTAGAATATTTAACCTTCTTGGTGAACCAATAGATGGGAAACCTGCACCAGAGTCCGCTCCAAAATTACCTATACATAGGCCAGCACCGGAATATGATGAACTTGAGACAACAGCTGAAATACTTGAAACAGGTATTAAAGTAGTTGATTTACTTGCACCATACTTAAAAGGTGGAAAAATAGGTCTATTTGGTGGGGCTGGAGTTGGTAAAACAGTTCTTATACAAGAGTTAATAAATAATATAGCCAAACAACACGGTGGTATATCAGTTTTCGCAGGAGTTGGAGAGAGAACTAGAGAAGGTAACGACCTTTATGGTGAGATGACTGAGTCAGGAGTTATAAATAAGACTGCTCTTGTATTTGGTCAGATGAACGAGCCACCTGGTGCCAGAATGAGGGTTGCTTTAACTGGACTGACAATGGCGGAAAACTTTAGAGATGAACAAGGACAAGATGTTCTTCTTTTTGTTGATAACATATTCCGTTTCACACAAGCCGGTTCTGAGGTTTCGGCTCTTCTAGGACGTATGCCGTCAGCTGTTGGATACCAACCAACACTAGCAACAGAGATGGGTACTCTACAAGAGAGAATTACATCTACTAAAAAAGGATCAATAACATCTGTTCAAGCGGTTTACGTACCAGCGGATGACTTAACTGACCCTGCGCCAGCGACTACATTCTCGCATCTAGACGCAAAGACAGTTTTATCGAGACAAATATCATCACTTGGTATATACCCAGCTGTTGATCCACTTGAATCGACGTCAAGAGTTCTTGATCCATCTATAGTTGGTAAAGAGCATTACGAAGTTGCCAGAGGGGTACAATCGATACTTCAAAGATATAAAGAACTACAAGATATCATAGCGATACTTGGTATGGATGAGCTATCTGACGAAGATAAGATTATAGTTGCTCGTGCTAGAAAAATACAAAGATTTTTATCTCAACCATTTACAGTTGGAGAACAATTTACTGGCTTACCTGGAAAATATGTTCCAGTTAAAGAGACTGTGAGAGGATTTAAAGAGATACTTGAAGGAAAGCACGATGATTTACCTGAGTCATCATTCTTATTTGCAGGAGCTATAGAAGAAGTTAGAGAAAAAGCTAAGGGGCGTGCATAGGTATGGCTAGTAAATTTTCGCTAGAAGTAGTTACTCCTGATGAAGTTTTTTACAAGGATGACGTGGAAATGGTTATATTTAGAACTACTGAAGGCGATAGAGCTGTTCTTAAAAATCATATTCCTTTCGTTGCCGGGCTAAAAAAAGGGGATCTACGTATAAAGATAGATGGAAATTTTAAAGACGCAAGTATCCTAGAGGGATTTGTCAATGTTCAAAAAGAGAAAACAGTAATATTGACACAATCGGCAAATTGGAAATAATAATTTATAAATATAAAATAAAATCATCTTCTTTAAAGATAAGCTAAGGAAGATGGTTTTATTTTTTAAAATAAGGTTAAAATTATAACTATATTTATTATGTATTTGGAATAATGTCCTTTTAAATTTTATACTATATTTTATTTAGAAATATGTATATAAATATCGTATTATCATAAAAATGTTGAAAAATACGGATTTATGTGGTGAAATGACAAACGAAAATCTCTTTTATTTATTGAAATTAAATTATTTGAGTGCTACGATTAAATAGGAAGTGCGCAATAATAACTGATAAAACTATAACAATAAAAAGGGGGTTTTTTAATGAGTACAAATGCAAGTGTATCAAATAAACATCCGAAGGGGTTGTATATTTGCAGTTTAGCATTTACATTTGAGAGATTTGCTTATTATGGATGTAAGACGCTATTATTACTATTTTTAGCAGAGACAGTTGCAAAAGGTGGGCTAGGGCTAGACAATGCTGATGCAGCTGTTATCGCAGCAAATTTAATATCTTTTACGTATCTAGCACCAATATTTGGTGGTATGATTTGCGACAGATGGATAGGTGCTAGATACTGCGTAATG
This sequence comes from Metaclostridioides mangenotii, assembly GCF_018917235.1. Taxonomy (GTDB): domain Bacteria; phylum Bacillota; class Clostridia; order Peptostreptococcales; family Peptostreptococcaceae; genus Metaclostridioides. The sequence continues at coordinate 37,697 of NZ_JAHLOF010000010.1, forward strand.
ATTGGTTCTCTAATTATGGGAATAGGATATATAGTTGGGTATTTTGCAACTAGTGTTATGTGGGTTCATGCAATGATTATTTTAATATCTATTGGTACCGGATTTTTTAAAGGAAACCTTAGTGCACTTATCGGTGAGTTATACGATGATCCGAAAAGAAAAGACTCAGCTTTTTCAATATCTTATACTTTTGTAAATATTGGAGCTTTAGCTGGTTCTATGAGTATAGGTATTCTATACACGTCCGTATTTGCAACTGTTGTAGGTGGAGTAACTGTATTAGGATTTAGACAATGTTTCTTGCTTGCAGGTATTGTAACTTTACTAGGTGGGGCTATATTTACACTATTATCTCGTTATCTAGGTGATGCAGGTAAATATCCTCAAAAAGTTCTTGATAAATCAGGAAATGCAGACATATCTAAAAATAAATCAAGTAAGCCACTAACTAAAAAAGAAAGAAACAGAGTTATAGGTATATTCTTGTTATCATTCTTCTCAATACTCTTCTGGGTATTTTACAATCAAGCAGGATCCTCTCTTGCACTATATATGAAGGACTATGTAAATATGAAAGTTGGGAGTTTTGAAATACCTATAATGTGGGTTGAGACTACATTTAATAGTGTTATGTGTATAGCTCTAGGCCCTATTATGGCTCTAATTTGGACTAAACTATCAATGAGGGAAAAAGGTGACCTAACTATGGCTCAAAAAATGGCTCTGAGTTTTTTCTTCTTGGCAATAGGCTTTGTATTCGTGATATTAGCTGAAGTAACTAGAGGTGTAGGAGCGCCGGCAACTGTTAAAACAAGTGTAATTTGGCTGATACTATTTATAATCTTCCAGTCAACAGGAGAGATGTGTTTTTCACCTTTAGGTAACTCTCTAGTAAGTAAATTTGCACCATCTAAATATCTTTCTCTATTAATGGGTGTATGGACAGCAGCTACTTTTGTTGCTAATAAAGCATCTGGTTATGTTCAAGGAATTATTGAAAAGATGGGTCTAATGCAAGTTTTTATTGCTATACCTATTATGCTTGTAATTGGTGTAGTAGTGATTCTTATGTTTAATAAAAAAATTACAGGCCTTCTTACTGGTGAAGATTCAGATACTGAATCTGAGAATCTTAGCGTTAATTAATTTTTAATAAAAAATTATAATGATTAAAGCAAGAAATTCTAAATAGAATCAAATACAAATTAAGTTCAAACTAGAGAAATTTTTTAGTTATAAAAAGTATAAGATCATATAAAGATAAGGATGTCATACGGTAATTTAAACTACTTATGGCATCCTTTGTATTTTTAAAGTCCACTATATAGAAAATTATTGGCAGTATAAGGTATAATTTAAATGTGGAGTAACATAAAAATTGCAAAATGGCAAAGAATATAAATATTTAAAATGTTTAGATAAATTATATTATTTTGTAGTATAATGTTATAAAGCAAATAAAACATATGGAGTAGTAACAGATGAATATACTTGATATAGGAACAGATATTGTTGAAATTGGTAGATTAGCCAAAGCAATTGAAAAAAATGAGAGGTTCTTAAAGAGAATATTTACTAAAAAAGAAATAGAACTTTTTAAGTCAAATGGATATAAACCTCATAGTATAGCAGGTAATTTTGCTGCAAAAGAGGCTATTAGCAAGGCTCTTGGGACTGGAATTAGAGGATTTAACTTCAAAGATATAGAAGTACTTAGAAATGAAGATGGAAAGCCGATGGTTAAAACGTATAATAATCTAGATAAAATTTGCATAGATTATAATGTTTTAGAAATTAAAGTTTCGATTTCCCACTGTAAAGAATACGCTGTAGCCAATGCAATTGTAATTTTAAAGAACTAGGGGTGATTTCATATGAATAAAACAGCAAAAGAAGTGATGACTACTGACGTTATAGTAGCAAAAGAAGAAGATAGTATTGCAGATGTTGCAAAGCTTCTTATTGAGGAAAGAATTGGTGGACTTCCAGTAATAAACTCTGAAAATAAGGTAGTAGGTATAATTTCTGAAACAGATATTATTAAAAAGGAAAAGTACATTGAACCTCCGATGTTTGTTAATCTGCTTGAAGGAATAATTTTTTTAGATGATATAAGAAAGATGGAAAATGACATAAAAAAAGTAGCAGCTTATAAGGTAGAAGATTTAATGTCAAAAGATATTATAATGGTCAACGAAAATGATTCTTTTGATTATGTGGCAAATATCATGATTAAAAAATCTATAAACCGAGTACCCGTGGTAGATAACGACAGTAAACTAAAAGGCATAATTTGTAGATACGATATAATAAAGGCATTATATAATGAATAAACTTTATTAGGGGGAATTATGTGAAAAAGAAGTGGACTATTTTAGGTATTATGTTTTTGGCGATGGTTATAATCATTATAGGTTGCCAAAAGAGAGCGTCCACAAAAGAAGAAGTGTATAAAGATTTTCAAAATAAAATTTATACAATGAATGAGTACACATGTAAAGCAAAGGTAAAGGTGGTAGGAAATAAAAGTCCTCATGAGTATGAATATATTCACTCATACAAAAAGACGGACAATTATAGACTAGAAGTTATCTCACCAGAACATGTTAAAGGTAAAACCATCGAGTACAAGGGCGATAAAATCTTAGTAAAGAACCCAGAGATCGACGACTTGGTAGAACTTCCTAATGCTGGTAAAAACAATCAGTATCTTTTTATAGGTGATTTTATAAAAAATTACCTTAAAAATGAGGAAGTAAATATGAAGTTAAAGAATGGTGATTTAGTGCTAGAGACAAATATACCAGGTGATATGAAGTATTTTAATAAACAACTCCTGTATATAAATTCAGAAACTAAATTTCCAGAAAAAATGGAGATCTTAGACATTGAAGGGACTCCTAGGTTTATAGTTGACTATAAAGAATTTAAATTCAAATGATGATGGGGGTTTGATTATGAAAAAAACAGTAGCACCTACTTGGGTGGAAGTAAACCTAGACAACTTGAGATATAACTTAGCGGGAATTAAAAAACTTATCAAAAAAGATGTTAAAATATGCTGTATATTAAAAGCTGACTCATATTCGTGTGGATCAGTAGAGATAGCAGAAGCACTTGAAAAAGAAAATGTAGATTACTTTGCTGTTGCTAGACCTGAAGAGGGAGTAGAGTTGAGACAAAATGGTGTGACAACACCAATACTTGTGTTGGGGTATACTACTGAAGAAAGTATAAAAGAAGCTGTTTCTGCAAATTTGACATTAACAGTATATAAAAGTGAAATAGCAGAGAAAATAGCCGAAGTTGCCTCTAGTTTAGGTATAAAAGCTAAGATTCATGTAAAGATAGATTCTGGTATGAATAGAATAGGTTTTAAGCCGAATGAACAATCAATTGATGAAATAGCAAAAATAAGTAAATTGGATAATATAGAACTTGAAGGACTGTATACGCACTTTGCGACTGCTGATGAGACTGATAAGACTAAGACAAAAGAGCAACTTAAAAATTACATGTCTGTAGTGGAAGGATTAAAAGCAAAAGGGGTAAGTGCACCTATAGAGCATGTATCAAATAGCGCAGCTACTATTGATTTACCTGAGGCAAATTTCAATATGGTAAGACCGGGAATAATGCTGTACGGCCACTATCCATCAGATGAAGTTTTTAAAGATAGAATAGAGCTTAGACCTGTACTTAAGTTTAAATCTACAATTACGAACATTAAGAGGGTGGAAAAGGGTGACGGTATAAGTTATGGATTTACTTATATAGCTGAAAAACCTGAAACAGTAGCGACTGTTGCAGTTGGCTATGCAGATGGATTTACTAGACTACAAAAAAATGCAAAAGTTTTAATAAAAGATCAAATGTGTGATGTAGTTGGTAGAATTTGTATGGATCAACTTATGGTAAGAATAGACAAAGATTTAGACATAAAAGTTGGCGATGAGGTTATACTATTTGGAGAAGGTGAAGCAACCGCAGAGAGAATAGCTAAAGATTTAGGTACTATAAACTACGAAGTTCTGTGTATGGTATCAAGAAGAGTTGATAGAGTATACATGGAAAATAATAGAATTGCCAAAGTGACTAGTTATTTGTTAAAATAGGTTATAAAGTATATTCTGGGAGGCGATTTTGTGCAAGATAACTATAATGAAAAAATTGAATTTACTCTACCTGATTCTCTTATAACTGAAGTTGATACAATAGTTCAGTTGGAGAATACTAATAGAGAAGATTTTGCAAAAGCAGCTTTTCAGTTCTATATAACTCAGAAAAAAAGGATTTTTTCAAATGAATCGATGAAAGCGGGTTATAAAGAAATGGGTCAAATTAATTTATCTTTAGCAGAACTTGGAATGACAATAGAAGTTTTATCTTCCGACGAAAAAGATGAGGGGGAGATTGCTAAAGGTGAGTACTAATAATAATGATATAAAGCGTGGGGATTTGTACTACGCAGATTTAAGTCCAGTAATTGGATCGGAACAAGGGGGAGTAAGACCCGTTTTAATTGTACAAAATGATGTCGGTAACAAATACAGCCCTACTGTGATAGTATCAGCTATAACTTCGCAGATAAACAAGGCAAAATTACCTACGCATGTTGAAATTAGTTCTAATGAATATGGACTTAATAAGGATTCAGTAATTTTATTGGAGCAGATAAGAACGATAGACAAAAAAAGATTAAGAGAAAAAATTGGTTGCCTTGATGAAGATATGATGATGAAGGTTGAAGCTGGTCTTCAGATAAGTCTAGGGCTATTTGTTCTATAAACTAGAATTTATCGTAGAGTCTTAACAATGTTGAGGCTCTTTTTTAGGTCATTAGTAAATAATTATAAATATGTAAAAGAATCCCTGATAATAATATGTTAATGGAATAAAAAAACGATCTGTTTTAGCTATTACTTGGAATTTGTATTTCAGCATATATTTTGAAAATTTAAGTAAATAATATTATAATGATACTATATGTTACAAATTGAAAAAAACATAAAAAAAATAATTCAAAAGTGATATAATAGTAAGGAATTGACAAACATTAATAATTTAAGGGAGGTAATCGAATGAGAGACCATAAAGGATTAAATGAGCGCGCATGTACTATTAGAAAAGATATAGTTACGATGGTTCATGACGCTAAATCAGGACATCCAGGGGGGTCACTATCAGCAGTTGAAATTCTTACTGCTCTATATTTTGATGAAATGAATATAGATTCCTCAAAGCCTAAGATGGAAGATAGAGATAGATTTGTATTATCAAAAGGACATGCAGCCCCTGCTCTTTATGCAGTTTTAGCTGAGAAGGGCTACTTTGATAAAGAGGAGTTAAATGGACTAAGAAAAATAGGCAGAATGTTGCAAGGGCATCCTGATATGAAAGGGACGCCTGGAGTTGAGATATCTACAGGATCTTTAGGACAAGGATTTTCAGCAGCTTGTGGTATGGCTATGGCCTCAAAATTAGATAATGCACCGTGGAATATATATGCTTTACTTGGTGATGGAGAGATCCAAGAAGGTATAGTTTGGGAAGCAGCCATGAGTGCAGCCCACTATAAACTAGATAACATGGTTGTATTTTTAGATAACAACGGACTTCAAATAGATGGAAATATTGAAGATGTTATGGACGTAGGATCGATAGTAAATAAATTTAAGTCGTTCGGATGGAATGTGATAGAAATAGATGGTCATGATTTTGATCAAATATTTGCAGCATTAGATATGGCAAGATCAACAGTCGACAAGCCTACTATGATAGTTGCCAAAACTATAAAAGGTAAAGGCGTATCTTTTATGGAAGATCAAGCAGGATGGCATGGCAAAGCGCCAAACGATGAAGAGCTTGAAAGAGCACTTGCGGAGTTAGGAGGTAACGACAATGAGTAAAATAGCTACAAGAGAAGCATATGGTAAAGCTTTAGTAAAATTAGGGCAAACAAATGATAATGTAGTGGTTTTAGATGCAGATTTATCTAAATCAACTAAAACTCACGACTTTAAAATAGAATTTCCAGAAAGATTTTTCAATATGGGGATAGCGGAGCAAAACTTAATTGGGGCAGCTTGCGGGCTATCTACAACTGGTAAAATACCTTTTGCAAGCACATTTGCTATGTTTGCAACTGGAAGAGCATATGAAATAATAAGAAACTCAGTATGTTATCCAAAATTAAACGTAAAAGTTTGTGCTACACATGCAGGACTTACTGTAGGAGAAGACGGTGCTTCACATCAAAGCATTGAAGACATAGCTTTGATGAGAGTTATACCTAACATGACTGTATTAGTTCCAGCAGATGCTGAGGAGACTGAGCAAATGATATTTGCAGCAGCTGACTATAATGGACCAGTATATGTTAGATTAGGTAGAAGTGCGGTACCTACTATATTTGATGAGAACTATAAATTCGAAATAGGAAAAGGGACTGTTATCAAAGATGGAGAAGATGTAACTATTATAGCTTGTGGTATTATGGTTAGTGAAGCTCTAGATGCGCAGGATAAGCTTGCATCAGAAGGAATAAGTGCAAGAGTAGTCAATATGTCTACTATTAAACCTATTGATAAAGAGTTAATATTAGAATCAGCTAAAAAGACAAAAATAATCGTAACAGTAGAAGAACATAGTGTTATAGGTGGACTTGGATCTGCTGTTAGTGAAGTGGTTTCTGAGGAGTCACCTGTATGTGTTAAAAAGGTAGGAGTTAAAGATACTTTTGGAGAATCAGGTACACCCGCTGAATTACTTAAAAAATATGGCTTAACTTCTGATGATATAGTAAATACAGTAAAAGAGGCCTTAAATAATTAATTTTTATAATTATTCAATTAAAGCCATAAACGTAATGGAATTTAAAAATTTAAGTTATTAAAATGTAGAAAGTACTTTACTTCGATATTTATATTGTTGTGAAGTGCTTTTTTTATTTAGTAAATATAGGACAAAAGAAATATATGAAAAATTAAATTTATTATAATTAAAAATTAAAAGCTTAGACTTAATTTTAAAGGAGTTAATACTATAATATAGAAGGATAATATATAGAGATATATAAGAACTAATTATTTTTAATACTTAATTCTAATCTTTAAAATATGAAAAAAAATAATCAGAATTGATTATTTCAAGTCATTTATATAAAATACCTTATTTTAGTTTGAAAATTAAAATAAAATGTTAATTATAAGCTAAATAAATAGGGTTTTTGTTAAAAATAGATTAAATGATTGCATTTTGAAATCTTGCTTAGAGAATGGAATTATTATATAATTAAAAAAACATTATAAAGTCAGAAAATTTCTAATTTTTAGGCTTTTAGAGTGGAGCAAAATGTTTTAGAGGGGGGTACATTATGAATGAAAATAAAGCCAGTTTTGGAACGATAATAAGTTTTGCTGGAGCATATGTTGCGACAGTTATAGGTTCAGGATTTGCAACAGGTCAAGAAATTATGCAATTCTTCACATTCTACGGTTATGGAGGAATTGTAGCGGGAATTATATCTATGATAGTCTTTATGTGGATTGGCGCATTGCTAATGATGAAAGGAAAAGAACTACAACTTAAAGATGATAATAAAATTTACCATGTATTTTGTGGTAGAGTTTTAGGAACGTTTTTCGAGTGGTTTGGCCCGGCTTTCTTATTTGGAGTATTTGTAGTAATGATATCAGGAGCAGGTGCCACACTCACGGAGTATTATGGTCTACATCCAATGGTAGGTAGAATTGGAATGGCAGTAGTAGCTTTCATAACAGTTTCTTTAGGACTTGATAAATTATCTAAAATACTTGGTGGTATAGGACCAATAATAATTGTATTTACGATTTTCGTAGGTGCTATAAGTTTATATAAAAATTTTGGAAATTTAGCAGCAAGTGCTGACTTGATTAAGACTTTAGATGTTGCGAAGCCGACTCCTAATGAGTATTTATCAGGTATTATTTATGCAAGTTATAATGTTATTATAGTTATGGCGTTTTTAACTGGACTTGGAGCCACATCCAAAACCAAAAAAGAAGGTATGTGGGGTGGAATAATAGGCGCAGTTGCACTTATGTCAGCGGCTATAGTAATGCATTTGGCAATACTTTCAGATATAGGGAATCTATATACTAAAGCGATACCAGCTCTTTTTTTAGCTGATAAAATATCTCCTTTAGTGGGGGTAGCATTCTCAGTTATACTTATACTTGGTATATACACAACTGCAACACCTTTATTATGGTCAGTAACAAATAGACTTGTAACACAAGATTCTCCTAAATTTAAAATAACTGTACTCATAATTACAATATTAGGTTTAGTAGGAGGTTTCTTACCTTTTGATAAACTTGTCGGTATACTGTATCCATATACAGGTTACATGGGAGTACTTATCCTAGTTTGTGCACTTGTGAGACAAATCACAGGCAAATGGGGAGATGTATCACAGTATCAAAAAAAAGGTGCTAAAATAGTTAGAAATAAGTAATGTAATACGTATAAATAAATATAAAAATAAATATAAAGTATATATAGGGAGAGCTATTAAAAAAATAGCTCTCTTTTTACTTATTATTTTTTAAACAGAAAAATAATAAAAGGTCTAATTAATAATGAAAAATCATATTAGTAATTAGATAGGAGTGATAAATTTGAAAATTAGGTTTAATATGAAGGGCTTAGTATACGGAATCATTATTTTAGTACTTGTGCTAGGTGGTTTTTTAGTTATTCCAAGCATGTTTGTAGAGAAGACAAAACCTATAGATTATACAGTACTCCAAAGGGAAGCAGTTCCGGAAAAGATACTAGATATGATGGATAAATACACAAATGAAGAAAGAGCTTTAGTTGCGAAAATGGGAAATAAAATATACATAATGGTTACAAGGGGGGAAAAGAAGTACGGTATTGAAATGGACAGTATAGAAAAGTTTGATGAGGATGGGAAAGAAGTAATAAGGGTAAAGGCAAGATATAAAGATAAAGAAGATTCCATGCCTTATTTAATAGTAGAGACTAATTTAGAAAACCTTCCGGATAGAGTTGAACTTGAAATTACAAAATAAAAATCACAAGAGATAAATAGACAAACAAGACCTAGGTTGTAGAAAATGTACTTTACAGCCTGGGTCTTGTTTTAATATTTATTTGTATCTTATATATGACGAATTAATTTTATAGAATATGTCTCTTGTCAGTTATAATCATATCTAGCTGCTTGTCGTGAGGATCAGTCGGAACATTATCTAAAATTTGAAAATCAAAACCAACTCCGATTGTTTTAGTATCAGTTCTTATATTCTCTAAGAAACGATCATACAGTCCCGCTCCGTAACCGACCCTATACTTATTTAAATCAAAAGCTACTCCTGGTACAATCACTAAATCGATTGACTTGACTTTTATATGTAAATTTGAAACTATGGGCTCACGTATTCCATAATCACTTATAGTGATTCCCTCTTCTAAATTTGTAATTGCAACAGGAATTAATTTTTTTTGATCAATTATTGTAATAGGACTACACACTACTTTGCCAAGAGACTTTAACTCTTTAACTAGTCTATCCATTTTTACTTCATTTCTAAAGTCCAAATAGACCATTACATTTTCTGCATTTACAATTTCATTGAGGTTTAAAATTTTATCTATTATGTTATTAGATGCATCATTTATAAAGTTATGGTTCATACTTTCTCTGATTTCTAAAATATTCTTTCTTAAAGATTTTTTCATATTAAATTCCTTTCCCTATGTTATAATGTGAACATGATTTACAACTATATTATATTATTTAATTTTTTAATGCAATTAAATAATTAATTTAGTTAAACGTATTAAAAAAAAGGTAAAACATATAATATATAAGAGTTTATTTAAAAGGAGATGCACTTAATGATATCAAAGAAAAAAGCATTACTCATTGCGATAGTATTGGTTGTTCTAACGGCTTTAACAACTTCAACAGTTACGCTCGCTTTGGGCGACAAAGTTATGATCGAAAGAGATACATATGAGCAGTACAAAAAATATAACAAACTTTTGGCGCTTGAATCAGTAATAAAAGAAGACTACTATAAAAAACCAAATGATGAGAGTTTAGTTGATGGCGCTATAAAAGGCTTGTTTGCAGGTACAGAAGATAGATATTCAACTTATTATACAAAAGAAGAGATGAATAGACTAATGGAAGAAAATGAAGGTTCTTATGTAGGGGTAGGAATGTATATAGGCTCGTCAGAAGTAGGTGAGTTAACAGTTATACCGATGGATGGATCTCCAGCTCAGAAAGGCGGTATAAAGGAAGGCGATATTCTAGTTAAAGTTAGCGGGAAATTAGTTTCTGCAAAAAATTCTGATGAGGCTGTTAGCCTTATAAAAGGAAAAGAAGGAACCACTGTGGACTTAGTGGTAAAAAGAGATGGTAAAGAGAAGGAATTTAAAATAAAAAGAGAAGAAATAGTAGATCATACTATCGAAGGCAAAGTTGTTGATGACAATTTAGGTTACATTAAAATTAAACAGTTTATAAATACGACTTATGACGATTTCGACAAAGAACTAAACAAATTAAAGAAAAAGAATATAAAAGGATTAGTTATTGATCTAAGAAGTAATCCGGGTGGTAATCTAGAAATAGTAGGTGAAGTAGCAGACGCCCTTATAGGTGAAGGTACAATCGTATACACAAAGGATAATAAGGGAAATACTGAATATATCAAATCAGACAAAAGAAAGCTTGGGCTTCCGATAGTTGTTTTAACAAATGGTGAAAGTGCATCAGCATCTGAAATATTAACTGCAGCTATAATTGATAATAAAGCTGGTATATCTGTTGGTACGAAGACTTTTGGTAAAGGGTTGGTGCAGTCAGTCAAAGGTCTAAAAGATGGTACAGGATATAAACTAACAACAGCTCAATACTTTACGCCAAACGGAGACTATATAAATGAAAAGGGAATAAAGCCGACAATTGAAGAAAAAGATGAATCAAAACAATTAGATATTGCAATAGAATGGCTTCAAAAAGAAATAGCTAAATAATGTATAAGAAATTGAAAAAACATCTATAATAATAATATAGTAATAATTACCAATAGTTAAATTAATAAAAATATTTGATTTTAAAAAAAATTAATGTTATTTTAGATATTGTAGAATAATACATTATAATGAAAAATAAGTTTTATTATAGTACCTTATTAAATATTTTGTATTTTTCTAGAAGGAAATATGACTACTTATATTGAATATAAGTAAATAAGTTAATAATGAAATAGGAAGTGAGATTATGAAAAAATCTAAGGCGCAAATTGTTAACTTTCAAAAGTATAAAGACAGAAAAAAACAATTGGAAGCAGATAGAGAAGAATTGCTTAAGTTAATTACAAAGGCTGTTATAACAAAATAGGGAGTGTAAACTCCCTATTTTGATTGCTAATAAAACTTTTGAGATTTAATGTGATCTTTGAATTTATTGAAATCACTGTCGTTTGGAAATTCTAATGTTTCAGATTTTTCGTCTTCGAAGTTTTTCAAATAAACAGTATGCTTACTGTTTATTTTATTGTAGTATATACATTTATAACCATTGTTGTAGAGATTTTCATATTTTGAAAGGCTATTCATATTATATAACTCCTAACATATAAATTTTTTTGTTGATATTTATATTCTTGCTAAAGTTTGAAAAATATATACAATAATTTTTTATGTAAAAAAAAGAATAATTTCCTGGGAAATTATTTATAAAAGGAGTAATATATTGAATATAAGTGTAAAATGTATATTACCGACAAAAAAATTTTAAAGTTTATTTTATATGATGTAAAATTTACTCTAAACTAGTAATATAAAAATAAAAACAGAAAGGGGATTAACGTGAGTTTATTACAAAGTATTTCGAGAAATATATATTCTCTAAACGAAAAAGCTATGGATAAGACTAAAAAGAGGCTAGATAGATTGATACACCCAAAAGAAAGTTTAGGAAAACTTGAAGATATATGTATAAAGTTAGCAGGAATATACGAAAATGACGATTTTGATACGCAAAAAAAAGCTATAATTGCTTTTGCATGTGATCATGGTGTTTATGAGGAAGGCGTTGCACCAGACTCACAAGATATAACAAGACTTCAATTTCCAAACTTTGTAAAGGGTATATGTGGTGTCGGAGCCCTTAGCAAATTTGTCGGAGCTGATGTAGTTGCTGTAGATGTTGGAATCAACTCTGATGAAGAACTTGAAGGAGTTTTGGATTACAAGATAAGAAAATCCACGTCTAATATGGCAAAGGGACCAGCAATGACAAGAGAAGAAGCTGTAAAATCTTTAGAAATAGGGATAGAGATAGCTGAAAGATGTATTGTCAATGATTATAAAATAATAGGTATAGGTGAGATGGGAATTGCAAACACGACGCCGACTACTGCCATAATTTCTGTAATGTCAGGATGCGATCCTGAGGAGATAACAGATAAGGGTTCAGGATTAAAAGCAGAGAAGCTTAAACATAAGGCTCAAGTAATCAGAAATTCTATAGAGATAAACAATCCAAATCCAACAGATGGAATAGATGTGCTTCACAAAGTAGGTGGGTTTGAAATCGGAGCGATGGCTGGAGTTATTCTAGGATGCAGCGCTAATAGAATTCCAGTTGTACTAGATGGATATATATCATATGCAGCAGCACTAATTGCTTACAGAATAAATCCTAAAGTATTAGAATATACCTTATCATCTCATTTATCATCAGAGGTGGGGGCGAAAAAGGCATTGGAAATTTTAAAATTAAGTCCATTTTTGGATATGAATATGAGACTTGGAGAAGGTAGTGGAGCTTGTCTAGGTTTTAATATAATCGATGCGGCTGTCTTTACATATAAAAACATGGCTACTTTTGATGAAATAGATATGGGGAGATAGGTTATGAGTAATAATATAGTTCTTGTAACTGGAGGTTCTAGGTCAGGCAAAAGCTGCTTCGCAGAATCTTTATGTTCAGGTCAAAATAACAGTACTGCATACATAGCTACTTCAATACCGTTTGACGAAGAAATGGCTGATAGAGTAAAAAAACACAGAGAACAAAGAAGTAGTGAATGGGATACATATGAAATATATAAAGATGTACATAAAGAAATACAGAAAATCGGTTCTAAATATAGAACTGTAATACTAGATTGCATAACGCTCCTAGTCAATAATTTAATGTTTGACTACGGCCTAGATATAGAAAATATGAGTACAGATGAGATAGATAAGATGAAAGAATACATCTATGATCAAATAGAAAAATTGATGGTTGAAATACGAAATACTGATCTGTATTTTGTATTTGTCACAAATGAACTTGGAATGGGGGTTATGCCTGATAATAAATTGAGTAGAATTTATACTGATATTGCTGGTAAGGTAAACCAATACATTGCAAAAATGAGTGATGAAGTGTTTTTTGTGGTTTGTGGAATTCCTATGAAGATAAAGGGGTAAATATGAAAAGATTTTTATTAACTTTACAATTTTTAACAAAGATACCAATAAAATATAATTTAGGATTTGATGAAGAATTTTACAAGGGAATTGTATATTTCCCTCTTGTAGGATTTGTAGTGGGACTTATTGCATACTTTGTTGGATTATTATCGTTAAATATATTCCCTGCATTAGTAACATCTGTTTTAATAGTATTGGTAGAAGTGTTACTTACAGGTGGTCTTCATATAGATGGATTAGGTGATACTTTTGATGCACTTTATAGCTATAGGAATAAAGAAAAGATGCTTGAGATAATGAAGGATTCAAGATTGGGAACAAATTCATTACTGGCTATAGTATTTTTAGTACTATTGAAGGTCGCATTTATACATAGTTTTATAGTAGAAAATATGTTGTGGGCTGTTTTATTTATGCCTATGGTCTCAAGATTTGCTGTAATGTGGATATTGTATAAAACAGAATCACCTAGAGAAAAAGGTATGGGGAATGTATTTATTGGAAAAGCAACTATTACGATGATAGGTACTGCTATGATATATTGTATAGCTATTATTTTTACTTTAGGTAAATGGGTGTTTCTGCTTAATAGATTCGACTTTTTAGGAATAATTTTTACTATAGCAGTAGTTTTTGTATTTGTAGAGATATTCAAAAGACATGTATACTCAAAAATAGATGGTATTACAGGTGATATACTAGGGTGTACAATTGAACTTTCAGAAATATTCTATATAATATTTTTATATATTTTTTTATTTTTATAATAATTATATGGTGATAATATGATAAAATTAATATTAGTTAGGCACGCTGCTACATGTGCTAATGAAAAAGGTGAGTTGTCTGGCATAAGTGAATGTGATTTAAGTGAGACAGGAAAAAATCAGGTAGAGAAACTAACAGATTATCTAAAGTATCAAACTGTTGACAAAATTTATACATCTAGCTCAACTAGAACAAAAAAAACTATAGATTTATTTGCTGGTTATAAGGGTATAGATATTAGAATTAAAAAAAATCTCAATGAACTCGATTTTGGTGACTTTGATGGATGGAAATTTAAAGAAATCGAAGAAAAATTCCCGGTTGAATACTTAAAACTTATAAAAGAAGGAAATAATTATAAGTTTCCTAATGGAGAATCTCTTATAGAATCTTATAACAGAGTTTCACAAGAATTAGACTCTATAATTAAAGATACGTTAAATTTAGATACGAATATTTCGGAATTGGACAATATTAGTTCAGAGTTAGAAAGAGTAAATTCAAAGAAAAGCAAAACGATTGTTATATGTTCTCATGCTGGAACTATTAGAAATATAGTTGCGTATTTGATTTCAAAGGATTATAAAAATCACTGGAATTATAAAATTGACAACGCCTCTGTATCAGTTGTCGAAATAGAAAACGGATTTTCCGTTTTAACGATGCTAAATAACACAGAGTTTTTAAAATAGAATAATAATACTGAAGAAGGTTATTAAATATTAAAAGGGAAAAAGGTTAAATGCCTTTGCAGCCCCCGCTACTGTAAGACTGACGAAACTATAGAAAAGCCACTATCCTAGGATGGGAAGGTTATAGGACTAGGTTGAAGTCGAGCCAGGATACCTGCCTTATTTGGTTGTTATAGAGTCTTCGGGGTGAAAGATTTTTACTTATATATAGCATGATGATAGTATAAGTCCTAATTTCCGAAAATTAGGGCTTTTTTTAGTAGATCCGAACATAAATATATAGAATGAGGTGATAAAATGGGTAAAAAAGTGATGTTACAGGGAACGGCTTCAAATGTAGGTAAAAGTATAATTGCAGCGGGTTTGTGTAGAATATTTAGTCAAGATGGATATAAGGTTTCTCCTTTCAAGTCTCAAAATATGGCTCTGAATTCATTTATAACTGAAGAAGGTTTAGAAATTGGAAGAGCTCAAGCTTTTCAAGCTGAAGCAGCCAATATAAAACCAAAAGCCATTATGAACCCAGTATTGCTGAAACCCTCAGGAAATAATGCCTCACAGGTTGTCGTTTTAGGAAAACCAATTGGCAATATGAACTCGAATGAATACTATGACTATAAATTAGAGCTTATGGATATTTTAAAAACGAGTTTTGAAGAACTTAAAACTGAGTTTGATGTGGTTGTTATGGAAGGGGCAGGGAGTGCAGCCGAAATAAATCTGATGGATAGAGACATATCAAATATGAAAATGGCTGAAATAGCAGATGCTCCTGTTATTTTAATCTCTGATATAGACAGGGGCGGCGTTTTTGCATCTGTAGTCGGGACACTAAACTTAATGGATGAAGCAGATAGAAATAGAGTAAAGGGAGTTGTAATAAATAAATTCAGAGGTAGAAAAGAACTTCTTGCTAGTGGAGTAGAAATGTTGGAAAAAATAATAGAAATCCCAGTTTTAGGTGTAATTCCGTATAGTGACATAAATATTGAAGACGAAGATAGTGTTACTAATAAGTTTAAGCAAAAGTCTTCAAGAAAAGATATACATATTGAAGTGATTAGAACTCCGTATATGTCAAATTTTACAGACTTCGATATTCTAGAAACTCAGGAAGATGTAAGTTTAAGATATGTAGAACGTGGAGAATTTATGAGTAATCCAGATATTGTGATAATACCGGGTACCAAGAATACTATAGAGGATTTGAAGTATTTAAAAACTTACGGTTACGATGAACAGATTAAGGCATTTGAAAGAAAAGGTGGATTGGTTATTGGAATATGTGGAGGTTATCAAATGTTAGGTAAAAAGTTAAAAGACCCAGAATTTATAGAATCAAATACATTAGAAATTGAGGGTCTTGGGCTTTTGGATATTCAAACAACATTTAGTAAAGAAAAAACCACTACCCAAGTTAAGGCTAGAATAAACACAGGCGAAGGTGTTTATCTAAAAGGATTAAGAAACAAAGCTATCACAGGATATGAGATACACATGGGAAATTCCAGTTTAGGACAGAATGCTAAAAGTTTAGATACTATAGTTGATAAGCTTGGTGAAAAGGTCTGTTATACAGAGGGTAGTGTAAACAATGCGGGAAATGTAATAGGTACCTATATACATGGAATATTTGATGATATCGAATTTACCAGGACACTTCTAAATAATATAAGAGAATTAAAGGGATTACAAAGTTTAGATAGCAATATTAAATCTTATAAAGATTATAAAAATAAAGAGTATGATAGATTAGCAGATTTCTTAAGAGAACATCTAGATATTAAAAAAATATATGAAATCATGAAATAATAAATACTACACAATTTTTATTAATCTTTATTATTATGAATTGGGGTGAAGCAGTGAGGAAGATAGTTATTGCTGGAACAAGCAGTGGAGTTGGTAAGACTACCATATCTCTTGGTTTAATGAAAGCGCTTAAAAATAGAGGCCTGAAAGTTCAACCTTTCAAGGTGGGTCCTGATTATATTGATCCATCTTATCATACATTTATAACTGGTAGATATTCTAGAAACCTAGATTCTTATATGTTAGATGATGAAAAGATAAAGTACATTGTTTCAGAGTCATCTGTAGATGCAGATATTTCAATAATCGAAGGCGTTATGGGGCTTTATGATGGTTTTGGAACAGATATAGACAATTGTACTACTTCGTATACTTCGAAAATTCTAAAATCCCCGGTCATTCTAGTTATCAATGGGAAGGCAATGGGTGCGTCAAGCGCTGCAACAGTGCTGGGGTATCAACAGTTAGATAAAAATGTAAATATAAAAGGGATTATAATAAACAATATAAAGACAGAAAGCCATTTTAGTATTGTAAAAGAATCTATAGAAAAATACTGTGGAGTTGAAGTTTTAGGTTATTTACCACCTAATAACCAACTTTCATTAGAAAGTAGACATTTGGGGTTGATACCAAGTATGGAAATAGAATCTTTAGAACAAAAACTTAATATACTGGCTTCTGAGATAGAAAAGTATGTAGATCTTGATAGGATTCTAGAGATTTCGGAAAGCGAATATGTTTCAAGTGATTACAATTTAGATCAGATGATTGAATCAAAGAATCTTAGAGAATATGCTAACGGGAAAACTATAGCAGTTGCTTTTGATAAAGCATTTAATTTTTACTATAGAGAAAATATCGATCTTTTATATAGAATAGGTCTTAATGTGGAATTTTTTAGTCCACTTAATGATAAAGAAGTCCCTAAGTCTGACTATATTTACATTGGCGGGGGTTTTCCTGAAATTTATGCAAAAGAGCTATATATAAATGAAAATATGAGAAATTCTATACTAAACTTTCATAAAAATGGAACACCTATATATGCAGAATGTGGTGGCCTTATGTATCTTGGAAGTAATTTAAAAGATTTAGATGATGTTAGTTATGACATGGTTGGAATATTTGAAGGGACTAGCAAAATGACGAGTTCTCTAAAAAGATTTGGATATTGTTATGGAATCGCTAAAATTGATACGGTTTTATCTAATAAGGGAGAGGTTATTAGAGGGCATGAATTTCACCATTCTACATTTGAAAGTTCAGAGGATTGTTCATATACAATGGTAAAAGAAAGAGATTCAAAAATATTGTCTGAGTGGGATGGAGGCTACAGTAAGAAAAATACTTTAGCCACTTATCTACACACACATTTTTATGATAACATAGACTGTTTAAAGAATTTTTTAATAAGAGGAAATGAATAAGAATGAATTTAATATCTATTTATTTAGGATATATACTTGATCTAATAATTGGGGATCCATATTCATTTCCCCATCCAGTCAAGTATATTGGAAAACTAATAAAAACACTAGAGAGTTTTATTAGAAGGGTTTTTAAAACTGAAGGTCTTCTTAAATTTGGAGGTTTTATACTTTGTATAGCTACAGTAGCTATAGCCTATATAGTCACATATCTATTTGTAAATATATTTAAATTTAACTATATATTGTATATTTTAGTTAATGGTTTTGTAATATACACAACTTTAGCAACAAAATGTCTTAAAGATGAAGCGATAAAAGTCTATAATGTTTTAAAAACTGGCGATTTAGAGAAATCACGAATCCAATTATCTTATATAGTGGGAAGAGACACAACCGAGTTAAATGAAAAAGAGATAATACGAGCTACTGTTGAAACCGTTGCTGAAAACGCAGTTGACGGCATCATATCGCCGATGTTTTATGCATTTGTAGGTGGAGCACCACTTGCGATGGCGTATAAGGCAATAAATACATTGGATTCAACTGTAGGATATAAAAATGATAAGTACTTAAATCTTGGATTTGCTTCTGCGAAATTAGATGATATAGTCAACTACGTACCCGCTAGATTGTCAGTCTTATTTATGCCAATCGCAAGTATGATCTTGGGATATAATGCAAAAAATAGTTTTAAGATTGGAATTAGAGATAGGAAAAATCATAAAAGTCCAAATTGTGCACTCTCAGAGGGCGCGGTTGCAGGAGCTCTAGGTATACAACTTGGAGGAACAAATGTGTATTTCGGAAAAGAAGTGTATAAGCCCACAATTGGAGATAAAATGACAAATATAAATGTAGAAAATATAATGGATACGAATAGAATAATGTATATGTCTTCGTTAGTATCACTGCTTATATTTACGTTAGTTTATACTTTAATTAATTTGCTTTGTAATTAAACTGTAAAAAATAAGGTAATATTTATATATATATAATAAATTAAATATCTTTTAAATTAAACTTTAAGCTAAACCAAATTAAAGAATAGAGGTGATTAGATGAAAGAATTAGGGCATGGTGCCGATATAAATAGCCTAGCAAAACTATATAATAAAAAACCAGAAGATATAATAGATTTTAGTTCTAATATAAATCCAAACACAGTAAAAAATATAGAAAAACATGTATACGAAGGGTTTAAACTATGCACAAGCTATCCGGATATAGATTATCAAAATCTTAGAAATAATTTAGAAAGTTATTTAAAAGTTGATACTAGGTACATAATACCAGGTAATGGAGCAACTGAAATAATATATTTACTTATGAAGTCTATTGGAAAAAGGATGGCGATTCTAAATCCCACTTTTTCAGAATATGGGAGAGCTGCATCTTTAAATGGTCTAGAAGTAGTTGATTTGTTACTCCACAAAGAAAAAGGTTTCGCATTTGATATTGCTGAGATAGAAAAAAAAATTGAGCGATTTGATAGCCTATTTATCTGTAATCCTAATAATCCGACTGGAAATGTTCAGTATATAGTAGATCTTATGAATTTGTTAAATAAGAATAATAAACTACTTATTGTAGATGAAACTTTTATGGAATTTGTTGTGAATGAACAAGATTATTCTCTATTAAAATATGTAGAAAAAAATAAGAATTTATTTATAATTAAAGCGGCTACTAAATTTTTTGGATTACCTGGATTAAGGCTGGGTTATGGCGTGACAAGCAATTTTGATATTTTAGAAAATATATACTTATACAAAGAACCTTGGACAATAAATACAATTGCTGATCATTTATCTAATTACATATTTAGTGACAAGAGTTACATACGTCAAAGTAAAATTGATGGTATGCTGGAAAGAGAGTTCATGTTACAAAGTCTAAAAAGTATAGAAAATATCGAGGTAAATAAGACGGATACTAATTTTATTCTAATAAAGCTATTAAACAAAAAGTCACATCAAGTAAAAGAAGAAATGTTCAAAGAGCACAGTATTTTAATACGAGATGCTTCAAATTTTAAAGGTTTAGATGATAATTATATTAGAATAGCGGTTAAATCACATGATGATAACTTAAAAGTTATAAAATCATTAGAAAGTGTTGTGGGTTGATATGAAATCAAATGGAATGTACCCGGCTTCGTGTGGTGAGCTAGTACAAGGGCTGTTAGGTGATACTGAATATTTATGTTCATATGCTGTAGATTTATTTTCTCATGTAGTTTTAGAGGAAAAAATTAAAAATATAAAAAAGGTCGATAGAGAAGATGTTATTAATGACCTGAACAATAAATCTATGACAATAGATCCAAACACAGAAAAATCTAGAAGGGCTCTCGAAAAAGTATTTGATAACTTTTCTTTGCCTATAAAGGATACTTACAATATAACAATAGATGTATTCAGTAATATACCAACGGCAAAAGGAATGGCAAGTTCTACTGCTGATATAGGCGCGACAATAATGGCTGCTCTTGCTCTTATAAATAAAAAAATGAGTGATGAAGAAATAGCTAAGCTAGCCGCTGAAATAGAGCCAACTGATTCCACACTTTTAAAACAGAACTGTATATTTGATCCACTCACTGGAAGAGTAGAGAGAAATTTAGGGTTCTTGGAAAAAAGCAAAGTTGTAGTTTTAGAGCCAGATGAGGTACTTCTAACATCTAATACAAGAGGACTTAAAGACTACAAAATTAAAAAAGAAGCAAATAGAAGAGATATAGAAGCAGCATTTTCCCTACTTGCTAATGGATTTGAAGATGAAAATTTGAAATTGATTGGTCAGGCTTGTAATATAAGCAGTCTAGCAAATGAGAATATACATAAGAAAGCTCATCTCGAAAAACTAATGGAGATTTCAGATAGATATGGGGGTTACGGTGTGAACGTAGCTCACAGTGGAACTGTAGTTGGAATTTTACTCGATGAAGATATTGATGAAAGTATCATTATAGATAGAATAGTTAGAGAAAATATCAACTCAGTTTATAAAGATATATATACATTGAAAATAATAACAGGTGGTGCGAAGGGGGATAAAGATGGACTATATTAAAAATCCAATGAAAATTGAAGACAGAAGCTTTGAAATTATACAAGAAATAATAGATGAAATAAGACCTGATTATAAGTTTAAAAATGAACTTGAAGAAAAGATTATAAAGCGTTCTGTCCATACAACTGCAGACTTCGAGTATTTAGATATTCTTGAAATTTCAGAAACCGCAGTTGAAAGTATAATTGATTCTTTAAATAATCAAGCTACAGTATATACTGATACAAATATGGCATTAAGTGGAATAAACAAGAGGAGACTAGATGCTCTAGGTTGTAAATATAGATGTTTGGTAGCGGAAGAGGAAACCCACAAAATTGCTAAAGAGAAAGGAATTACTCGTTCGATGGCAGCAATTGAAATAGCAGCTAAAGATCCAGGAAGAAAGGTATTTGTGCTTGGTAATGCTCCAACAGCTCTTTTTAAAATTATAGAAATGAATACTGATGGGAACCTTGGATTCGATGCAGTGGTTGGAGTGCCTGTCGGATTTGTAGGAGCTGCAGAGTCTAAAGATGAACTTGCTAAAACCGATATACCTTATATAATATCTAGAGGTCGTAAGGGTGGAAGTAACTTAGCAGCGGCGATTGTAAATGCAATACTTTACAGTATTTAGGTGATAATATGGAAAAGTTTGTTTATATTGATGGTAAAAAATACAGAAGGGGATACACTACTGGGTCTACCGCTGCTGGAGCATCAAAAGCTGCTACTTATATGCTTTTTACTAAGAGTAAAATCAATTCAATAAAGATTGATACTCCTAAGGGAATAGAACTTGATTTAGCAGTAGAAAATGCAAATATACAAGACAACTTTGCCGAATGCTCAATAAAAAAGGATGGAGGAGATGATATAGATGCAACACATACTATGGATATTTTCTCAAAGGCAGAGGTTGTTGATAGACTGTCTGAAGATGAGCCTATAATTATCTGTGGTGGTAAAGGTATAGGAGTAGTAACCAAAAAGGGACTTAGTGTAAGTGTAGGTAAGCCTGCGATAAACCCAATACCACTTAAAATGATACTAAGTGAAGTGGGAAAAGTAATCTCTGAATTTGAGGAAGGAACTTTATCTAAATCGAAAGCAATTAAATTGACTATATCAGCACCACAAGGTGAGGAAATAGCAAAGAAAACTTTCAATCCCAGACTTGGTATTATAGGTGGAATATCTATTCTTGGAACTACAGGAATTGTAGAGCCAATGAGTGACGAAGGTTGGAAGAAATCATTATCTATTGAACTTCAAATGAAGAAAGAGCAAGGAATGGATAAAGTAATATTTGTTCCAGGAAATCATGGAGAACAATTTATTTCCGAGTATTACAAACTTAATTCTAATTATGTAATTAGAACTAGCAATTTTATAGGCTATATGCTAAAAGAAGCACAAAGATTAGGGTTTAA
Source organism: Metaclostridioides mangenotii (assembly GCF_018917235.1). Lineage (GTDB taxonomy): Bacteria > Bacillota > Clostridia > Peptostreptococcales > Peptostreptococcaceae > Metaclostridioides. The sequence goes on from NZ_JAHLOF010000010.1 coordinate 60,398, forward strand.
AAAATTATTTATGGCTGGCCATATAGGAAAATTTATCAAATTATCCGCGGGAATTTTTAATACACATAGTAAAATCGCAGATGCTAGAAACGAAATACTGATATCAAATTTAGCGCTGATGGGAGCTCCATATTCTTTACTAAAACAAATCGATAATTGTGTTACATCTGAGGAAGCTATAGACATAATAAGTGAAGCGAATTTTTCAGAAGTATTCAATATAGTTTGTAATAAATGTAAGTCAAGAGTTTTACAGTACTTAAATGATGAAGAGAATAACATTGACGTTGAAGTTGTTATATTCTCTATGGATAAAACTCTTTTAGGAAAATCGAGTGAAGCTGAAAAATTGGCGGAGGTGTTTATATGATAAATATCATAGGTTTAGGGCCTGGAAAATTCGATTATATCACTAAAATAGGTGAAAATCTTATAAAAAAATCAGATATAGTAATAGGTGGAAAAAGAAATATAGAATCTTTAAAAAATTTTGATGGAGATAAAATTGAGATTACGAACAACTTAAAAGAAATAGTTGAGTATATAAATATCAATAAAGATAAAGAGATATCGATAATTGCTTCTGGTGATCCATCAATATATGGTATAGCAAGATATATCGTAAAAAACGTAGAGTACGAAAATATCTCGGATGATATAAATGTAATATCTGGAATAAGTTCAATGCAGTATATATTTTCAAAAATATACGTTGATATGAACGACCTGTACATAACGAGTAGTCATGGTAAAGAACCTGATTTTGACTATATTTTGTCACATAAAAAGGTGTGCATGGTAACAGATAAAAAAATAGGACCAAGAGAAATAAGTAAAGAAATACTAAATAGAGGACTTAAAAAGACTATTGTAGTAGGAGAAAACTTGTCTTATGAAAATGAGCAAATAACAGTTGGTTATCCAATGGAAATTTTAAAAAAAGAAAATTACGATATGAATGTAGTGGTGATATTAGATGAATAATAGTGAGTTTATAACGGGTAAGGTACCCATAACTAAAGAAGAAGTAAGGGCCATATCACTTAGTAAACTTGATTTAGCTAAGGCCGAAGTATTTTTAGATGTAGGAGCTGGTACAGGCAGTGTTTGTGTTGAAGCAGGTATTACATATCCTAATTTAGAAGTACTTGCAATTGAAAGAGATGAAGGTGCTATAGATCTTATAAATCAGAATATAGAAAAGTTTAACCTAAAAAACACAAAACTTATAGAAGGGTACGCACCTTTAAAAGTTGAGGATTTAACATTAGATTCAAATGTTTCTAGACATTTTAAGACTAGTGAAACAATTGATTCTATATTTTTAGGAGGAACTGGCGGGAACTTAGAAGAAATAATATTATGGTCAAAAAATCTTTTGAAAAGTGGTGGAAAGTTAGTTGCTAACTTTATAATAGTAGATACTTTTAATAATGCACTAAAATTACTAAGAGAGCATGGATTTAAAGAAATAGATGTAAGTGTTTTAAATGTTTCAAAACTAGAAAAACTTGGAAGAGGAGAATACTTTAAACCTCTAAACCCCATATATATAATTTCTTGCGAAAAAGGAGAGTAGTATTATGTCAAAAGTACATTTTGTAGGAGCAGGACCTGGAGATAAAGAGCTTATAACCTTAAAAGGATATAAACTTTTAAGTTCTGCTGATATAGTTATATACGCTGGTTCACTTGTGAATCCAGAGTTACTAGACTATTGTAAAGAAGGAAGCGAAATTCACAACAGTGCTTCTATGGATCTTCAAGAAATAATAGATGTAATGAAATATGGAATTGAAAATAATAAATCTGTAGTTAGGCTACAAACTGGAGATTTTTCTATATACGGCTCAATAAGAGAGCAGGTTGAAGAATTAAATAAATTATCGATAGAATTCGATTGTACACCAGGGGTGAGTTCTTTCCTAGGAGCAGCTTCTGCCATTGGCGTAGAGTATACTGTACCAGAAGTTTCACAAAGTGTAGTAATTACTAGAATGGAAGGTAGGACTCCAGTACCAGCAAAAGAGTCACTTGAGTCTTTTGCAAAGCATCAAACTTCGATGGTTATCTTCTTATCTGTTCAGGAAATAGAAAAAGTTGTAACTAAATTAGTCGACGGTGGATATCCAATAGAAACACCAGTGGCAGTCGTATATAAAGCTACATGGGAAGATGAAAAAGTCATAAAAGGTACATTGAAAAATATAGCCGACTTGGTTAAAGAAAATAATATAAACAAAACGGCACTAATAATGGTTGGAAACTTTTTAGGGGATCAGTATTATAATTCTAAGCTTTATGCTAAGGACTTTAAGCATGAGTACAGAAAATAAAACTGCAATAATAGCAATAACAGAAAATGGTAAAAAACTTGCAAAAAAAGTTTCAAGATTATTAGGTGACAGCGATGTTTACTTTAAAATCAGTACAAGTAATTCTAATTGTGGTGAATTAATAGAAAGTACTACTGATATTAAAAGCAAAAATAATATTTACTATATAGATAAAAAGTTAAAAGATTTTGTAGGAGAGGTTTTTTCAAAATACGATAATATAGTGTTTATAATGGCCGCAGGTATAGTAGTCAGAACGATTGCACCGTTTATTCAAAGCAAATTTTACGATCCAGCAGTTTTAGTTATAGATGAGCAGGGAAAAAATGTTATTAGTTTACTAAGTGGTCACATAGGAGGATCAAATGAACTTACTTACAAAATTTCAGGGCTTATTGGAGCTAATCCTGTTATCACTACTGCTACGGATGTAAACAAAAAATCCGCTTTGGATATGATAGCCAAGAAGCTAAACGCACATATAGATAATTTCAGAGAATCTGTAAAAGATGTAAATGCCTATTTAGTAAATAACAAGTCTGTTGGAATTTATATAGATGGAAACTATGATATAGACTTAAGAGGGTTTGAAGTATTAAATACAAATAATAATTTATTTCAAAGATGTTGTGAATCACAAGTGCTTACAAACAATGTAATTAAAGTAAACTCTCAAAGCCCACAGAAAATAGTAGTTGTTACAGATAGAAGAGATATAAATATAAAAATAGATGAAGATGAAAAAATTAACTTTATTGAAGTTGATATTATCAAGGTAGTACCAAAGGATATTGTTGTAGGCATCGGCTGTAGAAAAGGGGTATCTTCAGAGTTTATGTATGATTCATTTTTAGAGTTTTTATATATAAATAATATAGATATAAAGTCTATAGCAAAAGTAGGTAGTATAGAGCTAAAAAAAGATGAAAAGGCGATTCAGGATTTAGCAAATCATTTAGAAGTTCCATTCGTTACTTTTTCGCAAAATGAGATATCAAAAATTGATGATAAATATGAGAAATCAGATTTTGTTAAAAGGAATGTAGGAGTTCATTCAGTATCTGAGCCTGTAGCACATTTACTGAGTGATGGTAATTTAATTGTAAATAAACATAAATATAGCGGAATAACATTCGCGTTAGGGAGAATAAAGTTATGATATATGTAATAGGAATAGGACCAGGGAATAAAGAGTGGATGACTCTTGAGGCATTAGATGCAATTGAAAAATCAAATGCCATAGTTGGTTACAAAACTTATATAAAATTAATAGAAGAACTAATAGAAGGTAAAGAAGTAATAGAGAACGGAATGAGACAAGAAATTGACAGATGTAAAAGAGCTATAGAAGAAGCTAAAGGCGGAAAAACTGTAGCAGTTATAAGTAGTGGCGATGCTGGCATATACGGTATGGCTGGTCTAATACTAGAACTTGTATCAAAAGAAGAAGTAGATATACAGGTAAAAGTTGTACCTGGGATTACAGCTAGTATAGGAGCTGCGGCTTTACTTGGAGCCCCAATAATGCACGACTTTTGTCATATAAGTTTAAGTGATTTACTAACTCCATGGGAGGTTATAGAAAAAAGACTTAAGTTAGCTGCAGATGCTGACTTTGTTATATGCTTGTACAATGCTAGAAGTAAAGGAAGAAGTGAGCATCTTAAAAAGGCATTCGATATCATGAAAGAATATAAATGTGGAGATATTCCTGTTGGTATCGTAAAAGATGTTGGTAGAGAAAATCAAGATATACATATTTGTACTTTTGATACTATGGACTTTGAACGTGTTGATATGACTACTATGGTCGTAATTGGGAACAAGTCTACATTTATTAATGGTGATAAAATTATAACTCCTCGAGGTTATGTACTATGATACTAGTGCTTGGAGGAACATCAGATAGTTTGGAGATTTGTGATAAACTTAAATTCATAGATAAAGAATTTATTTTATCAGTTACAACTGATTATGGTCGGGATTTAGCAATCTCACATGCCAAAAATATAATATTAGGTAAATTGAATTCTAAATCTTTGGAGGATTTCATAAAGACTCATGAAGTTAATCAAATTATAGATGCTACACATCCTTATGCAGTTGAAGTTTCTAAAAATGCTTTAGAATGTGCTGAGTCTTTAGGAGTAAAATATCTTAGATATGAGAGAAAATCTTTGATAGAGCAAATTAAATACAAAAATATTCATGTGGTAGATACTCTTGAAGAGGCTTGTGATATTGTCAATGAATTAGGAAATAATATTTTCATAGGTACAGGGAGCAAAAACCTTGAAGTATATGTAAATAGATTAAAAGATAAAAACTTAATAGCCAGAGTATTACCAACAAGTGAAGTAATAATTAGCTGTGAAAAACTGGGATTAAATGCCGATAATATTATAGCTATGAAAGGACCTTTTAGTAAGAATATTAATGAAGAAACTTATAAACATTATAATATAGACGTGTTAATTACTAAAGAGAGTGGGATTGCAGGAGGGTTTCTAGAAAAAATTGATGCATGTGAAACCTTAAGTATTCCAGCTGTTATAATTAGAAGATCAACGATATTTTATCCAAATGTAATAAACAATGTAAATGAACTAGAAATTGCATTAAATTGCTAATATAATTTTGGAGGTAAGTATGAAAAAGGCCGTTTTAGTGGTTAGCTTTGGGACAAGTTACCATGAGACTAGAGAAAAGACTATAGATGTATGTGAAAATAAGATAAAAAACTCACTTTGTGGATACGACTTCTTCAGAGCATACACATCAAATATGATAATTAGAAAACTTAAAAAAAGAGATAATATAAATATAGATAATCCAATAGAAGCTCTTACAAAAATAAGTGAGCAAGGTTATGAAGAGGTAGTAGTTCAGACACTTCATATAATATGTGGTGAAGAGTACAATAAATTAAAAGGTCAAATAAATGAGTTATCTCATAAATTTAAAAAAGTAACACTTGGAAGACCTCTACTTACTACCATTGAAGACTATAAAGAAGCGGTAAAGGCGGTAAATTGTCAGATACCAAAAATGGAAGATGGAGAAGCATTAGTATTTATGGGACATGGAACTGAACATGAATCACATTCAGCTTATCCTGCTATCGAATACGCTATGCAAGATCAAGGCATAAAAGCTTACGTAGGAACAGTAGAAGGATATCCAGAACTAGAGCAAGTAATGAATAAATTAAAAAAAGACAAGATAAAGAAAGTTCACTTAATGCCGTTTATGCTTGTTGCTGGAGATCATGCAATTAATGATATGGCAAGTGATGAAGAAGATTCTTGGAATACAGTCTTAAGAAAAAATGGATACGATGTAAAAGTTTACTTACAAGGGCTGGGAGAAAATCCAGAAATTCAAAACATATTTGAAAGACATGCACATGATTGTATATAAAATAAATGAGAAATATGATATAAGATTGTGAAGGGAGCGAATTTAATGACGAAAAAGACAAAGTTTTATGGAATAGGGACTGGACCAGGAGATAGTTCTTTGGTTACTGTAAAGGCAGTAGAAACACTAAAAAATTTGGATATACTATACACTCCAGAATCTAAAAAAGGAGGAGATAGTTTAGCTTACTCAATAGTAAAGGAGTATCTGCCAGAAGATTTAAAAATAAAATCAAGACACTTTCCTATGAACTTCAATGATGGAGAGAAGGAAGAGGTATGGAATAGCGTTGCAGATGAAATAGTTTCAGATGTTGAGTCTGGTAAAAATGTTGGATTTGTAACACTTGGGGATCCAATGATATACAGTACCTATGTATATGTTATGGAAAGGCTAATAAATAGAGTTGAAGTTGAAACGATTCCTGGAATATCATCTTTCTCAAATATAGCATCAAATCAAAATTTCCCTTTAGTTATGGATAGAGATGCGCTAATTGTAATTCCGTGTACTTTGGAGGAACAAAAGATAGATTTCGCACTAAAAAACTATAATTCAATAGTGCTTATGAAAGTATATAAAAATTTCAAACAAATAATCAAGAAACTTGAAGAATTTGAACTAATAGATCATGCTATATTAGTTAGCAATTCATCTCAAAGTGGTGAAGTTGTATACAAAGATCTAAGAGATGTACATTTAGAGGAAAAGATTTCTTATTTCTCGACTATATTAATAAATACAAATAACGATTGGACAAGACAATAGTTAGTATCAAAGGAGATCACAATGAATATAAAAGTTGGAACTAGGGGTAGTAAGCTAGCCCTTATCCAAACTTATTGGATAATTGATAAGCTTAATGAGCAATACCCAGAAGTTAACTTTGAAGTAAAGGAAATAAAAACAACTGGAGATAGAATACAACATTTATCACTGGATAAGATTGGAGATAAAGGTCTTTTCGTAAAAGAAATAGAGCAACAGTTACTGGATGGCAAAATTGACATAGCAGTACACAGTATGAAGGATATGCCATCATCTTTACCAGAAGGTCTAAAATTTGCAAACACACCTAAAAGAGAAGATCCTAGGGATGTACTTATATTAAAAGAAGGATATAAAAGTTTAGATGAGTTGCCTAAGGGAGCAAAAATTGGTACTGGAAGTAAAAGACGAAAGTATCAACTGCTTAAAAAGAGACCAGATTTAAAAATTGTACCAATTAGGGGAAATATAGAGACTAGAATAAAGAAAATAGAAAGTGAATGCCTGCATGGGGTTGTATTAGCTGCAGCAGGTATTATTAGAGCAGGACTAGAAGAAGTAATAAGTGAGTTTATTTCAGTCGATTCAATGGTTCCGGCCCCAGCACAAGGTGCACTAGCTATAGAAATTAGAGATTGCGACAATAAAATCGAAAAAATAGTAAATTCTCTAGGAGATGATATTACAGATATACAAATTTCTGCTGAAAGAGGTTTTTTAGATGGGGTTAATGGAAGTTGCCATATTCCAATTGGAGCATTTTGTGAAGTGCAAGGTTCTAATTTAAAACTCACTGGAATATATGGAGATGAAGAAGGAAAGTGTTTAATAAAGCACAGTCTAACTGGAGTCTCAGAAAATCCAAGAGACTTAGGCCTTAATTTAGCAAAAATTGTGTTAGAGGAGTATAAAAAATATGAAGGGTAAAGTATACTTAGTTGGCGCCGGCCCTGGTGATCATAAGCTAATGACAATCAAAGGGTTGGAGTGTATTAAAAAATCTGATGTAATAGTTTACGATAGGCTTGCGAATAGTAACTTTTTAAAAGAAGCGAAGGTTGGATGTGAATTTATATATGTAGGCAAAGCTTCTAGCAACCATACACTACCACAAGAGGATATTAACAGAGTTATATCTGAAAAAGCACTTGAGGGTAAAGTAGTAACTAGACTTAAAGGTGGAGATCCTTATGTTTTTGGAAGAGGTGGAGAAGAAGCTGAAGAATTAGTAAATAGAGGAATAGAATTCGAAGTAGTACCTGGAATAACTTCTGCTATTGGAGGATTATGTTATGCAGGGATCCCGATAACTCATAGAGACCATGCATCATCTTTTCACGTTATAACAGGTCATTATAAAGATGATGATTCTAAGGATATAAATTGGAATGCACTCGCAAACAATAAAGGAACTCTAGTATTTTTGATGGGAGTTTCTAATTTAAATAGAATAAGTGAAAATCTAATAAAAGAAGGCAAAGATAAAAATACACCTGTAGCTTTTATAAGTTGGGCTAGTAGGTATAATCAAAGGGTGGTTATATCTACATTAGAAAATGCGTATAATGACGCTATTGAGCAAGACGTTAAACCTCCTACTCTTATTGTAGTAGGAAGTGTTGTAGAGCTAAGAGAAAAGCTTAATTTCTTTGAAAGCAAAAAACTCTTTGGCAAGAATGTTGCAATAACAAGATCAAGACTACAAAATAGTTCTTTAGTAGAAAAGGTGTCTGATTTAGGGGGTAACCCTATAGAAATTCCAACAATAAAGATAGAAAAGATAGAGAATAATATAGAGCTAGAGAATGAAATAAAAGATATAAATAAATACACATATATAGCATTTACAAGTAAGAATTCAGTAGATATTTTCTTTGATAAGCTTGATAAAATGAATTTAGACTCAAGAGCACTTGCAGGATTAAAAGTATGTTCAATTGGATCTGCAACAGCTGAATCTTTAAGAGAAAGAGGTATTAAAGCAGATATATGTCCTAAAAAATTTGTGGCAGAATATTTATTTGAAGTGTTAAAAAAAGAATTAAATCCTGAAGACAACGTACTTATACCTAGATCACAAGAGGCGAGAGATTTCTTAGTTGATAATATATCTAAAGTATGCAACGTAAAGGAAGTACATATATACAAGACAATTGTAGATGCTGACAATAGAGATGAAGTTTTAAATGTTCTTAATTCAGAAGGCTTAGATTATATGACCTTTACTAGTTCATCCACAGTTAAAAATCTAGTAGAGATAATAGGTTTAGATAAGATTAGTTTGCTAGACAATATTAAAGTAATATCTATTGGGCCTATAACTTCTCAAACTGCAAGAGATTTTGGTATACCAATATATAAAGAAGCAGATGTCAGTACAATTGATGGTATGGTAGATATTATAGTTAATGATTGTACAAATTTAGATTAGTATTAATTAAATATATTTTATGATATATTTAAAGTTAGAACATATCAGTAATCTATAAATATTATAGGAAGAGTGTAAATTTAAAATAAAGGTGGTATTAGTATGTATTATCCAGTAGTTCTAAATATAACTGATAGTAAAATAACTATAGTAGGAGCTGGTAAAGTAGCATTTAGAAAATGTAAGACTCTTATTGAACTCGGAAAGTCTGTAACGGTTGTAGGTAAATATATACTGGATAATTTTTATGATTTAGAAAATAATATAAAAATAATTGAATCAGAATTTGATACTTCATTTATTGAAGATAGTTCAATAGTCATAGCTGCTACTAACGATAAAGAACTCAATAGATCAATAGGATTGTATTGTAAGGAAAATAACAAGTTAGTAAATGTTGTGGACGATATTGAACTATCTAATTTTACTGTTCCATCATTTTTCAAAAAAGGTGATTTGATGATTAGTGTATCAACTGGAGGAAAAAGTCCAGCTCTTTCTGCTAAGATAAAAAGTGACTTAGAAAAAAAATATGACGATGAGTTTATAGAATATTTAGATCTACTTGGGAGATTAAGAGTTAAGATTATGGAGTCTGAAAAAAATATTCAAAAAAGAAATAACATGTTGAAACGTTTGGTATATCTAAGTTTAGGTGAATTAAAAGAGGTAAGTATAAAATTTAATTTATAAAAAGTGTTGACATGTTTTTTCGATTTTGGTATAGTAATACTTGTCTTCAAAAGAGACGCAAACGAAACGAAGAAAACACAGAGATAGTATGAAAAGAACATTGAAAATTAAACAGTAGGTTAATTTATAAGAAAACAAGAAACAAACCATATAAAGCCAGATATTTTGATAACAATAGTATCTGAGCCATCAAATTTTTTATGAGAGTTT
>NZ_JAHLOF010000011.1 GCF_018917235.1 Metaclostridioides mangenotii
CTTAAAAGAGCTCCTATGTTATCTCCAGCTTGTGCTTGGTCTAGTAATTTTCTGAACATCTCTACTCCTGTTACTATTAACTTTCTTGGAGCTTCAGCAAGACCTACTAGATCTACTTCGTCTTGAACTTTTAGTATACCTCTCTCAACTCTACCTGTAGCAACTGTTCCTCTACCTGTTATTGAGAATACGTCCTCAACTGGCATTAAGAAGTCTTTATCTATATCTCTCTCTGGAGCAGGTATATACTCATCAATTTGCTCGAATAGTTCAACTATTTTGTCTCCCCATTCACTTGATGGATCTTCAAGAGCCATTAAAGCTGATCCTTTAACTATTGGAGTATCATCTCCCGGGAAGTCGTACTCAGTTAATAGGTCTCTAACTTCCATTTCAACTAACTCAAGTAACTCTTCGTCGTCTACCATGTCGCATTTGTTTAAGAATACAACGATGTATGGTACACCAACTTGTCTAGATAGTACTATATGCTCTCTTGTTTGAGGCATTGGTCCATCAGTTGCAGAAACAACTAGTATAGCACCGTCCATTTGAGCAGCTCCTGTGATCATGTTTTTAACGTAGTCAGCATGTCCTGGGCAGTCAACGTGAGCGTAGTGTCTATTTGGTGTTTCATACTCAACGTGAGTTGTAGATATTGTAATACCTCTTTCTCTTTCCTCTGGAGCTTTGTCGATATTAGCGAAGTCTACTGCTTCTCCTAAGTGGTATCTATCATGTAATGTTTTAGTGATAGCTGCAGTTAAAGTAGTTTTACCATGGTCAACGTGACCGATAGTTCCTATATTAACATGGGGCTTAGTTCTTTCGTATTTAGATTTAGCCATTTTACTTACCTCCCTATTTTATTTGATATATTTTAAATCTTTACTTTAGTCCTTATGGTAAACATTTTACTATTATTCATTCTTGTTTTCAAGATGTTTTTCCAATTTTCTCTTTACCCTCTGAAGCGCGTTGTCAATCGATTTTACATCTCTATCAAGTCTATTTGCAATGTACTGATACGATTTGCCATTTAGATATAATTCTAATACTTTTTGCTCTAAATCGCTAAGCAATTCGTTCATTTTTGATTCTATATTTTTTAATTCTTCTTTACTTATAATTAGCTCTTCCGGATCAGTTACCATACTAGTGGTTATTATATCCAAAAGTGTACGGTCTGACTCCTCATCATAAATTGGCTTGTTTAGTGATATGTAAGAATTCAAAGGTATGTGTTTCTGTCTTGTAGCTGTTTTAATCGCTGTGATGATCTGCCTAGTTATGCAAATGTCGGCAAAACATTTAAAGGAATTAGTCTTTGTTCCATCAAAATCTCTGATAGCCTTATAAAGACCTATCATTCCCTCTTGAATTATATCCTCTTTATCTGCACCAATTAAGAAATAAGACTTTGCCTTTGCCTTAACAAAATTCTTGTACTTAGATATAAGGTATTCCAGTGCCATCTTGTCTCCTGCACTCGCTTTAATTACCAAATTGTAATCATCTAATTGTGAAGCGCTCATTTCCTCAAAACTTTTTTCTTTTGCTACTAACATGTAAATCTCCCCCATATAAAAACAAAATAAACAATCATAGCTATATTATAGTCTAAAGAATCCAGTAATTTCAACGCTTTTTACGAATGTTCTCAAGTTTCGACAATATTTCTTCATCTAACCTTTCATCTAATCTATTTCGATCAATTTTTTTACTTAATACAACATTTTTTTCCTTAATTTTCATTTTAGCTCGATTAATATCGAGCTTTAATTCTCTGGCAGAAACTCTTGCAGCTCCCTTACCCAAAATAATTTGTTGTTCTGCATAATCATTTGTCACTACTTTAATATCATCATACTGAGATAGCGTACTGATAAATTTTTCAATGTAGCTATCTGCAGTTTGATGTTCTTTTGTATAAACCACTGTTACATGGTCTCTTTCTTCTACTTTCTCACGAGAATTTTTTACGTTATATGCGTCAAATACTACTATTGCTTTGTATCCATTATATTCTGCATACTCAATAACTTCATCTATAAGTTTCTCTCTCGAATCTTCAAGATCTTCTCTAGCCAATTCTCTTAAGTCTTCCCATGCATTAATAATATTGTAACCATCTATTATTAAATACTGATTTTTCTTTCTTTTCATTTTACTTGCCAAGTCTTTGCTTTAGCACCTCGTAAAGGACTATACTTCCTGCAACTGATGCATTCAACGATGTAACATGTCCAACCATCGGCATTTTTACTTTGAAGTCGCAGTTTTCCTTTACTAGTCTAGAAATACCATAGCCCTCACTACCTATAACTAGCCCTAAAGGTCCTTTCATATTTTGTTCGTAGAAAACATCTCCATCCATATCGACAGCTGCAATCCACAGACCTTCATCTTTAAGTTTTTTAATAGTGTTAACTATATTGGTTACTTTGCACACAGGCATGTATTCAATGGCCCCAGCAGAAGCTTTTATAACTACCGGAGTAATGTGAACAGACCTTCTCTTAGGTATAATAACTCCGTGCGCTCCTACTGCATCAGCAGTTCTTATTATAGATCCTAAGTTATGTGGGTCGTTTATTTCATCTAATATTATAAAGAATGGATCTTCGTCTTTTGATTTTACATTTTCTAAAACTTCATCTAAATCAGCATATTTATACTCACTTACTTGTGCAATAACCCCTTGGTGAGCGTGACTCTCACTGATTTCATCTAGCTTTTGTTTTTCTACATACTGAATTACTAAATTTTTTTCTTTAGCCATTCCGATTATTTTTTTGATAGATCCCTCTTTTGCAGAATTTGCTATCATTATCTTGTCAATTTCCCTATTATTTTTTATTGCTTCAATAACAGGATTTCTACCTTCAACAAATGCCAAAAGCTTCACCTCCTATAAACTATTATTCTTATATGTTGTGAAAACATACTCTATATCCTTATGCTTCTGCTTATCACTCTCGTAAATCATTTCCCAATTTGAATCTTGATCAAGTCTTGGAAAGAACTTGTCCGCATCATTTATACTAGTATTTTTAGTAATATAAGCTTCTTTACAATAGGGTAAAAACTGTTTGTAGATCTTTTCTCCCCCAATTATAAATACATTGTCCTCATTGTACTTTTTTATTTCTTCGAATACCTCTCCAATTGAGTTTAAAACAATAACTCCATCATTTTTAAAAGACTTATCTTTAGTTAAAACAACATTTATTCTATCTTTTAGTGGTTGTTTTCCTGGAAGGGAGTCAAACGTAGTCCTCCCCATTACAACAACATTTCCGACTGTCTTTTCTTTAAAAAACCTCATATCTCCTGGGATAAATTGAAGTAAATCTCCATCTCTACCTATACCCCAATTTTTATCTACATTAACTATAGCCTTCATATATAGTTCCTCCTATATAGCAACAGGTATTTTCTTTATTTGTTCATGAGTTTCGTAACCCTCCAAAACGAAATCCTCTACCTTGAAATCATAGAAATCTTTTACATCTGGGTTTATTTTAAGTTTTGGTGCTTTATATGGCTTTCTACTTATAAGTTCTTTAACTAATGGTATATGTCTATCATATATATGTGCATCAGCTATAACATGTACAAATTCTCCAACTTCAAATCCTGTAACTTGAGCTAACATATGAACTAATATCGCGTACTGTGAAACATTCCAGTTATTGGCAACTAAAACGTCATTTGATCTCTGATTTAGTATAGCATTTAATTTATTACCAGTGACATTAAATGTCATGCTATATGCACATGGATAAAGGTTCATCGCATGTAGATCGTCATGGTTGTACATATTCACAATTATCCTTCTGCTATAAGGGTTGTTTTTTAAATCGTATATAACTCTATCTATTTGGTCGAATTCGCCTTCTTTGTACTTATGTTTTTGAGCAATTTGATATCCGTAAGCCTTACCGATAGTTCCTTCTTCATCAGCCCAAGAATTCCAAATTTTACTGTTTAAATCCTTTATATTATTAGATTTTCTTTGCCAAATCCAAAGAAGTTCGTCTATAGCTGCCTTCAAATTAGTCGGTCTAAGTGTAAGTATTGGGAACTCCTCAGATAAATCATATCTATTTACTACACAGAATTTTTTTACTGTATGAGCATCCACACCATCAAGCCACTTTGCTCTTACTGCTTGTCCTTCTGATGATACTCCGTTCTCTAAAATATCATTACACAAATTTATAAAAATATTATCTGTTTTACTCAAATTAAAACCTTCTTTCTTCTTTTGTCTTGTTATACATTTATCAATAAAAATTTTTATTAAATTCAAAGTTATGTCGCTAACAGTCGAAATTTTCATTTATTATATTATACATGAATTCAGAAATTTTGTCGCTGTACCTAAAACATCATAAACGTTTAAATCGAGCTAATCTGCTGTATTTGAACGACAAATAAATTTAATCATTCCATATATAGTATTTTGACATCAGACATCACGTATATTAAAAGAAGCACCCAAATGATAAATATTCGGGCGCTTCTGATAATTAGTATCAATTTTTATATATTTTCAATAAACTTAATACTCTTAACGACTAAGTATTCTAATCTATCTAGCTGCTTATCAAGATACAAGTACCCTATAAGTGCCTCGAACCCCGTAGCATGTTTATAATCTATAATATCTCCATTTTTAGGAGATGTGTGAGATTTTTGATTTCTACCACGTTTGTAAATTCTTTGTTCTTCTTCAGTTAATTCATCTTCTATACTGTGAATTATATCTGATTGGGCTTTAGCCTTTACATAATTTATCGCTAATTTGTGAAGATCGTTGACTTTTTTATTTTTGTTACACTTAATTAAATGATCTCTTATATATGTTTCGTATACTGTATCACCAATATATGCAAGTACTAGTGGAGACATTGTTATAAGATCACTTCTTTTCAAAGTATTATCTAAACTCTTTTCCACTTTACACCCTGTCTAGTATCTTCAAGAACTATACCTTTGTCTAAAAGTTCTTGTCTTATTTGGTCTGCTAAATCAAACTGCTTGTTTTTCTTAGCTTCTGTTCTCTTATTGATTAGATCTTCAATTTCCTCATCTAAAACTTCATCTTTTTTCTTGTTAACTATGTTTATTACTCCTGTTAACTCGTCAAACATAGACTTAGAAGCCTCTACAAACTCTTTTGAAGAGTTCTCATCTACATTTGTATTTATAAATTTAGCTAATTCAAATATAATACTAACTGCATCTGCAGTATTTAAATCATCGTCCATAGCCTCTATATATTTAGCCTTGAATTTCTCTAATTCTGGTAAAAGTGATTTTTCTTCATCATTTAATTTTGCATCACTAATGTTAGTTAAAGAAAACTCTAATTTTTCTTTAGTGTTGTATAACCTCTCAAGGCCAGCTTTTGCTTGATTAAGCATTTCATCACTAAAGTTAACTGGATTTCTATAATGAGCAGATAACATAAAGAATCTAACTATCTCTAAATCATAAAGTTTTGAAATATCTCTAACCGTAAAGAAATTGCCTTTTGATTTACTCATTTTTTCGTTATTTATATTTATATAACCGTTGTGCATCCAATATTTAGCAAATGGTTTTCCACTTCTAGCTTCACTTTGAGCAATTTCGTTCTCATGGTGTGGGAACGTTAAATCTTGGCCACCCGCGTGAACGTCTATAGTTTCGCCTAAATATCTCTTAGACATAACAGAACACTCTATATGCCATCCCGGTCTACCTTCACCCCATGGACTCTCCCATCCTGGCTCTCCTTCTTTTTTAGCTTTCCAAAGAACAAAGTCCATAGGATTGCTCTTTTTATCGTTTATTTCTATTCTCGCCCCAGCTTCTAGTTCTTCTTGATTTTGTTTAGAAAGCTTTCCGTATTCATTAAACTTCTTAGTATCAAAATACACATCTCCCTCTGATGCATATGCAAAACCTTTATCTTCTAACTCTTTGATAAAATTTATAATCTGTTCAATATTATCAGTAACTCTCGGGTGTACATCCGCTCTTTTTATTCCTAAACCATCACAATCAATAAAATATTCCTTTATATATTTATCCGCAACTTCAGTAGGAGTTATTCCTTCCTCTATGCTTCTTTTTATAATTTTATCATCAACATCTGTAAAGTTTTGAACGTAAGTTACATCGTATCCTCTGTACTCTAGATATCTTCTAAAAGTATCAAATATAATAAAAGGTCTTGCATTACCTATATGGATATAATTGTAAACAGTAGGTCCACAAACGTACATTTTTACCTTTCCTTCTTCTAGTGGCACAAACTCTTCTTTTGACTTACTTAACGTATTATATACCTTCACAATAATCACCTCACAAGTATTTATTTTTATTTTATAATTTTCTTTGTATACTATATTATAAGTTAAAATCTGTATAAATAATAGTATTACTACTACTTTTTAGCTTATACGCAAATAATAGTAATACTAGTATTTATTTATTCTTCTAAAAACGAAACCTTTTGCTCTGAACATTTGTCATAAGTATCTTGTGAAATAATATCATCATTTTTTAAATTATCTAAAATAGTTAAATACTCATTGCAAAGTTCTTGTAATTCCTTTTTTATTTCCTCCATACTACTATACATATTAATTACCCCCTATAATTAAATAAAAACAACAGTACTATTATTATGAATTTTTAAAATGCAAAAGGTCATCTATTAAATACTCTTAAGCCCCCACTTAATATGTTTATTATTAAAACAAGTATTCTATGACTTAACTTATGTCTGAAATTTCTGTCTGCATAATATATTAAATTTATTCTTCTGAACTCCTTCAGTCAGTATTATAAACATTTTCGGCTGTAAATGATAAATTTTCATAAAGTCTTACAATAAAATTATTAATACAATAACATATCTCAATTTAATTTAATGTAATTGAGGGTATATTGTTGATATTTCTTGAAAGCTACGTAGATTAAATGCGTAAATATTTTTATCGACACGTAGAATTTTAATCTTTAAAAAGAAAAATTCATCTCATATTAATATTTACTTTTTGAGATAACTTATTCTATAACAATTTAATTCTACTATTTATCCTAAGTTATAATTTTTATAATAATATACTTAGGTTGACAGCTAATAGCAAGTGTCGTTTCATTGTTTTCTACTTCTATGGAGGGAGGAGAAAATACATAAAATAAAGAGAGACACCTGAACGGCAATTCAGATGTCTCCAAAGATGAATAAATTTATTTTTATTGTTTAAGGAACGGCACCTAACGTTAAAATTAGTTGTGATCCATGTATTAATTAAATTCACATTTTATTTTTATTATACTAAGAATGTTCTCTCTATTTATAACTGTATATGAATATTTACTATTTAATATGGATATATATAATCTTCTGTTGGATCAGTGGGTGAAATTTTATTTACATCAATCTGTGGATCCTCTGCACCGTTATTTTCTTTTTTGCTTATGGTTCCTTCCACGGTAACCCAAGAATCCTCCTCTAACTCACTGGCCTTACTATACTTGCATATAAATCCACATGGCGACAAATCTGCTACACAACAAGTCATCATAAGTCTAGCTGGAACAAACTCATCTTCATCCATGCTTTCTAAATCTTTATATACAAATCCCTTTATTGATATTTTATATCCTATATATTTGTCAATATTTATGTATATCTCATTAAACCATTGAGAAAACTCTTCATGGGATACTGTTATCATCTTATTTTCTTCATCATATCCGTGAAGTAATATTTCTTCACCAAATGCATTTGAGGTTACATATTTTCCAATACCTTCTTTTGCTTCGGTGTCTATATTATTTTTTTTGTTCAATTCCTTTGAATCTCGCCTTTGCGATTTACTATTTTCCCTTATATTTGTATTACTTTTTAATGCATTGCCATTTATTAGTTTCGTAGATAAATTATCTACAGATACTGAACCATGAGGCAATACAAGTAATAAGATCGGCAAAATCAAAACGAAACAATGATTGACTCTTTTGCGGTATTGTGGTCTATATAAGTTTCGAACACTAAAAATAATCCATATAAGCATTACAACCATTATATATAGCAAATAAGGCTTCATTTTAGACGTAACATAATACAAGTACTTACCAGTATATACTAAGTGCAACATTACAATAAAAAAAACAACATAACAGGATATTTCGATAAGAACTTGGTAGTTTAGCTCTTTGTTTTTCATAGTAAATACCCCCCTAATCCAGAACTAAAGAATATCGAAACTATACTGAAACAAATCAAAAATGTTGTAATTGCTAATCTCACTATGAATTTCGGTGAAAATCCGCTAGACAGCATAATGACGTTCTTTATATCGATCATAGGTCCAAATACTAGAAAACCCATAATTGATCCAACTGGAAATTTAGTTGCAAAACTTCGTGCAACAGTGGCGTCTGAAGACGAACAAAGGGATAAGAAAAATGCCATCAACATCATAGTAATAATAGAGATGTATAAATTCGCATCTTTATCGATCCATATTGTATTTGATATAAATACTTGATAACAAGAAGAAACAAAAGCTCCAATCATTAAGAATTTTCCTACATTAAAAAACTCCATCTGTGAATGACGCATAAATAGTGATATTTTATCAGATAATGTTGTAATATATTCAACACCCTCAAAGCAACCGCAGTTGCAAAGATTATTATCGATTCGACTCGTTAAAATTTCACCTTTTGGTTTCCATACAGCAAATACTAAACCAACCAATACAGATGTAATAATGCCTAGACAAATTCTTACAAATACAATTTTAATGTTTCCATTAAAAGCCACGTAGGTTGATAAAATCACTACCGGGTTGACAATTGGAGCAACTAATAAAAAAACAATCGCAGAAGTTAGTGGAACACCTTTTTTTACAATACTTCTGAAAATAGGTATTGAGGCACAATCGCAAACAGGCAAGCAGAACCCCGCTATTATAGAAAATAAAATTCCTGTTCCGATTCCTTTAGGAAATTTCTTTTCTATCAATTCTTTTGATATAAATACTTGAATTAACGACGACAGTATTACTCCAATCATTAGAAATGGTAATCCTTGAAGCAATATGCCTAAAAAAATATTTATCGTAGTATCTACTGGAATAACTATTGTGTTAAATAACCTTCTAAATATAGAATAAAATATCATAAATAACAATATGCTGACACATAATCCATTTATAGGGTGCAATTTTTTTTGATATACAAGATTGTCTATCTTTTCCATATACTTAAAAGGACAAATCTTTACTCCTTTATTAATACTATGAATAGTTCTTTTAATATTAGTAGATTTAGCTTTAAAATTTCTTGCTATTACTAAATCGCTATTTGCTATCTGCTCTATTAGTGGACTACCTACTTTCCCTAATATTACTTCAAACTTTGAAATATCTACTATATTAATCACCTTTTGTATCTTGCACAAATTGCCTAAAAACTGATCTTCAGAATTACTTTTAGAAGGTACATAGAAAAATAACGATTGTAGGGTTGAAAAAGACGTAACCCCATTCCATTCGACCCATATTTCATCTACATTGTTACTAAGCAGATATTCATTTATTTGTTTTACTACATTGTTTTTATCTAACTCCAGCTCTTTTTTTGAAAAATACAAAATATCATGATTTGGATGTCTATCTACAATTTGCGCTTCACCTGCTTCAAATTGTATTATACATAAACGTTTCTGTATCATCTTTTGCCTGTTAAAAAACATATTTAAAAATGTAGTCTTACCTGAATATAAGAATCCTGTGACGATGTATACAGGAGTATAACTCGTTCTCATTTCTTTTCATTAAATAAATCTATCAGTTTTTGACGGTCTAAATTATCTCCTATTATAGATAAAAAATTCTTCTCGACCGTTGATATTTCTAATTCTACTTCTCCAGGTAAGTATTGAAGATTTACAAAACGATATTTCTCTTTTAGTATACCTTTTGCTCTTAAAACTTTTCCATAATTTAATTTTTCTATTTCATTTATTTTATCAACAATCTCTTTACACTCTACATTGTGCTCAAAATATATAGTTATTGTATCGAAAACATTATTTGCATTGCTATTATGACCGTGGCAACAATGTACATGATTATCATGATAACTACAGTCATTATTTTCATCAGAATTACTATCTTTAGATGAATGACAACACAATATATCTTCATTACAATCTATATAATTATTTTCTGAACAACTAAAAATATCATCAAGTTTTATATCGTTCCAAGAATTTGTAATTATAACAGCATTAGTATTTAGATTCTTTATTTTGTTTAACGCAGAATAGCTCTTTTTACTATTTTCATCAAATCTGCTAAATAATATAATATCCGCGTTTTTTACCTGATCCTCAAAAAAATCTCCGAAGTTTTCTAAGTATATCTCACATCTATTAGCATCTACAACAGTTATCTTTTTTGATATTTTTATCAAATCACAAATAGAAGAATCTTTACATGCATTTGATACATCGGATAGTTTACTTACACCAGAAGGCTCAATAATTATTTTATCAGGTTTATACTGATCCATAATATCTTGTAAAGATTTTACGAAATCACCTGAAAGAGTACAGCAAATACATCCAGAATTCAGTTCTTTTACCTGGAAACCGCTATTTTTTAATAGTGCCGCATCCACGCTAACTTCTCCAAAATCATTTTCAATTAAAGCTATATTTTGCCCCTTTAATGACTCTCTTAGCATTTTTTGTATCAATGTGGTCTTACCTGATCCCAAAAACCCAGATATAATATAAACTTCTCTCTTCATTTTTTTCTCCTTATTTTATAGAATCTCTTCTCTTTAATCAACTAAATGACTTAAAGAAAAGTCTTTTAAACAATAAAATTAAGGTAAATAATATTACTCCAATTAAAACAATCGTTCCACCTGGCTTTAATCTTAAATAGTAGGATAAGAATAAGCCCATGATTGTAAAAAATACAGCAAAAAATATTGAATACACTACAGTTTGTTTATAATTCTTTGCAAATTGCATTGCACAAGCTACAGGTACAACCATCATAGAAGATACAATTAAAGCTCCGACCGTACGAGCTGCAATAGAAACAGTTATAGCCGTTAATATTGTAAAAATAAAATTAGTTATGTTTACTGGCACACCTGCTAATCTTGCAGACCTTTCATCAAATGTTATAAAAAATAATTCTTTATATAAAATAATAAAGGTAATTAAAACAATACAGCTAACGATAATTACCATATTCATTTCAAAATCACTGATTGCTACAATACTCCCAAAAAGAAAACTATTAAAATTAGCTGAATTCTTAGTAAACCCTGAAAGTATACCGGCTAATCCTACACCCGCAGACATGATAATAGCTATAGATATTTCAGAGTATTGAGGTATTTTCTTACGAATAACTTCAATTCCAAGTGCTGCTATAATACAAAATACTATAGCCCCTAAAATAGGGTTTATCCCCAATATAAGCCCTGTCGCTACACCTGCTAATGAAGTATGTGATAAAGCATCACCAATCATCGAAAGCCTTTTTAAGACAATTATAACCCCTATACACGGAATAATTATGGCTAGTAAAATTCCTACTACAAAGGCTCTTTGCATAAATGCATATTCAAATATCTCCATAAATTTCTACCTTTCTATTGATGGCAAAATAATTTTTGCTATAAGATATACTTAATTATTTACCTCTTTTAATACTCCATCTTCAAGCAACATTGTTTTTGTAACAAATTGATTAGTACTTTTTATATCGTGTGTTATCATGAGGATTGTAAGTCTTTTATCTCTGTTAAGTTCTGCAAGTAGATTGTAAAATGAATCAGAGCTTTTTTCATCTACTCCAGTAGTCGGCTCATCTAGAATCATCACTTCTGGGTTTGAAACCAAGGCTCTTGCAAGCAAAATTTTCTGTCTTTGACCACCAGACATGCTGCCAATCAGACTCTTAGAATATTCTTGCATTCCAACCATTGCAAGTGCATCTCTGGTTCTTTGATTATGTTCCTTCTTTGGAAAACGAAATAAACCTATTTTCGAATAAAGATTAGCACTAACAACTTCTTCTGCAGAAGCTGGAAAATAGCGCTGATAAGATAGTCCGCTTTGTGATATATATCCTATTTTTGGCCATTTATTAAAACTTTTAATATTTTGTCCTAGAAGTGTAATTTCACCCTCCATTGGTGAAAGTTCTCCTAACAATAATTTAATCAACGTACTCTTTCCCGCACCATTAGAACCAATTATTGAGACAAAATCCCCTCTTGATATATTAAAATTCACATTAGAAAAAACTTGTTCCTCTCCATATGAAAACTTTAAATTTTTGACACTTATAATATTCATTCACATCACCACTTTACTATTGTAATGCCACTTTTAGCGACTCTAAATTTTTACGCATTACAGAAAAATAATCTTCACTACTTGATTTTTCTTTTCCATTAAGACCTTCTATTGGATTTAATATATCAGTCTTTGCTCCAGTTGTATCTGCAATAGTTTTTGCTACCTTTGGACTCACCAGTTCTTCAAAGAAAATTACCTTCACTTTGTTTTTCTTTACAAACTCAATAATCTCGGACATCCTGGCAGGATCTGGCTCTGAGTCAGGTGAAACACCTTCAATTCCCACTTGATTTAACCCATATGCATCACATAAATATCCAAAAGCTTCATGAGAAACAACAATATCTTTGTTTGAAAGTGGTTTTAATGTATCTTTGTATTCTTTATCTAATTTATCAAATTCTTGAGCGTATTTATCATAGTTATTTTCATAATAATCCTTATTATCAGGATCTACTTTCACAAATGCATCCTTTATATCCTTCATTTGTTGTTTTGCGTTTATTGGATTTAACCATACATGTGGATCGGAATCACTATTTTCATGGTGCTCAATATTACTTCTGTGATTTTCCCCTTTATCATGAGAATGGCCTGTATTTAGTTTAATATTCTTTGATGCTTCAAGTTTAAACAGCGCCTTATTTTGTGTACTTTTTAAAACATTATCAACCCAATGTTCCATACCTGCACCATTATAGATAAATAAGTCTGCTTTTTCTAAATTTGTTATGTCTGTAGCATTAGGCTCCCAATCATGAGGCTCAACCCCTGCTGGAACCATATTTGTAATTCTAGCTTTATTACCACCAATTTTTTGAGCAAAGTCATACATTGGATATATACTAGTTAAAACATTAAGTTCTTTTTCTTTAGAATCCGATTGTTCGGTTTTTTTATCGCAACCAGTTAATAAACTGAATATCGTAATTGTTAATAGTGTTAGTAAACAAATTCCTTTTAATTTTTTCATAAAAACCCTCCATAATGTTCTATTTATAATTATAGATGAGTTAATTATTCATTCTCACTTTTAAAGTAATGAGAGTGTGACTTACCTCATAAGATATTGTGTAAAAGAATAGCTTTAAATAGACGCCAAGTATTAGTAATATACCTATTTTTGGCATTAGACCAGTACTTAATTGTCTTAGAGTATTTTCTACTTGTTGTATATGTATACAGATTTGGCAAGTATCTCCAACACAATCGTGATTTGATTTCTCTAATATGTAAAAAGAAGAAAGAAGGTAAATAACAATAAAAGCTAAACACATTATAATAGCAAGTGAACTTCTATTTTTAATATTCCTTTTCATTGTAATTACCCCCCTCCCTCTTATTTTTCTCTTTTATTTACTGTTATTTGAACATTTATCACATTTACCATAAAACATTGTCTTAAATGAATTTAAATTAAACCCATGTTTTTTTAGTAAATGCTCTTGTATACTTTCTAATTCATCACATTCAAAATGAATCAGACCGCCACATTCATCACATTTAAAGTGAAAATGTTCCTTTAGCTGATCTTCTTCACCTACATATTGATAACATGCTCCTGAAACACCATCCATAATATATTTTCTGACTACACCGTCATTTACAAGTTTATCCAGATATCTATATACAGTTGTCATACCAATTTTCATATCATTATTTAAAAAATGGTCTGTTATCTGATTTATCGTTACATGTTTACCATTAAGTGATTTTATGTATAATAAGATAGATTCTTTTTGCTTTGTTTTATAACTTATAGATTTTTTCACTTAACTCACTCCTCCAATATGAAAACCATTTTCAATTTACCATATTAATTTTTTAGTGTCAAGTAAATTGAAAATCATTTTTAATTTCAAAAACACTAAGTTATATTTAAAAATTACAGTAAGGAAATCATTATAAAGTAAAAAGGGGAAAGTTACTCCTTAGTAATTGTAATTAAACTTTATTTGATCTTTGACTTTAAAAGGTTAATATACTAATATTTGCTATATAGGAGGATTAGATGACTTAAATGAAAAAAAGAATATTAATAGCACTATTAGGAGCTTTCGTATTATTAATAGTTGGGTGCAAAACAACAAAAATTATAGAAATAAACATGCTAGCAACTACTGATTTACATGGATATTTGCCTTATGAATTGACTTCTTATATAAAAAATGAAAAGTCTAAAGATAAAAATACTCTTTTAGTTGATGCCGGAGATTTTTTAAGTGTGGGTAAATATGGTTCATCAATGAGTAAATATTTTGATACAAAAAATAGTTACGATGAATATGACACAAAATATTTAGAAACACCTATAGTAAAAGAAATGAAGGAAATAGGATATGATGCTATTGTACTTGGAAATCATGAGTTTATAGAAAATAATAAAGCTCAACTAGACCATATGGTATCTGATTTTAAAAAATATGATATTGATTTATTATCAGCAAATACATATGAAAGAAGTGGAGAAAATTATATATCTCCTTATGTAATTAAGAATATTTCTACATCTGGGGGAAATTTAAAATTAGGTATATTGGGACTTACTATACAAGAAGTAGGTCAAACCTATGAGACTGTCGAAAATGAAAATATAAAACCAACATCTGAGGGATTAAAAGATTTCCAAGGCTACAATGGATCATTGTATATGGGTGATTTAGTTAAAGATGCTAAGAAATGGGTAGATGTCATGAAGAAAGAAAATGTAGATATTATAGTAGCGGTTGCTCATAGTGGTGAAAAGGGAGATTCAGATAAATATCCTGGCAATAGAGTTCAGGAATTAGCAAAAGAAGTTAATGGAATAGACGTTATTGTAGCAGGTCATACACACAAACAAATATATCAACATGATTATAAAAATAAACTTCGAGAAAAAGTTATAGTTACTCAGCCAGGTAAATATGGTGAATGTATCTCAAAAATCAACTTTAAAATAAAGAAAAATAATAATAAATGGAACGTGGTAAGTAAATCTAGTGAATTAATTAAATTTAATAAAAGTAAAGAAGATAAAAACTTTGATGATCTTGTTGATAAATTTGTTGAATTTGCTCTTGAACGTCAATCAAATGATAGTACTGGTGAAATCGACCTGAAAGATATAACACCTTTTGATTGGGATAAAGCATATGTATTTGAGCCTCATTCTTCCCCTAAAAAAATATATGATACGATAGGTTATAAGTGGAATGATATAAAAAAAACTGACAGTGAAGATATGATACAAATGATATTTATGAAAAATAATAAAGTAGTTTGCCATTTATATGGTTATGAAAAGCAATTATTCATCGATTTTAAATTTAATAAATCTTATTATAAAGATAATGTTATAACCATTTATCCCAATAAAAATGATAGATTTAAATTTGATGTTGATAAAAAGTGGATTAATACTAGTTTTAAATATATAGAGTAACATTTATATATATTTTTACAAATCCTTTTAAAATAAATAATATTAAAAACAGGTAATTATTTTAATTAAGACTACTTCAGAAAAAATCGCTGAAACGAGTCTTAATTATTAATTTATTACCTATTCTTATAATACCTGCAACAATAGAAATCGAATTAAATAAACGGTCTAATTATATCTTTATATGAAATTTAATCATCTAAAAATGATGCTATATTTAATAGGTCTATTAGTAAATTAATAAAATCTAAGAAAAGATTAAGAACGTGTATCGATAAATCATTCTTCTCTCTTAATGTACCATTTTGTATTTCATATTTAATCAAACTAATATCATAAAGAACATACCCCGAAAATATTACTACGCCTACTATACTTATTAATATGCTAAGTATATCTCCACCTAAAAATAAATTTACAACTGAGGCTATCAACAGCCCTAAAAGCCCTGCAAATAATATGTTTCCTAATTTTAAATAATGTCCTGCTTCTCTTCTATTTGAAATAGATGCCAATATAGCGAATAGAATTGCTGTAGAGATTAGAATTGTCTGGAATACTTCTTTTCCCAAATCTGCTATATAAAACTGTAGTAATGGATTCAAAAGAATACCCTCAATAAATGTAAATGCATAAACAAAATTCATAGAAAAACTTCTAGGTATTATCTCTTTTCTTGAAAATAAAGACATAATTAAAATTCCTATTATTAAAATTATAAACATTATATTTCCATAATATGAAAAACTCTCTGGAATAAACTTTTGACCAAATATCAATCCTATAAACATAAACACTATCGAAATAGCTAAGTGCTTGAAAATAGCTGACATAGGATTCTGTATACTTTTATTCATAACTATTCCTCCTTTCAATATACAAATTTACCATCTATTTATCTAATACTGTAAAAACCTAATACATTATATTATTATATAAACCTTTATAAGTCTATAGAATAACACAAAAGTTAATTATAAAAAACTCTAAAGTAACTATTAGCTACTTTAGAGTTTTTTATAATATCTATTTATTTAAAAGATTTTTCTTAACATATGCAAGTCTATTTAGACAAGTATCTTTACCTAGAACCTCTACAACTTTTGGTAGATCTGGTCCGTGCATTTGACCAGTAAATATTATCCTAGATCCCATAAACAGGTTTTTACCTTTTATCTTATGCTCTTTTTGAATCTCTTTTAGGATCGCTTTTACACATTCTTCATCAAGGTTTTCAGCATTTGCTATCTTTTCTTCAAGTGCTCCAAGTAGTGTTGGAATATGCTCTAGCTCTATGAATTCTCTACATTCATCAGTCTCTAGCTCTACTGTATCGCCGAAGAATATGGATGCATGATCTGTTATTTCTTGCATGTACTGTATTTTTTCCTTAACAGCTGAAACCATGCCTTTTAAGAAGTCGTATCTATCTTTCATATCTTCTTCAGTAATAAATCCTCCATCAACTAGGAAAGGTATAGCTAGTTCTGTTAGATGATCATCATCACCATCTTTAATATAGTGTTGATCTACCCAGTTTAATTTTTCTGTGTCAAATACTCCACCGCTCTTAGATACTCTCTCTATCGAGAAAGCTTCTTCTAATTCTTTCATTGTAAATAGCTCTTGATTGTCTTCTGGAGACCATCCTACAAGTGCAACGTAGTTGACTAGGCCTTCTGGAAGATATCCTTTTTTCTTAAAGTCTTCTACAGCTACATCGCCTTGTCTCTTACTTAATTTTTTCTTTTCAGTGTTTAATATATTAGGAAGGTGAACAAATACTGGAGCTTCCCATCCAAAAGCTTCATATAAATAAACGTGTTTTGGAGTAGATGATACCCACTCTTCACCTCTTATAACGTGAGTAATTTTCATTAAATAATCGTCGACTACAACTGCAAAATGATATGTTGGGAACCCATCAGTTTTTATCAAAACTTGATCATCTAAATCATTTGTATTGAATTCAGTTTCTCCTCTTACTAAATCTGTAAACTTAATCACATGATTTTCTGGAAGTCTAAGTCTTATTACATAAGGCTCCCCAGCTGCTAATCTCTTTTCTACTTCGTCTTTAGAAAGATCTCTACAGTGACCATCGTACCTTGGAGTTTCACCAGCTTCTTTTTGCTTTTCTCTTACTTCATCAAGTCTTTCTTTAGTACAGAAACAATAGTAAGCTTTACCAGAGTCTAGTAATTCTTTTATATATTCTTTGTAAATATCAAGTCTTTCTGATTGAATGTAAGGACCGTAGTTACCTTTTTGAACAATAGTCCCATTTTTATCTAAAGCTACACCTTCATCATGCTCAATACCAGCCCATTCCATTGCGTTTAACATGTTTTCTATAGCTCCATCAACTAATCTACTCTGATCAGTATCCTCAACTCTTAAAATATATTCTCCGCCCATTTTTTTAGCAAATAAATAGTTATAAAGAGCTGTCCTTAAACTACCTATATGTACAAATCCCGTTGGACTTGGTGCAAACCTAACTCTAACGCTCATCATTAGTACCTCCTGATTAATTTATTCAATATATTAATATTATTAAAATACACTGCTACTTTGCAAGTGTAATTTTCATCTGTGGAAAATTAGAATTAATTTAAATGAATAATATAAAAATTATCCACATTTATAAGTATATCCACATGGATATGTTGATTATACGCATTGGGTTATTAAGTTACAAATACCCATACCATTATATCAGATTCTAGCTATTATGAGATACCCATCGAAAAAAATAACGATAAGAATTACTTATTTTCTTATACACACATGAATTTTCAGAATAGTAAAATATACGTTAAATTTTTGTTAAAACAAAAACATAGAAAATAAATGAATAAATAAATTATAATATAAAATTAATAGAATTAAAAATATACTAAAAAAAATAAACTAATTACTAAAATTAATTAATAAATTAATGGTAAAATAAACCAATTAATCAAATTGACAATATAAATATTCATTGATAAAGTTTAGTATATCGTTTAGTCGAATTATGTATTATTTAACCAAAAAGATACGGAATTCAATTAATAGAGTATGTTATTATATGGAGGCGTTGATTATGGAAATTACTACATTTATAGGGATTATATTTGGTATCATTTGTGTTGTGGGAGCAATGATATTTAAAGGTATCAGCTTTTCAGTCCTTATAAATCCAGCTGCATTTATGGTGATAATAGTTGGAACTATTGCCACGGTTTTAAATGCATATCCAGGTAAAGACTTGAAAAACTTGGGTAAAATTTTTAAGGTATTATTTACTTCAGAGCAAAATGAATCTAAGATAGGGGCCATAAATGATTTAATTCGCTGTACTTATATAGCAAGAAAAGAAGGCTTCTTAGCATTAGACCAAGAGCTAGAGCAGTTAGATAATAAATTTATGCAAAGAGCCTTACGTATGGTAGTAGATGGTGCGGACGGTGATTTTATTTTAAGTGTTATGGAGTCAGAAATTGATGCTATAGAAGAAAGACATTCTATAAATGCATCTATATTTAAACAAGCGGGAGGATATGCACCGACACTTGGGGTAATGGGAGCAGTATTTGGACTTATAGCAGCGATGGCACATATAGATAATACTGATGCTATGGCAGAGGCAATAGCAGCTGCGTTTATAGCAACTATTTTAGGTATATTTTCTGGATATGTTTTGTGGAACCCTTTTGCAAATAAATTGAAAATTAAAAGTAGACATGAAATATTTGAGAAGCAAATGATAATTGAAGGAGTATTAGAGATACAGAAAGGTTCGGGACCTAACATGGTTAAAGAAAAACTTATATCTTTTTTAACAGAAGAGGAAATACTAATTTTAGAAAAAAATAATGAAATAAATAAGAATGCAGCCAGAAATTTGGTCAGCTAGGGGTGAAGGCGTATGGCTAAAAGAAATAAGCATGAAGATGATTTTGATGAAGGATGGCTATTACCTTATTCAGACTTAATGACATTACTGCTAGCGGTTTTTATTGTTTTATTTGCTACAAGTAAAGTAGATCAAAAAAAGATGGAAGATATGGCGGATTCTTTTGCAAATATAGTAGTATCTTCTAAAGGTACTGGGTTTGAAGATTCAAATGGAAAACAAATTATCCAAGGAAATAGTGATGAACTATCAGCATATACTAAAAGTGTTATGCAAATAAAGACGAATATGGATAAATACATAAAAGAAAATAATCTAACGGATGAGATTTCGGCTGAAATTAAAGATGACAAGCTGAAAATTGTAATAGCAAATAATATACTTTACCAACCAGGTAGCGCAGAAGTTAGTGAAAGAAATATTGAACTTGCTAAGACAATCGGAAAACTTATAGTGGATCAAGGAAAAGATATAGAAGTGAATGTTGTAGGGCATACAGATAACGTACCTGTACATAATTATGAATTTGAAGATAATATAGAGTTAAGTCAAAAGAGAGCATTTAATTTTTTAAAAAATATGTTAAAAACCTCGGGGGTAGATCCGAGAAAATTTAGTACAGCAGGATATGGTGAGTATCAACCTATTGCATCAAATGATACGGATGAAGGTAAACGTTTAAATAGAAGGGTTGAGATTTTAATAGATGCTAATAAAAATATTAATTAATCTATTAAGTTAGATAGATTTAATATGTTTTAATTTTTATAACTGATATATTGTATCTATTTTTAATATTTAATGTAATTAAAAAGTTGAAGTAGTAAATTAAATTTACTACTTCATCTGTCTAAGCTTTTATTTTTATATTAAAATATATCTCACTTATAAAATTTAATACGATTTACCTACAATGACCATATCCTTAGCATCCTTTCCACAGTGGAAGCACTTAGTATGACCTAATTCTTCTTTTGTAAAAGGCATACATCTTATTGTCGCACTAGTTTCTTCTTTGATCTGAGCCTCGCACTCTGCATCTCCACACCACATAGCTTTTGCAAAACCAGGCTTTTCATCTAACATTGTATTAAATTCATCCATATTTCCTACTACTGTAGTGTTTTCATCCATGAAGTTTTTAGCTTTATTGTACATATCTTTTTGAATAGTGTCTAATAATCCTGAGATCTTATCTGTTAATGTATCCAGGGCATAAGATTCTTTTTTTAATGTATCCCTTCTAAATACCATAGCTTGGTTGTTTTCTATATCTTTTGGTCCTACTTCTATTCTAACCGGTACACCTTTCATTTCCCACTCATTGAACTTCCATCCCGTTGAGTAGTTATCTCTATCATCAACTTCTACTTTTATACCTTGAGATTTAAGTGTTGAGTAGGTTTCATCTACTTTCTCCATAACATTCCCTTTTTGAGCTGCTATAGGTAATATAACAACTTGTGTTGGAGCTATCCTTGGAGGGAGAACAAGTCCTCTGTTGTCACTGTGAGTCATGACTAAACCACCTATAAGTCTTGTAGAAGCTCCCCAAGATGTATGGTATGGATGAGCTAATTTACCTTCTCTATCAGAAAAAGTAATGTCAAATGCTTTTGTAAAGTGTTGACCTAAGAAGTGACTTGTTCCAGATTGTAAAGCCTTACCATCTTTCATCATCGCTTCTATTGTGTAAGTTCTCTCACCACCTGCAAACTTCTCACTTTCACTTTTTTGGCCTGATATAACTGGCATTGCAAGAACTTCTTCGCATAAAGCTTGATATGCTTTTAATTGTTGCACTGTTTCAGCTTCAGCCTCATCTGCCGTTTCGTGTAGTGTATGGCCTTCTTGCCATAAAAATTCAGAAGTTCTTAAAAATGGTCTAGTTGTTTTTTCCCATCTTACAACTGAACACCATTGATTATATAAATATGGTAAATCTCTGTATGATTTTAACCATTTTGCATACATTGTACATATTATCGTTTCTGATGTAGGTCTTATACAGAGTCTTTCTTCCAATTTTTTATGTCCACCGTGAGTTACCCAAGCTACCTCTGGAGCAAAACCTTCAACGTGCTCTGCCTCTTTATTTAGTAAACTCTCTGGTATCAAAAGTGGAAAATAAACATTTTTATGTCCAGTTTCTTTGTATTTTTTATCCAAGAATTCCTGTATGGTTTCCCATAAAGCATAACCATAAGGTTTTATAACCATAAATCCTTTAATAGGAGCGTAATCAACTAAGTCAGTCTTAGTTATTACATCAGTATACCACTGTGGAAAGTCAACTTCCATTGGTGTTATTTCTTCTACGAATTGCTTTTCATTCTTTGCCATTATGTTTCCTCCTTATATATTTAAATTTTTAGTTTATTATAATCGCTTAAAATATTAACTTTATTTATTTCTTTATATAAATAAAAAAATCTCTCACCTCTATAAACGTACTATAGAGGCGAAAGATTTTTCGCGGTACCACTCTACTTAGCCCTAAGGCCATCTTCATGGGATATAACGATCCCGTCCGTAAACTTTCAGCTAAAAGATAGGTTCAAATACTTATTCTTAGAAACTCTCAGCTACGTTTCCTCTCTGTGAAGACTTCAATATTTTACTATTTCTTCATTACAGCCAATTGTATATTTAATTCTATTAGCATCCTAACTTAACATCATTTTTTATAAACTCAGCTTTTACTATTTCGTTGATCTCAGAAATGTCTATAAGCTCTTTATCAGCTGCATCTCTAAGTTTATACTCTACTTTTCCATCCTTAGCATCTTTTCCAACTGTTATTCTTATTGGAATTCCTAGAAGTTCTGAATCTTTAAATTTAACTCCCACTCTTTCATCTCTATCATCTAGAAGTACTTCTACACCCATAGCTTCTAATTCATTTTGTATTTTTTCTGCTAACTGCCCATTCTCTTCATTCTTCATATCAACTTGAACAATGCTTACATGGTATGGAGCTATTGAAAGTGGCCATATAATACCATTTTCATCGTTGTGTTGCTCGATTACAGCCGCTGCTGTTCTCTCTACACCTATACCATAACATCCCATAAGAATTGGCTTAGATTTCCCATCTTTATCTATAAAGTTAGCATTCATAGCTTCTGAATATTTAGTTCCAAGTTGGAATATATGTCCAACCTCAACACCCCTAGCTATTTCAAGAGGTTTTCCACATTCTATACAATTATCTCCTGCTTGAACATTTCTGAAGTCACCTACAACGCCTTCAAAATCTCTTCCGTAATTTACATTTTCTATATGATACCCAGTTTTATTTGCTCCTATAATCATATTATTTTGATCTGCCACTTCTTTATCTACGAATAAATAATCAGCTTTTATATTAATAGGCCCTGCAAATCCTACCTCTGCATTAGTTACCTCTTTTACTACATTATCAGTTGCAAGTTCAAACTCGATTACCCCACCTATAGCATTTTCAACTTTTACTTCATTTACATCTCTATCTCCTCTTACTACGACAGCAACTGTTTTTCCATCCGCTGTATAAACAAGAGTTTTAGCTAATTTCTTAGAGTCAGCTTTGAAGAAATCTTCTAATTCTTTAATTGTTCCAACACCTGGTGTGTGAACTTCTTTTAATTCCTTTAATTCTTCTTTTTCTAATGTGTTATTTAATGATTCAGCTCTCTCTACATTCGCTGCATAATCACATCCACTACAAAATACTACTTCATCTTCACCAACTTCAGACTTAACCATAAATTCTGCAGATACTGAGCCACCAATAGCGCCTGAATCAGCTAAAACTGGACTATTATCTAATCCGCATCTTCTAAATATATTAACGTACGCATCAAACATATCTTGGTAAGATTTAGCCATCCCTTCATGATCAACATCAAAACTGTATGCATCTTTCATAGTAAACGTTTTAGTTCTCATAACACCAAATCTTGGTCTTCTTTCGTCTCTGTACTTAGTTTGTATTTGATATAAATTTAACGGAAGTTGCTTATATGAACTTATTTCCTGTCTGATAATATCAGTAAAAACCTCTTCATGAGTTGGTCCTAGACAGTAATCTCTCTCTGTTCTGTCTTTAAGTCTAAACATTTCTTCTCCCATAGCTTCCCATCTTCCAGATTCTTGCCATAACTCACTTGGGATGATAGCTGAACAAAGTATTTCTTGAGCTCCTTTAGCATTCATTTCTTCTCTAATTATCTGTGCTACTTTGTTAAAAACTCTAATACCTATAGGTAATTGGTTGTAAACACCTGAAGACATTTTCTTGATCATTCCTGATCTTATCATCAATTGATGACTTTTTATTTCTGCATCTGATGGAACTTCTTTTAATGTTGGTAAAAACATTTTCGACATTTTCATTTTTGTTGCCCTCCTAATAAGTTAATTTATTTTTATAACTAATACTGTATTTAAATATAAAAAAACCCTTCATCTCATATATAGAGACGAAAGGTTGTAATTTCCGCGGTACCACTCTAGTTAGCTAACTTAGCCCACTTTTTGGAATATAACGGTTCCTACCGTAAAGATTAACTTTAAGCTAGAAGTCAGGTTCGAAGATTTCCTCTTAGAAACTTTCAGCATTTGTTTCCTCTCT
The DNA here is from genome assembly GCF_018917235.1 of Metaclostridioides mangenotii. GTDB lineage: Bacteria > Bacillota > Clostridia > Peptostreptococcales > Peptostreptococcaceae > Metaclostridioides. Next base: position 24,344 of record NZ_JAHLOF010000011.1, read on the forward strand.
GTGAAGATTTCACCATCTACTATTACTTCATCATTGCAATAATATTTTGATTATTATTTAACTTATATCATATAATATATTAATTATTACCAGTTGTCAATAATAATATACAAATACTTTGAGAAGATATTCCTTCTTCTGATCCAGTAAACCCAAGCTTTTCTTCAGTTGTCGCTTTAATATTTATATTGTCTATTCCCGTCTCTAGAGTTTTCGCTATTACTTCTCTCATTTGATCTATATATAGGGCTAGTTTTGGTCTCTGGGCTATAATAGTACTATCAATATTTCCTATTTTGTATCCTTTTGACTTTACAAGCTCATAAACATGGGCAAGTAATTTTATACTGTCTGCCCCTTTATACTTTTCATCTGTATCTGGGAAGTGCTTGCCTATGTCACCCATTGCCATTGCCCCAAGGATAGAGTCAGCGATAGCATGTGTGAGAACATCCGCATCTGAATGTCCAAGCAATCCTTTTTCATGAGGTATTGTTACCCCTCCAAGAATTAGCTTTCTGCCTTCGACAAGTCTATGTACATCGTATCCTAAACCTACTCTCATACAAGTCCTCCTATTTATTTATATATTTAAAATTTTACTATTTATAATTATTTCAGTAGAATATATTCTATCAGTTATTTATATTTCATATATCATGCTGCATATAAAAAACAAATAGCCGTTTACATAGTACTCAACTATTTGTTATATTAAAAAATTAAATTTCTTTTATTATTTGATTTGCTGTTTTCAAGTCTTCTTGGTTGGTAATCTTTATGTTTTTATACGATCCCATAACCATACTTACTTTCTGACCAATTCTCTCTACAAGCATTGAATCATCAGTTCCATAAAAACCTTCTTTATAAGCATCTTCATATGCACTTTTTATTGTTATATAATCAAAAACCTGTGGTGTCTGAGCGGCCCAAAGTAATTTTCTATCAGGCGTACTTTCTACCACACCATCATTTACAATTTTAATTGTATCGTTTACTGGAACTCCAACAACAACAGCTTTTTTTGATATTGCCTCTTTTATAGATTCATCTATAATCTTATTATCCACAAATGGCCTTGCTCCATCGTGTATCAATACTATATTACAATTTGTATCTAACTTTTTTAGACCATTGTATATTGAGTCCTGTCTTTCTTTTCCTCCGTATGCTATTTTTATACCTTTGAAATTGTATTTTTTTAATATAGTTTCTATAAAATATTCCTTTTCCTCAGGTTTAATACATACTACTATTTCATCTATATTTTTATTTTGGTAAAAAACTTGAATAGTGCGTGCAATAACTTCCATATCGCCTATCTTTATAAATTGTTTATTTATTCCAATATTCATTCTTTTGCCGCTTCCGGCTGCTACCACTATTACACTATTCAAGTTATCACCTCATTAATTTAAATTATTATGATTAATTAACCATTTATTCTAAGTTTAATTTGTTATCTAAAATATAACTTGTTCCAAAGAAAAACGCAAGTACTTGGGCTAAAGTCCATATTAATACTGCTAAAATACCTGGATTGTTATATAAATGCCCGTAGTATATACCCGTATAAGTGTCCATGCTTCCACTTAACGCTGGGATAAACTGTCCTAAAAAGCTTTGTAAAATTGACAATAATACTAAAATTACAATGAACGCTACAAATGCAACTAATTTTCTATGTCTATTAAATCTAGGTAATTGTCCTAGAGATAGTACAAAATATACTAAAACTATAAAAGATGCAAATCCTAATATTCCTGTAATTACTATAGTTAATAAGTCTAAAGCATTTTGAAAGTTGAATAACCATTTGAAAATTTCGCTAAAAACCTCTGGCATATATTTAAATACTTCAATACCTCCTACGCTAATCATCAATATAAACATTACAAACATTGCAACTGTAAAACTTAAAACCCCAAATATACAAGATGATAAGCACTTTGATAATATAAGGGTTTTACTGCTTACAGGAAGCGTAAACATTAAATATCCTTCATCTTCTAATAAATTTTTACTAAATCTCTGTATTATAACCATTATTGTTAATACAACTAGTGAGACAAATAGCCCACCCATTACAAATCCTGATATACCTTGTGCTAGTATTGAAGTTGTTTTACCAGATAATCCAGCTATTATAGAAACAACTATTAGAGCTAAATAAAGCGGGAAAAACGTTCTAGCACTAGCTTTAAGTTCATATTTTAATAATTTTCCTAACATCTGAATTCCTCCCTAAACAACGAATCTATTGATTTTCCTTTTTCCTCTTTAATTTGTTCTACATTACCCTGTAAAACTATATCTCCATATGATAAGAATATAATTTCATCACATATATTTTCTATTTCACTTATTAAATGTGTAGCTATTAAAAGAGTACTATCTTCGTTGTAGTTTTGAAGAATAGTTCTAAGTATATAAGATCTAGCTGCTGGATCGACTCCACCTATAGGTTCATCAAGTATATAAAGTTCTGCCTTTCTTGACATTACTAGTATTAATTGAACTTTTTCTTTTGTACCTTTTGACATAGTTTTCAACTTTTCTTCAGGATCTATATTCAGATCCTTTAGCATTTGTATAGCCTTATCTACATCAAAATCAGTATAGAAATCTGCAAAGAATTTTATTATGTCTTTAACTTTCATCCAATCATTTAGGTATGTTCTCTCTGGTAAGTATGATACCAATGCCTTAGTTTCTATAGAAGGCTTCATACCCTCAATTAAAACTTCACCACTATCTGGATGTAGTAAGCCATTTAAAATTTTTATCATTGTACTCTTACCACTACCATTAGGACCTAAAAGACCAACTATTTTTCCTCTTGGTATATTAAGATTTATCCCTTTTAGAGCTTCTTTTTTACCATAATTTTTTCTCAAATCTTTAAATTCAGCTACATAACCTTTATCAAGTCTGATGTTGCTCATGCTATTTCTCCCCTTTCAAACTTTCGATAATTATTTCAATCATCTGTTCTTCGTCATACCCTAGTCTATTAAGTATTTCTCTTAATTTTTCTATTTCCATTTTAGCTATACTTTTTTTAAGATCTTCTATCTTTGATTTATCTTCTGTTACAAATCTACCCTTTGTTCTCTGGCTGTAAACAAGACCTTCTCTTTCAAGCTCTGATAGAGCCCTTTGCATAGTATTTGGGTTTACCTCAGCCTCTTCTGCCATGGTTCTTACCGACTCTAATCTTGAGCCTATCTGCAATTCACCAGAAATTATTTTAAATTTTAAGTATTCTATTAACTGAATATATATAGGCTTATTATTGTCAAATTGCCACTCCATTAAAGAGCACCTCCTCTATTTTTTATGTATCAATGTATTATTCGTATTATTGTATTAATCTGTTAATACAATAATACAATGCCTATAATATTCTGTCAAGTACTTTTAAAATAAAAAATCCTTGGAACTAGTCCAAGGATTGATTTTTATACTTTTAGTATTTTAATTTTTTGGTTTTGCAAAGATCATTCTTCCTGCTGGTGTCTGAAGAACAGATGTAACAAGTACTTTTATAGTCTCATTCATATGTCTTCTTCCGCCATCCACTACGATCATAGTTCCATCGTCAAGATATGCAATTCCTTGCTGAGCTTCTTTACCATCTTTAACAACTTGAACCACCATATCTTCACCAGGTATTACTACTGGCTTAATGGCATTTGCAAGTTCGTTTATGTTTAATACATCAACTCCTTGGAATTGCGCAACTTTATTTAAATTATAGTCGTTAGTAACTACTTTTCCATTTAAAACTTGAGCTAGCTTAAGTAGTTTACTATCGACTTCAGCTATATCATCAAAGTCTCTCTCACTTATCTCAACGTCTATATTCAATTCTTGTTGTATTATGTTTAGTATATCCAGACCTCTTCTACCTCTGACCCTTTTAAGATCATCCGATGAGTCTGCGATATGTCTAAGTTCTTCTAATACAAATGCTGGTATTATCAAAGTACCTTCAACAAATCCTGTTTTACAGATATCTGCAATTCTACCGTCTATTATAACACTAGTGTCTAATACTTTTGGCGGTATAGGTTTGACTTTATCTTTTTTAGATTCTTTGTCCTTTTCTTTAGATGACCCTGACGTTCTAGTCAATTTACTTAGATTAAATAAGTCATTTTTACTTTTAAGAACAATTTTCATTCCTACATATCCTAAACATAAATAAAGTAATAAAGATACAAATCCTCCTACTAATGGTATTTGATTAAAAATACCGCTAACCAGGTAAGCAACTACAAATCCACCAATTATACCTATAGAACCTAATAATATATCAACTTGTGGATATTTAGAAAGCTCCTTATCTAATACCTTTGCGACATCTTTTGATTTTTTAGATGCCCAAGGTTCTATTAGATAACCTAAGATAGCAAGTACGATACCAAATATAATAGCAGCTATGAGTCCATATAGTTCTCTACCAAAAGTTAACATTTCAAAAGATTTTGCTAGAGTCGAGTAAGAAGTAAAACCAATTATAAATCCAATTAAACTAAATACTAATCTTATGGCTTTCCTTATCAATTTTTCACCCCCTTGTATTTTAATATTATAGACTAAAGTATACACTATATTCAACATAAAGAAGGAAAATTCACTTAAAATTCACTATATCTTCTTATCTAAAAGCACTAATTGTTGCATTTTTACCAGCTCATTTTTTATGTGTTTGGCCCTAATTTCTCCTACTCCATCGACATCACAAAGTGTGTCTAATGATGCACATAAAACACTCTGAAAATTTTCAAAGTAGCATGCTAAATTGTCTACTATCGTATTTGGTAATCTATGAATTTTGCTCAGAATTCTATATCCTTTTGATCTGATTTGCATATCCATATTTTCAGATGTATCCTTATATCCAAGTAGCTTTGCAATCTTAGTCAAGTCTATCAAATCTTCTGATGATAGTTTCTTTATATTTTCTTTAAAAGTTGAAATTTCGTCCTCGGAAATATTATAATCTTTAAAAACTTGATCTAGATCAAAATATGTTGTTCCCATAAGCTCTTCTAATTGCATACTGACTAGAGTACCTTCATCACCAAGTTCGATAACGTATTTTTCTATAATATTTGTAACCCTCATAACCATTTCAATTTTTTGCATGACTAAAGCTACATCGTAAACTGTAACTAAATCATTAAATTCTAGTGTATTTAAACTAGCGATAACTTGATCCAATACTGATTTATATTTTTCTAAAGTCTGTATCGCTTGATTTACTTTAGTGAATATCTTAGATATATCTTCTATTTCGTACTTGTGATTTCCTCTATAAATTGTTATGATACTTCTTTTTTGTGAAACGCTTATTACGATTGCATCAGTCTGCTTTGCCACTCTTTCAGCTGTTCTGTGTCTTGTTCCTGTTTCAGATGAAGGAATCGAGTTGTCTGGTACAAGCTGTACATTTGCATGCAATATCTTTTTTAGATTTCCACTCAATACTATAGCCCCGTCCATTTTAGCTAGTTCATATAAATAAGCTGAAGAATAATCAGCGTTTATCGAAAAACCACCATTTACTAAACTCATTACCTCTTCTCCTGTAGAAAGTACAATTAAAGCACCTGTCTTTGCTTTTAAAACATTGTTTAGACCTCTTCTGAGAGGAGTTCCTGGAGATATCATTTTTAATGCTTCTAGCATATCTTTATTGTTTAAAATATCATCCATATACTACTAGCCTCCTAACACTATATTAATGGCTTGCCTTAAATTCTCTGCTGGCAAGATTTTTATTCCTTTCGTATCCTTTACTAATTCATAATTGCTCTTTGGAATTACTATTTGTTTAAATCCAAGTTTTTTACACTCAGCAATTCTTTTTTCAATAAAACTTACTGCTCTAATCTCTCCAGTAAGTCCCACCTCACCCGTAACGGCTATATTTTCATCAATTGCTATATTTTTAAAACTTGATGCTACAGCAATTGCTATACCTAAATCAATAGATGGCTCGTTAATTTTAATTCCTCCCACTATATTTAGATATACATCTTGATTTTGAATTTGAAGTCCTACGCGCTTCTCTAGAACAGCCAGAAGCATTGCAACTCTATTGTAGTCAACACCTGTAGATGTTCTCTTTGGTATACCAAAACTTGTTGGAGATACAAGTGCTTGAAGTTCGATAAGCATCGGTCTAGTACCCTCAACAGTTGAAATTATAACAGATCCTGAGACATCCTTTGGTTTTTCTGAAATAAGTACTTTAGATGGGTTCTCTAATTCTTCAAGGCCTGTGTCTCTCATTTCAAAAACTCCAAGTTCATTTGTAGATCCAAATCTATTTTTTACTGCTCTAACTAATCTATATGTGTTATATCTCTCACCTTCAAAGTATAATACTGTGTCTACCATGTGCTCTAATAACTTAGGACCTGCTAACGAACCTTCCTTTGTAACATGTCCAACTAAAAAAGTTGATATACCCATTTTTTTAGCTATTTTCATGAACTTTGAAGTACCTTCTTTTATCTGACTTACTGTACCTGGAGCAGATGCTATTTCTGGATTATAAACAGTTTGAATTGAATCTAGTATTATCATTTCTGGATCTATCTTATCCAGCTGTGCCTCTATTAAGCTTAAATTATTTTCTGCGAATATATAGAGGTTATTTGAATTTATTCCTAGTCTTTGTGCTCTCATTTTTATCTGTGATTCAGACTCTTCACCTGTAATATAAAGAACTTTTTTACCTGACTCTGCTACGTTACTAGAAACTTGTATAAGCATCGTGGATTTTCCTATACCAGGATCGCCTCCCACTAGCACTAGAGATCCTTTTACAACTCCACCACCAAGTACTCTATCAAGTTCATTTATACAAGTACTAAATCTTTCTTCACCCTTTGATCTGATAGAATTTATTGTCACTGGTTTAGAACTAGATTTATCAACAATAAAGGTTTCTTTTTTTACACTCTTATCGTCGATTTCCTCTACAAATGTATTCCATTTTGTACATTCTGGGCATTTACCTAGCCATTTTGCTGTTTCGTACCCACAGTTTTGACATACGTATTTTGTTTTAATCTTTGCCATTATTATCTTCCCCTATTTTTTGAATATTAGTTATATATTTTAATTTTTTCCATTAAATTTTCTTTGTCGGTATATTAATTTTAACATATGTTCGATTTTTATGTTTGATATGTAATCTAAAATTTATTCTGTTATTAATTTTGTGTTTTAACTAAAAAATAATTTAAGAATAGTCATTAATAAAATAAAGTGACATCCTAACTTTATCCTTATGTAAAACATAATATTGATTGTTAGAATATCACTTTATAATCTTTTATATAAATTCTTAATCTTTTCTTACTCTAGAAATCTTCTGTTATGTTTGTTATCCATTCTCTCTTTATTTCCCAAAGTGTGCCTACTTTTGCATCACTTAGCTTTATATTTTCATCAAATAATCTATCCCAGCTTTTAATTATCTTCTTTTTTATATTTGGATAAAAATTGCTAATATATGCCTGACAATCATCTATACAGTATGATTTAAGTAATTTATCGTGTTCAATTCTGTCATTTTCATCTGAATGTATGTACATATAGTTGACTATATACCCCCATTTATCAAGATCCATTGTTATTAGCTTATCTTTATCAATCTCAATCTCAATTAGAACATTTCCCTCACTATTTGGTATCTTTGAATCCTCAGTTACAGACACCCATATAGGAAAATTAACATCATTAGGGACAGGTACTATCTCGCTAGCTTTATTCTTATACCAATTATATAACTTTAGATATAAGTCTGAGTGATCCTCCATTTTGTTTATTATGTACTCTTTCTTTACAATGTATCTACCCAATTTGTCTAATTGTCGAAGTATATCTTTGTGTTGCTTAGTCCAAACTTTAACTTTACATGACATAAATTACACTCCCTTTTAAACTTTAAAATTTCGTAAACTCTAATTAAAATTTTTTCATATTTGGTTTTGATTTCTGAATTAGCATATAACTAACTTAAATAGATTAAATAAATTTATAACTTTCTTATACTTCTCCTATTTTTATATCGTAACTTTATATAATTTTCAAAATAATATTTCGATCTATTAAAATATTCTTCAGATTCAATCTTATCTCCGTCTAAAATTCCTTTATATACCTCGATTAAATACTCATTTGCTTTTACTAAATGATGTCTTCCACTTTGAACAGTTTTGCTATTGATTTCTATTTTATCCAAACTTTTAAATATAGATATGCTTCGATCTAACTCATCATCTATAAGATCTATATTTATACTGTTATCAAAATATATTTCCACTTTATTTTCTAGTATGTCTTTATAAATTTTTTCATAATAATTTAGTAAATTCCACTCTTCATTTTTAGTTATTTTCTCTACTTCATTAATATCTTTATTAATATCTTTATTAATATCTTCATTAATTTTTTTATTAGAATTGTTTGTTTTTTTTCTATAAAACCATTGTGTAATTAGTAATAACCCCAAAATACCCTTTTCATCTAACATAGCTAATGCTATAAAAACCATAATGACTGATTCAAATAGTAATTTCACATACTTAATAAAACTAACCTTACTATTTTTTATGTCATTATATATTAATATTAATAAATTCGTTATCGTATAGCTAAAAATGATCATAATTAACAACTCAAAGAAAAAAGATTTCATATAATTAATCCTTCCATGTTTAAAATCCCTAGAATAAAAACTTTATAGTCGACTTTGAACTAACAAAGTATAGGAATATGTTGGTAAGTATAAATTAATTATACAATATATTCCGTATGCTAATTATATAAATTTTTTATAAAAAATATCCCAAAAATTATCTGAGATATCCACCCTATTCTTATTCATTATTAAAACCTTATCTATTACCATTTGTATTAATATAAGTTTATTTGAATCAAAAAAAGGATGGAATAACCATCCTTTTAATCTAAGACATTAATTTTTTTATTTAGCACTGAACACTATCTTATCATCTATTACACTTGCTAAAACATCGCTGCCCTTTTTAACATCTCCTCTTAAAATAGCTTCAGATAATTCATCCTCAAGTTGTTTCTGTATAGCTCTCTTAAGCGGTCTCGCTCCGTATTCTAGATCAGTGCCTTCTTTAGATATCAATTCTACAGCTTCATCACTGATATCAAGTTTTATATTCATTTCTTTAAGTCTGTTTACTACTTCTTTTGTCATTAATTTTACTATTTTTCCTATATCTTCTTTTGATAATGAGTGGAATACTACTATATCATCAATTCTGTTTAAAAATTCTGGTCTAAATCTATTTTTAAGCTCACCCATTATGTTTTCTTTCATTTTTTCGTATTCATTTTTAGCTGCATCTTCACCTTTTGCCGTAGAGAATCCCATGACTTTTTCTTTTCTAATGGTTGATGCGCCTACATTTGATGTCATTATTATTATTGTATTCTTAAAGTCTACTGTTCTTCCTTTTGAATCTGTAAGTCTTCCGTCATCAAGTATCTGTAAAAGTATATTAAATACATCTGGATGAGCTTTTTCTATCTCATCAAATAAAACTACTGAATAAGGAGATCTTCTAACTTTTTCTGTTAATTGACCACCTTCATCGTGACCTATATATCCTGGGGGCGAACCTATCATTCGAGATACTGCATGTTTCTCCATATATTCTGACATATCAATTCTTATTATCTGGTTCTCATCTCCAAATTGAACTTCAGCAAGTGCTTTTGACAATTCAGTCTTACCAACACCTGTAGGCCCTAAGAATAAGAACGAACCTATTGGCCTATTTGGATCTTTAAGCCCTGCTCTAGATCTTCTTATTGCTCTGGAAATAGATTCTACCGCTTGATCTTGGCCTATCACTCTATCATGAAGCTTTTGTTCTAGATTTAGAAGTTTATCTGCCTCTTCTTCGACTATCCTACTAACAGGTATTCCAGTCCAAAGACCTACTACATCTGCTATTACTTCACTATCTACTATATCTGCATTTTTAGAGGACTTGTTCCATCCATCTCTAACTTCCTTTAGTTTATTTTTAAGGTAACTTTGTTTATCTCTTATTTTTGCTGCGTTTTCAAAGTCTTGGCATCTGACTGCCTCTTCTTTTTCTTTGTCTATACTCTCTATTTCTGCCTCTATATCTTTTATTTCAGCAGGTGGAGTGTTCTCTTTTAATCTTACCCTTGAAGCTGCTTCATCTATTAAGTCTATTGCTTTATCTGGTAAATACCTATCAGTAATGTATCTAACTGATAAATCGACTGCTTCCTTTAATGCCTCATCTGTTATCTTAACTTTATGATGAGCCTCATACTTATCTCTAAGACCTTCTAGTATTTTAACAGCATCTTCTTTTGTTGGCTCTTCCACCATAACAGGTTGGAATCGTCTCTCTAAAGCCGCATCTTTTTCTACGTGTTTTCTATACTCATCTATAGTCGTAGCACCAATAATTTGCATCTCTCCTCTTGCTAGTGCTGGCTTTAGAATATTTGAAGCATCTATTGACCCTTCTCCAGTTGTTCCTGCTCCAATTATTGTGTGCATCTCATCTATAAATAAAATTATATTTCCACTTTGGATTACTTCATCTACTACGTTTTTTATTCTTTCTTCGAATTCTCCTCTATACTTTGCTCCAGCTAGAAGTGATCCCATATCTAGTGTATAGATAGTTTTGTTCTTTAACGTATCTGGAACGTTTCCGTTTGCTATATCAGTAGCAAGACCTTCTATTATAGCTGTTTTACCAACACCTGGATCCCCTATAAGAACAGGATTGTTCTTAGTTCTCCTACTTAGTATCTGAATAATTCTCTCTATCTCTTTTGATCTTCCTATCACAGGATCAACTTTATTTTGTTTTGCATATTGTGTTAAATTACGTCCATATTTTTCTAGAGTTTTAGCTCCTTTTTCTCCACTGTTTGACGTGTAACCTCCACCACTTTGACCTTCATTTTTGTTTCCCATACCCATCATATCTACTGTACTTTGTGCAAGGCTTCTATCATCTACACCAGCTGCTTGAAGTAGTCTATTTGCAATTCCTTCACCCTCTTGAATTATAGCTAAAAGAATATGCTCTGTTCCTATATAATTAGTTTGTAATTTATTTGAAAACATGCCTGCTAACTCTAGTATTTGTTTGCTTCTTGGACTAAAAGGAACGTCACTTTTAATTGGATCACCTTGTCCTTCTATTTCTATAATTCTACTCTCTAGATACTCTTCCGTTACACCTGCGTTAGTAAGTACTTTAGCTGCAACACCTTCCTCTTCCTTCAAAAGACCGTATAATAGATGTTCACTACCTACTATATTATGTCCTAGTCTTTTAGAGAATTCCATTGCTATATCTACTGCTTTTTTTGCTCTCTGCGTAAATCTATTGAAGTTCATAATCAGCACCTCCAACTTTTAATTTTTCTAATGTTTCTCTTATATATTTTGCTCTATTTATATCTCTGTTTTTTATCTCTGAATTTTCAAACATAGTACTCTGGTGAGCAGGTTGAATATTTATCATAAGCTTATCTAAATCATCTAATTTTATATTTTCTATATAACCCATCTCAACTCCTACCTTAACTACAGATAAATATCCCATAGCTTCTGATGTATCTATAATTCTAGCTCCCTCAAGAAGTCCTAGTGCTCTAAAAATCTTGTCTTCTAATTTTATGCCCCAAGTTTTCTTTATCATCTCTCTAGCTTGAAGTTCTTTTGATACAATATCAGATGCCATTCCTTTTATATTTTCTATAGTATTCTTTTCAGTTCTTCCTAACGTAAGTTGATTAGAAATCTGATATATATTTCCTAGAGCTTCTGTTCTTTCTCCATATATTCCTCTAACTGCAACTCCTATCTGAGATGATACCTTGTGTACATCATTTATATATCTCATTTGTGTAAGTGCAGGTAAGTGAATCATCACGGATGCTCTCATTCCTGTACCTGTATTTGTAGGACAAGATGTAAGATATCCTAAATTTACATCAAAAGCATATTCCAATGTCTCCTCAAGGAAATCATCTATTTCGCTAGCCTTTTCATATGCCTTTTCTAATTCTAATCCATCACACATTGTCTGTATTCTAATATGATCTTCTTCATTAATCATTATACTTACTGTCTCATCTTTTTTTATCAAAACTGCTCCGTTAGCGTTATTTGCTAGATCTGGACTTATTAAATGATTTTCTACCATACAAATCTTCTTGAGTTGACTCAAGTCAGACATCTTATAAAAATCATACTCTCTTTCTAATCCACTATTATTTTTAAAGAGGGCTTCCTTAACTTTTTCAATAACTACTAAAGATTTTTCTTCATCAAGTTTATTTGGAAATGGATAGTCCAATAAATTTCTAGCAAGTCTGACTCTAGACTTAATAACTATTTTATTTTCCATTAATTTTCCCTCCTATTCCATTGAATTCTCGAGAGATTTTATTTTATCTCTTAGTTTTGCTGCCTCTTCATACTTTTCGTTTTTAACAGCTCTATCTAGTTCTTGTTTACTCTTTTTTATTTCATTTTTAACACTTATATTATGGTAAGATTTCTTCGGTGCTTTACCAACGTGTTCTAAGTGACCATGTATATTTTGGAGCATTGGATTAATTTGACTGCTAAAAGCTTCATAACAGTTGCTGCATCCAAATCTTCCTGTTTTTTTAAAATCACTGTAAGTGCTGTTACAAACTGGACATATAAGTTTGTTTTCAACTTCTTTTTCAGGTTGAAAACCTAATTTTGATATTACATCCATCATTGTAAATGGCATATTAAAATCAAAATCAACATTTGTATACTCTTTAGCACACTCACCACATAAATATTTTTCTACTTTCTCACCATTTATATTTTCATTGTAGTAAACTGAAGCTTTATTTTTATTACAATTTTGGCATAGCATAATTATCACTCTCCCGTGTTAATTAAAAGTATTATTAAGTTTTTAAGTAAATTTGCCCTCACTTTTTCTTTCAAATCAGATAACGGAATAACTAGCGACTTATCATCAATAGAGGACAGTATTATCTTTGACTCTCTTCCTGTAATTAATTCAGTATCTTTTAAGTTTTCTACAATATCCTTGGCTCTTTTAAAAGATATCTGATTTCCTATCTTTTCATTTAGAAGGTTCGTTATATAGTCCTTCTTATTTTGCTGTATTTTAGCAATCTGGACATATCCTCCACCGCCTTGTTTGCTCTCTACAAAATATCCTCTGTCTAGGGTAAACCTCGTCGTAAGAACATAATTTATCTGAGACGGCACACAGCAAAATAAACTTGCCAACTCATTTCTTTGAATTTGAATTAAATTGCTATCCTTCATAAGATCTTTTATAAATTTTTCTATTATATCAGTCATTGTCGCCATATTAATCACCACTTACTTTCTTGACTATCTTTGACTTATTTTACACCTTTTAGAATTTTTGTAAAGTACCTTATATAAAATTAATTATCGTTTTTTGCAATGATACTACAATATAATCATTTACTAAAATTATCATATTGATACCCTTATGTATTTATTTACCACAAAAAGGTAGAGTCTAATCTCGACTCTACCTATTTTGTACAATTTATATTTAACAATAATTTTATGATAGGGCTTTTTCTCTCTTAAGATTTCCTGATTCGTCGATTATTTTTTCCGATAAATGTTGTGGTACTTCACCATAGCTTTCGAGTTCCATTTCAAAAGCTCCTCGTCCTTGAGTCATAGATCTGAGGTCTATAGCATATTTAAATGTTTCTGCTTGTGGTGCAAGTGCAAATATAATTTGCTTGCCTTTTCCATCTGGCTCCATACCTAGAATTTTACCTCTTCTCTTGTTTATATCTCCCATAACATCACCCATATAATCATCCGGAACCATAATCTTAAGCTTCATAATTGGCTCAAGCAGTATAGGATTAGCTTCTTCTATTCCCTTTTTAAATGCTACACTTGCAGCCATTTTAAACGCCATTTCTGATGAATCTACATCGTGATAAGACCCATCGTATAGAACAGCTTTTATATTTGTTACTGGAAATCCTCCTAATATACCTTTCGACATAGATTCTCTTAATCCTTTTTCTACTGCAGGAACATATTGTTTTGGAACTGATCCTCCAAATAATTCCTCAGAGAAATCAAAATCTTTATCTGATCTAGAAAATCTTATCTTGACATCACCGTACTGTCCATGGCCGCCAGATTGCTTTTTATATTTACCTTGCACATCTGCGCTACCTTTAATGGTTTCTTTATAAGGAACTTTTAAATCATTTAGAGCTACATCCACTCCAAACTTATCCTTCATTCTATTTTTAATCGTTTTTATATGTAATTCACCTTGGCCACCAAGTAGAGACTGTCTTGTATCTACATTTCTATACCAATGAAGCGTTGGATCCTCTTCAACAAGTTTATTTAGGATTATTCCAACTTTATCTTCATCGCCTTTATTCTTAGTCTCTACAGCGTAGTATATCTGTGGTTTTGGAAACTCTATGTCATCTTGTAAATCTGCATTTTTATTTGTAGAAAGTGAGTCACCTGTCTTCAAAGAGTCAACTTTCGTAACTACTACTATATCCCCACTCTTTGCTTTCTCTACATTTATAAGTTCTCCATTTTTTAATGTATAAAGGCCTGCTAGTCTTTCTTTGCTTTTTTTATTCAAATTATAAAACTCAGTGTCTTTATTTATCTCGCCATCTACAACTTTTATATAAGACATCTTTCCTACAAAGGGATCCATTAATGTCTTAAATACAAATCCATTAAATCCTTTTTTCTTATCACCAATTTTTGGTTCTAAAAAATCAGTGATGGTCTCTAATATTTCTTTTGTACCTATATTGCTTATAGTAGATCCACAAATTACTGGAATTATATCTCCTCTTTGTATTCCTGTTATAATTCCTTTCTGAATTTCTTCTTTAGTTAGCTCTTCACCACTGAAATACTTGTCTAGTATTTCATCGTCAGTTTCAGCTATTAACTCCATTAATGCTTCTCTTACGCTAATAGCTTGCTCTTTAAAGTCACCCTCTAAATCATCTACATTTTCAAATACATTGTAAAGTTTAACAAACTCTTTATCCTTGTATATAGGTATTATCATTGGTACTATTTTGTTGTTGTATTTATCTCTAAGCATTTCTATAGCATCTTTATATCTAGCTTTTTCGTTATCTATTTTATTTATAAACATTATCTTAGGCATATTTTCTGTTAACTCTAACGATTTTTCTGTACCAACTTGAATTGGTGAAGTCGCGTCAATTACTATTATAGAGGCGTCACTCGCGCTAAGAGCTGAGATAACGTCTCCGTTAAAGTCAAAATACCCTGGTGTGTCTAATAAATTAAACTTATAGTCGTTGTACTCAATCGGCCTTAACGACATGTGGTAAGTCATGTTCGCTTTGTCTGTCAGCTTTGGTATCTTGTTTGTATTTGCTGTGTAAGATATTGTTTCAATAAGATTAGTCTTACCGCATCCACTATGTCCAAGTACTGCTACATTTCTCAACTTGTTGCTCTCATAGACTTTCATATAAGCACCCACCTTTAATTATGTATTTTGTTTTTTGCCTATGTTTATATCCAAAAATTTTTGGAATTTTTAGATAACATAACACTTAGTTAAGATACTTCTACATGTATATGCTCTATTCCTTCATTTTATATATATAAATTCTAACTTACACTTAAATTGTTAAACGACACATCGTTTTTAGACTAGCGTGCTTTATTATAGCTTTAAGTCATAAAAAGATGCCAGGAAATAAATTTTCCTGGCATCTTAAAATTCTATATAAATAAATCTATCTAAAAAATATTATCTACTGTACCTATGCTTCTTCAGAACTATCCTCAGCAGCACTCATCATCATAAGAAGTTGCTTATCAACTACAATATCATTTTGACCTACTTTTATAGACTTAATTACTCCATCAGCTTTAGCAACTATATTAGTCTCCATCTTCATAGCTTCAATAACTATTAGAGGTTGGTTAGCTGTAACTACATCTCCTTCGTTTACAAGTATCTTTACTACTTTACCTGGTATACTTGCTCCTACTTGAAGAGGGTCACTCATATCAGCTTTTTCGATGTTTGCGACTTGACCAGTATAGTTATTGTCTTTAATCTCAACTTCTCTAAACATTCCGTTAAGCTCAAAACCTATCGTTCTCATTCCATCTTCTTTAACATCGCCAATCTCAACTAGTCTTATTGTTAAAACTTTTCCTTCTTCTATTTCAACTTCACACTCTTCGTTTTTATTTAGTCCGTAGAAGAATACGTCACTTTCAAGTTTTGAAATATCATTGTACTCTTGTAGATGATCTATATAATCCTCATATACTTTTGGATATAATGCGTAACTTAAAATATTTCTAATATTAGCATCCATATTGTATTTATCATCTAAGTGCTCTTTTATTTTATCAAAGTCTTCATCTGGTAATAGTGATCCCGGTCTATCAGTAATTGCCTCTTCGCCTTTAAGAACAACATCAGAAAGATCTTTTGGAATTCCACCCTCTGGTTGACCTATCATACCTTTACAGAAATCAACTACAGAATCTGGGAATGCCAAATTTTTACCTTCTTCTATTATATTATCTTTTGTAAGTTTGTTCTTAGTCATAAATATGGCTAAATCTCCAACTACTTTAGAAGATGGTGTAACTTTTATTATATCTCCAACTACTTCGTTTGCTACTTTGTAGTTAGCTTTTACTTCATCAAATCTATTTACTAGACCTAAACTATCAGCTTGTGGCTTAAGGTTAGTGTATTGCCCACCTGGTATTTCATAGTTGTATATTTCTGCATATGAAGTAGTTAAATCACTTTCAAATTTTCCATATACTTTTCTTAAATCTTTGTAATACATGCTAAGTTCATCATACCCATAAAGACCTATATTTGTATCTCTTTCTGTATTTTTAAGAGCTTCAACTATTGCATTTAATGATGGTTGACTTGTAATACCAGCCACAGACTCTAATGCAGCATCTATAATATCTACTCCAGCTTCAGAAGCCATTAAGCAAGTAGCAACACCATTTCCACTTGTATCATGAGTGTGTAGATGTATTGGAGTTTTAACATTTCTCTTAAGCTCTTTTATTAGCATATATGCTGAGTATGGTTTAAGAAGACCTGACATGTCTTTAATAGCTATTATATCTGCTCCAAGACTTTCAAGCTCTTGTGCCATTCTTATATAGTACTCCATATTGTATTTAGTCTTAGTTTTATCAAGTACATCACCAGTATAGCATATAGCTGCCTCAGCAATTTTACCTGTTTCAAGAGCTGTCTCAAGTGATGGTTTTATATTTTCTATCCAGTTAAGTGAATCGAATATTCTAAATACATCAATCCCTTGTTTAGCTGATTCTTTAGTAAATTCCGCTATTAGATTATCTGGGTAGTTTTTGTATCCAACACCGTTTGATGCTCTAAGCAACATTTGGAACATTATGCTTGGTATTTCTTCTCTTAATTTTTGAAGTCTTCTCCATGGAGACTCTTTAAGGAATCTATAAGCAACGTCATAAGTTGCACCTCCCCACATCTCTAACGAGAAAAGATCTTTCATATATTTCTCAGTCGCAGGCGCAGCCTGAACTAAGTCATAAGTTCTAAGTCTTGTAGCAAGCAGTGATTGATGTGCATCCCTCATAGTTGTATCAGTTAGAAGTATTTTCTTATCATTTTTTATCTTTTCTAAATACTTTTCTTTTCCTAATTCATAGAATAAATCTCTACTTCCTACTGTTTGTATAGCAGGCTTTTCAATTCTTGGTTCATGAAGTGCATCAAAATATGGTTTTTCTTTACATGCATTATCATTAACAACTACATCACCAATAAATTGAAGTAATTTCGTACCCCTATCTCTACTCTCTCTTATATCAAACAACTCTGGATTTTCATCGATAAATTTAGTACTACATTGGCCTTTCAGGAATTTATCGTTGTTCAATACATTTATTAAGAAACCTATATTAGTTTTAACGCCTCTAACTCTAAATTCTCTTATAGATCTTAAAGTTTTGCTTACAGCTCCCTTAAACGTTCTATCCCACGATATAGTCTTTACTAGTAAACTATCGTAGTGAGGGCTTATATTGGCTCCTGTGAACCCATTTCCGCCATCTAATCTTATACCAAATCCAGATCCAGTTCTATATACTTGTATTTTTCCTGTGTCAGGCATAAATTGATTTTTAGGATCTTCTGTAGTTATTCTACATTGTATAGAATAACCCCTTACTTCTATACTGTCTTGTGATTTTATATCTATCTCATCACTGTCTAGAGCATAACCTTGAGCAATGAGTATTTGGCTCTGAACTATATCAATTCCAGTTACCATCTCTGTTACTGTATGCTCAACCTGAACTCTAGTATTCATCTCTATAAAATAATGTGCTCCACTAGCATCTACCAAGAACTCTAATGTTCCTGCATTTTTGTAACCTACGTATTTAGCAAGTTTTACAGCATCTTCACAAATAGATTCTCTAATTTCTTTATCTAATGAGAATGCTGGAGCGTATTCTATAATTTTTTGGTGTCTTCTTTGAACTGAACAGTCTCTCTCATATAAGTGAACTACATTACCATACTCATCTCCTAGTATCTGTACTTCTATATGTTTTGGATCTGTTATATATTTTTCTATAAATATAATATCTTCTCCAAATGCTTTTCTAGATTCGCTACATGCTGTTTCGTATTCTAACTCAAGATCTTCTTCACGAGTTACAATTCTTATACCTCTACCGCCACCGCCGTTAGATGCTTTTATCATAACTGGGTAACCTATTTTTTTAGCGATCTCTTTTGCTTCATCAGTAGATTTTATCGCTTTATCTACACCTGGTATAGTTGGTACGCCAACTTCATGTGCTATTCTTTTAGAGTTTATTTTATCACCCATCTTATCCATGATTTTAGATGATGGTCCGATAAATGTAATTCCATTTTCTTCACATCTACGTGCAAACTCAGCATTTTCTGCTAAAAATCCATAACCAGGATGTATTGCATCTACTTTCTTTCTCTTTGCAAGATCTATTATTCCATCTATATCTAAATATGCATCAATAGGCCCTTTGTCTTCCCCTATTAGATACGATTCATCAGCTTTAGTTCTAAATAAACCGTATTTATCTTCCTTACTATATATACCAACACTTTTTATACCTAATTCAGAGCAAGCTCTAAATACTCTTATCGCAATTTCGCCTCTATTAGCAACTAATACTTTGTTAAATTTTTTAAGCATACGGCATTCTTCTCCTTTTAAAAATATATAATATAAAGAGTATAGACTAAATCACTTTATTTTTGAATACTTTTTTGCAACTTCCTTAATTAATAAGATAAATACGTATAAAGAAGTAACTTTCCACATGTAATATTCGATTTTACCATCTATTATTTAAGGTACTTTTGAGTTAAAATTCACACTTTATGTTACATATGAATCATCTTATATATAAATTTCTTCTTGTTAATCAACTTGTGATAGTAATCTTTTTAAAACATCTGTAAGCTTGATTAAACCTAAGTCAGTATGAGATATAGCAAGCACTGTTTTAACGCAATTTTCTGATAAATCAAATTTATATGATCTATATTTCATTATTGTATATTTGGGCATTATTTTTTCTAGACTTAATGTAAGCTTTTCAGTCGTATTCATATATATTTCAAACAATTCCTCTTCATCTTTACTTTTTTGTTCATTATTTTCTAAGTTCTCTTCTTTATTTAGAATTTTATCTAATTCTTCTATATTCACTTTTAATTTATAAGCTAGAACATCTTCTCTCTTAGTTGCTTTTGTCATATCTGTTTCTACTTCGAATACGCTATTTTCATTTATAGAAGTCTTTATTTCTTCGCTATCTACTACTTCCATTCCAATTATTGTGTACAATATTAAACCTCCCTTTAAATATCTCTAATTTTTTTATAGTGTCTATATTATTATTTAACTTTATTGTTTGTATCTCTTAGTTTTAATTTAAATAAAACAAAATCCTCTAGCAAATATTTACTAGAGGATGAATGGTGGGATTAACAGGGCTCGAACCTGTGACCCCCTGCTTGTAAGGCAGGTGCTCTCCCAGCTGAGCTATAATCCCTTACAATGTGTCTATTCTAAATTGTCTGTATGGTGCGCCCAAAGGGACTCGAACCCCTAACCTTCTGATTCGTAGTCAGACACTCTATCCAGTTGAGCTATAGGCGCAATATTGGAGGCGACACCCAGATTCGAACTGAGGATCAAGGAGTTGCAGTCCACTGCCTTACCACTTGGCTATGTCGCCGCCTTATAAAATACTATTAATCTGGTGATCTATCCGAGGATCGAACTCGGGACACCCTGATTAAGAGTCAGGTGCTCTACCAGCTGAGCTAATAGACCATATTTTTTGGGGTGGATAATGAGATTCGAACTCACGGCCTCCAGAGCCACAATCTGGCGCTCTAACCAACTGAGCTATACCCACCACAACTGGTCGAGGTGAAGGGACTCGAACCCCCGGCCCCATGGTCCCAAACCATGTGCGCTACCAAACTGCGCTACACCTCGAAATTGAATTAAATGTGGTGGACCATCAGGGACTCGAACCCCGGACCTACCGGTTATGAGCCGGGCGCTCTAACCAACTGAGCTAATGGTCCACATTTTATTGGTAGCGGTAACAGGAGTCGAACCTGTGACCTTTCGGGTATGAACCGAACGCTCTAGCCAACTAAGCTATACCGCCACATCTTTTGGTGCCCAAAGGCGGAATCGAACCACCGACACGGGGATTTTCAGTCCCCTGCTCTACCGACTGAGCTATTTGGGCTCTGGCGGAGAGGGTGGGATTCGAACCCACGGTGCCGTTAAGCATCACTGGTTTTCAAGACCAGCTCCTTAAACCACTCGGACACCTCTCCGTACTTTAATGGCAGGGGATGCAGGACTCGAACCTACGCATGCAGCAGTCAAAGTGCTGTGCCTTACCGACTTGGCGAATCCCCTATTTATTAAAATGGTGAGCGCACAGGGATTCGAACCCCGGACACACGCCTTAGAAGGGCGTTGCTCTATCCAGCTGAGCTATGCACCCACATTAATAATATGGAGCGGGAAACGAGATTCGAACTCGCGACTTCGACCTTGGCAAGGTCGCGCTCTACCACTGAACTATTCCCGCATATAAATAAAATGGTGCGGATGAAGGGAGTCGAACCCCCACGCCAAAGGCGCTAGATCCTAAGTCTAGTGCGTCTGCCAATTCCGCCACATCCGCATTTTATTTACTTGGTGGAGGAT
>NZ_JAHLOF010000012.1 GCF_018917235.1 Metaclostridioides mangenotii
CTTAAAAGAGCTCCTATGTTATCTCCAGCTTGTGCTTGGTCTAGTAATTTTCTGAACATCTCTACTCCTGTTACTATTAACTTTCTTGGAGCTTCAGCAAGACCTACTAGATCTACTTCATCTTGAACTTTTAGTATACCTCTCTCAACTCTACCTGTAGCAACTGTTCCTCTACCAGTTATTGAGAATACGTCCTCAACTGGCATTAAGAAGTCTTTATCTATATCTCTCTCTGGAGATGGTATATACTCATCTATTTGCTCAAATAGGTCAACTATTTTGTCTCCCCACTCGCTTGCTGGATCTTCAAGAGCCATTAAAGCTGATCCTTTAACTATTGGAGTGTCATCTCCTGGGAAATCGTACTCTGATAATAAGTCTCTAACTTCCATTTCAACTAACTCTAATAACTCTTCGTCGTCTACCATGTCGCATTTGTTTAAGAATACAACGATGTATGGTACACCAACTTGTCTAGATAGTACTATATGCTCTCTTGTTTGAGGCATTGGTCCATCAGTTGCAGAAACAACTAGTATAGCACCGTCCATTTGTGCTGCTCCTGTGATCATGTTTTTAACGTAGTCAGCATGTCCTGGGCAGTCAACGTGAGCGTAGTGTCTGTTAGGAGTCTCATACTCAACGTGAGTTGTAGATATTGTGATTCCTCTTTCTCTTTCTTCTGGAGCTTTATCTATATTAGCGAAGTCTACTGCTTCTCCTAATTGATATCTTGCATGTAATGTTTTTGTTATAGCTGCTGTTAAAGTAGTTTTACCATGGTCAACGTGACCTATAGTTCCTATATTAACATGGGGCTTAGTTCTTTCGTATTTAGATTTAGCCATTTTTACTTTCCTCCCTTTATTTACATGCTAGGTGGAATTGACCACCTAGCCATTGTTTTTAGATTTTTATTTTTATATTTTTTATATTAAAAAATTTAATAACTTGTTGTATTTATCTTCCTTCAGCTATTTTCTTAGCTACAGAAGCTGGAACTTGCTCGTAGTGGTCGAATATCATAGTGTATGTTGCACGACCTTGAGTAGCAGATCTAAGATCTGTAGAGTATCCAAACATTTCTGAAAGTGGAACGAATGCATTTATAACTTGAGCACCGCTTCTAGCTTCCATACCTTGGATTAATCCTCTTCTAGAGTTTAAGTCACCCATTACGTCTCCCATGTAATCCTCTGGAGTAACAACTTCAACCTTGAAGTAAGGCTCAAGAAGTACTGAATTACCTTTCTTAAGAGCGTCTTTGAATGCCATAGAACCTGCCATTTTGAAGGCCATCTCTGAAGAGTCAACCTCATGGTAAGATCCATCGTATAGTTGAACACCAACATCAACAACTGGATACCCAGCTATAACACCTGCATGCATAGCTCCTTGGATACCTTGATCAACTGGTCCAACATACTCTTTAGGTACAGATCCTCCAACAGTTTTGTTTTCGAATTTGTATCCTTCACCTGGCTCAAGTGGATTAACTCTGATCTTAACGTGACCGTATTGACCTCTACCACCTGATTGTTTAGAGTATTTGTACTCAACATCAACAGGTTGTGTGATAGTTTCTCTGTAAGCAACTTGTGGGTCACCAACATTTGCTTCAACTTTAAACTCTCTAAGAAGTCTATCAACGATAACTTCTAGGTGAAGCTCACCCATACCACCGATTATAGTTTGTCCTGTTTCCTGATCACTTCTAACTCTGAAAGTTGGATCTTCTTCAGCAAGCTTTTGAAGAGCAACACCCATCTTTTCTTGAGCGGCTTTTGATTTAGGTTCAATAGCAACATCTATAACTGGCTCAGGGAATTCCATTGATTCAAGTATTATTGGTGCAGAAGCGTCACATAAAGAGTCTCCTGTAGTTGTATCTTTAAGACCAACTGCCGCTGCGATATCTCCGGCAAATACTTTAGTTATTTCTTCTCTAGTGTTCGCATGCATTTGTAGTATACGACCAATTCTTTCTCTTTTGCCCTTAGTTGAGTTAAGAACATAAGATCCAGATTCTAGTGTTCCAGAATAAACTCTGAAGAATGCTAATTTACCAACAAATGGGTCAGTCATTATCTTGAATGCAAGAGCTGAAAATGGCTCTTCATCAGAAGCATGTCTTTCTGACTCTTCTCCATCTGGTAAAACTCCTTTTATAGAAGCTATATCAGTTGGAGCTGGTAAATAATCTATAACAGCATCTATAAGTAACTGAACACCTTTGTTTCTGTAAGCAGTACCACAGAATACTGGGTTCATTTCACAAGCTATAGTAGCTTTTCTTATAGCTATTTTTAACTCTTCTTTAGTTATTTCTTCACCTTCAAGGTACTTAAGCATTAATTCTTCATCAGTCTCAGCAGTTGCTTCAACTAATTTTTCTCTATACTCAGCAGCTATATCTTTTAAATCTTCAGGTATTTCAGTTATTTCCATATCAATACCTAAATCATCTTTGTATATAACAGCATTCATTTCTATTAAATCAACAATACCTGAGAAATAATCTTCTTTACCTATTGGTAGTTGTAGTGGCACAGCATTTGATGCTAGTCTGTCCTTCATCATTCCAACAACGTTTAAGAAGTCTGCTCCAGTTCTGTCCATTTTGTTTACAAACGCTATTCTTGGTACTCCGTAAGTTTCTGCTTGTCTCCATACGTTCTCAGATTGAGGTTCAACCCCACTCTTAGCACAGAATACTGCAACAGAACCATCAAGTACTCTAAGAGATCTTTCAACCTCAACTGTAAAGTCCACGTGCCCTGGAGTATCTATAACGTTTATTCTATGGTCTTTCCATGTAGCAGTAGTAGCGGCAGAAGTAATTGTTATACCTCTTTCCTTCTCTTGCTCCATCCAGTCCATTTGAGAAGCTCCTTCATGAGTCTCCCCTATTTTATGTGTTTGCCCAGTATAAAACAGGATTCTTTCTGTAGTAGTTGTTTTACCTGCATCTATATGAGCCATGATTCCTATATTCCTTGTTCTTTCCAAAGGAAACTTTCTATCCATGGTCCTTCCTCCTTATGATATCCTAAATTTATAAGATATCTGTATATACTACCATCTGTAATGTGCAAACGCTCTGTTAGCATCTGCCATTTTATGAGTATCTTCTTTCTTCTTAACTGAGGCTCCTGTATTGTTAGCTGCGTCCATTATTTCTTTAGCAAGCTTATCAACCATTCCTCTTTCTCCACGATCTCTCGTATATTTTACTAACCATCTTAAACCTAAAGTTTGTCTTCTCTCAGGTCTAACCTCGATTGGCACTTGATAGTTAGCTCCACCAACTCTTCTAGCTTTAACTTCTAGAACTGGCATTATGTTCTCCATAGCTGCTTCAAATACTTCAAGAGCATCCTCTCCTGTATTATCTGCTACTATTGCAAAAGCATCATAAACGATCTTTTGAGCTTTTCCTCTTTTTCCATCTATCATTAAGTTATTAATCAACTTAGTAACTACCGTACTTCCATACATTGGATCTGGTAAAACGTCTCTCTTTGGAACATTACCTTTTCTTGGCATTCTGCTTCCCTCCTTAAATATTAAATATTAAATCATAGGTACTCGATATGCACTTACATATCGTGATGCCATAAATATATTTCTCTATATTTAAAGCACCTAAACTATAATTAATTTAAACGGTTATTATTTTTTTGCGTCTTTTGGTTTTTTAGCACCGTATTTAGATCTTGATTGCATTCTCTTTTCAACACCTGCAGTATCAAGAGTTCCTCTTAATATATGGTATCTAACTCCTGGAAGGTCTTTAACTCTTCCCCCTCTAATAAGAACAACACTATGTTCTTGTAGGTTGTGTCCTTCTCCTGGTATATAAGCTGAAACCTCTATACCATTAGTAAGTCTAACTCTGGCAACTTTTCTTAACGCTGAGTTAGGTTTTTTAGGAGTAACTGTTTTTACTGATGTACATACTCCTCTTTTTTGTGGAGCACTTATTTCTGTTGCTCTCTTGTCAAGTGAGTTATATCCTCTTTGTAGTGCTGGAGAGTCTGATTTTTTCTCAATAGCTTTTCTACTCTTACGGATTAACTGGTTAATAGTTGGCATTAATCTGCACCTCCTTCTTTTAATTTTAGATCTTAAACAGATCACCAACCGATTCAAAGCTTAGACACATTGACTGCGTCTAACATAGTTTGATGCTTTTAGCTTTAAATTAATATTGTAGCATTTAAAAGCCACTAAGAACCCCGTAGGATCCTTAGTGTACTCATAATTACACACTTAAACATTTTATCATCAGGATAAATGATTGTCAAGATATCTTTTAACTCAGGCCCTTCTTAGGCTTCAACCTTTTCAACTGCTATATTTTTGTATTTTTTCATACCTGTACCAGCTGGTATAAGTTTACCTAATATAACATTCTCTTTAAGGCCGATTAAGTTATCTTCTTTACCCTTTATAGCAGCTTCTGTTAATACTCTAGTTGTCTCTTGGAATGATGCTGCTGATAAGAATGAGTCTGTAGCAAGTGATGCCTTAGTTATTCCAAGAAGTACTCTTGTAGCTTGAGCAGGTCTTAAATCTTGTGCTTCAGCTTCTTCATTGCACTTGTTGAATACTAGAACATCTTCATATCCACCTGGTAGTAAATCTGTATCCCCAGGATCTTCAACTTTAACTTTTGATAACATCTGTCTAACTATAACTTCGATGTGCTTGTCGTTTATATCAACCCCTTGAAGTCTATAAACTCTCTGCACTTCTTTAACTATATATTCTTGAACACCTATAATCCCATTAACTCTTACTATATCGTGAGGGTTAATTGAACCTTGAATTAATGGATCTCCTGCTTTAACCATTTGACCTTGTTTAACTCTTAGTCTTGAACCATAAGGTATAGCATATACTTCTTTTTCGCCTTCACTAGGTATTATTGTTACTTCTTTCTTCTTATCAGATTCATTTATTTCAACTCTACCTGATATTTCTGATATTATAGCAAGGCTCTTTGGTTTTCTGGCTTCAAATAACTCTTCGACCCTTGGAAGACCTTGAGTTATATCTCCACCGGCAACTCCACCTGTATGGAAAGTACGCATTGTAAGCTGAGTACCCGGCTCACCTATTGACTGGGCAGCAATGATACCAACCGCTTCACCAATGTGAACTTCTTTACCTGTAGCAAGGTTTTTACCATAACATTTAGAACAAACACCGTGATTAGTCTTACAGTTAAGAACAGTTCTGATGTGTACCATCTCAATTCCTGCTTCTACAATCATATCTGCTTGATCTTCAGTTATTCTGGAATCTGCTTCTACTATTACTTCTCCAGTTTCTGGATGTTTTATAGCATCAACAACATATCTTCCAACCATTCTATCGTAAAGTTCTTCAATAACTTCATTACCATCTTTTATAGCTAATATTTCTGTTGTATCTTTTGTACCACAGTCTATCTCTCTAACTATAACGTCCTGGCTGACATCAACAAGTCTTCTTGTCAAGTATCCTGACTCCGCTGTACGAAGCGCTGTATCTGAAAGTCCTTTTCTGGCACCGTGAGAAGATGTAAAGTACTCAAGTACTGATAGACCTTCACGGAAGTTTGACTTAACAGGGATCTCCATTGTCTTACCTGATGCATTGGCCATAAGTCCACGCATACCAGCAAGCTGTCTTATCTGGTTTTTAGATCCTCTGGCTCCTGAATGGGCCATTATATACAGGTTATTTAATCTATCAAGACCGTCCATAAGAGCATCTGTTACTTTTTCAGTAGTTTCTGTCCAAGTTTCTATAACTCTTTCATACCTTTCTTCATCAGATATAAGACCTCTTCTGTACGCCTTTTCGTATTTATCTACTTTTTGCTCTGCTTCTGATATATATATTTCCTTCTCTTTTGGAACGTCCATATCAGCTACGGCAACTGTTATACCTGCGATTGTAGAGAATTTAAATCCAAGAGATTTAATGTAGTCTAGTAGTTCAGCAGTTATAGTGTTTCCGTGTCTTATAAAGCATTTATTTATTATTTTACCTAGAGATTTTTTATCAACTAGGAAGTCTACTTCAAGTCCATTAGGATCTTCTTGTCTATCGACAAACCCTAAATCCTGAGGAACACCTTCATTGAATATAAATCTACCAACTGTACTCTCAATAATAGCACTTGTTCCATCTTCATATACTTTTCTCATCTTAACAAGAGCATGAAGGTCTACAGCTTTATTGTAGTAAGCAAGTAATAACTCATTGAAGTCTTTAAATACCATTCCTGTTCCTTTAACACCATCTTGAGCTTCTATTGTTAAATAGTAACTTCCAAGAACCATATCCTGAGACGGAGTAGTTATAGGTGTACCGTCTTTTGGAGCAAGTATATTGTTTACAGAAAGCATTAAGAATCTAGCTTCTGCTTGAGCCTCCACTGATAAAGGAACGTGAACAGCCATTTGGTCACCGTCAAAGTCGGCATTGTAAGCTGTACATACTAGTGGATGTAGTTTTATAGCCTTACCTTCTACTAGAATTGGCTCAAATGCTTGTATACCTAGTCTGTGTAGAGTCGGCGCACGGTTTAGTAGTACAGGATGACTCTTTATTACGTCTTCAAGTACATCCCAAACTTCAGGCTTGACTTTTTCTACTATTGATTTAGCACTTTTTATGTTGTGTGCATAACCTTCTTTAACTAATTTATCCATTACAAATGGTTTAAATAATTCTAATGCCATTTTCTTAGGAAGACCACATTGGTAGAATTTAAGTTCTGGTCCAACAACGATAACAGAACGTCCTGAGTAATCAACACGCTTTCCAAGTAAGTTCTGACGGAAACGTCCTTGTTTACCTTTAAGCATATCTGATAAAGACTTAAGTGGTCTGTTACCAGGTCCAGTTACTGGTCTACCTCTTCTACCATTATCTATAAGAGCATCTACTGCTTCTTGAAGCATTCTTTTTTCATTTCTTACGATGATGTCTGGAGCTCCAAGTTCAAGTAATCTCTTCAATCTATTGTTTCTGTTTATAACTCTTCTATACAGGTCATTTAAATCTGAAGTCGCAAATCTTCCACCATCTAGCTGAACCATAGGTCTTAAATCTGGTGGTAT
Organism: Metaclostridioides mangenotii; assembly: GCF_018917235.1. Lineage (GTDB taxonomy): Bacteria > Bacillota > Clostridia > Peptostreptococcales > Peptostreptococcaceae > Metaclostridioides. The sequence continues at coordinate 7,119 of NZ_JAHLOF010000012.1, forward strand.
TACAGGTATTGCATCAAGTATCATCCATTCTGGTTTGTTACCAGACTTCTTGAATGCTTCTACAACTTCCAGTCTTCTGATAGTTCTTATTCTTTTTTGCCCTGTACTATCTTTTAATTCTGCTCTAAGTTCTTTACTTTGTTGTTCTAAGTCTATGTTCTTAAGCAGTGCTTTTACAGCTTCAGCACCCATTCCAACTTCGAATGTATTACCGTATTTTTCAAGGGCATCTCTATATTCTTTTTCAGTTAATAACTGCTTAGCGTTAAGTCCAGTCTCACCTGGATTTATAACTACATATGATGCGAAATAAAGTATTTTTTCCAAAAATCTTGGAGACATATCAAGTAAAAGTCCCATTCTACTTGGTATACCTTTAAAATACCATATATGTGACATTGGAGCGGCTAGCTCTATATGTCCCATTCTCTCTCTTCTTACTTTAGATTTTGTTACTTCAACACCACATCTATCACATACCACACCTTTGTATCTTACTCTTCTGTATTTACCACAGTGACACTCCCAGTCCTTTTGTGGTCCAAATATTCTTTCACAGAATAGACCATCTTTTTCTGGTTTTAAAGTACGGTAGTTTATAGTTTCTGGTTTTTTTACTTCCCCTCTAGACCATTGTCTTATCTTCTCCGGAGAAGCTAAAGCTATTTTTATCGACTCAAAATTGTTTAATTCAAACAAGGAGTTCTCTCCCTTCTATTTGATTTTTTCAAAGCACATATGCGGAAATTGCATTATACTGCAATTTCCTATATGTTATAAAAACTTATACATCAAAGTCCTCATTGTCATAGTCTATGACCTTATCATATTCATCATCTTCAGCAAAGTCTTTTAAATCTTCATCATCTATCATTTCTTCATCTGGATCTACTTCTGGCTCTTCTTCAGTCTCACCATCAGTTTCTTCTATAATATGAGACTCTTCTATTTCTCCCATATTATCGATCATATCTAACTCAAATTCTTCTATATTAACATCTTCATCATCTAAAGACTCTTTAACTTCTATTTCTTGATCTTCATCAGTTAATACTTTTACATCCAAGCATAAACTTTGAAGCTCTTTTATTAGAACCTTGAATGATTCTGGTATTCCTGGCTCAGGTATATTTTCACCTTTAACTATCGCTTCGTAAGTTCTAACACGTCCAGCAACGTCATCTGACTTAACAGTAAGTATCTCTTGAAGTATATGAGCAGCTCCATAAGCCTCAAGCGCCCAAACCTCCATCTCTCCGAATCTCTGACCACCAAATTGTGCTTTACCACCAAGAGGTTGTTGAGTTACTAAAGAGTAAGGTCCTGTACTTCTTGCATGTAGCTTATCGTCAACCAAGTGGTGAAGTTTAAGCATGTACATATAACCTACAGTTATCTTGTTGTCAAACGGAATACCTGTTCTACCATCATATAAATCAAGTTTACCGTTTCTTGGATATCCAGCTTCTTCAAGAGCATCCATTATATCAAACTCATTTGCTCCATCAAATACTGATGTTGCAACGTACCAACCAAGTTTCTTAGCAGCAAGACCTAAGTGCATTTCAAGTACCTGACCGATATTCATACGAGATGGTATACCTTGTGGATTAAGAACTATGTCCATAGGAGTTCCGTCTTCCATAAATGGCATGTCTTCTTCAGGTAATACTCTAGAGATAACACCCTTATTACCATGACGACCAGCCATCTTGTCTCCTACTTTTATCTTTCTCTTCTTAGCTATATAACATCTAACAAGTTCATTTACTCCTGGAGATAAATCATCCCCATTTTCTCTAGTAAACAGTTTTATATCTACTATAATTCCTGACTCACCATGAGGTACAGTTAAAGATGTATCTCTAACTTCTCTAGCTTTTTCACCGAAGATAGCTCTAAGTAATCTTTCTTCAGCAGTAAGTTCTGTTTCACCCTTTGGTGTAACTTTACCAACTAGTATGTCTCCTGAATCAACTTCAGCACCTATTCTGATTATACCTCTTTCATCTAGGTTCTTAATAGCACTATCCCCTACATTTGGTATATCTCTAGTGATCTCCTCAGGCCCAAGTTTTGTATCTCTAGCCTCGCACTCATATTCTTCTATATGAATTGTAGACAATCTATCTTCTTTAACTAATTTTTCATTTATTAATATGGCATCCTCGTAGTTATAACCTTCCCATGTCATAAACGCTATAAAGCAGTTTCTTCCAAGGGCAACTTCGCCAAGATCTGTAGCCGGTCCATCAGCTATAACATCTCCTGCAAGGATTTGATCACCTTTACAAATGATCGGAGTTTGGTTTACACAAGTACCAGAGTTTGAACGTTTAAACTTAAGAAGATTGTATCTATCTCTGTTTCCATCTTCTCTCTTTATAATTATTTCATCAGCAGTTACTCTCTCTGCAATTCCTGTGTTTTTAGCAACAACAACGGCTCCTGAGTCTTTAGCTGCTCTGTACTCTATACCAGTACCTATAATTGGTGCCTCTCTTCTAACTAGTGGCACGGCTTGACGCTGCATGTTTGATCCCATTAGGGCACGGTTGGCGTCATCATTTTCTAAGAAAGGTATCATTGCTGTCGCAACAGATACAACTTGCTTAGGCGATATATCCATATAATCAATTTTATCTTGAGTAACAAGTTCAACAGCACCGTTTATAGTTCTACAAACAACTCTGCTATTTACAAATTTGTTGTCGTCAGTTAATGCCTCATTTGCTTGGGCTCTAACGAATAAATCTTCTTCATCAGCAGTTAAGTAGTGTATTTCATCAGTAACTGTCATTGTCTCTTTATCAAACTTTCTGTACGGAGACTCAATAAAACCAAATTCATTGATTTTAGCATAAGTTCCAAGAGAGTTTATAAGTCCTATATTCGGCCCCTCAGGAGTCTCAATCGGACACATTCTTCCATAGTGAGAGTGGTGAACGTCACGCACCTCAAACCCAGCTCTCTCTCTTGAAAGACCACCAGGCCCTAGGGCTGATAATCTTCTCTTATGAGTAAGCTCAGATAGTGGATTTGTTTGATCCATGAACTGAGATAACTGAGAACTACCAAAGAACTCTTTTATTGCAGCTGATACAGGTCTTATGTTAACAAGCGCTTGTGGCGTTATAGCTTCCATATCCTGTACAGTCATTCTTTCTTTTATAACTCTTTCCATTCTAGAGAAACCAATTCTAACTTGGTTTTGTAATAATTCGCCAACAGATCTTATTCTTCTGTTACCAAGGTGGTCAATATCATCTATATTACCTATGTCGTAGAATAAGTTGAATTCGTAATCTATAGAAGCTATTATATCGTCTAACAGTATGTGTTTAGGAACTAATTCTTTTGATCTTAGTTTTAAAGCTTCTTTTATTTCTTCTTCATCTGTGTAGCTGTCTATTATTTCTTTAAGAGTTGGATAATGTACCATCTCTTTAATGTTTAATTCATCTATGTCAAATTTAATATGTGATTTGATATCCACGAAATTATTACCAGTAACCTTTACCCTTTTATCCCCATCAAGTAAAATAGTTACCACGTTAATACCTGAATTTTGTATGTCTTTGGCAACTTCATAAGGGATTTTTTCTCCAGCTTTAACATAAACTTCACCTGTTTCTTGATGTATTACATCATCAGCTGATATTCTATTCATTATTCTATGGCATAAAGATAATTTTTTGTTAAATTTGTATCTACCTACTTTTGCTAAATCATATCTCTTTGGATCAAAGAAAAGTGATTTAAGTAATGATGATGCACTTTCAACAGTTGGTGGTTCACCTGGTCTTAATTTTTTGTAGATTTCAACTAATCCTTCTTCAACAGTACTTGTACTATCTTTCTCAAGAGTTGCGATAAGTCTCTCATCTTCTCCTAGTAAATCAATTATTTCGGAGTCCGAACCTATTCCAAGAGCTCTAAGTAGTACAGTAACAGGTTGCTTTCTTGTTCTGTCAACTCTTACAGATATTACATCATTAGAATCTGTTTCATACTCTAACCATGCACCTCTATTAGGTATTACAGTAGAAGATATAAGTCTCTTACCGTTTTTATCTCTCTCATCTGCATAATACACTCCTGGTGATCTTACAAGCTGACTTACAATAACCCTTTCAGCACCATTAATAATGAAAGTCCCTTTATTAGTCATAAGAGGGAAATCTCCCATAAAGACTTCTTGTTCTTTTATTTCCCCGGTTTCCTTATTAATAAGTCTTACCTTAACTTTTAGAGGCGCACAATATGTAGCATCTCTCTCTTTACATTCTTCTATATCGTACTTTGGTTTTTCATCTAAAGAATAGTCAACAAATTCCAATATAAGATTACCAGTGTAATCTTCTATTGGTGATATATCTTCAAATACTTCTTTTAGACCTTCTTTTAAAAACCACTTATAGGAATCCACTTGAATCTCTATAAGATTTGGCACATCAGCTATTTCCTTTATTTTGGAAAAGCTCATTCGCGTTCTTTTACCTATTGTGACAGGATGTGGCATTCACTTTTCACCTCTCATATAATTAAAAATAAAACAAAAGTTCATTCTAACACATCTAATAATTTTATCATATTGTCAAGTACTTTACAATAAATATTTTATTTTATGTGCAAAGTATATACTTAAATTTCATTTTTACAGTATTTTACACGTATATTAAGTATTATTTACAAATTTTAGAATTTAAACCCCATTTTTTACAAAATATAAATGACTTTCAAATTCCTAGCTAATTTTACCTTTTTCTACATTCTAATTATCCCTAATTCCAATGTTTTAATAATATTATACATATAATAATTATATTTTTTCCTTCATTATATATAGGAAACTTTTGGATGATATTAAAATATCACAAAATTATAATCTATTATTTATTATATTTGGTTTTTTAGTTGGTTATATTTATTAAATTATTACACAAAAGAAGTATTCGATTTATTTCGAATACTTCTTTGTTGGTAAATTAATTGTAATGAATAATTCAGACAAATTTAATAACCAACCCGATTCTTCATTCCCCTGGTATAACTTCCTATCCCCATAAGATGTAGATACCCTATTTAACCCTACTTAAATATTAAAAATAGCTTTTACCTAAATATATGTTTAAATCATACCATAAACTTTATTTAATTTTATCAAAAATGTTGTAAAAATTTTATGCAGTAAAATATACAATTAACCGATGTAAAGTAAGATTAAAATATGTGCTATAATAAATAATAAACCTTGTTATGTATCACTCTTAACAAGGTTTATTCAGCCTATTTAACTTTTCAAATTTAGAACTTTTATATATCATACTTAACTTTAATTGTTCTAAGCATATGTTTGCAACGGTATAAAAAAATGTTAATATGTAAATTGAAAGGATTGATAAATATGAACATAGCTGTTTATTGTGGTGCAAGTTCTGGAAAAAATTATATATATACTGAAAAAGCAGTAGAATTATCTAAGTGGATAGCTTCTAATAACAATACACTAGTTTACGGAGGTGGAAACGTAGGACTTATGGGCCTGATTGCAGATACAGTTTTAGAAAATGGAGGTTCTGCAATTGGTGTTATTCCAACATTTCTAGTAGATAAAGAAATAGCACATCAGGGGTTAACAGAGTTACATACCGTAGAAACTATGCATGAAAGAAAAGCAAAAATGATCTCTCTATCTGATTGTTTTATAGCTTTGCCTGGAGGTCCTGGCACTTTAGAAGAAATAACAGAAGTTATATCCTGGGGAAGAATTGGACAACATGTAAACCCATGCATACTATTTAATACCAATGGTTACTACGATTTACTTAAATCTCAGTATGAGTTAATGGTTGATGAAGGTTTTTTATCTAAAGAAGACAGAGATAAGATACTATTTACTGATTCGTTTAATGAAATTGAAGTTTTCATAAGGGGTTATAAAGCTCCTAAAATAAGAACTTATTAAGTCATTAATTTTTCATTAATTAATAGAAGTTTATATCTTTTTATTACCAGTTATATTTATTAAATTATATGACTTTATAAACAGTATAGTACTTTTAAATCTAATATCTATACTGTTTACCGTTAAACTATTAGAAGTATCTGTTCTGTATTCTAAAATAGAATCTGTTGTGTATTTACTGAATAGCTCTATACAACATTAAAATAGGCATCATTTGTTTTTTTATTAACAAACGATGCCTCATTTATATTTAAAAAATATTTAATTAAAAATCCAACTATTTAGAAGCGCCTTCTAATTGTAAAGCTTCCTTCAAAACTTCAGCTATACTTTTTATTCCTTTAATAATCTTCTCTTCTGGCATATTTGAATAATTAAGTCTAAACGCATTGCTTACACCACCATTTGGGAAGAATCCTCCGCCTGCAACATAAGCAACATTTTTCTCTAAGCACTTATGAAGTAAATCTCTAGTATTTAAGTGATCAGGTATTTCAACCCACGTAAATAGACCTCCCTCAGGATGAGTAAATTTAACTCCTTCTGGGAATTCCTCTTTCATTGTCTTAAGCATAACATCTCTACGCTTAACATAAACATTTTTAATATTGTTAATATGATCATCTAAGCTGTACATATCCATAAATTTGCTAAGTTCCATTTGAGATATAGTAGATGATTGTAAATCTGAACCTTGTTTAGCGAAATTAAATTTAGTTAATATTTCTGGAGAAGCACAAGTCCATCCTATTCTGTAGCCTGGGCAGAATATCTTAGAAAAAGTTCCTAAAAATATTACTAATCCCTTAGTATCCAGAGATTTCAGTGATGGAAGATAATCTCCTTCAAATCTCAACTCTCCATATGGATTGTCCTCAATTACAGGTATTTCATATTTGTTTACTATTTCCATAAACTTATTACGTCTATCAAGAGACCAAGTTCTTCCTGTTGGGTTTTGGAAATCTGGTATTACATAAATCATTTTGACTTTATCAGTAGTTGCTAGTATCTTGTCTAATTCCTCCATTACCATTCCACCATCATCTGTTGGAACATCTATAAACTTTGGTTGATAAGATTTAAAAGCGTTTATAGCTCCTAGGTATGATGGACTTTCACAAAGTATAACATCACCTTCATCGATAAATACTTTACCTGCAAAATCCAGTCCTTGTTGTGAACCACTTGTGATTAATATGTCGTCTTTGTTCACATTAGATTGATATTTATCATTCATTCTTTGAGCAATTTTCTCCCTTAAGGGCTCATATCCTTCTGTAGTAGTGTACTGCATTGCTACTCTACCATTTTCTTCTAACACTGCAACAGATACCTTTTTCATTTCCTCTACAGGAAACATCTCTGGAGCAGGCATTCCTCCAGCGAAAGATATGATTTGAGGCTGTTGTGTAAGCTTCAAAAGTTCACGAATTTCTGATCCTTTTAATCCTTGCATTCTTCTTGCGAAATTTACTGCCATATTAAAGCACCCCCATGAAAATGTTCTTCAGATTGAAGAAACTTTTTTTCATACAATAGAACACAGCTGACAAAATCATTTTGATTTATATATTAAGTTATAATTGTATGCTAGATTAATCCTCTTTTCTAGATAACTTCCTTACTCTTTTTTCTAATGTCTCTCTATCAAGCATTATGAGTCTAGAGCATTTCATACATTTAATCTTTATATCCATGCCTATTCTGGTTATTTCAAACTCCTTGCATCCACAAGCATGCTGTTTTTTTAATTCAACGATGTCTCCTATTTTCAAATCCATCGGCATAGATATTATACCCCCTACCCATAATAGTTTTAAGTAATTTGACAAGTTACTATCATATTACGCTAACCTTAACCTATACTATTTGATTAACTTCTTTATTTCCTTCTTTATTTTTATCTATATGATAAACACCTTTAAAATCAATCTCATTGTCTTTAAGTATCTTTGTAATCTTTTCTAGATCATCTTTTGAAAATCTAACGGAAAGCCCACAACTAGCGGAAATTTCTCTTGGTGTGGGCAACATTGTAATAGCAACTTCGTGCTCTTTTAATAATTTTTCTGATCTTATAGCATGATGAGTTGAATTAAAGGACACGATATACATTTCCTTCATATCGAATTCCTTTCTGATATCTATATTGTTCTTGTATTTTTATTATAATTTATTCAACTTTTTTATAACTATATACTAAAGGCGAAATACTGCCTATTATAAACTAACTTTTCTAAAATTATATTGTTATAGTGTTTGAAGAATTCTTTAGAGATTCAACTATACTATACATATTTGTGACTGTTCCTACCTTGAGCTCGTCCTTTAAATCATAGTAATCAAGACAAGTTCCGCATGATAAAACTTCTACTCCTGCTTCCTCGAGAATCTTAAGGTTTCCTACTGTATCTTCATTTACTGTACTTAGCTTGATTCCACCATTCACTAATAGTATGCTCTTTGGATAAGGTTTTGTCTCAGTTAGGGTATAAACAAACCCTTTTATAAGTACTTCACCTAATTCATCATTTCCTGAACCCATTTTATCTTTTGTGATAAAGATACATCTATTTTCTAGATCATCCTTTTCTTCTACTATAGCATCTGCTATTTCACATATTTCTCCATTTTTAACAATTTCTATAGTTATAAGCTCTTCTTCATCTTTAACTATATTTGACTCTAAGTTTAAAGATTTAGCTAATTTTAGTAAGTTTTCCTTCGCCATCTTATTATCAACAGTCGTAACTACAACTCCATCGCTTATTTTTTCTAGCTCTTTTTTTGTATGTATAACTGGTTTAGGGCATGCTAAACCTCTAGCGTCTACTTCTACTCTCATATTAAAATCTCCTCTATATTAAAGTTAAATTTCATTATATCTATACATAATAATAGTATCATATATATAACTTTAGTGTTATAGATTGTATCTATACATATATAGATGTATCTTTACTATATAATTTCGAGATCTTTATACATATCTAATCCTTTTTGATAATATTCTAGCTCTTTATCTTTTGATATATCTGAGTATATTCTACCTAAATCTATATACATTCCCGCCAGAACCTTTTTATCTCCCAAAATAGACACTATTTCTATGCTCTTAGTTAAGTATTCTACAGATAAATTTGATTCTCCTTGTTCTCTACAAATATCAGAATATTTTTTAAGTACTTTATATTCACTTATTTTATCCTTATTTTTAATAGAAGAAGCTAAAGCTAGCTTACAATATTTTTTAGCGATTGAAAAATCACCTTTTTGTATATATGCATCAATAATTTTAAACAGACCTTCCATCATATGATCATCACAAGAATCTGTTTTTATATCGTATGCCTTTTTGGAATACTCAATTACTTTATCCACGTTTCCTGTATATGAGTACACATCAGAAATATTTAGATAAACATCTGCAAGTATATTCTTATTGTTATCACTATCTAATAATTTCAATGCCTTTCTAAATAATACCATAGATTCTTCTAACTTGCCTAACTTAAATAAGTTATTGGCCTTTAAAACTAAAATTTCAACTTCACTTTCTACACCATTTTTGCAATCTAACTCGTTTACTTTTTCTACATAATATAAAGATTTATCAGGCTTATTTATTTTTATAAAACATAAAGCCATGTTGCTGTATAAATCCTTATATGCATTAAAATCCTCAAATTCATTCTCACCTATAATTTCTTCAGCAAATTTAAAATGCGTAATTGCAACGCTGTACAGCTTTTGTTTCATGTATACCTTACCTATATTCAAATAACAGTTAAATATACTAATCGTGTCATTTTTTCTTATAAAGAAATATAAAGCTTTCTCAAAGTTTACAACTGATGAATCAAACTGACCTTGTTTTAATCTTATATTGGCTAACAAAAAGCTACATCTACCGTAATTTTCAACTAAATCATACTTTTTGCATATTTCTAAAGTTTTATTTATCGTTTCTTCTGCTTCATATAGTTTATCTGTGTTTATGTAAATTTCGATTTTTAGAATCAAGTTATCTGTTAGTTTTTTGGATTGTATTTCTTTGTTTTCAAGTAAGTATTCAACACTAACGCCTAACTTTTCACTCAGATATTCAAGTAAATCATAACTTGTGTGAGATTTGTCTCTTTCTATATGACTTATTTGAGCAGCAGTTATTCTATCACCTGCAAGTTCCTTTAATGTCATATTTTTTTCTTTTCTAAGTTTTTTTATTTTTTCACCAAGACTCAATATTTCCATATTATTATCACCTCTTGAAGACGTCATTTATAATATAATTATAACTTATATTATTTTAAAACACTACTTAATTTGATAATATTGTAATTTTTACATATTTTTATCATTATAAAAAATTTTTTACAAATAAATCTGATTCCAATAGTTACATTTTCTTAATATGATAATTTGTATACATATATACAAATTACACTTTAGTTCCATTTTTGTATTATATTATACAAATTATAAGTTTATGGTATAATAGATAAAAAGAAAGAGGTGTTTAGATATGTTAAAAAAGAAAATTCTATTAATATTAAGTATACTATCAGTTGCAGTATTCGCATTCGGATGTAGCAATAATAACAAATCTGAAAGCAATCAAACAGATAACAACAATAATAAAAGTGTAGAAGAACCTGCTTCAGACGATAAAGATTCTGAAGATAATGATGCAACTAATGATGATTCTAAAGATAAAGATACTAGTAAAGATACTACAGTCTCAAAAGACAGTGGAGACAAGACTACAAACAATAAAAAAGAGGAAACTAACGCATCGGTATTCTCTATTGATCTAGACAATGGCTCTCTAGTTAAAAATGATGTAAAATTATCTTCTGTGGATGCGAGCTCTCTATACAAGGAGCTAATAAATCAAAAGGTAATCCCTAGTTCAAGCCTTAATTCATTTGAAAAGAAAGATGTTGAAGGGTCAACAGTAGGTTTCTTAGACGTAAGTTCAAGCTTTATGAACAGTAATCTTGGCAGTGATGCAGAGACACTTACATTAGATGCAGTAGCTAAAACATTTAAAGAAAATCTTGGTGTTAGCAAAATAAAACTTACAGTAGATGGTAAAAACTACGAAAGTGGCCATATAGCACTAGAGGAAAATGACTATTTATAATATATTGACTATACATTAAACAGTTGGAAAGAAATAAAGGCGATGGAATTTGGTCGTGAGATCGCAATCAACTTGGGCTAGATTTACGCAACCATTTCCTATCGCCTTTTTATCATTTCAGTTAACTTTTCCGATTTTATCATTACTACAAAATAATTGAGATACAAGAAATCTAAAATTATTTAAAGAACTTACTCTCTATTCTCAGATATCTTTTTCAAAGCTTTTATTGCTTTATCTATATCATATGTTGTATTAAAATAACCTATACTAAATCTAACAGCACCTTGTCCTAGTGTTCCAAGCGTAGTATGAGCTAGTGGTGAACAGTGAATTCCAGATCTTGTGGCTATATCAAACTCATCATCTAGTATAAAAGTTACTTCTCCTGAATCCATGTTTCCAATATTTATTGCTATAACCGCTGCTCTTTTTTTACTGTCTTCAGGACCGTATATTTCTATATTTTCAATTTCTTTTAATTTATCTAGCATGTATTGACACAACTCTTCTTCATGCACTCTTATTTTTTCTATACCTTTATCTAGAACAAATTTAACACCTTCATTTAATCCTACTATGCCTGGTGTATTATGTGTTCCTGATTCATATTTATCGGGAAATAATTCTGGCTGAGTTAGCTCTTCTGATTTACTTCCTGTACCACCCTCTTTTAATATATCTAACTTAAGATCTTCTCTTACATAAAGAACCCCTGTCCCCTGTGGTCCAAAAAGACATTTATGCCCTGGCATTGCCAACATATCTATGTTCATATCTTTTACATCTATATTATAAACACCAGCCGTTTGAGATGCATCTACTAAATACAAAATACCATGTTTTTTAGCTATACCACCTACAGATTTTATATCTACCAATGTTCCACACACATTTGAAGCGTGAGTAGTTACTATTAGCTTAGTATTTTCTTTAATTGCTTTTTCTACGTCTTCTGGATTTAAAAAACCATCTTTATCACAATCAACTACTGTATTTTCTACTCCTTTGCTTTCAAGCGCTTTTATAGGTCTTATTACAGAGTTGTGTTCCATACTAGTAGTAATTACATGATCTCCCTTTTTTAAGACTCCTTTTATTGCTAAATTTAGTGAATCTGTAGCATTATGAGTAAATACTATTGTCATCGGATTATCTACATTGAAAAGTTTTGCAAGATTTTCTCTAGCATCGTAAATTTTTCTAGCAGATTTCATAGCTAATTTGTGGCCTGCTCTGCCTGGATTTGCACAGTAATTTTTCATACAATCATAAACTGCATCGTATACCTCTTCAGGTTTTGGATATGTAGTTGCTGCATTGTCAAAATAAATCATCTCTAATTCCTCCAGTTATATGAATTTATTACTACTCTATAATCATTGAAATTATATTATTTAAATCCTCGTCATTGTAGTACTCTATCTCTATTTTACCTTTTCTTTTACCTCTAGATATATTTACTTTTGTTCCAAATACATTCATAAGTTTATCTTCTACATCTACGATAAACATATCTTTTTCTTCTTTTGATTTTTGGGGAGCTTCAACTTCTTTACCTTCACATATTTTTTTTGCTATAGCTTCAATTTCTCTTACAGATAATTCTTCATCAACTATTCTCTGCGCTAATTTGATTTGCACTTCTTTATCTGTGATTTTTAGAAGGGCCTTACCATGCCCCGCTGTGATTTTTCCAACATCTATCATATCCCTTACTTCTTCACAAAGATTTAGTAATCTTAGTGTATTTGTAATATGAGGTCTACTTTTACCGACTGCTTCTGATATCTCCTCTTGAGTAACATTGTAATTATCAATTAAACCTTTATAAGCTACTGCCTCTTCAATAGAGTTTAAATTTTCTCTTTGAAGGTTTTCGATTAACGCTATTTCCATTACGCTTTTCATAGGTATATCTTTTACTACTGCTGGTATATCTTTCTTTTTTGCAAGTTTTGAAGCTCTATATCTTCTTTCTCCTGCTATTATCATATATTTATTATCATTATCAGGCTTTAATACTATAGGTTGTAATACTCCATGATTTTTTATAGATTCACTTAGAATTTCTATTTTATCTTGATCAAAAACCTTTCTTGGCTGAGAACTATTAGGATATATCTTATCTATGTCAATATTAACTATATCTTTTTGATTTATTTCCTCATTTATTTCAGGTATTAGAGCACTAAGACCTCTACCGAGTCTATTTGTTCTCTTTGTCTTCTTCTCCATCTATATCTCATCCTCCTCTAAAAATATAAACTCTTCAGCAAGTTCTTGATAAGCTAAAGAACCTTTACATCTGCTATCATAATAAATAGCTGGCTTTCCGTGACTTGGTGCTTCGGCTAGTCTTACATTTCTAGGAATTAAGCTAGTATATACGCTACCTTTAAAGTATTTTTTAACCTCTTCTACTACTTGTATTGATAGATTTGCTCTACCATCAAACATACTAAGTACAACGCCTTGTATTTCTAAATTAGGATTTAATCTTGATTTTACTAGTTTTATTGTCTCCATAAGTTGACTTACCCCTTCAAGTGCATAATACTCACACTGTATCGGTATAAGTACACTATTTACTGCAGTAAGTGAGTTAATAGTTAACATCCCAAGTGAAGGAGGACAATCTATAAATATGTAATCATAATTATCTTTAACACCAGATAAAGCTTTTTTTAGTATAAATTCTCTTTCATCAATTTTTGAAAGCTCTATTTCCGCACCTGCTAATTCCGTTGCTGATGCTACTACATCTACATTTTCAAATTCTGTTGTTATTATAGCCTCTTTTAAGTCGACACCATCTAACATTACTTCGTATATTGTATTTTCGACTTCATTTTTATCAATTCCATATCCACTAGTAGTATTACCTTGCGGATCTAAGTCGAGAACAAGTACTTTTTTGCCCATTTGTGCAATACTTGCGCTTAAATTTACATTTGTAGTGGTTTTTCCAACGCCGCCTTTTTGGTTAAAAACAGCAATAACTTTTCCCATGGGATTCACCTCTCTATTTGCTTTTGATTATCCATTAATGCTTAATAGTATAAACTATATTTTTCATTATAAATACTTTACCATAAATACATATGATGATAATTTATAATAAAAAAAGACTACTGAACACAGTAATCTCTATTTTTTAGGGATCTTAACAACGACCTCCATATAATCTCCCTTATCTATCTCATTATATTTAGCTTCAATACCTGTATTAGTTATAGCATCAAAGGCTTGCTTTAAAGTATTTAGGTATATTCTTATACTCATCGCACCCTTTATATTCTGTTTTTTATCTTGCTCTTTACCATTATTGTTTAGATCTTCTAGGATGTCTTTAATTAACTTCTCTGTTTTCTTAACTGTTAGTTCGTTTTTTATTACTTTATCTAATACCTGTAACATCAGTTCTTCGTTAGGTAACTTTAGAAACGCTCTTGCATGTCTTTCAGTCAGGTTATTTTCTATCAAGCTGGATTTTATTTCATTCGGCAATTTTAATATTCTTAGCTTGTTGGCTATGGTCGATTGGTTTTTACCCAACTTTTCAGCTAACTGTTGTTGAGTAAACTGATGCTCCCTTATTAAATTATCATAACCTATAGATTCCTCAATAAAATTTAGGTCTTCCCTCTGCAGATTTTCTAATAAAGCTAAAACTGCAGATGATTCATCATCCATGTTGTTGACAATAGCCGGAATAGTTTCTAAGCCCGCAAGCTTTGCAGCTCTGTATCTTCTTTCACCTGCAATCAATTCATATTTATCATCTTTTGCTCGAACTGTTATTGGTTGAAGTATTCCATACGCCTTTATAGAATTACTCAATTCCTCCAATGAAACTTGTGAAAAAACCTTTCTCGGCTGATATGGATTTGGTACTATATTAACTACAGCTATCTCTATAACTCTTTTTTCTTCCATAACATACCTCTCTTATTAGATATAAATATAATTTAGTATATAAAGTTAATTTCTTCATCAACTTTAATAAAACCTCTATTTTTTATCTATTTATAATAAATTAAAATATTTCCTAGGAAATATCAGAGTAATATTGCTCATTATATACTATAATATAGGATTTTTTGATGGTTTTCCAGCTTTTCTTGGGTATTTAGATGGTGTATTTTTCTTTTTTTCAAAAACTAATATATTATGACTTAAATCAATTTCTGGTAAAATTATGTCTATTTTTTCTACAAATTCTACCCCTAACACCCTCATAGCATTTTTTGATTCTTCTAATTCTAGGTCCGCATTTGGACCTTTTAAACATATAAAATATCCTCCAACCTTTATGAATGGTACACAAAGCTCTAATAAAACAGGTAGTCCTGCAACTGCCCTTGCTGTTGCAACATCGTATTGTTCTCTGTAATCGACATTTTTACCAAAGTCTTCTGCTCTTCCATGTATATACTTTATATATTTCAGTTCTAGCTCTTCCCCAACTGTTTGAAGAAAGTTTATTCTTTTATTTAGAGAGTCAAGCAACGTCAACTCAATATCATTTAAACAGATCTTTAAAGGTAAACCAGGAAATCCAGCACCAGTTCCAACATCAATAATAGATATACCATCTTTTATATACCCATTTTTTACAGCAGAAATAGAATCCAAGAAGTGTTTTATATACACTTCTTTTTCTTCTTCTATCCCAGTTAAATTCATTTTTTGATTCCACTCAACTAGTATTTCTCTATAGTTGCTAAACTTATCTAACATGCTATCATCAGTATTTATTCCAAACTCTTTAAGACCAGATTTCAATAAATCTCTATTGTTCATTATTTCCTCCTTTAGACTTTTTCATCTGCTCTAAATATATTAGAAGTACAGATATATCTGCAGGAGAAACTCCTGATATACGAGATGCTTGTCCTATTGATATAGGTTTTATCTCATCTAGTTTTTGTCTAGCTTCTATTTTTAATCCATCAATAGAAGAATAGTCTAAGTCTTCATTTAATTTTTTATTTTCTAGTTTTTTAAATTGATCTATCTGTTTAAGTTGCTTATCAATATATCCTTCGTATTTAGTCATTACTTCACATTGATTTTTTACTTCATTGGAAACATCGTAACTTGGACCTTTACCTATTCTTTCAATAAGCTCATAATTTACTTCTGGTCTTTTTAAGAACTCATACAAAGATATTCCAACTTTAATAGGAGAAGCGTTTAATTTTTCCAATTGATCGTTTACTTCTTTTGGAGTAACTCTATCTGTCTTTAATCTATCAAATTCTTGTTTTACTTGTTCTTTTTTATTTAAAAATCTTTGATATCTCTCATCAGTCACTAGTCCAGCTTCATATCCTTTTTCTGTTAGTCTCATATCAGCATTGTCTTGTCTTAAGTACAACCTATACTCAGCTCTAGACGTCATAATTCTATAAGGCTCATTTGTTCCTTTAGTAACTAGATCATCTAATAAAACCCCTATATAGGCTTCTGATCTATCAAGAATAAAAGGTTCTTTACCTTCTATTTTTCTAACTGCATTAATACCGGCCATTAACCCTTGTGATGCAGCTTCTTCGTAACCTGATGTACCGTTAAATTGTCCGGCACTAAACAGATTTTCTACACCTTTTATCTCTAGATTAATTTTAAGTTGAGTAGGATCTACACAGTCATATTCTATAGCATATGCAGGCCTCATTATCTTGCAATTTTCGAAGCCTTTTATAGTTCTATACATCTCTACTTGTACTTCGTAAGGTAAACTTGTCGATATTCCTTGAACATACATCTCCTTAGTATTTATACCTTCTGGTTCTATAAATAACTGGTGGGATGATTTATCATTAAATCTAACTACTTTATCCTCTATCGAAGGGCAATATCTAGCTCCTGTACTATCAATTTCGCCACTATACATAGCTGATCTATTTAAATTGTTCATTATTACTTCTTTAGTATCTTCTGTAGTTCTAGTTAAAAAACATGGCTCTTGCTTAATTTCTAAGTTATCATTCATAAAAGAAAAAGGAGTTATCTTTTCGTCTCCTTCTTGCATTTGCATAACAGAGAAATCTATGCTGTCTCTGTGTACCCTTGCTGGAGTTCCAGTTTTAAATCTTCTCATTCTAAGACCAAGCTTATCCAGACTTTCAGTTAAACTCTTAGCATAACCTAAAGCATGTGGTCCTTCATTATATGAAACTTCTCCAATGTGTATCATTGAATTTAAATAAACACCTGTCGCAAGTATTACTGCTTTTGCATAATATTCGCAACCTAGTTTTGTAACCACACCTTTTACGATATTGCCTTCAGATATAATATCTATAACTTCATCCATAACTAAATCTATATTAGGCTCATTTTCAAGTGTCTTTTTCATTTCCTCGTGATACTTAAACTTATCTGCCTGTGTTCTAAGTGAATGAACAGCTGGACCTTTAGCTGTATTTAACATTCTGCTTTGTATAAAAGTCTTATCTATATTTACACCCATTTCTCCACCGAGTGCATCTATCTCTTTTACTAACTGACCCTTACCCGTTCCTCCTATTGATGGATTACAGGCAAGTAATGCAATCGAGTCTAAAGACATTGTTACCAATAAAGTTTTGTAACCCATTCTTGCTGTAGCTAGTGCTGCTTCACAGCCAGCATGTCCAGCTCCAACTACTACAAAGTCGTATTCTCCTGCTCTATATCTTTTCATTTATGGCTCCTTTCATTATACTAGTTCCATGAAAAACAAATTTATTTCCCAATGCAGAAATTATTGAATATATTATCTAGTAAATCTTCTGTGACCGTATCTCCATTTATATAGCCAAGGTAATCCCATATATTTTTAAGATCTACCTCTATAAAATCAAGTGGCATCTTTTGATAAATTGCATCTAGCGCATCCATAACAGATTTATGAGCTTTGGCCAAAGCGTCTCTATGTCTAGTGTTACTTATGACAATCTCTGAAGAATTTTTGACATCTCCTTTATACACTAAATTTTCTATTTTATTTTCTAATTTTTCTATGCCTTCTTGTTTTAATGCACTTATCTCTATTATACTATTATTTTCTACATAATTACTTATTTTTTCTTCTTCAATTTGTTTTTTAAGATCTGTTTTGTTTAATAAAACAATTGTCTTGTTCTTATCAATGCTTTCAAGGATTTCTAAATCTTCATCAGTAAGTTTTTCAGAATAATCTAAAACCATAATAACTAGATCTGCGTTTATAAGAGATTCTCTAGATTTTTCTACACCAATTTTTTCAACTACATCTTCAGTTTCTCTAATTCCAGCAGTATCAACTATTTTTATTGGAATCCCTCTTATATTTACAAACTCCTCTATAACATCTCTTGTTGTTCCTGGTATATCTGTTACAATTGCTCTTTTTTCTCCTAAAATTAAGTTTAATAAAGAAGATTTTCCGACATTTGGTTTACCTACTATTACAGTTTTAAGTCCTTCTCTAAATATCTTTCCACTTTCTGAAGAATCATAAAGCTTTTTAATTTCTTTTTCTAGTTCTTCTGTCTTTTCTTTAAGAGTATTGTAAGTAATAAACTCAATATCTTCCTCTGGGTAATCTATTGCCACTGTAACATGAGCTAATAATTCAGTCACCTTATCTCTTAAACTTCTTATTTTAATCGATAGAGTACCTTCCAATTGCTCCTGAGCTACCTCATGAGATTTACTCGTCTTGGCATTTATTACGTCTATTACTGCTTCAGCTTGAGATAAATCTATTCTTCCGTTTAAAAAGGCTCTTTTAGTAAATTCTCCCGGCTCTGCAAGTCTTACATCTTTAGACAGTATAAGCTCTAAAATTTTCTTTACTGATATAAAGCCACCATGGCAATTTATCTCAATAACATCCTCTGCTGTATATGATTTAGGACCTTTCATATATGCTAAAAGGACTTCATCTATAATCTTTCCATCGTCTACAATATTTCCGTAAATCAAAGATCTATTATTATACTCGCTAATTTCCTTTCCTGAAACAGATTTGAAAATACTCTCTGCAATTACTAGGGATTTTTCTCCACTAATTCTTAGTATTCCTATACCACCTTCACCTGGTGCCGTTGCTATCGCAACTATTGTATCATCTATATACAAGGATATCACCTCTCATTTATTCAACTTGTTATTTCTTATTATAACCCTAAATATTATATATAATAAATTTAAAAAATAAAACCCCCTA
Source organism: Metaclostridioides mangenotii (assembly GCF_018917235.1). GTDB lineage: Bacteria > Bacillota > Clostridia > Peptostreptococcales > Peptostreptococcaceae > Metaclostridioides. Next base: position 26,439 of record NZ_JAHLOF010000012.1, read on the forward strand.
TCACATAGGAGGCTACCTTAAACTATTGCTCTTTACACTCTATAACTAATCTTCTATATGGATCTGTTCCCTCGCTATAAGTTATAACATACTTATCATTTTGCAAAGCTGAGTGTATTATTCTTCTCTCATAAGGATTCATATAATCCAATTTCTTTGTTTTTTTAGTTTTAGCTACTTCTCTAGCAACTTTATTAGCATATCTTACTAGAGACTCTTTTCTCTTCTTTCTATAGTTGCCAATGTCTATAAGAACTCTCATCTTAGAGTCTTTATTTATCTTATTTAAAGCTAGTCCAGTTAAAAGCTGGATAGAATCCAACGTTTCTCCTCTTCTACCTATTAAGCTAGAAGCTTCTTTCCCAACAATATCAATCTTTATAAGATTACCTTCCTGAACTACTTTAACTTCTGCGTCGATATTAGAATTTTTTAAAATTCCTTCAACAAAATTCTTTGAAATTTCAATTTCAGATTTCTTTTCAACTCCCGATACAGCTACTTCTCCCTCTGTATCAGCAACTGATTTTACTTTTGCTTGTTCAGATTTTTCTACTAAAGTAATCTTAAAAACTCCATCTTTAGCTCCAATTAAACCTAAGAAGCCTTTACTTGGATTTTCAATAACTTCTACTTCTATATCTTCTCTTTTCGCATTAAATTTTGTTAAAGCTTTAGATATAGCATCTTCTTTACTTTTGCTTTTTATTTCTAGGCTTTGTATCATTGATTGTATCCTCCTTAGCATTAGCAAGTCTTCTTTTTAATGGACCAACTATCAACAAGTGTTGTGCTGCTGAGAATAAGTTACTTACTGTCCAATAAAGTGTAAGTCCTGCTGGAAAAATAAATCCCCAATAAAATGAGAACCCAGTCATTACATAAGTCATGTATTTCATAGAACCTTCTAATTGATCAGTAGGAGTTGTGATTTTTTGCATTATATATGCACTAACCCCAGAAAAAATAGCCATTATATAGTCCGGCTTTGTTAAAGTTTTTATCCATAAAATCCCTGTATCAGCTAATTTAAAAGCTGCTTGCGTATCAAAAACACCGTACTTAACTGGATCTTTTAGTACCCAAAACAGCCCTATGATTATAGGCATTTGCACCAAAAGAGGTAAACATCCTGCAAGTGGGTTTATTTTAGATTCAGAGTATAGCTTTTGAATTTCTTGATTTTGTTTTTCTGGTTTATTCTTATACTTTTCTTGTATTTCCTTAATGCGAGGCTGTATTTCTTGCATAGCCTGCGTTGATTTTGTTTGTTTAACTGTTAGTGGTAATAGAATTAACTTTATAATTACAGTAAATATAATTATAGATAATCCGTAATGCTGAACAAATTCAAATATTACTCTTAAAATTTGCCCTAATAATTCTCCTATAAAATTCAAAATTAAACCTCCCAAATTATAATGCCTATTTTACTTCACAGGATCGTATCCTCCTGGATGAAATGGATGACATTTTAAGATTCTCCTTATTGACAAATACATACCTTTTAATAACCCATACTTCTTAAATGCATCTATCGAATATTGTGAACACGTTGGATAAAATCTACAAGTTGGACCTTTAAGCGGAGAAATATATTTTTGATAAAACCTTACTATATATATACAGAATTTCGCTAAGTAAGCGCCAATCCCCTTTAAAAAGTAAACTAATTTATTCAAAATATTACCTCCTTTTATATACCTATAAATAAAGTATATTAATTAGATACTCCTGATTTTTTTACCAAGTACTTCACAGATTTATCTATATCTTCAAAACTAGCATTTGAGCTAGAAACTCTAGCTATAAATACTATATCATATCCTGGCTTTATTTTATCGTCAATATTTATTCTGTAAGCTTCTTTTATTAATCTTCTAACCTTATTTCTTGTAACGGCATTTCCAACTTTTTTAGACACAGATATTCCAATTCTACTTTCTTCTGTTCTTTTTTCAAGTATATATATTACTAAATATTTATTTGCAAAAGATTTACCGTGTTTATATACCTTTCTAAAATCAGAATCCTTCTTTATACCGTTTGTAAAATTAAAATACATAATTTACCTCCATAAACACAAATAAATCTCGTAAAATTACACAAAAAGGCCACTATAATAAGCGGCCTCCTGTAACTAATGAGTTAATCTATTTCTACCTCTAGTTCTTCTTCTCTTTAACACATTTCTTCCGTTAGATGTTTTCATTCTTTTTCTGAAACCATGCTCTTTCTTTCTTTGTCTCTTTTTAGGTTGATAAGTTCTCTTCATTATATAGCACCGCCTTTCTCATTCTGTTTTCCGTTTATTAAAAAAATAACTTTACCGTCAGAGTAAATATAACACATACAATTATAAATACTTTTTAACTACTTGTCAACGAGTTTTTATAGCAGTTTGGAAGATTTACAAAAAAACATCTAAATAGAATTGAATAGAGGAATATCTACTTTAATGTATATATATATTGAAGAAAATATAATAGTTGATAAATTTATCAACAGGCTGTGAATATTCTGGATAAATTCTTGAAGTTTGATATATATTTTGATATTATTAATATACTTGTTGATAAGTTGATAACTTTACTAACTTATCCAGAGTTATGCACAATTTGTGGATAAACTTGTTAATAACTTTTATTATTATCATTTATATCATAGTTATACTAACATTTATAACGTTAATAATTTTATCTACAAACTGTTTATAATTATTTAAAATTTTACAATAATATTTATTTATCAACATAGCTATCCATATATTTTTAATTAATTGTCGTTATATAAAAATATTCTTTGTTTTTGTTAATATATTGTGGAAAAAACTAAATCGGTACGGAGGTTTATATTATGGAGGTAGTTTCTTTATGGGATAAAACTTTGCAATTAATAAAAGGTGATATTGGCACAACAAGCTATATATCACTATTTAAAAGCATTGTTCCGCTAAAAATACAAATGAATGATCTATATCTTCTTGTTCCAAATGAATTTAATAAAGGTATGCTAGAAGATAGGTACCTTAGTATATTACAGGACACTCTAAAACAAGTATCTCTAAAAGAATACAACATTAAGTTTGTACTTAGCGAAAAAGAAATAGAAGATATAAATTCAGAAGAAAACTACACTGAATTTAAAAGAATCTATACGAACTTAAATCCCAAGTATACTTTTGATACATTTGTAATTGGTAACAGTAATAGATTTGCTCATGCAGCATGTGTAGCCGTTGCAGAATCTCCAGCTAAAGCCTATAACCCGCTTTTTTTGTACGGTGGAGTTGGATTAGGTAAAACTCACTTAATGCAAGCAATAGGTCATCATATAGCTGGGCAGAAAAAAGACTCAAAAGTAGTATACGTATCATCAGAAAAGTTCACAAATGAACTTATTAACTCTATAAAAGATGATAAAAATGAAAATTTTAGAAATAAGTACAGAAATGTAGATGTTCTATTGATAGACGATATCCAGTTTATAGCTGGTAAAGAGAGAACTCAGGAAGAGTTTTTCCATACATTTAATACTCTACATGAGGCAAATAAACAGATAATAATTTCAAGTGATAGACCTCCAAAAGATATCCCTACTTTAGAAGATAGACTGAGATCTAGATTTGAAATGGGGCTTATAACTGATATACAAGCTCCAGATTATGAAACTCGTATAGCTATACTTAGAAAAAAAGCCCAAATGGAAAGAATTGAAGTTCCTAATGAAGTAATGTCTTATATTGCACAAAATATAAAATCAAATATAAGAGAGCTTGAAGGAGCTCTTACTAGAGTAGTAGCCTACTCATCTCTTAGCAATAGGCTTATTACTCAGGATCTAGCCACTGAAGCACTTAAAGATATTATATCTAATTCCCATAGTGAAGAAGTAAATATACCAAGAATTAAAGAAAAAGTATCTTCTATTTTCAATATAAAGATGGAAGATTTTAATTCTAAAAAGAGAACTAGATCTATTGCATATCCAAGACAGATAGCAATGTATCTATCTAGAGAACTTACAGACCTTTCTCTACCAAAAATTGGAGAGGAATTTGGAGGTAGAGATCATACAACCGTAATACACGCATATGACAAAGTGTCTAAAGATATAGAGGCAGATGAAGACATCAAGTATAAAATAAACAAAATAATATCGGATTTAAAGGGGTAGGGTTATACACATCGGATTGTTTACAACCTCTTGATAAGTTGTGTATAATTTTTTAACGCAAAATTATACACAAAATACTAACTTTTAAATAACAAAGATATTAACATGTAGTACACAGGTTAATATCTTTACGTTTATTATGATCGATACACTTATACACATAATCAACAAGGCCTACTACTATTACTACTATCTTATTACTTTAATTCTTTATATTTATAGAAAAAGGAGGTTATCCACAATGAAGATAATCATAAATCAAAAAACTTTAGCTAATAAAATCGGAATTGCTCAAAAAGCTATTAATAGTAAGACCACTATAGAACTACTAAAAGGCATATTATTAATTGCAAAGAATGATCAATTGAAAATAACTGGTTATGATGCAGAGATCGGAATAGAAACTTATACACAGGCAGAAGTACAAGAAGAAGGTGAGATTGTAGTTGATGCAAGATTATTTGGGGATATTATAAGAAAATTACCTGATTCACTTGTAGAACTAGAAACAGACAATGAAAATAACATATATATAAATTGTGTAAATTCTAAATTTAAAATAAAAGGGTATCCAGCTAAAGAATTCCCAAAGCTTCCTGATGTAGAAGACGGAGCTTTATGTGACATACCACAGGAACTTCTTAAAAACATGATCAAACAAACAGTTTTTGCTATATCTCAAGATCAAACGAAGCCTATATTAATGGGTGAATTACTAGAAATTCAAGATGGAAATATCAGTTTAGTTGCTATAGATGGTTATAGACTAGCTGTTAGAACTTCAAATTTTGAAAATACTATGCAAAATGCAAAAGTTATTATACCTGGTAAGACATTGATTGATGTGAATAGTTTACTTACTAGTGAAGAGAGCATAGGACTTGGTTTTAATGAAAAAAATGCAGTATTTATGATAAAAGAGACAAAAATTATAACTAGGCTTTTAGAAGGAGATTTTATAGATTACAAAAAACTTCTTCCTAAGGAATACAATACTAAAATAAAATTAAATACGAGAGATCTTCTAGATAGTATAGAAAGAGCATCACTTTTATCTCAAACGGAAAAAAATAATCTTATAAAGTTATCAATAAGAGATGAAATAATGGCAATCACTTCAAATACTGAAAAAGGTAATGTATACGAAGAAGTTTCACTTGAACTAGACGGTGATTATTTAGATATAGCCTTCAACTCTAGATATTTTATAGAGGGTCTTAAGAACATAGAAAGTGAAGAAATTTATATAGAACTTACAACAAATGTAAATCCTTGTATAATCAAACCATCTGATGGAACTGACTATACATATTTATTATTACCAGTTAGGGTATCATAAAAAAAATAAAATATATATTGACAACAATGATTTAGCAAACTATAATTGAATACAATATAAAAAAAAGCAATGACTAGGAAGAGTAAATCTAATTCGATTTTTAGAGAGAAAGGTTCATCGGCTGAAAGACCTTTTAAATTAGAGGGATTGAAAACTACCTACGAGCTACTTTCTGAAGTTATCCTTTGATTTTAGTAAGAAAAGTCGTTAACTACGTTATAGTTGATTAAGTGAATCTTCGAGACAATCGAGATTAAATTAGGTGGAACCACGGGAAATACACTCTCGTCCTTATTTTTATAAGGATGGGAGTTTTTTTATTTTAAAATCTTAGTAATAAATCTATTTTTATATAAAACTATTATTGGAGAGGAGAGTTAAAAATGCATATAAATAATTTAAAAATCGAATATATATTTTTCAAATATGTATTTTTAATGTTTGAATTCAGTAATAAGGTGAGAGCACTGACCAGCTACTCCATTAATTTATAAAAAATACAAAAAATTATGGAGGTAGTTATGAATAAAAAAATAAGAATAGGATTACTTGGATATGGTGTCGTAGGAAGTGGATTTATAGATGTAGTCGAAAAAAATAAATGTAAAAATGATATAGAGATTTCAAAAATACTAGTAAATAATATTGAAAAGCATAGGAATAAGGAATATTACGATGTAGTTACAGAGAGTATAGACGAAGTATTTGACAGTAATATAGATATACTTGTAGAAGTAATGGGAAATATAGCTCCAACGTTTGAATATATAAAAAGAGCATTAAATAACAATATACATGTTGTTACAGCTAATAAAGATTTGATGGCAGAAAAAGGTTATGAATTGACAAGCTTAGCAATAAAAAACAATGTAAGTTTAAAATTTGAAGCCTCTGTTGCAGGAGGAATACCTATAATAAAATCAATAATTGAATCTTTAGGTGGTAACAGGATCAATAGTATCAATGCTATTTTAAACGGAACAACAAATTTCATTCTTTCTAAAATGTATGAAGAAAATTTATCTTACGAGGTCGCTTTAAAACAGGCTCAAGAATTAGGTTTTGCAGAATCAAATCCCGATTCAGATGTTCTAGGATACGATGCAGCTAGAAAACTGGCAATTTTATCGACTTTAGCTTATGACAAACAAATTTACTGGAAAGATACTTATTTAGAAGGTATAACGTCAATTGATGAAAAAGATATAGAATATGCAAAGCAAATAGGCTGCAAGATAAAATTAATTGGTTATAGTAAATACGAAAACGATAAAGTAAGTGCTTTTGTAAGGCCGGTTTTGGTAGAAAAGGATAATATATTAGCTAGAATTGATAATGAATTCAACATAGTTGTTGTCAATGGAGATTCTGTAGGAGAAGTATCTTTTGTCGGAAAAGGTGCAGGTAGTTTAGCGACAGGAAGTGCAGTATATTCTGATGTTGTAGACATTATTGACAATAGGATCTCAAATATAGAATCATTTGGAAAAGAAAAGATAATTATAAAACAAACTATTAAAGAAAGATGTGGCGCTCTTTTGAGATTTATAAACTACAATAAAACAGAAATAATCAATATTATTAATAGTTGCTTTATTAACTATGAAATTTTAAACAATGACGATAAAGAGTTGGTAATTTTAGTAAATGCGAACTCAGAATATGAGATAAACAATAGTCTATGCTTAATACAAGATAAAGGATATTGCGAAAAATATAATAAATTATTAAAAATAGTTTAAAAATAGAAACTAATGTAAAAAATACAAAATGTATAGTATAATAATAAAATCGGTAAAAGCTCAACTTAATGAAATATAGGCTTTTATCGATTTTTTATGATATAATATAAAATTAGATGAATAATTTTTCATATTGAATTAATAAAAATAGGAGGACTTCTTATGATTGATATACCAATAGATTCAGAATTTATAAAATTAGATCAATTTCTTAAGCTTGCAGAAATAACATCGACTGGAGGACATTCTAAAATTTTAATTCAAGAAGGTTTAGTGAAGGTCAATGGTGAAATAGAACTAAGAAGAGGGCGTAAATTAAAGCCTGGAGATGTAGTTGAAGTTGAAGACGAAAAATTAAGAGTATTATAGGATGAGTTTAAGTGAACCTTATAAATTTACAACTTGTTAACTTTAGAAATTATGAGAAGTTGTACGTCGAATTTAATAAAAATATAAATCTACTCATTGGAAAAAATGGTCAGGGCAAAACAAATATAGTAGAATCGATTTATATGTTGTCTATTGGAAAGTCATTTAGAACAAGCAAGGATAAAGAATTAATTAAATTTAATAGTGAAAATTTATATATTGGCGGAAATTTTGAGAAAATTAGCGGCATGAGAAAGATTGAACTTTTTATAGATAAAAATAAGAAAGGCATTAAGATCAATAAAATACCAATACAAAAGATTCAAGAATTACTTGGTAATCTAAATGTTGTTATATTTTCGCCTGAAGATCTTAAACTAGTAAAAGATGGGCCAAAAGAGAGAAGATCGTTTATTGATAAAGAAATAAGCCAGATAATGCCTAAGTATTACAATTATCTTTCAAATTATAATAAAACACTTTTACAAAGAAATAAGCTTTTAAAAAGTCGCTATGTAGACGAAAATTTATTGGATGTTTACGATGCAAACCTAGCTAAGTACGGTAGTTATATTTATATTTTGAGGAGAGATTTCATAAAAAAATTATCTAACATATCTAAATCATTTCATAGAGATTTAACAAATGATAAAGAAATACTATCCATCGAGTATAAAAATCAAATTAGCTTAGCAGAAGATGACAATACAGAGAATGTGTACAATAAAATAATTGAAAAGCTTGCCTCAAATAGATCAAATGATATCGAAATGAGGACAACCAAATATGGAATCCATAGAGATGATTTAAATATTTATATAGATGATCTTGATGTAAGATTATATGGATCCCAAGGTCAGCAAAGAACTGCGTCTATATCACTTAAATTATCTGAAATAGAACTTATAAGGCAAGAAGTCGGTGAATATCCAGTTCTAATTTTAGATGATGTATTCAGTGAATTAGATGAGGTTAGGCAAAGATTGTTGGTTGAAAAACTAAATAATATTCAGATGTTTATTACAACAGCTGAAGTTTCACATAAAAACATTTTTGACAAAAATAATACTACTATTTTTAATATAGATAAAGGTCAAGTTGTTAGCATAGAGAATGGAGGTAACTAGATGGAACAAGAATATGGTGCAAGTCAGATTCAGGTCCTTGAAGGATTAGAAGCTGTAAGAAAAAGACCAGGAATGTACATTGGTTCTACAGGGCCAAGAGGATTACATCACTTAGTATATGAGGTTGTAGATAATAGTATAGATGAGGCGTTACAAGGGTATTGTACAGAAATATACGTTTCGATCAATGAAGATGGTAGCGTTAGCGTAATTGATAATGGAAGAGGTATACCGGTTGAGCTACATCCTAAAACTGGAAAGTCTACATTAGAGACAGTTTTAACAAATCTACACGCTGGAGGTAAATTTGGTGGTGGAGGATACAAAGTATCTGGTGGCCTACACGGTGTAGGGGTTTCTGTTGTTAATGCGCTTTCAGAATGGATGATTGCGGAAGTTAGAAGAGATGGAAAAGTCTATAAACAAACATACAAAAAAGGTATTGCTCAAGGTCCACTAGAGGTAGCTGGAGAATCTGATCATACAGGTGCAACAATACAGTTTATGCCTGATGCTACAATATTTGATGAAATAGATTTTAAATATGAAACTCTAGAGTATAGACTTAGAGAGTTATCATTCCTTAACAAAGGAGTAAAAATAATCTTTGAAGATAAGAGAGCCGAGCATGAGAATATAAAAGAATTCCACTATACAGGAGGGCTTATTGAGTATGTAAAATACTTAAATAAATCTAGAACAGGAATTCACGAAGATGTAATTTATGTAGAGAAAAAAGTCAATGACAGTTTTATAGAGTTAGCAATGCAATATACTGATGGTTACACAGAGAACATTTACTCTTTTGCTAACAATATAAATACACATGAAGGTGGATCACACTTAAGTGGATTTAAATCTGCGCTGACAAAGACAATAAATGATTATGCAAAGAGAAATAAATACTTAAAAGATGGAGAAGCAAGTTTATCTGGAGAAGATGTAAGAGAAGGTCTTACAGTAGTACTTTCTGTAAAACTTACTGATCCTCAATTTGAAGGACAAACTAAGACTAAACTAGGAAATACATTTATGAGAGGTTTAGTTGATAGTGTTACAATGGAAGAATTAGGATCCTTCTTTGAGGAAAACCCAACTACAGCTAGAATAGTGGTAGATAAAGCACTTAGAGCTCAAAGAGCAAGAGAAGCAGCTAAAAAAGCAAGAGAATTAACTAGAAGGAAAAGTGTTCTTGAAAGTACATCACTTCCAGGTAAGTTAGCTGACTGTGCTGAAAAAGATCCTGCTAAAAGTGAAATATTTATAGTCGAAGGGGATTCAGCCGGTGGTTCTGCTAAGCAAGGAAGAGACAGACACACTCAAGCAATACTTCCACTTAGAGGTAAGATATTAAACGTTGAAAAATCTAGATTAGATAGAATTCTTTCTTCTGATGAAATAAAGAATATGATTACAGCATTTGGTTGTGGTATTGCTGATGATTTTGATTTAGAAAAAGCTAGATACCACAAAATAGTAATAATGACCGATGCCGATGTTGATGGAGCTCATATAAGAACCTTGCTTCTGACATTCTTATTTAGATACATGAGACCTCTTATAGAACACGGTTATGTTTATGCTGCGCAACCACCACTATACAAAGTAAAAAAACAAAAACAAGAACACTATGTGTATTCAGATGAAGAGTTAAATGAATTACTTGAAGAGATTGGTAGAAATAGTATAGATATACAAAGATATAAAGGTCTTGGAGAGATGAACGCTGAGCAGTTATGGGATACTACAATGGATCCAGAAAAGAGAACACTACTTCAAGTTGATATTGAAGATGCTGTAATAGCTGATGAAGTATTCTCTATGCTTATGGGTGATAAGGTAGGCCCTAGAAAAGAATTTATCGAAAAGAATGCTAAATATGTAAGAAACTTAGACATATAGGAAGAAGGAGATGAGTTTACATGGAAAATACAAATAGAGTACTCCCAATTGAGATTGCGGAGGAAATGAAAAAATCATATATTGATTATTCAATGAGTGTTATAGCTGGTCGTGCCCTTCCTGATGTAAGAGATGGATTAAAGCCAGTTCATAGAAGAATCCTTTATTCTATGAGTGAATTAAATTTAACACCAGATAAACCACATAGAAAATCAGCACGTATCGTCGGAGACGTACTAGGAAAGTACCATCCACACGGGGATAGTGCTGTTTACCTTGCGATGGTTAGAATGGCACAAGATTTCTCTACAAGAGCGTTATTAGTCGATGGACATGGTAACTTCGGATCCGTGGATGGTGATTCTCCAGCTGCAATGCGTTACACTGAGGCTAGAATGAGTAGGCTTTCATTAGAGCTTCTTAGAGACATAGATAAAGAGACGGTAGATTTTGTAAACAACTTTGATGAATCTCTAAAAGAACCAGCAGTACTCCCTGCTAGATATCCAAACTTATTAGTTAATGGATCTAATGGTATAGCAGTTGGTATGGCTACATCAATTCCTCCGCATAATTTAGGAGAAGTAATTGATGCTACTGTTCATTTAATAGATAACCCAGAATGTGCAGTAGAGGATTTAATACCTTATGTTCAGGGTCCAGACTTCCCTACAGCAGCCATTATAATGGGGAAAGAAAATATATCAGAAGCTTATAGAACTGGTAGAGGTAAAGTAAAAGTAAGAGCTAGAGCTGTTATAGAAGAGAGAGCTAATGATAGGCAACAAATAGTTGTTACTGAAATTCCTTACCAGGTAAATAAAGCTAAACTTGTTGAAAGAATTGCTGAGCTAGTTAAAGAAAAGAAATTAGAAGGTATATCTGATCTTAGAGATGAGAGTAATAGAAATGGTATGAGAATAGTTATAGAGCTTAAGAGAGATGCAAATGCAAATATAGTTCTAAACAATCTATACAAGCACTCTCAAATGGAAGATACTTTTAGTATAATTATGCTTGCACTAGTCAATGGAGAGCCTAAGGTATTAAACTTAAAGCAGATTCTTTATCACTATATACAACATCAAAGAGATGTGGTTACTAGAAGGACTAAGTTTGAACTCAATAAAGCTGAGGCGAGAGCACATATATTAGAGGGATTGATCATAGCTTTAGATAACATAGATGAGGTAATAAAATTAATAAGATCTTCTAAAACTGGTCAAGAAGCTAAAGCAGGCTTAATGGAGAGATTTAAACTTTCAGAAATTCAGGCCCAAGCTATATTAGATATGAGACTTCAAAGACTTACTGGTTTAGAGAGAGATAAAATAGACGCTGAATACGAAGAGTTACTAAAAACTATAAATAGATTAAAAGAGATTCTTGCTAATGAGATACTTCTTTTACAAATAATCAAAGATGAAATGACTGAAATAAAAAATAAATACAGCGATGAGAGAAGAACTGAAATAGTTCATGCTGAAGGCGAAATAGACATGAGAGATCTAATAGACGATGAAGAAATAGCTATAACTCTTACACATTTCGGATATATTAAGAGACTTCCTGCTGATACTTATAGAAGCCAAAAAAGAGGCGGAAGAGGAATTTCTGCGATAACTACAAGAGATGAAGATTTCGTAAAACAGCTTGTGACGACTACAACTCACAGTAGGCTTTTATTCTTTACTAATAGAGGTAGGGTATTTAAGCTTGATGCTTATGAAATACCAGAAGGTAAGAGACAAGCTAAAGGAACAGCAATAGTTAATTTACTACAACTAGGACCTGGAGAAAAAATAGCTACACTTATACCAATTGAAGGTGATGATGAGAGTAAATACTTATTATTCACTACTAAAAATGGTATAGTTAAAAAGACTAAGAGAGATGAATTTAAAAATATAAATAAATCAGGTCTCATAGCTATAGGTCTAAGAGATAGCGATGAGCTAATTGGTGTTAAAATTACAGATGGAAACCAAGATGTACTACTAGTTACTGAAAACGCCATGTCTATTAGATTTAATGAAAATGATATAAGACATATGGGTAGAACAGCTATGGGAGTTAAAGGTATTACTTTATCTAAAAATGATATTGTTGTCTCTATGAACATATGTAGCGAAGGAACAGATGTACTTGTTGTAAGTCAATATGGTTTCGGTAAGAGAACTGATATAGACGAGTATAGATCGCAAATAAGATCTGGTAAAGGTATAAAAACTTACAACATTACAGAAAAAACAGGTACTATAGTTGGAGCTGAAATGGTAAATGAAGATGATGAAATTATGATTATCAACTCTAACGGAGTTCTTATTAGGTTAAAAGTAAATGAAATCTCACTTTTCGGAAGAGTCACAAGTGGAGTTAAATTAATAAGAACAGACGAAGAAGTTAATGTTGTTTCTATCGCAAAAATAAATATTGATGAAGAATAGGATGAATATCCTATTCTTTTTGTTATAATATATTTAAGTAAATTCATTAGGAGGTAGAAATATGAGTAAAAACAATAAAAAAGGCGGAATTTTATTTCTAGGAGCTATATTTGGTTTTTTATTTGGTCTATTTGTTGCACCTAAAAAAGGAGCAGAACTTAGAAAAGATGCAAAAGAAAAAATAAAAGAAGTAAAAGAAAATCCTAAGGATGCTATAAAAGAAACTTATGATGATGTAAAAGAAAGAATAACTAGTTTTGTTGATGATTGTGACGATGATGAAGATATAAAAATATCTGAAGAAGATATAGTGATAAGTAGAACTTTTGATGATGAGGGAGAGAATAATTAATGAGTGCATGGGGATGGCAAATAGGCGCTGTATTAGTTGGAATTTCAGCTCTAATAATAGCTATATATATAGCTAAATTATTAAATAGCTTAAATAAATCTGTCGAAAAAGTGTATAAGATAGTTGATTACAATGAAAGAAATATAGAAGACATAATAAAAAATGTATCTTCTATAAGTGATAATATTGATACAATTACTAGTTATGCAGTTAGATTAACAGGACTTGTAAATATTTTTAAGGTAGTTAAAAAGAAAAAAATAAAATAGGAGGAGTTATATGTCTATAGGAATTGATTCTAGACTTGATTCTACAAATAATTTTTGGGATATATCGCTTGAAGGTGAGTTAGATATATCGAGTGCTGATAAATTAAAAGAAAGATTACATAATTTATTAGAAAAAAACATGTTAGATATGAAAATTAATCTAACAGATTTAGATTATATAGACTCTACGGGTCTTGGCGTTATGATTGGTGTATTGAAAAAACTTAAACTAAACGACAAACAAATATATATATCCAATCCTAAAAGCAATGTAAAAAAGATTTTCACAATAACAGGTCTGGATAAAATATTTAAAATGGAGGGATAGAACTTGACTTGTGATACTATAAAAATGGAAATATCTACAAATCCAGACTACGTAGGTATAATAAGATTGGCTACGTCTGGTGTGGCTAATAAAGTAGGTTTTTCAGTTGATGATATAGAAGATATTAAAGTAGCAGTCTCTGAAGCTTGTACTAATGCAATTAGACACAGCGAAGTTGACAATTTTTTAATTGAGTTTAAGATATTACATAATGGGTTATGCATAGAAATTAAAGATCAAGGTAAGGGGTATGATGTTAATTCTATTGAAGCCATAGATTTAGAAAATCCGAAAGAGGGTGGACTAGGTATTTATATAATCAAGACACTTATGGATAAGGTTGAGATAGAATCTAAAGATAAAGAAGGTACAATTATAAAAATGACTAAGTATTTAGGAGTTGATATTTAATGAAAAATGTAGCTAATGCTACAAACTACTTAAATATGGATACGAAAGAGCTTTTTAAGTTATATAAAGATAGCAGTGATAGAGAAATTAGAAATATATTGGTTGAAAGATACCTATATTTAGCCAAGTTATTGTCTAAAAAGTATGCTAATAAAGGCGTAGATTACGAAGATATATATCAAGTTGCTTCATTGGCTTTGATTTATGCTATTGATAGATATGATATCGATAAAGGTTTTGAATTTTCTAGTTTCGCGACTCCTACAATTGTTGGTGAAATAAAAAAATATTTTAGAGATAAAGTATGGACTCTAAGAGTACCAAGAAGAATTCAAGAATTAAATAAAAAAATAAGTGAAGCAAGAATTAAGCTCGAACAAGAAAATAAAAAATATCCTAAAGTAAAAGATATAGCTGATTATATTGGTTGCACCCAAGAAGAGGTATTAGAAGCTATGGAGGCTTCGTATGGGTATCAGCCCATGTCCCTTGACTCTTCAAGTAAAGATGAATCTGACGATAAAGATATAACTCTTATAGACAGAATAGGGAAAGAGGAAATTGACTTTAGCAATATAGAGTATAATGATTATATTAATAAATTTATGGATACTCTAAATGAACTTGAACTTAGAATATTTAAAGATAGATATTTTAATGAGAAAACTCAATCAAGTATAGCTAAAGAGCTTGAAATATCTCAAATGTCGGTATCAAGGCTAGAGAGAAAAGTGATCGAAAAACTAAAAAAAGACTATAATAAAAATAATTTTTAAAAAAAGTGTTGACATGTTCTTTTGTGCGTAGTATAGTATTACTTGTAGCAAGTGACCACGAGGTCGCGGCACAAAAGGACAATCAACATAATAAAAAAAGATTGTTAAAAGAACATTGAAAATTAAACAGTAGGTTAATTTATAAGAAAACAAGAAACAAACCATATAAAGCCAGATATTTTGATAACAATAGTATCTGAGCCATCAAATTTTTTTTGAGAGTTTGATCCTGGCTCAGGATGAACGCTGGCGGCGTGCCTAACACATGCAAGTCGAGCGAACCCCTTCGGGGGAGAGCGGCGGACGGGTGAGTAACGCGTGGGTAACCTACCCTG
>NZ_JAHLOF010000013.1 GCF_018917235.1 Metaclostridioides mangenotii
AACTCTCATAAAAAATTTGATGGCTCAGATACTATTGTTATCAAAATATCTGGCTTTATATGGTTTGTTTCTTGTTTTCTTATAAATTAACCTACTGTTTAATTTTCAATGTTCTTTTTTCAATAATTATTCATGGTGGACCATCAGGGACTCGAACCCCGGACCTACCGGTTATGAGCCGGGCGCTCTAACCAACTGAGCTAATGGTCCAAATAATCATATGTGGTGCCGAAGACCGGAATCGAACCGGTACGAGAGGTAAGTCCCGCAGGATTTTAAGTCCTGTGCGTCTGCCAGTTCCGCCACTTCGGCATTAACTGGCTACGACCTACTCTCCCAGGCAGTTTCCCACCAAGTACAATCAGCGCTAAAGAGCTTAACTTCTGTGTTCGGAATGGGAACAGGTGTATCCTCTTTGCTATTGTAACCAGATTAATTATGGCGTCTTCTTTTCTTAAGACAAGTATTATAGTATCACTTATTTTTTAAACTGTCAATACTTTTTTTAAAATAATTTAAATTACTATTTCAAGATATTTAATTATCTCTAATACTTGAATTTTCAATAAAGTGCATACAATTAAGCTTTTAAAAAGCTTTCTGTATTTTTGGCACTCGTATATAGTACCACCTATATTTTATAAAGTCAACACTTTTTTGCAAAAAAATTATCCAGGTAAAAATAATAATAAATTTACCTAGATAAATACTATTGCTTTAGTGTATTTTAATTGTTGTTACTCAAGTATTTTTGTATTCCTACATATATAGACCATGCTATTTTCTCTTGATATTCTTTATCCTTTAGTAATTTACTCTCTTTTTCATTAGATAAGAATCCACATTCAATCAACATAGACGGTATTTGATTCTCTTTTAGTAGATAAATATCATCTCTCGGCTTTACTTCTCTATTATTGGTTTTGTCTACCACTCTTTTTAATTCACTTTGAACACACTTAGATAGCTCCTTGCTATCTTCTTTATCCTTTGGGTAGAATGTTTGAGCTCCATAGTACTTAGATTGTTCAAATGCATTTAAATGTATAGAAACAAACATATCGGCTTCTGATTCATCTATGATTTTCTTTCTATTTTTAAGATTTTCGTTATACTTCTGCCTTATTGTTTTGTTTCCCTCTTCTTTATATAGGCTACTATCATCTTCCCTTGTAAGTATAACAAGCCCGCCACTTGACTCTATAAGTTCTCTCAGCTTTTGTGTAATCGCTAAATTTACCTCTTTTTCATTTGTACTGTGATCTTTTGTTAGAGCCCCTGGGTCTATTCCCCCATGACCTGCATCTAGTATTATTGTTTTGTTAGTAATAGGCGTGTATTTCATTGCCTCTTCTGAAACATTCTTTATTTCAGATATTAATACTAGTGATAAGACCAACAGTATGCCGCTAAAAATATAATATTTTATGTACTTTTTCACTATACCACCCCGTAAATTTATATTACTTCTATACTAACTATATGAATCCAGTTAAACATATATTATAAATATAGAACTTTGATGCTATAAGCATAATAGAAAAATTTACGGTAAATTATAAAAGATACTCCTATATTTTTGGCTATAAATATTTATAAACACTTAGTTTTAAATCACCTAATACTCTAAGGAAATTTAAATACATTACAAGGATCGTACTTACATTTTAAATCTATAAGTCTATATTTATTAAACCCATAATATTAGTCCATATAGTTATAACGTCCACTATATGTAAAGTTTATATGTGATCCTCTAGTTATACAACCTACGAAATCAGCCCTCTTGTCAATCCAACTCATATTTTGAATTTGTATATATCTTCTTCCCATACTGTATTTAAGCATACAATATATCTCGCATTTCTATAGAAGAAAGCTGTATCACTTTTCTTTGATGTGATCCTTCCTCCCATAGAATACAACAATATAACTGCATATATAGGACCTTTGACTCTATTTTTTATTTCTATTGTATCTACCATCTATAAAGCTTTCTCTGATATTTAAAAATTGACAAATAAAAAAAGACACTAAAAGTGTCTTTAATCCGAAAATCTATTATTATAATATAGTTATATTTTCTGCTTGAGGACCTTTTGCACCATTAACTATATTAAAACTAACTTTTTGACCTTCTTCTAATGATTTAAATCCATCAGTTTGTATAGCTGAGAAATGTGCAAATACATCTTCTCCTCCATCTACTGTTATAAAACCAAATCCTTTTTCATTATTAAACCATTTTACTATTCCATTATTCATTAAATGTACTCCTATTAACCTATCAAGACTTTATCTTGATTTATTAGTGTATTCCTACAAATAATATTATCTCACATCTAAATTAAAAAAGATAGACGTTTTTATTATTTATTTTATTATTTGAATTTCAATATTTATCCTATGCAATAAATACGTGTATTATACTACTGAGAATTTAAATCCATCCTATATACTCCCGTAACACGTTTCACTAGTATCTTATATTAAAACGTCATAGCGCTAAAAAGTAAATCCTTACAGCCCCGCCTGGTGTAAACCCACAACGAATATCTTTACATTTCCAACTGAAATTATTCCATATCCTTTAATATCTACTCCTCCTTATTCCAACAAATATTTTTTAATTTAAATTTTAATCATTACAATTATAATAAATTTATATACATAGTAGTAATTCAGCTTATCCCATAAAATTTTATAATAGAATAAAATCTTTTGATAAAAATTTATTTATAATATTACTTAATTCAATGCTTTTTATAATAATCCTTTTATTTTAGTTTTCTCTAATTCCTAAATTTTCTACTTATATAATGTAGTTATATGCTGTTTTTTGTATATTTAAAGAATCTATTAAAAACTACTTTTATAATCTTGATTTAGTCTTCAATAAGCGTTAAAATATTATCGATAAGAGTTTTAAAACTTAATATTTTACTAAATTTCTATGGAGGTGTTTTATATGTTTAGATTTACATTACCAAGAGATATTTACTACGGAAGTGGTTCACTTGAACAGTTAAAAGAATTAAAAGGTAAAAAAGCAGTGCTAGTACTAGGTGGCGGTTCAATGAGAAGATTCGGATTTGTCGATAAGGTATTAGGATACCTTGATGAAGCTGGAATTGAGACAAAACTAATTGAAAATGTAGAGCCAGATCCTTCAGTTGATACAGTTTTAAACGGAAGCAAAGTTATGTTAGATTTTGAGCCTGACTGGATCATATCTATGGGTGGTGGTTCACCGATTGATGCTGCAAAAGCTATGTGGGTTTTCTATGAATATCCAGATACAAGCTTTGAAGATATCACACAACCATTCTCATTCCCTGAGCTTAGACAAAAAGCTAAGTTTATTGCAATTCCATCAACATCAGGTACTGCTACAGAAGTAACTGCATTTTCAGTTATAACTGACTATAAAACAGAAATAAAATACCCACTTGCAGACTTTAATATAACACCTGACATAGCAATTGTGGATCCAGAACTTGCTGAAACAATGCCCGCTAAATTAACAGCTCACACAGGTATGGACGCGTTGACTCATGCAATAGAAGCTTATGTTTCTACTATGGCAACAGCTTTTACTGATCCATTAGCATTAGAAGCAATAGAAATGGTAGATGAAAATGTTATAAATTCTTATAAAGGTGATAAAAATGCACGTGAATTAATGCACTACGCTCAATGTATGGCTGGTATGGCATTTAGTAATGCACTTTTAGGTATCGTTCACTCTATGGCACATAAAACAGGTGCTGTATTCCATATACCACATGGATGCGCAAATGCAGTATATTTGCCTTATGTAATAGACTATAATAAGAAAGAATGTGCAGATCGATACGTAAAAATAGCTAAACGCCTAGATTTAAAAGGAAATAGCGATGACGAACTGATAGATGCACTTACTAGTAAAATTAAAGAGTTGAATAAAGCTATGGATATTCCAGCAACATTGAAAGAGTACGGAATAGACGAAGCTGAATTTAAAGAAAAAGTTGAGATGATAAGTGAGCGTGCACTGGAAGATGCTTGTACTGGTTCAAATCCTAGAAAAATAGATAAAGAAACGATGGTTAAGTTGTTTAATTGTATATACTACGGTGAAAAAGTAGATTTTTAATATAAAATCAGTAAATAAAATTCTATAAATATTAATAAAATAGGTCTGCAATCTCTGAAATCCCAGTGAATAGCAGACCTATTAAAATTTACTATTTTTGTGGTAATGATTTTATAAGATTGACCATCTCTATTGCTGATGTTGCACTTTCAAAACCTTTATTTCCCGCCTTCGAACCCGCTCTTTCTATTGCCTGCTCAATATTTTCTGTTGTAAGAACCCCAAATAACACAGGGATATCACTTTTTAAAGACACATTTGCAATACCCTTTGATACTTCACTACAAACGTAGTCGTAATGAGTTGTAGAACCCCTAATTACTGCTCCTAAGCATATAACTGCATCATACATCCCTGATTTTGCCATTTTGCCAGCTATCAATGGTATTTCAAAAGCACCAGGCACCCAAGATAAAGATATATCTTCTTCTTTTACATCATGTCTTTTTAAACCATCTAAGGCTCCCTCAATAAGTTTCGATACTATAAATTCATTGAATCTCGCTGCAACTATACCTATCTTTATATTTTCGCTAGCTACTAATTTACCTTCATAAATATTCATTGTATTAACTCCTTTATATTTTAGTATTAATTATAACTTTCTAATATATGGCCCATCTTTTCCTTTTTTACGTGCATATAATATTCACATTCTTTTTTATGTATTGTTTCAATCGGAATTCTCTCTACTATCTCTAACCCATACCTTTCAATTCCAGATATTTTATCTGGATTGTTTGTAAGTAGTCTTAATTTTTTTATATTTAAATCGAGTAGCATTTCAGCTCCCACTGAATAGTCCCTTAAATCGGCTGGAAATCCAAGAGCTAAATTTGCTTCAACTGTATCCAACCCTTGATCCTGAAGAGAGTATGCTTTAAGTTTATTGATAAGCCCTATACCTCTTCCTTCTTGTCTTAGATATATCAGGGCTCCTCTCCCTTCTTCTGCTATCGCTTTCATTGCAGCATCATATTGATCACCACAATCACATTTCGAGCTTCCTAATGCATCTCCAGTTAGACACTCAGAGTGAACTCTTACCATAACGGGTTCTCCATTGCTGACATCACCAATTACCAGCGCTATATGGTGCTCACCATTGTCTCTATTTATATAGCCATGTATGTCAAACTTACCGTATTTTGTGGGTAAATTTGCTTTGACAACATGATCCATTTTTTTATTGATAAAACTCTGACCGTTATTACTATCTTTTACATTCATATTATCGGTTTTTTCGTTTTGTTTTTTTATTTTCATATCTAATCACCACTCTATAAAATTTATCTTACTTAATACAGTTGTTATCCTATTAAGTCTTATAATATTACCTTTGTTAAATTAAATATTATTTGATTTTCTGTACTCAATAAGATCTTTTATCGTTACAAAAGTTAAACCATGATTTTTAGAAAATTCTTTAAGCTCTTTTGTTCTCATCATTGTTCCATCCTCTCTCATAATTTCACAGCAAATACCGATTTCTTTTAAACCGGCTAATTTTACAAAATCTATAGTCGCTTCTGTATGTCCATTTCTCTCTAATACTCCACCATCTTTAGATTTCAATGGAAACATATGACCCGGCCTTCTAAAATCTTCCGGTCTGGCATTTTCTAAAGTGCTTTTTATAGCGGTCACAGATCTCTCTAGTGCGGAGATACCAGTAGTTGTATCTACGTGATCGATGGATACTGTAAAAGCCGTTTCATGATTATCAGTATTTTTATCTACCATTTGAGGCAATCTCAGTTTATTAATCATGGTTTCACTCATAGGCATACAAATAAGTCCTTTCGCCTGAGAAGCCATAAAGTTTATTATTTCACATGTCGCGAACTCTGCAGCGCAAATTAGATCACCTTCGTTTTCGCGATCAGGATCATCGGTAACCACTATCATCTTCCCATTTTTTATATCTTCTATAGCTTCTTTAATTGTTCCAAACTCAGACATAACTCAACCTCCTAAATTTATTTATATAATTTATATTTAATCCATTTCTAACCCTATTCGTAGATTTTAAAATCCATTTTTTCTAAGAAAATCTATATCAATAGATGGATTACCCTCTTTACAGCTGAGATTAGATTTGTGGATTCCTGTATATTGAGAAATTGAATAATTAAATTCATCTTTAAATCCTATTAATTTTTCTACATACTTACCAATAACATCACACTCAAGGTTAACTATACTTCCTACCCCTTTTCCTAGGAGTATTGTTTGACTCATTGTGTGTGGTATAACTGAGACCTTAAAACACTCTGTATCTATATAAGCTACTGTCAAACTTATTCCATCAATTGCTATGGAACCTTTCTGTACAATGTACTTAAGTATCTCTCTATCTGCTATTATTGTAATCCAAACTGCATTTCCATCATCTTCTCTAGATGATATTGTTCCAACTCCATCAATATGGCCAGAAACAATATGTCCTCCAAATCGTCCTTTTGCAGACATTGCTCTCTCTAAATTCACCTTATCCCCCTGTTTTATGAATTTAAGAGTACTTCTGTGCAAAGTTTCTGACATTACATCAGCTGTAAATGATGATGAGGATATATTTTCTGCAGTAAGGCAAATTCCATTAACTGCTATACTATCACCAAGCTTAATATCAGTAAGAACCCTTTTAGCATCAATAGTCAATCTAAATAATGACTTGTTCTTTATTACGCTCTTCACATTTCCAATTTCCTCAACTATCCCTGTAAACATTGCATTCTCCATTCTGATAAAAATATTTAAAGCTGTTTTAGTTTTAAATATTTTTAAACGATTTAATTTATTTAAATTATTTTGCAGATAAAGTATAAGTTAAGTAATTAAGTAGCTAAGTAGATAAGTAACTGACTTATTATTTTAACGTGATACATCATACTCAATTAAAACATCCCCATCGATTATCCTGGTTTTCCTATAAGCCAACTTAACAGCTTTTTCTATTTCAGATATCCCAAATCCACCAATAGGAGTTACACTTTGTATTCCTCCAAAAATCTTAGGCGCTATATATACATGTATTCTGTCGACTATTTCACTTTCAAGTGCACTAAAATTTAATGTTGAACCTCCCTCTAGTAAGATGCTATCTATTTTTAAATCGTAAAGTTTTTTCATCAGATCATTTAAATCTAACATACCTTTTAATTTTTTTATTTCTAAAATTTTTACACCATAATTTTTTAACTTCTCTATTTTTTTGTAATCTTCACTTACAGTAGCTACTATTGTTTTTATTTTCTGAGAAGTTTTTATAATATTGGAGTCTAATGGAATTTTAAGTTTACTATCACACACTATCCTTACTGGGTTTTTACCATTTTCTATCCTGCAGTTTAAAAGTGGGTCATCTTTTAGTACTGTTCCTATTCCAGCCATTATTGCAGTTAAATTATTTCTTGTTTTATGTACATATTTTCTAGATCTCTCACCCGTTATCCACTTTGACTCACCAGTATTAGTTGCGATTTTTCCATCTGCTGTCATTCCATACTTCATTAACACAAAAGGTTTTTTATTTTTGTTAGAATAAAAGTACATTTCATTGAGTTCATCACACTCGCTTTTTAATACATCAATATCTACCAATATTCCATGACTTTTTAATATTTTTATTCCTTTTCCACTTACTATAGGGTTATTGTCAACAGATCCTATAACAACTCTTTTTATATTGCTTTTAATAATCAAGTCTGTACAAGGAGGTGTTTTTCCATGATGACAACAGGGCTCCAATGTTACATAAATTGTCGATCCATCTAATCCATCCGAACAACTATCAATTGCATTAACTTCTGCATGGGGTCCTCCAAATTCTTTATGATATCCAGATCCTATTATTTCTCCACTCTTGACAATAACAGCACCAACCATAGGGTTTGGATTAACATTTCCAGCACCTTTTTTAGCTAACTCAATAGCCATCTTCATATAAATCTGATCTTTATTAATGTACCTTTTGCCTTCACCATTGAAAG
Source organism: Metaclostridioides mangenotii (assembly GCF_018917235.1). Taxonomy (GTDB): domain Bacteria; phylum Bacillota; class Clostridia; order Peptostreptococcales; family Peptostreptococcaceae; genus Metaclostridioides. The sequence continues at coordinate 8,128 of NZ_JAHLOF010000013.1, forward strand.
ACTGATCGATATCCATAAAAAGCCCTTCTTCTTTCACAAATGCTCAACCCCTCTTTTAAAAATTAATATATAATATTTATAAATCTGATACTTTAATAAATAAAAACAAAAAACGCCCTAAAAATAAGGGCGTTTAAATTATATAAATATAAAATAATAATACCTCAAATAAAAAAGCTCTGGAATCAATCAAATTCCAGAGCGATATTACCTAAAATATTAAAATCATAAAACTATAGCAAATTTTTGATCTGCAATAATATTATAATTTTATTATATTATAATTCTTCTTTCATCCAGACTATACTGTCGGCTTCGGAATCTCACCGAATCATGCCATCATATGGCTCGTGGGCTATAACCACCGGTGGGGACTTACACCCCGCCCTGAAGAGTATTTAATTTTAAAGTAAGTATATAACCTGTGTGCATAAATGTCAAGATATTAAGTCTATTTTTATAAATTTTTTAATAAGTTATCCACATTGCCCACAAAAATTGTATATATAATTTTTGTGTATATTCTTACAATATTAAATACTGTGTAATCTATCTAATCCGTTCTCTATATCTTCTACAAAAAATATCTGCTTACCATTATTGCATTCATAAATAAAATCTTTCAGGCTTTTACTGTCATACTTACTGAAATCCCCTGATATAGCCAATTTAACACCATAATTTGTATATTTTTGTAGAATTTCTCCTGCTAACCTTGTCTTTAAATCAAAAAATTCTTCAACTATATTCTCTTCCCTTATCACTAATTTATTGCACTCATAATTATAGCTAATTGACCCCATTATATCTAGTGCATCTTCAACGTTTTTTATACACTTATCCACACTATCCACAATTACGACCGTTGAATCTCCTCTTTTGTCAAGTACAAATTTCATCTTATTCACCTCATTTTATATTGTTAATTTTGTATTAAATTTCCATTTCTATAATAGTTATAATTTTAAGTATAGTTGAATTACAAGTTATCATCCAGATATTGTTTATAATCCAATGACTTTTTCAAACTTTTTATATATTTACCTTATTATTATCCTCTTAAATCCGCTATAATTCTTGAAGGCTTTAAAAATAACGCTAAAGCATCTGAAATAGAGCCAACACACAAATCCGAATCTAGAAGCAACGGAGCATAAACCCCTTCCTCACCCATAACTGCAATTGAAAGGGATGATTCTTTAAACATAAGTGAATCATTTCTACCATTTCCAATACAAGCACAAATATCATATCCCAAATATTTTACAATATCTAACTTGGAATATGCTGCATTTTCTCCTGGAAAAGTCTTTATCACTATAGGTAAATCTTTGCAGTGTTCTTCAGCATTTCCATATGTATCTGCAGTAAGGATATAGATATCGAATTCTTCTGATAAAAGAATTAACTTTTCTTTAATTTCATTATGTATGCTACCATCTGTAGCGACAGTTCCATTGTAGTCTAATATTAAATTTTTTATTTCTAAAGTTTTATATCCTGGAATATCAATTACCATATTTTCTCCTTTTTAAATTTAATTTTTCAATTTATATATCGTACATAGCTACTTCTTATTTATATTCGTAACACATCGTTGCTATTATGTATAAAAATACAATCTACATATATTTAATGTATTCTTTAGCTAATTCTGTTTGTGGTTCCTCAAAGAACGTCTCGGTATCTGATACTTCTATAACTCTACCATTGTCCATAAAAATTACTTGATCCGAAATTCGCTTCGCTTGAGCAATATTATGAGTTACTATTACTATAGAATATTTACTTTTGAGCTCTAACAACATTTCTTCTATTGCTATGGTGTTCTTCATATCGAGAGCCGAACATGGTTCATCCAATAAGAGTATTTTAGGTTCTACACATAAACATCTTGCAATAGCTAACCTTTGTTGTTGCCCTCCAGATAATTTATTTGCAGGCATACTTAAATTATCTTTTACCTCATCGTATAACTTTGCTATTTCTAGATAATATCTCATACGATTTTTTGCTTCCTCTTTATTTAAATTAAAATGATAGTTTAATACAAATGTAATATTTTTCTCAATACTATACGGAAAGACAATAGGCTGTTGAAATACCAAACCTATATTTCTACGCAATTTCTCTTTTGGAATTTCTATTATATTTGTACCATCAATTAAGATCTCTCCTTCTATTTTACCTCCATCTTCTTCAATAATTCTGTTAATAGACTTAAGAAGTGTAGATTTCCCACACCCTGATTGACCTACTATAGCGGTAATTTTTTGCTCTGGAATTAAAAGAGAAATATCAGTCAATATCTCCTTCTTACCATATCGTATACTTAAACGCTCAATCTTTATATTCATGATTATTCCACCTTATTCTTTCTAGACCTCCACTGTGCTCCATCTCTTAAAGAACCTATCCCTCTACAAGCAAGTTGGATAAATAGCAATAATACCATAAGCACAAACGCCGTACCGTAAGCATACTCATATGAAGTGCCATCACTTACTAACATATATAGATGATAAGGCAGTGACATAAATGGTTTGTTGAGTTCCACAGGCATTGAAGAAATCATAACCGCTCCAGTATACATAATCGGAGCTACTGCACCCATCCCATAAGCCATACCTAGCGCTACTGTGCTTATTATTTCTACTAGACATGAAGGTAATATCATGTGTAATATAGTATGCTCCTTACCAATTCCTAAACATAGAGATTCTTGCATATACCTAGTTTCATTTTCTCTAAATATCTTCTGAACTCTTATAGCTACAAATGGCACAATCATGGCGGACACTGTTAACCCAGCACAAATAATGCTTCTCGGTATTCCCAATTTATATATTAGCAATGTATACCCCACTAGACCAAATATAATAGAAGGAATTCCAGACAAAAAAAATGCTGACACTTTAATAAAATTAGTTAGAATTCCTTTTCGACCGTAAAATACCAGATAAATGGCTGTTAAAATTCCAAATATCCCACCAACAAGTGCTGAGAAAATCCCCAAAACGATAGATCCCATAAGCGCAGGATATATTCCTCCCGATGTCCCTATAGGCATACCTGAAGGCGAATCTATAATAAAAGAAATGTTAACAACCTCTTTGCCTCTCCAGAATACATAGCCAAATACAAAGAATACTACACCTAGTACCGAAATTCCTAAAAAAAACAAAATAGATCTTATTGTAATTTTGCTAATTAGTTTCTTCATCTTGATTTAACCTCCTCTTAAACATATATCCTATGCCAAATACAACTGTTAGAATAGTTAGTAAAACTAAATTAGCTGCGTATAAAGCGGATAAATGAAGGCTTCCAAATCCAACACTCCCCATCTCTAAAGCGGTAAGTGCAGGGATAGTCTGGGCTCTGCCAAGTAATTTTGGATATATAGGTGAATTACCAATAACCATCATTACAGCCATTGTCTCACCTAGACCACGTCCGAAGGCCATCATCGTTGAGGTAATAACACTAATTTTCAAGGATGGCAGTAGTATTTTTACAATAAATATCTCTCTTGAAAATCCAAGAGACAGGGCTGTGTGTTCATATTTGTTTCTTGATCTATCAATAGATTCACTACAAGTGGATACCACAAAAGGAATTAACATAATAGAAAGTAAAATTCCAGCGGCAAGTACACACTCTCCAGATGTCATGCTCAAATTGTTTTCAAACCATTTCACTAAGATAGTCAACCCAATAAAACCAAATATAACCGATGGTATTCCAGCTACTATATCTATGAAAGATAGACATATCTTTGCAACATTTTTTGGTAGATAAAAATTTAAAAATAATGCGCATCCTATTCCAAAGAATACTGATATTATTACAGCTATGCCTGATACATAAAGTGTTCCTGCTATTGAAGTCATAATGCTGTACGATGGGTTATTATTTAATGGTCTCCAATCACCATCTAAATTAAAAAGTTTCCCTATACCAATCTTAGAAAATGCAGGATAGCTTTCTTGAAATATATGGGCTGTTATAATAACCATTAATAGTAGTGTACATACAGCTCCAAGAAATACTATTATTTTAAAAATATACTGGAGTCCTTTTTTCAATTACTTTTCCTCCTTTAAAAAAGAAGGATGGTGCTATACACACATCCTTCTTCGAAACAAATTATTTCATTGGGATGAATCCCATCTCTTTTACTATAGCTTGTCCTTCTTCTCCAAGTATAACATCAAGGAATGCTTGTTGCTCATCTGTTGGTTTTTCAGATCCTACTAAAAGTAGTGGTCTTTGAATTATGTACGAACCATCTAAAATGTTGGCTTCATTAGCTTCTACTCCGTCTACTTTAAGCACTTTTATTTTACCTTCATTTTGATTTGCAACTCCATAGGATGCATAACCAATAGCATTCTTATTATCAATAATCTTTTCAACTAATCCGCCCATTGTTGGAGCCTGAATAGCTTTTGATGTAACATCTTTGTCCCCCATAATTTTCTTTTGGAATACTTCATGTGCTCCACCACTTATATCTCTTGTTACAACTACTATTTCTTCATCTGGAAGAGATGAATCAAAGTCTTTCCAAGTTTTAAATTCTCCAGAGAATATCTTAATTATTTGCTCCTTTGATAGATTATCCACCTTTCCTGCAATAGGATTTTCTGGATTTACTGCCAATGTCAGAGCATCAATTCCCACTTGATATTCCTTAAAATCATTAATTTTTTCTTTTTCTTCGTCTTTAACTTCTCTTGCAACCATACCAAATGTTGTAGTTCCATCTATTACTGCCTTCGTTCCCTGTCCAGAACCACCCGCTGCTACATAAATAGATATTGCTTCTTCTGGGAATTTTGAATCAACCTTATCCCAAGTTTCATGTTTTTCATTGAAATTTGTTGCTATTGATGTAATTACAGGTGCTAAAGTCGAAGATCCATTAAAATATATTTGACTTGATGAAACCGACGCTTTATTGTCGTCTTTTTTCGTATCTTCTGATTTATCTGGACTTGAACATCCTAACGTAAAACCTGCTACCACCATCAGCATTGTTGCTAATACTAATAGTTTCCTCTTCATAATTTTCCCTCCATCATCCAATTTTGTAATATTTTGTCTCATCTTCAATTATATATAGTGTGTGTATTAACATCAAATAGATTTTGACAATAAGATTTTTCATTAAATAGTTTTTTTCTATCATTAAACTATTTCTTTAAGTATATCTAGAAGTCTTTTTATCTTTACAAATGTATTTCGTTTATATACATATAAAAAATCCCAATGGAATTCCATTGGGATTTTGAATAATCGATATAAAAACTATCTTTTTGAGAACTGTGGAGCTCTTCTCGCTGCCTTTAGTCCGTATTTCTTTCTTTCCTTCATTCTAGCATCTCTAGTTAAGAATCCTTCTTTCTTTAAAGCAGGTCTTAAATCAGCGTCAGCTTTAAGTAGAGCTCTAGATATTCCGTGTCTTATAGCACCAGCTTGTCCAGTGAATCCTCCACCTTCAACCCTTACTATAACATCATATTTATTCTCATTACCAGTTAATACTAATGGTTGTTTAACATCTCTTATAAGTGTTTCGTAATCGAAATAACTGCTTAAGTCTCTTCCGTTTACTGTTATATTTCCTTCACCTGCAACTAGTCTAACTCTAGCAACAGAGTGCTTTCTTCTTCCTGTTCCATAATATTGAACGTTCGCCATGATAACTCCTCCTTTCACCGATTAACCTTATTTAAAGTCTATAACTTCTGGATTTTGAGCTCCGTGTGTGTGCTCTGCACCAGCGAATACTCTTAATCTAGTCATCATTCTGCTTCTTAATTTATTTTTAGGTAACATTCCGCTTACCGCGTGTGCTACTACTTCTTCTGGTTTAGTTTCCATCATATGCTTGTAAGTTATTTCTTTTAATCCACCTACATAACCTGTATGATATCTGTATAATTTTTGATCTAATTTCTTTCCTGTTAATACTACCTTATCAGCGTTTATTACAACAACGAAGTCTCCACCATCTACATGAGGAGTAAATGTTGGTTTATGCTTTCCTCTTAATAAAGTAGCTATTTCTGTAGCCATACGGCCTAATGTTTTTCCTTCAGCGTCAACTAAGTACCATTTTCTTTGTACATCAGCTGGCTTATCTATATAACTTTTCATCGCTATCCTCCTCAGCTATTTTTCCTAAAAATTATTGTTCCGTCTATGTCAAGTCCGGGGCAAGTGGACTTATTAACACATGCTTATATATTTTAATACACTATAGTCTGAATGTCAATATTAATAGAAAACTTTTTTAAGAAATAATCCACATGCTGGAGCTGTGTGACCGGCTCTGCCTCTATCTTTTGACTCAATAACGTCTGATAGCGGTTCAGTGATTCTACCTCTTCCAATATCTACTAATGTTCCCACTATAATTCTGGCCATGTTATATAAAAAACCATTCCCCTCGATCTCAAGTACAATCATGTCTTCATTTTTATGAAGTCTTACATCGTATATAGTTCTAACAGTACTTTTTACTTGAGATCCAGAACTCATAAATCCTTTAAAATCGTATGTCCCTATTAACGACCTAGATTCTATTTTCATCTTGTCAAAGTCTAAGTCATATTTAACTTGATAGGAAAACCCGCTCACTATTGGATTTCTGTATCTATTATTATAAATCATATATCTATAACACTTTCTTTTAGCACTATATCTTGCATGAAAGTCTACATCTACTTCTTCGACATCCACAATCGATATATCTTTAGGCAACTTTGAATTTAACGCATTTGGTATCTTATCGACATCAATACTAGATTCTGTAGTAAAGTTTGCAACTTGGCCAAGTGCGTGTACACCAGAGTCTGTTCTACCGGATCCTATAACTTTTATTTTTTCTTTTGTAATTTCGTAATAAGCATTCTCAATTGCGCCTTGTATTCCTAATGAGTCTGGTTGACTTTGCCATCCACAGTATCTACCACCATTGTACTGAACTGTTATTTTAATATTTCTCATAAAAACGCTCCTAAATAAACCTAGTAGCTATTATAGCTATTAAATATATAAATTGAACAACCCATGCAATGTAATCTGCCTTTGTCATAACGATCTCTCTCATTTTAGTTCTGTTGTCTCCACCTCTATAGCATCTAGCTTCCATAGCCATCGCAAGTTCATCTGCTCTTCTAAAAGCACTTACAAAAAGAGGTACAAGAAGCGGAACTAAATTTTTAGCTCTGTTTATTATGTTTTTACTTTCAAAATCAGCTCCTCTAGACATCTGAGCCTTCATAATCTTGTCAGTTTCATCAAGTAATGTAGGTATAAATCTCAAAGCTATTGTCATCATCATAGCCAATTCGTGTACTGGTAGTCCCACCTTGTTAAACGGCTTTAAGAGTCTCTCTATTCCGTCTGTAAGCTCTATTGGCGATGTAGTAAGTGTAAGTATCGATGTTCCGGCAACTAAGAATATAAGCCTTGTAGCCATAAATATAGCTTGACTCAAGCCCTGTGATGTTATTTTAAATATTCCAAATGACCATATAACGTCTCCAGGTATAAAAAACAAGTTTATAATAAACGTAAATAATATAATCCACTTTAGCGGTTTGATTCCTTTTACTATTAATTTAACAGGTATATTAGACAACTTTATCATTGCAAGCATCGAGATTAATACCACAGAATAAGCCCAGTATTTATTTATAATGAATATCGATACCATAAAAATCAATGTAGCTATAAGCTTTATTCTTGGGTCTAATCTATGAATCGTAGAGTCAGATGGATAGTATTGTCCTATTGTAATATCTTTTAGCATTTTTCCCTTCCTCTCAGCACTCTTAATATCTCTTCTTTAGCTTCTTCTACTGTTATTATATCTCCTCTTACATCAAATCCTCTATCTTTAAGCTTAATTGCGAGTTCAAGAACTTGAGGTATATCTAAACCTATTTCTTTAAGTCTTTTAGAATTCGACTTAAATATTTCTCTAGGGGCACCCATAAACTCTATACGGCCTTTATTCATAACTATTATATTGTTTGCAAGTTTAGCCATATCATCCATGTTATGAGATGATAATATGACAGTCATGTTATTCTTTTTATGTAGGGTTTTTATTAATTCGAATATTTCATCCCTTCCACCAGGATCTAGACCTGCTGTTGGCTCGTCTAATATTAAAACCTCTGGATTCATAGCTATCACACCAGCTATGGCAACCCTACGTTTTTGACCGCCAGATAAATCGAATGGAGACTTATCTTTATAATCTTCGTAATTTAGGCCAACAGACTCCATTGATTCTTTTACCCTTTTGTTTATCTCTTCTACACTCAGTCCGAGATTACTTGGACCAAAAGCAACATCCTTGCTTATAGTTTCTTCAAATAGCTGATATTCTGGATATTGAAACACTACCCCTACTCTTTTTCTTATCTCAGTAAGGTTTAAATCTTTTTTAGTAATATCAAAATCATTTATATATATTTTTCCTGAAGAAGGCTTAAGTATCCCGTTTAGGTGCTGAATAAGTGTAGATTTACCTGATCCTGTATGTCCGATAAGCCCCACAAAATCACCATCAGCTATATTAAACGAAACATCATCTAATGACTTATTAGCAAATGGCATACCTTCATCGTATATATGCGTTAAGTTTTCTACTACAATTGACATAAATTTATCACCATCTCATCCACTGTTAATATATCATCAGAAATGTCTACACCCTCTTCTTTAAGAAGACTAGACAATTCTGTCATGCAAGGAACATCAAGACCTATCTCTTTAAGCTCTTTAATATGACTAAATACCTCTCTTGGGGTCCCCTCTAGTATCTTTCTTCCTTTTTCCATTACTATAACTCTATCAGCCTCTACAGCTTCCTCCATAAAGTGTGTAATGTGTATAGTTGTTATATTCTCTTTACTGTTTAACTCTTTTATAGTCCTCATAACTTCTTTTCTACCAGATGGATCTAGCATTGCAGTAGCTTCATCAAAAATAATGCATTTTGGCTTCATTGCAATTATTCCAGCGATTGCCACCCTCTGCTTTTGTCCTCCAGATAGTAGATGAGGCTGTCTTCTTCTAAATTCGTACATATTTACGCTTTTAAGGGCCTTTTCTACTCTTTCCCTAATCTCTTTAGGTGCTATTCCCAAATTTTCAGGTCCAAATGCTACATCCTCTTCAACGATTGTAGCTACTATCTGATTATCTGGATTTTGAAATACCATTCCGGCAGTTTGCCTAATATCCCAAAGCTTTTCTTCGGATCTTGTATCTATTCCATCTATAAGTATACTGCCTTCAGTCGGCAATAAGATTGCATTTAAATTTTTTGATAATGTCGATTTACCTGAGCCATTATGTCCAATAATAACCACAAATTCGCCCTCTTTAACATCTAGACTCAAATTATCTATAGCTTTGACTCTAGATTCTTCTGTAACATATTCAAATGATATATTGTTAACTTTTACTATATTGTTCATCGCCAGCTCCTTTTGTAAGCAGTCTCAGTCTCTCTAAGTCTTTATAATTCTAGTTTACACATTATTATACCATATATATACATTAAAAAAATAAAGCTAAACAATTATTTTCAAGTTATGTATAATCTAAAAATGTATCAGAGAAATTAAGGTGTTGTAACATAAGTCCATTAATATTTCTGTAATCTATCGTACTCCTCATACTTTTTTAATTGTTCAGGTACTATCTTATAATCTATAGTCTCTTCAACTTTAAGATCTTCTGATTGCTCGTCTATTTCGTATAATCTACTTAATATATTTTTTCGGTCCTCTATAAACATTTTGGTAATTTGATACGGCTCTGTTTCTTCATAATACAACTTCTCTATCTCATAACCATCAAAACTAAATATATCTGCATCATCAATAGCCAACAGTATGGGCGAGTGTGTAGCAATTATAAACTGTGATCCATTTTTAACTAAATTTTTTAATATAATCATTAGTGCTAACTGTCTTTGTGGTGATAAAGCTGCCTCTGGCTCATCAAGTATATATATACCTTCTTCAGTAAACCTCGAGTTCATTAAATTTAAAAAACTCTCACCGTGAGATTGTTCATGAAGTGATTTTCCACCATATCTTGCATATTCTACTATATTTGTGCTAAATTTCTCCGTCTCCTCAATATATGTAGCTACATTATATAAACTCTCAGCTCTCAAGAAAAAACCGTCCTTAGGCCTCTTTAAGCCCTTCATAAGGGTAATGTATTCGTATAGTTCGGAGTGGCTATCTTTTGTGTTAAACATAAAGTCTAAACTACCGCCCTCCGGATTAAATCCAAAGCAAACTGCAATAGCTTCTAGAAGTGTAGATTTACCTGTACCGTTTTCACCTACAAAAAAAGTAATTGGTTTTTTTAGTTCTAAACTTGTAAGATGAGATATAGCCGGAATACTCATAAAGTAATCTTTTGAATCATTCTCCTCCAATATTACTGCTTTTATATAGTTTTCTTTTACGTTCATAGACAATCCACCTTTCTTTAGTGTATTGATAGTGATATCTCTTATTAAAATTATTTTATTTTATCAATTAATACAAAAATAATCAAGGCTGTAACTTAAATCAAGTAAATTCGTATATAAAAATAACCTGTAATAGTTATTTCAAATCTACTACAGGTTATTTTACATTACCAGCTTAACAACTTATACATATAAATAAAAAAGGAGCTACCCCTCGATGAAATTCATCAAAAGGTAACTCCTATGATTATTATACTAATTCAATTATTGCCATTTCAGCGGCATCGCCTCTTCTTGGCCCTTTTTTGATTATTCTAGTGTATCCACCATTTCTTTCAGCATACTTTGGAGCTAATTCAGTAAATAAATTATTTACTACTGTCTCGTCCATAACATAAGCTAAAACTTGTCTTCTAGCATGTAGATCGCCTTTTTTTCCTAAAGTGATCATTTTTTCAGCCATTCTACGAGTTTCTTTAGCTCTTGTAACTGTAGTTTCTATTTTACCATTTCTTAGTAAGCTAGTTACTAAGTTTCTTAACATTAGGTTTCTATGAGATGTCTCACGTCCTAATTTACGGTACTTAGCCATGCTATTTCCCTCCTTCGCGATCTTATTCTTCGTTAGGTCTTAAACGTAAGCCAAGTTCTTCTAGTTTTTGGATAACCTCTTCTAGTGACTTTTTACCTAAGTTTCTAACCTTCATCATATCATCTTCAGATTTATTAGCTAGCTCTTCAACTGTATTAATTCCCGCTCTCTTTAAACAGTTGTACGATCTAACTGATAGATCTAATTCTTCTATAGTCATTTCAAGAACTTTTTCTTTTTGATCTTCTTCTTTTTCTACCATGATCTCAACATTGCTTACATGCTCTGTCAAATCTATGAATAAGTTAAGATGTTCAACTAAAACTTTAGCTGCAAGAGATATTCCCTCTTGAGGATTTATACTTCCATTAGTCCAAACTTCAAGAACTAATTTATCGTAATCTGTCTTTTGACCAACTCTAGTGTTTTCCACGTGGTAGCTAACTTTTTCAACAGGAGTATATATTGAATCAACAGGTAATACGCCTATTGGCACATTGTCAGATTTGTTATCTTCTGCAGAAACATATCCTCTACCTCTATCTATATATATGTCCATATTAAACTTAGCATTGTCATCAAGCGTAGCGATAACTAAATCCTTACTTATTATTTCTACATCTGGAGGGCATATTATATCTGCACCTGTTACAGTACATGGCCCTTGAGCTTCTATTCTAATTGTTCTACCTTCTTCAACATCTTCATCGATAGTAGCAGAAAGTTCTTTTAAAGTTAATATTATTTCTGTTACATCTTCTTTTACTCCAGGAATAGTAGAGAACTCATGAAGTACTCCATCTATTTTTATAGCATTAACAGCTACCCCTGGTAGAGAAGATAATAATATTCTTCTTAAAGCATTACCTATAGTAATACCATATCCTCTTTCTAGAGGCTCGATTACAAATTTACCATATTTATAGTTTTCGCCTATCTCGACGATATCTACTTTCGGTTTTTCTATTTCTATCATGGACAAAACCCTCCTTAAAATTTAGTAATCCACTGAGGGCAAACAAAATTTTAAAATAATATTTAATATATGTTAATTATTTAGAGTAAAGTTCTATGATTAGGTGTTCTGCAACATCAAGATCTATATCTTCTCTATCTGGAACACCAACTACTTTTGCAGTCATTCCTTCTAAATCAGCTTCTAACCATTTTGGAGCCACTCTTGTGTTTCCTTCTAATAATGCTTTGAATTTCTCTGAAGATCTAGATTTTTCTTTAACTGCTATAACATCTCCAACTTTAACTGTCAATGAAGGTATATCTACCTTGTGTCCATTTAAAGTGAAGTGAGCATGAGTTACTAATTGTCTTGCTTCTTTTCTTGATGAAGCAAGTCCCATTCTGTAAACTGTATTGTCTAATCTTCTCTCTAATAGGCTAAGTAGGTTCTCCCCTGCTTTACCTGGCATTTTTTCTGCACGTTCGTACATATTTCTAAATTGAGTTTCTAGAACTCCATATATTCTCTTAACTTTTTGTTTTTCTCTCAACTGTAATCCATAGTTAGAAACTTTCTTTCTCCCTTGACCATGTTGTCCTGGGGCATAGTTTCTTTTAGCTATAGCACATTTATCTGTATAACATCTGTCACCTTTAAGGAATAACTTCATTCCCTCTCTACGACATTGTCTACATGATGCACCTGTATATCTTGCCATTTATATTACACCTCCTATTATCTATATAAATTAAACTCTTCTTCTCTTTGGTGGTCTACATCCATTGTGAGGAATTGGAGTAACATCCTTTATCATTGTTACCTCTAGTCCTGTAGCTTGTAAAGCTCTTATTGCAGCTTCTCTACCAGAACCTGGTCCTTTAACGAATACTTCAACACTCTTAAGTCCATGTTCCATTGCAGCTTTAGCAGCAGTTTCTGCAGCCATTTGAGATGCGAATGGAGTTGATTTTCTTGAACCTTTGAAACCTAATTGTCCAGAACTAGCCCAAGATAATGCGTTCCCGTGAACGTCTGTTAGAGTTATTATAGTATTGTTAAAAGTAGACTGTATATGCGCATGACCGCGTTCTATATTTTTACGCTCTTTTCTTCTAACACGTGTAACTTTCTTTTTTGGTTTAGCCATTTTTCATTTTCCCTCCTTCATCTATTTATTGTCTAATTATTTTTTCTTTTTACGAGATACTGTCTTCTTAGGACCTTTTCTAGTTCTAGCGTTAGTCTTAGTTTTTTGTCCTCTTAGCGGAAGACCTTTAGCGTGTCTTATACCTCTATAGCATTTGATATCTCTTAATCTCTTTATATTTAAAGCAATTTCTCTTCTTAAGTCACCTTCAACTAAGAAATCGTCATCGATTATTTTTCTTAAATTATTAACTTCATCTTCCGATAAATCTTTGATTCTACTATCAGGATTTATCCCAGCTTTAGCTAATATTTCATTAGAAGTCGCTCTACCTATACCGTATATATAAGTTAAGCCTATTTCCGCTCTTTTTTCTCTAGGTAAATCTACCCCAGCTATTCTTGCCATTAATCGCACCTCCTACACCTAGTTTTTAATGTTAAAATGTTTATCATATAATCCGAAATCATATTGTTTTAAACGCTTTAGCACCATTTTGCAAACATCACAATAAAACATTATACTATATGTTTTAACAAAATGCTAGAAACAATTTATTAACCTTGTCTTTGCTTATGCTTTGGATTTTCACAGATAACCATCACTTTACCATTTCTTTTTATTAATTTGCATTTTTCGCATATTGGTTTTACTGATGATCTTACTTTCATTATTTAATCCCTCCTTAGACTAATATCTAATAGTCTACTACTTCTTACGCCAAGTAATTCTTCCTCTTGTAAGGTCATATGGAGAAAGTTCAACATTAACCTTATCGCCTTCAAGAATTCTTATAAAGTTCATTCTTAATTTTCCTGATAAATGGCATAGTACTTCATGTCCGTTTTCCAGTTTTACTTTGAACATAGCGTTAGGTAAATTTTCAACGACTGTACCTTCTAATTCTATAACATCTTTTTTGGCCATTAAATAACCAGACCTCCATTTCAATAAGTCAAACATTAGTTTAACTTAGTAAGTTCAGCTCTTAAAAAACAATCTGTTATTTCCTGATCAGATATTATTTTTTCCTTAACCTCATTGTTTATGAAGTTGTATTTTTTTAAGTGCTTTACTTTCTTTAGTTTAGGTTTGACAAGTTTTCTTTTTTTCCCATCAGCAATCAAAACATATTCATCATCGACTATCTTAACTATAAAGAATAATCTGCCTTTGTCTCGTCCAGATGAAACTTTCACAACTTGACCTATACTTAAATCTTCTGATAGCACTTTTTTCACCTACTTTAAACTACAGCTTCGTCAATAACAAAGGTTCATCAGAAGTCAATGCTATCGTATGCTCATAGTGAGCTGATTTTTTTCCATCTACTGTTATAGTCGTCCACCCATCGGCTAGAGTCTTAACTTGGTAACGGCCGGCATTTACCATAGGCTCTATAGCTAAGACCATTCCTTCTTGAAGTCTCGGTCCTTTTCCTGGTGGTCCATAGTTAGGAACTTGAGGATCCTCGTGTAGATCGGCTCCGACTCCGTGACCTACTAAATCCCTAACCAATGAATACCCATACTTTTCAGCATGAACCTGAACAGCATGTGAGATATCAGATAATCTATAGCCAACTCTGGCAAATTTAATTCCTTCATAGAAGCTTTCTCGAGTTACTTCTATTAGTTTCCTATCTTCTTCAGATATCACTCCTACTCCGTGAGTCTTTGCAGAATCACCGTGATATCCTTTATAATAAGCTCCGATATCTAAACTTATAATGTCTCCATCTTTTAATACTCGATTACCAGGAATACCATGCACAACCTCTTCGTTTACAGATGCACATATACTTCCTGAAAAACCTCCGTATCCTTTGAAAGACGGTGTAGCATTATATTTTTTTATATTTTCTTCAGCTATTTTATCTAACTCCATAGTTGTTATACCAGGAGCAACAGCTTGTCTTAGGACTTCATGAGTGTCAGCGACAATTTTGCCAGCTTCTCTCATTAGTTCTATTTCTTTTTTTGATTTTATTATAATCATTTATTTTTCACTTCCTAAAGAGTCGGAAATATCTTCAAATACCTTATCTATTGATTGATCACCATTTATAGAAGCTACTACTCCTTGTTTAGAGTAATATTCTACTAGAGGTTTAGTTTCATCTAGATAAACTTGTATCCTTTTAGAAACAGTTTCTTCATTGTCATCTGCTCTTTGATATAATTCTCCTTGGCATACATCACATACACCATCTTCTTTAGGAGGATTGAACTCAACATGGAATGTAGCACCACATGATTTACATATTCTTCTTCCCACCGCTCTAGAGACTAAAAGTTCTTTATCAACTTCTATATTGATAACTTTTGTTAAATCTATTGCTGCTTGCTTTAAGAAATCATCTAGTTGTTCAGCTTGTGCTAGATTTCTTGGGAATCCATCTAACATAAACCCTTCTTTACAATCATCTTGAGATATTCTGTCTGTCACCAAACCTACAGTCAACTCATCAGGAACTAGTAATCCTTGATCCATAAACTCTTTAGCCTTTGTTCCAAGTGGAGTTCCTTCTTTTATATTCTTTCTGAATATGTCTCCTGTTGATATATGAGGTATATTGTACTTTTCTACTATTTTAGCCGCCTGAGTACCTTTACCAGCACCAGGAGGTCCAAGTAATATTATTCTCATTTACCCATCTCCAATTTATTTAAGAAAACCTTGGTAACTTCTCATAACTAAATTTGATTCAAGTTGTCTCTTAAGCTCTAAGGCAACCCCAACAACTATTAGTAATGATGTACCTGCTAAACTCATATTTATATTCATATAATGTGTCATTAAAGCAGGAACCATAGCTACTATAGCTAAGAATGTTGCACCAGCCAAAGTTATTCTTGATAATATTCTATTTAAATAATCTATTGTCGGTTGTCCTGGTCTAATTCCAGGGATGAAACCACCGTTATTTTTCATATTCTTTGATATATCTTCTGTATTAAAAGATACAGCAGTATAGAAATATGAGAAGAAAACTATCAGTAATATTTCAAGAGATCTAGTAATCCAGAAACCTGGTTCAGTAGCTGTAGTCATATATTGTTGGACAAAAGCTTGCACTTTTGGTCCTGCAAACAATGCTATAGTCTGAGGGAAAGCTAAAAGTGAACTAGCAAAGATTATTGGGATAACCCCTGATTGGTTTACTTTCATAGGTATATGAGAACTTTGTCCTCCGTACATCTTTCTTCCTACTACTCTCTTAGCATACTGTACTGGTATTTTTCTTGTTGACTCTTGTATAAATGTTACAGCAGTCATTGTTACTAAAACAACTACAGCTAATACTGCGGTCATCCATATAGCTATTTGACCAGATTTAACCTGACCTGTTATAGATATAATATCGACTGGAACTCGAGATATAATACCTACAAATATAATTAATGAACTTCCATTTCCTAAGCCCTTCTCAGTTATCTTATCACCTATCCACATAAGTAACATACTGGCAGATATAAGTGTTATTATTACAGTTACTATAAAGAATAGACTATCTGTAACTAACGCCTTCTTAACAATACCAAGTGTGATACCTATTGCTTGTAAAGTAGCAAGAGCTAGAGCTATATACTTAGTATATTTTCCTATTTTCTTCTTACCTTCTTCTCCAGACTTTTGAAGTTCTGCTAAGTTCTCAAAACCTATAGTCAAAAGTTGGATAATGATAGATGCTGTGATGTATGGACTTATACCAAGAGCAAATAACGTAAAGTTACTAAACGCTCCTCCTGTAAACATATTATACAGAGAAAGCAGATTATTACCACTAACCATCTGTTGTATAATTTTTGTGTTGATTCCTGGGACTGGTATAGTTGCACCTATTCTAAAAACAAGTATCATCAGAAACGTAAATATTATCTTATTTCTCAACTCTTTGATTTTAAAAGCTTGTTTTATATTTGACAGCACACCTAATCACCTCGCCTGTTCAAGCTGGTAGATAAGCAGGTTATTAAACTAACTCTGCTTTACCGCCAGCCTTTTCTATTTTTTCTTGAGCTGAAGCTGTAAATTTAGCTGCCTTAACTGTTAAAGCTTTTTCTAAATTTCCTTCACCTAAAATCTTTATTCCATCTTTTTCTATTTTCTTGATAGTTTTAGTTGATTTTAAAAGCTCGGCTGTTATTTCTGTTCCGTTCTCAAATTTATTTAAAACATCAACGTTTATTTCGTTGTATTGCTTTTTAAATATATTAGTGAAACCTCTCTTTGGTATTCTTCTAGCTAGTGGCATTTGACCACCTTCGAATCCTACTCTAACTCCACCGCCAGAACGAGAGTTTTGACCTTTTTGTCCACGACCTGAAGTCTTCCCTTGTCCAGTAGCAGTACCTCTACCTAATCTTTTCTTAGATTTGACTGCACCTTCAGCAGGTTTTAACTCATGTAGTTTCATGGATTACACCTCCTTACATTGATTTAAAAATTATTCAGCAATTTCAGTTACTTCTAATAAGTGACTTACTTTCTTTATCATTCCTCTTATTTGAGGAGTATCTTCTTTTACGATTACTTGTTCTCTTTTTCTAAGACCAAGTGCTTCAACGTTTTTTCTTTGTTTTTGGTTAGTTCCAATAACGCTTTTAGCTAATTTTATCTGTAATTTAGACATTGTACTACCTCCTTACCCTAGAAGCTCTTCAACTGATTTACCTCTAAGTTTAGCGATATCTTCAGCTGTTTTAAGAGACTTAAGTCCTTCTATAGTAGCGTTAACCATGTTTCTAGGGTTATTTGTTCCTAGTGATTTCGCTCTAACATCTTTAAGTCCAGCCAACTCAAGTACAGCTCTAGCAGGTCCCCCAGCTATAGTTCCTGTACCTTCTTTAGCAGGCATTATAAGTATTTTACCAGCCCCGAAGTGCCCGTGAACTTCGTGAGGAATTGTAGTCCCAACCATTGGCACTACTATAAGGTTTTTCTTAGCGTCTTCAACCGCTTTTTTTATAGCATCTGGTACTTCCATTGCCTTACCAGCACCGATACCCACGTGTCCGTTTTCGTCACCTACAACTACTAACGCTGCGAATCTAAAGTTTCTACCACCTTTAACAACTTTAGTAACACGTCTTATTTCAACAACTTTCTCTTGTAATTCAAGTTGCGATACATCTATAAGTTTACGACGTTGCATCTATTTTTCCCTCCTTCTTTATTAGAACTTAAGACCAGCTTCTCTAGCACCTTCAGCTAACTCTTGTACTCTACCGTGATATATATAACCACCTCTATCAAATACTACTTCAGTGATTCCTTTTTCTATTGCTTTCTTAGCAACTGCTTCTCCAACTTTCTTAGCAGCTTCTTTGTTTCCTGAATAATTAACAGCACCTTTAACGTCCGCGTCTAAAGATGATGCTGATACTAGAGTAACTCTGTTAGTATCGTCAATTATTTGAGCGTATATATTTTTAGCACTTCTAAATACACATAATCTTGGTCTAGCAGTAGTTCCACTTACTTTTTTACGAACTCTTTTATGTCTTTGAAGTCTATTTTCGTTCTTATTAATCTTTTTTATCACCAGGCTCACTCCTTTCTAACGTTTAAAGTTTGGTATTATTTCTTACCAGTTTTACCTTCTTTACGTCTGATTACTTCGTTATCGTATTTTATACCTTTACCTTTGTATGGCTCTGGTTTTCTCCAAGCTCTGATCTTAGCAGAGTAGTTACCTACTAATTGTTTATCCATACCTTTAACTATTAATTCAGTTTGGTTTGGAACCTCAACAGTGATTCCTTCTGGATCTTCCATTTCTACTGGATGAGAGAATCCTAAGTTCATAACAAGTTTCTTTCCTTGTTTCTGAGCTCTATATCCAACACCCTTAAGTATTAATTTCTTTTCATAACCAGTACTAACACCAACAACCATATTGTTAATTAATGTTCTAGTTAATCCGTGTAAAGATCTATGTTTTTTATTATTAGTTGGTCTTTCAACCACGATAGTATTATCTTCATTTTTAATGTTCATTTCGTTGCTTAGTTTTTCTACTAAACTTCCTTTAGGTCCCTTAACAGTAACTAAGTTTCCTTCAGCTATTGTCACTTCAACTCCTGCTGGAATTTCTATTGGCTTTAAACCTATTCTAGACATGGTCGCACCTCCTTACATTGTTTTATGAATTACCAAACGTAGCAGACTACTTCTCCACCAACGTTTTCGTTTCTTGCTTGCTTGTCAGTTAATATACCTTTAGATGTAGATATAACTGATATTCCTAATCCGTTTAATACTTTTGGTATCTCGTCATGAGCAGCGTATACTCTCATACCAGGCTTAGATATTTTCTTAAGTCCTTGTATAACTCTCTCGCCCTCTTGTCCGTATTTTAATTGGATTCTTATTATTCCTTGCTTTCCATCTTCTATAACATCATAACCTCTTATGAATCCTTCTTCTAATAAGATTCTTGCGATCTCTTTCTTCATATTAGAGGCCGGAACATCAACAGTTTCGTGCTTAACCATGTTAGCATTTCTTACACGTGTTAGCATATCTGCAATTGGATCTGTCATTGTCATATTGTAACCCTCCTTCCATTATAATCAAGCTTTTACCAACTTGCTTTTCTTACGCCAGGTATTTCGCCTTTGTAAGCTAATTCTCTAAAGCATATACGGCATATACCGAACTTTTTAAGTACTGCGTGTGGTCTTCCGCATATACTACATCTTGTATACTCTCTAGTTGAGTATTTTTGTTTTCTTTGTTGTTTCACAACCATCGCTTTTCTAGCCACTGGAATCCCTCCTTTACCTACTTAGAAAATGGCATTCCTAATAATTTTAATAACTCACGAGCTTCTTCATCTGTTTTAGCTGTAGTAACAAATATTATATCCATTCCTCTAACTTTATCTATCTTATCATACTCTATCTCAGGGAATATTAACTGTTCCTTCACACCTAAAGCGTAGTTTCCTCTACCGTCGAATGAATTAGGGTTAACACCTCTAAAGTCTCTAACTCTTGGCAATGATACAGATACTAACTTATCTAAGAAGTAGAACATTTTGTCTGCTCTTAGTGTAACTTTTGATCCGATTGGCATTTCTTCTCTCAGTTTAAAGTTGGCAACTGATTTTCTTGCTTTTGTTATAACAGGCTTTTGTCCTGTTATTAACTCAAGTTCTTCAACAGCTTTCTCTAATCCTTTAGGATTTTCTCTAGCGTCACCTATACCCATATTTAAAACTATCTTATCTAATTTAGGTAGTTCCATTACATTTTTGTATCCAAATTTCTCCATTAAAGCAGGAGCAACTTCTTTATTGTATTTTTCTTGTAATCTAGAAGCCATTTAAGGTCCCTCCTTTCAAGCTATATTATATTTCTTTTCCGCTCTTAACTGATACTCTTACTTTTTTACCATCCTTAACTTCATGTTTAACTCTAGTACCTTTTCCAGTCTCAGAGTCAAATGGCATTACATTAGATATATGAATTGAAGCTTCTTTATTTATTATTCCACCTTGTTGGTTCATAGCATTTGGCTTTTGGTGTTTAGTTATTACGTTTACGCCTTCTACAACAACTTTATCGTTTTTAACGTCTACGTTTAAAACTGCACCTTTTTTACCTTTGTCTTTACCTGCTACAACAACAACTGTATCACCTTTTTTAACACGCATCATGTCCTATTGCACCTCCTTAATTATAGTACTTCTGGAGCAAGAGAAACTATTTTCATAAATTCATTATCTCTTAACTCTCTAGCAACAGGCCCGAATATACGAGTCCCTACTGGAGTCTTATCATCTTTTATTATAACAGCTGCATTTTCATCGAATGAAATGTAGCTTCCATCGTTACGTCTTACGCCTGATTTAGTTCTTACTATAACGGCCTTAACAACTTTACCTTTTTTTACAACTCCACCGGGTGTTGCACTTTTAACACTTGCAACAATTACGTCGCCTATATTAGCATATTTTCTCTTAGT
Source organism: Metaclostridioides mangenotii (assembly GCF_018917235.1). Taxonomy (GTDB): domain Bacteria; phylum Bacillota; class Clostridia; order Peptostreptococcales; family Peptostreptococcaceae; genus Metaclostridioides. The sequence continues at coordinate 29,318 of NZ_JAHLOF010000013.1, forward strand.
TCCACCTAAAACACGTATACATAATATTTCTTTTGCACCTGAGTTATCAGCTACTCTTAGACGTGATTCTTGTTGTATCATATCGTAATCCCTCCTTCTTCAAAAACTATTTAACCTTCTCAACAACTTCAACTAATCTGAATCTCTTGTCTTTAGATAAAGGTCTAGTTTCCATTATTCTTACTCTATCTCCGATGTTACATATATTTTTCTCATCATGTGCTTTAAACTTCTTAGTTCTTTTAACACGCTTATTGTATAGTGGATGACGTACGAAGTCTTCTACAGCAACAACTATAGTTTTATCCATTTTATCACTAACAACACGGCCTACTCTAACTTTTCTACTATTTCTTTCCATGTTTAAAAGCCTCCTTTCCAAATTAAGCTCTAGTTTCGTTTAACTTTCTTTCAGCAAGAACAGTTTTTACTTTCGCTATATCTTTCTTCACAAACTTTATTCTAGCTGTGTTCTCTAATTGACCAGTAGCTAATTGGAATCTTAAGCTAAATAGTTCGCTTTTGAAATCATCTAACTTGTTCATAAGCTCTTCACTTGTTAAATCTCTTAGTTCTTTAGCTTTCATCCTATTCACCACCCTTTACTTCTAAATCTTCTTTTTTAACGAATTTACATTTTATTGGTAACTTGTGCATAGCAAGTCTCATAGCCTCTCTAGCTTTATCTTCTGGTACACCTGCTAATTCAAACATTACTCTTCCTGGTTTAACTACAGCTACCCAATATTCTGGTGAACCTTTACCAGCACCCATACGAGTCTCTGCAGGTTTTCTTGTAACTGGTTTGTGAGGGAATATCTTTATCCAAACCTTACCCCCTCTTTTTATATATCTAGTCATAGCTATTCTGGCTGCTTCTATTTGGTTAGAAGTTATCCATGAAGCTTCTAATGCAACTAAACCATACTCACCGTAACTAACTTTGTTACCTTTTTGAGCTTTACCTGCTAAGCTTCCTCTATGAACTCTACGACGCTTTACTCTTTTTGGCATTAACATGAGTATTTTTCCTCCTTCCTCGAACCTTACTTTATATTAGTTTCCTCTATTTTCAGTTCTTTGTCCTTGAGGTCTTGATCCTTGAGGTCTTTGTCCTTGAGGTCTTTGTCCTCTGTTGTTTCCTCTATCATTTCCTCTTCTATCATTTCTTCTATCGTTTCTTCTGTCGTTTCTTCTATTTTCTTTTCTTTCTTCTTTAACTCTTGGGTTAAATCCGTCTCTGCTTGGTAATACTTCACCGTGGCATATCCAAACTTTAACACCTATTTTTCCGTAAGTTGTATCGGCTTCAGCAAAACCGTAATCGATATCAGCTCTTAAAGTGTGTAGTGGCACGTTACCTTCACTGTATCCTTCAGTTCTAGCCATCTCAGCTCCACCAACTCTTCCTGAAGTAGATATCTTTATACCTTTTGCTCCAGATTTCATAGCTCTTTGTATAGCTTGTTTCATCGCTCTTCTGAAGGCTACCCTTCTTTCTATAGCTAATGCAACATTCTCAGCAACTAATTGTGCGTTTTTGTCTGTGTTTCTAACTTCGATTATGTTAACTATAACAGTTTTCTTAGTCATTTTTTCAAGTTCAGCTTTTAAAGCTTCTATTCCAGCTCCGCCTTTTCCTATTACAACACCTGGCTTAGCAACGTGTAAATCCATCTTTATTTTGTTAGCTGATCTTTCTATTTCTATTTTCGCAACTCCAGATGAGTATAATCTCTTCTTTAAAAATTTACGTATATTGTGGTCTTCTAATAACAAGCTTCCGAACTCTTTGCTATCTGTAGCGAACCATCTTGAATCCCAATCTTTAATTACACCGACTCTCAGTCCGTGTGGATTAACCTTTTGACCCATTTACTATACCTCCTATCTACTTATTATTCTTTTCCTTAACAACTACCTCTATGTGAGAAGTTCTTTTTCTGATTGTAGTAGCACGACCCATTGCTCTAGGCATGAATCTCTTCATAGTTGGTCCTTGGTTCGCAACTATTGATGCTATATATAAATTATCCACGTCCATTTCGTGGTTGTTTTCTGCATTAGCTTTTGCTGATTTAACAACTTTAGCTATTATTGTAGCAGCTTTTCTTGGAGTATACTTTAATATCGCTAAAGCTTCGTTTACGTCTTTTCCTCTTACAAGTTCACATACTTCACCAGCTTTTCTAGCAGTTACACGTACGTATTTTGCAGTAGCTTTTGCTTCTCTTTCTACTTCCATTTCTACTTGCTTTTTAGCCATTTTGAATTCCTCCTTTCTGAGATCTAACTTAATTATTTTCTTTTATTAGACTTTTCGTCGTCTTTGTGTCCTTTGAAAGTTCTAGTTGACACGAACTCGCCCAACTTGTGTCCAACCATATCCTCAGTTATAAATACTGGAACGTGTCTTCTTCCATCATGAACAGCAATAGTGTGCTCAACCATCTGTGGGAATATTGTTGAAGTTCTTGACCAAGTTTTGATAACTTCTTTGCTACCGTTAGCGTTCATTTCTTCAACTTTTTTAAGAAGTCTCGCATGGACAAAAGGTCCTTTTTTAGTTGATCTTGACATTTAAAGTCCTCCTTTCCGGTAAAAAATATTATTACTTAGTTCTTCTTGATACTATTAACTTATTAGAAGCCTTATTTTTCTTTCTAGTTTTGTATCCAAGAGCTGGTTTACCCCATGGAGTAACAGGAGATGGTCTACCTATTGGAGCTCTACCTTCCCCTCCACCGTGTGGATGGTCGTTAGGGTTCATTACAGATCCTCTTACTGTAGGTCTGATACCCATATGTCTTTTTCTACCGGCTTTACCGATTACTTCGTTTCCGTGCTCAGAGTTTCCAACTTGTCCTATAGTAGCTTTACACTCTACGCTAACATATCTCATTTCACCTGATGGCAATCTAAGAAGTGCCTTTTTACCCTCTTTAGCCATGAACTGTGCAGAAACTCCAGCAGATCTAACTAATTGAGCACCTTTTCCTGGTTTTAACTCTATATTGTGAACAACAGTACCAACTGGAAGGTCTTTGAATGCTAAACAGTTACCTGGCTTTATGTCAGCACCTGCACCTGATAATAACGTATCTCCAACTTTGATTCCAACTGGAGCTAATATATATCTCTTTTCACCATCTGCATAGTTTAAAAGTGCGATATTAGCAGTTCTGTTTGGATCGTATTCTATAGTGGCTACCTTAGCAGGTATTCCATCTTTATTTCTTTTAAAATCTATTATTCTGTATTTTCTCTTTTGTCCTCCACCTCTATGACGGATAGTTATTTTTCCGTGAGCATTTCTACCAGAGTTTTTCTTTAAGTTAACTAAAAGAGATTTCTCTGGTTGATTAGTTGTTATGTCATCAGAAATTACAACTGTCATCTGTCTTAAGGCAGGAGAAGTAGGTCTAAACTTTTTAATAGCCATATGATTTCCCTCCTTTTTTTACTAGGATATTACATTCCTTGGAAAAACTCTATCTCTTTGCTCTCAGCAGTTAACTTAACAACTGCTTTTTTGAATCCTGGAGTTCTTCCTTCAGTTTTACCCATTCTTTTCATTTTTCCATCGTAGTTAAGAGTGTTTACTTTATCAACATCTACTCCGAATATCTTTTCTACTGCTTTTTTTATTTCAGTTTTGTTTGCAGTCTTAGCAACAACAAAAGTATATTTCTTTTCTCCCATCTCTTCCATACTTCTCTCAGTAACGACAGGTTTTATAACTATATCATGTGGATTAGTCATTATGCGTACACCTCCTCCACTTTTTTAACTGCATCTGTAGTGATAATAAATGAATCATACTTTAATATATCATAAACATTTAGTGTATTAACTAAACTAGTTTGAACACCCTCTATGTTTCTAGCTGATTTTATAACATTTTCGTTTTTCTCAGCTGTTACAACTAAAGCTTTTTTATTTGCATTTATATTTTTTAATATTTGTACAAATTCTTTAGTTTTTGGAGCATCCATGTTTAATTGGTCAAGTACTATTATTTCGCTATTTTGAACTTTAGATGTTAAAGCACTCTTCATAGCTAATCTTCTTACCTTCTTAGGTAATGTGTATCTGTAACTTCTTGGTTTAGGTGCGAAAGCAACTCCTCCACCTACCCATTGTACTGATCTAGTAGAACCTTGTCTTGCTCTACCTGTTCCTTTTTGTCTCCAAGGTTTTCTTCCGCCACCTCTAACTTCTGCTCTAGTTTTAGCAGATTGAGTACCTTGTCTCTTGTTTGCTAATTGATTTTTTACAACTTCGTATAATATATGCTCATTAACTTCTACATTAAATATAGAGTCAGTTAATTCTATTTCTCCAACGTTTTGCCCAGCAACATTAAGTACGTTTAATTTTGGCATTGTTATTCCTCCTTTCTCTTTTAGTCAATTAATTAGAGCCTTTTACAGCTTTTTTTATAGTTACTACTGAACCTTTAGGTCCTGGTATAGCACCCTTAACTAAGATTATGTTCTTGTCAGCGTCTACTCTAACAACTTCTAAGTTTTGGATTGTAACTTTTACGCTACCCATGTGTCCAGCAAGTTTTTTGTTTTTGAATACTCTACCTGGATAAGAACAAGCCCCCATTGAACCTGGTCTTCTGTGGTATCTAGAACCATGTGATTCTGGACCTCTACTTTGACCATGTCTCTTTATTGGACCTTGGAATCCTTTCCCTTTAGATATACCACTTACGTCTACTTTGATTCCAGACTCAAGAACGTCAGCTTTTATTTCTTGACCAACTTCGAATCCTTCAACAGTATCTACTCTAAACTCTTTTAAGTGTTTCTTTAAAGTATTAGCAGCAGCTAAGTGTCCTTTTTCTGGTTTATTTAAAGATTTTTCTTTAGCATCTTCAAAACCTACTTGTAATGCATTGTAACCATCGTTATCGATAGTTTTTATTTGTGTTACAACTACTGGTCCTGCTTCTATAGCAGTTACAGGTATTACAGCTCCACCCTCAGTGAATACTTGTGTCATACCTACTTTTTTTCCTAATATTCCATTCATATTAGCACCTCCTATAATTCTTACAGCGGATTACTCTATATTGAGCAATCATTCTAAGATTATTACCTTATAGGATAATATCTTAGGTGTCTCTCTGATCTTTTAACGCATCTGCGTCGTAAAAAAATCCTTTATATCTAATCGAAGATTTTTTTATAATTTTATTTCTATGTCAACACCTGCTGGTAGATCCAATCTCATTAATGAGTCTACAGTTTTTGGTGTTGGGTTAGCAATGTCTATTAATCTTTTGTGAGTTCTGATTTCAAATTGCTCTCTAGAATCTTTGTACTTGTGTACAGCTCTTAGTATAGTAACAATTTGTTTTTCTGTTGGTAGTGGCACAGGTCCTGAAACTTGTGAACCAGCTTTTTTAGCAGTTTCTACTATTTTGCCAGCTGAAAAATCTAATAATTTGTGATCATATGATTTTAGCTTTATTCTTATTTGTTCATTCTTAGCCATATTGTTTTCCCTCCTTCTTCGATTGTTTGTTTCCGTCACGAGCAATTTCTCCCGATAAACTGTTCCGGGTGTGTTGTAATTTCTTAAACACAATTTTTAAAATTGCATCTTTCCGGCGCTGCTTACTATTACCTCTTTTTAGCATACCATTATATTTTATACGAAAACTAACAATATTTCAACCTTTTTTTAATCTTTTTTAAAATAATTATAATCAAGTAACTATCTTGATTTAAGCCGTTTTAAACACTAAATAATTATAAACGTTTTAAAGAGTATTGTCAATAAAAATTGAATGCCGGTAGCACAAGGAGAACTTCTTAAGTAAAACGCAATTCCCAAAATATTTTTTCTACAGTTAAATTAAATAATATTAAAAGAGGGCAGATTTATAAGTAAAATAAATTACTTATAAATCCAACCCCCTCTATATTGTATACTTATCTGTATATTGTTTTAATTTTATAGGCTAATCAATTATTTAAAATAACTGGATTATTCCATTATTGAAACAACAACTCCTGAAGCAACTGTTCTTCCACCTTCTCTTATCGCGAATCTTTGTCCTTCTTCTACCGCGATTGGGTTGATTAAGTCAACTTCCATTGTTACGTTATCTCCAGGCATTACCAT
>NZ_JAHLOF010000014.1 GCF_018917235.1 Metaclostridioides mangenotii
TAAGAGTGGTAAAAGAGAGCCTCATAGATGTGAGTGTTGCGATTACTGCAAAAGTACAAAGGTATTAAATAAGGTTATTAGTTTTACAGAGATATAAAAGAGGGTGATAAGCCTTGAATTTACTTAAGGACAACAGAGAAAAAAACTGGTTTATGGTTGAGAATGAACTAATTGATAATCTAAATCTTACTATTTACGAGAAAATGGTCTACATGGTTCTAGTTAGACATGCAAATGAAGATAGTAGTTGTTTTCCTAGTATTACAACTATAGCTAAAAAAGCAGGTTGCGGTACTACAAAAGTCAAGACGGTTATTAAAGATTTAGAAGATAAAAAATTAATAATAAAGCAAAAAAGAAGTAAAGCAGGCAAGAAGGAAAACGACAGTAATTTGTATTTAGTTATGAGTGTAGTAGGTAGGTCGCCACACGACCTAGGTCACGACACGACTGGGGGTAGGTCGCCACATGACCTAGGGGTAGGTCGCCACGCGTCCAGTAACAATACTAATATTAACAATACTAATATAACAAGTATGTATATAGATAAAGAGGACGAATCTGTGGATAACTCTTTAGGAGAATTTAGTAAACTCTATCAACAAAATATTGGAGTAGTAAATGGGATCACTGCACAATGGCTTATAGAACTTTCTAAGGAAATAGAATTAGATCTCTTTAAAAGAGCAGTAGAAATATGTACAGAACGTGGAAAGTTAACACAAGGCTATTTAAAAGGAATTCTTAAGCAATGGAACGATAACAACATTACTACATATGATCAACTGAAAGCTCTTGAGATAGAAAGAGAGCAAGAGAAATTAAATAAAAATAACAATAACAAAATTGATAAAGTGGACAAGCCTGTTCCTAAGAAAACAAAGTTTCATAATTTCAAAGAATCATTTAATCAGTATTCAGCTGATGAATTGGACGAAATTATAAGGAAAAGCCAAAAGGCTAAGTTTGGATAAGAGGGGGACAACCCCTCTAGAAAGGAATGATTAAAATTACAAACTTTGAAAAGAAAACATGTCACAGCATAATAACTGCGATTGACGAAAGTATTGACGAAGCAGGTATTCTAAATAAAAAAGAATTACAAGAGTATATAGATTTTAATTTCAATGCAGAGCCTACAAAGTACAAGAATTTAAAAGATATGAAAGAGTATATATTTAACAGCATTTTGAAAAAGAGGTTCTTATATGTTGAGAATATAGCGACAGGAGAGCTTAAACAGTATAGAAGTTATAAAGAAATATCTAAGGATATAGGTATTAAACTTTGTCGTGTTAGCAGCTATGTAAGTAATGGATGTTTATTTAATAATACGTATTTGTTTATGACAAGTGGAAAAATTAGAGCCTAGGAGGGGTGTATATGAAAATGATAAAGCAAGAAGAAATATTCCAAGAATTGCTAGATACATCCGAATTTGAAATTGAAAAGGATAAAAACTATGAAATTATGATGAAGCTATATGAGTTCTTTAATAGGACAGATATAAACGTTGATGTGGCTTTAAATAACTTCAATCAATGTGTATTAATAGTTAGCCTAGAAGCGTTTAAGGATTTCACAGAGATACTTGATAACAATTTAGACGAAATCTTACTTAATAAGATAGGGTTAAAAATGTATTTATGTAAATCTAAGTCTATCAGAATAACACTAGCAGCAATAGAATCTTTTATATATAAAAAGATAGATAGATTTGATTATTGGAACGAGAAATTTAAGGAGTTAATACAAGAGTAGCATATGAAAGTAAAACTAGAAAATAGGCAAGCCTTAATAGATCTAGCAAGGCATTATTGGATAGATGAAGGATATAACATTCTTGAAGCTATTATTAAGGCTGAGAGAGTTTTGGAGGGTGAATATGATTAATGATATAGCTATTGTAATAATACTTGCCCTAGTGGCGATAGGGACGTTAATTGCGGTATTCTTACTTGGTCGTTGGGTGGAATATAGAAGCCACTTAGAAAGTAACAAGTTATCGGATGAAGTTTATTGTAGATGCATACAGTTGAATCGTGATAATAAGTATTTGAGAAGTCAATTAGGGCTGAATAATTTAACTGAGGATGATATGGGGGGCGAGTAATATGAACTATGATTTAGATTTAAAAGCATTAAAACTAGCAATGCTAAACAAAGGATATTCAATGAATAAGCTTGCTGAGATGAGCGGTTTAGGGAAAGTCACAGTATCTAGAGTTGTTAAAAGAGGTTCTACATCAAGACAAGAAACTATCTATAAAATGGCTAAAGCACTTGATCTAAAAGCAGAGGATTTAATAATTATGGAGGAGGATTAGGGTTAATTTGAAAGTAGAATTTACAATACCAGGAGAGTGTGTTAGCAAGGACAGACCAAAATGGACATGCTCGAACGACAGATAAAACAAGATATTTTGAACAGTCAATCAAGTATTTGTATGGTAAGAGACACTATTACGAGGGTTTAATCAAAGTAAGTATAGATATCTACTCGAAGAAACCTAAGAAACCGAGTTACTTAAGACCTACAAAGAAAGATATAGATAATATGGTCAAGGCTGTATTTGATGGATTAAACGGCAAAGCATTCAAAGATGATAGATACATATGTGAGTTACATGCTAGTAAATATTATAGCAATGAACCAAGAATTGAGGTAGTAATAGAAGATTTATAGGAGTGATGTTATGGCTAACGATTTAGAAAAAGAATGCATTGAATTTACAATTGATTTACTAAAAGGATATAGAGAATTAAAATCACATTTGGATGAACTAAAAAGGCTTAAAGAGAAAATAAAGTGTGATTATACTGCTAAAGCAATTACATATGACAAAGAAAAAGTATCTACAACTAATAAGATATCTAAAGAGGTTGAGGAAGAAGTTATTAGGACTTTATGCAAGATAGAGGAGTTAGAAAATGAGATTGAAGAGGAAAGTAATCTTATAACTAAGATTGACAGGGCTATAAGTAATATAAGTCCTATACATAAAGAAGTAATAGAATATAAGTACATGGATTGTTTAAGTTGGGATGAAATAATTGATAAGACTTGTTATAGTGAAAGAGCATTGAAGTACAAGAGAAGTGAAGCAGTTAAAAGTATAGCCATAACATTATTTGGAAGAAAGGTTTTTAAAGAAGATGAACCTAGTTTATTTGAAAATCTGGAGTGAATAAGTATTATTTAAATTTATCACCAATTTATACCAAATTATACAAATTTTATTGAATCTTTTCATTATATAAAGTATAAATAAAAGAAGAGAGTTAAAACACAAAGATTATTACATTTAAGAAATACTTATAGGTATAATAATAGGAGGATATAAATTGACTTTAGATAAATATGATTATATAGAATCCATAGTAAGTTTTATGAGGGGAATTTCTGGTACCAATTTTCAAGAATGCTTAGGTGATATTTTAAGCGTTTATTATAGATATAAAAAAAAGACATTTGAAATGCCACGCCCTTATGGTGGAGATGATAAGAATGATGGATGGGTAGTTGAAGATGCTCTATTTTATCAGGTTTATGCACCTTTTGATCTAAAAAAAACTTTTAAAAAAGAAATTCAAGAAAAATATGAAGAAGATTTAACTGAACTATTAAATAAAACATCAGGAAAAACATCAGGTAAAATAAAATGGAATGGAAAAGTAAATGAGTTTATATTTATAGTCAATACTAGAGATACTAATTTACCTCATGATAGTGAAAGATTTTTTGAAACACTTTACGATAAACTAAGCAAAGAATATTCTGTAGAATTTAAATATAGAGTTGTAAATCTTGACTATTTACGAGAAATACTAGAAGATGTAGATGATATTGAAAAATTGAAGTCGATTTCATCTAGATTACAAATCAAAAATTTTATAGACCCTAATGCAATTACAGAGAAAATGATGATTCATTTAATTGATGAAATTGCAGGTAATATTAGTTATAATTTTATACATGGAACAAAAACCTGTTATGAGAGGGTATCAACCCCAGAAAAAATAAGTATTAATAGATTAGATGGTGCATTAGATGAAATAGAAAATATTTTAGGGAAATTAGATGTAGTTGAAAGAGCAGTAAATCAGGTTAATCAGGATATTTTGAGTGAAAATAAATTTGATAGAGTGAAAAATTTGGTTATAGATAAATACAACGAACTTAAAAATAATCATGATGGAGTTATCCTATTAAATAAGATATATGATTCAGTCATCGAATTTGTTGAAAATAAAAATGCAAGTATAATTTCAGCTAAATTTTTAGTTATATATATTTTTGATAAATGTGATATTTTCGAAAAGGAGGAGTGTATATGATTTTACCTAATAAATACTTATCTTTGTCAGAAAGTTTTTTAGGCTTAGGTGGACTAATTTTGGAAACTTTAAATAATAAGAGTTTAACAATTGATAAACTATGGAATAAATTTAATAAAAAGTACGTAAATACTAAAAAAATCAATAATCCTCCTACATATCAAAAATTTATATATGTATTAGAATTTATGTATCTTTGTGAAATGATTTCCTACAATAAAAAGGGAGAGATATTAAATGAAAATATTAAATCTAAAAATTAAATCTAAAAGTGATGAATTAATTAGAGATATTAATTTTAATGACAAAGGTATATCATTTATATTCGGAGACATAAGAGATCCAGAAGATTTAGGGGCAACTATAAACAGTCTAGGTAAAACGTTACTTTTAAAAATGATAGACTATATCTATGGAGCAAATGAAGATTCAAAAACTATGAAAAAAGATTTGGAAGGAATTGTATTAGAGGCATACGTGACACATGATGGAAAAGAATATAATGTCTTTCGAACTATTGGAAAATCAAAATTTTTAGTTGATGGAGAAAATTATGAACTAGCTGATTATAAAAGATTCTTTGATATTGAAAGAAGTATATATCAGAAACAATTTTTATTAACTAATAAGGTTGGAATAATTAGCTCTAGATCTGATAAAGCAACTAAAGATGATATTGAAACTTTTTTAAAAATGCTTTCACTATATAATCTAATCAAAGATATAGATGATATATATAATTTGCAAGATTCTATTAAAAGAGGTAAGGCTAGTAAGAAGGATTTAGCTACTTTTTATGAAGGTATTGATGAAGATCAAATAGATGAAGAAATTTACTTTGTAGATAAGGGAGTAGAAGAGTTGACAAACAAAGTAAATTCAATAAGTGAGAAGATAAAGAATATTGAAATATCGGAGAATCAAAAGGATATACTAGAAGAATACTCAGAGAAAAGTGAAAATCTCAAAAAAATAAAATCTGAAATCGAAAATCAGAAACTAGAAATAAAAAGGCTTGAGGAATTCATCATTAGTTCTAATAAAATTGATATTACTGCGGAGCATTTATTGGCTATTTATAACAAGGCAAAGCAAGAGGTTCCGGAAATGGTAAAAAAAGAATTATCTGATGTTGAAGATTTTCATAAAATAGTTTATAAAGAAAGAAAAGATTATTTAGAGAATAAAAAGATTGAAATTGAACAAATCATATGTAGACTTGAGAGTGAATTAATTGATATTGCAGCTAAATTAGATGAATTAGGAAAAATAATTTCAAATAATGAAGTATACCAAGAATCTATTTTAATTTATGAAAAATATAATGCTGATCTTCAAAATCTAAAATATAAGCAAGGAAATCTATCGCAGATAAAAAACATTGATAAAAAAATCGGAAAAGATGATGAAGAACTTGTAAAAAAATTTAAAAAGTCTAAAGAAACGTTAGAAGAATATGAAGATCTAATAAAAAAATATAAAGATTTTATATTTGACTTAGTTAAGGAAATATATAATGATGATATTCAGACATATTTTGATATAAAATTAAGGGATAAGCACCAAACAGCAAGGCCTATAAATATTGAGTTAAATATTAATGGAGACGCAGGTGAGGGTGTAAATGAAGTAAGAAAGAATGTAATTGATTATATTATTTTCAAATACAGTTCCTTTACAGAAATAATGGTTCAAGATTCTTCATGCTATAATGGTATTGATCCTAGGCAAATATGTAATATGTTAAGTCAATTATCTATAATAGCGCAAGACAGTAATAAGCAGGCATTTGTATCTTTAAATAGATATCAATTAGGCGATTATACTAAATTTGTTGAGTTTGTAGAGGAAAAAAGTTCTATAATACTTTCAGAAAATGATAAGTTATTGAAATTTAATTTTTAAAAAATAATAGTGCATTATTAGATCTATAAATTTTTATATTTCTAGTAATGCACTTTTTTTGCCTGTTTTTCCAATAATTACATGAGATAATTGTATTGTGGAAAAATAATCCACTACTAAAACTTAATAACTGGCTAGGCTTAGTTAAAGGGAACTTCCTAGCCATCAACATGGACAAGTCGAGGGCATGACCTCGGCAAGTCCACTTACGTTTTCGTTTACGTAAATTTTTTCAAATAACCTCCCTATGATTTATATTGTAAAAGTGTACTACTGAGTGGGTGAGATTGGTTACCTCACCCTAACGTGTGAAGTGTAGTATTAATCTATGTGCAACTCATAGAATTCGCCCAACAATTACATGATAATGCAACTAAATATTTACTGGATAGGCGATAGTTAAAGGGATCTGCCTGTCAGCAATCTGAGTAAGTTGATATTAATCTAGTAAATTTAGTTACTTAAGAAGGAATTTCTAAATTTTGAGCGAATCTTTAATTATGATTGAGTGTGGGGTTCGCTCAATAAGTATGGTAAATTCTGTAGGCACACCTCCTACATATTTTCCTCCTTCAATTATTATAGTGAAAGAAAGGCTTAGATTAATTTCTAAGTCTTTTCTATTTATTTAATTTTATTATTTAATCGTAAAAAATTGTATTTGTCATATGATTGTATAGGGGGGATTTAAGAATGAAAATTAATATTCTAGGGATTTTATTGCCTATTTCTACAATAGTTATAATAAATATGTTTACATTCAAGAATATTATTACTATGAATATTGGTTATTCGGAATTAGAAATGAAAATCACTTTAATTTGTGGGTTAACTTATTTTATTCCAATTTCATTAATTATAAATAGCATAATATGTGTAATAAAGCAGATAAATATGAAAACGCCTTTTATAATAGCAATTTTATTAATAGTTTTTATTATGAATTATCATGTATTTCAAATAACTGATATTATTTTATACGTAATATATTATTTTTTGATATATTTTACATGTTATTTGATATTTAAAATAGCTACAAATTATAGAAGATCTAATTAAAGCCTTAGAACTCTAAAATGAAAAGAGTTCTTTTTTATTGCAATAAAAGGAGAGGATAATGAGTAAAAAGAAAGTTTGGGTTGATGCAGGACTTATTGGAGCGACAATAGATTTACCTAACAAGGAACTGAGAACGATAAATAAGGATATGAGGAAGATTCCTAAGAGTCCTAAAGTAACAAATAATTTAGAGAAAAAAGAAGGATTTCATCGGATAAAGTAGAATTATTTTTTTAAATATATGTGAATTGATTAAATCAAATATATTTGGTAATTATTAATTAGGAGGTGAATTATATGAGTATAGAATTTGATGTAAGTGGACTAGAGGAATTAGCTAAGCAATTAGAAGATATGGCTGATACTTGTCAAAATGATACACAAGAATACTTATCGCAATTCCATAAGGGAAAAATAGTTGAAATTAATTGCCCTGTATGTGAAAAACAAACCGAATCAGAAATAATTGATGGTGGAAAAGTAAAATGTAATAAGTGCGGCTTCAAAGGAAAGTTTATAGGTAAAATTTTATAAATAGATAAAAAAAGAACTTGGATTAAAAGTTCTTTTTTTATTTTAATACAATAAAGTAATTTGAGGTGGTGATGTGGCAAGACAAAGAAGCCCTAATAATATCTAATACGATTCAGGAATTAATTATAAAGAATCATAAAGATTTCTAATGAAAGGTAGGTGATCCAATGAACTTAATGACACCTGTCTTACTATTGAAGATTCAATCTTATCTTGCTGAGAATAAAAATTATAGACCATATCAATTAAAGGAATGGAAGATACTTCGTAGTGCTGCACTGAAGAGAGATAACAATGAGTGCCAAGACTGTAAGAGCGTTGGTAAGTTCTCTCATGCTAAGGAAGTGCATCACATTAAAGATAAACGAGTGAGACCTGATCTATTTCTTGATTTAGGTAATCTATTATGTTTATGTAAGGACTGCCATAACAAGAGACATGAGAGACTTAAGAGCAACAAACCAAAGTTTGAGAATGAAGAACGATGGTAAGCCCCCGGGTTAAATCAAATGGAAGTTTATTTGGGGAACCAAGCAACGGGGAGGGGGGTTATTTAAATATAAATAAATATTTTTATCATGCGCGCGCGAGGGAGGTGAAATTATGGCTGCTAAGAAGGAAAATGAGATATTAAAAACTAGAGAGAAAATAGAAAAGGCTTTAATAGACCAGCTTGAAAAGAAAGGGCAATACAAAGAGCCTTTTGCCGATTTAGTTCAAAGGTATATGAAAATGTGGGATACTACTATCGCATTAGAACAAAATGTTGAAGAATATGGAGTCATGTTTGATACGGAACGGGGCGTAAAGAAAAATGATGCAGTAAACCAATTAATGCAGATGAACAAACAGATGCTTATACTGCTAGATAAGTTAAATATAACAACTGATAAAGTCAAGGCAGATGATGGATGTGATATCTAAAAAGAAACTTTATGAAAAAATAAATTGTTCATATATTACTGAATGGATTGATATTGTTGACTCCGAAAAATATCCAGTGAGTAATGAAATAAAACAATTAAATGAATTATTAAAATTAAAGTTTGAAAAGCAGGATATTTATGTAGATATTGAAAAAGTTGAGGGAGTTATCGAATTAATTGAAAGATATAGGCCCTATGAACTAACACCAGTTCAAAAGTTTTTACATTCAATACCATATATTTTCTTTAAAGATGGTAGAACTGTTTTTCGTAAGATATTTATATACTGTGGTCGTGGTTTTGGTAAAAATTCATGGATATCTGATTTAACTTTTGGACTAACTTCGAATAAGAATGGCATACATAACTATAACGTAGATATGGTTGCAACAAGCGAGGATCAAGCACAAACAAGTTTTAATGATATATATGAAACTATTGGAGAGTATTCAAAACTACAAGGTGCATATTACAGAAGCAAGGAATTAATAAAGTTTAAAAAAACTAATTCTGAGATTAAATATTATACTTCAAATGCAAAAACTAAAGATGGCCTTAGACCTGGTGCGGTGGTTTTCGATGAAATACATGCTTATGAGGATTATGAAAACATTAAAGTATTTACGTCGGCATTAGGTAAAGTTAAACATGCTAGGATATTCTATATAACAACAGATGGAAATACAAGGGGATCTGTGCTAGATGATATGAAAGAAGAGGGAAGACAAGTTTTAAGAGAAAAAGATATAAATTCTCGTATGTTTCCTTTTATGGCTTCTATAAATAAATATGAAGAATGGAGCGATCCTAAATGTTGGATAAAGGCAAATCCGATGCTTCCGTATTTACCGGATTTACAAGATGAATACGAGGAATCATACAAAGATGCCTTAAAGAATCCACAACTCAAAATGGAATTTTTACTTAAGAGACTTAACTATCAAATAGAAGATGTAACAACTGCAGTTGCAAATTGGGAGGAAATTAAGGCAACAGATCAAGAGTTTCCTAATTTCGAAGGATATCAATGTGTTGGTGGTATAGATTATGCAAGTGTTAGAGACTTTATAGGTGTTGGGTTAATGTTTAAAAAAGATGGTAAGTATTACTTTAAACATCATACCTTTATAGTTGCTGAAAGTTTAAGATTAGCTGAATATAAGATTGATTTAGAATTGGCCAAAGAAAAAGGATTAGTAACAATTATACCAGGAAATACGATGAACGAAGAATATATATCAGAGTGGTTTTTAAAAGAGATCCAGGAGAATAACTATAGACTTATAAATATAGGTTGCGATGATTACAGAGCTGCTATTCTTAAAAAAGATTTTGAGGAAAAAGGATTACCATTAGAAACTGTAAGAAATGGCCCTATAACTCATGGGAAATTAGCACCAGTTATTGAAAAAGCATTTGCTGAACATAAAATCATATATGGTGATGATATGATGATGCGATGGTACACTAATAACGTAAAAGTAGTTACAAATAGTAAGGGTAACAAAACCTATGAAAAAATAGAACCACAAAGACGTAAAACAGATGGATTTATGGCATTTGTTCATGCTATGGCTCTAAGAGAGCAAATTTCAGTAAATACATTTACATATAATAAGAAACTTAAGACTTATACTTACTAAGAAAGAAGGTGAATTAAGTGGGTTTTTTAAATAATTTATTTGGCCGAACATCGTTTCAAAGGCCTAAAATAGAAACTACTAATAAAACGCTAATAATAACCGCGGAAACATGTTATAAAGAATATGCTTTAGCGATTTGTATGAATAAAATAGCAAATGCTTTAACTCAGTGTAATTTTGAAACGTATGTTAAAAAAGAAAAAATAAAAGATAGTGTTTGGTACAACTTCAATATAGAACCAAATAAGAATCAAAATGCATCAGATTTTTGGAATGAAGTTGTATTTTATATGGTTACGAATCCCCAAGGTTGTTTGGTAATACAAGACAGCAAAGGGGAATTTTTAGTTGCAGACAGTTATACCCTAGAGGAATCTCCAATTTTAGGGAATATTTACACAGATGTAATGGTAGGCGACTATACTTTCTCTAAGAAATTTAAAGAAAGCGAAGTTTTAAGATTTAAGCTTAACAATTCTAGCGTGAACTCTTATATTGAGAGTGTTTACAGTAGTTATGGGAAGCTAATTACAACTTCCATAAAAAACTACAACAGAAACAACAGTAAAAAAATATTCTTAAAAATAGGTACGACTTTCGAACAATTAAGAACTAAAGTGGACCCGGAAACTGGTGAATCTGAATATGATACAACATTAGACGACATATTTAAAAACAGAATGAGAGGATATTTTTCTGAAAATGATTCTGTAACACCTCTAGAAGATGGACTTGAGATAGTAGAAGGTGGATCTACTTCACCTACTCAAACGAGCAAAAAGACAAATGGACAAACAACAGAGGATATAAGAAAACTATTTGATGATATCCTAAATATTTGTGCGGATGCTCTTAATATCCCTAGGGGACTTTTAAAAGGCGATGTGGCAGATGTAGAAGCCATGACAGATAACTTTATCACCTTTAGTATAAACCCGTTTGTATCCATAATCGAGAGAGAATCTAATAGGAAACTATACGGCATGGATGCCATGTTAAAAGGCTCAAAGATTAAAGTTAAGACGAATACAATTAAAGGTTACGATCCAACAAAACTTGCTTCAAGTGCTGAGGCTTTATATAGAATAGGAGCAGTTAATGCAAACTGGGTTAAAGAAATGCTAAGAGAGGAAGAAGTACAGGAGGATTGGGCAAACATGTACATGATTACTAAGAACTATCAAGAAATATCAAATTATTTGAAAGGTGGTGATGATAACAATGAAAATGGATAAAAAAATAAATGTAAGATGCGAGATGAACGAAAAAGACACAGAGGTAGATTTTCTTTTATATGGACCTATTATGAACTCTAAATCGTGGATGTATGACGAAGATGAATACACATGCCCACAACAAGTTATTGATGTAATCAATAAGGCTAATGGTAAACAGATAAATCTGCACATTAATAGTTATGGAGGCGACGTATTCGCGGGGATTGCTATATGTAATCAATTAAAAAATTATGAGGGTAAAGTAATAGCATATATAGATGCGATTGCAGCAAGTGCTGCATCTGTTATAGCAATGGGAGCAGATGAAATAATAATGCCTAAGAATGCCACAATGATGATTCACAATGCCTGGACTTACACAGCAGGAAATGCGAAAGAGTTAAGAGCAGAAGCAGATAAGTTAGAAAAAATAAACATATCTGTAAGACAAAGCTACATGGATAAGTTTGTTGGTTCAGAAGAAGAACTTACTCAACTTTTAGATGATGAGAGTTATCTAACAGCAGAAGAGTGCATAACATTAGGTTTTGCTAATGTGGTAGAGGAAGAACATAATCCAGCACCGCAATTAAACATAAAAGCAAGTATTTTAAGTAAATACAAAAAGCATGAAGATCCTAAAACAAACATACTAAATAAATTTAGAAAAGAGGTAAAATAATGGGAATGATAAATAAAGATTTAGAATTAAGTATAGAAGAACTATTAGCTAAAGCAATAGGTGCAGAAAATGAAGAGGACTTTGTAAAATACCAATTGGAAGCTACAAAAGTTATAGAAGGTAATATTATAGCCGAAGCTAAAAAAATAACCGAAGAACAGTTGAGTGACCAAAATGTATTAGCTGAAAGAGGATTAAGAGTATTAACAACAGCAGAAACTAAATATTACAATGCAGTTATATCAGATGGCGGTTTTAAAGGCAAAGAAGAACTAATGCCGGTGACTGTAATCGATAGGATATTTAAGGATTTAGAGGCACAGCACCCACTTTTAACTAAAATACAACTGGTTAATACAACAGGTATTACAAGATGGCTTGGAAGAAAAGCAGATGCAGAAGGTGCCGTTTGGGGTAAACTTGGTAGTGAAATAACTAAAATGCTAGATAATAGCTTCGAAGTTATAGATACACAATTAAACAAACTGTCAGCGTTTGTTCCATTATCTAAAGACATGTTAGGACTGGGTCCGGTATGGTTAGATAAATTTGTAAGAGCAATATTGCAAGAATCTATTGCTATTGGACTTGAAAAAGCTATCATAGAAGGTACAGGAGTAGACCAACCAATAGGAATGCTAAAGGATATAACAGGGTTATTTAACCAAACAACAGGTTACCCAGATAGAAAGGCGGTTGTTCTTCCAGACTTAACACCAACATCTCTTGGAAAACTTGTGATGAAACCCTTGGTCGACGGAAAGGTAAAAACAGTACAAAATGTAATACTAGTATGTAATCCTGGTGATTACTGGGAAAAAATATTCCCTCAAACAACTATGCAAGATCTAAACGGCAATTATGTATTCAATAAATTACCTATAGCAGCCGATATCGTACAATCTGTTTATGTACCAGCTGGTAAAATGATAGCTTGTATACCAGAGGATTATTTTATGGGGATAGGTTTTAATTCAATGATACAGTTCTCAGACGAATATCACTTCTTAGAAGATGAGAGAATCTACATCACTAAAATGGCTGGACATGGAAAGCCTATTGAGGCTAAATCTTTCTTAACATTTGATATATCAAAATTAGGTGTTCCAGAGACAGGAACTGGAGAATAAGAGTTAACCTTAAAGGAGGTTATTTTTTTATGCAAAAATTTATCAATACCCGAATTTATAATACATGTTAGAAAAAATTAAACGTAGACTCAACATAACTTGGGATTACGATAACGAGGAAATAGAAGAGATAATCGAAGAAGGTAAAGCATTTATAATTGCTAGGGTAGGGGATGTTGATTTTGATTCAAGCCCCCTAGCATCTCGATTATTAAAAGAATATTGTCGCTATGCTTGGAACGGTTCCATTGCATATTTTGAACAGAATTTCAGGTCAGATATTCTTAATCTTCAAATACAAAATGCGATTCAATAGAAATAATGGTGAGGAACTAAATTCGGGATTATTACTTTATGGAACAAAAGAAACTGTAAGAGACAGTTTAGGGAAAAATCCTAAAACTAAATTTATAGATGAAGGAAGATTGAAATTTAAATATAAGTCGATTCGAGTGATGGACTATAATCAATATTACGGCATTGCAAACAAGCTAGATATAAAAGTAAAAGCTTACTATGTAAAAAATATTGAAGAATCCCACATAGTTCAAATTGCGGATGATTACTTTGATATAGTGAAAATTGACTATGACAATGAACGTATGTATATGTACTTATATTTAGCGAAAAGGAGGTCACTAGATGATTAAAGACCTTGAAGGATTAATTGATAAACTTAAAAATATATATCCAGTTTTTAACATGGATATACGAAAGGATGAGGTTGAGAAAAACCCATCCTTTTTTATTTATGATGATGATGGAGAAATGACAAAGGCTACTACAGGGATAACACAATATAAAACTGCTTTTTATTTAGCTTTTTTTACAAGAAATGGTTCTGAAATAAATAAAATAAAAATTGCTGAACTATGTAAGCAGCATGCTCTTTTTTTTGATAGAACTGAAAAAGATACCGGAAAAATAGCGAACCTAGATACTGAGGCTAAAATGATAACTTTTGTATTCCATCACGTCGATAGGGTGAAGTAATGGTAACTAGGTATGATTTAAATTTCGATAACTCTAAGAAATTAGAAGAAGCATTAAAGAAAAGTGTTGTTAATTTAGAACCTAAAATAAATGAATATCTACATGTAAAGGGTAGCAAACAAGTAATGCAAGCCATAATAGGTTTCATGCCTGTATCTAACAGAAATAAAAAACATGCTAAAACCTCAAATCCTTTAAAAATACAGGCTTTAAATTTAGGTTTTGAAGTTTACGCAAAAGGCGGAGCTGCAAATAAAAGTGGTAGTTTTGGATATCTCGTATTCCCAGATGAAGGAAGAGGAACAAGCAATCCTGTTGCACAACGATTCTTTGAAGAGGGTTTAAAGTCGAAAGAAGATATCTTGTTCAAGGATATTTTGAAAATTATAGAAGAACAATTAAAAATACAAATGTAGGAGGAATAAATATGAACACAGTTAAAAGAGACGAGCAATTCTCAATATATAAAGTTACAAATGCAAATATGTTATTTGAGGGTGATTTGGCAGCTAAGAAGTTTGGAGATACTGGGGAGCTTGAAGTGGCAGCAAAAACTAAGGAGATTAATAAAATTGCTGAAGGTACAATTGTGGATACAAAAAGTATGATAGAAGAAATGACACTTAAGTATGTAGGTCATATTACTAGAGAGATGTTAAGAGACGTATTTGGAATAAGCACAGAAGGATTGAAAGCCGGTGTATACTCTTACGGTGCAAATTCCAAAGGTAAGAAAGGTACCCTAACGTTTGACGAGTATGATTTATGGGAAACTGATACTTTAATGATAGCTTATCCAGTTGTTACAATAGCAAGCGGACTTGAACTTAAAATAAAAAATGGTGAAGATGAAGTTGCCGAAATAGAATTAGAATTTAAGGTATTACCTGATAAACATAAAAATTATCATTACGAAGCGTTTAAGTCTGAATTAGATGAAGCTTTAGTTAATGAATGGCACACTAAATTCGACCAAGAGAAGATAAGAGAAGTGGAGGTAGGCGAATAATATGATTAAATATATAACTTTAAATAATGGAAAAGAAGTAAAACTGGATACAAGCATTACTCTTAATGCCTTTTTAAAAGCACAAGAACAGGGGTATTTTTCAAAAAATATACTATCCGCGATGATGGGAATTGTAACTAAAAGCGGTAATCCATCAGATGCCCTTGCAGGAATAACTGATACCGATATGTTAAATGCCCCATATATGGCGTATTTAAATGCTAATCCAAATGGAATGGGCAAAGAAGAATTTGACAGTAATGTTCCAGTAGATTTAGAACTTTGTGTTGAAATAATTGGAGGCATGCTATCTGGGAATGTGAAGTCTAAGCCACAACTAGCGCATAACTTTCAAAAGTCTACTAAAAATAAAAATAATTCGAAAAAAAAGTACCAGAATTCGAAATAAATTGTGTCGAAGATG
This sequence comes from Metaclostridioides mangenotii, assembly GCF_018917235.1. Taxonomy (GTDB): domain Bacteria; phylum Bacillota; class Clostridia; order Peptostreptococcales; family Peptostreptococcaceae; genus Metaclostridioides. The sequence goes on from NZ_JAHLOF010000014.1 coordinate 15,861, forward strand.
CTTATTCAATATATGCTTATTTTTTTAAATTAGGTGATGATATTTGGGATATTCCAATATATAGATTAAATAGGCTAATGATAAATAAAATAGCAATAGAAGGTTGGATAAATAGTGGAGATGATTAAAGAAGAGATTAAAACCTCTTCTTTTTTTTATGTCAATAACCGAAAGAAGGTGAGAAATAATGGCAAATACAGAAATTAAAGTTCAATATACTCTAGTCAACAAACAGTTCAATTCTGAGATATCTAATATAAATAAAGCGATTTCAACCTTAAATAAACAATTTGCGCTACAAAGAGAGCAGATGAAAAACACATCTACAGATACACAAAAATTAGAGGCAGAAATATCTAAACTTGAAAAACAATACGAACTAGCGAAACAAAAAACTGAAGCTACTGCCCAGGCGTTTGATAATGCTAAAAGAACAATGGGAGAAAACTCAGAAGAAGCAAGAAAATGGGGAGATAAGTTATTAGTTGCGCAAAAGAATGAGGAGCAATTAAAAAATGCTATAACTGAAACTAATGCAAAATTGGAAGATGCAAAGCAAAAACAAAGCCAATTGACAGCGGAACAACAAAGAGCAAATGAGGCTTCAGAGCAGAGAAGAAACAAGTTGAAAGAGTTAAAATCAGAAGAAGAACAATTAAAAAATACATCAGAAAAATTAAGCAAAGAGTATGAACTACAAGTAAAGAGCCTTGGTAACAATGCAAGCGAAGCAGATAAATTAAAAGCAAGGCAAGAGTATCTACAAAAGGCTATGGAGAATTCAGCAAAGCAAGTAGAGAATTTAGAACAGCAGTTGGAAACTGCGAAGTCTGAGTATGGTGAAAGTTCTGAGGAAGTAAATAAACTTGAACAAGAGTTATTAGATGCTAGGATTGCGGCTCAGGATTTTGCAAATGATTATGTTGATGCTACCGATAAAGTTAAGCAGGCTTCAGATAAAATGTTAGATGCAGGTGGCAAACTAACTGAAACAGGTAAAACCCTTACAAAAGGAGTTACAGTGCCGATAGTTGGGATAGGGGCTGCGGCGGTCAAAACTGGAATGGATTTTGATAAAGCAATGTCTGAAGTTAAAGCTATATCAGGAGCAACTGGTGATGATTTTAATAAGCTAAGGGATAGCGCTCTTGATCTTGGTGCAAAAACGTCATTTAGTTCTAAAGAAGTGGCAGGAGCTATGACCGAGATGGCAAAAGCTGGTTGGTCATCGCAACAAATCCTTGATGGTATGAGTGGAGTACTAGATGCGACAGCTGCATCAGGTGAAGATCTTGGAACAGTTGCAACGATAACTGCTGATGCTATTTCAGGTTTCGGGCTTAAGGCGGCTGATTCATCAAGAGTTGCTGATTTACTTTCATATTCTGCGAACGCTGGGACAATAGGGGTTAATGATTTAGGAGAATCGTTTAAATATGTTGCGCCAGTTACAAAAACAATGGGGATATCTGTTGAAGATACAACTACCGCATTAACAGCAATGTCAACTGCCGGAATAAAGGGTTCTCAGGCTGGTACATCTCTAAGAACAATGCTTACAAGACTTTCAAAGCCAAATAAAGAAGTATCAAAAGCTATGGAAGAACTTGGGATAAACATTACAAACACAGATGGTACCTTTAAATCCTTAGACGAAATTACTAGAGACATTAGAACAAGTTTTTCAGGTCTTACAGATGAACAAAAAACACAATATGCCGCTACTTTGGCGGGTCAAGAAGGAATGTCTGGTCTACTTTCAATAGTTGGAATGTCTCAAGGAGAATATGATAAGCTAAGTGGAAGTATGAAAAATGCATCGGGTACAGCTAAAGAAACAGCAAAGGAAATGCAAGATAATTTATCATCAAGCTGGGAGCAATTAGGCGGAAGCTTAGAAACATTGGCTATAAAATTATCAGATATATTAGCACCTACTATAAAACGTATCGTCGAGAAGCTAACGGAATTAATAGACAAATTTTCAAATTTAAGTCCGGCAACGCAGAAAACAATAGTTGCGATTGGTTTAGTTGCGGCTGCAATTGGTCCTGTACTATTAGTAATAGGAGGACTTCTTAGTGTACTTGGAACCTTAACAGGAGCTTGGGCGGTTGCATTTAGGGGAGCAACGGCCGTTACCCCAGCCATAAATGGACTAAGTAAAGTATTTAGCGCAGTTAGTAAAATACCTGGCAGTGTTACAAAAGTTGGAACAGCATTTACTAAGTTAAAAGGCGTAGCCAGTTCTGCGTGGGGGGCAATTAGTGGGATAGTAAGTTTAAAAACAATAGCTATTGTCGCCGCCATTGGGGCAATCATTTACATAGGATATCAGATATATAAACATTGGGATGAGATAAAAGCATATTTTAAGGAAACTTGGGATACTTTAAAAAACTGGGCAAGTGAGAAATGGCAAGGGATAACAGATTCAATTAGTGGTGCTGTAGAAGGTGCTAAAACAGCAGTATCAAATAAATGGAACGAAATTAAAGAAGTTTCAGGCCAGATTTGGGATAATACAAAAACATTGGCTTCTGAATCCTGGAATGGTGTAAAAGATGCAGTGACAGGAGCAGTTCAAACAACAAAAGACAGACTTGCACCAATATGGGATGGTGTGAAAAATGTTTGTTCTAGTGCATGGGATGGAATTAAGTCTAGTGCATCTACTGCATGGGAGAATATAAAGAACGTTATATCAGTTCCTATGTCCTTAGTTCAATCTATACTAGAAGGTATATTCTTACTAGTTAAGATGGGTCTAGGGGTTGCGTGGGATGGTATAAAGATACTTGCAGGCAAAGCGTGGGAACAAATAAAAGAGCATATAGTAAAACCAATTACGAATGCCAAAGATGCAGTTGTTAATAAAGCACAAGAGATAGGAACAGCCCTTTCAGAGAAATGGGAACAAGTTAAATCATGGACATCAGAGAAATGGCAAGCGGTCTCAAAGGCTGTAGGAAATGCTATGCAGGAAGCATGGAACAGAGCCTCTACAAAAGCACAAGAGATTGCTACTGTTGTTGGTCAGAAGTGGGATTCAGTAAAAAAATGGACATCAGAAAAATGGGAAACTGTTAAATCTACAGTAGGTCAAAAAATGGATCAGGCTAAAGCAGTAGTTGTACCAATTGCACAAGGTATAGCAGACAACATAAATCAGAAATGGGAGTCATTAAAGAGCAAAACATCTACTGCATGGGAGAATATAAAATCAGTATCAACAAATAAATTTGATCAAGCTAAAACTAGTGTAAGTGGTACAGCCTCAACAATAGCTAATAATGTTGGTGGCAAATGGGAACAAATTAAGAGTAACACAGCTAGAGCGTGGGAGAATATCAAAAATGCTATGATAAAGCCAATTAAAGGTGCTTATGATTGGATAGTAGATAAGTTAAATAAACTAAAAAACTTCTTTAGTAACTTAAAATTGTCTATACCTTCACCAAAGATGCCAAAACTACCACATTTTAGTTTAAGAAAATCAACAGCATCGATATTTGGCCAAACATATGAATATCCAACAGGATTTAATGTTAATTGGTATAAAAAAGGCGGTATATTTGGAGGTGCTTCTGTAATAGGTGTAGGTGAAGCTGGTAAAGAGGCAGTGCTACCTTTAGAGGGAAGACATATGCAGCCATTTGCAAAAGCCTTAGCCAGTCAGATGAACATGAGAAAACAAATGGAATCTTACGCTAATAATCAAAATTATGCTCACATTGTTATGTATAACACAATAAATAATGATGCTGATGGAAATAAATTCTTTGAGAAAACAGATAAGTGGCTTGGAAATAAAGGTTTTGAAATTAGTTATGGAGTAGGTAGGGGGTAGAATATGTTAAGAATAATAGTAGATGGCATATCATCATCTAAATACAGTTTATCAGTATACGAAAGGCCTAAAATCCCTACTCCTTCAATGAGAGTAGAAGAAATAGAAGTAGATGGCCGAGATGGATCTCTTACAATGAAAAAGGGATATTCAGATATAGAAGTAGAAGTCGAATTAAACATTATGGAAGAAATATTAAAGCCACGCCTTAGACAAATAAAGGCGTGGTTACTTAATGCAAAGAATTTTAGTTTCAGTGATGATTATGGTTACTTTTATAAAGTTAAAAACGTTGAAATTGACGATATAGAAAATGAGATAGATTGTTATGGGAAATTTACAGTTAAATTTAATTGTGATCCATTCGTTTATTCTGGAAATGGTGAATTAATAAATGAACTATATTCAAACAAAATATTGAACTTAGGGACTTATGAGAGTAGACCATACTTTAAATTAACAGGAAAAGGGGATATGTATTTCATCTTAAATAATAAGAGGGTGGACATAAAGGGTGTTAGTGACTATGTAGAAATTGATTCAGAAACTTTTACTTGTACTAGAGGCAGTTTAAATATGTTAGCTCAGATGCAAGGTGATTTTCCTATTTTAAATACAGGAGAAAATAATATTACATTAGGCAACTGTACACTTGAATATAAAACAAGGGAGAGATTTCTATGATTAAAATATTTGATAAATTTGAGACTGAGTTTAATAGTAACGGACTACAAATATTAGATGATTCTATAATCGATCCTGAAGTTTATGAAGTAGTTAATGGAATATATTCTTTGACTTTTAAATATCCTATTTTCCGCACTATGCATCTTGAGAAAGAAAATATAGTAACTTCTCCAACTCCTAAAAACGGAGAACAACCTTTTAGAATTGCAAAAGTTAATAAGGAACTTGGTTATTATAACGTCACAGCTTATCACCTATTTTATGATCTATCTGATAACTTGATTGAAGATATTTTCATTGTAGATAATGGTGGAAGAAATGCTATAGATAAAATAAGCGAAGGTAGTCAATATAAACATCCATTTAAAATGTATTCTGACATAGATACAGTAAATAACTGTAGAATAGTTCGTTATAACGTAGTTCAAGCACTTTTAGACAGTTCTCAAGATAACACATTTATTTCACGTTGGGGTGGAGAGATTGAAAGAGATAACTATAATATTACAATGCATAAAAGATTAGGCACAAATAGGGGAACTCAAATAAGATACAAGAAAAATCTAATAGGTTACGAGGCTGATGTTGATTTTACTCAAGTAGCTACAAGAATTATGCCGAAAGGCTACGATGGTTTATTACTACCCGAGAAATATATCGACAGTGAGAATATAGATTATTACCCTCATCCAAAAATACGTATCGTTGAATATGAAGATATTAAAGCGATAAAAGAAGATGAAGAGAACCCAAGCAATGACGAAGGAGCTGTGCCGTTAGAAGAGGCTTACAGACTTCTAAGAGAAGCTGCTAAAAGGGAGTTCATCGAAAATCATATAGATATACCTCATGCTAATTATAAAGTCGATTTCGTTGAATTATCTAGCACAGAAAAATATAAGAATATTCAAGTTCTTGAAAAAGTATACTTAGGCGACACAGTAACAGTAATCCATGAAGAAGAGAATCTAAATATAACAGCTAGAGTAATTAGCTATAAATTCGATCCGTTAACTAAAAAATATAATGAAATCGAAATTGGAAATTATCAAAAGAGTTTTACAGATATAGTTGGTAAAATAAAGGATTTAGACAACAAAATAGATGATACAGGTAAAAGTGTATTAGACACTGCGAAAGATCATGCCACAGAGTTAATTAATACAGGCTTTGGTGGGTTTGTAAGGATACACCCAGACAGAATACTAATAATGGATACAGAAGATGAAATGACAGCACAGAATGTATGGCAATGGAATAAAAATGGATTAGGATTTTCAAGCACTGGCATTAATGGTCCATACGGTTTGGCCATGACCAATGACGGTAGTATAGTAGCTGATTACATAACCTCCGGTGCATTAAATGCAAATGTTATTACTACGGGTGCATTAAAAGGTAAAAATTTTAATTTAGATTTAGACAGTGGACTTATGGAGTTTGGAACTGGTTCAATTACACCTGAAACACTAACTCCAGATTTGAAGGAAGAATTAAAAGGTCAAGACGGAAAAGATGGTTTACAAGGTCCACCAGGTCAAGATGGTAAAGACGGAGCAGATGGAAAGGATGGACAAAATGGATTAAATGGTACAGATGCCACACTTCCGCAATGGTGGAAAGACTGGAATAAGACAGCGACAACTATAAGTGGTAAATGGATTCTAACTCCTCAAATGTATGTTGGAAACTCAAGTAGAGGTGTATTCTTTGGGGATAACGTAATCAATGGTTTATCCGGACTCGTTGGTTATAATTTTGGAGATGTTACTTTTAACTTAAAACCTGATGGTTCACTTGTTATGGGTAACAAAGTTGGTAGACAATTTATAGTAGATACCTCTGGAAATGTTACTATTCCAAAACTCAAAACTGATGAAATTGAGGCAGGGGCAATTACAACTGATATTCTTATCCCCGGGGAAAACAGAAGAATTATAATGCAACCTGGTAAATCACCAGGGGATAACGATGCAATGTCAATAGATACAAATGCTGATGGTATAAGACTTAAGTATAATGCTAGGGCTTACATTAACTACACGCAGAGTGCATGTTTTTTCTACTTCGCAGGCGACTCTTACACTCAAATAAAGTATGAGGGTATTTATACGGACGAGGTTCACTGTAATAGTTTAGGTGACCAAGGTTCAAGTATAACAATGATGACAGATTTAAATGGTAACTATAGAAACTTAGGTTACTCTGACTCCAAGTTTGAACAACTTGTTGCAAGGAGAGTATGGGCTGATGGAGGGAATGTATCAGACATCCAACATAAAGAAAACATTCACTACTTAGAGCCAAGACCTATAAGGACTAAGAGGTCAGTTTTTGCAATGTCAGCACCAGTGGATACAACAATAAAACCTAACTACTCTAAGAATACCAACATAGGATTGACTGGCGAAGACTTGTACACTTTTGTTGGAGAAGAATTAAGACTGTGCGAGTATAACTACACTGAAGAATTCACACATTGTGACGACATGGACGACGACTTCAGAAATAGGATAGGGTTTATTGCCCAAGATGTAGCCAATACTAAGGTTGGAGGAATCCTAGTGGGTGACCATGAAGGTTCACTAGCTTACGACTTGAACAACTATGTATCTATTATTGCAGGAGCTTTACAAGTAGAAATAACAAAGAGTAAAGAAAAAGATAGAAAAATAAAAGAACTAGAAGTGAGATTAGAAAAAATAGAAAATTTATTAAATATTACATAAAAGTTAGGTGTAACAAATTACTTTTATGTATTTATAGAAAGGATTTGATAATATGTTAAAAGAATTCGGAAGACACAGATATCAAATAAGAATGGGAGAAGGTTTCATACAGGACTGTTTTGCAGTGCAATATGACTCTAATAGCCGAGTTTATGAGTTTCAAATACTAGATGCTAACGGAATAATTAGAGACACTTCAGGATTAAGTTTGCAACTTGTAGTGGCGGTGGGAAGCAAAGGTGTATTTGCTAATGGATCAGTTTTAAATGCTAAAGAGGGATTATTTGAGGTCATTCTAAACTCGGACCAATTAAGCGAATACGGAAAACATGAAGCGCAAGTAAAGATATCTGATTCGACAGGAACTTTACAATCACCAATATTTAAAATCGATATAGGTAAAAGTATATTTACAGGAGCAGCAGCAGGCACAAATATTGTAATAGATTATAAGAAAATTGAAGATGCAAGAAAAGTAGTTGAAGGTTGGATAGTAAACCCTGAACAATTCAACGGTAAAGATGGTGTAGACGGAAAAAATGGTGCAGATGGAGAAAATGGCGTAGATGGTAAAGATGGTAAGTCATTTAATATAAAAGACGTCCTTACATCTGTTGAAGAATTAGAAGAATTAAAAGGAACTGCTGTGATTGGTGATAGTTACTTAATCAATGGCCATATTTATGTATTCTCAGAAAATACAAAAGACTTTAAAGATGGTGGAACTTACAAAGGGGATAGGGGCGATAAAGGCGAACAAGGTATTCAAGGTATCCAAGGTCCTAAAGGTGAACAAGGTGTCCAAGGTATACAAGGACCAAGGGGCGAACAAGGATTACAGGGTCCTAAAGGAGATAAGGGGGATCAAGGTATCCAAGGGATGCTAGGTCCTAAAGGAGATAAAGGGGACAAAGGAGATCAAGGATCGCAGGGTATTCAGGGATTACCCGGTAAAGATGGTGAAGGTTTAGAGATAAAAGGTGTATTTGATACATTAGAACAACTCCCTACTAATCTGAACGACAATAACATTGGTGAATGTTATATGGTTGAAAGAGACTTATATATTTGGAAAGAAGAGGGATGGCTATTATATGGCGAGTTGAAGGGGCCAAAAGGAGACCAAGGTCCAAAGGGAGATCAAGGCGATAAGGGGTTAAAAGGAGATCCTGGTCCTCAAGGTCAAAAAGGTGATAAGGGAGATAAAGGTGACCAAGGACCACCAGGTGAAAGTGGCGGGTCTAATGGTGTTATAAATCTTAGCGAGATAAGAAGTAATATGATTCCATTTAGGATTCAGTGTGCCAACACAATACATTTCCAGTTTGGTAATTGGGCAGATGAACCTACACTTGAGTTCGATAAAAGCAGCAAATTGATTACTATTAATCCTATTAATGGTGAAGGTCAAATAGGTTCTGCAAGTAGTCCTTTTACAAATGGGTATTTTAAAAATAGTATAAACGTTACATCTGATAGAAATAAAAAAGAAAATATAAAATATTTAGAAGACAAAGATTCTGATTTGACATTAAATGATTGCTACGAATATGTAAAAAACGTATACAACCCTGCAACATATAATTTAATTGATTCAAGTGTGGATGATAAGAAAATAGGATTTATTGCACAAGACAGTGAATATAACAATGTCGGCGACTTAATAATAGATGAAAGAGATGGCCATTACACAGTTAATGAATACGGATACATAACTGCTCTAGGCGGAGCTTTAAAACAAGCTATATTAGAAATAGAAAATCTAAAACAAGAAATAGAAAAGTTGAAATCAAAATAAATTAAAAAACAAATATATGGAAATAACGAGCGAGGACTATAAGTTGTCTTTTTTTGTATAAAAATAAAAAATAATAGCATAATATGATTGTATTGATCAAAACAATACCTTCGTCACTAAAACTGTTTCACTCCTAATATTAGGTATAATGAATTATTATAAACTGATACGTATCATCTTTAAAAGGCACCTATTATAGATGCCTTTTTTATTGCATAATATTAAGGTTGATTAAATATATTATAATGACATTAGATTTATTAAAAAAATAAAAAAGTTATTCTGCAACACTAAAAAACATCTTTATAAATAGAGGTGTTTTTTGTATTAAATTAAAATAACGGAATAAAATAAAGATTTTTATAATATATTATATTAGTACAAAATACATTACATCCTTAAGTGTATTATGTTATTTAAATCTTTATATTTATTGAAAAGGCATCTACAATTGTAGGTGCTTTTTACGTGCATAATATTGAGAGAAATTTAATATATTGTAATGCTAGCTAATATCAGACTCTATTAGTTAGTTATGATTTAATTCCTATTCCTTTTTTCAAAGAACACCTTTAATTCAAGGTGTTCTTTTGTATTAAAATAAAAATAATTGTGCATAATATGTACACAGGATTAAGGTCCTCTTTACATTTATGTTATTTTATATTCGCGAAAGGCATCACTATATGTGGTGCTTTTTTTGTAATAATTCAAAATAAATGATTGGAGATTGATATATGAATGAGGAATTATTTAAACATCAATTAAACACCCATGAGAATAGATTGAATAATCATTCAGAAAGACTTGATAAAATAGAACAACAACAAGCTACTTTTGCTACTCAAATAGAAAACTTGTGTAGTGATATAAAAAGATTGACAAGCGATATAAAAGACCTAACAAGTGTTATCAAGTGGTTTATAGGTATTATGTTTACTACTTTTCTAGGTTTCTTTATATATGCAGTACAAAGCGGTTTATTTAAATAGAAGGGGTGATTAAATGGATATTATGAGTTTTATACCAGAGCAGTTAATGATAATAGTAGTAACGTTATATGTGTTAGGGGTAGCTTGTAAGAGTATACCTAAATTAGATGATAGATACATACCGATAATTTTGTTAGCTATAGGGATTGTACTTAGTGTTTGCTTGGTTGGATTCAATGTTACATCAGTAATGCAGGGTATCTTGTGTTGGGGAGTAGCAATAGGGGTTAATCAAACGTACAAACAATTAAAATAACTGGAAATATATGTTATGATATTATCATAACATAAGTGTGAGAAGGAGATAATATGGAAAAAGAAGGGGTTTTAACAATTGCGATTTTAGTTTTTGGTGTTTTTGCTGGGGTATTGGGAGACTCATTAATTTTACTGTCAATTTTTGATATTCTAATTATTATTTTGGCTATAGTTATTGCCAAGAAGCATAATATATGTGAATTTAAAATGTCTTATTTAAACTCTAAAAATTGTAAAATTATCATTTTTCTATTTTTATTGTCTTCTTTAATTAGCCATGTGTATATATATTGGTTAGAATATTCTGGTTTGATTGGGTCTATAAATAAAAAGTATTTAATCACTGGGCCTTTTATATATAGGATTATACGAGGCGTTGTGTTTGCTCCTATTGTAGAAGAATTGATATTTAGAGGTGTGATTATAGGTAAGATATTTAAAAATAAGCCGTATATAGGTATAATTGTAAGTTCAATTACATTTGGGTTTGCACATATTGGAAAGGGATTAGTTATTGTTCCTATGCATATTATAACGGGTTTAATATTTTCTATAGCTTACTATAAAACTAAGAGACTAGAAGTTCCAATTACTATACATGCTTTAAAAAATATATTTTTTTAAATAATAATTATAAGAACGAAATTTAAGACACATAGTGTGTCTTTTTTTGTTTTTTATAAAAAAAATGAGGTGATATTATGAAAATATGTGTATCAATAGGACATTCTATTTTAAAGAATGGTAACAACACATCGAGTAACGGAATAAAAAATGAATACAATTATAACAAGTCATTAGCTCCTAAAGTAGCTGAACTACTAAAAAAAGAAGGACATACAGTAAAGCTATTACAATGCCCTGAAAGAATGTTTAATAAGAGTACTGAGGAAGCAGGATATAAATTATCTGTAGTTAATTCAGATAAATACGATCTGTGCCTAGAGTTACATCTAAACGCAAGTAACGGGCAAGGTTATGGGGCTGAAGTTTGGTATACCTCAGGTGCAGGCGGTGAGTATGCAAATAGAATATGTGATAAATTACATACTATAGGATTTAAGAATAGGGGTAAGGTAAAAGACTATAGAGGGCTTTACATGTTACAGAAGACTAAGTGTCCATCTGTTGTTGTAGAGTCCTTTTTCTGTGACAATAAGAATGATTGTACTATAGCCGATAATAATTCACTTGATAAGATGGCTAAGGCAATTGTAGAAGGTGTATTAAATAAGAATGTTGCAGAGGATAAAAAAGAGAATTTTGATTATGCAATAATCTATAGTGGAGATAGAGACAAAGCAGTTGCTATTATAATGAAAGAATATCTCCCTAATTCAACTATTGTTGACATTGCAGATTACAAGAGTTACATGTGTAGAAATGCTTACGCTATAGGCGGTGGAGCATCTAAGGGGTTAGAGAAGTTCCCAGACAGTGTAACTAAATTTGTAGGTAATGACTTTAAGGATACATATAGGTTAGTTGTTGACTGGTTGGAAAATAGGAAATTGATGTAGATTTCAAGTCAACTATTTTAGGATCTTTATGTTGTTTTGTCAACTAGGCATAGTAAAAGGGTAGCTTAATTGCCACCCTATTTTTAAAATTTTTATACATATGTTATACAACATATAATTTAAATTATATTATAGCAATTTATTAAAATTTTCAATGCGTATTAATTTTGAATACACATAATTAAGTAAAGTTCCGTGATTTAATTCATCAGATATTATACTGAAAAGTTTATCTCTATAGTAAAAATTTGGTAATCCAAACATAATAACTCTTAATTGCTCAACATACTTAGTAGCTTTTACAATAGCACTGTATATTCCTGTAAATAAATCTCTCGGTGGAACGAAATAATAACCTTGATCAATATGTGCATACGTACCTGTCAGTTGATAATATATTTCTTTTAACAAATTACTATTATTAACAAGATCGTTTCCTATCTGTTCTAATATTTCTAAAATATCATTTACCATTTCAGCAGTAGGTGAAGGTAATGGTAATGTTTGAAATTCTGAAATATGAAACCTATTTCTTAACCAATCTATTAAAAGTAAATCTTGCTCCATAGAATTTATTGTATCCTCTATTAAATATATTGAATTTTGCAAATGAGTAGGATTAGGGTAAATATTTTGATACATAATATACCTCCAAATGTTTTACTATAGATATATGCTTTAGTATTTGGGTACATTCATGGAAATGAAGCAAGCTTAAAAGTAACATTCATTGACCCTACTACTCGTAGGATAGTGAAATTATGGATATACCCGAAGCAAAGAATTAAACAAATGTTAATAGCCTGATGATATAATAAAAATAAAACGTTATAGAGGGGGAAGAAATGAACACAACAAATGAAGTAGAAGAATTAAGAGCGGATATTATAAAGATGATAGAAGAAATAGCAGAAACACTGAGTGATGAAGAGTTGGAACAAATGTATAATGAAATTAAAAGTTTTGTAGAAACCAGTGGATTAAAACAGTAGTAATAAAGGGTAGCTTAGTTGCTACCCTTTTTTTTAATTATGCCTGAATTTGCGGGTTTTTTAATGAGAGCGTTATATAAGATAATAAGTTAGCATAATTAATTTCATCAGATATTATACTTGAAATCAAAAATTTATCGGATTGCTCTTGTAACCCATTCATTATGAGTCTATTTCTTTGAGCAGATTCTAAATTTTCTAAAATAGCCATTTCTAATCCAGATAGAATATTTTCAGGGGGAGAAAAGTATCCTTCATATGGTGGAGGGTAAGCATTTGTAAGTCGAGAATACATATTATATAGTATATTTGAATGTATTAGCTTTTGATCTCTAATAAATTGTAAAAGTGCTATTACATCTTTTGCCTGGGTTGGAGAGAGTTCTGGTGTTTGATATGTTTCTGATATTGTAGCCTGATCAATCAACCACTGTAGGAGTTGCAATTGCTTTTCTTTAAATATTATAGACTCCCCTAGCATATCTATTGTATTCTGAGAAGGATTCGAATCTGGAAAAATGTTTTGATACATAATAAACCTCCTAAATAGTTTTACTATAGATATATGTGTTAAATGAAATTTTAAATACATTTAAGGAAATGAAGCTTAAAATAACCTATCATTGACAATAATACATTAAGAGGTGATTATATGGATATATTCGATGAAAAAGGAATCAAACCAATGCTTATACACGAACAACAAGAGGCTTTTGACTCAGAGGATTATATATTTGAATTAAAACTAGATGGAATAAGATGTATTGCATATTTAGATAAAGATAGTACGGATTTAAGAAATAAGAGGGATTTTAAGTTGATACCAAGATTTCCAGAACTAGAGTATCTACATAAGTATGTAAATGAGAAGTGTATACTTGACGGTGAATTAATAGCAATGAATAATGGAGTCCCAGACTTTTACGAATTACAAAGAAGGACTTTATTAAGTGATCCATTTAAAATGCAACTTTCAGCTAAGAAATATCCTGTATCTTTTATAGCATATGATATTATTTATTATAAAGATGATTTAGTAACAGATTTACCTTTGTTAAAACGAAAGATTTTATTAGAAAAGACAGTAAAAGAGATGGATAGATTTGCAATATCAAGATATATAGAAGGAAAGGGAAAAGCCTTATATCAAGTTGCAGAGAGTCAAAAGCTAGAAGGTATAGTCGCTAAAGACAAACAAAGTAAATACTGGTTTGGTAAAAAGAGTAGAGACTGGATTAAGATTAAATATATGAAGGACGAAGACTTTGTTGTATGTGGTTATATACTTAAAGAAAACAATATGACTAGTTTAGTAATTGCACAATATAATGAAGAAAACGAATTGATATATAAAGGACATGTAACATTAGGTGTTAGTCTTAGAAAACTTAATCAATATAAATATAAAAAAGTTAGTGAACCACCTATTAAGTACGTACCTACTGGATCTAATAACGAAGATGCTGTTTGGCTAGAGCCAACTTTAGTATGTACAGTAGAGTATATGCCGAACGATAAGGGCAGTTTAAGGCAACCAGTATTAAAGGGTATTAGAGAAGATAAATTACCGAACGAATGTAGAGAATGATGATTATAAATATATATATTTTTGTATTCAAAAATAACATAAATTTGAAATGCCTATGACTTTATAGTTATAGGCATTTTTTATTCTAAACTCCTAAAAATAAGAAATTCTTTTAAATTCCTAATTTATTTTTAAAAATAATGTTTCATTATCTTAGATATATAGTGTAGGGGTAAATTTGACAACTATATCAATGAGGATTTTTTTATTCTAATTTATTTAAAGTAGATCTTTTACATTCTTCTTTTTTAAGTCGGTATTATTTATAGTAGAAAAACATTTTTTAATACCTTGTTTTTTGTTATACCATCCGCCTTATATAGTGAGGGGTTCTTTTTAAATTAAAGGAGATCCATTACATTCTTATACTGTTTTTTTTAATACCTTATGCTATAAATCCAAAAAATGAAGGTTTATTATCGTAGATATATAATTATAGTATAATATAATGCGGTATTAATAATACCAGCTTAAGATAGATTATATTATTTTTAGGGGGATAATAAATGAGTGTAAATGGAATAAGGCACAAAAGAAAATCTAAAAAAGGATTTAAGAGAGGCATATTTCTAATATTAATTTTTATAGCTTTTATTTTACTAACTGGAGTATCTTACGAAAAAATTGGAGAATATAAGGATTCTAAAAAGTATACTCCAGTAGGGGAAATGGTTAATGTAAATAATCATAAAATCAATGTATTTACCAAAGGAGAAGGGGATGTAACTGTAGTTTTTATTGGAGGATTAAATGAGCCAAGTGCTTATGCAGATTTATATCCTCTTTATAATGTGATATCAAATCATGCTAAAATAGCTGTTTATGATAAACCAGGACATGGATGGAGTGAAAAAACAGATGTTTCAAGGGATATTGATTCGATTGTTGACGAAATGCATACAGCTCTTTTAGAATCGGGGCAAAAGCCACCATATATATTAGTTGGACATTCATTAGCATCATTAACATCAATAAGATTTACACAAAAATATAAAGATGAAGTTTCAGGGGTTGTGTTAATTGATGGGGGTAGTCCAGAATATTATTCTGAAAATAACTTAGGAATAAGTAATAGTTCAGCATTTAAATATCAGATGCTAAAATCATCAGGAATTGCTAGATTAGCAATTTATCATACAAGCTATTTTTCAAAAATTATATCAGGAGCAAATAATCTTGAATTATTGCCTGATGATTTAAAACAGTTGTACAAGTCGATGACTCTTAAAACTATGTTTAATAAGAATATTATAGATGAAAGGAACATGGCAAGTGATAGTGCAAAAATAGTATTAGATAACGGAAAATTAGGAGACATTCCGCTTAGAATATTTACTGCTGAGAGTAATACTTTAGCAATCTCTGAATGGGAAGATAGTCAGATAGCCTTGAAGGAGTGGTCTACAGATAGTAAGCAATTAGTAGTTAAGAATTCAAGACATTCTATACATCAATTCGAGCCTGATATTATAAATGATGAAATAATGAAATTAATAAAGAAGCATTAGTAATTAAAATAGCTGATTTAGTATAATGCGGTATTTCGGTATTTTTTAGTGTGTGATCAAATACAATGTGAACTATTAACTTGTTATACACTTAAAAGGAGTAAAAGAAGACGGACAAGGTGTAGAAGCCTTTTTAAATACTGATGATTACCTTATTGGTAAATTTTTCATCTTGTATGTACAGTAGAGTATATGCCAAATGATAAAGGCTCTTTAAGGCAACCAGTATTAAAGGGAATAAGAGAAGATAAATTGCCGAATGAATGTAGAGAGTAAACATAGGTAGCTTAATTGCTACCCTTATTTTTATTTATACCTGAGTTTGCGGATTTTTTTAAAAAGAGCGTTATATAAGATAATAAGTTAGCGTAATTCATCAGATATTGAGAGTTCTGGTGTGAATTTGTTGCAATAAAAAAGCTACCACTGTAATATATGGTAGCTTTTTTAAATGAATTAAGCGATTAAATTATCGAAAAATAGTGATTTGTCTATTAATTACAATTTGCTATTTTATTTTTTGATTACTATTATTTGTATTAAAGTCTAAACCCGATAAATAAAAAAATTAAATATGTTTAGATAGTAAATATGTAAATTAAATTAATATTAGAATGTAAATGAAACATTTGATATTTTTATAGGATCTGATGAAGCATTTGTAACTCCAACGT
>NZ_JAHLOF010000015.1 GCF_018917235.1 Metaclostridioides mangenotii
AGATTACTTTTGTATGCAAACACAAAACCATCTACATAACTTCCTTTGTAACCTTCTTTTGTTACATCTATTAAATATCTTTTAAGATCTACTAAGCTATAATTTTGTTTATATCTTTTAGCAAAGGCTTCTAATCCTTCTATATATCCTGTTTTGTAGTCTTCATCAAAGAAATTTGTATCTAGTTTTGTAAGTAATATATCCGTTTCTAAATCTTGTATTTTCATTTTTAAGCCTCCTGTGATATACTACTAATAAGATTATGGATAGTAGTATTATTTAGATTAGAGCCATTGCCCTGGCTCTTTTCTTTTTGTTCTTCTCTTTCTAAAATAAGAAGCAGCCCTTTTTTGATTGTCTTTGCCATTTTAAGTTGCGATTTTAAATCATTTACAACTTCCTGCTGATTTTCTATTTTGCCCTCATCTCGTGAACAATATTTAACTGCAGTACGTTTAATATCAGATAACCTTGATTCACTATCTTTTAGCATTACCTCAACTGTATTAATGTTCGAATCAACAATCATCATGATTTCTTTTAGTTTGTCCATTCTATATCCCCCATTCTAGTAAACGTGTTTTTTTACCTTTTGCTAATTCTCTGTTACAGTAGTTATAAAACTTTAGTGTTGGTAGTTTTTTATGTCTTTTGCAAAATCTTATGTACTCTTTAAAATTCATTTTTTTACCTCCTGTTTGTCAAATTTATTTGTTTTCCAAATCTGAAATCCTATGATGCTGTTGACTATTAACCTCTTCTAGATCTGAGATTCTATCGTATAGATGATTTAAGTTATAAGTGGCTAATACACCGATTGCTAAACTTAATAATATTAGAACTCCTGCTATTATCTTTGATAATTTGTTCATTTATTTACCTCCTGATTGTCTGATATTTATAATTTCGATTTACTTCTATTAATTTTTAAAATCAAAGTCCCTTCCTAAGTTATCTCTCAGAAATCTCTCTACTTCAAAATATGGAACTTTCAATCTTCCTAATTTCAAAGCTTTGAGTTCTCCTTTATTTATTAGGCTATATACATCACCTTTACTTACTTTTAATATCTGTTTCAACTCTTCGACAGTAAACAGCACATTTTCGATTTTTGCTGTTAATAATGTCTCTTCTTTTATAATCTCTTTTGTAACTTCAACTTTATTAACTTGTGGCTCTTGATTATTGTTCTTTATTATTATTTGCATTGCATTCATAACAGCTTCCAATGCTTGGGCATTTGTCATAACATGTACCTCCTAATTTAATGTATTAAATTGTAATTGATTATTAACTTCTTCTATTTCTAATCTTAGATTAGTTCCAGGTTCCCATTTTTGTATGTAATTTAAAGCTTCTTCATATCTTTTTACAGATAAGTTTTTATAACTGTTAACTTTGAAATAACCTTTTAAATCTCTATGTAGTGCGCTATATGCTTTCTTGCTTAATTTCTTATATGCAGGTGAATTGTAACCACCTAAGCTATGTACCGCTTTCGTACTAACCTCTGATCTGATATTCTCTGCTAATTCATAATTGATGGTCATTTTATTTTCTAAGTTAGTAACTTTTTCAGTTAGAACTTCTTGACCTTTTTTTAGCTCCTGTTGTTTCTTATCTACCATAAATATTGCTTGTAGCTCTTTTGACATATTTAAGAATGGATTTTCTGTACTTCTGAAATACTTGTTTACTAAATCTCTTTGCACATTCCATGCTAAATCATCTGTGAATGATTTTACTAACATTAGATAACCACTTTCTGTTATTAAGATTCCATTAGATGCAAATTTAGAAAAACCATAACCTTCTAAGCTCACGACGTTTTTCGTCGTTACCTCAAAATAATCAACATCCTTTATAAAATGCTTCTTGTTATCTCTGAAATTTCTACCTGCAGTTCCTTCTACTCTTTCGTGTATAGAATCAATCTCTTTAAATGACACTACTCTTTGTCCTACGTACTCTTTGATTTCTATTTCTTTGTTGTTAACTACAACTAAATTATTCATTTTATATCTCCCTCCTATTAGTATCGTTTATGTTAACTTCTTTTGTAAAAAAAAGATAATCCATACTTTTTCCTAATAATTCGCTTATCAAGACCATCTCTTTTTCGTTAAAATGTCTTTTCCCGTTTTCTTTTAAATTATATGTTGCCTTTGCAATCCCTAACTTTATTGCAATTTTTTCTTGGGTTAGACCTAATATATTTCTACTTGCAACAAGCTTTTTATTTTTAATTCTAATCACCTACTTGTTTTGTATTTGTTATCTTAAATACATTATAGTTCACACAAACAATACTTGTCAATGTATAAGTTTATATTTTCGTGAATTTTTATTATTAAATATAAAAATAAGTTTACGTTTTCGTAAACTTATAATACTATTAAGGTAATAGGGAGGTGTTGTTTGTGACAACATTCGGTAAAAGATTCAAAGGTCTACGAGAAAAAAGAAATCTTACTCAAGAGGAATTAGTTAATATGTTTAATGAAAAATACTATACAAGTTTTAACAAATCGACTATTTCACAATATGAAAATGACAAAAGAAAACCTGAAATAAATGTCTTAGAGAATTGGGCAGATTTTTTTAATGTATCTATAGATTACTTACTTGGTAGAACAGAAGAAAAAAAAGAAAAAAGCGTTGATGTAGAAAAAGATATTGAGAAAGTAATTGATGAACTTTTAGAGCAAGATGGTCTAATGCTTTGTGGAGAGCTAGCAGATGAAGAGGATTTAATAGCTCTTAGAAATTCAATTAGACTTACTATAGATATTTTAAATAGAAAAAATAAAAAATAACTAATATGTAATTGAGGTGTTGCTATTGAGTATAATAAAAAAACAGTAAATAATTTGGTAAATAAATGCAATACAAGAAATGTATATGATATTTGCTCATTCCTTGATATTGAAATATTGAAACATAACATAAATAACTTAAAGGGATATTTTTTGAATATCAAAGGAAATAAAGCTATTATTGTAAACGTTCTCCTTCCTGAGGAAGAAGAAGAAATTGTAATTGCCCATGAATTAGGTCATATTAATTTGCATAGCAAATCAAATATTTGTTTCTTAACAAATTATACATATTCAAATACAAACAAATTCGAAAATGAAGCCAATGAATTTGCTGCGGAATTATTAATTACTGATGAACATATACAAGAAGCAATTGAAAAACAATTTTCTATTGACCAAATGGCTTGCTATTTCGAAGTTCCCAAAGAACTTGTTGAATATAAATTTAAATAAAAGTGGAGGATGGATATATTATGGATTTTTTAGATGAAATCAAACAATTTATAAAAAGATTAGAAACAATAAAGGATAACTTATCTACTGAAGAAGCAACAAAAACAGCACTTATAATGCCTTTATTCCAAATTCTTGAGTATGATATTTTTAATCCTTTAGAGTTTGTTCCAGAATTTACAGCCGACGTTGGTGTCAAAAAAGGAGAAAAAGTTGATTATGCAATAATGGAAGATGGAAAACCTTTAATTTTAATAGAAGCCAAACCTGTAACAGATAAATTAAGAAGGCATAACGCGCAATTGTTCAGATATTTTACAGCAACAGAAGCGAAATTCGCAATCCTTACTAACGGAATTACATATAAATTTTTTACTGACTTAGAAGAAAAAAATATAATGGATGATGAACCTTTCCTAACAATAGATTTATTAAACTCTGACGATAATAAATTATCTCACCTAAAGAAATTTTCAAAAAGTAAATTTGATCTAGAAGATATTTTTAGTATTGCATCTGAATTAAAGTATACTAGTTTGATTAAAGCACAACTTAATAGCCAATTAAATAACCCTAGTGATGAATTTGTAAGATTTATAATATCTGACTTTTATTCAGGCATCAAAACCGCTAATGTTGTAGAAAAATTTAGACCTATAGTCAAGAGATCAATTTACCAATTTGTTAATGATTTTATGAGTGAGAAGTTAAAAGGAATACTAGAAACAGAAAATAATGATGAATCAATATCTAAAGTATCAAATGATAAAAATATTATAATAGATAATAGACCATCAATTTCAATTACTGATGACGAATTACAAGCATTTAACTTAATAAAGGATATATCTGAACCTTTCTCAGATATTGATGATGTTACTTATATAAAAGTTGGCAATGAACTTAATATAATATATAAAAATGATCCATTAAAATTAATTTGCAAAACAAACTTGAATTTTCCTAAAAAAACTATATTTTTACCAGATGCAGAACAAGGAACTTTACAATACTTTATGGATGAGGTTATTGATATAAAAGAATTAAAAGATCAAATTGCTGAAATCATCAAAAGTTATTGTGTGTCTAGCATGTACGTATAGTAAAACTTAATAAATTATTACGAATTAACAATAGTATTAATATTTAAGAGTAGCAAACACCTACTCTTTTATATATATAATTAAACAAACATATATTCTAAAAAGGAGGATATTTATGGGTCATGTTTACAAAAGAGATGAAAAAACATGGTATTACTGCATTGATTTAGGTGTAGTAGATGGTAAAAGAAAACGCATTAAAAGAAAAGGAGGTAGTACTAAAAAAGAAGCATTAACTGCTCTTAGAAAAGCTGAAAATGAATTAGAAGATAAAGGTAGTGTGCTTTTAGAAACCAACTTAACACTTAGCAATTATCTTGATTATTGGTACAAAGAATATGTTCTACTAAATTGTAAATCTAATACTCAAGATTATTACGCTAGAATAATAAAAAACCACATAGTTCCAGCAATTGGTCATTACAAATTAAAAAATATAAACCCAGCTATATTACAAAAGTTTTTAAACCAAAAACATCTAGAGGGTTATAGTAAGAATTCAATTAATAATTTCTATGGTGTTTTAAGTGGATCATTAAAAATGGCTGTTTATCCTTATAAGTACATTAAAGAAAATCCTATGCTTTATGTAAAAACACCAAAGATGCAGGAGAATAAAAAATCTAAAGAAGATTTAAAAGTCTTATCCTTGGATAACTTTAACAAAATTATTAAGAGATTCCCACAAGGAACTAGTTTTTATATTCCTTTGCAAATTGCTTTTCATACTGGTATGAGAGGTGGAGAAGTCACAGCTCTACAATGGGATAATATTGATTTTGAAATTGGGACAATTAAAGTTGAGCATACTTTAATCGGTAAGGGAAAAGGGAATTTTGAATTAGGTACTCCAAAAACAACAAGTTCTAATAGAGCTATTAAAATCGGCGACACATTAATTAATATTTTAAAACAACATAAGCTATATCAAAAGGAAATGAAACTTAAATACGGTCAATGGTATACTAATTCTAATTGGGTGTGTACAAAAGAAAATGGCGAACATGTTACAACAGATAGTATTAAATATCTTAGTAGAGTTGTAAATCATGAATTGATGATAAAGTTCGATTTTCATAGTTTAAGACATACACATGCAACTATGTTATTGGAATCTGGCGCCAATATTAAAGATATACAGAAAAGATTAGGACATTCTAAATTATCAACGACCATGGATACTTATTCACATGTTACAGATAAAATGGAAAATGAAACAGTTACTATTTTAGAGTCTATAATAAAATAATGTGTGCCATTTTTATTTTTAGGCTCACAACATGGCACACATTACACATTTTTCACTACTACAAATTTATTGAAACCACGCTATACTCTCACAAGTTTAGCGACACTTTCCACATGAGGCGTGTTAGGGAACATATCCATACACTTAACTTGCTTAACCTCATATCCGTATTCCTTAAATAGCTCCAAATCTAGTACCATAGTCTTTGGATTGCAAGAGATATATACTATTTCAACAGCACCGAAACTGCAAATATCTCTTATAGCATCCTTATGAATACCAGGTCTAGGAGGGTCTACAATTATTAGATCAGGCTTCTCTTTCAAATCCTTAACAGTCTTCGCCACATCTCCAACTATAAACTCACAGTTTGTTAGCCCATTTAGTTTCGCATTTTCATTTGCCGCAATAACTGCTTCTTCAACAATTTCAATTCCGTACACTTTTTCGGCAGAATCAGCCATTAATTGGCCTATTGAACCAGTTCCGCTGTAAAGATCAAACACTATTTTGTCTTTGTGATCACCTATAAAATCTTTGGCGATACTATAAAGCTTCTCTGCACCTTTTGTATTAGTCTGGAAGAATGAAAAAGGTGATATCTTAAACTTTAGACCAAGTATCTCTTCATATATATAATCTCTTCCATCAAGTAACCTCAATTCATCGCATTGAACAGCATCTGCTAAACCATCATTGATAGTGTGAAGCACACTTACCAAATCCCCTTTTAAATCTAGGCCTTTTAACATGTTTTTATAATCATCCATATCATAATCTATCTGAGATGATGTAACTATATTAACCATAATCTCATCTGTATTTAATCCTTTTCTGACTACTAAATGTCTCAGATATCCACTGTGATCAAATATCTTATATTGAGGAATCCCCTTTTCCCCAAAATATTTAACTGTTGATGTAAGTATGGTCTCAAAATCACTATTAACCAGTAGACATCCTTCAGTTGTAAGTATATCTATATGTCTTCCTTTCTTGTGAAGACCAAGAGTTAGAGGTCCATCTTTCATCTCATTTCCAAAAGTGTACTCCATCTTATTTCTGTAATAGTGTTCATTTGGACTTCCATCTATTCCTAAAAATTGAAAGCCAAAAATATTCTGCTTTAAAAATAAATCCATAACCTGCTTTTCTTTAATTTCAAGTTGCTTATTATAAGGTATAGAAAGCATAGTACATCCACCGCACTCATTAAAATGACCACAAGTTTCTTCAGTTTCTATTGGTGATTTTTCCATTATTTCTAGTAATTTTACATCCGCTTTTCCTCTTCTAACTTTTTTAACAGCAGCTTTAACCTTCTGACCAGTTATTCCGCCTTTCATATTAATGTCTCTATCATAAATTTTGGTAGATGAAGTTCCCCCAAATACCATTTTATCAACTTCGAATTCGATTATATCTTTTCTCTTCACGATTTTTCCTCCAGTTATTCTTGTGTTAATTTATAAGTGTCAATATTAATTTTGTTTATACTCTTTCTCTTCAATCATACGTACTTCTTCATCTGTAAGCTCACGATACTCACCTAATTCTAAACTTTCATCTAGCTTTAGATTGCCCATAGATAATCTTTTTAAATATACCACTTTTTTACCTACACTTTCAAACATTCTTTTGACTTGGTGGAACTTTCCTTCATGGATAGTAAGCTCTATTTCGGATTGTTCATCACTTTTTATAATTTTAAGTTCTGATGACATTGTTTTATACCCATCGTCGAGCACTACCCCTTCCTTAAATGCTTCAATGTCGTTTTTTCCAACTATACCACTAACCCTTGCATAGTAAGTCTTTGGCACATGTTTTTTCGGTGATAAAACTCTATGTGATAACTTACCATCGTTTGTCAAAACTAAAAGACCTTCAGTGTCTTTGTCTAATCTCCCAACTGGAAATGGTTCAAATACCATATACGATTGATCTATCAAATCTACAACCACTGGATCGTATTTATCTGTTGTTGCTGATATATATCCATCAGGTTTATTCATCATTAAATACACAAATTCTCTATAGACAACTTTTTTTCCTTCAAAATAAATCACATCATTTTCTGGATCTATTTGTTGTCCCGGATTTGATACTATTTTATCATTAACTAATACCAAACCATTTTTACAGTATTTTTTGATCTCAGTTCTACTCCCATATCCTAAGTTGGATAATACCTTATCTATTCTCTGTTTTTTTGCCATACTATTCACTCCATCTATATTAAATAACTACAAATGTACATACACTAAAAAAATAAATTATTCTCATTTATACACTACTATCATTATACTTGTAAACAAGCCTTATTACAATTTTACTATATACTTTTTTCATATAGAGGTTATAATATAAATAGATGAAAAAATTAGAAATATTTATTAGGAGGAATATATATGGCTTTAATAACTACGAAAGAAATGTTTAAAAATGCTTATGAATCTGGGTATTCAATAGGTGCTTTCAATATAAGTAATTTAGAGCAACTTCAAGGTGTTTTAAAAGCAGCTAAAGCTAAGAATTCTTATGTTATGATTCAAGCATCTATGTCTGCTGTTAAATACGCTGGTCCAAAAACTTTAGTTGATATGGTTACTACTGCATCAAATGAAATAGGCGTAGATGTCGCTCTTCATTTAGATCACGGTCCAGATTTAGAAGCAGTTAAAACTTGTATAGATGTTGGTTTTACATCAGTAATGATAGATGGATCTCATTTTGATTTTGAAGAAAATATTAGAGTAACTAAAGAAGTTGTAGACTACGCTCACGCAAAAGGTGTTGTGGTAGAAGCCGAGTTGGGAGTGCTAGCTGGTACTGAAGATGAAGTTACATCTGATGTACACAAATACACTAAACCAGATGAGGCTGTAGAATTTGTTGAAAGAACTGGTGTTGATTCATTAGCTATAGCTATAGGAACTTCTCACGGTGCATTTAAATTTAAAGGGGAAGCAAAATTAAGATTTGATATCTTAGAAGAAATCCAAGAAAGAATCCCTGGATTCCCAATAGTACTTCATGGTGCATCTGCTGTAGA
The DNA here is from genome assembly GCF_018917235.1 of Metaclostridioides mangenotii. GTDB lineage: Bacteria > Bacillota > Clostridia > Peptostreptococcales > Peptostreptococcaceae > Metaclostridioides. Next base: position 8,680 of record NZ_JAHLOF010000015.1, read on the forward strand.
CCAAGAAGCTGTTAAAACTTGTAATGAATTTGGTGGAGATATATCAGGAGCTAAAGGTGTTCCAGTAGATATGCTTAGAAAGGCATCTTCTATGGCAGTATGTAAGGTAAATATGGATACTGATTTAAGATTAGCTATGACAGCTGCTGTTAGAAAATACTTAGCTGAAAACCCAACTGTATTCGATCCAAGAAAATACATTGGAGCTGGTAGAGACGCTATACAGACTGTTGTTGAAAATAAAATTGACACAGTTTTAGGTTCTGCTAATTCAGTTAAATAATATATGAAAATAGTCAAAACGGGTAGGTAGTTATAAATTACAATACGCTTTAGTCAGTCTAAGTATTTCTGAAATTTCGTATTCGTTAGAATTTATAACTTCCTACCCTCTTTTCATTACATTAAAGAATTTTTGCTATATGCCCGTTGATATTACACTATATATGTATTAAATGATTTTTAAAATAAAAAAACGGGTTTTTCAACCCGTAAATTGCTTCCTAAGAGTAAAACTTAGATGCTCCAACCAACTGCCTCTTTGATACTATTTTTGCTAGATTTGATAGTGACGATATTTTGATGTCTTTAAACGATACCAAAAATACAAACTTAAAGTCTGTAAACTCTTGGTTTATATTGTATATATCAAAATAACACCTAATATTGTCTAATGAATAACTCTCCTGTAAATCAGCTTCAATCTCATCTGAAATATCTTTCAGATAAGCTCTAATATCTTCAAATAGTATATTAAAATAGGATTCGTCGATTTCCTCTCCTAATTCTTCCAATAATTCCTCTATATCGAGATCATCTATATCAAATTTATTTCCTGTCAATTGACAATCAAATACAAGTATTTTATCTTGATTTATAGTATTCGATATATCCTGTACATAATCAAAATCTGGGCGCAAACACAAAGTATCTTTAACCTCACCACTGTTAACATGGATCTTTCCTTTATTGCTCATAAGCGTTAAATTTATCATACTAGCACCTCCCCAATCTTATCTTTGTTATTAACTACTGATATACCCTAAAATTCAAATGTTTAAATTTAAATTTCGCTATATTAAGTATATTCATCAATAACATGCTCAGCTCCTTCTACTAAATACTCTCTATTTAGAGAATCTGTGTAACTAAAGCTATCAAATAACTTTGCCAATCAAGTAATTATAGCATAAGTTCAACTATAAATCAAAGAACCATATACTAAATAATTATTATATAAAATATAGTATTATATTTGCTGTCCATATGATATACGATCAGATATAATTTAACTTAAATATAAAATACGAGGGGGAAACTTAAACAATAAAAAGTCCACTTCAAATAAACTCGCTTTTGAATGGGTCAAATCAAATGGTGAGTATGTAGACTGATTAATGAGGTTTTAAATTAAACCTAAAAAGTTATTTATTTAAGTCAAAATAAAAAATGCTCCAAAACAAATAATAGTTTTAATAACATAAAAATTTTTTAAATTAATTTCTCTAAAGTTGGTTCTACGCTAAATTTAGCCTTTAATTCTTCGTACTCATTTAAGGCTTTTTCATTTTTTTCTTTCTTTTTAACAGCTCTTATCATAAGATTTTTTGGAGTATCTAACGGTGAAATATACTCTACAACCGAAGTCTCATAGCCTCTTGCTTCAAGCATCAAAGTTCTCATACCATCTGTAAGTAGATCTGCAAATCTTGCTTTAAAAACACCGTGTTTTATTATTGGATCGAGTACTTCATATTTATATTGTCCAAGTAACTCCTTATGGCAACATGGAACTACCACTATAGCTTTAGATTTTGCTCTTATTCCCAATCCAATAGCCATATCGGTTGCTGTATCACAAGCATGTAAACTTATAACCAAATCTATCTCCTTATTTGGAGTATAGTTTGTAAGATCTTCTTTTATAAAATCCATGTTTTTATAGCCTAGATTATCAGCCATTTTTTTAGATGCTTTTATAACAGTTTCGGAGTAATCAATACCTATAAAATAGCATTTTTTCTTTAATACTTCTTTTATATAGTAATTTAACACAAAGCTTAAATAAGATTTACCACAAGCACAGTCTAGAACAGTAATACTGTCTTTAAATTCTAGTTCTTTTAATAATTTATCTATCAATTCTACGAAGTGATCTATTTGATTGTACTTCCTTATCTTATCATTTTTTATTTTTCCGTCTTTAGTAAGAACACCTATCTCTTTTAAAAGATCATTAGCTTGTCCTACTTTTACGTAGTAGTCTCTATTTTTAATTTGAGATGAAGTATATTCATCAATATTTGGCTTTACATCATCATTATCTAAATATTTTACAGTTACTTTTTTGTTATCTCCTTCAACAAGAACTGTCGTACCTCTTTCTATATATTTAAAACTAATCGAATCGTAATTTTCAGATTCTTTAGCTATATGTTTTAATAGTTCGTTAAAAGTAAACATTTCTGTTTTACCTTTAAAATTAAATTTATACTTGCTGTCTTGTTCTTCTCCAACTCCATTAAATACTTTGGTTCCAGATTTAAATTCAACCTCTAATTTATTGAAGAAATCTTTGTTTTCACTGTTTCTCTGATTTATACCCATAAAAAACATATTTAGTTTTGCTATATTCTGCTTGTTCATAGATATTTCCCCCCTTTTCTGTAAAATCAAAACTTATTTATTAACATTAAATTATTAAATTTTATTTTTTATTTATCTTCTATTTCTTTTTTTAAATCGTTTACTTTTTGACTAAATTGCTTTACCTTCTTATCAGATGAATCCAAGTAATCCGTTACCTTGGATATATATTTTGGATTTTTAGAGTCAACAAGTTTAATTGCATTATCCATTGATTTTGCTCTAAGTTCATATGTTTTCTGCATATATGATTTAGCATTTTTTAACTCTTTCTCATATTTACTCTTTGATAATTTTGGAGTTTCCATTTCTTTATAAAATTCAGCTAGATCTTTACATTCATCCCTTGCAGTAGTTATGTCTTTATTTACCTTTTTTATATTAGATAAGCTACCAGCAACATTCTTGGTATAATGAAGACATTTCTGCATTGACTTCAATGCAGTTTTTTCTGCTGAGAAAACTTCTTTTCTAAAGCTATCTATCTTATCTAAATCAGATTGTCTTTCTTTTTCTAGTTTTTGTTTTTTAGGATCATTTAATTTACTTGTTTCTTTAATTTCACTTTTTTCATCAGACTTATCTATATTAGAATGTTCCTCAGTATTTGGATTACTGCTGCTATTATCTAATTTATTTTTTGAATATTCACCCACTGTATCATTATCTGTATTAACAGTAAACTTACTGCTTTCTTCACTGTCGTCATCTAGATCATCTTCTAATTCATCATTGAAATCATCCGATTCAAGACTATCATCTTCCTTTATTCTATATTTCTTATACACTTCTCTATTATTATCTTCATAATTATCAATATTATCTTCATCTGTGTAGATTAAACTTCCATTGTTATCAACTTGCACTTCTACTGCTCTATATTTATCCATAGATTCTTCAATTCTTTTTAGCCCGCTCATATATATGTTGCAAATCACTATTAATGTCATAAGTACTACGTAAATACTGCTATAAACCAAAGATCGTTTTTTATTTTTGTAATTTCTAAATAAAATCACTAACGGAATAAGATATAAAAATATAAATACCAATATCCACCTCATAAATCACTTCTCCTTTTATATTCATATATCATATAGTATTTACCAAGTTGTGATTTATTAATCCATTACATAACTTTTATTAATTGAAAATCAGTATAATCGCACGAAGCAAGCACATATTCTACACTATTTCTTATACCTTTAAGTCCCATCTTAAATGATTCTTCTCCGTGAAGATGACCGTAAAGTACCTTTTCAACTCCATACTCTTCATATAGATTTGTAAAAATAGACTCGTCTAGCTTATCATTAGTAGGTGGATAGTGAACACACATAATAATTTTTTTATAGCCTCTGTTTTTAGCCGCCTCTAATGACAATCGCAACCTATGCTCTTCTCTGATGTAAATCTTTTGATCATTTTCATCAAACTTGACATCATTAGGACAAATCCAACCTCTCCCACCGCAAATTGCATAATCTTCATACGTATAAAAATTAGTGTGTAAAAAGTTCATATTATCGTAAAGTTTGTTTAGCCCTGTTACTGTGGTCCACCAATAATCATGGTTACCTTTTATAAATATTTTTTTTCCTGGTAGCGAATCTATAAGATCCAAATCAGATTTTGCTTGTGTTAGATTTATACCCCACGATGTATCACCAAGTACAATTACAGTATCATCACTTGATACATTTTCTCTCCAATTCGATATAATTTTTTCTACATGTCCATTCCAATTGTCTCCGAAAATATTCATTGGTTTATCTACAGATGTTGAAAAATGCAAATCACCTATCGCGTACAGACTCATTTTTTATCACATCCTTAAAAATAGGCTGTCCCTTTTTAGAAAAGCTTTTCTAGCAGAGACAACCGTATTAAATTCGTTTAAATTATTCACTTGTCTTACTATCAACACCATCTATTCTATACTGCTCCAACAGTTTGTCTATATCTCTTTTAAGGTCTAAAATATAAGTTATATCCTTTTCTTGTTGTGCTTTATCCAGCCTTCTTTGATATTGCATAGCCTTGTGTGTTTCACCTAGATCATACAATTCTTGTATTCTGTTTAATGTGTCACGCATAGCTATAGACTTCATTTGATACATAGCTTGAGCGTTCATTATATCTCCCCTGATTTCACTCATCTCTTGATCAAGTAAAAATGCTGCATCAGATGCTCTTCTTAATCTCTCAGCCAATGTATCTGGTATATAGTGATCATATTTGTATTTAAGCGAGTGCTCTATCGTAGCCCAGAAATTCATTGCAAGTGTTCTAATCTGAATCTCACAAATAATCTCTTTTGATCCCGCTATAGAGTTAATTGGATACTTGATAATAACATGATAACTTCTATAACCGCTGTCTTTATAATTTGTTATATAGTCTTTTTCACCTATTACAGTCATATCGGTTCTTGCTTTTATCAAATCAATTATAGCATATATGTCTTCAACAAATTGGCACATAATTCTTATTCCAGCTATATCGTCTAACTCGGTCTCAATATTTTTTATATTTAATCTCTTAACCTTTGATATTATAGATGAGATCTTTTTCGTTCTACCGGTTACAAATTCTATAGGGGAATAATCACCTTTAGCCAAAAACTCTTTTCGTATATTTTTAAATTTTATCTTTAACTCTTCTACAGCATGGTCATAGGGAGCTAACACTTCATCCCACTTTTCATATTCCATCTTGTTCACCCTTTATTTCTTTTTTTACAGTCCTTTCTATTTTAACATAATAATTTTTATTTTTGTAATTCTTACCCCATAAACAAATCTTGTTTTATTGACTTATATAATCAAATCATTAATAAAAAATAATCTTATTTTTCAAATAATCTTTTTATTCTGTTGATAGTTCTAAACCTGATCCTATCATCTTTAGAAATTTTTATTTTAATATTATAAGCAATATCTATATCTATTAATGTTTCTATAAAATATTCCACTATTCCTCTGTCTTTAAATTCAATATTTAATATCCTATTTCTATATATTTCAGAGTCTAGGTTCATAGCTAAATCTGCAAATTCTAGTCTCTCTGACTTACTCATATAACTATCTTTAGGTTTAAAATCTTTACAATAATCTATTTTAAAATTTGTAACATCTTTATTTATTCTAAAACTGAAATTTGACTCTATTAAATTACTATACTCTACATTTCTATTTATCACATTAGCTAAATTGGCCTCGTAGTCTTCTTTTTTCCAGTGTCCGAATATCCTACAATTAAGTGGCCTAACTTCATATATAGAACACTTCATATCCTTTTCTCTAAAGGGACATGGTCTTTTCTCTGTATACTCGAGGAAGTAATATTCTATGATTTTCCCTATAGATCTTTTTCTAAGATGTTCTCTTGTATACAAATAATTATATATATTTAAAAATTCAATTAAATTTATCCCAACTGACTCCATACAACAATCACCGCATCCAGTACAGGTACCGATTGGAACATCGTTATATAGGTTATTAAGTTTTAAAAACATTTCATTCTTATTAGAGTAATCAATACCTGCTAAAATCTCTTCTGTTTTTATCCTAGACATTTAAATTAACTCCTTACTACGAGTTTATTTGCTTATTTACCTTAATAATTGTAGCACGTATCAAACAAATATTCTAGAGGAAATGTTGGTAATGATCTGTTTAACTTTAATATATAGTGATTTATTAATTCACTACATAAACACTGCTATAGCTGATAACACTCATTTTTATAGATAAAATAGTTCTGGTCTTTTATCCACTTTGGTTAGGTTTTCTTCTAGCATATTTACCTTCTGCTTAAAGCCATGTTCATCAATACCTCTAGCATGTTGTGGACATTGTTTTACACATGCAAAACACGCTATACATAGATCGCTATTTGTATCTTTATAATTCCCTTTGCTTATAGCTCTAACTGGACATATAGACTCGCAAAAACCACATTTGGTACAATCGTCACTTGCTATTGGTACAAAGGGCATTTTTTCTACTTTTTTATATGGATAATCTCCACTTACTTTTAAAACTTCTGTTAAATCTTTGGTTTGTTTTATTTTATCTACAAAATCGTTTAATACTTTATAGTCTTCTTCATTTGGTCTATTTGGTGCAATTATTTTTGAAAATGTATGTGGTCCTATAAAAGCACCTCCTGCTATACCGTGAAACCCTCTTTCCTCACAAATATTTTGAAGCTCTAGTAACGAATCTTCAAATTCACGATTACCATATGTAACAGTAAAAATTGCGGGAGTATTTTGACCTTGTACGTTCTCGAAAATATTACCATTTACCATAGGTAATCTACCATAGTATACTGGTGCACTAAAAACTACTAGTTCATCGTTTTTAAATCTGTGAGTTTCTCTTCTAGTATTGTAATCAGTTATATTTAATTCTTTATAATTTATATCGAAACGTTTTGCAATTTCACTTGCATACTTCTTAGAATTTCCTGTTGGGCTAAAATAAACTACTGTAACTTTCTTAAATTCCATGTTCCTACCTCCATAGTTATATGTATAGTTTTTATAATTTTATTTACTAAGACAATTATAACTCTATTGAAAATTGCTGTATCATTATTTTCAATTAAATTATAAAATATTAGCGTATAAACTATTTTAACGTTATAATATAACTATGGTCTATATGGATATAATATAATTAATATATAAAAATTAAAGGAGTTCAATATGGTAAGATACACAAAAGTTATTACGCTTATGGGAAGCTATTATACTAAAGATTTTCTAAAAGAAAAAAAGGATATTATTAAGGTAAGAGAGGTAAAAGAAGATACAGTAAGAAAATTCTTTTTACAAGGGGACTGTGAAGTTTTAGTTGTATTTGAAGACACTGGAAAACAAATTGTTATTGATGATTTTTCACCAGAAAGCGAAATAAAAAAATACTTAGGTACTTCTTTCATGAACAAAAAAAGATAGTAACCTTTTTTCATACTAGAAAAAAATAAGGGGGCCTTAATAGGCCCCTGTTTAAGTTATTTTTTATTATAAACTTATAATTTGCATTTGTCAATTGAATTTTCTGAATATTTTCAATAATATTTCAACAAATTTTTTAGCTTTATATCTTATATCATTAATCTTCGACGCAAAACAACTTTTAGTTTTTATTAAAATTAAGAAATTGTATTATTCAGTCAGAATTTTGTACAGAAAATTATATAAATAATAAATATATAATTCAAGGGGATCTTTACAGACCCCGCCTATTTAAAACAATTTTACTATTACTTCCTAATCTGCGAATGCCTTAACTTTTTCTTTACCATAGTAAACATTTAGATACACTTCTTTAAGCTCACTCATAAGTGGGTATCTAGGATTCGCACCTGTACATTGATCATCAAATGCTTGCTCTACCATTGGATCTAAATTTTCTAAGAATTTTTTTTCATCTATATTAAGTTCTTTTATAGTCTTTGGAAGACCAACTGTTTCTTTAAGGTCTTCTATAGCTTTTATTAAATTTTCTACTTTTTCTTGGTCATTAGTTCCACTTATTCCAGCAAATGAAGCAAACTCTGCGTATCTTTGTACACAGTTTGGATATTTGTATTGTGAAAATGCGCCCATCTTGTTTGGAGCTTCTGCACAGTTAAATTTGATAACTTCATTTATTAGTAATGCATTTGCCACACCATGTTGAACATGGTGGAATGCCCCTAGTTTATGCGCCATAGAGTGGCATATCCCCAAGAATGCATTTGCAAATGCTATCCCTGCCATTGTTGATGCCATAGCCATTTTCTCTCTAGCCTCCGGATCATTTTTGCCGTTTTTGTAAGCACGAGGTAAATACTCAAATATTATTTTAGCTGCCTGAAGCGCCATCCCATCAGCTGGCTCTGTTCTGAGCATAGACACATAAGCTTCTAAAGCATGAGTGAGAGCATCTACTCCAGATGCTGCTGTAAGTCTTGGAGGCATTTCCATCATTAAATCTGCATCAACGATAGCCATATTTGGCATTAATTCATAATCTGCAAGTGGATATTTTACCCCTGTCTGTTCATCAGTTATAACTGCGAATGGAGTTACTTCTGAACCTGTACCTGATGTTGTTGGGATTGCAACAAAGTATGCTTTTTCTCCCATTTTAGGGAACGTATACACTCTCTTCCTAATATCCATAAACCTCATAGCAAGATCTTGGAAATCAACATCTGGATGCTCGTATAGAACCCACATTATCTTAGCGGCGTCTATAGCACTTCCTCCACCAAGAGTTATTATTAAATCAGGTCCAAACTCTGCCATTGCCTTAGCTCCTTCTTTTGCACAAGAAAGCGTCGGATCTGGAGCGACGTCAAAGTATGTTGTATGTCTTATACCCATATCATCTAGTAAATCAGTAACACATTTTGTATAACCACTATTGTAAAGGAAAGAATCTGTTACGATAAATGCTTTCTTCTTACCTAAAACATCTTTAAATTCTTTAGCTGCGACACCTAAACTTCCTTTTTTGAAGTAAATTTTTTCTGGGGCTCTAAACCAAAGCATATTTTCTCTCCTCTCAGCTACAGTTTTTATATTAAGTAAGTGTTTAACCCCAACATTATCAGAAACTGAGTTTCCACCCCAAGATCCACAACCAAGAGTTAAAGATGGAGCCAACTTAAAGTTATATAAGTCCCCGATTCCACCTTGAGATGATGGTGTGTTTATTAATACTCTACAAGTTTTCATAGCTTTTATAAATTTTTCAACTCTTTCAGGTTGATTTACTGGATCTGCATATAGAGATGATGTATGACCTAATCCACCATCTTCTACAAGTTTTTCTGCTTTCTGAACTGAATCTTCAAAGCTCTTAGACTTATACATAGCAAGAACTGGTGAAAGTTTTTCGTGAGCAAAAGGTTCTTCAAGCTCAACAGACTCTACTTCACCGATTATTATTCTAGACTCTTTAGGTATTTTTACCCCAGCCATATCAGCTATTACATGTGCAGGCTGCCCAACTATTTTAGCGTTTAGTGCACCATTTATTATGATTACTTCCCCAACTTTTTGAGTTTCCTCTTTAGTCAAGAAATATGCACCACGATATTTAAATTCTTTTTTAACTTCTTCGTAGATTTTATCTGGAACTATTACAGACTGTTCAGATGCACATATCATTCCATTGTCAAATGATTTCGATACAAGAATTGAACTAACAGCCATTTTTATATCTGCACTTTCATCTATTATAGCTGGTACATTTCCAGGTCCAACCCCTACCGCCGGTTTTCCAGAAGAATAAGCTGATTTAACCATTCCTGGACCGCCTGTAGCTAATATAAGATCAACTTCACTCATAATTGCTGTCGTAATTTCTAATGATGGCTCATCTACCCATCCTATAAATCCTTTTGGAGCCCCTGCGTCGACTGCAGCATCATGTACTATTTTCGCAGCCTCTATAGTAGACTTTTTAGCTCTAGGATGTGGTGAGAATATTATTCCATTTCTAGTTTTCAAAGCTATTAGAGATTTGAAAATAGCAGTCGAAGTTGGATTTGTTGTAGGTATGACTGCTCCCAAAACTCCAACTGGCTCTGCTATTTTTGTAAATCCAAATGCATCATCTCTTTCAATTACGCCACATGTAACAGTGTCTTTATAAGCATTATAAACGTATTCTGAAGCAAAGTGATTTTTTATTACTTTGTCTTCTACAACACCCATTCCAGTCTCTTCATATGCCAACTTAGCAAGGTATATTCTATTTTGATTAGCTGCAGTTGATGCTGCTAAAAATATTTTGTCAATCTGCTCCTGGCTAAATGTTGCCAATTCTTGTTGTGCTTTTCTGATTTCATCAATTCTAATTTTTAAGCTATCAACACTATTTACCAAAACTGGACTAACTACTTTAACTGCTTCTGCCTTTGTCTCTGTTTCTACAACTTGTTCTTTACTTGCCATGAAAAATTCCTCCCAAAAGTTATTATATTTTTTGTATTGATGAGTCTTTCCGCCTTTGTTGTAAATAATTAATATCATGAAACTTTTTTTATGAGATTTGCATTTTGCAGTGATTCTTTATTGATTGTTATTTTTAATTCTGTAACATTATGAAAATAATTGATTTTTAAGACTGATTTCATTTGCTGAAAGTCAGCCTGCTAGGATTATTCGTTAATTTAATAACATCAAGAACTTTTTCTAAATAATAGTTCTCTTTATCCCAAACATTTTTGAATTACTAACTTTCAATTAGATAACCTAGGTTTTTTTTACATTTTAATTACTTATCACTTATTTCTAAGACTAATTTTATATACTAAAAATCGTCTTGTCAAGATAAATTTGTTAATTTAATAACATAGATTTATTTTTATTAACTCCACTTTGCTAATTATTAAATATTATAAAAAACAAATTTTCTTGATACGCCTAGGACAACTTTTACAACTATGAAATGTTTTTTGTATTACTTAAGACTAATTCTATTTATTCAATAGCATAATGTCAAGGTGAATTTTGTAAAATTTCCATTAGTTTTAATATTCACAATATTATTTTTTTTAACAAACTTAAAGACGTTATTTATAATTAAATTTGTTAGAATTTTTAAATCGACATAATACATACAATACATTTAAGTTCAATTTTAATTATTTATAATAGATATTATTTTTTCTACCAATATATACACCATTTTGATATAATAAACCTATTGAAAGATATATATATTTGAAAGGAGTAATAACATGGATATACTTGTTTTTGGACATAAAAACCCAGATACAGACTCAATATGCTCTTCAATATCGTTGACATATTTAAAAAACAAATTAGGATATAATGCTACTGCTTGCGCATTAGGAGAAATTAGAAAGGAAGCTCAATTTGCCCTTGACTACTTCAAAGTTAAGGCACCTAAAATTATAAATGGCGTCGAAGCTGATGATAATGTAGTTATAGTAGACCACAACGAATATGGACAAAGTGCAGATGGATTAGAAAAAGCAAATCTACTAGAGATAATAGACCATCATAAACTTGGAGGAATCGCCACTAGTCTACCTATCTCTGTAAGTATAATGACTGTAGGTTGTACTTGTACTATAATATACAATATGTATAAAGAAAACAACGTTGAAATCCCTTATAAGATAGCTGGACTTTTACTCTCTGCTATTTTATCAGATACTCTACTATTTAAATCTCCAACTACTACAGAACTTGATAAGATCGCAGGAGAAGAGTTAAGTAAAATAGCTAAAATCGATATGGAGAAATACGCTATGGATATGTTTAAAGCTGGAACTTCTCTAGATGGATTGAGTGTAGAAGAAATAGTAAATATGGACTTCAAAGAATTTGATATGAGTGGTAAAAAAGTCGGTATAGGCCAAGTATTTACAATGGATATAGATGCCGTATTTGCAAAAAAAGATGAATTTTTAGGATATATCAACTCAACAAATTATGACATGCTTGTTCTAGCGATTACGGACATAATAAAAGAAGGTTCTTATTTAATATATAAAGGCGAAGATAATGTAATATCTAACGCATTTGATGTTAATGCTAACCAAGGAGTATTCGCTGAAGGTGTTGTATCTAGAAAGAAACAGTTAGTTCCAAACTTGACAGATGCAATATAGATAGTACAAAGTTAATAAATAAAGCTATTTTAATACAAATACTTTTAATTAAAGCATATGATATTTTAAAATAATAAATAAAAAAAGTAACCGACTAACGGTTACTTTTTTTATTTATTATTTTAAAATTATTCCTTGACCAGCTTAGCTGGTGTTTCTAAGCTGGCCTCTTAAATATTCAATACTTGTATTATGTTTTTAGGATTTATCGTCTCACCATTATTGTAAACTAAATTTCCAAAAATGTAAATAGTACATTATGGTATATTATTACCAAAAGTATAATGAAATTATACTAGATTTTTTCTACTTCAGGATAATCAACACCAAAAGCCTCAACAGTTACCTTTTTCATAACTTGTGGAGTTTTTGGTCTGTCTGATCTATCTACACTAGTTGTAGCTATTTCATCAACTACGTCTATTCCTGATACTACTGCACCAAAACCTGCATACTGACCATCTAGATGAGGTGAATTCTTGTGCATTATAAAAAATTGAGATCCTCCAGAGTTTGGCATCATAGATCTGGCCATTGATATTACACCTCTATCGTGTTTTAAATTGTTAGTAAATCCATTGCCACTAAACTCACCTTTTATAGCATACCCAGGCCCACCAGTGCCATTCCCTTGTGGACAACCACCTTGTATCATAAATCCTTCTATAACTCTGTGGAATCCTATTCCATCGTAATATCCTTTATTGATTAGAGAAATAAAGTTGTTCACTGTATTTGGTGCTATGTGTGGATATAACTCTACCTCTATCTTCTTTCCATTCTCCATTTCTATAGTTACTATTGGGTTTTTATTTTCCATACTGTTTACCTCACCTTTTTTATAAGTTTTTTTTATGTAACATAAGATAATTATATATCAATAACATTGAACTTTGCTATATTTTTACCAATTTCATAACCTTCAACATATTTAGATTTACAGAATCCTTCCTCAAATCTAAATGTATCTCTTGGTCCAAATTCTACATTAGGCTTTGCTATCACTATATTTTCTTCACCAAATTCTTCTTTAAGTATATCAGGTATCACATAGTCATGCTTCATTGTTATTATAATAATTTTATCAACTTTTTCATCAATCATAGGTTGTAAAAGTCTATTATTCATTAAACCACCATCTAATTTATACCCATCATACATTCCTGAAACTACATTTTTAGTAAATTCTTCTCTAAAACCTTGCGTAGAATTTGGAGTATATGGATACAATGAGCTATATTTTACTCCTTCTAGACACTCTTTTTCAGACTTGTCCTCTAGATTTACTACTACTTCCTGCGGCTTTTGATTTTTTACTTCAACATAATTAACATAAAAATTGCAGTTTAATTTATTATCTTTGCAGTATAAACCTGCTAATCTGTTCATTAGTGGTGAGTTATCCACAGTATTATTGATTATTCTTACCTCATCACCTTTTCCAGCGGCAAAGTTTTTCCACATATCCTCAAGTTTTTGAATATTACCAGTGAATAAAAAATAACCATTTACAGCTCCAATTGATGTTCCTGTAATTGTATGAAAATCTCTGATTCCTCCATCATGAAGCCCTTTTATAACTCCTGCTTGATATGATCCTTTTGCTCCGCCACCTTCTAAACATAATCCTAACTTCACTGCTTCCACTCCCTTTCTGTAATATTATAATGAAAAAAGTGTTTTAAAAGTTTTGTACATATTAATATAGTCTTCAACACATCCTAACTCCCTGATAGAGTGCATTGCTAATATTGGGCAACCAACATCAACCGAAGGTATGTCTATATGTGTTGATGAAATAGGTCCAATTGTACTTCCACCTCTCTCATCAGACCTATTTACAAATTCTTGATATTTTACACCTGCAATTTGGCATATATTTTTGTATACAGATGTAGAATAAGCATCACTTGTATAAGCTTGATTTGCATTAATTTTTATTGTAGGTCCTCCACCCATTACTGGCCTATTTGTAGGATCGTGCTTGCCTCCCATATTTGGATGGACAGCATGAGCTAAATCTGCAGATATCATATATGATGAATAAATTGATTCAAAAAACTCTTCTCTATCTTTACCTAGTGATATACAAATTCTCTCTAATATATTTAGTAACATATTTGAATCTGCGCCTTGCTTAGTTGAACTTCCTACTTCTTCATTGTCAAATATAGATACAACATTTATACCTCTTCCTTCTGTAGCTTCAACAAGAGATTTAACACTCGTATAAGCCATCGACAAATTGTCCTGTCTCCCTATAGATATAAATTCATTGTTAGCACCCATAATACATCCTTTTTCAAATTCATATAAAAACAAATCAAAGTCTATAATATTAGCTTTATCTACATTTAATTCTTTAGAGATTTCGTTTATTATATAATTGTCCTTTTCTAGGGAATCATTTAAAATCCCTACTAATGGTAACATATCTATTTGCTTATTTAGTTTATAACCATCATTTACGCTTCTATTTAAATGAACTGCTAAATTAGGAATTATACACATTGGTCTCTTAAAATCTATTAATCTCTCAATTGGCTTTAAAATAGAATCTCCTCCACCTAATACTACCCTACCTGCTATACCAAGAGGTCTATCTAACCAAGTGCTGAGAATTGCACCTCCATAAGCTTCTGTATTCAATTTAAGGTACGTATTTTCAACCGACATTTCAGCATTTGGTTTAATCCTAAATGTAGGTGAATCAGAGTGAGAACCAATAATTTTAAAGCCACTTTCTTCTATATTTGTAGAATTAACAGTAAAAGCAACTATTGCTGATAAATTCTTAGTAACATAGTATTTGCCGCCTTTTTTTATACTCCATTTTTTATTTAGTTGAAGTTCATCAAAGCCACTTTCATCCAAAATGCTTTTAACGCTTGAAACAGCTTGAAAAGCAGTTGGACTATCGTATATAAAATCGATTATTTCACTTGCTAAATTATTTAAATTACCTCTATCCATATAAAACCACTCCTTTTAAAATTTATAACTATAAAATATCTAAAGTCGTGTATTCCTTATTTATTTTTTTGATACCTTGTTGATCAAAAGCTATAGTTAACTCTGATCCCATCATAGTAACCACAGTTCCTACTCCAAATTTAGGATGGTGAACTTTTGATCCGAGTTTTATATCGTCAATGTCTGTTTCTTTACTTGAATCCTTAACTGTTGCATTGACCTTACTCGCAACTGCAGTTCTATTTATATTGTTCATATATTTTTTAGTGTATTTATCCAACATATTATAACTAGCCTTAGAATAAGGTAGCTCTGTGCTAGTAGAGTATAGTTTTTCTATGCATTCATCAGGTAGTTCTTCCATAAATCTAGATGCCACTGATACATTTGTCTTACCATATAAAGTTCTCCTCTTAGTAAGAGTCATGAATAGTTCTTCTTTTGCCCTTGTTATTCCAACATAGCAAAGTCTTCTCTCTTCTTCTATGTCAGATTCATTCATAGATTTAATAGCTCTAGATATTGGGAATAGCCCCTCTTCCATACCAGTTAAAAACACTACCGGGAACTCTAACCCTTTAGATGTATGAATTGTCATAAGAGAAACTCTATCGTCGTCTTCTTCCTCAGACACTTCCGATGTAAGAGCCACACCAGTTAAGAATGTCTCTAGATTTTTCTCTTCAAAGTTTTCATCTGTGCTATTCTCAAATTCAAGTGCTATAGATATAAACTCCATAAGGTTATCTATTCTGTCCTGAGCCTCTTCACTCTTACCTGACATAGACTCAATATTCTTGTCTCTAAGTTCAATAAGCTCATCCATATAGCCTGTAGTATCTAGTACCTTTTCTATAAGTTTGCTCACTGGATAAGCCTCTTTTATAGTTCTTAGAGTTCCAATTATATCTATGAATCCACTTATTGATGCCTTCGCTTTAGTAGAGATATCTGAGTTCGTCTCTATATCAAGTAAAACAGAATATATACTCTCTTGCTTTAAACTAGCTCTATCTTCTATTTTCTCAATAGTTCTAAGTCCTATACCTCTCCTTGGAACATTTATTATCCTTTTTATAGATATATCGTCCTGTGGATTTTGAATTACCCTTAAATACGCTACTAAGTCCTTAATCTCTTTTCTCTCATAAAATTTAGTACCTCCATATATATTATATGGAATCTGGCTTCTGTTCAATGCGTCCTCAACTACCCTGGCTTGTGCATTAGCTCTATAGAGCACAGCAAACTCACTGTACTTTCTTCTTTCTTTTCTATAAATCTTAGCAATAGAATCTGCGATAAACTCGGCTTCATCGAGCTCACTATCTGAAAGATCAATCTTAATTAATTCTCCATCTTTTTTCTCGCTCCAAAGTTTCTTTCTTTTTCTTTCTATATTATTAGAGATTACTTTGTTGGCAGCGTCAAGGATTACCTGAGTCGATCTATAATTTTGCTCCAATTTTACAGTATGAACATCATCATAATCTTTTTCAAATTCAAGAATATTTTTTATATCTGCACCTCTCCAACCATATATACTTTGGTCATCGTCTCCAACCACACATATATTTTGGTGCTCTTTAGCTAATGCTTTAATTAACTCATACTGCGCCTTGCTTGTATCTTGATACTCATCTACCATTATGTACTTAAATCTACTTCTATAGTAATTAAGTACATCCTCATTAGTTCTAAATAGCTCTACTGTTTTTAATATGAGATCGTCAAAGTCTAAAGCACTATTTCTTTTTAAGCGATCTTGATATAATGCGTATATTTCTGCAACTTTAACCATCCTATTATCCGCCATGTTGGCATTTTTAAATTCTTTTGGTGACATTAGTTTATCTTTTGCACCTGAAATAACACTTATAACAGTTTTGGGATCAAAAACCTTATCACTCAAATTTAATTCCTTTAAGCAATCTTTAATAAGAGTAACTTGATCAGCGCTGTCGTATATAACAAAACTTCTATTATAGCCTATTTTATTTATATCTTTTCTAAGAATCCTTACACAGCATGAGTGGAAAGTACTGATCCACATATCCCTTGTATCCGTCTCTATATTTTGTTCTACCCTTTCCCTCATTTCATTTGCAGCTTTATTGGTAAAGGTTATTGCAAGTATATTAGGAGGTTGTACCCCTTTATCTTCAATAAGATATGCAATTCTACTCGTTAATACTTTGGTTTTACCAGATCCAGCACCAGCCAAGATCAAGACAGGTCCTTCTGTCTTCTCGACTGCTTCCCTTTGTGCAGGATTTAATGTATTTAAATTCATATTGTTCCTCCTAAATTAAAGTCATAAATATATTCTAATCCAAATTAAAGATTTCTTCAAACTCTATTGATAAATTAACAATTAAATTTAAACAAGAAATAGAAACAAAAAAGATTGCCTACATCTATTTAGACAATCTTTTATAATATATATTTTAGTACTATTATTTTGGTAAAGATATATTTTGACTTACTATCCCTTTATATCATCTGTATTTTCGTTTTGATTGCGACTGTTTTTGTAATATGAAAATAAATCTTCTTCACATTTAAACAGAGGCAAATTCATGTGTTTATGTACTTTAACTAACCATGGTAAATCTAAGTTTGATTCTAATATTTTTTTTTCATCTTCAAAAACTTCCGTAGATCCACCTTCAATAACTAAACTTCCCTTGTTTAATACATATATATAATCACATATATTGTATATCAAATTCATATCATGACTTGTTATTACTACTTTTACACGATTTTCTTTCATCCTATTGATAATATCAATAACAGCTTTTGTACTAGATGGATCAAGACCTGAAGTAGGTTCATCTAGCAGAACCACCCTGTTTTGCATAGCTATTATTGATGCTATTGCTATTCTCTTTTTTTGACCATAGCTTAAAAAATGAATAGGCTTTTCTATTAAATCTAAACATCTAACCTCTTCCAAAGATTTTTTTACTCTACTTTTTATCTCATCTTCGTCAATTCCTATGTTTCTTAAAGCGAAGGCAATGTCATCGTAAACTCTAGAATGAAATATTTGTTTTTCAGGATCTTGAAAAACTATACCTACATTTGTTCTAAGATTATATAGACTCTTTTTGTCGTATTTAATTACATCTTCATCAAATATAATTTCTCCAGATGACGGTTTTAAAATACCCATCATGTTCATAAATAGCGTTGATTTTCCTGATCCATTAGATCCAACTACACCTATAACATCCCCATTACCAAGATCCATATTAATATCTTGTAACGCATAATCAGACTTATCATATTTAAAGTTTAAGTTATTAATTTTATACATTCCTTACCTCTACTATGTGAAACTCACCATCATATAATTTCATATCTAGAGATACGCACATATCTTCATATCTCTGCATAAGTCTATTATACAGTAAATTTGCTAGAAGGCCCAACGATCTATATGAATTTTTTATATTAATATATCCAAATCTAAGTTCCTGAGATTTATAGATTTCTGTAAATTCCTCTAAAAATATAAAAATAAATCTATAAGTCAACATAGATAATTCTACAAATGTATTCGGCAAATGTATCTTTTTCATAATATAAATAAGTTGATTAAAAGGCGTTGTGAGCATACAAAAATACACACAAACTAGACAAGATATAGATCTAAATAATATATGTATAGAAGTATTGATTGATTCTGATGACACACCTATATACAAATTTAAAAATTCAACACTATGTAATAGATTTCCTTTACTCGTACTTATACTTACTAAAGTAACCAATATACTTAAAAATAAAAAGCCTAAAGGTATACATAAGAGTCTTAAATATTTTCTTAGCTCTATCTTAGCCAGAACAACTAAACTTAGACTCATAAATATAATAATTGATGCTAAAATATACACATTTTTTATAATAAGTGATAATAATAGAAAAAATGTACTGGCTAAAACTTTTTTATAGGGATCAACATCTCTCAATGCATTTGTATAAGCATACTTATCAATAACTAGCATACTAGTCTCTCTTTCTTCTTCCTAAATAATATCCAATAACTCCAGCCCCCAATGCAGCTTGAACCGAAAAAAGTAAACTCTCTATCTCGCCACTAGCTGGTTCATATATACTGCTAAACCAAGGTTCATAGTCTGGATTTATTTTTGTAATTAGATCTTCTGCCTCACCATCTGCTCCTCCAAACTCAGCTCCTGATTTTAATAATAAAGGAATTATTGCAATTAAAACCACTAACAAAAGCAATATTAAGTTAGTCTTCATTTTTGAATTATTTTTAGGATTAGATTTAGTGTCCATTTATCTCAACTCCTTGCATTTCATTATTTGATACAAGATTGTATATTATAACAGTTAGCAATCCTTCAGCTATTGCAATTGGTACTTGAGTAATAAAGAATACCCCTAAAAACTTAACAACTGAAGCCATCACGCCTCCAACTGGATCAGGGAATGCTAATCCTAACTGAAGAGACGTTACTGTATAAGTTGCTAAGTCACCTAATGCCGCAGCAAAAAATACGCATGTAGAACTCTTAAAATTTCTTTTTTTTAGAACCTTAAAAGTAACAAAAGACACTAATGGGCCAACAACAGCCATAGAAAAAGCATTGGCCCCTAAAGTTGTAATTCCTCCATGAGCCAATAATAAAGCCTGGAATAATAGAACTATAGTCCCCAATACAGCCATAACACTAGGCCCAAATAGTATGGCACCAAATCCGACACCAGTAGGATGTGAACAACTACCCGTTACTGAAGGAATTTTAAGTGCAGAAAGTACGAATACAAAAGCTCCACAAAGTGCTAACAATACCTTTTTCTTTGGCTGCTCCTTTATAACTTTATTTACAGATCTTAGCCCAACTACTAAAAATGGAATAAAAGCAACAGTCCAAAAAATGGACCAACCAACAGGTAAATAGCCTTCCATTATATGCATTGCATTAGACGGCAATGGATTAAGAATAACCAGCATTACCGCGGTAAGTACAGATAATTTTAAATAACGTTTCATAAATACCACCCCTTATTATAATTTTATTTAAATAAATCTCCGAAAAGAATTGATACATAAAAAAGCCCAACGTGAGTTGGGCTTCTGATATCGAAAATATACGAAAAATTTTATGTATAATATTTCAAAGAAACGTTCTCCCTCCCCGAAGAAATCCTTTAATATTGCAGGCAGGTCTCCTGACTTAGTCTCAATCTCAACTTCCGCCTTCCCATAATGGAATCATTACAGTGGCAAATAAAAGTCTCGTCAACATCACAGTAGCGGGGGCTGTAAAGGAATTTAACCTTTTTCCCTATTAATCTAAAAAGAACCAGCAATATCTAGTATTAAGTTTTAATAGTTCAGTCTATATATCTTAATCATATTGTACACTTTTTCAGAATAAAATTCCACCTAATAATATAATTCTTTTTCTTTTATATCTTTAATCATTTCTATATATAGCCTTAGCATAAGAAGCTTTTCGATTTTTACTTTATATTCTAATGAGGGTTAATGATCGCATTTCGGATGGATATGAGGGCGATGTTAGTGGTTGTAGTTGTCTGGCGCGGTTCAATAGCCAGCCCACAAGAAGAAGTAATTTCGTCGTCATTTACTTAGGTTTTGACTTTGACTTTTTTCATAGTGTAGCTTTAGCATAAAAAGCTTTTAGATTTTAGTTCTTAACCAAATGAAGGGTTAATGATTGCATTTAGAATGGATATGATGACGATGTTTGTGATTGTAGTTGTCTGGCGCGGTTCGATAGCCAGCCTACATGAACTAATCTCTTTATATTAATTGAAGTTTTGATCTTCCCAAAAACACAGCTTTAGTGTAAAAAGTCTTTAGGTTTTGGGGTTTAATCTAATGAAGGGTTAATGATTGTATTTAGAATGGATATGAGGACGATGTTAGTGATTGTAGTTGTCTGGCGCGGTCTCTTAGCCAGCCTACATGAACTAATTTCGTCATCATATACGTTCAAAATTCAATCATTAACCCCTCCACATAAAAACAAAAAATAAAAAAGATTACGCGGCTACGTCCTACTCTCCCAGGCAGTTTCCCACCAAGTACCATCAGCGCAAGAGAGCTTAACTTCTGTGTTCGGAATGGGAACAGGTGTATCCTCTCTGCTATT
>NZ_JAHLOF010000016.1 GCF_018917235.1 Metaclostridioides mangenotii
GAAAGGGCGGTGTCTTGACCGCTTGACCAACGGGCCTTATGTTTTTTAATGGTTGCGGAGGCAGGACTCGAACCTGCGACCTTTGGGTTATGAGCCCAACGAGCTGCCAACTGCTCCACTCCGCGATATTGTTGGTTTTTAATGCCGAAGACCGGAATCGAACCGGTACGAGAGGTAAGTCCCGCAGGATTTTAAGTCCTGTGCGTCTGCCAGTTCCGCCACTTCGGCTTTTTTATGGCTCCAAGGGAGGGACTCGAACCCTCAGCCTATCGGTTAACAGCCGAGTGCTCCACCGTTGAGCTACCTTGGAATATAAAATACCACACATTTCCTGAATCGTTACAGAGTATTTCTCTTAAATTCAGAACACGTATTATATTATCATTTATAAATTTAATTGTCAATACTTTTTGTATACTCTTATTTATAATTTTTTTTTACCTCAATTGTAAACAATTACATACTATTTATATTATATACTATTTTAACAGAAAATATTTTTATTTTTCAACTAAACTTGTAATTTTTGTAGTATTATATTAGATTATTAGTAATAAATTATACATAACTTACATAGCTTTGTCACAATTTATATAAACTATAAATTATAATATCTGGGAGGATTTTATTATGGTAAAAAAAGTACTTATTATGTCTGCCTCAACTGGTGGAGGTCATAATAGAGCTGCTAAAGCTATAAAAGAAGAATTAACCAATCGAGAGGATAATGATTTTAAAATAGAATGTGAAATTATAGATAGCCTTAAATTGGTAAACAACACTATGGACAAAATTATATCTCAGGGCTATGAAAAATCAGCACTTTATACGCCTAAAGCATATGGAAGTGTTTATCGTATTTCAGAAAATAGCTTTATTTCAAAAAATGAATTTAAGGATAATCCACTTACATCATTTATGGCTAAAAAATTTATAAACTTACTTAAGAATTATAATCCCGACATTATAATAGGCACTCATCCTTTTCCGATGATAGCTTTAAGTATGCTCAAAAAAAATGTAGCTATACATAACAATAAGGTTAATAAATCTGCAGACCCTTTTCACAAATATTTTTTCAATCTAAGCATTCCTCCATTAATATCAGTTTTGACAGATTATACTACTCACTCTACATGGATACAGAATGAAATTGACTACTACATAGTAGGACATGAATATGTTGAAGAATTGCTTGTTGATGAAGGTGTCGAAGATAAAAAAATCAGATGTTATGGTATTCCAGTTGAGAAATCATTTTTAACACATAGAGATAAAAATGAAGTCTTAGAAGAAATGAACTTAACATCTCAAAAACTAACTGTTTTACTGATGGGTGGAAGTTTTGGAGCTGGAAATATTAAAGAAACGTTAGAAGAACTACTTGATATAGACAGAGATTTTCAAATTATTGTGGTAACAGGAAGAAATCATTCTCTTAAAGAAAAAATCGAAAAAAGAATTCTTAGCCATCCACACAACAAAGATGTGGTAGTGCTGGGTTACACAAATAAAATGAATGATATTCTAGCCTCTATAGATGTGCTAATTACAAAACCAGGAGGACTTACAACTACAGAGGCACTTTTAAAAGATGTCCCTATGATAGTTCCTTATTATATACCAGGCCAAGAACAGGAAAATTTAGAATTCTTAATGAACTGTGGAGCAGCACTTCATCCAACTAAAAAATTTAATATATCAATATTATTGAAAGTTCTTATTGATGACCCTAATAGACTTGAGATGCTTAAGGCTAATATAAAGTCTATTAGAAAAACTAATTCATCTCAAAACATATCGAATTTAATTGTTGATATACTAACAGATGTACATTCAAATTAATAAAAAAAATAAAATTTGTATAGTTACTATTATAATATAACATTGTTAAAGAAACTGATTATCTTAATCTGAAGATAGTCAGTTTTTTTATATATCAAATTAGTTGTCGTTTGTATATTTTTTATTAACTGCTAATAATTTTCTAATCCAATAACCTAACTGAAATTTGTAAAAAGTATTCATCGTAGTTTTTTATCGATAATTCGTCTAATAGTACATCCTCAAAAAAGTAATTATCTATGTTCAAATTATTTGCTTTAGCAAAATTTATTATTTTCCAATATGTAATATGTGAATTCTCGAATCCATCACTATGATATGCTACTAGATAAGTTCCTTTTTGTTTTTTATACAGATATTTATTATCTTTAACTTGTTTTAATTTAGTATAAAAAAATTTATAATCATTAAATTTTTCATTTTCGATCGAATCTCTAGTAAATATTTCTCCGATTGAATAAGGACTTTCTATACCATATTGTTCACAATTTTTAATATGAGCTGCAAGTGATTCTGATATTTTCATTAGCTCTTCCCCTTCTAAAAGCTTAGTTAAAATAAGATATTCTTCGTCCATATCGACTATTTCGATATTATTTACATCTGCTTTTAACGCGGTTTGTGTAGTAATTATTTTTTCATTTATAAGCTCATTTGTAGCTTGAAGTTCTATTATTTTATTTTTTATTTCAATTTCTTTCTCTTTTAATACCTTAATTAGATTTTTAGGGCTCCTATTGTCTAAATAACTTTTTATCTCTTTTAATGGCATACCTAAATCTTTTAGCAACTTTATCACCTGGAATACCTCTATTTGAACAACTGAATAATATCTATATCCATTAAGATCAACTACATCTGGCGAAAAGACCCCTATTTCATCATAGTGATAAAGTGTATGCTTAGTTACTCCACACAAATTTGCGAAATCACCAGTTGTAAAATGTGTACTTGGGTTAAATTTCATACTTTCACCTCCCTAAATATATTATGCATTGACTATAGTGTTACACTATAGTCTATCATATTATAAAACAATTATTTAAATAAATTTAAAAGGAGTTGTAAAGTATATGAAAAACAAGAACTTTAGAACAGTTGGTGAGTTTGAGAAACAAGAATCAGTTCTAATTATCTGGCCATTAGCTCCATATGCAACAAAAGAGCTTTATATTGATGGAGTTAGTTTGGAGATAGTAGAAAATCTAATAGATCATGTTAAGTGTATAATCTGTTGTTATGATGAAACTGTAAAATCTAGGGCAATGGGTCTAATTAAAGAAAGTAATTTAGACTTGAATAAAATTAAGTTTACTATATTCCCTGCCCCTATAGTCTATCCAAGGGATTTTGGTGCTGAAATTATGTTAGACAGCCAAGGAAATAAAGCTCTTGTAGATTTCGATTTTGATATGTATGGTTACTGTACTAAAACTGACCCTCTTTCTAGAACTCTAGAAAAATTTGATAAGTTCCATGCAAATTTAGTTGGTGCTACAGATAAAATATTTACGAGACTTATTGGCGAAGGTGGAGATAGGGAATTTAATGGCGATGGCATTCTAATGACTATAGAAGAAACAGAAGTAACAAAAAGAAATTCAGGTATGACAAAGAATGAAGTTGAAAATGAATTAAAAAGAATATTCAATCTAGAAAAAATAATATGGATTCCAAAATGTACCTACGATGATGACCTATCATATGAAGGTCCTATACCATCTAGTTCAGGTGAATATACTTCTTATAGAGCTGCAACAGCTAATGGACATATAGATGAAATGTGTAGGTTTGTTGATAAAAATACTATTTTAATATCAAATATATCTGATGAGGAAGCAAAGAAAAGTAAATTACATGCCTTAAATAAAGAAAGATTAGATCTAGCATATAATGTCCTAATAAATGAAACAAACGCTTCTGGTGAGCCTTTTAACATTATAAAAATGCCTTTTCCTGAGCCTTTATATGTCGATATTACTCCTGATGATGATTGTTATTTTAATTGGGAGCAAGCTAGATTTGAATTAGGAGATAAACTTTTAGATGGAAGTGATTTTCCTACAGGTAAAATAAATGTTTTACCAGCAATGAGTTACTGTAATTTTCTAATAGCTAATGGAATTGTCATAGCCCAAAAATACTATAAAGATGGTATGCCTTTAGATGTAAAAAGAAAAGATGATGAAGCTTTATATATATTAAAATCAGTATTTCCTGATAGAAAAGTGGTAGCTGTAGATGTTTTACCTCTAAATTTATATGGTGGAGGTGTTCATTGTCACACAAGAAATGTTCCTTGTTTATAAAACTAAATAAATCACATAAATTTAGTTAAATAAATACTAAAAAGGGAAAGTTATCTGAGCTTTCCCTATAATTTTAAAAAATGTTTCATACCTATTAATACGGTTCGTAAAGATCTTCTTCATAATCATATTGATAATTTTTGTAATTATTCCTAAATGAACTGTTCTTACTATTACTCTTTGGATTATTTTTTGTTTTTTTCTTTAAAAGAAGACTAATGTCGTCTACTTCAATCTCCACTTCAGAGTTTTTATCTTCGGATTTTTCTCTGTTTTTTGATTTCATTTTTTTGATTCTTTTTTCCTTCATAGCAGTATGCTCATCAAAATTCATTTCACCCTTCATTTAGCACCTCTAACAAATATAAAAATAGTTTTAAGATGATTATACGACAGTAATTAAAATACTTCAATATATAAAATAAATACTCCAATATTTATTTTATATATTGAAGTATTTATCAAAGTTTTTCTGTATTCTAATTATTATATCTCTCTTCTTCCCTCAAGTGCTTTTGAAATAGTAACTTCATCTGCATACTCAAGATCTCCACCTACCGGAAGTCCATGGGCTATTCTAGTTGTCTTTATACCCATTGGCTTTACAAGCTTAGCTATATACATAGCAGTAGCTTCACCTTCAATAGTTGGATTTGTAGCCATTATTATTTCTTTTACATCTTGATTTCCAAGTCTTTGAATTAATTCTTTTACATTTAGCATTTCTGGACCAATACCGTCCATTGGAGATATAACCCCATTTAATACATGATATTGACCATTAAACTCTCTTATTTTCTCCATAGCTGCTACATCCCTAGTATCTTCAACTACACATATTACATGAGTATTCCTATTTTTATTAGAGCATATACTACATGGATCAGAGTCTGCTATATTACAGCATATCGAACAGTATTTTATATTGTTTTTAGCATCTAAAATAGCTTGAGATAACTCTTTTACATCCTTATCATCCATATTTATAACGTGAAATGCTAGTCTTTGAGCTGTTTTTCTTCCTACACCAGGTAGTTTCGAGAATTCTTCTATAAGCCTATTTATAGGCATTGTGTATTCCTGCATCTAATCACCTTCTAGAATAAACCAGGTATGTTCATACCCCCAGTTAACTTATTCATCTGATTTGCTTGTATATCTTCTACGCTTCTTATAGCTTGATTTACAGCACTTAATACTAAGTCTTGTAACATCTCTATGTCGTCTGGATCTACAACTTCTGGTTTTATTGTTATATCTAGTATTTCTTTTTTACCATTTATTTTTACAGTTACTGCTCCTCCACCTACAGAAGCTTCTAACTCTTTAGTTTCTAACTCTTCTTGTGCTTTCTGCATATTTTCTTGCATCTTTTGCGCTTGTTTCATTAGTTGGTTCATGTTTGCACCACCTGGCATTCCGCCAAAACCTTTTTTAGCCATAAATAAAAATTCCTCCTGAATTATTTTTATATTAATAATTATATCATATTACGTTTTTATTGATCTTAATTTTCATCAATTTGCAAATGTTGTTTTAAATTTTATACGTTAATTTTATTTTACTTTTATTAAGTTTTATATTAATAAAAATTATATATATTTCTTAGTCTTCTTCTACTTTATCTTTAACTTCTAGAATCCCACTATCTACTATGTTTTCTAGTATCTCAACGCCTTTATCTTTTTTTTCTTTAACTTCAAAGTTTATATTTTTAATATCTGAAGCTAAAACAGTTTTTATACTAAAATTCCTCTTCATTATGCTTCTTACAACTGTTTCTATATATTCATGAGTCTCTTTAGCACTAAGTCTGTCCTTAGCAAAACTAAATTTATCATCAAATACTATAAATAACTCATTGTTGTGTACATTGAAATTTTTAGCTTCAGTAAGTAATGCGTAAATCGGCATCTTCTTATCTTTTTTTATCTGCTTTAAGACTTCCTTCCATGAAGATTCAACCAGTTCTACATCTTCACTTTTAACCTCTTCATAATGCTTATTTTCTGTTTTGATTACTGGGTCGATTTTCTCTTCTTCATAAGCTTCTTCTCCACTACTTTGATACGAAGCTATTTTTATATTTCCTGATTCTATAATTTTTTCTAGATTTTCTATTCTATCTAGAAGTGACTCTTTACTATCATCAAATATAGGCTGTGCTATTTTCATAATTGCCACTTCTACCATTACCCTCTGATTTGAAGATGATTTTATACTGTCTTGAGTTTCAGAAAGAACATTGAGTATTCTAATAAGCGAGTTTATATCTACTCCTTCAGACTGTTTAGATATCCTTTCAAGCGTATCTTCTGGTAGTGATAAAATATCGTCAATATCTTTAGATACTTTGCGCACCATTATATTTCTAAAATGGCTTATCAGATCGTTTATTAAGTTTCTTATATCTTTTCCCCAAGATATAAATTCATTTAAGCTCTGAAGAGATTTTTTTATATCTTGATCTATTATATACTGAGACAAGTCAAAAAGTTGCTCTATATTTACTGTACCCATAAGTTCAACTACATCGTCATAGGTTATTTTATCTTCACCAAAAGACATACATTGATCTAATATACTTAAAGCATCTCTAAGGGCTCCTTGAGAATTGGATGCTATTAAATTTAAAGCTCTTTCTTCAACCTCCATATTTTCTCCAGTACAAATATCCTTCATTCTTTTAACCATCTCATTAATGGTTACCCTTTTAAAGTCAAATCTTTGACATCTAGACAAAATAGTCGCTGGAATCTTGTGTGGCTCTGTAGTAGCTAATATAAAGATTACATATGAAGGAGGTTCCTCAAGCGTCTTTAAAAGAGCATTAAACGCTCCTTGAGACAACATATGTACCTCATCTATAATATATACTTTGTATTTGCAATTGGTAGGAGAATATTTGACACTTTCTCTAAGCTCTCTTATATCATCTACACTGTTATTAGAAGCAGCATCAATTTCTATGGTATCCATAGTATTGTCATTTAATATTGACTCACAAACCTCACACTTGTTGCAAGGCTCTTGATCATTTGGATTTATACAATTAACTGCTCTAGCAAATATCTTAGCAGTTGATGTTTTACCAGTACCCCTAGTACCAGTAAATAGATAAGCATGTCCAACATTATCATTTTTTATTTGATTTTTAAGAGTCTTGATTATATGCCTTTGACCGACCATATCTTCAAAAGTCTGAGGTCTGTAGGTTCTATACAATGCTTTGTGCATTCTAATCTCTCCTTATTAAAAAAATCCCTCAGTATTTAAGGGATTAGTCTTTTATATATTAAATGCTGTACACCATCTATCGACACAATTCCATAGGCGTTACCTAAACAGTTAGCTCGACTTAGGCACCCCCGCGGCACACAGAAGTGATCACTTACCGCTGCTTCCTTCCGGATCTGACGGGGTTCATGAGCTTCTATTGCGCAGGACCTAAGTGTCAACACCACTTATTTAGGGCAGCCCTACAAAAATTGAGCCTTTAGATGGACTTCAACCCTGCTATAGCGGATTGCAGGTTACAGGGCACCGCTACCTCCCCATCTAGTACAGCAAAATTACAACCAAATTTAATTATAAAACTTTCTGGCGGAGAGAGTGGGATTTGAACCCACGATACAGTTTCCTGTATACACGCTTTCCAGGCGTGCGCCTTCGACCAACTCGACCATCTCTCCATTATCTTCTACGTAATGATTTAAAAAAATCTTGTAATACAACTGAACATTTATCTTCTAACACTCCAAATTGTATATCTATATTATTTTTTTCAAAATAATCCATTTTAAATTCATGTTGTTTTTCAGTATTCAAATTTTTAATATGTTTTGTACCTATAATGAGCTTCTTTATCCTTGAATTCACTATAGCTCCACTACACATCATGCAAGGTTCCATTGTAACATACATTTCACAAGAAATCAATCTCCATCCACCAAGTTTTTGAGATGCTTCTTTTATTGCCAACATCTCAGCGTGTGCAGTACAGTCTTTTAAGGTTTCTGTTAAATTATGGGCTTTAGCTATTATCTCACCATTTTTTACTATAACAGCACCTATAGGAGTCTCTCCTTCAGTGTATGCTTTTTGTGCTTCTTTTAAAGCTTCCATCATATATAATGTATTCTCCATACTACCTCCAAAACCTTGTAACAAATCTATATTATCATAGTTTATTTTGTAGTTCAACTTTATTTTTTATACATTTTGGATATAATACTTTTTATTATTCTAATATACTTTAATTTCTTTGTAAATGTAGTATATTAATTTAATATCTTTTATTTGGTTTTTTAAATTTTATCTCTAATACTTTCTAAGAAATTCTTGTTTAATTAAATTCAAAACATTTTTATCTTAATCTCTATTTTTAATCTATTTCACTATATGTATCTAATAAATGATTAATAGATCTACTATATGCAAAAAAAAATTTTCAATATATATTTATATTAATTTTAAAAGCTATACTACAAATCATGTTTAGTGTAGTATAGCTTTTATTTTTTATATTAGAATAATTATCTAATTACATCTACTCCCATAAATCCTCTTAGAGCGTCTGGAACTACTACTGAACCATCTTCTTGTTGGTAGTTTTCTAAAATAGCGGCTAAAGCTCTTCCAACAGCTAGGCCAGATCCATTTAATGTATGAACGTATTCAGCTTTTGATTTTTTATCTCTTCTAAATTTCACACCAGCTCTTCTAGCTTGGAAGTCTTCAAAGTTTGAACAAGATGAAATTTCAACGTATCTGTTGTAACTTGGCATCCAAACCTCTAAATCGTATTTAAATGCTGCTGTAAATCCTAAATCTCCTGTGCATATTCTAACAACTCTATATGGTAAACCTAATTTTTGAAGTATCATCTCTGCATCATGAGTAAGAAGCTCTAATTCATTATAAGAATCTTCTGGTTTAACAAATTTAACTAACTCAACTTTATTGAATTGATGTTGTCTTACAAGTCCTCTTGTGTCTCTTCCTGCTGAACCTGCTTCTGATCTAAAGCAAGGAGTATATGCACAGTATTTTATAGGTAATTGATCTCCATCTACTATTTCATCAGCATGTATATTTGTTACAGGTACTTCAGCTGTTGGTATTAAGAAATAGTCTAATCCTTCTAATTTAAACATATCTTCTTCGAATTTTGGAAGTTGACCAGTTCCTACAAAGCTCTTTCTATTTGCTATAAACGGTGGTAAAACTTCTGTATATCCATGCTCATCTGTATGTGTATTCAGAAAGAAGTTTATTAAGGCTCTCTCAAGTCTAGCCCCTTTATCTTTATAAAGTGTAAATCTAGATCCTGTTATTTTGCCTGCTGTTTCAAAATCTAGTATACCAAGACCTGTTCCTATTTCCCAGTGTGGTTTATTCTCAAAATCGAACTTAGTTGGCTCTCCCCAAGTTCTAACTTCAACATTATCATCATCAGTAGTTCCTTGAGGAACATCTGGATGAGGAACATTTGGGACTCTCATAAGAAGATACTCTATCTCACCCTCAGCGTCTCTAATTTCATCATCTATAACTTTTATTTTGTCTGATAAATCCTTTAGTACAATTTTTGCTTCAGTGACATCTATTCCTTCTTTAATAAGGGCAGGTATCTTTTTTGATTCTACATTAAGCTCATTTTTCATAACCTCAACTTCTTGTAGCTTTTCTTTTCTAATATCATCTAGCTCAATTATTTTATCAAAATCTACCTCTTTTTCTCCTCTTTTATCCATACCTTTTTTTATCTCATCTAAATTTTCTCTAATTCTTCTGATATCTAACATATTACATCCTCCTAAAATTTACATAAATATATAGTTATAATTAATTTTTGCAATAAAAAAAAAGACCTCCGAAACCCTCATAAAAGGGACGAAAATCTTACATATCCGCGTTGCCACCCTAGTTGATTACATTTAACGCCTGTAATCCTCTCAACCCTGTAACGTAGGTAAACGTAGTCTAAGACTAAAGCTCCAGAGTAGATTCAGAATATATTGCAATGAGTTTTCACCAGCCACTCACTCTCTGCTTACAAACATAATTCTTACTAAGTTCCTTCTTAGCTAATATTTATTTTTGTTCATTTGATTGATACTAATTATATTACATAAATAAACTCTTTTCAATAGTAAAAATAAAATTTTAATTAAATTTTTATTCTCAAACACAATGTTTTATGAAATTATTGTAAAATAAATGCTTATAACATCTTAATTTGAATAAAAACACATCAAAATAGATAATATAAATTCTAAAAATAAATATATTTATAAAATAATAAAAAAATATAGAGATTTTATATATAACTCAACAATAAATCTATCATTACATGATTAGAATAATGCCAATATTTATAAAACCTCTATATCAATTAATCTATTTCTTTTCTAAATCTATATTTAACTGATTTAAGTCGTACAAAGAAAGCATATTTCTATAGGGAACCTTAATATTATGTTCATCAAACTTAAGCTTGATCTTTTCCATAACATCGTAGTAAACATCCCAGTAATCTTCAGTCTCAACCCAAGGCTTTCCAACAATCTGAACAGTATTATTACCTATAGCATTAAGGCCAATAATAGGTTTTGGTTCATCTAATATACGCACATCTTCTTTAAACACATCATCTAGAATTCTTTTTACTAATTTTATATCGCTATCATAAGATATGTCAAAAGCATAATCGACACGTCTCATTTTTTGATTAGTATAATTTACGATATTGTTGCTAGTAAGCTGTAAATTTGGAATAATAATAGTCTTATTATCTGGAGTCTTTAAAACAGTACTAAATATCTGAATATCTGCTACAGTACCTTCCTCACCAGATCCTTGAATATAATCTCCAATTTCAAAAGGCTTGAAGAAAAGAATAATCATGCCAGAGCCTAAATTAGATAAAATCTCTTTGAAGGCTAAACCAATACTGAAACCAGCAGCCCCTAACATTGCTACAAATGACGTCGTCTTAATTCCAAACATATTTAAAGAAACTAGTGAAACAAAAGTAAGTATTAATGCATAAATAGCATAAGCAATAAAATTCGAAATGCCTTTATTCATATTATATTTAATCAATAATTTTAGTATTATATTTCTCACAAATTTAGCAATATACATTCCTATAATAAATATAATTATCCCATATATTATATTAGGACCATTATCTATTATCCTTGAAAGCATACTATCAATTGTCCTTTTAGCCAAGTTAGCAGCTGCATTAGCAGAACTTAAGCTCGATGAATTAACAAAAATATTCATATGTCCTCCCTATCTGTTTAAGTTTAATCCAATACCTATTATAACATAACAAAGATATATGACAAAATAAGTATAAAATTGGAAATAAAAAACCGCTTAACTTAAAAATCCTTAAAGTTTTAGTTCTTAATCTAATGAAGGGTTAATGATCGCATTTAGAATGGATATGAGGTAGATGTTAGTGATTATAGCAGTCTGGTGAGGTTTAATAGCTAGCCCACAAGAAAAACTAATTTCGTCATTTACTTAGGTCTTGTATTTGACTTTTTTCATAGTGTAGCTTTAGCGTAAAAAGCTTTTAGATTTTAGTTCTTAACCTAATGAAGGGTTAATGATTTCATTTAGAATGGATATGAGGGCGATGTTAGTGATTGTAGCTGTCTGGCTCGATTCTATAGCCAGTCTACAAGTAAATTTGATATAGATTTTGACTTTGATCTTCCCAAAAACAAAGCTTTAGTGTAAGAAGTCTTTAGGTTTTGGGGTTTAATCTAATGAAGGGTTAATGATTGCATTTAGAATGGATATGATGACGATGTTTGTGATTGTAGCTGTCTAGCGCGGTTTCTTAGCCAGCCTACAAGAACTAATTTCTTTATATTAATTAAGGTTTTGATCTTTCCTATATATTAGCTTTAGCTTAAGAAATCTTTAGGTTCTAGTTCTTATTATAATGAAGGGTTAATGTTTGCATTTCGAATGGATATGAGGGCGATGTTAGTGATTGTAGTTGTCTGGCTGGTTTCTTAGCCAGCCTACATGAACTAATCTCTTTATATTAATTAAGGTTTTGATCTTTCCTATATATTAGCTTTAGCGTAAGAAATCTTTAGGTTTTAGTTCTTATTATAATGAAGGGTTAATGTTTGCATTTCGAATGGATATGAGGGCGATGTTAGTGATTGTAGCTGTCTGGCGCGGTTTCTTAGCCAGCCTACATGAACTAATCTCTTTATATTAATTAAGGTTTTGTTCTTCCCTATATATTAGCTTTAGCGTAAGAAATCTTTAGGTTTTAGTTCTTATTATAATGAAGGGTTAATGTTTGCATTTCGAATGGATATGAGGGCGATGTTAGTGATTGTAGCTGTCTGGCGCGGTTTCTTAGCCAGCCTACATGAACTAATTTCGTCATCATATACGTTCAAAATTCAAACATTAACCCCTCCACATAAAAACAAAAACTAAAAAAGATTACGCGGCTACGTCCTACTCTCCCAGGCAGTTTCCCACCAAGTACCATCAGCGCAAGAGAGCTTAACTTCTGTGTTCGGAATGGGAACAGGT
>NZ_JAHLOF010000017.1 GCF_018917235.1 Metaclostridioides mangenotii
ATCAGGTCAAGTCCTCGATCTATTAGTATCAATAAGCTCCATACATTGCTGCACTTCCACCTTTGACCTATCAACCAGGTAGTCTTCCTGGGATCTTAACCTTGCGGTGGGAAATCTTATCTTGAAGTTGGCTTCGCGCTTAGATGCTTTCAGCGCTTATCCATTCCATACATAGCTACCCAGCCATGCCCTTGGCAGAACAACTGGTACACCAGAGGTATGTCCATCCCGGTCCTCTCGTACTAAGGACAGATCTCCTCAAATTTCCTACGCCTGCGACGGATAGGGACCGAACTGTCTCACGACGTTCTGAACCCAGCTCGCGTACCACTTTAATGGGCGAACAGCCCAACCCTTGGGACCTACTACAGCCCCAGGATGTGATGAGCCGACATCGAGGTGCCAAACCTCCCCGTCGATGTGGACTCTTGGGGGAGATAAGCCTGTTATCCCCAGGGTAGCTTTTATCCGTTGAGCGATGGCCCTTCCACGCGGAACCACCGGATCACTAAGTCCGATTTTCATCCTTGCTCGACCTGTATGTCTCGCAATCAAGCTCTCTTTTGCCTTTACACTCTATGTACGATTTCCGACCGTACTGAGAGAACCTTTGAGCGCCTCCGTTACCTTTTGGGAGGCGACCGCCCCAGTCAAACTGCCCACCAGACAGTGTCCCAAGACCAGATTCATGGCCTATGGTTAGAGTCCCAGTACTACAAGGGTGGTATCCAAAGGATGGCTCCGCCAAGACTGGCGTCCTGGTTTCATAGCCTCCCACCTATCCTGTACATGTAGTACCAAGACCCAATGTCAAGCTACAGTAAAGCTCCATGGGGTCTTTCCGTCCTGTCGCAGGTAACCGGCATCTTCACCGGTATTACAATTTCACCGAGTCTGTTGTTGAGACAGTGCCCAAATCGTTACGCCTTTCGTGCGGGTCGGAACTTACCCGACAAGGAATTTCGCTACCTTAGGACCGTTATAGTTACGGCCGCCGTTTACTGGGGCTTAAGTTCACTGCTTCGGATAAATCCTAACAGATCCCCTTGACCTTCCAGCACCGGGCAGGCGTCAGCTCCTATACATCGTCTTACGACTTAGCAGAAACCTATGTTTTTGGTAAACAGTCGCTTGGGCCTATTCTCTGCGGCCACCGGATGGTGGCACCCCTTATCCCTAAGTTACGGGGTCATTTTGCCGAGTTCCTTAACAACAGTTCTCTCGCTGGCCTTAGGATATTCTCCTCACCCACCTGTGTCGGTTTGCGGTACGGGTACCTTTAACCTCGATAGAGACTTTTCTCGACAGTGTGAAATCAGCTACTTCGCTACTAAATTTCGCTCCCCATCGTACCCCAGCATTAATATCCGGACGGATTTGCCTGTCCAGACTGCCTCAGTACTTAGACACACATAACCAACAGTGTGCATAGCTTATCCTACTGTGTCATCCCATTTCTCAAACGGTTATCGGTAGTACAGGAATATCAACCTGTTGTCCATCACCTACGCCTTTCGGCCTCAGCTTAGGTCCCGACTAACCCAGGGCGGACGAACCTTCCCCTGGAAACCTTGGGTTTACGGCCTGTGGGATTCTCACCCACATCTCGCTACTCATGCCAACATTCTCACTCCCATACAGTCCACATGTCCTTACGGTCATGCTTCAACCCGTATGGGAAGCTCCCCTACCCATCATAAATGATGTCGTAGCTTCGGTAGTAAGTTTTAGCCCCGGAAATTTTCGGCGCAGGATCACTCGACCAGTGAGCTATTACGCACTCTTTAAATGAGTGGCTGCTTCTAAGCCAACATCCTGGTTGTCTGTGCAATCCCACATCCTTTACCACTTAACTTACATTTAGGGACCTTAGCTGACGATCTGGGTTGTTACCCTCTCGACTATGAATCTTATCACCCACAGTCTGACTCCTAAGTAAAAGATAACGGCATTCGGAGTTTGATAGTCTTCGGTAAGTGCAATACCCCCTAGGACATTCAGTGCTCTACCTCCGTATCTCTAAACTTAAGGCTAGCCCTAAAGCTATTTCGGGGAGAACCAGCTATCTCCGGGCTCGATTGGAATTTCACCGCTACCCACAAGTCATCCCCGAGCTTTTCAACGCTCGTGGGTTCGGACCTCCGCGAAATTTTACTTTCGTTTCATCCTGCTCATGGGTAGGTCGCCCGGTTTCGGGTCTACGTCAAATAACTGTACGCTCAGTTAAAACTCGCTTTCGCTACGGCTTCACACCATAAGTGCTTAACCTTGCTACTTAACGTAACTCGTTGGCCCGTTCTACAAAAAGTACGCGGTCACACAAGAAATGTGCTTCCACAGCTTGTAAGTGTAGGGTTTCAGGTTCTATTTCACTCCCCTCCCGGGGTTCTTTTCACCTTTCCCTCACGGTACTATACGCTATCGGTCACTAGGTAGTATTTAGCCTTGGAGGGTGGTCCCTCCTGCTTCCCACAGGGTTTCACGTGTCCCGTGGTACTCTGGATCATATCTAAAGCCTTCTTGTTTCGACTACAGGACTGTAACCTTCTGTGGTGGACCTTTCCAGATCTCTTCGTCTACAATAACCGCTCCGTTTATGATATGTCCGCAACCCCAATAAAGCAAGCTTTACTGGTTTGGGCTGTTCCGCGTTCGCTCGCCGCTACTTACGGAATCGAATTTCTTTCTATTCCTCCAGGTACTAAGATGTTTCAGTTCCCCGGGTTCCCCTCATTAAGCTATGTATTCACTTAATGATACTTAGACATTACTCTAAGTGAGTTTCCTCATTCGGAAATCTTCGGATCAAAGTTTACGTGCAACTCCCCGAAGCTTATCGCAGCTTATCGCGTCCTTCATCGGCTCCTAGTGCCAAGGCATCCGCCCTACACCCTTAATAACTTGACCAGAAGTTATTAAATGATGATTAAGTCATCAACTGATAATTTAAAGTATTATCAAACTTATATAATAGATGTCATATCACTAAATATATATATGCAGTTTTCAAAGTGCTAACGCACGTCAC
>NZ_JAHLOF010000018.1 GCF_018917235.1 Metaclostridioides mangenotii
GATGCCACCTTCGACGACTTCCTCCCAAGGGTTAGATAATCGGCTTCGGGTGTTTCCAACTTCCGTGGTGTGACGGGCGGTGTGTACAAGACCCGGGAACGCATTCACCGCAGCATTCTGATCTGCGATTACTAGTAACTCCAGCTTCATGTGGGCGAGTTTCAGCCCACAATCCGAACTGAGAATGGCTTTAAGGGATTGGCATGACCTTACGGTTTAGCAGCCCTCTGTACCACCCATTGTAGCACGTGTGTAGCCCTAAGCATAAGGGGCATGATGATTTGACGTCATCCCCACCTTCCTCCAGGTTATCCCTGGCAGTCTCTCTAGAGTGCCCAACTTAATGATGGCAACTAAAGACAAGGGTTGCGCTCGTTGCGGGACTTAACCCAACATCTCACGACACGAGCTGACGACAACCATGCACCACCTGTCACTGGTGTCCCCGAAGGGAAATCTCCGATTAGGGAGAGGTCACCAGGATGTCAAGCTTAGGTAAGGTTCTTCGCGTTGCTTCGAATTAAACCACATGCTCCGCTACTTGTGCGGGTCCCCGTCAATTCCTTTGAGTTTCACTCTTGCGAGCGTACTCCCCAGGCGGAGTACTTAATGCGTTAGCTGCGGCACCGAGGGGGGTAACCCCCGACACCTAGTACTCATCGTTTACGGCGTGGACTACCAGGGTATCTAATCCTGTTCGCTCCCCACGCTTTCGTGCCTCAGCGTCAGTTACAGTCCAGAGAGCCGCCTTCGCTACTGGTATTCCTCCTAATATCTACGCATTTCACCGCTACACTAGGAATTCTACTCTCCTCTCCTGCACTCAAGTCTTCCAGTTTCAAAAGCTGGCTACGGTTGAGCCGTAGAATTTAACTTCTGACTTGAAAGACCGCCTACGCACCCTTTACGCCCAGTAAATCCGGATAACGCTAGCCCCCTACGTATTACCGCGGCTGCTGGCACGTAGTTAGCCGGGGCTTCCTCCTCAAGTACCGTCATTATCTTCCTTGAGGACAGAGTTTTACGATCCGAAAACCTTCATCACTCACGCGGCGTTGCTGCATCAGGCTTTCGCCCATTGTGCAA
Organism: Metaclostridioides mangenotii; assembly: GCF_018917235.1. Classification (GTDB taxonomy): domain Bacteria; phylum Bacillota; class Clostridia; order Peptostreptococcales; family Peptostreptococcaceae; genus Metaclostridioides. The sequence goes on from NZ_JAHLOF010000018.1 coordinate 1,087, forward strand.
TATTCCCCACTGCTGCCTCCCGTAGGAGTTTGGACCGTGTCTCAGTTCCAATGTGGCCGATCACCCTCTCAGGTCGGCTACTGATCGTCGCCTTGGTGAGCTTTTATCTCACCAACTAGCTAATCAGACGCGGGTCCATCCTGTACCGGCTGACCTTTGATATCTGACAGATGCCTGTCCGATATGTCATCACGTATTAGTATACCTTTCGGTATGTTATCCGTGTGTACAGGGTAGGTTACCCACGCGTTACTCACCCGTCCGCCGCTCTCCCCCGAAGGGGTTCGCTCGACTTGCATGTGTTAGGCACGCCGCCAGCGTTCATCCTGAGCCAGGATCAAACTCTCA
>NZ_JAHLOF010000019.1 GCF_018917235.1 Metaclostridioides mangenotii
TAAGATTTCCCACCGCAAGGTTAAGATCCCAGGAAGACTACCTGGTTGATAGGTCAAAGGTGGAAGTGCAGCAATGTATGGAGCTTATTGATACTAATAGATCGAGGACTTGACCTGATCTTTAGATGACTTACTAAAATATATGTGTAGTTTTTAGAGTACTAACTCTAAATAAGTTTAATAGAATCTGAATTATTTGATAAAGTGACTAAAAATATAGTCATAAAAGTATTGACATTTTTTCTTAGAGATGTTAGCATAATACTTGTCTTATAAAAAGCAAATAATAAGCTAATCAATGTGGTTACAATAGCAGAGAGGATACACCTGTTCCCATTCCGAACACAGAAGTTAAGCTCTCTTGCGCTGATGGTACTTGGTGGGAAACTGCCTGGGAGAGTAGGACGTAGCCACGTAATAATCCAAGGTAGCTCAATGGTGGAGCACCCGGCTGTTAACCGGTAGGTTGAGGGTTCGAGTCCCTCCCTTGGAGCCAATTGAGATTACAAAAAGATTAGATTGCCAGCACGTGGGATTATAGCTCAGCTGGGAGAGCACCTGCCTTACAAGCAGGGGGTCACAGGTTCGAGCCCTGTTAATCCCACCAATTACGCGGCCTGGTAGTTCAGTTGGTTAGAATGCCAGCCTGTCACGCTGGAGGTCGAGGGTTCGAGCCCCTTCCAGGTCGCCAATTAAAGATACGAATGACATTAGGTTAGTAATGCCAAAAGGTCTTCAAAATGATTTAAAAGATATTATTAAAAGTAACTATATGCTGGTGTGGCTCAACGGTAGAGCAGCTGACTTGTAATCAGCAGGTTGTAGGTTCGATTCCTATCACCAGCTCCATAAACGGAGGATTTCCCGAGCTGGCCAAAGGGGGCAGACTGTAAATCTGTTAGCATCGCTTTCGGTGGTTCGAATCCACCATCCTCCACCAATTATATACTAATATGCGGGTGTAGCTCAATGGTAGAGTTCCGGCCTTCCAAGCCGGCTGTGAGGGTTCGATCCCCTTCACCCGCTCCAAATAATTTTAATTATATGGGTGCATAGCTCAGCTGGATAGAGCAACGCCCTTCTAAGGCGTGTGTCCGGGGTTCGAATCCCTGTGCGCTCACCATGCAGGGGATTCGCCAAGTCGGTAAGGCATAGCACTTTGACTGCTACATGCGTAGGTTCGAGTCCTGCATCCCCTGCCAACTTAATATTACGGTCTATTAGCTCAGTCGGTAGAGCACCTGACTTTTAATCAGGGTGTCCCGCGTTCGAGTCGCGGATAGATCACCAATGGAGAGGTGTCCGAGTGGTTTAAGGAGCTGGTCTTGAAAACCAGTGATGCTTTACGGCACCGTGGGTTCGAATCCCACCCTCTCCGCCATTAAAAATTAATAATACTATTTATGGAGAAGTACTCAAGTGGCTCAAGAGGATCCCCTGCTAAGGGATTAGGCTGGGTTAACCGGTGCGAGGGTTCGAATCCCTCCTTCTCCGCCAATAATAATCGAGGTGTAGCGCAGTTTGGTAGCGCACATGGTTTGGGACCATGGGGCCGGGGGTTCGAGTCCCTTCACCTCGACCAATTAAAAATGTAGTTGGACCTTTAGCTCAGTTGGTTAGAGCGCCCGGCTCATAACCGGTAGGTCCGGGGTTCGAATCCCTGAAGGTCCACCAATTTAGGGGTATAGCTCAGTTGGTAGAGCGTCGGTCTCCAAAACCGTGCGCCGGGGGTTCGAGTCCCTCTACCCCTGCCAGATTAAAACTGTTATATTATCTCCGAGGTGTAGCGCAGTTTGGTAGCGCACATGGTTTGGGACCATGGGGCCGGGGGTTCGAGTCCCTTCACCTCGACCAGTAATACCAAATAAGTTAATGCTAAGAAGAAATATGCTAAATTAATAATAAATTGCAAGGGCCTATAGCTCAGGTGGTTAGAGCGCACGCCTGATAAGCGTGAGGTCGCTGGTTCGAGTCCAGCTAGGCCCACCACTTGCCCAAATAGCTCAGTCGGTAGAGCAGGGGACTGAAAATCCCCGTGTCGGTGGTTCGATTCCGCCTTTGGGCACCACAAGGTATACGGCGGTATAGCTTAGTTGGCTAGAGCGTTCGGTTCATACCCGAAAGGTCACAGGTTCGACTCCTGTTACCGCTACCATCTAAATTATACTGAATAAGAAAAGAACATTGAAAATTAAACAGTAGGTTAATTTATAAGAAAACAAGAAACAAACCATATAAAGCCAGATATTTTGATAACAATAGTATCTGAGCCATCAAATTTTTTTTGAGAGTTTGATCCTGGCTCAGGATGAACGCTGGCGGCGTGCCTAACACATGCAAGTCGAGCGAACCCCTTCGGGGGAGAGCGGCGGACGGGTGAGTAACGCGTGGGTAACCTACCCTG
>NZ_JAHLOF010000020.1 GCF_018917235.1 Metaclostridioides mangenotii
GTTCCCATTCCGAACACAGAAGTTAAGCTCTCTTGCGCTGATGGTACTTGGTGGGAAACTGCCTGGGAGAGTAGGACGTAGCCGCGTAATCTTTTTTAGTTTTTGTTTTTATGTGTGGATGGGTTAATGTTTGAATTTTGAACGTATATGATGACGAAATTAGTTCTTGTAGGCTGGCTAAGAAACCGCGCCAGACAACTACAATCACAAACATCGTCATCATATCAATTCGAAATGCAATCATTAACCCTTCATTAGATTAAGAACTAAAACCTAAAGACTCTTACACTAATGCTGTGTTTTGGAGAAGATCAAAGTTAAAACCTATATCAAATTTACTTGTAGGCTGGCTAAGAAACTGCGCCAGGCAGCTACAATCACTAACATCGCCCTCATATCAATTCGAAATGCGATCATTAACCCTTCATTGGATTAAACCCCAAAATCTAAAGACTTCTTACACTAAAGCAATATATAGGAAAGATCAAAACTACAATTAATATAAAGAGATTAGTTCATGTAGGCTGGCTATCGAACCGCGCCAGACAGCTACAATCACTAACATCGCCCTCATATCCATTCGAAATACAATCATTAACCCTTCATTAAGTTAAGAACTAAAACCTAAAGACTTCTTACGCTAAAGCTAATATATAGGAAAGATCAAAACCTTAATTAATATAAAGAGATTATTGTAGGCTAGCTAAGAAACCGCGCCATACAACTACAATCACAAACATCGTCATCATATCCATTCTAAATGCAATCATTAACCCTTCATTAGATTAAGAACTAAAATCTAAAAGCTTTTTACGCTAAAGCAATATATAGGAAAGATCAAAATCTTAATTAATATAAAGAAATTAGTTCATGTAGGCTGGCTAAGAGTCGCGCCAGACAGCTACAATCACTAACATCGCCCTCATATCCATTCGAAATACAATCATTAACCCTATATTAGATTAAACCTTAAAATATAAAGACTTCTTACACTAAAACTTTGTTTTTGGGAAGATCAAAGTCAAAACCTATATCAAATTTATTTGTAGACTGGCTATCGAATCGAGTCAGACAGCTACAATCACTAACATCGCCCACATATCCATTTTAAATGCAATCATTAACCCCTCATTAGATTAAGAACTAAAACCTAAAACTTCTTATGATAAAGCTGTGTTTTGGGAAAGTGAAAGTCATCAAATGTGTATAATGAAGAAATTAGTTCATGTAGACTGGCTATCAAACCGCGCCAGACAACTACAATCACTAACATCGCCCTCATATCCATTCGAAATGTAATCATTAACCCTATATTGGAATAAGAACTAAAATCTAAAAGCTTTTTACACTAGCTAATATATAGTTACTATTGCAGGAAAGCCCAAATTCGCCACTATTTCCTAAGAAAGCCTCTATTAGGCAAGAAGGCTATTTTAAGTTACATTAGTTATGAAACTACTAAATCGTATTCTGTAGTTTTAATTTAAATGATCTTTGCTTCTTGCAGATTGTAATTCTTCTTCATGTCTAGGTCAAAGATATTGATATAATAGCACTATTTCTAGAGTTATATTATTTTTTCTTTCCATGTCTTTACTTATATTTCACATTATTTATAAATAAGCTACTAAATAGTATAGTGTTTAGTTATATATCTATAGAAAATATAATAACTATAGCTGAAAGTATAATTATTGGGAAAGTTAATAAAACATACAAGGCTAATTCATTATTACTAAGTTATATATAATATATAACGTATTGAGTTTTATAATTTGAGCAGAAAATAATTTTTTTATTTTGAATAATAATATATTATAATAGTTAATAAATTTAATATAGGAAAAAAAATATAAAGAAGTGATTTGTTCAAACACTTGGTATATCTAAGTTTAAATAAACTTAAGGAATTAAGCATAAACTTATTTTATAAAAAGTGTTGACATGTTTTTTTTATTTTGGTATAGTAATACTTGTCTTCGAAAGAGACGCAAACGAAACAAAGAAAACACAGAGAAAGAATTGAAAAGAACATTGAAAATTAAACAGTAGGTTAATTTATAAGAAAACAAGAAACAAACCATATAAAGCCAGATATTTTGATAACAATAGTATCTGAGCCATCAAATTTTTTATGAGAGTTT
>NZ_JAHLOF010000021.1 GCF_018917235.1 Metaclostridioides mangenotii
ATTCAAGGCTTATCACCCTCTTTTATATCTCTGTAAAACTAATAACCTTATTTAATACCTTTGTACTTTTGCAGTAATCGCAACACTCACATCTATGAGGCTCTCTTTTACCACTCTTAACATCTATAAACCTCGGAAGTAAGAATTCTACTTCGTTTAACTTTTCTTGTATGTACTCTTTTTCTATTAAAATAACTGCCTTATCTGGAATATTTTCTTTTGATACAGCTATAATATGTGGCTGTAAATGCTCCGCTCTGCCACTATTGATCCTTTCAAGTTCTGCATATACTGCCATTTGTAAAACATAGTCATACACTACGATAAAGTTCTCTTTCTGTTTTTTATCTTCGTTCCACATTCTTAGTTTTATATCTCTAGTTGTTTTTAAATCTGCAAAATATCTTTTATCAGGATTATATATATCAATCATTGCTTTCCACATAACCCCAAACATTTCAACAGTTAATATAACTTCTTTTTCTCCCTCTCTTACTTTTGAAATTAGAGGATCATTCTTTAGCGTTTCTATCATCTTGTCGCCTATCGAATATTTTGCTAAGAGAGTTCCGTCCTTCTTAAACATTTGAGGGTGTTTAGCCTTAAATTCATCTAAGTTTGATCCTTCACTCCAAGCATGCACATAAGATCCTAATATAAAAGCGTCGTCGTCTCCGTCTACCCACTCTTCGTTAAGTTTAGCTACTGTCTTAGCTTCACAACTCATGAAACTCTTAAATTGGGAGACAGAGAAATATTCCCTATCTGCTTCATTACTAAAGTAATTTTCCTTATTTATCTGTAACAACTTCATCCCCTCCAAACATATTAGTTTGTCCTTTGATATCCCCATCTTCTTTTGTTTTTTCATTATTATCTAACTCAAATACAGACTTTTCAGCAGACTTAATTTTGAACCAATCTTCTCGTTTTGACATGCCATCTTTTAAACTAGCATAAATATTTCTAAGTATTATAAAATCATTCTCGCTAAATGCATCAGAATTACATCCGATATATTCTTCTAGCATTTCCTTTGTTACGCTGAACTTGTCTTCGAAAGTCTTAACCATTTTTCTTACTCTATCAATTAAAGGTTCTGGATTTGCACCTTTTAAAGTTAATTGGCACTGTTCTACTGCACTGTCTATTACGTCTCCTGGTATAACACCTAATATGCAAGCTCTAAGCCTTCTCGTCCCTTGATTAGCTACCATTTCGTATATATCTCTTGGATCTGTTAGTGTTTTGTTGCCATGTTTTGTAGTTCTAATGTGAGGAACACTAAATACCTTGTCATGTCTTGTATTAGTTTCCAAATCCCAAGCATAAGCCATCACTTGGCTTTCTCCATCTTTTTGTTCTAATTCAATAATTCCGTAGTTTAAATTCCCCCAGTTTTGAGCTAATGCTTCAGCGAGTCTTATACTCGGACCAGTTACTTTTTGCCCACCTCTCGGGTATTCGTACATGCTTTGTTCTGCTAGACTTCTCCTTTGGCATGACTTTAGTATTCGATTAAACGCTTCTACCTCGTCTCTTGGAAATCTCTTAGCCATTATCATAGCTGCTTGAACCTCTTGTGCTTGTCTTGTCGTAACCATTTCTTTTGTTGCGCTAAGTTCTTTATTTTGAACTTGCATATTATTGTTTTCATATATATTTGCTACTTGATTATTCATAATTAATTCCCCCATATATTAATGTTTTAATTCCTTTTCTAACTTCGAAAGATTACTTTTGTATGCAAACACAAAACCATCTACATAACTTCCTTTGTAACCTTCTTTTGTTACATCTATTAAATATCTTTTAAGATCTACTAAGCTATAATTTTGTTTATATCTTTT
>NZ_JAHLOF010000022.1 GCF_018917235.1 Metaclostridioides mangenotii
GAAAGGGCGGTGTCTTGACCGCTTGACCAACGGGCCTTATGTTTTTTAATGGTTGCGGAGGCAGGACTCGAACCTGCGACCTTTGGGTTATGAGCCCAACGAGCTGCCAACTGCTCCACCCCGCGATATTAAATATTAAAATGGCTCCAAGGGAGGGACTCGAACCCTCAGCCTATCGGTTAACAGCCGAGTGCTCCACCGTTGAGCTACCTTGGAATATTGGAGGCGACACCCAGATTTGAACTGGGGATCAAGGAGTTGCAGTCCACTGCCTTACCACTTGGCTATGTCGCCACCTACTGGTGATCTATCCGCGACTCGAACGCGGGACACCCTGATTAAAAGTCAGGTGCTCTACCGACTGAGCTAATAGACCATATTTTCTTTTGGGGTGGATAATGAGATTCGAACTCACGGCCTCCAGAGCCACAATCTGGCGCTCTAACCAACTGAGCTATACCCACCATAAATATTTTAGTTTTTGTGGTGGACCATCAGGGACTCGAACCCCGGACCTACCGGTTATGAGCCGGGCGCTCTAACCAACTGAGCTAATGGTCCACATTTTATTGGTAGCGGTAACAGGAGTCGAACCTGTGACCTTTCGGGTATGAACCGAACGCTCTAGCCAACTAAGCTATACCGCCACATCTTTTGGTGCCCAAAGGCGGAATCGAACCACCGACACGGGGATTTTCAGTCCCCTGCTCTACCGACTGAGCTATTTGGGCTGGCGGAGAGGGTGGGATTCGAACCCACGGTGCCGTTAAGCATCACTGGTTTTCAAGACCAGCTCCTTAAACCACTCGGACACCTCTCCATTGGTGATCTATCCGCGACTCGAACGCGGGACACCCTGATTAAAAGTCAGGTGCTCTACCGACTGAGCTAATAGACCATATATAATTATTATGGCAGGGGATGCAGGACTCGAACCTACGCATACAGCAGTCAAAGTGCTGTGCCTTACCGACTTGGCGAATCCCCTATTTTTTTTGGTGAGCGCACAGGGATTCGAACCCCGGACACACGCCTTAGAAGGGCGTTGCTCTATCCAGCTGAGCTATGCACCCAAAAAATATAAATAAAATGGTGCGGATGAAGGGAGTCGAACCCCCACGCCAAAGGCGCTAGATCCTAAGTCTAGTGCGTCTGCCAATTCCGCCACATCCGCATTTTATTTACTTGGTGGAGGAT
>NZ_JAHLOF010000023.1 GCF_018917235.1 Metaclostridioides mangenotii
ATATAAATAAAATGGTGCGGATGAAGGGAGTCGAACCCCCACGCCAAAGGCGCTAGATCCTAAGTCTAGTGCGTCTGCCAATTCCGCCACATCCGCATTTTATTTACTTGGTGGAGGATGGTGGATTCGAACCACCGAAAGCGATGCTAACAGATTTACAGTCTGCCCCCTTTGGCCAACTCGGGAAATCCTCCATGTTTTGTGGAGCTGGTGATAGGAATCGAACCTACAACCTGCTGATTACAAGTCAGCTGCTCTACCGTTGAGCCACACCAGCACAAAATTTAAAATGCATTACATATTATTTAGTTATTAAATTAATTATTAATCCTTATTAATTTAGCGACAATTAATTTGGCGACCTGGAAGGGGCTCGAACCCTCGACCTCCAGCGTGACAGGCTGGCATTCTAACCAACTGAACTACCAGGCCGCGTAATTGGTGGGATTAACAGGGCTCGAACCTGTGACCCCCTGCTTGTAAGGCAGGTGCTCTCCCAGCTGAGCTATAATCCCACGTTTTGGAGCGGGTGAAGGGGATCGAACCCTCACAGCCGGCTTGGAAGGCCGGAACTCTACCATTGAGCTACACCCGCATATTTAATTGGTGACCCGTAGGGGAATCGAACCCCTGTTACCGC
>NZ_JAHLOF010000024.1 GCF_018917235.1 Metaclostridioides mangenotii
GATCAGAATGCTGCGGTGAATGCGTTCCCGGGTCTTGTACACACCGCCCGTCACACCACGGAAGTTGGAAACACCCGAAGCCGATTATCTAACCCTTGGGAGGAAGTCGTCGAAGGTGGCATCAATAACTGGGGTGAAGTCGTAACAAGGTAGCCGTATCGGAAGGTGCGGCTGGATCACCTCCTTTCTAGGGAGAATTGCCTACTGTTTAATTTTGAGGGTTCTTTTTTGGATCTTCTACAACGAAATATGGGGGTGTAGCTCAGTTGGGAGAGCACTTGCCTTGCAAGCAAGGGGTCAGGAGTTCGACTCTCCTCATCTCCACCATTAGGGATTTATCCCTATTGTTAGCACTTTAAGCAATTGATATATCTGAGTGTATATGAAGATATAGACTTTGCGACGTGCGTTAGCACTTTGAAAACTGCATATATATATTTAGTGATATGACATCTATTATATAAGTTTGATAATACTTTAAATTATCAGTTGATGACTTAATCATCATTTAATAACTTCT
>NZ_JAHLOF010000025.1 GCF_018917235.1 Metaclostridioides mangenotii
GATCAGAATGCTGCGGTGAATGCGTTCCCGGGTCTTGTACACACCGCCCGTCACACCACGGAAGTTGGAAACACCCGAAGCCGATTATCTAACCCTTGGGAGGAAGTCGTCGAAGGTGGTATCAATAACTGGGGTGAAGTCGTAACAAGGTAGCCGTATCGGAAGGTGCGGCTGGATCACCTCCTTTCTAGGGAGAATTGCCTACTGTTTAATTTTGAATGTTCTTACCGAACTTCAATAAATCGAATGAGAATTAGACAGAAAACTTTTATTAAAGTATATGTATGTATTTTAGTGTAGGCTATCGCCTAAATCAAAGATACTACTTACTGTTTAATTTAAGGGTTCTTTTTTGAGTCTTCATATTTCGAAATTACAATTATATAATCTGGGGGTGTAGCTCAGTTGGGAGAGCACTTGCCTTGCAAGCAAGGGGTCAGGAGTTCGACTCTCCTCATCTCCACCATTAGGGATTTATCCCTATTGTTAGCACTTTAAGCAATTGATA